>NZ_JASJOC010000002.1 GCF_030068615.1 Halostagnicola sp. A-GB9-2 | reverse complement strand
CTCTCGACCGTCAGCGAACGGTTCAAGAGGGAGTCACCGAAAGAGGGAGTATGGAACGCACGGGCACGATCCTCCGAGGGAGGGAGTTCGAACCCGTCGAGGGTCGGATCGTCGTCGATAGCGATGGACGGATTGATCGGATCGAACAGGAACGCGTCGACAGCGACGACATCATCATACCTGCCTTCGTGAACGCCCACACGCACATCGGCGACTCGATCGCGAAGGAGGCGGGTGGCGGACTGTCGCTCGAGGAGCTCGTCGCGCCTCCGGACGGGCTGAAACACCAACTGCTCCGCGAGGCCTCGCGGAACGAACTCGTCTCGGCGATGAGCCAGTCGGTGCAGTACATGGAGCGAGCGGGAACCGCCGCGTTTCTCGACTTTCGCGAAGGAGGGGTCGAGGGCGTAGAGATGTTCCGCGAAGCCACAGCCGGAACGGATATCGACGCGTTCGCGTTCGCTCGCGGCTCGGTCGAAGCGATGGAAGCCGGAGACGGATTCGGGGCCAGTGGCGCGAACGATGATGTTTTCGATCGCGAACGAACCGCGACGCGAAACGCGGACAAACCGTTCGGGATTCACGCCGGCGAGGTCGACGAAAGCGACATCAATCCGGCACTCGATCTGGACCCGGACTTTCTCGTCCACGTTGTCCATCCGCGCCCGCTTCACCTCGAGCGGATCGAAGACAGCGAGGTCCCGATCGTCATCTGTCCGCGTTCGAACCTGGTGACCGGAGTCGGACTCCCACCCGTTTCAGAACTGCTAGAACGGACTACCGTGGCACTCGGTACCGACAACGTAATGCTCAACTCGCCGTCGATGTTTCGCGAGATGGCGTTTCTCTCGAAACTTACCGACGTTCCCGCAGGAGAGATTCTCCGCATGGCGACTGTCAACGGTGCCGAGATCGCCGACCTCGAGTACGGCGTTCTCGAGCCCGGGAAGAAGGGGAAATTCCTCGTCCTCGACGGCGACTCGAGAAACCTCGGTGACGTGCAGGATATCGTCCGTGCCGTGGTTCGGCGCGCGAGCGTCGACGATATCCGCGAGGTCGTCTTTTCGAACTAATCGGTACGCGGGTCCGAATCTGCCGGCCCAACGCTCATCCCCCGCGGCGTCGAAGAACGAGCAACTAGATGGGGTACCGAGAAGACGTCGTCAACGCGTTTCGCAGAAGCTTCCTCCCACAGATTCACTACCTCCTGCAAGGAACCTTCGGGGGGTACGCGGTCAGTCACACGTCCGCCGAGGAGTACGTCCTTACGACGGAGTGTTCGGAGGCCGACCTCGAGGAGATCCTGGCGGAACTGGGCTTTTCACGCAACCCGATCGCCGCGCTGAAGGTCCGCACGGACGGCAATACGGCCGAGGGATCGTGGGTGTGGCGGTCGTCACCGCTGGCTTCGTATCAGCTTCACATCGTCCTTCACGATCTCGAGAACGAGACGGGAGTCGACGTCTACGCCCACTGGGAGTGCTCGTGGATTCGCCATCCCTACAACCACTACGTCGCTCGCGGCTACGACGCCGAGAAAGGCGTCGAACTTGCTCGCCAGTGGCTCGACCAGTACGACGGGGACGTCGTCGGGAACGGACCGGACCTCGAGTACGAGGTCGACACCTCGCTCGAGCGCCGCCTCAGCGAGTCCCTCTCGCTCTCGTACTATCAGGTCGAGGAATTTGCGGCCGGGATCCGATCACGTCTCCCCTTCGTCGACAGCGGCTCGTCGAAGGTTGACGATCGCGACGGCGAACGAGACGATGTTTCGCCCCGAATCACGGACGACATGTAGGCGGCGAAACGAACGCCGCGAAACGGGAACCGATCTCACTCCGAAGATCCGCTGGGCTGTTCGATTGTGGTTTCCGACGGTGATTTCGTTCCGAATCGTCGCCTGATTCGACCGACGACGTTTTTGAACAGAACTCGGCCGGAGAACGCCAGTCCGTGGCGCTGTTTGCGATAGTAAAACTCGCCCAGTTCGTCGTCGGTGAGTCGGGTCGGTTCGAAATCGGGATCGCGGACGTTGGTAATCCCCTCGATCAGGAGCCCGCGTTGTCGACTGAGGACTCGATCGAAAACGTCCCAAAGCGTGTCGCAATCGGCGATGTCGATATCGGCGTACGCGACGATCTCCCCGCCGTCGATCGAGTCGTCCAGTCGTTGCAGCGTCGAGCCGGTCACGGTCCGTCCGTCGTGAAAGACCGCCGGTGGTCCCATCCCCCGAAACCGTCTGATATCGGCGGGATGAAAGCTTAGGACGCCGTACCGCGGTGCCGTCAGAATACTGCCGCGAACGAGTCCGAATCCAAACCGGACGACGACGTCACAACAGTCACGAATTCGAGCGACGATGTCCTCTGGAAACTCGGTCCACCCGTCGTTGGTCTCCGGCGAGCACTGAACGAATTCAGTGTCGTCGAAACACTCGAGACCCTCGACTGTATGCCGTCGGAAGGTTTCTTTTTCAGTTCCGATTACCTTTGCGACATTACGTTCCGCAAGCACCAATGACCACGCTTTTTCCGTTTTAAGCACCTCGAGAAACTGTCTTAGGTCTCCGACGCGGAGTCGGTTTTTTTCGTTCCACGACTCCGCATCGTTTTCGCCCTTCGTTCCCGTCTCCCCTACAACTAACGGGATCGTCACGCCATTTTCGGTTCGAAGTCGCTCGAGGGCGTCGACTTGCCACTCGTAGAGATACGGCCCAACCAGTACCCCAACCGATAATTGGTCGTCGAACGACATGCTTCCGGTTCTCGGCTACCGACGCTTAGTTACCGCGTGCTTTTGCTCGAATGCGCGGTGAAAACTGATCGTAACCGTTGGTTCGTCCGCTGTATGGCCCGCTTGTCTGGAGACATCTGTACGTAATTTGACACGCCAGTTGCCGATAGACGGCGAGGGGATCGGTACTCCCACGCTACACTCAAAGCGACCCGGACCGAATCCGTTCTTCCGCCGCCTCAAGCGCCGCGTCACGATCGAACTCTTCGAGTATCGCTCGAAGTTTAGAGTCCGATGCGCCTTCGAGTTCTCGAGCGTGTTCGGTCACGTTCGGAACGGCTCGAATGATGTTGTCGACGATGGGAATCTCCGCGACCTGTGGTGAACGTGAGAGTGGATTGAGATCGATCACGATCTCAGTTTTCCCCATCGCCTCGAGCGCTTCGGCGCGGTCACCGTCCTCGAGCGGAACGACGACGACGTCGGCTTCGAAAATTCCATCCGAATCGACCTTCGCGCGTTTGTGGTCCAGATTCGGGATCCGAGCGTCCGCGTCGATCCCTTTGATTTCTGTGCCACCGTGATCGCGAAGATGCTCCGCGATGGCGTCGATCCGTTCGGGCGTTCGATTGAACAGATTGACCTCGAGGTCAGCGTCGACGGCAGCCGCGAGGTCGACCATTTCTCCCGGAACCAGCGCCGCGACGTTTCCGTTGATCGAGAGCACCGGATGATCCGCAAGCAGTAGCCGTGCGGCCGCCGCGCGCTCGGCGGCTTCGGCGCTCGGAATCGTCTCCTCACCGAGCAGGTAATCAAAGGCACTACCACGGCCTTCCGCGTGCATTCCCTGCAGGTGGGTAATTCCCTTCTCAACGCCCGCTTCGATTCGATGGCGCGTGAGTAGATCCTGATATCTCGGATGATCCTCGGGAATCTCCTCCTCGTCCTCGACCTCGGCGGGGACGGTCTCGTGATCGGTCACGAATATTCGCTGGCGACCGGCGATAAAAAACCGACCGATTCCCGCGAATGAGCCGTCTTATTTGAGCGTTGCTCCCGCAGGGTGCGTGTGACACGCGTCGGGTTCGTATCCGGCGTCTGAGAGGCCGGTACCGAGTGCGAACACCGTCTCACCGAGCATCGCCATCGAGGCTCGGCCGCCTCGTTCGGCGACGGCCTCGATGGTCTCGAGTACCGCCGGCGTGAGCAACTCCGCTTCGCGAGCGAATCCGATCGAGGCGTCCATGAACGTCTCGAGTGTCGGTTCGTCGATCACGTGCTCGAGCGCTTTCTCCCCTGCCACAGAGAGCGTCTCCGTCTCACCAGAGAGGACGTCCGCGGTCGATAGCTGTCCGAACGAAACGTATTCGACGCGTGCTCGAGCCGGAATCCCGTCGAGCTCGTTCGATCCCGGTGCCCCCGGCTCGAGGCGAATCGGAATACCACCCTGTGCCTGTGCGACGACGTCGCCCAGACCGGTTCCAGCCCGTACTTCAGTCGTGTGAGCGAGCGTCACCAGCTCGTTTCGAGACCGCTTCCGGTCGAAAACCTGGTTGGCGGCCAGTGCGGTTCCGAGCGCCATCGCACCGGAAACCCCGAAGCCCGACCCGAGCGGGATATCGGATCGCGCCTCCACTCGAGCCGACGCGTCGAGGTGTTCGAGCACGGTCGTCACCGGGTCAATGGTAATCGGTTCGCCGTCGAGGATGATCTGCGATTTCGAAGCCGAGGTAACCGTTACCTCGACGCCGTCCGTCAGCGTGAGTCCGGCCCCTCGAGAGCCGGCCCTGGTCGGGTCTTTGTCCGGGTGTGCGCTAAAAAATCCCGTGATGTGACCCGGGACGAACGCCGTCGCTTCCTCGCGCATATGCCCGTGATTTCGGCCCGGCAGGTATAACGTTAAAGATTCTCTCCCTCGTGCCGAGAGCGGTGGTTGCATCTTCAGGCTCTCGGCTTTTCCATCAGCTACCCGAACGGTCGGTACATTGAATTTTGGAAGCGAACGCCGCGGGGTTAGGAGCCGTTTCGCGGGGGCGGATGTGACCGCCGTCCGCGAACCCGAACTCGAGTGAACTCTGCAGAGCATGTCGGCAGAATCAATCGCACTCGCGACCGATTTCGCGATACTGTTGCTCGCAGCCGCAGTTTTGAGTACCGTCGCACGATTGGCAAAACAGCCGACGATCGTCGCGTACATTCTGACCGGGCTCCTCGTCGGTCCGGTCGTCTTCGGCGTCGTAACCGAAGACGCGTTGATCGAAGTCATCGCCGAACTCGGCCTCGGATTGCTACTGTTCTTGCTCGGGATTGAGATGTCGTTCGAGAACGTCAAGGATATCCTCAAACCCGTCGGTGCGATCGCGGTGGGACAGGCGATCCTGCAGGCGTGTCTCTCGACGGCGGTCGCGCTCGGCCTCGGCTTTACGCTGTTCGAATCGCTCGTCATTGCGCTGGCGACCACCTTTGGCGCGACGCCGATCATCGTCAAGGTCCTCTCGAGCAAAAACGAGCTGAAATCCCTCTACGGCCGCGTCGACGTCGGCGTTCTCATCTTTCAGGATATCTACCTCATCGTCGCGCTCGCGATTCTCAGCGTCGAGGCCGCAGGTGATCCGCAGGCGATCGCCCTGAACGTCGGCCGCGTCTCCGGACTTATGATCCTCGTGGGCGTCGTCACGTACCTTTCATACAAGTACGTCCTTCCCGCGATTCTTCGAGCCAGCGCCGACGACGATCGGACGCTCTTTACCGTCGCAGTCGGCTGGGCGTTTCTGTTCATCTACGTCGCCGAAGTCGGCGGACTCACCGTCGAAGTCGGCGGCTTCTTTGCGGGGCTCGCGCTCGCACAACTTCCCTACAGCCTCGAGATTAAAGAACGAATGCGGCCGATAACGGACTTTTTCATCGTCATCTTCTTCGCCAGTATCGGGCTCCAGATGGAGACCGCGCAGCTGCTCGCCTACTGGCAAGAGGCGCTGATCGCCTGCGCCGTCTTGCTGGCCGGCAACTTCGTCATCGTCTACGGCCTCTTCGTGAGCCAGGGGTTCGACAGCGAAACCTCGTTTCTCGGGACCATTTCGATGCTGCAGGTCAGTGAGTTCTCATTGGTCCTCGGCGCGCTCGCCGTCGATCAGGGGTTCATCGAGGCCGACATTCTCGGATTCTTCAGTCTGATGGCGCTGGTAACCATGACGCTCTCGACCTACGTCATCATCTACAACCGGGATATCTACGATCGCGTCGAACCCTATCTCGAGCGATTCGAGCGCGAGGAAACGATCGACTCGAGCGTCGGCGCCCACGAAAACCACGCCGTCGTTGTCGGCGTCGACGGGCTCACTGACAGGTTACTTCCCGCCTTGAGAGACCACTGCGACGAAGTAGTTCTGGTCGATCGCTCCGTCGAGTACGTCGAGGAGTTCGCGGATACCGGTAAAGCCGATCAAAACGACGACATCGAGTTCGTCTTCGGCGACGCCCGCCACGCCGACGTGAGACAGGAACTTAACCTCGAAAACGCGGCCGCCCTCATCTCCGTCGCCGAACGCCCGGCTGTCAATAAACGATTGCTCGAGGAAACGAGAGGGGGAGCGATCGAGGATCCGCTAACGATCGTCACGGCCAACGATCCGGAAACGGTCGAGAGACTCTACGAACAGGGGGCAGACTACGTCGTTGCGACCCAGAGTCTCGTCTCAGACGCCCTCATCTCGTTGCTCGAGGACTACTTCGAGAACGATGACGCGTTCGCAGATCGCCTCGAGACGCGCGCAGCGTCGATCAGGGGTGAGGACGATGATTGAATTCATCTCGATATTGACGGTCGTCTTCGTCGTCGCCGCTATCGTGGTCTTGCTCGCGGCTCGACTGCCGGTCTCCGCGATTCCGCTGTACCTCCTCACGGGCGTCCTCGTCGGCGCGTTCATCGACGAATCGCAGATTCTGGAACTCGCCCAGTGGGGAATCGCCTTCCTCGTCTTCCTGTTCGGCGTCCGAATCGATGCTGAGACGCTCGAGACGACGGGGCGAGTTGGGACGCTCACCGCGCTCGCACAGGCGGTCCTCGTCGGCGGAATCACGTTCATCCTCGCGGTTGTACTCGACCTTTCGGCGTTGAACGCCGGTTACCTCGCCGTTGCCGCGGCGTTGAGTTCGTCGCTCGTCGGCGTGAGCTATCTCGAGCGCGCCGTCGAGTTCCGGACGACCTCCGACCGGCTCGGCGAGTCGATCCACTTCGTCGAAGACGTTCTGGGCGTCGTCGTTCTCCTCGCGCTCGCCGCGTTCGTTTATCTCCCAGAATCGGACGAGGCGGTGGTGATCGGGACGGGAATCGAAACCCTTCTCGTCGGAACGGTCGCGCTCTTTGCGACCGCACTCGCGATACGGCGATGGGTATTCTCGCGGTTGATCGCCCAGTTCGAGGGAGATTCCGAGGTGCTCATGCTCGTCGGAATTACGTTCGTCGTACTCGGAATCGGCGTTTCAGAAGCCATCGGCGTCTCTATCGCCGTAGGCGCGTTCGCCGCGGGACTCGCGGTGGCGGACGAGTACCCCTACTCGCTGGAACTCGTCGACACGGTCGACGATCTCACGGACTTTTTCGTTCCGATATTCTTCGTGACGGTCGGCGCGCTCGTTTCGCTTCCGGACGCCACGACGGTTACGTACACAGTGCTCTTACTCGTCGTCGTCCTCGTCGTGAATCCGTTGCTCACCGCAGGAATTCTCCGCTGGCACGGGTTTTCCGAGCGGACCGCCGTTCTCACCGGACTCCGCCTCGACCAGTTGAGCGAGTTCAGCCTCGTCATCGCGATTCAGGCCGCCATCCTCGGCACGATCGCCCCTTCAGTGTTCGAGGCGATCGTTCTCGCGGCGCTCGTGACGATGCTCGTCTCGTCGTACACGACACACCACGACGAAGCGATCTATCGGCGACTCGCTGCAATCGTTCCCGGCGATCCGACAGTCGGCGGTGCCCGCGTCGAAACCTCGGCGGTCCTCGAGGATCACGTCGTGATTATCGGCTTCGAAACCGTCGGTCGGGTGCTGTTCGAGCACTGCCTCGAGCGCGGCCACGACTGTCTCGTGGTCGTCGATAATCCGGTCCACGCCGAAGCCGTCGCGGATGCCGGTGGCGAGTACGTCGTCGGCGATGTCGTCGATCCGAACACGCGGGAGCACGCGTCACTCGAGTCGGCCGCACTGATCGCCTCGACGCTTCCCCAGCGCGACCTCAACGAATCCGTCGCTGCCGTCGAGACGGACGCGCCCGTCGCTGTCGTCGCTATTCCCAGCGAACACGCCGAGGCGTTCTACGACGCCGGCGCGGACTACGTTGCGGTTCCCGACCTCGAAGCCGCGGACCGCCTCGAAGGATACGTCGAACGAGCGCTCGAGGGGAAGATCGAGCACCTACGAGATGCGGTTGAGAGCGAACGAATCGAGTAGCACTCGAACGATGAGCGAGCCGATTCGCTGGATTGATACAATATGTGGCATGACAGCAGACGCCATATAAATGTATTCAGTATGGAGACGAAAAACACATTCAATAAACATGAGGGATAGTAACTGTCTCATGGTAGACAACGAATCCGACGGACGAAATCGATCGACCGATGACCGACAGACGACCCGGCGAACGATGCTCAAAGCCGGCGGAACGGCGCTCGTCGGGGGTGCAGGGATCGCGGCCGCATCCGGCTCGGCAGCCGCAGTCTCCAGTTGGGATATCGAAGTAATCGATATCGGCGGCGGTATCTGGGGCGGTGGGTCGCCCGATCCGCTTCCCATCGAAGACGAACTGTTCGTCTTCGTACACGGCTGGTTCGGGGACTCGACCGTCGCAAGTCAGGCGTCGGATGTCGCAACGTCGATGGAAGATGCTGGCTACGAGGCCGACGAATACGCCGCCATTGAGTGGGACGCGACGACGATCAACTTCCCCGCCGCAGAGAGTGAAACCGAGGAAGTGGGCGAAGAACTCGCCGAACTGCTCGAGGACTTCTACGACGACGGCGGCGGCGATGTCCGGCTTATCGGTCACTCGTTGGGCGGCCGGGTCGTCCTCGAAACGGTCAACCACATCGACGATGGGTACTCGGTCGAAACCGTCGCACCGCTGGGCGCGGCGGCAGACGGTGACATGGTCTGTAACGGCGGCGGTGGCCTGTTCGGCGACAACTGGTACGACGGGATCGAAGAGAACGCAGACGAGGTCCGGAACTATCATTCCGAGGACGATTCGACCGTCGGCGCAGCCTACGGCGGCTTCTTCGGCGCGGCACTGGGTACCGACGGTTCCGGCTGTCCCAACGATGTTGCGGACAACTACACGGACGTTGACGTGACAGATAGCGTCGGCAGTCACCTCGGATTCCTGGGCGACGAGGCGGTCGGTGCCGACCTTGCCGATGCAGCTGGCGTCGATGTCGACGACGGCGATAACGGCTGGGGATGGTGGTAATCCGGCGATTCGATCGAACCAGTTCCCGACGCGTTGCCGATCACCATCGGCACCTCGAGACGGTATCGACCCGCCGTCACTGATTGTTCACTGTCGACGATTCCGAAGCTCTTCGAAGAGTTTCGGGGCGGCGACAGGCTCCTGTTTTACCCGCCAGAACGTGCGCTCAAGCGTTGTAAGACTGCGACCGAATCTTCGACAGTTGCGCTGTCGCCCCTCGCTGTCGTTTCGCTCCCGCTCGCGTTTTCGAGGACGCTCCTATCGGTCGCGTCCTCGCCTACGGCGAGAGTCGCTGCCGGTCCGGCGACACTCACTTCGTTCGCCTCGCTGGCTCCCAACGTCTTCGCTACGGGCTCAGACGTTGGCGATCTCTCGGGAACACGGTCGGAGCAGGGCTCCTCCCTGCTCCCGATCGACGAACAGCGACCTCGCCTACGGCGAGAGTCGCTGCCGGTCCGGCGACACTCACTTCGTTCGCCTCGCTGGCTCCCAACGTCTTCGCTACGGGCTCAGACGTTGGCGATCTCTCGGGAACACGGTCGGAGCAGGGCTCCTCCCTGCTCCCGATCGACGAACAGCGACCTCGCCTACGGCGAGAGTCGCTGCCGGTCTCTCGGGAAGAGAACAGCCTCTCGAATGTTCTCGAGGCCCAGAATCGTCATGACCAGCCGCTCGCCGCCGAGGCCGAAGCCGGCGTGGGGCGGCATGCCGTACTTGAACATCTTCGTGTAGTACTCGAACTGGTCGGGGTCGAGTCCCTGCTGTTCGAAGCCTTCGATGAGGTTTTCGTGTCGGTGTTCGCGCTGACCGCCGGAGACGAGTTCCATCCGCGGATGCATCAGGTCGAAACCGGTCGAGAGCTGCGGATCGTCGTCGTGGTCTTTGATGTAGAACGGCTTGATCTCGCTCGGCCAGTCAGTGATGAAGTAGTGACCGCCGACGTCGTCGCCGAGGGCCTCCTCGGCCGCCGTCGAGAGGTCGTCGCCCCAGACGAGTTGCTCGTCCAGTTCGCCCGTCGCGTTGATCCGTTCGATCGCGTCCTCGTAGCTGATGCGCGGGAACGCGTCGTCAGAGAGACCGAATTCGTCTTCGAGACCGAGCGCCTCGAGTTCGTCCTGACAATTTTCTGCAATCGCTTCGTAGGCCGCCTTGACGACGCCCTCGACGACGTCCATCGCGTCGTTCTGGTCGCAGAACGCGCCCTCGAAGTCGATCGAGGTCGCTTCGTTCAGGTGCCGCGGCGTGTTGTGCTCTTCGGCGCGGAAGATCGGACCGATCTCGAAGACGCGCTCGACGTTGGAGCCAGCGATGAGCTGTTTGAACAGCTGCGGCGACTGGTTCATAAAGGCCTCTTCGCCGAAGTACGTGATCGGGAAGAGCTCGGTGCCGCCTTCCGTTCCCGTCGCGACGATTTTCGGCGTAGTGATCTCCGTCGCGTCGAACTCGCGGAACTGCTCGCGCGTCGCACGGAGGATCTCCGCGCGAATCTCGAAGACTGCCTGCACCTCGTCTTTGCGCAGGTCGAGGGTCCTGTTGTCGAGTCGGGTCGACATTTCGGCGTCGACCTTCCCCGACGGATCGAGCGGAAGCTCCGGATCCGCGGCCGAAACGACCTCGAGCGACTCGGGCGTCACTTCGACGCCCGTCGGCGCGCGCGGCTCTTCTTCGACAGCACCGGAGACCTCGACGACGCTCTCTCGAGCGACGCCCAGGCCCGTCTCGACGAGGTCCTCGTCCATTTCATCTTTCTCGAACTTGATCTGGATCTTTCCGGTCGCATCCCGAAGGATCAAGAAGGCAATTCCGCCGAGATCTCGGATCTCGTGGACCCAGCCGGCGACAGTAACGTCGTCACCTGGCTCGGCGTCGGCAGTGTAGGTTCTGTCCTGCATACCCACCGATTCTCGGAGCCGAAACTTAAGCGCCATCGTTCGCGATCGAGGGAGAAATACCGATACGAGAATCAATACGGCGTCACTGAAGCGCTGGTTCGTTGAAATTCCCCGACGTTCCGGGTGACAACCGGCTTGTTTGCTTCGATCGCCGTCCCCGCAATCATGACGTCGACTGCGCCGATTGTCGCTCTGCGTTCACGAAGGCGTCGCCGTTCTTCGATCGCCCGATGACTTTCCTCGTCGACGAATCCGATCAGTTCTCGGAGCGGATTGCCGTCGTCTGTCGTGAGAAACCGATCGATCGCGTCACTAAAACTTTCGTCGTCCCGCTTTTCTCGAGTAAGACGACGATAGGTTTCGTGTTTGAGACAGACGGTTTTGCTCTCCATCTGTGTATCTATCATTTCTATTCTGTGTATGTGTATTTTCTGCCGCCAACCGCTTGCTGGTATCGGCCGACCAACTTTCACAGTTCGGTACGACTATCGAACATGAACGACCTCGAGCGACTCGCTGACGAAATCGAACGGGATGCGACGGTCGTCGCCTTGACCGGTGCAGGAATCTCTGCACCCTCTGGTGTCCCGACGTTCCGGGGCGACGGCGGCGTCTGGGAGCACTTCGACGAAGGTCAGTTCACCTACGGGCGGTTTCGACGCGATCCGGCCGGATTCTGGGAAGATCGTCTCGAGTTACAGGTTGCGATGTTCGGCGACGGCTACGAACCAAACGTGGCACACGAGGCGCTGGCGGAACTCGGCGAGGAAGGGTATCTCGACGCGATCCTCACCCAGAACACGGACGGGTTACACGAGCGTGCCCTCCGCGCGGTCGGATCCCCGACGGACGCGACCGACGAGGCTCCGGCGGACGCGACGGACGAGGAAAGCGGAGATCCCGAGGAGGGCAACGGCGACTGCGACGAAACGGTCGGTGGAAACGACGATCCTGGTGAGCACGGTGGGGAGACGACGCTGATCGAACTCCATGGCAACGCTCAGCGTGCGGCCTGTACGATGTGCGGTCGTCGTATCGACGCCGAAGTCGCCTTCGAGCGGGTCGACGACGGCGAACTGCCCCCGACCTGCGACTGCGGCGGGACCTACAAGCCCGACGTCGTCCTCTTCGGCGAGCAACTTCCTGGGCCAGCGATCCAGCGCGCTCGGTCGCTGGCCCGCGACAGCGACGTATTCCTCGCTATCGGCTCCTCACTGGTCGTCGAACCGGCGGCGTCGTTACCACAGACTGCGGCCTCGACCGGCGGAACGCTCGGTATCGTCAACCTCGAGTCGACGCCGTGTGACGACGCTGCGACGGTCGTCTGTCGAGCGGACGTGACGACAGCGCTTCCAGCGCTTCGGGACGCCGTGCTCGAGTGATCGGCGAAATTCCGGTATCTCACCGCGCTAAACGAGGTACTCCTCGATCAGCCGTGCCTGTCCCCGACGAATTCGCTCGCTCACGGCTTGATCCGAGATATCAAGTGCGCCGGCGATATCGCTCAACGTCGCTTCGCGAGGAACCGAAAAGAACCCGTACTCGTTCGCGAGCGTCAGCGCCTCTCGCTGTGAGCGAGTCAGGATCGTCTCGGTATCGCGTCTCCGTTCACCGTCGAATATTCGTTGCAGGTCGAACTCGACGCCGTGGCGCTCGAGAAACTCGTGATACTCGGTGAACGAGTCTCGGTCCGGAAACCGCATCTCGAACTCCCAGCGGCCATCCATCGTCTGACCGGTGAGTAACTCCGCACCGAGTGACACCCAGCGCCGATAGCTTTCGATGACCTTCGTTTGCTCCGCACGACTACGTTTGAGCCGGTACAAGTCCCGTCCACCGGTTCGTTCGAGCTGGGAGAATTGTGCGATCGTTCGATCCTGCTCGAGCATTCGGTCGACGTCCGTCTCGTCCGAGAATCGGATCCAACAGAACAGGATCGGCTGATCCGGTTCGAGCGCGTACTGACGCTCGAGTTCGACATCGAGCGACGGGACCGACTCGAGCGTCGGCCCCAGGGTAAGGTCTGGGGACGAAACTTCGAATTCGGCGAGGAGACTCATACTGCACATCTCCGGCCGACACGCAAAACAGTTTAGGCCACTGATACTTTTTCCAGCCGATTCGGTGTAAGTACAACACCCCGTACCGACCGGATACCCGTGGTGTTACTCCCTCGCACCTGAGCTACGCGTCGTTAGCGGCTTCGACGGTTTCACGAACCGCCTCGACGCTCGCCTCGTGGGCGAGGTTGCCGACCACAACGACATCGGCGTGTGACGCCATACGGTGTGCAGAATCGTAGCCGTCGATTCCGCCGCCGTAGAAGAGCGTCGACTCATCAACCGCCTCAGCCGCCGCTTCGACGATCGACGGCTCGCCGAAGGTTCCCGAGTACTCGAGATAGACGATTTCCTGTCCGAACATTCGCTCGGCGACCTCCGCGTAGGAGGCGACGTCTTCCGCCGAAAGATCACAGTCTGCTTCCGTGTAGGTCGCGACGTCCGCATCGGGGTTCAAGACGATGTAGGCCTCCGTCGCCGTTTTTTCCCAGTCGAGATCGGTGTCCAGGCGAACCCACTCCTTGTGGGCACCGGTGATCCAGAACGGAGAACCGGCGTTGAAAACGGTCGGGATGAGGTAGCCGTCCAGCGCGTCGTCCTCGACGACGACATCGGGGCTCGAGGGCTCTTGATAGAGCGCGACGTCGTGTTCGGCACAGGCTTCGATAACGGCGCTCATGTTCTCTTCAGTAATTCCCATCGTACCGCCGACTTCGATGGCGTCGGTCCCGGTTGCACAGAGATCGCCGTAGGTGACACCCTCGGGAAGATCCTTGTCGGGATCGATCTTGAGGATGTGGTTCCAGTCCGCCCAGGGCGCAGTCATACCGCTCCGTTTCCCGACAACGAGCAAAAGCCCTGCGAATCGGCGCTTTCTCGAAGAACGGTCGAATCGAGTAATTTGCGACCGTCGGGCGTCGACACCGATCGTGACAACGGCGACAAGCGTCACCCGATCGACCGGAACGCGACGACGGCGATAACCCCGGCAACGAGGGCCAGCAGGATATTCTCCGTTCGCCACATGACCAGCACGACGACGGCGGCGGCCCCCCACTCCGCGGGACCCCCTTTCGCGAGTTCGGGCCCGAGGAGTGCGACCACGATCGCGCCGGGGAGCACCGATAATCCCGCTTCGACCCGGTCGCTCACGTCGAATCGACTCAGGAGCCACAACCCGCCGACCTTCGTGACGATCGTGGCGGCCGCCATCGCGAGGATAACTGCGACGACGATCGGCTCGAGGGAGAGGAATTCCTCACCCATCATGGCGAATCACCTCCACGAGAGCCGCTGCGATCCCGCCGATGAGGATGTACCATTGTCCGGGAAAGACGTTCGCGGCGGCGATCGCGGTTCCGAGTGCGACGAGCCACGGGAGGAGCGTCGACGAACCGTCCCAGAGTTCGACCGCGAGGGCGACGAAGACAGCCGCGAGGATGAAATCGAAGCCGTACTGTTCGGGCTCGCCGATCGCGCCGCCGACGGTCGCGCCCAGAATCGTCGAGGCGACCCAGAACAACCACAGAACGATGCCGCTCCCGAGGAGAAATGCGCCGAGGCTCCCCCCGGATTTGAACTCGCGCATCGTCAGCGCCCAGTTTTCGTCGACCATAAAAAACAGGCTACCGTAGACCTGCTTCGAAGTGAGGTGGCGAAACCACGGCTCCAACGCCGCTCCCATTAACGAGTACCGAAGGTTGATCGCGAACGTCGCGAAGACGACCGTCGCGATCGGAATCGGATCCGCCCAGAGTTCGACTGCGACGATCTGGGATGCACCGGCTAACACGACCGCGCTCATCAACGCGGCCTCGGCGACGCTTAACCCCGACTGTCGGGCGAGCACGCCGAACGCAACGCCGTAGCCCGCGACGCCGATCGCGATCGGAGCGCACGTAAGAAATCCGATGCGGATTCCCTCCCTGCTGAACGTCACGGAGTCGGTGTCGACCTCGGATGCTGACCGCTCGCTGACGGTCTCGCTCGGTTCTGGAGGGGATGACTCGTCTGTATCCGGATCAGTAGACATCGACTGGGCCTCCTCGAGTCGAACACGCTCGGCGGATAAATCGCTCTCGAAATAGCGTGCAGTCTGCCGGTTGTCCCCATGTGACTAGTCCACATGAGATCGAAAGAGCGCCGGCCGCTTTTTCCACCCGTCCAGGAGGTGCCTACTTCTCGGCGATCCAGACCATCTCCTGGTTCGCGTCTTCGATCGGGTCCCAATCGAAGCCGCCGAAACCCTGCCACGATGAATACGACGAGAGCCGAAAAAGCAACTCGAATTCTCGCCGCGAGACCAGGTTCAACGGTGTATTCGTCCGGAAGCGTTTGTCGCCAGATTGATCGAGAACCACCGTCCGAATATGAGCGAGCTGTTCCACCTCGTTGACAACTTCGGTCTTCGTTCGGTACATGTACGTCTCTCCCTCGATCTCGAGCGTTCGTTCTTCCCACGTGCCGTACTGTTCGCAGATCACCTCGAAGCTCGGGACGAAGGCGTTGAGGACGAGACGGCCGCCGGGCGCGAGGGCGTCGTGTATTCGCTCGAGCGCCTCGAGTTGGTCGTCGATCTCGATGACGTGCAAGAACGTGCGGAACGGGACGATAACGAGCGCGTACTCTCGATCGGCCTCGAACGCAGTGACGTCGACTTCCCGAACGGTGGGATCGAGTTCGTCTTCGGCCGCGTTTTCTCGAAGGATCTCGAGCATGCTACTCGAGATGTCGATTCCATCGGCGTCAACGCCGTCGCGAAGCAGTTCGAGGTAGATCCTGCCCGTACCACAGCCGACCTCGAGCACCGGACCGTCCGCTTCCCGCGCGAGATCTCGGTAGAACTCGAGATCGCCGTCGACGCTCTCGTCGTAGACGGCATCGTAAAACGCGGCTGTCTCGTCGAAGTATTCGTCAACGTCCATGCGAACTGCAACGAATCGAGACACAAAAACGGTAGCCGTGGTATGGGCCACGATACCAATGTAGTTTCCTCTAATCGCTCGCCAACTCAGGGGCCGCTTTGCTCCTCCCCGAGCCGGTCAGATTCCGTGACCCATCAAATGACTTCGCAACACGTCGGCTTCCTTATTCCCGGTCCCCGTGTTCAGGATCACGATCGTCTCGTCGCCGTCGAACTCGCCGTCTTCGGCAAGGTCCCACGCGCCGCTCGCGGCTGCGGCGCAGGTGGGTGCCATCTCGAGTCCCTCGCCTTTCGCGACGGCGATAGCCGCCTCGAGGATGTCGTCGTCGTCGGTGGCGACCGCGCCGCCGTCGGTCTCCCGGAGCGCTTCGAGAATCCACGGACCCGCGTCGGGATCGGGGATTTCGATTCCGCCGCAGATCGTGTCGGGATGCTCGACGGGTTCGTGTACGTCGCGTCCGTTCTCGAACGCCTCGACGATGGGCGCACAACCCTCGGCTTGGGCGGCGTAGAGTCGCGGCAGTTCGTCGGTTATGCCGAGTCGCTCGAACTCCCGTGCGGCTTTGTACATCCCGACGAGGCCGACGCCGCCGCCGGTCGGATAAACGATCGCGTCGGGAACCTCCCACTCGAGTTGTTCTGCGATCTCGTAGAACATCGTCTTCTTGCCCTCGTGGCGATAGGGCGTCGAGAACGTCTGGAGCGAGTACCAGTCGTCGTTCTCCGCGAGCGCCTCCGCGAAGGCCGCGCCCGCGTCTCCGATTCGACCCCCGACGACGTTCATGTCGCCACCGTGGACGTTGATCATCGCCTTGTTCGTGAAACTCGAGCGCGAGGGGACGAAGACGTGCGAGTCGATATCGGCCCGTCCGGCGTAGGCCGCTCCGGCCTGCCCGGCGTTGCCCGCCGTCGCCAGTGCAACGTCGCTCGCCCCGTGCTGTGTCGCGGCCGTCACGGCGACGGTCTGACCCCGATCCTTGAACGTCCCCGTCGGATTTCGGCCCTCGTCTTTGAGCAGGACTCGCCCGACGCCCAACTCCTCGGCCAGCTTTTCGCATTCGACCAGCGGCGTCGTTCCCTCGTCCATTGTCACGGCCGACTCTCGCGTGAACGGCAACAGTTCCTCGTACCGCCACAGCGAGTCGAACGGCCGCGACTCGAGTTGCGTTCGATCGAGGTCGATCGCCCCGTACTCGTAGCTCGGATCGAGAATCCCGCCACACTCCGGACACTCGTGGCTCGCGTCCTCGGCGTCGAACGTCGCCTCGCAGTCGACACACTCGAGGCCGCGAAAGGCGTCTGTCGTCTCCATACCGTTCGGTTCGTCGCCCAGAACTAAGGACTGTCCATTGGCCTCGCTACGCACGGATTCGACCGGCTACACAGATTTCACTTTGGGTGTCTCGAGAACGGCAGACGCGAATACCTGCAGAATTAGTTGTCGCCGGTCTTCGACTGCCACTCGTAGCCTCGCCGTTTGGCCGATTTGCCGAAGCCACACGAGGAGCATTCGCCTTTCTTCACGTGGTACGATTTGTTGCCACAGCGTCGGCACTTGACGTGTGTCGTCTTGTTCTTCTTTCCTTGGCTCGGGGTTCCTGCACCAGTCATGGAGTGATCGAAACGACGTTATCGCCGCGTATAATGGTTGTGTCTTCGCCCGGCGCTTCCTCTGCGAGTTCGTCTTCGACGGGAATCGTCACGTCTTCTAAGACGAGGTTCATGTGTTGGTCATAGCCGGTGAGGTCGCCGACGTACTCGTCGCCGCTCTTCAATCGGACTGTAACCCGTTCGTCGAGTGACGCCTCGAGGACGTCCAGCGGTCGTCCACTCATACGAAAGACCGCAGGTGATGGACACTTAATCGTACCGGTCGTCTCTGGAACAAGATTACCACCTCAAAACCGGCAATAGCGGGCCTGAATTGCCGAGGAACATGAATGTACTGGCCAAATAAATTGGAACATGTCGACACATTCACCACTCAGTTTGGAGTTCAAAGAAACACCAAAAATTGGTCGTTCTCTCTCTCGAATCAAGTCAACCACTTGATGACCGAGGTGCAGTGGTCGACACCCGAAGTGTATCCGAGCAGACATCCCTCGAGTTCGTTGCGAGCGCTACGCCGGCTTCCGTGGTTCTGGGCGTCCACGCTCCCGTTCGCTTCCGTTTCACTGGCCGTTCTCGCTTCGATCAGCACAACGGCTAAGTGCGCTCCCGTGGATGTCCATCGTATGGGCAACAAGAAGTTTACCCTCATCGAGTTGCATCTGGACGGCGACACCCAATTCGGTCCGAAAGTGATCGACGACGCGCTTCCGTTCGGCGAACGGGTCGAAACGGAAGCGCTCGATTCCGAGGAAGAGGACGAGGCCGCAGCCGCCGAAGACGACTCGAGTGGCAAGGGTGCAATCGGCGTCCTCGTCGGACTCGCCCTTCTGGTCGGCATCGGCGTCGCCCTGAAGAAGTTCCGCGGTGACGACGACGAAGACGAGTTCGAGCAACGTGAAGAGCCGGACGTCATCGTCAACTAAGTTCCGCAGACAGCGACCGGGCCGAACGCTTTTGCGTCCGCTCGTCCTAGTTCAGCTATGAATCTTTATCGCAGCGCCCGGGCAGTCGCCGGGGCCTCCGGTGACGATGCAGTCGACTGGCAATCCGCCGCCGACGCCGCCAAGGCTGCAACTGATCCCGGATCGCTGGATCTCGCGTCCGGCGAACGCGAAGCGTACGCCGAGGATGTCCGCGAGGCCAGAGCAGGCGTTCGCGAGGTTTCGGGAGCCGACTTCGACGTCCCCGAAACCATCGAAATCCAGAACCGCCACCACTGGATCGACGCCAACGTCGCCACCTTCGAGCGGGTAATGGCACCGGTCGAGAACCACACCGAGGTGTTCCCGGGCGTCGCCAGAACGATCAACACGGGAACGATGACGGTATTGCTGTCTTTTCTCGGACGCAACGTACTCGGCCAGTACGATCCGTTGTTGCTCGCCGACAGACCCACCGATGACCACGCCCTCTACTTCGTCAGGCCGAACATCCTCAACGCCGCCGAAGTGCTCGAGGTCGACTCCGACAGGTTCCGCCGCTGGATCGCCTTTCACGAGGTGACACACGCCGCGGAGTTCGGTGCCGCTCCGTGGCTGTCGGACCACCTCGAGAGCCGCATGGAGGACGGGATCGACGCGCTCGCGGAGGGGAGATTCAACAAGGCCGCGTTTCGCGATCTCGACGCCGCGATGACCGTCGTCGAGGGCTACGCGGAACTACTGATGGACCACGCTTTCGACGACGAGTACGAAGACCTGCGTCGAAAGCTCGACGCCCGCAGACAGGGTCGCGGGCCGCTCCAGCAACTGTTCCGTCGACTGCTCGGACTCGGACTCAAGCAACGACAGTACGAACGCGGAAAGAACTTCTTCGAACACGTCGTCAGAATTCGGGACCTCGAGACCGCGAGTCTGGTGTGGGAACGGCCGGGGAACCTTCCGACCCACGACGAACTCGACTCTCCGGGAACCTGGGTTCGGCGAGTCGAGCGGTAACCACTGCCGTTCGGGAAAGCGGTCACCGACCACTCCGTTTCACACGTCTCTCGTTCCTGTTGCTGTCCATCTCGACTGTTGCTGTCCAATCTCGGTCACGTAATCTTCCCCTCAATGTCATCCGCGGTTTTCGGCGGCCTCCCCGTTGAGGACGACCGCCGAGACAGCTATAGCGATCGGATGCGACTAGACACTAATGGTTTCGCTCGATACGGTTTTCGACCTGCTCAGTGACGAACGTCGGCGGTACGCTATCTATTATCTCAAAGAGCACGGAGGCGAAGTTACCGTCGAGGAGCTACTCGAAACGGTCGCGTCCTGGGAAACGGATACCCACCCGCCGAACATCCCGGACGACTTTCTCCGGGAGATCAAACTCGAACTGCAACACCTCCACCTCCCGAAGGCGAGCTCCGTCGAATTTATTGAATACCTTCCGGAAGACGACGTCGTAAGAGTTCGTGGACAGCCCTCGGAATTCAAGACGGTCGTAACAATCGCTCGACTCATCGAACAACCCAGCGAAGAGTGACCGTCCTCGCCGTTTCCGACGGACGGCCGAAATCGAAGCCGGGGAAATCATCGAAGGATCCAGCGAAGATACCAGAGTAGACAGCTCCCAACCACCAGTCCGCCGATCGTCGCCAGCCCGACGACGGGGACGGAGGCGTCGCCGAAGATCGCCATCAACCCGCCCGAAAGGCCAACGAGACAGACGAAACTGATCATGAGCCGATTATCGTCCGAAAGCTCTCTCGACGTCGTGTCTCGCCGGCTCACAGTTGGTGTGGGGCGCTGACGTGCATCGTTCTGAACTTCCATTCCGCTTGATCGGCATCCAGGCCCTGCCGCTCAAGCGTTCCGCTCCACCGGGTGTCGAATCGCCACCGCTGCCCGCTCTGCGTGTCGGTCCACGCGAGGGTAACCTCGTCGGCGAAAATTGCGTACTCGTCGCGGTCGTCGACGACGAGGTTTTCGCTCTCGACGGTCCACTCCGCGGTCGATTCGGCCTGTTCGCGAAGGGCGTCGGCGACGTCTTCGTAGCCGAAAACCGCCTCGCTCACCCCGAACTTGGTCGTCGAGTCGCCCTCGAGGAAATACGGATGTAGTTGCCCGCCCCGGCGTAACGTCTCGTAGTACTCACGAATCGTTTCCTCGACGTTCATGTGTGGATGCTCGAGACCAGTACACAAAGCCTCTCCGGCGGACCGTCGCCCCAAATTGGGAGCGAAAAAACTGGTTGTGGAGGTTCGATTCTGTGGAGGGAGAGAAAGCTGTTGGAATTATCAGAAATTACATGAATCCGCGGTCGACCTCGTCGGCCTCGATGAGATCGTCGAGTTCCTCGCTCAACAGTTTCTCCGCCTCGTCGAACTGGTCTGCGAGACCGTCGAGTTCGTCGGGGCGGTCGTACTGATCGTACTCCATCGGACCGAACGCCGGACTCTCGAGGGCGTCCATCATGTCGTCGAAGAAATCCTCCGCGGTCGTCGGCGCGTCCGCGTGGGTTTCGACAACCGTCTCGAGCCGTTTCGCGACGGACTCGGCGTGATCCTCGTCTTCGGGCGGAGACTGGACGGCGAATCGACCGCCGCTTTCGCGTTCGGGCAGGAACGAGCCGATTTCGTCGTCGAGGCTTCGAGCAACTCGGGTCCCAACGCCGTGGACCTCGAAGGGATTCTTCGCGTACGTCTTCAGGAAGAACACCCCCGCATTCGGGTGGGCGAGATACATGTCTTCGCCGACCCCGCCAGCGCGGTCGCCGGCGACAGCGCGCCAGTCCTCCGGATCGGCGCTGTGATCGGTGACGTCCTCGAGTACGTCTTTAAACTCTCGGATCCGCATAATTGGAGATTGGAGGGCGTGAAGAAAGAACGTATCGGTCCGACCGAAGCCGGTTCGAACTGCTGACGATCGAACCAAAAAGAATACGACAACCCGCCCCTCAACAACCGTAACCCCTGTTTGAATCATGGTCTGGTCTGAAACAATCAGTTATTCCGAACTGTTTCGCGAATCGCCGATCGAATGCTCGCTCATCTCTATCGGCCCGGTTGCACTCGCGTTCGGTCAACTCGGAAATAGTTACATCAACGGCATCTCTCCGGTACTCGCGATCGCGTTTGCGATTGCGATGATCACCTTTGCAGTCGTCGCGACCGGCCACTACGCCGCAGCCTATCGACTTCGACAACTCGAGTCGTCAGCCACCCGGTGAGAACGAACTGTTTCTCTCATCGCGTCCCGGTATCGGGATCTGTCGCGACCGTCGTCGCTTCGCGAGATTCGTAGGCGTTGTACCCGGCCAGCCCCGCGATAAGTAGTCCCGAGACGGCGGTGCTCCAGAAGAGGCCCATCGTCATCTCGAGAAGTGCCGCCGCAACGATCAGCCAGATACCGAGGAGCGCGACGAGCGTCGCGATACCGGTGCTAAGCGGGATGTCGTTCGATAACCGGTAGTAGTTGTAGCCTGCGGCGAGGAAAACGACGGCACCGACCGCGACGTTGTTCCACAGCGATGCCGTCGCGACATCGTAGACCAGCACCGACAGCGCAACCCAGGCACCGATCACGGCGACGATACCGCTGACGAACGCCGTGTTTCGCCGGCGCTCTTCGTTCGCGATTTGCGTCGACTCGTTTCGCGGATCCCCACCCGCGTCGACCTGCGCGGCGTTCGTCGTCCGTTCGTCGGATCGAATCCGGTCGTCTGCGCCGATATCGTCGTCGGTAAACTCGTCTCCGGCCCGGTGATCTGAACCCACGCTCGTCTCGCCGTCGTCGTCGTTGGGACTGGGGTCACTCATCGCGGGATCGGTTCGAGTCGGATCCCAAAAGCGCCGGCGACTGTTCCAATCGCGTTCGCATCACTGTCGGTGGTAATACCGTTTTACTACGGAAACGGTTCGATCTTCACCCCCTCCAATCGATGCGGGTCCCGGTGAGATCAACTCGGCCGCGTCGAGGCGAATTCCCCGGAGGTTTGCAGCGAAAACGAAAACGTCGACCCCTCGCCGGGTTCGGATTCTACCCAGATTTCGCCACCGTGGCGTTCGATGATCCGCTCGCAGATAGCGAGACCGATACCGGTGCCCGCGTACTCCTCGCGGCTGTGCAGCCGGTCGAAAACATCGAAGATCCGATCCGCGTTATCGGAGTCGATCCCGATCCCGTCGTCATGGACCGAAATAATCGTTTTCCGACCGTGTTGTTCGGCAGATACGTGAATCTGGGGCGGCTCCTCGCCGCTGTACTTGATCGCATTACTCAGCAGGTTCTGGACGACCTGCTGGAGCTGACTCGAGTCGCCCCTCACACAGGGGAGTGACTCCGTGGAAATCGCCGCGTTCTGCTCTTCGACCTGAATCTGGAGGCTTTTGAGAACCCCTTCGAAAACGTCGTCCATCTCGACCGGTTCGAAGGACTTTCCGTGGGTTTCAACGCGGGAGTACGTGAGCAACGCATCGATCATTTCCCGCATGCGATCAGCTCCATCGACGGCAAACTCGAGGAACTCTTCGCCGGTGTCGTCGAGCTCCTCACCGTAGCGTCGGTCGATTAGTTCGAGGTAACTCGAGACCATCCGGAGGGGCTCTTGGAGGTCGTGAGACGCCGCGTAGGCGAACTGTTCCAGCCGTTCGTTCGACTCCTTGAGGTCCTCCTCTCGGTGTCTTTGCTCGAGTTCGTATTTGATCCATTGGCCCATCAAGTGATGGAAGGTTCGCTCGGCGGCGGAGAATTCCCGCGACCGTTCCTCGTCGGAGACGAAAAAGAACGTTCTGTCCTGACACGCCTCGAGTTCGATTCGCGTTCCGAGGTAGGTCTCGATCCCGTACTCGTCGTAGGCGGCGGTCTCTTCGAATCCGTCGCCTACCGGATCGGTAACGCTGATGGTTTCTTGGCCGTTCACTATCGACTGACAGTACGCTTCCGAGAGCGGGACTTCTCCTTCCGGAACAACCTCGCCATCGGATTCGCTCGTCAGTTCGACCTCCAGCGCATCGTTCGGTTTGTCGATCCGGGCGATACAGCCGACATCGAGATCGAAGCGTTCGCAACCGAGTTCGAAGATCGCGTCTAGTTTTTCCTCGAACGTCCGATCCGTATCCGCTGCGATCTCGTACAACGTTCGCTGGTGGCGCTCGCGTTTCTCCTGCTCGAGTTCGTATTTGACCCACTGACTCAGCAACCGATGAAACGTGCGTTCGTCGTCGCTGAACCCTTCGCTTTTTGGCTCTTGAGAAACGAAGAAGAACGTTCGGTTTGTCGTCGCCTCGAACTCCAGATACGTGCCGAGATACGCCGATACGCCGCATTCTTGATGCGCGATGGTTTCGTCGAAATCGTCCAGCGATGGATCGGTCACAGCTGTGACGCCAGATCGATCGATCACTGCGGGACAGAACGTCTCCGAAAGCGGCATTTCGAGACCGGGTTCGAACGCGTCCTCGGTCGCGTTTGTATACTCGAGTTCGAACGAATCCGTTTCGGGTTCGACGCGGGCGAGGCCGCCGAAATCGAGTCCGAACCGTTCACAGCCGAGTTCGAACAGATCTTGAAGTTTTTCCTCGAAGGTCTGTGTCGAGTCGGCCATGATTTCGGTTTGCTCGTGGAGCGACTGTTGGCGTTCCTCCAGTTCGTTCTTCGCCGTCGATCGGTCATAGAGCGTGTCCATCATCCGATCGACAGTGTTTTTTGGGGTTTCAGGACCGAAGAAATCAGCAGGGGGCGTGTAGTAGAAATTCTGGCAGATTGTCTGTTGTTGGACCACGTAGGGATGTGTCTTGATGATATCCCGGATTATCTCCGGGGAGAACCGCTCGCGGTTGTACTGACAGAGTGCGATGGCGTTAGCCTGTGGGAAAAACTGGTTGAGTTTCGTTTCGTATTCGATGAGATCCTCGAGGTCGGTGCTCTCGCTGAGCACCCACGTCATTTCTCCCGTAATTCGGAAGCCGTCGTACGATTCGGTGGCGTCGTCGATCGCCGTCGAGAGACTCGACAGCATCTCGTCTGGATCGAACGCTCCGTTTTGGAGGTAGGAGTTTGCCGCAGTGTCAATGGTGAGCGCGCCCGACTCGAGTGTTGCTTCCGTATCGATTCCCGCGGTCTCCATCGCCGCTCGAACCTCCGCCTTGCTGTTCTCATCTGCAAGGTATAGACATCGTTCGCCTCGCTCGAGTCCTTGCCGGACGAACGGAATCGCGGTCTGGAACTGCTCGTCTCGGGATTCGTAGACGAGCGCGAGGTGATCGTTCGACTCGTGATGTCTCGAGGATTCGACCGGTCCTCGAAAGTCGGGACTCGCTTGAAGGGCCTCGACCCCGGTCTGGGCAGTCGGATCGTCTGTTTCCGCGTGTTGTCTAATTTCGCTCATGATCTCCCCGTGTTCAGTCAGTTGAAGGCATCGACGTTCACGGCAGCCGTCCACCAACGAGATCAGCAGAGATCGGCGTGGATATCGTCTTCGGTACCCTGTGAGGACGCATTCGGGTAATTTCAGCTGTAGTTCTGAAGGGCAATTCGCGTACTAAGGGATCAACAGATGAACACATAAAAGTCCGCGGGTGGTTCCCATTCGATATTCTAGAACTCTTCGAGAGCGTCTCCTCCTCCTGCTTTCTCCTTTGAACGTTCTCTCTTTTCTGAGCGCTCGAAAGGGAAGCCCCACACTATCCGAAGTGGTGGCATCGTTCAAGAACGCATAAATCCCTGCCCCGGTTGCGTCCACGTATGGACGCGTACGAGTTGATTATGCGAAACGCCGAGGAGGTTGTCACCGACGAGGAGGTGCGGGAACTCGCTTCGAATCCCGACGGCAAGCGCGCCTACGTCGGCTACGAACCCTCGGGTGTGCTCCACCTCGGGCATCTGCTGACCGCGAACAAACTGATCGACTTACAGGAGGCCGGCCTCGAGGTCGTCGTCTTGCTCGCGGATGTCCACGCCTACCTCAACGGCAAGGGAACCTTCGAGGAAATCCGCGAGACGGCCGAACAGATGCGCGCGCAGTTTCTGGCCTACGGACTCGAGGAAGACCAGACCGAGTTCGTCTACGGCTCGGAGTTCCAGCTCGACGAGGAGTACACGCTGGACTTGCACACCTTGGAGCTCGAGACGACGCTGAACCGCGCTCAGCGCGCGATGGCTGAGATTCAGGGCGGCGAGACGGCGAAGGTGAGCCACGTCGTCTACCCGCTGATGCAGACTCTGGACATCGAGTACCTCGACCTCGACCTCGCCGTGGGCGGAATCGACCAGCGGAAAGTCCACATGCTCGCCCGCGAGGAGTTGCCTGAACTGGGCTACGACGTCCGGCCATGCCTCCACACGCCGATCGTCGCCGATCTCACCTCGGGCGAGGGCAAGATGTCCTCGAGCGAGGGCGTCACCATCTCGATGGAGGACTCGACGGACGAACTCGAGGACAAGGTCAACTCCGCGTTCTGTCCGCCGACGGCCGATCCGGAAGGCGACCTCGAGAACCCGGTTCTCGAACTGTTCGAGTACCACGTCTTCCCCCGCTTCGAGGAAGTCGTCGTCGAGCGACCCGACGAGTACGGCGGTGACATTACTTACGAGAGCTACGAGGCCCTCGAGGCCGACCTCGAGTCCGGCGAACTCCACCCCGCAGACGCCAAAGGAACCCTCGCGAGTTACCTCGACGAACTGATCGCGCCGGGCCGAGAGAAGCTCCGAGAGATTCGGTCCTGACGAATCACTTGAGACGCGCGAATCCCTCGACAAACGAACCACTTGTCAGCGAAGTAGTCACGGCATACGCGCCTCTGGACCGACCACAGCACGCGCGGCGGCGCGCGCTGGATCGGGGTTCGATCGAACCCCGATCAAAACCCGTGCGAGGTTTTCGATCACAAAGTGATCGAACGGCTTGGAAGTCGTAAAGCGTCTTCCAGTGGATGAGGGAACGAGCGTGCGAGTGACCGAATCGGTTGGGGAGGATGTGGAAATCCCTATTGTCGGCGATAGTGGGGTGTTAAAATCATTTTGCAGCTGAACCGTGGAAGAATATCAATTACCCAAAACACTATCGAACGAACAACTACCGACTCCAGATTGAACTCCTGTCTTCGAGTGAGTATAGCGAAGAAAATCGCGAGACGAGTAAACGAGCGGCTTCGTCGCATTCAAGAACCACCCACGCAAGCACCCGACATGGAGAAACTCGAGCGGCTCGACGACTATCTCGAGAATCGCGACCTCGCGTCGGTCTGGTTCGCCCGTCCGAACTCGTTTACCTGGCTCACCGGCGGCTCGAACGTGATCGACCGAGCCGCGGACGCTGGCGTCGCGGCAATCGGTTACGACGGCGACGAACTGACGCTTCTCACCGACAACATCGAAGCCGACCGCATCCTCGACGAGGAGTGCCCGAACCTCGAGGAACCACCTGTAGTCGAACGATTTCCGTGGCACGAAACGTCCCTCGAAGACGCACTCACGGAGTACACAGGGAAAAACGCCGCGGCGGATATCGACATCCCGTGGTTCGAACGGGTCGATCCGACGACGCTTCGCCAGCCGTTGACCGAGCAAGACTGCGAGCGATACCGCGATCTCGGGGCCGAAACCGCCGCCGCGGTCGAATCCGTTTGTCACGAGCTCCGTAGCGAGGACACTGAACACGAAGTCGCCTCCGCGCTCCGGGTTGCGCTATCAGCTCGAGAAATCGAAGCGCCCGTCATCCTCGTCGGCGGCTCCGAACGCGCCACCGAGTATCGCCACTACACGCCCAAACGCGAGGAGCTCGGCGACTACGCGCTCGTTTCGGTAACCGCACAGCGAGACGGCCTGCACGCGAGTTGTACAAGAACCGTTGCGTTCGACCCGCCGACGTGGCTCAAGGACCGCCACGCGGCCGCGACTCGAGTCGAGACGACGGCGCTTGCGGCCACGCAAGAACTCGCAACTGCAACCAAAACACCGGAGACGACCCCAAGGGCGGGCGATGTCTTCGACGCGATCCAGCACGCCTACGACGAAGTCGGCTGGGACGGCGAGTGGGAACTCCACCACCAGGGCGGTGCCGCTGGCTTCGCCGGCCGCGAATGGATCGCCACGCCGGATCACGAGGCGGCCGTGCGAGCGCCGATGGCCTACGCCTGGAATCCGACCATACAGGGTGCAAAAAGCGAAGGAACCGTTCTCGTTACCGACAACGAGTTCGAACCGCTGACGGCCACCGGCCAGTGGCCGACCGTGACCGCCCGAGCCGTCGACCGCGATCTCGAACTCGAGCGACCGGGTATTCTCGGAATCCACGACGAGTGACTCACAGTGACCAGTGCCAACCGAAGTTTCGGAGATCAATGAGACGTGAAGCGACAACGCGTTAACCGACAACACTGAGCCGTTGAAGTCGACGAGACCGGTTCTCGAGACTGTCACCCGGCCTATCTTACTACCGTCGGTACAGTTATTCTGACCCTAAATCCGACGCGTCATCAGCCGATGAGTCTTGATCCTCAGAACTGGGGTCTTCCGTAGCGGAATCCGTTTCTGTGGTATCGTCGGACGCCGCGTCGTTGCTCTCACCGTTCTCGAATTCTTCCTCGAGTGCGGCCACGTCGTCCTCGTCGACCGTGATCGTCACGGGTTCGGCGTCTTCATCGTCCTCGAGCTCCCGCTGGCCGTCTCGATCGAGCAGTCGGTCGAGCGTGAAGATGGTGTTCAGTTCCTGTTGGACCTGATCGACGACGCCGCCGACGAGGTCGCTCGGCTGGATCGCCGTGTACTCGTAGGGATTGTTCCCCGCGCCTTCGCTGGCGCGTTTTTCCCGGATAACGCGGTCTTCGTCGTTGAGCTCCGCGAGTGCTTCTCGGACGGTACTCGGATAGAGGCCGGTCCCCTTGGCGACCTCCTCCGACGTGCTTCCTGGATTCGCCAGCAAGTAGACGTAGATCTTCGCTCTCGTTTCCGTGTCGAGGATCCACGAGAGGAGATCGACGATCCGCTGGTCGACCTCGTCAGCCGCCGTTTCACGCATTCGTTCGCCAGTCTCGGATGAATCGTTCGGACCGTCCGCTCGGTCGTCCGGACCATCTGGCTGGTGCTCGTCGATCTCGTCTGAAGCCATGTGTCCTCTCGTCGGGGACAAAGTTGTCCGCGGTGTTAAAGCTTTGCAGCGGCTAGCGAATCGTTCGCAAGCCGATTCTACTCACTCTCCCTCGAGAAGCAGCGACTCACACAGCGCATCCGTCCCCTCCTCCTGTCGAAGCCGGCGCTGGGTGTCCGTCCCGCTCGGGGAGTCATAGACGTCTTTGATGCCGTCGATGCCCAATCGTTCGCACTCTCGATCGACGACCTCGCCAAGCCCGACGGTGCCCTCGAGATCGCGATCGATGAACGTCGCGTCGTGACCGTTCCGGATCGCCCGCCACTTGTTGTCGTCGAGGAGTTCGCGCCGGTGGCGTTCGCCCGTCGTTCCGTCCTCGTACTCCTCGGCCAGCGCTTCGACGAGCGCGTGGCAGTATTCGACGAATGCCAGCACGATATCGGGATCGGCTTGCCCATCCGGCGTTCGAATCTCGACTGTTCCGTGCTCTGTGTGCGGGCGAACGTCGTACCACAGCTCACCCCTGTCGCGAATCGAATCGGCCTCGAGCATCCGCCGCTCGAACGTGTCGAAGGCCTCGTAGTCCTCAAAGTGGGTCGGCATACCCGTGTTGGGCAGCGCTTCGAATATTTTTCCCCGTGCAGACTCGAGGCCGGTGTCGAACCCGTTCCAGTACGGCGAGTTCGCCGAGAGCGCGAGCATGATCGGGACGTACCAGCGCAGTTCGTTCGCGATCCAGACCGCTTTGTCAGCGTCGTCGACGCCCACGTGGACGTGGACGCCAGCGGTCGTGTTTCGGTGCTGTGGGTACTGAATCCGATCGAGTTGCGACTGGTACCTTGGCTTCTCCGCGTGCTCGAGTTCGCGCCACTTCGCGAGGGGATGCAATCCCGCGGCGGCGATCTGGTACCCGTGTTCCTCGGCGTATTCGACCAGCGCCCGTCGAATCTCGAGGAGCGCACCGCGGGCGTCTTCGGGACGTTCGATCAGCGGCGTCTGTGTTTCGATGACGAACTTGAACAGCTCGTGATCGAGCCGACCCTCGAGAACTTCGGGTGGGTCGTGCTCGTAGACGAGTTCGTCCGTCCCGCTCGTGGGCCGTCCGTCGCCGTCGACGACGAAACATTCCTCTTCGATGCCCAGCGTGCCCATCCGTGTGAACGATTCCGACGACCCGCGTTCCATCGTCTGTGGCTTTCGGCCGAGGTGGTAAATACGGTTTGGACTCGGAAGCGCTCTCGGTGATCGGAACCTGGTACGCTCGAGAGCGGTCTCGAGCGAGCGTTTCGCCGAAGAAACACGCTACTACCGCGTTACTGGGGGCGCGCGACGATCGCGAGGTGGTCAGTGTGGTAATCGTCTAACCGCTCGGTCTCGAGGATCTCGTAGCCGTCAGAACTCGCCGTTAGCTCCTCGCGAACGTCCGCGAATACGTCCTCTGGGTCGCGCGTCACGTCTTCGCTCCTGGCCTTGACCGCGAGCAACAGGCGTCCGTCCTCGGCCAGAAACTGACGATTTTCGAGTGCGACTCGGGCCTGCCCTCGAGTCGCGACATCTTGGACGATAACCTCGACGTCCGACTCCACGACGTGGGCATACGTCTCGGGTTTCCGGGCGTCTTTCAACAGCGGAAACAGGCGCGGCCGCGACTCAGCGGCCGAAAGGAGGTCTCGAGCGGGTCGCGGGGCGAACTCCACGGCGTAGGTCGGTCCCGAGAAGTCCGCGACGTGGCTCACCGTCGTCCCGCTCGCCGCGCCGAGGTACAGAACCGTCTCCCCGCCCTCGAGGCCGTGATCCAGCCCGAGTTCGATCATCGCGCCGAGTTTCGATCGGTGAGGGTCCCACGCGCGCCACTCGTCTTCGATCGGTTCACCGTAGACCGGCTCCCCTCGAGTGGCGAGTCGCTCCTCGCCGTCGATTTGGCGTCGCTCGACGCCCTGTGGGAGGTTACTCATCGTCGGCACCTCCGTCGGTATCGTCGACCCCATCAGCATCGGCGACCGCATCACTGCCCTCGCCCCCGCCGTTGTACTCGTCACCGGTTCGAGCCCGAATCGTCTCGAGGCGCTCGGTCAGTTCGGCCTCGAGGTCGGGGCGGTACTCCCCCGAGTAGTGGTCGACTCGCGCACCGATCGAGAGCTTGCCGGCGAGCGCCCGCGCCGCCGAGCCCCGATTCTCCATCGGGGTCCGACGAACGCCGTCGTGCATGTAGATGATGCCGTGTTTCGGCGACGGAGCGTGCCCGCGGAGGTGGGCGAACAGCGCGTCTTCGGCACCCAGGACTTGCACGGTCCCGCTCGGTTTCTTCGCCAGCGACTCGAGGCCGCCGGCCAGCGAAATCAGTCTCGCGCCGAGGACGGGCCCGGCAAGCGCGCTTAGATTCGGCGCGACGGTCGGCATCGTTTGTTCAATGTACTCGCCCAAACGTTCGGCCTCCTTCTCGAGTTCGACGACCTGCTCGGCCAGCGAAGTGACGGCCGTCTCGTCGGGGTCTGGATCGTCGCTCGCGAGCGCTCGAGCGTATTCGATTCCCGTTCCGGCGTCGGGGTCGAGCGTTCCGCCCCACTCCGCGACCCGTTCAGCCAGCTCGTTCGCGGTTCGCTGGCAGTCGTCCATCGCGCGAATCGCGTGGATCAACTGGCTGTCGTCAGCTCGCTCGCGTTCGGTGACGGCCGCTCGAGTCGCGGCCATCGTCGCTCGGTGGAGGAGATCGTAGTACTCGTTCTCGTCGTCGACGATCCCTGCGTCGACCGCCCGTGCGGGCCAGGAATCCGATTCGCTCGCGGCCCCCTCGCGTATCGTGGCGGCGAGTGCGTCATCGCTCGCGTCGGAATCGGATGCGACGGCCGCAAACCATCCCGCTGTCGTAGTCATACGTGCCCGTTTCCGCCGCGTGCGATTAAAGGCCCCGTTCGGAGCCGTCACAGCTCAGGAGCGAGTCACTCGAACGCGAGCAGATCGAAAAAATCCCGTAGCCGCCCGACGTTTGCTCGAGCGAACCGCCCAGAAACGCCTCGATATCGAATCAGACGCCGAACGTCGCTCGAAGCATGTCTCGCGTTCCCGGCCCGAGTCCAACCGCGACGACGGTGATCATGAGCAAGATTGCATAGCGCGGGCTGTCCTCGAAGACCGTCTCGTCGAAGATCCAGATGACGAAGACGGCGGCGGCCAGTTTGACGAAGAGGAAGGGCCAGGCTTCACCGGTCACCGCGACGATATCTGCGGGCAACAGCGCACCCGTCGTGTCGACGATCCACGCGTTGACCGGATGCTTGGGGACGAGATTGTTCGCGTGGCCGAACGCGGTCGCCCAGTCGAGTCCGATGACGTTCGCGACGCCGTCGACGGCGTGGGCCCAGATGACGACGAGTCCCATGTACTCCGTCCCGCGGTTGATTCCGGGTATGAACGTCTGGATGAGCAACCAGGTAATCCCGGTTGCGACGGTCGCGCCGACCAGCGTGACGACCAAAAGCCACCCATAAAACGTCGCGTACGGCTCAGTTGCCGTGAGGTAGCCGAGATACCCGACGGTCACCACGAGAAGCACCGTCCCGATCCCCGCGAGCGGGTACTCGTAGCCCGAGACGTGGTCGTTTCGCTCGAGCCACACCGAGACGGCGACCGCGATCGCGGCGACGATGAAGACGACGAAGTAGATTAGCGGACTGATGAGAAATCCGGACCACGGCAGTTCGATCGCGAGCTCCCCGGTGTCTCTGTAGGCCGCGACGTTCGCGTCTTCGACGACGCGCAACGCACCGCCGAAGAGCATGAACGGAAACAGCCCGTAGAAGCCGGCCCGATAGCGGTCGATATCGAGGCGCTTGATCAGGAAGATGATGCCGATGACGCCGAGGATGAGCGTCGGGATGTAGCCCGCGTACGACTGCCAGGTGTACCCCGGAGATGCCGTTGGTCCCTCCGCACCGGGTTCACACTCGATCTGTTCGCCGCCAGCCCACGCGACGCAGTTCCAGCCGTGGGCGTCGGCGACCACCGGTCCCCAGTAATAGTGCCAGATGACGTCGACGTACACTCGCTGCGGAAAGAAAATCGCCAACAGGGCGACCGCGGAAGCGAGGATAGCGACGGTCGCGGCCCAGACGTGTTCTGGACCGAACCGCTCGATGAAGTCGTCCATGACCGATATCCGTGGCGGCGACCGCTTACCGTTTCCGGTTTCTCGTACGCGTTGAAACCGGCCGATTCGAAACGAGAGACCGCCTCGAGTCCTGCGCTCAGCCGTCGATCGCTTGCGTCGCCTCGAGTAGTTCGTCGTGAATCTCCCCGTTAGAGGCCACGAGCCCGACGCTATCGTGCCTCCACCGTTCGCCCTCGAGATCGGTGACGGTTCCACCCGCCTCCTGGATCATCTTGACCCCAGCAACGGTATCCCAGGCGTTCGTCGGGAGGTTCGTCATCGTCCCGTCGAGGCCGCCGCAGGCCACCATCGCGAGCGTCGCCTGTGCGCAACCGAACCGGCGCATGTCGCCGAAGCGCTCGACGACCTCCCGGTTGGCCGCGGCGTACTGGTCGCGCTGGTCGAAGTTCCACCAGAAGGTCGGGCAGACGGTGGCCGCTTCGGGATCCGCCGTCTCGCTGACCGAAATCGACCGATCGTTTCGGAAGACGCCTTCCGGACCCGCGCGATACGTATCCTCGAGCGCCGGAAGCACGGTCGCTCCGGCGACCGGTTCGCCGTCGATGACCGCCGCGACTGCGGTCCCGAACACGCGGAGGCCGCGGACGTAGTTGTTCGTGCCGTCGATCGGATCGACGATCCAGGCGGGGCCGGATTCGGGGACCTCCTTGAGTTCGTCGTCTTCCTCGCCGACGACAGCATCGTCGGGGAACTCCTCCCGAATCGTCTCGATCACGGCGACCTGCGCGTCGCGGTCTGCCTGCGTAACGACGTCCGTCTTCCCGTCTTTCGTTTCGACGTCGAGTGTGGTTCGAAACGAGTCTTCAGCGATAGAAGCGCCCGCTCTGGCTGCACGGAGCGCACAGTCAGCTCTGTCGTCGGCCCGCTCGAGTTCGTCCATTACTCGAGTATCGGCGGTGGAAACGAAAAGTTGTGGTGGTTTGATGGCTCCCGCGCGACAGGGGTGAGACAACGGATCTCAGACAACGTATGATAGATGCCTTCGATCTCGACGGACGAGTCGCAGTCGTAACGGGCGGCGGACGCGGTATCGGCAAAGCGATCGCACTCGAGTTAGCCGCCGCGGGAGCGGCGGTCGTTCCGACCGCTCGAACGACCGCGGAAGTCGACGCCGTCGCCGAAGAAATCGAATCCAGCGACGGTACCGCGATGGCCGCCGACGCCGACGTAACCGATCCGGACGCAGTTTCGGCGGTGATCGACCGCACTGAAGCCGAGTTCGGCGGTATCGATATCGTCGTCAACAACGCCGGGTTCAACCCGGACGACGCGCTCGGCCGCCCCGAGGAAATTTCGACGGAGAGCCTCGAGAACGTCCTCGAGGTCAATCTCAGCGGAGCGTTCGAGGTGACGACCGCCGCGGCGGAGTCGCTCCTCGAGAGCGACGACGGATCGGTGATCAATATCGCGAGCGTCGGCGGACTCGTCGGGCTTCCCAGACAGCATCCGTACGTGGCTTCGAAACACGGGCTCGTCGGCCTGACCAAGAGTATGGCGCTGGACTGGGCCCCTGAAGTGAGAGTCAACGCCGTCGCACCCGGATACGTCTCGACGGAGTTGACCGAGGAGCTCGAGGCGAACGACCAGCTCCGGCAGTCGATTCTGGATCGAACGCCGCTCGAGCGCTTCGCCTCACCCGAAGAGATCGCAGGTCCCGTCGTCTTTCTGGCGAGCGACGCCGCGAGCTACGTGACCGGTGAGTGTCTGGCGGCGGACGGCGGGTGGACCGCACGGTAGGTGCAGTTCCCGTATCGAACGGAGCGATCCGGTGTGCCGAATTCGACCCTCTTTGTCGACATTTCGCCCACCTCTCTCGACGGAGTCCGCGATTTCACTCGAGAGCCGTCGCTCTCGCTCAAGGCTTGGTTCAGTAGTAAGTTGCGAGGGAAGATCGCTTCGTGCTGATCTTCCGCATCGTGCGTGGCGAACGACGATATCGACTCGACCTGCGCTACCGTTAGTAGCCCGCTTCGAGCGGTCGTTCGCAACGCTGTGATGCGAGGGGAGGGAATTGAACCCACGAACGTCTACACGAACGGATCTTGAGTCCGTCGCCGTTGACCGCTTGGCTACCCTCGCACACACGCCACTGTTAGAGACTATCGTTTGAATACCCTGCGATTCCGCGGTGACTCGAGTCGACGCCGAGGCTGGGAACGGAACACTCCTCGCTCTCGAGTGCGGACACCGGCCCTACGTTACTCAGTGACCCGCCACTGCGACTTTCGACGATTCGGGGTCGGCGTCGAAAAAATCCTCACTGTAGCGCTCGCCACAGTTTGTACAGTTGTACCCACCTTCGATATGTTCGTAGAGACGCTCACCACAGTCCTCACAACGACCGTACGGCTGTTGCATTACTCGGAGATAGCAATGGGGTGCGGATAAGTACAATGGCCGTTTTGCTAGGTATCTTCCTCGAGGAGGATATGAGCCGATCGAACGTTCGACGGAGCCGACCCGAACCGATATTCCGCTGGCCGGGCTGGTGTCTCCATGGACGAGCACACGAACGATCCAACGGTCGGGCCGCCCGCGGGGAATCCCCCGGGCTGGCTCGAGGAAGACGACCGCTGGGAGCACGGAACGCTCCGACGGGCGACGATTCACGGCGTTCGGCTGTTCAACTCGAAAGCGTACCACGAGAGTCACGACTGCTTCGAAGCGGAGTGGTACAACTACGGCCGCGGACGGACCGAGAGTGCGTTCCTCCACGGGATGGTTCAGGTCGCCGCCGGGGCGTACAAACACGTCGACTTTCGGGACGACGACGGCATGCGCTCGCTGTTTCGGACGGCGCTTGAGTACCTCCAGGGCGTCCCTCAAGATTACTACGGGGTCGACCTGCGCGACGTTCGCACCGTCCTGACCAACGCTCTCGAGGACCCCGAACGGATCGGCGACTGGCAAATTCGACTTGACAGCTCGAAACCGGCGGCTCGCGATGTCGATTTTGCGTACGCCGAGGCGCTCGAGTGATGGAGTGTCTGGCTCGAGTACCTACCTGATCGGGTCGATGAGGCGGTAGCCGTCGAGTGAGAAATCGCCGTCTCGAGGAACTGTACTGGTGCTTATTGTCCACGAAAGACTGACTTGACATCCGATTGTACGGTTCCGTATCGGGGTATAGCCGCGTTGTGCTACTCGATACCGCGCTTCGCTCCCAACCGAATTGCCTTTGAGGCTGACCGACCTATATCCGACAATGAGAGTTGCACAGATCGGGTCGGGTACGCCGGAGTTGGCGATTCTCGCCGGCGTTCACGGCGACGAGCCTTGCGGCGTTCGAGCCGTCGAACGACTGCTCGAGCAGCGGCCGGCCGTCGAACGTCCCGTCAAGCTCGTCGTCGCGAACGAACGAGCGCTCGAAGCGCAGGAGCGGTATATAGATGAGGATCTCAATCGCGCGTTTCCCGGCGATCCAGGCGCGGAAACTCACGAAGAACAATTGGCAGCCGAACTGACCGACGAGCTCGAGGGGTGTTTTACCTTCTCGATGCACTCAACGCAGAGTCACAGCGAACCCTTCGCAATCGTCAAAAGCGTAACCGAAACCGCCAGAGAGCTCTGTCCGCAACTGCCCGTCGCGGCGATGGTCGAAACCGGGAACTTCTCGGAAGGGCGGCTCTTCACCGAGATCGACACGATCGAAGTCGAATGCGGGCTCCAGGGCAGCGAAACGGCAGCGGAAAACGCCTACAGCCTCACACGCGCATTCCTCACCGCGACCGGCGCGCTTCCGGGCGATAGGGTCAGTCGCGAGCTCCCGGTTTACCGGCTCATCGACTGTATCTGGAAGGACCAGGCCGATACGTACGAAGTGTTCGTCGATAACTTCACTCGAGTCGACGAAGGCGATTCCTTCGCGGCTGCGGACGGCGAGAAGCAGGTCGCCGACGAATCGTTCTATCCCGTTCTCATGTCGGCCAACGGCTACCGCGACGTTTTCGGCTATACCGCGGAGAAACTCGACGTTCTCTCTTCACAGGCGACTGCGGACTGATCCGATCGCCGGGCAACGGACTGTTACCGCCCGACGCCGCTCAACGATGGGCGCGCGACTAATCGACCATACCGCGACCAGCCGGCCCATACCGCGACCAACCGAGTTACACACAATTTTCCCCGCGGGTGTCACATTGATACCCGCTGACTGCTTTCTCGAGAGTAATGAGTGAATTACCGTTATTCGTGGCGCTCCTTTCGGACCCGTTCCCGAACGGAATCAGCCACTACGCGGCTGGGGGATTGCTCGTCGGACTCGGGGTTGCGGTGATCTACCTCGGCACGGCGATACCGGCTGGTGCAAGTACGTTTCTCGAGTCGACGCTATCGTACACCTCGAACCTCTCTCGGTTCCAGCAGTACCGTCCATCGCGCGACTGGCGAGTCGTCTTCACGCTCGGCATCGTCGCCGGGGCGGCGATATATGCTGTCACGCTCTCGCCACAGGACGGGCTCTGGGTAACCGAGGTCGAGTGGTGGCGACTGCTTATCGGCGGCGTCCTCATCGGAATCGGGACTCGAGTCGGGAAGGGCTGTACCTCCGGCCACGGCGTCTGTGGCGTCGGGTCGGTTTCGGGGGCGTCGTTCGTCGGCGTCGCAACCTTTCTCCTAATCGCGATCGGAACCGCACAGCTGGTTCAGGCCGTGGGGGTGGCCGGCCTGCCATGAGCGCCGAACACGACCAACACCCGCTGTTCATGCCGCTGGTGTTAGTCGGCGGGCTGATCTTCGGGTTCGGACTCGGCCTAAGCCAGATGGCACAGCCGGAGGTTGTCCTCTCGTTCTTACTATTCGAGGACTTCGGCCTGCTGTTCGTCATGGGCGGTGCCGCCGTCGTGACGGGTATCGTCTTTTTCACCGCGCCGCGACTGGTCGGTCGGGCACCGATGACCGGGGCGTCCTACGGTCGCCGACTCAAGACACTCGACAAGAACGTCGTTATCGGCGGCGGCATCTTCGGCGTCGGCTGGGGTCTCTCGGGCATCTGTCCCGGCGCGGCCTACGCCAGTCTCGGGGTCGGAAACTACGCCATCCTCTGGGGGATCGCGGGGATGTTCATTGGCGCGTACGCGCAGGGATTCTGGCGGTCGGCGAGCGCGGACGACGCTCGCTCGGCGGCAACTGCCGACTGACGGCCGACTGACGTCGTCTCGTTTTCGCGACCGGCCAGATGGAGATTCGCTGGCACACGAATCGGATACCGGAAGAGCCCGCACGTACCGAAGCACAGTCGTGACTTCGGGTCGTCTCGGTTCATATGGACCGTCCGTCCCGACGGCGTTTCATCCAGACGGTTGGCGCGACATCGACTCTGTTCGCCGGTTGTCTCGAGGATTCGAACGAAACGGAACTCACGGAGCCGGGAGACGCACCCGAATATGAGTGGTCCGAACCCAGTTGGGAACCCGCTGATGGCGTGCCCACCGAAACGGACGTCGAATCGACGACGGTCGTCTCCGGCCTGGAGATCCCGTGGGACCTCACCTTCGCCGACGACGACGCGTTCGTCACCGAACGAGACGGTGGTGTCAGGCGTTTCGACGCGGACTCGATGCGAGAGGACGCACAACTCGAGGCGGCGGACGGCGAGGTGATCCTCGAGGCCACCGACCTCCCGGATCGATCGGCACCCGGCGAGGGCGGGACGCTCGGCCTCGCGGTTCACCCGTCCTATCCGGACGAGTTGGCTCTGTTCGTCTACTACACCGTCGATACCGGCGAGATCGAAAACCGCGTCGTTCGATACGATCTCGAGACCGAGGATCTCGAGCCGATCCTCGAGGGGATACCGGGAGCGACGACCCACAACGGCGGACGCATCACGTTCGGTCCCCAAGACGATCTCTGGGTGACGACCGGTGATGCGGAAACGCCGGCTCTCACACAGGATCCGAGTTCGTTGGCGGGAGCGATTCTCCGCGTGACGACCGATGGCGATCCCGTCTCGGGGAATCCCAACTTCGGCGACGAAAGCGATTCTCGGACCTACTCACTCGGCCATCGAAATCCGCAGGGAATCGACTTTTGTCCGGATGGGGTCCCGTTCGTGGCCGAACACGGCCCGGTGGCTCGAGACGAGATATCGATCGTCAACCCCGGCGGCAACTACGGGTGGGACGTGCTTCGCGGCGGGCCCGACGACCCGGAGTACGAAGCGTACGGAGACGGCGAGTACGACGAGGTGACGCCACCGGTTCTCAACACGGGCCCCGACAAAACGTGGGCGCCATCCGGCATCGACTTTTACGACAGCGACACGATTCCGAACTGGAAAAACCGACTGTTCGTCTGCGGGCTCACGTCGGAAACGCTGTACGCCGTGTCGTTATCGAGGGATGACGAATTTTCGAGAACCGGGAACGAAGCCGAAAGCAACGGCAGCGAAACGAGCAACGGAGACGGAAGCGAGGAAACTCGAGACGACGGAGAGTGGCTCGACGACCGGTTGACGGCGACCGCCCAGCCGCTTTTCGGGGACGAGTACGGTCGACTTCGCCACGTCGAGCAGGGACCCGACGGAACGTTGTACCTGCTCACGTCGAATCGCGACGGTCGAGCGGACGGGGAGTTCCCGCTCGCGGACGATGACCGAATCGTACGTCTTGAGCCGTCGTGAAATGGATCTTCGAACGAAAATTACACTCGTTCTGTCTCTGTTTTTCACACGTCTTGTGCTGGGATAACGGTACTCTCGTCGGAATTTTCAAGCACAATAACACTTTTGACCCAGCTATTGGATTTCCCCGTATGGAAAACCCAACGCAGCTCGTTTCCGGTGATCAACTATGAGTACGTTCGTTTTAGTTCATGGAGCATGGCATGGCGCCTGGGCGTGGTACAAGGTCGTACCGAAACTCGAGGAAGCCGGTCACGATGTCGTTACGATCGATCTTCCTGCACACGGAACCGATACAACCCCGGTCGAGGAAGTCACCCTCGAGAGCCACGTTGAACGCGTCGGAGATGTGCTCGAAGCCCAGGATGACCCGTCGATTCTGGTCGGCCACAGCATGGCTGGCGTGATAATTACGCAAACGGCCGAGTACTACGCCGACGAGATCGATACGCTCGTCTACCTCACGGCGTTCCTTCCCGAACACGGCAACTCACTTGTTGACTACTCGAAATCGGACGAGGAATCGGTAGTCACGCAGAACCTCGTCGTCGACGAGGACGCCGGAGAGGCTCGTGTCCCAGACAGTGCAACTCGAGAGGCGTTCTACGGTGACTGCTCGGAACCCGACGTGGAACTCGCTCAATCACTGCTTCGGCCCGAGCCCTTGGCGGGAATGGTTACGCCGGTGGAAACCACTCCGGACGAGTTCGGGAGTGTCCCACGGGTCTACCTGCGCTGCGATCAGGATCGGGCAATCACTCCCGGAGCCCAACGGGAGATGCTCGAGGCACTCCCCTGCGATGAAGTTCACACACTCGAGGCGAGTCACTCGCCCTTTTTCTCCGCCCCGGAAACGGTAGTCGAAAAGCTACTCACTGCGGTCTAACTGCCGCGAATCGACTTCGAACGCGTAGATCCGCTTCGACGAAGACTGTATTCGCTTCAGCGGAAATCGTGTTTTCCGACAAATACCGGGCCGGTGAATGCTGGATAATGACGCAAGGCCTATCTGATACACTCCCGTATGATGTGGTATGGAATTCCCACCAAATCAGGGCCACGATCAGGACGAAGTCGACGAGCACGTCGAAGAAACCCTCGCAGAAAACGAGGTCGTTCTGTTCATGAAAGGAACGGAACTGATGCCCCAGTGTGGGTACTCCCGAAGTGCACTGGGTCTCATCAGCGAGCACCGCGACGAGTTCGAGACGGTCGACGTTCTCGATTCGCTCGGTGAGTACCGCGCGGCACTCGAGGAACACAGCGGCTGGGAGACTATCCCACAGACGTTCGTCGACGGCGAGTTCGTTGGCGGCTCTGACATCCTTACGGAACTCGAGGAACGTGACGAACTGGCCGAGACGCTCAACGCCGCCTGAGCGCGCCACCCACTGTGGCTCGAAACGCGTATCGGACGAATAACTACATTGGTACGGGCCTGATATGTCCGTATATAACAGCAGGTCATATATGGCACGCTCCCGTACTAGCAACCAGCGACTATCGCCGGCACACCTTCCCACCATGTCAACAGAGGATTCACGACACGTATATCGGCTCCACTCGACCCTCGAATTGCCACTCGAAGATCTTCGCGACCATCTGGACGAGGCGGTCTATCCAGACGGCGTCACCGACGTCGAACTCACGCGTCGAAACAACACACTCATACTCAAGGCCGTCTCCGAAGACGAATCGGTGAGCAAGTACACGCCCGCCGCCCAGCTCAAAGCCAGCGTCACCGAAAACAGAGTCTACGAAGAAGACCCCGAAGAGCGACGCAACTCCTTCCGCTGGGACGAGGAAGAAGAGGAGGAGATCGAATCCGAACTCGTCGAGTTCGCCGCGTTCAAAGGCGACCGCGAGACGGTCCTCCAGAACTCGTTGCTCCAGTACGAAATGTTTCTCGTGCTCTGTGATATCGCACAGGCCGCAGAGAAGGGGACACTGACAGCCATCTCCGAACACGACGGCGACCTCGAGGCCACCCGAATCGTCGACGGCGAGCCGCGTCCGGCGGACGTCGAAGTTGTGGAAGGACCGGGAGACCGGAAGGCCGCCCAGACGGGCGTCAACTGGCGAGATAACAAGTTCATTAGCGACTAACTCAGACATTTTTCTAGCGTAGACGAAGCCGGCCAGTAGCGACTGGGTCGACTCGAGCGGTCCTCCGTCGTGTTCCTGAGGGTTGAGAGCGTGTTGAAGTTTGAATGGTGGTCGGAACAGATAGTGAGTCGTGCGAATTCCCGTTCGAAGTTTCACGAATTACCACGATAGTGCAAGCCCAGCACACTTACGCAGTCTCGGAAACACTCAGGTAGACGTGAATAGCGGTCTCTCGACTTTATACCGTTCACAGTCGGTGATAATCGCACGACTACGGCGAGTGTACCGAGCCGCATTCAATCACCGTCACCAACCGAACTGGTGCACACCATCTAATGGGTAAATCTGGTTCCAGAGGTTCGAAAGCCGCCTTTCTCGAGGAGTTAGACCCGGTCGTGTTCGGCGTCGGGTTCGCAATCGCAGCGGCGGCAGTGCTCGCGTTCGTCTTCGCGCCGGACGCGGCGACGAATTACATGGATACCGCGAACGAGGTCATCTGGACCGGGTTCGGCTGGTGGTATCTGATTGTTATGTTCTTTCTCGTCATGTTCGTCCTCTTCTTGATCTTCGGTCCCTGGGGGAACATCAAACTCGGCGAGGAGAATGAAGACCCGGAATTTTCGTTCCTCTCGTACTTCGCGATGTTGTACTCGGCGGGAATCGCCGCGGGAATCGTCTTCTGGGGACCCGCGGAGGCGGTTTCGCACTTCGATGTCGTCTCCCCGTTCATCGGTGCTGAATCCCAGTCTTCCGAGGCCGCTGTCGGCGCGATTCAGTATACGTTCTTCCACTGGGGCGTCTCCGCGTGGACGGCCTACGTCGTTGTCGCCTTGCCGATCGCTTACTGTGCGTACCGCTACGACGCGCCGATGCGAATTTCGACCGTGCTTGCCCCGTGGATCGGTATCGATAACCTCGACAGCGCCATCGCGAAGGTTGTCGATATCCTCGCGGTGTTCGCGACGATCGGCGGTGTGGCGACCACGCTCGGGCTTGTCGGGAGCCAGTTTCTGGTCGGTATCGAGTGGACGACCGGAGCCTCGGTCGGTGATCTGGGAACCGTCCTCATCATCACCGGAATGACCATCGCGTTTACGGCCTCGGTGGCGCTCGGGGTCCAGAAGGGAATCCGCCGAATCTCGTACGTCAATCTGGGCCTGTTCGGACTGCTGACGGTCGTGACTTTCATAGTCGGACCGACGAACTACATCACGGCGATCGGAACCGAAGCGCTCGGCACCTACATCAGCCAGTTCATTCAGATGAGTTTCTACACCGGGACCGCCGAGACGGGTGCCGGCGGCGTTTCGACCTGGATCGGCGACTGGACGATCTTCTACTGGGCGTGGTGGTTCTCCTGGACGCCCTTTGTCGGCCTGTTCATCGCGCGGATTTCACGTGGCCGGACCGTTCGACAGGTCGCCGCGACCGGCGTCCTCGCCTCGACTGGCATCACAATCCCCTGGTTCGCGACGATGGGTGGAACGGCGATCTTCCTCCAGCGAGAGGGGGATGCCGACGTGCTCTCCGCGATGGAGATGTACGACGAAGCGGGTGCTGGATACCCGCTGTTCGAGGCGCTTCCGCTCGGCGAGGTCTTGACGGGGATGTTTCTTTTACTCGTTCTCCTCTTTCTCATCACGTCCGCGGACTCCTCGACGCTCGCACTCGGGATGCTCACCACCGGCGGCGCGCAACGCCCGTCGACGATTAACCGGATTATCTGGGGCTTTCTGATCGGCGCGCTCGCCTCGCTGTTGATCGTCACCGGCGGCGTCGACGCGCTTCAGGCGGCGGCGATCATCACCGGCGGGCCGTTTTCGATCATCGCCCTGATCGCCGTCGCGTCGATGGCGCTCGCGTTCGGAACCCAGCGGTCGCTGTTTCTGAGAGACGAGGACGAAGTCTCGGTACCGAACGCGAGCGAAGTCGCTTCGACGGACCCCGACCCGGAGACGGACGACGATTGACGACGGCGACTGACGATGGAAGGCGACGAACTCGAGGGGAACACCCCACGATTGGGAGGTCTCGAGCCAGCGAGAGACGATGGTTGATAGCGGTCTCGAGGGCGTGTGACTCTCACCGGCTGTCATCGAGAGAAGGGTGACTCTCACTCAGTACAGCAACGCAAACACCGCAAACTGGAGCGGGAGCAAAAACACGATCGTCGCGAGCGAGCACGCCACGGTGGTGTAGATCAACTCTTTGGTGTCGACGATACCCTCCGCGAGGATGACGATCAGTACCGCCGACTGATATGGGAAGAAGTACGTACTCAACGCCATTGCCTCCGACATCAACACAGGCGTGATCGGGAGCCCAGCAGCTTCCGCGTAGGGGATCAGTATCGGCGTGAGGACGCTCGCAACGGCGAGTCCCTCCATCAAGAACGTGAGGATGATCGTGATGAAGAAAATAAACGCGAGAATTACCGCCAGCGGTGCGTCCGTCGGAATCAACTCGAGCAAATAGGTTGCGGCATTGTCGGAGAATCCGGTGTGGACGAGCCCATCACCGATCGCGAAGACGGCGGCGATGAAAAACAGGATCGAGAAGTCGGTTTCGCCGCCCACGTTTTGAAAGTCGGCGGCTCCAATCTGCGGGAGGAACGCGAGCACGACGACGACGACCGCACCGATGACCGGGTGAAAGCCGTGGGCAAAGTCGGTCGCCCAGATGAACGCGCCGACGAGCAGGAAGCCGAACATCCGCTTTTCGGTTCCGCTGGCGGCCAGTCCGTCGGTCGCCGGCAGTTCGAACGACGATTCGGGTTCGGGACGGAACAGGTAGTACACGACCGCGATGACGACCAACACGCGTGCAATCCCCATCACAGGGTACATGTGCGTGAACCACTCCGTCCAGGAGATCTGCTGGCCGGCAATCGACTGGCCGAATCCGGTGAGGATAATGTTCGGCAGATCGGCGGTCAGAATGCCCGAAGAACCGTAGAACGTAACGAATAGCGGCCCGAGATAGATCCCCACTCGAGCCTGCCGTGACTCGAACAACTCGCCGGTTTCTTTCAGAATCGGGGCCAGCACGAGAACGCGAACGAGCGACGAGGGGACGAGCAACGCGAGTGCGTGTGCGCCCAACGAGAGCGCGAGCAACAGCCGCCGGTAGGCTTGCAACGGATTCGAGCCAACTGCGGGCGAAATACTTCGATCCGTGATTCGTCGTCCCGCCCAGTTTGCAAGCCCGCTCCGTCGCGTCGCTTCACCCATCAGCAGTCCGAACCCGACGAGCCAGGTTGCCGGCTCTTGGAACCCAGTGAGCGCCATCTCGGTCGAGAACGCGACCGCGATGAGGCCGATCCCAATCAAACCGGTGTAGGCGGGCGGAATCGGCGTCAAAATCCAGAGAACGATACAAAATAGCGTGATCGAAAGCATCGTTGCAGTCGTTCCGGTATCAGCAAGCGCGGCCCACGAAACGAGTGCAACAACAACAGCGAGAAGAAAGGCGGTTGGTGGTGACTGTATTCCACCGACTACCGTCCGACGATCCATTAGCGTGACTCAACAGTCCCGATTTAAATCACCCCTGATCGCGGCACTCGTCGCCGCCTCACTATCAGACCCAGTGACCAGTCGATCTGGTACGATTTCTCGTAGAGACCAGAACGAGGATATAGCTACACCGATCTAGAATCGAATACGAATGTCGAACGTCGTCACATTGGGGAGCATCAACGTCGACAGGGCCACCTACTGTTCTCGAGGCGAAATCCGGTCGCTCGAGTCAACCTACGAATGGTTTCCCGACATGGGTGAAACCGTCCGGACCAGTGACGTTCCTGCGGCGATCGCCGAGACGGAGTTCCGAAACCGCATCGGGGGAAAGGGTGCGAACCAGGCCGTCGCGGCCGCACAGTGCTCGGTCGAATCGACGCTGTTGGCGAGGGTCGGTTCGGATCAGAAACGGTACGATGTCCTCTCGACGCTCGAGGAACGGGGGGTAACGGTCGAACAAATCGCCGAGGACGAAACAGAAACCGGAAAGGCGTACATCTTCGTCGACGAGGACGGCGAATCCTGGATCGGGATTCTCGGCGGTGCAAACGAGAGCGTCGATGCTCGCTACGCAGACAACCACTACGAGCGGATCCAGCGAGCGGACGTTTTGCTCATGCAAAACGAAATTCCGGTACCCGCGATGAAATCCGTGCTGGGGCGACTTGACGAGGAACCGGTGCGGCCGACGGTCGTCCTTAACCCCGTCCCAACCGACGGCGTCGAACCGCTCCTCGAGGAGCCCGCCGTTGATATCGTCGTCGTCAACGAAACCGAGTACGACACGCTCGGGGGCCACCTCGAGACGTTCGACGGGACGGTCGTTCGAACGAGAGGTGGTGACGACGTGATCGTTTCGGGAGAGACGGACCACCGCGTGAGTCCACCGCCGGTCGACCCGGTCGACACGACCGGTGCGGGCGACGTGTTCTGCGGGTATCTCGGCGCGCAGTTGGCGAGTGGTCGTTCGGTCGAAGACGCAACGGAACTCGCGACGGTCGCCGCCTCGCTGGCGACCGAAACGGAAGGTGCCCAGGAGTCGATTCCCTCTCTCGAGGACGTGACGGGACTCGAGTCCGCAGTCGCGCGGCGATAGCACCGGCATGCCGTTGGGCCCGTCGAACTGATTCGTTGTGAACACATACAGGTTTTAATACCGTTCCGCCCACTGTTGATCCATGGATTTCGGAGTTCTCAGTACGGCAGGGATTGCACAGAAAGCGTTCCTTCCGGCCGCACAGACCAGCGACCACGATGTCGTCGCGATCGCCTCGCGAAGTCAGGACCGAGCACGGTCGATCGCGGACGAGTACGAAATCGAGCACGTGTACGACGGCTACGGTCGATTGCTCGAGGACGCACCGATCGACGCCGTCTACGTCCCGCTTCCGAACGCTTTGCACGCCGAGTGGACGAAAGCCGCCGCGGACGCGGGCGTTGACGTTCTCTGCGAAAAGCCGCTGGCTGTCGACACGGTAGAGGCCCGCGAACTCGTCGAGTACTGCGAGCAACGGAACGTCACGCTGATGGAGGGATACATGTACCAGTACCATCCGCGGACGGAACGCGCACTCGAGATTGCGGACGAACAGTTTGACACGGTTCGGTCCGTCACGTCGTCGTTCAAGTTCTCGTTGACCGGGCGTCCGGACGATATCCGTCTGTCACCGGAACTCGACGGCGGCAGTCTGATGGATGTCGGTTGTTACCCGGTTTCGGTCGCCCGCCAATTCCTCGGGGAGCCGTCCCGCGCCTACGCCCATACCGACGATTCGCGCGATTCCGGCGTCGATACGGAACTGGCCGGCATCCTCGAGTACGCAAGCGGCGCGTCGGCCCGCATCGCGTCAGGCTTCGACACGCAGAAAGTCCAGTACTACCGGGTCGAGGCCGAAAACGGCTGGCTCGAGGTTCGCAACGCGTTCGACGTTCCCGCGGACGAACCGCTGGAACTCGAGTACGCTGTCGACGGTCGCCACGCCGTCGAAACGTTCGATCCGACTGATCAGTACCGTCTCGAGATTGACCACTTCGTATCGTGTATCAAAAACGGAGAGACGCCCCGAACGGACGGCGCCGAGGCTGTCGCGAACATGGCCGTGATGGACGCGCTATATCAAAGCGCCGACGACGGGACCCCGGTCGACATCGGAGCCGCGGTCGATGTTGACTACTAACCGGATCGAATGCGTTCTCGAGCCGAACAAACGGCCATGAGTTCGGACGACATCGCGAGTTCGGAGCAGGAAAACTTACGGTGGATGGGTAGTTTGGATGTCGTATGTCTACCCGGTCTCGCTCTGGTGGCGGTGGTATCGTCGGCGCTGTGAGGGTCGATTTACAACGGTTACACGGTGCGTGGATGGAACTCGTCTTTCCTCGGCAACGCGGTCGCGGCCACTCGGTTATGGGCAAGTGGGAACCCGAAACGCTTCCACAGCAGATCGTCTACCGAGTGTGGAGTGTCCTCGGCGTCGTCGGCTTGCTCGCGATGTATCCGCTGACGGTTCTCGGTCTCGCGACGCGATTTTACGCCTCGAAGCTAGACTCGACGACGACGCGTATCGGCGTGGTCGGCGTCACGGCAATCGCCGTCCTCGTCTGGGGTGGCTTGACCGTCGTCGCCCACCTCCAGTTGCCGACTGAAGCCGTCATTCCGATCGCCGCGGCCAGCGGTGTAGCCGTCGTCTCGACGGCGCTCGCAGCCGGGTTCTCGAAGATCGGTGGACGACTCGTCTCGGTGTTGCTGGCCTACCCATTCGCGATGACGGCGATCTTCCTCCCGCCCGTCGTCGCCGCGCTCGTCACGCCCTCGCTCGAGGGAGTGATCCTCGAGCCAAGCTACGACTTCGCGGTCTGGATACTCGACAACGTTTTGTTCGTCGGCGGGGCCAACGAGTACCTTCGGGCGAACTTCGAACTCGAGGGAGCGGCCTACGCGGGGATGTGGCTCGGGCTATCCTTCCCGCTCGGATGGTTCTTCGGGATAGTGGTCGCGTTGGCGAATCTCGTGCGACCCTCCGGATAACAGTAGCTAGTAGCGCGATTTCTCATTCAAAAACATATTTGAAATAGACCGAGACAGGTCGGTAACTACGCGTGAATGTAACTTGCGTTCAGCGAGGTAGGAAAACATATATGTCCACACAATATGCAATTCTCCTTATGAACGGCCCCTCCACTGAGACACACCCGTTACTGGGTGCTGACGAGCGGGCACGGATTCTTCGGTCGCTTCTGTTTTCGGTCTCGCTAACCCCGATATTGCTGTTGATTGAGCCTGCCCGTCGGATTGTTTCGCTCGAGGCAACGGTAGCGGCTATTGGACTAGGGATATTTTTCGGAATTGTGGCGGCCATTGGACTGGCCGATATCAATCTTCAGGATGCCAACAGCGTGACGGCATCAATTGTCGTCCTCGTTTGTATCTGTGTGGCCACCATCGTCGTGTGGTTGATTGTGCCCCACCGACATATCGGGACAGTACTTCAGTTTACAGTCGCATTCATCTGGGCGATGCCCATTACCGAACTGCTTTATCAAACGGTATAGGAGAATACCTCGAGGCTTGACCCCGAGGTGATTCATCATCACCTCTGGGCACCCAAACACAGCTAAGGGCACGATCACCTTTCTGACACACCCACGCCCTGTACTTACCGCGAGTCACACGCCCAACTTTGAATAACGAAATAATAGTGCCAACTACTGATGCCGATTCGCCGGTCATCACAATCCACTTTTTTGAACTGTGTTCTGATTCCGTTCGACTTAGGTCGACCTGTTACCCAGATTTGCTATGGAACTCGACTTGACCAAGACGATCGGCGCGTTCGCGCTCGTTCTCGCCGCCGGAACCGGAGCGCTATTTGCACTTCCCGAACTGACACCGATGGCCCCGATGGCCACGGACACGATCATGATGATGGTCCTGCCGTCGATGGCGATTTTCGGTGCGATCATGCTCGCAATCGGTGTCAAACACGGCGAGTACCGGGCGACGAACTGAGCGAGAGCGCGATAGGAACGACCGACGATTTTTCGAACGTCAGTGCAACGCCTCGAGCGGCGAACTCGAAGAAAGAACAGCGACTGTACGCTTCGTCGTCGACGTTCGACCGTCTTACATGTAGCCGAGATCGCGCAGGCGCTCCATCAGGTCCTCTTTGTCCTGGGCGCGGCCCGCGCGTTCGGTCGTCCCCTCGAGGTCTTGCAACCACGCGGGGTCGTTGTCTGCCTTTTCGGTCGACACTTCGCTCCCGAGCGATCGGAACCCGGCGAAGTACTTCGGCGAGACCGGGATGTCGTCCTGCGTGAGGTCGTTCGGCAGGTCGTCGTCGCTCTGTGGGACGTAACCGTCGTCGGGGAATTCGGCAACAGTATCCGGTACCGCGAAGTTCCAGAAGGCTTCCCAGACGGCCGCCTCGTCGAACTGCAGGATGGGCTGGACGCGGTCGTGTGGCGGGTAGATGTCCGGATCGTGTCGCGGCGAGAAGAACGTCTCGTCGGCGCGGGCCTCCTGTTCGTCCCAGCGCACACCGGAGATGACGCCGTCAACGTCGTACTCCTCGAGCGCGTCGTTGAGCGCGACCGTCTTCAGGAGGTGGTTGCCCGCGTAGGTATCGAGCAGGAACGGGAAGCTGTCCTCCTCGTACTCGAGGATGTTGTCGACGTGGTGCTGGTTGTGTTCGGAGAGCTCGGAAATCTCGATGTCGTCGCCGGGTTCGAGGCCTCGTTCATCGACGTACTCGCCGATGTCCTCGTTTCGGGCGTAAATCACTTCGAGATCCCATTCGTCCGCCCAGTGGTCGACGAACCCGTGGATCTCGTCGAAGTGTTGGTAGTGATCGATGAAGATCGCGGGCGGGACCTCGAGGTCGAACCGATCCGCGACCTCTTTGACGAAGTAGAGCACGAGCGTCGAGTCCTTGCCGCCGGTCCACATGACCGCCGGGTTCTCGTACTGCTCGAGTCCCTGTCGGGTGACCTCGATCGCCTTCTCGATTTTGTCGTGTATGTGTGGATACTCCTCGGGCGTCTGTCCGTCGCCGTCGTCGTAATCGACGTCGACGTACTCGGGGAAGTTCTCGGTCATCGTCTGTAATTAGATATAATTACTTCGGTTAAACGCTTTGGGGGAGCGGAAACGTCTGTCGGAAGTTCGGATCGCCGGTGAATCTATCGTACGAGGCTCGTCCCCATTGAACTGCCTCGGTTCCGACGACCGCATACACTGATCGGCAACACCGTCGATTGTCATCTTTATGGTCTCTCTCAGGTCGTTTGTGTACCGGTTTAGCGCGCGGAGGTGAGTCGGGGGCCATCAGTCCGTGAGGTTGTTCGGGAGCGGTTCCACGTCGGGGCTCGAGTCGTCGTCGAACGCTTGCTGGAGGAGCCCGACGATTCGAAGGCTCGCGACGCCGTCGCCGTAGGGCTGTGGAGTCGAATGCGTTCCCCGCTCGCGGTCGAGCGCTTCTCGAATTTGACCCTCGTCGGGCCCGACGAGTTCGTTCCAACCGCACTCGACCGTCTCGGTCCACTCCGTCTCCTTCCGAAGCGTCACGCACGGGGTCTCGAGGAAGAACGCCTCCTTTTGGACGCCGCCGGAGTCGGTCGCGACGCGTTCGGCCGCATCCAGCAGTCGAACGAAGTCGAGGTATCCCTGCGGTTCGACCAGTTCGAGTTCGTCGGTTGCACGATTCCAGAGTTCGTACTCCTCGAGTCGCGCTATCGTTCGCGGATGGGCGGGGAAGACGACGGGCAACGGCGAGGACGCGAGTCCCTTGAGGATCGACTCGAGGTTCGACCTGTCGTCGGTGTTGCTCGCTCGGTGGACCGTCGCGAGGACGAACTCGCCGGGTGTGAGATCGAGGTCATCGAGGATACCCGACCGATCGTGTGCCCGGGTGCGGGCCTCGAGAATCATATCGTACATGACGTCACCCGTCCAGTAGACGCCGTCCGTGATCCCCTCGTCGGCCAGATTCTCGACGGCGGCTTTGCTCGGTGCGAAACACACGTCGGAGGCGTGGTCCGTGAGGATCCGGTTGATCTCTTCGGGCATCTCGCGGTTGTAACTCCGAAGGCCCGCTTCGACATGTGCGACGGCGACGTCGCGCTTCGATCCGATGACCGCACCCGCGAGCGTCGAGTTAGTGTCGCCGTACAGCAGGAGAACGTCGGGTTGAGTCTCCTCGAGAATGGGCTCGAGTTCGGCGATCATCGCCGCTGTCTGTCGGCCGTGGGTGTCCGACTCGACGCCGAGGTTGTACTCGGGCTCCGGTATCTCGAGTTCGTCGAAGAAGACGTCCGACAGCTCTTCGTCGTAGTGTTGGCCGGTGTGGACGAGCACCTCTTCGCCGACCTCTCGAAGCTCTCGGGAGACGACCGCGGCCTTGACGAACTGCGGTCTGGCCCCGACGACCGAGCAGACGTTCATCCGCTCACCTCCGCGACGTCGCCCAGAGTTGTCTCGCGCGCCGAGTCGGTGAACGTGAGCGCGACGGTACACAGGAGGTCGGTCAGGTTCACCATATCCGAGACGTACTCGTCGCGGCGGCGCTCCCACCGCCGTGGGGTGGATTCATCCGCGAGTAGCGTCTGCGATCGCTCGAGCACCGCCTCGAACGAGGAGAGGTTGTAGATGAGCCCCTCCTCTTCGAGCTCGAGGAAGTTGCCCATATCCGACTCGCCGACGAAGGAATTCGACCTGATCGCCGGCGTTCCGAGCAGGGCGGCTTCGGTGACCATCGTCTGGGTGTCCGCGACCAGCAGGTCGGCCTCCGAAAGCGCGTCGTGGAGCTTCGCCGGATGGAGGTCGAACGAGCGCACGTCGAGGCGCTTGAGGTCCAGTTTGCTTCCCTCGTCGGAGACGAAGACGGTCGTTTCATCCGCGAGCGTCTCGAGGAGCCGTCGGCGTTGTTCGGTCGAGAACCCTTTTTGGCCCACGTCGTGGTGGCCGTTGAAGGAGTTGAGCCGAACGATCGCGAACGATTCGTCGGGGTCGACGTTGAGGGCGTCGCGGATGTCGGGATCGGCCTCGAAGATTTCGGGGTGGAGGTACGCCGATTCCTTGAACCCCTTGAACCGGTAGTGGTTCTCGCCGAGTTCCTTCTGGAACGCCTCGGGGGTGAGAAACGCGCGAACGAACGGCCGGGCGACGACGTGATCCAGCGAGGGCTCCGAGTCGAGGACCGCGATAGCGGGCGAACCCGTTACGATCCCCGTGTACGCGGCGTAGGGTCCGATTCCGAAGATGACGTCCGGGTCGAAGTTCCGGGCGCGGCGGACGATTCGTCCGAGTTGGATGGGAAGTTCCCACAGCAGTGAGTGCTTCGCGTCACCTCGACCGCCGTAGATTCGATACGGCAGGTCGTGAGCGCTCAGCAACGCCTCCGTACACTCGTCACTTCTGGCGAACACCAGGACGTCGTGGCCCAGTTCCTCGAGACGTTCGATGGTGTGTTTGTAGAGATGAACGTGTGCAGGCGTGTTCGTAAAAAAGAGACAGTTCATTCAGGAACACCTCGTGTATTCATTACACGTCGGGCTATGAGTTGACCGTATATTGTTATGGAAATGCTATGGTTCGGAATTTTCCTGAAACGGGATAAATGCCCCATATAGGGGCCATAGATGGCTTTTATCGTATGTAAGGAGCGCCATCCGCTCCTGAAATCATCACCTTCTCTGATACGTATTTATCCGCTCGTCGATCACGTGGTTCATTCCGAGCGGTCAGCCGTCCTCGTCTCGAGGAGGACCGCCGATCGCTCCGAGGTTCATCGGGTCGTCCTGTCTCTTTTGCGATCGCTGATAGCCACTCGTTTGGTGCCATAACGGCGGCATACCCGCGTTAACGAGATCTATCGGGTACGCCGAAGGACACTCTGGTCGTCGGTCTAACTCAGTTCCACGGACCGAACGCCGGGTCGACCTCTCGATGCGTCTCCTCGATTGCATCGATCGCCTCGAGATCCGCTCGATCCAGTTCGAGGGTGATCGATTCCCAGTTGTCTCGGATGTGAGCCTCACCGGTCGCTTTCGGAATCGCGCTGACGCCGCGCTCGCGGAGCCACGCGAGGCTGACTTGCACTTCGCTCACGTCGTGTTTGGCCGCGATTTCTTGTAACACGGGTTGATCGAAGACGCCGCCTCGAGCTAACGGGGAGTAGGCAACGACTTCGATGTCGAGTTCATCGCAGGTCTCCCGAATGTGCTCCTGGGGGAGCATCGGGTGTAGTTCGACCTGGTTGGCGAAGATCGGCGCGTCGCAGACGTCGACCGCGACCTCGAGCTGTTCGGGTTCGAAGTTACTAACGCCGACGTTGTCGATGAGCCCTTCATCGTATAATTCCGAGAACGCGCCGAGGGTCTCCTCGTGATCGTAGGCTTTGGTCGGCCAGTGGACGTACAGCAGGTCGACGGAATCGACGCCGAGGCGCTCGATGCTCTCGCGCCCCGTCTCGAGTACGTCCTCTCGAGCGAGATTCGCCGGGACGATTTTCGTCGCGAGGAAGATATCCTCCTGGTCGACGTCGGCCCGGGCGATACCTTCCCCGACGGCCGCCTCGTTGTCGTACATCTGGGCGGTGTCGATGTGTCGATACCCCATCTCGAGGGCGGTTCGGACGCTTTCGGCGCACTGCTCCGGATCGGTGTTTTGCCACGTGCCGAGCCCGAGCATCGGCATGCCGTTTGCGGTTGGACACGTTCCGGGGGCGATATCGCTTGTCATGTGTAGCCACTCAGTGACGAGTAAAAAAGGGGGTTATGAAAGCGGAAGCGGACGGGGGTGAGTGATGGGCGTTCAGTACTTCGACTCTGCACCAGTCAGCTCGTAAACATCATCCATTACGGCGTCTCGTTCCTGCCGCCAGGCGTCGAAGTATTCGGGATCGTTCGGATAGCTATCGTAGACGTCTTTGAGGGAGTTCGCTTCCTGTTGGAGTTTGTAGAGCTTGTAGAGGACATCCCAGTGGCCGAACGTCTTGAGGATCGTCTTTAATTTGAGCCCGAGGGTCATGTCGGCCGTTCCTTTCTTGCCGAGCGCATCGACGAGTTGCTGTCCCGGCAGTGCGGTGATGACGCCGATGAGGTCGTCGATATCGTGTGCTCCGCCGAAGATATTGTACAGGTCCATCGCGGCGAAGCGTTTGCCGAAGTCGGTCTGGACGCGGCGGTTGTACTCCCAGAGCGCGGCCTCGCTCACGTCGCCGTCGCTGATCGCCTCAGTGGCGACCTTTGCCGCCCAGTGACCGGCTTTCGCCGCTCCCGGGATGCCGCCGCCGGTACAGGGATTGACGTGTCCGGCTGAGTCGCCAACAGCGACGTATCCAGGGTGTACCGCGGAGTCGTACGGTCTCCGCGTCGGAAGCGCCGCACCGAGCTTGTTCTTGACCTCGGCGCCCTGAAACTCAGGATGGTTCGCGAGGTCGTCCTTGAGGACATCGACGAGGGGCATCGAGGGCTTGTTCATCTGGAAGCCAAGTCCGGCGTTGATCTCGGTCGAGGAACGCGGGAAGTACCACAGATAGCCAAGCTCTTCGGTTGGCTTGAAAACGAGCGCGTCGTCCCACTCGACCGGCTCGGGGACCTCGACAACTTCGCGGTAGGCCGAACAAAATTGCGAGTAGTCGACGCGCGTGTCGAACGTCGAAGTGGAGAAATCGGCTTTATCCTGCAACAGCGAGAGCGCACCGGCGCCGTCGATGACGATATCCGCCTCGTACTCGATATGGTCCCCGTCTCGTACGGCCGTTACGCCCTCGACCCGTCTGTTCGGCTGAATAACGTCTTTGACGACCGTGTTGTAGTGAAGGTCCACGCCGGCGCGATCCGCCTCGTCGAGCAGGATCTGTCCGTACTTCCACCGGTCGATGACGGCCCCGGTCTCGTTGAAGGGGATGTCGACTTCTTCACCGGATTGGGGGTTTTCGAAAATCGCCCGCTCGATATGTTGATTGGTGAACGACTCTGATTTGAGTCGATCTCGGTCGATAACGTCCGGGAGTGAACTCTTGCCTTTCAGACCGTCACCGCAGGCGATCTTCCCACCCTCCTCCTCCGTTTTCCGCTCGAGGAGGACGACGTCGAGCCCCTCCCGTGCTGCGGTCGCCGAAGCGAAACAACCGGCGGTTCCGCCGCCGACGACCACGACATCGTGGGATTCGGTAGTCATCTCTATCCTTCCTGAACGAACCCTGCACTAAAAAACACGTGGTACCTTTCTGACGCAAAACAACCGACAGGAACGGAACGCCAGTGTGAAAGTCAGTTTTTCGGAAACGCCGTCAAAACCGGATGGCAGCGCCGACCGAAACGAGTCGGTTCAACTCTGAACCCGAATATATTTCATCCACGATATACCGACCAGAGTGATACGTTCGTACCGGTCTGCACCTACTGATACATCCGAAGCGGCCTCGCCTGCGTACTTTCGTCCTGCCCGATCTCTTGCATTCGCTGGGCGAACTGTTCGCGGTGTTCTCGGATCTCCTCGTCTCGCTCGAGAAGCGCCTCGATGTCGATCGAGAGATTCGCGATTGGGGCGATCGCCTTCTCGAGGAGGGCACTGGCCGCTTCGGGGTCGGGAAAGTTCGGATTGCATTCGACGATCAGACCGAGACTGTCGTAGTCCAGTTGGGCCGCTCGATTGATCAGCGCACCAGTTGGACCGCTGACAACCCCGTTTTCCGAGGGGGGATCGATTCCGATTTCATCGAGTTCGTCCCCGGCGTTTCCGGTCCCGATACCGCTGATCGTCGGCGTTCCCTCTCGTTCCGTGGGACGGCCGCTCAGGTAGATCGGTCGTGCATCCTGATCGACGATCCAGCTCGTGACACAGTCGGCGACGGTGTCGACGGCGCTCGCGCTGATTGGCGTGTCGCTCTGCAGTGCGAGCACGTTGTGTTCTTCGCTCACGTGGAGGCGAACCGGCGGCTGAACGGTTCGGTCGCCCTCGCGATAGACGCCGACCCGGGGCAACCCTTCGCAGTGAACGCTGGCGTAGTAGCGCATGTCCAGTTCCTCGATGAGGTGGTCGGTTGCGATCTTTCCAACCAGCCCGATGCCGGGAAATCCCTCGACGAGCGTGGCGTTTTCGAGGTCGGCTTGTGCCCCCTGTAAGCGAACACGTGACATACGTGTTGAGACCGGCGGGATCACTATAAATCAATAGGCAAATCGACGCCGAACGGATCGGATGGCGGTCGAATCGGGCTCTCGCCGGCGGTTCGAAACCCACAAACGAGGTGCGAACGAAAGAGGGTGCAATGGAGCCATTCGAGCGGTATCGACCGATTATCGACGATTTCGAGGCGTTTCTCGAGGCGTGCCGGCGGCCGCTCGGGACGGCCGTCCGTGTGAACACAATCAAGGCGTCGGTCGACCGAACGATCGCGGTGCTCGAGGAGACGGGCGTCGCGTACGAACAGGCCGACTGGAACCCGCGCGTATTGACCCTCGAGACCGATTCGCCGGGATCGACGTGGACGTCGTTTCACGGGTTCACCTACGGACAGGAGGAAGTCTCGGCGGTGCCGGCGGGCGTGTTGGACCCCCAACCCGGTGAGCGCGTCTGGGACGCCTGCGGCGCGCCGGGCGGGAAGACGACCCAGATCGCGGCGCTGATGGACGACCAAGGAACGGTCGTCGCGAACGACAACAATCTCGGACGACTCTCGGCGCTCCGATTCAACGCGGAACGACTCGGCGCGACGAGCCTGGCGGTGACTAATCAAGACGCCAGAAACTTTTCGATGAAGCCGTTCGACTTCGATTCCTTCGATCGGGCGCTCGTCGACGCCCCGTGTTCGTGCGAGGGAACCATTCGAAAGAACCCGGACGCACTCGAGGACTGGTCCGAGGACCACCTTCACTCCGTCGCGGGCATTCAGAAGGGGATCCTTCGACGGGCGATCCAGACGACTCGAGAGGGTGGCACCGTCGTCTACTCGACGTGTACGTTCGCCCCCGAGGAGAACGAGGCCGTCGTTCAGCACGCCCTCGAGACCGAATCTTGCGAAGTCGTCGACTTCGACCTCGCCCTCGAGCACTCGTCCGGCCTCGAGAGCTGGGACGACGAGGAGTTCGATTCGTCACTCGAGAATGCCGCGCGGATCTACCCCCACCAGAACGATACTGGTGGCTTTTTCGTCGCGAAACTGGAGGTGACCGCGTGATGGCTGGAGAGCGTTCGGAGGGCGACGACGAGCGTGCGAGCGAAACGCCCGAGAGCGGCGAACTCGAGGAGAACGTCGGTTATCGATTTGATCGATTACCGGCGACCGCAGACGAGCGTCGGGTCGAAGGGCGGGCGAGTCGGGAGGAAGTCATCGAGTACTTCCACGACCGCTTCGGGATTCCGCCGGAGACCTTCGACGAGTACACTTTCTGGGAGAAGGGCGCGGGCAAGATCTGGGTCTACGCGGGCGAAGCTCCCTCGCCGATCGAGATCGAAGCGATCGGGATGACCTGTCTGCGAACGCGTCAGGAACACTGGAAGCCGACGACCGACGCGGTCCAGCGGTTCGGTCCGTACGCGACCGACTGCGTCATCGAACTCTCTCGGGAGGAAGCTCGAGCGTTCACCGACGGCCAGGATCAGGAACTCGAGTGGGACGGCGACTGGGGGTACCTGATCGCCGCCCACGAGATCGGGGTCGAGCCGGAGGGGCGACCGGGGCGAGACGGCGATGCCGTCGAAGGAGGGAAGCTCGAGCCCCTCGGTGTCGGACTCTACGTCCACGGCGAACTGCAGTCGGTCGTGCCGAAGGGTCGCCAGCGATCCGTCTCTGACGCGCGCTAAGGGCCTCTCTGAGGAATGGAACTCGAACGGGAGTCCGGTCGAAGTCTCAGTCCACTCTCGGTCAAAGTTCTACCCGCCTCAGTCACATTTTTGACCGTTCAATTCGATGGTATCTTATGGTCCTCTCAACCGAGTCTGCCGTCGACTTTGATCTCGCCGAGTTTCTCGAGCAAGAATATGAGGACGCCGTCGTCTACGGCGATATCGACGGCGAAACAGTTCTTCACGAAGGCCGTGTCCGGATCCTCGCGAACGGATGGGTCAAGCTCCCGACGGGTCGCCTGCTGTCTCCCGAAGCGGTCCATCACATCGACACGCACTGACCGAGCGGCCGAATTGGCGGGATAATAGGGCCCCTGTTACTGGAGAGGTAATCCTACTCGAGAGGCATCGTTGCTCGAGTCCATCACCGTTTACCGGGACGAACCGAGCGGCCCGCCTCACACGGGGTTGCAGAGAGCCACGTTTATCGGGCAGGGCGGTGTCGAGCCGACCATGCGAGTGACCTTTCTCGGGACGGGAAGTGCAATGCCTACCGGCGAGCGATTCCAGACGGGGATCGTCGTACAGGAGGACGAACACACGCTCCTGATCGACTGCGGATCGGGCGTCCTCCACCGGCTCCAACAATCGGGGATCGGCTACGAAGAAATCTCGAGCGTCCTGCTCACCCACCACCACCTGGACCACGTCGCCGATCTGCTCCCGCTAATGAAAGCCCGCTGGCTCGCGGGCGAGGAGACCTTGGAGATCGTCGGTCCACAGGGGACGAAGGCGATGATCGACGGGCTTCTCGAGGTTCACGAGTACATGCAGGACAAACTCGAGTTGCAGGTCAGGGAGGTCGTCGCCGGCGATTTCGACGTTGCCGGGTTCGACGTTTCGGCTTACGAAACCCGACATTCACTGCCCTGTCTCGCCTATCGATTCGACGATCGGTTCACGTTCAGCGGCGACAGCGAGGCCTTCGCCGGACTGGTGAACTTCGCCGAGGAATGCGCCATTTTGCTCCACGACTGTTCGTTCCCCGACGACGTCGACGTGTCGAACCACCCGACGCCCGAGAAACTCGGCGCGGAACTCGCCGGCTCGGATATCGGACGCGTCTATCTGACCCACCTCTATCCCCACACCGAGGGTCGTCACGAGGAGATGCTCGAGTCCATTTCGGCCGAGTACGACGGCGACGTTCGATTCGCCAAGGACCTTCAGACGGTCACGATTACGTGATTTTGGCGGCTCCTCGACGGAGAGGATCCTCGAGATCTGGGGATTGTCACATTCGGTCGGAACTCCTTCGGAACTCGGTGGACTCACTCGGGCCCGACGAGTTCGATCTTCATCCCGTCCGGTCCCTCACAGTAGAGCGCGTAGTAGCCGCCGGCGTAGGGGTGTTGATCTTCGAAGAGAACGGTTGCATCCGACCGGTTTCGAACGCCCGCCGTGAACTCGTCGACCTGTCGGCGTGAACGGGCGTGAAAGGCGAGGTGGTCCAACCCGGGAGCCCGGCGATCGAACGGGTGGTCGGTGTCCTCGGCTTGCACGAGGACGATATACAACGACCCATTGGTCCAGGAACGGCCTCCGTCCCACTCGCTTTTCGGTTCGTAACCGAGTTCGCCCAGCCACCACTCCCAGAAATCGACCGCCCGCTCGAGATTCGACGCGGAGAGTTCGACGTGATGGAGTCGTCCGGCGTACTCGGGATCTGCGTGATCGTGACCCATGGACGTACTGTGTTCGCCGCCGATATTTTTGTTACCCAGCGCGAGCGCTATTCCTGACGAATGGCCTCACCTGAAGACGCAGTTTCGAACCCGAACGGCACGTTGACTCGATCGATTGGTATGTCATATTTTGGTGATGGTTTCTCCAAATATAATTGTGATTGCTGTATGCGCTACTGTTGGCGCGCTTTCTCCCGAATTATCAACAGTTGTGACTTTCACAATAGTGTTAGATTCCCAATAAGTACTTGAGCGAGCGTTTTGTAGGATCGTAACAACAGAATGGTTTCCGCCGATTTCCCACCCGTCTCCGGAGGTCCGTCTCGATGAGCGTTCCCGAACGTCTCGCCGATATCGTAACGACGCACACCAAAATCGTCCTCGTCGTCCTCTTGCTCTTGACCGCGCTCGTGGGCGCGGGAGCGACGATGGTCGACGACGATTCCTCGCTCGACCAGTTCGAGAGCGACTCGCCCGAAGGACAGGCCCAGGAGTACATCGATGACAACTTCACCGTTGAGGAGTCCGAGAACACGACGAGTCTCCAGCTAATCTATACAAACGAGCACGACGGCGATCAGGCCGGCGAGAGCGTCCTCACGCAGGAGTCGCTGATCGAATCGCTCGAGTTCCAGGAACAGCTCCAGGAGAACGAGTCGATCAACGAGACCCTCGTCGAGGACGATCCGATATTCGGCGTCGAAAACATGGTCGCGTTCGCCGCGATCACCAACCAACAGGTCACCGAACTCGAGGAGCGGGGCGAGGAGATCGAGAACCGAAGCGCAGAACTTGACGCGACGAGCGAGCAACTCGAGCAAGGGATCGACGACGTGCGAGATACCCAGCGGGACTACGAGGAGCTGAACGCGACGACCGACCCGGATGATCCCGAGTACGAACAACAGGCCGAAACACTGGAGAGTGATTTCGACGAGGCGATAGAGGAGGCCACAGTTGGTCTCGACGACGAACAGACCACCCAGTTCGAACAGGCGGCTGACGACGCTCGAGATATCGAGGCACAGCTCGTACAGCTCGAGGCCGAGTACGGCGAGGAAGCCACGGAGCAGGACGCCTACGAGGAAGCCACGGAGCAGATGGAGGGCGTCTACACCGCCGCGACGATGGGGGTTCTCGAAGACGAGTACGCCCAACTCGAGGAGGACTCCGAACAGCTCGAGGAAGACCAGGAGGAGCTCGAAGCGGGTGGTGAAGGCGGCGAAGAAGACGACCAGCCGTCGCTCGACGAACAGATCGAGGCGCTCGAGGAGCTCGACGACGAGGCATTCGAGGATATCGTCGAACAGACGCTCGACGACGACGAAGGCAACAACGACGCACTCGGACTCATGGCGTCGTCCTACGAGCCGGGCTCGACGGACGCCGACGCTCGGATGACGTCGATCACGCAGTCGGCCGACGGTGGCGTCGACGCGGAGATGGGTGCTGTCGACGACGAAATCGTCGACAGCCAACTCGACATTCGGGAACTCGCGGGCGAGTACGACGACGAAATGGCCGGCGAGTACATCGTCTTCGGCGGCGGCATTCTCACCGACGAGATCGACGGCTCGATGGAGGACAGTCTGGCGATCGTCGGACCGCTCGCACTGTTGTTCGTCGTCGGTGCCCTGCTGGTCGCCTACCGAGATCCGATCGACATCGTCCTCGGCGTCGCGGGAATCGGAGCCGTCCTGGTCTGGACGTTCGGTTTCATGGGCTGGGTTGGGATTTCGTTCAATCAGATGTTCGTCGCCGTCCCCGTCTTGCTCATCGGGCTCTCTATTGACTACGCGATTCACGTCTTTATGCGCCATCGAGAGCAACGCGGGGTGCAACGCACCCCGGATGAGCAAGGGGAGGCCGACGGCGTCACGGACACGGTTCGGGGCTCGATGACCATCGCCCTCGCGGGCGTCGGCGTCGCGCTCGTCTGGGTCACCGCGACGACCGCGATCGGTTTCCTCGCGAATCTCGTGAGTCCGATCGGTCCTATCCAGGAGTTCGGCATCGTGAGTTCGGTCGGTATCGTCGCCGCGTTGATCGTCTTCGGCGGCCTCGTTCCGGCGGCGAAAATCGAGATCGACACGTTCCTCGAGTCCCGCGGCTACGATCGCCGGAAACGAGCGTTCGGGACGGGTGAGGGCCGGTTCAGCGACGTTCTCACGGTCGGTTCGACCGCGGCCAGAAAAGCGCCGGTAATCCTCCTCGTGGCGGTCCTGTTGCTCACCGCGGGCGGCGTCTACGGCGCGAGTCAGGTCGACACGAGTTTCGACGAGGAGGACTTCCTCGCCGAGAGTCCGCCGGGGTGGACGGAGAACCTGCCCGGGCCGATGAGCCCCGGCGAGTATCAGGCGACCGACGACCTCGAGTACGTCAACGAGAACTTCCAGCGGGAGGATTCTCAGGCACAGATACTAACCCAGGGTGATGTCGCCCACGACGAGACGCTAGAGCGTATCCACGCGGCCGAAGAGGACGCTTCGGAGAGCGACGTCGCGTACACGCTTCCCAACGGCGAGGCCGACGTTCAGAGCCCGCTTTCGGTGATGGAAGACGTCGCCGCCCAGAACGAGTCGTTCAATGAGTCGTTCACCGCGGCGGATACGACGGGTGACGACGTTCCCGACGAGAACGTCTCCGCGCTGTACGACGAGCTGTTCGAGGTGGACGAAGACGCGGCGAACGAAGTCATCCATCGCAACGCCGACGGTGAGTACGAGTCGATCCGGCTCGTCGTGGCCACCGACGGCGACGCCGCTTTCGAGGATACGACCGATGAGATGCGCGAGATCGCGGCAGGGATCGGCGATAGCGGCGGGGGCGGCGATCAGTTCGTCACCGATCCGGACGAGCGCTGGAGCGCCATCGCGACCGGCGACCCTGTCGTCAACTACGTCGTCGAGCAGGACCTCCTGGATACCGTCCTGCAGAGTCTGATGATCACGCTCGTCTCCGTCTTCGTCTTCCTCTCGGCGGCCTACCGGCTCACGGGTAACAGCGCGACCCTCGGTGCGGTGACGCTCCTGCCGGTGGCGTTCGCCGTGAGCTGGATCCTCGGAACGATGTACCTCATCGGGATGCCCTTTAACGTCCTGACCGGAATGATCACGAGCCTGACGATCGGGCTCGGCGTCGCCTACAGCATCCACATCAGCGCGCGGTACACGCTCGAGCTCGAGCGCCAGGGGAACGTCTGGCACGCGATGCGAACGACCGTGACCGGAACCGGCGGCGCACTGCTTGGCAGCGCGGCGACGACGGTCGGTGGCTTCGGAACGCTGGCGTTCGCCATCCTGCCCGTGCTCAGACAGTTCGGCATCATCACCGCACTGACGATCACGTACGCGTTCCTCGCGAGCGTCGTCGTCTTGCCCACCTTGCTCGTGCTCTGGACGCGGTATTTCGGCCCGGACGTCTCCTTCGATCCCTCTCGGAGTCCGACGTCGACCCCGGCCGCGAGCGACGGGGGCCGGGTCGAGTCCGAGGAGTCGGACGCGAATATCGGCGGGGGTAAGAACGAATGACGACCGGAAGCGACGAAGCGCGCGGCGGTGATGAGACCGGTTCCAACGACCAGGGAGCCGCCGTCGACGCGTTCGAACGCCTCGGACTCACCGGTTACGAGGCCAAGGTCTTCATCGCACTCCACCGCCTCGGCTCGGGAACGGCCCGGGACATCGCCGAGATTACCGACGTTCCCCGATCGCAGGTATACAGCGTCGCAGAAAACCTCGAGCAACGGGGACTTCTCGAGGTCCATCACGCAAGTCCGATTCGGTATCGGCCGGTCAGCGTCGAAGAAGCTCGAGAGACGCTTCGCGAACGGTTCGAAAACGAACAAGAGCGCGCGCTCGAGTACGTCGAACGGGTGCAGGAAGATACCCCCGCGGAGGAAACCACCGAGGAGATCTGGACCGTTCGGGGAAGCCGCCGGATCAACGATCGGGTCGCCGATCTGCTGGCGAACGCCGAGGAGCGAATCGTCTTCGCCGCTCGCCTCCCGAGCCTGCTCGATTCGTCGATCGAACAGGTCCTCGAAGAGCGTGCGACCGGCGGCGTATCGGTAACCGCGTTCAGCAGTTCGGAACCTGTTCGTGACCGGCTCGAGGCCCGCGAGAACGTTCGCGTCTACGAGCCATCGGAGCCGCGAGCGGAGGACGAACGCTCCGGTCGAATCGCGGTCGTCGACGACAACAGTATTCTCCTTAGCGTCGTCGACGACGACGGCAGTGAAACCGCGATCTGGAGCGTCGAATCGCTGTTCGCCTCGGTCCTGATCCAGTTGATCGAAGCGAACGAAGAGACGCTCGAGCGAGCGGCCTGAGTATCGACAGGGCGGTATGCCCAGTAACAGTGCGACGTGAACGAGGAGTTGCCGCGCAATAGTATCCGTATATAAATAATAAACCTATTTTATCGTCAATAATTCTGAGTTTCACTTGAATCGGAATTGTTATTCAAGTTGATTGTAACCGTGGTGAGTATGGGGGAAGACCTATCACGCCGGGATCTCATCCGGCACAGTAGCACAGGCATTGCAGCGGTGGGTATCGCCGGATTGGCCGGCTGTACTGGAAGCGTTCCGTTTCTCAGTGACGAGTACGATAGTGTACCGATCGGCAACTGGCTCGTCGATCCGACGCTCGAGGAGATACTGGACACGAGCCAGTACGAAGATCGGGTCGAAGACTTCGAGTTTTCGGATGGAAACCGCTCCGAGGTGAGCTTCGAAAGTGCGGTTCCCGAAGCGATCTTCGATAACGCGGACGAACTCGACGATTACGGACCGCTCGAGGGAGGGTCGGTTTCCCGACTTCGGTCTCGAGTGAGCGCGCCCGCGTCCGAAATCGACTGGCAACTGACCCAGTCCATGACGTGGGACTGGGAGTTTACTCACACACAGACATCGTTCGGCAGTCAGTCCGAAGCAACTGAATCGCAAAGCTCTAGCATCAGCGTGGACGTTATCGGCGGCTCGTTCGATCCCGAGGAGATTGAGGAGAACCTCGAAAGCTGGGCCGACGACAATCTCACGGATGAGGGCCAGTACGAAGGGTTTGACTTCTATGAAACTTTCGACGCGGTGTACGGTGTCTCCGGCGAAACGATCGTCCAGGTCACGTCCGATCAGGGGGATATCGACCTCCTCGAGACGCTCGAAATCGTCATCGACGCAAACGTCGAGGGCTCCTACCGGCTCACTGATGATGACGATGCCAACGAACTGTTGTCGCAGTTCGACCAGGGACACGTCAATTCCGGGTTCTTGCTCGAATTCGATGACGATTCCGAGGAAACGGAGGACGAACAAGAGGAAAACGACTGGCGTACGGGACTGCTGGGCGGAACGAGCGCCGAGTCGATCGACGGGCAGACGACGGACGTTTCTACCGTCTTCTTGTTCGATTTGGAGCGGTATGCGGTGGCAGACGACGTCGAAGAATACGTCCGCCGGAACCGAGATATCACCGACGAATTTGCGACCCTCGAGGACTACTCGGTCGAGGAAGACGGCCGAACGGTAACCGTGACGGGTACCGTCCAGACGCAGGCGTACTTCTGATCGGTCCGTCCATCGGCGAATTTCAACGCTAGAAAAGGAGAATCACGACCGAGGATTGGTTCTAGAACATGCGGAACGGATCGAAAACCCGTCCGATGTCGCTATCGGACGTCCTTCCAACTCTCTGTTATTGCCGTCGGATTCCACCCGTTCGCCGTCGAATCCGTTCAGAGGACAACAATGCTCGTTGACTAGATAAACTCCTTTCAGCCAGTTATACCCGCTCGACGAAAGATCGCTCTCCCGATGCTGTCGTTGGCCATCAGTTCGGTGCGGACTGTTTCCGGGAAACAGCCGGATCGAACACCCTCCGGAGAGGGTGACCGGCGCTCACAGGGCGAAACGATCGGAGCCGTTCGACCGGCCCCGACGCTTGCAGACAGCTCTCGCTATCGACGTGGACAGTGTGATCTTCGGGCGATCACGGGGTGTCCACACCGTCACCACCACGAACTCGCACCTATATATACACCGGCTGCTATCGCGTCAGGGAGCGGAGAACCTTCGTGGGTGTTTCACTACAGTTCCTGTATGCTGGCCGATCCGTCACTACAGCGAGACTAGCGTGAGAACTAACACGTTCGTTCGCGAAGCCGAAGAGGGACAGATCAGTCAACACCGGCCGTTAAACTGTCTCTCTGATGTATGGATTCCTTTCTCGGAGCATCGAATACGAGACATGCCCCACCACTCGAGAAGTAATCGTTGAATCGACAGGAAAGCAAATCGCGTCATTCAGCTATTGACAGGGCCGGTTCTATCGGCGAGGGACTGCACTCAGTTCCGGATAATCTCGCCTCGAGGTTGGTTCAGTTGCTCCCCGGCGAGCACGCGGTTCGCTCGGCGGAGTCGTTCGGAGAGCGCCTGGTGAGAGATGTTCAGTTCTCGAGCGAGTTCCTCCAGAGAAATCTCTCGCGGGACGTCGTAGTATCCCTGCTGGTAGGCCTCGGCGATCGCTTCACGCTGTGGTTCCGTTAGTGCGGCGGTCGCCTCGAGGTCAGCGTTTCGACCCGCCTCGACCATGCGCCGAACGTCGACGACGACGTCGTAGCGTTCGATGGCCTCCATCGCACTCGAAAGGCTCTCTCGTCGCGGAAAGAGCAGTCTGAGCGTCCACTGACCGTCGGAAACCTGCGCGTCGAGTATCGCCCCGTCGTACTCGAAGACGCAGTTACATCGATCCGCGACCGCCGAATCGTACTCGAGGCGGTAGAGCCATTCCGCGCCGTCGGAACTGGTTAGCAGTTGTTGGAAACCGCCTACCGTCGGATCGTTCGTCAGTGCGGTCTCTAACTCGTCGCGTTCGGTGTTCGAGAACCACACGAGCGGCATCGTTTGTTGCCCTTCTCCGACCACGCTCTCGACTCGAAGCTCGAGATCCGGATTCGACTGACACGTCTCGGCGAGCGCGAAGTCAGCCGCTGTGATCGTGATCTCTGCGATCGTCGTCATCTGTCTCCACCCCCGGACGTAACTTTCGAGTCCGAGTGGGTGTTCATACTACTGACGCGATCTGGGTGGGACTCGAATTGTATCATGGGTAGTCCAGTCGATCCTGCCGTTGGGACGAACGAGAGATGTGACCATCGACGGTGTCCCGTTCTGTTGGGATCGAACTGATGCGAACGAACAGCGCCAAGCCGGTTGATGAACGGGCTTGGGTACTCCGGTCATTTAAGTCAACATGTGGATTAATATAATTGTCTGTGTTAGGAACCGGTTACTACACCCCGACAACCGCGCACGTTTGTTCACCATTTGGCCCCGGGTCTTGTGAAATGAGATCGTATGGTAGTAGTGGCAGGCCGGCACAGTGATGTCGTTGGCACCGGCGGTTGGGCCGATACTCTCACGACAGCCGCTGGCGGGAGCCGGCTGGCACACTGTGTTATCCGTCGAGGTAGCTGGCTGGCACACTATGTTATTTATTGCCGATAGCTGGCTGGCACACACGGGTATGCCCTCCGAATCGAGCCGTACTATTTTCGTTGTGTGCGTCGAGGTGGTCGTATGGTATCACCGCTCCTGAAAACGGCGGTCTTTTCGGTCCTCGTTCCCGGAACGGTCGCGGGGCTCGTCCCCCGAGTGCTGGCTCGGTACGATCGCCGATCACCGACCCTCAAGCGCCGAAGCGTGCGAACGGTCGGCTACGCGTTGCTCGTCTCCGGAATCGTTCTGTACCTGCACACGGCGGGGCGATTTGTAACCGAGGGCTCGGGAACGCCGTCGCCGAGCGACGAACCTCCGGAACTCGTCACAGGCGGTGTCTACGCGTACTCACGAAATCCGATGTACCTCGGCGTCGTGCTGGCCATCGGCGGCCAGGCCGTCCGGTACAAATCGCTCCACGTCCTCTGGTGGGGCGTCGTCTGCTGGCTCGGGTTTCATCGGCGCGTGCTCGAGTACGAAGAGCCACACCTCGCGGACAAACACGGCGAGGCCTACGAGGAGTACTGCGAGCGGGTTCCTCGATGGTTCCCCGGGCCGGGTCGGCTCGGAGCAACTCCCATCGCGGGTCGAGATCCGCCTCTCGATTCGCCGTCGTCGGAGACGGAGTTCGAAGGCGAGTGAGTACGCGTGGTGGATCGTCAATCCCTCGAGCGAATCGCTCTCTTCCTCGATTCCTCGCGCCGAGACTCGTTTTATCGATCGGTTTTCGGTTTGGACGCGCCGAACGCGCTCGACTCCGTTGGCTCTTTCGACGGCGTTACGCGGAGCACGCCCCCTCGAGTTCGAGTGCCATCATCGGACACCGCTGTACAAGTGTCTCTGGCTCTCACAGTCCGTCGCAAACGCAACTCACACTGCGGATTCGAGCAGGGGCGGGACGGAACACTCGCAAACAGGTACGCCGCAGTATTCTCCCCATAACAATCGAACGACGACCCGTCGGTTCCAGCAGGAATGGCCGTCGAACAAGCGGTGGGTATTCGAGACGCGGAGAACGAAGCGTTCACCAGCGCCGTGGTGGGTGCACTCATCGCAGGAGCCGCTTTCGGGCTGTTGTTACACGAAACGGGACGAATGGAGTCCGTCGCGGCTCTTTACGGACAGGACGGAGTTCACGTCGGGTGGCTGATTCACACCGCTCATAGCATCTTCGCCGGGGTCTTTTTTCTCGGCGTGATAACACTGCTGAGCGCGACCAACCTACCCGGGGTGGGGGTACTCGAGCGGTACGCCGGCTTCCCGACCGTGACCGCTCTGGCCGGGGTAGTGTACGGGCTGATGCTCTGGGGTGTTTTCGTCGCGACGCTGATACCGCTGTGGGGGTTCGCCGTCGGCCTCGAGCGACCGCTCCCGTACGTCCATCAACCGAGCCTCGTCGGCTTAGTGATCTTCGGCGGAATACTTGGGGTGGTCTACGGCGTTCTCTTTCGAGTGTTGACTCGGTTAGCCGGGTGAGAACGTCCGATAGTTCCTGAGGGACGAATCCCGTTCTCGCGGACCACTGCTCGAATCTGTTGGTCGTCGTCTCCCTTGTCTCCAAGCGAAACGTCGACTTCGGCCGTATTGCGGTTAATTCCACGTCGTTCACCGCGTGGAGGAGGCCAACTCAACGGACCCCACGAAGCAGTATCGGTAGATCAGTCTCCGGGTGACGAACCCAGCCGTCGATAGCCGGCCGCGGCGAACCGTGCTTCTTCTCGACGTCGGGGACCGATTCAGGGACGGGGAAATCGAGTAACGAAACTCGAAGGGATCGATCGACGGTTCGGTCTGAAATGAAGGGCCACTCGATCACCGTGGCGGTCCCAACTGACTTGCACTCGGAGTTCGAACGGTCGGGCATGGGCGAGGACGACGCGGAGACGGTGACGGTCGACGAACTCGTCGAATACTGCCGCACGCAGGCGGGGCTTCTCTCCGGAGCCGTCGAAACGATGGGAGCAGAAGCCGACGAGTTACTGGACGAGATCGACGACGAAATGGCGGAGATCAGGACTCGCCTCGAGGGCCGATCGGACGCCGTGACCGAACCCGAATCGCCGTCCTCGGCGGCGGCTCCCGGCGGTCAGGACCCCGATCTGGATATCGCGGCTATCGAAGAGCTCGAAGCAGATCTCGAGGAAAAACAGACGATCGTCGAAGCCAAGCAGGTACGGATGGAGGCGTTTCAGGAACTCGCATCGGCCTACACTGAACTCGCCACGGAGCTACAACGAGACGCCGACGACAGCCAGGCGGCACTCGAGCGGCTCGTCCAGTTCGAGGCCGATCGCGACGCACCGGCGTACTTTCCGGACCGACAGACGCTCCTCGAGGCCGCCGTCGCCGAACCGGAACCCGACGAGGGCGCGTAACTTCCTTTTCGCCCTCGATGCTTCTGTTCGCCGTCCTCGAAAACCCGCCTTCGGACAGCGAGTGCGGAGTTTCGTCGTGCCCGTAAAGCCCGACCTTCTCCGGAGCTGTCAGAGAGTCGCGACCCGAAGATCGAAGCCCTAGGCCGCATCGACGGTCCCATCGGGTCGGACGGTAACGACCGGAACGGGAGCCGTTCGAACGACTTTGTTGGTGACGCTCCCGACGACCATTCGCTCGATGCCGCTTCGACCGGCGGTTCCGATGACGATCATATCGGCATCGACCTCCTCGGCGTAGTCGGCGATCTCCCTGGCCGGCGTTCCCGTTCGGACGACCTCCTTCGCCTCGAGGCCCTCCGCTCGAGCCAGTTCTGCAAGTTCGGTCGCCCACTCGGCTGCGATATCCGTGACGTCGTCTTTCGTTTTTGGCGGTCCCCCGCCGATCGAGGAGATCTGTGTCAAGTTCACGTCTCCGACGGACAGCGCGTGGATGGTCGCGTTCATCGTTGTGGCGATACCGAATCCAACTTCGGCCGCGGATTCAGCGTGTTCGCTCCCGTCCGTTGGGATAACTATTGTGTTATTCATCGTTTGTGTTCTAATTTCGCCTTTCGGATGGCGTTCGTATAGTTTTTGCTACTAGCGTAGTTCTTTCGCACTCGAGGCCGTTCGCTCGTCCGGCACGCGCGCCATCCGAAACAATACACAAGGCAGAATCTCCGCTCGACGGTCAGGCGGATCGGACGTCCGTCTCGAGGGACCCAAACGGGACTCCGACGGGAGCCGGAACCGTATCGGATCGGCTTCTCGCAAAAGTGACAATTCCCTTTCCAGAAGGACAAATTTTACGGGTGGAACCGATAACTGTGCACTAACTGTATTCGTTCATGACTCTTTATTCTGACACGATATCCGTATTGCATGTCGACGATGACCAGCCGTTTTGCGACATGGTTGCAACGTTTTTAGAGCGGAACGATCCGCAGTTGGCGGTTCGGACCACGACCAGCCCTGTGGACGGACTCGAGATCCTCGCCGAGAGGGATATCGATTGCGTCGTGTCCGATTACGATATGCCGGAGTGCAACGGGATCGAGTTTCTCGAGCGGGTTCGAGCCGACCATCCGGAGCTGCCGTTTATTCTGTACACCGGAAAGGGAAGCGAGGAAATCGCAAGCGAGGCGATCTCCGCGGGCGTCACGGACTACCTACAGAAGGGGGGCGGAAGCGGTCAGTACGCCGTTCTCACCAACAGGATCCAGAACGCAGTCGAGCAATATCAGACGAGGCAATCCGCGAGAGCAACCAAGGAGAAATTCGCCCGGATCGTCGAGAAGACCGACGAAGTCCTCTACATGTTTTCGGCCGATTGGACCGAACTTCTGTTCATGAACTCGGCGTACGAGGACGAATGGGGCGGTTCTATCCGAAAAATTAGCGACGATCCGATGGCGTTTCTCGAGCATATCCAGCCAGCGGATCGCGACCGAGTCCGATCGTTTATGGAAACACTCTCCGGGGGCGACCGCGACGACATCGAGTACCGAATCGTTCTCGAGGAGGGGACGCGGCGCTGGATGCGGGAGGAGGCGACCCCCATCATTGACTCCGACGGCGACGTTTCGCGGATCGTCGGGACTATCCGCGATATTACCGCTCACAAGGAGCGCGAGGAGCAACTCCGCTCGAGTAAGGCCCGACTCGAGGCGTTGTTCGAGAACTCGCCGGACCTTATCGGAATTCACGATGCGGAGGGGAGATTACGGGACGTCAACCGGCGATTCTGTGACGAGTTGGGATACGAACCGGAGGAACTCGTCGGAAAGGCCGTTTGGGATCTCGATACGACCGTAGAGCCGTCCGAAGCACGGGCGTTCTGGACCGATCTTCCCACGAATTCGCCGCGGCGATTCGAAGGGGTCCTGGAGCGGAAAGACGGCTCGACGTTCCCGGTCGAGATTCACCTGACGCGACTCAACCTTGACGGGGAGGATCGGTTCGTCGCGATGGATCGCGAGATCACCGAACGTAAACAACGGGAGGAGGATCTCGTTCGGCAGAACGAACGCCTGAATCGGTTCGCAAGCGCCGTCTCGCACGACCTTCGAAACCCGCTACAGATCGCACAGGGTCGGTTGACGGTACTCCGAAGCGAAGTCGAGAGCGAACAGCTCGACGACATCGACCACGCACTTCATCGGATGGAAACGCTGACCGACGACCTCCTCACACTCGCCCGGCAGGGCTCGAGCGCGATCAGTGCCGAACCCGTCGAACTGGCTCCGCTCGTCGAGCGATGTTGGAGCGCCGTCGAGACGGCCGCTGGTACGCTTATCGTCGAAACCGATCGAACCGTGTCCGCCGACGAGGATCGCCTCCGACAGCTGTTCGAAAATCTGTTCGCCAACGCGGTCGAGCACGGGGGAAGGGACGTTACCGTCACCGTCGGACAGACGGAGACCGGTTTTTTCGTCGCGGACGACGGCCCCGGTATTCCCTCGGCCCACCGAGATGACGTCTTCGAGCCCGGCTACTCGACGGCTACCGACGGAACCGGATTCGGGTTGCGCATCGTCGAGCAGGTCGTTCAGGCACACGATTGGGAGATCTCTCTCGCTGATGGGCCGGCTGGTGGCGCGCTGTTCGAGATCTCGAACGTCGAGTCCGTGGACGAAAGCGACCGGGCGTGAGCGCTCGCTGCGGGTTGCTTCGACGCTCTACCGGGCGCAAGCGGCCTGACAATGCAGTTTCCCGATCGTGAAGTCGGCGGTTTTCGGGCCAGTAGAGTTATCACGACACCATTGGACATATTCGATAGAGAGGAGAACAGCGTGTCAGGAAATGGATTAGTTACTCGGTCCGATCCGATTCGGGTGTTACACGTCGACGACGACGAGGCACTGGTAGACCTCGCCGCAATCTTCCTCGAGCGAGAGAGCGACCTGATCGAAGTGACGACGGAGTCGTCCGTCGAAGATGCACTCGACGTTCTCGATGCCCAGCCGATCGATTGCGTGATCAGCGATTACGATATGCCGGGCCACGACGGGCTGGAATTTCTGGAATTCGTTCGGGCACGCTCGCCCGATCTTCCCTTTATTCTGTTCACCGGCAAGCCTGCCGAGAGCCTCGAAACCGCTGCGCTTCGTGCAGGTGCAACCGAATTCCGACACAAAGGCACCGACGCCGACCAGTACACCGTCCTAGCCCAACGTATTACGGAAGCAGTCGGTAATTGAGTCGTCACTGCTGCTTTCGGAGGCAGAACGGAGTATCCATCGCCGGTCCCTCGAGACGCATTCCCTCGAGGGGCGAACACGTCCATTTTCCCACCGTCATGGCCAACGCGTGGCCCGTTTTCGTCCGCCGATGGGCCCGAGGAAGGGCGACTCGAGTCAGCCGGCGCGTCTCGTTCGATTCAGCCGTTTGTCCTGTTAGTTGAACACCGAGTCGGTATCTGCCCGATAGAAACACTGATCCGGCGGGATTCCGTTGTTGTATCTACGAACATCTAGCGTATCGAAAATGTCCAGAAAACGGAGACGGTCCCGAGGGAAGACAGGGGTGATGAGCCGCCGGTCTATCCTGACGATGCTTACTGCCAGCGGGGTCGGACTCGGAGCGGTCCACGCGAGCGGGGCATTCGATGTCGCCCAGGCGTCTCGCCAGTTCAATCTCGGCATCTCGAGCGATGACGAGGCCCTGCTCAAAATCGAACCTAACGAGAATATTTCGGGGGAAGCAGGCGAGGAGGTCGAACTCGCGACGGTCACGAACGAGTTCTCAGGGACGCTCTCGTCCTTCGAGATAACGACGGGTGACGGAGATCAACTGACCCTTGACAGTTCCAATCAACCGACGACACTGGCGTCCGGTGAGCGAGCACCAATCGTCGGTGAGCTATCGTGTGCGTCCACTGTGGCGGATCTCGTCTCGTTACAGATCGTCGCCGAGGGGCCCGACAACTCCGTCGAGTTAGAGCGGGATATCGACGTTCACTGCGAACCGGCCGACGAGACGTGCGTCGACGAGTACACCGCCCCGACGACGCTCCACGGAGACACGAGCTGTGACGTCGTGGTGGAGACGATGAACGCGCATCTGACGATCAATCCGAACACGACTGTTTCGGGAGACGTGTATATAGAGGGGTCACAGTCCGGTTCGCTGGATATGAGCAATAGTGCAATCGATGGCGATGTCACCCTTGTCGTCCCCGCAACTAACGGTATCATCGATCTACGGAATAGTACGATCGACGGCGACGTCACAATCGATGCCGGATCAGATGGGACACTGAATATGAACAACAGTACAATCAACGGCGACGTCGCTATCGATGCCGGCGTCAACGGGAACCTCTCGCTTAGGAACAGTACGATCGACGGCGACGCCAGTATCGATGCCGGATCCAGTACTAACGTGAGCAAAACTCCCCCAAGCACGATCACGGGCGACTCTCCCGAGTCGTGAACGCGTTCGGATCACTCGCTCTGAAATTCGATATCGTCGCTTCATAGAAGCCGTTTGCAGGGGGTTGTTTCTTTGGCTCCCGATTCGCGGTACTACACCGGCGTATGCCGTCCTGACGACGCTTGAGGCGTCTTTATCGCTGGCTCTCGACACCCTCGAACTCGAACCGCGCACCGCCGTCCGTTCCGTCAGTGACTCGAACCGTCCAACCGTGAGCCTCGGCGATCTGCTCGACGATGGCCAGTCCGAACCCGGACCCGCCGCCGTCCGTATAGCCGAGCTCGAGCACCTGTTCGCGCTTCCGGTCTGGAATCCCCCGGCCGTCATCCTCGATATAAAATCCATCCGCGGTATCGCCGACGCGGACCGTCACCTCGGAGCCGCCGTGTTCGATGGCGTTTCGAAAGACGTTCTCGAAGATGTGATAGACCTGGCCCCGAGCGGCGCTGATCTCCGCGTCGGTATCGACTGTGAGCGTGGCTTGCGCGGTCGAGACGGTCTGCCAACAGTCCCGCGTAATCGCCTCGAGATTTACCGTTGACATTTCGTTGACGAGCGTCCCCTCGGCGGTGAGCGTGAGCGTGTCTTCGATAATCGCCTCCATGCGGGTGACCATCTCCGTCGCGGTCTCGATGTGCGGTGAGTCACACTCCTCGCTCGCGAGTTCGAGCGACCCGTCGAGGACGTTCAACGGGTTTCTAAGATCGTGCGAGACGATCTGCGTGAACTTCTCGAGTCGATCGTTCTGGTACTGGAGCTGTTGTTCGCGCTCAAGGCGATCTAACGCGCTGATGGTGTGACTGACCAAGAGTTCGGCGAGTTCGAGATCGGTTTCGTCGAACAGTCCGGGCTCCTCTGCGACGGCTTGGAAGACGCCGTAGGTGTCGACCGGGATGCTGATCCCCGACTGAAACGGCCCCTGCGGGTTGGCTTCCGGGATGTCGGCGATATCTTCGATCAACATCGATTCGCCGGTGCGGTACGTTTTGCCGGCGATCCCTTCTTCGATCGACATCGACGCCGTCTCGGCCTGCGCGATGTTTTCGGAGATCGCCGCTTTGGTGAGTCGGCCGTCTTCCTCGGTGTCGATCACGCTCAGATCGAACTCGAGGATGTCCTCGCTCGCGTCGATCGTTCGGCCGAAGATATCCGTCTCCGTTCCGGCGGTGTTGAGATCGACCGCGACATCGTTGAGCGCCTGCAGCGCCTCCTCGCGCTCTTTGTGTTCGGTGATATCCCGGACGAAGCCGACAGTCCGTTCGACGGTGCCGTCGTCGTCGAACACCGGTTTGCTGTCCATCCAGACCCAGCGGGTTTCGTCCTCGATTCCAGTGACACGACATTCGATATCGACGGAGTGGCCCGCGGATAGTCGGTCCATCGCATCCCGAACCCGCTCTCGATCCGCCGAATGGATCGTCTCGAGAAACCGTTGGGCGTTCTTCCGTAGCTGGTCGGGCGTAAGACCGAACAGATCTTCGACGGCGTTGCTGACGAAAATCAGCTCCTGCCAGTCGCTAGAAGACATCCACAGCATGTCGTTCGATTTCTCGGCGAGTTCCTGCAGTTGCCGCTCGGAGCGCTCGGCTGCCCGTCTGGCGCGATGTCTCTCGACGCCGTCGTGGATCTGGGTCGCCAACTGCGAAAACTGTTCGACGCTCCCCTTCGGGAGATAATCGGTGACGCCGGCGGTGATCGCGTCGCTGGCGACCTTCTCGCTCCCGGTCCCGGTGAAGAGGATAAACGGGAGATCTCCGTACTCCCGTCGAACCGTCTGCAGGAACTCGAGGCCGTCCCGTTCGGACAGCTCGTACTCGCTTACGATACAATCGATGTCGGAGGCGTTCCCCTCGAGGACAGCTACCGCGTCTTCGACGGTCGTTTCGGTGCTGACCTCCATTCGATCTCCCTCACGCTCGAGGTGCGTCGCTGTCAGATCCGCGAATGACGGATCGTCGTCGACGGAGAGCACACGGATCTGAGTCATCATTGCACTAGTATATGTATTCCTGAATAACGCTTTGGGTTATGGATATTTTGTCGATCGACGCGAAATTGTTATTCGTTCACCTCACACCGAATCCACTTCGATTACTGGTCACTCAGAACCCGAGCTAATTTTGCAAAAACCCTCTCAAAGAGGTCCTCGGGAAGAATTGCTCCATCGGGATCGACGCGATCTCTCCGCCAGTTTGTGCCGGTCGACTCTGATCCGTCTTTACAATTTGTGTCATAGATGAAATGAAATAGTACTGGTGGGAAACGATACGTATCGGATACATCGGACGGATGAGGGCACGTATTGTTGTTACCAATCGGCTCATCGCGAACGCGCGATTTTCAGCTGCACTACGGAAACGAGGCGTTCCGCAGTTACCGGTGTCGAACGTAGACGACTCCGGCGGCCACGATCCCGACAGGAATCGCCATCACAACGAGTGGAACCACGAGTTCACCGACCTCGAGCAACTGGAGCTCGCTTCCGCCTGCTTCCTGTCCGTTCGGTTCGGGCTCGCTCGTCTCACCGCTATCGGAACTGGGCAGGAACGTAAGCGTAATCACCGCTCCCAGAACCGTCATTACAACGTAGCCGATCGTGCCGGTCGCAGCGGCCGTAATCATCGACTCTCGCGTCTTCGAGATGTCTCTCGCTGCGAGTAAGCCGGTGATCACTCCGAACACCGGCCCGGAAAAAAGCATCACCGCGAGCACGAACAAAATAAGCGTAACCCCTAGCAATTGACCGAACGCCGAACCATCGAGTAACAGTCGGGCACTGAACGTACTGGTCAGGCCAAACCCGATGCCGGCAACGGCGAAGATTCCGACTCCGTTTACGAGGCGTCTCTGTGTGCTCGATTGTGAGAGGATATCCGAGACTCCCTGGGGACCAGATGACGGTTGTGTCGGTGGCTGGGTATCCGACGACAGCGACCCCTGATCGAGACCGCCTGAAGTCCCGCCGAGCTGATCGGAATCGATAACCTCCACGTCGTAGTTGTCTGCGGCCCGTCTGGCATCGTTGGAGATCCCGACCGTGTGGGACAACAGCACGTTGTTAATCTGATTTTCCCGGCAGGTCTTGACGAGATACTCGAGATGGGTCGTGGTGGTGGTCGGTTCGGGCGCTGTTACGACGAGCCCCGCACACGTGTTCGGTTCCGAGTCCGCTCGAGTGCCCTTGAACAGGACGACTCCCTCCTGTACCTGGGTGGTTGTCGTTTCCCACCCTTGTCGCGATAGATACTGTCTAACTTTGCTTACGTAAGTGTTTGATGACATGTATTGATGTTGCTATTTTAACCGTGGGTTCCGGTACACTCTATGCTTCTCCCGTGATGAAGGAGATCGCCGTGAGCAGTTCGCTCATCGTTTCGTGCGTGCCTCGATGCTTTCTTACCCCCAATCTCCGTCCTCCGGTTGACTCTCATGTAGGATTGGGAAATAAGAATATATAAAATGACGTGTTCGTCTTTCAGCAGTAGTGGTTATTCGGATCGGAGAATGGGTCCGTCCAGGAGGTGTGTTGCTGGAGTCCCAATTCGTTCCAGACCGTCACGCCGCCGACGGATACCTCGACTCGAGACGGAAAATCGCTAGCAGGGGCGCTCGCGTCGAAGGCAATCTCCGTTCTGACGTACGACGGGGCGAATGCTCGAGACGACCGTCGCCCGTGCGAACGCACAGTTCGCCGAATCTGCTCACCGCCTTCCGCGTTGTGACGACTCGCGCTCACCGGCGGATGAAAGCGCACCTAACAGCACCTGGGCCAGGGGAAGCCACCCCCGGCGATCATTCGAGTTCCCGCTGGTCCAGAACGCGTTCTGGAGCCGGCCTCGGAGCTGATCGGCCGGCAGTTCAGGATCATGTGGGCTATCGGGTTCGGTTCCGGGTTCTCCCCTCAGTTTGTCCCGGATTGTTTCAGCCGGGGACACGGCGTTACTCACCACCGGCCCGTCGGCTGGTCGGGATAAAACGGGGTAGCCGCGTGCGTTCACGAGCTAATCGTGCCGTTCGTCAGGACATTCCGGATCGTCCCCGGCGAGTACCTCGTCGGAGAGACGTACGAGCGTTCTCCGTTTCATGGGGACCAAACAACACGACTGCGCGGATATCCCGAGCCGACAATACGTGTCCGTTTCTCACTGTATTGTCCGAGTTCTCTCGAGCGATAGCCGTCGGCCGAAAAGATGATGACACAACACCAAATCTGACCGATGGGAATACAACAGGTGTTATATACGATCCGTCTGATCTCTGAAACGCATGCTGACTGGATGGCGCTATCGAGTCGTCAGTGCTGTCGGAGTGGTCGGTCTGACCGTAGCCGCCGTGTTCATTGCAAACCATTCAGTCACCCAACAGTTCTTCACGAGCTACGTTCCCCTGTTCAATCGACTGGAGGTCCAGACGCTCGGCGGAAGCCTCTTTCTGTGGGCCATCTTTCTCTGTTCGGTCGTCATGCTCGGGTGTCTGATCCCGCTTTACAAGCCCCGGCCGCGTCGCGTCCTCGATACGATCCTTTTGACCCAAAAACGAGTGGTCACCGGCGGACTCGCCATCGCCACCTTCGGCTTTTTCAAGTGGTCCCACCGCCTGCCTCGAGCAACCCTCGTGATGGTCGTCGGCTTGCTGTCGATCGCGATGCCACTGTGGTTCGTCTGGATGCGACGCCGACCCAGCGGCGATCCGGGCCGGACGCTGATCGTCGGCGACGATCCGGACCAGATCCACCAGATCACGCCCCAGGTAGCCGGCCCCGTGCTGGGCTATCTCTGTCCCACGAACATCCGTTCGTCCCAGGGAGTCGAGGAGGGAGCCGGCATCGAGGCCGTCCCCGATGGCGGGGTGCAGGAAGGTGAGGAAGTCCTCCTCGAGTACGGCAGACACAGTAGTCTGGAACGACTCGGTGGCCTCTCGCGGATCGAAGACATCCTCGTCGAGTACGACGTCGACACCGTCGTGCTCGCGTTCCACCAGCCCGATCGGGCCGAGTTCTTCGGATCGCTGGACGCCTGTTTCGAGCACGGCGTCGACGCGAAGGTCCACCGCGAGTACGCCGACAGCGTGCTCGTTTCGGAGGACGAAATCGGGGAGTTGGTCGATGTCGACCTCGAGCCCTGGGACCCGCTGGATTACATGTTCAAACGGGTGTTCGACGTGGCGTTCGCGCTCGTCGGCATGATCGTGTTCGCCCCGCTAATGATTCTGATCGCGCTGGCGATCACGCTCGACAGCCCGGGCCCGGCGCTGTACAGTCAGGAGCGGACCGCCGGCTTCGGCGAGACGTTTACCGTCTCGAAGTTCCGAACGATGGTTCCGGAGGGCGAGTCTGCTAACCCGTCCGAAGACGAGGAAAACGACCGTATCACTCGAGTCGGGCGCGTGCTCCGGAAGACCCACCTGGACGAACTCCCGCAGCTGATGGCGATCCTGCTGGGCCGAATGAGCGTCGTCGGCCCGCGAGCGGCCTGGACCGACGAGGAGCAGGTCATCGAGCGTGAGACGACGTCCTGGCGAAAGCGCTGGTTCGTCAAGCCCGGTTTGACCGGACTGGCGCAAGTGAACGATGCGAACAGCACCAAGCCCGATGCGAAGTTGCGTTACGACCTCGAGTACATCCGCCGACAGTCGTTCTGGTTCGACCTGAAGATTGTGCTCCGACAGATCTGGAAAGTGTGTCGGGACACGTGGGCGACGATCCGGTAGCAGTTGTCGGGCACTCAGTCCGCTTTCCCTGTGAATTGTCGATCTTGTCTCGAGCTTCGTAATAAAGTGGATGCTACGAGGACAGGTAATTATGGCGTCGCTACTTGTAGAGACACGTATTAGCGAGAGCCACAGCGGAACGGCCGATTTGGGGCCGTTTGCGGAACAGCAGCGACTGTTCAAGCTGCTGTCACAGGATACGCGTCACCTCATCATCCAGGAGCTTCTGGGTCATCCCGCCCACCTTATGTCTCTCGCCGAACTCGAGTATATGATCGGGAAGAGCCAGGCAGCCATCAAAGACCAACTGGAGACGCTGATCGAGGCCGGAATCCTCGCACGCTATACGCACGAACCGAGCGAGGAGAAACGCGCTCTTGCCTCACAGTTCTACGGCTTCACGGAGCGAGGCGTCGAGATTCTTCACGAGTACAAGTATCTGCGCGGCCTCCCAGTCGCCCGCGCCCTCTATGAGAAGACCCGCAAAACCGAGAAAATTGAACGCCACGAGTCGGCACCGCGCCCTAAGCTTCCCGAAACTGTTGGGAAAGCACTCGAGTTCGACGAGCCAGATCTTGATCCCGTTGACTAGGATATCGATCGTGTATTCCGCTCCATAAGAGATGGTTTCCTCGAGGGTGGTTCGGCTCAGTAGCTGTGAACGGTTATTTTTCACGCACCGACCACCGAACTCTCTCGGTGTTTCGAACCGAATAACATAACAGGAGAGTTGAGAATCAGTACCTAATGCGGATCCTTCGTATTGCACAGAAGATCTATCCGGACGTAAAAGGCGGCGGTCCCTACCACGTCCACGCGATGAGTCGCGATCAGGCCGCGATGGGCCACGACGTGACGGTGGCGACGGTTCGAACCGATCCCGAGTTACCGCACGTCGAAGAACGGGACGGGTATACTCTGGTTCGATACGATCCGGCTGTGAAGCTGTTGGGCAACGATATCAGTCCGGGGCTGGCGCGGTATCTGGCTGGAGCCGACGATTTCGACGTGATGCACGCTCACTCCCATCTGTACTTCGCGACGAACCTGGCCGCGTTGAAGCGATTTGTGGGAGATATTCCGCTCGCGATCACGAACCACGGGCTGTACTCACAGAACGCGCCACAATGGGTGTTCAACCTGTACCTGCGGAGTCTCGGACGGTGGACGTTCAACCGGGCCGACGTGGTGTTTTGTTATACTGAGACCGATAAACGGCGGGTACGGGAGTTCGGCGTCTCGAGTCGGATCGAGGTCGTTTCGAACGGGATCGATACGGAGCGGTTCACGCCGACCGGTGCGGAGAGTGAACGGATTACATCGACGGGACCCGCGCTGTTGTTCGTCGGCAGATTGGTCGAGGGGAAGCGACCCGAAGATGCAATTCGTGCGCTGGTCGACGTTCTGGATCGCTATCCCGACGCGACGCTATCTCTGTGCGGGTCCGGCGCGTTACGCGAGGAGTTAGAGACGCTGGCAGCCGAGTTGGGGATTCGTGACTCCGTGCAGTTTCTCGGGCACCTTTCCTACGACGAGATGCCGAAGGTGTATCGGAGCGCGGACGTTCTCGTCCTTCCGAGTCGCGCCGAAGGGCTCCCGCGGACCGTCCTCGAAGCCCAGTCCTCGGGAACGCCCGTGGTCGCCTCGAACCTCGAGCAGATCTCGAGCGCGCTCGGCCCGAACGGGCGGACGTTCGAGATCGGTGATGTGGATGGGTTTTCGAGCAGGCTTCTCGAGTCGCTCGAGGCCGGTGGGTCGGCTGACGGAGGGTCACAGGCATGGACGGAGACGGTGGACCGGACAACGGCGGTGCTGGCGTCGATTGTGGAGTGAATTTTGCCTGCTTGAATGTTGGCGTGCGTTTCGGTGTTACTCGAGTTGGAGTGTGTCTTATCCGAGTTGGAGTTCGTTGCCCTCGAGTTGTCCCGTCGTGACCCGTCTCACTCCCCATTTTCCTCACCCTCCGTTCGGTCGCGTTCCCAGCGCTCGAAGGCAGCCGGCTCCGGGCCGAGAGCCGACCGCGTCCCGCTCCCGCTTCGTCGAACCATCGGCACGTCCGCGTCGGATCGAAGCTCGCGCTCGATGCACTCGACTTCCGCACAAATCTCTCGGAGATGACGCGCGACGACGCGGGTCTCGAGACTCTCGTCGGCTCGGACATCCTCGAGGAGTCGCCGCGCAGTTCGATCGATGGTCTCGAGGCGGTCGCTATAGGACCCGCGGTCGGTATCTGTGTGGTGGGCTGTATTGGTGGTCGTGTCTGTATCGTTAGTGGTGTCTTCGTCGGCTCGAGTCGATTTGGTTCGGTCGGGAGTTTCAAGTTCCCGTGAATCGTCATCTGACATGGCTTCCGTAGTGTGGTTACGGGAGCTTCTCGCGGACCCGGTGTCTCCATCACCGGGTCACGTTTCATTCGTGGATCGTTACGTGATCCAGTATCCCGTTGTTCCCAATTATATTTCTTATAGACATAAAACTATGCTTTACATTTTCAGCACTCTGTAATAGATATCTATGGATATGCTTCAGCGTAGATTGATTGCACTCCCTTTAGCAGTGCTATACAGATGCGAAAGCGAGCCGAGTGGATGACACGGGCGGACGACGAAATTCTCGAATACCTCGAGTCACACGGGGCTGGGACACCCAAGTCTATCGCGGACGAAATCGATCGCAACAACGACTACATCGGAGTGCGTTGTCGGAAACTCGCTTCGTACGGGCTGGTGAAGAAACCCTCTCGAGGGTTCTACGTTCTCTCTGACTCCGGTGGAGAGTATCTCGAGGGCGAACTCGATGCAAGCGAACTCGCGGACACGATATAACTTATAATAGCCCCAAGGTGCTCGAGAGCTGTGACTCGTTGTCGTTCGAGAGGGCTCCACTCTCTCGTTATCAAGCGAGCCCTTCGGGTTCACGGACCTATCGGATCTTCGATCCCGCTTCGCGACGAACGGTGCTTGCGCCTTTCGAACCACGCTCCTCGCGTCGTTGCGGTGGTTGTTCGGAAGACGAGCGGAAACGAGTCTCTCGGCGTTCGGCTTACCATCGTCTCGCACCTCTCGAGCTCGTCGTCCCTTTCTGGCCCACCCGGGTGTTGGTTGGCGGGCTGGATCGCGGCGGTGGTCGAGTACGCTGTACGAGTAGGGCTCTCTAGCAGTAGTTCAGAGACGTACGACTCGGTACTGTGGGAATTTGATGCCACGCTCGAGTTAGCGGACGGTGTGATGGTGAGACTCACGAACATCGACAACTGAGTTTATATATCGAAAGATCGTCGAGATTAATTCGGATACAAGAGACGAAATGCTAATTCAATTCAAGAGCCACATTTCAGGTCACTCAGTACAGACTCGGAAGATGTCACGAACGAGATGAATGTCGGGTCGGTAAGTACAGGGACTGCAAGTATCGGAAGTTCGATCGCCCATTATATCCTTGGGGATGGGTCGTCCACCGATGACATTGATATCCCAGACAGCACGGAGACGGACCTTTATTGGAAACGAGAATATTTCGATGAATTAGGCAGTATGGGACCTGATGACGTAGTTTGGACAGCCAATGAAGCGGGAAAGTATCTATTCAGAATTGATCTGAGGCTCAGGCCACTAAATGGGAGTGATACAGAAGGGCGGATATATTGGAACAGCGACGATGCCATCACATCATCGTTTGAGCACGCCCCTGTCAATCTCATTGGCCAAGGTGGATTCACGGGAGGGGAGCGGTCGATCTTGATTGAACTACCAGAAAATGGAGAAGTGTCATTCGCAACCCGGCATACAAGTGGAGAATCGGAGACTGCCATTTGGCACACTCGATTATTAATCAACAAGGTGGGATGAAAATGAAAGCATACAAAGTCAGAGACGCTGACGGCACAGTTATCGCACAATATTACAGCGTATCAGAACCATCTCAACCATCGGACTGGGACGGTGAGTGGAACGTCGAAAACGTCAGTCTGGACGACCTCAACACCGAACCCGTCGAGTGGTGGGACGAACAGTTCTGATTAATCATCAATCAAGTGAATACACCATAAGTATTATTGGGTATTGATGTAAACTGGATTGAAATGGGTCATTCAAGACATCTTTCTGGGTGCCAGTCCCTAGCGGACTTCTCAGGAATAACCGTTATCGGAAGTCCGCTGCACAAATCGTCAGGGCGACTCCTCTCAAGCTATCAGAAAGACTCTCTCGATGCCTTCATTGACTCCGAACGCCGCTGGTCGATGGGCGACTACATGGTCGTGGATTCGTCTGCTGAATCCTGTGATACTCGAATTATTACAGCACCTGGTTTCTCCGGCCAATTCTATCACGCAGAAGGGAAGGAGGTATTCGTATCCAATTCGATGAGCGAGATAGCGTCGATAGCTGACGCAGAACTCAACGAACACCATGTCCTGAACTATCTCCAGAACGGGACGACACGGACGCCACAATGTAGCACGCTATTCAGTGGGACATCTAGACTCCCACCAGCGGCAGTATGTGAGATAACGGGAACAGACGTCTCGACGCGGTCATATCTTCAGCGTACGCCAAACGATCTTAGCGTCGAAGAAGCCCTCGCTGAGATTGGTGCCAGACTTAGCAAGACCGTTTCTGGGCCGTTGTATGTGATGTTCTCCGGTGGCGTTGATAGCCTTCTCTACCTCCTCTTATTCGATCAAGTCTATGATGACGTTGTCCCGGTAACGTTCGGTATTGAGTCGCCAACGAACGGGCCGGCAGCCCACCAACTCAACGAGAAGTTAAATCTTGATGTCGAATTCGTCGATCATGAATACCCATTCATAGACACCGGAGTAATCAATCATATTGAGTCAACGATGCGAGACCGTCTTGTCAATCCTCGCAACCCACATTTCGGCTTCACGTCCGAACTGGTCTCAGACGGTGTTATTGTCTCTGGACAAAATATGGATGCAGCAATGACTATCAATATGGGAACGCCTGGCGTTCATCTGTCGTTGCCAGAGGCTCCTCTCTACAAACGATGGTATCGGGCAACTCGACTAGCCCTCTCCAATCTCCGATACACCGATTTCTATATCAATCGAACGGGTTCAAATAGCTTGTTTAGACATCTCACAACTGTCCGACAGGAACGAAAGTTCGTCCCTGGCTCTGGAGGATTCGTGTTGGGGATGCAAAGCACTGGAAAGCCAAGTGTGATACAGACAGATAACCTATCAGAACATCTTCTTGACAGCGTCTGGCGTCCGGACGTTAAGGAATTGCTGAACTTCACACCGACTGACGACAATCTTGAATCGATAGAACTATTAAATTTCTATCACTACTCTCGAAGTTGCCAAGAGACCATCACCGGAACCGGAACTCCCGCATCTGTTCCCGTCCACTTACCGGTGATGTGGGGTCCGATGCAATCGGCATTGTTTGGGTCAGGAACTCCAATTACAGATGTATTAAACCCAAAACGAGAACTATACAACCTCGTTGAAGAACTTACTGGCAGTTCGTACCGAGAGTTGGTTACCCGAGATGGACTTTTCCGAAATAGAGAGACCAGTACCCGATCGCCACTCGTAGATCGACACGAGGATAAACTAACACAAAACCAATCCCTTGTATACGAAGAAGCGACCTTAGATGAATTGTTAAACCAGGTTGAGTCAATACTTGAACAGGTCCAAGTTAATCCATCTTCTAACAGGTCCATCAACCGTCTGTTAAACATTGAGTTGCTCCTCCATGCTACACGTTGAGTAATGACGCATATACATAATGCTGACTGTTGACAAACAGGTTATTTTGATGTGGAGCTATCGCTATTAGTTAGTAAGAAAATTAAGGAATTTTTTGCAGACACATATCCCCTGCTCCCTTTTAAGTGCGCTACCATCACTCGAGTTCGATCATATTTCCCTTGAGGACGTCTTCTTCCTCGACTTCAACCGCGTCGTCGCCGATTGTGTACTCGCCGTCGTATGGGACCGTCACCTCGAGGGTGCCGTCCTCGGGCTCGACCTCGCGTTCGTAGGTGATGGCCTCGTCGCCAATCGTTTGTTCGGTGGTGACCGTGACTTCTGATTCGGAGTCGGTGGTGGTCTGGATGGTTGCCCCGGGGACGATGGCGAAGGCCGTGGCGTCTTCGTTGGCCTCGAGGAGTTTGTAGTGAGAGAGCGCGTCGGCTTCCTCGTTGCCGGTCCCGAGGTTCTCGTGGAGCTGTGATTGGGTCGTGTTTTGGGGAACGTCATCATCGGTTCCGGTCATCACGACGTAGCCAATATTATCTCCTTCGAACTGCTCGTACCAGCCGTCCGGATCACCGTCGGTCTGGAAGTCCTGGAAGTTATTCATCGCGTAGCCGTACCCCCTCGCCTCACCGTTTACCAGGTAGTTGTACATCCGGCTGTCCGGCCATTCGCTTAGGACAAAATTCTCGGGATACTCGCGGTCGACCGCTTCCGCGTGGTCGTCGATTACCATCGTTGCTTCGTATTGGCCGTCGGTGTGTGCCGTCTGGGCGACCAACGACGGCACGAAGATCAAGCTCATTCCGCAGACGATCAGCGCGATCAGTGCAAGGTGAAAAACGGTCGAGAAATCGCTGGGGAAAACGATGCTCGCTTCCTCGTCGGTGCCGCCGTTCGCTCTTAGCCCATTGGTTTGTGATGGGAGTCGACTCGAGCGGCCACCGGCTTTGTCCTCGCGGAACGGGGCGGGCACTCGAGCGAGGTCGACCCAGGCGATCATGTGGACGAGGCCGAGTCCGCCCAGTACCGAGAGCGGGACTGCTAGCTGGGCGGCGAACCGGACCTGAAAGGCCGCCATAATGATCCAGAAGACGACGTAGACGCTGAGAAGCAACCAGGCGGGCTCGTACCGTTTGTACGCTACCCAGCAGGTCCAGATGAGGACCGCGAGCGCGACGTAGAACTGGATGCCGAGCTGTGACAACGGGCCGTGGATGACGGCGAGGTCAGCCGAGAACAACGAGGCGGATTCGGTAAACCCCTCGCGAAGAAGGAGATTATCCGCACGCTCTCGAAGTCCCGCCCAGTCTTCGGGCCGGATCTGTTGAAAGAGGAAGACGCCAACTCCAGCGAGGAGTGCCTCGAGGCCGACTAATGCGCTAGCGGGCCATTTGACTCGAGCCCAGAATTCGGTGAGTGCCATAACGCCGAGGGTGCCAAGAACGGTGAGAATCGGTACGATCGCGACGAATGTGTCCTGCCAGCCCCAGCGGAAATGGAGAAAAGCCGTGAGGGCGCTGGCGACGATGAGACCTCCGACGACCGGAATATTTGCTCCGGTTGGGGAGACGCCCTCTCGAGCGTCCAAAGCGACCTTGAGGCTGATGTAAGCCGCCGCAGGAACGAACATCACGATGGAGCCGCCCCAGGCGAGCGAGGAGAGACTCAGACCGAATCCGAGTGCAAGTGCCCCGACCCACGTCCAGGGAGAACGGAGATGATTTCGAAGCGGTGTCGTGAGTCTCGAGTCTGGCTCGTCGGTATGGGCGTGTTTTCTGCGACGCTGCAGGTCGACGGCGAGCCAGGCGAACGCGACCAGTGTAACGCCGAGCCAGAGATACTGGTGAAGTCGATGCTCGAGGAACCCGATCCCCGAATAGACGGCGTGAACTGGTGTCAACGCCAGCAGGATGACCGAGGCAATCCCTACGCGGACATCATCAGTGACGATGACCGCGAGCCAGTAGATGAGGAGTCCGAGGATGAGTGTCGCGACGACGGGCAACCACGCGGCAACCATGTCCGCGGCCCACTGGTTGCCACCGAGGAGTTCGGCAAGAAACCAGTTTGCGGCGTGGGTGAGCGGGCGCGTGTTTGTGGCGTCACCAGGCATGTCCGCGAGTAATCCGAGATCTGCAATCCCGTTCGATTCTGCAAGTAGTTCGTCCATCTGGTACCGGTAGTAGTAGGGATCGTTTCCCGGTGAGAGGACATCGTCACCCCGGAGAACGGATTGAATATTGAGGATTCGCATAAAGAATAGGAAGATCAAGGATCCAAAGACGGCTATCACCGTGCGGCTATCGAAGCCGGTTATACTCGGGAATTCAAAACTGGTTCCGGTGGAGTCGGTGTCCTGTGAAAGGGATTCTCCGTTGAGCCCTGCTCGAACTCCTTTTCGACTCGAGACACGGTACTCACCGTCGGTTTTCGTTACGAGGTTTCGGGAGACGAGTTCGCCGAAGGTTCCCGAATCAACAGGGAGATCTTCGAACGTCCACGTCTCGTGGTTCGCGTCGGTCTCGAGGAGTATCTCGAGGGTTTTCTCGCCGTCGGCTCGTTCCTCGCGGTAGGCAACTGCCGCATCGGCGACCTCGGCGGCGTCTCCGGCCATTACACCGTACGTCCGAGTGTGGCTTGATTATGTTTTCGTTCTACTAGGCTTTTCGAGAGGAAGTTGGGACAATTCGGTCCCTGAAAGCGGAGCCGCTTGAGGTGATTAGGACATTTGTCGATTTACTTCGTAGCTACTTGATTGGTGTGTCGTGATGAACACGCTCGGTACGTGTTCGCAAGTACAAAACGAGACAGTCACTGTGCTGGATCGAGACGGTGGAACGAACGACGAATGCGTTGAGAGAGACTCGAGAGTTAGCAATCAGTTGCGGGAGTGAGGTTTTGTGGTTAGTTGCTTCTTTGATTGCTTTGATTTTGTCTCTTTTGTTGGACATTGGTGGTGAGATAATCGAGTTTAGCCAACTTGGTCAAATTTCGGCAGTTTCCAATAGGTTGATGTATGGGCTGTGCAACTGACCAAACGATGATTACAGGTCAAAACGTTCTTCTCACGGGTGGTGCAGGTTCGGTTGGCCGGACACTTATTCCCCGGTTTTTGAATCAGGATCCAAACGTTCTCAGGCTATTGGATAATAACGAATCAGGGCTTGCAGAAATCCGATCGGCAATCGATGATGATCGATGTCGGTATCTTGCAGGTGATGTTCGAGACAAGGATCGACTTTCTCGCGCAATGGAAAACATCGATATTGTCGTTCATACAGCTGCAATGAAACACGTCGATGTTTGTGAATACAACCCGTTTGAGGCTGTTAAAACGAATACACTTGGACTTCAGAACGTGGTTGATGCGGCGATTGATGCCAATGTCCAGCGTGTCGTCTTTACCAGCAGTGACAAGGCTGTAAATCCAGCGAACACGATGGGAACGACGAAACTCCTTGGGGAGAGACTCATTACGGCAGGAAACAACCATCGTGGTGATCGAGACTTACGGTTCGCATCAGTCCGTTTCGGCAATATAATTAATTCTTCGCAGTCAGTCATTCCGATTTTCACTGAACAGATTCGAGAGGGCGGCCCCGTCACCCTTACCGATGAACGAATGACTCGTTTTTTCCTCACCTACAATGATGTGTTCGGCCTGGTCTCACAAGCGATCGAGAAAATGCAGGGTGGTGAAGTATTCGTTTACAAGATGCCAGCGATCAAGATCGAAGATCTCGCCGAGGCAATGATCGAGATCCTCGCACCAGAATTCGGTTATGATCCCACAGAAATCGATATCGATGTGATCGGTCGCCGGCCCGGTGAAACCTTCCACGAAGAGATCATGACGAGCCGTGAAACAAGACGTGCATACGAAAACGAGTCGATGTATGCAATTCAACCGGAAATGGACGCGTTCCAAACAGAGCGACACACGATCGGATTCACGGATTCCTCGGAGATCACACTGTCGTCGGAAAATGCTCCTAAACTTTCGACAGACGAGATTATCGAACTGTTGGACGAAAACGGTGCGCTGGCTGCAGCAGGTGCACCGATTTCTACGACTGATGGTGCGCTAGAGCCGTCGTCGGAAGAGCAAAGTGCCACCTTCGACGAAGAGACCTATATAGACCAATAATGAGCAAGACCATTGTCGTTACTGGTGCAGCAGGATTTATCGGTCGCTGGGTCGTGCGTGAACTGCTCGAGCGTGGCCATACCGTTCGAGGACTGGACGACTTCTCGAACGGCTCATACCGAAATATTGCAGCGTTCGAGGACCACGAGCGATTTGATCTTGTTGAAGGCGATGTCTGTGATCGAGAGATTGTCGTAAACCGTTTCGATACGGGTGTCGATGCCTGTATCCATCTCGCTGCGGAAATCGACGTCCAGGAGAGTCTCGACGATCCGGACGCACATTTCGAGTCCAATCTCATCGGCACGCAGAACGTCCTCGAGGCCTGTCGGCAGACCGAGACACGACTCGGGCTGGTCGGTACGTGCATGGTGTACGACATGGTCGACTCCGAAGATGGGATCAGCGAGGACCATCCCGTGAAGCCGGCTTCACCATACGCGGGATCGAAACTCGCCGCGGAAGACCTCGCTGAAGGATACTATCATGGGTACGATCTGCCGGTGACGATTCTCCGACCGTTCAACACGTACGGCCCGTATCAGAAGACGGGAATGGCAGGCGGTGTCGTGTCGATCTTTACGAATCTCGACCTTCAGGATAAGACCCTGAAAATTTTCGGCGACGGCACGCAGACACGCGATCTGCTGTACGCGACTGACTGCGCTCGATTTATCGTCGAGGGGACGTTCTCGGACGACGCCGTTGGTGAAGTATTGAACGCCGGGACCGGCTCGGACATCTCGATCAACGAACTGGCAGAGACGGTTGCAACCGAGGGGACTGACATTACCCACGTCGAGCATCACCATCCACAGAGCGAGGTGCAGAAACTCCTCTGTGATCCGTCCAAAGCCGAAGCGATGCTCGGCTGGGAACCGCAAGTATCTCTCGAGGAGGGAATCGATCGACTGCGCGACTGGCTTCGAGAACAAAACGAGGCCAATGTCTGAGGTGCCAGCGTACTACGGTGGTGAACCGGTTCGAGAGACGGTCCTCGGCTATGGCAGCCAGAGTATTACCGACCGGGAAAAAGAGGCTGTTCTGGAGGCTCTCGAGGGAGATTACATTACGCGTGGACCGACAGTAGACGAGTTCGAAGCGCGGGTTGCAGACATGGTCGGCGTCGAACACGCAGTCGCGACGACATCGGGAACGACGGCGTTACATCTGGCGGGGAAGGCTGCTGGCTTCGGTCGGGGTGACGACGTGATCACTACGCCGCTGACGTTCGTCTCGACGGCACACACGGCGACGTACAACGACGCAACGCCAGTGTTTGCCGATATTGATCCACATCGGCGCACGCTCGATCCGAATGCAGTTCGAGAGCAGGTGACCGAGGACACGGTTGGACTCGTTCCGATGCACTATTCCGGTCACCCAGCTGATATTGACGGATTGCTCGAAGTTGCCGACGAGTATGATCTCACGGTCATCTGGGATGCGTGTCACGCCTTCGGTGGCTCCTGGCGCGGCGAAGCGATCGGTGCCCAGCGCGACATGGCGGTGTTCAGCTTCCATCCAGTCAAGAACATCACAACAGGCGAGGGTGGCATGATCGTGACCGACGACGACGAGCTGGCGGAACGATGTCGCCGGCTGCGCTCGTTCGACATGGAGTACAGTCCCGACGGGCACGATGACGAGCCGTGGTATCAGGTATCCGAGGATGTTGGGTACAACTACAACGTCACCGACCTGCAGGCGGCGCTTGGTCTGGCGCAACTAGATCGGCTCGAGGAATTCAAACAACGGCGAGATGAGATCATCGCACAGTACGACGAGGCGCTAGCTGGGATCGACGGCGTTCGGACGCCTCCGGAGCCACTTGAGTCGGATCCGATGTATCACCTCTACGCGGTCGAAGTGAACGAGGAATTCGGATGTGATCGCAAGACGTTCGTGAATGCAATGCACGCCGAGAATATTGGCGTCCAGGTACACTACGTGCCGTTGCACTATCATCCGCATCTCCAAACCGAGTTTGGATACGAACGAGGGATGTTTCCCGAGACCGAACGTGTGTACGAGGGGCTGGTGAGTCTGCCGTTACACGCCGAGATGACCGACGAGGATGTGTACGATGTTGTGACGGCGATCGAAACGCTCTCGGACTCTCATCGGGAGTAGGTGCGTTTATTTTCCTCCCGGATCGGGATAGGTGCATGGAGACGTTCGATATTGGAAACCGATCGGTTGGGCCAGGCGAACCTACGTACGTGATTGCCGAAGCTGGCTCGAATCACAACGGCGATCTCGAGATTGCCAAAGAACTCATCGATGTCGCTGCGGATGCTGGTGCTGATGCTGTGAAATTTCAGACGTTTCGAGCGGAGGATCTCTATGTCGATGATCGAGAACTAGTCGACGATCCCGCGGAGTCGACATATTCGTTACTCGAAAGTCTTGAACAGCCTTACGAGTGGATCCCCGAACTGTACGAGCATTGCCAGTCGCGGGGCGTGCAGTTTATGTCCTCACCGTTCGACGAGCGCTCTGTGCAGGAGCTCGCCGAGTACGTGCCAGCGTTCAAGGTGGCCTCGTTTACGCTGTCCCATCATCCGTTTCTCGAGGAACTTTCCGAGTACGGTAAACCCGTGATCATGTCGACGGGGGCTCATGAACAGGATGAAGTCGAGGAAGCGGTTGCAGTGCTTCGGGAGAACGGCGTCGAGGACATTGCATTGCTTCACTGCGTTTCGTCGTATCCGACGCCGCTCGAGGAGATCAACGTTCGTGCAGTCGACACGTTAGATCGAGAGTTCGATACTGTGGTCGGGTTCTCGGATCACACGACCGATCCCGCGACTGCTCCCGCTGCCGCCGTGGCGCTCGGTGCATCTGTGGTTGAAAAGCACTTTACTCTCGACAAGGAGATGGACGGGCCGGATCACTCATTTGCGCTTGAACCAACGGGATTGAGGCAGTTAGTCAAACGTGTTCGACAAACGAAACAGTGCCTTGGTAACGGAAACCTCTCTATTTCGGAAGTCGAATCTGATACTGTGAAGCGTGGAAGAAGACGACTTTATGCTGATCAAAGCCTTGGACCTGGTGAAATCATTGAGAAAGATTCTATCAAAATTCTTCGTGCTGGACACGAAAACAGCGAAGGGATATTTTCATCAGAAATAGAAGAGGTAATTGGCTCATGTGTTAAAAAGAGGATAGAACCTGACGAACCAATTCTGTGGAATAATATCGATAATTAGACCCGACTTGCCGGAGTACCTACTACCTTAGCTTCCGCTGGAACATCATCGAGAACAGTTGAGTTCATACCGACGGTCGCTCCTTCTCCAATATTAACGTACTGCCCGATTGCTGCAGCGGGATTAATTCTTGCACCCTCTTCAATTGTGACTCTGCCACCAAGCGTAACATTACAGGAGATCCATACTCGTGGTTTTATGTTTACTCGGTGTCCAACGTGAATCTGATCATCCAATATACATTCCTCACCGATTATAGTGTTATTGAAAACCGATCTATTGATACAACAATTTTGCCCGATTTCTACTTGATTTCCTACTTCAACCCCACCGCGGTACTTGTGGCGATACATTTCATAATCATCACCTTCAACGATACCTACCGGGTCTCCACCGATAGTGGTTCCAGCTCCAATACGGCACTGATCACCTATCTCAACAGTCGATCCAATATATACATTTGGTCCGATTAGGCACTGTTCGCCGATTTCTGCTCCTGATTCTACTACTGCTGAAGAATGTATCTTGGTCTGATTCGGGCTCTGTTTAAAATACTGTTTTACAGCTTTGAGGAACGCAAATTGTGGATCTGAGTGTTGAATGGTAGTCATTCCTTCTGGAGGTGCTACCCCTTCAGAACAAATTATGACCCCTGCAGAACTTTCTAACTCGTCTAAATTAGTCCCTATATAAAATGACATCTCATTATTGTCTGCCCTCGAGATATCATTTACGTCTTCTATATATACGACTGGTCCTTTATGCGGTGCTGATAGATACTCCGCTATCTCTTTTGATTTGACAGCCATTTATCCTAGATTGTCAGTAGGGGCATATAATGTTATTCGAGATGTGATCTCATAAATGTATGACATGTGGTTATCTAGTCTTATTGATTCTATACAATCGTGAATGTAACTATAAAATAGAAACTACTAGATCTGGGATTGGATTTCTTGGAAAATTTGTTCAGTACCATTCCCGTCGATCAATGAGTCATACTTTTCACCGAATCTATGATATGTTGCTGGCGTACACATCATATTTTGAATTCCTTCCACGAGATCCTCCTTGCAGTATTTAACTATTGCCAGCTTGTTTTTCTCGAAAATTTGGGCACTTCTCTTCTGGTTTTTTACGACTGGAATGCCGATAAATGGTGTTTTTGCAGCGAGCAACTCATACGCTGTTGTCCCGAATCCACTTACAGCAATATCTGCGTTTGCCATCCTCGCTGGAAGATCAGGCGGATCTTCAATCAAATCAAATTGACAAGAGATTTCAGACGCAACTGTCGAAATTTCCTCTTGGTTATCATAGCCAGGGCCGATAATAACATCAATTTCTAAATCGTAGCCATTGAACGCACGCATTGCAGTTGGCGTTGTATTTGTTACATCGCTTCCTCCCATTGTGATGAGTGCTGATTCAGGCGATGAACGGTATTTTGGAGACTGTTTTGCAAGCTCTTGAAATTTTTCTTGGAGTAACACATAATCAATGCCAACACACCATGTTGGTTCAGAACCCTGCCACTGATACTCAACATCTGGGCCGAAGAGATTACCGTTTACGAGAATATCACAGCAAAGGTCGTGGCGATCGTCAACCTGAATAACAACAAAACAGTCTGCTACACCAGCTATCGCTTCTTGTGTTGCTGTATCAACATCATAGCAGTCGCTAATGACGATTTCAGTACCAGTGTTTTCAATCCATTCGATAGCATCTTTTTGCGGATGCTGTGCATCTAATTCGTACGTGTTGACTCTTGATGAGCATACATCAACAACTGTCCCCGGTGTTCTCGTGAGGTAGGTCACTTCGTATCCTTCTTCAAGAAATCGATCGGCGAGAACGCCGGAACGGACTAGATGGCCGATTCCCCTTTTAGACCCTCCATCGGCTCTGATTCCTACTTTCATTTGACGGATTTTTGATTAACGTGCTGATTAACGGTTGCAAGATCATGCTCGTCGCTATAGTTGATGACATCGGGGATATCGAGTATGCCATCGAACTCTATCTCTCGATATAGGGTCTCGAGCAACTGATAATCTGCTGGTTTATCAAGCGTGAGCCGAATATCGGTGCGACCCTGAAGCCATGGTTCGTCGAACACCTCATTCGACTCGAGATTGTACAGCTCGAACTCCTCGGGATGTTCCCGGTAATACGGCGTCACGTGCTCGCGGTGGTGGGGGTCGGTCGATTCGACACACACCCGCTCGAAGGACTCAGCGGTGAACGCCTCGCAAGTCAGCCCGCGGGGGAACGTTCGGTCGAACCCAGCGGACACGTACTCGGTATCGCCCTTCTCGATACGACGGATACTGGCATCGATAAATCGCGGGGAGATCAGGGGGCAATCGGCCGTCACTCGAACGATGATTTCCGGGTCGTACTGCTCGAGCGCCTGTTCGAATCGACTCAACACGTCCGATTCGCCCCCTCTGATGACATCTGCACCGAACTCGGGTGCGTACTGTTTGATGACGTCGTCCTGGGGTTTCGTGGAGGTCGCGACGACGACGTTGGTTACGGTGTCGGCGTGACTGACTCGAGTGACGACGTGCTCGAGTGTTGGTCGGCCGTCGAGTGGATACATGACTTTGCCTGGGAGGCGGGTGGAGCCGACTCGAGCTTGGATAACTGTTACTGCTCTCATCGTAGTTGATGAAACAATCCGATCACATATGTCTGATGGTTATTTTGTTGCAGGTTCCAATTTAACCTACCTGCAAGGCACTCACTCTGATTTCATTGTGATCCCTAACTGATCGAAGGTATCGTACAAATTCTGATCAAAGCGACCAACAGCAGGCCCGTATGAAATAACATCGATATCACTTCGAAGCCACTTTGCAGTTAGTAAACTGGTGGATAAATCGCCGATAACTTTATTGAGATCTCCACATTTCATGTATAATATTTCTGCAGGTATCGATTGTGGTATTTCAAATCTTGGATCGAAACCAAACCGGCTCTCGTGTTCTTCCCGTGGATGATATTTAATCGCTGTGTTATTCATGTTATACGTAGCGATCACGTTCTCTAAGGTTCCTTGTTTATACTCATCTGACTGTAGTATTGAAGAGTGGGGCAAAAGGACAACGCTTTCTATTTTCGGAACTGTTTCCAAACTCCATACTTCTTTGAGGTATTGATCAATCCAACCAACATCCTCGAGTAGATTTTCACTGGGTATTTGTTTGTGATCTAATGTTGATAGTTCATGTCTCGTCATTTCAGAGTGCGTTGTCCAAATGGTATCACTATACCCGCCTGTACCGATTACAGTTATCCGTCTCCACCACGGGCCAAAGAAAACTTTTCGAGCAATGATTTCGGTAGTTGACCAATCTCGAGCGGAACCGTTGTAGGCTGCAGACCCGTCTTCAATATATGCTACGTCAACATTGCTTCTCAGTAGAGACAGAAACATCTGGACATCACCAGAGATATCGTTGAAAACAAAAATGGTCTTCACATCATACTCTCTGACTATTTTAAGGACTTTGAATGCAGAGATCGCTTTTAACAGCCGCTTTTTATTTGTGCTCTGTCCATAACTGTTTGAGAGATAGTAGACCTCCTCGAAGGGTGATGAGGGATGTTTCTCGATACACCGTGTGAGAACCGCAACTCCTTCTGAACTTGATCGAACGCAAAGAATATTCTGTTCATCTGGATGTTCACGAGCAACTGCAAATGACAAAAGAATATGGTATGGGGTTGATGAAAAATAGAAGTCCATATAGACACACATAAACATTCAACTAATATATGTTACGATAAGTGTTGCTACCAGTAGACCCGCTTATTGAAGTTGTAGACAGCAAAGTGTATACGAAAGTCATACAGAGTCAAAACCATGACTAAACAAGTTATAATATCTGGGGTATCTATAACTGATTGGATACAGGCAATTAAACAATTATCCGATAGCATTGAACCGTGCTATTGGATATGCAGAGGGGAAATTAAAAACAAAGTCGAAGAACGCTTCCCGAACTGTATCACTCATCAGTCTATTGATTGTATTCAAGGGCGTCCTGTGAAGGAATATGATACAGATGAACCATTTTATCACCCACTTGATAAAGATATATTAGAAGACCATCTTTTTAACGAATCAATTGCTCTAAAAATGATGGACCGGTTAGATACAGGGAATGTAACTAATTCTAATTTCACATATGGTGGACGAATTCGCCACTTTCATCGTATGGTTACGTACTGGGAAATGGTCCTTGATGATCTAAGTCCAGACTTGGCTATTTTCGGAAGTACACCTCACTTAGTATCAGATTATATATTATATAGTTGCTGTAAAAGTCGGGGAATAGATACACTAATATATTCGTCTGTATCTCTTCCAGACCTATTTTATGTAAGAGAGTGTATAGATGGTCCACCAGTGTTGTCTTCAGGTACTATCAAAAACTCAGGAGGAATATCTGACAAAAATGATCGATATATTAATTCTTTAAGAAAAGAATATGAAGAAGCAATTCCAGAATATATGACTGAAAGCCAATCTAATAGCTCAATCATACCATCTCTGGAGGGACTAACAAAAATATCAAAAAGTGTAATCCAGAATGCTATTACAGCATGTGAACCGTTTCCAACAGCGTATGTAAAGGAACATAATAATCAGATCGAGGATTCACGTCTAACGAAATATCAATGGTATTTTTATCGGCTCAAAGCCTGGATCTATAGAAGAAAATTATACAAACACTATAGGAGATATACAATAGATCCAGATATTTCTACGAAATATATATATTTCCCATTACATTACCAGCCAGAAAGAACCACTTCACCGGAAGGTGGTTTATATGTCCATCAATATTTAGCAGTGAATCTTCTATCACAGACACTGCCTAAAACAACGATATATGTCAAGGAACACCCGTCACAGTTTTCAAAAAGAATTAAAGGAGAACAAGGTCGTAGACCCTATTTCTACCAGGATATGTCTAACATACATAATGTGGAACTGGTCCCATTGAAAACACCTGTGTTTGATTTAGTTGACAATTCATGTGCTGTAGCCACAGTTACTGGCACTACTGGTTGGGAAGCTCTTGTGCGAGGGACGCCTGCGTTAGTATTCGGTAATGCTTGGTATCGTAATTCCCCAGGATGTTATCATATTAAGTCCCAGTCTGACCTGATAGAAGCCATAGAGAAAATAAATAGTAGCAGTCGTTCCGGACCAACTATAGAATCAATAAAAAGATTCGCATCTAAAATGGAAGAAATATGTTACCAGGGATACATAAAGCCGTACGAGGGGGACAATACTCAGGAGAATTCGTCTGTATTAGCCAATTCAATTATCGACAATTATTGAAGGTTGGATAGGACTGCTCTTTCAAACTCAGATGTAAGTACGTTCTGTGTATAATATTCTTCAACAAGGTCACGGCTAGCCCTACCAAAATCCGTCCTTCTCGTCGAATCATCCGCCAATATCCGAATCGATCTACTATATCCTTCTACATCGTTCGTCTCGTGGAGGTAGCCATGTTCGCCATCTGTAATGTTGTACTCGATACCCCCAACAGCGCTTCCAATAATGGGAAGGTCTGCAGCCATCGCTTCGATAACGGTCATACAGAGTCCCTCTCTACGTGATGGTTGAATATAGATGTCCAGGGTATCTAAAAACGAGGGTACGTTTTCGACCTCACCAACGAGTTCTATATTATCGAGACCTTCTGCCCGAATTAGATCTTCAAGTTCGGTGCGAAGGGGCCCATCACCAGCAACCCGAAATAGAATACTCTCATCGGAGAGTTCGTCAGCAACCTCAATGAGAGTACGATAATTTTTTTGTGGCACCAACCTCCCAACACTTCCGACGACTACCGTGTCTCTGTCTCGATGGGATCGAGAATTATAATTCTCTAAGTCCACACCTGCAATTGGGACTGTCTGTACGAAGTTCTCATCCACGTCGAACTCGCTTCGGTACATCTCTGCAACCGGCTCCGAATCAGCAAGGACGACATCGCTTAACCGATTCGTGATCCCGATCACCTGTTTCCGCCGCTTCGTTTTGAAAATCTCGTTATGTTGCCATGTTGCGACAACTGCATCCCTATTTACTATCCCGGCCAACCTCGAGAGAACAACAGCGTGGAAGAGTGAACCGACAATAACGTCTGCCGCTCTTGTTTTTGAAATCGCGGTTACTATGTCTCGGGTACTTTCGTCTTTAATATCAATCACGGTCACGTCATCCGGGATTCGTTTGACAAACGCGCCATTGCTTCCGTTGAGCGAAACAACCGTGACATTGTATTTTTCAGCATCTAACCCATCCAACAACCGACACATTCCCACCTCAGCACCACCTGTATCGAGTGCGTTGATAATATAGACAAGAGAGATTGGTTCCTGATGTTTTTCGCTCTCATTCATTTGAAACGTGACTACTACGCTTACTTACTTCAGAGACTCGAAACAGACGACAGAGCAAAATAACGCAGGTATTTTATCGCGTTGGTGCCCACAACCCGATTAATGGTGATCTTAGCAGTTATTGTTTTTTCCTTGGCGTTAGCCCTTCTTGTGAGGAAGTATCCGGATCCCTTTTATGGGTTGGTTGCTGTCATCGCCTATTTCGGTCATTTGTTCGTCGCCTTGGTTGTTCTTCAATGGGTACCATACAATTGGGACATCGGTAGTTTCCATAGCGCAGGGGTTGATCTGATACAGGGATCACTTCCAACTGCGTCGACCACGGTCACGTCCTTCGGCACGTTTCAGGGACTCCTCTACGTCGCCTTCGGCGTCAACACGACCGTCGTCTCTATCGCCAACAGCTTCATCGCGGTCCTAATCCCAATTCCCGTCGTCTACCTGGCGTCGAAACTGTACGGCGATATCCTCACCAGTACGCGTGGCCTCGTCGCCCTGGTGTTGTTCCTCCCGCTGCCGTTTTTCTTCCTCACGATTCCGATGCGTGACGCCCTCTCGACGTTTACTGTTCTCTGTACGCTCGCACTGATCGTTCACGTCCTTTCGACCCGTGACGTGTTGATGGGGCTTCCGCTGGCCTGCTTGCTCGCCGTAACCTACCTTCTTCGACCCGAGTGGGGAATGGTGCTCTTTCTCGGATTCTTGGCAGGAGCTACGATCGTCCTGTACAATACGTTCGAGATCCAGACGAGCTATCCAACACTACTCGCGACGGGCGGGCTTCTCGGCGGCCTCGGATTCGTTCTCTTTGCCGAGTTCATGTACTCGTTCGACCGTGTCAACGCCGAACTCTCCTATCGATCTAGCGGCGGTGCTGTTTACCTCGAGGGGATGCAGTACTCCTCCTGGCTCGACTTCCTCGTCGCCGCTCCAGGCCGAGCGATCTACTTCCAATTCGCGCCGTTCCCGATGCACATCGAGACGGTGTATCACGCACTCGCGTTCATCTCGACAGTGTACATCGTTGTCTTCGTCATTTCCGCTGCCCGATCGCTGTACGTGTGTGAAACCGACGAAGTCGTACTCGTTATACTCCTCGTCGTCTATCTCGCCGGTATTACCGGCTATGGGCTCATCAACTCTAACTTCGGAACGAACGTCCGGCACAGAATCCCGTTTACGTTTTTACTGCTCGTCTTCGCCGCGCCGGTGATCCAGCGCTGGGAGCTATCCGTTCGTCACCGGCTCAGTGTATGGCCAGACGAGAACCAACAACACGGTCCCAAGCAACGCGAAGCTGAGAAACTGGATGGTGACGTGTAGTCCCGACATCAGTATCCGAGCGAGGCTCACTAACACGAACAAAATTGCGCCCGACAGGAGCACACGCTGGTTGGAAAGTGCGGACCCGAGCGGACTCGAAGCGGCCCGTCCCCAGATGGATGCGATTCCTTTGCAGAACAGAGAGTTTGAGACAATGATTTGGAGGGGTACGCGGGATTCGTCATCTGCTTCGGAATCGTTCCCTGTTTCGGAGTTGTGCTTGTCTATCGGCAGAGCAATCGCCTGATACAGATGCGATTTCTTCAGTGCACGTTTCAGAACGGAATCCGCTGCCATGATATCACTGTTCCCGACTGTTCTCTTAGCGGTTACGGTCGGGTATGTCGAACCGAGTCGGGTTTCAGTACGAACTCGCGAGCTCGTTCCGGCAAGACATCGCAGGAGAGCCAGTTACCGTCTGGGGCAGGCCAACACGCACACTCTTTCTAATGTCACGTCGATTGTAGCGAATACAGCTGCGAGTACTGCCCATCATTAGAAACCAGGTTTCCGTGTGGCCCCGATTCGACGATCTCGCCGTCTTTCATCGCGTAGATACAGTCCGCGTTCGTCACTGTCGACAGACGATGGGCGATGACCAACATCGCGTACTCCCGATCCATAGCCTCAATTCCCTCGTGGACTTCTTTCTCGAGCGACGTATCCAAATCACTCGTAGCCTCGTCCAAAATCAACAGATCGGCGTCCTTCAACAACGCTCGAGCGATCGCGACCCGCTGGCGTTGTCCGCCGGACAGTTTCACGCCCTGATCGCCGAGTTCCGTGTCGTATCCGTCGGGGAGGTCCTCGAGGAATTCGGTCACCTGTGCGATCTCGCAGGCTTCTTCGATCTCAGCTTGGGACGCATCACGGTTCCCGACCGTCACGTTTTGGCGAAGCGTATCGTTGAACACGTGTGGATCCTGTCGTACGATGGTCACTCGAGACCGCCAGTCTCGGATATCGAATTCGTCTATCGGAACTCCATTTGCTGTGATGTCACCGTCAGTCGGTTCGTACATCCGTGCCAACAGTGACGCAATTGTCGATTTTCCAGCGCCAGATGGTCCGACAAATGCAACGAATTCTCCCCGATCAAACCCGAACGAAACGTCGCGAAGGACCGTCTCGTCGTCCGGATTATAGCTGAAGCGCACCTCGTTAAATTCGGTTCGTTCGATCGGAGTTGGCACCTCTTTTGCGTCAATATCTGGTTCACTGTTGTGCTCCAGTTCGTCGATAAACTCCTGTGTTCGGACCAGATGCGGCAGCTCACTCTCAACACGATACACGTACTTATTGAGATTACTGACTTTCGGCCCGAGTTGGAACATCGCAAACAGGAAGACGCCCAATTGACTGAGATTCATCGCTGAAAAGGTGAGAGCAAGATAAATCAGAACAAAAACTGTCACCGCAGTCGTGAGCTGGTAAAAGTTGGTAATCGCTGCACTATTGCGTTGGACTTTGATTCGGTTCGTTTCGAACTTCTCAGCAGATTTAGAGAAACCGCTTCGAAGTTCGTCAACGATACCAAACAACTTCACTTCTCTCACACCCTGGGTTCCAGCCTGAGCATTCGACTGAATGCCCTCCTTCGCATCGGCAACTTTGTCCCCGAGTGAATACCCGGTATCGAGAACGGACCGGAACAGAATCGTCACGCCACCCAACAAGACGATCGTGAAAACAGTCAGCGAAGGTGAGAGAATCATCGCGATCGCCAGATACATTGCCGCTAACAGTCCCTGTTCGATGACGTTGATTACATACCTGATGACTTTCCCTGCGTATTCCGCTTGCGTTACGATTGCGTTGAGAATATCATCGGACCCCTCCTCATCGAAGTACGCGATTTCGGCATCGAGTGCGTGGTTAAACGCTTCTTCTTGTAAATGTCGAACATACTTCGTCTCGATCGCCGCTCGAAGCCATCCTACTAAAAAGGAGGTCGTGTACCGAACGGTCATGATCACTGCGACGCCAGTAACAAGGTAGCCGAGGGAGAACGGGATTCCAAGAAACTCGTAGACAGTCAAAAACGCCTCGAGAATCCCATCCGCATCCTCCGGTTGGCCACCGGACTCCGCAACCTCGACGATCGGCATCAGGAAACTCAGCCCGATCCCCTCGAGCAGTGCCGCAATCACAGCCAACACGATAACGCCGGCTGCGAAGAACGGCTGGAACGTCGCGACTCGATACAGGGCCTGGCCTTTTTCGCGCCAGGTCAGATCTAGGGTGCCGTCATCAGTCTCGGACATTGGAAGAGAGCTACCCGCGCGGGGTCGCACGAGTTGAATTAATCGATATTCGCGTATCGCAGTATAAAGTCTCGTCGTTCTTTTTGGGATTGAAACGAGAAGGGGGAATCCTACCGAATTGTAATTCCAGAAACGATTCGACTACTCGAGCAAGTTTCCACTCACTCGACAGCCACAGGGGTTGGCTTCGTGGTCGTGCGGACCGCGACTCGTGACGAGAAGTACGGGCTCACCACAGCGGGGACAGAGCGGAAACGGACAGTCGTCCTCGCTCTGCTCTTCGCCCTCACTCATCGCGACGCACCCGTGTTTCGTCGGGAGTCACAACCAGCGGAATCCCCTGCACCTCGAGTCGGACTTCAATTGACTGATCGGCAGAACAAACCAACCGCTCGAGTGCCTCCGGATCGAATTCGGTTCCGAGCTGGTAGGCGTCTCGAGCAAGCCCATGTTCCTCGAGGGTCCGCACGATATCCACAACAAGAGTATCAGTAGTTGCGGTCATGCCTCAGCAACCCTCGTAGCGTACCGAGAGCGTGCGGCAGTGGTTCGACTTCGATTCGTCTGTCGGACGGGATGTTTAAGCCCGCGGAGAAGATATCCAATCATGGCAACCGATCCTTCATGGGGTTGGAAGCCACGTCTCGGGTGTCATGAGCACCCGGGGCATTTCAACGGAAACGCCCATCTGCGCTATTCATGGCTTCCGTTTGACCTAATGCCCTGTAGTGTCATATAACTACTGTTATCGGTTGGAAATTATCTCTCGAGAACAGCCATTCGAGTCCGAATCGTCGACAACAGAAAGTTAGTCCTCTGACTCAAGTTCCGAAACGTCGAGGTTGCCTGCCAAATAAGCTTCTCCGTTCGAACTGATCGCATAATAGCCAGCCTCGTCGACTTTCTCGATCAGGCCGTAGTCCTCGAGGACACCCAATCGTTGCCGAACCGTCGAGTAGCCGATCTCGTGGCCGTGGCGATTGAGATTCCGATAGAGTGGCTTCGCTGGTAGTTCGAGATCGTGCTCAGCGAGGAACTCGAGGATGAGCCCGTCTTTCAACGACATCCATTCTGGTCGAGGACGCATTCGGAGCAGTGGTCCCACCGACGCGCATTAACTTGATTTGGTTTTGTGATATCGTAGCTCATTCAGTACCTAATAATAGCGTAAATACGCTAGTCTATAAGTGGGTGGGATTTGTTGGGCAACTGTACGGAAGCTACCGCTCGGACTCATCGCTCAACAGTCCAGATAACGGACTGGTGTTAGCCCCACCAGTCCGCGAAAAGCTCCCGTAACCACTCTACGGAAGCCATGTCAGATGACAACCCACGGGGTAATGAAAGCCCCGACCGACAAGACGCATCGAGCGAGACTGACCACGCGACGCGACTCTTTCGAGAACGCCTCGAGACCATCGATCACCTCACAAACATCCTCCTCGAGGAGACGACCCGACCAACAGCACTCGAGCACCTCGAGTCGGCCGAACAGAGAGCTGTCCGCAGACGCCTGCGCGAGATCAGCGCGGAGACGAACCGCACTCTCTGTCTCGTGGTCGGCCCCGAGGCGACGATTCCAGAGCCCGACAACGACCCGCGAGGTGAGCGAGATGAGTGACGACCGATTCGCCGCCCTCGAAAAGCGCGTCGAACGCCTCGAGGCCGAACTCGAGACCAAAACCGACCGTATCGACGACTTAGAGCGCGACCGCAACCGATTAACGGAGCAGGTCCAGTCCCTCGAGGAGCAACTCGAGGCGTGCGAACGCGAGCGCACGCGCTGTGAGAGCGCCGTCGATGCGGCGTTGAACAAGGCCGGGACCAACAAGGAACGGATCGAGGAACTCCAGGCGAGAGAACTCGAGAAGGGTGCCCACCTCCGCGCCGATCGCGTCGACGCACACGAACTCGACGTCTCCGGCGATCAACTCGAGCGGATTACCAAGGAGGGCGGGGAATCCCACGTCCGTCTTCCCGAAAGCGCCGACCCGCTCGAGAACGGAGGGGTCTCGCTCGCCTACGCCGACCTACTGCCGATCCAGCAACTCGCCAGGATGGACGAGGACATGCGCCGCTCGACGGCGAACGCCTTGCCCTCGAGACTCGCCGCGAAACTCTGGGAGGCCCGAACCGATCCGAGCGTCGGCGACGATCCCTGGAAATCCGGGTGCAAGAGCGTCGCGGAGTACGTCACCGCGAGCGATTTGAAACACTGGATCCGACGACGGGAGCCGGGCACGAGCGAAACCTATGCGAAGAAACTCGTCTCGAGAACTATCGACGCGATACTCGAACTCTCCAAGCACCGCCTCGCGGTCCGCAAGCGAACCGAACGAAAGAACGGCCTCGAGTACACCGAACGGCGGGTAGTGCTTCCCGCAGATGCACAAATCCCGGGAGAGTAACAGCCGGTGACAGGGAGAGCAACAGCCGGTGACAGCTGGTGTCCTCGGATGACCGAGGACAGCGGGGAAGCGGTGGCCTCGAGAGGGGTTGAGTAAGTCTCTCCGACACCGATCTCACCGGATACGCGGGTGTAGAAGGGGCGGGTAGTCGTGGGTCTATCCCTCGAGTGGTCGTCGCTGGTCACACTGACGGACAGGAAGTGAAGGGGATCCTGAAGACAACAGCTGTCACTGGAGCCTAAACTTGTTGTTCAGCTCGAGGTCACACTATCAGTGGTTGGTAAGGCGATTTCTTTATTCAGACCAGCTCATGAAACTCGCGGTAAGTACACCTGCTTACCGATCACCGTTGACTCTATGAATTCCTAGTGGTACAGGGACTGATGCGCTGAATAGAAGGCGCGAATGAATGTTGCATGAGTTGAGGTCGATTTGCTAAGAGTGGTGATCAGTCAATACAGGCGATTTTTAGATTACCGATTGGAAAGAGCCATGTTAATTGAATCGTAAAGAGCGGGCTCTAATCCGCTATCCCGGTACCCTGCGGCGAGATTGATGTCTACGGCCCAGAATTGGTCTTCGTTATCTTTGACGAAATCAACCCCGACGCCCCGGAGATCGAGTCGGTTGACGAGACGACGCAAACGTCGAGTAAGCGTCAGTCTGGGGCGCACCTGAGTTAGGAATCGCTTGGGGCCGTAGAGTTTCGAGGTGACGACCTTGGCTGCCGTCTGGACTCGTGTTCCATCGTTTACCGCGTAGTATTTGTAATCGACAGGCATCGTGTGGATCAACTGTTGATAGAAATCCCCTTCGCTGTTCAGTTCGGGATTGCCGTCCCAGATATAGTAGGGTTTTGCAACGTATTCAAACTCGGGTTTCTCGAAGGATAGCCGAGGAGTGCGAAACCCGACTGCCTCGAGCGCTCGTAGCCCGATTAGTCGTGAGCTCAAGGCCATCGTTGCGAGGAGGTTGTTCCACAAGGGCGTTCCCTTTTGTCGTGCAAACCTGAGAGCGGGGAGATTGAGTGGGAATACCTGCTTATTGACGAGCAAAGCGAGATCGTTGATCTGACTCGGAGAGAGTTCGGATCGCGGCTCGAAGAATCGAACGGTATATCCCGCGTCCCGAAGTCGGCTGGCGACGGCAGTGAAGACCGGCTGATCATCCTTACAGAGAATCCCGATTTGCTCCGCGTTAGCCGTCTTCATCGATAGCAGATGTATGTGTGTCAGGTAGAATAATCCTCCGTGCAGTCTCGCCGCCTGCTACTTCAGTCAAAACAACCAGCAACTGCGTCGTCTGTACTTACCGTTCGTCGGGTGGTCGCAGAGAGGACACGCAAACATTCTTACTGACTGCCAGCCGCAATCTCGAGGAGCTGTGTAGTGAACTGGACGCGCATCTCGAACGCTTTGAAGTTCCAGCAGTGGGCGTTCCGAGAAATCCAACGTCGAGTCGAATACAAGGCCGAAGAATACGACATCGAAGTCGATACAGTTGCGCCCCAATTCACGTCGCAGCGGTGCAGTCACGGTGAGTATGGGTTCACGCACGAGGATAACCGTGATGGCGACGAGTTCGAGTGCTTGAAGTGTGGAAAGGAGTTGCACGCGGATTACAATGCTGCTCGGAACGTCGCGTGGCGTCTTGTCCAAAATTGGCTCAAGTCTGGTTCTGGACGGGCTACCAGTCAACGAGCCCTGAAGTCAGGAACGGTGAACGCGAACGGCGATTTCAACGCCTCCGCAGTATAGCGCCAGAGCGGGAGTTCACTGACAAGTCCCGACCCTTGAGGTCGGGGTTGTTGACCGGATATGGGACGGTAGTGACACGCCCAGTGAGTTAGACTCCGAGTGAGTGTGAAGCTGACGGCTATTTTTGAGAGCTTTTCGAACCGTCTTGAGGGATTCGTCGACAAGCGTTACTCCCTGCGATTTCCTGCCCGGCACCCTTATTATGCACACGATCATATGATCGCATGCATAATGATTGACCGCGACGAAGAACTCGAGTGGATTACGTCTCATCTCACTCGAGACGAGCGACAGCTGCTCGTCGTCTATGGTCGACGGCGGGTTGGGAAGACGACATTAGTGACAGAAGCGCTCGAAACGCTTCAGTCGGAGTCTGTGTACTACCTTTGCGATCAGCGCGGATCAGCACACAACGCCGCGCAGTTTGCAACGCACTGTGCGGAGACGTTCGATGATATCTCGCCGAATGTCGACGGGTTTGTTGATGCGTTCCAGTATCTCAAAAGTCGGGTTGAAGGGCCGTGCATCGTCGCTCTGGATGAATTTTCATACCTCGTTGAGGCCGATGAAACGATTCCGTCTGTGTTTCAAACGATCGTCGACGATGTGCTCGCGGAGACGGAGATATCGCTTGTGCTCCTCGGATCTTCGATTTCAATGATGGAAGAGGGAGTATTGAGCTACGAAAGCCCACTGTACGGTCGACGGACGGGACAATGGGAACTGGCCCCGCTTTCGTTCGCGGATATGCGGGCGTTTTTCCCTGCCAAAGATATTGATACGCAAATCCAGATATACAGTGTTCTTGGCGGAATTCCGGCGTATCTAGAACAGTTCGATCCCGAGCAACCGCTCATGCAAAGTATCGAGACACACGTTCTCTCGAAAGGTGAGTTTCTGTACGGAGAGCCCGAATTCCTCTTGCGACAGGAACTCCGCGAACCAGCAACGTATATGGCCATCCTCGAAGCGATCGCCGGGGGTGCAACCCGCGTAACGGACATCGCGAACGCTATCGGAAAGAATTCGAGCGGGATTTCTCGCTATCTCAAAAACCTCTCGAAGCTAGCACTCGTCAACCGAGAGACGCCGGTGACTGATCCAGACGGGCGTGGCGTCTACCGGATAGCGGATGATTTTCTTCGGTTCTGGTTCAGATTTGTCGCTCCAAACAGAGGGACGCTTGAACAGGGACGAACGGAAACAGTTCGAGACTCCCTCGCAGATTCGCTCCCGATACATACGAGCCAGACGTTTGAGGAGGTCTGTCAACAGGCGGTCCAGACAGCTTCGTTTCCGGTCGGGTGCTCGCGTGTCGGTCGGTGGTGGTACAAGGAAGCCGAAATCGATGTCGTCGGACTCAATCCACAAACGAATACGCTGTTGCTCGGCGAGTGCAAGTGGACCAATACTCCTGTCGGAACCAGTTTGCTAACCGATATCGAAGCGCTCGAATCGGACGTGCAGTGGAACGGCAGTGATCACACTGTTGAGTACGCGCTATTTTCGCGTTCTGGGTTCACCGACGAGTTGGAAACGCTTGCTAACGAACGTCCGGACCTTTATCTGTACTCTCCGGGAGAACTCGCTGCTGTCTTTGCGTCGGATTGAGCTTGTGTCTCTGCCTGTTGTGCGGCCAACAAACCATAGACGCGCTTTTGGATCTCTCGAAGAATCCCCCTCGCGGTGAGACGGAACCGAGGCCCGGACGAAGGAAAACTCCCTCTCAACGCCGTCGGTAGGCGTTCGCTAATTATGGTGATCGAGAGTGGCGGTACGGTATGTCACCGCAGAGCCCGTCACCACGCGGGACACGCCGTTGTCGAAGCGCCGACAACCAAACTCCCGGTCGCTCGATACCGCGACCGCTGACACCACGCGACTCGAGAGAGCCATGCCACTGATCGACGACAATGGGAAGCTCTTCGGCGCGGTGAACATCATCGACGCGCTTGTCGTCTTGTTACTCGTCGCCGTGCTCATCGCGGGAGTCGCGATCATCTCGGGCAGTGGTTCGGACGAGCCCGGGGAATCGCCCGAGTCGGAAACGAGATACGCGACTATCGAACTCGGCGAGCAACCCGAATACGTCCTCGAGGACCTCGACGAAGGCGACGTCCTCGAGACCAGCGGCTGGGACGGGGACGGCACAACCGCGGACGGAACGGTAACGGGGATCTACGACACCGCCACGGTCGAAACCGAATCGAACGCCTCGCTGGCAAGCGGCGCGAACGCCTCGCTCGCGGACGGTGCGAACCTGACGATCCACCTCGAGATCGAGGGGGTCGCCTCCGAGGACGATCACGGGAGAGAGCGGTTCGAGGTCGACGGCGAGCCGATACTCCTCGGGACCAACCTCACGCTGGAGGGCGGCACCTACGTAACCAACGGCACGTTGACCGCCCTCGAGCGGGACGAATCCACTACCAACCTCGAAACGACCACGACCGAGGCCGAACTCGAGGTCCGGAACGTTTCCCCCGCAGTTGCGGCCGAACTCGAGGAGGGGCTCTCCGAAACCGCAAGGGGTGAGACGGTAGCGACGATCCAGTCTGTCGAAACCGAACCCGCAACTGTCGTCCTCGAGAGCGATGACGGGGAGCTTCACGAACGGGAACATCCCCGGAACGAGGACGCGACGATAGCGGTCGAACTACACACCACGGAGACCGGGGCGGGGCTCTCCTATCAGGGCGATCGACTCGAGATTGGTTCCTCAATCGTTCTCGATTTCGACATGGTGACCGTCGAAGGTGAGGTCACCAGCCTCGAGTGAGGCTACCGTTTGACTTTGAGGAACAACTCTGAAAGCACTCGAGGAGAGTGATCTTCCGGTACCGATAGCGAGTGTCGACAATAGTGAGACAACGCACAGCGTCTACACGACCTCTCCTCCCACTTCTACTCGAGCGGATACAGTTGGACTGGGGTGTGTCCATCCCCCTCCAGAATACAGTTGGAACGAAGTGTCCCCCAACCTGGAAGGCTAGCCGTTAGATTTCACTGCACCACGCGAAGCGAGCGCGACACCCTCACTTCGTTCGCATCTCGGATAACGAGGGGGACGTACGAGACTCGGCCTTTCCCACGTCTAGAGATCTGGACCTCAGTGGTACCGAGATCGCTAAATTATTCCGCCCAACCAGAATCGAACCGTTCCTACTACCAACGGAAACATACCGAACCAAACCATCTGTCAAGCATCCAGACAGCTCCGAGACAAAAAGCCACAGGAGTTATCTACACTCACTCGTGAATAAATTCCAATGAACAGTGAGGAAACGTGACTGTCATCGACGAAGACGGGAATCTCTTCGGTGTCGTCAACGTCGTCGACGCCCTCGCCATCGTCCTCGTACTCGCGGTCCTCGTCGCAGGCGTCGCGGTCGTCGGCGTCCTCGGAATCGGCGACTCGAGCGAGCCCGATGAATCCTCGATCGACCCCGACGAAGACCTCGAGACCAGACACGTCACGATCGACCTGGGCGACCAATCCGAGTACGTCGTCGATCGAATCAACGAGGGCGATACCGTCACGCATGAAGACAGCCCACACAACCTCACGATTACGGATGTCTACGTCACGCCGAACCTGTCGAACAACGTCGAACCCACCGTTACGATACGAACCGAAATCAACGGCGAACTGACAGACTCCGACGACGACTCCTCGAACATCCAGTACGCCGGCGAGGAACTCCGCGTCGGAACCGACCTCCAACTAGCCACGGCCGAGTACACCACGCAAGGAGAAGTGACGGACGTCGACTTCGACAACCCGGCCCTCGAGACCGACACAACCCCGGTCCTTCTCGAAACGACGGTAGACGACCGAACTGCGGCCGAACTCGAGTCCGGCGACACGGTCGCGCTCGGGCCGCACGAAACTGCCACCGTAACCGCCGTCGATCTCTATCCAACAGGCGGCGATCAGTACCGGGCGTTCGTCGGAGCCGAACTCGAGACACTCACCGAGGGCACCACGCCGACATACGGCACCCAACCGGTAACCATCGGAACCCAACTCACGCTCCAGACCGACGCCTACGACCTCGAGGGCGAAATCCGCCAGCGAGGAACCGACGAGCAGGCCGGCGAGCCGACGACGACTCGGGCCACGATCGAACTCGACTCAGTCAGCCCGAACGTCGACGAAAGCCTCGAGGTCGGACAGACCGAAACGGTCCGCGGGGAAACCTTCGCGACGGTCGAGTCCGTTCGAAGCGAACCCGCCGAAGTCGTCCTCGAGAGCGACGACGGGAACATCCACCTCCGCGAGCATCCAACGAACCGAGACGTGACCCTCGAGGTCGAACTTCGGACCCTCGAGACCGACACGGGCGTCAGGTTCCACGGCGACCAACTTCGAGAGAACGAATCGATCACCCTCGAGTTCAACCGGATCGATGTGAACGGGACGGTTACCGAATTCGAGTGAGATTTCGCCACCAACGCGGTCCTTTATTCGTCTCCCTGCCGCTCGGGAGTCCCGTCCGATCATGCCATGCGTGCGCTATCGTCGGCCTCAAATCGTCTCGCCATCGGTCTGAGAAACGCCTCTCTCTCGATGCCGGATGGAGGGCCGACTGGTGAAGTGCCTCGAGGTCAAGCCCCGTAGCATTCGCCTTGAAGATCTGTAAATCACGTCGCGTTCTCGAAGACGTGACTGTTACCGCCTCGAGCCCCTCTCGAATCTCAGAATGCTAACTGCGGGGAAAGCATAATCACGCCGCGTCAGGTCGTAGGCGTAATGGCCGAGGATCCGGGCCCCGCCGAGGTTGCCACCGCGGCAGCCACCTTCCGTGAGGAGCGCGTCGACGGCGAAGAGACGCTCGAGACGCTCCTCACCGTCGACGACGAGCACGAGACGTGGGTGTTCGACGACCTGCCCGTCGATTCGGGGACCTTCGGCGAACTGGTCTCTCGAGGCCTCGTGACCAAGATCGACGGCGAGTACCGGGTTTCGAATCGCACGGGGGTTCGAGCTGGACTCGAGGGGGAGGAGGTGGTCGGCGACGGTAGCGAAAACGACAATGGATTCGAACTGCGGGCCCCGATCGCGTTCGATCCGCGGGCCGCGCTGGCCCTGGGCGGCGCGCTCGTGGTTCTGTTCTTCATGCGGATCGTGAACTACCAATCCGTGTTTCAAGGTGGAGAGGTCGTCTCGCCGGAGAACGATCCCTACTACTATCGCCACTGGATGGAGGAGTTGTTGAGCGAGTCTGACGGCGTAACGGATTTCGGCGTGATCGCTGACATGCCAGACCGGGCCGCAGACACGCGACCGTTCACGCACGCCGCGAACTGGTTTTTTGCGGAACTGGGGGGCGGCGGTCAGTGGGCGGCGGACGTAGTCGCCGCCTGGTTACCGGTCGCGATGGCACTCGTCCTCGGGGTCGTCGTGTACTGGCTCGCGATCGTCGTCACCGACGACGTTCGCGTCGGCGTCGCGTCAGTCATCTTGCTTGCACTGACCCCGATTCACGCTGTCTACTCCGGAATCGGCTTCCTCGAGCATCGCCCGCATCAGTATCTCTGGCTCGGGGTGACTCTGGTCACTCTGGCTTGGCTCGCCGTCGATCTCGAGTCTTGTCGAGAGTCTCGGACGGAACAACGGACTTCCTCGCGGATCCCGGGCCTCTCTCCTGCGATCCGCGCTCACCTCCGGTCGCCCTGGACGTGGGTCGCGGCGGTCGTCCTGGGGATCGCGCTGACCGTCTCCGCACACACGTGGGGTGGCTCGGTGTTGCTGTTCATCCCGGCCGCAGCCTACGTCGGCTTCAAAGTCGCCATGGATGCGCGAGCGGATCTCTCGCCCGCGCTCGCGAACGCGCCGGTGGTGCTTGGGCTTCTTATCGCGGGCGTGTGTTCCGCCAGCTTACACGTTCGCTGGGGCTGGCACGACTCGTTCATCGCGATTATTCCGATGCTCGTCTTCGCCGGAGCCCTCGGCGTGATCGGGCTCGGCGAACTCTGGCGGCGTCTCGAGTGGCCTGTCGGAAGATTAGTCGGCCTCGAGGGCGTGTTGGTTGCTGGTAGTGTACTCGCGTTCAGTTATCTGCGCCCGGAGAACTGGGCGACCCTTCGGGCCCGTGCCGACGACGTCGTTTTCAGGGAGGGTGCGACTGAAACGGCGTCGCTGTTCGCGTTGGATCAAGCGGTGGTTCAGGGGCCGTTGGCGCAACTCGGCGTTCAATTTTACGTCGCAGTCGTCGTGTTGGGGTGGGCCTGTTGGATCGCGTATCGACGGTACGAGCCGGCCTGGTTGTTGCTTTCGACGTACGTCGCGTTCTGGCTTGCGATGGCTACGTTCCAGGTTCGATTCGCGGCGCAGTTGGCGGTACCGCTCTCCGTGCTCGGCGGCTTCGGACTCGTGTATCTGATCGCGTGGCTCGATGTCGGTCGCCTCCCGGCGCCGTTTCGCGAGCGTGATGAAACGACCGAACGGAGAAGGCGCGACCTCACCGCCGACGGTGGAACGAAAAAACCGTCTATCGTCCTGCCGCGTGACCTCTCGACGGTAGCTCACCTGGCCCTGATCGGGCTGATTATCTGCGGGATGAGCCTGGTCTTCGCGCCGTCGTTTGCCGCACAGACGGCCTACGACGACGCGCAAGTCGAGGCGACGATCGCGATCGCCGAGCACGCCGAGGACGTCGACCGAGAGTATCCCGAGAGTTACGTGCTGAGTCAGTGGGGCGACAATCGGATGCACAACTACTTCGTCAACGGACACGCTGACGGGTACAGCTACGCCGACAGAAACTTCCAGGAGTTCCGAACCGACGACGATCCGGACGGCTGGTACGACCAGTTCGAGGACGACGATGTCGGTTACGTCGTCTTGACCGATTCTGCTGGGGAGTCTCCGGACGGTTCCGCACAGGCAACACTGCACGAGGAACTCGGCGCAGGCGGCCACGAAAATGACGGGCTCGAACACTACAAACTACTCTACGCTGACGACGACGCGACGGCGTTCGCGATCGTTCCGGGTGCGACGCTCGAAGGACCCGTCGAGGCGACCGACCACGTCACGGTGAGTACCGAAGTGGAGGTCGACGGGGAAACCGTCGAGTACGAGCGGGAAGTCGACGTCGGAGACGACGGGGAACTCGAGGTCGTCGTCCCGTACGCTGGCGACTACGCGGTCGACGGGACGGAAGTGACCGTGGATGAAACTGCCGTTCTCGACGGGGAAGTCGTCGAATTTGAATGAGACGGGCCGACGAACCGTACGGAACGGCGGGGAACCGACCAATCGAGCGCGGCGTTCTCCCAGGGGATCGACGGCGAGCCAAGCCAGAGTGGATACACCGCGACCACGCCCTGTCCCTGGTACGCTTCGTGCCAACGGCAACCCGAACTCGGAGGGGTGGCCTGAGTCTCGTCGGTCGACACATAACACTTCGTGAATTAGGGTTAAGCCCGTCTCTGACAATCTTCTTGAATATGAGTTCCCGCGTGCCGCTCTACAAAGTCGAGAACGTAATCGGAGACGAAGTCCTCGAGCCGATCGGAGAGGTGTTGCAATCGGGTTGGCTGACGCTTGGGCCCTGGACGGAGAAATTCGAGAAGCGCTTTGCGGCCCGTCACGACGCGGCCCACGGGGTCGCCGTCAACTCGTGTACCTCGGCGCTTTACGCCAGCCTGCGCGCGGGAGGCATCGGTCCCGGTGACAACGTGATCGTTCCCGCGATCACCTTCGCCGCAACCGCGAACGTCGTCCGGCACCTGGGTGCGGAAGTGATCGTTTGCGACGTCAAAGACAACGGAAATATCGACCCCGCCGTACTCGGTGACCTGCTCGAGCGATACGACGTTTCCGCGATCGTTCCCGTCCACCTCTACGGACTTCCCTGTGACATGCACGAAATCGTCGCGCTGGCGAGGGAACACGACGCGACGGTGATCGAGGACTGTGCGCACGTTCCGGGTGCCGAATTCGATGGAAAGGCGGCGGGGTCGTTCGGGAAGGCGGGCTGTTTCAGCTTCTACGCGACGAAGAATATGACGACCGGTGAGGGAGGAATGATCGTGACGGACGACGAGGAAGTTGCCAACGAGGCGAAACGAATCAGAAATCACTATCAGACGAAGTCGCCGGCAGAGAAACGAGAAACCTGGGGGTACGACGTCGATGGGATCGGGCTCAATTTCAGGATGAGCGAAATAGAGGCGGCGATCGGTCTCGGTCAGTTGGACCGCCTGGAGTCGATGAACGAAAGCCGTCGAACCGTTGCGAACGCCTATATCGATGCGATAGAGGAGATTCCGGGGATAACGTGGAACGGCGGAACGCCCGAAAAAACGCACGTGTTCCACTTGTTCGTCGTTCAGGTGCTCGAGGACCATCCGTTGGACAGAGATCAGGTGTACGACCGCCTCTCAGACGCCGGAATCACGACCGGCGTCCATTACCCACCGATCCCCGCACTGTCGTCGTACTCGGCGGTCGAAGGCGAGTACGGAAACGCCGAACGGTTCGCGGAGCGAATCCTTTCGGTCCCGATGTATCCGGATATGAGCGAGGATACCCAACAGCGGGTAGTTCAGGCGCTCGAAGCAGTCTGACTCGTTCGCGACGGAACGGATCGGCACCCGGTGTCCGCGACGAGTCGAGTCGGCCGGGACATCGTAGAAACTCGACCGGCAGAACGTGTGGCTACGAAAGGTGGGCGAAAGGTGGGACTAATACGAAAAATTTTCAGGAAAATCGCTCTGATAGCGTCGCCACGGCGAGGAAATATATCAGTTTTCGTGGTCCCCGGGGTACTTTTTTACCGGTTGTTATGGTACGTCGTTTCATGGTAAAAGTACACACTCTGTTGACATATTGGATTTCGGTTATCAAAACGGGTACGTCCCTGGTGAGGAGGGGAGGCGATGTCTATCAGGAAGAAGGGCTCCGAGCGGTGCTCAAGAAGATCCCGCCGACGGTACGATCCTTTGCGGGCACCGTTTTCCGCGATATCAAAGCGATGTTCGTTGATTCGGAGGAGATTCGAGAAATCTGGGTATCGAAGGAAGGCAAGTACTCGCCGGAGTACTACGCATCGAAGGGAATCGACGAGACGAGCGAACTCGTTTTAGACGTCATCGAGTCCGCCGCCGAGCCGGACGACCACATTTTAGAAATCGGGTGCAGCTCGGGACGGCACCTCGCCCACCTCTATCACAACGGTTACGAAAATCTATCGGGGATCGAAATAAACGAGAGATCGGTCGAGGTCATGGGCGAACATTTCCCGCAACTGTCCTCCGACGCTCGGATTCACACTCGTGCGGTCGAAGACATCGTAGAGTCGTTCGAAGACGGTGAATTCGATGTCGTCTACTCCGTAGAAACGCTCGAGATAATTCCGCCGAAGAACGATTGGGTCTTCGGCGAGATAGCACGAATCACCGACGACGCGCTGATAACGGTCGAAGAAGAGCCGGCGAATCCGACCGGACGCCCCATTCAGAACCGTCCGGTTCGAGAAACCGACGGGTTCCCCGTCTTTCGAAGACGGTGGAGCGATATTTTCTCCGAGTACGGGTTCGATTCGAACACCGTGGTCGAACAGGTTTCGGTCCCCGAAGACACTGTTCGTGTGTTCCGCCGATCCGACTCGTAAAGCGAGCAGGGTGGGTAACTCCCAGATTCCGTCGCATCGCTTTCCGATTCGGACCCACAAATCGCGACGGGAGCTCTGTATCGCTTTGTGGTAGGCGGTCACAGATCCGTCGGAATGAAGTGGTTACGAGCGCAATCGATCCCGCTACTCTAGTCGCCGTATTCGCCACCGCGAGCAACGTTCTCCTGTAGACGAATATCCTCGTTCATGGTATACAGGTTTTATTAGCGGCCGTCTGGAGGGGCTCGTATGCAGATTCTCGAGTCTCTCGCCGATTCGACGTGGAGATCGGTCGCCGAACAGTGCGATTATGCGACGTTTTTTCACACCCCGATCTGGGGGAACATCGTCTCGGAGACGTTCGACGAGTACTCGAGTGCGCCGATCGGAGCAGAGTTGGACAACGGGACTCGCGTTATATTACCCCTCGTAAAAAAAAGCCGAGTCGCGACCAAGTACGGCGTCTCTCGAGAGATTTCCCACCTCGATTCGACGTTCGCGGGGTGTTACGGCGATATTATCGCAGACGGCCCGTTGACCCCGGAGTGGACCGACGTGTACGACGCGGCCCTTTCGAAGGGTGACACGCTGACCGTCGTGGACAACCCGTTCGCGAACGACCGGTCGAATATCGGAACAGAACTCGGCGACGTGGTCGAAAAAACGGACGATTTCACCCAGGTTACGGATCTACGGACCGACTTCGAGACGTTGTTCGAGGAGTTTCAGAGCGACGTGAGAGAGAACAGCCACAAAGCACGCGAGATGGGTGCTTCGGTACAACCCGTGACGGAGAAAGCGAGATATCGGGAGTATTTTGCCGTATACCAAGATTCGCTCGAGCGGTGGGGCGAGGATGCGACGAACGAGTACCCGTGGGAGTTATTCGAAACCGTGTGCGACTACGCCCAGCGACACGGCGAGAACGTCAAGCTCTGGGGGACGGTGGTGGACGGTGACCTCGCGTACGGCCAACTCACGTTTTACTGGAACGACCACGTCGTCCCGTGGCACGCCGCCTCGAACAGCGACTATTTTGCGTACAACCCGTCGGATCTACTCGACGTGGAAGTTATCAAAGACGCCATCGAGCGCGGCTACGACTGGTACGATTTCAACCCGAGCGGGGGACACGAGGGGGTCGTATCGTACAAGAGTAAGTTTGCGACCAGGAGGCGTGATGTCACGCGTTGGCAACACACCGCGGCGAAATTACGCTACGCAAAGAAAGTGTTCGAGACGATCCGGTAGGCTTCGTGGCGGTACCGAGAAACGATTCGAGGGCCACAATCGGAGTACTGTATCAAACAGGCATCTCGTCTCAGAGAGATGAAAGAAACATCAAATTACAGACCAGTCGCGCAGATGTCGACAACCCCGTTCGAAACATCACGATGAATCCCTAGAGCGTTTTCGCCACGTAGTACGGCCACGGATCGGTATAGACCGAAAAGCTGTCCTCTTTCTTGATAACGTCGACGGGCTCGTAATCGCAGTTGATGAGTTGGCGTTTCTGATGGAGCGGAGTACTGTAGTAGGCGTCGCCGCTCCCGAACTCGTGGTCGTCCGATTTGTAGTTCGACAGAGCGTTCTTCGTAGAACGGTTTTTCGCCCAGAAATTCGCCAACTCGACCCATGTCCCCGGGGAAAACGGCCGCGCTCGAAGGAGAGTATAGTACAACGAATTTCGGGAACTAAACGCGAACGTCCCGCCCGGTTTCAACACGCGACGAATTTCTGCCAGCGCCGCGTACCGCCCCGTCTCCGGCGTGATGTCGTCGAGGCCGTTGAACGAAAAGAGAACGTAATCGAACGTGGAGGTCTCGAAGGAGAGGTCGGTGGCGTCGCCCACTCGAACCTCGAGGTCGGGAAACAGCGAGCTGGATTTTCGGATCATCGGTTCGCTAACGTCGACGCCGACGACGTCGAATCCGCGGCTCACGAGTGCCTGCGTCGTTCTCCCCGCGCCGCATCCGAGGTCCAACACGCTCGCACCGTCCCCGGTGAAATACCGATCGACGACCGTCTTTTCCTGATCGAACAACCCTTCCTCCGCGAGGGCGGCGTATTTGTCGAGAGCGCCGTCGTGAGAGTAATACTCGTCCACGTTGCCCCTCCACGTCTGCCTCGAATCGGACATACCCCAGCCACCATATCAGCACTAAAAAAGCTATGTCGTGACTGCAACGGTAGTTCCGACATTACACGCTCTCCGACGGCCCAATGGGACGGTAATACGTTGTTTCGGCCGGATGCTCGAGGCGTGAATTGGCGGCCGTCCGGAGTAGCACTTGAATACCCCGGAGATCACAGCCGATACTGATCGAGGTGTTCGATGAAGTGTTTGCGGTCAGCCTCTGACAACTGCTCGAATCCGAGCGTTTCCTCGCACTCGAGGCCCGGACAGGTCATCAACACCGCTTCCTCGAGTTCGTTTGCCGCCACGATCGTTCCACAACTGGGACAGGTGAGAGCGATGATTCGCATGGTCAGAGTGTGATGATCGAGTTCTCCCCGACGGTCAATCGTGGACTGTCGGCGGGCATACCGTTCGCACTTTTCACCGTTGACCCGCGCCCGAGCAGGCTGTTAACGACCTCGTTTTCGGTCGTGATTTTCGAGTCCCCGATGATCACGCTGTTCTCGATGTGGGCGTTCCGAACGGTCGTTCCCGGGCCGATCGAGGTATAGGGGCCGATGGATGCACCATCGCCGATTGTGGTGTCACCGGCGATCGAAATTGGGCCTCGAAGGACGGTGCCGTCTTCGACAGTCGCTGATTCGTGAACCTCGACGCCGTCCGGTATTTCGGATTCGTCGACTCGTTCGTCGGCCCGAGCGGGTCCGTTCGTTTCGAGGAGGTGACGATTCGCTTCGAGGACGTCTTCTGGTTTCCCGACGTCCATCCACCATCCGTCGACGACGTGTGACCGGATCGTGAGTCCGTCCTCGAGCAGAAGCTGGATGGCGTCCGTTATTTCGAGTTCGCCGCGCCAGGACGGTTCCAGGCGTTCTATTGCATCGAAAACCTCCCGCGAGAACGCGTACACGCCGAGTACGGCCAGGGAACTCGGCGGGTCGTCGGGTTTCTCGACCACTCGAGTCACGTTCCGCTGGTCGTCCACGTCCGCGACGCCGAACCGTTGTGGGTTGTCGACGTTCCCGAGTGCGACGCTTGCAACCGCCTCGCTGTTCGCAAACCCCGTTACGAGTTCGGAGAGATCGTCCTCGAAGATGTTGTCGCCGAGGTACAGGACAAAGTCGTCGCTCCCGACGAACGCTCTCGCACAGCCCACGGCGTGGGAGAGGCCGAGCGGATTGCCCTGGACGATGTAGGTGATGTCGACACCGAACTCCGAACCGTCGCCCAGAAACCGCTGTATGCGCTCACGGCCTTTGTTGCCCAGAACGACGCCGATTTCGGTAATTCCCGCCTCCCGAAACGCCTCTATGCCGTACTGAATCACCGGGGAGTTAGCGACCGGGACGAGCTGCTTCGGTCTGGTATTCGTGATCGGACGCAGCCTCGTCCCTCTCCCTCCCGCTAACAGCACGCCTTTCATGGTCTGGCTGTCCACAGCTCCTGTGATAAACCTAGCCTCGTGCTTCAGGAGACGATAGATCCGTTCTCACCGAAAACGCCCTCGGACTGTGAATGAACGGAGACCGCATTACATTCCCGACGTGTCTGTCTCGCGCCCGTTGGTGTTCGGGCGGAGGAAACCGACCCCGACGTGAGGAATCCTGCCCCCGTAGCGGGGGGAGAATGCCGATCGCTCCTCGTCTGTGTCCGTCAATCGCTCCTCACCTGCGTACGTCAATCACTCGTCATCTTCGCACATCAATCACTCGTCATCTGCGTACGAGCGAGCACCCGAAACCGATCAGCGAGTTCCCTGACTCCCTGGTCGATCGAATACGTCGTCTCGAAGCCCTCCTCTCGAATCTTTTGGTCCGAAACGACGTAGGAGAGTTGGTTGAGCTGTTCGGCTTCGGTGTAGCCGATTTCGACGCCCGGAAAGTATCGTTCTATCGCGTCGACGATATCGCGAAGCCTCCCGTTCTGTCCCACGACGTTGTACGCCTCTCCGTCGCCGAGGTTCGTTGAAGCGAACAGCATCGACTCGACGGCGTCTCCGACGTGAAGGTACGGTCGTTTCTGGTTTTCCGCCCCCTCGTACACCGTCAGGGGTTGGCCCGTCGCCGCGAGATACGAGAATTTGTCGACGACGGTGTCGAACCGCATCCCGGTCGACCAGCCGTATACCGTTCCGAGGCGAAGTGCGGTCACCGACAGCTCCCCCTCGTACTGTTCTAGCAGTTCTTGTTCCGCCGCCAATTTCGCCTTTCCGTACGGGGATTCCGGTTCGCAGTCGAAGTCCTCCTCGATTTCCTCGTCGGTCGGCCCGTAGACCGAACACGACGAGACGTTCACGAAATCGTCGACGCCCGCGTCTCGAGCCGTTCGGTAGATGTCCATCGTTGCATCGTAGTTGACCTCCCACGTCTTTTCCGGGATGTCGAACGTTTCCGTGGCGTTCGTGATAGCGGCGAGATGGAAAACAGTGTCGACCCCTTCCATGATCGATTCGACCGTCTCGAGGTCGCGGACATCGCCTTCGACGAACTCGTACTCAGCGTGGGCGGGCAGGTCCCAGAGGGAGTGATATCGCGGTTGGCGAAGGTTATCGAGAATCCGGATCCGATCGCCGGCGAACGCTGGATGATCCGGGAGTTCCCTAATCAGCCGCGATCCGAGATAGCCGACGCCACCCGTGACGAGAACGGTCATTTCGCATCACTCATACCCATACGGCCACTGCAAAGTACAAAAGGGTTCTACCGTTTTTCACTGGTCTGAATCGACGATCCGTCGAACAACGTCGATCGTCCGCGGGTGTTGCTCGTATCGGAAGCTTACAACCCCCCCCTCGGTCCGGTCGGTTCCGGTTTCAGCCCGGAACCGAGCCACACAGCTTTCCTCGAGTACTCGCTTCAAACCGTTGTAAATTCGCGGACGGCTCGCTCATCAGTCGCTGGTCGCTCACCAACTGCCGGTGGTCACTTACCGGTGGCTGTCGCGGACTCGCTAATGACGTCCTGTAAATCGGGATGATCGAGTAACCGCGTCATCTCGTCCGACAATTCGTCCGCGTGATCGACGGTCGCTACGGTTTCTCGGATCTCTTGCCAGCGTTTGTGACGAACGAGGACGCGAACGGGGACCTCGTCCAGTTCCAGTAGTTTCGCTATCGAGAGTCTATTTCTACAATCGTCCAACACGAAGGTGCCGTCCCGAGCGATGTTTACCCGAATTTCATCGTACTCAGGCGGCCCTTCTTTCATCACTCGCGCCGATTCCGGAAGCTCAGCCTGGGTTTTGTACCCGTTGGTGACGATCGAGTCGTAGAGGTCGTCGACCGAGCGCCGGTAGCGCTCTAACTTCGACGCCGATACGCCCGATGTCCGCTGAGACTGGTAGTACTCGGTTTCGGTCCAGTCTTCTCCCTCGAGAAGGTACGAGCGTATCGCTCGATAGAAGCCGTACCTCGAGAAGGGGGCCAGAACGGGTAGGTCGCCGTCCATTCGGTCGACTAATTCCTTGTAAGTCGCGAACGACGTATCGACGATCGTCCCGTCCCAGTCCCCGTCGATGACGTGTGTCCCCCTGTTTATCAGATCGTCCTTGATCGACGGGACGATCAGGTACTCGATTTCATCCGGGTCGATCCACAGCAGCCGATACGGTTCGGGTGAACTGTCGTTCCAGCGGAGGTCGTATCGGACGTGACGCAATTTTGTCGCGGGTATCTCGAGTGCGCTGTTCGCGTATCTGAGGCCAGAATGTACGAGAGAAAGAGCTCCCTTCGAACGGAAAATAGTGAAGGCGCGACGTGGTAATCGAGCTGGCGGCGTCGGCATTACTCTGCCAGAGATCAACGTAATACATAAATCATTTTTCACCATTTCGAAAAAGTAACGTACTGATAGCCGTTCGAACCCGCTTACCCTCAAGTCGAACGGCACGCGAAGCGGCTTTGAAAGTACGCAACGACCACCGTCAACCGGCTCGACTTATTCGTACAGCGTCCGCGGTTGGAAAATCCGAAGAGCGGTGAATCTTCGGCGTTAGGAAGTGCGAAAGCTCACCTTCGTTACTCGACCTCAACTTTGTCACCTATTTTCGGCTCGTCTCGAGGAATGTCTGGGTGGTCGATGTACCGTTCCGGTACGTTCAGACTGTCGAGCGAATCGGTGCGATAAAATTGCTCTCTGATGTGCTGCCACCGCCGATGTCGATACCGTATTCGGACGGGGACTGATTCGACATCTAAGAGTCGCGCGACCGTTCGTCGGTGATTTCCGTGGTTCACCATCCACTCCCCCCTTCTCCCTATACTCACGGTGATAACTGAAGAATCGTCGTACCCGTTAGCCGCGACGTTTTCATATAAGGCGTCTAACTCCTCGAGATAGGTACGGAAGTTGTCGACAGTTTGTGGTCCGTCTAGTCGTCCGAGGGACTGTCCCGATCGTAACTTCCGGACGGCAGTTCGGTAATATTCCGTCTCTTCCCACGCTTTTCCGGCTTCGAACCGTTCTCTCAATTCTTCCCAACTCGAATTCCCTTCCCGCCAGTGCGTTTTTTGAAGGTCCCAATCACCCGACAAGACACCGAACTGTGGTGATCCCTTGGGAACGTGTCTCGATCCGAGACTGTAATCGATTCGTTTCGGATCGATAGACACTGTTTCGGTCGGCGTGGGCGCTAGCGCTTTGTACCGCATCGCGTATTTGGCCCTGAGAATCTCTCTGGTGATTCGGGACATCGTGTATCGACTCGAGGAACGTATCAACGGAATTGGACCCTCCTCTCTGAGAATCTTCCTCGCCCTCGCCACCAATCGGAGCGCCATATCGAGGGTGTGGTACCTCTTCGTTGAAAGCTATTCTCTCTAAACGATCCACTAACGATCCGATACAACCCGCCAACAAGCTAATACCGGCCCACTATACACCTACCGACCATCGCTACAGGACCCATTCAGGTGACGGACGTCGGGGTGCGAGGAATAGCGCTCGATTTCGGCGCTTCTCTCACTCGCGTCGTGATCAGCGACCTTCTTGCGTAGACGTTGCCATTTTTCGTGCCTGACGAACACCCGAACGGGTATTCGAGGGATATCTAAAATTTTCGACAGCATTAGCCGATGTTGACCTGCGCCGCCCTGGATAAGCGTCCCGTCCCTTCCGATGCAAAGTATCACTTCGTCGACCTCTGGCGGTTTGAGACCCGTTGGGTGGCTCACTAACTCCCTTTGAGTGCGGTAGCCTCCGTCGCTCATGCGTTCGTACAGGTCATCGAGGTACTGGAACCGCTCGTGGATGTTCTCCGGACCGTATCGTTGTGAGTCCCAGCGCTCTTCCTCAGCCAATGATGCGTATCTGGCGTAGAATTCGGTCTCCTCCCACGGCGTGCGGTTCTCGAACCGTTCGACCAGGAGGTGGTAAAGTTCGTAGTTCTCGAGTCTGAAAACAGCTCGGTGACCGTATACAGCTTCGACGTCCTCGTAGAACGGCAGATAGTCGTCGACTCGAGCGATATCCCAGTCCCCGCCCAGCACGTACGTCCCGTACGTCCCGATATTCGAATAAAACCTCGGGGATAGTATGTGTTCGACGGTAGCCGGATCGACGTGAATCAAGCGATACGGTTCGGGTGCAGCCGATCCGTAGCGGGCTCTAAACCGTACCCGTTGATACGTGTCGCGGGCGTACATCCGTCCAGCATCCTGCAGATGGTTCGCGACTGAGTGTAGTAGCGGGATCGATCCGTCGTTCTGTAATTTTTCGTACGCTCTGTCGATAGTGCCGAGCATCTCTACGCTAACAGTTCGTCGTATCGGCGTTCGAGCTGGTCGATCAACTTCTGGATATCGTGATCGCGAGCCACGTTATCGCGACCGACACGCCCCATCTCCTCGAGTTCGTCCTCGTTGGCTCGACACCACTGGAGGGCGTCGGCGAGTTCGTCGACGGCACCCGGTGTCACGAGTCGCCCAGCAGCGCCGTCTTCGACGATGTAGGGAATATCAGCGTGAGTCGTGGACACGACGGGCTTGCCGCTGGCCTGTGCTTCCAACAGGACGGTCGGCGCTCCACCCTCGGAGTCGCCGGATTCTGCCCGTTTACTGGGAGCCAACACCAGATCGCAGTGTTGAATCTCCGCGAGATACTCCTCGTACTCGAGAAAGCCGGTGAACGTGACCTGATCGCGAACTCCTCTCCGGCTCGCGATTTCCTCGAGTTCCGCTTGCGTACATTCACCCGAGTTCGTTTCCGCATCATCGGATTCCCCGCCGACGATCCGAAGTTCGGCACCCGACTCTCGAGCGAACGCGTCGGCGAACGCTTCGATACCGTCGGGAATTCCCTTCTTCTCGGTGAATCTCCCGGCGGTGAGAATTCGCCACTCGCCGTTTGGCTCGGGATAGTCGGGAGTGATTCGGTCCGTATCGATCGCGATGCGCTGGAGACCGATTTTTTCCTTCGGACACCCCAACGAGAGCAGTTTCTCGCGCATGGATGGCCCCTCGACGAGAAAGAGATCGCCCGTCTCGAAGAGGCGCTCGTACTGGCGTCTCATCGAGTCGTTCCGATGGACCAGTTCAGAAATGTCGTAGCCGTGGAAGGTTGTAACCAGAGGGCGTTCCGGTGATCGGTGCTGGAGGAGTCCCACCGCATTCGGGCCGAAGTTCGCGTGGATGATATCGGGGTCGGTTTTTTTGGCCACGTGTCGATAGTACGTCTGGGTGAGTCCGCGGAGGTTGAGTTTTGCAAGGCCACCGTACAGCCAAAACCGGGGACTCCACTGGGGCAACTCGAAGAAGAGGTACCGCGGTTCGAACGGAAACAGATCCAGATTCCGGGCATCCTTCCCACAAACGAACGGTTCGTATCGTTCGTAATTCGACAGATACTGATAGATGAATGTCTCCGTCAGGGGGAGGTAAGATCCGACAAAGTGGCCGACTGTTCTGGACATGGTCCGGTCGTTCCATGTGGAGGTAATTAAGTAGTGGGTGGTAACAGCGCTGGATCTGTCTGAATGACGGAAAAAATCTCACTCGGTTGTTCAAGCTGCCAGAACCGAACTCATGTGGGGAGAGAGCGCATATTTCACACCGCACTTCGAGCTGTGGTAGTACGAATCTACCAGATAATATGATTTTAGTGCAGTGATAAAGCGGGGATCCACCGGTACTGATTATTGACCGTACCGTACCAGTCGCCGTTTTATCCGCTGAATCGGCCGATGGGTTCGCTTTCCCCCAAAGGCGGCTACCAGGTAGACGTAGTACGGTACTTCGAGCGGGTGCTGACGGATCGCTCGCCCGAAATGGCGTCGGGCAGCGCTGTACCGACCATTTCGCATCGCGGCCCGGCCGAGGTGGTACTCGAGGGAGGCGTCTACCGTCGTCCAGTCGATGTCGTCGAGCTCCGCTGCGATCGGTCGAACCACCTCTCGAAATAGCGGGGCCGTCACCTCGGTTTTTCGGTCGTAATCGTGACTGAGCTGTCCGTTCGGTCGGTTGTGACGAACGACGAGCGGTTCGGGAACGGCGAGAAAACGACACCACAACGACAGCCGGAGGAAAAATTCCCAGTCCTGCCAGCTCGGAAATCGCTCGTCCAGCCCACCGACGCGTTCACAGAGTTCACGCTCGATCATCGCGACCGAAAACGTCTCGAGGAAGTTCCCGTACAACAATCGTTTCGTCACCGCTCCCTCGACTTGTGGAGTGAGGACGGCGTTCGTCTGCATGTTTTCGTCGACGTGTTCGACGCCCGTGTAGACGACGCCGACGGATTCCGGTGCTCTTCCGAAGGCGTTTGCCTGCTTCTCGATTTTTCGTTCGTCCCAGCAGTCATCATCGTCGAGGAACGCGACGTACTCGCCACGTGCTTTGTGAAGTCCGGTATTGCGCGCCACGTTCGCACCCCGATTCGCATCGTGACGGACGATTGTGACTGCCTCGAGCGACGGGTCGAATTCGGAGAGCACGTCGGAAGCGGGAACCGGTGAACAGTCGTCGACGATTACGAGTTCGATTCGATCGTACGTCTGCTCGGCGACGGTCTGTACAGCTCGGCGGAGCAGTTTCGGTCGATCGTACGTCGGAACGACGACGGTGACCAGTTCCGCTTTGCTCATCGAGTCGACTACGATTGTACACTCCCTTTGTTATGGGAATCATTTCTCGTCTTTCGGACGGGATTACCGTTCTCTGCTTTCTATCCCGGGGTTCGCTGAGTAACTCGCACTTATATCGCGGTTCGAAATATGCCGCAAGTACTCCCGATCAAACGGTCACAAATCGATCGATGGGCCGAAATCGACTCGTTGTACGCCATCTGTCGCATCTGTTTGCCGTGATCTGGGCGGGTCCAGCCGGGTGAAAGCAATCCAACCTGGCGAAGTCTACTTACGAGGGGCCGTTGAAGCCCACAAAATGTGGGTACGTCCCGGCGTGTCGGTCCAGTTATTCGTCTTTTCGTTCACCGTGGTGAGCGTCGTCTGGGTGTTGCGATCCGATCTCGAGGCGAGCGTTCAGTTCGCCAGCTTCGTTGTTCTGTTCGTGCTCGTCGTTTTGCTCATGTGGCCGATCACCGATCCGCTCGAGGAGTGAGCGATACCACCGCGTGAGAACGGGTGCGGCAACGATGACAAGGAGAAAATCGAACAGGACACGATGTCTCGTCGTCGTCCCGAAATTGCTGCTAAAGAGTCCGTAGCCGACGATCCCACCGACATACGTGAAGACGAGAATCGACGTGACGACCGTCTTTGTCTCTCGCCGATGAAGCGAACGAACAGCGCTCACGAACAACACCATCACGATCACGTTGTACGCGCCGGCGGCGAAGTGGATCGGTGAGTCGACGTGTAACGGGAACGGTGCAAATTGGAAGTGGATCGACGTTATCGGAATCGAAAGCGCGACGTCGAGCCACGAATCGTACGCGAGACCCTCGAGATACACCGCGTTTCCCCCGCTTCGAATTTCGCGCTGGTCGTTCAGCGTTTCGAGCGGGAAGTACCGACCGAACAGGACGGATCCCAGAGTAGCACACAGAAGTGCCACGGATGCGTCCCTCCAATCGAACCGACGGTCCACAGTCCGGGCCAGCAGTCGAGTCCCGACGCCTCCGAGCGCCGCAAGGACGAGAAGTAACGCGATTTCAGTCCGAACCAGGTAAATCAACCCGACCAACGGGACCGCCAGTGTGGCCGAGCGGATCGACGTCTCGAGAACGCATCGAACGACGAGAGCGAGCGCGGTGAATGTCAGTACTAATACGAAAGCGTCTCGCATGGGAACGGAGGTAAAGAAGGCGGGCAACGGCAAGAACAGGACGAAGATGGTTACGGCGTTCGTCCCGTTTACCGACGGATAGAGGTGGTTTGTGAGGGAGGACGCCGGAATTGCGACGAGTACCGCGAGGAGACTGTTGAATACGATCAAAATCTCGACGGACGGTTCGAAGAGGAGGTACAAGAACGCCTGAAACGTCGAGAACGCGACGACTTTTTCGGAGGCGTCAGTGGGAGTTCCCTCGAGGAGATCGACCGCCGTCGAATGAAAGTCGATGATATCCCATTGGTAGGAAACGAGCGGAACGATCAGTAGACCGATACCCAGATGCACGAAAAAGGCAATTGGTGCAACTCGTCTGTACAGCGGATCGTCGTAGACCACCACCACCACGACCAGTAACAGAAACGCTGTTACTATCGATGCGAGCAACATCACGGTTCCATGCCGCGTCGGTGTAACTCCGGGCGTCGCTGGCGCGTGACGAAACCCCAATCACTATCAAAAGTTCGCATGGTCAATCGACAATCGGTCGAAAGGGTGAGTTATCGCCGCGGCCGATACCAAATTCATACGACTCCCTCGTGGATCGCTCGTTCGAACCGTTCGACGAACACGTCCTGCGTATAGCGGTTTTCGACGATGTTTCGGCCTCGTTTGCCAAACCGTTCCCGCTTCGAGGGGTCTTCGGCCAGTTCTCGAATTGAGTCGCAAAAGCCCGCGATATCGGTTGGGTCGTGCAGGAACCCGTTCTTGCGCTCAGTTACGGTGTAGTTGATTCCCCCGACCGCGCTCGCAACGACCGGAAGGCCTGCGGCCATCGCTTCGACGACGGTTATACAGAGCCCCTCGTAGTGAGAAGGTTGGACGTAAACGTCGATCGACTGAAGGAACTCGGGCAGATCATCGACTCGACCGAGCAGTTCGACATTATCGATACCCAGTGATTCTATTTGACGCTCGAGTTCGCTCCGCTTCGGACCGTCACCGGCGATTTGGAACGTGATATCCTCGCCAGCGAGTTCGTCGGCGACGGTGAGCAAGGTAGCGTAATTCTTTTGCCCGGAGAGGACGCCGACGCTCCCGACGACTATGTCATCGCTGTTGTGGTGAGTTCTGGCCTGGAACTCGCTCAACGAGATGCCGGCGATCGGGAGCGTTTTAACGGTTTCAGAGGGGAGGTCCAACTCTTCGCAAAGCATCTCCGCGACGGGTTCGGAGTCTGCGAGTGCCACGTCGCTCAAGAGACTCGTCGTCCCGACGATTCGTTTTCGCAACGGCGTCTTGAACCGTTCGTTGTGCTGCCAGGTAGCGACCGTCGCCTGCCGGTTGACGATTCCGGCGAGTCGAGCGACGAGCACGGAATGATAGAGCGACCCGATGATAACGTTCGCGTTAGCGATGGTCGATACCAGCCGCGAAATATCGTCCAGACTCCGGATCTGTTTACAATCGAGTATCGTCGCCTCGGGGATCCGTTGCCGGACGAACGCCTCCTCGTACCCGATGAGAGTCACAACCGTTATTTCGTATTTGTCTTCGCTTAGCCCGTTGAGCAACCGGCACATGCCGACCTCTGCACCGCCCGTGTGAAGGGCGTTGATTATATACACCAACGACGTTTTATTCGTTTCATCTCGCGACCGCGATGGGAGGGTCGACGGCGTCGTGCTGTCGCCTTCGCCGACCCGTTGAGTACGAGCAGACGTGCGGTTTTGTGACCCAGAACCGAACCAGTGCGACCGAAACCGAGCGAGTAGGGAAGAGTAGTTCATGGTCGCGTTAGTGAGCGATCACCTTCAGGTGATCAGTCGCTTGATCGACCGTGCTGTCCCACGCGTACCGTTCGTCCACCGGTTCGACGGGCCGATCGAACGCGATCCACTCCTCGAGACTCTCCGCGAAAGCTGATCCGGATTCCGTGCCGACTAACGCTTCTCGCCCCTCCAGGAGTTCACGAAGCTGGGTGAGCCGAGAGCACACGGCCGGGACACCCGATGCGATCGCCGCGAGGACCGATCGTGGAACCCCCTCGGACCGACTCGGTAACACCAGAACCTTGCCGCTCCGGTACACCGCCTGCATCTCGTCGTACGGCACGTGACCGAGAAAATTCACGTCGTCGTCGATACCCAACTCGGCGGCTTGTCGCTCGGGATCCGTCCGAGCCGTCACCACGGTTACGTCGTGACCCATCTTCGCCTGGTCTCGACTCATCGCGTGGGCGTGGTAGGGACCGCCACCGTTCGCGTCGGGATAACTCTTCTGCGCCACGCGCAAAATCCGCATGAGTAGGTATTCCCGAGTCGGTATTATGTTATTCAGTCCGAAACAGCTATCAGACGATCTGTCCGTGTTCCCGGAGACCGTTACGGGTCTCCGTAAACGTCTGTTACTGCGGGTTCGAGCGCCGTCGACGGGCACGGCCTATCGAATCGTCTGCAGCGTATCGACGAAGACTTTCCATACCTGTCGGATAACTATCTGCAGATCGAATCTGAACGACTGGCGGCGAATGTACTCGAGGTCGTAGCGGAGCTTCTTGTCCGGCTCCGTGCTCTTCGCGTCGTTTATTTGTGCCAATCCCGTCAATCCGGGTTTGACGAACCAGCGTTTGCGCCAGGAAGCCGTCTGCTGCTCGAGAACTTTTTCCTCGTCGGTCCAGGTCGCCCTCGGCCCGACGACGCTCATTCGCCCCAATAAAATCGCCACCAGCTGTGGCAGTTCGTCCAGGTGCGTCTTCCGGAGAACCCGTCCGATTCGAGTGATTCGATCGTTCTCTCCGTCCGCAGAAGGTGTCACGGCTTCCCCGGCCAGTTCCATCGTCCGAAACTTCGTCACCGTGAACGTCTCGCCGAAGCCAGCCGTCCGATCTTGCGTGTACAACACCGGTCCGCGACTGTCCAGCGCGACCGCGAGTGCGATGATCGCCATCAGCGGGGCGAAGAGGACGATTCCGACGACAGCGAACGTCACGTCGAAGATCCGTTTGAACAGGTAATCCTGCGGATCCCACGGCTCGAGGTCCACGTCCACTAACTCGCCGATGTCGCCGTCCGAAACCAACACGCTGTCGACGTATTCGCGGTGAACTTTCGCATCGACCCCATGCTCGAAACAGGTGTCAAGCGCCCCGAAGAACTCCGCCCGATCGGGCTGGTGAAACGCCAGTATGACCGTATCGATGTCGTAGTCGACCAATACGTCCTCAGTTCTCGAGAGGCCGCCGATATGACGAAGATCGTCCAGCGTACCGGACTCGCCGGCGGAATTGTCAACCCCTCGCACGCCACCATCGGAGGCCATCGCTAGCCGTTCGCGTTCCCCACTATCGGTCAGCCGCGATGCGAGGACGTTAGTCGGACAGAGATACCCGAGCACCGGGGTATCGAGTTGCGGTGTGATTTGTTTGATCTGGTCTGGGTCGTCACCGACCACGAGCGTTCGACCCGGATGCCCGTTCGGGCGGTTACGCGTCCGAACGAACCAGATCGGCAGCAATAACGTTAGCAACCCGACGGTCATCACGAGCGTCGCTCGAGGCAACCTGTGAGACCAGTTGAAAAACCCGAACGTCGCCATCACCAGTCCACCAGTTATCACGCGTTTGTGGGTGAGAAAAATTGTTTCGAGGGCTCGGCGTGGTCGAGGTTTGTACAGCGGAATAAGACAGCAGAACATGACAGCAGAGCAAAACAGAACGGCCCACACCAGCGACCCTCCGGTCAGCGTCACCACGTCTAATCGATTAAACACCGGAACGTACGTCGCAAAGAGGTGCTGTGCAAATGAGTGGTTAGCGAGGAGGACAGCGGTGCTCGAGAGGAGAATCACACCAACGGCGCTCGTCACTCGATAGTGCCACCCGGTCAGCATTCACCTTGGATACTGGATAAAAACGGATAATAATACCCCGTATCGTGTGATCGTCGAAAGTTGATATTTACGTGATACTACTCGTCCCCCTCGAGGAATACAGCGCAGTTACGGGGAGAAATATCGTCCTACAGTTATTCTACGAACCGCGTGACGTAGCCGTGTTTGGAATCCTTGCCAAGTCACTCGTGTAGTAGTGCTCCCGAACGGACCGGTGGTCCCAATTACGGACCGTTAGATTCACTCGACCGAAGGAAACGCTCTCGTCGATAGCAGTGGATTATCTGCCGACCTGTACCGAATAGAGCGAGGCGTAGGTACCAGCGTTCGAAAGCAGTTCCTCATGGGATCCTGATTCGCGAATTGTCCCGTCTTCCATGGCGTAGATCCGGTCGGCGTTCGTTACCGTCGAGAGCCGGTGGGCGATCACGAGCATCGCGTACTCCCGATCCATCCGTTCGATGCCCTCGTGGACGGTCTTCTCCAGGGACGTATCCAGATCGCTGGTCGCCTCATCCAAGATCAGTAAGTCTGCGTCTTTGAGCAGCGCTCGAGCAATGGCGACTCGTTGTCGTTGACCGCCGGACAGTTTCACCCCCTGGTCACCGAGCACCGTGTCGTATCCGTCCGGAAGATCATCGAGGAATTCGGTCACCTGTGCGATCTCGCAGGCCGAACGAATCGCCTCCCACGAGGCGTCTCGATTGCCGACAGTCACGTTTCGCCGAAGCGTGTCGTTGAACACGTGCGGATCTTGCCTGACGACCGTTACTCGAGAACGCCACTCGCGGATATCGAACTCGTCGATCGAGATGCCGTTCGCGGTGATCTCCCCGCTGTCGGGCTCGTACAGTCGACCGAGCAGCGAGGCAACCGTTGACTTGCCGGCACCCGATGGCCCGACGAACGCGACGAACTCGCCCTGGTCGAACCCGAACGAGACTTCTCGGAGGACAAGTTCGTCCTCGGAACCGTAACGAAATCGGACGTCATCGAACTCGGTTCGCTCGATCGGGCTCGGCACCGGCTCCGCGTCCGTATCCGGTTCGCTATTCCGCTCGAGTTCGTCGATGAAATTTTGCGTTCGCACCAGGTGCGGTAGTTCGCTTTCAACCCGGTATACGTACTTGTTTAGGTTACTCACCTTCGGTCCGAGCTGGAACATCGCAAAGAGGAAGACGCCGAGTTGGCTGAGATTCATCGACGAAAAAGTCAGCGCGAGATAGATCAAGACGAAGACGGTAATCGCGGTCGTCAGTTGGTAAAAATTGGTGATCGCCTCGCTGTTTCGTTGGAGCTTGATTCGGTTCGTCTCGAATTGCTCTGCGGCGTTTGAAAACCCGGCTCGAAGCTCGTCGACCATGCCGAACAGCTTCACTTCGCGCACTCCCTGCGTCCCGGCCTGGGCGTTCGACTGGATCCCCTCTTTCGCATCGGCCACCTTGTCACCCAACGAATACCCGGTGTCGAGGACGGTGCGGAACAGCAACGTAACGCCGCCGAGCAACACCACCGTCAGAACAGTCAGCGCGGGAGAGAGGATCATCGCGATCGTGAGGTACATCGCTGCCAGTAGGCCCTGTTCGAGGACGTTGATCGCGTATCGAATGACTCTTCCTGCGTACTCAGCCTGTGTGACGATCGCGTTGAGGATGTCATCGGATCCCTCCTCGTCGAAGTACGCGATTTCCGCATCGAGCGCGTGGTCGAAGGATACCTCCTGCAGGTGTCGGACGTATTTCGTCTCGATCGCCGCCTGAAGCCAGCCCACTACAAACGATGTTGTGTACCTGACGGACATCACCACCGCGACACCTGCAACGAGATAGCCCAGCGAGAACGGAACGCCGAGGAACTCGTAGAAACCGAGGAACGCCCCGAGGATCCCATCCGCATCCTCGGCCGGCGTTTCGGCCTGTGCGATCTCGACGATCGGCATGAGAAAGCTGAGACCGATCCCCTCGAGCAAGGCTGCAATTACGGCGAGAACGACGATGCCAGTTGCAAACACTGGCTGGAACGTCGCCACTCGATACAACGCCTGACCTTTCTCGCGCCAGGTGAGATCTACGGGAGGGGTATCAGTTTCTGACATTGAAGAGAGCAACCCGGGCGAACTCGCGGGACGGGGTACTGTTTACTCCCGTAGCGGAGTATAAAAATCCGGTCGTATTTTTAGAATTCTGAAACTCAGGAGGAGCCCCATCCTGAAGCGTAACACTGTCGATTGGCGATTTGGATACCACTTCGAGAGAGACATCAATAGGAATCGGTTCTCCCCGTCGAGCGAGATCGGATCGAGATCGCGACGACTGCTCACGGGATGAATTGGACCACCGCGACTGTATCGAAACGCCCGACTACCGACTTCTACGGACGAACTACCACGCGGCCGAGACAGTCAGGTTTCTGCCAACGAACTCGTAACTAAACCTCGCTCGAGCGAACGCGGCGCTACCGTGTCACTGCGCGTTCCGCTCCTCCCCGAACCGATCCGCTGGCTTCCAGCTGGTGTCGTCGCCGGGTTGATCTGGTACTGGTCGCTCGTGACTGCGCCGCCGGCCAGTCTGGCACTCGAGATGGCGTCCCTCGAACATATACCGTTCGAGACGATGACCACCGCTGGCCAGCCGCTCGAAGGGGGACCCACAGCCGGTACCAGGGCCGCGACAGCGAGCGGCTTTTCCGTCTCGTCGGAGTGGATCTCTCGAGGCGCGGCCCGCCATGCCGTCGCCTACGCAACGCTCGCGCTCTGTCTCGTGTACGCGCTCGTCGGTCGCGGGGGGTCGATGGCCCGCATGGTTGCCATCGCCTTCGTCCTCGCGACTGGCTACGGGATCGCTATGGAAGTCGGCCAACTGTTCCAGCCCGACCGCGTCGCCTCGCTCGCGGACGTGGTAATCAACGCGCTCGGAGCGACGGCCGCGCTGAGCTGGTACGGCCTCGAGCGTCGGGTGACATTTGTCCCGCTCGCGGAGTTCCGTCGAGAGAGTCGCCAACTTGCCTGATGGAGAACTGCCGCACCGTTGCTCGAGGCGTGTTTTATTGGATCTGCCCCATTAACAGAATCAGCGCGCTGTTCCGGGTTCAGTAACTCGCCGCCGTCGACTCACCGCCGCCAACTCACCGCTTGGTATCACGCTCTAGGACCGACTGGTCGCCGTCTCGAGTCGATAGCTCGACGGACTCTTCCTGATCGAACACCGCCGCGAGTGCGAGTCCGGCGATCGCGACGAGGACGAGTGCTCCACCGAATACCGTTATGACGGAGAGTCCGCCGTAGAACAGACTGCCGACCAGGATCACGGCTCCGAGAACCTGAACGAGCAAGAGGACGTCGTAGCGCAGTACCATGCTGTCCATACACGATAAAACGCGCCGAGATACGATAAACAAATCCTCCGGAAAATTGCTTTCTCCGACGATCTGAGCATTTTAGCGTCGAATTGCAAAGAAAGAGAACACTCGCTTTGGGCTCGAATCAGTTTCAAATCGATCCAGTTTCACTTCGGTTGGGTTCCTTCAGCCTGTCACGCCTGATCAAATTCTACGAGAGATCATCTGGAATATTGAAACTGGTATGCATCTGTCTACACTGGAACTAGCGGTGAGAACGAATGGGGTTGTGGTTTTCTCACGCTGACTGGTATTACGATCCCCTCCTCTCGGTGCTAACAGCATATTTGTGCCGTCTCTACCGAGAGTACTGTATGGATGTCGGTCTCATTGCAGGTGTCGTTGCGATAGGGTTTATTCACGGTGTGCTCCCGGATCACGGGTGGCCGATTGCTGCGACCTACGGGTTGAATCGGTCGCGGACGTGGCTCTATGGGACAGCAGCAGCGCTCATTCTCGGGGTTGGGCATCTGATTAGTAGCGTCGTTCTGGTACTGGCATACTTTTGGTTCAGTCGCTTCGGTGAATTCGCTGAAGGCCCGTGGATGGGGTATCTCGCGGGGACCATGCTTATTCTACTGGGTATTCACGAATATCGGAATGGCGGACACGGGGCGGCACACGATCACACCCCCGACGAGTCTCACCGCGACCACGCCCATGCTCACACTCACGATCATGATCACACCCATTCGCCCGACCACAGCCATTCGGGAGAACCCTCCCAGCCTGGGACGGTGACTCGGATTCGGGAGCGACTGTTCAGCGGAGGGCACCGTCATTTGAGCGAAGAAGACGCTGAACGGGGATTGATGGCCCTCGGGGCGACTGCTCTCCTTTTGGGATTTGCCCACGAAGAACCGATTCAAATTCTGGCGATCTGTGCGGGGACGGTCTACTGCTTGGAGCTGATGCTCGTTTACTCGTTAGTAGTTATCATTGCAATCCTCATTCCGACGCTCTTCCTGATCGCTGGCTATGAACGCCACCAGGAAACAGTTGAACGATATACGCCATACCTGCCGTTGCTGACAGCGACGGTACTAGTGGGCATGGGACTGGCGTTCATTATTGGAATCTTCTAAGGAATCCCGTTCCTGACCGAGATACTCTCTTTAATATCAGTCTGTTTCTGTTTGTCACTATGCCTGCTGAATTGGATTTCAACAGAGCCGCTTGTCGGCCACTATTCGGAGCATCCTCCGTTCAGGCGACGAAGTACGCCTATGGTAGTTAGGGCTGATGAAAGATAGCCCAAGTAATATGGCGCATGCTCTCGTCGGAGAACAGCAGGATACCCGAACCCAGACGAATAGGACTCGACGGCGTCTCGCATCGAGCGCGCGAACCACCGGTAGAACAGGTGACTCACATGCATCGACGAACGGCCATCGGCGTGATCACAGGCACGGGTCTCACAGCCCTCACAGGGAGCAACGTCGACAGGAACGATGAGCAGGTAATCGAGCCCAGTAATCCCCCCTCGGACCTCTCTCGAGGTGATCCTAACATTGCGGCTGAGCGCGACGACGACACCGCGGAATCGGACGTGAGCTTCGAGTTGGCCCCCTACGAATTGAGCCGGTGTGGCACCACCTGCGGCGAAGCGACTACGACCGTCACCCACACGGGAAACACGGACGCGACTGGCGTCCGTGTGACCGTACAACTCTCCGCCGATGGCGCTCTCCTGTGGGAGACCGACGAAACCATCGATCAGTTCGAAGCCGGGGCTTCGATTACCCGGACGGAACGCGTCGACCTCGGTTTCAGCGATCTCCTCGCTGTTCGGGAGAACGATGGTCGGGTCACCATCACGACCGTAATCGAATCGGATCAACAGACGGAGCGGATCGTCCGCGAGAAAGAGATGTAGCCCGTTCTTCCCGGTCGATCTTCATCACGCTTGGAAGGGCTACGCGGAACGAGACACAAAGCGCGTGGGAAGGATCCGAATGAGACGAACGACTGCAAAGAGCGCAGGCGTACCGGTCGAGCTTTCGACTCGCCCCTCAAGCGGTACGCTGGCTTAAATTCAACAATTACGCATCCAAACGTTCTATAGGATTGGTTCGACACATTCTGCTATGGTCAACCTCCGGGCGGTGAAGCTCGCGGTCGTCGTTTTCGGCTTCCTTCTCGTGGCCCTGATCGCCGGACAGGTCCTCCGTCGGCTCACCTGGATGCTGACGTGGGGGCTGACGATGGCGATTCTCCTCGCGATGGCCTACGGCGCGTACGAAATCTGGTCCGGCTGGACGGCCGGCGGCGATGACGAACACCCTCGCCGCACTCGAGAATCGACCACCTCGAAGTCGACTGCAACCAGCACTTTCGACTCCGTCGACGACGCCAAAGCGGCCTACACCGACGACGCGTTATCCGACGAGGAGTTCGAATCGGAACTCGAGGATATCATGGACGCCGATTCGAGGGAACTCGAGCGCGACTATAACTGACTCTGGTCTCGAAGATGAGCGGGTACAACCACCTACGAAAGGGGGCAACTATCTACGCAAACGGATTCGTTGCTCCCTCACGAGCGCTGTTCGATGAGATCGTCCCCGCGGCTTTCCCCGGGCAGGATATCGCCGAGCGTGGCCCCGACCGCAGCAGCCGTCCAGATGACGGCGACCCGAGCGAACGCCTCGAGCCGTGTCGGGTCCTCGGCGTGGAGTCGCCCCCAGAGGAACATCGAACCCAGCGCGACGGCGAACGAAATCAGCAGGATGCCGGTCAATCGCTTTGGAAGCACTCCGAACAGTAGTCTGGGTTTGACCTGTCGGATGTCCGTGTAGTGTAACAACCCGGCGACCAGCAGGACGGTACAGAGGATATTCACCAGCAAGAAGACGGGGACCGGTCCGACCGCCGTCGACACGAACCACTCGGCGATTTCGAAGACGCCGTCCTCGACGAGCAGCGGGAGCGAGAAGATTATCCCGCCGACGAATCCTTCAGCCACGTCTCGAGTCGTGTACTTCTTGATCCGTTCCGAACCGGGAACTCCCTCGAGCATGCGTTTGACCGACCGAACGTCCCGTCGCTCGGCCGGGCTGGAGACGGACTCCTCGAGTTCCTCGAGTTGGTCCAGAACGTCGCCGATTTCGTACTCGTTCGGTAGCTCGGTCTCGCTCAATCCCTCCTGTGACATACGGTGGTGTTTCGAAAGCCCGGGGAAATAGGTGCTTGAACTGCATCGTGGCCTCCCTCGGGTAAGCGAGGGGCTGTCACAGCCGAAACGGCAGCCATCTAAAACAGCGTTCGAGCAGTAGATCGCTCGAGCGCAACGACAGCAATATATTCCAAATCCCGCACATATCTAATAAGCGAACACAGTGAAGATATATTATAATAATCGCCCAGAGAGTATTTCAATAAGCCATCGAAATAGGTCGAACCATAGTATCGGTGTCGTTTCGATGAATGCGAATCCGCCATCCACCCTGCAAGCCACCCTCTCCAGAGTCACCACTATGCCCACGAACGTCTGGTCCCGTTCTATTCGGTTGCGTCGTGCGTCCCAGTTTGCGGAACACGCTCTCGTTGGATTGATCGTGAGTCTCGTGGTGGTCGGGGCGGTGCTTGGTGCCGGGACTGGCATCGGGATGGGGGCTGCAGATAGCGACGATGAGTCCTCGCTTGAGGGGTCCGGAGAGGCATTCGACGGGCCGACGGACGAAACGACGGCTACGCTCGCGAGCGCATCAGACCCGCAGGATGACTTCGCCGTCGTTCAATTCGAGAACAACACTGTCGTAAGTGGGCAGGCAACGAATAACACCCCTGAGCAGGCTTTTATCACGCATAATGACGACTACCTCGTGCTCTCTACGTGGGACGACGATAACCCAGTTCTCCAACTGGGCAGCGAGCCAGTCGAAGTTGGTGAGGAACACGACGACAAGGATGGTAGCCATATCGAACGTAATGAAGACGCTTCGCCGGACTTGCAGGTAGTGGATAGCTCGATCGGCATCGAAATCGACCCCGAAGACGGAACAGTACGGACTGACGATGACCAATCCGCACCCATTGTCACCCGCGGCGAAGGTGATCCGATCATTTACGATAATCACGACGAAGCCGTTCTCGAGCCCGAAATCACCAACGTTAACGAACCCGCTGAAGGGGAGGATCTCATCGTTGACACGACGATCACCAATCACGGCTATAGCAACTACGTCGGCGACCGAACTCTCTCTTGGGGGGACGAGTCTGACAGCCAGGTCGTGAACGTAAACCCTGGCAACTATATCAACGAACCGTTCGTCATTGAAACGGAGGAAGGTGATAGCTCGATTACTGAGGTGGAACTCGAGATCGATGGAGTAGACGACACTCGAGATATCGATATCGCCGAAGCCGAAGTCGTCATCAACGAAATCGGCACCACCACGGCCATTGCGGGTGAGGAACTGGATATCGGCGTCGAAATTGAACGCATCGGAGACGTTCCGGTGGACGATATGACCGTCGAGTTCATCGTCGAGAACGAAACCGTCGAAACGGACGACCTCGAGATCGACCCCGGCGATACGACGGAAGGGGAGATTTCCTACGAAACGAGTTCTAGCGACGTTCCGGAGATCGATGTCGCAGTCGAAATTCCGGAGATAGGCGAATCCGCGGAGACCGAAGCGACCGTTCTTGATGCCGACGACCACGAAAACAATATGGGAGTCGAAGTTCCAGAAATTGAAATCGGAAACCTCAGTGAAGAACTCAAGATAACCGGTGAGTTCGAATATGACGATGATATACCGAACGGCGAAATGGACATCCCGACGGAGTTCCTCGTCAACGGAACCGTCGTCGAAGAACGCGACGTGACTATCGACGAATCGCCGCACGAGGAAACGTTCACGTACGATCTCACCGAGAGCAAACTCCCCATAGAGAACGTCTCGCTCGAGACGCCTGGCGGCTCCAACGTCACGGAGTTCGACCGAAACGTGACCCTCGAGTTCAGCGACCTCGACGAGACGTTCTCCTCGAGCGAGCCGCTGTCGACGACGGTGAGCGTCGAAAACGATGGCGAAGTACCCGAGTTCCAGAACCTCACCGTCGGAGTCGAGGATTCGAATACCGTCGAATCGGATGCCACCCAGAGCGAGGAGTTCCTGCTCAACGCCTCCGAAACCGTCGAGCACTCGTTTGAGTTTCAGTTGACCGCCGACGCGTCGTCGGGCGTCGAACTCACCGCGAATACGAGCACCGTCTCCGAGACGGTGACGACGAACAGATCGGTCTTCGAGGCCGCCGACGTCGAGTTACGCGGCGCTGATGACCCCGATTCGGAGCTCTCTATCGCCGGGAACGTGACGAACACGGGAGAGCTATCGGATACGCAAACCGTCCAGTTCGTGTTTGACGGTGAGACGGCGGCCGAAGAAGAACTGACACTCGAGCCCGAACAGACAGAATTGGTCACAGCCGCGGTTGACTCGCCGGAAGAAAGCGGCGAGTACACCTACGGAATTACGACCAACAACGAGTCGCTGAACGCCTCCACAGCCGCGGAACGGACGGCGACGATCGAAAATCAACCCGATCAGTCGCTGCTCGATCGGATCTCGCCGGTACAGTTCGGACTGCTCGTGATCGGACTACTTGCAGTCCTTGGTCTTCTCCTCAAATATCAGGACGATCCGGAGGCGTTTCAGGCGCGCGCCGCCGCGCTGACGGCCAGAGCACATCGTCGCGCACAGAAGGTCATCGGCGGGGGCGACACGGTCGTGATCGAGAACGGACTCTCGCGCGATGCGACGGTCCGGCTCCGGGTACGGGACTCGGACGAGGTCGTGTTCCTCGAGGATGTCAACCTCGCCGACGGGGAACAGCGCGAGTTCAATTGCCTTCCCGATAACGGCGGGTTCGAGGTCGGCGCGGGCGTCGACGATATCGACTCTCACGCGGAAGTCTTCCAGGAGAAACCAAACGGCGTCGGGGTTCGCCTCGAGCCGGACGGCATCCACATCCTCGAGCAGTAATTATTGGGTCGTTCGTAATTCTCTCCCAGCGTAGATACTCTATCGCCGGTTTCATCCCCCGAACCTCGTTCTCTGCTCAGACTGGCTGAAAATAGTTGCGAACGACCCTATTAGAAGTCCTCTCGTGGCCATTTCTCGCGTCGGGGCTGGCTTCGCTGTCTGATCTGTTGGATGTCTTTCGTCAACTCTCCGTAGTGGTCGATCAAATCCTGCGTCGTGAGGATTCCCTCGATTTCGAGGCCCGAAACCACGACGAGTTTCTTGATCTCCTCGTCTCGCATTCGCTTTGTGGCGAGACGAAGCGTCTGCGTCGGTTCGACGGTCACGACCGGATGGCTCGCGACTGCTCGCGTCGGGATCTCCGCGAGCGGCTTACCCGTTTTGTACGTCGCGAGGACGATGTCCGTCTCCGTGACGATACCGTAGGAGTTTCCGTCAGTCGTGATGACGACGCTTCCGATCCCGTTCCGGAGCATCCGTTCTGCAACCGCCTCGAGGGACGTGTCGGCCCCGCAGGTGATGACGTCCTCGGTCATCACGTCGGTGACTCGAGCGCACATGTGGTGTTGTTCAAAGCGAAGTCGCTTAATCGACAGGGCCGTTTCGCGAATTTCGACGACTTCCCTCGTCCAAACTAATTTCGAGAACCGAGTCCGCATCCGTTATATTCACTGGAGGAACCAGAGGATGGCCATTCCGACGCCGACGGTCAGGAGCATGTTTTCCGTGTACCAGGCAACGACGAACGCAACCAGCCCGGCCATCAGCTGCTCGTTTCTCGGCGAGAGGACCAGAAGTCCATCGAGGTAGGCCAGATCGGGGGTGATCAACGCGGCGAAGACGGCGATCGGAACGAACGGCAGTACGGTACTGATCGCGGGTGGGATGTCCCCCAACCGTTGGATGCCGAGCAAAAACACGCTTCGAAGGACGTACGTTCCGATGGCGATGCCGACAATGGCGATCCAAATGATGGTCGAGTCTACGTTCGCCATCGGAGTTACGCCCCACCCGGTCCGGTACGTAGTCGGTCGAATAGCGTTCCAGCGGCGATGCCGGCTCCCGCGGCGACGAACAGCCCGAGGTTGAACGGAATCCCGGCGGCGGGCACCGCCACCATCCCGGAGGTTACCGCGACGAGGACGGGGCCGCGCCGTTTGAGCGCCGGTGCGAGCAACGCGATAAAAATGAGCGGAATAGCGAAGTCGATGTTCAGTCCGTCGCCGATGGACATTCCCGCTACCGCACCGACAGCGGTCGCACCGACGAACGAGATAACGAACGGGACCGTCAGCCCGAGGTAGTACCACCCCTGATGGACGGTCGCGCGGTCGCCGGCCGAGCCATCGGCGGGGTCGTCGGCTTCGTCATCGGCAGGATTGGCGCTCGAGTCATCGGCGGGGTCGTCGCTGAACTTTGCGATAGCGAGGGCGTAATTGACATCCGACAGCGCGTATCCCATGGTTGCTCGCCAGCGAGCGGGGAGTTCGCGAACCGTCGGAGCGAGCGACGCGCCGTACATCATGTACCGAAGGTTGAGCACCAGAACAGTCGTCAGGACGACCGACAACGCCGCGTCCGCCCGCAATAGATCGACCGCGGCCATCTGTGCGGCCCCGGCGAAGACGAACAGCGACATGGCCGTCGCCTGTCCCGGCCCGATACCGACCTCGATGGCCGTCGCGCCGAACAGCAGTCCGAACGGGATATTTGGCGGCAGAGCGGGCGCAACATCACGCACCCCTGACACGAAGTCGCCTTGCTCCATACCGTAGGCAAGAGAGTCAGCAACTATAATGATAAGTTTCGAGGAACGCACGAGACAAATAGTTGATACTATCCGGAGTTCCGCCCTCGAGACGGTTCCAAAAATACGTCTGGGACTCCTATATCTCGAGCAAACCGCCCGTATCTCCCGAGGTCGCCGCGCGAAGATCGGGTTCTCGAGCGTCGCCGACTCGGCCGGCCATTCCACTGGACTCCGAGTGTCGAACGGCTACGGCCGAAGGTAGCCGTATCCTTCTTCTTGCAGTCGGGTCACCTCGACGGCCCCTTCGGGAACGGTTTCGACGCCCTCGAGGAGATCCGACTCCTCGAGATCCATCATTTCGAGCGTGTTCGAACAGGCGCGGACGGAAACGCCGTCCTCGAGTAACGCTTCCACGTCTTCGACGGAATCCCCGTCGGCCGTGACGGTCGCGATTCCCTTGGACTGGACGACGATCGCGACGTCGTCGATACTGTCGGTTTCGTCCTCGAGAAGGTTTCGTGCGATTGCGAGCGCGGTCTCCTGTTCGGCTTCGTCTCCAGAGAGGAGGTGAACGACGGTCTGCATGTCCGGACGGATGGCTATCTGTGGTGAGTAGCTGGTGCTTGCAGGGACAGCCGTTCCCGTTCAGGCGCTTCCGTCTCGAGAGTCGTCCTGATCGGCGGCGACCGCGGGGAGTGTCAACGAAAACGTGGCCCCCTCGTTGTATTCGGAGTCGACCCAGATCTCCCCGCCGTGGCGCTCGACGATCCGTTTACAGAGGGCGAGCCCGATTCCGGTCCCGGCGTGTTCCTCGTGGGTGTGAAGACGCTGAAAGACGTCGAAAATCGCTTCGTGCTTGTCGGACGGAACCCCGATACCGTTGTCGCTCACGGACACCCGCCATTTCGAACCCGTCGGCTGGACCGAGACGCGAACATGCGGCGGCTTGTCATCAGTGTATTCGATGGCGTTGCTCAGCAGGTTCTGGAACACGTGTCGCAGTTGTCGTCGATCACCCATCACGCGGGGGAGCTTCCCCAGTTCGACCGTGGCATTGCGTTCGTCGATCCGAAGCTCGAGGTTCTTCAGGACGGTACCAAGCACCTCCTCGAGATCGACGGGTTCCAGCGGCTCGCCTCGCGTTTCGATGCGGGAATACTCGAGCAACGCGTCAATCATCTCTTTCATTCGCTCCGCGCCGTCGACCGCGTATTCGATGAACTCCTCGCCGTCCTCGTCGAGGTCGTCGCCGTATCGGCGCTCGAGCAGTCGGAGGTAGCTCGTGATCATCCGGAGGGGCTCTTCGAGGTCGTGGGACGCGGCGTAGGCGAACTGCTCGAGTCGCTCGTTCGACTCGGAGAGCTGGGTTCGTGTCTTCCGAAGCTCCTGATTTCGGCGGGCGACCTCGCGCGCTCGCGTTTTCGCTCGTGCGTCGTGAGAGCCGACGCTGAATCCGGCGACGCTGCTGAGTGCCGAGAGGATCAGGATACTTCTATCCGGGTTGTTGAGGCTGTCGGCGGGTTGAACGTGGTAGATCGCGAGAATTCCGAACATGATCCCGATTGTCCCGAGACACCATCGACCGATCACCAGGTAGAATTCCGGATCGATATCAGTCCGTGGCAGTCGATATCCACCCCAGAACAGGCCGAACCCAGGGATAGCAACAAACAGAGAAACGAGCAATACGTTCTGGAGGGGGCCGCCGTCGATAGTTTGGATGAGCCCCCATCCGACCGCGAGGACGACGTATAGTACGCCGAGGGCCATGATGGTTCGTCGACCTCCGACTTTCGAGATGACGGAAGTCCCAGAACCCATTGTCGCTACTCGGAAGGGTGCTATTATAGGGGTTTTTCTAGCCAAAAATGAAATATCAACTATTGTCGGGGAGCGACTATTCGGGTTTCATGCCCCACCGAAACCCCCTCCGCTCCGGTTGGATAGTGCGGAGACGTGGGCAGAACACGTACCGACCGTGAACGTTCAGGCTGCGGCGCAACTGGCCTATTTGGGCTGGTTCGGAGAACACTCCCTATGGCCGACGAACTCCTTTCGTTCGAAACGACCAGTTCGCGAGCGGACGTTGCATCGATGTTACACGCCATCGCCGACGAATTCGACGACGGTGAGACGCTTCGGGTGAGCCTCGGCGATCAATCGGTATCCCTCGCCGCGGCCGAGTCGTACTCACTCGAGTTCGAGATCGAACGCGAACCGGGCGACCACGAGGACGATTCCGCGGACGAAATCGAGATCGAAATCGAAATCGAGTGGCGAGAGCCACACAACCTCGAGGATCGTACCGATACCCCTTCGGCGGATGAACGGGAACGAGATTCCGAATCGGAAGAAACGGCGAATCGAGAGGCTGGGACCGTCTCCGACGATGAACAGACACGGCAGGCTAGCGAGAGTCTGGGAACGTTCCAGTTGTTTGAGGACCGTGCAGGCGAGTGGCGCTGGCGGCTGGTTCATCGAAACGGAAACATCATCGCGACCAGTGGGGAAGGGTATACGACCAAGCAAAATGCCAAAAAGGGCATTCGAAGCGTACTTCGGAACGCCCCCAATGCCGAGGTGACCGAGCAGTCCAACTCGCCCTCCAACTGATCGGCGTTCACCGAATCCGCATTCGCTCGTTCGACAGTACCCTGATTCGTCATGTATCTGCGAGAGTGGGATTGGGTAGCTCCTTTTCGGGCGAAATTACCGAGACGACGGCCCGCGTAGCGAGCGAGTCCGCGCCGAACGTACGCAGAGGGCTTATAATCCATGCTACTGTATACCACCCATGGTTCAGGATGACGATCGAAATTCGGAAGCTCCGGAGACGGGCCACCGCGTCGAGGCGACGGTCGATCACGGGCATTCCACCCCGCGATTTCGACTCGACGAACTGACCGAAGACGACGCGTGGCTCTCCATTCGGTGCAGTGCGGTGGTTTCTCTTCAGCAGTGGAACTGACTCGGGACCCGCGACACCCGAATACGCACCCATATCGCGCCTCCTCGATCGACGCCAGATGTCGATGCGAGCGGCCGCGTATCAATTGTCGAACTCTCGGAGTTTCTTTTGTATCTGTGTGTAAACTTTCGGGTGGAGATTCATACCTTCGTTTACCAGATCGTAGAGAAGGTCGGTTGCCGTTTCGGAATCTAACGTCCCCTCCTTCGTACACTTCAATAACAATGTTGTCACCCACAAACAGTCGACTCCGTGGCTTTGGGCGACTTCTATGAGTCCCTTATCGTTAGCGACGAGGGCGTGATCGTTGTCCTCGGCGAGTAAAATTACTGATGCATCTGCAATCGCTATCCCCTCGAGCGTTGCTACTTCAGTAGCTTCGGTTGGGGTTTCACAGATAGCGACTTCTTCGAGGAACGCATCGAGTGCCGTTGTGCCGCGTTTTCCTTCTGTCAGGACTTCCGTCCGAACGGCTTCGGTTGTCCGCAACTCGTCGAACGTTGTCGATAGGAGATCGAGACGACCGACCCACGCGAGCGGTATTAACGCGGATGAATCGACTACTGCCATCAGATTCGATCGAGATCGCGTTCGAGGTCTTCGGTCGTGTACCCGACATCGATGCCTTCCTCGGCGACGAGCGAGAGCATCTCGACGTACGTTACGTCGGCTATTTCAGCTGCCTTACGGAGCGTTACGTTATGTTCTCGGAACTCCTCGAGCGCTTTTTCTTTCCGCCAGTCTGTCAACCCTTGTTTGATGAGTCGACGAAGCACTTCGGATCTGTCCGCACTCATTTCCTCCTCGAGTTCGGAGAGGACATCCTCATCAGTTTCCGGAATGCGTGTGGTAACAGTTTTCATCGTTACGAAGTACTACGTTACGATACGCAATAGATGTAACGGATGGCTGAACGGCTGGCGAGTTCGGTCGGATACGATATGCTCCGCCGTAGCGGTCGCGGCCAACGCGTCCCTCCGCGTCACCTACCCGAACATGGCGGGGCGGGGGCTTTCGGGACCATATTTCCCGAAAACCAGTATCGCAATTCGAGTTATCACTGACTGGCCCACTCGAGCATCCGCCGATACACTGGGTCGGTTTCGAGCGCGTTCGAATCGCCCACGAGCACGAGCGCCCGTTTTGGTCGCGTCAGCGCGACGTTGATCCGGCGGTAGTCCTCGAAGATCGGTCCCTCGAGCGTGTCTGTCGCGGTGAACGAAACGATGATGACCTCCTGGCTCGAGCCCTGGAATCGGTCCACGGTATCGACGGCGACCTCGTCGGGGACGTGATTCGAAATGTTCGAAACCTGTGCCCGAAATGGCGCGATGACGCCGATATCCGACCGCTCGAGGCCGGCTTCTTCGTAGCGTTCGATCAACTCCGCGATCCGAACGGCTTCCTCGTCGTCGGTATACTGACCGTCGTCGCCCTCGACGGCAACGAAGCTAACTGGGTCCCGAAGCTGGGAAAGAAGTTTCTCGCGGGAAACGCCCTCGAGGTCGTCGAGCGTTCGCGTCGCGACCTCGGGCTCTGCGGGGCGAAGTTCGCCATCGTAGAACTCTCGAGAAGCGAAGGCCTGAATCCGCTGGTTCATCCGGTACTGCCGATCGAGCATGATGCCCGCGTCGGGGTGTTCCTCGACAAGGCGTTCGAACAGCGATTCGGTGAGGTCGTTCTCCGCTCGGACGACCGGCGGAAGCTGTTCGTGGTCGCCGACGAGGACGAACCGATCCGCTAAATTCGCCGCGGCGTAGGTTCCGGGCTCGGTCAACTGCGCGGCTTCGTCGACCAGTGCCACGTCGAAGGCTTGTTCTTTCATGACCCGCGACCCGCAGGTCGCCGTCGTCGCCGCCACGACCTGCGCGTTCTGTAACTCGGCGACGCGCTCCTCGGGATCACCCGCGTAGTCGAGTCGGTACGCCTGCATGTCCTCGCGGACGCCGCTCTCGGAGCCGACTCGAACTACGTCGGTCGTGTCGATCCCCTGCTCGAGAAGCGCCTCGAGCGCGTTGTCGACCGCTCGGTTCGTAAACGCCGAGAGAAGCACCCGCTCGCCGCGCTCGACCATCGCGCGGATCGCTCGAGCGATGGTGTAGGTCTTGCCCGTCCCGGGCGGGCCGTGGATCAGCGCACAATCCTGTGCGCCCACTGCTTTTCGAACGGCTTCGTCCTGGGCCTCGTTGTTGTCGATGAACGTCTCTTCGGGATCTTCGAACTCGGGTTCGGCTCGCCCGAAGAGAACGTCCTTCCGTCGATCGCTTCCTTTCAGCAGCGCGTCGTGCAGCGCTACGAGGAGTCGGTCGGTCGTGATCTCGGAGGGATAGACGTCCAGTCGCGTGACTTCGACCGGCTCGTCGGTCGAGAGGACGATCTCGTCGTCGAGACGCTCTATTCGGGCAAGCTCCGAATTGCCGCCCACGGGATGGCCGTCGCTCGCCAACACGAGATCCCCCTCCCGAAGCTTGGAGGTGACCGCACCCTGCTGTCGGGCCCGAAGCTCCCACCGCCCGCCCTCGAGTTCGCGGCGCTCTACGAACTCGAGATCGATAATCGCTCGGTCGTCGTCGGCCCGTTCCTGCGCGCTCTGTTCCCAGAGCTTGGCGTACTCCTTGTGGACTTCCCGGCGTTCCTCCTCGATCGCGCGGTAGAGCCGATCGAAGTACTCGAGTTCGTCCTGGGGGAGCGACTGTCCGATCTGCCCGGCTTTCGACTCCTGGTCGAGGCGACCCGAGACGACCATGCAGGTGTCCTGTTCGAAGCAGTACTCGCACTTTGCATCAGCCTCGTATCCGGTTGGTACGTCCCCGGAAACCTCCATCGCCGCGATCTCGTTTCGCACGCGAACGACGAACTTCAGCAGGCCGTCGCCCATCGTGAACTCCTTTGCGGGCGTCAGATCGCCGGTTTCCTCGTTTCGGTCGAGTGCGGAGTTTTTCGTGTACAGGAGCGTTCCCATGTCGATATCGCCGCCGTGTTCCTCGAGCAAGAGCGCATAGCAGGCGGCCTGCACCTTGTCCTTGAATCGCGGGTCCTTGCGCAGGTTCTTGCCGGTCTTGAGCTCGACCGGTGCACCTCGACGGACTGCGTCGGCTCGGCCGCGGATGCCGAACGTCTCGCTGATGAGCAACTGTTCGGAGCGCCAACTATCCGTTTCGGTCAATCGGCCTTGCTCGAGCCAGCCTTCGATCGCGGCGGCGTTGTCCCGAACGTCCTCCGCGACCGCCTCCGGCGTTTCGCCGAGTAATCCGAGCTCGAGCCCGCGCTCGTCGATTCGCTCGTCGATTGCGGCCTCGAGGTCCCTCCCGCGGAGCAGGTCGCCGAAGACCTCGTGGACGATGGTCCCCTTCAAAACGGGGTAGTTCAACGGAACCCCGGAGAGTTTATTGAGATAATAGAGACGCGGACACTCGACCCAATTGCGAACATCCGTCACGTTCACCAGAAAGCTCGGCTCGACGACGACGTAGGAGTTGCCCGTCGTCGAGTACTGGGTTTCGCCCTGATATTCGTCTTCCTCGGCGTTCGTCACGAGCAGTTCCATCCCCTGCTCGAGCAGCTCCGCCGACTCGGTCCACTTGCCCCAGAGGGTGACCGTCGTCGCGTCGGAGCCCTCGAACGAGCCGGGGTCCTGATCCTCGAGATCACCGGAGCGTTGGCCCTCGAGCGGGTTCGACGACTGCTCGAGGCGATCGAACCGGAGCGGAACCTCCGCGAGCTCGCTCTCGCCGTAGCTCGTCGTCACCGTTTGCACGTCGACCTCGCCCGCGACGGTACCGCGTACGTTCACGGATTCGTGAAGGGGGTGGCGGTGAAAAATGCTGTCGGTCGGGGTTCGTCTTACACGGGGTCCGGCGGGTAAGATATCTGGATCCCGAACACGTCGTTTTTGACTGAACGACGAGTTAGCAACGCACAATGGGGCCAAAACTCGAAGCCGATTCGCTCACTCGAATCGTCGACGGCGATCCGATCGTCAATTCGGTATCGCTGCGCGTTCGGGAATCTACCGTCGTTGCCATCGTCGGTTCGTCGGGGTCCGGCAAGTCCTCGTTTCTCCGATTGCTCAACCGGCTCGACGAACCGACTGCCGGAACGGTGTACCTCGACGGAACCGATTACCGGGAGATCGATCCGCAAACGGTGCGCCGTCGAATCGGGCTGATACCGCAGGATGCCGCACTCAGCCGCGGAACGGTCTTCGAAAACGTCTCGCTCGGTGCACGAATGCGGGACGAGCCGATCGACGGCGTCCGCGTGGGGGCGCTCCTCGAGCGGATGGGGCTCGAGGGGTACGAGGATCGTCCCGTCGAGGAACTTTCCGGCGGGGAGCGCCAACGCGTCTCCATCGCGCGAACGCTCTACGTCGAGCCCGAGGTGCTCTTGCTGGACGAACCGACCGCGCACCTCGATACGGCGATCGAGGCCCAAATCGAGGATCTGCTGGCCGAACTGATACGTGAGGAATCGCTTACATGCGTGCTCGTCACACACGACACCGCACAGGCGAGACGACTCGGACAGCGTATCGTCGAGTTTGACGACGGGCGGATCGTCGCGGAGGGGACGCCCGAGGAGGTACTCGAATGACCGACGCAGCCCTCGAGACGTTCGTCGAGCAGGCTACGGACCCGGTTATCCTCACGGGCTTCGTGCAGATTATCGTCGCAACCGCGCTCGCCGCGATCGTATTGGGCGTCGTGTACGCCCGGAACCTCGATTTCGGCCGCGAAGCCGTGACGACATCGGGTCGCGGGTTGATACAGGTCGTCGCGGCAGGGGCGGTTATCGGCGTCTTACTGGCGGCCCACCTCGCGTGGGCGACAGTCGTGCTCGCGTTCATGATCTGCGTCGGCGGCTGGATCTCTCACAAGCGCGGCGGTGCGATCCCCGGCGTGTTCCGTACGTCCGTTATTTCGATCGGATTCGGTGCCGGACTCGTGATCGTAATGATGACGCTCGCGGGTGCCATTGAGACGACGATGCGCGACCTGATCGTCATCGGAAGTATGATCATCGCCAACGCGATGAAGACGAACTCATTGGTTTTAGATCGCTTCACGGGGGAATTGGCCTCGAACCGGGCGGAGATCGAAGCGATGCTGAGCGTCGGCGGGTCGCCCGAACAGGCGATCAACCAGTACGTGTCGACAAGCGTCTACGCTTCGATCATCCCGATCCTCGACAGCATCAAGAGCCTCGGAATCGTCCAGATCCCGGGATTGATGGCGGGAATGATCATCGCCGGCTCGAACCCGATCTACGCGGCCCAGTACCAGTTCGTGATCATGCTGATGATCTTCGCCGCCGGGGGTTTGACGGTCGTGATAAACACGATCCTGATCAGCCGCCGCGTCTTCACCGATGCGAAGCAACTCGACGGTGACGTTCTCGAGGAGATCGACGTCTGAAACTCCGCCACCCACTCGACAACGTTATTACTGTCGGACGTAGTATGTCATCATATACCACGATGTACGATCGAATCCTCGTCCCGACCGATGGCTCGGCGGAGGGTGAGCACGCACTCGAGTACGCCATCGAGCTCGCGCGAACGCACGACGCGGCGATTCGTGCGGTGTACGTCGTTAACGCCGCGAGCTACGGGGGGCTGCCGATGGAGACCGCGTGGGACGGCATCAGTGACGCCCTTCGGGAAGAGGGGGAGACGGCCGTCCGGCGGGTGAGAGAGCTCGCACCGGAGGATGTCCCCGTGGAAACGATCGTGCTCGAGGGGTCGCCCAGTCGGGTTATCGTCGACGAAGCCGCACCCGAGCAGTGCGATCTCGTCGTGATGGGGACCCACGGCCGCGGCGGCATCGATCGATTATTACTCGGGAGCGTTACCGAGCGCGTTGTCCGCCAGTGTCCGGTCCCCGTCCTGACCGTTCGCCTCGATGCGGACGAACAGGAGTCGTCGGCGACCGAGGCTCAGGCGACCGTCGAGTGAGGAGATAACGGCGAGGTCGAACGCGCCGCGTCCTCAAGTGCGACTAGTAACTCATCAGTAGAGTAACCCAAGTTGCACTATAACCGGTAGCAACCGCTCGTCGCAGTTCTGAAATCCTCGAACGCAGTCGCTAAGAGCGTCGAACAGATCCATCAAAAAGCAACTCCGTCCCGAAACAAATCGAGCGAATCACTTTCACCGCGGTAGCGCACAGCTTTTAGCCCCGCCGCTAATAAGAGGAAACGATGACGTCGTTCCAGTCGACACTCGGCGAGGAGGAGGGGATCGCCGAAGAGCTGGCTGAAAACCAGCGCGCGATCTCCATCGCCGAGTTCTTCGAGAAGAACAAGCATATGCTCGGCTTCGACAGCGGTGCTCGGGGCCTTGTGACGGCCGTCAAGGAGGCCGTTGACAACGCACTCGACGCCGCGGAAGAAGCCGGTATCCTTCCAGATATCTACGTCGAAATTCAGGAGGATGGAGATTACTACCGGCTCATCGTCGAGGATAACGGACCGGGATTAACCAAGGAATCGTTACCGAAGGTCTTCGGAAAACTGCTCTATGGCTCCCGATTCCACGCTCGGGAGCAATCGCGCGGACAGCAGGGAATCGGTATCTCAGCGGCGGTGCTTTACTCCCAGCTGACCAGCGGGAAACCCGCCAAGATCACGAGCCGAACGCAGGGCTCGAGCGAGGCGGAGTACTTCGAACTGATCATCGACACCGACGACAACGAACCCGAGATCAGCGTCGAAGAAACCGCTTCGTGGGACCGTCCCCACGGTACTCGCATCGAACTCGAGATGGAAGCGAACATGCGGGCGCGAAACCAACTCCACGATTACATCAAACACACGGCGGTCGTCAACCCGCACGCCCGTCTCGAGCTCAAAGAGCCAAGCGCGCACTTCAAATCCGAACGGGCGACCGACGAGCTCCCCGAAGAGACCGAAGAAATCCGTCCCCACCCACACGGCGTCGAACTCGGCACCGTGATGAAGATGCTCTCGGCGACCGACTCCCACAGCATCTCCGGATTTCTCCAGGAGGAATTCACTCGAGTCGGCAAGAAGACCGCAACCTCGGTTATCGACGAATTCCGCGACCGACACTTCGGTCGGGAAATGTCGTGGGAGCCGCCGGAGGCAACCGAAAGCGCCGACGTTGCCGGTGCAATCGAGTCTGCGACGGCGAACAAAGGTGCGACCGCGACGGCCGACTTCGCAGAGACCATCGCGACGACGGTCAGTAACCGCGAACGAATCTCCCACCACAAGCTGGTTGATATCGTCGAATCCGCGGCCGAAGCGACCGAAGACGACCACGGAACGACCTTCGGCGACACGGTGTGTGAGAACGCCGTCGAGGCGGCGTGGCGCGAGATCGTCGGACTGTCGAACGAAATCGACGACGACGGCACCTCATCGGCGGACACTGAATCGGACGCCGACTCTCGGATCACGGCCAATATTCACGCACTCGCCGACGACGCGACGAGTACGCGAAAGGACGACGAAGTGATTCACGCCTTCGCCGAGCGGCTGGCTGGCAAGTTCGAGGACGCCGAAGACGTGCGCCATCGATTCACCCACGGGGAGCTCCAATCGGCCGTCGACCGCGCCGCGGAGCTGACCGAGGAGTACGACGAGGCCGCGTTCGGCGACACCGCTCGAGAGAACGTCGTCGAGAAAATCTGGGCCGCCATGCGAACGGTTCCGGACGATCCGCCGCTGGTTCGGGAACTGGCGGAGAGCCGGGACGCCTCGAGCCAGCTGGTCGACGGAATGCGTGCAACCGACATCATGGCACCGCCGACGCGGTGTCTCTCGCCGATCACCGACGAACTCATCGAAGCCGGTCTGCGAAAGGAGTTCGACGCTGACTTCTACGCGGCGGCGACCCGCGACGCGGAAGTTTCGGGCGGCGATCCGTTTATCGTCGAAGCGGGGATCGCCTACGGTGGCGACCTGCAAGCCGAAGGGAGCGGAGACGTGCTCCGCTTTGCGAACCGCGTGCCGCTGGTCTACCAGCGCGGGGCCTGTGCGACGACCGACGTGGTCAAACAGATCGGCTGGCGAAACTACGGGCTCGAACAGCCTGGCGGCTCCGGCATTCCGAACGGTCCCGTCGTGATCATGGTCCACGTGGCATCGACGAACGTGCCGTTCACGAGCGAATCGAAAGACGCCGTGGCGAACGTTCCCGAAATCGAAGACGAGATCGAACTCGCAATTCGCGAAGCGTCTCGAGAACTCAAGAGCTATCTCAACAAGCGCCGTTCGATGGAAAAACGCCGGCGCAAACAGAACGTTCTCGGGCAGATCCTCCCAGAGATGGCCGAAAAGGTCGCCGAAGTGACGGGCAACCCCGAACCGGACATCGACGACGCCGTCGCTCGGATCATGAACAACGTCCTCGTCGAGCGCGAACTCGAGGAGAACGGCGACGGTCAGGCGGTCTCCGTCATCGTCGAGAACCACACGAGTACGACCGAGTCGTTCGAGTTAACTGATATCGTTTCGGCCGAGCCGCGCGGGCTCTCCGACGGCGCGACCGTCGTCGAAATGGACGGCGAGTGGTTCGTCAAGTGGGACGGCGACGTCTCGAGTGGGGACGAAGCGGTTCTCGAGTACGAGGTCGACACCGACGCCTCGTTCGATCTCGACGTCAGTGGCGTAGAAAGCGAGAAACTCACCGTGACAGACCAATGAGTACGGACACCAATCAGGAAGCAAGAGAACAGTTGATCGACCTCGCCGCGGAGTTTTACGATCAGTTCGAGACGGGGGAGATTCCGAGTATGTCTCTCCCGACGCGGACGAAGAGCAACATCGAGTACGACGAAGAGAAGGGGGTGTGGGTCTACGGCGACCGCACCTCGACGCGATCGGCGAACTCCGTTCGAGGCGCGCGGAAGCTCCTCAAGGCGACGTACACGATCGAGTTCCTCGCGGATCAACTCGAGGAAGACCGCTCCTCGACCCTGCGTGAGTTGTACTACCTCTCCGAAAGTTGGGACAACGACAACGCCCAGTTCAACGATCAGGACGAGTCGAACGGTCTGGTCGAGGACCTAGAGATCGTCTCGGGGGTCACCCGCGAAGACTTCCACATGCGTCCGGAGGAATCCGGCGCAAAGGTGATGGGACCGATTCACATCCGCGAGCAGACGAAACGCGGCGATCGAGACATCCACTGTCAGCTCGATGTGGGACAGGGCGGGTACCAGATTCCGAACAACCCGGACATGATCGAGTTTCTCGACAACGACGCCGAGTTCGTCCTCTGCGTGGAGACCGGTGGTATGCGCGATCGACTCGTCGAGAACGGCTTCGACGACGAGTACGACGCGATTGTCGTCCACCTCGGCGGCCAGCCCGCTCGGGCCACTCGCCGACTGACGAAGCGGTTCCACGACGAGCTCGGTCTCCCCGTGGTGGTCTTCGCTGACGGCGACCCGTGGTCCTACCGGATCTTCGGTTCGATCGCCTACGGCTCGATCAAGTCCGCCCATCTCTCGGAGTACCTCGCGACACCGGAAGCCCAGTACATCGGGATCCAGCCCGCCGACATCGTCGAGTACGACCTGCCGACCGACCCGCTCTCGGATTCGGATATCAACGCCCTCGAAAGCGAACTCTCCGATCCCCGGTTCCAGACCGACTACTGGGAAGAACAGATCGAGCTCCAACTCGAGATCGGGAAGAAGGCCGAACAGCAGTCACTCGCCGCTCGCGGACTGGACTTCGTGACGGAGACGTACTTGCCGGAGCGACTCGAGGCGATGGACGTCATCTAGGCCGTCGTACTCACGGCGGGTTTTCTGCCGTATTGATCTCGGACAGCGAATCGGCCTCGTCCGCTCGTCGCCAGCGTTTCAAAACCGCTCGTGCGACCAATCGCGGTTCTTCGACGGTAATGCACGATCGCTCGCCGACGTGGGATTGTGAGTCTGGAGGCGCGTGGACTGTTTTGCGGGCGCATGCGGGTTTGGATGGCGATCGAATCGCCAGTTCACGTCAGCTAATTTCGTGTAGTGAAACGAGTACGCGCCGGACGTATACCAGACGACATTGATTCGAGGCATCACGGGGTCGGGGACGGATTTCGTTCTCGAAAGTCATCCGCGACCGTTTGCATTCGCTCGAACTCGACACCGTCTCGAGAGAGCATGTGCTCGAACAGGTTCTCAAGGCGCGAAATCCGATGGGCCTGTCCGATCACTTGCGGGTGGAGCGTGAGAACGTAGACTCCGTTATCGACGTTTTCGACCATCCAGTCGAACTGGTCGCGCCACTTCCGGAAGATCATCTCTTCGTCGGTGTAGCCCATCCGGTGGGGGCTCGCCCACGTGTAGGTAAACGGCGGGAAGTCGTCGCGCTCCCACGACGGTGGGAGTTCAACTATATCGGTCGGCTCGCCGCGTTCGTACGGTGCGTCCTCGGGCGCTCGCCAGCCCCGGCGGAGGTAGTGCGGTTCGAAGTCCGCGGCCATCACGCTCGAGTCCCACTCGAAGCCGAGTTCGAGCAGGATGTCGAGCGTGTGTTCCGAAAAGTCCCACGCGGGTGAGGCGTACCCGGTCGGGCGTTCTCCCGTCAGCGCGACGATGCTCTCGATGCCGCGTTCGATGTCCGCCTTCTCGGCCTCCCTGCTCTCGTAGCTCGAGGGACCGCGGTGGGTCCAGCCGTGGTGCTGGATTCCGTGACCCGCGTCGGCGACCGCCTCGCAGGCCGCCGGGAAGCTCTCGATCGTGTGCCCCGGAATGCACCACGTCGAGGGCAGATCGTAGTCATCGTGGAGGCCGAGCAGTCGAGGTGTTCCGACATCCGCGCCGTAGACTCCTCGAGAGTGTCGGGTCGGCATGTCCCAGGCGTCGAACGCCCAGAGCCACGTCGAGACGGCATCGAAGTGATACGAGACACAGACCGTTGCGTTGGTCATGTCCGACCGTCGACCTGGAAGAGAATATAGCTATACTGCCGGCTGTACGTCGTTCGGGATTCACGCCGCCCGGGGGTTCGAGAATCTTCACAGAGGTACAGCCGGCAGTATATCACGTCCCGCAGATGAACGCAGGCGTTCGCGATAGCGCGCGAGTCTCCGACATCCAATCACTTACCTGCATGGCGACCCGCCGATAGACACGAATGCCAGCAGCAGATTTACAGTACCCGGAGCCGGGTGCTGACGAAGGCCATCCGCCCGTCCAGTGTGATGCGTGTCGGTCCGCCTTCGAATCTGATAGTCAACGGGCCATCTCGTTTCTCCTCTTGGACCAACTCACGATTCCCGTTATCAGCTGTGACGACCACGTCGAACGGTTCAGTTCGGTCTGTGGGTTGACAACCGACGGGTCGATCGATCTCCTGCATCACCACCCAGCCGGCGGAATCCGTTGTCCCGGCTGTCGTCTCGCACCGCACAACGCGGCCCAACCCATGATACCGGTTCAAGATGGGGCAGTCATCGTCATGGCGTGTCCCGAACACCAATCGAAGATCATGCAACGGTTCCAGACAGGGCTCCAGACCCAACAGTTTCTCACCTCGAGCGTTAGCTCGACTCCGAACACGTCGCTGTAGTCGGTGTTGAATCCGGAGCAACTACCTGAAACGGACGTCCGGAACAGGAATCCGGAGTCCCTCAGTCGATCGGTTGCGGTTCCTCGAGCGCGACAGCCGACCGCTCAGGATCCTCGAGAACCACGGGAACGTTGCGAGTCGCCACGTCGACGACGAAGGCCTCCTCGTCCGTCTCGATCGAATCGAACGTATCGTAGTGAATCGGACAGACGAGCCGTGGGCTCATCCGCTCGGCGAGCGCCGCGGCCTCGCGTCTATCCATCGTGACACCGCCGCCGATCGGCGGGAAAAAAACGTCGACCTCCAGTTCCTCGTGGTACTCGAGGGCGTCAGTATCGCCCGGAACGAACGCTTGCACGCCGTCGATGGTGACCGCGTAGCCACAGCCTTCTCCCTCCGGATGGGGCGGCGACCCGTCTTCGAGCGTGTGAGGGCCGTCCGGTTCGTTGTAAGCAGGCGTCGTAAACAGATCGAGAGGTCCAAGGACGAACGATTCGTCGGCGCGGACCCGTTCGACGTCACAGGGGAGCTTCGCCGGGCGATCGACGGTCCCACGGCGTCTCTCGCCCTCGCACCGGTCGTCCCCCTGGCCGTCTATCGACTCGTGGATAACGACCATCGCGTCGTCGCGAGCGACCCGCCGGATCGCGTCCGGATCGTAGTGGTGCTCGTGTGTGACCAGAATCAAATCGCCGTCTCGCGGGTCGGCCTCCTCGAGCGCGCCATCCCGAACGGGGTCGACGTAGATAACCGCGCCCGTCCGCCCCTCGAGTCGCACGGTCGCGTGGCCGAGCCAGTCGATCGTCACCGCGCCGTAGCTGACGGTCATGAACGGGTGTTCGGCCGACGCGTCGAAAAACGTTCGTCTCCGAATGTATTCCGTCGTCCGGGTTAGGGAATTCGAACCGAGTGCGAGAGCGTTCCGACGCCTTCGACTTCGATTTCGACCTCGTCGCCGTCCGAGAGCGCGCCGACGCCCTCCGGTGTTCCGGTCGCGATCACATCGCCTTCCTCGAGCGTCTGGTAGGTCGTGATTTCGGCGATTAGCTCCGGAATCGGGAAGATGAGCTGATCGAGCGAGCCGTCCTGTTTCAACTCTCCGTTGACTCGCGATTGAACCGACGCGTCGTCGGGCACCTCGTCCGGCGTCGCGAGAACCGGGCCGATCGGGGCGGCTCCGTCGAAGGCCTTGCCCCGGACCCAGTTGCGCTCTTCGGACTGATCGTCTCGGTTCGAGAGATCGTTGACGCAGGTGAACCCTGCGACGACATCCATGGCGTCGGATACCGGGACGTGCCGGCACTGCTCGCCGATGACGACTCCCAGTTCGGCCTCGTGGTCGATCCGGTCTTTCCCCGCCGGGACGGTGACGGTGTCGCCGTGGCTCGAGACCGTGTTCGGCGGCTTCAAGAAGAGCATCGGACGATCCGGGAGATCCGATCCCATCTCGTCGGCGTGGTCGGCGTAGTTGCGTCCGATGCAGACGATCTTCGAGGGGTCGGTCGGCGGGAGGATGTCGATCTCCTTGGCGTCAAAATCGTAGCTCTCGTTCGCGAAGTGGACGGTTCCGTTCTCGAGTTCGCCTCTTCGAACTGCACCGGCCGGGTCGCGGAATCGGACGTATTTCATACGCCGAGGTTCGGCGTAGGGATAGAAAAACGTTGAGAAGCCGGACGTTCGTCGAGACTCAATTCGGAGTGGTAATTGACGGGGCCAGAGCAGGGGCCGAGGATACGTCTCGCAACGCTCGCGAGACGTGCGACCCACCGGAAGAGCGCGCTCTTCCGACCTCGTACTCGCTTCGCTCGCGCGAACGAGGAGGCGGGCCTGCGTTGGATGTTGTGGTGTGGCCTAGCGGAAAACGGGCGAACCCGCTGGCGCTTGCTTGGGCACCACAGCGAACTGAGAACTTTCGTCATCATTGCGGTCTCTCGAGTGATCAGAACGCAGTTTCGATACCCCTCGAGAACCTGCGTGAGATCCCTCATCGACCGGGAGTATGCACCGCCTGACGATCACTCAATCCGGACGTGCGAGACGAAAACCAGCCGTTAAATCGGTGAAGTATCCACAGCGACGCTGTTACTCGCGAAATCGTTGTCGTATCTTATTGGCCTCCCCGGAGACTGCGCGCGTAGGACGGGTGGACTCGCGGCGGGAGCCGGGCAATCGAATCAGGGCGAGACAACGATTTCACGATTGCTCCGGATCCGACTGCACGAACGCGATTCCAGTTCGACGCGCGGCTGTTTCAGTTGTCTGCGTCGCCCGTCCACCACTTCACGAGAGACCATGAATCCACCAACCGAACGTACCAACAGCGAGCACGCCAGGAGCACGGCACAGACGCGACGAACAGTTCTTTCGGCGTTGGCAGCCTCCGGAGCCGCGGCCGGCCTCGGAAGCGTCGTCAGCGCGCAGGAAGCCGAGGCCGAACAGATTGTCCTTCTCGGGCCGACGCCGGGATGGATCGGCGTCGAACCCGACGAGATCGAGGATGAGGAGAACCCGACCCTCGAGCTAGAGGCGGGCCAGACATACGAGGTGACGTGGGAGAACAGCGACGGCTTGCCCCACAACTTCGCCATCCTCTCGGCGGACGGCGAACAACTCGTTCGCAGCGAGATCACCGAAGAGACTGGCGAGGTACAGACCGTCGAGTTCGAGGCCACCGAAGAGATGGCCGAGTACTACTGCGAGATGCATCCGGATACGATGCGCGGCGACCTCGTCATCGGTGACGCACAACCGGAAGACGAGGATCCGGAACCGCTCGAGGACATTCCCGTCGCCGGCAATTTCCCCGAGGGCGAACGCATCGGCCTCCAAAAGGTCGCGGAGGATCTCCCCGGCTTGACCGGCATGGAGTACATCGAGGGCGACGAAGAAAACCGGAACTTCATCGTCACACAGACCGGTCAGGTCTATATCCACTACGAGGACGAAGCGGCGGTCGACGACGACCTTGACGACGAGGCGGAAGACGACGTCGAGGTGGACGACGAGGAAGACGAGTACGAAACGGACGACGATCTCGAGGAAGACGCCGACGAAGAACCTCGAGATCCCGATGAGGACGAAGAACCGGTCTTCGAAGACGATGAGAACGACGAAATCGACGAAGACGACGACGTTGCGATTGACGACGATGACGACGTTGAAGTTGAGGAAGATACCGACGTTGAAATCGACGACGAGGACGACGAAACCGACGACGAGACGGATCCAGAGGTCGCGACGCCGGATGACATGGAGCTGTTCATCGACCTCAGCGACCGCATCGTCGACCTCGGTATTCTCGACCTACAGGACTACGACGAGCGCGGACTCCTCGGGCTGGCGTTCCACCCCGACTTTCAGGAGAACGGCCAGTTCTACGTCCGATACAGCGGCGAACTTCGCGAGGGAACGCCGGAGGACTACAATCACACCGACGTCCTCGCGGAGTTTCAGGTGAACGACGACGGCGAGGCAGACCCCGACTCCGAGCGGATCCTGATGGAGATCCCACAGCCCCAGGATAACCACAACGGGGGCGCGCTCGCGTTCGGCCCCGACGGCTACCTCTACGTCGCGATCGGCGACGGCGGCAACGTCCACGATATCGGACTCGGCCACGTTGAGGACTGGTACCCCGAAAACGAGGGCGGCAACGGACAGGATACCCAGGAGAACCTCCTCGGCGGGATTCTCCGTATCGACGTCGACGCGGAGACCGAGGCCGAAGCGAACGGACCGGACGACGGTGCGTACGGCATCCCCGACGACAACCCGCTCGTCGAACTCGACGATCAGCTCGACGAGTACTACGCGTGGGGCTTCCGGAACCCGTGGGGGATGACGATCCAGGACGACGGCACGATATTCGTCGCCGACGCCGGCCAGCACCTGATCGAGTCGGTTTACATCGTCGAGTACGGCGGCAACTACAGTTGGAACGTCAAGGAGGGATCGATCTGTTTCAGTCCCGAAACGCCGATCGACCCGCCCGCAGAGTGTCCCGATGAGACGCCAGAGGACGTCCGTGGCGGCGAACCGCTTCGGAACCCGATCGCGGAGTACCAACACCAGCGCGGCACGGAGGCATTCATCGACAGTTCGGTCGTCGTCGGCGGCTACCGCTACGACGGCGAAGACATCCCCGAACTACAGGGTAAGTACGTCTTCGGCAACTGGAGCGCCGAAGGCGTCGTCGCCGCGGACGGCGAACTGTTGACCGTCACGCCACCGGGCGACGAGGAACCCGAAGAAGTCGAACCCTTCCCGGAGCGCTGGGATCTCGAGGAGCTGGTGATCGAAAACGCCGAGAACGAGTCGCTCAACCGGTACGTCTACAACGTCATGCGCGACGAGGCCGGCGAGTTGTACGTCCTCACGAACTCGGACTACCGACCGGACGCCGAAACCGGAGAGATCTACAGAATCGTTCCCGAGGACGAGGGCGAAGATGTTCCGGCACCCGAAGACGCCGAAACGGTCGACGAGGACGCGATGCCCGACGAAGATGAAACGCCCGAGGAAGCCGACGACGAGACCCCCGAGGACGAGGAGATGCCCGACGATGAAGAAGTAGCCGAGCCGGACGACGACGCCGAAGACGACTACGAGGCAGACGACGGCAACGAGAGCGACTACTAACTGCCAGCCTCGCTCCGTTCCGCTGTCGGTCCCGTTCGACGTTGCTACACGTACTCCTTGAGCGCCGCGTACGCCTCCTCAGCCGCCCGATCCGGTTCGTCGGGATAGGTGTACAGCTCGAGGGTGGCGAACCCGTCGTAGCCGACGTCGTCGAGCGCATCGAAAATCGCGCGAAAGTCGAGGTCGCCCTCCCCGGGGATCCGGTGGTAGTGTTTCCCTCGTCTGCCGCCCACGATGTCCTCGAGGTGAATTCCCGTAATCGATCCGGCGCAGTCGTGGATGCTCTCGACGACGTCTTCGCCGTAGACGGCGGCGTGGCCGAGGTCGAGGTTAACGCCGAGGGACTCGCGGCCGACCTCCTCAATGAGCTCGAGCGTTTCCGCCGTGTTCTCGATCAGCAGCTCCGGTTCGAACTCGATACCTACCTCGACCCCGTTAGCCTCTGCATACTCGAGTATTTCCTCGAGCGACTCGAGGAGTAATGCCCGAGCGTCTTCTGGGAGTGTGCCGGGGAGCGGGCGACCCGTCGCGAGACAGACCGCCGGCGCGTCTACCGTACTCGCGAGGTCGATCGCTCGTTCGGTGTACTCGATGCGCCAGGTTCTCGCCTCCTCGTCGGCTCGGATGACGCTCGGTTCGAAAAACGACGACGGCGGCGCGTCGTCGTAGTATCCCATCGCCGTGTTGGCGTTGATATTCGAGACCGCGAGGTCGGTTTCCTCGAGTGTCTCGAGGAGCGACTCCCGGTCGGCGTCGGTAAAGTGTGGAAAGTAGGCGTGGGGCTCGTCGCCGAGGATTTCGACGCCATCGTAGCCGTACGCCCCGATGCGGCGAACCGCTTCGGGGAGGGGAAATCGCGTATAGGCGTTCGTCGAAAAAGCGAGGTCGGTCATATCACCGGTACCACGGTGAGATACTAATTCGTTGGCCCGAAATCGCCTATTTCGTCGTGGAACGACAGTTCCGACCGGCGACACGTGGCCAAACCCACCACTGGGGCCCGATCCGTGGTCCGAACGAACGAAAATGCACAGCGAGCGGTAATAAGCGATGTATACCGTTCGAGTGGTTCCCGATTGTGGAAGTCTGCGTTTTCGTTCCAAAACGATGGCTCCGCTTATTCTGCCAGTTATCTATTGCTAACTGGCATCATGGCACAACGAAATAGCGATGCAAACAGTGAGAGCACGTGGGACGGCGTCCCGTTCGCCCCGACGCGGCGGACGGTGCTGAAATCCGCCGCGGCAACGGGCGTAGCCGCGTCCTTGGCTACCGTCGGGACGGCACAGGAGGGCGAAACGTTCGAACTCGACGGATTCTCCGAGGGCTGGGTGGGCCAGGCTCCCGACGAAATCGCCGAGGAGGAGAACCCAACACTCCAGCTCGAGGTGGGACAGACCTACGTCGTCGAGTGGACGAACGCTGACGGAACACCGCACGATTTCGTCATCTTGAATGCGGAGGGTGACGCGATCGACGGCACCGAAATCGTCACGGAGCAAGGAGAGGTCGTCACCTTCGAGTTCGAGGCGACCGAAGAGATGGCGGAGTATTATTGCTCGGTTCACCCGGCCGAGATGCGCGGCGACATCGAGCTGGCCGACGTCGAGGAACCCACCCCGGACGAGGAACCCGACGATGAGCTTCTCATCGAGAAGGGGCCGACGGTCGGCCTCGAGACCGTTGCAGAGGGACTCGACTCCCCGATAGATTTTCAGGTCGCGAACGAGGAAGCCGACCGGCGGTTCATCGTCGACCAGCCCGGACAGATCTACGTCCACGGCCCAGACGGCCTCGAGGACGAACCGTTCCTCGACATCGCGGATCGAGTTTCGATCGACGTCGACGATTTCGACGAACGCGGCTTGCTCGGCATCGCGTTCCACCCGGAGTTTCAGGAGAACGGGCGATTCTTCCTCCGCTATAGTGGCCACCGCGGGACGGTAACGCCCGCTTCCTACAGCCACACGTTCGTGGTTTCCGAGTTCCAGGCCGGCGAGGACCTCGAGTCGGCCGATTCCGACTCCGAACGCCGACTGATGGAGGTTCCCGAGCCACAGTTCAATCACAACGCCGGGCCGCTCGCGTTCGGCCCCGACGGCTATCTCTACGTCGCGATCGGCGACGGCGGCGACGGAGACGATACCGGACCGGGCCACCCGGAAGACTGGTACACCGAAAACGAAGGCGGGAGCGGACAGAACACTCGAGACACGCTCCTGGGCGGGATGCTCCGGATCGACGTCGACACCGAGGAGTTCGACAAGCCCTACGGCATCCCCGAGGACAACCCGCTCTACGAGATGGACCTCGAGGAGACGGAGGACGAAGAACCCGAAGAGGAAGAAGGCGTAGACGAGGAGGTCGACGAAGCTGATGAGGAACTCGAGGATGACGACGAACTCGAGGATAACGGGAACGGTCTCGAAGACGAGAACGACGAGGAAGTCGAGGTGGACGAGAACGGCCGCGGGGATGAAGTCCAGGAAGAGACGACCGATGAGGAGATCGAGGTGGACGAAAACGGTCGAGAAGACGAAGTAGAAGAAGACGACGAGGAGGTCGAAGACGAACCCGAACTAACTGGCGAACCTGGTCACGCGGAGTACTACGCCTGGGGAATGCGCAATCCGTGGGGAATGTCGTTCACCGACGACGGCGAACTGCTTGCCGCCGACGTCGGACAGCTGCTGTTCGAAATCATCAACCACGTCGAGCGCGGCGGCAACTACGGCTGGAACGTCAAGGAAGGCGTTCACTGCTTCAGCACCGACAACCCCGGCGAGCCGCCCGAAGAGTGTCCCGACGAGACGCCCGAGGACGTACGCGGCGGCGAACCGTTGCTTGATCCCGTGATCGACTACCCGCAAGAGTACGACATCCAGAACATCGGTAGCGCCGTCGTCGGCGGTCGAATGTACACCGAAGGCGGCCTCGAGGACTTGCAGGACGGATACATCTTCGGCGACTGGAGCGAGAGCTTCGAGGAACCGCTGGGCAAACTCTTCGTCTCGCACCCGCCCGACGGATGGCAAGACGGGGACCGGCCGACGGACGCCGGAGCCGAGTCCTTCGCCGATCAGGTTCCCGAAGGCACCGACCATCCGCTGTACGAGGAGGAACTCTGGGAGGAACTCTGGCCTGTCGAACAACTTCGTATTGACGCCGACGACGACCTCGTCCGCGACGAGGACGAACTCGACCGGTTCGTGCTCGCGTTCGGCCGAGACGCGGAGGGCGAGATATACGTCCTCACCACCGAGGAAAACTTCCCGAGCGGCGGCACCGGCGAAGTCCACCGTCTCGTTCCAGCCGACGAAGACCCAGCGGAACCGGTCGACGAAGCACCAGATGACGAAGATCCGGTCGACGAACCCGAAGCGCCGGAAGACGATGAAATAGATCCTGAGGAGGATCCCGAAGACCCAGACGAGGCTCCCGGTGAAGACGACGAAACGGAAGGATCGGACAACGGTTCCTGATTACCCGGCCACATTTTCTTTTGGAACCCGCCGAAATCGCCAACCAGGTATTTGTGCGTCACCGTGTCGCGAGCGGTTAGTACGATCCCGACTCCGCATTTCGGTATTCGAACCAACGCGCCCAACGAGCGAGAAGGCAAACCGGTCGACCGTCGATGCTACGCTGCGATAAATCCGAGGGAGTAGAGTTGCCAGACGAAGCCGACGCCGAGGGCGGCCAAAAACGTCTGGTGGACACGAGCGCGGAGCGACCAGTACCGGTATCTCCAAGCGAGTAACGCCCCGACGGCGGTCGAGAGAGTGAAGACGACGAGCAGAGACGGGAGCGCGAGCGCGATTCGCATCGGGACCGGTCGCGTGATGAGCGTGAGCTCACCGCCTCGTTCGATGACGGAGACGAACAGGAGGACGAATCCGATGGACCCGAAACACAGCCCGACCCCGGACGCCCTCGCGATCCACGAGAGGCTGGTGATGCGGCGCTCAATCCCGTCGATAATCAGCCTCCGAAAACTCGAGTCGATCGCTCGAGTTGCCGCGTTTTCCACGCCGGATCGGTCCGTCATTCGGACCTCCCCGTCCCGCTTTCGTCGCCATCGACGGGCCCGCCCCATCTTCGCCGTGCTCCCGTCACACCCCAGCCGACGAGCGAGAGGGCGAACCCGGCCAAGGAGACACCGACAACGACGCCGCTGACAAGCTGCCGTTCGTGGATCGGGACCGGCTGGTAGACGCCGGCCGGTTCGCTGCTCATGTGCATCGCCGTCACACCGTCATCTCCGACCTCGAAGGCGATGGCGTCGTGTCCGTCGACATCACGAAACACGTGCGGTTCAGTTTCGACCCACTGCCGAGTGTCGCCGTCTAAAGACCCGGTCGAGATTCGCCCGTTCCCGGCCGGCTCGACGGACACGCGTTCCAGGCGGTCGACTATCTGGAGCGGACCGCTTTGGGGGAGGAACGAAACGCCGTACTCGCCGGCGACCGCATCAGCTCGTTCTCTCGAGCCCGGTTGCGGTGTCGAACTCGGCTGTGGTGTCGAGTCCGACGTCTTCGTCGCCGTCCTCGCCGGACTCCGTCTCGAGGCCGCCGCCGGCCACGCTATGTCCACCCGCGTTCCTCGAGGGGCGACATCGCGTCGCGGGCCGTCTCGACGGGCGTTTCCCCGAGGGCGTCCGCTCGAAACGCGTTCGTAGTAAAGCCGAACTGTATCCTTATGGTTCGTACTCGAAGTTCGGCGACTGGTCGAAGAACTCGTAGGGATTTTCGAAGACGACTTTTCGGACCTCCTCGCGATCCCAACCGCGGTCGATCATCTTATCGCGAGCTTTCGGCACGGCGAGCGGGTCGGAGGGATCCCAGTCGGCCGCGCTGTTGAAGATCATCTTGTCGGTGCCGTACTCCTCGAGGAGATCGATCGCCGCCTCGTCCTCGATCTTTCCGGGGTAGAGGGTAAAGCCGATCCAGCAGTCCGAACGCGTCGAAATGTCGATCGTGTGTTCGGTATTGTGATCGATGATAATGTTGTCCTCGGTGAGCCCCATTTCGTCGATGATCTCGACGATTCGTTCCGTCCCCGCGGGCTTGTCGGTATGGGGCGTGTGGATGATGACCGGTAGTTCGCGCTCCTCGGCCATCTCGAGCTGTCGGCGGAACGCCCACTCCTCGTCGTCGGTGACCTGGTCGAAACCGATCTCGCCGACGCCGACGACGGGGTCGCGGTCGAGATACTCCGGCACCCGTTCGAGGACCTCCTCCGCCATGTCGCGGTAGTTCGCTTCCTTGGGCTCGAGGCCGATCGTGACGTAGTGGTCCATTCCGGCGGTTCGGTCGGCCCGGTCGGTTTCGTGTTCGATGATCTGCTCGAAGTAGTCGAAGAACGCGCCGGCGTTGTGTTTGTCCTGCCCGCTCCAGAACGCCGGTTCGACGCAGCACTCGATTCCCGCTTGTCGCGCTCGCTCGTAATCGTCTGCCGAGCGCGATACCATGTGCATATGTGGGTCGATAATTCGCATATCCGTACTCGCTGTCGGCCCCGCTTTGAGGTGTGCCTTCGTTCGATCGAAAACGTGCAATTGCACGGCGATTTTCGCGGGAAAAACGACTTTACTCGCGCTATGTCGGCCATAACAGAATCCGTTCGGTCCCGACCCTTCTCGAGATGCCCAGTAGCCACTCCACGATCAGTCGCTACTCCGAATTGGGGCCGGAGAAACCGGTCGAATGCTCCTCGAGAACCGCTTCGAATTCACTTCGTGATCTGCGATGATACGGCACTCGGCGACCGATGGCGCTTCGAATGCCGCGGATCGGACCCGAACCGGCGTCTGGCTCGTCGGCGCTCGAGGCAACGTCGCGACGTTGTCGATCGTCGGCGCACGCGCTATCGCTTCCGGCGAAACTGCAACGACGGGAATGGTGACTGAGACAGCTCCTGTGTCCAACCTCGAGCTTCCGCCAGTTGACGAACTCGTCTTCGGCGGCCACGACATTAGCACCGACTCGCTCCCCGAGCGCGCTCGCCGCCAGTCCGAACGAAACGGCGTTCCCGACGCGGGGACGCTCGAGTCCGTCGAAGCCGACCTCGAGGCGATCGACGACCGGGTGGCGGTCGGAACCGCGATCAACTGCGGCGCGGCCGTCTCCGAAGGGAGCGAGCAACTGGATGAACAGCTCGCGATCCAGGAAGTAATCGAGCAGATGAGATCCGACTACGTCGCTTTCGAGGATCGGCACTACCTCGACCGAGTGGTCGTCGTCAACGTCGCCTCGACGGAACCGGAACTCGAGGACCCTGACGCGTACGAAACGCAAGCCGCGCTCGAAGGAGGTGATCGACGCGGACGACCGCGACTTGCCCGCCAGCATGCTCTACGCGTACGCCGCGCTCGTCGACGGGCACCCGTACGTCAACTTCACGCCCAGCACCGGGAGCGCGCTCGGCGGCCTTCGCGAACTCGCGGCCGAAACCGACGTCCCGCACATGGGACGTGACGCAAAGACCGGCGAAACGCTGGTCAAATCCGCGTTCGCACCGATGTTTGCCGGCCGGAACCTCCGCATGCTCGCCTGGGAAGGCCACAACATTCTCGGCAACGAAGACGGCCTGGTGCTCGAGGATGAGGCGAACAAGGCCGGCAAACTCGCGAGCAAGGGCGATGTCCTCGAGTCGATCCTCCCCGATATCGAGCACAACCGCGTTCGGATCGACTACACGCCCTCGCTCGCGGACTGGAAAACCGCCTGGACTTCATCCACTTCGAGGGCTTTCTCGAGACGGAGATGAAGATGCAGTTCACCTGGGAGGGATCCGACTCCGCGCTGGCGGCGCCGCTCGTGCTCGATCTGGTTCGGCTGATCGCCTTCGCCGACGAGCACGGCGAAGGGGGACTCCAGCCCCACCTCGCCTTGTTCTTCAAAGCCCCTCTCGGCGACGACGAACACGACCTCTCGAGAGTCAGCGGCTCTCACGGACGGGTCGACGAAGCCGCCTACGGCTGTTACGGGTTCGGCGGTCCGGCCGCACCGACGATCGACCCGGACGAGACGGTGGCGGTGACCGCCGTCGCGCCGACGATCGCGAAGTTGCTCGGGCTCGAGGAGGACGCCCTCCCGCGTTCCGTCGAGGACTGATGGTGTGTGACTCGCGACGTTCGGCCTCGGACGAACTCCCGGTGCGTCACTCCCTCCCATTGGAGGAGCGGAACGGAACGCTTTTTACTAGGCCCCGGCAACGATTGGGTGTAGCTTCACGAGGCCGCACCGAACGACGGTACGGTGACGAAGCGACAGAGCTCCGTTGGTGTAGTCCGGCCAATCATTTCGGCCTTTCGAGCCGATGACCAGGGTTCAAATCCCTGACGGAGCATTTTCGACGAACAAATTCGTGACCCGATACTGTGACACAGGGTTTGAATGAGACCAGTCGCGCGGAGCAGGCGGTGAAACTCGAACCACCTGATTCCGAGACGACTTACATCCCGTTGCAGTGTTGATTGTACAGGTCAATTCCCCTACGTTATTCCTTCGAACCAGTTTCTGAACGGACTGTATGACCACGACACGAATCGTCGGCCCCTAAGCACGGGCTATCCAACGCACCTGCGGAGTAAAGAGTACCTAACCGGGGTTGACAGTAATGGAGGAAGCAACGAACTTGCCCACAGATCGATAATATGGATGCGCCGAGATGGGATCCAATCACACAGTCACTGTCAGCGTAGATTACCCGTTGATGTGCTGTGCTTAACAACTCGAACGATTCCCTACGATCCCGTACGAAAATAATAACAAATACTAGATCAGTGGCAGGGATTCGTGGAATGAACGATCTCACCGGGTTTCAACGAGACTTGTTGTACGTAATCGCCGGCGCCGATCAACCGTCAGGTCAGGATATCAAAGAGGAAATCGAGAAGTATTACAGCTCAGACATTAATCATGGTCGACTGTATCCGAATCTCGACACGATCGTCAATAAAGAACTCGTCGAGAAAGGGCAACTCGATAGGCGAACGAACTACTACGCCATTACAGACGCTGGTGAACAGGAGATAACCGAGCGCCGCGAGTGGGAATCACAATTCATGTGAGAGATCGTTCCAGTCGGTGATAGCCCATTCGCCGATCGGTCTTCCCACCGGTAGTCCCGTTAGTGAGTGGAGTCTCTGGAGAATCCTCTGGTGTGCCAATCTAGTCGACCCTGTACGAATGCGTTCCGTCAGTCGTCCCGCTTTGGAATCGTAACGGAGAACGTTGACCCGGTTCCCGAAACGGATTCGACTCGAATGTCCCCGCCGTGGCGGTCGGCGATCTTTTGACAAAGCGAGAGGCCGATACCCGTTCCCGAAAACTCCGCATGCGAGTGAAGTCGCTCGAAAATATCGAACACTTGATCGACGTGTTCGTCACTAATACCGATCCCGTTATCGTCGATCGATATCCGCCACGCCGTCGATCGTTCCGAAGCCGTGATCTCGATGCGGACCGGCTGTTCGTCCTGATAGGTCATGGCGTTCGAGAGCAGGTTCTGAAAGAGCGCCTCGAGTTGTTTTTCGTCCCCGACGACCGTCGGAAGCGGTTCGACGACCATCTCCGCATCGGTTTCTTCGATTTGTACCGTGAGGTTCGTCCGAATCCGATCGATGACCTCGTCGAGATCGACGGCTTCGAACGGGTCACCGCGCGTCTCCACGCGGGAGTACTCGAGGAGTCCGTCGATCATGCCTTGCATTCGTTCCGCACCGTCGACGGCGAACTCGATGAACTCGAGCGCCTCTTCGTCCAGTTCGTTCTCGTATCTCGACTCGAGAAGCGTGAGATAGCTCGAGACCATGCGAAGCGGCTCCTGAAGGTCGTGAGACGCGACGGAGGCGAACTGCTCGAGTCGCTCGTTCGACGCCGCGAGCTCCTCAACGGTTTCGTTGAGCCGGTACTCGTACTCGGCGCGTTCGATTGCCGACGCGAGAATCGTCGCGACGCTCTGGACAAAATTAATGACGTGGTGGGTAAACCTCCGAGGTGCCGTGTCGTGGACGCCGAAGACGCCCCACGGATCGTCAGACGGGCCGATTACGACGGTTATTCCGCTTCGAATGTCGTGATCGGAAAGCAAGGGGTTGTCATCGAACCGATCCTCCTCTTCGAGGTCCTCGACGATGATTGGCCGAGCAGTATCCAGCGTGTAGCCCGCCTGTGAATCGGCGGGAAGGGGGGAGAGCGTTTCGGTTCCGACGAGGCCGTCGTCCCAGCCGGCTCCGTCGCGAAGCACCAGCGTGTCATTGTCTGTATCTAACTCGAGGACTTCACAGTGAGACGTGTCGAGTGCCGCCGTAACGAGGTCGACGGTTTTCTCGAACAACTGGTCGAGTTCCGAGGACTCGAGGGCTCGCTGGCCGAGCAAGGCGACCGTTTCCTGTTGGACCGCTTTCGCCGAGAGTTCGCGTTCAGCCCGCTTGCGATCCGAAACGTCTCGAAAGAGGCCGACGAAGTACCGATCCCCGTCGTACATAAAGTCGTTTAGCGAGATACCGAGCGGAATCTCGTAGTCGTCTTTGTGCTGGCCGGGTAGTTCGACGTACGTCCAGTTGATGTGTTTTTCACCGGTCTCGAGGTATCGACTGAGCGCCGTGAGGTGATTCTCGCGGAGACGTTCCGGAATGATCTCGACCTTGCTGGCACCGACGAGCTCTTCGGGTGTGTACCCCAGAATCCGTTCGACAGCCGGGTTCGCGTACTGCAACACGCTGTCCGAATCGAGGACGATGATTCCGTCGGGCAAGGCTTCCGCCAGCGCCGCGAACGTCTCGCCGGACGCGAGTTCGATCTGGGACGGCGAACCGGCCTTTCCCTGGCGTTCCGTGATTGCACCGAGGACCGCTGGGCGACCGCCTTCGGACGTGCTATCTACCCGACGGAGAGAGAGGGTACACGGAAAGACACCGTCGACCGTCTCGAGTCTAACCGTCGTCGTTACCGACTCCCGAAATTCGGAGACGAGTTCGTCAATCGTCCGCCGGTCGGTAAAATCGCCGTTTTTAACGAGGGAGGTGAACGGATTCCCGACCAGTTCGCTCGCTGTCTCCCCGACCATCGAACAGAACTGACGGTTGACCGTTGCGATCGTTCCGCGCTCTGTCAACTGGAAGCTGGCGACATCGATATCCGAGAGAAGCCCTTCGATAACGTCGCTCGGACGACCGGTTGTAGAACTGTTATATGAATTGAAAGAACCCGGGCCCATTATCTAATCTCGAGCAGTAGCTGGCTTAAGAACTCCGATATGGGGACATAATACATAGAATTATAATGATGATATTAGTGTATAGTTAGTGTCTCTGACGAATCGGTCGGGGCGTTGAAAAGCTTACGGGCCTCGCACACAGACGAGTGAGCATGGCTGCAAATCGAGTCGTTCAAGGACGAATGGTCAACGCACAAAAACTGGCGGAACTGATCGAGGACGACTCCGTGATGGAAACCGATTCCATCGAAGAGGCGGACCGGTCCTGTCCGGAATGCGGGGAAAACGTCCTGAAAGTCGGCTACATGCCCTCGGTCACGGAGTTCGTGACCGGCTGGAAGTGCCAGGAGTGTGACTGGAGCAACACCGACAGGGACTGATCGAGTCGACTGTCGAACACACTAACCTCGGGCGCTCTCGTCGAGGTAGCACTCGTAGAACGGAACACTCACCAGACCAGAATGTCTAGAACGAGCACGCAACAGACGAGAACAATCTGTTCGCCGTCGACGACGAACCCGTAAAAGAGCGGCCCTCGATCGCGGGTTGCAAACGGAATGTAGCCGCCCACGTAGGCGTTAAAGGCCAACAACACGAGAAACGTCGAGGGGATCAAAGCGGCGAGCGCGGCGACGAGAACGCTCGAGGCGATAGCGATGTTCAATCCCTGTGAGATGAGTCGAGTTCGCTCCGGGTTGAACACGACCGGAACCGTTCTGATCCCTTCCTCTCGATCGCCCTCGATATCCTTGATGTCGAAGATGATGGCCGCGACCGTTAACATAGCGGTCACGTAGCCGGCGAGAAAGAGAAGTTCGGGTTCCTCAAGGACCTCGTAGTAGACGCCAACGCCGAGCGGAATGAGCCCCCAGGCGAGGCCGACGGTCAGGTTTTTTACGAGGAAGACTTTCTTGAGCCGAAAGTGCGAGTACGCGATCGCGACGAGCAACGGGATGACCATGTATCCGGCACCCGGGAGATCGAGGACGACCGCGACGCCGATTGCGACGAGGTAGAGTCCGACCCCGAGCGTCAGCAGGAGCCGTCCGTACCGTTTCGTAAACGCCGCGCGATCGGGGACGTTGCGTTCGTCCTCCTCGAGATCGGTGAATCGATTCAGGCTGTAGACGAACATGGTCGCGGCGAAGACGATGAACAACGGGATCGGATCGATCCGCAGGTCCAACAGGACCATCGTAACGAGTGCGATGCTCGTCGCAGAAAGCGAGATGTGAACGTTGCTGTGAACCAGCAAGAGAGCGAGTGCTTTCGGCTCGGAAAGGATCGAACCGAACCGCTCGAACGCCGTAGAGCGCGTCACGTTCTCGAGTAGATGCCGGTGAGGAGAACTGATTAATGCTGGGGTGATGGCAGGCTCGAGGCGGCCTATTTTCGTTCGGTGGTGTCCGATGATCGGGGACTAATTGTAGTGCGCTCCCAGTCGGCGCCGAACGCAAAATTGGCCGGTTTCGAGACAATTCGTGTCCAATGATAACAGGAATCTTCCGCAGGATCGTCCTCCCTCATAAATCCAAAAACGTGGTTCACACAATCAGATGACCGGTATCTTTTAGAATATCTCGGCGTGGAACCGATGGTATTGGCCTAATATAAACTTACGTGGGTGCGTGACAGGGCAACGGCTCTCGCGAGTGGAAACTGCCATGATTTAAGCGACGTGGGAACAGCCGTTCGAATGGATATGAAGCTACACGAGTATCAGGCGAAGCAAGTCTTCGCCGACGCCGGGGTCCCGACGCCGGAGTCGAAGCTCGCCTCCGACGTCGACGGCGTCGTCGCCGCGGCCGAGGAGATTGGATACCCAGTCGCGGTCAAAGCGCAGGTACAGGTCGGTGGCCGCGGGAAGGCAGGGGGAATCAAGCTCGTCGACGACGAGCAGGAAGCCCGCGAGGCTGCCGACTCGATCCTCGGAATGGATCTCAAGGGCTACCACGTCGACCGCGTCCTCGTCGAGGAGGCAGTCGACTTCACGAACGAACTCTACGTCGGCATCACGATGGACCGGGGCGAGGGCAAACCCGTCGCGATGGTCTCGACGAAAGGCGGCGTCGACATCGAAGCCGTCGCCGAGGAAACGCCGGAAGCAATCGCGCGCGAACACATCGACCCCTCGTTCGGGATGCATCCCTACCAGGCCCGGAAGGCGGTCTACGACGCCGGCGTTCCCGGCGAGATTGCACGTGATGTCTCGAGCGTTCTTACCACCCTCTACCAGCTCTGGTCGGACCGGGACGGTGCCGACGCGGAGATCAACCCGCTGATGGTCACCAGCGACAACGACGTCATCGCGGCCGACGCCGTGATGAACATCGACGAGGACGCGCTGTTCCGACAGCCCGAACTCGCCGAGATGGAAGACGAGGCAGCAAGCGGCGACGCGCTCGAGCAGAAAGCCGACGAGTACAATTTCGACTACGTTCGACTTGAGGGCAACACGGGGATCATCGGCAACGGTGCCGGCCTCGTGATGACCACACTCGACCTCGTGGATCACTACGGCGGTGAGCCCGCCAACTTCCTCGACGTCGGTGGTGGCGCGAAAGCGGACCGGATCGCGAACGCGCTGGACATGGTGTTCTCCGACGAGAACGTTGATTCGGTCGTGTTCAACATCTTCGGGGGCATCACCCGCGGCGACGAGGTCGCCAAGGGGATCAACGAAGCCCTAGAGCAGTTCGACGAGATCCCGAAGCCGGTCGTCGTTCGACTGGCCGGGACAAACTGGGAGGAAGGCATGGAAATTCTCAACGAAGACCTCGTGACGGTCGAGCAGACCCTCGAGGACGCGGTTCAGCGTGCCGTCGAGTACGCTGATGAGGTGAACGAACAATGAGCGTATTAGTCGACGACGACACGCGCGTGGTGGTACAGGGCATCACCGGCGGGGAAGGCAAGTTCCACGCCGAACAGATGATGGAGTACGGGACGAACGTCGTTGCCGGTGCGGTTCCCGGCAAAGGCGGTCAGGAAGTCGCCGGCGTTCCTGTCTACGACACCGTCGATGAAGCGGTCGAAGTGGAGAACGCCGACACGTCTGTCATCTTCGTCCCGCCAGCGTTCGCCGGCGACGCGATCTTCGAGTCCCTCGATACGGACCTCGACCTTGCGGTCGCGATCACCGAGGGAATCCCGACCCAGGACATGGCTCGAGTGAACAAGCGACTCACCGAGACCGACACCCGACTCATCGGCCCGAACTGTCCCGGTCTCATCACCCCCGGCGAGGCCAAACTCGGCATTCTGCCGGGCAACATCTTCGCCTCGGGCGACGTCGGACTCGTCTCCCGTTCGGGGACGCTAACCTACCAGGTCGTCGATAGCCTCACCAACCGCGGTATCGGCCAGACCACCGCGATCGGCATCGGCGGCGACCCGATCATCGGCACCGATTTCGTCGACGCCCTCGAACTCTTCGAGAACGATCCGGACACGAAGGCAATCGCCATGTGCGGCGAGATCGGCGGCGAGGACGAGGAGGAGGCCGCGGCCTATATCGACGAGCACGTCGACACGCCTGTCGCTGGCTTCATCGCTGGCCGAACGGCCCCGCCAGGAAAACGCATGGGCCACGCTGGTGCGATCGTCTCTGGCTCCGGTACCGGCACCGCAGAGAGCAAGATCAACGCGCTCAACGACGCCGGCGTTCCGGTCGGCGACACGCCCGAGGAAGTCGCAGATCACGTCGAGAGCTTCCTCGAGTAATCCGGACGGCTCGTTCGCGATTTTTCATTCGGTCTTTTTCACACTGTTTTCGAACTCGCGCATTCGCTGAGAGAAATCCCAGCCATAGACCACCGACGGCTCGATGGTGATCGTCACTTCCTCGCGGTCCCCGCTGAGCAGGGTTTGGGCGAGCGTCGATTTGGGCCCGCCGAGATATCGGTTGACGAGCGATCGGAGGACGTCCTTTTCGGGGTCGGGCTCGATCGTTGCGGTCCCGCGGCCGCGGACACCCGTGTACGGAGGCTGGTTCGTGGATATTTCGAACGAAACCTCGGGATTTTCGGTGAGGTACGTAACTACCTTCGCCTCCGCCCCGGTCGCACACTCGAGAACCCACTCGTCACTACCGTCGTCGCCGGCCGCTCGAGATCGGTACCACATCGAGAGCATCCACGGATGTCCCGACGGTGTCCGACAGCCGATTCGAATCGGGATCGTCTGCACCGAAAGGAAGCGCGCAATCGTCTCTCTCGAAAGGGAGCCGCGGACGTTCATACCTACTCCGACGACCAAGAAGGGTATAGAATTCGTCCCTCAAAAAGTAGGCTTACTCGCCTCGATCCGACGGCGTCGGCGACTCCGAGTACACTCGAGCGAGCAGTTACCGGTTTCCGTTTGGGCCTCCCGCCACGCATAACGCGTCCGAATCACAAATTTCACTGAGGGGGTAGATAGTTGGAGGGTTCTCTGTTTGGACGCGTACGGTTCAACAATTCACCGACTCGTTCGTTCGGACCCGCAATCAAACCCACAGACCGCAGCCCACATTTCTCGAGAGACGACTGTCCCCAAGAATTATATCTTCGTCAACCGTCCTAGAGATCGTGGTTTACGAGACGCAGAATCAGACGATCGACGACGCACTCGAGCGGGTGTTCGCCGGCGAGCGCCTCGATCGAACCGACGGACTGGCACTGATCGCACAGCCGGTCGAACCGCTCGCGGAGGCGGGGGCCGCAGTGCGAGATCGCTTCGGCGACGGCACCGTCGACTCCTGCTCGATCGTCAACGCGAAGGCGGGCAACTGCGCGGAAGACTGTGGGTTTTGCGCGCAGTCGGTCCACTTCGACACCGGCATCGACACCTACGACTTCCTCGGCCCGGAGAAGATCCTCGAGGCCGCCAAACGCGCCGAGCGCGACGGCGCACAGCGGTTCGGGATCGTCGTCGCCGAACGCGGCGTTTCGAAGGAACACCGTCCGGAGGAGTGGTCGGAGGTCATAGAGTCGATACGCGCTGTTCGCGACGAGTGTGCCCTCGAGGTCGACGCCTCGCTGGGAATTCTCACACCCGAAGAGGCCGAGATCCTCGCCGAAGAGGGGATCAATCACTACAATCACAACATCGAGACCTCGCCGCGATACTTTCCCGAGATCATCGATTCACATAGCTTCGAGGAACGGGTACACACCCTCGAGGTCGCCAAGGAAGCGGGGATGGACCTCTGTGCGGGAGTCATCCTTGGGATGGGCGAAACCCCAACAGATCGCGTCGACGCGGCGATCTCGCTCCAGGAAATCGGCATCTCCTCGCTCCCGGTCAACGTGCTCAACCCCGTCGCGGGGACCCCACTGGCCGAACAGGGCGTCGAAATCAGCACGGAGGAGATCATCAAAACCGTCGCGGTTTACAAACTGCTCCACCCCGAGTCCCGGGTTCGGCTCACGGGCGGGCGCGAGGTCAACCTCGAGCCAGAGGAACAACACCTCCCGCTCGAGGCCGGTGCGGACGGCCTGCTCACCGGCGATTATCTGACCACCGAGGGACAGTCGGCCGGCGAGGATATCGAAATCATCGAGCGGGCGGGACTCGAGCCGAATCAGTCCGTCAACGAGTTCGATCCGGCGGAAGTGAAAGCTCGAGAGCGGCGGGCGACCGAGGAATCCGTCGCTGAGACGGCGGCAGGGACGGCCACCGAGGCGGCGGCGGGAACGACCACGAGCGCAACGACCGAGGCGGACGCGAGGAACGCAGAATCGAGCGACGACTAAGAGACGACCGACCACACAACATACTCAACGATGAACGACACGACGTTTGCGGTGCTCGGAACGGGAGGAATCGGCCGACGAACGCTCGAGGTGAGCCAGCACAAAGACGGACTCACGCCGGTCGCGGCGTGTGATCGTCACGGCGTCGCGATCGACTTCGACGGATTAGACGTCGACGAACTGCTCGAGGCGACGGAGGGGAACATCGACAGTGGGCCACAGAGTACTACTTCTCGAGACGACGACTCGCGAGACGAGACCCTCGAAACCGACGGCGGGGCAACCGCCACTCCCGGCGTCAAACAACACGGCGAGAACGCGGGCGTCGTCGCCTCCGAGCAGGCCCGCCCCTCGGAGGATTCGATCCAGGATATCATCGACCACGGCGACGGCATCGACGCCGTCCTGCTCGCGCTGCCGAACTACGAACACGACTTCATCCCACGGGTCGCCGATCGGTTCCTCGAGGGCGGGTACTCCGGCGTCATGGTCGACGTACTCAAGCGTTCTCGAGTCATCGGAATGCTCGACGACCGTACAGAAGCGTTCGAGGACGCCGGAATCACGTTCGTCTGCGGGGCAGGTGCAACACCGGGGCTTCTCACCGGGGCAGCGGCGCTCGCCGCACAGTCGTTCGTCGAGATCGAGTCGGTCGACATCTGGTGGGGCGTCGGCCTGAAGTCAGGGTACGAAGACAATCGCGGAACGGTTCGCGAGGATATCGCCCATCTGCCGGAGTACGATATCGAGACTGCACGCGAACTCTCGGAAGAGGAAATCGAGGCGATCATCGACGACCACGACGGCGTCATCGAGTTTACGGATATGGAACACGCGGACGACGTCTTGCTCGAGCGTGCCGGGATCTGCGACGCCGAAGACGTCACCGTCGGCGGTATTCTCGATGTCGAACACGACGAGAAACCGACGACGACGACCGTCTCGGTGACCGGAACCACCTTCGATGGCGAGACGGGAACCAACACGTTCGAACTCGACGACGCCACGAGTATGGCGGCGAACGTCAACGGGCCGGCGATTGGTTACCTGAAGACGGGTGTTCGTCGAAACCGATCCGGTGAGTACGGCGTTTTCGGCCCGGCTGAACTGATGCCCGGGTTTTGATCGGGATTCAAGTAGCTGTTCAAGACCACTATAGCGAAGAGAGAAGAGAGACCTCGTGAACCGACTTTGGCCGGTCGTTAGACAACTTGTAGATGGTCCTCGTGAAGTTCCTCGTCCGAAAATTCCTGTCCGTGGACCTCCTCCATGTGTTTCTGAGCCAATTCGACCGCTTCCTCCTCGTTTTCCGACTGGATGATGAACCGGCACGTGTCCGATACCGACTCGCAATCGAGTTTGTGTGCTTTTGCCATCGAAATCACTTCCACTCTTTCCGCGTAGAGCGCTGATCGGTACTTGTAGTGTGTTCACTGGCACCAAGTACCAATGAACCTAGCACGAGCGATTACTTAATTATTGCTGACAGAGGTATTTCACGTCCAGATCAATATATTCATTGATCATAATGGATCCAGTTGGTTCTCGGCAGCTCTCTCGTCGTCTCCTGTACGGAACGTCGAAACCGTCGCCTCGCCGGAAGTCGCATCCCTGGACAAGGTGATGGTAGTGCCTTGTCCAGGTGGAAAACCCATGGTATTCGCCCTGACGGTCTCACGGTCACATCTGGAGTTCGGGCAATTGGGTAGGGGTACCGTACCGCTATCGCGTTCTGGCCCTTTGCGGGCCATCGGAGTACACGCGAGACTATTGTAACACTGTTTGCCAAGAACTCGCAAGGGTTGGCAACTCCGTCTCGAGGAGGGAAATTCCTTTCGAGGCAGAAAACCGCGTTGCTGATTCCCGTCGGCAAGTGCCGGCTTCTCTGGCGACAAGAGTGAAGCTCAGCTACCTATAGCCCCCTCAGCTGTAGTGCGTCTCGAGGTATTCGATGATTTCGTCGCTGTCGTATCTGCTCTCCTCGCGGTCGTGATCGACGAGGTACGGGATCTGGTCTTCGTCGCCCAACTCGGTCAGCGCCCGGTACGTCTGCTCGTTGAGAACGTCGCCGCCCTGATCGCCGGGGAGTCGGGGATTGTGAGCGACGTAAGAGACACCGAGCTCAGTGAGTTTCTCGCGAACGTTCGAACTGTGCGGACAGCCTTCGGCCTGATACAACTCGAGCATTGTTCGTTGAACGTGGAGTACCCGGGTAAGCCTTGAGCAGGAAACAGACGGCAACGCGAGGGACGACTCACGCTTTCGTGTCGCTCTCGAGATGTTCTCCGAAGTCGGTCCAAATCCGATGGCAAAGAATATGTATCATTCTTCTCAATACTCCATTACACCTGACATGATCCGTCACGGGAGCCGCTGAACGATTATGAGATGGCTCCGCATCGAAGAGGGCGTCCTGATCGCGCGCACCGAGTGGAGACGCAGCCGGCGCGAATCCGACTCCGGAAACCTGTGGACGGGTCGACGCGCTTTCCTCGTGCTGGCGCTGGCTATCAGCGGAGTGCTCGGCGTGAGTGCACACGCCGTCGGAACGACGATCGCCTCGGCGCAATCAATCCGCGTCGACGAACTGGAACTCATCGCACCCATCGCGTTTGTCCTGCTCGTCTGGCGGTGCTCGGAGATCACGCACCGGCGGTTCGAACGCCTCGATGCCGACTTCTTGTTGACGACCGTCCCGGCGAGAGCGGGTGCCCTGGGGTTGCTCATCTTCGTGTTCGCTCGAGCGGCGCGTTACCTCGTCGGGCCGACGGTCGCCGTTGCAGTCGGCACCGCGATTGGGCTTCGATCGCCGCTGGTTGCGTTTACGATCACGGCGGCGATTGCCGGGCTGGTCGCGGTCGCCGTCTGTGTCGGCGTGGTCGGCAGGCTCGCCGTCGGGTTCGTCGGACAGCGATTGGCTCGAGGAGGATTCTACAGGGATTTGTTCGTCGTGTTCGGCTGGCTCCCGTTTCTCGTCGCGTGGCTCGTGCTCCAGGAGACTTCGCTGTCGCTCGTCCCGCTGTTTGCATCCCTCGAGTCCGTTCCGATAGCGTGGTTCGTCGACCTCGCGTTCTTCGGCGCGACTGGTCTGGGTGCTGATAGCGCTCGCGGGGTGGGTGCAATCGGCGCAGTCCTCGTGACAGTTCCCGCTCTCGCCGGCGCGACGACCGTCCTCGTTCGGCGCACCTGGGAGCGCGAACCGGACGATTCGACGCCGACTCACGGCTCGCGCTCGCTCGTCACGCCGGGACGACTCGAACGACTGTTCGGCGATTACGTATCGCGTCCCGCGCTCACCGTCGCCCGCGAGCGCTGGCTCATGGAGCGACGTGTTCCGCGAGGACTGCTATCGATGGGGTACACGTTTCTCTGCGTCTTTTTCCTCGCTTTGCCCGCGCTGATCCTCGGCGGGAGCGCGAACATCCCCCTGTTGTATTTCGCGCTCATGGTCGGCCTCTCGGCCGGAATCGCGTTCGGTTCCGATCCGGTCGGCACCGAGTACCGCGTCATGCCGATGCTCTTGACGACGGTCCCGGCGCGGCAGTTCGTCACCGGTCTCGTCTTGCTCTCGACCGTCGCCGGTGCTGTTTTCGCGATCCTGATCGCTCTGGTCGGATTCGCCAGCCCGGTCGGTGTTTTCGAGACGATTCTGATCGTCATCGGTACCGTCGCCTTCAGCGCGTGTACCGCTTGCGTCAGCCTCGCGGTCGGGATGGACGTCGAGCGCTACGAGTACGTCACCGTCCCGTTTTTCTTCACCGACGTGCCGATATACGCGGAAATGGGATCGAAGGGGTTCCGCCGACTCGGGAAGATCTTCGGAGTCGTGTCGCTTGCGGCGATACCGGCGTTACTGGGAAATATCGAGCCGGTCTACGAATGGACCGCAACCGTCGGAATCCCAGCGAGATTCGTGCAATTCATCTCGATACCACTGACAATCGGTCTCACTATTTGGATCGCAATGTCCGCATACCAGACCGCAATCGAGCGATATCGGGCGTATCAGATACGGTGAATCGGATGACACAAAATGCACTTCACAACAGTAGGTGGCGACGTATTTTACGAACGATCGAACAGACTCAAAAACCGGACCAACCAGTCAGGAGCCCGATACCGAAATGAGTGATACCCACGCGATCGCCACGAACGAACTGACCAAGGAGTATCTCGAGACGACGGCCGTCGACCAACTCAGTCTCGAGATCGAACCGGGAGCGATCTACGGCTTTCTCGGGCCAAACGGCGCGGGGAAGACGACCACGATCAAGATGCTGACCGGGTTGATACGACCGACCAGCGGCTCCGGCCGCGTCGGGGGAGCCTCGATCACCGACCGAGAGGCGCTGATCGACCACATCGGCTATCTCCCCGAATCGCCACCGATTCACGAGGAACTCACGGCCCGCGAGCAACTCGAGTACCACGGCGGATTGCGCGGCATGGAACCCCGGGAAATCGAGGAGCGGATCGACTCGCTGCTCGAGCGACTCGACCTCGCCGAAGACGCCGACAACCGGATCGTGACCTACTCGAAGGGAATGCGCCAGAAGACGGGGCTCATCCAGGCGATCATGCACGAACCGGACGTCGTCTTTCTGGACGAACCGACCTCCGGGCTCGACCCGCGGGCGGCCCGAACCGTTCGTGCGGTCATCACGGAGTTGGCCGAATCCGGGACGACCGTCTTCCTTTCGACGCACTTGCTCCCGGTTATCGAACACCTCGCCACCGAGGTTGGGATCCTCTACGAGGGCGAACTCGTCGAAGCGGGAGCGCCCAAGGAACTCGTCGAACGCATGGAAACCGGCGAGGATTCGACGCTCGAGGACGTCTTCCTCGACGTGACGACGACCGACGAAGAACGATCCGAGTGACCGACGCGGTCGGAAGACATGACCAAAATATAAGTTGTTGAATGGATTTTGTTCAACCAGTTGACTCGAAGATGATCGGAACGACACCGGACCGCGAAATCGTCGATTGGGAACGATCCGAGGACGATGGAACGCCGGTCTACACCATCGAATACAGCGGCCCTGTCACTGAGCCGAAGGTCCAGTCCTCGACGCTGTTCGGGACCAGTACCGGCGGCCCGGTTCCGGCCGAAGACCGCAAGATTCAGCTGCCGGACGGCGAGGCGCTCCCGGCGAACGAACTCTCCTTCGACGCCGACGGAACGACGCTTTACGTCCGTCACGGTGGGGAGTCGACACTCGGTCGAATTCGTCGAACGTTGTTTCCGTGGTTGTAAACTGAGTACGAACGATCTATTCTTCCTCGAGCAGCGCTCGAGAGGAGTTCGTCACGACGAGCAGGCTGCTCGCACCCATCGCGACCGCGGCGAACAGCGGATTGAGCAGTCCCGTCACGGCGAGGGGGATCGCGATCCCGTTGTAACAGAACGCCCAGCCGATGTTGCCCTTGACCCGCCGGTCGGTCGCTCGAGCGAGTTCGAAGACCGTCTCAACCGACGTGAGATCGTCGTCGACGAGTGCGACGTCTGCCGCGTCGGCCGCCATCGCCGTCCCCCCGCCCAGCGAGATGCCGAGATCGGCGGCCGCGAGCGCCGGCGCGTCGTTGGTCCCGTCACCGACCATGACCGTCCGCCCCGTTTGTTTCAGCCGCTCGACGGTCTCGGCTTTCCCTTCCGGCGGGACGCCCGCAAAGACCCGATCAACCGCGTCGTCCTCTCGAAATCGGCCCGCCGCTCGAGCGTCGTCGCCAGTCAAAACGACGACGTCGATGTCGGCCTCGGAAATCGCGGTCAGCGTCTCGTGCCACTCCTCGCGGAGTTCGTCGCCGACGACGATCACGCCCTCGGCTGTCCCGTCGCGACCGACTGCAACAGGAACCCGCCCCGTCTCGCGACCGCTCGCGATTCGTTCACGGATTTCCGTCGGAACGGTCCAGCCCAATTCAGCAAATAGGTCGGGGTGACCGACCACGATGTCCTCGCCGGCGACGACACCCGAAACGCCCTTGCGATGGCTTTCGAAGGAGTCGACGAGATCGTCGGACGGGTTCGTTCGGGCTGACTCGGGGTCGGAATCCGATCCCACGTCACCCTCGATCGAACCTGTCGGCTCGCCCTCTATTCGCCGTTGCTGGCGTTCGTACGCCGTGATTTCTCGCGGTCGTTCCTCCTCCGCGAGGCGCTCCTGGGACGGTCCATCATCCGGAACTTCCTCTCGAGGTGTTCCGCCGTCCGTAATCCGATCCGGCCGATCCCAGGCGGTCGCGATAGCCTGACCGATGGGATGGGCAGATCGGGACTCGAGGGCCGCGGCCTTCTCGAGGAGGTCATCGTCGATGTTTGGTCCGTCTCCGTCGCCCGAATCCGGTTCGATGACGCTCATCTCGCCCGTCGTCAGCGTTCCGGTCTTGTCGAAGACGACCGTGTCGGCGTTGCGGATGCGTTCGAAGACGCTGTCATCGAAGACGACGATGGAGTTCGCTAGCGCGTCCCGGATGCCGGCGGCGACCGCCAGCGGCGTCGCCAGTCCGAGCGCGCACGGACAGGAAACGATCAGAACGGTCAGCCCGACGAGCAACGCGCCGGCGAAGCCAGCGCCGAGTATGAGGTAGACGGCGGTGACGACGACTGCGAGGACCAGGACGAGCGGGACGAAGATCGTCGCCAGTTTGTCGGCGAGTTTCTGGATGCCGTGGGTGCCGCTCTGGAGGTCCCAGACGAGTTCGGTGATCCGGTCGAGGCTACTCGTCGCATCGGGACCGACGCGAACCGTCACCGCGCCATCGGAGACCATTGAACCGCCCACGACTGCGTCCCCCTCGGCCTTTCGAACGGGGAGGGACTCTCCGGTGACGACCGCCTCGTCGACCGATGCGTCGCCGTCGACTACCTCGCCGTCGATCGGGATCCGCTCGCCAGTTCGAACCAGCACGTGATCGCCTGCCTCGAGCTCCTCGAGCGGTACGTCTTCGGAGCGGTCCTCGAGTTGGTCGGCGTCCGTCGACCCGCCGCGGCGAACCCGTCGAGCCTCGTCGACCTGTACGGAGGTCAGATCCGAGAGCCGCTCGGTTGCCTGGCGTTTGAGCGATGACTCGTAGTAGCCGCCGACGGTGACGATGACGATGATGGCGACGGTCACGTCGTAGTAGATGTGGTCGCCGCCGACGATGATCGAGAGCGTACTGTAAAGGTAGGCGCTGAGTGCCGCGATGGCCACGAGCAGGTCCATATTTGGTTGACGGGTCTTCGCGCTGACGTACGCACCCTGTAGGATCGGCTTGCCGGTGATCGCTAGAATGATCGTCGTCAGCGCGGCGATGACGAGGTAGAACACCGTCGCGCTCTCGCTGGCCAGCGCGCTCTCGATGAACTCCGTCGTCTGCTCGTCGTAGAACAGCCCGCCGAAGTAGACCGGATAGATGAGGACGATGTACTGGAGCATCACCATCATCCCCATCAACACGCCGACGATGACCCGTCCCATCGCCCAGTTGTCCGCCTGCCGACGGCTGAACGCGTCGTCGCGGGAATAGGCGCTGTAGCCGAGCCCGCTGATGGCGTCCTGTAGCTCTTCTTCGGAGACGGCATCGGGGTCGTGGTCGATCCGAACCGTGTCCGTCACGTAACTCGAGCTGGCCCCGCTGACGCCGTCGGTCGACATGGCCGCCGATTCGATGAACGCCTCGCAGGTCGCACAGTGCATCCCGTCGACCTCGAGAAACGTCGCATCGTGGTCGTCCGGTATCTCTGTGCCGGGCTCGAGTTCCTCCCCGCCTTGTTCAGCCTCGTTCCGCCGTTCCCGAACGTCGGCGGCGTCGACGTCCTCGAGATCGCCGAGCGCGTCGTAAACGTCTCGACAGCCGACACAGCAGAACTGGTTGCCGTCGCCGTCGCTGACATCGACTCCCTCGGTCGGGAGGGCACAGAGCGTACAGCCGGGCGCGGATGGGTCGGTTGCTGTCATCGGTGAGTTTGCGGTTCGATTAGTTCGTGGTGATTCGATCAGTTTGCGGTTCGTTGTTTCGTGGCAATTCGGTTGGTTCGTGACGATCCGATTAGTTAGTGGTGTTCGTGATCTCCCGCCCCCGGAGCGTCGATACCGTCGTAAAACGGCAGTTCCGGGTGCGGAACGGGGTAGCCGAGACTCATCAACCCGTGGGCGAGCAACACGTAGCCGAGGACGACGAACGCGACGCCAAGCAAGCGGTGGACCCGGCGTCGGTGAACCGCGTCGACGGCGTCGATGACGGTTCCGTAGGCGAACACCGCGGGGATCGTTCCAATGCCGAGCGCGGCGAGTGCGAGGCCGCCACCAAGTGGTGAGCCAGTTGCGAACGCGTACAAAAACGCCGGATAGAGGATCGGACACGGGAGCAGTCCGTGGACGGCTCCGAGCCCAACGATTCCGGGACCGTTCGCGAGCCGGTCGACGTGCGTTGCGAGCCAGGCGCTGACCCGCTCAAGGCCGGGGACCGAGACGCCGCCGGTGGTCCGACCGAGGAGATAGTAGATGCCGGTCGCGACGATAAAACCGCCGACGAGGACGCCGATACCGCCGCGAGCGAGGTCGACGACGGGCGTCAGCGAGTCGGTCGTCACGAACAACAGACTCCCGAGCGCGCCGAATGCCGCGCCGAGAAGGGTATAGCTCGCCGTTCGACCGATGTTGAACAGCGCGTGTTGACGGACTTCGTAGGTCGAAAGGTGGCCGCTCGCTCGAGTATCCGACTGCCCGTCGTCCATCTTTCCCGCATAGATCGTTACCAGTGGCCCGCACATCCCGATGCAGTGGGCTCCGGCGAGGACGCCGATGAGGAGAAACAACGCCACGTCGATGCCAAGGAATGTGAACGGGTCCATTGGAAATCCATCCTCGAGAGATCGCTCGTGCTCGACCTACCAACTGGAGGTGGTAATGGGTTTCGTTGTTTCCCATCGGGTCGTAACGATGTCGTGAGTGTCTCTTCGTCCCCGTGCTCGTGTTATACCCGTTCGCTGCTTGCGAGGGCATTCTTCAGGATTTGGTCGACGCCCCGTCGCAACCGTTCGGACGCTGAGGGTCCCGAAATCCCTAACTCCGCACCAATTTCGTCCGTCGATACTTCTCGCGGAACCGAAAAGTACCCTGCGTCGCGCGCCACAACCAGTGCTTGGTACTGCTCGTGCGTGAGCCCAAACGGCGGGTCGTCGGCCGCCGACTCCCGAGTTAATTGCTCGAGGTGGAAGGTCGCGCCTCGATCCGTACAGAACGCTCGAAACTCCGCGAGCGCCTCCCGGTCGGGGAATCGGGACCGACACCACCAGCCGTCGACGGTCACGATGGCATCGAGTGGCATCGCACCCAGATCCATATACGTTCGGTAGATCGGCACCGGCGGATCACGGAGCGTGATTCGATACAGCGCGTTCTCGTCGTATTCATCCAGCGTCACGGCCTCCGCAACCGACGGATCGTCCGCCAGTGCGTCGCGAAACTCGCTGTCGGGATAGTCGACGATTCGACAGATCATCACGGGGCGTTCGGGGTCGACGGTGAGAATTCGCTCGACGTATACCGTGACCTCGGAAACGGTTGCGACCGCGTCCGTCAACGGGAGGTCGAGCGACGTTAGCCGAAATTCCGTAATGAGACCCATACGGCTAGTTCGGCGCTAGTATTTAAAGACCCTACTCTACAAGATATAGACTCATCGGAATTCCGCCGGTACGGTAAGACGACGATGTCAACCGATAAAGAATCACAGCCCGAAATGCAACTCGACACGGCAGTTCGTTCGCACAACTACTACCGAAACGCCGTCGAAAAGCACTGGGACCCCCACGAAATATCCCTCGCGGTTGACCGTGACGGAATCGCCGACCTGTCCGATCCACAGTTTGAATCGTTCAAGGAATCTCTCGCCCTGTTCGGGGCCGGCGAGGAGTCGGTGACGGAGGACCTCGCACCGCTGGCGGTCGTCTTGGACGACATCGGCGATCAGATGTTCATCACCACACAACTCTACGAGGAATCGAAACACACCGACTTTTTCGATCGGTACTGGCGCGAAGTCGTTCACGCCGAGGAAACACGCCGCGGCCAGGAGTTGTCCTCGCCGACCGACAAGGAATGGTTCAGCGACCCCTACAACGAGCTGTTCGAGCGCAACGAACGGGCCATGGCTCGCCTCCTCGAGGACGACTCGCCGGAAAACCGAGCGAAAGCCCACTGTCATTACCACTTGACGATCGAGGGCATTCTCGCCCAGACGGGTTACTACGGACTTACTCTCGCCTACGGCGAGAGCGAATCTGATCTCCCCGATCTTCCGGGACTGGTCGAGGGGCTCAAACTGATCCGGAGCGACGAGGGACGCCACGTCGGATTCGGAATGGCCCAACTCAAGTCACTCGTGACCGGCGGCGAGGTCGATCCCGACGTCCTCCGCGAGACGGTTAGCGAACTGGTTCCACTCGTCCAGAACAGTCTGACGAACCGCGGCGTTACCGAGGAGGATTCCGGTCCAAGTCCGAGCGACCTCACGGAGTACGCTTACGACAAACACGAACAGCGAATGAACCAGATAACCACTGCGAGCGAGAACATTCCCGATGTCGAGGAGCTTACGCAACTGGACGCTTGAGACGGACGATTCGACCGTCGTTCGCTCGGTTGCGTCCTGAACGTCCGTCCGCTTTCACTACCCGTGCCGGTTCGCCCGGTACGCCGGAGCCGTAGCTGCCATGTATTTCGACGTGCGGTGATCGTCTGCGGACGGAGTCCCGGGTCACCTTTCCGCCAACTCAATACTTAATCCCCGAACGTTTGAATCCCAACCGTGTTCGTCGTCGTCCTGTCGCTGGCCAGCCACCGATTCTGGCGAGTCTGGAAACGTGTCTTTAGCCTGTCGTGGCCGGTGATGGCCGAACAGGTGCTCCGGACGTTGATGCGGACGACGGATCTGATCGTCGCGGGACTCTTTTCACCGGCCGCGGTCGCCGCAGTCGGACTCGCGGATATCTACGCTCGGTTCCCGCTTCGGTTCGGGATCGGTATCGGCGACGGTGCGATCGCCCTCTCGAGTCAGGATACCGGCGCTGACGCCGACGCCAACAGAAATCAGGCGGTGACACAGGCGCTGTTGATCGGGCTTCTCGGTGGTATCCCGTTCATCTTGTTTGGACTTTTTCTCAACGAGTACGCGATCGCTATTCTGGGTTCGCTCGCCGAAGAGGGTGCGATGGCGGACGTGATCGAGTACGGGAGCACGTACCTCATGATCATCATGGTCTCCGCGCCCGCGATCCACGTTAACTTCATCGCCGCGCGTTCGATCCACGGCACCGGCGACACGAGAACGCCGATGTACGTAAACGGTGTCGTCAACGCTCTCAACATCGTCGCGACTATCGGGCTTGCGCTTGGGCTCGGCCCGTTTCCGGAACTCGGTGTCGTCGGAATCGCGCTCGCGACAGCGGTCTCGGACACGCTCGGCGCGCTTACCTTCCTCTTGATTCTCTGGTCGCCGCTCAACGAGATCCAGTACGTCGTTCCCCGGCAGTTAGTGATCACGAAGCAACTTATCCTCATCAGTTGGCCGCGAATCGCCGAGGGTCTCACCGAGATGTTCGCCGAATTCCCGTTCAACGCGATTTTGCTGGCGTTCGGCACCGAGGTCAACGCCGCCTACCACATCGGCCGCCGAATGTACCAACAGGTCGCCTCGCCGCTCGCCCGTGGCTACGGCGTTGCGGCGAACATTATGGTTGGGCAGTCACTCGGCCGAGGCGAACCCAAAACGGCGTTCTACAACGGCGCGGCCGCAACTGCACTGAGTACGCTCACCGTCGGCGGCTTCTGTCTCTTGCTCTTTTTCTTCGCCGAGCAGTTCGTCCTCGTGTTTACCGACGATCCGGCGACGGTTGGCTACGCGAGCGGCTTCGCGCAGGCGTACGCCATTGCGGCGGTCCTGATCGCCGCCTACCTCACCCTCGCCGGCTCGCTCCGCGGGGGGAGCGAGACGGTCCCGCCCTTTATCGCACGCGTCATCGGAACCTTCGTCTTCCTGCTTGGCTTTACCTACGTCTTCGGCGTCGTCCTCGAGTACGGCGTCGTCGCGGCCTACGTCGCGGTCGTCCTCGACTTCGTCTTCCGGGTTGCCTACCTCGGCGTCGTCTTCTATCGCCGTCGATGGATCGATCGGGGAACCTCAATGATGCGAGAACGCGGCAGTATCGAAGAGAATCCGGCGGAGGACTAACACGACCTGTCCGATCTGTAGCCGCCGCTTTTCAAGCCACGAGTAGCGTCACGCCGCCACCGCCGACGATCGCCAGTCCGCCGAGGCCGAAACAGACGATCCAGAAGGGTATTCGCTCGACGATTCGCATCAGGATCCCGATCGTCGCGTAGCCGACGACCGCACTCGTGAGGACTGCGAGTGCGGCCATCTCGAGGCTCACCCCCGGGATACCTCCCTCTGTAACGAAGATCAATGCGCCCGCGCCGATCCCGGTCGGAATCGAGAGGAGAAAGGAGAGACGGAACGCCGAGGGTGCTTGATACGACCGAAAGAGGAGGACGCTCGTGGTAACCCCCGAGCGGGAGATGCCGGGGAGTATCGAGAGTCCCTGAAAGCCGCCGACGATCACGGCGTCTCGAAACGTCGGATCCTCCCGTTCCGCGAGATCCACCGACTTCGAGGCCAACTCCAGTACGCCGGTCAGGACGAGCAAGACGCCGATTGCGGCGATGAACAGGCCGCCGCTAAGTTCGCTCGCGATATCGACGGCGAGGAAGTAGATCGGAAGCCCGATCAGCCCGGTGGCAAAACACGCGACGACCACAAACGATGTCACTGCGTTCGGCCCGGTAAACGCCGACTGAGGTCGCCACTGGGGAACGGCCTCGAGGCTCTCGAGGATTTCGTCGCGGTAATACAGCGTTGCAGAGAGCGTCGTCCCGAGTTGCAAGAACAGCGCGAGTTGCAGGGCGTGATCCGGGGAGATGTCCATCAGGATGAGAAACAGCGAAAGGTTCCCCTGCGAGGAGACCGGAAGCCACTCGACGATGCCCTGGACGACCCCGGCCAAGATGGCGACGATGAGGTCCCAGTACTCGTTCATCGGAACCTTTCTCCCCGATATCGGTCCGGCTCCCACCGCCCTGCCGGCAAGTCGCCAGTCATTCGACGGTCACGCTCTTTGCGAGATTTCGCGGCTTGTCGATCGATCGCCCCATCGTGTTGGCGACCCAGTAGGCGATGAGTTGTAACTGTACGTTCGCAAGGACGGCCGCGCAGCGTTCGTTGGTTTCGGGGATTCCCAGAACGTAATCCGCGTACCGTTCGACGTCGGACGCGCCGTCGGTGACGACGACCACCGGAGCGTCTCGAGCCTCGACCTCTTTGATGTTCGAAATCGTCTTCCGTGCCGTCTGGCCGTCTCCCGTCACGACCGCGAAGACGGGCGTGTTCTCGGTGACCAGCGCGAGCGGACCGTGTTTCAGTTCGCCGGCCGCAAAGCCCTCGGCGTGTTCGTACGTAATCTCCTTGAACTTCAGCGCGCCCTCCAGTGCGACCGGGTAGTGCAAGCCGCGTCCGATGAAAAAGAACGCATCGGAGCCGACGAGTTCCTCGGCAACCTCCCGCGCGCTCGTTGTTTCGAGTATTGTCCGTACCTGATCCGGAACGCGGCGTAACGATTGGATCTCGTCGTGCGAGATCTGACTGCTCACGGCGGCGCTCAGGACCAACAGTGTCAGCTGTTGGCTCGCGAACGTCTTCGTCGCCGCGACGCCGATTTCCGGCCCCGCTCGAATGTACAGCGCGTGGTCGCACGCTCGAGCGGCGGAGCTTCCCACGGTGTTGGTCACGGCGAGGGTCGTCCCGCCGGCGCGGTTTGCCTCGCGGAGCGCACGAAGCGTGTCCGCCGTTTCCCCGCTCTGGGTGATGCCGACGACGAGCGTGTCGTCGTCGACCGGAACGCGGTCAGTCGTGTACTCACTCGCGATGGTTGCGGTCGCGTGTATTCCCCGCTGTTGCAACAGCGACGCTCCGTAGAGGGCGGCGTGGTACGAGGTTCCGCAGGCGACGAACTCTATCGGGGCGGCGAACTCCTGCTCGACGAACGTATCGAGTTCCTCGAGCGTGACGGTCCCCGCCAGTTCGTCGACTCGACCGCGGAGACACTGCCTGAGCGCCGAGGGCTGTTCGTGAACCTCCTTGAGCATGTGGTGGTCGTACCCGCTTTTTCCCGTATCCTCAGCGTCAAAATCAACCGTTTTGACCGTCTTCTCGATGGTCGTTCCGTCTTCATCGCTAACCTCGTATCCCTCACCGTTGAGGCGAACGAACTCCTCGTCCTCGAGGTACACGACGCGGTCGGTGTGCTCGATGAACGCCGGTACGTCGCTGGCGAGGTAGTAGCCGCCTTCGGCTCCGGTCGACTGCCCGTCGGCATCCCCGGCACGTCCGTCGCCGTTCTCCTCGATGCCGAGCACGAGCGGGGACTCCTTTCGCGTCGCGTAGATCGTCTCGTCGCCCTCGAAGACGGCCGCGATGGCGTAACTGCCCTCGATCCGGTCGATTGCCCGGCGGAACGCTCGTTCGTAGACGATGCTCCCCCCGTCACTCCGAACGCCGTCTGCGTTCTCGGCCGACTCGAGGTACAGACTGATAAGATACGGAACGACCTCGGTGTCAGTTTCGCTCTCGAAGGTCACGCCCTCGGCCGTTAGCTCGTCTCGAAGCGTTTGATAGTTCTCGATGATTCCGTTGTGAACGACCGCGACGCGCCCGCTGTCGTCGGTGTGGGGATGCGCGTTCGTGTCCGTCGGCGGTCCGTGAGTGCTCCAGCGCGTGTGGCCGATGCCGACCCCGGGTTCGCGAAGCTCAGATACCGAAAGCGACGAGACGAGTTCCTCGAGTTCACCCTCGGATTTGTACACGTCGAGTTCCGCGTTGGCGAGCGCGACGCCGGCGGAATCATATCCCCGATACTCGAGTTCCGAGAGCCCGTCGAGCAGGATGTCGATCGCGTCAGGCGTGTTGGCGTCCGCCGAGCCGACGTAACCGATGATGCCACACATTCCTACCGGACCTCCGTCTCGGAGTCGATCGACCCGCTCACCGTCGCCCCCGCGTGGATCGTTACCTCGGAACCGACGATGGTCCCCGGCCCGTAGGTGACGCCCCCCTGGTCTCGTGCGCGATCGGCCAGTAACGCACCCAGCCGTTCTCCCTCGTGAACCGTTGTTTCGACTCGGACGTCACCGGGCCCGCCGACGACCGTCGATCCGGTCCCGATTTTGACGCCTCGGCCGGTGACGCAGTCGGCGACCGTCGCGTTCGCTCCGATCCGGGTATCCGAATCGATGACGCTGGTTTCGAGCGTTGCGTTCGACCCAACGGTGACATTGTCGCCGAGCGAGACGTACGGCCCGACGACCGCACCGGGGCCGATCACGCAGTCCGGAGCGATAATCGACGGCTCGACGATCGTCGCCGACTCGTGAACCTGTGCCGAGGGCGCGATACAGCTCTCGACGGTCCCCGTTTCGAACAGCGTTTCGGCAACCTCAAGGAGATCCCAGGGGTACGTCGCGTCTATCCATTCCCCGCTGGTTCGGGCCGCGTTGACGGTCTCTCCCCGCTCGAGTAGGCTGGAGAATCCGTCGATCAGCGAGTACTCCCCGCGACACGAGTCGACAGTCGTCACGATGTCGATCGATTCCGGTTCCAGTACATAGACGCCCGCGTTGAGCCGATAGTTTCTGTCGTCGGTCGGATTTTCGACGAGTTCGGCAACGGTGTCGTCCGAATCGACGATGACGCCGCCGTATTCCGTAACGTTACTTGAGGAGATCACCGCGATTGTTCCGGCCGCATCCGAGTCGTGGCGATCGATCGTATCCTCGATAATCGACGCGTCGATTAGCTGGTCGCCGTTGACGACGAGCGACGTTTCGTCGACGGTCGGCAGCGCCGCTTCGAGCGCGTGGGCGCTGCCGAGTTGTTTGTTCTGGATCGCGTACTCGATCGGGACGTCCCGGTAGATCGACCCGAAGTGGGACTGAACGGCGGTCCGTCCGTAACCGACGACAACGGTCAGTCGCTCGATGCCGGCGTCGATGAGTTCGTCGAAAACGTGCTCGAGGATTGGCTTCGTCGCGGCGGGCAACATCGGTTTGGGGCGATGTCTGGTCAGCGGACGAAGACGAATTCCTTCACCCGCGGCCAGCACGATCGCGGATCGAACGCTCATTGGTCGGGTAGATGCAATCCTCGTGTGTATTTCTACTGGTTGGAATGTCGGACTGTCGCCTTCGTTCGAGTCGACAGCAAGTCGGTGACTTTTCACTCGAGGCGGGCCCATATCCGCTCATGATCGACGAGGAGACGCCGGTACTGGACAACCACATGCATCTGGATCCGGACCACGGTCGCGGTATCGACGCCGTCGAAGACTTCGCTCGACTCGGCGGAACGCATCTACTGGTCGTCAACAAACCCTCGTGGTACCTCGGCGTCGAGGCGGAAACCGGCGAGGACTTTCGCCCGGTCTTCGAGCGAACGATCGAGGTCGTCGAGGAGGCCTCCGAGGTGCTCGACGGGCGAGCTTGGCCCGTCCTCGGGGTTCACCCCGGGCTGGTCTCGCGGCTGGTCGACGAGCGCGAATACGAACCAGAAGCCGCTCGAGACGTTATGCAAGGTGGGATCGATCTCGCCGCCGAGTACGTCGAATCCGGCGACGCGCTGGCGCTGAAGTCGGGGCGTCCTCACTACGACGTCGACGACGCCGTCTGGGACGCCTCCAACGACGTCATGTGCCACGCGTTCGACCACGGCGCGGCCCTCGAGTGTGCGGTTCAGTTGCACACCGAAGCGAGCGAATCGCTTCCGGAGGTTGCCGCGTGGGCGGAAGAGGCGGGACTCCCGGCTCATCGCGTCGTCAAACACTACGCCGCGGGTCGGCTCGAGGGGCCGACGCCGAGCGTCATGAGCGAGAAGGATCGACTCGAGGTCGCGGCCGAGCGCGGCGAGCCGTTCCTGATGGAGACCGACTTCGTCGACGACCCCGACCGGCCGGGTGCCGTGCTCGGACCGAAAACGGTTCCCCGGCGGGTTCGCTGGCTGCTCGAGGAGGGCCTCGAAGATGCGGTCCGGATTGCCCACCTCGAGACGCCGGAACACGTCTACGGAATCGATACGAAGGCGACGCTCGGAAACACGTAGCAGGCGCGGGCGTGGCGCGACCGTAGTTCTGCTCGAAACGTGGGCAGCGCCCGGCAAACTCGCGGTTTGACACTTCCAGGGAACGACTGATGTAGAGAAAGGCATTTCAAGCGGCCGGTGTAGGTGTGAGTATGAGCAATCCCCCGACGGAGTTTTATTCAGCAGAACGGTGGCAAAACTGGATCGGTCGTATCCAGGACGAGGATATCGATCCGGAAGACGAATCGTCCGCGCGCCTGCTCTTGAACCTGCAGGACGACACGGCGATCGCCATCGCGAAAATTGTCTCGGCCTACGACGACGGGGAGATCGATCAGGAGACCGCACTTGAGGAGATCCAGGACGTCAGAGAGATCGTCCTTTCGGAAGTCGACATCGACGACGAAGAGAAACTGATCCTCGTCGACGGCGTCCAGACGAGTCTCGTCTGTGTCTTCTTCGCCGCCGAGGAGTACGTCGCAGACGGTCCCGCAGAGGACGGTAACGTCAACGATTACGTCGGCGCGGCGGCCGACGCCGAAGCCGAGGAGGATCTCGATGCGGCGCTTGGCTACGCCGCACAGGCCGGGACGCTGATCATCGACGGCGAAGAACTCGACATGACCATGGCGGAGGAACTCGAGTATGGTCTCGTCACCGAGTGGATCAACGGCCTCGATAGCTTACAGAGCGCGATGAGCGATCCGGAAGTCGTCGAAGAGGACGAATAGCCACTCGATCTCGTTTCGTTTTCCGATCCGCGGTCGATATCGGTTCGAATCCCGCTATTGTCCCCCCATAAACGCTTTAGGGTGCCGGTCACGTACGTCGAATCATGTACGTTCGGGACGCGAAAAACAGGGAGGAGGTCTGGCTTCTCGATCACATCGAGGCAATGGGTCTCGACGAAACGTCGTTTCGCTCTCGAGACTACGTCGTCGCGATCGACGAACAGTCGGGGGCAAAAGCGGGATTTGCCCGGATTCGCGTCCACAAAACCGACGCCGATTCAGAAGGCGGCGACACGGAGTCGCCCGAGGACGAACCAACCGAGTGCTGCGAGCTTACCAGTATCGGCGTCCTCGAGAACTGGCGCGGACAGGGCGTCGGCGCACACATCATCGAGCGCCTTGTCGAGTATGCGGGAGACGACGGCTTCGAAACCGTTTACGCCCTTACCGGCGAAGCTGACTACCTGCGGCAGTTCGGCTTCCGCCGGATCGAAGAGAGTTCGCTTCCGGAGCCGCTCGTCAACAGACTCGAGGAAAAGCGAAACGGAATCGATCCGGAGGCGATTCCACTCGTCCTTGACATCGAATCGTTCGAGCTTCCGGAACGGCTCAGGGAGGCGTTCAAGCGGGCAACCGAACGCGACGAATCGGCGGAGTCGACCGAAGAGTCCCCCGAAGACTTCGGGATCGATTCCGACTCGGCGACCTACAAGTATGATACGGGACGATAATACGCACATGAAGCAGGCAGGATCCCCTCGAAAGAGGCAGGAAGATTGCGCTGACGGGTCGGTTCTCGATCAAGTAGCCGAAGTCTTCGACCGGGATCGAACAAAGCGAACCGGAACCGCGAGCGGCAAGTCGCGCGCGTTTATTAACCTTCAAGCCCTCCCCCGCCAAGGAATCCATAATGTTCGACCCTGACGATCTCGAGGAAATCCGCGCCGGGCGCGAAGAGTGGCAGGAAACCGAAGTCGAACCGGTGATCGAACGGTTCGGTGAGCGAAAAGAGTCGTTTACGACGGATACGGGCGGACAGGAGGTCGATCGACTGTACACGCCCGAGGACGTCGCAGATCTGGATTACCAGGAAGATATCGGTTATCCGGGCGAACCGCCGTACACGCGGGGTGTCTACTCGACGGGCCACCGAGGGCGACTCTGGACGATGCGCCAGTACGCCGGATTCTCCACTCCCGAAGACACGAACGAACGCTACCACTATCTGCTCGATCAGGGCCAGACCGGACTCTCGATGGCCTTCGACCTGCCGACCCAGATGGGCTATGACTCCGACGCCGGGATGGCCGCAGGAGAGGTCGGCAAGGCCGGCGTGGCGATCGACTCTCTCGAGGACATGCTCACCGTTTTCGACGGGATTCCGCTCGACGAGGTGAGCACCTCGATGACGATCAACGCCCCGGCATCGGTGTTGCTCGCGATGTACATCGCGGTCGGCGACCACCAGGGCGTCGACCGGGAAGAACTCCGCGGGACGATCCAGAACGACCTCCTCAAAGAGTACATCGCGCGAAACACGTACATCTACCCGCCCGAGCCGTCGATGCGAATTATCACGGATATCTTCGACTTTTGTGCCGCGGAAACGCCGAAGTTCAACACGATCTCCATTTCGGGCTATCACATCCGCGAGGCAGGCGCGACCGCCGCCCAGGAACTCGCGTTCACGCTGGGCGACGGCATCGAGTACGTCGAGGCCGCGATCGACGCCGGACTTGACGTCGACGACTTCGCTCCCCAACTATCCTTTTTCTTCAACGGCCACAACAACATCTTCGAGGAGGTCGCGAAATTCCGCGCGGCCCGGCGAATGTGGCACGATATCATGGACGAGCGGTTCGATCCCGACGATCCGAAATCCAAACAGCTCAAGTTCCACACCCAGACGGCGGGATCGATGCTCACGGCCCAGCAGATCGAGAACAACGTCGTTCGGGTCGCCTACCAGGCGCTCGCCGCGGTTCTGGGCGGAACCCAGAGCCTTCACACCAACGGCAAGGACGAGGCGCTTGCCCTCCCCACTGAAGAATCCGTCCGAACTGCACTCCGAACCCAGCAGATCCTCGCCCACGAGTCCGGCGCGGCCGACACCATCGACCCGCTCGCGGGTAGCTATTACGTCGAGAGCCTGACGGACGACGTCGAACAAGAGGCCTACGAACTGCTCGAGGAGGTCGACGAACGCGGCGGCATGCTCGAAGCGGTCGAACAACAGTGGGTCCAGCGCCAAATTCAGGATACGGCCTTCGACCGACAGCGCGAAATCGAGGAGAAAGAGCGAATCATCGTCGGCGTCAACGAGTTCGAGGTTGACGAAGATCCGGCGATGGATGTCGAGGAGGTCACCGAGGAAGACGAACGCCGAAAGGTCGAGGGGCTCGAAAACGTCCGTTCTGAACGCGACGACGAAGCGGTCGAGGCGACCCTCGAATCCCTTCGCGAGGCGGCGAACGGTGACGAGAACATCATGCCCTACATCATCGAGGCGGTCAAATCCTACGCGACCGTCGGCGAAATCTGCAACGTGATGCGCGATGAGTTCGGCGAGTACCAGGCCGGCGGCGCGGTATAAATCGGTTTCCCCTCTGATTATAGACCATGGACAGGGCCCCGTAATGGCTTTCACCGATCAGGTTCGATGTGGTGTATGTCCAATAGTGATGGCCTTTCGATATTGCTCGAGGATTTGGAATCGACGAACTCGCTCGAGGAGCTACAGGCACACGTCATGCTGGCGAACGCCCACTTCGAAGACCAGCCGTCGATCGAACTTCCCGAGACGACTGCCAAAGCCAGCCCCCAAATTGCAGGAGACCTCGAGCAGTGGCTCGAGCGGCTTCGGGAACGACTCGACGACCTCGCGAGCGCACAGTCAGCCGCCAGCTATTCGATATCGATGAGCGGGGACTTGACCGGGCCGTCCGTTTCGGTGTCGGTCACGTTTCAGGTCGAACCGTCGACGGAATAGGGACTGTCGAATCTCGTCGGTTCGCTCGAAATAATCCACTCGAATAAATCACGCCAGCTATTCTTCGACCGCTTCGTCAGTGTCGTCGTCCTCACCGTCACCGGCCGTCGCTTCTTGCTCGTCCTCGCTTTCCGATTCGTCGTCGAACGACGCACTCGTCGCCGGTTCGAACTCCTCGATCGGCTCCCACTCTTCGTCGTCGTCGGATCCTCGACGGCGGCGCAACAACTCGAGGCCGACGATCCCGGCGATCAGGAGAAAGATCCGCGGCAATCGACTCGATCCGCCTTTTTCGTCGGCTTCGGACTCGGATTCCACTTCGGATTCGGAGCCGGTCTCTTCTATCGTTTCACTCACCTCTTCGGTCGCCTCGCTGAGTGGCCCTGGTTTCTCGATATCCTCGAGCGGCGTCTCGTCGGTATCCAACTCGCCGCTACCGATGAGGTAGCCGATCGCGACACCCAATCCGATCAGCCCGCCCGCCAGCGGGAGCACCCGGCCACCCATCGACCCGGACCCCTCGGATTCCTCGACCGCCTCGAGAATTGGTTCTCGCATCGGGGAATCCATTCCTTTACTGACTGCTTCCTTGACGAGGAGAGTCGATAGCGACTCGTCCTGTTGTTCCATGTCGGGCATAATTTGGCCGACAACATCCCCCTAAATAGTTCTGTCCAACGTTCCGATCGCATCACCGTTTTCGGGCCACCGTAGCGCCCACGTACTCGACCGGAGTCGCGAGTAAGACGTGCTTACTCGAATTTGTTCGAGGTTGGGATGGCTCGAGTTCGGGTTCCTCCAGGGGTTTGCTCGAGAACATCGATTTCAGCGTTTAGTCGTCTCGAAGCGTGTGACAGTGACGACAACGTGCCTCGTAGGACTCTTCGGCACCCACGAGAATGGTCGGGTCGTCGACGTGTGCGGGCTCGCCGTCGACGAACCGTTGATTTCTCGTTGCGGGTTCGCCACAGACCGCACAGATTGCCTGAAACTTCTCTACATACTCGGCCACGGCGATCAGTTGCGGGAGCGGGTCGAAGGGTTCTCCGCGGTAGGTCTGATCGGTGCCGCTGACGATCACGCGTCGGTCATCAGCCGCGAGTTCTTCGCAGATATCAACCAGCGAGTCCGAAAAGAAGTTGGCCTCGTCGAACGCGACGACCGCCTCCCCGTTGCACTCCGCAAAAATTTGCTGGAGGTCCGTCTCCGGATCGATCGCTGTCGCATCCCAGCTCCGGCCGTCGTGGGATCCGATAACGTCGTCTCCGTATCGATCGTCAATAGCGGGGGTGAACACCGCAACCTCCTGGCCCGCGATCTCCGCGCGGCGCAATCGGCGGAGGAGTTCCTCCGTTTTGCCCGAAAACATGCTCCCCGTGATGACTTCGATCCACCCGCTGTTCGTGATCGCGTGCATCGATTTCAACGGGGAAACGCGTCGTTAAGTGTGTTGTTAATTCGGTCCGCCCGGAACGTCCTGTAATCCGAATTAGCCCAAGATGAATAAAGCCTCACATAACGAAACCGGAACATCCCGAACCCAGTGATTGCCATGAGCGTCATCCGGCAACCCGAGGTTCTCGGTCAAACGACGAGACGACGGGTTATCGGGGTGACCGCCGCAATTTTCACGACTGCAATCGAAGCCATCGCGGTCGGATCGTGGTTCCTTCTCGTCGTCCTCGAGACGCGGACCGTCTCGACGGCCCTCGCCGGCATCGGGATTCTCTTCTGTGGCTCGCTTGTGCGGGCGTCCGTTTTCGGAGCGACGACGAGCGAACTCGGGGATATCATCCAACCGCGTCGGCTCGGTACCGCAGTTTTCGTCACCGCCGGGTGGACCCTCTGGTTGCTGGTCGCCGAGTGGGTTGGCGGCGTCACCGGCGTTCTCGCGGCCGGTATCCTCCTTGTTGCGATGTTGACAGGTCACTTTTCGCTGGAACGGCGAGTGTTTCACGGAGCCCGCCCCTCCAGTCGGCTCCCCCGCGTTCGGTGTGCCGTCGTGCCCGCATTTCTCATCGCGACGGGTGCCACAGCGTTGCTGTCGTCGGTCTGGTTCGTCGACTGGTCGGTCGTCTCACCGCCGATATCACTCGAGACGACACAGATCATCCTCCACATCGAGGCCGTTCAGGTCGGGTTTGCACTGTTCGCACTCGTCATGTTTCTTGCCCACCAACAGCGATTCACGATCACTCTCGAGCCGTGAGTCCGTGCGGATAGTCGGATCTTGCGCAGTCTGCGCTCGAGCGCCCAACGCCCGAACGTCCGTGGAACGCCCGTGTTCTACCGCGCTTCGGTCGACCTACAGTCGCGCGACGAGACCGTCCTCACCCTGTTCGAGTTCGACCAGTCCGTCGCTTTCGAGGTCAGTGAGAATTCCCTCAAGCCACTCCCGTCCGTGCTCTCCGTCGGGTGTGTAGTCGACGCGGATCCGGTGGCCGAGCGTGTCGATTGCGAGTTCGTCGTACTCCTGTAACGTCCCGATCACTCGCCCGCGAAACTGCCGTCGACTGCCGTCGAACGACGGCTGTGTGGGTACGTCGGGTGCCGTAAAGTCCCCTGTCGCGTACGCACCACATCGCTCTCGCCACGGACAGCCGGCTTCGTCACATCGCGGGGTCTGCCCGCAGGCGACCCCGCCGAGTTCCATGATCGCGTTGTTCCAGACCCGCGAACGGCCCTCGGACATGAGCTGATTCGCCGCCTCCTCGAACGCGTCGTCGTCGTCAGGAATACCGAACGCTCGGTACGCGACACGCTTGACGTTCGTGTCCACCACAGCGTCGCCGTTGTTGAACGCGAAGCTCGCGACCGCGTTCGCGGTGTAGGGACCGACTCCCATCAGGTTCTCGAGTTCGTCGGGCGTCTCCGGAAACTCGCCGTCGTACTCGTCTTCGACCTGGCCCGCGGCTTCGTGGAGGTACTTCGCTCGGTTGTTGTAGCCGAGACTGTGAGACGTCCAGAAGCCGACGACCTCCGAGCGATCCGCGGCCGCGAGATCGGCTGTCGTCGGCCAGCGCTCGAGAAACTCTTCCCAGGCCTCGACGACGCGTCCGAGTTGGGTTTGCTGGCTCATCACCTCGCTGACGAGGATCTCGTAGGCGTCGTCGGTCTCGCGCCAGGGGAACGATCGGTGGTCGTCCTCGTACCACTCGATCAAGGCCGATCGAACGGCCGCTCTGTCGTCGGGAAGCGTCCACGCAGACTGTCGGTCCTGATCCGCTTCCGCGTCTGTCATCGCCGGTGGTTAGGGAAGGGACGGCTTAGGCGTGGTGATCTTCGGCCCGCTCGGCGATTGCGAGGCGAGCACGAAAGCCATATACGGCGTTCTCGAGTCCACCTGCATATGAGCCTCGACGATCTGAACGACGAAATCACGGAATCGTACTCGGAGCTGGGAGACGACCTCGACATTGCGCTGGATCGCGAAACCAGAAACGAACTCGCACTGCTCGAGACCGCCTTAGAACCCGAAGCAACGGACGAACTCGTTCGCCGTGCGGTTCACATGCTCTTTCAGTCGACCGTTGAAACCGGAACCCTCGATTTCCACCTGCGCTCGGGTTACGATGTGACCTACGACGAATATCTCTCCGGAATGACCTTCGAGGAGATGACCGGCGCGGACAATTATCCCTCCATGGACGACGAACGACGGTACCAGTTCTGACGTCGGTCCAAAACGGTTTGCGAGTCAAAGACGCGACCGCACGACGACTGCAATAATACCCAAAAGCGCCGCCAGTCCTACACCAACACCGGTGAACCCCGGAACCGAATCGCCGCCATCTGACCCTCCGTCGTCGCTCGCATCCTCGTCCTCGGATTGGGATTCCGGCGGCGCGAGTTCGGTCGGAATCTCCTCGCCGCCGCCCGTTTCGGCGAACGTCTCCGCGTGACCGAATGCCTCGAGATCACCGTGGTCGTACGCGACGTGGTGTTCTCCACCGCCATCGATCTCGACAGTGAGATCTGTTCCGGTAACCGCCTGCGGATAACTGTCCGTGAGCATGACGCCCGTCTCGTCGAACTCGAGCGTGGCCTCTGACGGCGGCGCATCCTCGGCGACTCGAACGGTGAGCGTGGCGTACTCGCCGTCGTTCGTCGTCCCGCCCGCCGGCGGATCTCGATACTGAACCGCCTCGGCGATCGACCCGTCGTCGGCGATTTCTGTCCCCGTACGGACCTCGGTCTCTTCTTCCTCAAGCCACGTCCCGGCCTCGATATCGGTAACCTCGAGATAGTCCGGGTGGGCGAGTGCAAGCAACCGAACCGATTCGACCTGCGACTCGAGTCCGTAGCCGCCGTGGCTCTCGAGGTTGACGGTCACGTCGAACTCCTCGCCGGGTTCGGCCTCGACCGTTTCCGGTTCGGGCGTCACGACCGCAGGACCGTCTCCGGCCGACGCGGTTCCCGCGAGTGCGCCGACTCCGAGCGCGATACCGAGAGTCATCGCCGTTCCGACTGCGGCCACGAGAACCCAGGTGCCGGCCACTCTACCGTCGCCGAATCCGTTCATTGCTCAGTCACTCGATCTGTCACGATAAACTGATTGTCTCGTTTTGCAGACGATGAAGTCGGCGGCCTGATTCGATCGAGGTTCAGGGGTCTCGAGTCTCGGCGAGTGCTCGGAACTGGGGAAGACTAGTCGGGAGCAGAACAGTTGAGACACGACCCATTTACGCCGACTATACGAGGAACTACATTCGACGGCTTGGAGGGTATTTCTGCTCGTACACAGTCCTCACGACTCGCAAGAATATGCGTCCAAAAAGACAACTCACGGTGGCGAGACTGTCACGACAATGTTGACTCCAGGAAATCGATCTGCTCGGCATTGCCGAAGTAGGCTGGGGTATGCTGGTGGAGCTCCTCAGGACTACGATCGAGGATCGATCCTCGACCCGTTGAAGAACGCCCACCAGCGGTCTCGACGATATATGCGATCGGGTTGGCTTCGTACTGGAGTCGGAGGTCGCCGTGAGGACTCGAGGAGCGCTCGGGATAGCCGAGCAGTCCACCGTTGACGAGCAAATGGGTGATATCTGCAACCATTGCACCCGTATATCGAAGTTTGTAGTCCCGGTGCAGGTCGTCCCAGCATTCTCGGACAGGTTTTGGCCACTCGTTCGTCGCGCCCGCAAACCCGCAAATATCGCTCTCGTCGGGAATGATCACCGGATTTGCGTCGACGATTTCGCCATCGTCGACGACGTACCGAGTTACCGATTCGTCGACGGCAACGGTAACCGTTGTAAACGGTCCATAAAGGACAAACAGACCGGCGACGAGATCACGACCGCTCGCTGGAAGTGGTGCGTCGTACACACCGACCACCGTTCCAACGATGTTGTTCGATTGAAGGTTCGACGATCCATCGAGCGGATCGATGGCAACGCTGAACCCTTCACCGACGTTCTCAACGCCTTCACGTTCTTCGCTGGCGAACGTCCCGACTGCGTCGAGCGACGCGAGCTTGTCACGAAATAGTCGATCGATCTGTCGATCCGCAGACGACTGGATGTCTCCACTTGGGTTTTCCGTCGCCGTCTTCCCGCGAGCTTCCCGAAACTGCTCGCGAACTTCGGGTATCACTGCCGCGATCGCATCGACGAGGTGGCGTACGTCGGTCATCGAGACCACCCGCTCAAGGACAACCTGCTCGTCGAGGCCGTTACTGGACTCGTGTTCGATCCAAGTCGGCGCGGTGTATTCACGAGAATAGCCTCCGAAGACGGGCGAAGAGCCCCTTCGATGGGTCACCTCCGAGCTGTTCGGTTTCGGTATCGCTCGCCGAGGTTGTGGTAGTCTCCCCGCTGTTCCCCGAGGCAGCGTCGCTTTCGGAAACCCCGGTAGCACCGGCTTCGCCACCTTCGGCCCGTTGAAGCGCCTGCTCGATCAGCCCCTCGGCGTCGTTAACCGCGTCCTTGACGGTTCCCTTGACGAGCGGTTTGCCTTCGAAGCGGTCTTGATTGACCGCCGTATCCGCGGCGATGACGACCGCCTCGGCAGCGTCGATTTCGTCGGCCGTTAATTCGTTTTCGGCGCCCATCGCGCCTTGGACCTCGACTTTGATGTCGTGGCCCTGCTCCTCGGCAGTCGTCTCGAGGTTCTCTGCTGCCATCTGGCTGTGTGCGATACCGGTCGGACACGACGTGATTGCGACGAGTTTCATTGGTTGGCGTTGTTGCGTTGAATTCGGTCGATAACGTGTTCTCTGGTCGTTGCCTCGAGCGCTCGCGACGCGTGCTCGGCCGCCGCATCGGTATCGATCGATTGGACGGCCGCTTTGACGTCCGGGACGGTAACCGCACTCATGCTGAGCTCGTCGAGACCCAGTCCGACGAGGAGTTCGGTCAGTTCCGGATTACCGGCCATCTCTCCACACATCCCAACCCACGCGTCGTTTTCGTGGGCGGCTTCGATGGTTCGGGAAATTGCCCGCAACACGGCCGGTCGGCGTGGATCTCGGAGATCCGCGACGCGTTCATTTTCACGCGCCGCGGCCATAACGTACTGGGTGAGGTCGTTCGTCCCGATACTGAGAAAGTCCACTTGCTCGGCGAGTTCCGGTGCGGCAAACACGGCTCCGGGCGTTTCGATCATGACGCCGAGTTCCGGGACCGCGTAGTCGATTCCTTCCTCCTCGAGCGCCTGCGCGACCGTACTGACTGTCTCGAGCGCGGCGGAGAGTTCCTCGGGTGTCGCGACGACCGGGAACATAATCGACAGTTGGCCCTCCCCGTTTGCAGCCGCCCGAAACAGTGCGCGAAGTTGCGTCTCGAAAAGGTCGGCGTCGGGCCCAAGTGATCGGCGAATCCCTCGCTCGCCGAGGAACGGATTCTCCTCCTCGGGCAGGTCGAGGTAGGGAATCGGCTTGTCGCCGCCGATGTCGAGCGTTCGGACGACGACGCGGCCGTCCGGGAACGTCTCGAGGGCCTCCGTATACGTTTCGTACTGCTCGTTTTCGTCGGGTGCTTGCTCGCGATCGAGGAACAGGAATTCAGTGCGGTAAAGGCCGATGCCGTCGGCCCCCTGAGCCTTCGTCCCCTCGAGCTCGGCGGGCTGGCCGACGTTGGCCGCGATTTCGATTTCGGTTCCGTCGGCGGTCGTTACCGGCTCCTCGCGGACTTCCACCTCGCGAGTGGCCCGTGCGGACTCGCGGCGCTCCTCGCTCGGCTCAACGACGAGTTCACCGGCCTCTCCGTCGACGACCACTGTCGCGTCGGCGGCGATATTGTGGAGTTCCTCGCCGATGCCAACGACAGCGGGAAGGGCCAGTGAGCGAGCGAATATCGCCGCGTGGGACGTCCTGCCACCGGTCACGGTAGCGAACCCGGCGACGCATTCGGGATCGAGCTGAGCGGTGTCACTCGGCGTGAGCCGTTCGGCGAGCACGACCGTCCCTTCGGGAAGGCCACCAAGATCAACGTGTTCGCCGTCGATGAGGAGCCGAACGAGCCGATCGCGAACGTCGCGCAGATCATCGGCCCGCTCGGCCATCCGCCCGTCCATTCCCTCGAACTGTTTGATCGGATCGGCAAACGCCCGCTGGACGGCGTGTTCGGCCGGTAGACCGTCCTCGATCGCACTTTCGACACCATCTTCGATCTGTGGATCCTCGAGGAACTGCACGTGCGCGTCGAAGACTTCGGCCTCCTGCTCGCCGACGCGTTCGGCAGTCCGTTCCCGTTCGTCCTCTAATTCGTCTCGAGCGGTTTCGCGTGCGTCCGTGAACCGTTCGCGCTCGACGTCTGGCTCGACAGTGCCGTCGTCGGGGTCGGGAAGTTCGGCGGTGGAACTGTACCAAACGACCGTCCCCACGTCGGAGCGAGGCGTCGCTCCAGTACCGGTAAGCGTGCGTTCCGACATCTGTTCAGGTGTCGACATTGGCAATCTCGTCCTCGGGTTTGGTCAAGACGCGCTCGAGGGCGTCGAGCGTCGCTTCTTCGTCGGGACCGTCCGCGAGAAGCCGGATCTCTTCGCCGGCTTCGGCACCGAGGCTCGTGACCGCGATCATGCTCCCAGCCGAAATGAGGTCATCCTCGTCAGTATGGCCGACCTGAACGTCCGACTCGTGATCGTTGACTGCCTCGACGAACGTTGCGGCCGGTCGAGCGTGCAATCCGGCCTCGGGGACGATCGTCACGGTTCGTTCGGTGCTCATGCTACCGCCTCCTTGAGAACGGCCTGTGCGTCTTCCGGCGTCTCCGCGTCATAAAGTCCATCCCGTGTTTCATCGTGCATGAGTGCTCGCGAGAGCGTACTCAGGATGGAGAGGTGATCGTCAGCGCCGGATTCGGGAACGAGAATCATGAAAATGAGCCGTGCGGGCTCGCCGTCCATCGAGCCGAAGTCGACGCCTTCCTCCGAGCGAGTAAACGCCACGGACGGCTCGCTAACGGCGTCAGTTTGTGCGTGGGGGATCCCGATTCCCATGCCGACGCCGGTCGTCGTCTCCGCTTCTCGAGCGAGCAGTGCCTCGAGAGCCGTCTCGCGGTTCTCGACGCGGCCAGCATCGACGAGTAGATCCAGCAGATATTCGATGCAGGCCCGTTTGTCGGCGGGTGCCGAGTCGAGCGTGATCTGATCGGTTGCGGCGAGCGTCTCGATGCGATCCTGGGTGAGTGTTTCCGTCATAGTGAGTGTGTGGTGGTGAACGGTAGTTAACTATCGGTGGCTTAGTCGTTCGCTTGCGTCGCCTGAGTGGCTGTGCTAGTTTCGGTTTCAACGTCGGCAACTGTCTTTTCGAAGTCCGGCTTGATGGCCGTCGCGACGGCCGCGGTTACGATCGTCCCGAGGGCGATACAACCGAGGAACAACAGCGCGCTGTTCGACAGGAGGAATACGAAGATACCTCCGTGGGGTGCGGGCATCGTAACCCCGAGCCAGAGCGCGGCTGCTCCGGCGGTCGCGCTGCCGATCATACAGCTCGGAATGACGCGAAGGGGGTCGGCTGCGGCGTAGGGAATCGCGCCCTCGGTGATGAACGACAGGCCAAGCGGCACCGCCGCTTTGGCGTTCTCGTACATCTCGGCTGAGTACTTCTGGGGTGCGATGAAGTTCGAAAGCGCCAGTCCGAGCGGTGGCGTCATGCCGGCGATCATCACCGCGGCCATCGGCCCGAAGATCTGGTCACCGACGAGCGCAGCGCCGAACACGTACGCGACCTTGTTGATGGGGCCGCCCATGTCGGCCGCCATCATCGCCCCCAGAATCGCGCCGAGAAAGAGCGCGTTTGCTCCTGTCATTCCCTCGAGGAAACTCGTCAGCGCATCATCGACGATTGCAATGGGGACTCCCAATCCGACGATCACGAGCGGCGCTAACAGCGCCGTAGTGAACACCGGGATAATCAACACCGGCATCATCGGCTCGATAACCGAAGGTACCGCCCAACCTTTCATCCACCGTGCAACGTAGCCTGCCAGTAGGCCCGCAACCAGCGCGCCGAGGAACCCGGCGACGGCGCCGTCGGCCGTAAAACCGACGAGCGAGCCCGCTGCCTCGATTATGTGTTCCTGCTGGATCACCCACGATAGCATAAATCCTGGTGCTAGTCCCGGTCTATCTGCGATCGCGTACGCGATGTACGCTCCCAGAATAGGGACCATGATCGTCAGACCGAGATCCCCGATCTCGGCCATATACCAGGGGAGCGTCCCGGTTTCCTCGAAGACTGACTCCGTCGTCGTCCCTGCACCGGGCATCGAGAACCCGAAGACGGTATCGGGCAGTTCGGCGATCATGAACGCCACTGCAAGGAATATCCCCCCGATTGTGACGAACGGGATCATGAACGACACGCCGGTCATCACGTGTTCCTTGACGGAGGTGATGTGTGAACGGAGTGCGTCCTCTGCTTTGTCTACTGGTGGCATGCTCTGCTATATATCCTCTGTATTATTCAATATAGTCTTCGAATATGATCTTTTCTGATTTTTAAATATGGATTAAATATGGACGTGTTCATTCAAATCGTTGTATTGTATAACGAGAGGCACGGATATACAAGCTACAAAGGGAAGACAACTAAATCGAAAGTAAAAGAGTAACCGATCACAGACGAAAACACTCCGAGGAATATGTAGTAATCGATCACAAGCAGTCGCTACCCATCCGGGCTGATCCCCCGCGCCGAGATGGAGACGCGATTGGTTGTATCCGCTACGTCATCAAGCGGCGGAATGTCCGTTCCAGGGACCGAGACGACGCGTGAAGCGACCGCCATTCCAGCCCGAAGGGCCTCCCGATCCGTCGATCCTCGATCGAGTGCAGAGAGGACGCCTGCCAACAGCGAATCGCCAGCACCGACCGTGTCAACGACCTCGGTATCGACTGCCGCGGCGTGGAAGCAATCATCGGATGTTGACATGATCGCCCCATCGGAACCCAACGACGCAATCACTCGATCGTAGCCCATTCGACGAAGCGCTTCGACTGCGTCGTAGCACTCCTCGAGAGAGCTAACCGAACTTCCAGTCGCCGCAGCGAGTTCCTCACGATTTGGTTTGCATAGTGCGTACGATGCGTTCAGCTCTTCGAGAAGGGATCCACCGACATCGACTACTGTCTCCCAGTCTCCAGCTCGAGCGATCCGATCGATAGTGTCAGAGCCGAGACCTGGCGGGAGACTGCCGCCCACGACAACGGTATCGGGACTTTTGTGCTCGACCGTGTCGAGAAGGTCGTCAATCGCACTTTGGGACACTGTCGGTCCATCGTGATTGATCTTGAACTCGGCGTCGTCCGCCAGTATCGTGGTATTGAGTCGTGTTCGTCCATCGATTTCCACGAAGTCACCGTTGATCTCGCCAGCGGCCAAGCTGTCGCGGACGAATTTCCCGAGGAAGCCACCGACGATGCCCGTAGCGACCGTTTCCGTCTCTAGTTCGACGAGATACTTCGAGACGTTGATCCCCTTTCCGCCGGGATCAACACGCGCGGCGTCTGCCCTCGCGACTCGATCAGGAACGGGGAAGCGATCTACTTTGAGCGTGTGATCGACCGCGGGGTTGAGCGTCACTGTCAGGATCACTGCTCGACCTCCTGGATGACTTCCACGGTAGCAGATTCGAACGGCTCGTACTGTTCATCGGACAGCGTCGTATCCGTTATAAACATGTCTATGTCCTCTAACTCGGCAAATTTCACGAAACTCTGTTTCCCGATTTTGGAACCATCGGAGACGAGCACGACTCGGCCCGCGTTCTCGATCATCAGCGACTTCAGCCGGGCTTCGTCCTCGTTCGGTGTCATTAACCCATCGGACGGTCCGATCGCATTCGTTCCTAAAAACAACACGTCGAAGTTCGTTCGCTCCATGAACCGTTCTGCACTCGGCCCTGTAAGCGCGCGAGTCTCGTGGCGGAGCGATCCACCGGTGAGTTTTACGTCGTTGGCCTGCTCTCCCAGTTCGATAGCTAAAACCGGCGAGTTAGTGACTGCAAGGAACGACCTGTTCTCGGGTGCGTTCTTGGCTACTTGCATCGTCGTCGAACCGGAGTCGAAGAACACGACCTGATTCTCGGTGATCTCCTCGGCTGCTCGTTCCCCGATTCGCATCTTTCCGTCGAGATTTTGCACCTCCTTCTGACCGTAGGTCTGTTCGTTCCCGACGGTCGTTACCGGAACTGCGCCACCGTGAGAGCGCTCGATAAGCTTCCTGTCCTGGAGATCGCTGAGATCGCGACGAATCGTCGCCTTCGAACAATCCATCTCTGCAGCGAGTTCGGCGACGGAGCATTCACCCTGCTCGGAAACTAACTCGACGATTTCGCGTTTTCTAACTGCTGGGAGCATAGCGGTTTGCGTACCCACCGATAGTGCAGCGGCGTTCATATTTCTATCTGATTGTGAGCGTTTTTGATCGGGTCCGCGCGACGAGCAATGCGGTGCTCGTGGTAGTGATATTCGACTGGTCTCTGGGTTTCGAGCCGGGAATCACTCGGCGAGTGCCTCGTCGGTAGTCGCTCCCTCGAAGACGACCGCCTCGAGCGCGTCAAGGATCTGTTCGGGATTCTCCCGTTGCCAGACGTTACGACCGACCGCTAGACCGCTCGCACCCGCGTTCATCGCGGTTTCGACCAGCGAGAGGAACTCACGATCATCGGCTTTGGATCCGCCGCTCAGAACGACGTTGACGTCACCCGCCGCGGCGACAGCGTCGGCCATCGCCTGCCCGCTGCGCGGATACTTCACCTTCGCGATGTCCGCGCCGAGCTCGAGGGCGATTCGAGTCGCGTACGAGATGACCTCCGGGTGACGATGTTCCTTTAGCGCTTGTCCACGCGGATACGACCACATGGCTACCGGAACGTCGTGCTCGCGAGCGCGCTCTTGGACGTCCCTGAATTCCTCGAACATCTCCGTTTCACGGTTGGTTCCTGGGTACACCGTGTATCCGATGGCATCTGCACCGAGCTCGAGCGCGTACTCTACCGAACACGTTTGTGGCGAGTACGGTTCGCCCATCCAGAGACTGCTGGTTCCGTTGAGCTTCGCCAACAAATTCACGTCATCGTCGTAGGAAGGGTAGTATGTCTCCGCCAATCCCTTCTGGACTGCAAACCCGGTCACGGCGTCGTGGGTTGCCATCTCGAAGACCGTCCTCGGATCCAATCTCTCAGGCACGTCGTCGAACGCAGCGGGTCCGTGTTCGAGCCCGTGATCGTGCGCGAGAATGATTGACTTTCCATCCCGTACGAGCGGTGTCTCGGTGAGTTGTCGCATCCAATCAGAAATGAGTATTCAATGTGGCTAAGTAGTACCGTTTATGATTGTTTAGTCTTGTTTAATATTGTAAAAACAGTCTGACGAACACAGTCCATCATCGCTTCGGTGGTCTTCGAGAGGTTGCTACTGTCTAGCCTGTCGAACCAGCCTCCGTGAACAGCCTATTCAATCCGTTGCTCGTACAGAGACAATGCAATCAGTGTCTGAGGCGGATCCGATCGAGACTATCTTCGATCGCTCGAGTTCGAGGCGGTCGTCCCATCTTCTCGCAAGCGATGACAACAGGTAGCCGCGAGCGCTAACAGTGACTCGAAAGCGGCTCTCGACGGGTCCGGCCCAGCCGTCCTCCGATTCTAACCAGCCCTGTCTCACTAACGCGTGCGAAAACTGTCGTCTGAAAACAACACAAAAAGAACAACCGCGAGCGGCGTCGTTAGTCGTCGATCGGTGCCGCGGTCGAAAGCTCCTCGTCGATGTCGGCCTCGGCCATCTTCTCGACGAGCGCGTCGATCACTTCCTCGCGTTTTCCCTTGACGAACTTGATCGAGCCGACGACGAGGTGGCCGCCGCCGGAGACGCCGCCACCCGGCACCTCCTCCTCGAGTTCCGAAACCATAACGGGAATATCGAGGCGGACACCGTCGCTTCGGAGGACGGCGAAGTCCGGTCCGTAGCCGACCGTGATGACGGGATCGCCCGTCTCTTCGATCTTGCGATCGTGAATCTCGCCCGTCGTTTTACCCGGCGCGGGATAGGTAAACCGGTGGGCGTAGTTCTCGACGTCGATCCGGTAGAGGTGCGCGCCGTTATCGAGGTCCTCGTGTTCCAAGTGAGCCATCGCAGCGTCGAGTTGGTCGTCGACTTCGTCGCGTGCTCGGTCGGCGAAGAATTCGACGAGCTCTCGGTGGCGCTCCTCGTCGTCGCTGCCGATCTGGAGTAAGTCCTGAATCAGCTGGTCGCCGGAGTTGTATCGGAGCCAGAACGCGGCGTAGTCGAGTGCCTCACTTAGATCCTGCAGACGACCTTCGTCGTAGCCCTCCTCGTCAGCGAGCGCGAGGTAGTCGGTCATCGCGTCGGCTTTCGACCGGTCCGAGAGTCCGGCAACTGCGGGGATGTGGCGGAGTTCGTCGGTCATCTCCGGGTAGATCATCCGCGCGAGCTCCACGCAGAGCATTCCCGTCGTGATCCGGTAGTCCTCGTCGTGGAGGTACGGATTGACGTGGGCATCGAGCAATCCCTCGACAGATTCGGGGTCGGGGTGGTGGTGATCGATCGCGACGATCGGGATATCGTAGTGAGCCAGCGTCTCGTAGGCGGGAACGTCCTCCGCCGTCGAGCCGTTGTCGAGCATCAACAGGAGCGGAAGTTGCTGGCCGTGTTTCTCGCGGTCCTCGAGCGCGAAGTTGAGGTCCCGCGTGGCGTCTTCCATCTCGTAGAACGGCGCTTTCGCGGGCAGCCGTTTGATCAGGTGCTGTGGCGCGTTGTCGTCCTCGTGGACATCGGTGATGAACCGCTCCAGTGCGAGCTGGACCGGAACGGCCGCACACATGCCGTCGCCGTCTGCGTGGTGGCGAACGCGGATCGGCCGTCCTTCGAGAACCGTTCGGCGGAGCTTCGTCGCGACCTCCTCGAGGTTCGGTCGGAGCTTCTCGAATGCCGGCCAGTCGATAAGCGGTTCGACCTCGTGCGGTTGGGATCGCTCTTCGAGGGCCTCTTCGAGGCGTTCTCGGGCGTCGGCTTCGATCTCACCGTCGAGTTTGGTGAGGCCGTCGACTTCGATCTGAACCGCGTCCTCGCGACGCTCGGGCGTGCCGGTGACGCGAACGATGTCGCCGACTTCGACTTGCGGGTAGGCCCGGACGCCGGCTTCCTCGAACGCCGCGCAGGGAACGACGCCGAATTCGTCCGTGACGTGGAAAATCGTCGGACCGCCGGTCTGTTTGACCTGCACGACCTTTCCTTCGAGGTGGATCTGGTCGCCGACGTTGGCCTCGAGTCGGTTGCTTCCGGTGAGCGTGTAGTCGTGGGAGACCTCCTCGAGCGTGTAGGATTCGAAGTCGGCCGGCTCGAAGGCGATGTCGCCGTTCTCTCGAACGCTCTCGAGTTCGACGACGATCTCGTCGCCGACGCGGTAGGTACCCTCGAGGACGGATTCGTGGACGAGCCCGGAGACGGAATCAGAGACATCGACGAAGACGCCGTAGTCGACGATACCGTTGATTTCGGCCAGATATGGGCTTCCTTCTTCGAGATCCTCAGCGGTGCAATCAGCAGCAAGATCGTAAACGACGGAATCCCCGTCGTCGTCGCCGGGGACCCCGGCAGACTCGCGTGTCATCTTGACCCGGTATTTGAGATGGGAGCGTATAACCCTTGTCAAGACACGATACCCTCAGTGGCAATCTGCGTTCGACGAATTGTTCCGAGGACGTATTCTCGGGACGGGAATCGTCCAGTTACTGCCGTTGTGCGTCGACGGTCGCGACTGCTGCGAGATTGACGATATCTTTCACCTCGTCATCCCGCTGCAGGACGTGGACCGGTTTGTCCATCCCGACGAGCATCGGACCGATCGCTTCCGCGCCGCCCAGTCGCTGGAGCAACTTATAACAGATGTTTCCGGCCTCGAGGTTCGGCAGGACGAGGACGTTCGCCGGCTTCTCGAGGTCGGTGAACTCGTAGGTATCGGTCAGCATTTCTTCGACGACCGCGGTATCTGCTTGCATCTCACCGTCGACAGGGAACTCGACGGCCGGATCGTCCCGAAGCAGTTGAGCGGCGCGGCGCGGTTTTCGGGTCCCTTCGTTGTCCACGCTTCCGAAGTTCGAGTACGACAGCAACGCGGCGCGCGGTTCGACGTTAAACCGTTCGGCGAGCGACGCCGTGTGTCGGGTCACTTCGGCCAGCACCTCCTCGTCGGGGTTCTGGTTGACGGTCGCGTCGGCGAGGAAGACGACCCGATTTTTGAACGCGAGCAGGTAGACTCCCGCGGCGTAATCGGCGTCCGACGCCGTTCCGATGACCTGCAAGGGTGGTCGAAGCGCCGAGGGGTAGTGATGGGTCAATCCGGTCAACATCGCATCGGCGTCGCCGCTTTCGACCATCACGGAGGCGAAGTAGTTGCTCTCGCGGATCATCTCTTCGGCCTCGTTTCGGGTGACTCCCTTTCGTTTCCGTTCCTCGTAGAGGGTTTCGACGTAGTGGTCGTACGAGCCGTCCGTCGGATCAGCAACCTCCGGCTCGAAGTCGAGCCCGAGGTTCGCCGCGGTCGACCGGATCTCGTCCTTATCGCCGATCAAAACCGGTTCGGCGATCTCTCGCTCGGCGATCTGGTAGGCCGCCCGAATGATCTTCTCGTGTCCGCCCTCCGCGAGCGCGAGCCGTTTCGGCTCGCTCTGGGCCTTGTTGAGGACGATCCGCATCATCTCGCGGGATTTTCCGAGACGCGCCTCGAGCCGTTCGACGTACGCCTCGAGGTCGATATTCGTTCGTGCGGCACCGGTTTCCATTGCCGCGCCCGCGACCGCGGGTGCGACCTCGAACAGAACGCGGGGATCGAGTGGTTTCGGGATGATGTACTCGGGGCCGAACTGGAGCGGCTGGTCGCCGTACGCTTTGAGGACCGCGTCGGGAACGTCTCGTCTCGCCAGATCGGCGAGCGCCTCGGCGGCGGCGACTTTCATCGCTTCGTTCACCTGCTTTGCACGCACGTCGAGCGCGCCGCGGAAAATGAATGGAAACCCGAGAACGTTGTTGACCTGGTTTGGGTAATCCGAGCGGCCGGTCGCCATGATGACCGTATCGTCGCGTGCGGATTTGGCTTCCTCGTAGCCGATCTCCGGATTGGGGTTCGCCATGGCGAAGAGAATCGGGTTCTCAGCCATCGACCGGACCATCTCCGGGGAGACAATTCCGCCCGCGGAGAGTCCGACGAAGACGTCCGCATCGGCCATCGCATCGGCCAGTTCAGTTCCCGGAACGTCGGATGCAAACTCTCGGTTATACGCATTCAGATCGCCAGCCTCGGCGCGTTCGGTCGTGAGGATACCGTCGATATCGCACATCGTGATGTTTGCTCTTTTGATGCCGAGCGAAACGAAGAACCGCGCAGTCGCGACCGCCGCCGCGCCCGCACCTGCGAAGGTTACCTTGAGTGACTCGAGGTCCTTTTCGATCAGTTCGACGGCGTTCAACAGCGCGGCGCCGCTGATGATCGCGGTGCCGTGCTGGTCGTCGTGAAACACCGGAATATCCATTCGCTCGCGGAGGCGCTCCTCGATGCGAAAGCAATCGGGTGCGGCGATATCCTCGATATTGACGCCGCCGAAGGTCGGCTCCATCGCGGCGACCGACTCGACGAACGCGTCTGGCTCCTCGAGGTCGAGTTCGACGTCGAAGACGTCGATGTCCGCGAACCGCTTGAAGAGAACGCCTTTCCCCTCCATGACGGGCTTGGACGCCTGCGCGCCGATGTCGCCCAATCCGAGGACCGCGGAGCCGTTCGACACCACGCCGACGAGATTCTCTTTTGCAGTGTACTGGTAGGCGTCATCAGCGTCCGACGCGATTTCACGACACGGTCCCGCAACGCCGGGCGAGTACGCAAGCGAGAGATCGCGCTGGGTGTTCGTCGATTTGGTCGTCCGAATCTCGATTTTGCCGGGCGGTTCCTCGCGATGATAGTCGAGTGCGTCCTCTTCGAGTCCCATAGAAACCTGTTCGAACTCACGAATTAAAAGTGCCTACCTACAATGTATGTGGAATGTGTATATCTGACATAGCATCCAGTACGGCACTCTCAATAATTATGTATCGGATGGGCGTTCGTCAGATTTTGCCGACACTCAGCCGGCGATTCCATTCGGAACGTTTAGCAACCGCAAACTCGGATGTGGGTACATGGGGCTGTTCGACGCGTTGTTCCGCTCGAGTGAGATACTCGGTATCGCCGAGGAAACGCTCGAGTTCGTACTCGAGTCCTCCGAGGAGACACACCCGAACGAGTACATGGGGTTTCTCCGCGGAACCGAGGCGAACACGCTCGGGCTCGAACGAGACGGTCTCGTTATCACCGATATTCTCGTCGTTCCGGGAACGGAGAGCAACAGCGTCAGCGCGACCGTTCGGACGAGTATGATTCCGAACGATGTCAAGGCGCTTGGGAGCATCCACTCTCACCCTAACGGCGTCGTTCGACCGAGTAGTGCGGATCTGGAAACGTTCGGCCGCGGCAGCGTCCACGTTATTATCGGTGCGCCGTATCGGCGCTCGGACTGGCAAGCGTTCGATTCGCAGGGAGAACCGACGCAGTTGAACGTCCTCGACGTTGAACTGCCCGAATCCGAGGAGTTCTTTGATTTCACGCAGGCGGACATCGACGAGGATATGCAATGGGAGTGATTCGAACTGACGAGTCGACGACGGCTGTATCGAGCCCGAAGGTTCCCGCAGAACGACCGCTCTGTTTCTCCGTTTCGGAGGTGAATCAGCCGTGAATCGGGACGATGACACCGACGAATTGTCGACGGAATTACGAACCGTCGTCGCCCAGGGGACCTTCGACATTCTGCACCCGGGTCACGTCCACTACCTGGAGCAAGCGGCGTCGATGGGCGACGAACTCGTCGTTATTGTCGCCAGAAAGACCAACGTCGACCACAAGGAATCACCGGTCTGTAGCGGTCGCCAGCGCCGAGATGTCATCGATTCGCTCGAGGTCGTCGACGAGGCAGTTCTCGGTCACGAGGAGGATATCTTCGTTCCGATCGAGGAAATCGATCCCGACGTGATCGCGCTTGGCCACGACCAACACCACGATGACGAGGCGATCGAAGCCGAACTCGAACGGCGGGGAATCGACTGTACGGTCGAGCGAGCGGATCCGCGGGAGCCGAAATACGACGACGAACTGTTATCGACGCGACTGATCATCGATCGAATTCTCGAGCGACGGGAGTGAGCGGGATACCGGTTCATCGCTGGGAATCTCGATAGAAATCGGTAGTAATCGTTGAGAATCCTGATAGAAGTCCGTACTATAGCGTGCGCTGTTTCGACAGCGGGTGTCGTTTCGATTGTCGACACAGATATGGGCAATAATTGCCAACCTTTTCGACCAGTCTGGACGGAATTATCGTAACCGTGGTTCAGTGCCACCCTCAGAAGACAGGGTAAATACGGTAGCACCAATATTTGCCCCTTCCTATCCCGAACGCCAGAATTTGCCACGGAGAAGGGCTGAAACAAGCAAACTTTTGGGGGTGGAGTTCGGACTTTGGGTGATGACGGTTGATCCAATGAAAAGTCGACGAGCATTTCTCGCAGGAAGCGCGACCGCAGGTGCAATCGCGCTGGCAGGATGTTCGGACGAAACGGATGAGGAAAACGGTGGGAACGGTGACGACAACGGAGACGGTTCATACGAGATTTGGGGACTCGATCAGGGCCGAGACGACATTTACGTCTACCAGCCAGATGCTGACGAAGACGACGAGTTCGAACTCGTCGAAGAGATAGACGTCAACGATCTCGAGGACGTGCCCGACGAAGGCGTCGTTCCGCACATGATCGACTTCAGTTCGGATTACGAGTACGCGGCAGTCGCTTGTACTGCTGGTGCACGCACGCTCGTCTTCCGAACCGAAGACTACGAACTCGTCGGTAACATCGAGACCGGTCCCGGCTCGCACATGGCCGTCTTCTCGCCCGACGACGAGTACATCCACGTGGACGTAATCAACGAGGAGACGATCTCACGAATCGACGCGAATCTCGAGGACGAGGAGTTCGAAATCGAAGCCGAACTCGAACTGCTCGAGGACGAGACGGTCCAGGACGCTGGAATCGAGTCGGCGAGCCCGATCTGCCACCAGTTCGACAGCAACGGGCGGTCGATCCACACGCTCGGACCGAGTTACCACGATTCCGGCCTCGTGATCGTCGACCACGACGAGTTCGAAGTCGAGATCGCCTACTCGCAGGACGAACTGCCGACAAACTGTGGGACGATGCCACATCCGGAGGAGGACAAGTTCTACCTCACCGCCGGACTCCCGTCCGATCCGGACGAGGGCGAAGACGGCGTCGGCGAGTTCTACGTCTACGACACCGCCGAAGACGAGATTATCGAGGAGGAACGAAGCACCGAAGGCGTCGACGCGCACGGTTTCTGGTTTACGCCCGACGGCGAGGAACTGTGGGTCCTCAACCGCGAGACCAACGACGGTATCGTCCTCGATCCCGAGGATGACTCGGTCATCGAAGAAATCGACGCGTACGGTCCGGCCCAGAGTGAGAACCCCGACGAACGGGACTCGCCCGACATCATGTGGTCCTCCCCGGACGGCGAGTACATGTTCGTGACCCTTCGCGGTCCCGCACCACTGTCCGGCGATCCCCACGCCGCAACCGGCGTGACGCCTGGCTTCTCCGTGATCGACGTCGAAGACCGGGACATCGTCGATGTCGTCGAACCAGAACCCATCGGCGAGTTCGACGACGACGAGATCGAGGCCGCACAGGAAGACGAGGACGACGCGGAACCGCTTCCGGACTTCCACGGTCTCGGTGTCCGACCGATCGACGAGTTCGACAGCGAAATTCCGAACTCGCCGCCGTTCAATTAGAGAGACGGATCGCTTTCGGTATTTTCAATTTTTTAGGACGACTGGTGGTGGAATCTGGATCGAGTCGATCGCATGACCGGTTTCGACAAAATGCTCTATCGCGAGCTTCGAGGCCTCGGATTCGGAATGCTCGCTGGAGTTTCCCACCCGCCAATCACACTGTAGACAGTATTTACACATGAGACTCAAGTGTGTCTCTCTCCTACGCGGTCGAAAGTGCAGTGCAGGAATTCGAAAGTCTCGTTGAAGCGATGACGAACGACGACGATTTTGTCGACTCGCGAGGGTCCTAATCGGGCTACTCTTCTTTAACGCTCGGATTCGTCACGGCACCGTTCGACGCCGAGCCGAAATCACGCGTATACTTCGCGAGGACGCCGTTATCGTAGGGTTGATCCGGCTGTTCCCACTGCTCGCGTCGAGTCTCGAGTTCCTCCTCGGCGACATCGATCTCGAGATTTCGTTCGGGAATGTCGACCGTCACCGTGTCGCCATCCGCTAACAGTGCGATGGGTCCGCCGACGTACGCTTCGGGGGCGACGTGGCCGATCATCGGACCGCGAGTACCACCCGAGAACCGCCCGTCCGTGATGAGTGCGACATCGTCTTCGTGGCCGGCACCGACGACCGCGGCCGTCACGCCGAGCATTTCGCGCATCCCCGGACCGGCTTTCGGTCCCTCGTTGCGGATGACGATCACGTCGCCGCTCTCGATGTGGCCCTCCTGTACGTAAGCCATCGCGTCCTCTTCGTTTTCGAAGATGCGAGCCGGGCCCTCGTGGTAAAACTCGTCGTCGCCAGTCACTTTCAGAACCGCTCCCTCCGGCGCGAGATTGCCCGAGAGGATCTTGATCGCACCCTCGTTTTCCTTCGGTTCCTCGATGGAATAGAGGAAGTCGGCGTCGATATCGTCGTCGGCCGGCAGATCGAGCGTTTCGAGTTCTTCTTCGATCGTCCGACCGGTGACCGTCTTCGCGTCGCCGTGGATCAGGCCAGCCTCGAGCAGTCGTCGGATGATGACCGGGACGCCGCCGATTTCGTGAAGGTCGCTCATCATGCGGTCGCCGCCGGGCTGAAGATCGGCGATCTTCGGCGTCTTCCGTGAAATCTCGTCGAAGTCCTCGATCTCGAGGTCGACGCCGGCCTCGCGTGCGAGCGCGAGCAGGTGCAACACGCCGTTAGTCGAGCCCCCGATGGCCGTCTGGACGGCGATGGCGTTCTCGAAGGACTTCCGGGAGATTATGTCGGACGGACGGCGATCTTCTTCGACGACTTCGACGCCGAGTTCGCCGGCCCGTCGGGCGACTTCGTACCGCTGTTCGTCCTCGGCCGGTGCCGACGCGCTTCCCAGCGGTGCGAGCCCGATCGCTTCCGAAATCGACGCCATCGTGTTCGCGGTGTACATCCCGCCACAGGAACCCGCGCCGGGACAGGCCTGACGCTCGAGTTCGTCGAGTTCGTCCGCGTCCATATCGCCGGTGCCGTACGCACCGACGCCCTCGAAGACCTGAACGATGCTGACGTCTCGGCCCTCGTGTTCGCCGGGCATAATCGAGCCACCGTAGAGGAAGACGGTCGGAAGATCGGTCCGAATCGCGGCCATCATCATTCCGGGGAGGTTCTTGTCACAGCCCGCGACCGTGACGAGCCCGTCGATGCGCTCGCCGAAGGCGACGAGTTCGACACTATCGGCGATGACCTCTCGAGAGATGAGCGACGCCTTCATTCCCTCGGTCCCCATCGAGATCGCGTCGGAGATGGTGATCGTGCCGAACTCGATCGGCATTCCGCCACTCTCGTCGACGCTCTCGATCGCCGAGGCCGCGACGTCGTCGAGGTGGACGTTACACGGCGTCACGTCCGCGGCGGGATTCGGAACGCCGATCATCGGCGAGCCGAGATCTTCGTCGTCGAAACCCATCGCTCGAAACATCGCTCGGTGGGGTGCCTTCTCGGCACCCTCGGTGACTTCACGGCTCTGTAACCGTTCATCTTTCCCGTGGTCGAACTTATCGCTGCTCATACTCGAATCTGCACTCGAGGGGTCATAAGTTACCCTTTCTCGTTCGCGCGACCGACGAGACTCGAGGGGAGCCGTCTACAAATTCAGCGTCGTTCTTCCGCTTCTCTGAGTGCCTCCTGTGTATCGATGCTCTCGAACGTCTCGGATGAGATGTCCTCGAGTTCCGCCTCTGGAACGGTAGCCCAGTCGATCTTCTCGAGTGCCGCCACGACGCGGTTGTCTTCGGAATCGATCGTCTCTGCGCAGGCTCGAGCCATCGCATCCGTTCGATATACTGCCTGCGTCGTCTGAAGCCAACCCGCCTCGAGCTCGACGACCGCCCCGTCTCGTCCTCGAGCCCGCTCGAAGAGCGCCTCGAAAAGCGCCGGGTCAACCAAGGGCATGTCGCAGGCGACAACGGCGGTGTACTCGAAGTCGGAGTGCTCGAGCCCGGTGTGGATTCCCCCGACTGGTCCGCGGTCCGGAACCGGATCGATCGCGAACTGAATCGACGCCTCGGCTCCTGACAACGCCTCGCGGATCGCCGCCTCTTGCTCCGATCGACAGTTGATGACCACGTCGTCGGTTATCCGAGCAAGTCGATCGACGACGCGGCGAATCATGGGCGTTCCGTCGAGTTCTGCGACCGCTTTGTCCGTCTCACCGAAACGGGTGGAGTAGCCGCCTGCGAGGACGACGCCACCGAGGGAACTGTCGACTGACACGGCTATCGCTTGGGAAACGAGATACATAACCTCTCGGTTCAGCGAGTTCGTTCGACGAATCTACGCTTATGAGCAAGCTCGAAACGACCTGAGTGAGCGAGAGCGGACGACTCAAATGAACAAAAGAGGGGTCGATATGTGGGACGCGCTTCCAACGGTGTTCGAACCGGTCAAAACTTAAAGTATCGAGTCAAGCCACTATCCCCATCACGATTCTGAAGCCGACGACAGACCGGCTGGGCCTTCGACCCGATGGGGTCCGGGAACTGGGCGAGGACCTGAAAGATTTCCTTGAGGTCGAGAGCCCCGAACAGGACGGCGACAACCAGAAACAACATTAGTCCAACGGGCGGGACTACGAACGTCGAGATCGGGACGAGCCCAATGAGCGGAACTGTAATCGGCGTCGCAAGCATGGACGCCAGCCCGAAGATCGGCACTGCCGCGACGACACCGGTCGCGATCACGCGAACGTATCGAGCGTCGGACACCGGATCGAAGCCGACCTGCCACGCGCTCCAGACGTGGAAGATAGCCATCGACCCGTAGCCGATGGAGGTTGCGACCGCCGCACCGTACATCCCGTACAGTGGAATAAGTGCGGTGTTCAGGATCACGTTGATACCGGCGGCCGATCCCGTCGCGAGGATCGGATACTTGAGTTCTCCTTTCCCCTGGCCGATAGCCAGAATCGGACGCGCTAACGCGAACCCGAGCGCACCGGGGAGCAACAGCAACAGCGGTTCGACTGCGGGTTCGGATTCGGGCCCCCAGTATACCGGAACAACATCGTGTGCGAGTGCGGCCATCCCGATCGCCATGATCGCCGTGAGCAAGAACGTGTATCGGGTCGTTTTTGCTGCCAACGTAGAGACTCGTTCGTTTTTCCCCTGCGACCACAGTTCGGATGTCGAGTGGACGAAGACCGTCTGTAACGTGATCGGAGCGAACCAGAGGAACTCGGCGAAGACGAGCGCCGCTTTGTAGTGGCCGACCTCGTCCTGGGTTGCCAGGGCTTGGAGCATCATCACGTCGACGTGGTACAACGACATCAGCAGAAAGACGAGAACGATCGAAAGCGTGTTAAACGACATCATCTCCCGCTTGGGGAGCGTTCCGCCGTCAAACTCGAAGACGCTTCTGAGCGATTTATAAAAGTGTAAGACGATGAGTCCGATCACGGCGGCCAGCCCAGCCGCGAGCGCTTGGCCGATGAGGGCACCGACGACGCCGTACCCGTAGTAGACCATCGGCAAGGCAACGACGACGAACGCAACGTTGTACAGAACCTTCAACGGCTCGGAATATTTCTCGAGGCCGAACCCCATCAACGACTTTCGCGCGAACATCATGTACTGGGACGCGATTACCATCGCGATCATCGCGTAGGAGTAAAGCGTGAACTCGGGCCCCCAAACGAATTCGAAGACGCCCGCGTAGGTGACCAGACCGAGTATCGTCGACCCGATAACGACGAGTAGTGTCGCCAATCGGAGGTAAAATCCGATGACAGATCGTTCCCAATTAGCGATCGAACGCTCCTCGGCGACGTACTTTCGGACGCCGTCGGCGACAGCGGTACTCACGAAGATCATGATAATCGAGTGAGCGGATAGCACCGTCGCGTAGGCACCGTAATCGGCCGGCCCCATCCAGCGGTAGAGCAACGGCGACGAGATAATCCCCAAGAATAGCGTGATGAATTTTCCGCTGGCAACGGTGAGGATACCACTCGTAATCGTTCGATTCACGGCACCACCACGTGATGTGCTAGATCCATATCATGTATTTGCGGGCAACGCACCGGATGGTCGAGACTGTCGTCGCGGACAGAGGAATCAATCCAATCCTTTGCTGTGTCAGCCTCCCTTCATAGATATCCCGCCCGCCAATTCGCCCGATGCTATTGTCCGTTCGTATTCGATCCGAGTGAGATTGAAACGATGAGCGGCGCGATACACAGCATCCTACCGCGAGAGCCTAGTTTATTATGTCTCGGTTAGTTCGGAACCATTGCGTTAACTCACTGTTAAACGCCGCAGTGGCGGCACGGAACGAGATAAATTCCCAGCATGAACGAACTTCAGCGATCGTATTGGACACATCTCAACTAGCAACTGGCACCCGACGATGAAACACACCAAACCCTTTCTCGAGAAAGATACCCCGTTCGTTTTATTAGTCAACCGATTTCGGCGACATCGCTTCGAGTCGACGGCGTAGGTTCCGATCGACGACACCCTTTGCCAACGTCGTAACCCCCTTCCCCGACGGGTTCGTAGCCGCCGCTATGGCGACCGTTAGCGCTGGCGCACGGCTCCACGTCGGCTTTCAAAACCTCTCGCTCGCACGCGACCGACTCTACGGCGGGATCGGGATCGGCCTTGAGGAGCCACGAGTCACGGTCACTGCCGAACAAGGAGAGACCGTCACGGCGAACGAGTCGCTTCTGTACGAGTACGCGACTCGAGCGGTCGAAATCCTGAACGTCCCCGGCGTTTCGATCTCGCTCGAGCGACGCCTGCCCCGACACGTCGGGTTGGGGAGCGGAACCCAACTCGCGCTTTCGGTGCTCGCGGCGACGGCGACCGCGTACGGACTCGAGCCGAAGATCCGACCACGAGCGCCGGCGATGGGCCGGGGCGGCAGAAGCGGGATCGGAGTTGCGACGTTCGAAGACGGCGGCTTCGTCGTGGATGCGGGCCACCCCACCGGTCGGTTCACCACGGAACCGCCCTCGGAGGGCGACTGGACGGTTCCACCGGTCGTGGCCAGACACGAACTGCCGAGCGACTGGCGATTTCTCGTCGTCGTTCCCGACGCGTCGCCGGGCCGGAGCGGAAACGGTGAGGACGAAAGCATGCGTGCGGTCGTCGAACGCGCGGATCCCGCCGTCGCCGACGAACTCGCAAGCGTGGTTACCGGGAAGCTCCTCCCCGCCGCCGCCGAGGGGAGACTCGAGGCCTTCGGGGAAGCGATCGCCGAGATCGGGCGGAAGAACGGTGCCTGGTATGCCGACGCCCAGGGCGGCGTGTTTCGCCCCCCGGCGGGCGAACTCGTAGAGTCACTCGACGGCTGTCCCGTCGTCTCCGGAGTCGGCCAATCCTCGTGGGGCCCGGTCGTGTACGGCGTTACCGACGAGAGCCACGGCGAGGAAGCCGCGGCCGCGGCGCGTCGAGCGCTCGAAGAGCGCACGCTCGAGGGTGAAGTGATACTCGCCTCGCCGTCTCGAACGGGAGCGTCACTCGAGAGATAACGCGGGTCAGAAGAAGGCGATTCAGCTGCGTTGGGCGTGTGGATTCAGCGCTTTGCTGTCTCCTTTTCCTGATCTCCTCGCGCACTCTCTCGAGCAGTACATGCTCTCGTTCTCTATCCCTGGACCGCTGAGGCGAACGATTTCGTCGTACGAAACGTCACCCCCACACTCCTCGCAACTCCCCCGTACACCGTCTCCCCACCAGTTCGCTACGTACCCCACTATCACCATCATTAGAATCCCGACAATGACGGCCACCACGAGCGCTTGTATCATGTGAATTCATCTAGTGATACTCTCCCGGATATTTCAACGTTCGTGTATATGGGTGAGTTTGTCGTACGTAGTTTCCACCGGTTGCGAGTCCCAGACTTGGTTGAACGAATCGGTGCGCCTCTCGATCATCCACAGGAGGCTATCGAAGGCGAGAACGCTCGAGAGGGAGAGTTGTACAACGTTGAGACGTGTTCAAGAATTTGTTCGCGGAAGAACGCCGAGAGGGAGATTTGAACCACGCGAAGACATGCTCACTTCGTTGCGCGTGCCTTCTCTCGTTCAAATTCCCGTAGTCGTTCACGGCGACCGGTTGACTCGCGCCGCTACGCGCCGCTCGTCGGAGTTGGTCGCCGTAGAACGCCGAGAGGGAGATTTGAACTCCCGTGTCCGTGGGGACAGCAGATTTCGAATCTGCCGCCTTGGCCGGGCTAGGCTATCTCGGCTCATCACTTACTACCCGGGTAACGTTTTTACGGGTTTCGATTTTTCTCTCGAGCTGTATCCGGACAAACGTGACAATCAAACAGAAAGGTTTTGAGCGACGGATCACTGGATACCGCCATGGACCTCACACAGGCGAGCACTGAGTGCGAGTCGGTTCTCGAGGAGATCAGCGGCGCGGTGATCTGCGAGCGCGAATTCCTCGAGACGATCCTCGTCGGCGTCGTCGGCCGCGGCCACGTTTTGCTCGAGGATGTCCCTGGAACGGGAAAGACGCTCACCGCACGCAGCGTTGCGACCGCGCTCGGACTCTCGTTTTCTCGCATCCAGTTTACGCCGGACCTCCTCCCCGCGGACGTCACCGGTACGCACGTGTTCAACGAGCGCGAGCGCGAATTCGAGTTTAACGAAGGACCGATCTTCGCGAACATCGTGCTGGCCGACGAGATCAACCGCGCGCCGCCGAAAACCCAGGCCGCGCTTCTCGAGGCGATGGAAGAGGGCCAGGTCACCACCGACGGCGAAACGCGTCAGTTACCACAGCCGTTTTTCGTCATCGCGACTCAGAACCCCGTCGAACAGGAGGGGACCTTTCAGCTTCCGGAGGCCCAGATCGATCGGTTCCTCGTCAAAACGTCGATGGGGTATCCGGACGAATCGGGCGAAACCGAACTCCTTCGACGGCGGGCGGGTCGAGACGACATGAGCCCGAGCGTCGATCCCGTTCTGGAGCCGGAGACCGTCTCCGAACTCCGTTCCGTCCCGGAATCCGTTCGCGTCGACGAGGATCTCCTCGAGTACATCACCCAACTCGTCCGAGAAACGCGAGCGGACGGCCGGGTCGAAGTCGGCGTCTCCCCGCGGGGAACCCAGCGGTTGTTCGAAGCGTCGCGGGCTCACGCTACGCTGGCCGGACGCGAGTACGTTACCCCCGACGACATCAAACGTGTCGCCGAGCCGGTGCTGGCCCACCGACTTGTTTTGACTCCCGACGCGACCATCAACGGCGTCAACAAATCGGCCATCGTCGAGAACGTTCTCGGGTCCGTTCCCGTTCCCACGCTCGAGTAAGCGCCTGACATATCGCTCCGACTAGTGCCTGCGGTCGAGGACACGAACCCGCCGATGCGTTCTCACCGAAACGCTAGTGAACAGTTTGTAACGATTTTCTATCGGCTGATTTCGCTCACTGAAACCGAATTATTTCGGGTATAGAAATGAGCGTTAGATTCGTAGTATGCGTATGGCTGGATGGAAGAGACGATCGGTGCTGGCCACTGGGGGAGCAATCGCTACCAGTGGATTGCTCGCTCCGGTCGGACTGAGTCGTGCAGAGGAACACTCCTCCGAACTATCGCTGGACGACTCGACTGGCTGGTCCTCGTATCACGGTAACCCCGGAAACACCGCCGCTGTTCCGACGGACGAACCGATTTCTGCGCCGGATACGGTCGCCTGGCGGTACGACGAGGAAGGAGATATTGCGGTACTCGATGGTGCAGTTTTCCTCCGAACGGGCGGCGAAGTCCACGCACTCGAGGACGAAACCGGTGAGCGACGGTGGATTGCTGAGGGAATAGACGCGGCTGGAACGCCGGCGGCGCTCGAAGAAGCCGTCTTCGTCGGTGGCGACCAACTAACGGCGCTCGAGGCCTCAAGCGGCGACGTTCGCTGGGAGGAATCGTTCGACGACGACGAGGGAGTTCCAAGTCCGACGGTCGCGTTCGGCACGGTTTACGTCGTCGTTGGCGAGACGCTGTACGCGTTCGACGCGGAAACCGGCTCGCTCAGTTGGGAGCGATCCTCGGTCGAAGTGGAAACGACTGACGGCGACGAAACCGTCTCGTTTCGGTCGACGACTGTGGCCGTCGCGAACGACCTCATCTACGCCGAGATTGGTAGTTCGGGGTTCGTCGCGCTCGATGCGGCGAATGGAACGACGGAGTGGACCTACTGGTGGGGCTACTCCAACGATCCGCACGGGTATCTCGTGGCGACCTCAGAGCGGCTCTATACCGGGCAGAGATCCGACGGGGAGGAGTACCCCGTGCTCGACGCACAAACCGGAGAACGAATCGCCTACTCCTCCTATCGGTTCCCCCTCGCAGCGACCGACGACGTTCGGGTACGAACGAATAGACACAGTGTTCGGTTATCGGAGTACGAATCAGGCGACAGCTGGTCCGTCGGCGGCACGACTGACGAATGGGGGCGGCCAGTGATCGTAGGCGAAACCGTCATCGTGCCCTCCCACTCGATGGCCGACGAGCCGGCGATTTTCGGCTTCGATATCGCGGACGGGAGCCAACAGTGGGCGCTCCGACTGACCGGCATCGATATTAATACGCTCGAGGGCAACACCTGGCCGAGCGACTCGTTAGTCGCCACCGGAGACACGATATACATCACGAGTCCCAGCCAGCTCGCCGCTATCCGTTCCTCATCCGAGGGCGAGGAAGAAGGCGATGAAGAACCCAGCGAAGAGTCCGAAGACGTAGAGTCCGAATTCGAGAGCAATGAAAGCGCCGACGACGGCGATGGTGTCTCCGAAATCGCCGAGTCGACGAACGAATCCGAAACCGGCTCTTCTATGGAGTCGACCAACGAGTCCACGGATGATTCGGAGAACATCTCCGTCGACGACGGGGAAAACGGGGCCGACAACGAATCGGGGAGTGGGTCCGCCAACGAAAGTCAGAACGAGTCCACCGACGGAACCGAAAACGAGACCGACGGCGATGCCACACCTGGATTCACCACCGGAGCCGGGATCGTCAGCGGGGCGCTCGGACTCGAGTGGCTCCGCCGACGGAGTAAGAAGGGCGAGCCGACGGCTCTCGATACCGAATCCGACGAATTATACGAATAAGTATCAGCGTCTTTCGACCGGTCGATGGTGCCACGTTGGCTGACGGCGGATAGACGTTTGACGTGATAACTGTTCAACGCCAGAGACGTTCGACACCGAAACCGCTAGAACCGCTATCCGGTGTTTTTCATCCCGGCCGCGATTCCCTTGACGGTCAATCGGAGCGTTCGCTCCTCGACGTCGGTTCTGTGGGACCGATCCAGTAGATACGTCTGGAGAACGTTCAACGGATCGACGTAGGGGTTTCGTCGCTCTAAGTTCTCGCCCAACCAGTCGCGGGTGTGTAACTGGTCGCGCTGACCGATCGTCGTCACGTACTCGGCGGCCTGTTCGTACTCCTCGGAGACGCGCGGGAAGAACTCGTTCCGGAGATCTTCGTCCGCCAGATCGGCGTACTCCGCGGCGATCTCGAGTTCGGTTCTCGAGAGCGACAGGGCGGCGTTGTCGAGCGTCGATCGGAAGAACGGCCACTCGTCGTACATCTCCTGGAGCGTCTCCATCGAGCCACCGTCTTCGAGATAGGCACCGATCCCGTCGGCGAGAGCGTACCAGCCCGGCAGGATACAGCGCGATTGGGTCCACGAAAAGACCCACGGAATCGCGCGCAGGTCCTCGACGGTGCGCTCACCGCTTCGGGAAGCGGGTCGCGAGCCGAGATCCAGATTTTCGATGACCGTGATCGGCGTCGCCTGTTCGAAGTACTGGACGAACCCGTCGCTCTCGAGGAGGTCTCGATACTCCTTGCGGGCGGACTCGGCCATCGTCTCCATGGCTTCGATCCACTCTTCGCGGATCTCCTCCTCGGGCTGGTTGATCGCGTTTCGTCGCGCACGCAGTTGCGCGTTGAGCATCTGTTCGATGTTTCGCTCGGCGATGCGAGGATTGCCGTACTTCTCGGCGATCGCTTCGCCCTGTTCGGTGAACTTGACCTGGCCCGTCACCGTGCTGTTAGGCAGTGCGAGCAGGGCTTCGTTCATCGGCCCGCCGCCGCGGGAGATCGAGCCGCCCCGGCCGTGGAACAGCCGCATCGTCACGTCGTGGTCCTCACATATCTCGCCCAGTCGACGCTGGTTCTTGTACAGCGACCAGTTTGCGGCGAGAAAGCCGTTCTCCTTGTTCGAGTCCGAGTAGCCCAGCATGATCTCCTGGGTGCGTCCGCGGGCCTCGAGCGCCTGCGCGTAGGCTTCGTTTTCGAACAGCGTCCCCATAATCCGGCGTGCACCCGAGAGCGCGTACTCGGTCTCGAGCAGTGGGACAATATCCAGTCCGCAGTGTTCGGGCAGGGAAACGATCCCCGACTGGTCGGCAAGGAACAGGACTTCGAGGACGTGACTCGGTTCGTCGGTCATCGAAATGCAGTAGGTGTCGATCGCCTCGACGCCGTACTCGGTCTGCCAGTCGGCGAGTTCGTCGAAGAGGGTGAGGACGCGCGTGGAGTCCTCGGAGAGATCGTCGACACCTTCGAGGTTGATGACCGTCTCCTCTTGTAGTATCGCGTCGGTCAGGAACTCGACGCGGTCGTCTTCCGAGAGTCCGTGGTAGTCGACCCCTTCGCGCTCGAGGGCCTCGGCGATCGCGTCGGTGTGTTTGGCCTGGTGTTCTCGAAGGTCGAGGCTGGCGAGCGAGAAGCCGAACGTCGCGACCTGTCGGCGAATCGGATCAACGTGTGCGTCGACGACCGTCCCCGCGCCGTTTTCGCGGAGGCTCGACGCGATGATCTCGAGGTCGGTCAACAGTTCCTCAACGTCGGCGTACCCGCCGGGACGAACGTCTCCGACTCGGTCGAGTCGTTCGCGCATGAGCTTGAGCTTCTGTCGGTACGGTTCGCCGGGATACCGGGTCTGGGCCGTCTGCGCGCTTCCGGGCAGTCGCTCGCGGTCCTCCTCGAGGGTCGCCTGGAATCGTCCGTCGACGTCGAGCCGGCTGCCGTCCTGGCTCAACACGCCGGACAGTCGTTTGAGCTGTTCCCGGTAGCGCTCGAGGACGACCTCTCGCTGACGTTCGAGCGTGTTCGCCGTGACCTCCGGCGTGACGTAGGGGTTTCCGTCGCGGTCGCTCCCCGCCCACGAGCGGAACTCGAACAGCTTCGGAACGTCGACCCGACCGTCGAGTTCCTCCTCGAGTGCGACGCCGAACTCGTCGTACACTTCCCCGACGACGTCGAAGAGGGTGTTTTCGAGGTACCACTGTACGTTTCGGGCCTCGTCTTCGGGTTCGGGCTGGCGCTTTCGAACCTGGGGCGTCTGCCAGAGGCTCGTCACCTCGGCGTCGATGTCCCGCCAGACCTGACCGCGTTCCTTGTCAGTCAATAGCCGTTCGTCGAGCGTCTCGAGGTGGTTCGAGACCTCCCGAAGCTTCGATTTGACCGTTTTCCGTCGCGCTTCGGTCGGGTGTGCGGTGAACGTCGGCTCGATGAGCACGTCGTCGAGGATCTCCTGTGCGGTCTCGAGGTCTTCCTCGGCGAGGTCCTCGGCGACCGTCTCGAGGCTATCTTCGAGCGTTCCTTCCTGCGATCCTTCGCGAATCGATCGCACTCGCTCGCGTTCTTCGGCGAGATTGATGAGTTCGAAGTAGCTCGTAAATGCGCGAGCGACGATCCGCTGTTGGTGTGGCGAGAGTCCCTCGAGTTCGGTGACCAACGGGTCGCGACTATCGAGGTCGCCGGAGCGATAGTCGATCGCGGTTCGACGACACGACTCGACCGTGTTGAACGCCCGCCGAGATGTCTGTTCCTCGAGGACATCACCGAGCAACGCACCCAGTTCTCGAACGTCCTGACGTACGTCCCTGTTGTGCAGGTCCATAACATGGTTGTGACCGTCCCGCTTGAAAAACCCGGTGGAATTGAAATCTTTACTACGATTATTGTTTGTATAGGGGTTCGACGATAGTCGAATATATAGGGGTGTCAGTTTTGAGCTGTTAGAGGTTTGTATAGTGGATATAAACAGTTCTTACGACCTTGTTGAAGATATCTGTAAGAAAACATTGGTTGGGTATATTACTGATTGTATTACTAAATAGGAGACAAACGAAAATTGGGTTCATTCTCACACCCGAAACGCTCACTCTGCCCGAACCCGCGGGTGACCTCGGGAGAAGATTGCCAACGTATCTCAGGCTTCTTCGGAACCACTCCCGTCAGTCCATCTCGTCCGATTGGTAGGCTCGTTCTCATTATCGTGCGTATAAGGAAACTGGCGCTGTGTCCACCGACCGACCATGCAAACTATTGTTCTTGCTGCGGGGCAGGGGACCCGAATGCGACCGCTCTCTGAATCACTGCCGAAACCGATGCTTCCGGTCGGCGCCGGTTCGCTGGTATCGCACAACATGTCTGCGGCGGTGGAGGCCGGAACCGACGAACTCGTTCTCGTCGTCGGTTACGAAGGGGATGCGGTCCGCGATACGTTCGGTGACACGTTCGAGGGAGTCCCCGTTAAGTACGCGACACAGACCACCCAGGAGGGGACGGCTGACGCGTTACGGGCGGCGAGTACGCACGTCGACGGTCCGTTTGCGGTCCTGAACGGGGATATCGTCTACGAGAAAGACGCGCTCGCGGATCTGTTCGAGAAGGGGCCGAGTGTCGGTTCGACTCGAGTCGACAATCCGTCGAACTACGGCATCCTCGACGTGGTCGACGACACCGTAACGGGAATCATCGAAAAACCCGAGGATCCGCCGGGAAACGTCGCGAACGCCGGTGCGTACGTGTTCCCCGAATGGGCGCTCGAGTGCCTGGACGTTCCCAAAAGCGACCGCGGCGAGTTCGAAATCACCGATATCCTTTCGCGAGTTATCGAGGACGCCGACGTGGGACACGTCGAACTGGACGACTGGCTGGACGTGGGACGACCGTGGGAACTGCTCGAGGCGAACGAATGGCGGCTGGGTGACCTCGAAACGGAACTGAACGGAACCGTCAATGCGGACGCCGAGCTTTCGGGTCCGGTCGTCGTCGAGGAGGGGGCGACCGTTCGTTCCGGCGTCGTCATCGAGGGACCGGCGCTGATCCGATCGGGGGCGACGATCGGACCTAACGCCTATGTTCGCGGCGCAACCCTCGTCGGTGAAGACGCGTCGGTCGGACACGGCGTCGAGATCAAAAACAGCGTGGTGATGGCCGGAGCGAGCGTCAGCCACCTCTCGTACGTGGGCGATAGCGTTATTGGCCGAAACGCGAACCTCGGCGCGGGAACGACCGTCGCGAACCTCCGCCACGACGACGAACCGGTGACGCTGTCGATCCGCGGCGAGCGAGTCTCTACCGGCCGTCGAAAGTTCGGCGTCGTTCTCGGAGACGACGTCAAAACGGGGATCAACACGAGCCTGAACGCCGGCGTGAAGCTCTCGACAGGAGCGACGACGAAACCCGGCGAACGCGTGACTCGAAATCGATAACAACGAGACGAGTCCGAATACAAACCTCGAATCGGTGACTACGGGCCGGCACCGATAACGACGAACCGAGCCAATACCGCCGAGTTACTCCTCGAGTCGTTTCGTTTGATTGCTTAGAAATACGCGACACACGCCTCATAGACTCGGTTGTCAGTCATTTCCGGCCATTCGCCACCCCGCTCTGGTAACAAACCGGTACACAGGTACAACCGACCTATCAGCCCTTGTCTCCTGATTAGCAACTCCATAGTAAACCTCCGGACGACGAAGGAAGCTTCCATGTTCGGAACGAGTGGCATACGAGGAGCCGTCGGAGACGATGTTACTGCGGATCTCGCACTAGCTATCGGCCGTGCCGTCGCGACGGAAGGATACGAACGGGTCGTCGTCGGCCGCGACGTTCGAGAGAGCGGAAACGTGCTCGTCGACGCGCTTACGGCCGGGCTCAGAGAGTGCGGCTCGGACGTTCTCGAGGCAGGGGTCGCGCCGACGCCGACGATCGCCAGGGCGGTCGACTGGTTCGATGCCGATGCGGGCGTCATCGTTACCGCCTCGCACAATCCGAAAACGGACAACGGAATCAAACTCTGGTCCGCGGGCGGGACGGCATTCGATCCGGATCAGTGTGACGAGATTTCGACGAGGATCGAACTCGAGGAGTACGACGTACAAGCGTGGGATGGCCACGGATCCATCGAGCGTGCCCAGGGGGTTCTCGAGCGCCACGCCTCGGAGCTGATCCGGAGCGTATCGATCGACGAGCCGCCGAGCGTGGTCGTCGACGTTGGAAACGGAACCGGCTCGATCACCGCTCGAGTGCTTTCAGAGCTGGGCTGTGCCGTCGAGACGCTCAACGGCCAGCAGGACGGACGATTTCCCGGTCGGCCGAGCGAGCCTACCCGGGAAACACTGTCAACCCTTTCGACCGTCGTCGCCGAAACCGATGCACAGCTCGGAATTGCCCACGACGGGGACGCGGACCGAACGGTTGCGGTCGACGAAACGGGATCGTTCGTTCCGAAGGATGTTTTGTTGGCGCTGTTCGCTCGCGACGCAGCCACGGCAACGAAGGGCGATCTCGTCGCCGCTCCCGTCGATACGAGTTTGGCCGTCGACGACGCGCTCGAATCGGTCGGCGCGTCGGTAACCAGAACACGAGTCGGCGACGTTTTCGTCGCCAACCGGACGACTCGGCCGGACGTCGTCTTCGGCGGCGAACCGAGCGGTGCGTGGATCTGGCCGGACGAGGCGTTGTGTCCGGACGGTCCCCTCGCGGCTTGCAAGCTCGTCGAACTCGTCGCTGACCGTTCCGGGGAAGGGCTCTCCGCTCTCGTCGGCGAAATCGACACCTATCCGATCCGTCGAACGTCGATCGATGTCGAACAAAAGAACGCCGTGATGGAGCGTGTGCGCGATCGAGTCGTCGATCAGTACGACGACGTAGATACGCTCGACGGCGTATACGTTGACAACGACGACGGATGGATCCTCATCCGCGCGAGCGGGACGGAACCGGTGATACGGGTTACAGCCGAAGCTCGAAGCGGGTCCCGAACAGACCAGTTGTTCGACGACGCAGTCGACCTTGTCGATAAATCCGTCTCCTCGCCCGACGCGATCGAACAGTCTCTACGTTGATACGCTCGCTTTCATCGGCACCGCAGAAGGCTATTTTCCGTTTAACAGTGAGATAATGAAGTAATCTGCCTGTTTCCCTCAAGGTGAGACGATACTCCGAATCGAGTCCCTGCGTCCCGCACCGACAATGGGAGAATTGACAACACAAACGACATTATAAATACATGACTAATGAGTTACACGAAGGCGATGACCCATCGGGCGAGAACCCCGCGTCGAGGGGCATGGACACGCTCCTCATCGGTATCGACGCCGGATGCATACCGGTCTTCGAACGACTGTCGGAAAAGGATCTCATCCCGACCATCGACCGGCTTTGTTCGGACGGAATCCGTGCGCCGCTCGAGTCCCAGATCCCGCCGTGGACGCCGAGCGCCTGGCCGTCGATCTACACCGGTGTCAACCCGGGCCAACACGGCGTCGTCGGGTTCGTCGGATACGACGGCTACGATTATCACGTCTCGAGCAACGAAGACGTTCACGAACATTCAATCTGGGATCTCCTCGACCGGCACGGGCGCTCGAGCGTCGTCGTCAACGCGCCGGTAACCCATCCGCCGGACGAGTTCGACGGCGCTGTTATTCCGGGGTTTTTGGGTCCGGAAGATCCGCCGTGTCATCCCGACGGGCTCCTCGACGAGGTTCGGGACGAGATCGGCGACTATCGAGTCTATCCGAGCTATACTCGCGACGACGAGACGATTTCGGAGGACGAAAAGATCAGCGAGTACCTGAACCTCGTCGAAATGCGCGGGAAGGCGTTTCGATACCTCGCGGACGAGTTCGATCCGGACTTCGGCTTCTTACAGTTTCAGAAAACGGACACAGTCTTTCACGAATTCGCAGGAGACGAACCGAAAGTCGACGCCGTTTACGAGGCAACCGACGACCAGATCGCGAAGACGCTCGAAGCCTGCGACCCGGATCGGGTCTTCCTCGTAAGCGATCACGGCATGGGGCCGTACGACGGCTACGAGTTCAGGATCAACGAGTTCCTCCGCGACGAGGGGTACATCGAGACGACGACGGGCGGAAAGGGGATGCCATCGTGGACGCCGATGCGGCGGCGCCTCCGCGAGGGTGAGGAGGTCGAGACCTGGGAACCGGGAGCGACCGCACGCGCGGCGTCGGTCGCCGCCCAATTTGGTGTCACCGCGAGCCGGGTCAGAGAAGCGCTCGAACGCGTCGGCCTCGCAGAGATCGCGATCAAGTACGCGCCCGGCGGCGTCTCTCGAACCGCCAACGAGCAGGTCGACTTCGCTGAGTCGAAAGCGTACGTTCGAGCTCGCACCGAACTCGGCATTCGGATCAATCTCGAGGGAAGAGAGCCCGAGGGTGTCGTTTCGCCCGAAGCGTACGAAGACGTCCGTGAGGATCTCATTCGAACGCTCGAGGGGATCGAGACGCCGGACGGCGATCCGGTTTTCGAGACGGTCGAGCCTCGGGAGGAGTACTTCCACGGTGATTTCGTCGAACACACGGTCGACATCGTGACGATCCCGGCGGATTTCGAGCACGCGCTATCGGAGCAACTGGGTGGCGAGGGCTACTTCGGGCCAGCCGAGCCCTGGAACCACAAGATCGACGGCATCTTCGCTGCAGCCGGAAAGGGAATCGACGAGGAGGCGTCCGTCGATCGAGCACACCTTTATGACGTTGCACCGACAGTGCTGGCCGCGATGAGCGTGCCCTACAGCGACCGAATGGACGGTGACATCGTTCCCGTCGTTGATTCGATCGACCCCGTTTCCTATCCGGCCTACGCGAAAACGGGTACTGAGAGCCAACCGAGCGCAGACGACGACGTGACCGAACGACTTGCCGATCTCGGGTACATGAACTAGTTCAGCCCCTTAGACCACCCATTTCATTCAGTGAAACAGTGTTACTCTGTCTATAGATATGCCCAATCGATGGAGTGGCCGAATCAGGCAGGGATCTCAATGGGATTCATTTCAGAAGTCCATGTCGTTCACGACGACCTTCTGTTAGTGCCGACGATAAAACGTCATCCCGAGGTCACGATTAAATACAAGTATAATACTGTAGTCGATGGAGCGGAGATGTACTTCGTTTCCATCTTTGCTGAGGACTATTCGACGGTGGAGGAAACGATGGAAGGAGACGGAACGATTTCGGACCCAACCCGTGTTGCAACCTTCGAAAACCGCGCAATCTATCGTGTCACGTCCAGTTTAGAGCGGAAAATCGTTCCTGATCAATGCATCAAACGCGGCATATACGTCTTTTCGATCATCAGTGGAGACCCGGGTTGGACCGTCCGAGTGCACCTGCCGGATCGCGATGCCTTGGCAGATTTCCAACAATATTGTCGAGACAATAACGTTTCGTTTCGGATAACGCAGTTGTATGAGTCGACGGCGTCGGCCGACGAATCGTATCTGCTAACCGAACAACAACGAGAGATCCTTTCGATGGCGTACTACGCGGGATACTACAACATTCCGCGATCGGTTTCACAGGACTACCTTGCCGACCGATTAGGGATCTCGAACTCGGCAGTTTCACAACGTCTTCGGCGAGCCGTTGCCGAACTCCTCAGCGCGATACTTGAGGACGGCCAGACGCCGCTCCAGTCCGATTGAGCGTTTCCGTGCTCGGTGGCCAAGGAATCGCTTTAGAGTAGCCATGCCGGCATGGAGCGACAGTAATACCATCTTCCTTGGTCCGTCCGCACGATTGATACTACGGGGCTCGCCCCTCGCAAATTGACTGCGATCAGCTCCCAAACGAATCAACTGCAATCTTCGCTACTGAAGGAACTTGTAGCGCTCTCCGATATGGTTGTACTGCTTATCGATGAACCGTCCCGTTCGCCGAGGAAACGAAGCTGGTGTGAGCGTCGCAAGCAGAAATGGCGAGACGAGTTAGCAGGCAGGTAATGCCCCATTCGTCGATAGCGTCGAGGAAGAAACCCGCTATTAATTATTGGTTTTCAACGAGACAAACTGTTTCATCCAGCGTGACTGTTGAGCCGATTTGTTCAGCGAATGAGGATTTCTCACTTAAAGGCTGGATATCCGAATCCATAGATACTGGACCCCTTCATCACTCTTGTAAAAGTGAATATCAATGTCGAAACGAAGCGGTACGCAAAATACGAATCACGAGACACCCATTGATCCCACCTCATTACCACACACTGACACACAGGAGTCTGCTGGGCGGGGAACCGAATCCAATCAATCAGCCAAACAGAACTCGAGCAAATCCAGACGGTCGTTTCTTCGCGGGAGTGCCATCGCCGGCGTCTCCGCGCTCGGACTACTTACGGCGACGAGCGGATCCGCGACCGCGTTCCACGAGGGCTATAACAACGTTATAAATGTCGTCGACGCAGGGGCGGATCCCACCGGGGAGGAGTCGATTACGCCGGTCCTCAATAACGTCCGAGCGGACAACACCGCGTTCAAGTTCCCAGAAGGCGAGTACTACATAGACGAGCAGTTCCGGCACACGAGATACGAAAACATCGGCTTTTTCGGACATAACGCGACCCTCGTTCCGGCGAATTATCACGATTTCAACGGACCGCAGTTTCGCATGTTTCGACTCGGGACCTGGCTCAACCCTGGGGAGCGGCTTCGGTTCGAAGGATTTGATATCGATCAGACCGCCCCCGAAACCGGCATTCGAGTTATCGGAGCAAACGTTACCGATCGCCTCGAGGTTCGCGATATCACCGTCAACGGCACGCACGACAGCGGAACGTGGGGGCCGGCGCTGTTCGGAATCGTCGATTCGGACGGCGAGGGCATCGTCGAACGCTTCCGTGCACCGGACGGGGGAGTCCACTCCGATCGCACGCCCCATGCAGAAAACGCGTGGCGCGGCCCGATCGGGATCGAAGCGAACCGAAACGATGGTTACCTCGAGTTCAAAGACTGCGAACTCGACGGGTTCCCGAGCAACGGATTGTACGCCTCCGGGGGGTCCGGAACAACTGTCGTCAACGGCGGAACCTATCGAAATAGCTGTACTGCGAGCATCCGACTCGGCGGAACCAACAGCGAGATCAACGATGTGACGGTCGTCATCGACGAGACGCCGTCCTACAGCGCTAGTCAACGCGCTATTCGTCTCGAGAATGCCAACGGCATGACCGTCGACGGTGCGGACATAACGATCACGTCACCGAGTCCAACCAGTCACGCGCTATCGGTGATGGACTCGTGTGACGGCCTGCGATTCGAGAACTCGTCGATCGAGATGCGAGGGGATCGAGTCAATCACGGTATCGTCGTCTCCGGACAGGCCGGATACACCCACATCTTCGACGTCGATATCGTTCACGAAACGTCCGGCGGATATCCGATCTGGATCCGAGAAACTAACAATGACGATCGAGTGCTCACCGAACTGGTCCACATCTCGGGTCGGGCGGGAGCCGAAGGCGGGTTCCGCGACGGTATCCGATGCGGTCGGGACAACTGCCGGTTCAGTACCTTCACCGTCGAACAACCCGGTCGCGACGGCGTCGATCGAAACGCGTTCGTCGTGACGGGAGACGATACGGAGGTCTACCGCGGAGAGTTTTACGCGAGTCAGTATCCCTACATCGACCAGGCGGACAACAACAACGTTCGAAACTCCATCATGGACTCGGAGGATGGGTCACTCGAGGGAGTTCGCCTCTATTCGAGCGCCTCGAACCCGACGGTTCAGTACAACGAGATTGGGAACGGAATCGACGATCTCGGCGCTTACAACGTTCGGCAGTGGCACAACACGGATATCGGTTCGTCGCCATACCTTACCGGAGCATAGTAACTCACACTAACGCAGTCCGCGCGGAAAACACGGTTCGGAACCGGTACCAGAACTCACCGGCAACCGGCTCGTTACTCGTCAGCGTTCGCAGCGGCTCGAATGGCGTCACGGAGCGTGACAACCGTGAGATCGCGCTCCTCGACCCACTCGAGCGTTTCGCGGATCCCCTCTTCCGTGACTTCCTCCTTGAACGTGTGCGCGCCGATAATCCCGATCCCTTCTTGTCCGGCGACCTGGTCGAGTTGGTTCTGGACGGTCGTGGGTGTGGTGAACTCGATGAAGTAATCTCGATTCGTGTCGAACGGGTCGAAATCGTCTACGTCATTGATCATCGATCCGGGGTTTACGTTCGCGATTCCATCGTAGTACTCCTCGGCGAACTCTACGGCTCGGTCGTCGACGATATCGTACGGCGCAAGGAGCGTATCGACTTCGAACCCCATCGACTCGAGGTTCTGTTTGCAGTCGCCGAGGAACTCGTGCATGAGATCCTCGGGATACCGTTCGACCGTCTCGCCGGCCGCGAACGATTCGCCGATCGGTTCGTCGAACTCGATGTACGCTCCCGTCTCGTCCTCGGCGGACCCGGTAATGGTTCGTCGAACCTGATTATCGCCATCTGTGATCTCGAGATCGAAGACCTGGTGGAACCCGTGATTTCGCGCTTCGGGATATATTCGCGTGTCATCGGGTTCGACGTCTTCGACGAGTTCGAACTCCCCGAGGGCGGTATGGGCGGTCGTGTGGGCCATGATCTCCCACCCGGCGTCGGCGAGCTCCTTGAGTTGTTCCTCGGTCATCCAGTCGTTGTCGTTGTAATCCTCTCGACCGACCCATTCGGTGACGATGCCTGCGCTGGCAGGTGCGTCGAACTCCTGGTGGACCGGAAACGCCTGCTCGTAATCCTCTACCGGTCCGTCGTCATAGACGAAGACCACGGCTCCGCCGTCTATGTCCGGTACGTCGTGGTCGTCCTCGGACCCGTTTTCGCCGGTGCCCTCCTCGGATCCGTCGTCTTCCGTCTCTCCGTCCGAGCCGTCTCCGCTCGAATCGTCTCCATCTAATATATCAGTACAGCCGGCGGTCATCGCGACTGTCCCCAACCCAACTGCACCGAGAAAGCGACGGCGATTCGATTCTGAATCCATTTGCTTGTCCGAACCGTCGGTACTCGTACACCTACTTATATAGCTGTTAACGAATGAGCACGCGCTCGAGATGTCGTGTTGTTTCCCGGCGATACCGATTCCCTCGGTCACATTCTGAAACAAGACGATCGAACGGATAACAGATTCAGACGAGACTTGGCGATCATCGATTCCGAACGGACGGACCGTTATACCGATCGTTTTGGAATTAGGATGTACTGATCATCGAGACACGAGTTAGCACGTTTTCCAGGTATTTTACGCCAATTCAGGCCGTTATGACGGGTATAATAAGGGACGGCGGATTCCTGCGTCGACGTATATTGTGTCTGCACCGGAAAACGACCATGGGTGGGTGATGGAGACGACCAATCGGAACCGTCTCCGGTGGGATGACCTGTGAACAGAAGTCTCGCAAGCGGAGTGTTCTCGGTTATTAGCGCGAAGGTCGTCGTCCTCGTTATTACAGCGGTTTCGACACCACTTCTGTACAGGCTCCTCGGGGTCTCGGGATTCGGTGAGTACTCGTTCCTCATGTCGATCTTTGCGATCTATATGATCTTCGTGAGTGCAGGGGTTACCGACGGCGTTCGAAAATTCTTGGCCGAGGACCGCACTGAGCGAAACTGGAGCGAACACGTCGTCGGCTTTTACTTCCGGTTAGCCGTTTTTCTCGCCGCTCTGGGAGCGATACTGCTATTTCTGGCGGCTCGAGTGGGGTTCGTTAGCGTTGCGTTCGGCGACGAGCTATCGATTTACTTCTACGCGCTTGCCTTGCTCGTGATCACCGCCCAGTTTCGAGACTTCGCCAGAAAGACGCTCATGGGATTCGGTCTCGAGCGATACTCCGAGCCGTTGAAAATACTCGATACGGTCGGGTTCGTCGTCATCGCGATCCCGTTCGTCTATTTCGGCTTTGGTGTCTTCGGAGCGCTTGCGGGCCACCTGTTCGCGAGTATGCTGGTCGCCACTACCGGACTATTCCTCGTTCACCGTCGCGTATCGCTTTCCTGCTTTTTCTCTCGCCCGGATTCGGGGTTTCCGGTAAAGAAGATGCTGACGTTCAACTCGATGACGATCGCGCTCATCTTCCTCCTGATGTCGCTCTATCACATCGATATCGTGATGCTCCAGCGGTACACCGACAGCGCGATCGTCGGAAACTATCGGGCGGCGCTCACGCTCGCTGAGTTCCTCTGGTTCGTTCCGCTGGCACTCCAGACGGTGTTCGTCCACTCGACCTCCGAGCTCTGGTCCCAGAATAGGCGCCGGGAGATATCGAACCTCGCCTCCAAGACGACGCGATTTACCTTCCTGTTGACCGCCGTGATGGCGGTCGGACTCGGAGCGCTGGCGGACACCGTCGTCCCGATTTACTTCGGGTCCGATGCGATTCCGGCGATCACACCACTTCTGTTGTTACTCCCCGGTGCGCTCGGATTCGCACTGGCGCGTCCGGTGCTCGCGGTCTCGCAGGGGAACGGACAACTTCGATATCCCGTCGGCGCAACCGCCGTTGCCGCCCTGATCAACATCGTCTTGAACTTCCTCTTGATCCCACGCTACGGGATGCACGGTGCGGCCATCGCGACGAGCGTGGGATACGGATCGATGTTCGCGTTCCATTGTGCGAGCGCTCGAGTCATCGGCTTCGATCCGCTCGCCGATGCGCGACTCGGCCGATCGGCGTTGACGACAGTTCTCGCCGCGTTTCCCATCGTCGGACTCTCTTCGGTGATCACGAACCCATGGCTCGCACTCGTGATCGTGCCACCGGTCGGACTCGCGATATTTCTCACCTTCGGCCTTCTCGTGGGCGCGATGGACCCCGAAGAGCCCTTCGAAGTGTTACGTGCGTTCCCCGATCCCGTCGGTTCGATGGCTGAAACGGCCCACAACCGACTCGAGGGGCTGGGAATTACTGGTTTGCCGACGAACTGGTTACAGAGCCTGCTCTTTCTGGTCGGGTTATCCCTACTCGTTACCGGCCTGTTCCTCGGATTGTTTGGATCCGGCGTCGGAAGTCTGAGTTTCTGGTGAGGCGAGACCGGTCGTCAACAAGAGTGTTTCAAAGACGCTCACTGTCGGCCGGTCGCGTTTCCAGCCGGTTTTCCTTCGCGATTCTCCCGCGGAAAATCGACGGGCGATTGATACTGTCGGCTCTACGTCGTTCGAGATTCTCGTCACCCGGGGGATACGAAAATCTTCACAGCGGCACAGCCGACAGTAAGAATCGTTGCCGGCGTTAAATCCAGTCGGTGGAACTGTTCGCCGGTTGAACGGTTACGGGGCGAGACGACTCGAGCGGAGCCCGATTAGCTCGGCGGTTTCCGTTCGCGGACGTGGCCGGTCGCCTCGATGAGCATGAAGGCGACAAACAGCGTCGGAATGCCGACGAAGATCAGTTCGGGAACGCCGACCGCGACTGACTCTTCGGCCGTGATCGAGAGTCCGGCGGGAATCGGGACGGTAATCGTCTGCTCACTTCCAATCCACGCCCCTGGAAGCAAAAACCCGATCGCAAGAACAGAACCGAGGGCGGCCCGATTCATCGCTGGTTCACCTCCGAAAGGACCTCTTCCTTATCCTCGCCGGGCGTCGCCTCATTGCCGGGAGCCGTGGCACCGTCCGGACGAGAAGCGTGTTCGACGGGATCCTCGTCATCGGAACCGTCAGAGATCGCATTTGCATCTCGCTTCCAGACAGGGGAATCCCACTGTTTCGACAGTTCAATACCACTTTCATCCCAGTCGGATCTATCCCACCGCCTGGCAAGATCGATCTTCTCTTCGGGCGGCTTGAGGTCGAACCAGTCCGGCAACGTTTCGATGAACGACGTCCGTTCTAAGAGTCCGTCGAACGTCGAGTTCTGGATCCCGAGACCGGGTCGCGCGTTGATCTCGAGGACCATCGGACCGTGCTCCTCGTCGATGACGATATCGACGCCCGTATAGCCGAGACGGGATACTTCGGCGGCTTTGACCGCGGTCGAGAGCACGTCACCCCAGTTCGGGATGGTAAACCCGTCGAGTTCGACCTTCGTATCCGGGTGTTCGTCGAACCACTTGTTCGTGCTCTGGTAGCCGCCCTGTGCGTCGCCGTTCGAAACGCCGAGACCGACCCCGACCGCGCCCATATGGAGGTTTGCCGCGCCGTCTGATTCTTCGGTCGGAAGGCGAGTCATCGCCATAATCGGGAATCCTTTGAAGATGATAACTCGAATATCGGGGACGCCTTGACCGGCAATCGAGAGCAAGTGATCGTCGGGATGGATCAGCCCCTCGATTACCGCGACACCTTCGAGGCCCATCGGATCGTACTGCCCTTCGATGATAGAACGGGTGTGAGAGCGCAACTGCTCCGGCGTTTTGATGCCCTTCGACGTTTCGAAGTAGCCGTTTTTGGTTCGTCCGGTGACGACGATAATCCCCTCGCCACCGTAACCGCTATCGGGTTTGATAACGAACTCGTCTTTCGACTCGAAGATTTCTTCTGCCCGTTCGAGTTCGTCGGGCGTTTCGACGAGAGCGTAGGTATCGGGCGTCGGAACCCCAGTGCCGTGGAACGCCCGTTTCATCGATGCCTTGTCGAGTTCCGGATTGAGATGTGACGGGTTGTACTCTTTGATCAACCGGTTTCGGCGATTCATCGCCATTACCGTCGACGTCTCGATCCGGGACGTGTCAGCGCCGAAGAATCCACGAATACGCGCTTTGGCGTTGTGCAACCGCGCCCACATCGAACCGCGTGCCACGCTAAACCGCGAACCGCTGTAGACGTTCGAGAATCGGAGATACTCTTTGATTCGCATATTCGACTGTGCGCCGAGGTACACGTTCGCCGCGAGGACAGCGGCCCACGTTTCGGGCGTATGCATCAGCCAGGTGATAACGCCCTCCTGGGCGATTATAAGGTACGCGATCACGATGACGACGAGCGTCCAGGTAAACCGGACGGCCGGCGCTCGCCACCCTCGTTCGGAAAGTTCTCGAGCGAACCGGTCCGCGTACCACGCCGTGACAATTGCAGGGAAGAATACCTGTAGCGCGTCCACCTGGTCCGGGAGAACGCCGGTATCACCCATGACGTGAAACGTCGTGATGGCGATCGTTACCACCATGACGAGGCCACCGATTCGGTGGGCAGTTCCGAGACGGAACGGCTCGAGAATCAGGTACGTACAGAGGGCAACGAGAAAGATATTGACGAACAGTACCGTCCCCCAAAAAAGGCCACTCTCGACGAGGATGAACGCGAGAATAATTGGACCAAACATTCCGTACGTAACGAGTCCGACCTTGCTCCGCAGGACTGCAACGACGAGCCCGGCGACGAGTAATTCGAAGAAGATTCGGTACGGCTCGAGCGGCTGTTGTCCGAGATCGAGTCGGTAATTGAATTCGACACCGAGAATGCCGAGAATTAGTAACAGACCAGCTAATGGTGCATACTTGGCGATAGACGACCTCAACGAGTGGGAAAGACCCATTCGGTTAGTCGTGAGTTTGTCGCCAGTTTGATTTTGTGTAGCCATCACTCTGAAAATTATAGACTGGGGTGAGGAATTATTATAGTGCGCGTATAGAATATACGCTCACAAAAACTAATATAACAGAACGTTTCCGCTGGCTATCACCGTTTCAAATATCTAACTGACAGATATTAATTTATATGAAACAATATAATGATTATGGGTGGAGAAGAGGCCACACTATCATTGAGGGAATACCGTCGAAGACGACCCGCGATCTCTAGCAAAATCGAATTTTCGACCGGGACGGTTCCCCTTCACGGACGCTGAATCCGTCGGGACAGCCCCGTTTTTGCATCGTCCCTACTGATACTGACTTTCGAGGTGCTCGCTTTCGGCCATATCGAACACCATCGCGAACAACAATAGCGTGACTCCGAGTCCAAAGATCAGGAAACTCACGGTCCCGGTCAGGAGAATCGACCCGCTTTGCAGTATTGTATCGAACAGCGCCCACCCGATCCCGAGGGCTCCGACGGCGGCCGTTCCCGCCCCGAACAGGTAAAACAACGCGAGCGGGTGAAAGTCCGTCCCAAGATGCTTCGTTTTCAACCGCCAGAGAAAGTTCCCTAACAACATCAACGAAACCTTCGGAATGTACGTCGAGTATTCGATGCTCGACTCCTCGTCGCCGTAAACCGCCGGCATCGAAACGTCGGCGACGCGCATGTCGCTCGCGTTGAGTTTGACCAGCAAGTCGTTACAGTAGCCGTAGTACTCGTACAGGTTCTCGAGATCGATCGCCTCGAGCGCGTCGTGGGAGATCGCGGTATACCCGTTCTGTGGGTCCATCGTCTTCCAGTACCCCGAGGCGACCTTTGTCAGAAACGTCAACATCGCGTTGCCGACGAACCGAAACCGTGGCATCGCCGATCGATACTCGCGGTTGAGCAATCGATTCCCTTTCGTGTAATCGGCGGTCCCCTCTACGATGGGGTCGAGTAGCCGTTGCATCTGCGAGAGGTCCATCTGGCCGTCCGCGTCGACGGTGACCGTCGCGGTTACACCGTCCTCGAGCGCGGCGAGGTAGCCCGTCTTGATCGCCCCGCCGGCACCCATGTTTTCTCGGTGTTGGATCGGGACGACACGACCGATCGGCTCGTGAACGGTTGCTCGCTCCGTCAACGCTCCAGCACCGCCATCAGCCCGGAGGTGATCACTCCCAGGCGGTTCGCGAGCACCGTCGACACTGCGATTCGCACGCTTCGCCCGATCGGCACGAGCGGCCTCGAGAATCTCGTCCCAGGTTCCGTCGGTCGAACGGTCGTCGATAACGTACATTCGGTCGACGTACGCTGGCATCTCGCGAATAACGTCGCCGACGAACCCCTCCTCGTTGTACGCGGGCATCACGATACCAACGGACGTTTCTCGGTACATCAGTGTCCACCGAGGGGGTCGACGTCGGTTTTCGCTCTGTGCTCACCGGGCCCAACGCGGCTGCCGGAACTCGCGGCGACCTCGATATCTGGGGCATTATCCTCGCGTCCAGCGCCGTGATAGTTCACGTGCGAATCGATACTTCCCCCATCGAGTTCGTCGGGGTAACGGCTGTCGTGTCGTTTGCCGGCATGGCCGCCGAGCGGCCCAGGGGAAGATCGGTTCATCGGTCTTCTCGCAGTTCGGTCGCCGTGACGACATCGATGTCCTGGTCGTCGATGTGCTCGAGGAGATCCTCGAACGCCTCGAGTTCCATTCCGTCGTCGCCTAACTCTTCGAAGCGAAGCACCGCGAGCTGGCTGTGTTCGGCGGCGTAATCGACGTACTGTTTCGTCACGTCGCCTTCGGTGCCGGGGAATACGCTGATATTGTGCGGATCCGTAAGCGGCAGTGCGTTCGGGCTCCCGCCGTAGCGAAACGCCTGTTCATGGTGCTCTCGAATAGCATCGATCGTATTCGTTCCGAGTATGTTGCCAGGAACGACGAAGTGCTCCGCTCCGTCGTCGAATCCGCGGCTCTCGAGGTAGGATTTCGTCTGTTCGATCGCTCGTTCCTGTTCGTCCGCTTCGAAGTCGGGTAGTCGCTGTGACCCCGTTTGCGGCCGGGCGATCATCTCCCATCCGGCGTCGTTTAAATCCTGTAACAATCCGTACGTGAGTCGGTCCGTTTCCCCGACGGCGTCAGGAATAACGGCTTCAACCCCCACGAAGTCGTGTTCCTGCATCGGCTCGAGGGCCTCCGTATGGTGGCTCTCGAGCGTGCCATCGAACAGCAACAACACCTTTCCTCGATCGGGACGCGAAACGGATCGAAGATCGTCGATTTCGCACTCGATGGATCCGTCTTCCCCGCCGCGACGGCGGGCCGCGATGCGGATCTCCTGGACCGAACTGAGGTCCGTGTGCGAATCAAGTCCGGTGGTGCCGAGGTCGACCCGTACCCATCGGTCAGCCGGCCCGACCAACGTCCGAGTGAACGAGTGAACGCTGTTCGAATCCGGGGCGAACAACTCGACTGTGAGGTGGAGTTGTTGACGGTCGGTGAACTTCACCGCGAGCGAGAGGTTTTGCTCGTCTAAATCAAGTCCCCCGGAAACCGTGGAGTATATACCCGCATAATCGCCTTCTTCGCCTGCGGTGAGACGGGCGGATTGTGACCCCGCGTACGGGTCGTCCGTTGCCGCCTCGAGCTCCCCGCCGTCGAGCAGTGATACCCAATCATCGAGATCGTCGAAATCCTCGACGGTCTCGCCGGGCAAGTGGTCGAGTTCGTCCGCTTCAGTCTCCCCCTCTTCGGTATCGCTGTCGTCATCGTCGTTTCCACCGTCGCTAGAGTCGTCCGATTGGAACGGAAGCGACTCACGCACCTCCGTAGCACACCCTGCAAGCCCCGCCGTCGCGGCGACGGCAGCCGTCGTTATGAACGATCGTCGGTTTCTGTTCGTCATCGACAGGAAAAACGCGTCAGCTCCCCTTTCTTATCCGTATGCTAAGCGCTTCAACAGAGAGAGCAGTTCGGCGCACGGAACGGGCTTCAGACGCGATTAGCACCGTCATAAGTGGCAAAATACTCCGAAAGAGCTCTCGTAATGAAAGATTGTTTGTTCTCGATGAAACAGTTGTTCTCTATCCATTCACGTCGTCAATAATTTCATTTTCAGTTACCGTTTATATATGTAAATCCCCCCTCTGGTAACGCCTCCATGCGATGCAAGGAGATTCACAATCACGTTCGCTTGGTAGAAGATCATACCTGAAAGGTTGTCTCGTCGGCGTTGGCTCGACGTTGGGAATCGCAGGTATTGGTTCGGCACAGCAAACTGAAGATCAGTACGAAACCATTGTCGATGTCGTCGACGCTGGTGCGGATCCGACCGGAGAAACGTCGATCACTCCCGTCCTCCGCGAGCACGTAGGCGATGATACTCTGCTCCGGTTCCCCGAAGGGCGGTACGCTATGGATTCACAGCTTCGTCTCACCGGGTTCGATAACGTCGGGTTCGTCGGTGACGATGCGACCATCGTCCCCGCGAATTATCACGAGTTCGACGGTCCACAATACCGTCTGTTCCGAATGGGAACGAGCTCGAACCCCGGACGAAACCTTCGATTCGAAGGGTTCGAGGTCGACCAGACTGCGGAAGAAACGGGCATTCGCGTCCTCAACGCCGAAGTCGAGGACGGACTCTACGTTCGAAACGTTATCGTCCGCGGCTCTCACGACGCCGGAACATGGGGTCCTGGATTGTTCAATATTACCGATCCGGACGGGGAGGGATACGTCGACTGTTTCAAAGCACCTGACGGCGGCGTCCACGTCGAAGATACGCCGAACGCAGGGAACATGTGGAAAGGACCGACCGGCATTCACATCAACAACAACCATCAGGGAACACTGATTTTCGCAAATTGCGTCCTCGGCGGCTTCCCGGGTAACGGCCTGTACGCCTCCAGCGAGAACGGACAGGTCGGCGTCGACGGTGGTTGGTTCGCAAACAGCAGCACCGCCTCGATCCGCCTCAGTGGCTCACACGGAGCGATTAGGAACGCGACGGTCATCGTCGACGAAAACCCGAACCACGCGCCCGGCCAGCATGCGATCCGACTCGACCGAGGGGATACGTTCGACATCGATAACGTCACCATCCACGCAGCTGAGCCGAACGGTGAGGCGATTCGGGTGATGGACGACGTCGATGATGTGTCGATCGAAAACACGGACGTCTATGTCGGACAAGGAGATAGTTCGGGTATTCGGATCGACCGGGGAATGGGAACGGCTAGCTTTACGGACGTCAACGTCGAAATCGACGGCAGCGCCTACGCGTTTCGACTTCTCGGCGAAGACGCAGGGGAAGTCTCCTTCCAAGACGTCTCCGTCACCGGTGACGCGAGCGGAACCCCGATCCAACACGCCGTCTACTGTGAACGAAACGACTGCGAGTTCGATTCGTTCTCCCTCGAGCAAACCGGTAGCAGCGAACGGGGTGGACTGTACCTCAGCGGCTCGAAATATCTCGTCACAAACAGCGAGTTCGAGACGTCGAACACGTCGATCGCTATCAGCGGTGCGGACGACGTCACGATAGAAAACACGGAAGCGCAGTCCGAAAACGGCAACTCCGTCTTCATCAGCAGTGATTCTGGCTCCGTGGAACTCGAGAACAACGAGTTCCCCGACGACGTTCGGGACGACCGGTGATTTAACGGGGGAGAGCGGTTCGAATTCGAACGAGGCTTAGCGGTGGCATAATAATCCGTTGGGGGACGGAATAACCGACGAAATGACTCGCGTTAGCGTAATTATTCCGACGTACAACAGAGCGGAAACCCTCCCTCGTGCGATCGACAGCGCGCTCGAGCAGACGGTCGACGACCTCGAAGTGGTGGTGGTCGACGACGGATCGACAGACGAAACGAGTTCGGTGCTCGCGGCGTACGACGATCCGCGGGTTCGGCCGGTCGTTCACGCGACGAACCGAGGCGCGAACGCGGCTCGAAACACCGGTATCGATCACGCACAAGGTACGTACACCGCTTTTCTCGACTCGGACGACACGTGGATTCCCGAGAAACTCGAGCGACAGTTCGAGGCGCTCGAGGGGCGCTCGAGCGACTGGGTCGGCACCTACTGCGATTCGGCGTTCGAGTTATCCGGCGCTGATGGTCTGGTTCGGAGTACGGCTGCGAGCGCGCTGGCCGCTGGCGACGAAACGCCGACGACGGAAGGAAACGACGAGTTGATCGGCGAGATTTTCGCGGACAACGTCCAGCCGGGTGCGGGTTCGACGCTGCTCGTTCGAACGGACGTCGCGGACGATATCGGCGGGTTCACCGAGGATTTGGATCGATTTCAAGATCCGGAGTTCTGTATCCGGGTTCTCAAGGAAGGAAAACTCGCGTACGTCGACGAACCGCTGGTCGTTCGCGAAGAGACCGGTCACCCACCAGCAGCCGTCGTCAAAGAGGCGAGCCGTCAGTACCTCTCGATGCACGAAGAAACCGTCGAACATTTCGAAGAGCGAGGGTTCGATATCCGATCGAGTCACGAACTCGTCATCGCAAAACGGTACTTTGCCGATGGAAAGCCTCTCCGCGGACTCTGGCACCTTCGAGCGGCCGCCGCCTCACCCCGGAAATACCCCGGTCTCTGCTGGGCGGCCGGCTCCGGTATCCGGCGTCGTCCGATTCCGATCGCAACGGCGGTTGGGTTCGTCTTGCTCGCGGCCGTGATCGTTCGAACGCTGATTGCTCGTCGAGTGCTCCGGTAGTCGACACCATGTGACCAACTCTTGTCCGGGTTGGTCTGAACGAGTTGACGCCGCGTTCTCGTAGACCATCCGTTGGGAATCAACCGAACCAACGTCCGTTCGACGCAAGCTCTGGCTGTAACGTTACGGAATTTTGACTTGAGTCGGCTGTTCCCCGACCTCGAGAAGCCGGTAGACAACTACGGGAACGATTTCCAGCGCATCGTTCGAATCAAATAGATCAGCGGGAAGCGGGCCGTTGGGCCGTCCGATCCCCGCCTCTTTCACCGGCTACAAAAGCAGTTCGAATCCAACCGGGTGACGGTCCGCGGTTCGACGGTTCGACGAACGGTACGGCGTCTGTTATATACTTGTCATCCCTCCGGAGGACAACAGTTACATAATCAAAATCAGAGGATAAAATCCACTACAACACTATTTACATTTCATATTTAAACGAATTAAAATATTGTCCCTCACAGACTATACTCACGATAACAAACAGGAACCTGTCGAAAGCATCGGATGGAATGCTCCGAGATACGCTTTCGCGAAGATCTACGCTAGCGCTTGTGGCCGGGAGTGCGATTACAGGTGCTGGTATTGCGACGACATCTGCAGACGACGAAGTGGATGGCGACGAATCCGTCTCTCGTGATTCACACGTCATTCTCGAAGGAACTGACCACGAAACTACGGTCTATACGACGGAAGCGCAGGCGGATGGACCGACCGTTCTCGTCGTCGGCGGCGTTCACGGGAACGAGGTCGCCGGATACGCAACTGCAAACGAGATCGCCAAGTGGGCGATCGACGCCGGAACGCTCGTCACGATTCCCGAAGCGAACGCGACAGCGGTCGATCAGCAAGGTCGTGCCGGCGCTGACGGTGTCGACCTCAATCGGCAGTTCCCCGAGAGTAGCGAGCCACAGACTGAACTCGCACGGGGACTCTGGGACGTCGTCCTCGAGAACGAGCCGGATATCGTTATTGATCTCCACGAGTCGACGGGTATCTACGCGGGCGATCCCGTCGATGGTGTTGGCCAGGCGATTTTCCGGTCGAACTCGCCCGATGCCACGACAACTGCACAGGACGCAGTCGACCACGTCAACGGCGAATACGTCGACGAGTCAGATCCATTATTCGAGATCGGCAACTTCACCCGTTCGGGGGTCGAGCCGAGCGGACTGCTCGTTCACAAAGCGACTCGCGATCTCGACGCCGACGCGTTCCTGGTCGAAACGCTCTCGACCGATCACGACCTCGAGACGCGCGTCGAGTGGCAATCAGTGATCGTCGAACGCCTGGTCGAAGACGCCCTCTTCCCGGAGGAGGAGCCGGACAATGGACACGGATCCGGTGATGATATCGACGAAGACGAAGAATCTGCCGACGAAGACGATGAGTTCACCGAGGACGAGCAAACCGACGATGACGCCTCGGACTCGCCGACCGCTGAAATCGAGACCGATCCGGCGGGAGCCAAAGACCACTCGCTCGAGCCCGGACAGACCGTCACGCTCGATGGGACCTGCGCCGAAACGCCGAACGAGGCAATCGAGGCATACGAGTGGAGCGTTTACAGCGCCGATCAGTACAATAAAACTGGCGAAACGATAGACGTGACGATCGCCAAAGACGGCGAGTACTCGGTCGGCCTTCGCGTCGTCGACGAGACCGGCGCAACCGGAAAAACGAAGATAACCCTCTCGACGGAGTGAACCGCACCCCGGCGTAATTTTTTTGCCGAGTTCTGTGAGGAACAGGGACACAGCCTCGCCTTTCAGGGCAGGGTGGATGTCACAACGGATTAGTTGTCGAAGTGGACTGACGTTCGCATCTCCCAGAGTTCGTCGAACGTGATGACCTCAACGTCGGAATCGTCAATGTACTCGAGTAGCTCCTCGTAGTCGTCTTCATCCATCGTATTATCCGCCTCGAACGTGTGGAAGTTCAGGATCGAACACTGGTTGTGCTTCTCGACGAGGTCGATACAGCGCGTCGCGATATCGAGGTCGTGACCGATCGTTCGGGGCAACGCAAGCGGATCGAAGCCGTAGACCCCCGTCGTGTTGACGTTCCCGGCCTGGTTGAAGCCGCCACAGTAGTGGTAGTCGGTAATGTACTCGAGGCTCGTTTGATCGTAGCTGTTGTGCGGGTAGACGATGTAATTTGCACCCTCGAAGCCGTGCTCGATGAACCAGTTCTTGTCTCCGCCGAGTCGGGCCTCGAGGTCGTCTTCGTCTTCGATCTCGTGAAGCGGGCTGTGTGTCCCGTGGACGACGATTTGATCGCCCTCATCCTGTCGTTCCTGGAGCTGTGATACCGACATGATTCCGTCTCGCCCTTCCTCGGTCCAACGGGGGACCGGTGCCTGGACGGTCGAAAATTCGTACTCGTCGTGGAGTGGCGATGCGGTCTCGTAGTAGTCGGTGGACCCATCGTCCCAGCACAGGATGACATATCCCTGATCAGGGGTATCGTGCGTGCGCATATCGTCGATCCACACTTCGGCTTCGTCCATCGAGTGCAAGACGTGAAGTTCGATTCGATCTAACTGCCCGAGATCCGGTTCGATCTCTGTTTCCTCGAACACGCCGGGGCTCGATCGGAACCAGCCGACGTCCGGTTCGCGGTAGGTAATCTCACGAAGCGAGTAGATCTTTTCGTCGCCGAGCCGATCGACGAGATGGACGTTGATGGTTATATTATCGGGTGTAGTCGTCCGAACGGCGAACGAAATATCTTGGTCCGTAAAGTCCTCGTCGTCGACGTCACGTTCGACGAGGATGTTGTCCTCACCGTCCGAGTTCAGCTTCAGACTCTGGTCGCCGGCGAAGACGTGATCCTCGTCGGCCTCGCCTTCCCCTTCGATAACCTCCCACGGCTCGACGTCTTCGAAATCGTCGAAGGACTCTCCCGGGTCCGCGTACTCTTCTCGACTGTTGTATTCCGTTTCGAGTGATGGAACGCCTTCCGAGAGGGCGGAGGCAGTCTGTTCGTCCGAGGACTCTCCATTCGAGTCGTCAGATCCGTTCGTAACGTCGTCTATCCGCTCGCTACAACCCGCAAGACCCGCGGCAGCTGCTGTTCCTGAGAGGGCAAGGATTCGTCGTCGCGTTGCTCGTCTACGTGTCATTGCTGAGTCGATTGTACCGCCACAGGCCCCATTATTATAGATCCAATAGTCGAACGCTGGGCAGAGCGCGTCGACAGTTCGAGGGCGTCGCTGTTGGGAATCTGCGGAATAATGAGGCTCACATTCGAGAACGAATCGATTTCCGGCCGTTTGAGCCCTTAACTAAGTCATAATTAATGGTCGCTTCACCGAAGTTTAGACAACGAGGTGCACGCTCTCGGGTGCTCACTGGACGGGGGTACCAGCCACAGTGACTGTCGAACGCCGCTCGCTCGTCCACTGAGGTGGTTATAGACGATGAACAAGGAACTCTTCGGCGTATTTGGCGGTATCGAGACGTTCAAGCGATTCAGATCGGACGACGAATTCGACGAAATCCTCGAAGGAAAAACGATAACTGCGGGGATCAGAGACTCCGGTCTCGGAGCACCCGGCTGGAGCGCGACGTACAGCGATGAAAACGGTATCTGTCTCATCTGGGGAGAAGCGTACGTCCCGGGCGAGGAGTCAAACGCCGCGCGCTGGCTACTTGAGCAGTATTCGACCGAGGGGGAAGACGCACTTCGAAACCTCAACGGGTCGTATCTCGCGGTTCTCGATGCTGATTCCACTGATCAGGCGTTCGTCGCCACCGATATGGTTCGGTCGCGGTCCTGTTTTTATACGGATGGACCCAGTGTGCGAGTCTTCGGAACCGATGCCAGCGAAGTCGGCCGAACGCTCGCCTCGCCCAAACTTCACCGGGACGGCGTACTTGATTTTCTTCACCTCGGCGTGACACTCGGGGAGAAAACGTGGGTCGAAGAGCTCTTCCGACTGCCGCTGGATAGCCAGCTCACCTCGGATTCGGTCACCCAGTTAGACCGATTCGTCTACAAACCTCGGAACTTCGACTACGTTCAGGAACTTGCGGATCGGCTCGAGCGGGCGATCGACAGGCGGTCGAAACTGCCGGGAACGAGCGGACTCCTTCTTTCAGCCGGATACGATTCGCGTATCCTTCTGTCGCAACTCCCGGACATCGAACAGTGTTATACCGTGGGGTATCCCGAGGGACAGGAAGTCACCGGTGCAAAACGCCTCGCGGAGCAGTACGACGTAACTCATACCTCGTTTCCACCCGACGAGCGGTACTTGCGCGCACACGAATCGAAAGTTCGCTACTCGCAGGGGATCAAAGAATCACTGCATATCCACCACGCCGGATACACCGACCAGATAAGCGTCGATACGATACATCACGGGCTCCTCTGCGATACGTTTTTTCGTGGCCACTTTACCGAACAGGCCGGAATCGACGTACTCGGAAAACGGATCTGCTTCGATCGGCTGAATTCGAACCCCGACCCGGTCGAAGTCCTGCTCGAGCGGTTCGGGTATATCCCCGAAGCGAGTCTCGACCTCGCCGATCGGATGTCCTTCGATCACGATGTCGAAACCTACGTCAGAGAAACGGTCGGTGAGGCGGTCGACTCGATTGCAGACCGAGCCGATCAACCGCAGAACGAGCTTACCGGTTGTGGAATAGCGAACCAGCCGTCGATACCGTTTCACAACCACCTTTCGGATCATTTCTTTACGGGATTTCTGGCTACAGACGCCGAGCTAGTCGAGTGGCATCTACAGACTCCACCGGAGTATCGGACGACGGAAACGTTCCTTCGCGCGTTCAAACGAATCGACGAAAACGTGCTCCGACACCGTCCACCAGACAGGCCCCACGATACGGAACTCCTCAACGAAGCGGAGAGCTTCGTCCGGCGAAAGACCCCGTTTCTCTCCTCGTTCGATCCCCCTTGGCCGAACCGTGACGTTCTGTTTGACCAGTACGAGTTCGATCAACGCCTCCTCCCCGAACTCGAGTGCACTCATCCGCTTCCGGCGAGGCATAAACTCCGAATCAACGATATCCAACGCTGGCTGGGCATCTGGTCGAACAGAAAAGAAATGCTCTCGCCCTGGTTGGCCCCGTCGAATACACCTTCTCTGTAGCATTTTGAAGCGAAGTATCCGTTCTGGCGGAATGAACGAAGCGTCGGATGAGTAAGATGGAGTAGGTTACCGGGTTTGATCGCTTCGGCAACGGTTGAGGATTCGCAAGTCGACGATGTTGTATAATCCACTTGGACTAAAATGATTAACCATGATAGATGGTGTGAAACGGTCTATCTTGCTACCATTTCTCAAGAAACACCGGTGAAGCGTGGGAATACTTATACACCACGAAGATTTAACGTGAAACATGCGTCTGACGAGTGAAAAGGAACTGAAATATTCCGAACAAGGGGACCAGGATTCCGCAACGACAGCAACTGATTTCATCCCCGCGTCAGATCTTATTCTACTTTCGACACTTGAGGAACTGACGACCCCAGTTACTGTCGACGAAGTTGTCGATTATCTCGTACATCCAGCAGACCCCTCAGTCGACACCTGGGCAGATGTCCACGAACGGCTCCACCAGGAACGACTCCCCGCGCTCGACGACGCTGGAGACATCGACTTCGATCCGGAACGTGGGACCATCACAGTTCTCGGGCCTGACCGACCGAACGATCAACTCGTTTCTCGAGCGTTCGTCGGGGCCGTTTCGATTACGCTGTTGGTTGTTCTGTTCGTTATTATCTAATCGTCGCTCTCAGTAGCGAGACCGCTACGTGGTTAGTTGAAAAAGCGGCGAGCAGTCATCAGGGTGAAAAGCAACAGCATAAGTGCGCTGAGGCCGATTCCCGAGAAGACCGAGATGATCGGCATTTCGAACACCGCCCCCAGAAGTATTACATAACAGAGGACAGTTGCGCCGATGTACCCGTCATCCCAGCCTCGCTGCTCGGCTTCGTTGTCAGCTGTCGGTTCGGTAACTGGGTCCACCTGAAGGTACCGGTCGACCTCGTCTGCGAGCGGTTTCCGTTCGACGATTCCGCGGTTCTGTTGGTAGTCGATTATTCCCGCCTTATCGAGTTTCGAGAGGTGGGATTGGTACAGCGGGATGTACACGCGTTGGCGCTGGGTGGAAGTCAGTTCTTCAACGGTTGTTTCGTGTTCCCATGCCGCAACCTGTTCTGCAACGTCTCGCATACGGACTGGGCCTTCAGTTTGACGTAGATACTCCAGTACCAGCCGTCTGCGTTCATTTTGCAGTAGGTGGAATATTTCGTCTTTAGGGAAGGTATCGTTCTCCGAACTGCTTTCACCCTCGTTATCCATATCCGGTTCCCCCTGTTCTTCCGAACTGATATATGTCGATTCCATCGTGGTGATTCTCACTAATCAGAAGGAGATAATAAAGGATTGGAACCGTACATCTTTTGAGAATCTATTTTCATTCAGTTCATCAATGCGAATTTGTTTTTTGCCCATTTTATACTCTCGATTACGGACCTGTAACGTCCAAATAACCGGACCATACGACACTCGAGCTAAAAATTATTCCATGGTATCTCCATATGATCCGTACCGACATTACTACTGAATTTATGGACGTTCTTAATTTTGAAACGGTACAGAACCGGCGAAACACTTATAGCTCATATTATTGCCAGATGCGTTATATAATTCCGAAAAGAGACCTCCAAGCACCCCCTGATTTACCGGGCTTACAGGGGTGATAATAAACCGTGAGCCGACCGTAGATAGCCATATGAGTGACACCGACTGGTGGTTTCTCGACCTCGCACTTCTCGTTGCAGCTACTGGAGCCGTCGCCCTCGGCCTGTTTAGCGGTATTTCGGGCGCTATTCGGGTCCTGTTAGCGATACCACTCGTTCTCTTATTCCCCGGATACGCCCTCGTAGCGGCTCTCTTTCCCGGTGATGCGAGTGGAGAACAACACTCGTTCGACGAAGAACAAACGGGGTTCGATAAATCTGCACTGCTCAGCGGCGGTATTAAGCCCACAGAACGCTTCATTTTGTCGATTGCTTTCAGTGTCGCTCTCGTTCCCGGAATTGCCCTCATTACGACCGTAACCCCATGGGGTGTGACCGCCGAACCAGTACTTTTCGGGATTTCATTGTTGACGATCTGTCTCGCGCTTATCGGAGTCCTTTCCCGGTATCAGCTTTCGCCAGCCCACCGGTTCGAACCAACTCGCGTAATCGTCCCACCCATTATTAGACAGGATCAATCGACCCCGTACAACCGAACAAATACGCGACCGTACAATATCGCGATTGCGTTTGGTCTCATCCTATTGATTGCCAGTGCCGGATTCGCCGTTGCTAATCCGGTACAACCGGACGGGTTTACCGAATTTTCAGTCGAAACATCAGACCTCGACGGTGAGACGGAAACGATGTACGAGTCGACGTTCACTGCAGGCGAGCCACAGGAAGTGCCGATTTCGATTACGAACCAGGAGAACGGCGATCGGACGTATACCGTCGTTGCACTCATTCAACAGGTCGAGTACGGCGACGGTGACGAGGTGACGGTCGAATCGGAAGCAGAACTCACCAACGAAACAGTGAGCGTTTCCGAGGGTGAAACGCACGAACAACCACTGGAGATCACGCCATCGGCGGACGGTGAACAACACCGACTGGTATTATTGCTTTACGAAGGTGATTCCCCGTCCGACCCAGCAGTTGATACCGCCGATCAATCGCTCCCACTTCCGATTGAACTCGAGTAAGTAGCAGACGTCTTATTCTCGCGTCTCGTCCCGTATTTGGTTGCACCGGAGGTTCTAACGACGTTCATACCTCTGTCTCATTATCACCGTGTTATCGAAGCTGGCGAGATCTAATACATGGATAAGTGGGACATAAAGCGGTTCTACGGCTCCGTTCTCTCACGGATGTCAAACGATAGATCAGCGCTTCCGGTACGATCAGTTCATCCGTGAGATGTGTTGTAATACTGTCGGCTGTACGTTGTCACGATTCTCATCGCCTCGGGGGAGAGAATCTTTCCATAGGTACAGCCGACAGTCTACACTACCAGCTGTCAGACGTGCTCGGTACCCGCGATAGTGATAACCCAGATCATTTTCACCAGTATTTGACAGTGATTGAAACCACTATAACGCCGGAAGCAGATACGAGCGGCGCAATTCCCAGCGGGATGGAATTCGCGAATACAATCCGTACCCAGTTTCCGTGTGATGGACTTTCACTCCGAAGTGACCAACTCCTCACTCGAGGCAACGAATCCGATCTGTCACGGACTGACCGGCTCACTGCGGAAGTGGAGTTCCTAAACGCGCTCGAGACGAAAGAAAACCGATCTGCAGAAATGCCAGTATCCATTTTGGATTCTCTCACAGCTCGTCGACAGCCGCTCGTGGGACCGCTCACTCTCGCTCGCGGATCGGTACGAGAGTTGGAGTCGTCCGTTGGAAAACCCGACGAATGCGTTATAATGAGAAAGATTCCGACGGCGAGGCGAAGACGGGACCGCCACTCAAACCTGGTTGCGATGTCCCGCTCGAGGACATCACGCCGAGTTCAGTTAGTCGCCGGCGAAGCCGTACAGAACGTTACTTCACCGTTCGTGTATACGGCCCCCTGATCCGGTCGACAGAGTTGCTCTTGTGAGATGGATTTGGTCCGCTGTTCGCCATCGAGGTCTTCGAAGTAGGTGGCATCGGTCGACTGCGCCGATCGATAGACGGTATAGTCGTGATCCGCCGCCCCATCGTCGGGGATCGTCGCATCCCTCGAAGATGGATAGGCGCCGGTTCGACTGATCACTGTGTGATACGGATGATCGGTGTGGAGCTGTTGTTCCGGAAGAATCTCGTTTCCGGACGGCGATCCGGTGTGCTCACCGATCGCCTCAACTGCGGCCAGTTCCGCCTCGTCGTACGCGAGACGTTCGTGTTGATCGGAGAAGACCGGATTTTCGGCGTTACTCTGGACGGCGACTATCATCGCGCCCGGATAGACGAGCGTAAACACCAGTAAGACACAAACCACGATCTCGGGCGAGAGGTTTTGTCTGAACGAACGAAGGCCGATAGCACCGAGAATCGCCATGGGGGCAAACAGGAACGCGAACCACCGAGTTGGAATGAAGTTTCGGATGCCGAACATCGGCAGGACGAGGACGAACACCAGCATGATCGCCGCAGCGAGCAGTAGCGTAAAGACGGATTGCTCGGCGCGACGCCTGTGCACGACGTACAGACAGCCTGCAAACGTTACGCCGAGCAAGAGTAAAAATCCGAGCGCGTCCAGGTACGGAACGGCCTGCTCGAGCAACGTCGAGGTCTGCTCGGCACCGTCAGCACCGCCGTCGGAGGACCCACTCGCGATGTTGAGCAGGCCGGCACTTTCCTCGAGCGTCTCGGTGAAGAAAAGCAACACCGTCGCGAGGAACGAGTTCTCTCCGTACGGAGTAAGCGACCAGATGAAGATGGTCAACCCGAAATTGAAGACGACGAGTCCGAACAGGTTGACCGGTTTCTTCGCGCGAAAGACACTCGTGTCGAGCCGAGTCAGTCCCAGCGGTCCGATTACGAAGATAACCTGCGCGACGAACGCGGCCAACAACAGGACGAGCATGATGAACGTCGAAACTTGATGGGTGAGAATTATCGCGATCCCAAAGAGGATCAGGAGCGAGAAGTCGCGAATCGTATACTCGACTCGCATCACCCTGATCAGTGCGTACAACATCCCAAGGAAGAACACCAGACCGAGACTCGTCGGGATGAGGTGTAGCCCCCACATTGTGACGTGACTGGCGAACGCGAACAACGCGGCCGCCAACGTCGCCCATCGGTCCGACACGAGGAGATTCGCCGTCGCGTAGATGAGGAGTACCGAGAACGGCATGAGGATCCCCATCGAGAGATATAACGCGGTTCGAAGGGAGACGTCGTAGACGAGCGAACTCGCTACGACCAGCAGGTGATAGAGCGGCGATCCGTAGTGCTTGTCGTGGGAAATCGCACCTAACATCTCGGCGTCGTAAATCGCTTCAACGAACTCCATGTGGGTCCAGATATCGATGCCGATGTATCCCGGCGTCGCGTACAATGCGGTAAAGCGAAAGACTAGCGCGAACAGAACGATCTGGGTTAACACGATCCCGCGATGGAAATCCCGACTATCGGTAAAGACGATCTGACAGAGAATCAGCGTCCCGATCAGACTCGAGAGCGCGAAGAACAGGACTGTCCGTTCCCCCTGAAAAACGGTCAGAAAGACCAGAGACGAGAGTCCGACGAGAACGATCGACGGCAGTGCCATTGCGACGCTCGACGGGAGCGCCAGCAATTCGTTTACGTCGTCCTGTTGGTATAACGAGACGAGATACAGGACGCAGGCGAGACCGAGGATGATCGGCACCGTTTCGAGATAGATCTGGGAAACGAACAACTGGAGCGGCAACAACGCTAACGCGATCAACAGCCCGATGATCGCGGCGACCGTATCGAGTCGAAGAGGCCTGAGTTCCGAGAGGGATTTATATTCCATGGACAACACCCCTTCGAGACGGTGCAGATTCGTTCGTTTCGAGTAACTGTCCGTAAAGGGAGACGAGCGTCTCACCCATCGACTCGAGGCTGAGCCCGTCAATCACCTCACGCCCATCGGAGCGACCTCGGTTTCGGGCGATGGTTCTGAGACCGTTAACCAGGTCGTCGTCGTCATCACTGACGAAACAGTTCGAAACGCCGTCGACGGTCTCGCGAACGAATCCGACATCGGTCGAAACGACCGGAAGGTTACACGCGGATGCCTCTTTGACGACCATCGGGCCGCTTTCGCGCTTTGATGTGACCAGAAGGGCGTCGCTCGCGTTCATGTAGTAGGGCATCTCGTCGTGGTCGACGCCGTTTATTGCCCGCAGTTGAAGGTCGGTTTCCGTTTGCCTGGCGAGCGTTCGAGCGCGCTCGAAGTCTTTGACTGACCGCTCCGTGTCGTAGGGAAACAGCGCAATCGGTTTGTCGGTATCCCAGCCAACGTGCTTTCTCGCTTTTATCTGCGAAATCGGTCGAAAGATATCCGTATCCACGCCGAACGGGATCAGTTCGTGCGGCGTCTCGAGTCGTTTTGCCATCGCTTGACTCGGAGCGACCACGGCGTCCGATCGCCTGGCTCCGTGTTGACTGATCGATCGAAGCCACTCCTGGTCGCTCATCAGATCGGTTCCCCACAGCGTCAGCACGACGGGGCGGGTCGGCTGTGCGAGCGCGAACGGAACGGTAAGTCCGTAGTTCGCGTGGACCAGGTCGAAGTCAGTCGATCGAACGGCTGAAAGAATCTTTGGGTAGTATCGAACGTAGTCGAGCGGTGTTCGACCCGAATCCCCGTCGTATTCGCCCGGGACGCCGAGGACCGTACACTCGATACCGCGGTCCTCGAGAACCGATACCTGTTGTTCGAAAAACGGTCGCGGAGACGTGACCAACTGTAGTACCTTCATTGTGCTAGCTCGGGTTAGTCGCGAGTGCGGACCGATCCGGGTCGACCGCGCCTGCTTTCGTTTCGATGATATCGACGATCAGTTCCGTCACGTCGATGCGTTCCCCCAGGAGACGCTCCCGTCGCCGCTCCCACGTTTCGACGTCGTCGTCCGCCGATTCGACGATCGAAACGGCCTTTTCGAGCGATTTCGCGTGCCGATCCGCATCGTTGAACCCGAACAACAGCTCGTACTCCTCCTCGAGTTCGGTCGTGTATCCGAGCGGTTGGGAATTGACGTAGACGGACGGCGTTCCGAGCACCGCTGCCTCCGCTGCCGTCGTCGCCCCCTCACCGACGACGACGTCGGCGAACGCGAGGAGATCATGCATCCGTTCGGGAGCCGCCGTGAATTCGTAGGATTTCAGATCGGCCGGCGGATCGCCTTCCGCGGTGAGCAATACCTTTGCACCGGCCTCCTCGAGTCGGTCGACGACCTCGTGCGGGTCGTCGAACCCCCCCTGTCCGACGTCGTGTGAGGCCTCCCAACTACTCAGTCTGACGACGGCGAAGGTGTCGTCTCGATCCACTCCAACGGTCTCGAGGACGGTCGGATCGGGATCGAACCGGTTGGGATGGAGGTACGCCAGCTCGTGATATCCGGGGTAGGTTACCTGTTTCGGACCGATTTCGCCGTCGTAACACGCCGGAGTACAGATCACGTCGGCGAAGGGATACCCGAGCTTCTGAATGAGCGCCGCGTGCTCGGTGTCGTAGAAAACGATGCTCTTCGACCGGAGGATCGTCCCAATGTGAGCCGCGGCGACCCCGCCGATCGCGGTGATGACATCGGGCTGGATTCGTTGGGCTCGGCACAACAATCGTGCCTCGTAGGTCGCCTGGACGGTCGCGAGCGATAGCATCGAGTCGGAGTCCGTGGCCAGAAGCTCGTACTCGATCCCGTAGGCCTCGAGCAGGGCGACTGCAACCCCGCTCTCTCGAGCGAAGACGTGAACGTCGTGTCCCCCGGAATCCAGTTCCGCAATGGCGTTGCGAAAGAAGTGGACGTGGCCCGGATGCTGTATCGTAACGATGATGTCCATTAGTGTTCCCCCTCGTTGTCGAATCGTCTCGCTTGTTTCGTGCTCCCCATCCCGCATCCGTCAGCCGAGTCGATCAACGGCGTTGCGTTGTTCATCATAACTTCCGATAGACGAATCCTGCATCCGCCGCGTCGGCCTCCTCGAGCGCACCCATTACGTCCACTAGCGCAGGGTTCTCCGCGACATCAGTCGCGACCGCAGAGAGGTCGATGTGTTCGAACTCGGCGTGTGGCGTCGCGAGCAAAATCGCGTCGAATCCGTCGAAGGATAGGGTTTCCTGGACGTCGATGCCGAACGATTCTCGGACGACATCGTTGTCGGCGAACGGATCGTAGCCCTCGATATCGATGTCGTACTCTTGGAGGACTTCAATGACATCGGCGACTTTCGAACTTCGGATGTCACCGACGCCCGGCTTGTATGCCAGGCCGAGCACCAGAACCCGGCTCGTACTGAGCGCCTTTTTGCAGTCGTTGAGCGCTTTGATCGTCAGGTCGGCAACGTGGTTCGGAACAGATTCGTTGACTTTTCGGCTCGTTTCCATTAGCTCCGGAACGAACCCTTCCTGAGTCGATCGATACGTGAAGAAGTACGGGTCGACTGGAATACAGTGCCCCCCCACTAACCCCGGTCGGTATCCGTGGAAGTTCCACTTCGTACTCGCGGCATCGAGGACCTCCTGCGTATCGACGTTCATGTGATCGAACGCGATCGAGAGTTCGTTGACGAAGGCGATATTGAGATCCCGCTGGGTGTTTTCGACGACCTTGGAGGCCTCGGCGACTTCGATCGAGGGGGCGCGGTGAACGCCCGCGTCCACGATGGACTCATATAGCGTCGCGACGTCCTCGAGGACTTTCTCGGTTTGACCGCTGACAACCTTGACGACATCCGCGAGGCCGTGTTCCGCGTCGCCGGGAGTTGCACGTTCCGGTGAGTACCCGACGAAAAAGTCTTCACCAGCGGTCATTCCGGATGCGTTTTCCAGTGCCGGGATGAGCACCTCTCGAGTCGAGCCGGGGTAGACTGTCGATTCCAGAATAACCGTCGTCCCGGCGTCCATCTTCGATCCAACCGTCGTCCCCGCGCTCTCGACGTAGCTCAGATCCGGGCGGTCGTCGTCTCGAACCGGCGTCGGCACGGCGATGATAACGTATTCTGCCTGGGTTAGCGCCGCCGAATCGGTCGTGTACGTGAGTTCGTCCTGCTGGACCGCTTCGTCCGTCAGATCTCCGGTCGTATCCGTCCCCCCCTGCAGCGTCTCGACGGTCGAGTCGTTGACGTCGTACCCGATAACGGGATACGAAGACGATGCGAAACCGACCGCGAGCGGAAGCCCCACGTAGCCGAGGCCGACCACGCAGACAGTCGGTTTGCCGGCGGCCTGTCCGTGTTCGAGTGAAACACCGTTCTGTTCGGAATTGAACGTCTGATGGCCGCTTTCTTGCTCGTCATTTCGATCCTCGGTATCGCTAATTGTTGGGGTCATAGGTAATATATCGTTTTGGTCCATCGCACGCGGCTGTGCGACGGAACCGCGTAGACGGCGGTTCCGTATTCGTGGAACCGGCTTCACACTCGACAAGCAGGTTTGATCGGTTTACTATACCGCAGATAAACAGTTGTGGCACCCTCACGTGTGCTCGAACCTATCGATAGCGGCTACAATAGCGGAAATACCGCACAAACAGCGATTTGTATCGGCTCGAGAGTTAGCAGCCTGTTAAACGCGACTGTGTAAACCCATAATGAAGGTGCTATAGAGCGGCTACATAATACGATCAGCGTGCTGTCGAGGCGAGTTCGGCCACGCCCCGATCACCCAAATGGCGAAACTATGGTGCCCAGTTCACAGTCCGATAACGGCGTTTTCCAAGCCGCGGTGACTAGTATTGACTCCGCCGAAACCGTTCCGGGTTCGATTTCGCAATTCGGCGACGTTCCGGACGTCTCGACGGTTCACGTCCCAGAAATAATCGAAATTTCGGCAGGGCCTCCCCTCTTGATTCAGATGATTCGGACGGTTTCAGATCTGGAGGCTGCCCTGATCGTGATCCTCTTTCTCATGATCACGGCGCTCGTTGGTATACGGGTTACGGAAGCGATGTCGGATCGCGAACTTTCGGTGCCGACACAGGCGTTGGCCTCCGACGAGCAACGCGAATCCGTCCCACAGAACGAGACGACTCCGCGGGAGCAACCACCCGCCTACGAAAGCGTCGTCTCAGCCGAGACCCCGCCCGAACTGTTAAGCGATGAAGGGCAAGTCGTGCGATTGCTCGTCGAAAACCACGGTCGAATCCGCCAACACCAGATCGCGGAAGAAACCGGATGGTCGAAGTCGAAAGTCAGCCGAACACTCTCGAAGATGCACGATAGCGGAACGATCGAGAAGACATCGCTCGGGCGCGAGAACGTTATCACGCTCGCGAGAGACGAAATCAACGAAAACAATCAGTCGGACTCGGACAACGTCGGTAACCCGGTCGCCTGACCCCACCGAATCGGTCTTCGTGGGTGGTCGATAGTCTCCCCTCGTGTCGAATCGCGTTTCCTCATTTCGCTTCGATCGAAAAGTAACGCTGTCAGTATCGGCCGTCATCTACTCATCTCGTATCGTTCTTTATCTCCCCGTATTCCGTCCCGACAAACAGCGTCAAGAGGGAACTCCTGTCCGAGATTTCCTCCCGTTTAAAACACCTTCTCCGCTCTCGGAGCTCCCGGTATCGCCACGTTCACCGAAGGTACTAATCGTTTTTTCGCGTCCGTATATCCACTCTCAGGAGTCAGCTGATCGTGTCTATCTAACAACAATCCTCGGCACTCGTCTAGAGACCTCGATTAGCAGTTTGATAACGCCAACGAGAAGGGCTGTACACCCCATATCGACGTAGTGCAACTATTTTCCGAGCGCGGGTCGATTGTCTGACGACCGATCCAACTAGAATCGAACATGCACACATATATACCTAAATAATTCACTCCCATTTGCTTTTTCCCGGAATATATCGACACAAACCACTCATTATACACTCGATAGGTGGCGGCTTACCTGTACTATAGTAATGGCCCCAAAAGGATATGCGCTAGTAGATACCTGAGTCGTCCCTCAACGGACGCCATATACGGGTATGAGATAACGATGATACGAGACACCACCATATCTGAGGCTACTCTTTCGAGTCGGACTTTCAGTACCGTCGTAGCCAACGGGCCCGTTTCCAACGACTGTACAGTGACGAACAGAACACTGAAATTTGGCCTACGAGCACGGATGCGACAAGTATCGGCGACTGAGGTGTGTCACTAATGTGTGGTATTATTGCACGGATCGGTCACGGAGATGCCGCAGAAACGCTACTGTCTGGCCTCGAGAACCTCGAGTATCGTGGCTACGATTCCGCAGGTATCGCGGTCCAGAACGGATCGGGCGTCAAAGTCCACAAATGTTCGGGTGAAGTGTCCGAGCTCAAGTCACAGCTCGAAGTCCGTCCGAACGGAAACATGGGAATTGGCCACACGCGATGGAGTACCCACGGACCGCCAACCGACGAGAACGCCCACCCACACACCGATACTGTCGGCGACGTGGCCGTCGTCCATAATGGCGTTATCGACAATTACGACGAACTCAAAGCAGACCTTCGATCGAAGGGGCACGAATTCGAGAGTGATACGGACACGGAAGTGATCCCGCACCTGATCGACGAGTACCGGGACGAGACGGGTGACACCGAAGCGGCCGTCCGAAAGGCCGTCTCGACCCTCGAAGGAAGCTACGCAATCGCCGCTATCGTCGACGGAGAGGAAGCGGTGTACGCCGCTCGAAAGGGATCGCCGCTCGTCCTCGGTTTGGACGACGACGAGTGGTTCCTCGCGAGCGACGTTCCAGCCTTCCTCGATTTCACCGACGAAGTCATCTACCTCGAAGAGGGGGATATCGTCGTGCTCGAACCCGACTCGTATCAGATTACGGATCTCGAGGGAGAGCCGGTTAGCCGCTCGACCGATATCGTCGACTGGGATCCCGAGGACGCGGGCAAGGGCGAGTTCGACCACTACATGCTCAAGGAGATCTACAATCAACCGACCTCGCTCTCGAACACGATCGAGGGTCGTGCCGAGGACGGCGAGGTCGTTTTCGAGGACCTGCCCGCGGGCTCGTTCGGCGATATCGACGCCGTCCAGTTCGTCGCCTGTGGCACGTCCTATCACGCCGCGATGTACGGCGGCCAGTTGCTCCGCTCGGCGGGAGTCCGTACCGAAGTCCTGCGAGCGAGCGAGTACGAATCGACGACCGGCCCGGTCGACGAGAACACGCTCGTCGTCGCAGTCACGCAGAGCGGCGAAACGGCCGACACCTTGGAAGCTGTCCGCGAAGCGACTAGTCGCGGTGCTCGATCGCTCGCGGTCACCAACGTCGTCGGCTCGACCGCCGCCCGGACCGCCGACGATGCCGTCTACATTCGGGCCGGACCGGAAGTCGGCGTCGCCGCAACGAAAACGTACTCGTCTCAGGCGGTCACGCTCGCGTTACTCACTCAACGTATCGCCACTGACCTGCCCGATGCGGAGCCGGCGGAAGACAAAGAGGGGATGCTCGAGACGCTCCAGGACTTGCCCGGTCACGTCGAGCAGGTGCTCGAATCGAGCCGGGCGGAGACCGTCGCGAAAGAACGCCTGGACAGCAAGTCGTACTTCTTTATCGGCCACGGACTGAGCCACTCGGTTGCGCTTGAGGGGGCGTTGAAGTTCAAAGAGATCACCTACGAGCATGCCGAAGGGTTCGCTTCTGGACAGCTCAAACACGGTCCCCTTGCGCTCGTAACCGATGAGACGCCGATCTTTGCCGTCTATTCAGGTGGTGGAGACGAGAAGACGAAGACGAACGCGATCGAAGCTCAATCTCGGGGTGCGCCGATCGTCGCGGTCGGTCCCGACGACCATTCGCTCGTCGATGTGGCCGACACGCATCTTTCGGTTCCCGACACCCACCCCGTCTGGGCCGGCTTGCTCGCGAACGTTCAGCTCCAGCTCGTTTCCTACCACGCGGCGAAACTGCTCGATCGACCGATCGACAAACCCCGAAACCTCGCAAAGAGCGTCACGGTCGAATGACACGTTTTCGTTCCTGCTAACCGATCAACTTCGTAGTGGCCTGTTCTCGAACTGAATCAGCACTTCTTAGCGACGTCCACTCGGGTACGACGTACGGTGCGTTCACGAAGAGGGGGGATCGGCGGACAAACGTCACAACCACTGAGGATGGGGTTCTTCCGTCTCGAAGAGATCGGTTCGAATCAACGAGTTGGACGAAGTGTCACGACGACCTAATCGCGTTACTGTCGCCGAGCACACCCGCTGGATTCCCGGCGTGATCGGCCTGCTCTAATTACCGAATTCACAAAACCTAACCGCAGGTTCGGTTGGTACGTCTGTCCGGGTCGGGGCGCGTAAGCCGCCCAACTGTATCCCGCTTGCTTACCGAGCAGAGAGTGCTATCGCACGGCTGAGGAACTACAAAAACCTCGGGCCACCACGCTCGAGGCTGTTTACTCTGGTATCCGTCCGAACCAACGCCACTCGAAGGAACTGTTTCGGGCACCAGAGATACCGACGAACTCGCTTTCAGAAGGGCAACAACGGACAGACCGGTTCGCATACCGGATCCGGATGAGGTGTGGGATAGATCGACACGCCGTTACTCGAGCGTGACCCGGCGTGATCTGTGCTTTTCGAGGGCCGACGACTGATTCTACCACTTCATCCAAAATCGAGTTGGCCTAACGCGTGGATAGGACCGACAGCGACTGGCCTTTCTCCGATCAAATAGCAATTACGACGGCTTCGGAGGAAACTGTGGCCGTGCAAGCGAACAGCGGCGGGCGAACGGAATACCGGTTAGACGAACGCAGACGCGCCGCCAAACCGGCTACTCCGCTTCGAGTTCGAGCGTGATCTCTTCGTCGTCACCGTCGATATCGACCGAATCTTCCGCTTCTTCGTAACCGTCCGCGTCGGCTGTAACTATGTATTCCCCGTTCTCGCGTTCGAATTCGGCCTCGCCGTCGTCGTCAACTTCCTGGTCTTCGCCACTGAAGGCACCGAAGAAGTCGTCATCGGCGACTTCGACCGTCGCATTGTCGAGCGAATTCCCATCGTCATCCTCGACCACGGTCGTCAGTGTGTGTAGCCCCGCATCGTCGGATTCGTCATCATCGTCTTCCGCCTCGAGTTCGAGCGTGATCTCTTCGTCGTCACCGTCGATATCGACCGAATCTTCCGCCGCTTCGTAACCGCTGGCGGAGGCAGTGACGGTGTACTCCCCATCCTCGATGCTAAACGCCGCCTCACCATCGTCGTCGGTTGTCGTCTCCGCGTTGACACCGGGCCCGCCCTCGACCTCGACGGTGGCGTCTTCGACTTCATCGCCGTCATCGTTCTCGACCGTGGTCGTTAGCGTGTGTTCTTCGTCTTGCTCGTCATCCGCTTCGTCTTCATCGTCGGCTTCATCGTCGGCTTCGTCCTCGTCATCCGCTTCGTCTTCATCGTCGGATTCGTCAGCATCAGTATCGTCCGCCGCTGATTCCTCATCACTGTCGTCCTCATCACCCCCGTCGTCCGCTTCTTCGACTTCTCCATCGTCGCTATCCCCGTCGTCGCCATCACCCTCGTCTTCATCGTCATCGCCGGCCGAAGAGTCACCGAACCGGTCACTTACCGAATCGATTGCACTGTTGATCGACACGCCGCTTGCCGCAAAGACGAGCCCTGTCAGTAACAGGAGGACACCGACGACGGTCAACAGAATTTGAATACTGCTTTGAATCGAACGGGTATCTGAACCCTGTTGTCGAGCGTTAGGAGACATAACTGTCGTGTCGATTACCGACTCGGACGGGTTCCCGTCCGCGCAATCCCGACTCGACTCATCTCGAGCGCAAGAGAATCCGATAGCGCCGATGGTATCGCCCATCGCCGTCCGTATTCCAGCCACTGGCCTGAAAGTGAGCATCGGGACTTCGATCGAACCCCCGGTCCGATCGGCGATGGCATAGATGGATGCATTACGAGTATGGTTTCTCCTCTGGGCGGTTCACTATAGTGATTATAAGACCGTTTCAAACGGACAACGCTATTCAGCACCAGTGGAAATTGCTAATAGAAATAACAACAATCCGGATTTCCGAGGCTCTATTTCCGTTATTTCCTGTCTTTGTAAGACACAGTTGTGAAGAGAATTAACGGCTGGCCAAACGAGCATGTTGGTTCTATTAGTTGCATCTGTCCAGTAGGGAAGCATCGTCTTCCTCGTTCTGAAACCTCGTTTGGCGTTTAACAGGTTCATATTATCGGTGATAGATAGACTCCGTTCAGCTATGAGTGACTATACGCTTGCTTTCAAACCCGCAATTGGTCTGTACGGGCAACACGACCCCAGTGCTGTCCTCTTCGAAGACGGGACACCCGTGTTCGGTGTCGAAGAGGAACGGCTCACTCGCCAAAAACACGCCCCCGACACCTTCCCAACGAACGCTATCAATGCCTGTCTGGAGTACCGACAACTCGCTCTCAGCGATCTCGACACGATCTTCCTCCCCTACGATCCAAGTCTTCGGTCTAACATTCGATCTCACTACTTCGGCGATGCGATCCGCGCGCCAGGAATAACGAGAAAAATCTCCGCGATCGAAGAAGCCATCGTCACCGAGTTTCAGAGCCAACTGCTTCCGACGCGAAAGATCGAATCCCGTCTCGAAGAAATCGACACGCCCGTTCCACCGATCGAGCGACTCTCACACCACCGATGTCACGCAGCAAGCGCGTTCCACCCGTCCGGGTTCGACGAGTCACTCGTCGTGACGATCGATGCGAAAGGTGAGTACGACTCGACCGTCGTATGGCGGGGTGACCAGGGAGGGCTAGAGCGGGTCAAGACCTACGAACATCCGAACAGCCTCGGGCTATTCTTTGCGATCGTTACCGAGTATCTCGGTTACCGGATGTTCAACGGGGAAGGGAAGGTGATGGGATTGGCTCCCTACGGGAACGAGAATCCACAGATCGAGCGTGCGTTACGGTCGCTGATCGACGTCGAAGAATCGTACGACGTAACCGAACTCACGAAGCGATGGGGAACCGGCCACGGCGTGGAACTCTTGGAGGAAGTCTTCGACCGGCCTCGAAAGGACGAGCCCGAATCGTTTGATCAGTGGGAGAAAGACCTCGCGTACACCGCTCAGAAACTGCTCGAGGAGATCGTTCTCGAAATCGTGCAGACGCACACCAGAACCGTCGGTTCGAATAATATCGCTCTCGCCGGCGGCGTCGCTCTCAACTGCAAACTCAACAAGCGTATTCGGGAATCAGAACACGTCGACAACGTGTTCGTCCAACCCGTTGCAAACGACGCGGGACTCGCACTCGGGGCTGGGTGGGTCGGTCAATCACCGGCCACTGTCGACCGACTATCGACGGTATACCTCGGTCCAGAGTACGACTCGAACGAGATCGAATCACAGCTCCGGACCACCAAGATCGACTACAACAAACCGGATAATCTCGAGCGGTACGTCGCCGAACGGATCGCCGACGGCGCGCTGGTCGGATGGTTCCAGGGTCGAATGGAGATGGGGCCTCGAGCACTCGGCTCGCGGAGCATCCTCGCCGATCCCCGGACGATCGACTCGCGTGACCAGGTTAACCGGTTCGTCAAGCACCGTGAAGAATGGCGTCCGTTCGCCCCCTCTTTGCTCGAAGAAGCGGCTGAAGAGTATCTCATCGACGGTCAGACATCTCCGTTCATGATCGAGGCGTTCGATATCGAACCCGAGAAAGAAGACGAATTGAGCGCCGTCGTTCATCCCGCGGATAGTTCGACGCGCCCCCAGACCGTTCGAGAGGACCAACACGGGCGATACTACAGATTGATCGAAGCGTTCGGTGATATCACGGGCGTCCCGGTCCTCCTGAACACCTCGTTCAATGACAACGGCGAACCGATAGTGAACACGCCGATCGAAGCAGTCAAAGATTTCTACGGAATGGGGCTCGATCTCCTCGTACTCGAGGATTACGTCCTCGAAAAGAATGCGGTGGGTTCGTTCCCGGATCAAGCCACCAACGAACCGGTTACCACTCGGCCTGCACGGCACGAGGACAGGTACGAACAAAAACGACCGATTCGAAACGGATAGCGGACAGCTCTGCACCTGTTTTGACACATCTGCGTTCTTTCTGTGGACGCTCGTTGGCCCGCTCGAGGCCGTCGGTAGTTACACAGCACAGCCATTGGATCAGCCCACGGCGGATGCGCTCGATTTCGGAGCGGGTCTCGTCTCCGATCTTGAGAACGATGGTTGCCGTGTGAGCGTTCTCATCCGAATTCAACGTCGCACTTGCGACTCACGACGTTGTTTGCAAAGAAGTGCTCCGACAGGGATTCGAACCCTGGTCATTGCCGTGAGAGGGCAATATGATTGGCCGGACTACACCATCGGAGCGCGTACATATTCCTACTGCCGACTGTTGTTTAAGGATTCCGTTTCGATACAGGAGTGGCGTCAAGTAGCATGCACGGAGTTCGCTCACTCGTCGAACGGCGACTTCGTCGCCTCCGGCTCGTGGCCCTCGAGACTGATGATGTTCTCTCGGCCGACGCGGAGTTTGCTGATGGTTCCACTGTCTTCCATCTCCGAAAGGAGCATGCTGACTTTCGATTTCGACCAGCCAGTTTCGTCGACGATCTGAACCTGTTTCATACGGCCACCATTTTCCTCGATAAGGTTCACGACACGGTCCTCGTCGGTGAGCAGTTCCGTTTCCTGGAGTTCCTCTGTTGGCTCAGTGGTGGTCGCACCCGCTTCCGTCGGCCGTGGTTCTTCCCCGGCGGTCGATTTTACCGCTTCGTCGTCCGTATCACGGAATCGGACGAACGTCCCGATGCCGACCAGCACAGCGATAATCATAATGATCGCCAAGAGCGGGCTGAAAGTACCGTCTTCGAACGTGTCGAACGAACTCAAGAATCCGCCTTCGTTGGACTCCTCCGGATTGTCGAGAACGATGCGTGGCTCGCCAGGGATGAACTCCATTTCACCGGACCAGGTGACCTTGTTCGCATCTGCGAGTAGCTCCCGGTTGTACCGGCCGTCTTCGTGCACCGATTGGAACTCGAGGGAATCGTCGGTACTGACGGTAAGTCGCTGATCCTCGAGGAGGACCCACTCATCGAACACGTCGCCGGCTCGGACGGTTCCGTCGTCGTCGACTGCCGCAAACCCTTCCCAGACGAACGACATTTCGACGACGCCCGTGTTGTTTCCGGTCTGGCTAATTCCTTCCTGATCGACGTAGGCTTCGCGCTCGAAGTTCGTCGCCATCCCCTCCCGGTCGGAGCTTTCGACACCGGATTCGGTCAGGTTTTCTGCCTGATACTGAAATCCTCTGTAGAGACTGGTGTTTTCAGACTCGAACTCGTCTGCCCAGTCTTCGAACGCCTGAACCTCGTCTCCTTCGTCGTCGTCCTCGTCCAATGCGCGTTCGTACTTGAACGTCCAGGTCGCACTGCCGTTCTCGTGAATCGTCACCTCGAAAGCCGTGTCATCGAACTCTTGGCTGGTCCCCATCGAACCAGTGTTCGGTTCGACGCTTTGTTCGGTCGCCGTATGTTCGCTCTCTCCGGCCGTTGCTGCCGTCGTACCGCTCAGCAGCAGCGTCCCACCACCACTTAGCGTTCCTACCACGACGAAGAGGACGAGAAGTCCAATCAAAGGCGACCGAGTCATTCGTCTATTACTACGTGCCAGTGCTAAAAATCCTTGTGAATAGCAGTCTGTGTACACTCATCGTATCCTATTCATGCTCGTCGTATCCGACTCGACCCATTCGGAACCGGCTCAGAAACATCACTGACCGCCGAGACAGTGATTAAGTCGAGAACGGCCGCCCGTCTGCCCGGGACCGTAATCGGTGACCCAATCGAACAGCCGATGTCGACATACACAACATGGATCAACCCATATTCCCGGTATGGTCGATAATCTCGCCGAAGGCGTACACGCATTTACGAGCAACGTGTTTCTGGTGACGGGCGAACGAACGGTCGTGGTCGATACAGGTGCAAACTTCGACGCCGTCTCCGAGATCGAATCTCGCGTCGACGATCTCGACGCCGTCATCCTCACCCACACCCACAAAGATCACGTCGGAAATCTCGAGGCGATCAAAGACGCGTTCGAGGTCGATGCGTGGGGATTCGATTCGTCGGTCGACGGTGTCGATCACGAAATCGAGGACGAAGGGATCGTTACGCTCGGTGACCACGAGTACGTCGCGATGCACACACCGGGCCACAAAAACGACCACCTCTGTTTCTACGCAGAAGAGCCGGGGATTCTCTTCGCGGGGGACCTCATCTTTCAGAAAGGGAGCTACGGACGGACCGACCTGCCGGAAGGAGATCACGGAAAGCTCGTGTTGAGCATCCACGACGTCTTCGACCGCATTGACGAGGATCTTCAGGCGATGCACGCGGGCCACGGACCGAGCGTCACCGACCGGCCGTACAAACACGTCGAACTCACGGCGGGGATCGTCCTCGACGAAGCCGAGTGAGTCCGGCCCGCTTACGAACGATCTTCGGCCGCCTCGAGAAGCGCGTTGTAAGCCGGCTCGTACGCCATCGCAATCGCCGTTGGGTCCTGGCGCTGTTTCTTCGGTAGTGGAGACAAGGGCACACGAGCGACGGGATCGATCGATCCGATGACGTCGGGGACGCGTTTCTCGAGCGTTCCTTCGCCCGGACTCGAACTGGCCACCGTACAGGCCCGACAGAACCGAGAGCCGCGATAGATCCGTGCCTGACCGGGTTCGACGACGGCTACCGCCGAAACGAGGTCCTCGCCGAGCGCCTCGAGCGGCCGGGCGATGTCTCCGTAGGATTCGACCACGGCCAGTTCGGCGGACGCGATTTCGCTCGCCAGCGTTTCGAACGCCGAAGTATAGGTTCCCTGCATCAGTTCGTTGAGTTCCTCGACCGACTCGACGGTCGGCGAATCGGACAACGGGAGCGCCTCCGCAACGGTATCGGGGATGTCGGCAGTCCCATTGCGAACGAACAGCGGTTCGTCGTCATCGGGCCGGTTGACTCGATCGACGACGAACTCTCTATCGGTTCGTCCGAGTATCCCTGTCGAGCCGTCAGGATCTGGTTGCCACAGTCTGTGAACGGGGTTAAGGGCTTCAGGAGGTCTGTCGGCGTCTTCCGCTCTGGACAGTTTCGCCGCATCCTTCCCGTACAGTCGGCCGTCGACGAGCGCGTCGAGACAATCGTCGTGGTCGAACCAGTAGTCATTGCCTGCTCGAGGTTTGAAGGCAATGCCACCGGTTCGTTGGACGAGGCCGGTCGAGAACGTGGTTTTTCCTGCGTCCACGTGATCCGCGCCAACGACGAGAAAAATCATCGATGCTGACTACACCCCGTTGCCATCTCCTGATCGCCTATTCGACACGAGAAGGTACAGCGAGAGGATGACTCGAGTTGTCGTAACTGGGTCATACTGTAGCGTACGTACCTCGGATTCTGTCGGCCGACGTGATCAGTCTTTCAGTCCGTAATAGCCCGGTTCGTCTTCGTCGCGCGGCTCCGCGACGACGAGTTCGGCGGCGTTCGTCATAACCCACGGAATCGCCCAATCGAGCAGGATATCTTCGGTGTCTCGGTCGATATCCGCGTCCGCGTCGAGCCCCTGCAGGAGACGCGCGATTTCGTAAATCGTATACATCTGATCCTCCTCGAGGAGCTCCGTTGGCGTGTAAAAGTCACAAGGTGGTAAGCTGTCGAACTCCGATTTTGGGACAGGCATACGTCGGCGTAGGTCAGTCTCGCGGGTAAACTGTATGGTTTGTTGCCGAGAAGTACGGGTTGGTTCCGAGAACGAAACGTGCGGTTTCGACACGACGAACCACTTGCTACGGGTAAACGGACTACGTCACAAAAATGGACGGTGTTACTGGAGACTTATTCGAAGTGGTCGAGACAGGTTTCGTACTCTTGGGCTGCTTTGTCCCAGTTGACGACATCGAAGAACGCGTCGATGAAGCTCCCGCGGTCCGGTCCGTAATCGTAGTAGTAGGAGTGTTCCCAGACGTCCAGCGCGAGAATCGGGTGCGAGCCCCAGAGTGCGCCCTGGTCGTGCTTGTCGACAGCGACGTTGCGAAGCTGTTTTGCGACGGGATCGTATACCAGTAGCGCCCAGCCGCCTGCTGCGCCGGCAGCAGCTTCGAACTCGCCTTTCCAGCCCTCGTAGGAGCCGAAGTCTTCTTCGATGCGGTCGGCGAGGTCGCCGGTTGGCTCACCGCCACCGTCGGGGGACATGTTCTCCCAGAACAGCGTGTGGAGATAGTGGCCACAGCCGTTGTGAGTCACGTTGCCGAGTGCACCCGGAGTCGAGTCGAAGTCACCGCTCTCGCGGTTCTCCGAGAGTGTTTCTTCTGCGCTATTGAGGCCGTTGACATACCCCTGATGGTGGGTATCGTGATGCCAGGTCACGACCTGTTCGGAGATCGATGGTTCGAGTGCGTCGTAATCGTATGGAAGTGGTGGAAGTTCGTGATCAGTCATAATTGTACACCTCTAACTGGTCTGTCGGCCGCTCACCTGTTAAGTTTTAAGGAGTGAAATGATACCACATCACACGATAAACTCGGTAGCGGTATCACAGATGGTCACTCCTGACGAAATCAACGACGGTCGCTCTGTTAAAGCTTTCAGGGAACGTGTCGGCCACAGTGTACGATAGGCTCGTGGATAACAGAGCTGGCAACGTCAACGTGCTGGCAACGTTATAGGCTGGACATCAACGTCTGCCGCAGAGTCGGCGTCACGCACACACGCCCTAGTCGAGGAACTCCTTGTGACGGGCATGCTCGAGCCACTCCTCGAGCGTCGGCTGTTCCCAGTAGCGAATGGTATCGCTTCGAGTATCGTACTCCAAAATTCCCGCATCCTCGAGGCGCGGCAAATGAACGTGTTGTAACGATGTTTGTATCTGTAACCGATGATCTTCTCCGTGATCGTCTTCTCGTGTGTAAATATTGTCAACCAACTCGTCGAACGTCGCAATTCCATCGTCCTGATCGGCGAGATGATACAGTCCATATCGCCGTCGCTGGACCGAAAGTAGGTCGAATACCAGATCTAGCGATGGCGCTGCTGTCGTTTCAACGGCCGTTGATTCACGTTCTGTCTTACCCATCCAGTAACCACCTACCGTACGTTACCATTCGAAACCACCACTAGCCCCTAGTGCAGCCGACACATTAGATGTTACGCTATTCGACAATATTATATATTTAAATTTGGATAGTTCCTGTTGAGAGCGGTTTTGGAAGAATCGACCACGTGAGTTGTCGAATAGCGCGTCCGTCAACTGCTTTCGGTTTCGACGACAGGTACTGTATCCAATGTGACTTGTCAATACATCCCTCTATTTGGATGTGGTCCGAAAAATAAAACTCGGAAAACGAACGACCGGCGCTACCGAGCGGCTCGGTTATTCGTACAACCAACTTGCGTCGTGTTGCTCGTAGTCGATCAGTTCGTCGTCGTCGAAGTGAATCGCAATCTCTCTCTCGTTTGCGCCCTCGTCCTCGTGGTCAGCCGCGTGAACGACGTTGCGACCGAGATCGAGTGCGAAGTCTCCGCGAATCGTTCCCGGGGCAGCCTCGAGCGGATCGGTCTCGCCAATCATTTGGCGGACCTGTCGAGTTGCATCTTGGCCTTCCCAGACCATCGGAACGACCGGACCGGCCGTGATGAACTCGATGAGATCATCAAAGAACGGCTTGTCCGTATGTTCGGAGTAATGCTCTTTTGCGCGTTCCTCGGGCATGTTGATGACCTTGATCCCAACGAGCTTGAGGCCGCGGTCCTCGAGACGGGAAACGACGTTTCCGACGAGACCGCGAGCGAACGCATCCGGTTTGATCATCACGAACGTGCGTTCGTGGTCGCTCATTGGTCGTCCTCGTCTTCCGCGCCGTCGTCTTCGGCGGACGATTCGTCCGAGTCGGCTTCTTCGGCCTCACCTTCGCCAGCCTCGGCTTCATCGTCTTTGCCCTCTTCCGGCTCGGAGTCATCCTCGTCTGCCTCGAGTTCGGACTCCTCGCTCGTCTCATCCTCGTCGGTTTCGGTCGTTTCGTCGGCAGCTGTCTCGGCCTGTGCCGGACTCTTGCCGCGACGACCTTCCTCGGTCCACTCGAGGTCACGCGGTTCGCGACCGAGCTTGTAGTTCTTTTCCGCTTTCGAGTCGACGAAGTGGAGCACGCTGCCGTCCTTGCGGACGTACATGATGCCCGTTCCGGGCTCGATCTCTTCGCCGGTGTAATCGCAGGTTCGTTTCTCGACCATTGTTACTGTCCTCCAATCGAGTCGGCCTCGCGGGCGGTCTCGCGGAGCTGGAGTACGTCCCCTTCGCGGACCGGTCCGAGGCAATTTCGGGTAATTATGCGACCTTGGTTCTCGCCCTCCTTGATTCGGCACTTGACCTGCATGGCCTCACCATGCATTCCGGTCTTGCCGACGACTTCGATAACTTCGGCGGGCGTCGAGCCGCTTTCTCCCTCTTCAGCACTCATCTTGAGTCACCTCAGTCGAGATCCTCGATCTTCCCAGCGATGTCCTCGACGTCGTCTCCGGCCTCGCCGGCGTCGACGATTGCCGCGGCGGCTGAGCCGACCTCAAGCCCGGCGGCGTGTCCGACGTCGTCCTGCGTTTCGACGAAGACGACGGGGATGCCCTTCTCGTCTGCAAGTTCGGGGAGGTGCATCACGATTTCCTCGGGGGTGACATCCTCCGCGACGAAGACGAGATCGGCGTTGCCGCGTTCGATCGCTTTGGTGGTTTCGTTCGTTCCTTTCTTTACACGTCCTGTGTCTCGTGCGACCTCGAGCGCCTCAAGGGCGTCGTCGGCGAGGTCGGCTGGGATTTCTGTAGTTACGTAAACTGCCATTGGTTGTTCACCTCTCCTACGCGCGGGCTCTCGCTCCCCTGCCATCCGGGCGCTGGGTCGCTGTCGGTGTGTCGGTTCGTATCCGATCCCCTGACATCCCGGGCCGGTCGATCCGGCAAAAGTCCTGTGGGGCTAGGAGCATCATCAACCCCGCGTAGGGTGTACACTCGAGTAGCGTAGCCCCCCTTAAAAGCGTGTTCAAACGAACGGGACTGTGCCAGCTACTCGCAAGCACTGTGCCGGTCGAGACAGCGACCCGGGGTCGGGAGGTTTTACCCCCGCGAGCGTCACACTCGATACATGAACGGCGTCTCCCTCGCGAGTGCGCTTCACCGCGAGGCCAGCGCGACCGACGAACGACGGGCGATCGTTCTCTCCGGTGAGCGCGAACGCGGCTACGAGGTGCTCGAGTCGATCCTCGCCGCTCTCGAAGTCGGGATCAGCGAGACCACCCTCGTCGGTCCCGACGACCGGCTTCGATGCGAACACCGTCCACAGGTCGGCGCGGACGAACTGCTCGGGACGACCCACGAAGTGATCGTTCTCGACGCCCACGCTGATCTTCAGCCGAACGCCCTCGGGAGGATCGTCGGGGCCGTCAACGGCGGTGGGTTGTTGATACTGCTCACCCCCACGCTCGAGGAGTGGCCGAACCGCCGCGGTCGCTTCGCCCGTTCGCTCGCAGTTCCGCCGTACTCACTCGAGGACGTGACGGGCCACTTTATCAAACGACTCGCGGAGACGATACGTGCGCATCCAGGAATCGCCGTTCTCAACCTCGACAGCGAGACGGTCGAAGACGACGGCCTGCTCGAGCCTGCTCCGAAACGGTCTACGAAATCGGGACCGATCGAGCACCCACCAGATCAACGGTTTCCGACGGCCGCTTACGAGGCCTGTCTCACCGGTGATCAGGTCGATGCGGTCGCCGCGCTCGAGTCGCTCTTCGAGACCGAGCGGGCCGTCGTCCTCGAGGCGAATCGAGGCCGCGGCAAATCCAGCGCGGCGGGGATCGCGGCGGGCTGTTTTGCGCTCGATGGAACGGACGTGCTCGTCACCGCACCCGACGCCCGAAACACGACCGAACTGTTCGACCGGGCGCGGGAACTCGTCGCATTAGTCGACGGACCACAGGACGATTGGCAAGGGAGGAGCAACGATGGTTGCGTCGATGGTTCCCGCAAAGAACGCCACCATCCCGAGATCCGAACGAACGCCGGCGGTTGCATTCGTTTTCTCGAGCCGGACGCCGCCATCGAAACGATTTCGGGACGGAACAAAGGGGTCGACCGCCGGACGGACTTCCACCCCGAAATCACGATTGTCGACGAAGCCGCCGCCCTCCCCGTCTCGGTGCTCGAGCGATTTCTCGAAGCCGACCGCGTCGCGTTTACGACCACGATACACGGCTACGAAGGCGCGGGCCGCGGGTTCTCCGTTCGGTTTCGCGATCGACTCGAGGAAAGCAGACACGAGGTAACCGACCGCTCGATGGCCGACCCGATCCGTTACGCCGCTGGCGATCCGATCGAAGTCTGGTCGTTTCGCGCCCTCGGACTCGACGCCCGTCCGCCCGTCGATCAGCTCGTAACGAACGCCGCTCCGGAGACGGTCGAGTACCGGCGACTCGAGCCAGCAGACCTGCTGGCGGACGAATCCTTGCTCCGCGAAGCGTTCGGCCTGCTCGTCCTCGCACACTATCGGACGGAGCCCAACGATCTTGCCCGCCTGCTCGACGCGCCGAACCTCGAGGCGCGTGCGCTGGTCTACGAGGGCCACATCGTCAGCATCGCACTGCTCGCGCGAGAGGGGAACCTCTCGAGTGAGACTCGTTCGAAAATGTACGAAGGGAGCCGCGTTCGCGGGAACATGCTCCCCGATATCCTCACCAGCCAGCTTCGTGACGAGAGCGCCGGCGAGCCAGCTGGAGTTCGCGTCGTCCGAATCGCAACCCACCACGCCGTGCGTTCCCGGGGATTGGGATCGAAACTTCTCGAATGCATCCGCGACGAATTCGAGCCCGATATCGATTGGATCGGTACCGCGTTCGGTGCGACGCCGGGGCTTCTCGAGTTCTGGGCGAAAAACGGGTTCAACGCGGTTCACGTCTCGACGACGAGAAACGACGCGAGCGGCGAGCATTCGGTCCTCATGACTTCGCCCGCGAGTGATAGTGGACAGGCGCTCGCCGAACGTCATGCCGGCTGGTTCGCCCGACGATTCCCGGCGCTGTGCTCGGACTCGCTCACCGCCGTCGATTCCGACGTCATCCGCGGCGTCCTCAGAACGGTCGACGCGTCGCCCGAACTCCAACTGTCCGACCACGAGTGGCGGGTGGTCGCGGGGGCCGCGTACGGTCCAGGGCGATTCGACGTCGATCCCGGACCGTTTCGAGAACTCGTCCTTCGTTCTCTCCTCTCAGATTCGCGGACAGACGACCTGTCTGCGAGCGACGAACGGCTGCTCGTCGCTCGAGTCCTGCAGGGACTGGCGTGGGAGTCGGTCGCCGATCGACTCGGGTACCACTCGGCGAGCCAGTGCCGACGTGCCCTCGGGAACGCCCTTGTTTCGCTCGTCGAGGCGTACGGAACCGACGCGGCGTTCGACGTTCGCGACCGGTTCGCCTAACAGAGGCGGCCGCTCACGCAAACAATCGACGAAGCACGAACTCCGGTAGTAGCTTGACGACCCACGCGACGAGTCGCCAGCGCCGGGTGATGTAGGCGTGGCGCTCGCGCCGTCGGATCGCTCGAGCGATCTGCGTCGCCGCCTTCTCGGGAGAGGCTTTCCAGAACTCGCCCATCGTGAGCTTCGTATCGACGTACCCCGGTTCGATCGTCGTGATCGTGACGGCCGCGTCCCGTCCCGCCTGTCGGTACCGGAGCCCTTCGAGGTACCTCGAGACGAACGCCTTCGACGCGTTGTAGGCCGGAATTGCTCCGTTTCCGAGGTGTGCCGCAACCGACGAGACTCCGACCAGGTGACCGTCCGGTTCGCCCTCCGGCGTTGGATTCGCCTCAAAGTACTCGAGCGCTTCGGTCACGACGGCGACGAACCCGCTAACGTTTGTCTCGATAGTATCGTGTTCGGGTCCCCACTCGAGGTCTCGGTTGACGACTCCGATCCCCGCGTTGGCTACGACCAGGTCAACCGACTCCATCGCCTCCGCCAGTTCGAAAAAGCCCGCTCGAGCATCCTCGGTATCCGTAACGTCCATCGTCGCGACGTACGATTTCGTCGGAAGCTCCGCACCGATCGCTTTCAGTTTCTCCGTCCGCCGCGCGGTCAAACCGAGTTCGTACCCCTCTTCGGACAGCTCTCGAGCGAGCGCCTCACCGATACCCGACGACGCGCCGACGACGATCGCACCCCGTGTCATACCGATGACTTCTCAGTCGATCCGGTAGTACTTTGCTAACTCTCCCCTCGAGACGAGTATGGTCGATGCGCTCGCGCTCCTCGCCGTCGCGTTGCTGATCGGCGGCGTCGTCGGAACGGTCGTGCCGCTCGTCCCCGGCGGCGTGCTCTCGCTCGTCGGCGTCTCTCTCTACTGGTGGCAATCCGGGTTCACAGAGCCCGGAACGCTCGCCCTCGTCGTTCTTACCGTTCTGGGTCTTCTGGCCGTCCTCGCGGAGTTCTTCGGCGGGGCGATTGCCGCTCGAGCGGGCGGTGCGTCCTGGCGGACGACCGCGCTCGCGGCGCTCGTCGGCATCCTGCTGATGATCGTTACCGGCCCGCTCGGGCTGCTGGTCGGACTGTTCGGAACCGTCTTCGCGCTCGAGTTCGCCCGGAACGGCGCGCTCGATCGGAGCGCTCGCTCCGCAACGTACGCGACCGTGGGGATTCTTGCCTCGACGGCGGTACAGGTGTTACTCACGACATCGATTCTGTTCGGGTTCGTTGTCGCGGTCGTGCTATTCTGATTTTGTCGTTTCACTCGAGCGAACCGCCGACCCGTGTCCAAGAACGCTCCACACGACTCGATTCGGGGGAAACACTGAAAGTGTGTCCGTTAGTCTCTCACATATGATCTGTTCCGAAGACGACTGCGACCAAATCGCCGCGGTCGTGTTGCACATTCCCTGGGACGAAAACCGGGTCGTCTGCGCCCCTCACGCTCGGGTTCTCGGCCGAAAAGACGGTATCGTTACGGATCCGTTGCCGGACAGCGCCGAGGATCTGCTCGAGTGAGCGAGAGAACACGAGATAGAAAGCAGGAACGAAGCGACAGTCGACGCGAACCGACAGCTACGGATGCGCGTAGTAGGTCACGGTCTCGTCGTCGTCATGGTGATCGATCCGCGCGAAGCCGACGCGTTCGAACTGCACTATCTCATCGGGCTCGAGCTCCGCGACGGCCGGCTCCGCCCGACCGGTGACGTCGCCGTCTATCGTCCGCATGCGGACTGGAACGCTCTCTGTGGCGGGTACCCAGTGGATGACGTCGACATCGCCTTCTCTTACCACGTCGATATCCTCGCCTGTGTACTGGAGCGTGTCTCGAGTGTACTGGAAACAACCCAATCCTTTCAGCCAGATGCGTTCCTCCCGGGCCGGGAGGTCGTCGGGCTCTAGGAGAACGGAGCCGCCGACCGGAATTTCGCGGACGCCCCGATCCTCGTGGTTCGGGTGAAGCGGCGGGTTCGCTTCGTCGGGCGGACTGCCGCCGAGGGGGATCTGATTACCGTCACGAACCAGAAAGCGCCGATCGGTCTCCTCGTCGATCCGATCCCGGTTGGCCGCGTATACCGAACTCATCGCAAGGTCGACATCGCTCGTGGACGTTCCTAACTGCACCATCGCGTCGGTGATCGCCTCGCCGCGAATTCCGCGCCGGCGAAGGCTCTTGAGCGTGGGCGCTCGGGGGTCGTCCCAGCCGTTGAGTTCGCCGTCTTCGATCAATCGTTTGATCGTCGACGTGCTCATCTGCAGATCGTACTCGTCGACGTTGACGTGGCCCCAGTGGAGGACTTCGGGATACTCCCAGCCGAAGTATTCGTAGACGAACCGCTGGCGTTTGGCCGAATCCTGCAGGTCGATCCCGCGAATGATGTGAGTGATGTCGACGATGTGGTCGTCGATCCCGGACTGGAAGTCAAGCATCGGCCAGCACCGGAACTCTGCGGCCTTCTCGCGCGGGTGCGGGGTGTCGATCATCCGGAACGCGACCCAGTCCCGAAGTGCCGGGTTCTTGTGTTCGATGTCCGTCTTGATCCGGAGAACCATCTCGCCGCTATCGTAGACCCCCGCGATCATGTCTTCGAACTCGTCGAGCACCGTTTCGGTATCCTTGTCCCGGTGTGGACACGCCTCGCCGTTGTTCTTCAGTTCGCTGAACGCCTCGGCGGAGCACGAGCAAGTGTAGGCACCACCCATCTCGATCAACTTCCGGGCGTGGTCGTAGTAAATCTCGAGGCGGTCACTCGCTTTGAACGTCGCGTCCGGTTCGAATCCGAGATACTCGGTGTCCTCGAGGATCGCGTCGTAGGCGTCGAGATCCGGTCGTTTCGTCTCGGGGTCGGTGTCATCGAAACGAACGCAGAACCAGCCGTCGTATCGCTCCTTGTAGGTCCCGATGACCGCAGGCATGCGCGCGTGGCCCATGTGCCACGGGCCGTTCGGGTTTGGCGCACACCGCATCCGGATCTCGTCGTACTCCTCGACGTTCGGAAGGTCGGGAAGCGGATGGTCTTCGCCCTCATCCTCCGCTTCGATCTCCGCCAGTTCCTCGGGTGCGAGCGTCTCGAGTCGGTCCCGGCGCTCGTCGTGCTCGAGTCCGTTCACCTCGTTTACGACGCCGCCGATGACGCCGGGGATCGAATCGGCGTGTTCTCTGAAAGCCGGGTTCTCGCCCATCAGCGGCCCCATTACCGCTCCGACGTTCGCGTCGCTTTCGTGTTTGACCGCGTTCAATAGCGCGTGTTTCTCGGCTTCGCGCTCGACCCGTCCGCGTAGATCGTCGTCCATTGAGTGGACGTATTCGCGGCCGACCCAAAACTGTCGCGGTGTCGGTTCGTTGGCGGTTGCTCTCCTGCACTCGGCGAACTGCGCCGCTCGTCGACGACTGTCAGGAAAGATGAATAGCTCGCAAAAAGGGCGACGCGTTAGTAGCCGCGCTCGATCAGGTAATCAGCGAGGTCACACAACTGCTCGCGCGCCTCGTTGTCCGGCAGTAGTTCCAACCGGTTCTTTCCCTGTTCGACGAGGTCTCTGGCCGTCTCGTTCGCGTAGGAGATCGAGCCGACGTCTTCGAGCTCGGCGACTGCATCGTCGATCTCTGTTTCGGTCACGTTCTCGACTGTCACCGTATCGACCAGCCCTTCGATGTTGACACCCTGTTCGCGGGCGTGGACGGTGATGAGCGTCTGTTTGTTCTCGACGAGGTCGCTGCCTCGCTGCTTGCCGAGTTTGTCGCTCGGAACGGTAAGATCAAGCACGTCGTCTTGAATCTGAAACGCGCGACCGATGTCGAGTCCGTAGCCATAAAGCGCATCGACGGTTTCCTCGTCAGCACCCATCAACACGGCGGGCAGACAGGCCGAAGCAGCATAGAGCACCGCAGTCTTGTGCTCGACCATCTCGAGATACTCTTCGGGCGTGACGTCTTCGCGTTGCTCGAAGGTCACGTCGAGTGACTGACCCTCGCAGATCTTCGTACAGGTCGTTGCGAGAATATCGAGTGCTTCGACGGTTCGGTCCGGCTCGGCACCAGCCTCGAGCATGATCTCGAACGCTTTCGAGTACAGCGTATCGCCGGCAAGGATCGCCGTCTCGACGTCGTACTCCTTATGGACCGCCGGGACCCCGCGTCGGAGGTCGTCGTCATCCATGATATCGTCGTGGATCAGTGTGAACGACTGGATCACTTCGACGCTCACGGCGGCTGCCATCATATCGACGATTCCGTTCGTCAGCGTCGGGAACTCCCGGTACGGTGTCGAGAGGGGATCGACATCTGCGAGCGCCTCCGCAGTGATCAGCAAGACCGCGGGACGGAGTCGCTTGCCACCTGCGTCGATCAGATATCGAGATGCTTCGTAGAGTCGTTCGGGGCGTTGAACCGGTAGCTCATCGGGAACTGCCTCGTTAACCTGTTCGCGTCGCTTGCGAATCCCCTCGAGCACGGCTTGTTCTCTCGCCTCTGAAGTGGTCATATCAATCGACTAGCTGGATGAGGTTTCCGTTACTCGAGACGTGGAGATCTCGACCGAGTTTGTAGCCCTCGCTCTGGCAAAGGTCGACGTATCCCGAAAGCCCTTTGAGATTCTGGTGGGCGGGGATGATGTTCTGTGGCTGGAGCGCGTCGAGCATCGTGTAGTGGCCCTCCTGGTTCAGGTGACCGGAAACGTGGATGTCGTCGTAGATCCGAGCGCCCTGCATGCCGAGCAGGCGTTCGGCCTGGTAGCGCTGTCCTTCGTTGGTCGGCTCCGGAATAACGCGAGCGGAGAACACGACCTTGTCGCCGCCGTCTAGTTCGTACGGCGTCTCGCCGCGGGCCATTCGGGTGAGCATCGCGCGTGGCTCGCCCTGGTGGCCGGTCACGACGGGCAGGAAGTTCTCCTTGCCCTCGTTCATTATCCGTTTGAAGGTACGATCGACAGACTTGCGGTGTCCGAACATTCCGAGGTCGTCCGGGAAGTCGACGAAGTCGAGGCGTTCTGCGGTCCCCGAGTACTTCTCCATCGAGCGGCCGAGCAGGACCGGCTGACGGCCGATATCCTTGGCGAACTCGACGAGGCTCGTGACACGTGAGATGTGACTCGAGAACGTCGTTGCGACGATACCGCCGTCGTAGTCCTCCATACTGTAGAGGACGTCACGAAGGTGTTCGCGTGCGACGTTTTCCGACGGCGTCCGTCCCTTCTTGTTCGCGTTCGTACAGTCCTCGATATAACAGAGAACACCTTCGTCCTCGCGACCGATCTCTCGGAACCGCTTCATGTCGATTGGGTCGCCGACGACCGGCGTGTGGTCCATGCGTTTGTCCAGCCCGTAGACGATTGCGCCTTCGGGCGTGTGGAGGACCGGGTTGATCGCGTCGATGATCGAGTGGGTGACGTTGACGAACTCGAGTTCGACGCCTTCGTCGCCGATGGTCATCGACTCGCCGGCACTCATCTTGACAAGATCGTTCTCGACGCCGAACTTCTGCTCGCCTTCGATCTGCTGTTTGACGAGTTCGATCGTATACGGCGACGCGACGACCGGTGCGTTGTATCGGTGAGCTAGCTTCGAGATCGCACCGATGTGGTCGAGGTGCCCGTGTGTCGGGACGATCGCCTGAACGTCGCCCTCGAGTTCGGACATGATCCGGTCGTCGGGAATCGCACCCATGTCGATCAGGTCGAGGCTGTGCATCCGTTCGGTCTCGACGTTGTCGTGGATGAGAACCTTCGAGAGGTTTAGCCCCATGTCGAAGATGACGACGTCGTTACCCGCGCGAACGGCAGTCATCTGCCGTCCGACTTCTTCGTAACCGCCAATAGTTGCAATTTCGATTTCCATGATTGTAGCACTGAAAGCCGTATGGACTCTCATCGAAACGGTCCGCGGACTCCTGTTTTCTCGGCCCCGGCGTCTTACAGCTCGTCGGCCATCCCGCTATGCGCTCGCGGAGGTTATTTCCTCCGTCCGACCCACAGCACCGCTGTGAGACGCGAACGCACTTGCCCGCGGGTTTCGCTGTTTGAGTGTACACGCTGGGGTGTTAAAAACGCAGTGGGTTGGAAACATCCGCGCTCGAGCCGTCGCGACTCGATCGGGTTAGCTCTCGAAACAATCTCGCTGTGAGAAAATTAAACGAATGTTGTCCAATTGCCGAGATTGTTTTCTGGATCATCATTCCGTTTGAGTTCTCCCAACACACGGTTCTGAAATCCGAAGTTTTCTAACCCACCGTCCGAAACATCCCCCTATCTAATGACGAAAGACCTCGAGCGCGACCTCGGACTTTTCGCCGTCATCGCGATCAGCATGGGCGCGATGATCGGCAGTGGTATCTTTATTCTTCCCGGCATCGCGATGGCCGAGGCGGGGCCCGCCGTCATCCTGGCGTTCATCATCGCGGCGATACTCGTCATCCCGGCGGCGCTCAGCATCGCCGAACTCGGAACGGCCATGCCGGAAGCGGGTGGCGATTACGTCTTCATCGAACGGGGCATGGGGCCAGCCGTCGGGACCATCGCGGGCCTGGGGACCTGGCTCATGCTCATGTTGAAAGGATCATTGGCGCTCTACGGCGGCATGTTCTACATTAACTTCGCCTACCAGTTGCCCACGTGGGACTTGGTAATCCCAGGACTCGAGATGGCCCTAACGATTCCGGGCGTTCGAGCGCTCGGAATCACCTTCGCAATACTGCTCATCGCCGTCAATCTCGTCGGTGTCAAACAGACCGGCGGACTCCAGTTGATCATGGTGATCGTCATGCTCGTGATCCTCTCAGGATTCGTCATCAGCGCGATCACGAGCGTCGAAGCCGCGAACTACGATCCGTTCTGGCCCGGTGATGACCAGGCAGGCGTCCTCAGCGCGACCGCGCTCGTGTTGGTCTCATACGCCGGTGTGACGAAGGTCGCCGCCGTAGCTGAAGAGATCGAAAACCCTGGTCGGAACCTTCCGTTGGGTCTGCTGATCTCGCTCATTGCAACGAGTTTCCTATACGCACTACTCGTATTCGTCCTGGTCGGTGTCGTTGAGGGCGAAGCGTTACAGGGGACCGAAGAGCCCATGGCCGAAGCGACGGAGATCCTCTTCGGCGGTCTCACAGCCACTATTCCGGCGATCGGTGGGTCGTTCCCCATCGGCTGGGCCGCGGTCATCGCCATCATTTTCGCCGCCCTCCTGGCGCTCGTCAGTACCGCCAACGCCGGCATTCTAACCGCCTCGAGATATCCGCTCGCGCTCAGTCGTGACAACCTCTTCCTCAAGAAATTCGAGTACATCCACCCCCGATTCAACACGCCCTTTATCGCCATCCTCTCGACGGGTGCGTTCATCATCTTCATCGTCGCGACTCAGGAAGTCGACGAGATCGCCAAGATGGCCGGTGCGTTCCAGATACTCGTCTACATACTCGTCTGCGGAGCGCTGATCGCGTTCCGTGAACGCGATCTCGAGTGGTACGATCCGGACTTCTTCACGCCCGGCTATCCCTGGGTGCAGTTGTTCGGAATCGTCTCGGGCGTCTTCATCATCACGCAGATGGATCCCCAGGAGATCCTCGGAACGATCGGGATCGTCATCTTCGGCTTCGTCTGGTTCAAGGTGTACGCCGAGAACCGCGTCGAACGCGAGGGTGTCGCGAAGGGACTCGCTCGGCGCGAAGCCGGGAAACAGTTCGTCCGGGACACCGAGGAACAACTCGAGGCCGACGACCGATACGAGGTACTCATCCCGATCCGACAGGACGTCACGCGCGAGCAGGAGGACGCGCTGATCAACGCCGCCGCACCGATCGTCAATCGCCGCGGCGGACGCATTCGCGTGGTTCGATTCGACGAGGTTCCGGATCAGGTCCCGCTCGATACGGCCGCCTCGGAGCTCACCGAAGGGGATGTCGAGTTCGAAGAACGAACCGACGAACTCGTCCGGTACCTCGAGGCACCGGTCGAGGTCGGCGAAGTCGTGAGCCACGACACGCGCCACGCGGTCGTAAACTTCGCAGAGCGGACCGACGCCGATCTGGTTCTCGCTCGAGAAGAACCCACCAGCCGGCTCGGAACCCTGTTCGGCCGCGACACCGACTGGATCATGGAACACGCGCCGTGTGACGTGGTGTTCGCCCAGCACGAGGAGCCCGTCGACATCTCCGAAATCGCGATCGTCACCGATCGGAGTCCGTTCAACGACCCGCTCAAAGTCGAACTCGCCGATGCGATGGCTACCTCCGTCGGGGCGAGCATTCGATTCGTCTACCCCGTCGGGGAGGATGCCCCCGAAGAGCTACTCGAGACGGTCGAGGAGTATCACGATCAACTCGACGAACTCTGTACCGTTCCCGTCGAATCGACGATCGTTCGAGCCGATGACGCAGTCGAAGGCCTCAAATCGGAGCTCGAGACCGCTGATGTCGTCATGTTGAGTACGGTTACGCACAGGCGGCTCCCGGACCTGCTCGTCGAACAGCGATCCGATCGCATCGCCGCATCGCTGGATGCACCCGTCCTGCGAGTCCACTCGAAAGAGACGCGACGAGGATCGTTCCTCCGCCCGATCCTCGATCGGGTTCTGTTCGACTGAGCTGTCGTCGGTTCTCGTTGACCGCATCTGAGAAACAAGTCGACGAAACGCGAGTGCACGACGAACGAGTCATAGAGTCGGTTGTCCCTGTGTACCGGTTTGTCGCCAGAGCGGGGTGGCGAAGGCCGGAAATGACTGACAACCGACCCTATCAGACGTGTTATTCGATATTCGTCCCGACTGCTTCGCCGGCAAGGAACGCGTCGATCGACTCCAGCCCGAAAATCGAGGCCGGGGCATCGAGCTCGAGTAACGTCCGTACTTTTCCCGCCATGCCGCCGGTAACGTCCGTCGACTCGCTTTCACCGAGAATTGAGTCGACATCCTCGAACGACGTGATTCGGTCGACGACCTCCTCATCGTCGTCGAGGACGCCGGGGACGGTCGAACAGAGCCCGATACGATTCGCCTCGAGCGCTCGAGCCAATTCCGTAACCAGTTCGTCGCCGCTGACGATCGTCGCCCCCGCGCCAGTATTTGCGACGAGGTCGCCGTAGAGGACGGGAACGAACCCCTCCTCGAGCATCGTTTCGATCTGGCCGGTCGGGAGGTAAAGCGTTCCGGATCCGTCGCGGTGAGCCGCAGAAAAGGGGTGCACCGGGATCGCCGGGACATCCTGTTCGTGGAGCCGAGAGAGGACGAACCGATTCAGCGTCTCCATCGCGCCGTGAATATCCATCGCCGGTCCGATCTCGTCCGTCCCCTCGGTCGTCGTAACGCCGTGCTCGCTCGCGTGATGGTGACCGAAGCTCCCGCCGCCGTGGACGATAACGAGGCCGTCCTCGAGCGCCCCGTCGCCTATGGCCGAAGCGATCGCGGCTGCCGATCGCTCGAGGCCTGGTCCATCGAGCGTTTCGGCGCGATCCTTGTCGGTGATGACGCTTCCGCCGAGTTTCAAAATAGTCGCGCTCATTCCAATCTTCGCACCCCGTCCTCGGCGAGTTCCGCGCGAAACGCGTCTTCGCACCCGGGGGTGAACTTCAGCGCCGTTTCGGTCGCTTCGGTGGGATCGAGGGCGACGATACAGCCGCCGCCTCCCGAGCCGGTCAGCTTCGCGCCGTAGGCGTCAGCGTCTCGTGCCGCCCAGACCATCGCATCGAGCGAACGCGCCGAGACGCCGAGCGCAGAGAGCAGTCCGTGGTTGAAATCCATCAATCGACCGATCTCCTCGATATCCCCGTTCTGGAGCGCCTTTTCACCGTTTCGAACGATGTTCCCGATCGACTCGACGGTATCGGACGCGAACTCGTACTCCTCGCGCAAGTCTCGGACGCCCGCGACGAGTTTTCCCGTGTCACCCGCGCCGCCGTCGAACCCGATCACGATCGGGAGATCCGGCGCGTCGATCGAGCGACAGTCGTCGCCTTCGACCCGGACTGCACCGCCGGTTGCAGAGCAAAACGTGTCCGCTCGCGAGGCCTGCCCCTCTTGGACCTCGTACTCGGTCTGGAACGCCCGTTCCGCAACTTCGTCGATCTCGAGGGTAGTGCCGAGTTCTCGAGTCCCCGCGTCGATCGCAGCAACGGCGACAGCGGCCGAAGAGCCGAGCCCCGCCCCGAGTGGGATGTCGCTCTCGATCGTGACGTCGAAGCCGACATCCTCCCGACCGGTTACGGACCGAACCTGCGAAATCGCTTCGTCGACGTATCCCGTCGCCGCCGCAAGTAGCGACTCGGAAACGTCGATATCGGGCTCTTCTTCGGTCCGTCCACTGTACTCGACGGTAAACCCGTCAAGACTGAGATCCTCGGCTTCGACCCGAATCTTCTCGTCGTCGCGTCGTTCGACGTCGACTCGCGCCCGTTGCTCGATCGCACACGGTACCGCGGGTTCACCGTAGACGACTGCATGCTCCCCGAATAAATACACCTTGCCGGGAGCGCTCGAGAGTGCCATTACCGACAGATTCGCGTGTCTCGGCTTAATACCTGTCCTCTGGAAGTCCCCTGCAACAGATCCGCACGCCGAACGGTCTCGACTGTTGCTAGTTCGGCGCTATCGTCTGGTACCAGCGTTAAAGAATCAGTGCAGTCAGTAGCTGATACGCGATTCCGATCGCGAAGATTGCGAACAGAACGCCCGTCGCCAGTATGACGGCCGGCGGCATCCGTCCTTTCTCGAAGGTGAAGAGGTACTCTCTCATACGCGTACTGTCTCATCTCGGTAGGTATGTCTTTCGCTGCCCCGGCGCTGCTGGCCGCTTTAGGGAGTCGTCAGCGCAGGCGGACTTATGATCTAATATAAATATGTGAATTCTTAGCAATACCAATGCCAGATACGTTTGGACTCCTTCTTGGTAGCGGATTACTTGGTGCGTCGATCTGGTATGCACACCGGGCCGGAAACGTCAGAAACGCATATCACTCGATTACCGAAGATGATGCAGGGGCCGCCAGTATTGTTGACGGTACCGAAGTAACGATCAGCGGGGATGTGGTTGTTGACGAACCAGTACCGACACCTGGGAGCGAGCCACTCCTCGAGTCGGTCCCTCGGCCCGCGCTCGTAGTTTGGCGTCTTCGTCGTGGAAAACGGAGTAAACACGATGAAAAACTAGGGGTTAGTGGAGACTGGACAACAGTTGCGTCGGGGATCGACTCCGGCACGTTCAGCGTCGATACAGCAGGAAAAGCGGTACAGGTGGATCCTACCTGGCTTGTTCAACGCCACGGCGACGGGAAACTCCAATCGCTTTCAGCAGCCGATCTGGATTGATCAGGGCTCCGTTCGAAAGAAGCATGGAAAACACCGTACGTCCACGTAACCACCACCGAAGAGTCGTTCGAACTCAGCAAAAAGACCGTACTCTCGTCGGATGTTCACACACAGGCCGAAAACAGTGCAAAAACGTATTTGCTCGAACTACGGGCACTGCCCCAAGGGTCTCAGCTTTCCATCCATGGCCAAATCGATGTGGATCAGGGAACGGCGCTTATTCGAGGTTCTGACGATGTACCAATGAGTCTCTCGGATCAGGGGACTGCAGTTCTTAGATCGGTCCTCCACAATCAGATGCTGAAATCCGGGGGATACGCAGTCATTCTGCTCGTGTTTGCGACGATCGTATTCTACGCGTCGCTCGAGTCGATCTTACTGTAATCGCTCTCGGAAATCAGCTGTGCGGCCATTTGCACAACAGCGATCAGTATCGTATACACCCACAACTCGACTACTACCGAACGAGAATTGAACGGGTGATACGCTAACGAATCTATCACTCTCTCGGTTGACCTTCAGTGAATCCGACAATCGCAGTCATCGTGCATTCGATCTATGAGATTGTCCTTCGGTGTTGTATACGAGTAGTTACTGTCTATTCAGTCACCCACTCGTGAGCAGTCGTGAGTATAATAATGTCTGACACCGAATAGGATCTGTCTTCGAGACCGCTGTAGTCGGACTTATGGCACTGTCAACACAACCCTCGAGCAAATGTCGCTGGTCCTGCCGAGCGAACTCGTCGTCGACCGATTCCTCCCGACCGTCCGAGCGATGCTCGCGACGAGGCTGTCCGAACGCGGGATGACTCAAAAAGAGATCGCGGCCAACCTCAGCGTTACGCAGGCTGCAATCAGCAAGTACGTCGCCGGAGAAGCGAACGGAGACGAGCGCTTTCGAAACGATCCGGATACCGTGGCGACGGTCGACCGACTCGCGGAAGGGCTCCACAACGGGGAGATGGACGGTTACGACGCCCTCGCCGAACTGCTCGCGCTCGTCCAACGCCTCGAGGATCGGGGCCCCATCTGCGAACTCCACGAAGAGGAGATGCCCGAACTGCAGGGACTTGGCTGTGATCTCTGCGTTCGCGGACTCGATACGGACGTTCGAATCGAACGCGATGTCCTCGCGAACGTCCGGTCTGCCGCACGCACCCTCGCGACGATTCCTGGGATGGCCGAGTACGTCCCGAACGTCGGAACCAACGTCGGGATGGCGCTACCGGATGCGGGCGACGAAACCGACGTCGCCGCGATCCCCGGCCGAATTTACTCGATGAGCGGTCGCGTCGAAGTACCAGCGAACCCCGAGTTCGGTGCCTCGAGCCACGTTTCAACGGCGCTTCTGGCTGCGAGCACGGCCGACCCGGAAACTCGAGGCGCGATCAATATCGCGACCGACGACAGCGTGCTCGAGGCCGCGACCGCGCTCGGGTACGAGCCCCTCGAGTTCGATGCCGACTACGAGGATCGCGGCGAGCACCTCAGCAATCGATTCGAAGAGCGAGGCGGCGTTCCACGGGTGGCTTACCACCGCGGCGCATTCGGCATCGAACCCATCACGTTCGTGTTCGGAGCGACGGCTTCGGATGCAGCCGCGCGCGTTCAGGAACTGGTCGACGCGACCGCAAACTGAACCCTATCAATCGTTCGTTGGCATAGTATCCGAGTCCAGCAGCTATCGTATTTCCAGCGGACGCTCGGCTATCGGTGGATTACAGAATAGTGAAAATTCGCGCTTCCTTAGACCATACTCTCGAAGTCCTCGAGGGAGTAGGACGGTTCGGCACCGCGCTTGTCGAGGACTTCGTTCGCGAGCAGCCAGTAGACGACCGAGAGCGCCTTTCGGCCCTTGTTGTTCGTCGGAACGACGAGGTCGACGTTACTGGTCTGGTTGTTCGAGTCACACATTGCGATGACGGGAATCCCGACGGTGATGGCCTCCTTGACGGCCTGGGCGTCACCGATCGGGTCCGTGACGACGACGACATCGGGTTCGATGTAGCCGTCGTACTTTGGATTGGTGAGCGTCCCCGGGATGAATCGACCCGTTCGCGCTCGAGCGCCGACGGCCTCGGCGAACTTCTCCGCCGGGAAGCGGCCGTACTGGCGACTCGAGGTGACGAGGACTTGCTCGGCGTTGTAGTTCGAGAGGAAGTCCGCGGCCGTTCGGATACGGCCGTCGGTCTTTGAGACGTCGAGGACGTAGAGACCGTCGGTTCGGACGCGGTGGATGAACCGCTCCATGTCGGCGGTCTTTTGCTGGGTACCGATGTGGACACCGGCACCGAGGTAATCCTCGACGGGGATGAGCAGGTCCGCTTCCTCGTCCGACATTACGTCGTCGTCGAGAGTTGGACCTGCGTCTTCCTCGGTTGATTCGGCCTCGGCCGGTTCGTCGGCGTCGGCGGACTGTTCGTCTACTGGCTCGACGTCGTCGGCGGGATCGGCGGCGGGACCAGCCCCTTCGGCTGGCTCCTCGTCGATCTCCTCCTCGGCGGCGTCGAGCCCTTCCTGTTGTGCGTCGTTTTCAGTCATGTCGCGTCGTCTGCGATTCTGATGAGCTCGTTGAGCTTTGCGGTTCGCTCGCCGCCGACAGCACCCGTCTTGATGAACGGGGCATCGGTCGCGACGGCGAGGTGTGCGATCGTCGTGTCTTCGGTCTCGCCCGAACGGTGGGAGACGACCGAATCGTAGCCGTGCTCGGTCGCGAGTTCGATCGCGTCGAAGGCGTCAGTGAGAGTCCCGATCTGGTTCGGTTTGATCAGGATGCTGTTTGCCGCGCCGCGATCGATCCCGGTCGCGAGTCGCTCGGTGTTGGTGACGAACAGATCGTCACCGCAGATGAGCGTTTGATCTCCGACTCTGTCAGTTAACTCCGCGAACGCGTCGTAGTCGTTCTCGTCGAGGGGATCTTCGACGTAGACGAGGTCGTATTCGTCGACGAGTGTTGCGATATATTCGATCTGTTCGTCCGTGTTACAGGTCGTCTCGCTGTACTCGTAGACGCCCTCGTCCTCGTCGTACATCTCCGCGGCGGCGACGTCGAGCCCGAAGCCGATTTCGAAGCCGACCTCATCGGAGACGGTCGAGACGGCCTCGTCGACGAGTTCGAACGCTTCGTCGTCGTCGATCGACGGTGCCCACGCGCCCTCGTCGCCTTTCCCGCAGGCGACATCGCGTTCTGCGAGCAATTGTGCAACCGTCTCGTGAACGGCCGCGTTCGCGAAGACGGCATCGGCGACGCTCGGCGCGCCGACGGGTGCCGACAGGAACTCCTGGATGTCCGTCGCGTCGGCGGCGTGTTCGCCGCCGCCGACGACGTTGCCCAGCGGAATCGGGAAGTTCTGCCCGCGGAAGGTTCCACCGAGATGCTGGAACAGCGGGGCACCAAGCACGTCGGCACCTGCTTTCGCCGCGGCCATCGAGATGGCGACGGCGCTGTTGGCACCGATCTTCGAGAAGTCGTCGGTGCCGTCCGCGGCGCGGAGTGCACCGTCGACCTCCCGCTGATTGCCCGCGTAGGTTTCACCGACGAGTCGTGGAACAGCATGTTCCCGTGCTGCTGCGATCGCCTCACTGGCTGGGCGTTCGATCGCTTCGTACTCGCCCGTGCTGGCTCCCGACGGAGCCGCAGCACGACCGAATCCGCCGCTTTCGGTCAGCACATCAGCCTCGACGGTTGGGTTCCCCCGCGAGTCGAGTATTCGGCGGAGCCGAACGTCGGTGATTAGCGTCATTGGTTCCCTCGTTTGACCGTAAACGGCAGTGCATCGGCGTCGTACTCTTCGGCGGCGACGAGAATCGGCTCGGTCTGGTCGGTGTCGATTAGAACGGGCGCACCGTAGGACACCTGCAGGGCTCGAGCGCCGAGGATTCGTGCCTTCTCATAACGGTTGTAGTGTTGCTGTTGCATTACTGGTATGGTGAGACGACGTCGACGAGGTCACGGTGAGAGACGAGCATGCGCCGACAGCAGTAGCGCTCGACCCCGAGTTCGTCCAGCACCGCTTCGGGATCTTCGTCTCCGTCGTTTGCTCGCTCGTCAAATTCTTCCCAGTGTTCGGCGACGACGTTACCACACGTGAAACACCGGACCGGTACCATCATATCTGAATCACCTTAGCGGTACGATTTCTGGTAGCGGGCCCGAGCGCCCGGGCCGCCCCACTTTTTGGGTTCGGACTGTCGAACGTCGTTGACGAGCAACGAGCGATCGAACTCCAGGTACGCGTCGCGGAGTTCAGCGTCGTTCGAATGCTGAACGATGCCGCGTGCGATGGCGGTTCGGACGGCGTCTGCCTGTCCGCTGATTCCGCCACCCTCGACGCGAACGTCGATGTCGACCCCGCTTCGGAGGTCGTCACCAGCGATACGGAACGGTTCGAGCATCTTGAGCCGGGACATTTCCGGCTCGACCAGCTCGACCGGCTGGGAGTTGATTCTGACACGACCCTCGCCGTCCTGTACGGTTGCGCGAGCGACGGCAGTCTTCTTTTTACCACTTGTGTTCGTTACCATGTGACGTTAGCACCTAACTGTTCTGCGACTTCGTGAAGGTGAACGAAGCGGATGTTCGAGAGGCGATCGAGCGACGTATCCTCGAGAATCTCCGCCTCGTGGTCGTCGTTGTGTTCGTAGGGGTTGCCGACGTAGACGCGAACGCTTTCGAACGCCTCGCGACCGCGTGGCTTCTTGTGTGGCAACATCCCTCGGATGGATCGCTTGAAGATCATGTCTGGACGACGTGGGTACGAAGGATCCTTATCCGAACTGAGCTGGGTCCGCGTCCGGTAGTTGTCGAAGACGTCCTCTCTGTCGCCGGTGATGACCGCATCTTCGGCGTTGACCACGGCAACGGTCTCGCCGTCAAGCGCACGCTGTGCGACCTGACTGGCGACGCGACCGAGGATACAGTCTCGGGCATCGACGACGACGTCTGCATCGAACTCTGCGTAGCTCATGCGATCACCCGGACGTTGCTTCCTTCTGGGTTTTCTTCGAGCACTTGCTCGAGCGGTACTGGCTCGCCGACCTGGTCGATCTTCGTCTCTGCCGACGACGAGAAGTCGACGGCGGCGACGGTGACGTTTTTCTGCAGTGCGCCCGAACCCAGCACTTTGCCGGGAACGACGACTGTCTCTTCTTCTCGTGCGTATCGTTCGATGCGACCCAGGTTCACTTCCGCGTGACTCCGTCGGGGTTTCTCGAGACGATCCGCGATATCACGCCAGACATCTGCGTCCGCGCTACGCGAGGCGGACTTCAGCTCGGCGATAAGATCGTTGAGCCTCGGATTGGTTTTACTACTCATTGGTGTCCTCCAAATACTGCAAAGCTGGGATTCTCGACGTGAGAATCCCGAAGAAGTGATGCAGGGAGCAGGATTTGAACCTGCGGACTCCTACGAGACAGCGCCCTGAACGCTGCGCCGTTGGCCTGACTTGGCTATCCCTGCCCGCACTTCCATCTACCCCTCGCCCCTTCAAACCCCTTTCGATTCGAGTGACTGCAGGCGCGCCGCTCTCGTAGCGTACGGCGGCGGCGGCCATCGTCTGGGTGTGAGAGAGTTGGGGTAGTGTCATCCGTTGATTATAGCTGTACTGCTTCTTCGAGTTCCGTCGCGCGAGCCTCGAGCGATTCGACGGCTCGGGTGACGAGTTCGTCGACGGTAAACGAGCCGTCGGTTTCGACGTGGAAGACGAAGGCGTTCGGCACGTCTTCGACGCTGACTTCCTTGCCGGGATACCGGTTTGACAGATCGTCGTCGAATTCGCTCGTCGGGACCAACTCGCCGTCGTCCTCGATCACGCCGCGAACGATCTGGGACCGTTCGTCCTCGAACTCGGGAAGGTCGCCTTCGACTTCCACGCGCTGGAGATGTCGGTAACCGACCGCCACGCCGCCTTGATGTTTGGCGTGGTCTTTCCCGCGTTCGATGAGGGCGTCGGCCTCGGCTTCGAGACGCTGATCGTCTTTGAGATCGATGATCGGAACGTTGTCCTCGGCCGGCTGGACGAGGCTGTCACTCGAGACGAGATCGCCCGAGTATGCGGTTCCTGGCCCTTCGACGTCGATCGAGAGCGTGACGGTATCGCCGTCAACGAACTCGCCTTCTGGTGGGGTCGTCAGCGGGACGAGCCCGAGTCGAAGTGCGAGCTGTTCGTCGAACATCACCGATGAGTTCTCGATGAATCGCACTTCGTCGATAGCCATCGTCGGCACGTCGGCGACCATCGCTCGACGGAGGCCGTTTGCGAACGCGGGTGTGACTCCGCGGACGAGGAATCTGGCTTTTCGATCCCCGGTTTCGACGAACTCGACGTCGTACTCTTCTGTCATGGGTTTAGTAACCGCCTTTGCCTTTCGGTGCACGCGATCCGTCGTGCGGGATCGGCGTGACGTCTTCGATGCGACCGATCTCGATGCCGGAGCGGGCGAGCGCGCGAATCGTCGCCTGTGCGCCGGGACCGGGTGACTTCTGTAGGTTGCCACCTGGGCCGCGAACGCGGACGTGAAGGCCCGTGATACCGGCGGCTTTGACTTCTTCAGCGACCCCTTCGGCCATCTGCATGGCGGCGTACGGCGACGCTTCGTCGCGGTTTTGCTTGACCGCGGTCCCACCAGAGGACTTCGCGATCGTCTCCGCGCCCGTGAGGTCGGTCACGGTCATGATGGTGTTGTTGAACGATGCGTGTACGTGGGCAACGCCCCATTTTTCGTCGTCTGCCATGTTATTGTCCCTCCGCTCGTTCCGGGTGCAGTTCGTCCGCGAGTGGACTGTTCTCGTCGAACTCGATGTCGTCTTCCTCGTCGATGTCGACGACGTAGGACGGCACCGTGTGTCGACGGTCGTCGACCTTCACGTGGCCGTGACCGATGAACTGGCGCGCCTGCTGTGGCGTGTTTGCCAGTCCGTTTCGGTAGACGAGCGTCTGCAGACGACGCTCGAGGACATCCTCGATTTCCAGTGAGAGGATATCGCCGAGTTCGTCCGCTTCGTCGAGGTAGCCGACACGTGCGAGCCGACCGAGGAACTCCTCGGTACGGCGGGCGACGACTTCGTCGTCGGCAGACTGTGCGAGCAGGTCACGAGCCTCGCGTCGGTAGGAGCGAAGCTGGGACTGTGCACGCCAGAGTTCTTCTTTGTTCGCCAGTCCGTAGCGGTCGAGCAGCGAGTGTTCGCTCGCGATACGCTCGCCCTGATACGGATGGTTCGGCGTTTCGTAATTTTTGGTGTTGGTTCCGAGTGGCATTATTCGTCATCCTCCTCGGCGGCAGCTTCCTCTGCCTGCTCTTCTCGGATTTCTTCGACGTTGACTCCGATGGTCCCCTCGGTACGGCCCGTGGACTTGGTTCGCTGACCGCGAACCTTCTGGCCCCGCTTGTGGCGGGCGCCTTTGTAGGAGTCGATCATCTTCATCCGGTTGATATCTTGCTGTCGAGTCAACTGGAGGTCATTGCCGATCTCGTGGGTGGTTTCGCCGGTGTAGAAGTCTCGCTGGCGGTTCGTGAGCCACTCAGGGACTTCATCGGCGTAGTTTTCGACGAGTTCGACGACCTCTTCGATGACATCTTCGTCGAGGCGACCGAAGGTTGCGGTCCGGTCGACCTTGGCTTCCTCCGCGATGATACGGGCGGTCCGTCGACCGACTCCGTTCAGTTCGGACAGGGACCGTTCGACGGATTTCGTCCCGTCGAGGTCGGCCTGGCCGATGCGGACGAAGTACTGAAGATCTTCATCGTCCTCTTGTTCTTGTGGTTCTTCCTCGCTCATATGTCGTGTATCTCTGTCTTTCGTTCGCGTACTGCGGACTGACGCAAGCGCGTCAGTGATGTGTATCCGACGTCGTGGCGGGGATTTGAACCCCGGAGGCTTGACGCCACATGGTTAGCAACCATGCGCCTTGGGCCGCTTGGCTACCACGACACCGTGTCTCGTATTATCGCCCTTCCGGACTCGGGGACTCGTCCCCTACACGTATCGCATTGGTTGCTACCCTCGTCGGGTACTTAAGGGCAACGAAAGGAACTGCACGAAGGGCCCGCCCGCTCGAGCCGACGCCGTCTTCGTCCGGTAACTCATACTGCCGGCTGTACCTCTGTGAAGATTCTCGCACCCCTGGGGCGACGAGAATGGTGAACGACGTACAGTCGTCAGTATCAATCGTTCTGGCATTGGTGTGAACCAATTGAACTTATTGTGGTCGAACCGAAAGGCGCAGTAACTGGTGTCCCGAAACGATCTCGCCCTCCGAGTCGGTGCCGCGCTGGTCGCCATCGTCGCTATCGGACTGGCCGCAGCCACTGTCCGTTCTCCCATCGAAACCGGCGGATCCGGTGGATCAGGCGGGGGAAGTGGGACCGGAACTGGCTCCGGGAACGGACCAGCGCAACCGGGAGTCGGCGGTGAAGGCGTCCCACAATTTTTCGAGTACCTCGTCTACGCGTTACTCGTTATCGTCGCGATAGCGCTCGCCTGGTACCTGCTCTTCCATCGGCGAGAGCTCCTCCGATTGGCTGCTGTCGTCGTCGCGGCGTGTATCGTTCTCGTTGTACTGGTGTGGCTGTTCACCGAGTTCGGTCCCGAACCGAGCTTCGAACTCTCGAACGAGACAGTCGACGAACCGGCTGCGGAAGGCGGCGGTGATCCCGGCGAAGGAGAAGGGGACACCACCCCAATTTCGCTCGCTCCATTGCTGGGTGTGCTGGGAGTCATCACCGCTATCTTTGTCGGCGCACTCGTGCTCACGAGCCGGCGATCCGACGAGGACGAGCTCGCCGCTGAGGCAAAGTCAGCTCTCGAGGGCGAAGACGACGCCGAGCAGGCCGCCGTCGGCAAAGCGGCCGGGCGAGCTGCGACGCGGATCGAAGCGACTGACGAGGACGGAATAGATAACGAAGTGTACCGCGCGTGGGAGGAGATGACCGGACTTCTCGAGGTCGATCGGCCGGAGACGAGTACGCCACGGGAGTTCGCGGATGCGGCGATAGACGCTGGGCTAGCCCGCCACCACGTCGAAGACCTCACACGGTTGTTCGAGGACGTCCGTTACGGTGGCACGGAGACGACCGACGAGATGGAAGACCGCGCCGTTTCGGTTCTCCGACAGATCGAAACGGAGTACGCGGTGGATGGGGCCCCGGACGAGCACCCGAATGGGGGCGCTGGAGCGACGGCGACGGAATTCGGGGGTGACCAGCGATGAGCGTCCGAACCGGGTGGCTCGCGCTCGGCGTCGTCACGTTCCTCGGCGCATTAATCGTCCTCACTGGAGTCTATAGCGTCGGTATCGGCCAGGGCTCACTTATCGTGGTCGGCTGTGGACTCTTGCTTGGCGGCGTCTCCGCGCTCTCTCGTCGACGCGGTGTCAGAGAACAAACTGGAACGCCGGATCCCGAACGAACCTATCATGTCCCAACGCCGGGGACCTCGCTCAGAGAAACGATCGGTCAGTTCCGTCAGGCGACTGGAGACTACACCGTCATGAGTCGGCGGTTCGTCGACGGACTCCGCGGCGGTGTCGTTGCAGTCCTCACGAGGTTCGAAGGCCATTCCGTCGAGGAGGCGACGACACAACTCGAGACCGGCGAGTGGACGGCTGACAAGGAGGCGGCCGCCTTTCTCTCCGAATCAGTCGACCGACCGTCGCGCCCGCTCCGGAAGCGACTCGCAGCCGCGCTCGACCGAGAAACGATGTTCCGTGTCGGTATCCGCCGTGCCGGGGCGAGCATCGCTGTTGTCGGGTACGGGAGAGAATCAGCTCGTTCGGTTCCGGATTCGCTCCCGAAATACGAGGAAGCCGACGAGGACGAACGAAACTCACGAACGACGACCAAACAGATAACGGGCACCGAACAGTCCCGTCGACGATCGACCGAGTACTGGACCGGCGTCGGTGCCGTTGCCCTGTTCGCGGTCGGTCTCGGCGTTCTGGCGGAGTCGTCTGCCGTCGTCCTCGCCGGCGTTGTCGGCGTCGGCTACGCCGGCTTCGCCCGGGCCTTCGAGCCGCCGGTCCCCGAAATCGACCTCGAGCGGACGCTCGGAACGGAGGAGCCGGAGCCGGGCGATGAGGTCGACGTCGAACTGACAGTGACCAACGAGAGTGGCCGATTACTTCCGGACGTCAGACTCATCGACGGCGTTCCGGCGGGTCTCAACGTCACCGACGGGGCGGCACGGGTCGGAACCGCGTTGCGTCCAGGCGAATCGGTCACGCTGGAGTACACCGTCACCGCCCGTCGCGGTACGCACGACTTCGATCCCGCGCTCGTGCTCACGCGTGATCTCTCCCGCTCGACCGAGCAAGAGTTCTATATCGAGTGCGAGACGACGGTCGCCTCGAATCCCGTACTGCGCCCCATCGCATCAGCGGTGCCGCTTCGAGCGACCGCGGCGTCGTTTTCCGGTCGCCTCCAGACGGCCGACGGGGGATCGGGGACCACCTTCCACTCAGTCAGAGAGTACCGCCGAAACGACCCGCTCAACCGAATCGACTGGAATCGCCACGCGCGGACCGGCGAACTCGCGACGCTCGAGTTTCACGAGGAACGTGCCGCACGGGTCGTTGTTTTGCTCGACACCCGGAAGGCGTCCTATCTCGCGCCGACGCCCGACGAACGACACGCCGTCGATCGGTCAGTGGCGGCGGCAGGACGAACGGCCGCGACGCTCCTCGAAAACGGCGATACCGTCGGTCTCGCCGCAATAGGTCCGAGTCGATCGACGAAACCCGCCACCTCTTCAACCCACGATCCTTGCTGGCTGGCACCGGGAGCGGGACGGCACCACCGAGTCCAGTTCGAGCAGTTGCTCGCATCGCATCCGCAGTTCTCGCCCGTTCCGCCGGAACGAGAGACCCACTGGTACGGACAGCTTCGAACGCTCCGTCGGCGGTTCACCTCGGAAACACAGGTTCTTCTGTTTTCACCGCTGTGTGATCCGGAGAGCCTCGAAATCGCCCAGCGGTTGGAGGCACACGGACATCCGGTGACCGTCGTCTCCCCCGATCCGACGGCCGAGCGGACGACTGCCCAGCAGCTGGCTCGAGTCGGCAGGCGGATCAGGCGGTTTGACCTCCAGCGGGCGGGGATTCCCGTCGTCGATTGGGGCCCCGAAGAGACAATCGATGAAGTGTTCGCGCGCATGCACGCAGGTGATCAGCGATGAACGAACTCACGCGCCAGCCCACCACGCTCTCCGGATCGGTCGCAGTCGCCGGTGCGGTTGTCGCAGTGCTCGCCGCCGGCATCGGATCGGGATACGGGCTCGGCATCGGGTTCCTCGGACTGGCCACCCTCGCGTTCGGACTCATTCGAGGACATCGCGGTGCCATCGACATCGGCTCGCTGACGATCTTTGTCGGCGTCGTCGTCAGCGGATTACAGGGAGAATCCGTCGAGCTGACCGTCCTCGCAACTATCGGTGTCGTTCTCGCGTGGGATCTCGGTCAGGACGCGACGGATCTGGGCGAGCAACTCGGGCGGGAAGCCGAAACGAGACGGCTCGAGGCGGTCCACATAATCTCGAGTATCCTGATCGGCCTCGTCGCGGCGACGGTCGGTTACGGAGTCTATATCTTCGCATCTGACGGCCAACCCGTTGCGGGCGTCGTCTTGTTGGTCCTGGCGGCGGCGTTTCTCGTCGTGGCCCTCGGATCGAGTCACCGGCGAAACAACTGGAAGGGGAGAAATCGGTAGCTTCGCAGGAAGTTGGTTCGGCGGCTATTTAGTTAGTTGCTCGCCGTCGACACGTCGGGACCGTCGTCCAGGTACTTCTCGTTGACGACCCAGTGTCCGTCCTCGTTCTTGACCATGTACTCGCCGTAGTAGGGTACCCGACTGTCGACGACGTCGTGAAAGGCGTCGCGAATTTCGGGCTTGGACATTTCGCCCATCGGCTTGAGGTCGTCGTTGCGATTGAGACAGCCCTTGAGATACCCCTCGTGAGTGACCCGTACCCGGTGACAGTTCGCACAAAACGTCGGGTTCTCGACGGGGTCGACGATTTCGACCATTCCCCGGCCGCGTTCGGACGAACTTGCGCTCCCGTCGCCCGAGTCTCCGTTGCTAATCCAGTAGCGTTTCCGGTCGTGCATCTCTCGGTGTTCGACCTCGTCGGCCTGTTCTTCGAGCCAGCCGTGGACGCGCTCGATGTCGATCGCCCACTCCGGCTTGCCGGTCAGCTCGGGCATGTACTCGATAAGCTGGAGCTGGAGACCCTCGTTTTCGGCGACGTGGTCGACCATTTCGGGGACGTACCCCGCCGTGTGTTCGAAGACGACCATGTTGAGTTTAACCGGATCCAGTCCGGCCTCGAGCGCCGCGTCGACGCCTTCGAGGACCTTGTCGTAGGCCCCGCTCTTGGTGACCGCGGCGAAGTCGTCCGGATCGAGCGCGTCCTGGGAAACGTTGACCCGCTCGAGTCCCGCGTCGACGAGGTCAGGCGCACGCCCGGGGAGAAACGTGCCGTTGGTCGTCAGCGAGACTTCCATCGAATCGGGCGTGCGGGAGATGATTTCCTCTAGATCCTGGCGAAGCATCGGTTCGCCGCCGGTGAACTTCACTGCGTCTACGTCGAACTCTTCGGCGACTTCGAGAAATCGAACCACGTCGTCGGTCCCCATCTCGTCGTCCTGTGGATCCATCGGTCCACGGGTATCGCCCAGCCCTTCGTTGTGACAGTAGACACAATCGAAATTACACCGATCGGTGAGTGAAACGCGAACCCCAGTGACGTCGCGTCCGAACTCGTCGGTGAGCATACTCGTCCCTTGCAGACGGATCCGCTTAAAGACGCCGGGAAATACCGAAACACGTAACCAAAATAGGTTTCTCCCTTCAAAAGTCCGACGACCGTTCGCCAGGGGAGTCCTTCTTGAGTGTAGTCGTCGTAGTTCGGTGCATGAGTACGATTGCGGAACTAACGATCCCTGCTGATGAATTCGCGCTCCGCGAGACGCTCGAGTCGGTCGACGATGTCTCGGTCGAAATCGAACGCGTCGTCGCTCACGGTCCCGATCACGTCATGCCCTACGTCTGGATTTCAGGGACCGAATCGTCGATGGCGGGGATCGACGAGCTGCTCGAGGAAGATCCGAGCGTCGACGAAAGCGACCTTCTTACCGATCTCGGCGACGAACGACTGTATCGACTGAGCTGGATCGACGACGTAACGGTGATCGTTCACATCCTCACCGAGGAGAAGGCCACAATCTTGCAGGCCGCGAGCGAAGGACGGTGGTGGCAGTTCCGAGTCCTCTTTCCCGAACGCGAGTCGCTGGCTAACACCTACGACTTCGCGACCGAGCAGGGATTCTCGCTGGATATTCAGAAGATCCACCAGTTAGACGAGGGGCGGCAAGGCCGCTACGGATTGACGGACGCCCAGTACGAAACGCTGGTCGCGGCGCTCGAGGGTGGCTACTACGAAATCCCTCGAAACGTCGATATGGAGTCGCTCTCGAACGATCTCGATATTTCACACCAGGCCTTATCCGAACGACTTCGACGCGCGCATCGGTCACTGGTCGAAGAGGCGGTCACGATCGGTCACGGCGAGGAGGACTCGGAAGCGGCTAAGGGAATCGAACCCGACGCGACCAATTAACGGGACCGGGAGATCGACACAAGACATACCACCGAACGGACTGTACGAGCGAGTATGAACGAGGATATGCTCGAGGACCAGCGCCAACTCGTTGCTCTACTGAGCGAGGAAGGCTGGGACGTCACCGATCTCGAACTCTCAGCCTACGACAGTCCGTGGGAGGATTCGAACGATCCCGAGGCGACCATCACGATCACTGCCCGAAAACCGTACGGAGACGACGAATCCGGGAGCGAAGGTGACGGGGCGGGAGACGAGGACGACAACCCATTCAGGGTGAAATAATCGTCTCGGACGCCTCTTCTAGAGGGCGTCTCGAGCGTCCGAAAGACTCCCCGGACAAACGCACCGAGAGATGCGTTCTCCCGAACGACAACGAGACCAACGCGACTCGCCATGGCGCTTTAGCGCGGGGAGATATCAAAAGAACTCGAAGCGACGGATTAGATCATTCGGCCATCGAGTCGAACGTCGCGTCGGCGTCGGCCGGAACGTCGAAGTCGTGGAAGTTCTCGCCCTTCTCTTTCGAGAGGATGTTCAACGCGGCCGCAGCGCCGTCGCCCGCGGAGATCACCGCCTGCCACTCCTCGGGTCGGCCCATGGCTCCCGTCGCGTAGGCGTCGTCGATGCTGGTCTCCATCGTGATATCGACGTCGACGACATCGCCGTCGAACTCGACGCCGAGCGAGGAGGCGAGGTCGCGGTTCGCACCCGTCGCGAGCACCACGTAGTCGGATTCGAACTCCTCGTCTTCGGTCTCGACGACGAATCCGTCGTCGGCCTCGGAAACGTCGGTCACTTCCTCGCCCTGTCGAAGCTCGACGCCGAAACTATCGACCTGCCGACGAGCGGTCTTCATGAACGCCGTTCCGTCCTCCGAACCGATTCCGAGGTAGTTGAACAGGTGGGCCTTGTGCATCCACGTTGCGTCGGTATCGAAGACAGTCGTCTCGAGGCCGTTTTTCTGTGTGAACAATGCCGCACTCAAGCCGGCGGGGCCGCCGCCGACGACGATTACGTCTGTCATAGCAGTTGCTACTACAGGCCTCACCGTGGTTAGCTGTTGGCGTCACCACCACAGCCTGCCGCATGGGAACGGGTCGGGAGAAAGGGAGTGTTCCGACGACTCGGCGGTCGGAGCGGACGACCGGCGAATCGTCTTACGGACCGCCGTAATCCGGTTTCCAGCCGCGTCGGGCCGGCTCGCCGTCGCTCGAGGCGAATACGCGGTAGAGAACGTACCCGACGACGATCATCGGGAGCAACGGTAACAACAGGATGGCGATCAGAATCGCGACGATATACCCGAGTGCCGACATCTCGAAGTTCGATGTGTACCCCGTCGATTCGGATACGTCGGTGGACATACGTGACAGTTGGGGCCCCACAGTAATCCCCTTTTCGAAGCCAGCGAGCACTTGTGGCCGTCGATATGGGGGAATGGGTTTGAATTGGGTGCCGTTGCAACCGCTTACTATCCCGTCTCGAGCCCCTTTCGTCCCGATTCGTCCTCGTCGAGCACGTCGCTCGAATCGTCCTGCGGGCGATACTCGAGACTCATCAGCGTCTCGGACAGCGACAGGAACCGACCCGAGTTTTGCGAGATTCCGTGAGCCACGACCGGCGAGCGCTCGAGTGCGCTGGTCGCGGCCCGGTGGATCACCCGCTGGCAGTCCTCTGGACTGAGCCACATCGCTCGGGCGTACCGTTCGCCGGCACCGTCGCGTCCGTCGCATTCTTTGCGAAGCTCCTCGCGGGTGAGGAGCCAGCCGATCCGGAGGTGGACGACGTCTATTCCCTCACGGGCGGCGTAGTAATCCCCTATCGCTTCGCCGAAGACCTTCGTGACCCCGTAATAGGTGTCCGGATCCGGCGGATCGTCGGGACGGACGATGGTCGGATTGCCGACGGTCGATTCGGGGCGGATCGACGAGACGGTGTTTCGCATGTTGACCGCGTGGTTCGAACTCGCGAAAACGACGCGCTCTACGTCGTTCTCGACCGCGGCCTCGTAGGCGTTGTAGAGCCCGTCGATGTTGGGTCCCGAGACCTCGTCCCACTCGGCTCGCGGATCCGGATTCGCCGCGAGGTGAATTAGCACGTCCTCGTCGGAAAGTGCGTCGACGAACGCCGATCGATCCTCGATTTCGAGTGGCGTCGTCTCGAGGTCCTCGGTCTCGCTGTGGGAGAACAACGTCAGCGAGTCGTCGGGAAACGTCTGGATCGCTTCTCGGCCGACTCGTCCCGATGCACCCGTGATCGCGATGTTGGCCATGAGGCAGGGACACGCGCTACGGAGAAAGAAGACGGGTTGGCGTGTGCTGGGAACGGATCGGGCGAAGGCAGCGGCTCGTGGCAAGCGAACGTCCTCGAGTTGCCGATTCCGGCAACAGGCATTTTGCTCTCGTCCCAATCATAGCAAGTAGCCGTGACCGAACCCGCGACCTGGACCGTCGAACTCCGTGTTCCGGACGAAGCCGATCTGGACGCCGCGGGCGAGTCCCGCACGCTCGAGGTTCGCGAGGACCAATCGATCCTCGCGGCCGCCCGGTCGGCTGGCATCTGGCTGTCCGCCGACTGCCAGCAGGGGTGGTGTATCACCTGCGCGGCGAAACTCCTCGAAGGAGAGGTCGATCACAGTAACGCAAAACGATACTATCCCAGCGACGATGAGGCAGGATTCGTCCTCACCTGCGTCGGACAACCTCGATCGGACCTCGTGCTCGAGGTCGAACAGTACGACGAACTCCTGAGACACCGCGCCGAACACGACAAGCCCCCGGGTCGATCCAAGCTCGGGTGAGACGACACCCGTCCGAACTACCAGCAGAAACATACGCGCCATGTCAGAACCCACGTTCACCGGAATCCTCCTCTACGACGGCGACTGTCCGTTCTGCTCGGCGGCCTCGACGGCGATGCGCCAACTCGAGTCCGTCGGCGTCGTTCCGTGGGACGATCCGACCGCACAGGCGTTTCTCGAAGCGCAGTTCGACGATACGCCGTTCGCCCTGTTTTTCGTCGACGGAAACACCGAGGTGGTCTGGGCGGGTCGAGCCGCGGCCGGCGAACTCTGCGACCGCGCCGGGATGCCGGTTCTCGTCCAAGATATCGTCGACGAGAACTACGAACGGTTCGCCGACGCGATTCGAACCGTCTCGGGGCTCGACCGCGACGTTGACCCGTATCACGGCGAGTATCAGCTATCGGAAGGGGCGACGGCGTCGTTCGACGAACTGGCGGCGAACGGAAATCGAACGCACATTCCGGGTGGATAGGGACATCGCTTCCGGGTAACGACGCCGTTTGCGGCTATCGCCAACTCGAGAATGACGCTGACCGATGTTCGCCGCGTTCGATCAAGAACGCTGACTTACCAAACTACCAACCAACAAACATGTATAAGTAGCGGCTAGTGGCAGTAGCCCGTGACATGTCCGACGACAAACCACACGCCGCGGGAAACATCGATGCAGGGGACACGAGTGAACGAGTGGGGATGGCCGTGCTTCGCGAGCGGGGGCTCGATCCCGAGGAGCTTCGAGAGAAACTCCTCGACGCGATCGGTGCCGAGTTCACCACGTACTACTACTACACGAACCTCCGGATGCACCTCGCGGGCCACGAGGACTACAAGGAGATAACCGAGGACGCCCGCCTCGAGGACCGCGCACACTTCGAATTGGTCGCCCCTCGAGTGTACGAACTCGGCGGTTCGCTCCCGAACGATATCCGGGACTTCGCCGATCGGGCCTCCTGTCCCGATGCCGAGATGCCGGTCCCCTACGAAACTGAGGGGTTCGAACTCGACGAACTGACCGCCGAATCGATCCTCGAGGTGTTGCTCGAAGCCGAACGCTGTGCCATCCGCACCTGGTCGGAAATCTGTGACATGACCCAGGGCGTCGATCCGCGGACCTACGATATGGCCCAGCGTATCCTTCAGGAAGAAGTCGAACACGAGGCCTGGTTCGTCGAACTGCTCTCGATGGAGCGCGACGGCGAGATCAACCCGGCGGGCCACTTCGTCCGAGGAGAGCCGGGTGACGCCCCGCTCTCGACGAACCGTCGATTTAACGACAGCGCCTAGGCACACCTCACCCTGCCACCGCCTTCGCCAGTGACTGATCGACTGCTCCGCCGACTCTAACGGCCATTGATAGGCGATAGGCGCATGTTCCGTCGGATGCTACCCTCTCTCATGTTCAATATCGAGGCCTTCGAGGAAATCGACGCCCCGCCTGACGCCGTCTGGGAGGTCCTCCTCGAGTTCGACACGTATCCGGAGTGGAACCCGTTCGTCCGTTCGATAACAGGCCTCCCCGTCGAGGGTGAACGGCTCGAAGTCACGATCCAGCCGCCGGCGTCTCGATCAATGACGTTCACTCCGGACGTCATCGCCGTCGAACCGAATAGACGACTCGCGTGGCGCGGACGGCTCTTCGTTCCGTTCGTGTTCGACGGCTACCACGAATTCCACCTCGAGCCCGTCGGTGACGACAATCGACGAACTCGTTTTCTCCAGCGAGAGACGTTTCGCGGGGCACTCGTCCCGATCCTTCTGGACGAGGACAAGATCATGCGCGGATTCGAAGCAATGAACCGAGCGATCAAAGAACGTGCCGAGCGGCGACTTTCCGTCGAACGGTGATACTGTCGGCTGTACGTCGTTCACGATTCTCGTCCCCCTGGGGCGGCGAGAATCTTCACAGAGGTATAGCCGGCAGTACGAGAAAACCCAACGGCCGGACGACGAAGTCCAATTACCGGGCCGTTATCTGGCGGAAACGATCTGACGCTGAGTGTGACCCGATCCCGACGTTCAAATAGGGGGGCGAGCCCAAACCGGGTGATGAGCCCCCACTTATCGTTGCCCGGCCGCATCGGAGCCGACCACCCGCGTCCTCGCTCGGAGACGAATGGGACATAGAGCGCTCGTCGCCTACCGGCGTCCCGATCACCTCTACGACCTCCGATACAGCCACTGGGGCGCGGCCGATCTCGAGTTGGCCGACCGAATCGACGCCGATACTCCTCTCGGGTCCGGGACGGTCGATTCGTCGCTACTGGCCGATTCGGTCGCGCTCGAGCGAGTTCTCACCAACTATCTCGATCCCTGTACACACGAGGCGCTCTACCTCGTTTCGACCGAGTTCGACGTCAAATCCTACCGCGTCTGCTGGCTCGAGTGGGGCGACGGCCGACAGAACGGACGAGGAGCGATCGTCGAACTCGCACCCGACGCGTCGGATCGCGAGGCACTAATCTGGTTTCGGGCCACGAAGACCGTCCTGGCGGACATCATCGAGATGGGAGCGCTCTCGAGACGGGCCGCCCAGTCGTACCTCGAGGCGCGAATTGCCGAAGACAAAGACGGCCACGTCTACACCTATCACGGAACCGACGGGGAAGCCGACGACGAGGGGTATACCCCGACGCCGGACCAGTGGCTCGACGAAGACGAATGGTGAAACCAAATAGCGAGTCTTCCCTACTCACTCGGTCCATCGCGCATCCGCGAGCGTCCGCTGGACGACCTCGTCGCCGACAGCCTCTGCCAGCGTCTCGAAGCCGGTCCGTTCGGTTCGGTCGGTCGCATTTGCGACCAGCCTCGAGACGATGAACTCCGGCGTCGAGCGCCCCACGGTGTTAAACCGCGGCTGGTAGTCGACGAGCAACTCGAGGTCGGGATTGAGTCCTTCCGCGAAGATGCCGTCGACGCGAGCCGCCTCGGGTAACGGTTCGAGGTCGTCGGCGAGGTGCGTGACGAACACGCCCATCGCGTCCCTGTCGACCGAGAGCGTCACCAGCCCGTGCAACAGATCCGCCGCGCTCCCGGGCTCGGTGATCGCCTCGAACTCGTCGACAAGCATCAGCGTTCGCCCACCAGAGGACAGCGGCGGCACGATAGATTTCAACGTCGACTCGAGCACGCCGGCGTTGAAACTCGCGTGTCGCCTGTGGAAGACGAGCGAATCGACGGGCGTCACTTCGGCTCGATCCGCGGGAACCGGAAGCCCCATCGAGGCCAACAACACGACCTGACACAGCGTCTCGAGAAGCGTCGTCTTCCCGCCGCTGTTGGCTCCCGTGAGGACGGCGACGTCCTCCTGACCGGGAACGGACCCGACGTCGTCGGGCACCGTCGTCACGTCGTGGTCCCCGAGCCCGTAGGTGACCGGCTGGACCGGTTCGTCCTCTCGAGCCGCCAGCGAGAGGTTTCGCGCGTTGATCACCGAAATCGCGTCGCTATCGCTCTGTTCGTTCTCGTCTCCGACGAATGCCGGTCGCGTACAATCGTAGGCGAGCGCGAATCGCGCAAGTGAAAGGTGCAAGGCGATCTCGTCCACTGCAGAGACCGCCTGCTCGACGGCTTCGCTCGCGTCCTCGAGCGTCTCTTCGAACTCGCCCGCGACGGTTTCCTCACGTTCGTCGACCGCTTCCGTGAGGTTCGACCGGAGCCCGCGAAGCGTGCCGGCGACGAAATCGTTCGCGTCCGTCGCGTCCGCCGGCATGGCCTCGCGAACCTGTTCGATCGTCGCGTCCGTCTCGCCCAGGAGGCGATCCTCGAACGCGTCCCGGAACCCCTCCACGTCGCGGACGCCGTCGTCTCGAAGCTCCTCGATGAGTTCGAGCGCGTTCGCGTCCATATCTTCGACCGCGCCCAGCGCGGCCCGAAGCCGATCGAGTTCGTCGTCGGCCCCGTCGCGGACCCGCCCGCCGGCCAACGCCCCGAGCGCGTCGGCCGCGTCTTCGAGCGTCTCCCGCTCGAGGTTCGCGATCATCTCGAACGGCCCCGAATCGACTTCGGCCCCGAGCAACGCGAGGGCGGTCTCGACGGCCGCGTGTTCGCTCTCGTCTCGATCATCGTATCGGTCGTACGCCTCGAGAACCCGTTCTTTCTCATCATCCTCGAGGCTGGCCCAGGCGTCGCGCGCGGCCAACACCGAGTCGAGGCGCTCGTTCATCTCCGTTCGGTTCGTCCGTGGCGTGAGGACTCGAATCCGATCTGCGGCACGCTCGGTGACGGCGTGCTCGACGGCGAGATCGAGCAGTTCCTTGTACGCCTTGCGGGCGTCGCTGGTCGCCAGAATGTCCATTCCGGCACCGCCGGTTGCCCGGCGGAGAATCCTGGTCGCCCGGCCGCGGGGTAACCCGGCCTCCGAGAGCGTCCGAACGTCGCCGCTCTCGATCGCCCTGATCGCTCGTTCCCTGCCGAGTTCCGCGACCAACGTCTCGCGAGTCTTCGGCCCGACTCCCCAGTACTCCTCGAGTCGCATACTCGAACGTTCGAGGGAACTACCTTGAACACTGTGGCACGGGGCGGTCGTTCGCCGGTCGACTCGATCGCTTTGGCTGATAGGGTCGGTTGTCAGTCATTTCCGGTCATTCGCTACCCCGCTCTGGCGACAAACCGGTACACAGGGACAACCGACCCTATGACGACTCCGGACTATCGGCGTTTCGAGAGCGAAAAGCGGTGACCTACCGACTACAGCAACTCGAGGACGGTCAACGTCTCGAACGGGAACGACTCGTCGGCGACCGCGACGGCGCTGAATCCGTTCTCACCGGCGCGGCCGACGACCTCGTCGACGCCCGTGAGACTGCTCACGAGCAAGAGGACGAGGCCGTCGGGTGCGAGAACGCGACCGACAGCGTCGAGGAACGGATCGATGACTTCGCGGCCGTCCTCGCCGCCCGAAAGCGCGCGTTCCATCCAGTCGTCCCACTCGTTCTCCGACTCGGTCGGGAGGTACGGCGGATTGAACACGACCGCGTCGAAGACGTCGTTTGCGAACGGGCTCACGAGATCCGCCTGAACTGGCTCGACGGCGTCGCCGCGGGCCTGTTCGAGCGCGTGGGGGTTCACGTCCGACGCGATCACGCGGCTTCCGGTCTCTTCGGCGATTCGCGTCGCAACGTACCCCGAACCGGTACCGACCTCGAGAACCAGGTCCCGCTCGTCCAATCGGTCGCAGGCCGCTTCGGCGAGTAACTGTGAGTCCTCAGCCGGCTGGTAGACGTCCGTTTCCACTCCGCGTTGGTTGGCGAGGTCCATCTAGTCGTCCTCCCGGGTTGCGACCTGTTCATCATCCGAATCGGAAGTGGATTCGGCACTCGAGTCGGTGCGACCGCCGCCTCGCTCGTCGTACTCCGTCGACGTCCTCGCTCTCGAGTCGCCGTCCGGTGCGGACTCGCCGTTGCCCTCGGCCGGAGCCGAACCGCGCACCTGGTCGGCGATTTCGAACCCGCCGCGTTCGGCTCGTCCCGAGAGTTCGCGCTGTGGATAGGGGATTTTGATGCCCTCTTCCTCGAACGCGTCCTTGATCGCACCGATTGCGGCCGTTCGAGCTTGCCACTGCCGACGCGCGCTCGGCTTATCGATCCAGAATCGGGCGCTCAGCATGATAGCAGAGTCTCCAAAGCCCTTGGAGACTACCTGCGGAGCTGGAGCCGCCTCTGCGAGGTCGAGATCCGCCATCGTCGTTTCGATTAGCTCCGACGCCCGCCCGACATCGGACGTGTAGTCGATTCCGATCTCGATTTCGACGCGGAGTCGGCCGCGCTTCGAGCGGTTGGTTACCATGCTCGAGGCGATGAGGTCGTTCGGGATCATGATGTACTCGCCGTCGAACGACTGGACCCGCGTATTGAAGATCGAAATGTCGGTGACGGTCCCCTCGCTGTCTTCAACTTCGATCCAGTCGCCGATCTCGAACGGACGGGCGAACATCAACACGAACCCGGCGAGAATCGAACTTATCGTCTGTCTCGCGGCCATGCCGAGTCCGGCACCGAACAGTCCTGCACCGACGAGGAGGCCGCTCAGGTCGTCGATCCAGACGCCGAGAATGACCAGCAGGGTGATTGACCAGACAGCCACCTGTGAAAGACGGTGTGTTACCTCGCGCTGGTGGTCGGTGACCGCCGTCGACGAAGCGAACACTTCTCGAATCACTCGGCGAGTGAATCGGTTGACGATAAGCCCGCTCAGGAGGATAATTGCCGAAATGACGACGCGGGCAACCGCCGGCGCACCGAGACCGAGCTCGACATAGATGTCTCGAACCTCCTGGGTTTGCTGCCAGACCCCCAGGATAACCGCAAGCGATAGGAGGCAAGTTCCGACGAGGACCCCCATCGTAATCACATCGACGTACAACGGGCGGACGCGATCACCGAGCCACTCCTGAAGCCTCTGGTACGACAGCAGAACAGCGACCAAAACCCCGACCGCCACGACCGTCACCGCGAGGCGCTGATTCGAGGTTGCGAACTGTTCTCCTAACCAGTCGAACCCAAAGAGAGTCTCGAGCATCTATTCTCCGTTGGACCGAATCGTGGCTGCACTCACCTGTATCCGTCGGTCGAGGATCGGTCGACTGACGGCCAGGTTTCCCACAGACCGTTCGTCTACGGGCCGTTGTAGCTTGTTACCCGTCATCAGTTATTCGCGTCACATCCGTCGCGAGTTCGGCGAGTGCGGCGAACTCCGTCGGCGTCACGGCACCGGCGCGCTTTCGAAGGAGTTCCTCGTCAGCCGCCTCGACGACCGCATCGGGGTTCTCGAGCTTCGAGATGTGTCCCGTGTTTCGAATCGCGTTACGCATAGTTTTCCGTCGCTGGGTGAACAGCGCCTTGACGAACCGAAGGAAAAATTGTTCGTCGTCGACCTCGTAGTCCGGGTCTCGGGGTGTTGCCCGAATGACCGCGCTCTGGACGGCAGGCGGCGGGGAAAACGCCTCCTTTGGAATCGATTCGACGAGTTCGACGTCGGCGTAATGCTGGGTCGAGACGGACAGTCGACCGTACTCGGAGGTCCCGGGTTCCGCGACCATCCGCTCGGCGAACTCCTGTTGAAACATCAACACCAGCGGCCGAGATTTCGGAAGCAGTCGAAACGTGATCTCGCTCGAGACGCCATAGGGAAGGTTCGACACGGATGCGGTGAAATCGGGCAATTCGACCTCGAGGGCATCTCCCTCGACGACCGTCAGTCGATCCGCCGCGATCTCATCCGCGAACTCCTCGCGAAGAAACGACGCCAGCTTTCGATCGCGTTCGACGACGGTCACCCGCTCGCCAGCCTCGAGCAATCTGTCGGTGAGCGCGCCGGTCCCGCCACCGATCTCGAGCAAGTGAGATGTGTCGGCGTCGGTTTCCGTAAGATACGTCGGCAACCGGTCCAGCACGCGGTCGTCGATCAGAAAGTGCTGGTCACGGTCCGGATCGCCGCGAACGCCGGCTCGAGCGATCAGGCCGTCTGGATCTCTCATTGGTCGCCGCTTTGGGACCGGCGAGTGTAAACGCACCGTCTCGGCTCGAGAAGAGTGAACCGTTGTCAGTCGTGTTGGCCGACAATCAGTCGTGTTGGCCGACGAACGTCTTGTATTTCAGGTCGTCGTCACGCAACTCCTGGATGATCCGTTCGACGAGGATTTCGTCTGGATCGTGTAGTCCCGAGACGCGATCCTCGAGGTCTTCGAAGCTATCGAAGGGCTTTCGTTTGCGTTCGTCGAGGATGCCGTTTCGGAGTTTCTTCCCGATACCCGGCAGGAGGTTCAGCTGGTGGAGACGCAACGTGATTGGTTGGGCTTCGTTATAGAAATCGACGAACCGCTCCTCGTGGTCCTCGACTAAATCCTGGACGACGTACTCCAGTTCCGACTGGGCGCCCGAGGAGAGCGCGTCGTACTCGACCGAATGGGCATCGACGACGATATCGCGTTCCTCGTCGGGCTCGACGACGACTTCGCTGCCGATCGTCAACCGCTCGTCTTCGTCGAACGCAACCTCGTAGAGCCCGAAATCTTCGACATCCATCGCGTACCCCGCGGGAGACTTCGCGTACTGTGGGCGGCCGTCGTCGGAGAGGCCGTGTGCGAGGTAATCCAGCACAACCGTACGGCGAACATTCGTCTCGTCACGCTCGGCTTCGCTCATTAGGTTCCGATACGGTGACGGCGTACTTAAAGAGTCGGCTCGCTATCACTCAGCTCCGAACTCAGGCGTACTGGGCGACGGTGTTGAGAATTTCGTCGAGTTCGTCCCCTGACAGCGAGTACCGCTGCTGTGCGTAGACCGACCGCAGTTCGTCCCGGTCCTGTGGCAGGAGGTTGGTAATCTTGTACGCCGTTTCCTCGTCGACCTTTTCGAGATCCTGCAGGTCGTCGACGAGCGCTCGAGCGTCTTCGGGCTCGAGGACGGTGAACCGGTTGACGTGCTCGATGGTGCGGGCGAGCTCGTAGCGAAGCTCGCGATCCTCATCGAGCGAGCGTTCCGTTTCGATGTCGGCGAGGTGTTCTTTTACTTCCGAGACCGTTAGGAACTCCTCGTCGACGATCGTTTTGAAGATCGTCATTCCTGCGCGCTCATGTGAGCGGCCGAGACGAGTACCGTCTTCTCCTTGCCGCCGTCGTTGATCTGAACTTTGAACGCACTTCCCTGCTTGCCGATGACGCTACCGGTCTGGCCGTCGAATCGAGGGTGGAATCGACCGTCCGGAATGCTTGGGTCGATCTTCAGGTGGACTTTCTGGCCCTCGTCGTAGTCCTGAATCGCACGCTGTGGCGGCGACGTTCCGCGGTCTCGAGGGTTGTTCGCGAGCTTTCTCCGAGTTCCTTGGCGTGGCCCATTAGATTTCGGCATAGTCGTACGACCCTTTTGAGCGGTGACGGTTATAAAACGCACGTCTTATCGCTCCGGCTTCGATAGCGCGGCGGTCACCGAACGGCGCGGTCACCACCGCCGAATCGCAAACCTTGAGTCGCCGAGTCGTGACCGGATCCCCTCGAAATCGGGAATTTCTCGACGAGAAATTAAACAAGTACGTTAATTATCCCCAGTTGAAACGAGTGAGTATGGACCGCCCTCCTCGAGACGACCCGCCGTCTGAAGCGTCAGAACGGAGCAGTGTCGACTTGTCTCCTCCGTCTGCAAATAACGAACCGATTGCGGACGATACTTCCCTCTCGGGGCCGTCATGGCCCCGCTATCTCGCGATAGCACTTTTGTGTCTCGTCGGGCTCGTGCTCGCCGTCTCGTTTACCGTGGTGATGGCCGCCGGAGACGACCTGACGTTTACGGCCGACCCCTTCGATCCCGAAACGGAGCCGTCCGAGGCGGCGACCGCACAGCAGGTGATCGACCTCGAGCAACGCGCCGAAAACAATCCGGCCGGCGTCGCCGACGCCTTCGACACCGCCGCCGAGGAAGGCGTCTACGACGAGCCGGCAAGCGCCCACCCGGACGAACTGGTCCGCATTGCCGACGACGACGATCGGTACGAGTACGCCGTCTACGGCGGCGAGTACTACGAGTGGGAAAGCGCCGTCGGCGAGAATTCCGATCACGTCCTGATCGAACTCGAGCCGACAACTGCTCAAGAGGTAGTAGATAGCGTTGCGGTTCCGTACGAGGAGGCCTCGAGCGAGGCCCAGTCCGCCGTCGACGGCGAGGAGGCGACCGGATTCGAGATATCCGAAAAGATCGTCGACGACGACGGAACGTACTACGCGGTGTCGATGGCAAACCCCGGCGTGGTCATCGTACAGTTGTTCGTCGCGCCAATCACCGCCGTCCTCCAGTCGGTCGGTATCGCGTTCCTCGTCGTTGGCGGCTGGCTCCTTCGGAAAGCCGTTGGCGGCGTCTCGAGGCCATTGTCCGTTAAATCGATCGCAGGTCTCGCCGGAGTTGCGGGCGCGGCGACGGTCGGAGTCGGCGTGCTCTCCTCGTCTTTCAGCGCGTTTTCGCTCGCCTCCTTGCCGGCGATCGCCGCCGCGGTCGTAACGCTCTCGTTCGTTGGGTTGTTCGCCCGAACGCGACAGTACGGTCCGCTCGCAGGCGTGTTGTTCGCAGTTCCGATCGCGACGATCACCCTGGCCGGCGTTTCACACGCGCTCTTTGGAGGCGTGGGGACGGGGCTGTTCGGTGGGGTACTGACGCTATTCGCGCTCGTCGGTGCCGGGCTGTTCGGCTGGCCGCTGATCGCGTACGGCTACTGGTTTAGCTCGACCCCAGACCCGACGTAGTTCGTGGGGACCGATAGTTCGTCGTCGGCACGAGACGCTCGTTTCAGCGGACTCCTGGCACAACAGTAATCCGCCCGGGCGACGCGCACACGCATATGGATAACTCGAGCGAAGAGGACGGCACCGAGGACGACTACAGCATCGAAACCAGATCGATCCACGCCGGCCAACACCCTGACAAGGAAACGGGCGCGCTGATGACGCCGATTCACGCGAATTCGACCTACGAACAGGATGCTCCCGGCGACCATCGAGGATACGAATACTCCCGAACTGGAAACCCGACCCGGACGGATCTCGAGGAAAACCTCGCGAGCCTCGAGAGTGCCGAATTCGGCCGCGCGTTCTCGAGCGGGATGGCGTCGATCAACACCGTCTTGAACCTCCTCGAGTCGGGCGACCACGTCGTTACCGGCACCGACGTCTACGGCGGAACACACCGGATCTTCACGCAGGTCTACGAGCAGTACGATATCGAATTCTCGTTCGTCGATATGACCGACCTGTCGGCGCTCGAGGGTGCCTTCCAAGAGAACACCGAACTACTCTGGCTCGAGACGCCGACGAACCCGCTCATGTCCATCGTCGATATCGAAGGGGCGGCCGAGATCGCCCACGCAGAAGGCGCGATCTGCGCCATCGACAACACCTTCGCGACGCCGTACCTCCAGCGACCGCTCGAGCTGGGCGCGGATGTCGTCTCCCACTCGCTCACCAAGTACCTCGGGGGCCACTCCGACGTCGTGGGCGGGGCCCTGTTGACCAACGACGAATCCCTGGACGAGCGGTTCGGCTTCTATCAGAACGCCGTCGGCGCGACGCCCGGTCCCTTCGAGTCCTTTCTCGTCCTTCGGGGGACGAAGACACTCCCCGTTCGGATGGATCGCCACTGCGAAAACGCCCGGGCCATCGCGACGTGGCTCGAGGACCACTCCGACGTCGAACGAGTGTACTACCCCGGGCTCGACTCGCATCCGGGACACGAAATCGCCGCCGACCAGATGGACGACTTCGGGGGCATGCTGAGTTTCGAACTCGACGCCACTCTCGAGGAGGCAAGCGCGGTCGTCTCGAACACCGATGTGTTCGCCCTCGCAGAGAGCCTCGGGGGCGTCGAGAGTCTGATCGAACAGCCCGCTCCAATGACCCACGCCGCGATTCCCCGGGAGGAACGCCTCGAGGCCGGGCTGACGGACGGACTCATCCGCGCGAGCGTCGGGATCGAGCACGTCGACGACCTGATTGCCGATCTCGAGGGGGCGATCGAGGACGCACTGTACTGAACACGACGATTCGCGGTTCGTCGAGTGCCCCTTCTTGACTCTCTTTCCTGTTGCCTGACCTGTACACATTTGATCCCGCGGTCCGAAAAGCGGGCCATGTCATCACCAGAAACGGATGCAGGGGTTCACGCACTTCCACTCACGCTCGAGTTTCACGGCCGGGAGCTGACGATCACGCCGACGGTCGTCGAAACTGATCGAGGTCTGATCCTCATCGATGTCGGTCCCGAAGGTGCGGTCGGCCCCCTCGAGACCGCGCTGTCGGATCTCGGCTTTTCGCTCTCGGATCTCTGGATGGTCGTACTGACCCATCATGACGGTGATCACGCGGGCGGGCTCGCGGAACTCCGCTCGCGCGTCGACGTCCCGGTGGCGGCCCATCCCGAAGAAGCGCCGTACATCACGGGAGAGAAACGGCCGATCAAGGGCGACGGGGATCGCTACCCGCCGGGGACGGTCGACATCGAACTCGTCGGCGGAAGTCGACTGTCGACGGCCGTCGGTCCGATAGAACTCCTCGAGACGCCCGGACACTCCCCGGGTCATCTTTCGCTGTACGTTCCCGACGAACGGCTCCTGATCGCTGGCGACGCGCTCGTCTCGGACGGAGACCAAGCGCTCTCCGGTCCGAAACCCGAGTTCACGCCCGAAATGGATCGCGCCCTCGAGTCGGTCGAAACGCTCGCCGCCCTCGAGATTGACCACGTGCTCTGTTTCCACGGCGGGTACAGCCGATCGGGCAGCGGCCGAATCGCCGAAATCGCTCGAGCGCGCTCGAGCTAGGTCGGCATTTCACACCGCCCAGCGAAGCGGAAATCTCATCGGGCCGGGGCCAGTACGATAACCCATGCAAATCGAACTCCGCGTCTGTCAGCACTGTCTCGACGGCGACCACGGCAACGAGAAGCGAACGGAGGTCATGCACGACATGGTCAACTGCGCCGAGAAGATCAAAGAGCACAAAGACGTTATCGACCTCGATGCGGTTCACATCCGGAAAGTACGGGAGGACGAACACGGGAAACCCGAAGCGCTCCCCGTCGTTGCCGCCTCGATTCAGAACAATCAGGTCGCCTTGAACGACCTCCAACTTGTGACGGAGGGCCAAGACGGGAACATGCTGATCTACATCGACCCGCAGGACGTGTTGACGGTTCTGGCCGGAAACCTCGACGAGATCAGCAAGGCCGTCACCGAAGACGTGACTATCGACCTCTCTTCGACCGGCGCACAGATGGTCTCGGAAGCCGACCTCGGCGCTCGAGGTCCGGATAACTGAAGGCAGTTATTCAGATTCGCTTTGACGAGTCTGCCCCTTCGGGGAGAAATCAATTCTCGAGAGACAATTTTTGGAAGACGAACGGCTTTGAAATCACCCCTCCGAGCGCCAGCAAGAGACGACCTACTCGAGCGAGACGGAGCGGTCGCTTCGGGGAGTAGAAAAACGATCGAAAAACGGAGTCGTGTTATATCCGGCCGACGTTCTCGACGCCGACGCTTTCGACGCCTTCGACGTCGCTAAAGTTTTCTTCGACGGTTTCGGTTCCGCCCGCTCCGTCGGGAACGATAACCGTCGCGTACAGGGCGACGAGACCGAAGGCGACTTCCTCGCGTTCGGTTCCGTTGATCTTGGCACCCTCCGGAAGGGCGGTCTCGAGTCGCTCCTGAAGCGCGTCGAGGTCGATCTCCGGGCTGTTCGGCATGACCTTGATTTTGGCTGCTACTTTTCCCATTGTATCCTTATGGACCGGTGAATCCGCAGTCGTCGCACTCATAGAGGTTGCTCTGTTTCCGGCACTTTGCACAGCGGTAAATCTGTTTACCGCACTCGGGACATTTGAACGCTGCAGCGTTCGTTCCCGCGATGTTGATCCCACAAGAGACACACGAACGCGTCTCTCGTCTATCCGTGGAGCTCATACAGCCACCTTCCCTCCCGCCGTTTTTAACGGTTGTCTTTTGCTACTCGAGCGGCGAGACCACGCTGAACGGACGCGAAACGCCGGGGCGGTTCAATCGTGAGGGTGAAATCGGCGGACGGCCGACCGAACGGCATCGTCGCGACCGATAAACGTCACCCGGTCTCCCTCCTCGAGAACGGTGTCCGCACCGGGGACGTACGTCTCGCCGTCTCGAGCCAGAACGGCGACGATACAGCCGTTGGGTATCTCGGCGTCGAGTTCGGCGATGGTCGAGTTCGGGAGATCCGTCGCCGTTACCGTGATCTCCTGTGCGTCGTGTCCCTCGCCGAGTTCGTTCATCCAGTGTGCGAGCGCGGGTCGTTCGATCTCGTTGTCGATAGACCACGCGGTCGCACTCGAGACGTCGATAGCGCGGACCCCGAGCGTTTCGAAGGCGTCGACGTTCTCGGGGGAATTTACGCGAGCGACGACGGTTTCGATGTCGAATTTCGTTCGTGCGAGCTGCGAGACCAACAGGTTCGTATCGTCGGTCGCGGTCGTCGCGACGACGATCTTCGCGTCCTCGATACCCGCTTTCTGCAGAACATCGTCGTCGGTTCCGTTACCCGTGAGCGCGCTGAATCCGTTCTCTTGCAAACGGGTTACGACCGCGGGATCCTCGTCGATAAGCACGATGTTTTCCCCTCGTTTCTCCAGTCGCGTGGCGAGCGTCCGGCCGACCCGACCGCCGCCGACGATGAGTGTGCGCATTGGAATAACCTGAAAGTACTCCGCGATTTGCCGAGAGAAGCCCGCCTGAATGACGACGGTGATGAAGATGACGAGAAATACCGTTCCGGCCAGCGTCTGTGAGGCTTCGAACTGCCCGGCCGCCTCGAGTTCGAGCGCGAACAGCGTCGCAACGGACGCCGGGATGATCCCCCGGGGACCGACGAACGAGAGGAAGAGCCGTTCCTCGCGACTGAACCGCCGATCGGTCGTCGCGAGGGCGACCAGAAGGGGTCGAACGAACAGTGTTACCGCGACGACGACAGCGATTCCACCCGTTCCGAGCCCCAACAGGGAGTCGAAGTCGATCAGCGCGGCTAGGGAGATGAAGACGAACGAGAGAACCACGAGCGTGAGATCCCGATTGAATTCGAGGATCTCCTCGCGGTAGGGGAGCTCAACGTTTCCGAGGACGAGTCCAGCGGTCGCTGCTGCGGCTACGCCGGTCTCGGAGAACACCGATTCGGCGAGCCCGAACGAAACCAGCGCGCCCGTCAGGGTTACCAGCCTCGCAACCTGCGGAGCGTTCCCGGCCGGTTGCTCGACGGAAACGAGTAAGTAACGGACGCCGACGGCGACGACGATACCGATGCCGATCCCCGCGGCGAGTCGCTGAAGAAACGCCAGCGGGATCGTTTCGGGAGAGTTCCCGACGACGACGGCCTCGAAGATCACGATCGCGAGGACGGCGGCGGTCACGTCGTTGATGATTCCCTCCCCCTCGAGCGCGGCGGTAACGTGTTCCCGGACGGTTATCACCTCGAGAATCGGCGTGATAACCGTCGGTCCCGTCGCGACTAACAGCGCGCCGATCAGGAACGCGAGGCTCCAGGTGGTGTCGAGAAAGTATCTGACGGCGATGCCCGTGCCGACGAACGTGACCAGCGCTCCGATCGTGGTCAATCGGAAGATGGCCTGTGGTGCCATCGCGAACTTCTCCCGTCGGAGGTGGAACGCGCCGTCGAAGATGATGATCGCGACACTCAATCCGACGATCGTCGAGAGCCCGTCCCCGAACGTCTCAGCCGTTACGAACGAGAGTCCCTCGGGACCGACGGCTACGCCGATGAGTATCAAAAACAGCACGCTCGGAATTTGTAACCGCTTTGCGAGTATCTGCGCGCCGATACCGAGCGCCAGAACACCCACGACAACGAAGAGGATCTCGTCCGCCACTGGCGGTACGTCTACGCGACGTGTGTTAAATGGTACCACCCATGTACGGCCACCCATGTATGGGTGCTCCCCGTGTACGGGAACGTCGGCCTCGAAATAGTTCGTAAGCACCTCCCGAGATCGGTCGAGCCCCCTCCGAAAACTGGTCGTGAGACCCTTCGGGTCCGTTGGATCGATAGTGAACTCAACATTCAAACCCGTCCCGTTCGTAGGGCCGCTAATGCGCCTCGACGACTACATCGAGGAGTTAGAGCCCGACGAGGAAGCCGAGCGACGGCGTCTCGCAAAGGAGAAATCCTACGCGATCACGGACCACCTCGAGGACTTCGAACGGAACTTCGAACAATCCCTTTCGGGTGACACCCTCGTCGGATCGACGGCCCCCTCCATTTTCGTCGGCCGATCGAACTATCCCGATATCCCGATCGGCTTGCTCTCGCCCGTTGGGGACGAAGAGCAGGCCGAGGAGTACGTCACCGACGGCAAGTGGTACCAGCAGGGATACGCCATCGACGATGTCCTCCAGCGACGGACCGGCCTGTTGAACTCGAGCAAACCCGCGAACGTCGACTCGCCGAGTATCGCCAGTCGCCTGGCACCATCCGTCGACGACGTCTGGGACGGTTTCGTCGGCGTCCAGCGCGAGGTGGCGATTTCGGATCGGCCGGTCGACCTCGAGATCGGCCTCGACGACACGCCCGATCTCGGTCTCGACGCCGGAACCGACGTGGCGACGCCGCGCGGACCGCGGGCCAACGCGAAAAACGCCGATTTGCGGGAGAACCCTCACGTTCCGAAAGCGGTGAAAAAGACCTTAGAGGACGACGATTGGCAGGCACAGGGTGCGATGACCTACCTCTATCGCCGCGGGTTCGACGTCTACGAAATCAACTCGATTCTCTCTGCCGGTGCGCTCGGCGAGACGAAACAGCGCCGACTCGTTCCGACGCGGTGGTCGATCACCGCCGTCGACGACACCGTCGGCCAGTTCGTCCGCGGCCAGATTCGGACGAACCCGAGCATCAACGAAGTCCAGGTCTGGGCCAACGAGTACATGGGCAATCGCTACTGGATCATCCTCTCGCCCGGTAGGTGGGAGTTCGAACTCGTCGAGATGAAAGCGCCCGGGAGCATCTGGAACCCGAATCCCCACGACGCGGTCTGGATGGCCAGCGCAAGCGAGGGCTATGAGGGCCGAACCGGCTACGTCGAGGAAACGGCGGGAGCCTACTACGCCGCCCGGTTGGGCGTCCTCGAGCACTTAGAATCCATCGGCAGGCAGGCGAAGTGTCTGGTCCTGCGCGAGGTGAGCGACGACTACTGGGCCCCCGTCGGCGTCTGGCAGGTCCGCGAGAGCGTCAGGAACGCCTTCGACGGGGCACCCGGTGATGCGGGAGATCAGGGGCTCGACGGGCGAGAATCGATCGCCGGCGAGTACGGCGAGGCCGAAACCTTCCACGACGCGGTCGCAAAGGTCTCGAGACGGCTCCCCGTTTCCCACCAGCGACTCCGCCGGAAATCGGAACTCGCCGCAGGATTGCAATCCAGTCTCGATGCGTTCTCGAGCGGGAGCTTGACCCGTTAAGCGCAAGACGGAGCCGTACGCCCGTTTTCCCCTTTGACCTACTTCGCCCTCAAGCGTCCGCGACCGCTAATCGTCGACCGCAACCGCGACAAACCGGAGTCGGCGATAGTCAGCGGTCCAGGAGCCATCGCGAAACAGCGCTGGCCTGAGTTCGTCCTCGACAGCGCCGATGATCTCATCTCGCTCGTCGTCCGGAACCGACTCGAAAAACTCCTCGCCGAACATGCCGATCCAGTTTGCGAGACCGCCCGCTCCGTCTTCGAGCGTCGTCGGTCGGTCGAACAAGCGAGCCATCCGGACCTCGAAGCCGTGGGACTCGAGTCGCGGTGCGTATTCGCCGATCGACGGAAAGCACCACGGGTGTTCGTTGTCGTACCCGCGACTGCGCAACTCGGTTTCGAGGGCGTCGACGATCAGTTGGACGTTGTTCGCCCCGCCGAGTTCGGCGACGAATCGACCGCCCGGACGGAGCGCGTCTCGAGCGGACTCGAGGACGCCGTCCTGATCGGTAATCCAGTGCAACGCCGCATTCGAGAAAACGGCGTCGAAGGGCTCGTCCGCGCTGAAATCGGTCGCATCCGCGCGGACGAACGAACAACGTGAACTCGACGAGTCCGAGGTCGGATTTGACGACCGCGCCTGTTCGATCATCGCTTCGGATTGATCGATGCCGACGACCGTCGCCCCGCTCGCCGCGATTTCGTTCGTCAAGTGTCCCGTCCCGCAGCCGATATCGAGTATTCGATCGTCCGGTCTGGGGTCGAGGCGATCCAGAAGCGATTCGCCGTACTCGTAAACGAACGCGTGCGAGCCGTCGTAGGCGTCGGGATCCCACGGCTGATCGTCTTGGTGCGGTCCCATCGTAGTCCATCAACGAACGGAATCCCTTTAGCTGATCCGGGACAGAACGAGCGTATGACAGTTCCAGGAGCGATTCCGCCCGACCTCTTTACCGCGCTGGCAGCCCTCTTTTTACTGCTGGGTGTTCCGCTGATCCTGTTCGCACTCATCATGCTCTATACGGGGTACGTCAGATACGACGCCGAAAAGTACCTCGAGGAACTCGAGGAGGAAGCGGACGAACGGGGCGGTAGGGGCGAACGGGCCGATAACGGCGAACGTCCAGGTCACGACGAACGAACGAAAAGCGAATCCGCGGGAGGGGACCGTTCAGAATCCGCGACAGCCACGGACGAGGAACCGTTCGGCCGTCACTCGCCAGCGACGTCCGAAGGGGGCGTTGCGGACGACTCAGACGACGGTTCGACCGACTCCGTTGTGGAAGACGATCCGAAATCGCCGTAAGCGTCACCGAAGACGTTCAGCCCCGCTTTGAAGACCGCGAGCAGGACGGGGCCGAGGAAGAGTCCCATAATGCCGAGCAGATAGATCCCGCCGATCACGCCGACGAGGACGACTGCTGGGTGGAGCCCCGATTCTCGGTCGACAAAGATCGCACGCAGATAGTTGTCGACGACGGAGAGGACGGCGATACCGTACACTAACAGAATAGCCGCGCTCACCGGTTCGCCAGCGACGAAGAGATAGCCGACGGCGGGCCCCCAGACGAGCCAGATTCCGACCGCCGGGAGGAACGAGACGATGATCATCACGACCGTCCAGAAGGTGACGTTTGGAACGCCGAGGAGCCAGAGACCGATGCCGCCGAGAATCCCCTCGACCAGCGCGACGAGAACGTGACTGTAGATAACCGCCCAGGTGACTGTTTCGACTTCATCGAACAGTTCTTCGCGAATGTCGACCTCGAGCGGCGCGATCGAACTCACCCAGGCGACGAACTCGGGGCCGTCGACGAGCAGGTAGTACAGCAAGAACAACAGCACCATCAGCCCGAGCGCCATTTCGATCGTCGTGTTCACGAGCGTGATCAACTCGGCGAGAACGAACTCCACCGATTCGGAGAGGAACATCTCGAGTTCCGTCACGAGGTGGGTTTCGACGGAGTCTATCGTCTCCTGTTCGACGCCGAGTTCCAGTGCAAGCTCTCGAACGGTCTCGATAGCGGCGAGTTCGTCGAAATCGTTCAGGAACGAAAACACTGTATCGAAGATGACGATCGAGAAAGCCAGCAACGGCACGACTGCGGCGACGACGGCGAACGCGGTGAGCAGTAACGCCGATACTCTGGGACCGACTCTCTCCTCGAGTCTCCGGTGGGCCGGATAACACACGAACGCGAGGAGACAGGCGGCGATGATATACTGAAACAGGGGCGCGATCATCATCGCGGTGACCGCCCCGAGGAGGACCAACAGGAAGGCGAAGAAGCCGGTTCGAACGTCCATATTCGGATATCTCACCTCGGGTACGTAAACGTTGACACTCCAAACAGTACCGTTTTCTTATGTGACGAACTGCGGGCGGGCCACAATGGAATGCAGTTCGGCTACGACGAGGGACAGTCCGGCTACGACGAGGGACAGTCCGGCATGACGAAGTACAGTCCCGACGGACTAGAGGTTCGCGTACGCGCTATCGACCATTTCGCTCGTTTCGGCGACGATTTCCGCCCAGTTCTCGTCGTCAGGAGCAATGCCCAGCAGCCGGGCGATTTTCATTATCGAAATGTGGTAGACAACCTGTTTTCCCGGTTCCTCCTGCCAGACGATCACGTTACAGGGGAAGAGTCCGCCCATCTTCTTCGTCACGTCGAGTACCCGATCAGCTATCTGCGGATTACAGGCTCCGAGGACGTAGTAGGGGTCTCTGTCGGCGTCGACTTTCTCGTTTAACAGTTCCGAGGGCGAAAACTCGGCGGGAACGCCGAATCCTTCCGCCTCAAACACCTCGCGCGTGTGTTCGATCGCCTCCTCGTGGTCCATCTCGAGGACGGCTCGGTGTTCGCCGTAGTGTTCGGGATCGATTTCGGACGGGTCAATTGGGAGACTCATAGCTCTTGGTTCGTGTTCAGGACGGAAAAACTGTCCCCAGCGAACGGTTCGTTTTCGGGACTGTTCGGAAGCGGGCTCGAGGTGGATGCCATCCCCCATCTTGGGTACCGTATTAAGCCGAACGAGGGTGTTGAATAGCTACCATGTCCGAACACGTCCTCGTTCCGATCGACGAGACATCGCTCCTCGAAGACGTCGTGGCCTACGCGCTCGAGCGGTATCCCGAGGCCGAGGTCACGGTATTACACGTCCTCACCGTCGCCGAAGACGCCCCGCTCGGACTCGAGAGCGCCCCGGCCGCGGAGGAGTGGCGCGACACACCGCTCGACCTGTTCGAGCGCGCCGAGGAAGTCGCAAGCGACTACGGTCGGGAGATCGAGACGATTACGCTGTTCGGACAGACTGCGCGGACCATCCTCGAGTACGAGCAAGAAGCGGGTGTCGACGCGATCGTCCTCGGGAGTCACGGCCGACACGGGTTAGAACGACTACTTATCGGGAGCGTCGCCGAAACGATCGCACAGCGCGCTTCCGTCCCCGTCACCATCGTCAGATGACGTCGGTGGGCGAAACAGCGATCCAATTCCAGACCCCGATCAAAGCGGAATCGGAAGCCACTCGAGGTACTCGAGGATTCCCGTCGGATCGAACAGCGGATCGTGAAGCACCAGCCAGTCGAGGAAGACGAGGCCGACGCCGTGGGCGATCACCGACGGGAGGATCGAGTTCGACTTGTAGTCGACCGCGCCGAAGAGGACGTCCGTGGGTCCCGAAAGCAGGAACTCGATCGGCGGTTTCGAGGAGTGGTGGATCATGTAGACGATCGGGCTGATGAGAACCGCCTTGAATCCGATCTCTTTGACGCCGACACAGAGTAATCCGCGGTAGTAGGTTTCCGCCGCGAGCGCGAGGATGAACAACTTGATCGCGTGCGGGATGAACTCGCCGGGAGCCGCCGACGTTTCCCACATCGGATAAAACTGTCTGATCGTGGGAAACGTCGAGCCGACCAGATAGAACGGGAGCACGAAAAGCGAGAGCAAAATCGCGTTTCGAATCGCGACCCGATTGATGGTCCAACCGATCCGACGACCGTGGGAGAGGCCGAGTGCGAGTGGGCCGACGATCAGTAACAATCCGTCGACAACGACCCGTTCGTCAAGTCCCGACGGAACGGTCCGTGTCCACAGAATCGTCAGTATCGCGCCGGTAAGGAGCGACTTTTGAAACCAGGATAGGCGATTGAACTGGTCGCGTATCCAGCGAACGCTGCTGCTTTCGTCCTCGATTGCCACGGCTGATTACTCGCTCGTGGTCTGGACGGGCCCAGTCCCGATAACGTCCCTGACGTGGCCGTCGAACTCTTGATGGCGCTCGAAGTACGTCTCGTCGACATCGACGAGGACGTCCGACAGTTCCCGCGGTCCGTCAGGTGTTCGGATGACGCTGTCGCCCTCGAGCCGATCAATCTCGCTCTTTTCTTTCGGCCACGTGAGCCGGGAGCTTACTCGAGCCAGCGGTGCACCCTCGACCGGCGTCCCTTCCCCGAGGGATACGGCGGGTTCCGTCTCTTCTTCGTCGTCGCTCATACTCGCCACTTTGCAAGCGTCTCGATTCAAACTTTCGTTTCGAGTGGTGTTCCGATGATCACCGAACGGACAATCGCTCCGAGCGAAACCGCGTTCCGCTTACTTTCCACGATACCTCTGTACTTTCCGCGATTTATCTGCCAACCCTTGTTCCCTCACAATATACCTCTGTCTTCCGATATGTGTCTGACGTATCGTTTTTTGTGGTGTGAGTACGAACCCCCCCACTATGACCAGCCTGGCGGAGGTATATCAGGGGAACGAACGGGAGGTGTCGAGCCTCCGACGGCTGTACGCGGGAACGATACTGGTCGTTATCGGGGCGATTCTGGCAGTCATCGCCGTGCTCGTCGCCACGACAGAACTCTTTTCGGGATACTTCGCCGATCAGTACGCCGCGCTCGAGGCCGCAGGAATTCTGGCGGGGATCGGCGTTCCGGCTGCGCTCGTCGGCGTCTTCATCGTGTTACCGGCGTCTCGTCGAGTCAAAGCCGCGGCCGCGATCGGTGCCAGTCTCTGCCTGCTCGGCGTGGCATTATTTTGGCACGCGTATCCCCACCACTGGCGTGGCTACGGTGACAACCTCACACTCCACGTCTCCGCCGTCTACCTTCTGGGACTGTTCATCTCGGTGTGGTGTCTGTTCACCGCCGTCGTCAACTTCAAGACCAGAAACGACCCTGGCGGGATGCTCGAGATGAACGTCACCCGGAAAGGGGAGACGAAAATCGTCGAGGTCGACAACTCGAGCGGCGGCCCGCTCGGCGGCGTCGGCCTACTGGGGAGCGATCCGGACGGCAACGTCGAGACCCAGACCAACGTCGAATCGGAGTCGCCGTCGTCCTCGAGCGGCGGATCGAGCGGAACGGGCGGCATTCCCGGTGCTGGCACCGTTACGACCAGCGACGGCGGCTCGAAGACGGCGGGTATCGATTCGCCGCTCGGAGGCGGGGACGGTCACGATGCCGAGTTCGTCGACGCCCCGGTCGAACCCGACGAGCCGGTTGAGACGGCGGATCAGTACTGCGGCAACTGTCGACACTTCGAGTACGTTCGGACGTCTTCGGGCATGGTTCCGTACTGTGGGTATCACGACGGCGCGATGGAGGATATGGACGCTTGCGACGAATGGACGCCGAACCGTCGTGACGCCAGTCTCGACTTCGACTAGCGAACTCACCCGCGGGTCGGTTCGGCTGGTTACGAGGTTCAAACGGCTGAGTACGAGGTTCAAAACGGGAGACTACGACATTCAGAACGACTGAGTACGGGATTCAAACGGCGACAGGTCTTCGGTTGTGTCTCGAGGATACCCTCACTGCTGTTCGATGCTGAGACGAATCGCCACGCTCGAGCACTCGTTCGGGGTCGACGTCGTCTCGACAGCCCCTCCTATAGCCACATCCCGATCGCCTGTTCACCCAACTCGAGTCCCAACTGGGGCACTTGATAGATGATAAGCGCGGCCACGACGAGTTCCAGCCCGGTGACGATGACCGTAACCAGATCCGCCATTCTGCTCTTGACTGTGACGCCGATCGGCAGACCGAACTCCTCCTTCCAGAGCGGGTAAAACAGCGCGATACCGCGCTTGCTTCCCGCAACGTCTAACACGTAGTGGGTGAGGATTCCGATCCAGACGTACTCGAGGTTTGCGAAGAAATACGGAAAGGCGATAAAGGCGACGAGAATCGGTAGGTTGTGCAACGTTTTGCGGTGCTTGCCGAAGGCGGTGTCGACATCCGGAAACAACGCGCCCAGAGTGACGGGAACGCCGATCATCAGAATCGTCACGAACGTCTCTTCGGTCCCGGCAGGCTCGAGTAGATACCCCAACCCGATACTCAACAGGACGGCGTTGAGAACGTGTCCCTTCTTGTTCATCTACTGAACGCTGGGAATCGGAGGACGGAATAGCTTTCTGTCGAGATCCGTCGTCGATCGGACTCGTTCCGACGGGAGCATCCCCGACAGGTGTCTCGTTCTCAGTGAACTCGATCAACCGCCGATAACAGGTCTTCGAACGCTCGTTCGACCGTATTCGCCCGAACCGTCGCCCGGTCACCGTCGAACTCGTATCGGGAAACGGTCGCCTCCGAGGCGTTTGTCCCCCACGGCCCGGCATAGGAGATACCGATGTAAACGGTTCCGACGGGATCGGCTTCAGTCCCGCCCGTCGGACCGGCGACGCCCGTCGCGGAAATCCCCCATGTCACGTCGGTCACGTCGCGGACCCCCTGTGCCATCTCGCGCGCGACGGGTTCGGAGACGGCCCCGTACTCGTCGAGCGCCTCGCGGCTAACGCCGAGATGTCGGCGCTTGGCGTCGTAGGCGTACGTCGTCAGTCCGGCGTCGAAGTAATCGCTCGCGCCCGGAATCGTCGTGATCGCCGCGCCGATCAGCCCGCCGGTACAGGATTCGGCCACGGCGAGCGTTTCCTCGGCATCCCGCAGGGTGTCGCCGATCCGCATCGGAAGCTCGCGGTCGATATCGTCGTTCATGCTCAAGGAAAGGGGAGCCGGCAGTTTCAATGGAACGGTGAGTCGGTCGAAACCGCTTTTCGGTCGCGCTCTGCCTTCCGTTCGTGTCGAAAGATCCAACGCCCGTCGGCTCCCAACGGAACGCATGGACTACGAGACGCCGCTTTTCTTTCGCGTGATGCAGTACGCCTCGAGGGCGGAGGGGGACGTGATCGACATGGTGAGTGGCAATCCGGACTGGGAGCCGCCGGCGGCGCTCCGAGAAGGGCTCCACGAGTACGCCGACGCGGATCCGGACCGATTCCAGTATCCGCCGAGCGACGGACTCCTCGAGTTGCGCGAGGAGATCGCCGCTCGCCGAAACGTGGACGTTTCCCAGGTCGTGGTCACCAACGGCGCCGGCGAGGCGAACTACCTCGCGATGGCTCGAGCGCTCGAGCGCGACAGCGGCTCCGAAGTCGTTCTGACCGACCCTGTCTACCCCTATTATCCGGGGAAGACGACCATGCTCGGCGGGACCCAGACGTACGTCGAGACGGACGAAACGGGTCAGCTCGATCCGGACGACGTTCGCACGGCGGCGAGCGCGGATACCGCGGCGATCGTCGTCAACTCGCCGAACAATCCGACGGGGGCGGTCTATCCGGAGGAGACGGTCCGCGAACTCGTCTCGATCGCCGAATCGAACGATGCGATCCTTGTCAGCGACGAGGTCTACGACCACTACGACCTCTCGGGTACCTTCGCGAGCGCGCTATCGGTCGACTCCGAGCATCGGATCGTTACCAACGCGTTTTCGAAGTCGATGGCGATCACGGGTTTTCGGGTCGGTTACTCGATCTTCCCGGAGGAACTGGTTGAAAGCGCGAGGAGCCGCCACATGCTGGTCAACGTCGCTGGGAGTCGACCCGCCCAACACGCCGTATTGCACGCGCTCCGGGAAACGGGGCCGGAGTACTACCGGGCCAATCGGGACCGCCTCCGTGATCGCGTCGACACGTTCACCGACGCGCTCGAGCGGGCGGGTGCGGAGTACACCCGACCCGACGGGTCGTTCTACGTGATGGTTCGGTTCGACGGATTCCCGGGAACGCTCGAGAACGTCGAACGGCTGATCGACGAGGCCGGCGTCGCCGGAATGCCAGGGACTGCCTTCGGAAGTTCTCGAGAGGAGTGGCTTCGATTCGCGCTCGTGACGCCGCGGGTCGAAGAGTCAGCGGAGCGGCTGATCGAGTACTTCGAGTAAAATTCGTTCGATTCGGCAGGGACTTCGCTCGGTCCGAATCGGATGGCGGTGCGGGCGTTACCGAAGCGATCCCGACCACTCGCAGTTCGAACACGCAAAGAGGCCAGCGCCGTTTATCGTCTCGCACCCGCAGTCGGGACAGGTCGCCGACCCCTCCAGTATAGCAGTGCCGTCGCTCGAGTCTACCACACCCCGAGCGAGAGTGCGAGCGAGGCGACTTCCGGGATCGGTTCCGTCGTACGGGAACGGGGCATCGTTCGGGGTCTCGAGTTTCGGATCGGGAGAACGCGTTTCGTGTTCTGAATGAGTTAGAACGGTGTCGGTATCCGAATTCTTCGGCTCGGTGGGAGGCTCCGGATCGGTTGCGGCGGACTCCGTCGCGGCAGGGTCGGATGCAGTAGGTTCAGATGCTGTTGTCATTGTTCGGGGACGCTTGGCTCGTCAGTCCACGATCTCGTATATAATGGTATCCACTAGAATAACAAGTCCGTATACCGATGTTAATATCCCTAATACAGCCGGTTGGCGCGCAGTGAGACTGCAGTTCGGTTAGTCTCCCGCTTGGAATTGGACCGACGATTACTCGTGTCTGGGTTGGGTATTGGCTTGCATGAGTGGACTCGACGTCGATCCGGTCGAAGAGACGAACGAGGACGGCGACGACCACACGATCGAAGTGACGCCGACGGATTCCGTCGAAGACGAGGAAGAACGACGGACGATCGACGTCGAACCGAGCGACGAGCCGGTCGACGGACCCGAGTACGTCCTGTACGGCGGCAAAGGGGGCGTCGGAAAGACGACGATGGCGGCCTCAACCGCCCTGGATAGCGCTCAGCGAGGTGTCCGAACGCTCGTCGTCTCGACGGACCCGGCGCACTCGCTCTCGGATACCTACGAAACGGATATCCCGGCGAAGCCAACGCGCATCCGCGACGACGTGCCGCTTTTCGCGGCCGAGATCGACCCCGAAGCGGCGCTCGAGGACGCCGAAACGATCTTTTCACAAGGAGCCGGAGAGGGTGGCGATACCGCAGGTGATGCCAGCCCGAACGCAGGAGCTGGTGGCGGCGCTGGAGACGGATTCGGAAGCGATCCGTCGGCCGGAACTGACGGGCCGCTTGGCGACCCGGACGGCCCGCTGGGCGGAATGGGCGAGATGCTCGGCGGCGATTCCCCGATGGACGCCATGCTCGGCGGCGGGATGCCCGGCTCCGACGAGGCGGCGGCAGTTCAACTCCTACTCGAGTACATGGACGACGAGCGGTTCGATCGCGTCGTCGTGGATACGGCACCGACGGGACACACCCTCAAGCTCCTGCAGTTGCCGGAACTGATGGATTCGATGATGGGAAAGATGATGCAGTTCCGCCAGCGAATCGGCGGGATGATCGAGGGTGTCAAGGGGATGTTCGGCGGCCAGGGCGGCCCCGAACAGGAGCCCGGAATGGACGACCTCGAGGAACTTCGCGAGCGAATCGAACGCCTGCGGGCCGCGCTTCGAGACCCCCAGCGAACCGACTTCCGTATCGTGATGGTCCCCGAGGAGATGAGCGTGCTCGAGTCCAAGCGGCTCCGCCAACAGTTACGCGAGTTCGAAATCCCGGTCGGTACGCTCGTGGTAAACCGCGTAATGGAACCGTTGACGGACGTCACCGACGACGTCGAGGGCGAGTTTCTCGAACCGAATCTCGAGGAGTGTGAGTTCTGTCAACGGCGCTGGGATGTTCAACAGAACGCGCTGATGGAAGCCCAGGAACTCTTCCGCGGCACCGACGTTCGGCGCGTTCCGCTGTTCGCCGACGAAGTTCGCGGCGAGGAGATGCTCGAAGTCGTCGCGGCCTGTCTTCGGTAGGAATTGGCCAGTTTCTCGAACGAGTCGATAGAGAGCTTCCCGATTAGAGAGGAACCCGATAGAGCGGAGTCCGCACGCGGCCAAAAGAGGCGGAGTCGACTGCTCAAACGAACTTCCGCAGGAGACCGTAGGCCGCGTCGCGGAGCCGGTCCGGGAGGAATCGAACGTAAGAGCCGTACTCCGCAATCGGGCCGACGGGGTACCGCGCCGGGGGCTCCGGACAGGTACCTGCGTGGAGGATCGCCGCCGCGACCTCCTCCGGTTCGATCGCGAGCGGACCACCGCCGCCAATCAGTTGCGCGTCGTCGTAGATCTCGTACAGTGTCTCGTAGGCCGGCGTTCGATTCTCCGGCAGTTCGTCGTCCGTACGGTCGATAAACTCCGTTTCGACGGTGCCTGGCTCGATCAGGACGACCTCGATGCCGAACTCCTCGACCTCCGCTCGGAGCGAGTCGCTCATCGCCTCGAGGGCGTGCTTCGAGCCCGAGTACGGTCCGGTTCCAGCGAAGGAGAGACGACCGAGGATGCTCGAGACGTTGATGATTCTGGCCTCGTCCTGGGCTCGCATGTGGGGAAGTGCGGCTCGAGCGAGACGGTGCGGGCCGTAGACGTTGACGTCGAACTGGCGGTGGAGATCGAGCGTGGAGACGTCCTCGATCGGCCCCATCTGCGCGTAGCCGGCGTTGTTTACCAGACAGTCGATCGCGCCGCCGATTTCGACGGTCTCCTCGACGACCCTCGAGACCTGATCTGGGTCGGTAACATCCAGCTCGAGCGTCTTACAGCCTGCCTCGGCGAGATCCGCGATGTCGGCGGTGTTGCGCGCCGTTGCCACGACCTGCCAGTCCTTCTCGAGGAAAGCCTCGGCCGTTGCTTTCCCGATACCCGACGAACACCCAGTGATGAGGATGCACTTCTTTCGGGTGTACCGATCGTCGGCGTCCTGGGTCGTCGTTCGGTCCCGTTCGTCGCTTGAGGCCGTCCGTTCGCCGGCCGTGGTGTCAGTTCCGTACTCGTCGCTGGCTCCGGGAGAGTCCTGATCCCCGTCATCGTCCGTTCCCTCGGCTTCCTCAGCAATGGCCATACAGGTTGGGTTCGTGAGACGTCACCTAAGTACCGACGGTTTTTCTCGCCTGTCGTTCGGCGGTGGTCCGCGTCTCAGAGACTGGCGTCGCGAGGGGAGCCATGTGGATCGAGCGATCGACACTACTCGAGCAAATCCTCCCTAACCCGACACCCGTAGGGGTACGCGTTGTGGTGGGTCGGGACGAGTTGGACGACAGCGGTAACCGGGAGTCCACACCGGGGACACTCGGGATGCGTCGTCGGCTTCTCGTCAGGTACCCGAACGCCCAGATTCGTTACGACAAGCGAGACGCCCTGAACCTCGAGGCGGACCTCGACCGACCTGCCGCCGGAGTCGACCAGTCGGGCGAGCGCTTCGGGGTCAAACTCGCTTGCGAGTTGGTAGGAATCTCGAGGCACTCCCTGTTTCTCGAGGGTTCGGACGATGTCGACGACCAGATCGTCCGTCGGGACGGTCATCGCTCGCACCTTCCACCGAGCGCATGCGTGATGGCTGGCGGTGCGTGAGCAGCGGTTCGTGGTCCGTGAGCGGCAGCTGGCGGTATTCGACTTCGATTCGTCTGTCGGACGGGATGTTTAAGCCCGCGGAGAAGTAATCCAATCATGGCAACCGTTCCTTCAAGGGTTCGGAAGCCACGTCTCGGGTGTCCTAAGCACCCGGGGCATTTCAATACGAACGCCCCCTTCCGTGGAGTTTCTGGCTTCCGTTTGGCATCACGCTCTGTAGTGTCATATAACTACTGTTTTCGGCGAGGAATAATGTCGTCTCGAGAGAGTGTGTTTTAAAATTATTTCGGAGAAGAACTGCTTACTACAGATGCGTACTGTTCGATATTCTCCAGTACATAACACTCAGATTACACTGTCACCATACCTGCTTATGGAGCGAGGAGATGTCTCTCCCCTATGACCGATTCGAGTAGGGACGAGTTCGACCCAACAGCACCAGACCAACGGGAGATCGGCCGCGAAATGGTTGACGACAGTACGGGACTGGGTTCGGTGATGGCCCACGCCTATCGCGGAGAGATAGACCGAGTGGGGACGTGGCGCCAGCGCCTCGACGAGACGACAACGTGGGCGGTGACGCTGATGGCAGCAATCTTAACGTGGGCGTTTTCGAGTACCGATAACCCACACTATATCTTGCTGATCGGGATCGTTGTCGTCACCATCTTTCTGGGCATCGAAGCACGGCGGTACCGGGACTACGATGTCTTTCGCTCTCGTGCCCGAGTCCTCCAAGAGAACCTGTTCGCAAACGCCCTCGATCCGTCCCAGGGCACCGAAAGTCACGACTGGCGAGCGGAACTGAGCAGGGACTATCGCAGGCCGACGCTGAAAGTCTCGTTCTACGAGGCACTCGCAAACCGGGCCCGACGTGTGTACCTTGCTCTGCTCGGTGTCTTATTGGTCGGGTGGATCTTTAGGATTACAGCGTTCGTGCCGCGTCAAGACTGGCTGACAACCGCTGGAATCGCCCGTATCCCCGGGATTGCTGTGGTTGCCGTTGTGGGTGTGTTCTACGTCGTACTGCTGGGCGTCACCTTCTGGCCCCGCGAGCGCCATGCCAAGGGTGAATTCCGTGAAGGGGACCCGAACGACTGGAAAGAGACTGACCGATAAATCCGTTCTCTGTACTTGTCGCGAGGTTCACACCTAGAACCGAGTAAAGAAATCGCGCTACGATCCGCTAGTCAATCGTCGCTCGGCTGCCCACTGCTACCGGAATCGCCTTGCAGTCGAGGGACGATCACCGATTCGATCCGGTTGGAGTACTGCATGAGCGTCGTTCCGAGGATGCTCATGAACAGGACGTAACCGACCGCGAAGGCGTAGATCGTCTCGGCGGTTCCCTCGCCGATCGCACCCTGCACGCCCGGATCGGTCACCGCGACGGCAATGCTCGCGATGATCAGCGAGAACTCCCCGCGGGTGACCATCCCGAGACCGACGCGAACCGAGCGTCGTTCGTCGAGATCGTAAACCCGGCCGCCGAAGTATCCGCTCACGAGTTTGCTCGGCGTCGTGAGAAGGACGGCGACCGCGATCATACCCGCCACGCCGACGAAGACGGCGGGATTGGTCAACAGGCCGATCCAGAAAAAGAACACGGCCGCAAAGGTGTCCCGGAGCGGCTCCAGCAGCCGCTCGAGTTCGTGGACATGGTCCGTCGAGGAAAAGGCCATGCCGACGAAGAAGGCAGCAACCGCCTCGCTCACGCCGAGTGCGAGCGCGGCCCCGGAGAGCAAAACAAGCACGCCGAGCGTCCGGAGCACGACGAATTCGTGGGAATCCGTCTCGAGCGTTCGCTGGAACCATGCGGTTCCGAAGTAGACGAGGACCAGCAAGCCGAGGATGAACGCTATCGCGATGCCGATCTGGCCCGCCGCCTCGCCGATATCACCACCACCGACCACGAGCGCGGAGACGACCGCGAGATAAACCGCGATGAACAGGTCTTCGTAGACGAGCGTCCCGAGCATCGGATCGGCTTCGTCGTTCGCGATCCAGCCGAGGTCGATCAGGGACTTCGTGATGATCGCCGACGAGGAGATGTAGACGATCCCGGCGATAATAAACGCCGGCAGGAACTCGCCGAAGAAGTACCAACCGATGACCATGCCGATCCCGAAGTTCAAGACGAGATCGACGGTTCCGGCCTTTCCGATACGATCCCTGGCCGCGAGCAATCGCTCTAAGTTGAACTCGAGGCCGAGGAAGAAAAGCAGGAAGACGATCCCGAGTTCCGCACCAAGGTGGATGAAGTCGGTTTCGACCAGGTGCGGGAACGTCTCCCCGATGAGCGGCGTAAGAAACTCGGGAACGGGTGCGACGCCCAGAACGTACTCGCTGAGCACCATTCCGATAAGGATGTAAAACGGGATCACCGACTGGCCAATCCGATTTGCGAGCACTCCGGCGCCAGCGACCGCTGCGAACAGGACTCCGATTTCGATCAGCGTGGTTTCAGTCGCCACTCCGTCTCACCTCCAACAGATTCTGCATCGGTGTATCACTCGGGGCCGCCGTTACCGAGTAACTGTTCGAACTCGATACAGTCCTCTCGTTCGCCGACGACGACGAGGGTATCACCGTCTTCGATGACTGTCTCCGGCGTCGGGGGAGTGATGATTTCCGAACCCCGCTGAATCGCGATGATCGAAACGCCGGTTCGTTCGCGGATGCCGGCATCAGCGATGGTCTGTCCGGCGATCTCCGAATCCTGGGCAACCCCATACCACTCGATGAACGTCTCGTCCGAAAGCATCGTCTCGACGCGGTTCGTTTGTACGGGTTGGAAGTACGCGCCCTCGAGGATCGTCCCCACTTTTCGGGCGAGTCGATCCGGTAGTTCGAACAGCTTATCGCTGTCGGCGTCCGCGTCGGCTTTCAGGTATACTTCTCGCTTTCCCGTGTTGTGGGTCACGATGACAAGGCGCTTGCCACCGTCGATTTCGACCTCGTACTTCTTCCCCACGCCGGGAAGGTCGCTCTCGTAGATGGTCATACCGCCTAGTCGAGACGGACGGCTAATAAATATCGTGACACCGTGGCCGTGGACGGCTCCGTTTCTCGGAAACCGAGGAGAAAGATCCCTGCTTTGGCGTGCGGATAACGTCAATCGTCCCCAACCCGTGAACCGAACCCGTATCGTTCGAGGGTCTCGAATTGGTCGAGGTGTTCCTCGCGGATCTGGTCCAGCGATCGATCACCGTCGAGCGTGGATTGGACGACGGTTGCAAGTTGATCGGAAGCCAGAATGTTCGGCACGCTCACGTATCCAGCACCGCCGCTGAGAAGGTCTCGAGCCACTTCCGATGTACTCGCTCGAAGGATGACTTCGGCGGGAGTATCGACCTCGAGTACCGACTTGGAGACCGGTCGGTGGTCGACCGTCGACATGACGAGCGTCGCGTCTTCGACGTGTGCTTTCTCCCACGGGTACGAAGACATCGCGTCGCCGAGGACGTAGTTTCGACACTCTGCCCGCATGTCGTCCCAGAGTACCGGGTCGTTCTCGATGACGACGTACTCCCGACCGAGCCGTTCGCACGTTTCGACGACTCGACGCCCCTGTCGCCCGTAACCGATGATGACGACGTGATCCTCGAGTCCCTCGTCGACATCGCTTCGCTCGTCGATCTTGCGGGTGAGCCGACCGGCGAACAATCCTTCGACGAAGGTGCTGTAGACGGTTTCTTCGTGGCGGCGAGCAACCGAGGTAAGGATCATCGTAATCGCCGCCGCGAGTATGATCGCCTCGAAGAGGGTTTCCGAAATCGCCCCTGCCAGGGCGGCCTGGATCGCGATCACGAGCGAGAGTTCGCTCACCTGGTTGAGCGTCGAACTCGCGAGGAACGCGGTTCTTGCGTCGTAGCCCTCGTAGACGAACGAGAGCATGATAACGAAAGGGTTGACGAAGAGCACCAGCGCCGTGAGCGTGGCCGCGACGATGAACACCTCCAGATCGGGAACCGAAACGAGCGCCCCGACCGTGACGAAGAAAATCGCCACGAAGAAGTCCTTGATCGATTCGATTCCGTTGAGCACGCCGATCGTCGACGCGTCGTCGCTCCGGATCGAGATGCCCGCGGCGAACGCGCCAACGACCATGGAGAGTCCCGCGAGTTCGGCTCCGGCGAGAAAGCCGATGAGTATCGAGATGCTCCCCATCATGACGAGCTCGTCAGAGTCTCCCGCCAGACGAACCAGTAGCGGGAAGATGTGGCGATAAACCAACAGCGCCGCGATCAAAAAGAGCACGCCGAACCCGATCTTGGACGTGACCTGGGTCGTCGTGTACGCTTCGGCCGAAAGGACGAGAATGAGTCCGATCGCCAGCAGATCGTCGAAAAAGTGCACCGACGACGCCAGCCGCCCGTGGACGAGGTTGTCTCGAATTTCGTGCTCGAGCAGTCCGGCACCGACGATGGTCGAACTCAACGTGGCTGCGACGCTGAAGTAGACGGCGTTCAGGGTGTCGAAGCCGTAGATCGTCGCGACCGCGAAGGCAACCGGTGCGACGATTATCAGCTGCGTCACCGCCGCGGCCTCGCTGTCCCTAATAACCGCCTGTAACGATTTGAAGTCGACCGTAAACCCGAAGACGAACACCAAGAACGCGATACCCCACTGTGCGAGTTCGATCAGCTCCGGTTGATCGAGAAACGTTCCCGCAACCAGTCCAGCGAGGATGTAAAACGGGACCGGCGAGAGCGAGAAGTGGTTGGCGACCAACAAGAACGCACCCGCCGTGACGAACAGGACGGCAAGCGCCGTTATGAGTTCAGTCATCGTCGTCACCTCCCGTCCGCTTTTGACGTTCTGCCTCGATATCGACCGGTTCCTCCCGTTCGATCCGTGCGATATCGCGTTCGAACGACTTCTCGAGTGATGTTCGATCGTCGAAGTACTGCTCTACGTACTCGCTCAACTTGGCCGCAGTCAGGTACGTGCTCATGATGACGTAATCCGCACCGCGGTCGTAGAGTTCACGCGCGTCGTCGATCCGCTCGGCTTCGACGAAGACCGTCGCGTCGTCGTTGACTTCCTCGAGAAGTGCTTTGTTAACCTCCGATTGCACCGTCGAACTGAGGACGAACGACGCGTTCTTGAGGTTCGCTTCTTTGCGGATCTCTCCGTGCCGGAAGTCCCCGTAGATGTACTCGTATCGGCCCTCTTCTTCGAGCGTTTCGATGTGGTCCGTCTGGCGATCGATGATGACGACCTCGCCGTACTTCTCCTCGAGCATCGGCAACGCGCCTTCGGTGATCTCGTCGTAGCCGATCGCGATCGCGTGATTCTCGTAGACGCTGAGGTCGACGTCCTCCTTGTCGTCGGATTCGAACCGTTCGAACCACGGTTGGACTCGAGCGTAGATCGCGTGGTTGTAGCTGATGATGTACGTCGAGACACTCATCGTCAGCAGCGCCATCAGGCTGAGATAGCCGAGCACGTCGTTGTCGATGAAGTCTTGGGCCACGGCGAGCGAGCCGACGACCAACGAGAACTCGCTGACCTGAATCATGTTGATCGAACCGAGGAACGAGGTTTCGACGCTGAAATCTTCTCGGTTGATTAGAGAGAACATGATCCAGAAGTTACCGACCATCAACACGATCGAAGCGATCACCGCCTCCCGCCAGTACGCGAGCAGTTCGCCGGCCTCGAGCTGGAGGCCGATACTGGCGAAGAAGACGAGGATAAAGAAGTCCGTAATCGGCGTGATCCGATCCTCGAGTTCCTTGCTGTAGGGCAACTGGGCGATGCTGATGCCGGCGAGGAAGGCTCCAACCTCGAGTGAGAGATCGAACTGTTCGGAGATGGCGATGAAGAGGAATGCCCACGCGATGGCGACGATGAGGAAGACGTCCTTGTTGTCGGCGACGCGTCGGAACAGTTGCGGAAGCAGATATCGAGAGGAAGCGATCGAGAACAGACCGATGAACGTCATCATGACGGCGATGACGCCGAGCGTTTGGGCTATCTCGGTCGGATTCCCGAGCGAGTCGGCACCTAGCAACGCCAGGACGACGACGAGGTAGATGTCTTGGACGATCAGGACGCCGACGTCGATCTTTCCCGGCAACGACGTGATCTCGTCCTTATCGGTGAGGATCTTGACGATGATCGGCGTCGCGCCGAAGACGGTCGCGAGCGCGATAATGATGATCTCGGTGGGATCGAATCCGAGCGCCCAGGCGACTGCGAGAGCGAGTGCCGTCTGAAGGATAGTCTGCCAGACAGCGATATTGACGATGGGGCGCAGAATCTCACGAATGTCGTCGAATCGCATCTTCATCCCGAGCAAAAAGAGGAGGAAGCCGAGCCCGAGTTCGGCCATGTTCTCGACGAGGGCGTCCTCGGTGACGATGTCGAACATCACCGGACCGAGGATCAGGCCGGTGAGGATATACGCGATGATAGTTGGCTGACCCGTCTGGCGGGCGATCAGTCCGACGACCGTCGCGACGACGACAATGATCGCAAAGTCAGCGGCTAAGGCAATTTCATTCATCGCACAAACAACTCTTGGATGGGCCTTTGTGTATGAGAGCTTTATATATTGGCTTTCAGGAGCGTGTGGCTACGGATGGCAACCGAAGCGAGTTCACAGAGACAGAGATTGCACTCCAATCAGGAGTTGTCTGATAGGGTCGTTCGTAATCCTTTCCCGGCGTAGATACTCCGTCGCCGGTTTCGTCCCCCCGAACCTCGTTCTCTGCTCAGGCTGGCTGAAAATAGTTACGAACGACCCTCTGACCGCTTGCGCTCGACGATACCGAGACCAATCCACGTGATGACCGGCTCGTCGTCCTGATTGTACGCCGTGAGTTTCGTATCGACGTGGCCGATACTTGGATCGTCCTCGAGTGGCCGTTTATCGACGACCTCGACGGTGACCGAGAGCGTATCGCCGGGCTTGACTGGCTTGATCCAGCGGAGTTCATCTATCCCTCGAGCACCGAGCCAGGCGTCGTCAGCGACGTGTTCGACGAATTCTCGCATACACAGCGAGGCCGTGTGCCAGCCGCTTGCGATCAGTTCGCCGAATATCGAGTCCTCTGCGGCGTCCTCGTCGACGTGGTACGTCTGTGGGTCGTACTGCTCTGCGAATTCGACGATCTCGTCTTTCGAAATCGTTCGGTCGCCGAAGGATTGCGTGTCCCCGATTTCGAGGTCTTCGTAGTACGTCGGCATGCCTCGAGAACGTCGGTGGAACGGGAAATAGCTTGCTGGTGAGGATACCCTCAGGTGTCGGCCGAACCCCGTCGACCGCTACTCTCGAGCGTCGACACCCTCGAGCAGGTACTCGGCCGTCTCGAGGTTCGTCGCCAGCGCGGTATCGTGAACGTCACAGATACGCAACAGGGCCGAGATATCCGGCTCGTGGGGCTGGGCTGTCAGAGGATCCCGGAGGAAGACGATCCCGTCGAGTCTCCCTTCCGCCACCTGCCCGCCGATCATCAGGTCGCCGCCGAGCGGGCCCGACTCCATGCGTTCGATATCGAGTTCGGTGGCCTCCAGTAGCCGTTTCCCCGTCGTTCCGGTCGCGATCAGATCGTACTCGAGCAGTTGTGATTCGTGAGCCTGAACGAACTCGATGAGCTCCGGTTTCTTCTCGTCGTGTGCGATAAGGGCCAGTCGCGTCATCTGCTGGTCGTACGACGAGTGCCGTGATAGTTTCTGGCGTCGCCTCCGGGACCGTTCGACTGTCTCGCGTCACTTCCACAGGCTCGGGGAGGATCTCGCATCACCGCCATGGGCGTGATCGATAGCAACACTTTCGGCCGTCGGGTTTGCACTCGAGTGCATGAACTTCTTCGACCGGCTGCACGACCGGATCGTTTCGGTCGACAGCGTCGTCAGCGTCGGGTTAGACCCCGACCCGAAACGCATCCCGAACCACTTAGAGGAGTACGACCTTCCGCGGTGGGCGTTCAACCGCCGGATCATCGACGCGACCCACGAACACGCCGCGGTCTACAAGCCCAACGCCGCGTTCTACGAGGATCCCGACGGGTGGCGCGCCCTCGAGGAAACCGTCGCCTACGCCCACGGTAAAGGCGTCCCGGTTCTGCTCGACGCCAAGCGCGCGGACATCGGAAACACGACGCGCCAGTATGCGAAGGTCCTCGAGACGGTCGACGCGATAACCGTCAACCCCTACATGGGAAGAGACTCCCTTCAGCCGTTCCTCGACGACGAGGAATCCGGCGTTTTCATCCTCTGTCGGACCTCGAATCCGGGCGGCTCGGATCTGCAGGATCTCGAACTCGAGACGGGCGAACCCCTCTATGAACGCGTCGCCGCGCTGGCGGATCTCTGGAACGAAAACGACAACGTCGGGCTCGTCGTCGGCGCGACGAAGCCGGAGGAACTCGAGGAGCTCCGCGAACAGGTCCCGGAGCTTCCGTTCCTCGTTCCCGGAATCGGCACGCAGGGCGGCGACGCCGAAGCCGCCGTCGAGCATGGACTCGCAAACGGCGTCGGACTCGTCAACTCCTCTCGAGGAATCATCTTCGCGGGAGAGGACGCAGGTGAAGAGTTCGCGCCAGCGGCCGGCCAAGCCGCAAAGCGGTTAAAAGCGCAACTGAATCAGTACCGGGAGTAACGAATCGGCTGGCCGTCGCCGATTCTCGTCCTCACTCCGCGTCCACGACGCGACCGGCGACCATTCCGTCAACGATCTTGCCGACGATTTCGATCGTAATCGGTTCCCCCGGCAGCTGTTTTTCGGGAGGGGTCGCGAGACGGTCGCAACCTTCGACGACGGCGATATCCATCGGGCTCGCGTCGTAGGGATGGGACGCGACCAGGTACCCCTCGGATCTGTCGATATCCAGCTCTCGAGGCTCGATGTGAAACCGCTCGCCGATACCCAGCGATTCACCGAGCATGTCGCGAATTGATGTCATGGAAGGGAGGCCAGGATCATTGGGTTCAGAGTGAGGAGGTCGATATCATTGGTTCAGAGTAGGGAGGTCGGTATCACCCGGTCGCGGTCAGAACCGGTGAATATCGGTTTCGTCCGACTGCTCGCCGGGTTGCGCCTGCGCGGCGCAGTCGGCACAGAGCCCTAATTCACGCTCGTAGTGTTGTTCGCAGGTCAGCGTCCCGCAGTTGTCACATCGGGCCTGGGCCGGCCGCGATTCACAGATCTGGCAGAGACCACTCACGCTCATACGTACCAGTAGGGTCTCCAGACGCTTGAAGCCGCCCCCGGAATAGATTGTTCGTCACGAACCATCCTCGAGAGAAGCGCGCTGAAATCTCCCTTGTCTGGTGTCAACAGGTGACATTCAACGAGAAGGCTTTTGCTCTGTGACTCTCTAGCGAGGCACATGAGCCGTGACCGGGTCTTACTCGAGCGGGCCCTGGAACGTGGTGAACAGGACGGCGGCAGCGTCGAATTCAAAGAACGCCTCATCCGCGACGTTCACCTCGAGGGTGGGCGTCGTGAGAGTTTAGCCGCCCAGCTGCGACACCGCGTCCTTTCCGGCGATGGCGAAGCGACCTACGTAGTCGGCGTAACCGACGACGGCGGGCTCGCGGGCATCGACGCCGAGACGTTCTCTGAATCGATGGACATCCTCTCGTTGCTCGCCGAGGAAGCCGACTGCCACATCGACGACGTGCAAACGTGGGGTGTCGGTACGGAGGTCTCGATACCTTCGGACCGCGATGACGACTCCACGAAAAATACCACGGCGGATTCCTCCCAGGAGAACGGCCTCGTCGGCGTCGCCCGCATCTGTGAAGGTGCCGTCCTCGAGACCGACGACGAGCACGTCGTCGTCGGGACGGCGGGCCACGTCGACCACGGAAAGAGTACGCTCGTCGGCTCGCTCGTAACCGGGAAGGCCGACGACGGCGACGGGGCGACGCGGGCGTTTCTTGACGTCCAGCCCCACGAAGTCGACCGCGGGCTTTCCGCGGACCTCTCTTATGCCGTCTACGGCTTCGACGACGACGGACCGATCCGCGTGAGGAACCCGAATCGCAAGAGCGACCGCGCGCAGGTCGTCGAGGAGGCCGATCGCCTCGTCTCGTTCGTCGACACCGTCGGTCACGAGCCGTGGCTTCGGACGACGATCCGCGGATTGGTCGGCCAGAAGCTCGATTACGGCCTGCTGGTGGTCGAAGCCGACGACGGTCCGACTCGGGTGACCCGCGAACACCTCGGCATCCTGCTCGCGACGGAACTGCCGACCATCGTCGCGATCACCAAAGTCGACGCCGTCGACGAAGAGCGCGTCGGCGAAGTCGAGCGGGAGGTCGAGCGCCTGCTCCGAGAGGTCGGCAAATCGCCCCTCAGCGTCGAACGCCACGGCATCGACGCCGCGATCGACGAGATCGACGACACCGTCGTCCCCATCGTCGGCACCAGCGCGATCACGATGGAGGGCCTCGAGACGCTCGACGAACTGTTCGACAGGCTTCCGAAGACGGCGGGTAACGACGGGGAGTTCCGAATGTACGTCGACCGGAGCTACTCCGTGACCGGCGTCGGTGCGGTCGCCTCGGGAACAGTTATGTCGGGATCCGTCGAGGCGGGCGACGAATTATTGCTCGGCCCGATGCCCGACGGCCGATTCGAGGAGGTCGAAGTGCGTTCCATCGAGATGCACTATCACCGGGTCGACCAGGCTCAGGCCGGTCGGATCGTCGGCATCGCGCTCAAAGGAATCGAGGAGAACGCCATCAGCCGCGGGATGGTTCTCTTGCCCGCCGACGCCGATCCCCAACCCGTCCGAGAGTTCGAAGCGGAGGTCATGGTCCTGAACCATCCCACCCGCATCGGCGAGGGATACGAACCCGTCGTCCACCTCGAGACGATCGGCGAAGCCGCTGCGTTCTATCCGGAGAACGGGCGGCTCCTCCCGGGGGATAAGGGGAAGACGACGGTCGAGTTCAAGTTCCGCCCGTACCTTGTCGAGGAGGGACAGCGATTCGTCTTCCGCGAGGGCCGAAGCAAGGGCGTCGGTACCGTGACGGACGTCCGTCCTGCGGATTGATCAGTTCACCTCCATCGCTCCTCGCATATCGACCGGATGCGGCTGACAGACGTATTCGGCCATCTCGTCGGTCGCGGTGAACTCGACGGTCTGGGTTTCGCCCTCGTCGCTCAGCAGGTCGGACGCGAGTATCTCGTCGCCGTCGGCGTTCTCGATCGCGAAGTTATGGGCCCGTCCGTCGGTGTTCGTCCACTCGACGGTGTACGCCTCGCCCGCTTCAAGCGAGAGCGTCGGGTTCGTCTCGCCGTCGATTGCTGACGGCGACGTCCCCATCCATCCGCTTATTTCTCCGTCGAGTTCGATCGTCCCGTCGTCACCGTTTTCACCGTCGCCGTCGTCGATCTCGTCGCGGATTTCGAACCCGCTGAATTTCGTGTTGTCCGCTTCCGTATTCGAAGCGATGGACAGTATTCCGTCGTTCACCTCAACGTCTTCGACCGTGATCGACGTCGCCGTGAGGGCACCGACCTCGGCGTAGATATCGTAGTCCTCGCGGATGGGTTCGCCCTGAACATCCAGATCGAACACGCGGACGCCCTCTTCGAAGGCGCCGTCCCAGTGCTCCGCGAAGTGGAGTCTCACGTCGTAAGTGCCGTTAGGAAGTGCGATATCGTATCCGAGGTTCTGGCCGTAGTGTTCGCTTCGATAGAGCGCTTGATGGTCGGTATCCTCGATCGATTCTCCCGTAGAGTTCGGATTCAGGTCGTCGGTGGGCGTCACGGACGAGTTCGGCAACGTCTCGAACTCGAGGCCGTCGATCTCGACGGACGGATCGTCGATGTCTTCGCCACCCGAGTTGAGTCCATACGGAACCGTCAGGGGTTCGGAAACCGCGATCGAATCGCTTCGGATAAACTCCCGTTGCTCGCCGTCTTGGACGAACGTAACCGTAGCAGTCAACTCGTATTCGTCGCTGGGAGCCTCCGCAGTCGCCGTCACCTCCCACTCGACCGACTGGGATTCTCCGGCTGGGAGCGTTCCGACGTTCGTCTCGTCCACGGCGGTTACCTCGAGATCGTCGCTTTCTGCGGTCACCGCGAACTCGAGGTCCGCCACGTCGATCTCGAGCGTGTTAGTGAGCGTGGTGTCCGCCGACGCCGACTCCTCCCGCGCGATCGTCTGGTCGTCGAGAGAGAACGAGAACGCGGCCGTTCCGGTTCCGTCCGCCGTGTGTTCGATTCGGTAAATACCGGGGCCGTCACCATCGAATCCGGCTCCCCACTCGATATAGTGGAACCGACCGTCCGGTCCGATCTCCATGTCGTGCGGGCTCTCTAGGTCCAACTCCGGGAGGAACGGCGAGATCTCGAGTAACTCGCCATCGTCGTCGAACGAGACGACGTGGAAGTTGCCGTTGTTCCACTCGCCGATGAACCACTTGCCGTCGAAGTAATCGGGAAGTGCGGTATCCGCACGGTCGTCATCGAGTCGAACCAGCGGACCGCCGTTCGGCGCCCCGTCGGATACCTCGGGATGGGGTGCCTGCTCTGGTACGTCCCAGATGCCGTCCTCTGGTGCGTCGAGGTAGTCGTCCCAGCTGCCCTGCGGAACGTAAAACGTCGATTCTTCAACCGGCGGCAGTTGCTCGAGCCCGTCGTTGTTCACCGAATCGTTGATCGGGCCATCTGGGTCGAACGGCTCGCCGGACTCGCCGGCGGCGAAGTCGTACTCGTAGTAGGGGTATCCCGGTCCGCGAACGAACGGCCAGCCCCAGTTGCCGGCCTCGCGGATCTGGTTGTACTCGCGGATGCCGATCGGACCGCGGTCGTCGCCCCACTCGTTGGAGTCGGGGCCGTAATCCGCCATGTACGTCCACCCCGTCTCCTCGTCGACGCTGAACCGGAATGGGTTCCGAAAGCCCATCGCGTATATCTCCGGCCGGACCAGCCCCTCCTCGAGTTCGTCCTCGTATCCCTGCGCTTCGGTAAACAGGTTGTCGTCGGGAATCGAGTACGAACCGTCGTCTTTGGGGGTGATCCGCAGGATGTTCCCTCGGAGATCCGACGAATCGCCGGACGTTCCCTGTGCGTCGGCGATATTGGGGTCGGTGCTCGTCTCGTCGATCGGCGTGAACCCGTCCGACTCAAAGGGCGTGACGTTGTCGCCCGTCGACAGATAAAGGTGACCGTCCGGTCCAAACTGGATTTCGCCGGCGGAGTGACAGCACTCCTCTCGTTGCTGGTGGACCCGAAGTAATTCGACCTCCGAATCCGGGTCGATCTGGTCGCCGTCGACCTCGAACCGAGACAGCAAGTTGTACGGCATCTCGTCGTCTGGGTCGAGCTCGTCGTCAACCGGCGAGTAGTAGAGGTATAGCCAGCCGGTGTCTTCGAAATTCGGATCGAACGCCGCGCCGAGGCCGCCGTCCTCGTGACCGCTGTAGAACTCCCGCTCGAGCGCGGTGGTGACCTCGTGAGTGTCCGGATCGATGGCCACGACGTCCTCGTGGCGTTGGATGACGAACGCGCGCCCGTCGGGTGCGATCGTCATTGACATCGGGGCGTCCACCTCGTTGGTGAGTTCGACCCGATCGTACGAATCCCACACCGTCGGGGAGCTATCACCCTCGACGAAGTCGCCCGACCACAGTATTCCGTACAGCACGTGCTCGAGGAAGTCCTCGTCCTCGAACACCTCTTCGGTGTGACCGAGGCCGGTGTACCACGACCGCCCGCCCTGATACCGGTGACACCAGGCGATCGGGTGATCGGCGCGACTCATTTCAGCGCCGTCGTAGCTGTCCTCGTCCAGCGTCGCGAGGACGTGTACGTCGCCGCGGGGGTTCCGATCGAAGTCGTAGTACTCGTCGTAAACCTCCCACCGCGCCGGCAGGTGTTGTGTGGACGGATGGACCCGGTCCTCGACGGCGACTTCGCCCTCCTGATTCTCTGGGTGGCCGTCGAAATACGCGCCCACCAGATCGCCGTACCACTCCCAATCGTAGTGCGTGTCGGACGCGGCGTGGATCCCGGCGTACCCGCCGCCGGACTGGATGTACTGCTCGAATGCGTCACGCTGATCGGCGTCCAGAACGCTTCCGGTGGTACTGTTCCAGACGATCGTATCGTACTGCTCGAGCTCATCGACAGCCGAAGGGAACGCGGAGGCGTCACCGTCTGGGTCGTCGATCACGTCGACCGTAACCTCCTCGGCGCCGGTTTCGGCGGCGATCTGGTCGTCCATCGCCTGAATTTGCTCGTTCCCGAACTCGATGATATCGTGCCTGAATTCGTCCGTGACCGAGAAAACCAGCACGTTGACCTCGTCCTCCTCCGACGGTTCGACCGTGAGCGTTCCTGACGCCTCGTCGTCGTCGCTCGCGATGGAGTGGGTATACTCTTCTGCAGGTAGGTCGGTCGTATCCACGTCCTCAAACGAAATCGTCGCGTCTTCGTCTGCCTCGAGCGTGAGGGGATCACCTGTGATCGTATCGCCATTGATGCGGTACTCGATCGTCTGTGCCCCGTAATTGCTACCGGTGTTAGTGATCGTCGCGCTGACGTCGATTGGGTCGCCTCGAGTAACGGTGATATCGGTCGGATCGAGGTCGCTCACTTCGAAGACGGCCGGTTCACCGACTTCGATCGCCCCCCGCATCTCGTCGGGGTGTGGGTCGCAGAAATACGCGGCCATCTCGTCGGTTGCGGTGAATTCGACAGTCTCCATCTGACCTTCCTCAGAAACACCATCGGACGCGAGAAGTTCGTTGCCGTCGTCGTCCTCGATGACGAAGTTGTGGTACTCGCCGTCGGTGTTCGTCCACTCGAGGGTGTACGCTTCACCCGCAACCAACGAGAGCGTCGGGTTCCGTTCATCTTCTATCTCCGTCGGCGAAACGCCGATCCACGCGTACTCACAGTCGCCGTGACCCGGCGGCCCTGCGTGGTCCGGTGGGCCCGCGTGGTCGGGTGGTCCCTGTCCGTTCGCATGGTCCGGCGGTCCTGCGTGGTCCGGCGGTCCTCCGCCGTGACCGCCACCAATTTCTATCGACTCGAGCTCGATCACGTTCTCGGCCTGCGCTCCGGCCTGTCCGCTTATCCCGATGAGTCCAGCGACGCCAGCCCCGCCCGTCGCTTGCATGAACAGCCGCCTATTCAGGCGAATTTTCCGTTCGCGGTCTCTTGTATCACTCATGCCAACACACACCATAACCAATAATAACATCCTATAAATATATTATGGACAAACATTCATCAAACAATATAATCGGTTTCAATAGCTTATATTGCTTCTGCAGAGGAATTATACCGGATTCACCGTTTGTCACGATACGCAACGACAGACGCGTCAATCAGGCTGTAGAACGTATCAATTTATCGAGGCAATTCCGATGGCATCCGCCTCGAGCACCGTTCCACCGAGCGTAACCGCATCGGGATCCGCAAACAAAATCACGTCGTCGGGCATCGATACGTCCGTTCGGATCTGCCGCTCGAGAAACGGCTCGGTAACGGCCGACGGCTCTCGATTCGCGAGCGTGCGCTCGAGGTCTCGCCGGGCGTTGTGACTCATCACGAACTCGCAGCGAGCCGTCTCTACCTGGCCGCCGACTCGCTGGAATAACGAGCGACAGACGGCGAACGGATCGGCTCCCGTCACGGTCACCAGGCCGTTCGACTCGCCGTCTTCATCGAACGCCCGTACCTCCGCGAGGAGTGCGCTGAAATTGATCGCGCGGTCGGTCATCGTCTCGACATCGAGCGCCGCGGACAAAAACGGGCCGACTCGGTCCCGAGAAGGTAGCCGCTACCGGAGGGTCGTTCGCAGTTCCTCGAGCGATTCGAGGACGTAGTCGGGCGTCGGCTCCGGCTCCGATGTTGTTCGACTCGCGCCGTCCGTCGGTACCCACACCGCCCGCATTCCCGCAGCGCGTGCGCCGCCGACGTCCGACTCGAGAGAGTTCCCGACGTAGGCGCTCCGTTCCGGGTCGGCCTCGAGTGCCTCGAGAGCGACTTCAAACGGCTCGGGATCGGGTTTGGCTCGCGTCTCGTGACCCGCGTAGACGACCGTTTCGAAGGCGTCTTCGAGACCGATGGCCTCGAGTTTCGCCCGTTGCATCCCGGGTGCGCCGTTGGTTATCAGCCCGAGCCTGTACTCGGCCTCAAGCGCCTCTACCGCGGCGCTGGCACCCGGGAGGAGATCGACGCTCGTCTGATCACGGATGCTTGCGAACGCGTCCGCAACCGCACGACCCGTCTCCGGATCCCGTCCCGAATCGGCGGCGAGATCGGCGAAACACGCTCGCCGGAGCGCTCCGATCCCGTCGCTCTCCTCGAGGTAGTTCCTGTATCGGTCGTGATACGCCCCGATCGGAAACAGCGGCTCGACTCCCGCTCGAGCGAACGCCGCCTCGAGAACGTCCTCGCTCCGCTGGGTGTACGTACAGAGCGTATCGTCGAGGTCGAAACAGACCGTTTCGATCGCGTCACTCATCGATATCGGCGTTTTCGGCGAGCCCGTAAAAAAGTAGTTACCGCGGCCGGTATCCGCCTTCCTCATCGTCGACGATCCCGAGGAGGGCCGCCCAGTCGAGGAGTCGTTCCGCGCGCTCGAGTGGTTCTTCGACGGTGGTTCGCCCTCGAAGTTGGGTGCTCACCTCCCGAACCTCGAGCGGTCGATCCGTCGTTTCGAGATACTCGAGGACGGCGTCCGCACCGGCAACCCGCTCCCGAAACGCCGCTTGAAGATGCCCGGCGTCGATATCTCGCGGCGTTCGAGCGAATCCCACGGAGCCGTTGGTCGCTAGCTCGAGCGCCCGGAGAAACGTCAACCAGTCCGCCGCCTCGTCGCGGTCGGAGACGTGACTGTGCCCGATCAATCGAGCGCAGCAATCGACGTTCTCGTCGGGAGTCGCCGGGACCGCCGCTCGAATCGACTCGAGTTCCTCGAGCGTGTCGGGCGGTTCGGGGACGGGTTTGAATCGCACGGCTACAGATCGAACGATTCGGCGAGCAGCGACTCGTTCGTCTCGCCGACGACGTAGGTGGGGCCGCCGAGCACGTCGATCGTCACCTTGCCGGGCGCGAACAGATCGGCGGGAACCTCGGAGAACTCCCAGTCGAGGTCGTCGAAGATTTCGGCGAACGGACGACCGTGATCGTCGGCGGCTGTCGAGGGAACGTGCTCGAAGACCTCCGAATCCTCTCGAACAACGAGGTGGGCCGTTCCGCCATAGGCAATCGCGTCGTTCGTCCGGGCGATCGCCTCGCGTTCGTCCTCAGCGACCGGCGCGACCGGCGCTCGTCCCGTCGCGGAGACGATATCTCGAGGATCGTACCCCAGTTCGGTGAGCCGGAACGTCGCCAGTTCGGCCGCTCTGGCCGCGCTCGTCACGCTACCCACGATGCTTCCGGTCGAGTACGCGAGCAGGAAGACGCCGCTGGTTTCGACCTCCGCGAAGTCGGCGACCTGCGCCGCCGCGGCCTCGGTCGGTGGTTCGTCGGTTTCGACGGCGAGCGCCGTGAGATCGAACGCGTCGGTGTAGCCCATCTGCCGGAACTCGGTTTCTTCGGCGACCAGCGCTCGAGCGGGGCCGCTCCCGAGGCCTTCGAAATCCTCGGTCGTGAGCTCCCAGCTCGCCTTCTGTGAACACAGGAGTGCGAGTGCTGGCTGATCGGTCGATAGATCGATGTAGGGAATCGGTGCGCCGTCGACCTCGCCCAGTTCGTTGCTCGGGGTCGCCAGTCCGGCGGTCTGAATTTCGGTCAGCAACAGTCCCGCTTCGATCCCGCCGTCGAACTCGACGCCGAAATCGAGCACGGTCGACTCGTTCTCGAGGTCGTAGCCGCCGATATTCAGCTCCTCGGCGTACTCGAGAGCTTCGTCGACGAGCTCGATCGCCATTCGGTTAAGACTCTCCATGGGAGTCGCTTCGCCAGCCTCCCTAAAACAGTTTGTCAGTCCGAACTGCGTTCCGGCTGACGCGCGTCTTGCGTTCGGCTAGAATAGATCGTTCTCGGGAATGGCCGGCGTCGAATCAGGCGACCTCTTCGCGCTCCGCTCGGTCGCGGATCACGTCACGTAGGTCGTCGGCTTCGCGCAGTTCCTCGAGTTCGTCGCGTTCGACGAGTGCGGTGCCGTTGACGGAGTCGCGCTTGGCTCTGTCGACGACGTAGACGGACTGGGTTCGCGTCACCCGTCCGATCGAACTCATGATTCGGGCGCGCTTTTCGGCGGCTTTCGTGAACTCGGAGTGGCCGGTGAGGACGACCTCGTTGTCGTTTTCGTCCTCGTCTTCGCTCACCGCCTTGAACGGTGATCGAAGCGTCGGGTGGACGCTGTACCCGGCTCTCGAGAGCACGGCGACGACCTCTTCGTCGTCCGGATCAGCTGCCGGGTCTTCCGGCGTCGAATCGCTCTCGTGGACGTCTTCTCCTCCCTCGAGGACGTCGACGGGGCTGGTAAGCTCCGACGTGAAGATGTCCTCGAGGGCCATCGCGACTTCGATGGAGGCGTTCATCCCGTCCTCGTACTTCGAGACGGTGCGCCGAGAGACGCCGAGTTCGTTCGCGAGGCGGCCGAGGCTCCACTCGCGGTCTTCGCGCTCGTCCGCGAGCAGGTCGCCGTCGATGTTGACGTACAGACCTCCCGGTGCGGCGTAAATCAGCGGCGGAACGCCCTCGATAAAGAGGTTGTAGGCGGTGTCCGGACTGAAGACCGGAACGCCGTGACGGAAGTAGACGACGTCGGGTTTGAGGTCCTCGTCGCGACTCCGGAGGCCGATGACCAGCGGCGTCGCGTGCAGGTAGTTTCCGAGTCGTTGCATCTCGTGGCCGGTCGCTCGATTGAACGCGTCGATGTTGCCGAGGATCTTGACGAGAAGCAGGTCTTCGCCGCGGCGTGCTGCGATATCGAAACTCTTCGGTCGAATCGCACACCGGTCGCTGACCACAAAGTCCGCGTCCTCGAGCATCGCGGTAACGTTACCGACCAGTGCGGATCGGGACATGGGGTAAAGTAAGCGACTCATTGTACATAAGCGTTGTCCCGTTAACGGATCCGTTCCGTATTGCGGTTTTCCGAAATATCGGCAGTATCTTTATATAGTATAATTCTCCCCTTTCGGCGGCCAATGGGACCGCAGTCGTCTAGAATTCAGCGAGTGTTCGGTGCAACGATTTCCGGTTGGACCCCGAACGGACGACTCACTGCTCGAGGCCGAGAAAGGGACGCCGTTTCGGCTTCCAGCGCACGCGCATCGAGAAATCCGTTCGACAGTTCGTGACCGTTCGACAGTTCGTGATCAGTCGGATGGCTTTTCGTTCGCATTCACGCGACGACGCAGCCACTCGAGTGCCACCGCGCCGCCGGCGATTCCCGCGCCAGCGGTGAATCCCGGTGCTTCGTCGGAACCGCCATCTTCGCCCGTATTCGATTCGTTATCGCCGCCTGTCTCGGATCCGTTCCCGTCGCTGTCGGTGTCAGCGGGACCTTCGGATTCGGACGACTCGTTCGTCGTTTCGGCATTCTCGCCGCCTTCGACGTCTGCGTTCTCGTCTCCAGTCTCTGTGTCGCCGTCCCCCTCGCTCTCGCTTTCATCACCTTCGTCCCTAATTTCTGCCTCATCGTCCGTCTCCAGTTCGCTACTCTCCGCCCGAATCGCGACCAGTGTTTCCTCCGTGCAGGCATAGAGCGTCTCGTCGGCGAGCGCGACCGTCGGAACGTCGTCGGTTTCGATTTTCCACGAGGTCTCTCCGCTATCGTCGAACGCGTAGACGCCGATTCCGGGCTCGGGAGCCTCGCCAGGACCGTACACCTCGCCGTCGACCTGCAGGCCGGCGAAAACGGCGTCTCCGTTACTGACGAGCGAGGAAACGACATACGTCGAGACATCCGTCTCCCACGTTTGCGACCCCGACTCCCTGTCGTACCCTCGAACGCTGTGGGTCCCTATCCCGTAGAACCGATCCTCAGTGATCGGGGCGGGCTTGAGCGGCTGGCTTTCGCTCTTTACTCGCTCTTTTCCGGTTTCGGTATCGAATAGGACGATTTGCCCGTTTTGCCAGATGCTCGCTCCGGCGGGATTGACCGTCCCGACAGCGACGACGTCGTCGGTTGCGACCGGATACCGGACGTGTCTCGGGTTCGGCTCCGCAAAGTAGCTGTCCGCCTGTCGTGGCGGGTCGTCAATCGTCCACCGTTCGGTTCCGTCCTCGAGTTCGAGCGCGAAGACTCGAGATTTGCTCACGGCGAAGACCGCCCCGTCGGCGACCGCGACCGGTTGTTCGTACAGTGAATCGCCCTCTGGGTCGAACTCCCATTCGACCTCCATCTCGTGGCTGTCTACGGCGTAGAGAACGCCATCGGCGACGACGAATGCCAGATCGTTCGCGACGACGGGAGCGGGAATCGTCCTGTCGTACTCGAGTTCTGCGTAACAACAGATGTCCCCGTTTCGCGGGGAAATCTTGGTCAGGCGTTCCCCGCCGACGTAGACGCCGTCGGCAGTAACCGCAGGCGTTCCACTGGCACCGAGATCGTGTGTTTTCCACTCGAGCGATCCGTCAGCGGCCGCGAGCGCGTGAACGGCTCCGCCGGTGGACAAGAAGACGATGCCGTCAACGATCGCGACGGAGCCGCCGTGGTCGTACTCCCAGTCAACGACGGGCTCGTCCGGCCCGTCCGTTTCTGGGACGTACCCGTTGTTTCCCGGACCACCACCAAGAGACGACCATCCATCGACGCTCGTCACTGACCCGGATTCGTCTTCGCTCGTTCCAGCCGCGTCACTGCGAGCTGCGCCGGTCGTGGCGAACAACCCACCAGTTGTTGCCGCGATCCCGGCGTACTTGAGGATACGTCGCCTGCCGTGGTTGGTCATACGAACGAGAGATATCGATCGTTCTCCCTTTCCTATGGACTCTGTAGGGACTGTTGCTGATAGTCAAATGATAGCTTTGACGCTCTCTCGCTCGAAAAATGACGTGAAAATAGGTGAAACGTACGGTCGTTTGCCAGCGCCGTCGAAGTCGGTGATGTGGCTCGTTCTTCGTCGAACGAATCACCAGCGACGCTGCTACGTGGCAGTCTCCCAGAACGAGAAACGGGCCATCATCGGCGGTTTTAAGTTCTCCCTGTTCATTTGTTCGTGTACAATGGCACGAGATACCATCTCAACGCCGAACTCCGAGGATAGAGGAAGTCGGGGCGACCCGGCTGGATGCGAAATTCCGCGATTCTGACAATCGCAGTTCATCACTCTTGCCTGTAACTCACACCCCCGAACAGACGATTCCGTCCGATCGTACCGTCCGCCTTCTCGATACCACCTTGCGCGATGGCGAACAAGCACCCGGCGTCTCGCTATCACCCGACGAGAAAGTCGAAATCGCTCGCGCACTCGAGCGAGCGGGCGTTTCGGTAATCGAGGCCGGAAGCGCCTGTACCGGCGCGGGCGAACGACAGGCCATTTCTCGAGTGACCGACCTCGATCTCGACGCACGCATCACGAGTTTCTGTCGCGGGATCCAGACCGACATCGACCTCGCGCTCGAGTGCGAGGTCGACGGCATCCATCTCGTCGTTCCCGCCAGTGATCGCCACGTCGAGGGCAAAGTCGGAACCTCTCGAGAAGACAATCTCGAGAAAACCGCAGAGCTCGTCTCCTATGCCAAAGAGCACGATCTCTGGGTCGAAGTCATCGGCGAGGACGGCTCGCGGGCGGATCTGGATTATCTCGAGACGCTGATGGAGACCGCACTCGAGGCCGGTGCCGATCGAACCTGTTTCGCCGACACCGTCGGCCACACGGGTCCGGAGCGCACCGCCGAGGCGGTCTCTCGACTCGCCGAACTCGGCCCCGTAAGCGCCCACACCCACGACGACCTCGGCCTGGGCGTCGCAAACGCCCTCTCGGCCGTCTCCGCGGGTGCTGACCTCGTCCACTGTACGGTCAACGGGCTGGGCGAACGGGCGGGCAACGTCGCCTTAGAAGAGGTCGCGATCGCGCTCGAGCACGTCTACAATGTCGAAACCCTCGATCTCGAGCAGGTGTATGACCTTGCGCAAGTTTGCTCGCGGGCAACGGGGATCTCACTTCCGCCGAACAAGGCCGTAATCGGGGAGAACGCCTTCACCCACGAAAGCGGGATCCACACCGATGGCACGCTCAAGGACGACAAGATGTACGAGCCTTACGAGCCCGAAACCGTCGGCCGCGAACGGCGGCTCGCGCTCGGTAAACACGCTGGTCGAGCCGGCGTGCAGGCGGCACTCGAGGAGCACGACGTCGACGCGAGCGACGACGAAGTCGCCGAGATCGCCCAGAAAGTGACCGAGCTCGGCGATCGTGGTCGACACGTGACGGATGCGGATCTCTTGGCCATCGCCGAGGACGTCACCGGCACGCAGCGCGAGCGCGTAGTCGAACTGATCGATATCGCCGCCTCGAGCGGCGGTCCCGTTCCGACCGCGAGCGTTCGACTCGACGTCGGCGGCGAGGAACGGGTCGCCAGCGGAACCGGATCCGGTCCGGTCGACGCTTCGGTTTCGGCCGTCCGTGAGGCGCTTGGTTCGGCGGCCGATGCGGAACTCGAGTCCTATCACGTTGACGCGGTTACCGGCGGCACCGACGCCGTTGTCACCGTCGAGGTGACGATGAGCCGCGACGACCGCACCGTCACCGTCGCCCGAAGCGAGGCCGACATCACCCGCGCCAGCGTTGAGGCGATGGTCGACGCCCTCGATCGACTCCTCGAGTCCGATCAGCAGGCCCTCGCAATGGCAGACGACTGAGTTCGCGTCCCGGCGCTCTTCTCGATGCGAGCGGTCCGGATATCGGGTAAAGAACCCGGGCTACGGCAGGCTAAGTCGAGTGATCTCTTCTATCGTATTATCCGTTACCGCTCAGTCGAATCCCTTCCCGCTGATTATTCCCCGGGGGTCGAACAGATAAACAGCCGCCAGAAACAGCGCCATTAGCACGACGAACACCCGGAGGATTTCGCTTCCGGAGGTCGGGACGGTCGGCTCGAGCGTGATCGCCATCACACCCGCAACTGCGATCCAGATCGTTCCGATGACGAGGCGTGAGCGTTTGTCCATAGGTGGTCGTTTTGCTTCAAGGATTAGAATAGATTAGGTTTCGGTCGGTCACTCGAGCCGGTACCGCAACAGCGCCGCGATACCGCCGAGATTCGAGAGTTGTTGGCCCGGCGGGAACTCGCTCGAGAAGACGGTCACATCGCCGCCTTTCTGTTCGGCGGTGCGGACGATGTTGTCCACGTTGAGTGCCCACTCGCCGTCGGGACCGCGCTCCTTTCGCAGTTTGTCGTCGAGGATCAGCAGTTCCTCGATCGCCCCATACTCGGCGGCTTTGTTTACTTCCTGGGGGCCGTACGCCGCTTTGGCACCCTCGGCAATCCGGCGAGTGAGTTCGTCGATGGCCTCAGCTTCGCTCTCGATTCGCGTTTCCTGCTGGACGTCCGCGACGGCACCCCGTTTGAGGACCTCGTGAACGCCGCGGTCGCCGACGGCCGATGTGTCCACCATCGTGATCAGGTCCGTTAGGTCGGCATTGTTCTTCTCGAAGTGTTTGAGCGCGTCCTGCTTGGTGAATCCAGGGCCCGCGAGGATGATCGCGTCGACGTCCATCCGCGAGAGTACGGCGGCGAGTTCGTCGAACAGCTCGGAGCGGTCGCGGGCGAAATCGCCTTTGCCGGTGGGTCCGGAGATCGTCGCGCGCTCTTCGGTCCCGTACTGGGCGACCGTGTGGACGTGAGCGGCTCCCTCCTCGACGGTGGCAATCGCGACGTCCGGGTTTTCGGTCGCCTCTTCGGCTTCCTCGAGACGGGCCTCCTGATCGGGCTTGAACCGCTTCTCGATCGAGAGTTCGTCGCGCTCCTCGACGTTTAAGGTGTGGTGAAAGCCGAGTTGGTCTTCCCGCGAACAGGCGACGATTTCGCCGCCGACGCGCAGGCGATTCGCGAACTTGTGGAACTCGATGTCGTCGACGGCGATGGCGACCCACATCGGCTCGCGCTCGCCGCCCGTATCCCGCATCTGCTCGTCGTTTCGCTGAATCCGGCGCGTCGTATCGCCCGCGACGCGGTCGCCGGGCTCAAGGACGTACTGCAAGTGCCAGAGGTCGTCGATGCTCTCAGGGACGACCTCGACGCGCTCGCGGCCGCCTTCGACCTGCTCCCGGCTCTTGATCTGCATGGGAGCATGTTCCGCGGGGGTGGGTAAGTGCTCTGCGATCCCTCGAGACGGCCCGGTTTGGGTTTCACCAGAAAGAGACGGAGAACCGATTCGTCGCTCGTCAGTCGTCGGCGTGGAGGGCCGTCCCCTCGAGTTGTGGGCGAACCACGTCGCGATCCGTCTCCTCGCCCTCGATATCGTAGGGGTACTCGCCGGTTACACAGCCCATACAGAGGTCGTCGCGGTCGTTCTCGAGGACGTTGGCGACGCCGTCGGTCGAGAGGTACGCGAGGCTGTCGGCGTCGATCTCGTCACAGACTTCTTCGGTGCGCTTGTCGGCGGCGATGAGTTCGTCGCGGGTCGCCATGTCGATACCCATGTAACACGGCGCGACGATCGGCGGGGCACCAATGCGCATGTGAACTTCCTCTGCACCGCAGTCTTTGAGCAACTGCACGAGCTGCGTGGAGGTCGTGCCGCGAACGATCGAGTCGTCGATGAGCGTGACGGTCTTGCCCTCGACGGTCGACTTGATCGGATTCAGCTTCAGGCGAACTGCGCGCTCGCGTTCGTCCTGGGTCGGCATGATGAACGTCCGGCCAACGTACCGGTTTTTCATCAGTCCCTCGGCGAACTCGACGCCGTCGTCGTCCTCGGCTCGAGGGTCGCCGTCGGCGGTCGTCTCGCCGGCCGCGTCCGCGTAGCCCGACGCGAACGCTCGTCCGGAGTCCGGAACCGGCATCACGACGTCGGTTTCGACGCCGCTTTCCTCCCAGAGCCGGCGACCGAGTTCGCGTCTGGCCTCGTAGACCAGCGTCTCGTCGATCACGCTGTCCGGGCGTGCGAAGTAGACGTGTTCGAAAAAGCAGTGGGCCGTGTTCTCCTGTTCGATCAACTGGTAAGAATCGAATCCTTGCCCGTCGTCCTGCAAGACGACGAGTTCGCCCGGGCGAACGTCGCGGACGAGTTCGCCGTCTAACGTATCGATCGCCGCGGATTCGGAGGCGATGATGTACCCGTCCTCGAGCTTCCCGATACAGAGCGGGCGATTCCCCTGCGGGTCGCGCACGCCCATAATCGTCTCGTCGTGGCTGATCGTCAGCGAGTACGAGCCGTGGATTCGTTGCATCGTGCGCTTGACGGCGCGGACGAGGTCTTCCTCGAGAAGATTTCGCGCGAGGTCGTGGGCGATCACCTCCGTGTCGCCGTCGCTCGTAAAGGCGTGGCCGACGCTCGCGAGTTCGTCGCGGATCTCCTCGGCGTTGACGAGGTTACCGTTGTGAGAGAGGCCGAGCGAGCCGCTCTTGAACGAGACGGAGAAGGGCTGTGCACAACTCGAGTCCACCGATCCCGCAGTGGGATAGCGGACGTGGCCGATGCCCGCAGCGCCGTTGAGTACGTCGAGATCGTCTTCGTCGAACACGTCTCCGACGAGCCCCATGTCTACATGGCTGTGTTGTTGAAACCCATCGTGAGTAACGATCCCTGCGGACTCCTGGCCGCGGTGCTGGAGTGCGTAGAGTGCATAGTACAACGGTCGTGCCGCGTCTCGACCGTTCAGTGCGACGCCGACGACACCGCACTTCTCGGTCATTCCTGTTCGCCGGGGAGTTTCGCCCCGCGCTTCAGTCATGAATCACTCTACGGAGCCCAACCGATAAAAACCTCCTTGTTTGTGCTCGAATCGTGCTTGAAAACGTGAAAGATATGCACTCCTGTGCATACAATCATCTCCTCGGACTGTTTTCGAGAGCGGGAACTACGCATCGAAGTACTTGCTCGATCACACGTCTCGCTCGACTCGAGAGACGCCGTAGGCCGCTCCCATTTCAGCCGGATGCTGGACGATTCTCGAGTGCTGGGACCGACTCGGATAACCTAAATGCGGGCGATTCTAAGCGGCGAACGAACGCCTGTGTCGTCTACTACACACACATCCGATTCGACAATGCGCTCGCTCCGCAATCGGTTCGGCTTTCGACATCTGTTAGCAACGACGCTCGTGCTGGTCGGTGCAACGATCCTTCTCGGCGTCGCGGCGAAAGCGACGGGGGCCGGACTCGGTTGCGAAGCGAACTGGCCTCAGTGTGATGCCGGCCCGTTCAACCTGTTTCCGGCACACATAGTGAGTTTCTACGAGTGGTTCCATCGCTTCGTCTCGATGTTCGCCGGGTTCGCGATCATCGGAACCGCAGTCGCCTCGCTTCGCCTCTCCTCGGTCGACCGCCGCGTCACCGCGCTGGTCGTTCTGGGAACGGTGTTGACGCCGATCCAGGTCGTTCTGGGTTGGCAAACCGTCGAACAGTACACGATGGACATCCTCTCGCTTCACTTCTGGACGGCAGTCCTCATCTTCACGCTGTTCGTCGTCGCGACGATTCTGGTCTGGGCACCCCGGCTCACGGCCGGCCACGTCACCGCCGTCCTCACGCTCGGTGCCGTAACGGTGCCGTTTCACGTTGCGCTCAGTCCGCTGAATCTCACCGATATCACCAGCTATTCGCCGAGCGTCCAGATTGCCCAGTACGGCGTCTCGCTCGCACTGCTGTCGGCGGGTATCTTCGCAGCGATGGTCGGCCGTCGTCGCTTTGAGCGCGCTCAAATTCGCAGAGTACTCCTCGCAACCCCGATACTCGCGTTCCTGATGATATTTTTCGGTCGCCAATCGGGTTCGGGATTCGACCAGTTGATCGATCTGACGTACATCGGAATCACCGCAGTACTATTCGTGACCATCATCGCCGGAATCTGGCTCACGAAGACCAAAAGGAGTCAGTAAGCCGGTAGCGACGCCACTTCGATATTCTCCGGGTCGGCAGTATCCGAGACGGCGTTTGCAATACGGACGATGCGAAGCGCGGCTATCCGAGAACTGAAACGAGCCACACAGCGCCGGCCGTCGCACAGACGCCGAGTCCGAACAGCGCGTAGTTCGCGACCGGGTTCGCCGCCGGCGTCAGTTTCGCCGTGTAATGGTAGCTCGAGAACGGGCGAAACGGGCGGATTCCCATCGGCGTGATTGCATCTGCGAGCAGGTGCGAGACGATCGAAAGCGTTCCGACAACGAACGCGAACGGGACGATCGACTCCGTCACGAAGGATGTTCCGGACGTGAGGAGCATCGACGCCGCCGCGGCGAGCGCACCGCCGACGAGGACCGCGAAAGCCAGAGTGTGCGTGATACCGCGGTGCTCGAGAAACGCCACGTTATGGTCACAGTCCGGAAGCGTCGACAGCGAGACGCAGACGAGCGCGCCAGCGACGGCGAGCACCTCAGAACCCGAGAGCGCGACGGCAACGCCGAGTGGTGCGTACGCGAGGAGGGCGACGCCGTAGTGACCCAACTGGTACATTCGACCGAGGATTCGATCGCGGTGACTATACCTTTCGTGATTTTCGGGGCCGAGTTATACTGTCGGCTGTACGTCGTTCGACATTCTCGTCGCTTCAGGAGTGTGAGAATCGTTCCATGGGTACAGCTGACAGTATTAGTCCCGGCCTGTCCGTGCCACCCGTCGACTCGGACCCAAAACGAGACCGCGAACTCTTTTTTACGGCCGTCCAACGGAAACCCATGCGGACGAGTCTCAACATTCCGGACGACATGCTCGCCGAGTTCGACCAGACGTGGCAGTCGGAAGGACTCGAGTCGCGGTCTCGAGCCCTCCGCGAGGCTATCCAGGAGTACATCGAGTCACACCATCAACTCGAACAGATCCGAGGAACCGTCGCCGCGACGGTCGTCTTCGATTACGTCCACGACGAGATCATCGAGTCACTTCACGAACTGCAACACGAGTTCCAGACCGAGATCGATACGACGAGTCACGTCCACCACGGCGAGTGGTGTCTCGAGACGGTATTCTGTCACGGCGAGGCGTCGCGTATTCGAGAACTCGTCTACCGACTGAAAGACTTCGATGCGGTCGGGCGCGTTTCGGTCCTGTCGCTCCGGACGGCCGGAGAGACAACGGCCGAATCCGACCAGTGATGGTCGTATTCCTCACGATAGATGATCCACCGCTCCCGAAACCGCTCGAATTATTTGTTCTGCACTCGTTTCGTCTCCCGTGAAAAACGTCACCGATAGAACGAGCAATCCCTTCGGTATGCGGCCGCCGTTCGAGCGACAGGATGCGGGAAACCACCCCGCCGTCTTCGGCTACGGTGACGCCAACGCCGACTTTCAGGTGATCGGTGATCATCCAGGCCTCCACGGCGGCGAAACGACCGGGGTTCCGTTCACCGCGACGGACGCCGGAATCGGCGTTCAGAACCTCTTTCGAGACGCCGGTTTCGTCACGGGCCCACAGGATAGCCCTCGCCTCGAGGATCTCTTTGCCGACTACATCCACATGTGCTCGCTTCCCGACGGGCGCGAACCGACGCCGGCGGAGTACGCCGAACTCGAGCGGTACTTCGACGCCGAACTGCGGGCGATCAACGCACACATCCTGCTCCCGGTGGGCGAACGCGCGACCGATCACGTGCTCGGTCAGTATACGACCCAGCGCGGAAAACTCGACCTCGAGATGGAAACGCTCCACGCCAGCGAAATCCGCGGCCGAGGATTCATGGTCGTGCCGATTCGGAACCCGACCGAGTGGGAGGAGGCCGATCGGGAAACGATCCTCGAGACGCTCGAGTCGATTCTGGCGAGCGATTATCGTCAGACGAAGGGTGTCGCGACGACCGTCGGCTAACACTGCCGGCTGTACGTCGTTCGGGATTCTCGTCGCACCCCCGGTGTGAGAACCTTCACATAGTTATAGCCGGCAGTAGAAGGCTCGAGACTTGATCGTCGCCGTATTTCAGTTCGACGCCTCTCCCCGTTCGAACGACATTGAGTGCTTCTCGAGACAATCTTTGATGCCGGATAGACGAACGCGACTGAGAGTCTCTCTAACAGATGTCGTCGGATAACGGAAAAAAGGTATTACAGATGACTCTCGAGTAGGTGATGAGATCGATGGGCTCGGCGATTTCGAGCGGAACAGTGGCGTTCCTCTCCCTGCTGGTAATCTGCTCGATGGTCGCAGGAGCGACAGGAATTGTAGTGATAACCTCGGCGGCCAACGGATCGCTCGAGGGTGTTAGCGGGATCGACGGTGATACGTCCAATACGGTAGACGAATCCACGGACGACGTGACGAGCGATGGCAACGAGACGAACGTTGAGACGTCTGATACCATCAACGAAACGGCCGACGATTCAACCGACGAGGCGGCCAATAATTTAACCGATGAGACAGACAACGACTCGACCGAGCTACTAGACGATACGACCGACGTCGTAACCGACACTGGTGATTCCGTCGATAATACGTCCGATGAGAGTATCAACGAGACGACCGGTGCGATCGAGAACGCGACGGCCGAACCCACGGAAACGGTAGAAGACGCAGTCGATGAAACCGCGGACGGACTCGAGGAGACCGTCGACGAGACCACCGACGGAGTCGACGACGTGACCAACGGCACGGCTGACGAAGCGGATTCGTTCCTCGAGGAGCCGGTGGACTCGACGACGGATGCGCTCGAGTCTGCGGTAGGCGGAGTCGAAGACGCCATCTCGTCGCCAGTCTCTACGGCCGCGTCGGTTCAGATTCCGGGAACCGACGTCTCGGTTTCGTCGATCGTCGACGGCGAATCGGCGCTCGGAGCGGTAGCCGGCGGAGCGCCGACGGATCCCGGAACCGGCCAGATCGCGGCCGATGCGGTGCTGGTCGGATTGATGGGGGCGATGACGGCATCGGCAGGAGCGGCGGGCGGGATCGGTGGCGCAGGCGGGGCAGTCACTGGCGCAGGTGCGGCGGGTGGTGCAGGTGCGGCGGGGAGTGCAGGAGCGGCGGGTGGTGCAGGGGCGACGGGTGGTGCAGGTGCGGCGGCAGGTGCTGGTCTCGGTGGCGCTACAGCAGGTGCCGGCGCGGCTGGCGGAGCAGGCGGAGCGAGCGGCGGCGGTCTGGCAGGCGGTGCCAGCAACGCGGTCGCGAACTGGTCAGCATCCGGCCGCCGGTCACTTCGTCGCGCCCTCGCGGCGATTCCATGGGAGCTCATCCCGATTTTCAAGTACAGCAGGTACGACGATTCGGACCCGCTCGAGAACGAGACGCGCCAGGCGATCTACGAGACGCTCGAGGCGGATCCGGGACGGTACCTCTCCCAGATCAGCGATGAAATCGATGTCCCGCTGTCGACGGTACGTCACCACGTCCGGATTCTCGAGGAGGAAGCGCTTCTGACGACGGCGAAAATCAACGGCAAGCGACGATACTACCTCGAGGAGACCGATTCGGAACTGCAGGCCGCCCTCGAGGAGCCCGCTAAACGCGACGTGCTCGAGGCACTCGCGACGCTCGAGCGAGCGAACAACAGCGAACTCGCGGCGGAACTCGAGCGCGATCCGAGTACGATCACCCACCACCTCTCGACGCTCGAGGACGACGGATTGGTCGTTCGCGAACGCGAAGGACGATCCATCGTCAACGAACTCGCGGCGGAGACGAGCGCGGCACTTCGCGAGGACAGGGATCGCGAGCGCCTAAAAGATCCCTCGCCGCAGGCACCCGCCGATTGATCGATCGGGAACGCTCTCTGGAGTTATCCACCGACTTCGGTGTCCTACGCCGTCCTCCTTGATTAACGTGGTTCGCACGCCTCGAACGCATCGTATCGCTCTTTCTCGGAGAGTCACGACGAGAACACTTCCGGGACGCGACTGCATCGTTTCGGCTCCGTCACTACCTCGTTTTTCATCTCTCCGTCGGTTTGCTTTTGAGCGGGTCGAGACGTGTGACACTCCGAAGACGAGCGAGGTGTCCGGTCAAATCTCGAGGCGTTTGAACCGGACGTATCCCGCGGCGGCCGGGACCACAATCCAGAAGCCGAGGATCCCGACGGCGAACCACGGCTCGAGGTAAAACGGCGTTTCGCCGGCCGTTCCCGATACCTCAGCGAGCCCTGACAGAAATAGATCGTCTTCCGGGAGCGTCGCCGTCGCCACGATCTGATATGCGACCGCGGGCGAGAGGCGGAAGAACAGAACGAACCACTCGGGGAGCGGCGGCTCAATTGACGTCGTTCCGGTGTGGAGAAAATGCAACAAAAAGGCGAGTAACTCCCAGAGGAAGTTGAGCACCACGAACGTTCCGAACGCGCCCCAGGCGGCTCGAGTCGTTGAACCGGTTGTTGAAGAGATCGCGACGGCGAGGCTGACGTACGCGACGCCAAGAAGTAGCGTCGCTCCCACGAAAACGAGAAATTGAACCGGTCTGATCGTCCCTGTGGCGGCGACGAGTGCAACTGCTCCGGCCGAAAACCCGAGGACGATCGAGACGGCAACCACGCACGATCGGCCGATAATCTTCCCGAAAACGATGGTGCCTCGAGAGTGGGACATACCCAACAGACTGTAAATACTCCCGCTTTCTCGCTCAGCCGCGATCGCTTTGTATCCAATCAACGTCCCGATAATCGGAACGAACATCGCAGCCGGTGACAGCAGTCCGAAGAGGATGCTAACGGTGTTACTGTCCGCGTTCACGAGGTTCCCGAACTGCGCGGCGAGAACGATCCCGCCGACGGTAAAGAGGACGAACAACGCGATCAATCCGAGGAGCACTCGCGACCGAATCGCAACCAGAAACTCCTTTTTTCCGACCAGCATCGCCCGCATCGTCCACCGTCCAACACTCATCGTTCACCGTCCGAAGACGACGTGTGCGCGACGAACAGTTCCTCCAGAGACGGTTCGTCGGTATCGAAGGTGTTTACTGACGCACCGGCGGCCTCGAGTTCGGCCAGTACGTCCGGTTTCGCTTCGTCCTCGCACGAGACCGTGACGTTCGTGTGGTTCCCGCTCGCATCGGCGACCCCGGGTATCGCTTCGATCGACGAAATCGTGCCATCGGGGAGACGATCGACATCAACAGTAAGTGTCGTCTTCGATTTCGCCGTATTCCGAAGCCCGTCTATCGAATCGACGGCGATCAGATTCCCGTTCGCGAGGATGCCAACGCGGTCACAGACCGCTTCGACCTGGTCGAGGCTGTGACTCGAAAAGAAAACCGTCGCGCCGCGAGCGGCCTCCGCTCGGACGATTTCTCGTAGGTCGCGAGCGCCCTGCGGATCGAGCCCGGTCGATGGCTCGTCGAGGACCAACAGGTCGGGCGAGCCGACGAGGGCCATCCCGAGTAGGAGTCGTTGTTTCATGCCTTTCGAGTACTCGCTGGCGTTTCGGTCGGCTGCGTCGGCGATTCCGACACGCTCGAGGATCGACTGTGGCTCGTCATCTGCCCCGTTCGACTTGATCGCGAAAGAAACGTGTTCTCGTCCGGTCAGGCGATCGTAGACCGCGGCACGCTCGGGGAGGATACCGGTCCGTTCGCGAATTTGTTGTGGGGCCTCCTGTACGTCGTCGCCAAGCACGCGCAGTTCTCCACCGGTCGGTCGGGCGAACCCGAGCAAGAGGTGAATGAGCGTCGTTTTTCCCGCGCCGTTCGGCCCGAGAAATCCGAAGATCTCTCCGCGCGGTATCGTCAGCGAAACGGTCTCGAGGGCGACGATATCACCGTACCGTTTCGTTGCACCCTCGAGGTCGATAGCGGCTGTTTCCGCCGAGCCTGTCCGTTGTGGATCTGTCAGTGACATGCACTTATCGAATCCCCGCGTAAGTTCGTCGCTGGTACAGATAGTAGATCGACACGAGCGGACTCAACCCGGGGACGAAGCATCCGAAGGCCGCCGTGAGCACGAATTTGGTCCGGTCGGGCTCCCACTCAGCCGTGACACCGGCCGCCTCGAGGATCGAGATGTCGCGATACAGCGCGTACGGCAGTGCGATCGTGACCAGAGAACCGCCGGTGATAACGACCATTCCGATGATCGTTACGGCCGTCTCGTCGACGGGTATGCTTTCGAAGCCGGAAGTGAGCGCGGCACCGAACGTCACGAGAAAGGATAGCATGAGAACGTACACGACTGGAACGATCATGATCACGTGTTTCCACCGTGAAATCGTTGAGTCGGATCTCATAGGAAACCGTATTTCAATTTATATCTTTAGTTTGATTATATTTAAATCCCTCTATATTATTTTGAACAGTGAGCGAATTCTTGCGACTGCAAGCACGAGGATAACAGGCGGTGGTACTGTAGTATCCGTTCGAAACGGATTGTGAGAACGGTGTTCAGGGACGACTCCTCCCCATCGAGCGCTCTCGATGCGCTTGCGTCTCTGCACTCGGAGAGACCACAGCGCGATACTCGAGACCGTCACGAACCTACCATGAATACGAATTCGGTACTAACACAACGGACGAACGGTGTAACCACTCGCTTCGAGAGAGGGGCGCGACCGCCTCGAGCGAAACGCACTGAGGATTCGTTGGGGGGACGGTTCCGTGACTAACCGATACGTCTACGGGATCGTCGAATCCGGTGCCGACCTCGAGTTCGAAACCGACGCTGTCGGCGGTGCGAACGAGGTCTACACCGTCTCCCATCGTCGGTACCAGGCCGTCGTCTCGGACATCGACACGACCGATCCCGAGGAGACGGACGAGGATGCAAAGCGCCACGATGAAGTTCTCCGCGAGATCATGGAGCGGACCAACGGGCACTCGATCATCCCGATGCAGTTCGGAATGGCCTTCGAGAGCAACCGCGCGCTGAAGAACGTTATTCGAGGCGCTCGACCGGCGTTCCGACGTGCCATTCGCGATATCGAGGGCCGAATCGAACTCGGTCTCAAACTCGTCACGGAAGAAGACGCCGACGTCGACCGGGAGGCGATCGAGGAAACCGTCGCCGACGCGCTCGAGTCGCTCGCCGCTCAATCGGTCGAGAACGATCACTTCAGCGATCGGCTCGTTCTCAATCGTTCGTACCTCGTCGAGGAAGACGAGCGCGAAACGTTCGACGACGCCGTCGCGGAACTCGAGGACCACCCCGACCTCGAGGATGTCATGGTGCAGTATACGGGCCCGTTCGCACCCTACAGCTTCGTCGACGTGAAAATCGGAGCACAACGATAACCCATGTTTGTACTCGACGACTTGCTCTTCCGGCCGTTCGTCAACATCCTCGACGCGATCCACACGATCGCGCTCGACGAGCTCTACGACCTCGAGGGGCTCGAGGACGAACGCAAGGAAAACCAGCTTCTGTACGAACTCGGCGAGCGCTCGGAGTCGGAGTATCTCGAGCGAAAGGAGGCCCTCGAAGAGGAGATCGAGATCGCCCGTGAGGTTCATCAGGAGCTACGAAGCGGACGCGTAGAGGTGAAACGATAATGTCCGACGAGCGATCACCAGACGACGAACAACCACGAGACGACGAGCGATCACCAGACGACGAACAACCACGAGACGACGAGCGATCACCAGACGACGAACAACCACGAGACGACGAGCGATCACCAGGCGATGAACAACCACGAGACGATGACAGACCGGACGAGTCGAACGGCGACGATCACGAAGCGTCGAACCGAGACTCGAGTCGATCCGACGCCGGTTCCGATGAGCCCGCCGACGATGAGCCGTCGGAACCCGGCGATCGACAGCCGCCGATCGGTCCGGGGTCGACCGACCACTGGTTGTCCGACGAGCCGCCGGGATCGAGTGACTCCAGTGGGGGCCACTGGCTCTCGAGCCTCCTGAACCTCCTCGACTCCCTCGATCGGTCCTCAAAGGCGTCGCGATCGGGTCGAGCCGGCGGTGGCGGTCGTTTCGGGCTCGATTACGACCTCTCGATCGGGTCCGGACTCGAATCGATCGACTCGGATTCCGTCCGAGACTCGCCGAATCGACCGTCGCAGAACCCGCGAGGACCCGACCGGAGACGAAGCTCCTCCGGAGGCCGTCCCTCGCGAACGCGCCGCCGTCGGTCGTCGCTGTCCACCCAGCATGTGACGACCAGAACTTACGACGACCAAGTGCTGGTCATCGCGGATGTCTCGAGCGTCGATCCCGAATCGATCACCGTCGGATTTGACGACGGGACTATCGGCAACACCACGCTCGTTGTCGGCGTTAGCGATCGGGAACTCGAGCGCATCGACGTTCCGTGGGATCGGTCGTCGGTCGAGGCCGACGCCCGGATCAAAAACGGCGTTCTCACGGTTACCGTTTCGATGGATGACGGTGAGCCGAAAAGCGGGACAGCCGACGACAACAACGATTTTCACGGTGATCCCGATGAGTGAGGACGAAGATGCGAGCGCCGCCGACTCGATCTTTCGGGAGGCGACGGAACACCTCGAGTCGCTCAAAGCACAACTCGAGCCCGTCGAGTCGCTCGAGGAACTCGACGATGAGGCCCTCGAGTCCGTCCTCGGAGATGTCGATGCGCTCGTCAATGTCGCGACGGAGCTCGAGGACCTCCTCGAAACGGTCGACCTCGAGAACCTGCCGGAAGCGGTCGACGGCGACGAACTGCTCGAGGCGATCGATGTCGGCGAGATACCCGAGGCGCTGGACGGCGACGACGAAGGGGGCGTAGGCGACGTCGTCGATTTCAGCCAAGTCTTCGATGCGGTCGATCTGCTAAGCGCTTGGAACGCGACCGACCTCACCGACATCTGGAAAGAGACCCAGGAACTCGAGGAGGCGGTCGATGACCTTGCCAGTAGCGAAGACGGTGGACTGGCCTCCGAGGCCGCATCTGCGGTGACCGGGGACGACGAACTCGTCGGCGGCGAAGACGGGCTACTCGGCGGAGACGAAGACGATGGGCTCCTCGACGACGTCGACCCCAAAGATGCACTGGGATCGATCGACGTGGAGCAAAATCCTGAAGCGTACCAGGTATTCATCCAGCAACAGGCCACCGAGGGGATCGACGAGTTTCGGGACGCCCTGTTGAAGACCCACGGCAAGTTCGAGAAACTCTACGAACTGAACCGCGAGAAGATGCGTCGGCAGGATACGAGCACTAACTCGAGAAATCCGACGGCGGCGTCGACCATCCAGACCGACCGACGCGACCTCGGCGGCGGCGCTCGGTACTCGACGGTTCCGCGGAAGGTGAAGTACTCCACCGCACCGACGCGAAAGCGGATCTACGGCCGACGGTTCGAACTCGAACGCAAGCGGCGGGGATACGACGATGACTAACGGTGATATCATGCTAGTTACCTCACGATATCCGGCGGTCGGTGGACCGGCCCGAATCGACTATAAACACCAGCGGTTCGTTCGGACGGCCGAGCACGGAGGTGAGCGGCGTGGTCGATGACTTCCAACCCAGTCGACAGAAGACCGACCTCGCCGAAGTCGTGGAAATGCTCCTCGACAAGGGCATCGTCATCAACGCCGATATCGCCGTTTCAATCGGTGATACACAGCTACTGGGCATTCAGGTTCGGGCAGCGATCGCATCCTTCGAAACCGCGGCGAAGTACGGCCTCGAGTTTCCAGAGGGGACCGACATGCGGCGTGTCGCCGAGGCCGTCGGCGACCCCGAGCTAGCCGAGATGGACCGTCCTAACCCTGCGATCGACCCAACTCGAGGCGTCAACGTCACGCCGGATCCCGAGGATGACGACGATGGAGAGAAGTCGGACGAGGAGGCCGCACAAGCAGACGAAAGCGAGGCGGAAGCCGAATCCGGCGAAACGGACGGCGGCAGACCAGAAGGGGAAACCGACGACTCGAGCGGCGGCGAGTCCTACGAAGCACCCAGCGGCGTGAGCGAGCGCGTCGGCACTCGACCCGATCCGAATCGGCCGACCAGCGGCGGATTCAATATGTTGAGTGACGATGACGGAGGCGATTCGGAAGGTGAGAACAGCGCCGGTGGAGGCGAGCGGACTCCGGACGACGGCGACGATGAGACGAGTAACGATACGGAGCGCGACGACGAGGCGGGCGACGAAGAAACCGAAGCGACGACGGAGGCGGGTACCCAATGACGACGATCGACGTCGGCGACGGCGAGGACGCTCGAGACGGCCTCATGACGCTCGTCGTGACCGTCGTCGAACTGCTCATCGAGGCCCTCGAACGCGAGGCCGTCCGCCGGATGGAGTCCGGCGACCTCGCCGACGAAGAGATCGAACGGCTCGGAGAACAGCTCGCCACCATCGAAGCCGAACTCGAGGAGCTGAAATCGGACGAGGGTATCGACGACGGCGTCGACAATCTTCGAGGCGACCTCGACGGACTGGTAAGCGACGCGATCGAGCAGTTAGAGGGAGATTACTCCGAACAGAGACAGCCTGGCTACTCCGTTTTCGGCGGTGAGCAAGAGTGAGTCGCGACCGAGCGGGGTCCGGCGTCGACGCTCGAGAGGAACCCTCCTCCCAAGAACAACAGCGCTCCGGCGGCGAGTCGGATTCGCTTCCCGATATCGAAGAGGGACGATACCTCTACTGTGCCGTTCGAGTCGACGGCGAAGACGGTTTTCAGGACCGAGATCGAATTGAACTCGAGAAGGCGGGGATCGACGACGAACCGGTTTCCGTGGTCGCCGTCGACGACATTGGCGTCGTCTGTCACGACTGTGACGGGATCTACGATTCGGGGGATCTCGAGCAGGTCAAACGCTGGCTCGTCCGTCACCAGACGGTCGTCGATGCCGCAGGCGATCGGTTTGGAACGCCGGTGCCGTTCCAGTTCGATACGATCATCCGAACCGACGACGCGGGGGTCCGCGAGTGGCTCCGGAACGAGTACGACACGCTCGAGCCGACGCTTTCGGAACTTGCGGGCCACTGGGAGTATCGAATCGAAGTCGTCGAAACGGATCCGATCGAGGAAGAGCGATTGATAGAACGCGACGAACAACTCGCCGATCTTCGGGAACGAATCGACGACTCGGGATCGGGGACAGCACACCTCCTCGAGAAACAGTACGACCAGCGCGTCAAACAGCTTCGAGCGGATCGCCGGGAATCCGTCGAAGCCGACCTGAGAGTCCGGATTGACGAACACGTCCGAGAAGTACACGCACTCGAGCGATCGCCGGCGGCCACGCTCGAGGACGGATCGGAAGATTCGGCGGAACCCTCGCTCGACTCCGGGGAAACGCTGTGTCGGTTCACGGTGCTCGCTCACGAGGACGACGAATCCGCGGTCGGTTCGGTCCTCGACGACGTCGCATCGAATCCCGGGTTCGCGGTCAAGTTCACCGGCCCGTGGCCGCCGTACACGTTCGCCCCCGAACTCGGTGGTGAGGACGGATGATGCCCAGAAAGGACGACGAGGCGCTGGTCGATCTCCTCGACGTGATCCTTCGAGACGGCGTCATCCTTCGAGCCGACGTTATCATTTCGGTCGCCGAAATTCCCCTCGTCGGCCTCAAGCTCACGGCCGCGCTCGCGGGGATGGACACGATGACGGAGTACGGTCTCTTCGAGGAGTGGGATGTCGAACGGCGACGATCGCCGATCACCCGAAGACAGTACGGCAATTCGACGAAACGACGCGGGGAACGTGACTCCATTTCGGTGGGCACTCGAGGTGAATCGACGGCGCTCGGCCAGCGCAGTCGGGACGCCAACGGTATCCAATCGGAGGAGAACGACGAAAGGCCGTGAGAAAAACGCCGGGTGAAGAATAGCCGGTGAGGAAAACGTCGGGTGAAGAAAACGAAGGAGTGTCGAAAGAACGGATGACCAAGCCGAGTTCCCCGAACTCGACACCGAGAGCCGGTTTCAATCCTGAAACTGTAAACCTGTCACGCGAACTTCGGTCGTTCTCTCGTGAGTTCGACATCGCCGGTGACGTTCGCCTCGTCGCGGTCTTCGTCGTAGATGTACTGGCCGGTCGACTCACAGAGGGTACACTCGTAGTGTTCGGTAATTTCGTTGATCATTTCACCGTCCTCGAAATACACCCGACTCTGGGTAATCTGGAGGAACTGGGCGGTCTCGCAGTTCGTGCAGGTGATCATACCGACCTCTCGGCCGGGACTGGTTGTAGTTATCCGGCTTGTAACCGAAAGTAGGTGATTTCTATGACTGAATTAACCGACTCGCTATTCCATCGAGCACTCATCGTGTAGTGGAAAATCACGACACGTAAACGAGTGCTGATTAGTAACCAGGTAAGTAGCGTATACCGCTAGACGACGCCGGGATCTCCCCTTCTTTCATCGGCTCCGAATCGGCCGGTAAAACGAATTCTACCGACGCTCGCCGACACCCTTCGGCGACGATTTTATTGTTGGGCTATAGCACGACAGTTCGAAATCGTTTCGTCACCGGTTTGATCAATTCCTGTTACTTGTCCGAATTGAAACGGTTACGCGACGCTGATTCAAAACTGGTTCAGTCGGTAGAATACGCATATGTCGTCCCTTCTCGAGTATCCATGGAAACCGAAAAGAGCGAGCGAACTTCCGTGAAGGCGCTTTCAGTGGCCGGAATCTCACCCTTCAACGGTTTGCAACGGTTGTTTCCCGACGTCTCCGCCCGATCTGACTCGCCGAGTGAGCCGAGTCGTTTCGTTCGGGGGCTCGAGTGGTTAGAGGGCTCGAGAAGTCTGGTGAGCCACCCAATCCGCCTCAGACGGTCCCGTAGGGAGTTCCCACCGAAAGAAAGCATCAGCTATCGAGATGCGTAACGCGGTTAGGGTGACCGCGTAGTCGGCCGATACGTCTTGATCCCGATATCGCGGCGATTAGTTTTCTCGGACTACTGTCAGACAGGTTGTTCATAACAAAACAACAGCCTCTCGTCGACTCAATTGCGGGGAACAGACCCCGTCGGGTGCGTGCCCAGTGCTCATCACGTACTGACTGTACGATTGCGTGTCCGTGCCCGGTTCCCTCGAAGCGGTTCGCCCCCGCGTCGGGGAAGCTCATGTCTCTCACACCAGGACGGGTTCCCGCCCCCGTTCGGGTTTACGCTAAAACTCCGTAATGACAGGGATGCCGACAGTATCGTAGGTATCCATCGAGGCCAGCGTCTCCGGGACCTCCTCGAGCGAAAGCGTCTCGCCGACTATCTTTCCTGGATCGAGGGTCCCCTGTGCGATGAGAGTGAACAACTCGCCGTAGCGAACGAGGGGCATCCCGAACGAGCCGTGGAACTCGATCTCTTGCATTGTCATGGCGTCGACGGGAACCGACACTTCGCCGCCTTCTTCGCCCGTCGTGAGCCCGACCTGCACGTGGGTTCCGGTCTTGCCGAGGCTCCCGATGGAGTTCGTACAGGTTTCTGCGATGCCAAGCGCATCGATCGAGACGTCCGCGCCGCGGTCGGCGATCGACTTTACCTCGCCCGCCACATTGTCCGTCTCGGCCGCGTTGACCGTCGCGACCGCGCCCAACTCTTTGGCCCGCTCGAGTTTGTCCTCGCGAACGTCGACCGCGATGGGGTGTGCACCCAGCGCGTCGGCGATGTGAACGGCCGAGAGACCGACGCCCCCGCAGCCGTGGACCGCCACCCAATCGCCGGGGCGCAGATCCGCGCGATCCGAGAGCGCGTGGTAGGCGGTCATGAACCGACAGCCGAGTCCCGCCATTTCGGTAAAATCGACATCATCGGGGAGTTGTACGCAGTTAAAATCGGCCTCCCGAACGGGAAACGCCTCGGCGAACGCGCCGGGTGCGATGCCGGTGAACCCCAGTGGGATCACCGTATCGCAGACGTTCGCTCGGCCCGCTCGGCAGTGCGGACAGCTTCCGTCCGCGAGGTGGAACGGGACCGTCACTCGATCGCCTTCCGAGACCGTTTCGACGTCCTCACCTACCTCGGAAACGATACCCGCCGGTTCGTGGCCGAGAATCTGGCCTTCGGGAGCTTCAGCGCCGACCCAGCCCCAGTCACCCTGCCACGCGTGCCAGTCGCTCCGACAGATGCCACACGCTTCTGGCTCGACGATTACCTGATCCGGCCCCGGTTCGGGGTAGTCGACCTCTTTGACCGCGAGTGGTTCGCCGTGTTCCTCGAGTACTGCGGCTCGCATGATTACACCATTGACAGGTCAACATAAAAATCTAGCAGGAATATTTATGCCAGTTGTCGACGCTCGAGTGCTCCTCTCTCGAATTCGAGTCGGCAGGTGGTCCCACTCGAGTGTCGGCACGCGTTTCTCATTCGAGTGTCGGCAGTCGGTTCTCACCCGAGTGACGGCACACGTTTCTTCCAAGTGTCGGTCTCGCTCATCACTCGGGCGTGGATATGTGCTTCTTACTCGAGTCTCGCGAGGAGATTGAGCGCGTAGACGGTCCGCAACACGTCGACGCTTTTCCCCTGATCGAAGACGAGGTCATCCGTCCCGAGGACGTGATCGAGGGTATCCTGCGAGGAGTGTTCGGGTGCCGCCGCGATGCCGGCGTCGTTCTCATCGACCCATTCCATCACCCGCAGGTCGCTCTTGGAATCGCCCATCACGAGCGTGAACGGGTCCTCGAGACCCAGCACGTCGAGCGCCCGCTCGACGCCGACGACCTTGTTCAACTCGAGACTGCCGATCTCGGCGGCGTCGGCCTCGTAGTAGGCCACGTCGATGCGCTCGAGCGGGTCGGTTAGTTCGGACGGGACCTCCTTAGCATCGAGATCCGGATAGGCGCTTTCGCTCTCGAGGACGGCACGGATCTCGGGGTCCTGATCGGCGTAGAACGCTCGCGTCCACTCGCTGACGGTGTTGTTGTCGATCGTTCGAGCGCCGTTGGTGCCGTCATCGTCGTCTTTGGCTCTCCCGGCGGCGGTCCCGAGATTGAGCGTCGATCCGACGGCGTCGGCGAGCAGATCGATCAGATACACCAGCGCCTCGTCGATGACGGCTCGAGCCTGCGAGGTCCCGGTTTCGTAGTTCGGCTTCATCGTCACGTTGAACTCGTTGCCCTGCAGGTGACAGCCCCGTCGGAGATCCGTCGGTGCCTCGGGAAGCACACGGCTTCGAATGTCGTCGAAAACCGCCCGAATTGCCTCGTCGAGATCTTCGTAGAGTAACTGCTTGGTGTTCGCGCCGTGACCCGGCGTGAAGACGCCCGTTCCCGCTTCGTAGACGATCGAGAGGTCGCCCGAGTGAACGATTTCACTGCCCAGTCCCTGGATGGCAAATCCCTTGACGTTCTCTAAGGTCTGTCCCGTACAGATGACGATCGGAACTCCTGCCTCGTGAAATTCCGTGAGCATGTGGAGGGTGTCTCGCGGAATCTCGTTGTCCGTCCCGCCGGCAGAGCGGAGCGTCTCGTCGACGTCGAGGACGAGCACGTTCACGGCGCGGTCGTACTTCGCGCCCAAATCGAGGGCGGTAAACGCCTGTTCTCGCGTGGCCCGCGCGGCGATGTCGGCGAACGTCTCGCCTGCGGCGAAGTCCCCTCGAATCTCGTCCTTTCGCTCCTCGAGAACCGTGTTGGCTTCCTGCCAGTGCTCGAGGGCGGCTCGGGAATCGATCGCCGGAAAGACGTCTACGAACTCCTGATACTCCCGTAGTGTCTTCGTGTCGTACTCGTCGTAGAGGCGATAGACGAGATCGTATCGTTCCATGTTCCCTACAGGTGGGGGCAGTGGGATAATCGTTTCCCGGATGGAGCGGTTGGGTCTCGACCAACGTGTTTCGCAGTACTGCCCGCACGATCACCAACCCAACCTCCATCCGTCGCTGCCCGGTAACACTGATGTACGCTGGCTCGTTTTGTGTCTGGATCTCCTCCACTCAAGTATGAACAAACTCGTCGATGGGGAGTGGCGGACGGATGCGCACGAAATGACCGGCGAGGACGGAGCGTTCGAACGACAGGAGACCCCCTTCCGAAACGAGATTCGGGACAACCCGGACGCACGATTCCAACCGGAAGCCGGCCGCTACCACCTCTACGTCTCTTACGCCTGTCCGTGGGCACACCGAACCCTGCTCGTGCGGGCGATGAAGGGTCTCGAGGACGCGATTTCGGTGTCGATCGTCGACCCGTACCGCGACGAGGATGGGTGGCAGTTCACCCCGGAGAAGGAGGGCTGTACGCCGGACCACCTCTACGGTTCGGACTACCTGCGGGAACTCTACGTCGAAGCCGATTCGGACGCAACCTGTCGCGTGACGGTCCCGGTCCTCTGGGATAAACAGGAGGAAACGATTGTCAACAACGAGTCGAGCGAGGTCCTCAGGATGCTCGACACCGAGTTCGACGAGATCTCGAATCGGGACGTCGACCTCTATCCGGAGGGGTATCAGGACGAAGTCGATCGAATCATCGACGAGATCTACGAGCCGATCAACAACGGCGTCTACCGCGCCGGATTCGCGACGAATCAGGAGCCCTACGACGAGGCGATCGACGACCTCTTCGGCGCGCTCGCACACTGGGATGAGGTATTAGCGGACCAGCGCTATCTCGCCGGTGATCGGCTCACGGAAGCTGACATCTGCATGTTCACGACGCTCGTCCGGTTCGACCAGGTCTATCACACCCACTTCATGTGTAACGTCCAGTTCGTCCGCGAGTACGAGAACCTCTGGCCCTACCTGCGAGACCTGTACCAGACAGGCGTCGCCGACCATCGGGAGGAGACCGCTGGCGTCTCTCAGACAGTCAACATGGATCACATCAAAGAACACTACTACACGACCCATCCGGACGTGACTCCCTCCGGAATCATCGCGCGCGGTCCGGACCTCGAGTTCGAGGCCCCACACGACCGCGACGAGCTTCCGGGCGGACCGCCCTCGGCGCTTGCGGCCTCGAGCGCCGACGACTAAGCGGATCGAAGAAGACCGTCATTCGACGAGAAGCGATTGTCGAACCGGAATCTGCAACGCACCGGCGAGAATCTTTTTGACCGCGTGGCATCGACTCGAGGGCGTGCGACTCGTCCACGACGCCAACGGAGAACGGGAACCGCTCGCGAGCGACATCGAGATTGCGGATGGTCTCGTGAGTCAAACCCGAGGGCTGATGTTCAAACGCTCGATAGCTGATGGGTACGGACTGGCGTTTTCCTTCGAAACCGCGAAAGCTCGAGATATCCACATGCTGTTCGTCTTCATGTCGCTCGACGTTATCTGGATTCACGAGGATGTCGTCCAGCGCGTCGAAACCCTTCGGCCCTGGCGCGGGTTCGCGAAAGAAACGGCCGACCTGATCATCGAACTTCCCGCCGGTACCGCAAGCGATGTCGAAGTTGGCGACGAAGTGCTTCTCGAGGATAGCGATGACGTTCTCGAGAACGAGTAAATTACTCCTCGAGCGTTTCGAGTTCCGACAGATGCGTCTCGAGCCACGGCGGTCGGTCAGTGTACTGCCACTCGGCCCACTCTGCTTTCTCGCCCGCGTAGTAGGCTCGATAGGCTTCGACGGGATCGTCGCACCGGTATTCGTCGGGCATGGCCTGGGGCCGCGGAGTCGGCGCTGACTGCGGAAACTCGATCTCGTCCGGGTCGACCTGCTCGATTACCTGCCAGCTCGCGTGGTCCTCGTCCTTCTCGTAGCGCTCGACGAACTCCGCGTTGAGCGCCTCAGCGTGCTCGCGAAGCCGGAGCCAGTTCGCTCGAGATTCGGTCGCCCACTCGGTCACGGGATGGCTCGCGTGGGTTGGACTGTAGAGAAACTCCGCGTCGAGCCCGTTCTCTCGGGCCGCGGTACAGAGGACCTGAGCCGCCTCGAGGAGAAGCTTGTTCACGTGCTGGTCGCAGTGATAGCGTGCGGCCAGCCGCGGCTCCTCGTCGAGCCAGAAGACGTTCATGCAACGGTTGGGTTCCGAGGCCGGTTGAGAATATCGCCTTGCGATTTTGGCTAGTCACGGAAATCGAAAGCTCAGTCGTTCGTATTGGTTCGTTTCTCCAGACGGCGACGCTCAAAACTCCGTTACGACCTCGATGCCGCGAGTCTCGTACGCCGTCATCGCGGCGAGTCGATCCGAGACGTCCTCAAGTGCGACAGTTTTCGTGACGAGTTGGCCGGGATTCAGCCGGCCCGAGGCGATCATCCGCAGGATCTCGTCGTACCTCGAGGGCGGCATCCCGCGGGAGCCGAGGAAGTCGATGTCCCAGCGGGTGAGCTCGTCGATCGGCAGGGAGACTTCGCCGCGCTCGGCATCCGTGGTTAGGCCGAGTTGGATGTGAGTGCCCCGGATTCGAAGCGAGTCCAGACTGTTTCGGCAGGTTTCCGCTCGGCCGAGTGCGTCGACGGACACGTCAACGCCCGCGTTCGTCCCACGACCGTCGCGGCGGCCTTCGGACGATCGGTCGCGATCGGTTCCGACGGCGACCGCCTCGGCGATTGCGGCCGGAACGTCGCTTACCGCGCTCGCGTCGACGAGTTCGTCGGCACCCGCGTCAGCGGCTAGCTCGAGTGGCTCATCCCGAACGTCGACGGCGACCACGCTCGCGCCGAAGGCCACGGCGATCTGGACGGCGGCGAGGCCCAACCCGCCGCAGCCGTGGACGGCTATCCAGTCGCCCGCCCGGACGTCGGCGCGATGGGCCAGTGCATGAAAAGCGGTCACGTATCGACACCCGAGCGCGGCGGCGTCGGTCGAGCTGACCGATTCGGGGAGTTTCGTGGCGTTGAAGTCGGCGTAGGGAACGTGCACCCGCTCTGCGAACGCGCCCGGAACGCTCGATTCGAACCCGAGTGCGAGGCCGTCCGCGCAGACGTTTCCGTGACCGCTTCGACACTGCTCACAGGAGCCGTCACCGAGGTTGAACGGGATCGCGACCCGATCGCCTACCTCAAGTCGGTCGACGCCCCCGCCGACGGCGGCCACTCTCCCCGCGGGTTCGTGGCCGAGAATCTGTCCCCGTGACACCCGATCGTCGGCCCACTCGCCGTGGCCCTGCCAGGCGTGCCAGTCGCTTCGGCAGACGCCACACGCTTCGACCTCGACGACGATACCGTGGGAAGCGAGATCCGGCTCCGAAACCGACTCGATCGAGAGTGGCTCGCGATAAGCCTCGAGAACTGCAGCGCGCATACTATCGCCATCCGCGGCGACCGGGATAGGTGTTCTCACTGGAACCCGGCACCTACCTGGTCGGAATCGCGTGACTCGAGCGGGCCCGGGGAGAATTCGGTAGGCAGAAGGTGACGTTTCCCGACGGACGAGCGCGGTGACAGCCGTCTCGTCCGGAACGGGTCTGGAACGCGCCTCGAGAACGGAATGTCAGCCGATCAACTGGGTTCGATATCGGGGGCAGAGCGGATATCCGTGCGGATAATAGGGTATTTGATGACAGCTACTACCGTTTGACTCGTTGAAAGTGTCCGTTTGGTGTTTGCTACCGTAAGGGCCTGTATGGGCGTCTCAGACCTCCTGTCCCGGTTGTGTCAGGTGAAACGATTGCCGAACGGGTAACCGCTACAATACAATTATCGAAGCTATGGAATTATCCGAGTGCATGGTAGAGCAATCGAATCGCGAAACGGTAGAATCAGACGACGAACGGGCATCGACGAGACGGACGGACGAGTCGGGAGTAACGCGACGACGAACGCTACAGTTGGGCGGACTCGTGGGCGTCGGCAGTATTTTCGGCGCAGTCGGGTTCGGAGCGGACGGCGTCGCGGCGGCGGAGGGAAGCCGACCCGACGACATCATCCACCTCGATTACGACGACTACGATAGCTGGTCGGACATCTACCGATTGTCGAACGGAGACAGCGCCGACCTGAACTTCGTCTCCAGTCCGACCTACACCGGCGAGAACGCCATCCAGTTGCAGGTGAACGAAAACGACCATTGGGGGGCAAACGCCCACTACGATTTCGAGGACGGACTCTTCGAACTCAACAACCGCATGCGTTTTGCGCTCAACACGAACTGGTCGATGGAGGGCCGAAGCCTCTCGAACTGCCGGATCTGGAACTGCGCGCTGTCGATCGGCGAGGCCAGCGCTGGCGGTACCGTTCCCGACGGAACGAACGGCTGGAGCAACCGGATGTACGTCTCGAGTCGAGGCACCGATCCGGACGGGCCGTTCCACCTCCTCTCTGACACCTACCACATCGATGCAGCACAGGACCACAACTACATCATGGACGACGACGAGTACGCGCTCGCCCAGCCCGAAATCGAACCCGGCGTCTGGTACGACTTCGAGAGTTACGTGTGCGTGAACACGATTTCGAACGGCGAGCCAAATGACGACGGCATCGTCCGCTACTGGCTCGACGACGAACTCATCTTCGAACGCGAGAACTTCAGCTTCACGTCGGACCTCGGCGACAACATCATCGACACCACCGGCCCCGTCGGCCACTACGGCGGCCGATACGAGGCTCCGAAGGACCTGTTCACCTACTACGACACACACTCGATGGCGCTCAATGGCGTCTTCGAGTTCGACTCCTGTGGCGACGGCGACCGGACGTTCGACGAGTCAGACGAACAGTCCGAAACGGACGGCGACTCCAACGACGAAGAGTCGACTTCAGGCGACGCCGAAGAGATCGAGGACGAACTCGAGGAGATCGAAGACACGCTCGAGGAATCGGGCGTGGAGTTCCCGCAGGGGTTGGGTGAGCTGTTCTCGATGTAGGCTTCTCGCGGGGATCGAGGGTGCTCCGGTAGCGTATTTGGTGGAAAGCGTTTTTTGCCTCGAATGAGGTGGAGGCTTGGTTTCTTGAGTGGTGGCAGGTGAGTTCGCGCTCGAGGAGTGTCTCGAATTCAGTCAACTCGGTTGGTATGAACGACAGTCCCGGGTCTGTCCGGATCCGAACCGACGACAGCAACGGAATAGCGATTCGACGAAATCGAGAAAGCCGCCGGCTATTACGACTGTAATCGATCCAACGCCGCCGCGTTCGACTGTCACGACGTTACCCGCATCGTCGCCAGCGCTCGTCGAGCCCTCGAGCGCCCGGATCTCACGCTCGCCCTGTGCCAGGAAATTGCTGAAATCCTCTCCGGTAGGAAAGTTCCCTTCGAAATCGCGACTACCGTCGATGTCGAAACGCCAAATAGCTAGTATCTTTCTCCTGATTTTCCCGGTATACTTTTCACATATTATCATAACCTATAATATGTAATGGGTGCCGACAGTTCCGGTCGACTTGCCTTCGACATTGAAACAATCAATGCTGAGCGACCAGATGATGAGGAAATGGATGCGCAGAATTCTGAGCACGTCGAATTTTTTTGCGTATGCGTTGCCCACCAGACCGAACCTGGTACAGATCCTCACTACGAGATCATCTTCCGCGAGGGAAACAGTGCTGAAGATGAACTCAAAGTGATTGAACAAACACTTGATTATCTCGAGACCAAACCACCGGAGTCAGTACTCACGTATAATGGAAACGAGTTCGATTTGCCGCACTTAGAAGGGCGAGCGCAGATTGCCGCCGAAACGATTGAGGGACGATTCGATGTGGCACAGCGAGCCGAGGAGTTCGTCGACAATATAGAGAGTATCGATCTTATGCCCGAGGCGTGTGATTTCTGTGGTGATGAGTATACTTCGTTTGAGAACATTTGCGAAACTGTTGGTGTTGATGTGACTCGAACACCGTTCCAAGAGTACGACTTTGATATCGATGTTGTTCCTCATCGGCCTACTTGGAAAGGAATCGAACCCTACATGATGGGGTGTGACATTCCATTGCTCGGTGAGCGATATTTAAATTTTAAGAGAATTGGTGCAACCGATCTCCCACAATTTCAGGAACTCCGTGAGGCAATCAAACACTATGCAACAACCGATGTTATTCCGCTATTCGAACTCAACAATAAGCGCCCCTTCAGTGAGTCTATGTCGGTATCGAATTGACTTCTGTGCAATCCTCTAGTGATCGTCGGATCACACCTATCGCCTGCACGGTGCGTACGCGACACCTGCGCCTAACGACCGCTTGACGTGTACGCGTCGCCAATCCCTCGCCGGAGAACTGCACGGAATCGATTTCCGCGTCGCCCTCTGCAATATCGAGATCGTCAGACCAGCGATCGGTGTCGATCGCCGGCACCAGCACGTTGTCGCCATCTTCTCCTTCAACACCACGCGCGGCATCGTGCGGTAGTCCGATGCCTTGAGTCCGCGGTCGGCGTGGTCGGGATTGGTCACGCTTACTATAGCCATTATAATATAGACTATTATACATTTATATATTTGGATGTATTATATTCTGTTGCAATTCGAGATAAAAACTCAGGTGAAGGTGTCTCAAAAAGTGAATCAAAGAGTAAACCCGCCGGTATAACTCGGCGGTCTGCAGTCAAAATGGGGGCAGCGGGAATTGTTGGCTCAGCTTTCACCGGACAGGTATCCGCGGCAAGTGCTGAGTATTGTGGCACTTGTGACCCGGGCTACGATCCGGAATTTACTCGATCGTTCGATGTCCGTGTAGTCAGCTACGATCAGGCCCTAGAAAGTTACGAAGCAACGAACGTAGTGGTCATTGCCCACCGTGTTGATTCTCGGGAAATTGGTAGTCAGGTGATGCATCAATTTCTCGCCGGCGGGGTTGCATTTGCCGAAGAGGAGCGCCCTTTGACGGACTGGGAGGAAATGGAGAATATTGCAGAGACAGCGCTGGTCGTTTCGTTGAGTATCCCAGCGCTGCATTATCGCCACCTCCGAAGGAAAGAGAGTTCTCTACGCGAATTTAATATCTTAGATTTTAGAGTAAGTTTAACGGAGGAATGGGGTCGGAGGGATTTGAACCCCCGATCTACTGATATCTCCGGTGCGCCTCGGAACTCCAGAGGGTCATCACACGGACACTGATCAGGTGTCCGATCAGTATATCAGTCTGGAGTGTCGTCCCGGGCGCCGTAGCCTCTGGAGTCAGCCGCCATGCCTGGCTTGGCCACGACCCCTCGAGCAATCATAGAGCGATCCTCCCTAAAGCCGTTACGATTCGATTACAGCCACGGGGCTCGGCCCGCGGTGTCGGTCGAGTCGTCGCCGGGGTAGGTATCGTCGTCGGACTCGGACGATTCGGGGACCTTGGGTTCGCTCGAGTCGTCTCGTTCTTCTTCGCTGCCGCCGTCCGGTCGCGCATCGGAGTTGAGCGTTTCTCGAGCGGCCTCGCCGTCGAACTGCGGGTCGATCGAGAGTACGGCGGCGACGATCAGGGCCGCAAGCGGCGCTTCGCCGAAGGCCATCCCGAGGAGCGAAAGCGGGAGCAGCCCCAGCGCGACGGCGCTTCCGAATCGGAATCGGTCGATGTCCATGTAGGTTCGGAGGTACGGTCCCCCGAGCGCGATCGAGAGCGCGAACAGGACGCCGACGGTGGCCGCGAGGGTTGCATTGGCGATCAGCGAGGGATCGGCGTCGAACACCAGCGCGGCGCCGCTCGGGTCCAAACTCGCGAGGAGTCCGAGCGCGATGATGATGCCGGGGTTCGGGATGTACTCGCCGACGGTCGCACTCGCGGTGTGGGCCGCGATGGCCGCGATGACCAGCGCCGCGAAACGCTCGAAGATGACGATATTCAGCACGCTCTCGATCGTGGGCGCGAGCGCGGCCTGTATCGCGGCGAGGATAATCAGCGGGATGCCGACGACTAACACGATCGCCGCCTGTTCTCGAGGCGAGCCGTTCATCTCCGCGAGGATCACGGCGACGGTCGCGCTGCCACCGAAAATCAACAGTCCGACCTGAATCGCTCCGAGCGGGTCATCGACTGCCCCGGCGAGGATCATCGCCGGAAAGACGCCGTCGATGAGCGGAAGTGCCATAACCAACGCCAGAAGCTTTGCATCGTCGTTTGCGAACCGCTCGAGGCTCAGCGCAACCGGGTGTTGTGACGTGCTCATCGATTACGAACGATGGCCGTGACCCGGGGCCAGATGGGAGTGTAACCGGCGGTCCCGCCCAGACTGACTCGCGGCGAGCCAGTCATTCGAGCGTTTCTGGCCTGCTGTGAGTTTCGAAAAGCCGAATGTAAACGGTGCGATGGAGAGGGCACTCATCTGATCACCGGTTCGGGCCGTGGTGGAACTCACAGCGAACATACTCTATCGGAGTCCTGCATTATTAATAAACGTTGTGTGAGAAGTGGTTACAGCACTCGGCAGATCGTTCGACAACAGTGTGCATTTCGTGACGGTAATGAACGACTGTCCGCATCGAGTTTACATTCTTTAAATTCTGCCGACGGTGACAACGGCTGGTTCGCTACATCCACGAACCCCGGACGCGTCTCGAGTCGGTTTCGAGACCGTATCCGTGGTTGTCGTTGTCGTTATACAGGGCTGAAAGTGCAACACGCAACGTTTTTTGCCCCCGATTCCGGACAGTTTACATGGCGAACGACGTTCCTGACAACGAGTCCTATTCCTCGAAGCTCCAAGTACCGGAAGCGCTGACATTCGACGACGTGCTCCTTCGGCCCAAAGAGAGCCGCGTCGAACCCGACGATGCGGATCTGACGAGTCGCGTCTCGAAGTCCGTTGAAGTCTCTGTCCCGATCCTCTCTGCGGCGATGGATACCGTCACCGAAAGCGAGATGGCGGTCGCGATGGCCCGCCACGGCGGGCTTGGCGTGCTCCACCGAAACATGAACGTCGACCAGATGGTTGAAGCCATCAACCGCGTCAAAAGCGCCGACGAACTCATCATTCCGACCGACTCGGTCGTGACGGCCGATCCAAAAATGAGCGTCCGCGAGATCGACGAGATGATGGTCCACGAAGGCGTCGGCGGCGCGCCGGTCGTCAACACGCGCGGCGAAGTGCTGGGTATCATCTCCAGTACGGACATTCGACCGCACCTCGAGGTCAACGAGGACGACCCCGTTACCGCGGCGATGACCGACGAAGTAATCACGGCACCGGAGGACATCGACGCGCGCGAAGCCTTCGATCTGATGTATGAACACAAGATCGAACGTGTTCCCGTCGTCGACGACGAGAACCTCCTCGTCGGATTAGTAACAATGCAGGGAATCCTCCAGCGCCGCGAGTACAACGAGGCCGTCCGCGACGACGACGGCCGACTCCGCTGTGGCGTCGCCGTCGGTCCGTTCGAAACCGAACGCGCCGCCGCGGCTGACGAAGCGGACGCGGACATCCTCTTCATCGACTGTGCGCACGCTCACAACCTGAACGTCATCGAAGGCGCTCGAGAAATCAAAGAATCCGTTGACGCCGATGTCGTCGTCGGCAACGTCGGCACACGGGAGGCCGCCGAGGACCTCGTCGAGTTCGCCGACGGCATCAAGGTCGGCATCGGCCCAGGATCGATCTGTACGACTCGAGTCGTTTCCGGCTCGGGAATGCCACAGATCACCGCCGTCTCGCAGGTTGCAGACGTCGCGAGCCAACACGACGTTCCAGTGATCGCCGACGGCGGGATTCGGTACTCCGGCGACGCGATCAAGTCGATCGCGGCCGGCGCCGACGCGGTGATGCTCGGTTCGTACTTCGCGGGAACCGAGGAGGCCCCCGGTCGAGTCGTGACGATGAACGGCAAGAAGTACAAGCAGTACCGCGGCATGGGATCGGTCGGTGCGATGAAATCGGGTGACGGCGATCGGTATTTGAAAGACGAGCCCCAAGACGAAGAGGAGTACGTTCCGGAGGGCGTCGAAGCGGCGACCCCGTACAAAGGGACGCTCAAATCGGAACTCCACCAGCTCGCGGGCGGCATGCAGTCAGGGATGGGATACGTCGGTGCCGGAACGATCCCCGACTTCAAAGAACGCAGCGAGTTCGTTCGCGTCTCGGCGGCCGGTCAGGCCGAAAGCCACGCACACGACGTCGTGATCACCGACGAAGCGCCGAACTACTCGCCAGCTGACGAGTAGTCAACTCACCGGGTAGTACTGTCGAGCCCCATCGGGAGCAACGTGCTACGATTTCTGCAGTATCGGGAGCCCGTTCCGGCTTTCTGTTGTCGTTCATCTACTCGTTCGCTCGAGGCCTGCTCAAGCGACCGTAATCGAGTTCCCGCATTCCGTGCAGGTGAGGCGGAATCCGCCTTCGTCCGTGATCTCGAGCCCGTGTTTGGTTTCGGATTCACAGTCCTGACAGTAAATCACCGACTCGATATCCTCCCAGTTGTGGCTCGAATCGGGCGCGCCGAAGGCCCAGCCGACGACGGGTTCGTCGCCCTCGTTCGTTCCCTGCTGGAACTCTCCCGGGGCGAATCGAACGAGCTCGCCGGCCTCGACAGAAAATTGGCCGTTTTCGGTTTCGAACGTTGCCGTGCCCTCGAGGACATAGAATACCTCTTCTTGATCGTGGTGGGTATGGTAGCCGCCGGAAAATGACTCACCCGTCTCAAGTTCGAAGTAGTTCATCGCGAAGTCGGTCGTCCCGAGCGCGTCTGACACCGGCCGTCGAACGGTTTGTGCCGCCATCGGGTTCGGCTGGTTGTCGACCGCCTCGATTGAGACTTTCTCCATCGTTCGAATAACGAACGGCTCCGCCTTGAAAATACTCGTCGCTCTCGAATCACGAATCGGCTCGAACGTGCCGTGTCCACGAGTGAGATCGGGAGCTCGTTTAGAGAGGGGCGCTCGTGATGGCCGTTCAGTACTCTCGAGGTTCGTGCTGGACGGAGATCCAGCGCGTGGTGGTGAACTCGTCTGCAATCCACTGGTCGTTGTACCGGCCCATTCCGGAGGACTTGACGCCGCCGAAGGGGGCCTGCGGATCGTCGTTGATCGGCTGGTCGTTGATGTGGACCATGCCGGTTTCCATCTGGGCGGCGATATCTCGCGCTCGCGTGATATCCTTACTGTGAACCGAGCCTGACAGCCCCATCTCCGTGTCGTTTGCCAGTTCGATGGCTTCCTCGTCGCTCGAGAACGGAATCACGGGCGCGATAGGTCCGAAGTGCTCGTTGCAGGCCGCGGCCATCTCGTTGGTCACGTTCGAGAGGACCGTCGGCTCGACGTAGGGGAAGTCGTAGTCGCCGCCGGCTTCGACGACCGCACCCGAGTCGACGGTTTCCTCGAGGTAAGCGGTCATCTCCTCGAACTGGGACTCGTTGATGATCGGTCCGACGATCGAGCCCTCCTCGAGGGGGTCGCCGACCGGGACGTGATCGGCGGCTTCGGCCAATCCCGCGACGTAGTCGTCGTAGACATCTTCGTGGACGAGGTGTCGATTGATCGAGATACAGACCTGTCCCTGATGAGTGAACGAGCCGAAGGCCCCCGCCTCGATAGCCAGCTCGAGATCGGCGTCATCGGTGACGATGTGGGCGTTGTTCCCGCCCAGTTCCAGCGCCGGGAAGTGGAAGTTCTCGACCGCGTTGGTCGCGACGCGTCGGCCGATTTCGGTCGAACCGGTAAACGAGATCACGTCCGGGACCTCATGACCCGAGAAGTGATCACCGATATCGTCGCCGTAGCCCGTGACGACGTTGAGGACGCCGTCCGGCAGTCCCGCCATCTCGAACACTCGACCGAGCAGTAATCCGCCGGTGACGGGCGTGTGTTCGTCCGGCTTCAGGACTACGCTGTTGCCGAGTGCCAGCGCGGGCGCGACGGCCCGAATCGAGAGGACCGTCGGGAAATTCCACGGCGTGATCACTCCGACGACGCCGACCGGCTCCTCGACGACGATGTTTTCCTTCCCGGGTACCGTCGACTCCGAGCGCTCGCCTCGATTGCGAAGCGCCATGCCGGCCGCGTGGGAGGCCACGCCGACGGCGGCTCCGCCTTCGAATTCCCCCTTCGCTCGTACCCCGCCGCCCTCGATCGCAACCAGGTGGACGAACTCCTCCATGTGTTCCTCGAGTAATTGTGCGGCCGTCGAAACGATCTGTGCGCGCTCTTGGGGCGGCGTGTCGGCCCACTCCCCTTGTGAGTCCTCGGCGACTTTGAAGGCCTCGTCGAGGTCGTCGATCGTTCCACGCGGAACCTCGCCGACCGCGCTCTGGGTCGCCGGCGCGTTCACTCGGATGGTTTCGCGATCACCCGGTGGTCGCCACTCGCCGCCGATGTACTGTGCGTTCCATCCTGTTTCCGGAACGATGTTCACGTCGTCTATGCTTCCGTACTGGTCGTTCGGTTGGGTGGTAATATCCTCCATGTCACCATACAACACTTTAAATTATATTACATTTTTGGTCCGGCGATGCAGACTCAATTTTCGAGGCTGGGAATATCCGCACCGAGTGGACGATGTTATCTTCGGATCCGGCTCCGTCTCTTACGGTCAATTCGAGAACGTCTCTGCGTCCCTTGAGGAGGGGAGGAGCCGGAGTATGGTTGCTAGTGCGGCGTAGAAGTGAGTCGACGATACCGAGGTGAACGAGCAGTTGACTCGAAAAGTAATACATACAACGATCCAGCACCGAGGCTCGGATGTGAATCGCCGTACTGTACTTCGATCCGGTGCCGTGCTCGCGACCGTCGGGATAGCGGGCTGTATCGACGGCGTTCAAGAGCACTTTCAGGGAGAGATTCAAAGTCCGGTTCCGATCGAAATATTCAACGAAAGCGACCAAACCCACAACATTCGACTCGAGGCGATCGAGCGCGGAACCGACCGCGGGACGTACGATCAGGGGTACTCCGTCACGCCCGGGGAACGCGTGAGCGCGCCGTCGCTCGACGGGTTCGACCAGAGTTTCCGCGTGATGCGAATCGATCAGTCGGGGGACGAAGATTGGGTCGAAGTCGGGACCGTTACGGACGAGACGCAGCTCATCCAGATAACGATCTACGACGACGATCTCGAACTCGAGGTATCCACCGACGAGGAAGACGAGCCGGAGCTCGACGGCAACGAATCCGAAGGAGACGAGCTTGAGGACAACGAAACCGAGGAGTTCGACGAAGAGGAGTGGCCGTCCGAAGAAGAGTGAGTTGCGGACTGGCTCTATCGAAAACCGACTGACGCACGACTCGTCTCGGATCCGGCGTTGCTTTTTCGACGATTTCTCAGGGGTAGGGATGGTACTCCCGCTCGAGATCCGGCTCGAAGCCGAGTTCATCCGGAACTGCAGTCGCACGGTCGCCGAAGTAGGGATCACCGGTGAAAAGCGGCTGTGCACCGGGAACGACGACTCTCACCGCTTCGAAGCCGAGATCCTCGACGTCGCGTGTCGTCAACCGAGCCGCGTACGGCGTCAGTCCGGCCTCATTCGTCCGGGAAACGAGTTCCTCGAGGCCGTCGGCTCCGGTGGGAACCGGGTCCGGACCCACGCTCTCGGCGGGAATCGTCCGCTCGACGTCGACGAACTCCTGTACCGGTTCGGGGAACGAGGCGTAGTGGCCGATCTGGCCCGTTGCAGTATCCGCGTCCTCCGGGCCGATTCCCCGAAGTTCCATCCAGTTCTGTAACGCCTCGGACAGCGCCGACCGAGCGGCGGCCGTTCCGTCGAGGGCCGCCGCAGAGCCTGCGGCAAAGTGCGGCCAGTCGTTCTTGTTGCGAGCGCCCGCGCCGTCGCGGTGGACGGCGACGGTGACGACGGGGACATCGACGTCCTGAGTTACTAGCAACGCAGTCACTGAAAGTCCCTCGCTCTGTGCTCTCCGGGAGAGGGCGTCGTACGTTTCGTCCTCGACGGCGAGCCCGAGGGGTTCGTACGTCGAGTACCACGAGAGCATCGTCGCGTCCCGCTCGAGGACTTCTGTCAGCCCCGAACGAAGGGCGTCGACGGTCGAGGAACCGAGCCCGAGGCCGGTCGTGATCGCCGGAACGAGGCGGTCGCCGGGCTGGGGGAACTGGACCGCGGCGGCGGGAAGCTGTGCGGACTCGCCGGTCTCGAGGTTCGCGCCCTTGACCCAACGACATTCGGTCGACGAATCGAACGACGGCGCGTCGTCGGGCCGAACGAGTTCGAGCGGCGAGACCGGATTCTCGAGTTCGTCCTCGCTCGCGTGGCGAAACTCCTCGTCGCGGTAGACGCCAGCGCAGTACCGCTCGAGCCCCTCGCCGACGGCTTTCATGAGCGCCGCGTTCCAGTCCTCGTCGACGCCCGCCGCCTGCTTCGACGCGGATGCGTCGCTGAACGACTCGGTCTCCGCGAGCGTCGTGAGGTAGTACGGAGCCGGGAACGACTCGACCTCGCCGATCGAAAGCACCGGCCCCAGCCGGGAGTCGATCGCGATCTCGGCGCGGTCGGCCGCCTGCTCGAGGTCGAGCGAGTCGTCGTCCTCGAGGTCGAGCGTTCGGTTCCGGTCGGAGCTGTGACAGCCACAGGTCGGAACCGGGAGGTAGTGTCGTCTGGCGTAGGGGAGCTCTCGAACGTGGCCGATGATCGATCGCTCTCCCTCGGAGAACACTCGAACGCACTCTCGACCGGCGATCGCACCGGCGAGCCGTGCTTCGCTTCGATCCGCGCTCGGTTGCTCCGGCGGTTGGTCGGTATCTCGCGTCGAGGCAACTCGCGTGCTAAGGCAGTTGAAACACCCCGCTCCCGGGGCGTAGCCGGACACCGCGGCGTCGACTTCCTCGATGGGATGGCCGCCGACGCCGCCGATTTCGACGGCGACCCACGGCGTATCTCCCGCTCGAGTCGCGTTGGTCGCCTGCTCGAAGGTGTTCGAACCGGCGACATCGCTGACGATCGCGAACCGGGCCTCGTCCAGTGCTGTCGGGTCGGCGTCTCGTGTGGTAACGTCGATGTCGGATAGCGCGGCGTCGATAGCCGCTCGAACCGGGTCATCGGCGACGACGTGGACCTGCATACCCGAACGGTCGGAGGCCGGGGGCAAAAGAATCCCGCTCGCGGGTCCGAACTGTTCGCTGGTTCGCGCTGTGCGGGAGATATTCGCCGTCGAAATCGGTGGCTGCCCGCGAATTCCGTGCGACTTTCCGGCACTATACCGAGCGAAATCCAGTTTCGCGGGATGAACTTACTCCTCGGATTCTTCCTTCTCGAGTCCCTCCTCGTTCTCCGATCGCGGCGCGTTCTGGGTCCCGAGGTTGTCATCGCCGTCGTCGACCTCGTCCGGGCTACCGTCTTCGTCTCCAAGTATGATCTGATTCATTGCCCGAGGTTGTCATCGCCGTCGTCGACCTCGTCCGGGTTCCGATCGACTCGCTCGAGTTCGTCTTCGATCTCAGCTTCTCGTTCGGCCTCGTACTCGTCCTTTCGATCTGTGTCGTCTTCTGCCATACCGACGGTTGGGATGCCAGCCGGATGATCGACGTGCCGTCATCTGCAACGTCGAGTGAATCGATTCTCATACTGTCGGCAGTATCGGACGGTGCGTCTCGCTATCGAACTCGCCTTCGCCTGACCTCCTCCCCAGAGAGGATCAGTGGTCCTCCCGAGCAAAACGGTTCGATATCGTGACGGTAACTGCTTCGTGAGTACACTCGAGTGAACCAAACTGGACACGAAAGACAGATAAAAGGGCGCGCACTGTGAATACACATATATGGACGTTCCGTACGATCTCACCTCGTACGTCAGGGTGTTGAAAATGGCAACGACACCGACGACGAACGAGTTCCTGCAGGTCTCGAAGATCGCCGGAGCCGGAATCCTCTTTGTCGGATTCATCGGCTTCATCATCGGCGCAATCATGCTGCTCCTGACCGGATCAGGTGGCGTCTAATGGCGATCTACGCAGTCAAAACTACCGCGAGTCAAGAACGCACCGTCGCGGACATGATTATCAACCGCGAGGAGCCGGATATCCACGCCGCGCTCGCGCCCGACTCGTTGACCTCCTACGTTATGGTCGAGGCGGACGACAACGCGGTGCTCAATCGTGTCCTCGAGGATATTCCACACGCCCGGAGCATCGTGCCGGGCAAATCCGATATCTCGGAAGTCGAGCACTTCCTCTCGCCGAAACCGGATGTCGAAGGGATCGCGGAGGGGGACATCGTCGAACTCATCGCAGGACCGTTCAAGGGCGAGAAGGCACAGGTTCAGCGTATCGACGAAGGCAAGGATCAGGTGACCGTCGAACTGTACGAGGCGACAGTTCCGATTCCGGTGACGGTTCGGGGCGACCAGATTCGTGTGCTCGATTCCGACGAGCGGTAGCGAGTCGGTTCGCTCGGCGTGAACACAGTGAACGGCGAGGTCGTTTTGTACTAAATTTTGCGAGGAGTGGTGATCGAACGGCGTGAGGGAACCCGACGACGTAAAATTTAGCCGTGTGACGGTTCGGGGCGACCAGATTCGTGTGCTCGATTCCGACGAGCGGTAGCGAGTCGGTTCGCTCGGTGCGAGGCCCGAACGGAGAGAGGGCCTCGAGTAGCGAGCGGGGAGGAACGACCCGCGAGCCGGGGCGGGCGATGATCGAACGTAGTGAGGTCGGAGCGAGCACCGAGGATGTTTTGTACTAACTTTTTCGAGGGGTGGTTACAGATGCGAAGCGAGGCCATCCGACGACGTGAAATGTAGGGTAGTTTCTCTCGAAAGTAGGGATGCAGCACAAATTGGACGACTGTCAGCAGTCTGGAACTTGGTTTCGATTGGAGGCTATCGCGTTCGGTACTCGCCTGGGTTACCGGTGTTTTTCATCGTTTCAGTTCGTTCGCGATGAGTTCCATATCCGCGACGGACTCGATTTCCTCGAGCAGGTCCTCGCGTTCTCGAACGTCCTCTGAACTGGCGCTGTAGGCTCTGACGTACTCGGCGCGGCTGTGGTCGGTAAAGACGTGGCGGATCGAGAGGTATCCGTCCGGAACGATCGTTCCGCATACTTTACACTCACGACGTTCGTGTTCGGTCGCCTGATGAATAATTGCTTGTTCGACCTCCTCGAAGACGTCTCCACAGTCATCGATTCCACAATCCCAGACCATTGGTACCTGTGAGACAACGACACCTAAAGGTCTTTTCGACCGTTCGGGTCATCGACACATTGGTGGGATTGACGAATCAGAATTCATAACTTCCCTGTCTCGAAACTGGCGGACGTGACTGCCGGAGCCGAGTTTCGAGTTGACTGCCACGCCAAAGTGCTCGACAGAGAAGTCGTTGCGAACGCCCGAAAAGCGGGGCTCGATGCCATCGTCTACGCGCCGCACTTTACCCGGCTCCCCGAGATCCAGCGCCGGGCCGAGACCTACTCGAGCGACGACCTGCTGGTCATCCCCGCTCGGGAAGTGTTCACCGGCTCGTGGCGAAATCGCAAACACCTACTCGCGATGGGGCTGTCCGAACCCGTTCCGGACTTCATCTCGCTTGAGGCGGCGATAGCCGAGTTCGAGCGCCAGGATGCGACGGTGCTTGCACCCCATCCTGAGTTCGCGAACGTGGGTCTCACGGAGGAGGATATCCAGACGTACGACGGTGTCATCGACGCCGTCGAAATATACAATCCGAAGCATCTTCCCTCGACGAATCGGCGAGCGCTCGAGATTGCGGATCTCACTTCCATACCGCCGTTTGCGTCCTCCTATGCCCACGTACCGAGCACGGTCGGTGTCGCGTACACGGCCTTCGAGGACGACCTCGAGTCGGAAGCCGACGTTCTCGACGCGTTCGAGAACGGCGCCAGTAGACGAATCGTTCACGCGGACGGACTCGAGAAGTGGAAGACGACGGCGACGGAACTTGCCCACCTCGGCTACGAAAACACCTGGAAGAAAGTCGAGCGACTATTTCTCTCCGGCCAGGAGCCGACGCACGCGAATCACATCGCCTATGACGGTCGGTTTGAAGACGACTCCGTATACTGAGTGCTCGAGCCGCCGTTCCTCCCAGCGTCGTTCCCCCTTTCGCCGTCGTTGTTCGCCCTAGATCGTTCAATCGATTTCCGAGAGTGTTGACCGCACGTCGTCCCAGTGGCTTCCTTTCCAGAAGTACTGTCCACACGCTCGACACCGCCATATCGGTTGCGTTCCGTCCGGAACGTATTCGGGTACCTCGCTCGCCAACTCTTCCGAAGGCGGTTGTACACGCACGAGACTCCCGTTGCATCGTCCACACCGTACCGGTTCTTTTGCGAGCGTTAGATCGACGCCCGCCGCAGCAAGTTCCTCTAGCTGGCCCTCGACTGTTCGAGAGGTGAGCAGGATCGAACCCCCAGCCCGCTCGGAGAGGGCCACGTCTCGAGTGACCAGCGCCCTGCCCTCCGAATCTACAACTCGCCGAAGTTCGTCGTCCTCCTCGAGATCCCTCTCGCCGGCGTAGGCCGTATCGTAGCCGCACATTCGAAGGTACGAGACGATTCCGCCGCACATCAGGTCGACGAGAAATCGCATGTGTTGCCGTATCAGGGTGCGGTGATATCGATTTTTGCCCAGCTACTCAGTGCAGGAACTCCCGGAGCTCCTCAAGCTCCCACGTGTTAATTACGTCCGCTGGTTCCGCCCATCCGCGTCGGGCCGTGTGAACACCCCAGCGAACGTACTCGAGGGTCGCCGGCTGGTGGGCGTCGGTGTTGATCGCGATCGTCGCGCCCTCCTCGAGTGCGGCCTGGACGGCGCTTCCCCAGAGGTCGAGGCGGCGCAGATCGCTGTTGACCTCGAGTGCGGTGTCGTGTTCGGCGGCCGCGGCCCCGAGCGCCGTCGCGTCGATCGCGAGCCCTTCGCGCTGGTTGAGCAGGCGGCCGCTGGGATGCCCGATCACGTCGATCGCGGGGTTTTCGATGGCTCGGAGGAGTCGTTCCGCGGCGTCTTCGGAGTCCTGATCGAGCGCGCTGTGGGGTGAGGCGACGATCACGTCGAGTGCGTCGATAACCTCGCCACCGAGGCCGATATCGCCGTCGGCGTCGATATTGGCCTCGATCCCGGCGAGTACCTCGATATCGACCGCGGCATCAACCTCCCGAATCGCCTCGATCTGTTCGAGGATCTCCGTATCGGAGAGGCCCATCCCGCCGACAACGCCCGGTCCGTCAGCGTGATCCGCGACGGCGTAGTAGTCGTAGCCCCGTTTCTCGGCGGCGTCGACCATCTCCTCGATCGTGTTGTTGCCGTCTGACCACTCGGTATGGGTGTGTAAGTCGCCTCGAATGTCGTCTCGAGTGATCAGCTCTGGAAGTTCGCCGGCCGCCGCGGCGTCAATTTCGCCCCGGTCCTCGCGGAGTTCCGGCGGGATCCAGGGTAAGCCGAGCGCTTCGTACATACTCTCTTCAGTCTCGCCCGCGACGCGGTCGCCGACGCGCTGACCGCCATCTGGATCGTCGATCTCGTCGTCGGACTTCGTCCGACTGTCCGAGGCGCTACGTGCCTCGCTGCTCACGTCGAACGCGCCGTACTCGTTCAGCTTCATGTCGCGTTCTATCGCGTAGTTCCGGAGCCGTACGTTGTGATCCTTGCTCCCGGTGAAGTACTGTAGCGCCGAGCCGAATTCCTCGGGGACGACGACGCGGAGATCGACGCGAACGTCGCCGACCCGCGCGCTCGCCTTCGCGGGGCCGGACTCAATTTCATCGTCGATCGAGTCCCACTCGAGGAAGGACTCGACCGCCTCTTGTCCCGACTCTGTGGCCGCGAGCGCGTCGACATCGCCGATCGTCTCCCGCCACCGGCGGATCGAGCCGGCGACTTCGACCTCGGAGATCACGTCGACGGACTCGAGATACTCGAGCACATCGTCGGCGAGCGGTCTGGCTTCACCAAGCAGTTGGCGTTCGCCGATCGTCCGCGCGAACTCGACGTTTTCGAGGATATTTTGCTCCGTCTTCGGGCCGAATCCTTTGACCTCCTGAATCTCACCCGCCTCGGCGGCGGCCTCGAGGTCATCTAAATCCCGAATCTCGAGTTCGCGATAGAGCGATCCGACCGTCTTGGGTCCGACGCCTTCGACGCGGGTCAGCGCGGCCATGTCGACGGGGAGTTCGTCGCGCAGTTCCTCGAGCTCCTCGATCTCGCCCGACTCGACGTACTCGACGATCTTCGAGGAGATGGCGTCTCCGACGCCGTCGATGTTCTCGACGGCCTCCTCGTTGCCGGCCTCGAGCTGGTCGGCAATGGGCGAGGGGTGGGCCAGGATGTTCTCCGCGGCGCGGCGATACGCTCTCGGTTTGTATTCGACGTCGTCGGCCTCGAGCAGGTCCGCGAACTCCTCGAAACGGGCGGCGAGTTCGGCGTTGGTCGTCATCTCGTCCGCCTCCGATTGTCGGCGCTCAGCATACTATCTGCCACCTCGCGAAGTCGCAGTATCTTCTCGGCCGAGGGCCTTCTGCAGGAACGACATCCAGCGTTTGGTGTCCGCGGCTTGCTTGGTCTGTTGCTCGCGCTCGATGTCTGTCGACCCCAGGTTCTCGAGGGCGTTCAACGCGCGGTCGATGCCGACGACGCTCCGGGCGAGTTCCTCGCCAGTTTCGCGGCTGATGTCGTCCTCCTCGATCCGTTCGATTCGCTCGAGGCGTTCGCGTCGCAGGTTTTTCTTCGCTCGCTCGACGCGCTCGCGCTCGCCGGCGGGCACCGTCTCCCGGCGCTTGATCTCGAAGACAAACGTCTGGAGGTCGATCTCCTCGCCCTGGACGGCGATCGTCTCCGGGATGTCCGCGCCGACGGTCGCCCCCTCGCGGCCGACGCGCTCGAGGAGCTGTTTTCGCTCGTACTCTTGCACGAGTTCGTGTTCGGCCGTAACCAGCAAAAAGGAATCGGGGCGTGGTGAGAGCCCGACGAAACCCCAAATCCCTTAGCCGTGCCACGCATACCCCCGGTCAATGGCCAAGTGCGACGTGTGTGGGAAACAAGAGAGCATGCCCTACGAGTGTCGCCACTGCGGGGGGACCCACTGCGGCGAGCACCGCTTACCGGAAAACCACAACTGCTCGGGCTTACACGACTGGAACGATCCGAAGGGCGTCTTCAACAGCGGGTTCGACAACAGCGTGAACTCGAACTCGAGCGCTGAGGCCTCGACGAAGGCGAAAATCGCCTCGAAGCTTCCGTTCGATACGGGACCTGGAGGGCCGATGGCGTACTTCCGGGGGAACGTAACATATACCATCCTGTTGTTGATGTGGATCACGTTCCTCTTCCAGCAACTGACGAGTCTATTGCTCTCGCCGGTCGGGTCGATCGGGATGTCGTTGAATTCCCAACTCACCTACCGTTCGATTTTCGTGCTCACGCCAGAGAATCCTGAGTACGTCTGGACGTGGGTAACGTCTATCTTCGCTCACGGTGGCCTCATGCACATCGCGTTCAACAGCATCGTGATTTTCTTCTTCGGGCCGCTCCTGAGTCGGTACGTTAGTGACCGGAACTTCTGGTTGCTGTTCCTCGGAAGCGGGATATTGGCCGGGCTCTCCCAGGTATTCATACAGATGACCGGAGGCGCGCTCGCACCCTGGGAGGGCGGCGTTCTCGGCGCATCTGGGGGTGCACTTGCCATCCTCGGCGTTATCACGATTCTGAACCCCAACCTCAAGGTATACTTCATGTTTTTCATCCCGATGCCGCTCTGGGTGCTGACAGGCGGGTTCGCCGTGATCAGTCTGCTACTGGTCGGCGGCGGCATGGGAGGTGCCGGGGGGATCGCTCACGCGGCCCACCTCATCGGTTTACTGGTCGGTTTCGCCTACGGGGAGTATATCAAACGAACGAAGAACATCCGGACGCCGAACCAGTTACAACTCGGCGGTGGCGGCGGGCCGGGTGGTCCGGGCGGACCCGGCGGCCCAGGACGCGGACGCGGTCCGTTCTGAGCAGTAGCCGTTGTTCCCGCGATCAGTTCTCAAATCCCGACACTCATTTTCGTTCGCCGAGTACGAAACGCTGATGACCCAGCTCTCGAGACCCGACCTCCTCCCCGACGCCTCGCTTTCGACCGAGGACATGGAGTCCCTCCAGCGGGAGATCGCCAGCAGTGCGGTGTTCAAGGACGATATCGATATCGGATCGGCACCCAAAGGCGAAACCGAAACCGGCGGTGGCTCGGAATTCGATCCGGCAACGCTTTCGAACCCGCTTCAAGCCGCCTCGAGAGACACCGAGCCGCCGATCGTCGCGGGTGTCGATCAATCCTTTCTCCTCGAGGACGAGCCCGAACGAGCCCTGAGTGCCGTCGTCGCGATGCAAGGCGGCGAAGTGATCGAACGGGTTCACGCGGTGACGCCGCTCGAGATTCCCTACATCCCCGGATTGTTGGCCTTCCGCGAAGGCGCGCCGATTCTGGACGCCATCGAGGAGCTATCGGTCGAACCCGACCTCTTCCTGTTCGACGGAAGCGGGCGCATTCACTTCCGGCAGGCGGGCATCGCGACCCACATCGGCGTGATCCTCGACATTCCGGCCATCGGCGTCGCAAAGAGCCTCCTCTGTGGCGAGCCCGCGGATGATCTCGAAAACCTCCCGGCCGGAACGCGGGTCCCGATCGAAGCGAACTCGCGGGTCGACACAGCCGACGGCACCGTACTCGGGTACGCGGTACAGACCAAGCAGTACGAGTCCTCGAGTCGGTACGTGAATCCGCTGTACGTCAGCCCCGGCCACCGCGTGGGTCCGAAAACTGCCGCCGAAGTCGTCCTAGAACTCAGTTCGGGGTACAAACTTCCGGAGCCGGTTCGGCTGGCGGATAGCTACGCGGATGAGGCGAAAACGATCGATGGGTGAGTTCCTCATCCGCTAATTTTGCGGGCGTTTCGTTCTGTTCAGAGATTCGAGAAGATCATCCGGATCTCGCCGCTTGGAATCCGCTATTTCGTCGAGTTTCGGTGATACTTGAAACCTGCCAATTCAACTCCGGTGGGACGTTCCACCGCTCGTCGAGTCACGTATTGTAAAAAAGGTACCTTCAAACCCGTTGGGTTCGTTCCATCGATCATGGTAGAGGCGATCGTCTTCGATCTCGACGAAACACTCGCCGTTCCGGACCGGGATCGGGAGACGATTCTCGAGGACGTCACGGCCGCGGCTGGGACGCCATCGATCAGCCGCGAGGCGTATCTCGACGCGCACAGCCAGAACCTCACGAAGCACACTCGAGAGCCGATCTTCGCCGATCTGCTGGCTGACCGAGAGACGGACGCCGACGCCGAAGCGCTAGCCGTCGCGTACCGGGAGACGATCGCGGATTCGCTCTCGCCGATCCCCGGCGTCGAACTCCTCCTCGAGGACCTCAAAGCGGCCTACAGCGTCGGCTTGCTCACAAACGGTCCCGTTCGCGCTCAGCGAGATAAACTCGAAACCCTGGGCTGGGAGAACACGTTCGACGCCGCGCTGGTCACGGGTGAACTCGAGGCAGGAAAACCCGATCCGCGAGCATTCGAGGCTATTCTGTCGGAACTCGCCGTCGAGGCCGGAAACGCGGTCTACGTCGGCGACAACATCGAGGCCGATATCGCCGGCGCGACAAACGCGGGAATGAACGCGATTCAGGTCTTAAAATCCGACGGACCCGCACCGGACGACCGAGCGCTCGCTCACCTCGAGCAGGATTCGATCGCGACTGAGTTACCGACCGTCCTCGAGATGCTCGAGTGAGTGCGTACGGCTCTCGTTACAGAGCTTCGTCCTCGAGCGCTTGGCTCGCGGCGTCGAAGACGTCCGAGGCTCGTTTGACTTCGCCGCCGTCCTCGACGAACACGAGCGTCTTCGGGGGTGTCGTCGCTTTCGGTCGAACCCTGAGTCCCGATGATTCGGCGACCGCTGCGGCGCGGTCCTGTCCCCGTTCGAATTCGACGTGTGCTCGGTCGTCGTGGATGAAAACGCGAGCGAAGCGCGTCGTTTCCCCGGATTCTCCCTCTCGTTCGACGTCGTACGCTCGAGCACCGTCGGCCGTCGGCTCGACGTCCGCGTCGGCGTTGACGACCGCGAGGTGCTTGAGGTGGCCGTCCTCGCGCCCGTCGAGTTCGCTCGAGAGGAGTTCGGCGATCCGCCGACCGTCCGTGATCCGTTTCTCGACCATGCCTGAGGTTGCCGACGGACGGGTTAACCGTCTTCGATCGGAGAAACGGCAGTTGCTAACGGCGTCTTCCGATCTCAGTCGCCGTCGAAGCTTGTCAGCGCGTTCCTGGCGACGGGAACGAGTTCGGAAACGTCGATCCCCTCCCGACGGGCGTAGACGACCGCCGCGGCCTCGATCGTAATGCCGAGTTCTTGCTGGAGGGTATTGATCGCGCCGACCGCTTCGTGTTTCTCGGTTCCTTCCGCGACGAGCGCGTCGAGCACTCGCTCGAAGGCGGATCGCTCCGTGAGGATATCCTCGTCTGGCACGAACTCGTCGGGAATCGATACCGTTGCGGGATCGTACGTCAGCTCGAGGTCGTTTCCGTCGCGCACGAGGAGGTCCTCCTGGGTCGCGACGTCGATCAGTCGCTTAGCCTGGTCGGGGGAGAACCAGTCCCGATCCAGTGAGAGCGAAACGACGAACTCGTTCTCCCGAAGTTGGGCGCTACCGTCCTGGACGAACGGCGCGGCAATGGCGACACGAAGACTCATCGAACTGGACTCTTCGAAGCGAGGAAATAACGATGGCGGTTCGCATCGAGCCAGTCGGTACTGGACTCGGCTGGGCGAACAGGATGGCTTCTTCAGATTTTACCCGTTTTGACCGACAGCTCGCTCAATCCGAGGCTCGACCACTGCCGTTTCGGTTGGCTCGAGACGGTGGGGGAACCTTCGAAACGGCCGTTTCCGGCGGATCGGGAAGGACACACCGATCGAGTTCCCGGTTGACGTGTTCGTACTGTGTCGGTTCGTTCGCGAGCGGATGTGCGGGATTCTGGTTGCTATCGATTCGTGCCGCGCGAATCTCCGCGAACCCGTTTACTCGAGCCTGGATGCCGCGCCAGTGATACTCGGTTTCGGGCGGGACCGAAAACGGTCGCGGCGGTTTTCGGTCGGGATGGTTCGTCGCCAGGATCGCGTTATTGACGTTGCTGGCAAGTGAATCGTGATCGATGAGAACGCCGACGCTCGCATTGGGGGGAGCCCGTTCGGCGAGTACGTCGAGTCCGAGATGTAACGCTCGATACTCGGCGACGTTGTTGTCGGGTGGGGCATCCGTCGTCGCGATGCGTGCGACGCGAGTGCCGTCTCTGGTTTCGATCACTGCACCGAGCCCACCACCTGTTTTCCGGAACGAACCGTCAGTCGCGACGTAGAAGTCGCGATGATGGGTCCGCGGTGGATGTGCGATGTGCGGGGTCGGTGACTCGTCGAACAAGTCCCGCAGTGCGGGGCGGCCGTGGGCGGCCATACCATCAGTTGGTCCTGTAGGTAACTTAAACTTTTGCCAGGAATCTGGCTGTGAAAGTTCAACAAAACAACGTCAGTTGCTGTTCTTTAGTAACCAAATACGTACAACACGGCTCTGTCTCCGTAATTCTACGGATTGACTACCAATATTTATAAATATCTGCCCTCTCTCTACAGAGAATATGACGGGTGCTAACGAACAGACTGTCAATCGGCGGCAGGTCTTAGAGCTTACGGGAATAGCGGCAGCAACGACCGGTCTTGGTGCAATTGCAGGGTGTTTAGACGACCCAACGGGGGACGGCGACATCGACGAACTGGTCATCACACAAGGGGAGTTCATCGAGAACACGGATCCGAACGACCACAACGCGACGCCGTACTACAACGTCTTCGACCAGGTCTACGAACCCTGTTTCAACGTCACGCGAGACGGCGAGATCGAAGGTCGGGTCGTCACCGACTGGGAACACCCCGAAGACGGAGTCGTCGAACTCACGATCAGAGACGATGTCGTCTTCCACAACGGCGACGATCTGACCGCTAGCGACGTCGCGTACACGATCAATCGGCAGGTAGACGCAGAGGTCGGGTTCGGGAGCGATCAGGTCGCCGGCATGACCGCGATCAACGGGGCTGAAGCCGAAGACGACGAGACGGTTCTCGTCGAACACTCGGCCGCGGAATCGCTCGCCGAGTACCAGCTCGCGAACTTCACTCGAGCCGTCAACGAGGACTGGGTAGAATCGTTCGACGAGCAGCCGATAACGGAACCCGAGATGAACGGGACGGGTCCGTACGAACTCGAGGAGTACGAAGCCGAAGTCGAGGCGGTCTTTACGCGCTTTGACGATTACTGGGGAGACGAGCCCGCGTTCGAAAGGGTCCGAATGAACGCAGAAAGCACCTCGAGCGGACGCGTCGGCGGCCTGCAGGCTGGTGAAAGCGACCTCGTCGTCAACGTTCCGCCGACGGACGTCCAGACGATCGACGACGAGGACGGGGTGTACATCGACGAGGAGGTTAGTTTCCGCAACATCTTCCTCGTGATGAAAAACGAAGTCGAACCGTTCGACAGCCAGGAGTTCCGACAGGCGATGAACTACGCCGTCGACAACGAGGGAATCATCAGCAACAACCTCGGCGGCTTCGGCGAACCGATGACCCAGCCGATCCCGGAGGGCCTGTTCGGCTACAACGAGGACCTCGAACCCTACTCACAGGATCAGGACGAAGCCGAGTCCCTGATCGAGGATAGCGGCTACGCGGGCGAGGAGATCACGCTCTATTCGATGGACGGCCGGTATCTCAACGATTCGGACGTCGCAGAGACCGCGGCGGACCAGATCGATCAACTGGATAACGTCGACTGTAACTTCGAGAACGTCCCCTTCGATACGATTGCGGACGCCGCGGCGGAAGGACCCGATTACGAGGAGTACCCGTTCTTCCTGATCGGGTGGGGGAACCCGACGGGAGACGCTGACTACGGTCTCGCGCCGTGGTTCACGAGCGAGGGCGGCCAGTTCAACTTCAGCGACGAGGAAATCGAAGACCGAATCCTCGAGAGCCAGGAAGAAAACGACGAGGAAGAACGCGAACAGATGCTCCAAGACATCAACGCAGACCTCCGCGAGGAAGCGCCGTGGGTGTTCCTCCACCTCGAGGAGAGTATTTACGGCATCAACGAGGACCTCGAGTGGGATCCACGTTCAGACGAGAGCATTTACGTGGACGAGATGGATCAGTAACGGCCCACCGATCTACGGACTGAGACGCGGTGTCTTCGATGGAGCGGTCACGAATCGATCCCGTCCGCGGATAATCGGGTCAAGAACGAAACCCTATTACCACTCGCCAAACATTTCAATCATAAATTTCGATGTCCTTTGGAAAGTTCCTGATAAAACGTATCTTGCAGGGGATCGTCGTCGTGTGGGGGGTCGTGACGATCACCTTCGCCCTTCGAGCGGTTTCTCCCGGCGACCCGGTGAACCTGATCGTCGACGACGCGGCATCCCAGGAATTCCGCGAGCGGGTCAGGGAGGATCTCGGGCTGAACGAACCGATATACGTCCAGTACCTCGAGTATCTACAGGGGATTCTGGTCGGTGATCTCGGCTACTCGTACCAATCGAGCCGCGAAGTGACCACGCTGGTCATCGAACGGGTTCCGGCGACCCTCGAGCTAGCCATCGCGGCGACGGTCGTCGCCATGATCATTGCGATTCCGCTGGGCGTTATCAGCGGGACGAGGCGAAACGAACCCGCGGACTACGGCGCGACGCTCTTCTCGCTCGTCGGGATCAGCACGCCGAACTTCTGGCTCGGAATCATGTTGATCCTGGTGCTTGGGGTGCAGTTCGGGCTGTTCCCGACCAGTCACCGGCCGGTCGGGTTCGTCGAAGCGATGCGGATGCTCGTGACCTACGGCTACGTCGGCGATCTCCTCACGTGGCTCCACCACATCACGTTACCCGCGATCGCGCTCGGAACGTACTTTACGGCGTTGATCACTCGACTCACGCGGAGCGGGATGATCGACGAACTCGGGAAGCCGTACGTTACGGCGACCGAGGCGAAGGGACTTCCCGGCGTGTTGATTCGGTACAAACACGTGCTCCGAAACACGATGATCCCGATCATCACCGTACTCGGCCTACAACTCGGCACGCTAATCGGCGGTGCGGTCGTTACCGAGGAGGTGTTCTCGTGGCCCGGGCTCGGGTTGCGCCTCATCGGCGGGATCCGCTCGCTCGACTGGCCGCTGATCCAGGGTATCCTGATCTTTATCGGGGTTAGTTTCGTGCTCATCAACATCGTCGTCGACTCGCTGTACGCGTATCTCAACCCACAGGTGACGGACGAATGATTTCAGATCGCCTCAAATCCAGTCTCAAAACGGAGTTCCGTCAGAGTTTCTTGGCGAAGGTCGGACTCGCGATTGCCATCCTCATCATTTTGATGGCGCTGTTCGCGCCGGTTCTCGCGACGCACAACCCCCACACGACGGGCCACTTCGACGAGGAGGGGAACTCATACCCACCGTGGGGAACGACCGACACCTCGCACACGTGGGACGACAGCGACGGAGAACGCGACCGCATCTCCTACACGGTCGAACCAAGCGGTGATCACTACCTCGGCACGAACCAGATCGGGCAGGATACGTTCTCGAGGGCGCTGTTCGGCGCTCGAATCTCCCTGCTCGTCGGGTTGATTGGGACGGGGTTAGCCGCGGCGTTCGGCGTCCCGTTCGGACTCGTTTCCGGGTACTACGGCGGGCGGATCGACGACTCGATGATGCGCATCGCGGATATGATGCTCGCGTTTCCGTCGCTCGTCTTCGCCGTCGCCCTCATCGGCGTCTTCGGCCAGAGCGTTCAGCGAATTCCCGATCCAATCGTCAGAGCGGGGTTCGCCGATGGCATGCCGACATCGATCGCTTTACCCGGGACGGTGACTATCGTCGTCGCGCTCGTCACCTGGGTCTGGTTCGCCCGCGTTGCACGCGGTGAGGCACTCTCTTTGCGCAACGAGGAGTACGTCAAAGCCGCCAAGAGTATGGGTGCGAGTAACAGGACGATCCTGCTCAGACACATCCTTCCGAACAGCCTCACGCCCGTAATCGTGCTCGCGACGATCCAGGTCGCTGCGATCATCCTGCTCGAGAGCTCGCTTTCCTATCTCGGGTTCTCGGGAACGACGCTCTCGTGGGGGTACGAGATTCAGCAGGGTCAGGACCACCTCGCGACGAGTTGGTGGATCGCGACGATTCCAGGTATCGGAATTTTGCTCGCGGTGGTTAGCATTAATCTGCTCGGCGACTGGCTTCGAGATGCGCTCGATCCGAACATCAGCGGCGAAGGGGGTGCCTAATAGCTCATGGCTGAGGATATCTTACGCGTAAACGGACTATCGACACGATTTTTCACGGAACAGGGGCAGGTAAACGCCGTCTCCGATCTCGACCTGCGGATCGAACGCGGCGAGGTGTTCGGCATCGTCGGCGAGAGCGGAAGCGGCAAGAGTGTCACCGCTCGGTCGATGATGCACCTGATCGAACCGCCCGGCGAGATCACCGAAGGCGAGATCAAGTATCGGAACGCAGACCTCGCCGAGAGCGTTCGAGACGATCATCCGGAGGCCGTCGACGGCGAGTTCGTCGACCTGCTGTCGGTGCCCGAATCGGTGCGCCACTCGCTTCGGGGCGCGTCGTTCAGCATGATATTCCAGGACCCGATGAGCAGTTTCAATCCGAGCATCACGGTCGGAGAGCAACTCGCCGAAGCCGTCGAAGTCCAGCGCCGAGCGAGCGCGAACCCGCGTTCGACGCGCGCGAAAACCCAATCTTCGGAGTACTCGATGGGGTCGTTCATCCTCTCGACGGTGCTCCCCTCGCGGCGGTACGTCTCGAGTGAAAGCCGCGACCGCGCCGTCGAACTGCTCGAGATGGTCGGCATTCCGGACCCGGCCAAGCGAGCCGATGAGTATCCACACGAGTACTCCGGCGGGATGCTCCAGCGGGCGATGATCGCCCAGGCGCTCGCGGGCGAACCAGACGTGTTGATCGCCGACGAACCGACGACCGCTCTGGACGTCACCATCCAGGCGCAGGTTCTCGACCTGCTCGCAGACTTGCAGGAAGAAACCGACATGACGATCCTGCTGATCACGCACAACCTCGGCGTCATCGCCCGAATGTGTGACCGAGTCGGCGTGATGTACGCCGGAGAAATCGTCGAACGCGGCACGCTCGAGGATGTCTTCGACGATCACGTCCATCCCTACACCGAGGGGTTACTCGGGAGCGTTCCGGACCTCGAACAAGCCGGGAAGCGACTCGAACCGATTCCGGGGAACGTCCCCAGCCTGATCGACGAGGAGATGCCCGATCGGTGTTACTTCGCAGATCGGTGCCCGAAAGCGATGGAGGAGTGTCTCGAGAAGCCACCGGAGTTCGACGCCGATGGGAGCGACGAGCACGCGACGAAGTGTTACCTCGCCGAGACGGAGTACAGCGAGCTGAAGGCATTGCCCGACGGCTATTTCGGTGAAGACGAACCCGAAAGGCAGTCGACGGCGACCGAGCAGGCACAGGAGGTCGAGAGCCAATGAGCGACGCCAATCCAAATCCGGTGAGCAACGACGACCCGAATCCGATGAGCGATACCGAATCCGGCCCACTCGTCAGCGTCGATGAGTTAGAAAAGTACTTCTGGGAGAACGACTCGATACTCGACCAGCTCCTCGGTGCGGAGCCGGTCCCAGTTCGGGCAGTCGACGGCGTGAGCTTCGATATCTATCCCGGCGAGACGCTGGGACTCGTCGGCGAGTCGGGCTGTGGAAAATCGACGACGGGGGAAACCCTCCTCCAGTTGCAAGAGCCGACCGGCGGCACCGTCGAGTTCGACGGCAAGGACCTCCTCGAGCTAACCGGCGAGGAGGAAACGGCGTTCCGTCGCGAAGCCCAGGTCGTCTTCCAGGACCCGTTCTCGAGTCTTGACCCGCGGATGACGATCGGGCAGATCGTCACCCAGCCCCTTGGGATCCACGATTGGCCCGAGACGGATCCGGACGTGGAAACGACGGCCGAACTCCGAACTGATGGAATATCGCGGGACATCGTCTCGGTGACCGTCGACGATGATATCGACAAACTCGTCTCGCCCGTCGACGGCGTCTCGACGGTTCACATAACCGTTCGTGCGAGCGGTGAGGGCGACGGGACCGATACCAATGCTGCCAACGGTGACGACGATGGCGAGAGCACGTCCCGCCGCGTCGATACCGCTCGAGGCGTCGTCGCCGAGGTCGAGGAAAATCTCACACTCGAGGTGAGTCGCGGTGACGGTATCGAGGTCCACGTTTCCATCGAACGCTCGACTGATCAGCTCCGAACCGACCACGCCCACCGGCTACTCGAGCGAGTCGGGCTCTCGGTAGACCAGCTCGATCGATACCCCCACGAGTTCTCCGGCGGGCAACGCCAGCGGATCGGCATCGCCCGGGCGCTCGCGCTCGGGCCGGAGTTTCTCGTTCTGGACGAACCCACGAGCGCGCTCGACGTCTCGGTCCAGGCGCAAGTGTTGAATCTGCTCGACGATCTTCAGGACGAGTTCGATCTGACCTACCTCTTGATCAGTCACGACCTCTCGGTTATCCGCCACGTCTGCGACCGCGTCGCGGTGATGTACCTCGGCGAAATCGTCGAAATCGGCCCCGTCGAGGAGATTTTCAGCGATCCGAAACATCCCTACACGCAGGCGTTGCTCGAGAGCGTCCCTCGAGCCTCTACCGAGGAACGCGACCGGGATCGAGAGACGATCTCGGGGGACGTGCCGTCGCCGCGGGACCCGCCCAGCGGCTGTCGGTTCCGAACCCGCTGTCCGGAAGTGATTCCGCCCGCGGATTTCGAGCATGAGCAGGAACTGTTCCGCGAGTTGATGACGCTTCGACAGCGAGTCGAAGAGCGGGATATCACGCTCGAGTCGGTCGGCGACGAGCCCGAATTCGAGGTCGGCGAGAGCGACGGCTCGGACGAGGACACGCGAACGTTCGTCCGGACGGTCAAGGATCGACTGTTCGACCACGAACTGCCGATGCGACACGACGAGATCGTCGAGCAAGCGCTTCTCGAGGTCGCCGAGACGAACTGGGACGAGGCCGCAGAGCGACTTCGAGAGGAGTACGAGAGCGTCTGCGAGCGGGAAAATCCCGACCTCGGTGACGACGCCCATCCCGTCGCCTGTCACCTCTACGGTGAGTCGTCCGAGCGAGACGCGGACGTACTCGAGTCGAGTCAATCCTGATCGAGTCGTTTCTGGCCGTCTGTCTCTCCTCTCGAGTTCGCCCCGAGACGACCGTCGGTATCGGCGGCGTGGTGTTACTTATCCAGTCGCGTGGTTCGAAACGCAACGTATAGGATTCGTGGACGGAAAGCCAACTCGTGAGTCGGTATCGTAACCTGCTGTTGTTCTTGCTCCTCGCGATTTTCTGGGGGTCGGCGTTCGTCGCGATCAGCGCCGGGCTCGAGTACTTTCCGCCGGTGTTGTACGCCGCGTTGCGCTATGATATTGCGGGGCTCCTGATGCTCGGCTACGCGGCCTACGCGGCCGAGGAATGGGTGCCTCGAGGACGAGACGAATGGCGGGTCGTCGCCGTCGGCGCGGTGTTCCTGATCGCGATTTACCACGCGTTCCTGTTCGTCGGCCAGCAACACACGACGGCGGCCGCGGCGGCCATCCTTGTCAGTCTCTCGCCGGTGTTGACCACCGGATTCGCACGGGCGCTGTTCCCGAAAGACGCGCTCTCACCGGCCGGTATCGGCGGCGTCCTCCTCGGATTGGTCGGCGTCGCCATTATCGCCCAACCCGATCCATCCGACCTGCTCGCAACCGATGTCGTCGCGACGGTACTCGTTTTCCTCGCCGCGACGGCGTTTGCCTTCGGTAGCGTCCTCACCCGCCGGATCGACGCCGAAATCGAGATCGAGACAATGGAAGCCTGGTCGATGCTCGGCGGCGCGCTCTTGATGCACGGGATGAGCCTCGCGCTCCGAGAGCCCGTCGAGCCGTCCGCGTGGATACACCCCGAGGCGATCGGCGCGCTGGCCTACCTCGCGGTCGTCTCGAGCGCGCTCGGATTCCTACTGTACTTCGAGTTGCTCGAGCGCCTCGGAGCCGTCGAGATCAACATGGTTTCCTACGTCGCTCCGATCGTCACCGCGGTGGTGGGGTGGCTCTACCTGGGTGAAGCGATCGGCCTCACGACTGCCGTCGGATTCGGATGCATCGTCGCCGGGTTTTTCATCGTCAAGCGAGAGGCGATTCGAGACGCGCTCGGCGCTCTCGGATGAAAGAACTCGAGTACGGAGACGGATCGAGTACGGTGAACGGCGAGTGGATCCGCGACCCAAAAACGCCCGTGTGGGCGGAACTCAACCGATGCGCTACTGCTGATAGGAGTGTCCCACGTAAAGGACGACGATATTGAGGACGAGCAACCCGAGGAACAATCCCGTTTCGACACTGCTCGAGAGGCCGGTGACGAGCAGTGGGACGTACAAGAACGGCAAGACGATCGCCAACCAGAAACTCCCGACTCGGATTGGTTTCGCGAGAGAGGGAAGATACTGCTCGAGCGCTCGCGGATCCGCGTCCTGACCGTCGGCGGATACACCCGTCGTCGCTGGTTGCTGGTCGCGTGATGATTGATTCGACATTGCGGTACCTGACGGGAGTTTCTATGCCCACATCGTGGAAATAGGGGACCGATCGTCTCGTCAACTTGTGGAGAATTTAGCCGAATACAGGCCGATGAACCATTCGTTGGCACCGGCTACCGCCGGGAAACACGACCAATGAACGACGGAGTTGCCAACTACTCGTGACTTAGCAGGCGGGTGACGCCTTCCGATTGACTGGAAAAATCAGACGGATTCGATACTGGAACGTCGAGTAATCAGTTATTACGGCCGTACTCGAACTCGAGGTCGAACGCGTCGAACGCGCTCGCAGACGAATAGATCTGAAATATGACAAATTGGCTAAACTCGTGAACGTCTCGTCTCGAGGACTGAGTCGAAGCGAGTTACTGGAAGCCGATCCGACTGCCGCGCCGGCCCGTACCGGGTTCGGTCACGCTCGAGCCGCCCGCGAAGTCCTCCTTGATCTGCTCGTAGTAGTCGAGGATGTCGTCGGTGATCGTCGGGCGAACGTTCTCCATCGCCTGTCGGAAGTGACGCATTTCGACGATGTCGGCCTCCGTATCCTCGCGAAGCGCTTCGATGGCCGCCTCGCGCCCGATCGATTCGAGGTCGCTGCCGACGTAGCCGTCCGTGATTTCGGCGATCTCCGCGAGACTGACATCCGCCGCCAGCGGCGTGTCCTCGGTGTGGATCTCGAGGATCCGCTCTCGACCTTCGATATCGGGCTCGCCGATCATGACGAGGCGGTCGAACCGACCCGAACGGAGCAACGCGGGGTCGATCATATCGGGGCGATTGGTCGCGCCGATGACCATCACGTTACCCATGTCCTCGAGGCCGTCGAGTTCGGTCAGGAGCTGGTTGACGACTCGCTCGGAGACGTTCGAGCCGACTTCGCCGCCGCGACCCGGGGCCAGCGCGTCGAGCTCGTCGAAGAAGATCACCGTCGGGGAGACCTGCCGCGCTTTGCGGAAGGTCTGACGGATGGCCTTCTCGGATTCGCCGACCCACTTCGAGAGCAGTTGCGGACCGCGAACGGAGATGAAATTGGCGTTGGTCTCGTTGGCCACCGCTTTCGCCATCAGCGTCTTGCCGGTTCCGGGCGGGCCGTACAGTAGGACGCCCGCAGGCGGATCGATGCCCATCCGTTCGAACCGATCGGCGTTGTTCAGCGGCCACTCGACGGATTCCTGAACTTGATCTTTGGCATCGTGCAGACCGCCGACATCGTCCCAGGAAATTTTAGGGAGCTCGACGAGGACTTCCCGCATCGCCGACGGCTCGACCTCGTTGAGCGCGCCGCCGAAGTCGTCGCGCTTGACGATCATCCGATCGATCAGGCTCGGCGGGATGTCCTCCTCGTCGAGGTCGATCTCCGGAAGGTATCGTCGGAGCGCTTTCATCGCGGCCTCTTTGGTCAGGCTCTCGATGTCGGCACCGACGAAGCCGTGGGTTTCGTCCGCCAGATGCGAGAGGCTGACGTCGTCCGAGAGGGGCATGCCGCGCGTGTGGATCTGGAGTATTTCCTCGCGGCCGACCTCGTCCGGCACGCCGATCTCGATCTCCCGGTCGAACCGACCGGGTCGACGGAGCGCTGGGTCGACCGAATCGACGCGGTTCGTCGCGGCGATGACGATGACCTGTCCGCGGGCCTCGAGGCCGTCCATCATCGTCAACAGCTGTGCGACGACGCGGCGTTCGACCTCGCCTGTCACGTCCTCGCGTTTGGGTGCGATGGAGTCGAGTTCGTCGATGAAGATGATCGCGGGCGACTCCTCGCTCGCGTCCTCGAAGATCTCCCGGAGTTGCTGTTCGGATTCGCCGTAGTACTTCGAGATGATCTCCGGGCCCGCGATAGAGAAGAAACTCGCCGAAGTCTCGTTGGCGACCGCTTTCGCGAGGAGGGTCTTTCCGGTGCCGGGTGGCCCGTGGAGTAACACACCCTGTGGCGGTTCGATCCCCAATTTCTTGAAGATCTGCGGGTGTTTCATCGGCAACTCGACCATCTCGCGCACCCGCTGGATCTCGCTCTGGAGACCGCCGATATCTTCGTAGGTGATTCCGCCGCCGGTTTTCTCGAAGCCCGAAATGGGCTCTTCTCGAAGTTCCACGTCAGTATCCTCGGTGATAAGGACTACCCCCTCCGGTTCGGTCTCGACCGCGATTAGGGGGATCGCCTGTCCCGGCGATCGCATGAAGGGGTGATTCGTCGAGGACATAACCGGGACGATGTCCTTCCCGACGACCGGGCGTTTCAGAATCTGACGTTTGACCATGCCCGCGGCGTCCGAACCGAACTGCACCGACGCCTCTTCGGGCGGCGCGAGGACGAGTTTGTTCGCCTTCGTCGCCTCCGCCTTCCGGATTGTCACCCGTTCGCCGATCCCCACGTCGGCGTTCTGGCGAGTGAATCCGTCGATGCGAACGGTGTCCGTGTTCCAGTCCTGCCGGTCCGCGCGCCACACCTTCGCGGCGGTCGTGTCTGCACCTTCTATTTCGATGATGTCGCCCGGACTGAGCTTGAGATGTAACAGCGTGTCCGGATCGAGTCGGGCGATACCGCGACCCGAGTCGTTCGGGTACGCTTTCGCAACCTCGAGTTGAACTTCGTTCATAATTCGGAATGGACGGCGTTGTAGCTATCTCCGGTTCGTGATCGGATAGGTTTTGTGCTCGTGAGAGGAGCCGCTGTGAGGGGGAGTCCCACCATGCTATACACTAACACATAGTGGTCAGATAGGGAGGTACATAGATGTACCGGCGTCGTCCGATTTCGCCGTCACGGCGTGTTTCTCATGGCTTCGTTGATCGAAAGAACGAGGACTTTTGGTGTCGCCTACCGCCCACGTAGACATGACACTCCTGGCGTTCGACGGCCGAATGGGTGCGAGCGGCGATATGCTCCTCGCGGCCCTTCTCGATGCCGGTGGGGACCGGTCCGTCCTCAAGCCAGTCGAAGACGCGCTGGCTCTCGAGTACCGGATCGACGAGACGACCAAGTGCGGAATCGCCTCGACGACGGTGGACGTGGTATTGACCGACTACCAAGGTGAAACTGACGCTAAATCTGGTCGTGCCGATGGCAACGATCGTTCCGATCACGGCCACGACGACCAGACCAATTCACCCGACAACGGAGACCAGGACCTCCCACACGATCACGAGGATCAAGATCACTCACACGACCACGGAGACCACGACCAACACGGTCACAGCCACGACGACGATCACCACCACGGAACCGCTCACGACGGGAACGGTGGTGTCCACGCCGAGGGACACGGTCCCCATCGGAGTTACCTCGAGGTCTGCGAAATCGTCGAGGAGATGGACCTCGAGCCGGCAATCGAACGCGACGCGCTCGCCGTCTTCGAACTATTGGGCGAGGCGGAGGCCAGCGTCCACGGGGAGGACCTCGAGGACATCCACTTTCACGAGGTCGGAGCGGACGACGCCATCGCGGATATCGTCGGCGCGGTCTTGTTGCTCGAGGACCTCGAGCCGGACCGCGTCGTCACCACGCCGCTTTCGACCGGCGGCGGAACGGTTTCGATGAGCCACGGCGAGTACCCAGTTCCGACGCCGGCGGTGGTCGAAATCGCTCAACGAGCGGACTGGTCGCTTCGAGGCGGGCCGGTCGACGCCGAGTTGCTCACGCCGACGGGGGCGGCGATTCTGGGACACGTCGCGGACGGCGTCGAGTCGCTTCCGTCGATGTCCTTCGAAGCATCCGGTTACGGCGCGGGTGGCTACGATCTCGATCCGCACCCGAACGTCCTCCGCGTGCTGGTCGGCGAGGGTGACGCTGCGGGCGAACTCGTTCGCGACGATATCGCCGTTCTCGAGACGAACCTCGACGACGCGACCCCGGAGGTACTGGGCGGCCTACAGGAGACGCTTTCGGAAGCTGGCGCTCGAGACGTTTCGATCCTCCCTGTCACGATGAAAAAGTCCCGCCCCGGCCACCTCGTGAAGGTCATCTGCAAGCCCACGGACCGCCAACGCGTGGCTCGAGCGTTAGCCGAGGAGACGGGAACGCTCGGCATCCGGGACGCGGGTGCGACACACCGGTGGATTGCGAACAGGGAGTTCGAGAGCGTGACGCTCGAGCGCGGCGGAGAACAGTACGAGGTAACGGTGAAAATCGCGAGCGACGCCGATGGGGACGTCTACGACGTGAGCGCGGAGTACGACGATGCGGCCGAGGTTGCACTCGAGACGCAGTGGTCGGTTCAGGAGGTTCTTCGACGGGCGGAGGAGAAGGGGCGGGAATCGCTCGAGTAAGGGCTTCTAAGTCCTAAACTGCTAGTTAGTACTGATATTTACGTCGCCGTCTTCACCGTCTTCTCCGTCTTCGGCGACAACGTCGCCTTCCTCGACTTCCACGTCATCCGTTCCGCTCACTACCTCACTATCCTGACTGACCGAGATATTCGAGTTCATGTCGTGCTCATCGCCGTCGTTCCCGTTACTCTGCGAGACGGAGGTACTACTCTCCGAAACGACCGTTCCGTTCTCCGTGTCCCACGTCACCGTTTCCGACTCCGAGGTGACGTTGGTTCCATCCGCACCCGACGCGCCCGAGTCCACGGTTATGTTCACCGTCGAACCGTTCTCCGACAGTTCACACTCGAAATCGTCGCTCGAGTCGTCGACCGAAATGTTCGTGACGATGGCGTCCGCCGAACTCTCGACGATGTCGCGACACTCGTCGCTCGAGACGCTCTCGTTCTCGGCGTCGTCGCTATCCGTCGGGCCGCCGATGCCGGCGACGGCGACAGCGCCAGCGGTTATCACGAGGAGTAGGCAAATAACCAGTACGACGCTCGTTGTTGATCGTATCATAATTTTCTTAGCTGATTCGTCTATCAACGTTGTTCGTTGAAAACATTTTTATTAGATTCGTATATTATCTGAATATCTTATAGAAACGTTATCTCACCTATACGCTCTTGGTGGTTGGTAAGTCCATAAAAAATAACGTTAGTCAGTTCACGAACCGATTCCCTTAGAACTGGTTATAGGAAACCGAGAACGTCACCGAGGAGGTCGGAGAGGCTGGCGATGATGCCTTCGGTAATACCCTCAGTAGTGTCACCTTCATCTACGCTGTTGTCACTGCTCTGGTCAACGTTAGCGTCGCCGCCGTCGCCACCGTCGCCGGCGTTGGCGTCACCGCTAATGTCACCGACTTCAGCGGAGGAGTCAGCGTAGCCGAACTGCTCCTGATCAACCTGCTGGTTCACGTTCTGAGCTTGGTCGACGCCGCCGTCTGCAGCGCCGCCGTGCTTGTTGTGAGCTGGGTTGTCACCAGGACTGGAACTGCTCGCTGCCTGGGTGTTAGTGTTTGTTGCCTCCTGGTTCTGGTCAACGATTGCTGGACCTGTGCTCACGTCGACATCGTGTCCTTCGTGCGTGGCGTCTCCACCGTCGCCGCCGTCACCGCCGACGCCGACGCCGATATTGTCGCTGTCAATCTCGTCGTCAACGTCGTTAATATCGTTCTGTGCCGCTGCTGTTCCGGCCATCCCCATGAACAAGAGGCTGCCGATCATTGCGAATACCATCAGCGCTGTGAATGTACGTTTCATTGTTTTCGTGATATCGTCCGGGCCTACACGCGCGGACCGCCGAAACCGGTTCGTCACCAGCGTACCGAATGTCTGGTCCGTTACCAGCACATTGAGCGCGCGGTTCCTTGCGGGTTCTCGACCGATCCGAGCGATGCCACGGCGCGTTGCCCGGTTGAACCCGACAATCAGGGACCGTATTAACCCGAATTACAGTTTCAATGATATATTTCCGATTGTGTTTTCGTTCGATCAACGTTACACCTATCCAGCGAGTTGTTAGTCATCGTATGGCCCATTTATCGCCGGAACGGCCATCCTATCGACATATTGGGGACCGTACGAGGCTCCTACTCCGTTCTTGTGTCGCTTCGCTATCGGTGTAATATCCGTTATACATCGGTTACAACCGATGTTGGTCCTCTACCCCTGATTGTCCCTCTACGGTGTGATTCATCAACCCGTGGATGTCGGCGCCTACGTTCTCGAGTCCCTGAATGAAAGCGGGTCATTTCGGTGATCAATCGTTCGACGAATCGCATCGATAGCCTCCTGTCTGGGAGTTTCGGCGGGTAGTAACTTCCTTCGAAAACTCCCACGGGCCGTTCGGAGCGGTAACGACCTTGTTCTTGCTTACAACCTACAGATAACAAAGACACTATTCGGAAAATGATGGTTCGCACCGCGAAGATGCAGTAAGAAAAGACCCTCACAGGGCATTTGAAACGATAAACGACTTACACGATGATATCACGATCACAACTTACGACAGTTCTCGTCGCCGCGATGCTAGCGCTCTCGATGACGGGTGCCGCACTCCCGGCGACCGCAGTCGAGGACCCCGGCGAAGACGATAGAACAATACACACGCTCGAGGACGGAGAAGATCTCTACTTCGTCTTCGGTGCGGATATCGGTGACCAGTCGCTCGAAGAGTACGTAGACGCACACCTCTCGGACGACGATAACGCCGAATCCGAAGGTGTGAATCCGACTAGCGAAATCGTCCAGTATCAGGACGTGAACCAGGCGAATGTTGACGTCCAGCAAGGCGCGGCTTCGATTTCGATCGACGGTGGCGAGGCGACCGCCATCCAAGAGTCGAGCCAGGTTAACGAAAACACGCAGGACGGTGAAGCGATCTCCGAGAACCAGTACCTAGAAGAGCAAAACGTCGAGTTCGAAGACGTCGGTGACGTCTACTTCCTCTTCGGCGAGGAAGATCACCAGCGCTTCGACGGCTGGGCGGTTGCAGGCGAGAAAAACGACCACGATGAGAAGCACGACAAAGAGATCCAGTACTCGCAGGCATCGGTCACGCAGGCGCAGAACGTTGACCAGGCGAACGTCAACGAACAAAGCGTCGCCTTCTCGATCGCCGAGAACGGCAGTGATGCGCTCGCGATACAGGACAGCTCCCAGCAGAACTCGAACTACCAGGGAGCGGTCGCCAACGCTGTGAACGTTAACCCGAGTCATGCTGACGGTGGGAGCCAAGTAGCCGGTTCGGAACTCGAACAATCCCAGCAGAGCATGCAGGCTAACGTCAACGAGCAAGGATTCGCGGTCGCGATCGCGATCGGCAACGAATCCACCGCGACGTCGATCCAGACGACCGATCAGTCGAACATCAACGAACAGGTCGGAAGCGCCTACTCGGCCTCCGTTCTCGACTCGACTGACGGTATGAACATCGCATCGGCCAACACGAACGGCGGATCGGACATCGTCGAAACCGCCAGTGACAAACAGAAGACCCACGACGACAAGAAAGACAAAGACGACACCGAGGCTAGCGTCACCCAGTACCAGGACGTGAGCCAGCTCAACCTCAACCAGCAAAGTGCGGCGGTCGCAGTTGCACTCAACGGAAGCGAAGCGACTGCGATCCAGCTCTCCTACCAGGAGAACCACAACGCGCAGGTTGGCATCTCACAGGCACTGCCAGCAGGTGATGCTGGATCGAGTCCGGGCGTTATCTACACCGAAGAAACGACCGTCTCCCTCGACGGTGACAACGAATCGGACAACCCGATTCTGACGATCGACGAGGACGCTGGTGGCGAGCAAAAGCAAGATGCAGCCTACCAGCCTGACGCAGAAATCGATCAGTACCAGTCACTCTTCCAGGAGAACCTGAACAACCAACAGGCTGCGTTCGCGGTTGCCGATGATGGGGGCGAAGCGACCTCCTCGCAAGTGAGCATGCAGTCGAACGAAAACGTTCAGTTCGGCTCCGCAGTCGCTCCGTCAGCGATCCCAGCCTAACGAATCTCGAGGCGGTCTCGAGAACGGTACAACAATACCTTTCCGATTTTTCGCGTCCCAATACGAACAACCAACCGCGTAGCGACAGCTTTGCTGACCGATTCGCCGATCACGCTTCGTCAGTTTCGTTTTGGGACGTCGTCCCCGAGTCGCCGTCGCTCCGATGTTCGGCGAGCGCTTCATCGATACTCAACTCGCCCGCCGCGACGCGTTCCGCGAGCGAGTCGTCGATGGCACGATTGGTTTTGCTTTGCTCGCGGGACCGATCTTTGATCACCTGCAACTCTCCAGCCGTGGGTTCGATCTCCCGACTTTCGACGGGCTCGCCCTCGAGTCTCGCGATATTTGCGGCAGCGAGAACGTCGCCCGCTCCTCGAGCGCCGACGCCGAGGTACGGTGTCGTCCCTGTTTCGTCGACGAGTTCGACGCGAACCCCCTCGAGTTGGTTGACGAGTTTCGCACTCTGGAGACGGGAGCCGTCGCCGATCCGGACCAGCGGATCGACGGCTTCGGCCGCCTCGCGACGGATCACCTCGACGGCGTCGGCGATCGGAACCTGAAATGTCGCGACGATCATCTCCCCGGCGAGGACGGCGATACCCGGTTTTCTGCCGGGGTCGACGCCGATGATCGTTCGCCCGCCGTCGCCGCGAAGCGCGGTGAGGGCCTGCTCGACCGCACGACGCGATTCTTCGGGAGCCGCGACGATCGTTGTCACGTCTGCGAAGGAATTTGCGTTGTCTTCGTCCGTAATGACGACGGCGGTCTGTTCGGGGAGGTCCTCGTCGGCTTCGATCGTCGTAAACGTCGCTCCGCGGTCGCGGAGCTCGTTGACGGCACCGTGGTAGACTTCGAAGTCGGTGGTTGCGACGACAATCACACCGAACCGTTCGCCGCGATCCGGAATAAACTATCCTGTTCTCGTGATTTTCGGATCGGCGTCCACGGCCGGGGACGATTCGTTCGGATCGTTCGAATCGATGGTCTGTTCTGCGCGTCGAATAATCATCGTCCGGAGACGTTCCAGATCTACGAATTCAGTCACGACATCGCGCGAGCGCGCGCCTGATCCGCTCGAGAGCGGTTCCGGGGGGTTTTTGCTGGCAGCCGTCTACGTTCGACCGTGAACGACGAGGCGATTCTAACCGGCTGTCCGCCGGTCGACGAGTTGCTCGGCGGTGGCTTCGAGCGCGGCACCGTGACACAACTGTACGGCCCGCCCGCCGCGGGCAAGACGAACCTCGCGCTCTCGAGCGCTGTCGAAACGGGCGCGAACGGCGGGACGGCGGTCTATATCGACACCGAAGGCGTCTCCGTCGATCGGTTTCAACAACTACTGTCCGCCCGCGTGGGGTCCAGCGAATCCGATCAGACGGTCGAGGACGTCGCCTCCCGCATCGTCATAGAGGACGCGCTCGACTTCGAGGAGCAAGAAGAAGCCGTTCGCGATGCCGAGGAGTTCGCAGAGCGCGCGGATCTGATCGTTCTCGACAGTGCAACCGGCTTCTACCGACTCGAGCGAACCGGCGACAGCGACAGCGGCGAGGCACTACGAAGCGTCACTCGACAGGTGACTCATCTCCTCTCGCTCGCGCGCAAGTACGACCTCGCGGTCGTGCTCACGAACCAGGTGTTCGCGGACCCGGACTCGGACCGAACGCGGGCGCTCGGCGGGAACACCCTCGAACACTGGACGGGTGTCGTCGTCCGAATCGAGCGATTCCGCGGCGGCAATCGGCGGGCGACGCTAGAAAAGCATCGGTCCAAGGCGGCCGGCGAATCCGCGCAGTTTACGATCACGGATTCCGGTCTCGAGGGGAGTGCAGACGGGTCTGGATTCTGATCGGGAGAGACCGTGATCGGTCTCCATAGCCGGTTTACCGTATTTGTCGACCACCAAGCGCAAAAAGTCGGACTGCCCGTCTCGGGCAGTTAGATCTCGTTGAGTTTTCGAAGCAACTGTCCGCGGTACTCTTCATCGCTGGCGATCCCTTTCATCTCGAGGACGTTGCGCTCGAGTTTATCGAGCGCAACGCGGAAGGCGTTCTCCGCGCCGTAGCCTTCGCCAGTGCCTGCGGCCTGTCCTTTGTTCGTTCGGAGCCGAATCTGGACCTGCACCAGGGGCGTCCCTCGGAGCTTTTCGTTGTGTTCGTGCAGGCGCACGTGGGCGTGCATCACCTGCATCTCCTGGTACTTATCGGCGACTTCTTGGATGCTCTGGGTGATCGATTCTCGAGTAATCGTATCGAGCAGCGAAACGTTCGTAATCTGAACGTCCATGTGCTCTTCTTCCGTGTAGGTAAGCGCCCGGAGGACGTCCGTTTTCGTCACGATGCCGTTGACGATTCGGTCGTCGTCTTCGGGCGTGACCATCAGTCCGGCGTAATCGTCGTCGAGCATCTCCTCGACGGCTTCCTGGGCCGTCGCGTCGAGGGTCGTCGTTTCGACGGGGCTGTTCATGATGTCGTAGACCGGAACGTCGAGCATTCGGTTGTTGTCGCCGGTTCGATCCCCGGTCGTCATCCGTTCGTTTTGGCGGATGACGAAGTCCGCGATGTCGTGGGTCGTGACGACGCCCGTCAGGTAGCCGTTTTCGTTCAGCACTGGCAACCGAGAGATCCCGTTCTCCCGGAGGTAGTTGATCGCCTTTCCGACCCCGTCGTCCTCGTTGACCGTAATCGGATCGTCGGAGTAAATGTCTCCGACGGTGAGCGTGTCGAGATTCTCGAGGACGGCCTCGAGAATCGCATCGCCGCTTACGACGCCCCAGAGGCTGTCATTTTCAAATACGGGTGCGACCTTCGAGTTGCTCTCGATGAGCAGTCGGGCGGTCTCGCGAACGTTCTCGTACCGGTCGAGTTTCGGCGCCGGTGAGTTCCGACTCGGTTTGATCAGGGCCGAGACTTTCGCGTCGTCCTCGACGTGGGATTGAAGGACTTCCCGCTCGCTGATGACGCCCTCATACTCCCCGTCGTCGGTGACGATAATTCCTTTGGGGTTCCCGTTCTCGAAGGTCGAACGGACTTTCCCCATGCGCGTTCCGACGTCTACTTCGATGTAGTCTTTGGTGGCGATATCAGCGATATCCATCGTTACGGGAGGGACTACTCGCGCTGGGGTATTTAAGATAACGCCTACCACGCACGCTTCCGGGGGACACGCTTTTTTGCCGCTGGAAGTGCATCAGGGGGCATGGTCCCCGATATCAGCGTCTTCGGTCGATACACCTACCTCGCGACGGAACTGTTCTGGGGAGCGATCGCAGTATTGATGCTTCGACGAGCGGGTGCCCTCCGAAAAGCCGGCGTGACGATTCTCGCGCTGTATCCGATCGCTTACCTCTGGGATCGGTACACGCTCGCGGTCGGCGTCTTCGATATCAAGCTCCGAACGGGGATCGATGTCGCCGGTATCCCCCTGGAGGAACACCTCTTCATGGCCGTCGTTCCCGGACTGGTCATCGCCTTTCACGAGACGATTTTCGGATCGTGCGACGCCGAGGGATCGAGCGCGTGACCGTAGCTGTTCGGGCGCGTAACTGTACTCTCGAGAAGGCATGTGTGGCACGTGTCACGTACTGCGACTAACCATGAACGTCTTATTACTCGGTCGCTTGAATGCGAACGAATGGGCCGTGGTCCCCCGATCGAAACCGACGCCTCCGAAATCGCCTCACTCGACGACCAGTCTGCTTCCGGCGGGTCGAAGGTGGGAGCGGCACTTCGACTATTGTTAACGCTTGGACTACTCTGCGGACTCGTTATCGGAGCAATGGCGATCGCTCCGTCGGTTGTCGACGAAATCGACGATCTGCCTGCACCGAGCGAGGACCCACCACCAGCCGGCGAACGCGATCCGGAGGTCGCCGACCCCGATGACCCGGACGGAACGACGTACGAAACCGACGTCGAGACAGTAACCTCCGAGGACGTCGAGGACTTCGTCCACGCGGAGGTTAACGACCGTCGTGCAGAACACGACCTTGAGGCCCTCGAGTGGGACGGAACGGTCGCCTCCGTCTCTCGAGCTCACAGTGCTGACATGCACGAACGAGAGTATTTCGCGCACACGAACCCCGATGGAGAGGATCCCTACGATCGGTTCGACGACGTCGCGGGGTACTGTCGAAGTTACGGCGAGAATCTGGCGATGAACTGGCTTGAGCGATCCGTCGAGGCGCCGAACGAGAGCACGACGGTGGAGTACCAGACCGCGGAGGGGATCGCCGAGGGGCTGGTCGAACAGTGGATGAACTCACCGGACCACCGCGATGCGATCCTCGAGGACGGCGAGACTCAAGAGTGGGATCGCGGCGGTGTCGGCGTCTACCTCTCCGAAGGCGGTGAGGTCTACGCCACCCACAATTTCTGTACGGAGTGGTAACGAGTGCGTGGACACGCTCCGATGACCGTCTATCGTCTCGGTTCCACGATCTTGGCCGCTGGTTCTTACAGTCTCAGCTGGCGAGATCGAACGACAAGTCTGAACGAGTACCTGCTATGAACCCGAAAGAAACCGTTCTCGAGATCTACAACACGGCCAGCGAACGAGACGTCACGTATCTCGCCGCGGGATTCGCCTACTACGCGTTCGTCTCGGTGATTCCGCTGATACTGCTCGCGATCGTCGTCGGCTCGCTCCTCGGCGGTGAGGAGGCGGCCGAACAGTTGATTTTGGTCGCCGGTGACTTCCTCCCCGAAGCCGGCGAGGAACTCGTCACGGACGCGCTAACGACTGAATCCGGTCGTGCGGAAGCGACCGTCGTCGCACTGCTGGTCGCCGCTTGGGGTGGCTTGAAGGTGTTCAGGGGCCTCAGCCTCGCGTTCGATCGAGTGTACGATACCGCCGCCGAGGACTCGATGATCGAACAGATTACCGACGGGTTGGTCGTCATCCTCGCGGGTGCAGGCGGAATCGGATTGATGGTCGCGATGGCCGCGGTGCTGGGACTGCTCGCCGGCACGGTGCCGTTCGTGGGACTGCTAAGTTGGCCGCTGTTGATACTCGGGCTCCTCCTCGTCTTCCTGCCGATGTACTACGTCCTTCCGCCCATCGACGTCGAGATACGGGAAGTACTCCCCGGTGCTGTGTTCGCCGCTATCGGGTGGGCAGTTCTTCAGGCGGGATTCCAGCTCTACGCGGCCAACGCGGCGCAGTATGAGGCCTACGGGGCCGTCGGTGCGGTCTTGTTGTTCGTCACCTGGCTCTACTTCGCGGGCGTGTTGATCCTGTTCGGTGCCGTCCTCAACGTCGTTCTCTCGAGACCCGAACTCGCGGAGTGACTGTCGTCAGTTCGATCCGAGCTCCGGAGGAACCGACTCGAGTTCGTGGAGAAAGGTTATGCCGTCAGCGCCGGGAGACCGAACCGATGACTGACGATTCGGAGACGGATTCTGTGGACGGGCCGACGCCCGGTGGCGGTCCGAACCGCGTCGTATCGGAGACGAGCGTCGACGACATTCTCGACTCGATCAGCTCGTCTCCTGAACCTGATCGCGACGACCGGTCCGAAAAAAGCGAGCAAACCGAAGAGACAAACCGAAACGGGAAGACGAACCGGGAGGGGGACTCGAGCGAGCGCGACGGCGATACCGAAGCCGACCCCGAACCCGACGCTGTCGGCGACCCGAAGCCCAACACGACGACCATCGAAACCGGCCCACCAGCTGATCCATCCGCCGTGCTCGCCGCCGACTCGATCGACGACGGCGCAAGTGCGAATCGAGTTCCTGGTAACGGTCCCGATGACGACATCGTTTCCGGCGAAGCGCCACCCGCAGAGCCGGAACCCGAAACGGAGTCCAAATCCACTACAGAGCCAGCTCTCACACCGGGATCGGAACCCACGACGGAATCCGGACCCACAATGGAGACCGGACCAACAACGGAAACCGAAAATTCGCTCGAGGACGCCGAACCTGACCTTTCTTCGCGTATCGAACGCGGGGAAGTCACCGGCTCCGATGTCCGCGCGGCCGAGGCCGGCGAAGGCCGCGAGGAGACGACCGATATCGGCGATATCGAGCTTTCGATGGACGACCTCGAGTCGACGACCGGTTCCGGTTCCTCCTCAAGGGCCACTCGCGGCAGGTCGTCGACTGACGGGCCGCTCTCTGGATCGATCGGACCGTCTGCGGCTGATCCCGAAACTGGCGAATCCGATGAGACGAAAGATTCCGAAACTGACGAGGGCCCCAGCGGGCTGTTCGATCGTCTCAAAGGACTGTTCTCGAGGTAGCCGGGATTCTGTCGGGTAGCGGTTTTCAGAATTGCTGTTTTCTCGAGATTGGGTCTTCCGGCGGTTGGGCCGTTTCGAGGGGAGACCGATTCTTGAGGAGAAATTGAGTCTTCAAAAGCGGGATGGGGCAGATTTGAACCACGGTCGTTCCGCTTCGCTTTACTCCTGATTCAAATTGCTCACCATCACGATACCGTCGCTCACGGATTTGCTCGCGACAGAACTAGTGGGTTGGGGCAGATTTGAACTACGCCGAGACGTGCTCGCTACGCTGCGCGCGACTCGTCTAGTTCAAATCTACCCGTGACAAATTCTCAGCGACGAGCGCCTCACTCCGCTCGTCGCATAATGTCGCTGAGAAATGGGTTGGGGCAGATTTGAACTGCCGGCCTCCTCCATGTCAAGGAGGTGTCATAACCAGACTAGACCACCAACCCGTCCGGTTTTCTCGGCGCCCGTCGCGCCTCGTGCAACTAATCGTTGCCGACCACCGTAATTGAAGGTTTCGAATCGGTCGGCGTACGCGAGCCATCCCCACGGGTGGTCCGATACGTTTAAGCCGATGTACTCATTTGAACATTATAAGACAACTACGTACATTGGTGTTCACTATGCAGGAGTACGTCGAACGAGTGACTGACGGCAAAGATCTCACACAGAAAGACGCTCGAGCGGCCTCGGTGGCCGTCTTCGAGGACGCGACGGAGGCACAGATCGGTGCACTGCTCGCGGCATTGCGCGCGAAAGGAGAAACGGAAACCGAAATCGCCGGCTTCGCCGAAGGAATGCGCGCCGCGGCCCGAACGATTTCGCCCGACCGGGAGCCACTGGTCGACATCGTCGGCACGGGCGGAGACGACTACGACACGATCAACGTCTCGACGACGAGTTCCATCGTCGCCGCCGGTAGCGGCGTGCCGATCGCCAAACACGGCAACTACTCGGTGTCCTCGTCCTCGGGCAGCGCGGATGTCCTCGAGGAGGTCGGCGTCAACGTGGAGGCCGAACCGCCCGCCGTCGAGGAAGCGATCGAAGAGGACGGGATCGGATTCATGCTCGCGCCGGTCTTTCACCCCGCGATGAAAGCCGTCATCGGCCCGCGAAAGGAACTCGGGATGCGGACGATATTCAACGTGCTCGGTCCGCTGACCAACCCCGCCGGCGCGGACGGCCAGATCGTCGGCGTCTACGATCCGGAACTCGTCCCCGTTCTTGCAGAGGCGCTCTCGCGCATGGACGTCGAACGCGCACTCGTCGTCCACGGGGCCGGAACCGACGAAATCGCGGTCCACGGCGAAACCGTCGCCGCGGAGGTCGACGGCACCGACGTCGAGACGACGACGCTCGAGCCGGCCGACATCGGTCTGGACTCCCACGACATCTCCGATATCGCGGGTGGCTCACCAGAAGCGAACGCATCCGATCTCCGCGGGATCGTCGAGGGGGACGTTACGGGCGCGAAACGAGACGTAATCCTCGCGAACGCGGGGGCCGCGATCTACATCGCCGACGAAGCGGATTCGCTCAAGGAGGGCGCATCGATCGCCGCCGAGGCGATAGACAGCGGCGACGCGGCGGCGAAACTCGATCGGCTTCGGTCGGTCTCCCCGGAGGTACGATGACGCGAGTCAAAATTTGTGGCGTCACTCGGGTCGAAGACCTAGAGACGGCAGTCGATGCGGGCGCGGACGCCGTTGGGATCATTTCCGATGTTTCCGTCGATACTCCGCGAAAAGTATCCCCGGAACGCGCGGCGAAACTCGTTGCGGCGGCCCCGCCGTTCGTTACGACTGTCCTCGTAACGATGCCGTCGAACTACGCGCGGGCGATCGAGTTGGTGACCGAAATCGAACCGGACGCGATCCAGCTGCACGGCGATATCCGACCCGGAGACCTCGCCTATCTGCGCGCAAAACTCGAAACCCAGATCTTGCTGGCGGTCGACGCCGGAGACGTCTCGTCCGCAAAAGCGTACGACGATATGGTCGACGGCTTCGTCGTCGACTCGACGGGCGAAGACGGCGGCGGCGGAACCGGCAGGACCCACGACTGGGAACGAACGAGAGCCGAAACGACCGACCTCGACTCGCCCGTTATTCTCGCCGGCGGACTGACTCCCGATAACGTCAGCGAAGCCGTCCGCACGGCAGATCCGTTCGCCGTCGACGTCGCGAGCGGCGTCGAAGCCAGCGGTGGTGTCAAAGATCCGGACGCAGTTGCTTCGTTCGTCGAACGCGCGACCGACGACGCACAGACGGTCGAACCGGGCCCCTGACCCCTCATATCCAACGTATTCGATTCATGACTGAACACACCACAGATTCCGAACACGCGGACCAAACGAGCGAGACGCCCGCGTTCGACCTCGACCGTGCCGAGTTCTGCGAACACGCCGGCGCTTCGGAGGACCGACCGGCTGTGGTTCGTCTCGTCGCGACGTACGACCTTGAGACGACGCCGCTTGCCGCATACGCGGCACTCACCGGACGATCCTCGAAGTCGAAACCAGCACAGACGACGGACGCCGATGAAAACCCGTACGCCTTCCTCCTCGAGAGCGCACAGAAGACACCCTCGAGCGATCCCGACGGCGCGTTTCGACCGAGTTCTGCGGAGGCCGAGCGCCACGCCCGATTTTCGTACGTCGGCTACGATCCCGAGGCGGTCGTAACGGTCGGTCCCGACGGGACGACCGTCGAGGCGCTTTCCGACAGCGCACCGATTGATCTAATCGAACCGAACGAGGGCGGCGACACCGTCGATTCCCTCCGCGGCGCGTTACCGGACGTCCGACTCGCGAACGTCCCGGACCACGATCGACAGCATCTCGAGGGAGGGCTCGTCGGCTTCCTGGCCTACGACGCCGTCTACGATCTCTGGCTCGAGGAAGTCGGACTCGAGCGCCCGGACTCGCGGTTCCCGGACGCCCAGTTTGTCCTCACGACGAAGACGCTCGCGTTTGACGAGCGCGACGGAACGCTCTCGCTCGTGTTTACGCCGGTTCTCGAACCCGACGACGATCCAGCCGCCGTGTACGAGAATATCCGCGAGGAAGCTGAACGGGTGGGTTCGATCCTCGAAGCCGCCGAAGAGCCCGACACGGGCGGATTCGTTCGCGAAGACGAGGTCGCGGGCTCGAAAGACGAGTACGAGGAGAGCGTCCGACGGGCGAAAGAACACGTCCTCGACGGTGACATCTACCAGGGCGTGATTTCGCGGACCCGAGAGCTTTACGGCGACGTCGACCCGCTCGGCTTCTACGAGGCGATGCGCGACGTGAACCCGTCGCCGTACATGTACCTCCTCGATCACGGTGACCTCACCGTCGTCGGCGCGAGTCCCGAAACGCTGCTTTCGGTTCGCGGACGAGAGGTTATGTCGAATCCGATCGCCGGAACCTGCGACCGGGGCTCGAGCCCCGTCGAGGATCGGCGATTGGCGGGCGAGATGCTCGCCGACGACAAGGAACGAGCCGAGCACACGATGCTAGTCGACCTCGCGCGAAACGACGTCCGGCGCGTCGGGGAACCCGGCTCGGTCCGCGTCGAGGAGTTCATGAACGTCCTCAAGTACAGCCACGTCCAGCACATCGAATCGACCGTTACCGGCCAGTTAGCCGCGGACGCCGACGCGTTCGACGCGACTCGAGCGTCGTTCCCCGCCGGAACGCTCTCGGGCGCGCCGAAAGTTCGGGCAATGGAGATCATCGACGATCTGGAGACCGAACCGCGCGGACTGTACGGCGGGGGCGTCGGCTACTACTCGTGGACGGGCGACGCGGACTTCGCAATCGTGATCCGGACGGCGACGGTGGAAGACGAGACGCCGGATGGAACCTCGAGTCCCCAACGAATAACCGTTCGCGCGGGTGCGGGACTCGTCGCCGACAGCGATCCGGCCGCGGAGTACGAGGAGACCGAGAAGAAGATGGGCGGCGTCCTCGCCGCACTCGAGCGTATCGAGGAGAAGCCACCCGCCGAAACACCACCCGCGGAGGTGCCCCGATGAGCGCGACCGCGTCCTCGAACGATGCCGGCCGCCCGACCGTACTGTTCATCGATAACTTCGACTCGTTCACGTACAACCTCGTCGAGTACGTGAGCCAGCACGCCGATACGGCAGTCCTGAAAAACACCACCTCGCTCGCCGAGGTGCGGGCCGTCGATCCGGACGCGATCATCATCAGCCCCGGTCCTGGCCACCCGAAACACGACCGCGACGTCGGCGTCTCCATGGACGTGCTTCGCGAGGTGAGTACCGACGTTCCGACGCTCGGCGTCTGTCTCGGGCTCGAGGCCGCCGTCTACGAGTACGGAGGATCGGTCGGTCGGGCCCCGGACCCAATTCACGGAAAGGCGTCTTCGATCGATCACGACGGAACGACCGTCTTCGACGGACTCGAGGACGGGTTCCGCGCAGGCCGGTACCACTCGCTGGTCGCGACGGAGATTCCCGACTGTTTCGACGTGTCGGCGACGGCCGAACACGGTTCGGAAACGCTCGTGATGGGCGTGCGTCACCGCGAGTACCCGATCGAATGCGTGCAGTTCCACCCCGAGAGCGTGCTGACCGCAGTCGGACACGACCTGATCGAGAACTTCCTCGAGACCGTTTAAAAGGGGTCACGACTTGTCGCCAAATCTACTCGACAGGTCTGATTACTTCGAACCGAACGCAAAGAGAGCCGTCGCGTGATCGGAGTTGGAAGCGATACTGCGGTTAACTGGTATCGATTACCCGACGTATCCCAGGTAGCCGGCGGTATAGTAGGCACCGAGGACGACCGCGGCCAGTACGCCAACTCGGATAGCGAGTTTGATTGCGATACGGATAGCGATGACAGCGACCAGGAGGGCGGCGAGTGCTGCCATGACGAGAAACATCGTTGATCCTGTGAGTACGCCGATCATATTGGATATGTTGAACGGAAGGACGTAACCTTTCTGGTACTATGAAAAATGAGTTGGGGTGAACGTAACCGACGCGAGACTGTTCTGTAGGCCCTCAATAGGTCGATCTGGACGAATGGTTCAACTAACGATTCTACTTTCAGATCGGTCTGAAAATCATTAAGACCGTCCACTCCGTACTAGCTGTTACCCACGCAGACGGCCGTCTCGGCTGTCGCAATACAGACCACCGCACAACACTTGACAGAGGCTTCTGTACAAGTGAAATTGTGCTAATACAAGAAACGTAGGACTACATCACCACGTTTTATGAGGAATGGATGAATACCAGACTTTCGTCACGAATGATTCGAACAAGGACCAATTTCAGTACGGAAATGGCAGGCGGCGACGCGTTTGCCTCGAGGTGTCTCGCGCATGAGTAAGACAGACCTCTCTGCGGACGATCTAACATTGCCGATCAAGCGCACCGACGGGGACACCCTCGAAGCGCGCATGACCGACAACGCCTATCAGAATATTCTGCCGGCTCGCTACCTTCGCAAGGACGCAAACGGCGACCTGATTGAGAGTCAGGAGGATCTCTTCGAGCGCGTCGGACGGAATATTGCGCTCGCGGAAGCACCGTATGAAGCCGAACAACGCGATCTCGAGATTACCGTTACGCCCGACCAGCTCAAGCCGGACCACCCGCGGCGGGACGAACTCGCCGAGGAGGTGTTCGGTGAGGGAGTCACGGCAACCGACGACGTTGAAACGACGCTCACGGAATCGAACGTCAACAAGTTCGCCTACGAGACCGTCGTTCCGGAACTCCCCGCGGAGGTCCGCGAACACGTCGAAGACGTCACCGAGACGTTCACCGAGGGAATGGAATCGCTTTCGTTCATGCCGAACTCGCCGACGCTGATGAACGCCGGCGATGAGCTCCAGCAGCTCTCGGCCTGTTTCGTCATGTCTCCGGACGACGACCTCTCGGATATTCACGAAACCGCAAAGAAGGCGGCCGAGGTCTTCCAGTCCGGCGGCGGCGTCGGCTACGGCTTCTGGAAGCTCCGTCCATTCGGCGACTCCGTCGGTTCGACCGGCGGCATCGCCTCCGGACCGATCACTTTCATGCGGACCTACGACCAGCTCTGCGAGACGATCGCTCAGGGCGGGACCCGACGCGGTGCCCAGATGGGAATTATGCGCGTCTCCCACCCCGACGTTATCGAGTTCATCCACGCGAAGAACAAGGACGTCTCACTGGCGCATACGCTCCGTCTCAACGACCCCGACGACTACACCTACACCTCCTTCAGCGAGGCACTCGAAGAGTCTCGAGACCTCATCGACGAGGACGGGCGCGTTCCCAAACACCTTCGTAACGCCGTCGAAGGCCACCTGTCGAACTTCAACATCTCCGTCGGCGTCACGGACGACTTCATGGAAGCCGTCCAGAACGACGAGGAGTACACCTTCACCAATCCGCGCACGGAGGAACCCCACATCGCCACCGAGGAGACCAAGGAGATGTACGGTCGCTACGACCTCGCCGAGCACGTCGAGGTCGGCGAACCGCTCTCGATTCCCGCCGAACTCATCTTCGAGCGCATTGTCGAAGGTGCTCACGAAAACGGCGAACCCGGCGTCATCTACCTCGAGCGAGTGAACAAGCAACACTCCTTCGACGTCGAGGAAGAGCCGGATCACCAGATTCTCGCGACGAACCCGTGTGGCGAACAGCCCCTCGAGGAGAACGAGGCCTGCAACCTCGGCCACATCAACCTCTCGACGTTGGCCGACCTCGACGCACCCGACTGGCGCGTCTGGTCCGAGGAACACACTGATGAGTACGACTCCCACGAAGCCGCCATCGAAGCCTTCCTCGAGGAGGCAATCGACTTCGAGGAGTTTGACGAACGCATCGAGTACGGTACCCGATTCCTCGAGAACGTCGTCACGATGTCGGACTTCCCCGTCGAGGAGATCGAGCAGACCGTCAGCGACATGCGCAAGATCGGTCTCGGCGTTATGGGTCTCGCGCAATTGTACGTCCAGCTCGGCGTGAAGTACGGTAGCGATGAAGGAAACGAAATCGCCAGCCAGTTGTTGACCCACATCAACCACGGCGCGAAGGCCAAAAGCCACGAACTCGCACTCGAGCGCGGTTCCTTTGCCGACTGGGACGAATCCAAGTACGCGAACCCCACCGAGTACCGCGAGTGGTTCGAACACCAGACCAACGAGGACGCCGACGATTGGGCAGACGGCTTCCCGATCCGCAACCACAACGTCACCACCATCGCACCGACGGGCACGACCTCGATGGTCGGCAACACGACCGGCGGCTGCGAGCCGATCTACAACGTCGCCTACTACAAGAACGTCACCGACGACGTGCAGGGCGACGAGATGTTGGTCGAGTTCGACGACTACTTCCTACGCACCTTAGAGGACAACGACATCGACGTCGACGCCGTGAAAGCGGAAGCTCAAGAGCAGATGGCGACCAACCAGTTCGACGGCGTCGAGGGCCTCGAGACGGTTCCGGACGCCATCGGCGAACTGTTCGTCATCACCAGCGACCTCTCGGCGAAACAACACGCCGCGGTCCAGTGTGCCTGCCAGAACGGCGTCGACTCGGCGATTTCGAAGACGGTCAACGCGCCGAACGACTCCACGCTCGAGGACGCCAAAGAGGTCTTCGAGTGGGTCTACGACAACGGCGGAAAGGGCGTTACCTACTACCGCGACGGCACCCGCTCGAAGCAGGTGCTGACGACCCGCGCGGATAACGCCGACTTCGCCGACGAGACCGAGGCGGCCGAGGCGCTCGTCGACCAGATTGAGGAAATCTTCGGCGGACTCGAGGCGTTCCTCGAGAGCGAGAACGTACAGGACATCCTCGAAGAGGACGTTGAATCGCTGCTGACCGATGTCGAGAGCGAACCGGTACACGTCGACTTCACCGAGAAACGTGAGCGACCGGACGCCCTGCAGGGCGTCAGCCAGCGCATCGACACCGGCTACGGGAAAATCTACGTGACGATCAACGAAGATCCCGAGACCGGCCAGCCGTTCGAACTGTTCGCGAACATCGGCCACTCCGGTGGCTTCACGAACTCCTTTACCGAAGCCCTGGCGAAAGTCATCTCGACCTCGCTTCGCTCGGGCGTCGATCCGGAGGAGATCGTCGACGAACTCTGTGGCACGCGCAGCCCGAAAGTCGCCTGGGACAAAGGCGAGCAGATTCAGTCGATTCCGGACGCCATCGGCACCGCGATGCGTCGATACCTCGACAACGAGATCGACAAACCGTACCCGAAACAGGCGACTCTCGAGGAGTCGGCCGACGCCGACGTGGCCGTCGAACCGACCGATGCCCACGAGACAGACGGTGGAGCCAAGGCCCAGTCGCCGGTCGAGGAGGACCACGACGCGACCCAGGACCTCATCGACGCCGGCGAATCGCCGGAGTGTCCCTCCTGTGGATCGCTCTCGCTTTACTTCTCCGAAGGCTGCAAGACCTGCGAGTCCTGTGGCTGGAGCGAGTGTTAACGTAGTCGTACCGACCAGTAACTGATTCCGACGGTTCGAACTCCGTTCGCCGATTCGATTTTCGGATTCTTCTGCCTCGAGCGGTCGTCACGTTGATAGTGTCGCCGGTCTTCGGACGTGATACGAGAAGTCGTCCAAAGCGCGAACGAAGGATTACCGATGAGCTACCGTAACGAGACAGATTCCAGGAAAGAAAGCGACTCCGGAGACGAACGCGACCTCGAGGCCGGAACCGGACCACCGTGTCCGTTCTGTGAGACGCCAATGTACAAACGCCACTGCAAGTACGTCTGTCCGCAACACGGGGTCATCATCGACTGTAGTGATCCGTTTCTCTGAGTACTACAGCGAGACGCCCTCGAGGTCGAGACGTCGAGGTTCGGGAACCGATTCACGCTCGCGTGTCGTAACCGCGTATGCGCCACGATTGTCCGCGTACGCGCCTCGTTTGTCGGGATCCCGTTCCTCGAACCCGCTCATCTCTTCCGTGAGAACGAAGACGCCGTCGGCGAGCAGCGGCGCGATCACGCCAGCGGCGACCGTGCGCGGATCAGCTAGCGGAGCCCGGAGGACGACTCGGTCTCCCGCCTCGATCTCCTCAGTTTCGATGATCTCCCGCGCGCACTCGAGTGCTTCGCCGTGCGTGACCATTCGCTCGCCGTCGGTCAGCAGAGGGGTTCCCGAACCGAGATCAATCGGTGGAAACGAGGGGTTCTCACTCCAGAGCCCTTTATCGAAGTGGTGAACGGCCGGCTCGTCCGAACTCGCTCCGTAGCCGATCCGCTGGGCACCGTCTGGTAACTCGAAATCGCCGACCCTCGAGGTCGGGGCGACGACTGCTCGGTACGGTCCGTCATCTGCGGTCGGCTCTCTCGCGGCCTCGGACGTGAGATTCTTCGGCGGATCGAACCTGGTCGTTCCCTCGAGCAACGCGGTGCCGAAAAACGAGAGGAGCGCCATCGGTCCCGATCCGACGACGCCGACGCGGACGCCCTCCCGCACTCCGCTGTGGCGGAGGAAATTCCCGGCCTTCCAGGTGCTCGTACAGAGCCAGTGGGTGTCGTAGGTTCGGCCGGTCGCGTCCTCGAGCGAGGGCCGGTCCGATCGTCGGTCTCGAGTGAACAGCTCACCGACCGTTGCTGCGGTCATACGTGAAGATTCGTTCGGAGCGGAAAAAAGACGCCGACTCGAGTCGGCACAATGGGGACGAATCGTCAATCGTCCGCCGTCAGTCGTCCGCCGGAGCCGGTTCGGCGTGCTCGATCTCGGTTCCGATAACCTCGAGGAACTCGGCGAGCCACTCGGGATGGTCCGGCCAGGCCTGTCCCGTGACGAGGTTGTCGTCTCGAACGACGCCGTCTTCCCACGTGCCACCCGCGCCTTTCACGTCCGCCTCGAGCGCGGGATAGGCCGTACAGGTTCGTCCCTCGAGGACATCCGCGGCGGCGAGAATCTGTGCCCCGTGACACAGCGACGCGACGGGTTTCTCGGCCTCGAAGAAGTGACGGACGATCTCGAGGACCTCCTCGTGCGTTCGGAGATACTCCGGCGCGCGGCCACCCGGGACGACGAGCGCGTCGTATTCGCTCGGATCCACGGCGTCGAAGTCGTGATTCAGCTCGAAGTTGTGCCCCGGCTTTTCGGTGTAGGTCTGGTCGCCTTCGAAGTCGTGAATCGCGGTGGGACAGACGTCTCCGGCCTCTTTTTCCGGACAGACCGCGTGGACCTCGTGTCCGACCATCTCGAGGGCCTGAAACGGAACCATCACCTCGTAGTCTTCGACGAAATCGCCGGCGAGTAGCAGGATCTGTTGTGCTGGCATGGGTCGTGTTCACCCACTGGCCGCTCCCACGGCAATCGAAATAAGCCTCGTTTCGCAGTATCGAGACTAACAGGAAATCCGGCTGTTCGCGAACTGGATCGGCTACAACGAAAATTGGAGACGGGTTAGCCGCCTAGAACGCCCGCTTGATCTTCTCGAAGAAGCCTTCGTTGACCTCGATCTCGTCGCCGCCGGCTTCCGCGAACGCCTCGAGCGCTTCCCGCTGTTCGGCGTTCAAGCTGTCGGGCGTGACGATCTGGACCTGCACGAAGAGGTCGCCGCTGCCGCGTCGCTGGAGTCGCGGCATGCCCTTACCCTCGAGGCGGAACGTTTCGCCGCTCTGGGTGCCGTCCGGAATCTCGAACTCGGCCGCACCGTCGAGCGTCGGCACTTCGACCGTGTCGCCGAAAGTCGCCTGCGGGAACGAAATCGGGAGTCTGTACCGGAGGTCGTTTCCGTCGCGTTCGAACTCCTCGTGCTCGCGGATCGAGACGTCGATCAGCAGGTCGCCGCTCGGGCCGCCCTCCGGACTCGGACTTCCTTCGCCTTCCATCCTGAGCGTCTGGCCGTCCTGGATACCCGCCGGAACGTCGACAGTGAGGGTGACTTCCTCGCGAACGTATCCTTCGCCGCGACAGTCGCTACAGGTCTCCGAATAGAGCGTTCCCTCCCCCTCACAGCGCGGACACGCTGTCGTCTGTTGGACTCTCCCGAGTGGCGTCTGCTGGACCTGTGTGACCTGTCCGCGGCCCTGACACTCCGGACAGGTTTCCGCGTCCGCTTCCGGCGGGTGGCCCTCTCCGTGGCAGGTGTCACACTCCTCGGGGCGGGCAATCGTGAACTGCTTTTGGGCCCCGTCGTAGGCCTCCTCGAGATCGATCTCGAGGTTGGTCCGCATGTTTCTACCCTTCCGCGGGCCGCGCCGTCCGCGGCCGCCGCCTCCGCCAAAGACTTGCTCGAAGATATCGCCGAGGCCGCCACCGCCGCCCATACCGCCACCGCCGCCCATACCGCCGAAGGGGCCGCCACCCATGCCGCCAGCACCGCCCCCACCCGCGTCGTAGCCGTGTTTTTCGGCCTGTTCGTACTGATCGTGGCCCATCCGGTCGTAGGCGCTTCGTTTCTCTTCGTCCGTCAGGACCTGCTTTGCCTTCTGAATCTTCTTGAACTTCTCTTCGGCGTTGGGGTCGTCGCTGACGTCTGGATGATACTCCGTCGCCTTCGACCGGTAAGCCTGCTTGATCTCCTCGGGAGAGGCGTCCGGGCCCACGCCGAGAACATCGTAGAAATCCTCACTCATTCGTTACTCCCCGGTAATCGATTGAGCCACTTGAAACGAACGTTTGTGCTACCTCGTAGACGAACTACGAGGACGAGCGCTCGGGGTCGCTAGGAGTCGTCGCTGTCGGCGTCTTCGTCGCTCTCGTCCTCGACGTCTTCGAAGTCGGCGTCGACGTACTCGTCGTCACCCGCGTCCGGGCCGCCGGCTCCCGGGTTGGGGCCGCCACCCATGCCTGCACCGGCCGCGGCGCCTGGTCCTGCACCTGCGCCCGGTCCGGCACCGGCTCCGGCGGCTCCGCCCGCCCCAGCGCCGGGGCCTGCACCGCCCGCTGCCCCTGCGTCGGCGTTCTGATAGACCTGTTTGCCGATTTCCTGGAGCTCCTTGCTCAGGGTCTCGGTTGCCTCCTCGATGTCGTCGGCTTCGGCGTCCTCGTCGTCGATCGTCTCCTCGAGATCCTCGACGGCGTCTTCGACGTTTTCGCGAAGTTCGTCGTCGACATCTTCGTTCTCCTCGAGGAGCGTCTCGGCGCGCTGGATCGCGGCTTCGGCGGAGTTCCGAGCTTCGATCCGCTCGCGGCGTTGTTGATCCTCTTCGGCGTGTTCCTCGGCTTCTTCCTGCAGTCGGTCGATCTCGTCGTCAGAGAGACCGGCGCCGCCTTCGATCGTAATCTCCTCGGTGGTGCCGGTTCCCTTGTCCTCCGCGGAGACGTTGACGATCCCGTTCTCGTCGATCGAGAAGCCGACCTCGATTTGGGGCGTTCCGGCCGGTGCCGGCGGGATGCCAGTCAGGTGGAACTCCCCGAGCAGTTCGTTCTTTTCGGCGAGTTCGCGCTCGCCCTGGAAGACCCGAACCTGGACCGACGTCTGGTTGTCCGCGGCGGTCGTAAAGACCTTCGACTCCTCGGTCGGAATCGTCGTGTTCTTCTCGATGAGTCGCTCGAAGAGGCCGCCCTTGACCTCGATACCGAGCGAGAGCGGCGTCACGTCGAGCAGAACGACGTCGTCGACCTCGCCGCCGAGGACGCCGCCCTGAATCGCCGCGCCGAGCGCGACGGCTTCGTCGGGATTGACGTTCTTCTGTGGCTCCTCGCCGATGAGTTCCTCGACCTTGTCCGATACCTGTGGCATCCGGGTCGAGCCGCCGACGAGCAACACTTCGTCGATCTCGCCTTTCCCGTAGCCCGCGTCCTCGAGCGCCTGCTCGGTCGGTTCGACCGTGCGCTCGATGAGATCCGACGTGAGCGACTCGAACTTGGCTCGAGTCATGCTCTCTTCTAAGTGGATCGGGCCGTCGTCGGTCGCCGTGATAAAGGGCAGGTTGATCTCGGTCTCTTTTCGGCTACTGAGTTCGATCTTGGCCTCCTCCGCGGCGTCTTTGAGACGCTGAAGGGCCTGCCGATCGTCGCGGAGATCGACGCCGTGGTCGTTCTCGAACTGTTCGGCCAGCCAGTCGATGATGGCGTGGTCCCAGTCGTCGCCACCGAGGTCGTTGTCACCGTTTGTCGCGACGACCTCGTAGACGCCGCCGCCCAGATCGAGGATGGAAACGTCGAACGTCCCGCCGCCGAGGTCGTAGACGAGAACAGTCTGATTGGAGTCATCCTCTAAGCCGTAAGCCATCGACGCCGCTGTCGGCTCGTTGATGATCCGCTCGACGTCGAAGCCGGCGATTTCGCCGGCGTTCTTGGTCGCCTGGCGCTGTCGATCCGAGAAGTACGCCGGCACCGTAATAACGGCCTTCTCGAGGTCGTCACCGAGGTACTCCTCGGCGTCGTGTTTGATCTTCTGGAGGATCATCGCCGATATCTCTTCGGGCGTGTACTCCTCGTCCTCGACCGCTACGGTGTAGTCCTCCTCGCCCATGTGGCGTTTGATCGAGGAGATGGTTTTCTCCGGGTTCTGAATCGCCTGATTCTTCGCCGGTTTGCCGACGAGCCGTTCGTCGTCGTCGGTAAACGCGACCATCGACGGCGTCGTTCGGTCTCCCTCCGAGTTGACGATGATCTCCGGGTCACCGCCTTCCATCACTGCGAAGGCACTGTTCGTCGTCCCGAGGTCGATCCCGAGAATCTTGTTGCTCGTCATCTGGCCGGGTATAACGCGCACTTTGTTTTAAAGCTTACTAGCTGGGGTCGTCGTTCGAATAAAATGCAACGTGAGCGCGTTTACCGTCGTTTCTCGTTAGTTTGGTCGCGAGTAAAATTCCGGTGCGCTCGAGTCTTCCGGTCCGCGAACCGACGGGTTCGATCGTATCAACACACGGATAGTCATCGACCGAAACCGTCTCAGCATGGGACTGGTCGCCGAGTTCGAAATACACTGCGAAGCGCTCCCGTTAGTCGAAGTGGCCGACGCCGTCCCGGCGGCGACCATCGAGGTTCAGATCCAGTTCAACCACGGTGATCGCCCCCCGTTTATTGTCCACGTAATCCACGGTTCACACGACGCGGTCGAGCGCGCGCTCGAGTCGTCGTCCTTTGTCGCGGCGTATACGGTGATCGGAGAGGCGGGCGAGACCCGTCGCTATCAGGTGGTCCCAGCCGTCGGGTTAGCGGGTCAGCTCGGCGGTCAGGTCGACCTCTCGGGGCTCCGTGCCCTGGCGACCACCGAGTCGGCCATCGAGCGGATCAGAGCCACGCCGAACGGATGGATCCAGACCGGCTGGTTCGCCAACCGCGGCGCGTTCCACGAGTTCCGCCGATTCTGGCAGGAGAACGCGGGATTTTCGCTTCGACGACTCGGCCGCGTCGGCGAACCCGAGGAGCCGGGCAACGGACTGACCGATCCCCAGCGCGAGGCGCTCCGGATCGCCTACGAGATGGGATACTACGAGATCCCCCGTGGTGCCTCGCTCGAGGCGGTCGCAGACGAACTCGAAATCTCGCCGTCGTCGCTCTCCGAACGGCTCCGTCGCGCGCAGACGCACCTGATCGAAACCACCGTCGCTTCGACCTGGCCGCCGTTGCCGGAATAACTCGCCGCGTCCGGTACGGTCGCTTGTCGTACGACCGCATATAAATTGTCGAACGATTTCGAGACACGCTTAGCCCAGCTGGCGGCGAATCGGAGAGTCCACATGCAGACGACCACGTCAACAGACGGCACCAGTATCGCGTACGATGAACACGGAGACGGCCCACCGCTGGTCTAGCTCCACGGCGGGGGGACGCGCCGTTACTACTGGAACCTACTAGTTCCCCACCTGACGGAGGACTTCACGGTCGTCCGTCCGGATCGACGCGACCGCAGCGACAGCGGAGACGCCGAGGAATACCTAGCAAGACTGCTATCGATCCTACCGGCTTCGTTTCCAACGAGCCACTGCACACTGTCTGATTCAGCTCCTGTGATTTCCTCGTCACACCCGGTGAGTGAGACGCTCATAGCCAGTCCCGATCACGAACGACAGTGCGTAGAAGTACACTACTGTGAGCAGAAAAAATGCCCAGTCCGGTGCCCACGGATCGTACAGAGCGGTTAGAACCGAGTGTACTGGGACGAGGACGAGGCCCATCAACTGATCGAGAATCTTGAAGGGAAGTCCGGTTTCGAACCATGTTGTTGTGTATCCAGCGAGTGGTCGTCGGAGGAAATGTTGGAATACGAGGAAGACGAGAAGGCCGAATACCCCGAGAACAGGTCGTGATGGTCGAAGGGCAGAATACAATATGCCAATATTTTGACTCCATGATTTCGACTCCATTAAGATGTCATTTTAATTATACCATCTTGTATTTACCGATCACGTCAAATAGATGTCGGAACAGTCATGATTTTTGCATTTACCATTTTGGTTTGTATGTTAAATAACCATACAAGAAGATATACTCGATGAGGATCCCGAAGAACATTACTGGCCATACCCAGTCTGGACATACTCACGGAGTGCGACGCTGAGCGGATGGGCCTACGAAAAGAAAATCCCATCAACGTCACCTTCGAGAATTTGAGCAGTATATCTGAAGTGACTGACGTTCTCGACGATGATGGATGGACCTCGCTTGACTGGAGGCAGGGCCAGGAAAAGCGACGCTTCGGATAGAAGCACAGAACAGATTCTGTCGAGAAGTCCACAAGTTATGGGACGTCGACGCCCCGCCGACTTCGTATAAACTGCCGAACTATTTCGAGACGGGCTTAGGCTGACTGGCATCCTACCTGTTCTTCCACATGCAGACGACCACGTCAGCAGACGGCACCAGTATCGCGTACGAAACAGACGGCGACGGACCGCCGCTGGTCCTCCTCCACGGCGGCGGAACGCGTCACTACTGGAAACCGCTCGTTCCCCGACTAGCCGACGACTTTACCGTCGTCCGTCCAGACCGGCGCGGACGCGGCGACAGCGGCGACGCCAAGGAGTACGGAATCGAACGAGAACTCGAAGACGCTCGAGCAGTGATCGACTCGATCACCGGCGATCCGATCCTGTTCGGCCACTCCTTTGGCGGCCTCCAGGCGATCGAGGCCGCCCGCGAGCGGTCGGTCGAGGCGGTCGTCGCTTACGAGCCGGCGTACCTCGTCGGCGAGTACCGGGAGCGAGCGGACCTCGCGTCCCGAATGCAAGCGAAGCTCGAGGACGGAAACCGCCGCGAGGCGATGAAACTGCATCTCGAGGAAGTAATCCACGGCGGCGAGATCGACGACCTCGATCGCTGGCTCGAGGAGTGGCCGGCCTGGCCCGACTGCGTCGAACACGTCGAGAACACGCTCCGGATGGATCGCGCACTCGAGAAACACCCGACTCCCGACGCACTGGACGTTGATGCACCGACGCTCTTGCTCAGCGGGAGCGAGGGACCGTCACACCTTCGAGATAGCGTTCGCGCAGTTCACGACGCGCTCCCGAACAGTCGTTTCGTGGAGTTCGAGGGCGTCAGTCACCTCGGACCGGTCGAAGCGCCGGAGCGGATCGAGAGTGAAGTTCGGCGGTTTCTCGAGGCAATAGAAGCACCGGATTCGACGATCGACGGAAAATGAAGGGGTGCAAGGGACGATGTGGAAACAGGCGGCTGTTCCACTAATCACACGACAGGTTTCTAACTGCGTCAGTTCTCGGCGTCCGCTTCGTCGTCTCCGGATCCGCTCGGCGTTTCGTCGTCGGTCGCGCCGCTCGCCTCCGCCCCGTTTTCGTCGCTTTCGTCGGCGAACTCCCCGTTCGAGACGGTTATCTGTGCGTTCTGGATGACCTTCTCGCCCATCTCGTAGCCGGGTGTGAACACGTCTGCGACGGTCCCTTCGGGCTGGTTGCTGTCGACGTTCATCATGACCTCGTGCCGTTGGGGATCGACCTCGGCCCCTGGTTCCGGATCGATCTCCGTGACGTTCTCGTCCTCGAGGATTCGGTCGAACTCCCGAAGCGTCATATCGACGCCGTCTCGGAGGCTTTCGACGTCCCCGCTTTCCTCCTCGAGCGCGCGTTTGAGGTTGTCCCGAACGCCGACCAGCCGTTCGACCAAGTCCTCGGTCGCGCGCTCTTTCATCTGCTCCTGGCGCTTTTTGGCTCGTTTCTTATAGTTCTGAAAGTCCGCCTGCTTGCGTTTGAGCCGGCTCTGGAGGTCTTCTATCTCGGCTTCTGCCTCCTCGAGTCGTCCGTCTCGTTCCTCGAGTGCCGCTTGCAACTCCCCGATTGTCTCGGCTTGCTCCTCGATACGACCGGCGAGGTCCTCCTCGCGATCGATCGCGTCCTCGAGCAGTCGGTCGACCTCCTCGGACGTTTCCGCCTCGGAAATATCCGCGACGGATTCCGATAGCGCGGGCGAGAGGGAGGGGTCGAGATGGATCTCGCCCTCGGTCGAGTCGTCGGCGACTGCTTCGGTGTCGGACTCCGAAGCGGCCGAATCTTCGGTCTCCTCGGCGACACCAGTGTGATCGGTTTGACTTGCCGAATGCTCATCCCCTTCGGCAACGTCGTCGGATTGCTCCTCGGACGGAACGGCCTGGGCGTCTGCGTTCGTGCCCTCGTCTTCGCTCATATCCCAGTCAAAGAACAGCGGTAATAAAAGGATTGAGGTCCGCTCCCGGACGTGTCAACCCTCCCGATAGCGATCGTGAAAACGATGTATACGACTGATACTGCCGGCTGTGACTATATGAAGATTCTCGCACCCCCGGGGCGGCGAGAATTGTGAACGACGTACAGCCGGCAGTATGAACTCGAGCGCTCACACCTCCACACGTGCTCAGCCAATCGATATATGTGCGTCCGGCGTGACTTGGGGCTATGACGTCTCCGGAATCGGACGAGAGGGGTGACCTCACGCTTCGGTACGAAGACGGGACGGTCCGTCTCGACGGAGCCCTCCCCGAACGCGTTCGCTCGCAGCTTCTCGACTCGACCTCCCTCGAGTTCGAGTCGGACTCGCGATCCGAGACGTATCGCGTTCCGGCTGTTCGATACGCGGACCTTCTCGAGGCCCTCCGAAGCATCGGTGAAGACGGCGGTCAGAATCTTCGGGGGACCGCCGTCGACGATCGAGTACTGTCGCTCGAGGAACTCTCTCGGCTCGAGTCGGCCTACACGCTTCGTGACTACCAGAACACGGCGCTCGAGGATTGGCTCGAGACCGATTCGACCGCGAACGCCGGTGATTTGGCACCCGCTCCGAGAGGCGTTCTCGAACTCCCCACGGGGAGCGGAAAGACCGTTATCGGGCTGAAAGCGATCGAGCGGCTCTCGAGACCGACGCTGATCGTGGTCCCGACGATCGACCTGCTCGAGCAGTGGCAACGAGAACTCGAGCGGGAGTTCGACGTGCCGATCGGGCGATTCGGCGGCGGCGAACAACGGCGCGAGGCGATCACCGTCTCGACGTACGACTCGGCGTACCTGAAGGCGGATTCGGTCGGCGACCGGTTCGGACTCGTCGTTTTCGACGAAGTCCACCACCTCGGCGGGGAAGGGTATCGCGACATTGCTCGACTGCTGGCGGCACCCGCGCGACTCGGACTCACGGCGACGTTCGAGCGGCCGGACGACGCCCACAAAGTGGTCGCCGACCTCGTCGGTCCGCTCGTCAACCGCATCGCCGTCGACGAACTCGCCGGTGACCACCTCGCGCCCTACGACGTCAAACGCCTCGAGGTCTCTCTCACTGACGAGGAACGCGAGGAGTACGAGAAGAACCAGGACATCTTCACGGACTACCTCGCCAGTTCGAACATCCGAATGACCAGCGGCTCGGACTACCAGCAGTTGGTCAAGCGGTCGGGTAACGACGCCGAGGCCCGTGAGGCCCTGCTCGCCCGCCAGCGTGCACGCGAGATCACTCGCGGAAGCGACGCCAAGAGACAGACCCTCGAGACGATCCTCGACGACCACCGGGACGAGCGGATCATCGTTTTCACCGCCTCGAACGACCTTGCCTACGAGATGAGCGAACGATTCTTGATCCCCACGATCACCCACCGGACGGGAACGGACGAACGCCGAGAGATTTTGGAGCGCTTTCGCGAGGGAACGTACTCGCGCGTGGTCACGTCGAACGTTCTCGACGAGGGCGTCGACGTTCCCGACGCCTCGGTCGCTGTCGTCCTCTCGGGGAGCGGAAGCGAACGGGAGTTCACCCAGCGTCTCGGTCGGATTCTCCGACCGAAAGCCGACGGCGGGCGGGCGCTGTTGTACGAAGTCGTGAGCCAGGAGACGAGCGAGGAACGCGTCGCCGACCGTCGACGATAGATCGAGACAAGCGAGACCCCGCATTCCGGGTGACTTTTACCCTCCCTCGACTGATAGGTCGGTAGATGTTGACGAAGGACCTGTTGCGCGTGTCGCGCGCAGGAGGGGGGTATCAGCCGCGCTTCGCCGGACGCGAACACCGGCCGCTCGCGGCCCGAGTGATCGGGATCTATCAGGGCCACGTCGGCGAGCCGCGCGGATCGCTCGAGTCGTCGCTGGAGGAACTCGAACGGGGGATCGGCGGAGTGGGAGACTCCTCGAATACCGGCTCTACGGACGGTGGCAACCAGCGTCCCGTCGACGAATTCAAACTGATTCGGGGATTCGGTGCGCTTCTGGATCGCGAGACGACAGTCCAGACCGAAGCGCCGCTCGAGCCTGTCCGCGCGAGACGCGCGGCGTTCGAGGCCGCGGAAGCCGTCGGCGGGGTCGCCTCCGAGGAGGAACGCGCGATGGCGCTGGTCGGGGCCGGCGAAACCCTCGAGATCTCCGCGGACGACATCGCGGCGTCGTTGTACGCCGATCTCGAGGACCGACAGATCATAGAGGAGGTCGACACGCGGTGGAGTCCAGACGAACTGCTGGCCCAGTACAACCTTTCACTGGCCCAGACGGCGCTGTTTGACGCCACGGAGATCCACGTCCGCTCGAGCGATCCGAAGGCGTTGATTTCGGCGATCAAACGCCTGCGGCTGATGTACGAAATCGAGAAGACGACCGACGGACGCGAGGTCGTCGTCACCGGACCAACGCACCTCTTTCGGGCCACGAGACGGTACGGGACGCGATTTGCGAGACTCTTGCGAACCGTCGCGAAGACCGAGGAGTGGCGACTCGAGGCGACGGTCGACGACCGCGGAACGGAGCGGACGATGACGCTCTCGAGCGAGGATCCGGTATCCGTCCCCGACGCGGAACCGGTCGTAGACGTTTCTTTCGACAGCGGCGTCGAATCGGAGTTCGCCGCTCGCGTCGGAGCGGTCGACCTCGAGTGGGACCTCGTCCGGGAACCCGAGGCCTTAGAGAGCGGGACCCGCGTGATGATCCCCGATTTCGCCTTCGAGTACCAACACGCCGACTTCCGCGTGTATCTCGAGATCATGGGCTTTTGGACGCCCGAGTACGTCGAGAAGAAACTCGAGGAACTCGAGAATCTCGAGGACGTCGACATGATGGTCGCGGTCGACGAATCGCTCGGCGTCGGCGAAGAGATCGCGGCTCGAGATCATCGGGCAATCCCCTATTCGAAATCCGTTCGCCTCAAAGACGTCGCGAGCGTACTCAGAGAGTTCGAGTCCGATCTCGTAGCCGAAAGTGTGGCGTCCCTTCCAGAAACGATCGAACCGGACGACGACGCGGTGACACTGTCTTCGCTAGCCGAGACGTACGGCGTCAGCGAGGACGCCCTCGCAGAACCGTCCTATCCCGACCACGAACTCGTCGGTCGGACGCTCGTCCGTCCGGCAGTCCTCGAGGAACTCGAGGCGAAGATCGAAGACGGAATGGATCTCGCCGACGCGGAAGCCGTATTCGAGTCGTACGGTGTCTCTGACTCGAGCGCACTGCTCTCCCGTCTCGGATACGGAGTCGACTGGGAGGGGTTATCCGGCGGCACCGTTCGCGAGCGGTGACGTTTTGACGCTTCGTGGGTGATGCTAATCCGATGAACGATGCCGACCGACCGCTTCCTCCCGAAGGCCTCGACGAGGACGTTCTCGCCTCTCTCGCCGTATTCGAGGCGGAGGAACCGTCGACGCTCCGGGCGGTCGCAACATATCTCGAGGAGCGCGCGGCGTGGGAGGAATCGAGAGATGTTAATCGATCCAATGTGGAGTTACCCGAGGGCGTCCCCGAGCGGGCGACCGTTTCGGTCACGGAGATCGCCGGAACCGAGTACCATTACTACCAGTGGCGCGAGGGCGACGAGATCAAGTCCACGACGAGGACGCGAACGTAGTCGGGAAGGAAAATAGTCGGAAACGGACCTATTCACTCGAGTGCCGAGATAATCTCCGCTGGCGTCGCGTCGAACCCGCCGCCCTGGGCGAGCCGATCCGAACCGCCGCCTCCGCCGCCGAACTCGGCTGTAATCTCCTCGAGTACCGCCGTCGCGGCTGTCGATTCGTCGGTGCCGACGACGGCGAAGACGGAATCGGTTTCGCCGGTTGCGACGATGATATCTCCGAACTCACTTCGGCGGTCCTCGAGAACGTCACTGACGACTCCCGCCGAAATCTCGCCGACGTCTGTGAGTACCCATCGTCCGCCCTCGCCCTCGTCATCTTCGAGCGTTCGGCCGTTCTCGAGGCGTTCCCGAACGAGTTCGCGTTCGCGGGCTCGTAGTTCCTCTGCGAGCTCCTCGCGCTTTGTGTCACGACGCTCGAGTTCGTCGGTCACGTCCTCAAGGCCGACACCCAGTTTCGTCTTCGCCGCGAACGCAGTTTCCTTCTCCCTGGCCCGCCGATCGATGGCGTTCGGGCCGACGGCGAACTCGACTCGAGTCATTCCCTCTCCCGGATTGGATCGGCCGAGAACGGTTACCGGGCCGATTTCGCGCGTGTTCCGAACGTGCGTGCCGCCACACGCCGCGACGTCCCACGGATCCTGCGGAACGACACCGCTGGTGCCGTTCTCGTCTTTCTCTCCGATCGTTACGAGTCGAACGCGCCCTTTCTCGAACGCGCCTTCTTCAGTCGCCTCGTTGAAGGCGATGTCTTCACGCTCGCGCGCATCCGTGACCGGAACGTCCTCCCAGGAAACGGAGCGGGACTCCCAGACGACTCGATTGAGTTGCTCGTTCAACTCCACCAGCATCTCGTCGTCGATTTCAGTCGAACTCTCGAGGTCGACGCGGACCTTCTCCTCGCCGATGTCGAACCCCCCGTATCCAAGATCGGAGAGGAGCTCTCTGCCCGCTCCGTAGAGCGCGTGGCTCGCGGTGTGTGCGCGCATGCAGTACATGCGAAACGACCAGTCGATCCGACAGAGCACGCGGCGGCCGGCGTCGAACGACGGCTCCTCGGCCAGTACGTGAACCTGTTCGCCGTCGGTGAGCTGGACGTCTTCGACGTCGACGTCACCGATCGTCCCCCTGTCGGCTGGCTGTCCGCCGCTCTCGGCGTAGAAATAACTCGTCTCGAGCCATACCCGTCGGCCGTCGACAGCCACCACCTCGGTCTCGAATCGCGTCGTATACGGCTCTGCGGCCGCTTGTTGCCCGCTCATCGGTTGATCTCCGTTTGCCCGCAATAAAAGTCTGCTCGCCGACCCGTGGCTTGCCGTCGATTCCTCCGTTCGAGAACCGAGTCCAGAGACGGTTACTCCTCGAGTTCGATATCCAGTCGCTCCTCGAGTGCGGCGATCAGCCCACCGCCGATTCCGGCCTGGGTCGCTCGTCCCTGTTCGACGGCGAGCAGGTCGCTTTCCGGGACACCCAGTTCCTCTGCGAGTTCGCCACGTTGTAATCCGGCTTCCTGTCGAGCCTCGATCAGGATATCGCCGTAGCCCGAAACCAGGTACGGAAGCGGGTCGTCGTCATAGTTGGTCCCCTCTTTCTCCCAGTGCTCGGAGTCGCCGTCCCAGATCGGATTTGCTTTGGCGACGTTCTGAGCCGCTTTCTGCTTCCGGCTCGGCCCGTCTCCGCCTCGGTCGCTCTGCGCCCGATTGCCCCCGCTGGAACCGCTCGTTCGCTGGGCGTCATCGTGGGGAGCACAGCTCGGACAGACCTCGAGCTCCGCGCCTGCGACGTTCGCTCGAGTAAGCGAGTCGCTCTCCGCGCCACAGAGTTCACAGGACGTCCCGCCGCTGCCGGAGGACGATCCAGTCGAGTACTTTGCCATGATACCATTTGGCATTTCGCGCATTTGAACGCTCCGTTTGTGACGGATCCATGTGATATCGACGCAGGCGTCGGACTAAAGGAAAGGGCTTTAATAGTCACACTGGATACGATTGAATGCAGAAAGAGAACGCGAGCGTGGGTAGCCAAGCCAGGCCAACGGCGCAGCGTTGAGGGCGCTGTCCCGTAGGGGTCCGCCGGTTCAAATCCGGTCCCACGCATCGCATGGGTGGACGAAGTCCACCATGGAAGCGCGGCGCTACGCGCCGCGACACGTGAGGCGGTGTAACCGCCGAACGAACGATGCAGGTGATCTCCTCCGAGGACATCACCCACGCACAATTCTACTGGAGCCAACAACCGCAAGCGAGAGCGCTCGCCAGCGGTTTCGTTCGGTCGCTATCCCTCGAGTCCCTACTCGAGGACAGTAACCGATTTCCCCCGACAGGCTAACGAATACGTATGGAATACGTCTCTCGAGAGCGCGTCGGCCCTCTCACCGGAATACTGAGCGTCGTTTCGCTTGCGGTGGTCTTTGCGGCGGCGGGTGGACAGATTCCCCCGTCGGTCGTTCCGACCGCACCGGAGTGGCTACTCGACGCAATTCCGCACGTCAACGTGCTCATCAGCCTGACCGCGATCGGAACGATAACGCTGGGCTGGCGATCGATTCGACGCGGCGAGATCTCGAAACACAGAGCCGCGATGCTGACCTCGTTCGGCTTGTTCGCGTCGTTTCTGGTTCTCTACCTCTACCGGTTAGTTGCGACCGGCGGACCGCAGGCGTTTCCTGGTCCCGAAACTGTCTACCAGTTCATTTACCTGCCGATCCTCGCCGTTCACATCCTTCTCGCGGTCGCGTGCATCCCGTTCCTCTACTACGCGCTCTTGCAGGCGATCGCGTACCCGCTCGAGGAGCTTCCTCAGACCAGTCACGCACGATTCGGCCGGATCGCCGCGAGTCTCTGGCTGATTTCGTTTTCGCTCGGGATCGTCGTCTATCTGCTTCTCCACGGCGTGTACTGACGCCAATGTGGAGTCCGTGTTCTTTCGAGCCCAGTGGATTCAAACCGCCTCGAGTCCAACCATTTCTCAACATGGAGAAAACGCCGCGAGGGACGTCGGTCGGGGTCGACGATCCCTACGAGTTCGCGGGCCTCTGTGATTACCTAACCGGCGAGGGCCAGTGCCGGTACGCCTTCGACCACTACGAACACGACCCGGAGTTCGCTCGAGAGCGCGCCGAGGACGACTATACGTGCCCGGTCGCAAATCCCGAGACTGAGGAGACGTGGGCAGATTGCCCGCATTTCCGATCCCGGAATCAGGACAGGGAATGCGTTCGCTGCGGACTCGAGGAGAAGCGAAACGAACTGACCGACGAGCGACCGCTCCTGGAGGAACACCACCTCTCGTACAGAGATACCCTCGAGGCCACGGGGAGCGACAGTACCGATGATCCCGAGAACGAAACTGAGGACGCCGACCCGGAGCTTACCCACGAAATCACGATCTACCTCTGTCGGTGGTGTCACGCCAAGGTCCACAACTCGTGGGCGCGGATCACCGACGACGTCGCACCCGATCCGGAAGCCGTCGCTGCGCTTGAGGAACGACGGGGGCGCGAACTCGAGGAGACAGGATTCGAGTCGGCGGCGGATCGGTACGGGACGGAGTGAGCGAAACGAAAGCGGCGTCTGGAGTCACTTGCTCCTCCGAATTGCTTGCTTCCTCCAAAGCGAATACTACGCGCTCGAGCGACGAGCCGGCCCGTCGACCTCACCCATCAGTTTCGAGTAGACGATAAATTCGTAGATCAGCGTTGCGGGGACCAACAGCAGTCCGATGATCGTGAACGCCAGCGCGACCTGGAAAATCAAGAAGAGGATCGGGCCGATAAGTATGACGAGCAAGAAGACGGCGAGGTACCGGAGAGAGAGGGCAGTCCGCGCTACAGCCCCAACCTTCAACGCGTCGCTTATTCGCCGTTCTCGACTGAAGTGGTACGTGATAGCGGTCGTACCGTAGATAAGCCCGAAGTAGGACGGAACGAGCAACACCCAGAACAGCGCCAGCCCTGCCGTCCTGTTGAGTTCCTGAACGAGAAGCATCGCTACCGCCGCGAGCATGAAGGCGACGAAATAGATGAGGAAGACGCCGGTCAGTTTCAGCCCGTCTACGAGCAACCCGACGTAGTCCTCGAACTGCGGCGGCTCAAGGCCCTTAGAAGCGTTTTGTACCGCTCTAGTGACATATCCCGTCAGGATAAATGCGGGAACGATTAGGAAAGAAGTAACGACCAATAGCGATCCGATGAGCAGCGTCTTGGGATAGTCGTCATCCTCGAGCGGGTATTTCAGCGCATTAACGATCATGACATGAGGTCGTATCCGGCTACTCATAAGTTTTCGTTGGTGTTTCCGAGTCGGACACAACCCGCTGACTGGTGGGGGTTTGGGGTGACAACGTGCTCGAGTTGCGGACTTAGGAGCGCGGCGCTTGCTGTCGGTGAAACGGTTCACCGAAACGAATGAATCCGACAATCACGAGTTACTGACAGTATGGACAGCGTACCAATAGTGAGGAAACTGGATAGTCGACCCGATGGAACGACCTGATTCGGTGGCTCGGCGACAGACACTGAAACTTGCGGGAAGCGTGACTGGTACGGCGCTCGTCGCCGGCTGTCTCAGCGGGGATGACAGCGATGATGGCTCGAACAGCGGGAACGAAACGTCGAGCGGCGGCAACGAAACCACCAACGGAGGAGGCGATGACGACGGATCGAACGGCGGGGACGAATCCGATTCGGCGAACGGTGAGAGTAACGAAAAACCACATTCGAACACCGATCCCGAAGCCTGGGAGGGCGTCGACGAGATCGTGTTGAGCGCCACGACCTCGAGTTGGGAAGGCCTCGAGCCCGACCCAATCGAGGGGGTAGAGAACCCCACGCTCGTCCTCACTGCGGGAAACGAGTACGTTATCACCTGGGAGAACGCCGACGGACAGTCCCACAATCTCGAGATCTGGGACGACGACGAGGAAGTCGTCGGTGACTACAGCACCGAGTTGATGGCCGAGGAGAACGAAACCCAGTCGCTCGAGATCGTGGCCGCCGAGGAGATGGCCGAGTACACCTGCGAGGTCCACGTCGACTGGGGAAAACGCGGCGATATCGAAATCGAATCCGCCGAATGAGATGGCGCTGCCCCGCCTGCTCGCTCAGTCGATAATGTCTCCGATTCGTCGCGGCTCGCCCTGCAGGTCCGGCTGTTCGGCGACGATCTGTAACACTTCGTGGTCGGTGACGTCGTAGTAGGACTTTTCGGTCGCCTCTTCGATGAGTTCCTGCTCGAGGCGAAACTCCGTTCCTTCGTAGACGACATCGACGCCGGTGTCGTCGAACGCAAGCGTTGTCATAGCTGACTGTATGCGGCGGTGGATTAAAAGCAGGGCGACTGCGCTTTCGTGGCGTCGGCTCGTCGATCACTCGAGTCGGTAGTCCGGGACCTCGCTGATCGGGCGGCTAGTCGGGAATTCTCGCCGGCCAGGTTTTGACACCGAACTGTGGAATCGCGATCGGCGGCAATCGGCGACAAGAAGGTAACAAATTGACAGCTTCGTCTGACGAACGGCGGACGGCGCGAGAGGTTTAATACCGGGGGGCCACATTCGTTGCGAGTGTGGCCTTCAGTAGGGATCCGCTCGATGAACTCGTCGTTCCCGACGGGACGGAAGCCAAAGAAGTCGACCTCGTGACCGACGGGGACGTTCTCGTCGGCGGTCGCTCGACCATCGAGTTCGGCGTCCGTGGCAGGAACGTACTGCTGGGCGAGAACGTCGAGGTTGACGGCGCAATCGAAGCCGAAGGCGACTGTCGGCTCGACATGTGGTGTGACATCGACGACGACGTGCTCGTCGGGCAGGACGCCTATCTCGGCGAACGCGTTCATATCAACGGGGAACTGAAAGTCGCCGGTGACTTAGATATCGGCGACGACGTCGACATCGAGGAGGGCTTCGAGGCCAACGGCTGGATCGTAATCCGGAATCCGATGCCGACCATCGTGTTTCTGTTCGTCTACCTCAAGCACCTCCTGTTAATTGGCGAGGACGACGCTGCTCAGAAGCTCATTTCCGAGATGGTCGACGAAGAGGAGGAGGTCGAAGCAGATCCGCTGGTTATCCCGCGCAACGCTACGGTCAACGACGACGCCTGGCGCGTTTCAACGCCCGCACGAATCGGGTCGAACTGTCGACTCCACGGAAACGTGCGAGCCGAGACGATCGACGTCGATGAAGACTGCAACGTCTTCGGGAGCCTCCGCGCTCGAGGAGATGTCACCGTCGGGAGCGGCACTCGAATTCACGGCGATCTGACGACGCGAGATGGCGATGTCATCCTCGAGAAAAACGTTCGCGTACTCGGCGACGTCTCGTGTGACACGCTCGATATCGCACCTCGAGCGGAGGTCGACGGGACGATTCGTGCGGACGGCGAAATTTCGATGGGGACGACCGAACGGGACCCAGAGTAGACGAATTTTTCGCTCGAGCGATCGATCCGAACGCGGGCGAGTGCCCGAGCGAACTCGAGCGGAAAGACCGGCAAAAGCGCGTCGGCCCCTCTCGGAGAAGCGAGACGGTTCGGGCAACGACACTCCGTCGGGCCGTTCACGGCGAGCCGGTTACACCGAACGGTCACGAGCCGATCTCGACGGAGCGTTCGACCGGCTTCTCACGCCGATCCGCAAAATCGGCGTCTCGATGTCTTTCCGGTGGTGATTCTCACCCACATTCTTAATAGTACTAGTTACGATAGAGTAAGGTGAGTTATGTCACGGATACACATACCACAGACATGGAGGGACGCATGCGATCCGTCGTGCTGACGAAAGGCGTCCCCGACTTCTCGGAGGGTGCCGTTTCCTTCAACGAGGAGGGGCACTTAGAGCGCGGGAAGACGCCGACGGTGATGAACCCCAACGACGAGGTGGCCCTGGAGGCCGCCCTGCAGACGAAGGTTCGCCACGGCGGCCACGTGAGCGGGATGAGCATGGGCCCGCCAGGGTACGCGAGCGTTCTCGAGGAGGCGATGGAGTCGGTGTACGCCGACGACAGCTACCTGCTATCAGATCGGGAACTCGCGGCGTCGGACACCTGGGCGACGGCGATAACGCTCTGTTCGGCACTCGAGAAGTACCAGGAGACGGTCGCAGAGATCGATCTGATCTTCGCCGGTTTCAAGACGGCTGACGGGGAGACTGGCCAAACCGGTCCGCAAACCGCCTGGGCGCTCGAGCGGCCGATCGTGACGCACGTGCTCGCGCTGGATATCGACCCCGACGAGCGTGTGCTTCGGGCGAAGCGCCTCGTCGAGGGCGACGTAGACGAGATCGAGACTGTCGAAGCGCCGTTACCGTGTATGGTCATCGCCGATCCGGAATTTTCGCCGACCTACCGCAAAGCCTCCCATCGGCTGACTCACAAACGGCTCCGCGGAGAGACCGAGGAACGAGCCGCCGATCACGAGGCCCACCTCACGACGTGGAACCACGAAGATCTAAATCTCGATCCGGATTACATCGGCCTCGACGGCTCGCCGACCATCGTCTCGTCGGTCGATCCGATTCCGAAGGCGCCCTCCGAACGCGAAGCGACGATGATTGAACCAGATGATGGCGAAGGGATGGAACGGGTACTCGAGGAACTCCAACCGTACGCCGGGGGTGACTGAGAATGGGAATCGATCCGGAAGAACACACGATCGACGATCTGACGGAGGAACTCGAGACGATCGATGATACCGAAGAACTGAACGCGGTGCTCGAGGCCGAACGAGCTGGACAAGATCGAAAGACCGCACGCGAAGCCGTTCACAAACGACTCGAGGATCTCGACGAACAGTTGGAATCAGGCGTCGAAACGGACGACGAAACCGAAGGGGAGTACGAGGAGACGAAAGAAGACGTCGGCGAGGAAGCCGAAGGCGAGGAACTCGAGGAATCAGAGGAAGCTGAAAGCGAAGACGCCGACGAAGAATCACCTGAAGAAGACGACGCTCTCTCACACCCGACTCGAGACAAACGTCACGTGCGCGCACTCGACGGCGGCGACTACGAGGACATGTGGGTCTTCTGTGAAACCCAGCAAGGCGAGTTGCTCGAGGTCTCGAAGGAGATGCTCGGCAAGGCTCGCACGCTGATGGACGAGTTCGAGGACGAGTATGGGGACGACGAACGCGTCGTCGCGTTTCTCATGGGCGAGGACTGCGAGGGACTCGCCGAGGAGTGTATCGCCTACGGCGCGGACGTCGCCATCTACCATGACGACGAGCGACTCGAGCGATTCCTGCACAAGCCCTACACCGAAGTCTCGGCGCACATGGCTCGCGGGGAGGGCACGGTCGAGAGCACGGACTGGCGCGAGTACGACGAACCGCGGTACGTCCTGTTCCCGGCGACGAACAACGGCCGGGACCTCTCGGCGAAGGTGCAAGCCGAACTCGACTCCGGGCTCGCGTCGGACTGTTCGGACCTCTTCATCGAAGAAGAGGAGGTCTCGAACCCGGTGAAGACAGGCGAACCCGGCGTCAAGAAGACTTTCGAGAAGGTCCTCCACATGAAGCGGCCGGACTTCTCGGGCTTCGAGTACTCGACAATCCTCTGTCTGGACAACCCCGGCCGGGATTTTCACCCGCAAGGCGCGTCGATCATCCCGGGGAGCTTCGAGCCGATGGAGCCCGACGCCGACAGAGAGGGGCTCGTCGTCGAACACGACATGGACCTCGACGAGGACTGGTTCTCGGTCGAGATTACCGAATACGACCAACTCGAGGAAGGGATCGATCTGACCGGCCACGACGTGATCGTCTGTCTGGGTCGAGGGATCGGCGACGACCCCACCGGGGGGATGGAACTCGGCCTCGAGCTGGTCGACGCGTTCGAGGACGCCGTGCTCGGAATTACGCGCGGGATCGTCACCTCCTCCTACCAGTTCGAGGGCCACGTCGAGCGTTACTCCAAGGAGGAGCGACAGATCGGCGAGACGGGCCAGGTCGTTGCACCCGACCTCTACATCGCGGCGGGCGTCTCGGGTGCCGTCCAGCACAAGGTCGGGATGGACGAGTCGGATACGATCGTGACGATAAACACGGACACGGACGCGAGAATCAGGGACTTCAGTGATTACTTCATCGAGGGAGACCTTTTCGAGGTACTCCCGCAACTCACGGCGGCGGTCGAATCGGGCGATTTCGAACTCGAGGCAGTCGCGGACGGCGGCGACGGTATCAACGCTGGAGATGGTGCTGGCGGCGACGACCGCGGTTCGAACGCGGAGAACGAAGCGACCGACGCGAACGGAGGTGACGACTGATGGCGGCCAGTGAATCCGACCAGGCCGGTCAAGAGTACGAACACTACGAGGCCGTCGTCGTCGGCTGTGGACCCGGTGGAGCCGCCGCCGCGGCGAGATTCGCAGATCACGGAGTCGAGACGCTCGTCCTCGAGCGCGGCACCGAAGCCGGTTCGAAGAACGTCTCCGGCGGGCTGATCTACGCCGAGGACTCGGCACCGTACACGATCGACGACCTCTTCGAGAACTTCCGCGAGGAAGCAAGCGAACGGCCGGTCACAGACTACAAGATCCACAACATCGCCGGGAACAAGGTCAAGACCTACGACCTGACCGACCTCCACGAGCACGATACCGACTGGTGCGACGCCGTGCTTCGGCGACCGATGGACTCCTGGCTCGAGCAACGAGTTCACGAGAAGACGAGCGAGACGGGCGGCGGGGTCCTGACGGACGTTCGAGTCAACGGCCTTCTGCGCGAAAACGGCGAGATCGTCGGGGTTACCTGCGACGAACTCGATCCGATCACGGCGGATGTCATCGTCGCGGCCGACGGCGTGAACTCGGAACTCGCTCGAGACGCGAGACTGATGGACTGGGACGAGCCCGACGAGTGGTTCCAGGGCGTGAAAGCGACCGTGGAGATGGACGGCGAGACGATAGCCGATCGGTTCGAAATCGACGACGAGGAAGGCGTCGCACACCTCTTTTCGGGCGACCTGTTCGACGACGTTCGGGGCGGGGGCTTTCTCTATACGAACGAGGACTCGCTCTCGATCGGGACCGTTTTTCACCTGGACAGTCTCGTCGCGGAGCAGGCTGAGCCACACCAACTGCTCGACTCGTTGCTCACCCATCCGCTTCTCGCTCAGTGGTTCAGAGGCGAGTATCGCGAGCGCGAGTACGCCGCAAAGTTGGTCCCCGACTCGAAAAAGGTCGCGCACAAAGAGCCCTACCGCGATCGGCTCGTCCTCGTCGGCGACGCGGCGGGCCAGATGCAGGCCCAGGGCCCGATCATCAAGGGGATGAACCACGCGGTCAGCGCAGGGGCGCTCGCGGCGGACGCCTTCGTCGTCTCCCGCGGCAACTCGGACCCAGAAAGCGCCGGCCGGCGCTACGCCAAGATGCTCGAGCGATCCGGGACGATGGACAAACTCCGGCCCCGGCGGTACGACGTGGCCCGAACCGTCGGCGAGCGCGATATCGTCGCCAACGCCGTCGATCGCGTTCTCGAGTCACCGATTGGAAGCGTCGCCGTCGGAAACCCACTCTCGAAGCGAGCCATGAAACGGGCGTACAACTCCCCGTTCCTCGTTTCGATGTTGCCCGACACCAGCACGGGCTACGTGACGCTCCCGTCGATCATCGGCGAGGAACACGGCCGAACGATCCACTGGGAGAACGAGGTCGAACCGCCGACGCTCGAGGAACGGATCGGCGACCTGACCTATGATACGGACGTCGGAAATCCACACATTCGCCTCCAGGACGAATCCTTCGAGGCGAGCGGTGACGCCGTCTACGCCTGTCCGGTCAGCGCCGAGGACTTCGGCGGCGGCTGTTATCGATCGGAAACCGTAAAGACGAATGGAAGCGAGGAGACGCTCGTGAGTCTCGACACCCAGCCCTGCGTGGAGTGTGGCACCTGCGCCATCGTCGCCGACACCGAGTGGGAACACCCCCGCGGCGGAAAGGGCGTCGAGTATCGAGAGGGATGAACGATCTCGAGATGAGCACCGAAATGAGCGACCCGTCACGACAATGAGCCGATACGGTCCGCAAATCGCAGCCCTCGCGCGGCGCGCCGAACGCGACCGCCGGACGTTCGATCCCGAGACGGCGACGCCGGTCGACGGAGAGACCTATCTTCGCGAGGGTGCCGGCCAAGTGATCTGGCTCTACGTGGAGGCGCGAACCGGCGGTCGGCTGGTCCCGTTCTCCGAATCGGAACTAAAGGCGCTTCGCCGGGCGATGAACGCGTGGCTCGAGTGTTACGCGCGCTGTCACGGCGTCGAACTCGAGGCCGACTTTACCGTTCGAGGGGCCGCGGAGGTGCTCCTCGAGACACAAAACGTGTTCGATACGGCGCAGTTGTTGACGCGGGTGCCGAGTCGAACGGCCGCGACGAAGCGGTGAACCGACGAGGGGATGAGACGAGTCCTCGTTACTGCTCGTATTCGCTCGAGACGCCCTCGGAGCCGGGGTCGGGACCGATGAGCCGTTCGCCCTCGGCCTCGCGAAGGGGTTCGCCCGCCCGCATAATTTCGTAACCGAGCAGGGCGACTCCCAGTACCGTGAGGGGCGGAATCAAGAGCACAATACCGAGTATCAGTCGCTCTCGAGGAACGAACTCGAGTCGTGCCTCGAGTTCTTCGATCACGTTTCGATCGCTCATGCGTTACCTATTCGAGCACCGAATTGATAGCTGTGTGGGGGTGAACGTGTTGGAATTAGGTCGTATGTGCGAATCGAACGCACGATTCGAACCATCGTCAGGTGAGTGGAGATTCCTCGGCCAAGCTTGTGAACAGAAATCCGTTCAATTCGGTTGTCGCCCTCAGTAGATGAGCTCGTCGTCGTTTTCGACCATGTAGACCGTCCGGGCGGCGATGTTGACCGAGTGATCGCCGACGCGCTCGAGATCGCGAATCGTCAGGAGGAGACGCGAAACGTCCTGCAGGATCGTTTCAACTTCGTCGGGCGACTCGAGTTCGCGCTCGATCAGATCGCGAACGACGATTTCGCTCGCCCGCTCGGCGAAGTGGTCGAGTTCGTCGTCGCGGGTCGACAGGTCGTAACACGCCTCGACGTCCTCCTCGTCGTAGGCGACGATAGCGTCGTCGACCATCTCGAGGGTGAGCTCGCCCATCGCCTGCACGTCGACGTCGGGAAAGAGGTCGCGTTCTGCCTCCATGCTGTACTCCCCGAGGTTGACCGCTAGATCGGCGATGCGCTCTAAGTCGGTGATGATCTTGAACGAGGCGGCGATAAAGCGGAGATCGCTCGCGACGGGTTGTTGAAGCGCGAGGAGATCGATACAGTCCTGCTCGAGATCGAGATACATTCGGTTGATCTCGCCGTCGCCTTTGATCAACTCCTCCGCGAGATCGTGGTCTTTCTGCTCTAGGGCGTCGAGGCCCATTCGCAGCCGCTCCATGACGACCTCACCCATGTAACAGACGTCCTCACGGAGTTCCGTGAGCTTCTCTTGATAAGATTTTCTGGCCATGGTTCACGGACCATTCCGGGCGGGGATATAGCTTGCGCCCGGTGTCGGTTTTTGCGTTCGAAATGGACTTTCTGCAGTCAGAATTCCTCGAGTTACTCGAAAAACCGATCAGCGGAAGAACAGATACGTCTCGCTCGCGGTGCTCGTACGGAAGGATATCGATTATCGACGCTCGAGAAGCGAATCCGCTACAAGAGCGGAGCGTAATAAACACGCCGGGAGAAGTCGCCCCCTTCGGCGACGGTCAACGAACGGAACTTCTGTACGCGAGGTCTCAAGGTAACGGCCGCATTCGCGAATGACGATACGCCTATAAAAACGGGGCCCAAAACTCCGCGTATGAAAAACGTCGACGACCTCATCGAAAGCGCGTCGGAACTCGCGACGCGCGGCCTCTCGAAAGGCGAAATCGCAGACGAACTGAACGTCTCCCGCGAGACCGCGAGCTGGCTCGTCGAGCGGAGCGATACGGAACCGCAGCCGTCCGACTCCGGCCAGTCCAACGGCGCGGCCCGAAGCGGTCCGCAGGACATCCACGTCGACTGGTCCGCCATCGGCCGCGACAGCGGCCGAATGGAGTCGATCGCGTCGGCGATGGCCGACCTCCTCGCCAAACACGGTGAAGACGTCGATCTCACGATCGGGATCGAGAAAGCGGGCGGTCCGATCGCGACGCTGGTCGCTCGAGAGCTCGAGACGGACCTCGGGACGTACACGCCGGCGAAACACCAGTGGGAGGAAGGCGACATCGACGAACTCGGCGGCATGTTCTCCCGCAACTTCGCGACGATTCGCAACCGTGATTGTTACATCGTCGACGACACCATCACGAGCGGGACGACGATGCGAGAGACCATCGAGGCCATCCGTGCCGACGGCGGCAATCCGCTCGCTTGCGTCGTGCTTGCGGACAAACAGGGCGTCGAGGAGATCGACGGCGTTCCCGTCTACTCGCTGTTGCAGGTCATCAGCGTCGGGAAGGACGACTAAACCCTCGATTTCTCGAAGATTCTCGACACCACACGGATTCATCGGGACGCTGGGGGATCCGGTACGCCGCGAATTGCCTCGGCGTCGCGCGCGATGCGCTATCCTATTCAGCCGTCAATGTCACCGTATTCAGCCGTCAATGTAGCTCTCCGATAGTATAGATACCGCTCTTGGGTACCCATCGCACCAGCGCTAAAAAATCGGGAGTACGGTTCGTTAGCCGTGGATCCCCATCGCTTCGATCTGTTCCTGATAGCGGTTCCGGATCGTCACTTCGGTGACCTGTGCGACGTCTGCGACCTCTCGCTGGGTCTTTTTCTCGTTACAGAGCAGTGAAGCCGCGTAGATCGCCGCTGCGGCGTATCCGGTCGGTGACTTCCCCGAGAGGAGTCCTTCCTCGGCCGTCTTCTCGATGATCTCGTTGGCTTTGGTCTGGACTTCTTCGGAGAGTTCGAGTTCGGAACAGAAACGGGGGACGTACTTTTTCGGGTCGACGGGTCGCATCTCGAGGCCGAGTTCCTGCGAGATGTATCGATACGTTCGCCCGATTTCTTTGCGTTCGACACGTGAGACTTCTGAAATTTCCTCGAGACTGCGCGGGATGCCTTCCTTTCGACAGGCGGCATACAGCGCAGACGTCGCGACGCCCTCGATCGAGCGGCCGCGGATGAGGTCTTCTTTGAGCGCACGTCGGTAGATGACCGAAGCAACCTCGCGCACCGAACGCGGCACGCCCAGTGCGGAGGCCATTCGGTCGATTTCGCTGAGTGCGAACTGGAGATTCCGTTCGCCGGCGTCTTTGGTACGGATGCGTTCTTGCCACTTGCGTAGTCGGTGCATCTGACTGCGCTTTTTCGAGGAGATAGAACGTCCGTAGGCGTCTTTGTCCTTCCAGTCGATCGTCGTCGTCAGTCCCTTGTCGTGCATCGTCTGGGTCGTCGGCGCGCCGACGCGGGACTTCTGTTGCCGTTCCTGGTGGTTGAACGCCCGCCACTCAGGACCGGGATCGATTTTCTCTTCTTCCACGACGAGCCCACAGTCTTGACAGATGAGCTCACCCCGGTCGGAGTCTTTTACGAGATTATCCGATTCACACTCGGGGCAGGCACGTACCCCTTCCTGTTCCTCGGTCTCGTCCGTCTCACGTGTTCGCTCCCGCTGGCGGGTGGACCGTGTCATCGCACTTTTATAGTAGTATCACAGGCATATATAAATCCTTGGTTGGGGTTTTTTGACTATGGCTCCAAAACACCGAGATTCCCTGGTAGAGGGACTCATAGACGAAGTTTGCGATTCGAAACCAGAAAGACTTTATTCGGATCTGGCCGAGTTCTCACGAATGCCGGTCATCGAATGCGACGTCGAGCAGGCGCGCGAACGGCTCGAGGAAGCTGACGTCAGCGTCGAATCCGGAAACACGGATCACGAGCGTTGGCGGGCGAGCCGCGGCGATGCGACGGGTATCGCCTACGACGACAAAGTCGTCATCCAGGGATCGAACCCACAGGATCTCGAGTCGCTGTTCCGCGAGGGCGGCGGTCGCGCGCACGTCTACTTCGACGGCGGTGCACGAGGTAATCCCGGTCCCGCAGGAATCGGCTGGGTGATCGTCACGAGCGATGGAATCGTTGCCGAAGGGAACAATACGATCGGTCGCGCCACGAACAACCAGGCCGAATACGAGGCGCTCATCGCCGCCCTGAAGGCTGCACGCGATTACGACTACGATGAGGTACACGTCCGCGGGGACTCCGAACTGATCGTCAAACAAGTTCGAGGCGAGTACGATACAAACAATCCCGAACTCCGCGAGCGACGCGTGACCGCGCTCGAGTTACTCTCGGGATTCGACGAGTGGACGTTAGAACACATCCCTCGAGAGGCAAACAACAGGGCTGACGAACTCGCAAACGAAGCGCTCGATCAGGCCTGATTTGACTCATCGTTTTTCTACCGATCTGTTGCGACGGCGACCCACTCGTTCTCACCGACAACGTGTAACTGAAAAGCCGGCCGCCCTACTTCTCGAGTAAGCCGCATGAGTGACTCGAACGAAGAGGTTCCTATCGGATCGAACCGCACTGATCACGACGGCCGGACAGAGACCGAACCGGACGAATCCACCGCGGTCGACGAAACCGAACCGCCGCTCCCGAGGTCGGTGATCGATGACGCGGAACGGCTCACCAGACTCAAGCGAAGCGCCGCCGACGAGGAGGAAGCCGCCGCGTACGAAGCCGAGCGAGAAACGCTCCTCGAGGATCTCGAGTACACTGCACGCGTCAGAACGGAGGACAACGATGTCCTCGTTCTTCACCCCGAGGAGTGGCATGACGAAGAGGCGGGCGTCATCAGAACGGACCGGATAGAGGACCTCGGACGCGCCGTCGAAATTCCGCTCGAGGGGGCCGCCGATCCCGACGACTGGGAGGCCGTCGACGCGGAAAACCGTACACTCGTCGACGACATTCGTGCCGACCACGGCGACGTCCACGGAGACAACGCGGCGATGCTCGCGGATTTTATGGGTAACCACTACGCGAAACCGATCGAATCTGCGACGGCCGCGGAGCTTTCGGAGTTCCGTACCGAGTACGTCGTTAGAAATGCGTGGCCGTCCGAAGCCCAACAGGAAGCGCTCGATCGCTCGATCGAACTCGTCTACGAAACGGCCGGGGAACCGGTGCCCGAGTATCGGTCCCGATAGTCGTCGGTACGTCGCGTCTCGTCCCGTTGGAAATCGGTGTTATCGTTGTCTTCGACGAGGTCGTTTTCAGTAGCTGTCTTCGACGATGTCGGCGATCTCGTCCGCTCGGTCGTCGCCCGTGACGACCTTCGAGAGCGTCCAGTTGATACCGTCGAGGACGGCGTCATAGCCGTCGTCGGTCAGCGAGTACTCGTTCGTTCGCTTGTCGAGTTCACTCTTTTCGACCAGACCGAGTTCGACGAGTTCGTCGAGGTTTGGGTAAAGTCGACCGTGGTTCACTTCGGTCCCGTAGTAGTCCTCGAGCTCTCGTTTGATCGCCAGCCCGTACATCGGCTCTTTGGCGAGGATAACGAGAATGTTGTTCTGGAACGCGGTCAATTCGCGTGCAATGCTCTGTTCGCCCGTAACTGCTTGTGCCTCTGACATAGATTTGTAAATGTCACCAGACTATTTAAGACTTGCCAACTATTCGCCCAGATAGCACAGATATACTGCCGTCGACGGCAGTATCAACGTCTTTCGGACGGTTTCGTCGGCTCACCTCGTCGATTCGTCTGGTGGCCATCAAGTATAGGTTCCAGTTCGATTACGAAAGTACTTTTTGATCGACCCTGAATCGTTCCGGTATGGTAAACCTCTGGGAAGACTTAGAAACCGGACCGAACGCGCCCGAAGAGATCTACGCCGTCGTCGAATGTCTGAAGGGCGAACGGAACAAGTACGAGTACGACAAGGACGTCCCGGGCGTCGTCCTCGACCGCGTACTCCACTCAAACGTCCACTATCCCTCCGACTACGGCTTCATCCCACAGTCGTACTACGACGACGAGGATCCCTTCGACGTGCTCGTCCTCGTTGAAGACCAGACGTTCCCCGGCTGCGTCATCGAGGCACGTCCCGTCGCGCTGATGAAGATGGACGACGACGGCGAGCAGGACGATAAGGTGATCGCCGTTCCGTCCGAGGACCCACGCTACGACCACATCGAGGACCTCGAGGACATTCCACAACAACAACTCGACGAAATCGACGAGTTCTTCGCGACGTACAAGAACTTAGAGGAGGGCAAGGAAGTCGAAACCCTGGGCTGGGAGGACCGACAGGCGGCCTACGACGCGATCGAACACGCACAGGACCTCTACGAAGAGAACTTCGCCTAATCGGACGCGGTCGTGACCGCCCATACTGCGGTCGTTCTGACGACCACAACCGACCTCGTATTTTTCAACGGGCGTCCTTCTCCAGACAGTTATCACGATGCACCCCGAATCGAGCACACCGGCGAGCCAGCTCTCCCCGGAAGAAACCGCTGATTCACGGTAGTAATCAACGCTCGAGCACTCATGCATTATGAGCATGGGTAATTTTATTGACTGCCGGGCCGTTGGTCTACTCGTTATGGCAGCCAAAGAGTTCCCCGTTGGATACCAGCGTTCAGACCTCGCGGAAACCGACGCCGGCGTCGGCATGGCGCATCCAACCATCGTTCCGACGAACTTCGATCCGGACGTTTCCGAGTAACGCTGAAGTCGTTCGCTACGTCGCGGGTGCTGCTTCGAGACGTTTTCGAGACGTCGACGTTCGATCCGGTCTATCCCTCCTCGAGAACGGAACAGTTGCCGGAGTAGCGTTCTCGCGTGTAACTGCGGTTCGCCGTTGCTCTCGAGCGTCAAAGCCCGCGTGGCCGTTCTCGAAAACAGTGTGTGGAAACGAACCTTCTTGTATGCGCTCGGACTACGACCCCGCATGGGTCTGTTTGACCGGTTACGGGGCGATGGAAGCCCTCGAGTCGCGTTTATCGGAGTTGATGGTGTTCCGTACAGTCTTCTCACGGATAACGAAGAGCGGTTCCCGAACTTTGCGGCGTTGGCAGACGACGGGACCGCAAACGAGATTTCGAGTATCGTACCGCCCGAATCCAGCGCCTGCTGGCCCTCGTTGACGACGGGAATGAATCCCGGAGAGACGGGTGTCTACGGTTTTCAGGACCGTGAAGTAGGCACCTACGATACCTACGTTCCGATGGGCAACGAAGTACAGGCCGACCGCGTCTGGGACCGCGTCCATGAAGAAGGGCGAAACGCGACGGTCATGAACGTCCCCGTCACCTTCCCCCCACAGCGCAACGTCCAGCGGATGGTCTCCGGATTCCTCTCGCCCGGTCTCGACAAGGCCGCCTATCCGGACGACGTCCGCGACACGCTCGAAGACTTCGAGTACCGCATCGACGTCAACCCAAAACTCGGCCACCAGGAGGACAAAGCCGAGTTCATCGAGGACGCACACGCGACGGTCGACGCGCGCTTCGAATCGTTCAAACACTACATCGAGCAGGACGACTGGGACCTCTTTTTCGGCGTCTTCATGACGACCGATCGGGTCAACCACTTCCTGTTCAAAGACTACGAGCGAGACGGCGAGTTCCGCGAGGAGTTCCTCGAGTTCTACGAGAAAATCGACGACTACATCGGGAAACTTCGCGAGGCACTCCCGGAGGACGTCACGATGATCGTCGCCTCCGACCACGGCTTTACGAGTCTCGACCACGAGGTCCACTTCAACGAGTGGCTTCGAGAGAACGACTGGCTCTCGTTTCGAACCGATGAACCCGAGGAACTCGGCGACATCACCGACGACACCAAGGCCTACTCGTTCATCCCGGGGCGGTTCTACATCAACCTCGAGGGCCGAGAGCCCCGCGGTTCGGTCCCCGAGGAGGAGTACGACGAGGTTCGCGACGAACTCAAGGCCGAACTCGAGGCTCTCGAGGGACCGGATGGCCGAAAAGTGGTCGACCGCGTCGTCGAAAAGGAAGCCGCCTTCCGCGGCGACCACGACGAAATCGCGCCTGATCTGGTCGCGATCCCGTCGAACGGCTTCGACCTCAAGTCCGGGTTCAAGGCCGACTCGGATGTGTTCACGACCGGCCCCCGAAACGGCATGCACAGCTTCGACGACACCTCGCTGTACGTCGACGATCCGAACGTGACGATCGACGACGCCGACCTTTACGACATCGCGCCGACGATCCTCGACCTGATGGAGATCGAGTACAGTCGCGGCGAGTTCGACGGCGCGAGTCTCGTCTAAGCGAGAAGATACCGCAAGCGGGCACGACTTCGCGATCGATCCCATTTTCCGAGTTAAGCTGGTACGTTCGATATGAACGACTCAGTCGACGGTGACCGGAGCGACGGCGGCAAACGGACTGACGACGAGAACGCGACGTCGACACCCCTCGAGGAAGTTATCCACGCCCGGGGCCACGAACACGTCAGCGCCGAGCACGCGAGCACGTTCGAAATTTCGACCGACGACTTTCTGACGCCGGCCGGCGACTGTATCCTCGCGATCGAAGCCGACCGCGCGCCGGCTGACTTCGACCCGGAATTCGTCGAGGCCTGCCGAAACTCCGAGGCGACGATCACGGTCGCCCTCGAGACCGACGGCCACCGTGATGTCGTACAGGGACGGGGCGATCCGGACCTCGAGTTCTCGAGCGACCGGAGTGCGGTGGGTCGAACGAGCGAGTACGTAGACGAACGGACAATTATGCTCGGGGCGGAGCACGCGGCGGAGGGATTCGATCGAGAGCTTGTTGCTGCGCTCGCGGACGGCGCAGACGTGATCGTAACGATCACCGTTTCCCGAGGCGGTTCGGAGTAACTGGTCTCGTGGTGACGTTGTGTGCGACATACTCGAGCGAATACACCGGCGTTTTGCGCGCTCGACGCGTACGCGAGTGCATGACCAACGATCCGGAACCGTCCCGGAACATCAGCGGCGGCCTCGAAGGTGGCGGTATCGCGGCAGAATTCGATCCAGCGACCGCGGACACGCGGGCGGAAGCCGTCGTCGACGAACTCGGCGAACTGTACTGGCAGAAGACCTACGGCGGTCAGGACGCCTTTATCTGTCTCGTCCGCACGATTTTGAGCCAGAACACGAGCGATAAGGCGAGCCAGCCGGCCCACGACGCGCTCCTCGAGCGGTACGACGCCGACGGCATTGACGACGATCCAGCTACCGTGTCGGATCTCGCCACCGCGCTCGCGAACGCAGAGCAGAGCGAACTCGCCGAGACGATCAGTTCTGCGGGGTTGTACAACCAGAAGTCAGAGACAATCATCGACACCGCCGAGTGGGTCGAATCGGAGTTCGGCTCCGCGACGGCGTTCGACGCGTTCGTCAAGGACGAGCCGCCGGAGACGGTTCGCGAGACCTTGCTCTCCGTTCGCGGCGTCGGACCGAAAACCGCCGATTGCGTGTTGCTCTTCGCCGGTGGACGAGGCGGCGTTTTCCCCGTCGATACCCACGTCCACCGCATCTTCCGACGGCTCGGAATCGCACCGCCCGACGCGGACCACGAGGAGGTTCGCGAGGTCGTCGAACGCGAGATCCCTGCCGCGAAGTGCGGCTTCGGCCACACCGCGACGATCCAGTTCGGGCGGGAGTACTGTACCGCGCGAAAGCCGGCGTGTCTCGAGGATCCGGACGCGTGTCCGATGGCCGGACTGTGCGATCAGGTCGGCGTCTACCCGGCGACCGAGGAGGTCGTCGATCCGTCCGAAGCCGCGGAGTGACGACCGACGAAACGGTCTGCCAGAAACGATCCTCAAGGCTTTTGACGCTCGCTCGTCCACCTCGAGCAATGAGTAAAATCTCGCCGTCGGCGCTGGACGAGCAACTCGCGAGCGACAACGCCCCAGTGGTTCTCGACATTCGACCGGCCGCCGACTTTCGGGACGACCATATCGAAGGCAGTCGAAACGTTCCGGTCTACGGAGAGCTTCGAAACGGTGAGAGTCAGGGGTTTCGCGAACACCTCGAGGACCTCGATTCGGATCGGCGCGTCGTCACGGTCTGTAAGGCTGGGATCGTCGCCCGAAAAGCGACCCGAATTCTCGAGGACGAGGGCTACGAGTCAGAGACGCTGGCCGGCGGAATCCGCCGTTGGAAGGGCTACGAAAGCGATTCGTTCGGCTACCGGGTGCGTTCGGTACTGGGTTCAGTGCTTCCGTGAGCGCAGGTGCCGTGCTTTCGTGAGCGCGGAAGCTGTATTCCGTGAGTGCAATTCCGTGAGTTCGGATGCTGTATTCCGTAAGTGAGACTGGATGCACTCGGTTTGATACGGTCGGTTAACGATTTACCGGAGCAACCGAAGGACGACTCGTGGTTGCTCCGGAAATGGCTGACAACCGACCGTATAACCCGACGAGCATCCGCGAGGCGCGACACTCCCCACAGCGCGATTCCACTTCGATACGACTTTCTCACCCACCGAAATTGTTCTACTGAAGGCATGGTTGAATTCACGGACGCCGACCGCGAGGCCGTTTACAAAGCGATCTACGCGCGGCGGGACATCCGCCGGTTTCGAGATGACCCGATTCCCGAACGGATTCTCGAGCGACTCGTCGACGCCGCCCACCACGCGCCGAGCGTCGGCTTCTCTCAGCCGTGGGACCTGATCGTGATCAGCGACGAGGAGACGAAACGGGCGGTTAAATCGATCGCGGATCGGGCAATCGCGGCCGCCGAAGCGGGCTACAAGGAACCGCGCAAGTCCGAGTACGCCGCGCTCAAACTCGAGGGTATTCTCGAGTCACCCCTCAACATCTGTGTCACGTGCGACCCGACGCGGGGCGCGCCCCACGTACTGGGTCGAAGCTCGATGAAGCGCACGGACGTGTACTCGACGTGTCTGGCCGTCCAGAACCTCTGGCTCGCGGCTCGAGCGGAAGGCGTCGGCGTGGGCTGGGTCAGCGTCCTCTATCCCTCCGAACTACAGGAATTGCTCGAGATACCGCCCCACGTCAAACCGGTCGCATATCTCTGCCTGGGGTATCCCGAAGCCGGCTTTCCCGAGGAGCCGGTACTCGAGACCGAGGGGTGGCGCGAGCGACTCGAGCGCGAAACGATCGTCCACGACGAGCGGTGGGAAGCGAAAACGGAACCGAAAAACGCTGCCGATAGTGCGGAACGGTAACAAGTGATAACACTCGAGCATGAGGGGGAATCACTTGTGAACGTCCCGCATCGGCAGATGACGAGCGGTATGGCCCGTAACGAGCCTAATACAGGTGTTTTGATCTGCCGATCCGAGTGTATGTGTTTTCGACCGTTCACAGGACCCAATTCGTTCGTCTGCATGCTCTTCAGACTTCACAACGGTTAAATGTATGAGTCCGGGTAAGGCTTCCTACCATGGGTGCAGACCGACAACGGGATGTCGCAACCAATGGATCCGAGTCGAAGTTAGAGTCATCAACTGAATCTGGGGGGAAAACGACGTCTCGACGCCGTCTGCTGTCGGCTACGGCAGCGGGTTCGGCAACGGCTCTCGCAGGGTGTGCGGAGCTCCTCGGCAGCACGGACCAACTGCGCGTCATGGTCTGGAGTGGAAACTACGCTGATCACTTCGAAGAAAGCGTGGTTCCGTTATACGAGGACGAATACGATGTCGCACTCGACGTTCAACGCGGTTGGGACGAGATCCTCACCGACATCCAGTCGGCACCGGACGACGAACCGCCGTTCGACGTGACCGTCGCGGAAGGGAACTTCTACTACTACGGTCAGCAGGGCGATCTCTTCGAGCCGATTCGTGAGGAAAACGTTCCCAACGCCGACGGACTCATCGACTTCTATACGGAGATTCGAGATCCGGAGTACGGCATGCCGATCGACGGCGCGCCGTGTACTATCATCCACCGCGAAGATATGGATATCGACCCCGATAGCTGGGGCGACCTCTCTTCTGACGCCGTCCAAAACGGCGAGGGTATCGGGGTTGATACCGGCTTCTGGTGGTACCCGCTCTACGCCGCCGCACTCGGCATGGACGAAGAAGACGGTGCCGAAGAAATGCACAACGAGGAGTACCACGACGATGTCCTCGAGGAGGTCGAGGACTGGGAGGTCGATAGCTGGGCCAGCTCCGGCGAAGACATCTGGCAGGCGTTCGAGAACGAAACGATCGACGTCGCCCAGTGGTACTACGATCAGACCGAGAACGTCATCGACGACTACGACGGGCTGACCCACACGATGCCCGAACAGACCACCGGCTGGTTCAACAACTGGTGTGTCGTCAACGGCACCGACAGACGAGACGAGGCAGAACAGTTCATCAACTTCCTCATGGATGCTGAGGTACAGTCGGAGTGGTCCGAAGAAGCGCCGCTGGCGTTCAGCAACTCGGACGTCGACTACGCCGACGGAATGGAGGAAGACCTCCCGACCACGACCGAAGAGGCGGAGAACATCGCGTTCCCCGATTGGGAGTACCTCGCCGAGCACGACGACGATCTCTCCGACGAAATCTCGAGCATCCAGCAGAGCTCCTAGACGCCGACAACCGATACCAGCAACCAATGTCAGAAATTACGCTGAGCGAACTCGAGAAACAGTACGGGGAGACAACCGCCGTGGAAGACGTTTCGGTCGAAATTAACGACGGCGAGCTGCTGTGTTTGCTCGGACCGAGCGGCAGCGGCAAATCGACCACGCTTCGAATGATCGCCGGCCTCGAGACGCCGACCGATGGGGAGATTTCCATCGGCGAAGACGACGTCACCGATCGGCCGGCCTACGAGCGCAACACCTCTACTGTGTTCCAGGATTGGGCGCTCTTTCCGCACAAGTCGGTCCTCGAGAACGTCGCCTTCGGCCTGAAGATGCGAGACGTTCCAGCCGAAGAGCGCGAGGAACGCGCTCGAGCGATGCTCGAACGCGTCCAGATGGGAAGCTACGACGACGAGGACCCGACGAACTTGAGCGGCGGGCAGAAACAGCGAGTCGCGCTCGCGCGTTCGCTCGCAGTCAATCCGGACGTTCTGTTGCTTGACGAGCCGCTGTCGAACCTCGACAAACGGCTCCGTGAGGACATGCAGATCGAGCTTCGAGAGATTCACGAGGACTTAGAGGAGACGTTCGTCCACGTCACGCACGATCAGGACGAGGCCTTCACGCTGGCCGACCGAATCGGGATCATGGCCGACGGGAATCTGGTTCAGGTCGGCAGTCCGAACGAAGTCTACGAGAACCCGAAGAACCGATTCATCGAGGGGTTCCTCGGTGACACGAACTTCATCGACGGCGAAGTCGATAGAGTGACCGCCGAAACCGTCCACGTGGAGACCGAACTCGGACGGGAGATCGTTCTTCCGACGGACGAAGAGCCCGACATCGACGAGGGGGCCGAGCTAACGCTCTCGCTGCGGCCGGAAATCCTCTCGATCGATCAGCCGGTGAGCGCCCAATCCGACGGCGGTCAGACGGTGCTCGCGGACGGAAGCACGACAAATGCGGTGATCGGAACCGTCGAGAACGTCCTCTATCGCGGCTCGACGGTTCGATACTCCGTCTCGAGCAACGGCACGACGATGTTCGTCGAACGAACGGGAGCGAGTACCGACGCGCTAACCGCCGGAGACGATATCCGCATCGATTGGAACGGCGCGGACGTCCTGGCGTTCCGCGCGGACGGAACGAGGGTCTCACTGTAACATGTCCGAGAGGAATTCCGTACTCCCGAGTTCGCTCGCGTCGGCCTGGGAACCGATTGCCGACCAGTCCAGATCGAACCGGGCGCTGTTGTTGATGGCTCCGCTGATCGTCTTCGAGTTGCTGGTCTTCGTCGTTCCGTTTTTCATCCTGTTGCGGATCAGCTTCGCGGAGGAATCATCCGATCTGGTCTACGCCGAGGGAACGTGGACGCTTCAGGCGTACGTAGACGTCTTCACGTCCGGGCTGTTACGGAGTATCGTTGGGTACTCGTTCATGCTCGGAATCGCAGTGACGCTTGTCACCGTCGTGATCGCCATCTTCTATGCGTACGCCATCTGGCGATCGGACGGACTCATCAAGTCACTGTTGTTGTTCTCGGTGGTTCTCCCACTGCTAACGACGCTGGTCATCAGAACGTACGCGTTCCAGCCGTTGCTTTCGCCGACGGGAACCGTCAACGAGATACTGCTCTCGCTCGGCATCATCAATAGCTCGATTCAGATCGTTCCGAGCACCGTCGGCGTCGTCATCGGCCAGACCTACATCGTTCTCCCCTACGCCGTGCTCGCGATTTATAGCGTGATGGCGACGATGGACTGGCACGTCGTCGAAGCCGCGCGCGATCTCGGCGCGAGCCGACCGCGATCCGTGCTTGAGGTCGTCGTGCCACAGGTGATGCCCGGTATAATCGTCGCGTCGGTCATCTCCTTCGCCTGGAGCGTCGGCGCCTACGCCGCACCGGATCTGCTCTCGAACAGCATCTCCTTTGCGATGCAAGTCGAGGACCTGATGCTCTCGGGGCTCCGGTATCCGCTCGCGGCCGCGTTCTCGGTCGTGATGCTCGTGTTGATGCTCGTCTGTATCGGCGTGTTATTTGCCGTCCTCAACCGCTTCGGAGGTGACTTCGAACTTGCATAGAGAAACGTTCGAAGACGTGGCGTTCCGCGCCGGATACCTGGCGTTGCTGGTATTCATGCTACTCCCCTTGCTCGTGGTCATCGTGACCTCGTTCTCCGGATCGGGTCGGATCGCCTTCCCGCCGGATAGTTTCTCGCTCGTGTGGTACGGGGAGTTCTTCGAGAGCATCCGCTGGCTCAACGCGTTCACGAACAGTCTCATCGTCGGCTTCGGGACCGCACTGGCCGCGACGGTGCTCGGCGTGATGGGCGCGTTCGGACAGGAGATAGAGGACGGATCCTTCGGTAAGCTCCTAGCACCGCTCGTTCTCATCCCGCTTTTGATCCCGCCGGTCATCCTCGGGATCACCCTGTTGATGTACTTCAACGAGGTCGGTCTTCGCGGATCCTACGCGAGCATCGTCCTCGCTCACACCCTGTGGGCGACGCCGCTCGTCTACTTCGTCATGCGATCGGTGTTCAGTCGATTCGACTGGCAGCAGTTAGACGCGGCACACGACCTGGGAGCCGGTCCGATCCGGTCGTTCGTCCAGGTCGTCCTGCCGAACGTGAAACATGGAATCTTCGTGGGCGCACTGCTCGCCTTTATCATCAGCCTCCAGGAGTTCGTGATGGCGCTGTTCCTCTCGACGCCGAACACCGAGACGATCCCGGTGTTGGCCTGGACTGAAATCCGGCAGGCGCTGGATCCGATGGTGAGCGTCGTCTCGACGTTCCTGATCCTGATCTCGGTCGGGGCCATCGTCGTCGCCGTTATCGCGACGAACCTCGAGTGGCTGTCGAAACAGCTGTCTTGATCGATCGACAGCCGTCCTGACCGGCCGACAGCCGTCTCGAACGGTCGGTCGAAATTTTCGGCCGCCGCACTATTCGGTTAACAACATGATTGGAAGCATGAGTACGATACCCGTCACGATTCCAACGGTCAGCTCGAGTCGCCCACCACGGGTGAGGCCGGCATCGCGACCTTGCTCGAGGGCGTCGGGAAAGATGTCATGTAGGACCAGATAGATCATCGCACCGGCGGCGAACCCGAACCCGTAGGGGAGAAACTCGCGGGCGGAAGTGACGAACGCGTAGGCGATGGCGGCCCCGATGGGTTGGGGGATGCTCGAGAAGACGGCCCACCCGAAGATTCGAGCGTTCGGGACACCGAAGGTCTTTAGCGGGATTGCGATGGCCAGCCCTTCAGGCAGGTTCTGTACGGATATCGCGACGGTGATAAAGATCGCCAGGGACGGAACAACGAGACCGACGACGACGAGATCGCCCTCGATTCCGAGGTCGGCGAACGCCACGCCGAGTGCGACGCCCTCCGGGAAGCTGTGAACGGTGAGAATGCCGACGATGAATACGAGCTTCTTGAAATCGGCGGCCGCCATCTCTCTCGGTGCGAATTCGTACCCGCTTATCGCTCGATCAGCCGCGATCACGATCGCGACGCCGACGAGAAGACCGACGCCGACCTGAATGGCCGTCCCTACCACGAGCCCCTCAAACACGAAGCCGAACACTGATGCGAACAGCATGACTCCACCGGCGAACCCCCACAGGACGACCGTGAGCCGATCGCCGATTTCGTCGACAAAAAAGACCGGAACGGCTCCGACGCCGCAAACGATCGCCGTGAAAACCCCAGCGGCGAGCACGAAACCGAGTTCAGCACCAATCATTTGTGCGTCACGTTCGTTCGAACCGCTCAAGCGTACACCGTCCTAGAACAAAAGGAACCTCGTCGCTGGGAGAGATCATAAAAAAGGCGACGGTAGCGACAGCAACGGCCAATGGTAATGTCGGCTACAGTCAATTTTACTGACAGTAACAGTCTATATAACGATAGTAACAGTCGAGGTATCCGTAGAAGAATTACCAACGGAGGCCGGAATCGGGAGCAGTCGTCAATCAAACTGGCACCACCCGTCGGTGACGGGAGCTATCCGGACCCGAACTGAATCAACACACAACCCACGAGTATCACCACTGACGCCGTCCCTTTCTGGAACAGCGTAAACGGGTCGAACTGCTCGGTGAGCAACTGTGGCGTCAGCTTGCTCAGCGATAGCGATCCGATGAAGACGAGCATCACATCGAGTTTGGTGATCGCCGTCGCGAGCGAGACCGGTCCGGTCTCGAGCGCCCGAACGAATGTCAACAGCGCAACGGCGTTGAGCAGGCCGCCGACGACCAGCAGGGTGGTCCCCCTCGAGAGCCGCCAGGATAGCACGTCGCTCGAGTCCACGGCAGGCCGAAACCGCGCTCCCTCGCGAAACGGCGCAATCGCGGTGACCGACGCCAGGCCGCCGACGCTGATCCAGAAGAGGATCTCGAGCGTCCCGAACTCGGTCGTGAGGACTTTTATTCCCGTGTTGAGGACGGCGAAGGCGGCCGCGGCGGCCACCGCGACGCCGATTGTCGACGGGCCCACGGTTCCCCGAAGTGATCCGCCGCCGTGCTCGTAGGAAATAAACAACGCGCCGAAAACCACGAGCAGGACGCCCCCGTAGACGCCCGCCGGAAACGACTCCTCGAGGAGCAAGAAGCCGAGTGCGAGCACGAAGATCGTTTCGATAGCTAATGCCGGAACGAACCGCGAGACGTCGCCGCTGACGAGCCCCAAGTAGTAGATCCCGTATCCGACCGTCGAGACGACGCCGAACGCGAGCGCCGTGAGCACCGCAGAAACCGGCGTCGGGTCGGTCACAGCGATACCCGAAATCGTCGTCGGCTCGAGTGCCAACCCGGCGACGACGTAGACGGCGTAGAACGGGACACAGGAGTAGATCGTCAACGTGATCGGGTCGTCGATCTCTGTTCCGCTAACGACTTTTGCCAGCAGCGCGATCCCGGCGTAGACGACCGCAGTCAATAGCGCGTAGACGAACCAGATCGGTATCACTCAGCAAACAGCCTCCGGCCATTCACAATAGATCACGGATATGATATTACCTCGATGCGGAAAACTCGCTTGGATTCAATTCGGGGTTACGACTCGGAGGTGAGTGGAGTCGGTTGCGGCATGAATCTGAACCGGGTCGAAAACAACTGCAGGCAGCGCCGAAACTGTGACTCTATACCTAGAGGAAGCGGAACGTCTCGAGGTTCTTCGGCGCGAACGTGCGCATATTGTAATCGTGATAGAGCGCGGAGGACAGATCCTGCGTCGAGCGTTCGTCACCGTGGACACAAAGGACCTTCTCCGGGCGCGGGTTCATCGTATCGACGAAGTTCATCAGGCCTTCGCGGTCGGCGTGACCGGAGAAGCCGTCGACGGTTTCGACTTCCATGTTGAGCGAGAGCGTGCCGCGACTGTTTCCGTCGCCCATCGCACCGACTTCGCTGGTTGGAATCTCGTCCCAGCCGTTCTGGATGCGTCGACCGAGCGTACCCTGCGCCTGGTAGCCGACGAAGACGAGCGACGAATCTGGATCCGGGCCGAGGTGGCTCAGCCAGGACATGATCGGGCCGCCGGTGACCATCCCGGACGTCGAGAGGATAATACAGGGGTCGCCGTCCGCGACGTCCTGACGTTCCTCTTCGCCGCCGTCGATGTGGTTGAACTCCTCGGCGAGGAACGGATTCTCGTCGTCGTGGAAGATCCGGTCTCGGAGATCGTCGCGGAGGTATTCGGGATAGGTCGTGTGGATCGCCGTCGCCTCCCAGATCATCCCGTCAAGGTGAACCGGCATGCGCGGGATATCCCCCTCGCGCATCGCCTTTTCCAGAACGAGCATGATCTCTTGAGAACGACCGACAGCGAACGCCGGGATAAGGATCTTCCCGTCGCGATCCACCGCCTCGTTGATGACTTCCTTGAGTCTCTCCTCGGAGTCGCGCTGGTCGGTCTGGTAATCGTTCCGACCCCCATAGGTCGACTCGAGAACTAGCGTCTCGACCCGCGGGAAGTCGTTGGTCGCGCCGTTGAACAGGCGCGTGTCGTCGTAGTGAATGTCGCCCGAAAACGCGACATTGTAGAGGCCGTCGCCGATGTGGAAATGGGAAACGGCCGAACCGAGAATGTGGCCCGCGTTGTGGAACGTGAGTTTGACGTCCGGCGCGATGTCGGTGACATCGCCATACTCGAGCGGAATGCAGTGTTTGATCGCCTCGCGAACCATCTCGGATTCGTACGGCGGCGTCCGGCCTTCCTTCGCGGCGACGTCGAGATAGTCGAGCGTGAGCAGTCCCATCAGGTCACGGGTTGGCTCGGTACAGTAAATCGGGCCGTCGTAGCCGTACTTGAACAGGAGTGGGATCAGCGCGGAGTGGTCGAGGTGGGCGTGGGTCAGCACGACCGCATCGATCGTCTGCGGGCCGGCTCCGAGGGCTTCGGGCGCGTGGAGGTACGGCACTTCGCCTTCGGCACCGGGTTTGTCACCGCAGTCGATCAGGATGCGCGTCTCGGGCGTCGAGAGGATGAAGGACGCTCGTCCGACCTCGCGACAGCATCCGAGCGTAGTGATCCGGACATACTCGTCGTCGGACATCTCCTCGCGGTGGATCTGTCTGCCGACGCGTTCGAGAACGTCCCGGCGCTCGTCGCGTTCTTGCTTGAGGAAGTTCCGAACGTTCGAGACCGTCGAGGACTCGATCGGCGGCGTGCGCACGACCTCCGGGGTCCAGCCGACGTTTTTCGTGATGTCACGAAGCGTCGAGCCATGGCGACCGATCACCATGCCGGGTTTCTGGGCTTCGATAACGACCTCGCCCGTGTCCGCGTGGAAATCGAGGTCGGTAACCCCCGCTTCTTCGGGGATGACGCTCATGATCTCCTCGCGAGCCTCTTCGGGTCTCGAGAGGACGCTCGGATCGGGCCGAACGGTGATGCGTTTTCGAAGTTTACTCGCGAGTTGTCGAATGAGGTCGCCTTTCTGAGCGAACTTCTTCGGGTCGCGCGTATAGACTACCAGTTCGGGGCCTTCGTATTTCACCGAGGAGACCGAGATATCTGCCGGTAACTCGCTCGTGATCTGTTCTTCCAAATCGTCGAGTTGCTGCTCTACAGTGCTCATAATCGCCGAATGTGGATTGCGTGAACGGCCGACGGAAAGCGGGGAGCCAGGGCGGTGTGCGAACCCGAGAACGTCGCGTTCGTACCGAATCCGTCGATGATATCGAAGTACCGCCCCAAACGGGGGCTGTTATCCGTAGCATCTCACGAAGTCGATAGATATCTCGGGTACAGCGTCCGTCTTCGTACTGGAGTACGCTCCCAGATCGGTTATCCTGGTCCGTGCGGGAAGATTCCAGGGAGAACCCGCTTACCCGAGGCTATTCCGTGCGCAGTATAAAAGCCTTCGCAAAGATGAGGGCGATTCGCCACGAATCGACGGTATGCGACTCACACCGAACCGCGTCGCCGACGAAAGAGACTGGGTAGCAGGACAGGCAGAGACTGTCGTGCCGACAATTAACGACGTTCGAGACGATCTCGGGGAACTCTTCGAGACCGAGGTCGATCACGTCACCGAGACACAGTATCAAACGGAAGTTGACGCGGTTTTCGCCGACGGCGATCTCGCCGTAAACGTCGCCGCGCTGGTCGCCATCCTACGCGACCTCGACGTGGAGGGCGATTACCCTGGCTTCGTCGTCGATGAACTGCTCGGGCGCGAACTGGCGGCGACGATTTCGGGCACCCAGCCCCTCCGCACGCTCGGCGAAGCCACGTTTCACTACGCAGACGTCCACGTCCACGGCTCGAGCGACGAAAACGCGGGCGTCGACGATCTCGAGGCGGCGCTAACTGCGGGGTTTCAGGAACGAATTCCGGGCTGGGAGTGGACCGAACGCGACAGTCCGTTCGCCGTCGACTCCGCGTGAGAGAAGAATCGTGATGGTCGTCAGGAACTGAGACGGGAGGCCGTCCTCGTGCTGGGGAGTAGTCACAGTCGACTCGAGGGGAGTCGTTCGAACGACCGCCTTTACACGAAGTACAGGAGAAATCCCACGACTGTAGTCGTGTGGGTGAATCCGTCACTCGTCGCTTTCGTCGCCGTCCTCAGGTTCGTCGTCCCCGCTGTCTTCATCGTCTCCGTCCGATTCGCCATCCCCGTCGTCTTCACTGTCCTCGTCTCCATCGTCGTCTTCACCGCCCTCGAGATCTTCCTCGGTCGGCGGCTCCTGTTGCCCGCCCTGATTCTGTGCTAAGAGGATCTCGTACGCACCGCCGTCGTACAACGTAAAGACGTTCCCGTTCACGAGGCCGTCGAGAATCGCTTCGGGCGCGCCGTCGATCAGAAAGAGACCGATATCTTCTGATGACTCTTCGACGGTTATCGTGGAGTCGTCGACTCGAGATTCGAACCCTTCGACGGCTTCTTCGAAGAGTTCGCGTTCTTGCTGGATGAGCTCTTCCTGGCTCATCTCTTCGTCTATCGCGGCCTCGAACTCCTCTTGAGACGGCTGGACGATCGCCGTAACGTATCCGTCGCCCTCCTCGTCGCTTCCGATCGAAAACGCGCCAGAACAACCGGCGGTGGACGCCGTAAGACCCGTTCCAGTGAGTTGGAGAAACCGACGACGGTTCTGATCGGCTGGCATAAGTACTAGCTCGCGGGTCCAAATCCGTATAAGCGTTCTCCATCGACGAAACACATATCGGCCTGATCCGCACTCTCGTTCGAGCCACACTCGTGTCGAGTTGTTTTTGTCCGATTGGACGCTATCTGAGTACAGTGACCGCCTCCGATCACACAGTCCCGATGACGCTCGAGCAGCCCGCTTTCGAAACCGCGTGCGAGACGATCTCGGACGGGGTCGCTCGAGACGCTCTCGTGACTATCTTCGGTCGGTGTACCGTCGAGTACGACGGCCGAGCCTCGAGCCGACTCGACGCCGGGGATCGACACGTCATGTGCAAACCCGACGGAACGATGCTGGTCCACACCGACGAAGGCCAGCAGCCGGTCAACTGGCAGCCGCCGGGCTGTACGCACGAGGTGTTCTGCGAGAGCGAGGAGCTACGGCTCGAGAGTTACCGATCGACGCCCGAAGAGCGGCTTCTGGTCGCGTTCGAGAGCGTGCTTCAGGTGTCGGTATTCCTCGTCTCCGACTCGAGCGAACTCACGCTCGTCGGCACCGAGGAGGACCTCCGAGAGCGAATCCTCGAGGATCCGGGCCTGCTCGAGCCCGGCTTTCGACCGCTGGCGACCGAGCGCGACACCCCCGCGGGTGCGATCGACATCTACGGCGAGGACTCGGTCGGGCGCGCGGTCGTCGTGGAACTCAAACGACGCAGGGTCGGCCCCGACGCCGTGAGCCAGTTGCGACGCTACGTCGACGCGCTCGAGCGTGATTTACATGCCGACGCCTCGATCCGGGGGGTTCTGGTCGCTCCGTCGGTGACCGATCGAGCCGAGGGGTTGCTCGCCGAACACGGACTCGAGTTCGTTTCGCTCGAGCCGACTAGTACTGCGTGACGTTCTACCAGTACAATCCTCGACCGATGTACCGAATCGTCGGGGTCTCGAGAAGTATACCACGTCTCGCCGGCAACACGGATTTCCACACCCTCCCCGACCGATTCGTTCAGTCGCTTCGTTCCTTCCCCCATCCACTGGAAGACGCTTCGCGACTTCCAAGCCAGTCGGTCACGAGGTGACCGAAGACCTCGCACAATGTTGAATCGCGGTCGCCAGCGGCTCACGGATCGCTTCGCTCCCGCTCGCATAGCTCACCGCGATACGGCGCGCGCCACTGCATGTTGTTTGTTCGAACGGTGCAATGATTTCTACGTGGTCCCTCTCAGTTCCAAAATACAAACAGAAGAATTGGGCGACTGAATCGAACGGAACGCAGCTGCGAAATTACTCGTCGTCGGAGTCGTCGGTCGGCGCGTACTCCTCGTGGATCCGATCCATCCGCGCGGCCATCACGAAGTCGGTCTTGTGAAGGCCGTCGATCTTGTGCGTCCACATCTCGACGACCACTTCGCCCCACGAGAGTTCGATATCTGGATGGTGCCACTCCTCCTCGGCGAGTTCACCGATATCGTAGGTAAACTCGAGGGCGTCGCGAAAGTCTTCGAGTTCGTACGTTCCCTCAAGGTGGTGTTCGTCGACAACTGTCCAGACATCGGTGTCTATCCGACCGTACAGTTCCTCGATTCCCTCGCCGGTGAGTGGGTCGTCGTCGCTGGTACAGGCAACACACTCCTCTTCTGCGAGTTCGGGCATGCAAGGTCGTACGAACCGAAGGTGGAAAACTCGTTTGCACAGCTACTCTTCCATCAAACGGTAAGTGCAACCGAGTCGAGGATTCAGCAACAAAAGGGTTTACACGTCCCTCGCTGTTAGCTGTTTCAGAATGGGTTCGACTTCCGAAGCAGATGCTGAACTTCACGATCGAATTCACCAACAGGAAGTGGTTGTCGAACTCGGACAACAAGCCCTCGAGACCGACGAACTCGACCGACTATTACAGGACGCGACGGATGTCGTCGCCGAAACGCTCGACGCGGAGTACTGCAAGGTCCTCGAGTTGCGTCCGGGAGGAACCGAACTCCTGTTGCGCCACGGGGTCGGTTGGGAGGAGGGACTCGTCGGCACCGCGACGGTACCGACGGGAACCGGTTCGCAGGCCGGGTATACGCTTCGGACCGACGAACCGGTCGTCGTGGATGGCCTCTCTACCGACAAACGGTTTTCCGGACCCGACTTGCTCGTCAACCACGACGTCGTCAGCGGGATGAGCGTCGTCATCGGTTCATCCGACAACCCGTGGGGAGTGCTGGGAGTGTATACGACGGAGCGGCGAGCGTTCACCGAACACGATAGTAACTTCGTCCGAAACGTTTCGAACATTCTCGCCTCGACAATCGACAACAGGGAGACCGAACAACGACTCGAAACTGAAAAGCGGATCAGAGAGCAACTCGTCGAGACCAGTCCGGTGGGCATCGTCGTCGTCGGTGCTGATGGAACTCTTCAGTTCGCTAACGAGCGTGCGGAGGAAATCTACGGTCGGGGTCGAGAAGAACTCGAGGCGTACTCCCACGACGATTCTCGCTGGGATCTCGTCGATACGCACGGAAAGCCGCTCTCGAAGGACGAAACTCCCTTCGAGCAGGTACTGGCGACAGGAGAATCGATCTTCGATATGGAACTCGGGTTGCGCCAACCCGACGGGAAACGCGTCTGGATATCCGTCAACGGCTCGCCGTTGCGAATTGACGACGACGGAAGCGCCGTTTTCGCCTTTACCGACATCACCGAACAAAAGCGCCTCGAGACCGAGTTCACGGAAATGTTAGGGCGGGTATCCGACGCGTTCTACGCTCTCGACGACGAGTTCCGCTTCACTCACGTCAACGAACGCGCCGAAGAACTCCTCCAGCACTCGGAGGAGGAACTGCTCGGCGAGATCCTCTGGAACGTGTTCCCCTCCGCGGCCGAAATCGACGAGGTCTGGGACGCCTTCCAGACGGCGCGAGACGAGCAGGTGCCGACCAGTTACGAACTCTATTACGATACGCTCGAGTTCTGGGTCGAAGCGAATCTCTACCCGTCCGAGACCGGGATTTCGGTCTACTTCCGAGATATCAGTGACCGGGTCCGACGCGAACGGGCGCTCAAGCGGTCGAACGAACGCCTCGAGCAGTTCGCGTACTCCGCTTCTCACGACCTCCAGGAGCCGTTACGAATGGTCTCGAGTTACCTACAGTTGATCGAGCACCGGTACCGAGACGTACTCGACGAGGACGGCGAGGAGTTCCTCGAGTTCGCCATCGACGGGGCCGAACGGATGCGCGCGATGATACAAAGTTTACTCGAGTACTCGAGGATCGAAACCCGGGGCGAACCGCTCGAAGACGTCGATTTCGAACGCGTTACCGAGGACGTCCTCGACGATCTCCAGCTCCAGATCGAGGACAACGATGCCGAGATCAGCGTCGGCGAGTTACCTCGAGTCAAGGGCGATCCCGAACAGTTGCGCCAGCTCCTTCAGAACCTCCTGTCGAACGCGATTCAGTACAGCGGCGACGAGCCGCCGCGGGTTCGCATCTCCGCGGAACGGTCTGATTCGATGTGGACCATTTCCGTCGCGGACGAGGGGATCGGAATCGATCCCGACGAGACGAACCGTATCTTCGAGGTGTTCGAACGGTTGCACAGCCGCAAGGAACACGCGGGCACCGGAATCGGACTTGCACTCGCCCAACGCATTGTCGAGCGCCACGGCGGCGAAATATGGGCCGACTCCGAACCCGGTGAAGGGGCTACCTTCTCGTTTACGCTTCCCGCTGTCGAAGCGCCCGATCGGTAGGTTACTCCTCGAGGAGCCGTTTCAGTCGGTCCAGTTCGGTCAGCGCTTGCACGGGGGTAAGATGGGCGAGGTCGAGTTCTCGGAGTTCCGCCGCGAGTTCGTCGGAACCGTCCCCGTTCGCTGACTCGAGGGCCGGTGCCGCCTCGGACCGGGCGTTGGCCGAGTGTTCGCCGCCATCCGTGGTCGCCGTCGCGGCGGGTTCGGACGTTCCGGATCCAGCCTCGAGGTCCGGGGTCCCATCAACGCTGTCGGTTGCTCCGTCAGCGTCGGTGTCCTCGCCGGCCTCCGCTTTCGCAACGAGTTCCCTCGAGCGCTCGACCACGTCTTCGGGGACGCCCGCTGCGGTCGCGACCTCGACGCCGTAGGAGCCGTCGGCCGCGCCGGGGGCGATATCGTGGTGGAAGACGACCTCGTCGTCCTCCTGGCTCGTCTCGAAGTGGAGCGTGAACGCGGCCTCAAGGTCGTCGGCGAGTTCGGTCAGTGGGTGGTGGTGAGTCGCAAATAGCGTCGTCGCGCCGACCTCGTCGTGGAGGTGCTCGGTGATCGCCTGCGCGATGGCGAGTCCGTCGGCCGTCGAGGTGCCGCGGCCGACTTCGTCGAGCAGGACCAGCGAGCACTCGTCGGCCTCCTCGAGGATCGTCGCGAGTTCGTCCATCTCGACCATGAATGTCGAGCGCCCGCCAGCGATGTCGTCGCTCGCACCGACGCGGGTGAAGATCCGCTCGAGCGGCGTGAGCCGAACGGATCGCGCGGGGACGAAGCTCCCGACCTGCGCGAGCAAGGCGATCTGGGCGACCTGACGCATATACGTCGACTTGCCGGACATGTTCGGCCCCGTGATGATCCCGAGTCGTCGCTCGCTCGAGAAGCGAGCCTCGTTCGGGACGAACGACTCCTGTGTGCGCTCGACGACGGGGTGTCTCCCCCCTTCGATGTCGAGCACCTGATCGTCGCCTCGCTCGAGGAGTTCCGGCCGACAGTAGTCGTACTGGGCCGCGACGGTCGCGAGCGAGACGAGCGCATCGAGGGTTGCGACGGCCTCCGCGAGCCCCTGAACACGTTCAACCTCGTTCGCGATGTCCCGCCGGATCTCGCAGAACAGTTCGTACTCACGCTCGTCCGCGCGCTCTTCCGCGCCGACGATCTCGTCCTCCCGTTGCTTTAACTCCGGCGTGACGAACCGCTCAGAGTTCTTCAGCGTCTGTCGTCGCTGGTAGTTCTCCGGCACCGCCTCGAGGTTCGGGTTCGTAACCTCGATGTAGTAGCCGTGAACCGAGTTGTAACCGACCGACAGCGAATCGATCCCGGTCCGTTCGCGTTCGGATTCTTCGAGGTCGTCGATCCACTGCTTCCCGTCTCGAGCGGTATCCCGAAGCTGATCGAGGTCCTCGTCGTATCCTTCGGCGATGACCCCACCTTCGGTGATCTCGATCGGCGGATCGGCGACGATCCCGTTTTCGATCAGCTTTCGAACGTCGGCGAGCGGATCGAGGTTCTCCTGCAGTGTCTGTAGCCGATCACAGTCCGCCTCGGCGGCCTCGAGCCGGTCGCGGATTTCCGGGACCACTGCGAGTGTGTCCCGAAGCGAGCGCAGATCCCGCGCATTGGCCCGTTCGCGAGAGATCCGACCGATGAGTCGCTCGAGGTCGTAGACGTCCCGAAGCAGATCCTGTAGTTCCTCTCTGGTCTGGACCGCACCGGTCAGCTCCTCGACTGCGTCAAGGCGAGCCTCGATCTGGGCCGGCTCGAGCAGCGGTCGCCGAAGCCAATCTCGAAGTTTCCGCCCGCCGAGGGCGCTTGAGGTCTCGTCGAGGACGCCGAACAGCGTGGCTTCGTCCCTGCCGTAGACTGCTCTCGGTTCGAACAGCTCGAGGCTCCGGAGCGCGACGGCGTCGAGCAGGAGGTACTCCCGCGGATCGTACCGCGTGAGGTGGGTGAGGTACTCGAGGCGCGTCGTTGCGCTTCCGTTCTCGAGCATTCGCGTGGTCGCATCCTGACTCGCACCGTCGGTGGATCCCGTTTCTCCCGTATCGGCCGATTCGTCCTCTTCGACGCCGCCTCGAGCGTACTCCGCGTAGGCGAGCAGTGCTCCACAGGCCCGAACTTCGACGTCGCCGGCGAGCAACGAATCCGGATCGCCGAAATACTCCGAAAGCATCTCCGCGGCGCGTTCGCGTCCGAACGCCGATTCGTCGAAGGGAGTGACCATACACTCGTCCGGCGTGAGCGTCCCGTCGACCGCCGGGCCGACGATGGCTTCGGCGGGATCGAACCGGCTGATCTCGTCCGCGATGGCGTCGCTCGAGGTCGAACCCGTCGCGAGGAAATCCCCCGTCGAGACATCGAGGAGAGCGAGTCCGATGGCGTCCGCGTCTCGAGCGAGCGCGGCGACGAAGTTGTTGTCATCGCTCGCGAGCAGTTCGTCCTCGGTGAGCGTCCCGGGCGTGATAACCCGCGTGACGGCGCGTTCGACCACGCCGGGAGACTCCCCGGGCTCTTCGACCTGATCTGCGATCGCGACACGGTAGCCGGTCTCGAGTAGTTCGTCGATGTAGGAGGCCGCGTTGTCGACGGGAATCCCCGTCATTGGATACTCCCCCGTCGAGTCCTCGCGGCTCGTAAGCGTCAACTCGAGAAGGCGGGCGGTTCGCTCGGCGGCACCGCAGAACGTTTCGTAGAAATCGCCGACCTGAAAGAGCACGATGGCGTCGTCATAGCGCGCACAGAGGTCGTGATACTGGCCCATCATGGGCGTCAACTCCTCGCGCTGTTCGGCCATTTCCGGTGGCGGGCCACAGGCCGAGTTCATACCCAATACCGACCGCCGGACGCTGAAATAGCTTGCTGGATTCGATCGCACAGCACCTGCGTTATATCGGCCGCCACCTGGAGAATCGAGGACGACTACGAGCCGTCAGCGGACGATTCTTTTGTCGCGAACACGTAGTGAAGTACCCCGCGAACGGTGGCGCGGGGCATCCGTGTTTACTCCCGCACTGCTGAGGCAACGGAGTTTAATTCCTCTCGCGCTTGACTCGGAGAGTCTTGCCCCGACGTTCCGTGTCGGTGAACACCCGAAGCGAAACATGCTCCGTGAGAGTCGATCGCTCCACCACGACCCGATGCCGCCTGTCTCACCTTCTTTACTCGTGGAAGGGTTTCGAGAGACGGCACATTCTCATTTTGTTCGTCAAACCAACTTCACGGAACAAGCGGTAGCCTTCCCCGTGGTTCATCACCATCGGGTACGACTCATCAATGTATGGGTAGGGTCGCCCCCACCCGTCATCTTTGTTGTCGTGATACGTTTCGATTTCACTGAGTGCTTTGTCAACGATGAGTTGGCTGGTGTTTTTGACGTGATCGGCGTTATCAACAACTGTTGCCTTGATTCCGTCCCAATCCCATCCATGCCTATCGAGACGATTCGTTTCGTTGCGGATGCGACGGGCTTCGAGACAGCCGTTTTGCAGGTCATCGCCACTCCCCGTTTCAATGTCTAATCCGAACGACAGAGTGTGGGTGAGTTTAGATGACTGCACGATATTTCGGTATGGTTCGATTCTTGTTAAAAGTTCGTGTTGTGACGTGCTTCACCCACGGGCACGGTGGCCCGTGGTACTCGCGCTGCTATCTTTTATAGAAAAACGCGCTGACGCCGCCCCACCACAGCCCCCTCGAGAGGAAGTAGGACATCGTTCCGTCGGTCCCGGGCGGTGCTCCGAGGGTAAATCCGACTGCCGGAACAAGAACGAGCGCCCCGACCAGAATCGCGAGGGCCTTGAGCAGAGCCCCTCCCTGCGGAGTCCACGTTCGGGCGTTCATTACAAACGTATTTTACATCCAACAGCAAAGAGTTTGTGAAGAACGGTCATCGACCGACGTCGGACTCGCGACGAAAGCGCGCTCGCCGGGTCGCGGTTCGGTACCTTCTGTCGCCGACCCTGCTACCGCGAACCAAAATCGCTGAGCGACGACTGTCCCGCCGGCAGGCCGTCGGGTTCCGACGAAGACTCGAGAGCGTCAGCTGATTCGTCGGTTTCACCGTCCGCTTGCCACTCATCAGTAATCGCCGTCGGCTCGCTTGAGTGCTCGAGTCCAGATTCGTCGTCAGCTGCGTTATTGTTCTTCGGTTCCGCCGATTCGCTATCTGCGTTCATCGAATCGTCAGCCGGTTCCGTCGACCCGCCGCCCGCCACGTCATCCCATCCGTCCAGACTCGCCTGGTCGGCCCCCGTGAACTCGAGGTTCGCGACGCGAACGCCGAGCTTTCGAACCGGCTCGGTTTCGAACTCGGTGAACAGGTCCCGTGCGATCCGGTCGACGAGTTCCGGGTCGTCGACGGGTCCGGAAAGCGACCGCTCGCGCGTGTTCACGTCGAACGGCGGGAGAACCGCTTTCACTCCGACAGTTCGGTAGAGCGCACCCTCTCGAGTCGCCCGGTCCGCGACCGCGGCCGCGAGCGTCTCGATCAACTCGTACTTCGGCTCCGGCTCCTCGACCGCCTCGGCGAACGCCGACTCTCGAGAGAAGCTCTTCGGCTCACCTCGAGGTTCAACGCGCCTGTCGTCGTCGCCCCGAGCGCGTTCGTAGAGCTCCCGACCGCGCTCGCCGAAGCGCTCCTCGAGCGGGCCCGGGTCAGTTGCCGCGACCTCGCCGGCCGTCTCGAGGCCCATACTGCGAAGCTCGCGAGCCGTCACGGGACCGACGCCGTGGAGCAACTCGACCTCAAGTGGGGCCAAGAACGACTCAATCTCGCCGGGTCGAACGACGGTCAACCCGTCGGGCTTGTCGAAGTCGCTGGCGATCTTGGCGGCGCTCATCGTCGGCGCGACGCCAATGCTGACGGTGACGCCGACCTCGCGTTCGATGCGTCCCTTAACGTGACGGGCGAAGCCGTCGGCGACTTCCCAGGCGGTTCTGTCGGTCACGTCGAGGTAGGCTTCGTCGATGCTCACCTCGCGGACCACGTCGGCACAATCGTGGAGGATCTCCCGAACTTCCGAGGCGACGGACTCGTAGTAGTCCATGTCGACCTGCCGGTAGTAGCCGGTGTCTTCGACCTCGAGTTCCGCTGCCATGCTCGAGTCGGCATTGTCATTCGAAGTCGCCTCGCCATCCGAACCCGTATCGTCATCCGCATCCCCATCCGAATTCTCACCGACATTCGAATCGTCCTCGAGTGGAGCCCGCCGCGGAAGCTTCTCGAGCGCGGTCGAGATCGCCTGTGCGCTTTCGACACCGAACTCGCGAGCTTCGTAGCTCGCGGTCGCGACGGCACCGATGGTTTCGCCGGCTTCGTAGCCCATGCCGACGACGACGGGTTCGCCCTCGAGTTCGGGCTCTTTGAGTCGCTCGCAGGACGCGTAAAAACAGTCCGCGTCGACGTGCAGGACGATTCGATCCTCCTCGTCGACGGTTTCGACCCCCGGCAGCCGTGGCCCGTCGTTCATCCGTTATCAATCGGTTCGTCTGCGCGGTTGTGAACGTTCCGACCGGTCGACTGTCAACGGGTGACCGCTCTTAGCTCCGAACGTCCTCGATCTTGTCTTTGGCTTTCTCGAGCGTTGATTCGAACGTCTCCTCTATTTCTTCGACGGATCGTTCGACATAGTGAACCCGTCCGTGAGGGACCCGACGAACCATGTCGTTGCCGTCCTCGTCGGTTCCGTAGGCGAACAGCCAGTGGTCCTGAAAGTAGGCGATGCGGTCGTTGTCGACCGTGACGGATTCCTGGCCGTCTTCAGGCGTTTCGTAGACGATCGTCGCCGTTCCGACCTCGGTGGAACTGTGTTGATCCGGCATGGGTCGTGGTACGGCGGCCGGTCACGTAGTCGGCCGCCCAGCGACTGCAGCGTATGGAGATTCGTCTGTCGTCGGATCAGGAATTAGGTAGTTGGCACACCGGTCAAGCGTTTGCCTTGTCTCAGCTGCCACTCGATCTGGTAAGTGGGAGATCGACATCGATCTCGTCGTACCAGAGGACCGGTCGTTTCGACCGCCCCTCTCGTTCGAGTTGAATCAGTTAGTACTCAGCGGGTTCGTTGACGTTATCGAGGACCTCCGGCGGGTGTCGATCGACGGCGCGTACGAGTTCGCGGATACTCTCGGGTTGTTCGTCAACTTCGGGATCGTCCTCGTCACGGTCGTCATTTACATCGTTGTTCTCGTCATCGTGAGCGGTGGCAGCTCCGGACAGGCCGACCCACACCGAGGCCGCCAGCGCTGGCTTGCAATGCTGTTCGCCGCGATATCTCGTCGACCAAGCTGGTTTCGTCAGTCATGGTCTCTCATTAGTGTTTGCGGGCGTTGAGCGAGATGCTCTTGACACCGTATTTCTGGCAGGCGTTCGCCGCCTGATCCGAGACGAACTCGTACTGTGTATTCTCCTGGAGTTCCAGTACCTCAAATCCGGCAGTTTCGATCAATCCCGTGTAGTCATCGGCCTGTTCGGCGCCCCCGATACACGCCGCCCAGAGATCCGCATCGGTCTTGATGCTCTCTGGCAACTGTCGTTCGCTGATGATGTCGGACAAGGCCAACCGTCCGCCCGATTTGAGTACCCGGTGTACTTCTTCGAAGACACGCCTCTTCTCCGCAGAGAGGTTGATCACGCCGTTCGAAATCACTGCGTCGAACGACGCGTCCTCGAACGGGAGGTCCTCGATGTATCCCTCGCTGAAGGTAACGTTGTGGAAGCCGCTGTCCGCAGCGAGGTCGTTCGCTTTTTGAACTTGCTCGGGAGTCATGTCCACGCCCGTGACCGACCCGGTCTCGGTGACGTTCATCGCAGCGTAGAAGGCATCCATCCCCGACCCGCTACCGAGGTCAAGAACCTTCTCGCGCGGTTCGAGATCCGCCATGTCGAAGTAGTAGCCGACGCCTGCGAACGAATCGATCGCCTCGTCGGGAACGTAGGTAAGAATGTCCGGATCGTAGCCGAGCCGCTCGGTGAGGGTACGGCCCGTCTCGAAGTGAAACTCGGCGTCAGTAGACACCGCGACATCCTGGTACATCGACTTGACCTCGCGTTCGAGTTTCTCCGTGTCGAGTGAATCACTCATTGTTGCTCACCGTTAGTCGTCGCCCGCCACCTCCGCGGGCGTGTTGACGGTCATATCAACTTCTTGATCGAGCGAGACGAGCGTATAGACGGGCGCTCGGCGCGCCCACTCGTCGATCAGATCCTCGTCGAGGTCCGCACCATCGATTTCGATCTCGGCAGTCAGATTCTCGAAGACGGAGTCGGACTCTTTGAGTTCCTCGAGACTAAAGAGGACCGCTGGATCGAAGTCGGTCCGGACGTGCGTCCGAAGGTGGTCGATATCGACACCGTTCGCGGCGGCGTTGATGGTAATACCAACGTTGATACAGGCAGCGAGCGCAGACAGTGCGACTTCAATCGGTTCCATCCGGTCGGTCGCGCCGACCCATCCACCAGCGTCGAGGACTTCTTTCCACCCGCCGTACGGAAGGGTGTACTCGCGCGTTTCACGCGTGATCGTCTCGCCGCCGAGGTCGTAGCTGTCGATCTTCGCCAGGCTGTGTGCGGCCGTTCCCTCGTAGGTTGCGGACGCTCGGAGGCCGAACTGGACCTCCTCAGGATGGCCGGCTGCGTGTTCGGCAAACCCGTCGAGTGTTTCGAGATCGATGCCGTGTGCGATTTGCTGGTCGTCAGTCATGTTATGTTGCCTCCTGGCAAGAGACGCTACGAAGGCGAAGATAAAGTGGTTATTTTGTGGTGTTTCGGCAGTTCCTCGCGTTCCTGCAGACCCTGAAAACGGTTCACCAACTGCAATCTGGAGTTGGTCGTCACCGAACCGCTTCTCGTTCCATACTCCACGTCACGATCAGGTCAAAAGTTGGACTTGGAGCGTTATTCGACGAACTGCTGGGGTTCAATCGGCCGAGCATCGGATCGGTAGCGTTCGTAGACCGACAGCGCCCATTCGCGTACCGCCGGTACGTCGGTATCGATCACTGCCTGAACCCCCCCACTGTCCTGCTCGTAGCAGCTAATGGTGACGCGCTCGTCAAGCAGACCGATTCCATATGGCGATAATTCGTCGTGTTCGAGCACCGTGAAGTTGTCTTGTTGAAACAACTCGGAACTGCGCTCCGGATACGTCGAAATAAAGTACATGTGGCTGTTCGGTCGGTCGATCACCGTTACGTCTACACCGTTATCGATCTGTTGACAGAGAACGTCAAAACAGGGGTCCATCAAAGCAATATCTGGACGGAGATATCGTAACGTGGTCGTCTTTTTGAGAAGCGACTCGAATCGCTTTACCGGATCGTATGGGACATCGGGGTTGGCAACAGTTACAGTCAGTTCCGACCAGATCTCGATCGGGAACTCGCTGACCTCGTTCGGGAGCCAGTGCCAGACGTCACGCAACTTTCGCTCGGTTTCGACCCGGTCGAGCAGGTATTCCATTCCGGATGCGATCGCCTCTCCTAGCCGGGTTGCTACGTACTGGTAGCCGTCTTTGCGGATCCAGAGCCGTTCTTCGAACTCGTTCAACGTCCGCCGTACCGTGGACGAGGAAACACCAGTCACCTCGCAGAGTTCGGAGCGACTCCGTGGACGCTCTGTGAGCGCAACGAGTGTCGGGATTCGGTGTTCTGACCGGGCGAGATACGCGACGTCGCCGATCGGTGAGTCTGGAGTGCGGTGTCCCATGCTATCAAGGTTCATGTCTAGAGTACGCAAAGGAACACGAAAACTATTGGGGGCTCTTACACGACGATACTACGGTTGGTAGAAACAGTCCAAGAACTGGCCTAAGCGACGGTTTCGGAGTTTTTCGACTGTCATCGATTGCCTGTCCCAACCAACGCTCGCCAGCGTGTTGTAGCGAGCTAAAATGGACATTCGATTGGACGGGTCGATTGAACAGTACCTCCGGAAGGCTGAATTTCTCGCTTCAGTGATTGCGCGAACGTCAGCGACTGCCAGATCGTCGTTGGTTAACTACTTGCAATTATTTATTGAATTCTCACATCCGACCCTCAACGAGACTAATTCGCTTTGAAGAAGATTGTGACGGGGGTCGAGGAGCATACCAATGACACAAGACTGGAACCTCAAAGGCGACTTCATCGAGGCGTGCAACTGTTCGGTCCCGTGCCAGTGTCTGTGGTACGAACCAGCAGACGACGACAAATGTACGTTCGCCGGATTCTGGAATATCCAAGAAGGGGCGTACGGGGATGTGTCCCTAGACAGGCTCGGAGCAGGGATGCTCGTTTGGGAGGACGGCATCCTTCTCGACGGCGGGTGGCACGTCGTCCTCGTGATCGACGAGGCTGCTGATGAAGCGCAAGCGGAGGCACTCGAAACCATCTTCTCCGGCCAGGCAGGCGGGTTGTTTGAAGCCGCCGCGCCGCTGATCGACACCGTCGAAGATAGTGTTGTGGTGCCGATATCCTACTCAACGGGGGACGGCCACCTCTCGTTCAGTGCGGGCGATATCGTCTCGATCGAGACCGACAAAAGCGTCGGCTTCGGCGATAGCCAGGGGTCAGCATACCCCCACCCGTTCATTCAGCCGGACGAAACAGCGAACATTGGCAAGACGACCGAAGCGACCGTTGCCTTCGATGACGACTTTTCGTGGGACGTCGGAGGCAATAACTCGTACTTCGGTGAGTTCGAAATGGCGAATACCTGAGTTCTCCACATAATTCTTTCCAGGTATGACCACACGAAAGACCGAACAGCAGATCCTCACCATACGCCAACTTCCGCTTATCGCCATCGTCATGTACGTGCTCGCGCTCGGTGCATGGATTGCAATCCTCTGGCGATGGGTCCCAATGCCGGGAGGCAAGATGGACATGCGGATGTCTGACCCCGGCGTCCCCGAAGCGATGGCGATTGGACAGGGTCCTATCGGCGTCGTGCTCTATCTGCTCATGTGGGGGACGATGATGGTCGCCATGATGTATCCCTCGACGGTGCCGTTGTTCCGGCTGTACAACGGGACACTGCAGGATCTCTCCAGACCCGCAAAAGCCGCAAGGCTGAGCGCGTTGCTCGGGGTGTATACACTCGTCTGGACGCTCACCGGCCTCATTCCACTGGCAGTCAACGCGCTGGTCCCACTCGTATCGCTAGTAAGCAATCACGGGCCGCTCCTCATCGGAGGCGTACTCCTACTGCTCGGAGGATACCAACTATCGCCGTACAAATACCAGTGCCTCGATAAATGTCGATCACCGTTCGGGTTTCTGATGACCTACCATCGGTCCGGGATTCGCGGTGCCGCGAGTATGGGTTTGCGCTTTAGCCTCTTCTGTGTGGGGTGCTGTTGGGCATTGTTCGCGTTCATGGTCGTTGCCGGCTCGATGAACATCCTCTGGATGGCGATCATTGCGCTCGTGCTTTCGCTCGAACGAACGGTTTCGTGGGGCCCACAATTGGCTAAAGCAGTCGGCATCGTCGCTGGGGTTTCCGGGGTCCTTTTCATCGCGGTCATGATGGTGTAACGTACCGAGGATGATGAGAGTATGCGCGCTATACGTAACGCGCTGTAAGGGAAATCCCTAACAGTACGAGTGAAGACTATCCTGACATATCTGCAAAATAGGGGTTCAGTTCGATGAAACCGAACGATACAATTTCGGAGGAACGTTCAGACGAGTCTCGAGCCGAATCTATCCCTTGATGTTACACACCGGGAACGTCCGGGCGACCTTGTCCCCGATTCCCAACTCGTCGGAGACTTTGACGACCTCGTCGACATCCTTGTAGACGCCCGGCGCTTCCTCGGCGATGGTGGCTCCGGACTGGGCCTTCACGTAGATCTGCTCCTGGTCCTCGAGTTCCTGCTGTACGTCGCCGCCCCAGTAGTCGTTTTTCGCCTGCGTGCGGCTCATCAGGCGTCCCGCGCCGTGGGCCGTCGAACCGAAGGTGAGATCCATCGAGGCTTCGCCGCCACGAAGGACGTAGCTTCCCGCGCCCATGCTTCCGGGGATGATCACCGGCTGACCGACGTCGCGGTAGGCCGCAGGTACTTCCGGATGGCCCTTCGGGAACGCTCGAGTCGCCCCCTTGCGGTGGACGTAGAGTTCTCGTTCCTCCCGAACGTCGCTCCCGTCTCCTGCCGACCCGACGGTGTGGGTCTCCTTTTTCGCGATATTGTGGGCCACGTCGTAGAGCAGGTCCATCTCCATCTCCTCCCAGGAGCGCTCGAAGACGCGCTCGAAGACCTTCCGGGTGCGGTGCATGATCAGCTGACGGTTGACCCACGCGAAGTTGATCGCGGCGTTCATCGCGCCGTAGTAGTCCTCGGCGAGCTGGGATCCGGCGGGTGCCGCCGCCAGCTCTTTGTCCGGCAACTGCTCGAGCATTCCCTGATGTTGCTGTTCGATCTTTCGCAGGTAGTCGTTGCACGTCTGGTGGCCGAGCCCTCGAGAGCCACAGTGGATCAGGACGACGATCTGGTCTTCGGAGAGTCCGAACGCCTCGCCGACCTTGTCATCGAAGACATCGGTGACGCGCTGGACCTCGAGGAAATGGTTCCCAGATCCGAGCGAACCGATCTGATTCTTCCCGCGGTCTTTGGCCTTCTGGGAAACCTTCGACGGATCCGCTCCCTCGCGCATCCCCTCGTCCTCGCAGTGGAGCAGATCCTCCTCGACGGCGTGGCCGTTCTCGAGCGCCCAGTCGACGCCGCGAGCGAGAATTTCCTCGACGTCGTCGATTCCCGATTCAACGATGCCGCCGCCGCCGAGCCCCGACGGAACGTTCGCAAAGAGCGAGTCGACGAGTTCCTCCTCCCGGCCCTTGACCTCCTCGTAGGTCAGGTTCGTCCGCATCATGCGGACCCCGCAATTGATGTCGTAGCCGACGGCTCCCGGCGAAATACAGCCGTCTTCGGCGTCGAGCGCGCCGACGCCGCCGACCGGGAAGCCGTAGCCCTGATGGCCGTCGGGCATACAGATCGCGTAGTCGGTCATCCCCGGCAGGTGCGTCGCGTTCTGTAACTGCTCTAGGGTCTTGTCCTGGCTGATCTCCTCGAGGAGCGCTTCGCTCGCGAGGACCCGCGCGGGCGTTCTCATCTCTCCCTCTGGCTTTACTTCCCAGACGTACTCTCGAATCTGCTCGAGCGTAACGCCGTCCGCGTCGAACGTAGTCATACCCGAAAATCGGACGCCGACGGTGAAAGGTGTTCGTCTCTTTGGCCGCCGAATAGCACCTCTCGATCAGTTACGCAGTTCCCGATGCGACGCGCTACTGGTTCGCAACGGGAGCCGCCTCCTCGAGTTCCTCTTCGACCCGTTCGGTGCGATTGTCGAGCGCGTACGGACCGCTACCGGTGATAAGCAAGACCGAGGCCATCCCGAACAGAGCCACGTGGGCGAGGACGGGATCGTCCGGCAGCGCGAACAGCGTGAGCGTAAATATCCCGATCGCCGTCGCCGCACTGGCTCGGGTGAACAGCCCGAGAATAAGGGCGGTTCCGAGCGCGATCTCGGCGAGTCCGGCACCCAGAACCCAGAGCTCGGGCGCGACCGGGACGACCGCCGTGAGATCGTACTGATCGACGACCTCAAGAGCCAGTCCGGGCCGGAGGATCTTCTGTGTCGCACCGAGATAGATGAACGTCGTCCCGAGGCCGAATCGAACGACTGTCGGAAGATACCGTCTGTAGGGAGCCGTTCGGTCCTGAAACGAACGTGCGCTATCGTAGATCGGATCGAACCGCCTGTAGACGGTCCCCGGAGTGCCGGCAACTCGCTGGAGAACGTGATCGGCACTCGGCTTCCCGCTCCCGATCAACGCGATGGCGAGCAGGCCGCCGACGAACTCGAATTGTAAGAGAAGCGTCGGCCAGATTACCACCCCGACGAGATAGACCGCCAACGTTGCGAGCGCAACGACTCGAGTTGCGAACCCGAACAACAACAAAAAGCCGAGCCCGACCTGCAGAATCCGAAGCTCGACCTCGAGGGCGGGGCTAATGAAGTAGCCGCCGAAACCGGCACCGATCAATGGGATGCCAAAGGAGATCCGCAACAGCCATGGAACGTAGTCGACGTACTCGTCCATCGCGTGGCTGAACGCGCCAAGATCCCGCTGGAACGGCTGGATCCAGAGGTAGAGAGTTACGATGCCGAGAACGACGAGTCCCCCGGCCAGCAACGGGCCGACGACCATCGGATCGGTGAGCGCATCGGCGAGAAATTCGTCGACCGGAACGCCCTGCTCCCCGTCGACGACATACTCCTCGTGAGCACTGACCGAACCGACTGTCGCGCCGAACCAGCAGGCGGCAATTGTGAGCCAGACACCGATCCGGCTCGGTCGAACGTCGAATCTTCGAAACATACCTAGTGATATGAGGACGGCGGTAAAAACGACGTGGCTACGATCTACTTTTCGCGGCCGTCCAACCCGGTAACGGGGCACCTAACACTCAAACGTCGAACACGACGTACGCCTCCCAGCCGTCGTCGGTCTCCTCGAGGCGCATCTCCGAGTACGTGACCGCTTTGATCTCTCGTGCGGTGATTTCGGATAACGGAACGCCGCGTGCAGTGGCCTCGATCGAATAGGCTGTCTCGTCAGCCGAGTCGTCTTTGGTTCGCGATTCACCGAGTTCGGCAATTTCGAGTTTCTCGACCCGATTATCGACGGGAAGCTCGAGGCGAACGTCGCGGAGGTAAATCAGTTCATCGATGTAATCGAAAAGCAGCGCCTCGAGATTTTCCGCACTCACCGTGAGCGAGAACCGGTCTCCGCCAGTTTGGGGGATGTCCTCGGTCGAGGCCGCGGCGAGTCCGTCCGCGACTGCGCCGAAAACCGACTCGAGACTGTCCCCAGTTGCCCCAACCGCGATATCGGCAGTGTGTTCTCGGAGTTCGAAACCCATCGGTTCCCGGTTTATCGGCGAGGACCGTATGGCCGTCGGTTCCACGGCCCGGACACATTCGATTTAGCATGTCTGATTGCCCGGGTCGCCAACAGTTCGAAAATCGCCTTCTCAGCCGAATATATCAAAGTTATGATGATCCCTTCACGAGTTCGCATGCCGGTGGAATTATATTGACGAGACTGTTAGAAGACAGCAGTGAGCGTCAACATCGACAGTCGCGTCGTCACCTCGGGTAGTGACGATTATGTCGACGAAGCCTGGCAACTCAAAGAGGAGATCAACGACCGTGTTGGTGTTCTCAAACAGCGACATAGTTTCTTCACCGACGCTTATCGCCGCTCGACCGTTCACATCTATCTGCAAGACGAGGAACTGATCGGCTTTGCGGCCGTTCGACGGGACGGCTACATTCTCTTTCTGGCGGTCTCGCCCGACTATCAGGGCGAAGGGATCGGCAAGCGTCTCGTCGCACGCGTCGCAGAGGAATACGACACGATCACCTGTCACGCTCGAACGACCAACGAGGATGCGCTTCGATTCTACGAACACCTTGGCTTCGAGATCAACCGTCGGATCGACAACTACTACGAAGACGGCGGCGACGCCTATTACCTCAAACTCGGCTCGAGCAGCGGTATTACGGACAAGATTTCCGAACTGATGCGCCGGTAGCCGCGAACGGTCGCATGTCAGTTGTTTTCCACCGCTCGAGTCACACTCTTCGCTATAAACGCACCAGCTACAATCTTCTCGAGATTATCGCACAACCGTAACGTCACGAAATCGACACGCTACCGTCACCTGCATATAGTGCGTCTTTATATCATTCGCGGTGAGTCCTCCCGTTCGCTGTCTTTCGAGCGTTCGAGACTTTCGGGAAGATTATAGTCTCCCGTCTCAGATACCGTGGACGAATGGAGGAGCGAACGAGAGCGTATCTTCGAGGCCGGTTCCGTGATCACTACCGTCGGACGGAGATCACGCTCCCGCCCGAGGCTAACGAGCGCGAGTGGGGGTTCATCCCGTGGACCGAGGGGCCGGGAACGACGATGGTCAGACACCGATCGCTCCTCGAGCTCGGCGACATCGAGGAGTTTCTCGTCCGCAAACGGCCCCAACACGTCTACTTTTCTGCGGGACGCTATCGCGACCCCGGTGCGGGCTCGATGACCGAAAAGGAGTGGCGCTCGTCGGATCTGGTCTTCGATCTCGACGCCGATCACCTGCCGAGAGTTACCCTCGGCGAGGATTCGTACGCGGAGATGCTCAGCAAGTGTAAGGACGCCCTCCTTCGCTTGCTCGAGTTTCTCGAGGACGATTTCGCCTTCGAAAACATCGAGATCGTCTTCTCCGGCGGGCGGGGCTACCACGTCCACGTTCGCGACGAAAACGTCAAACACCTCGACCGGGAACACCGCCGCGAGATCGTCGACTACGTTCGCGGGATCGGTCTCGACTTCGAGGAGCTGATCGAAACTGAGACGGTCGCCGGACTCGGTCGAAAGACGCCGACTGAACGGCGAAACCTGCGAGTCGACGGCGGCTGGGGGTCCCGAATTCACGAGCACTTCATGGCCTTCATCGAGGATTTGCTCGAGATGGACGAAGAAGACGCGCTCGAGCGATTGCAGGAGTTCGACGGCATCGGCGAGGGAAAAGCCGAAGCGACGCTCTCGGCCGCCCGGAACAACCGCGAGGGCCTCGAGGCGGGCAACGTGACCGTTCACACTGCCATCGCGCAGTTGGCCGAACGGTTCGCGTCGACGGCGGTCGAACGCGACAACGCCCCGATCGACGAACCGGTGACGACCGACACGAATCGGCTCATCCGACTGCCGGGGAGCCTCCACGGCGGGAGCGCCTTGACGACACAGCGGATCGCTCCCGAGGACCTCGAGGCGTTCGATCCGATCGTCGACGCCGTTCCGGAGACGTTTACTAGCCACGAAGTGGCGATCAATGTCGACCGCGGCGGCGAGGTCGAACTTGGGGGCGATATCTTTACAGTCCAGGAGGGTGACCAGTCACTACCGGAGTACGTCGCCATGTTTCTCATGGCGCGTGGCCGCGCCGAAAAGGAAAAAGAATGAATCTCGACGAACTACGCTCGGTCCAGAGCAAGGAGCGCCAGAAGGATAGCCTCCAGAATCTGCGCCCCTCGTTCTATCAGGAAGTCGGCGAGTATATTGCAGACCTCGAGGACGAGCGCGATCGCGTCGCGGAAGCCACGGACGATCCGTTTGCCTCACCGGAAGTGAGCCAGCTCACCGACGAGATCGAGACCGCTAAAGACGTCGTCGAGGCGATCTACGAACGCCGAATGGGGAAACTCGTCAAGCAGGCGAGCCTCTCTGCGGCCGGCATGGCGGCGAACGACGAGGGACTCACGGCCGAGGAAGCCGATCTCTTTGACGACCTCATCGACCGCATCCAGTCGAACAAAAATCGAGTGCTCGACGTGCTTGAGGGCGTCGACGCCGAAGCGGGAACACAAGCCGAGACCGAAGCGCTCGAGGGCGAGGGCGAGCCGACGGCGTCAGAACGAACTGGCTCACCGACGGCATCGGCCGAAACCGGCGAGGAGGCGATCGGCGGGTCAGCTATCGAGCCCGAAGATCGGACCTCGCCCGCACCACCCGAGTCACAGCCGGAGAGTGCCAACGCGAACGAATCGGTATCCGACGCGTCGGATTCGTCCCCGGACTCGAGCACCGTCACTGCCGCGGACGTGATGGGTGGCGATCCGCCGGAACCAGCGGAGTCGTCCGGGACGGATCCGGCGGAGCCAGAGCCGGAAGCCCCGCCGAAGCCACCGGCTCCCGACGGTGACGAAGGGGCGGACTCGACTACGCCGTCGACCGGTACCGAAGGTGACACGAACGACGGGGCTTCACTCGAGCGCCTTACCGTCAAGATCACCGAGGATGTCGGTTCGATTCTGGGCGTCGACGACCGGGAGTATACGCTCGCGGCCGACGACGTCGTCACGCTGCCCGAACAGAACGCGACGCCGCTGGTCGAGCGCGAGGCCGCCGAACAACTCGAGTGAACGGTTATTGGGTGATTCGGTCGAATCACAATACATACAACGACGCTCTCGAAGACGCTTCTATGCTCGAGGTTGGCGACGACGCACCACAGTTCGAACTACAGAATCAGCACGGAGAGACCGTTCGCAAAACAGATTTTGACGGCCAACGGCTTGTCATCTACTTCTATCCGCGGGCGAACACCGACGGCTGTACGACCGAAGCGTGTGGCTTCAACGACACACTCGCCGCACTCGAGGACCTCGATACCGCCGTCATCGGGATCAGCGACGACTCGGTGTCCGACCTCGAGAAATTCGCTGGGGAGTACGACCTCGAGTTCGACCTCCTCGCCGACGAGATGGGTGAGGTGTCGACGCTGTACGAATCCTACGGCGAAAAGCAACTGTTCGGCAACACGTTCGACGGCGTCTTCCGGAACACCTACGTCGTCGGTCCCGACGGAGCCATCCAGGCGGTTTACGAAAACGTGACCCCCGAGGGTCACGCCGAGGAGGTCCTCTCGGATCTCGAGGACGAACCGGCGGAAGCGTTGCCGTAGGTCGTCGCGCCCGTCGAATTTGCGACGGGTGATTTGACGAGTGCTCCGTACTGCGCGAGCACACTCGAGTGCGTCGCGCAAGCGACGAGGGGTTCCGAGTTCTCTAAGTAGTCTGCCCGGTACCACCCAATATCGACAGCGAAATGGCACTCAGCGATAACGACCGGTCGATCGCGGCGTTCACGATGTTAGCCCACGCGATCGTCCACTGGTTCGAGTTGGCGATCCCGATCTTTCTTGTCGTCTGGCTCGACGCGTTCGACGTGAGCGTCGCGCTCGTCGGCCTCATCGTCGCGCTCGGGTACGCGCCCTTCGGCCTGGGCGCGTTACCCGCAGGACTGTTGGCCGATCGGTACGGCCCGAAGCGACTCGTCCTCGTCTGTCTGGCCGGCATGAGCGTCACCTTTGTGACCCTCGCCTTCGCGAACTCGATCTACGCCGTCGCGGCCAGCCTGCTGTGCTGGGGAATCGTCGCGAGCATCTACCACCCCGCCGGGCTGGCGCTGATCAGCACCGGCGTCGAGAGCCGAGGAACGGTTTTTGCCTGGCACGGCATCGCGGGCAACGTCGGCATTGCGCTCGGCCCGTTCGCCACCGCGACGATGTTGCTCGTCCTCGAGTGGCGACTCGTCGCCGTCGCGCTGGCCGTTCCCGGGATACTCGCGACCGCCTACGGGCTCCGAGCGCAGTTCGATCCCGCCGCCGCTCTGGGAGATTCGGACGACAGCGACGGCGGCGACGACGCAAGCGCTTCGACGGGATCGCTCTCCGCTCGCGAGTTCGCCTCGAACTCTCGGACGCTGTTTGCCAGTTCGTTCCTGCTGGTCTTCGCCGTCGTCACGTTCGTCGGCCTCTACTACCGCGGCGTCCTCACCTATCTGCCGGAACTGTTGAACAACCTCCCGGCGATGGAGGGGATCGAACCGCCGAGCAGCCTCGAGGAACTCTCGCTGGGCGATTACTTCTACGTCGGTCTGCTCGTCGCGGGGATGGCGGGTCAGTACGTCGCCGGCAAGTTGACAAGCCGCGTGCCCGTCGCTCGGGGGTTGATCGTGGCCTTTGTCGGACTCGCAATCCTCGCCGTCGCGTTCGTCCCCGTTTCGTCGATGGGCCTCGTCGTGATTCTGCTCTACTGCGGCGTCCTCGGCTTTGCCCTATTCGCGATCGAACCCTTCTATCAGGAGGCCGTCGCCGTCTACACCCCGCCGGAAACGCGCGGGCTCTCCTACGGCTACACTTACCTCGGCATGTTCGGCCTCGGCTCGGCGAGCATCGCCCTCGGCGGCTTTCTCCTCGATCACGCGACGATGGCGACGTTTTTCGTCACGCTCTCGTCGATCGCACTGGTCGGTGCGGGCATTTCGGTGAAGTTGCTGGTTGGACCGGCACCGCGAGAAACTCGATCGACCGATTCGGCGACCGCGCCAGACGACTGAGCGTGCCTCTCGAGTCCGTCCGGTGCCATCCCGTTGATGATGGCACTTACTCTTGCAATTTCCGTTAGCTAAAGGGCGAAGATTCCGATCAACACCGCTCTCATATTCTGGATCGGTATCTACGCTATCGTGAAATATATCGTTCTATTGTACTATCCGGTTGACAATCCGACGAGTACACGATCATCGACTCGACAATCGACACTCCTCGAGTTGAGTCGTATCCGAGAGAACCGCAGATCGAAAAAGTCAGAACGCCTCAAGCGACTTACTGGAAGGTTCGACCCAGCTGGTCGCTCTCACCGCTTGGCTCTGCCTGCTGGAACTGCTCTTCCATCTCTTCGTACTGCTCTCGAGTTTCGGGGGTCACGCTCGGCTGGACCTCCTCGAGGGCGTATTCGAAGTGCTCGCGGCTGATTCGAACGTTGCCGATGCTGTCTCCCATCTCCTCGGGGTCGACCGAGTTGATGAACTCGCGGCTGGCCGCCATCGAGGCCTCACGACAGACAGCTTCGATGTCGGCACCGACGTAGCCCTCCGTTTCGGCGGCGAGCCACTCGAGGTCGACGGCGTCTGCGAGCGGTTTGTTACGCGTGTGGACCTCGAAGATGCGTTCGCGGCCTTCCTCGTCCGGCACGGGGACGTGAACGTGTCTGTCGAGTCGGCCTGGACGGAGCAGGGCGCTGTCGATCAGGTCCGGTCGGTTCGTCGTCGCGATGACGACCACGTCCTCAAGCTCCTCGAGGCCGTCAAGTTCGGTCAGCAGCTGGCTGACGACCCGTTCGCCGACGCCGGAGTCGGTGGTGTTCCCGCCGCGTTCGCCGGCGATGGAGTCGATCTCGTCGAAGAAGATCACGGTCGGTGCGTTCGACCGAGCCTTCTCGAAGACCTCGCGGACGCCCTTCTCGGATTCGCCGACGTACTTGTTGAGCAGTTCGGGGCCTTTGATCGAGATGAAGTTCGATTCGGCCTCGTTGGCGACCGCCTTCGCGAGCAGGGTCTTCCCGGTCCCCGGTGGCCCGAACATGAGGACGCCCTTGGCGGCCTGCATGTCCATCGCCTCGAACACGTCGGGGTAGTCAAGCGGCCACTGGATGGTCTCGCGAAGCCGCTCTTTTGTATCGCCGAGCCCGCCGACATCGTTCCAGGTGATGTCCGGAACTTCGACGAAGACCTCCCGAAGCGCCGAGGGCTGGATGCCCTTGAGTGCCTCCTTGAAGTCCCGCTCGGTTACCTGGAGACTCTCGAGAACGTCCGCGTCGATCTCGTCGGACTCGAGGTCCAGTTCGGGCCGGATCCGTCGGAGCGCGTTCATCGCGCTTTCGCGTGCGAGACTCTCGAGGTCCGCACCGACGAAGCCGTGAGTGTTCGACGCGTAGTGTTCGACGTCGACGGAGTCCGAAAGGGGCATTCCGCGGGTGTGGACCTGCAGAATCTCCTTGCGTCCCTGCTTGTCGGGAACGCCAATTTCAATCTCGCGATCGAACCGACCGCCGCGACGAAGTGCGGGATCGATATCGTCGATCCGGTTGGTCGCCGCGATGACCGTGACGCGACCGCGCTCCTCTAAGCCGTCCATCAGCGAGAGCAGCTGCGCGACGACGCGACGTTCGACGTCACCGCCAGCTTCCTCGCGCTTTGCGGCGATCGAGTCGAGTTCGTCGATGAAGATGATCGCCGGGGAGTTCTCCTCGGCTTCCTCGAAGACCTCGCGGAGTTGTTCCTCGGATTCGCCGTAGTACTTCGACATGATCTCCGGTCCGGAGATGGTCTCGAAGTAGGCGTCGATCTCGTTTGCGACCGCTTTCGCCATCAGCGTCTTCCCGGTACCGGGTGGTCCGTGCAAGAGGACGCCCTTCGGCGGTTCGATGCCGAGTTGCTGGAACAGCTCGGGGTGGCGCATCGGCAGCTCGATCATCTCGCGGACTTGATCGAGTTCGTCGTCGAGACCGCCGATATCCTCGTAGGTGACATCCGGGATGCCTTCGGACGCTCCACCGGGGCCGGAGCTGATCTGCTCGGCTGGCGTCTCTGAGATTTCGATATCGGTCGAGTCGGTGATGACGACCGTTCCCGACGGCGAGGTGCTCGCGATTTTCAGCGGAACCGACTGGCCGGAGCTGGCCATCGGACCGAACGAGAGCGAAAACGGAACCGTCTGGCCCTCGGTGACGGCCTGTCCGCTCAACTTATCGCGGACGAGCGGGCCGATATCGCCCCGAATACGAAGGTTTTGCGGGAGCGCGACGGTGACGGCCGTTGCCGGTTTGACATCGGCCTTCTCGACGGAGACGCTGTCGTCGATCCCGACGTTTGCCTCCTGTCGGAGACGACCGTCGATTCGGACGACGTTTCGTCCCTCGTCTTCGGGATAGCCGGGCCAGACTCGGGCAACGGACTGTCCGTCACCTTTGCCCTCGATTGTGATGTAATCCCCGTTCTCGAGGCCGAGCTCGCTCATCGAGACGCGATCGATCGCTGCGAGTCCGCGACCTGCGTCTTTTTGCTTGAGGGGTTTGACGGTGAGTTTCATACGTTGTCCTCCAGTTCGATAGTGAGCACGCCGTTTCTGATAAACGTGTCCGCGTCGTTCTCTTCGACTGGAAGATCGAACTCGTACTGTTCGTCGCCGCTGACGATAATGACCGTTCCATCGACGAGATCGACTGACGGCTCCGGCACGCTCGTGCCGAGGTCGATCGCGATGACTGACCCGTCCTCGTACTCGTATTTGCGAGCGAGTTGATCGCTCGTGAATTGCTCAGAGTTCATTGTGACTAACCCTAAGTTAGGGCTTCTAGTACTTATATCTGTCGCAGGCAAACCCACAGAGGGCGAAGGGATAGAGAAGAAGAGCTTGAACGCAGTTCCACGCTATCTTTGCAACTTCGTCTCCATCAGCGGTCGCCCCTGTCTTGGCGATCAGCCCCATCAGGATAGTCGACGCGCAGAGCCGCGAAGCTGACTCGGGTATTTATGCGGGCTGTTATCCTTTAGCAACGTATGAGAACGCTCGCCCACCACGGACGGGAGACGGCATACACTGTGACCGAGGGAGAAACGTCCAGCGAAACGGTTTGTTTCGTGCACGGCAGCGGCGGTTCACACGCGGTTTGGCGCTTTCAAGAATCGCTGTCGGATCGCTACGAGATCGTCGCACTCGACCTGAGTGGACACGGCGAATCCGACGATATTCAGGCGAACTCCGGCTACACCGCACTGTCGGCGTACGCCGACGATGTGCTCGCGGTCGTCGAGGAAACGGATTCGACCGCCCTCGTCGGGAACTCGCTCGGCGGTGCTGTTGTCCTCCACATCCTCCTCGAGCGGTCGTTCGAAGCCGAGGCGGCGATTCTGACCGGGACGGGTGCCCGAATGGGCGTGCTCGACGATCTCCTCGCCTGGCTCAAGTCGGATTTCGAGCGGGCCGTCGAGTTCCTCCACGAGCCGAACAGGATCTTTCACGATCCCGATCCGGAACTGCTCGCGGCGTCGCGCGAACGAATGCTCGAGTGCGGACAGGCGGTCACGTATCGCGACTTCCTCACCTGCCACCGGTTCGACGTTCGAAACGAACTGCACAGAGTCGAGGTTCCGACGCTCACAGTCTACGGCGAGTACGATCAGCTTACACCGCCGTGGTACCACGAGTATCTCGCCGACGAGATCCCCAACGGAGCAATAGTCGAAATCCAACAGGCAGCGCATTTTCCGATGGTCGAACAACCCGACGCCTTCAACAAGACGATAGCTGAGTTCCTCGAGTCCCGGTAGCGTCCCGAGCCGAGGGAGTGTCTTCGTCCGATCCGCGAAAATCTTCGTCGCCGCGCGATCAGTAAATGTCCTCGAGGTCGCTCTCTTCGTGACTGTGTTCCTCAGCCGGGAACTCGCGCTCCTCGACCGCTGAAATATATTCGTCGACCGCCGACTCCATCTCCGAGCGGACATCGCCGAACTGTTTCGAAAACGACGGCGTCCACTCGCTCAGACCGACGGCGTCGTCGAAAACGAGTACCTGTCCGTCGCAGTGGGGTCCCGCACCGATCCCGATCGTCGGGATATCGATCGCTTCGGTTATCGTCCGGGCGAGATTCGAGGGCACGTGCTCGAGGACCAGTGAGAACGCACCCGCATCCGCGTGGGCTTTCGCCAGGTCGAGCATTCGGTCCGCGGCCTTCTGATCCGTACCCTGCCGGGGATAGCCGCCGTACTGGTTGACGTGCTGGGGGGTCAACCCGAGGTGGGCCATGACCGGGATTCCGAGCTGGACCATCTTCTCCGTGATATCGACCGTGTGCTGGCCGCTCTCGAGTTTGACCGCCGACGCTCCCTCCGCTTTGAGCATCCGGCCGGCGTTTTCGATGGTCGTCGCCTCGTCGACGCCGAAGGAGAGAAACGGCATGTCCGCAACGACCAGCGCATCGTCGGTCGCTCGAGCGACGGCACCGGTGTGGCTGGCCATTTCGTCGACGGTCACCGGGACCGTCGTCTCGTACCCGAGCGTGGTGTTTCCGAGGCTGTCGCCGACGAGAACGACGTCGACGCCCGCCTCGTCGACGATTTCGGCTGTGGGTGCGTCGTAGGCGGTCAGCACCGTGATAGGGTTCTCACCCATCTGCTCTCTGAGGTCGCGTACGGTTACCATACACACACCTTCGTACCCGATCAGTAAACAGCATCGTTCTTCGAGCACGCCCGCGACGACCCCTTCTCCGGGACGTATTTGGCTCGTCCCGCGGCACTTATTAGGACTGCACGGCGAGGTCAACTCGTACTCGTGCCAGAACCCGTCGAAACCAGTTCACCCGACGGCGTCGATTTCGGATGGGTGATGCAGGTTACGTTCGTCGCGACCATCGCCGTTGGAGCACCAATTGTCGCGCTCCTATCGGTTCCCGTCGATCTTCCGAGCTGGGGTGCTCGCGTAGAGTTCGCTATCCGCGTCGGGGCAGTCATCTGGATCATCACCGCGCTATCGGTATTTCTGTATGCGAAACGTCAGCAAAAATAGCGCTTAAGTGGGACAACCGTCGTTCTCGCGGTCACATACCCTCAAGCGGTACCGACAGGGATCGGCTCCGTTCGCCGATTAGCAATCCGACATCCGACCGCCGGTTAATAGCTCGGCTTCCGACCGTCGACGTACTCGAAGTCGATACCCGCCCGTTCTGCGGCCAGTTCGTCCCGTTCGGAGTCACCGACAAACAGCGTCGTCGTCGGGTTCACGGAGAGCGACCGAATGGTCTCGATCAACGGCTCGGGATCGGGCTTTCTCATCGGCATCGTATCACGACCGACGACGGCCCCGACTGCATCCGCGAGCCCGTGTTCCTCGAGTGCGATCCGGCAAGCCGCTTCGCAATTGAGCGAGCAGACGCCAACCGGAACCTCGCGCTCGAGGAGGTCATCCGCATGAGCGAGCCGCTCGGAGCGTCGAGCTCCCTCGCGTTCGTGGTCGGCGATCGTCTCTTCGATTTCGCTGGCCAGCCCGACGGAGCTCGAGGCGTCGAGCATATCCCAGAGTTCGGTGCTTGGGGGTTCGACCCCATCGTATGAGTAGACGGCGAGCACGTCGATAGCGACGGCTTTCCAGTCGACGGCGAGGTCGACTAACGTCCCGTCTAGATCGTACACAACCGCGTCGTACTCGGTCACGTTCGAAGGTACCAGTCGAACCTGAATAGAGACTTCGATTCTGGCAATCGGTTCTCGACCGGAGACTGCTCTCGAGTCGTCCGAAAGCGCCGAGAACTTCGTCCCCGATGCGCCAAGAATACGTGCGACGTCGGAGACAAAATAATTTCAGACACAGCGGCTCAGTCGTCGCCGGGAGCCGGTGCCTGCTGTTCTTTGATGTGGTCGACGATCGCTCCGGTTTCGGTTACGAACTCGTCGTAGTCCATCTCCGCTCCGTGTAAGACTGTCGAGAAGTATCGAACGTCGCCGGCGACGGCGACCGTTTCGTCTATCTCGTCGTCGGTTACCTCCTCGAGTTTCGCTTCTTCCCTGTGGAAGTGGATGCAGTATGGACACTGTATGGCGGATGCCGCACTGAGTGCGACGAGAGCCTTTTCGCGCTGTGTGAGTTCGGTTTCTCCGAGCTGGAGATCCCGGACGACTTCCCAACTGTGATCCGCCGCGGACTCAGGAAGCGCTTCGATCCAGCCTGGAACCTGCCCAAAATACTCCGTTATTTCTGTTTCTGTCTCTTTCGATACCATTTTCCTCCTCCTCAGTTCTGGATCTCGCCGCGATCGCGTTCGGCGGTAGGCTGAGTGCCGAGACGACGTCAAGAGACCCGTCTCTTCGTACGTGTCACAAGGAAATGAAGCTAACACGCTCTTCTTCGGGGGTACCCCTCGTATTTCTAGAGGGTATTCGGACAGGAACAACGACAGAATTGGACAGACACAAGGGACAGGCACAAGGAAAATACCGGACAGACACAACGACGAACCCGGAAACCGAACGGAGCTATCCTTAGGGTTTTTGCGCGTCGACTCCCAACGGGTGGTATGCAGTTTTGCGACGAGTGCGGTTCGATGATGAAAGCCGACGGTGAGCAGATGGTCTGTACGAACGACGACTGCGGGCTCTCGAGCGACCGGGATCGAGAGCGCGAATCGGCGTTCGTCACCACGGAGGCCCAGACCGACAACGAGGTGATCGAATCCAGCGAGGAAGCGAACTTCGAAGGGAAACCCATCGCGACGGATATCATCTGCGACGACTGTGGAAATCAGGAAGCGTGGTACGAACTCAAACAGACCGCCTCTGCTGATGAACCCCCGACGCGGTTCTTCAAGTGTACCGAATGTGGCTACCGGTGGCGGGGCTACAACTGACGGCGGCTCAGGCCGCGTTTTTCTCCCGAAGTCTGGAGAAGGCATCCTCGAGATGCATCGGCATCGTCGCGGCAGCGAGCGTCTGGACGTGCACCAGATGGGTGATCGCAGGCGCGAGTCGCCGGCCGGACAGCGTCGCCGCTTCGCGGCCGATTTCGTCGGCTGGAACGCCGTAAAGCGGAGCGTCCTGTATAATGGAGTCGATATACTCGCGTTTCGTCGCGTCGTCGCCCGTGAGTTGCTCGCGGATCGTTCGTTGTGACGCTTCGGAGACCGACTCCTCGAGCGGCCTCGAGCAGACGGATTCAGCGTACCATTCGAGCGCCCGCGACGTCGCCTCGAGAATCGCTTCGTTCGAGTAGTCCCCGTCCTCGTGGAACCGACGAACTGCGGCCTCGACTTCTGCCTCACGCGCCTCGACGAGGGCGTCAAGCTGATCAGGAACGTCCGACTCGAGGACGGCGTCGACGACTGCCTCACTCGAGTCGGCGTCGTCGACGGCACCCTCCTCGAGAAGCATGACCGGAGCGTTGGCGACGCCGTTTTCGATGTCTTCGGGGAGATCCTCGACGTCGTCGAAAATCGTGTAGACGAACAGGAGGTTCTGCGAGACGGTCGTGAGCCGCTCGAGCTGGTCGTCGGAATAGGAGCCGGACGCGCCGACGACGGTTGCGACCAGGTCCCCCCAGACCGAGCCTCGCTGGTCGAGCCGTCTAACCGCGTCGGCTTTCGACGCCTCGGAAGAGCCGAACCCGTCTTCGTCGAGTTGCCCGGTACCGATGGTGCGGATGCTGGAAGCGACCTTCCCCGTCTCGAATCCGTCTGGGAGGTCATCGAGACGGTCGATCAGGTGCGTAAACACCAGATCACCGATCGTCACGTGCTGGTTCAGGAACTGTCTGGTGGTCAGTCTCGTCGAGGACTCGCCAGCGCGTTCTACTGCGGAGTCGAGAGCCGTCTCGTCGATTGCGTCGTCGTGGAGACTGCTCGAGACGAACAAGAGCGGAGGAATTTCGGCGGCAGTGCCCGCGAGTTGTTCATCTTCGGATTCCAGATACGTGAATACGTAGACCAGAATACCGAGGAGTCCACCCTGATCGCCGTAGCGCTCGAGTTTCTCCCGCAGGGAAGGGTGGATCTCCTGATGGTCCAGAAAATCAGAAGGTAGTAGGGACATACTGCTGACATGGAGTGGTGGGCAAATCAGTGTAGTGGACTCGCCCGTGATCGCCCTCGTCAGCGGTGAGCCTCGAGGCAGTCGACGACTCCGAAGGCGTCTCGCCAAACTGATTTGGCTAGCCCGCCTAACGTATTCGTATGAACATTCTCGAGGCCCTTCGAGCCGAGTCGGGAACCGTCTGTACGGTGGGTGCGGGCGGGAAGAAAACGACACTCTACACGCTCGCCTCGCATGCGACCGAGGACGTCGCACCCAGAACCGTCGTCACGGCCAGCGTTCGGATTCCGTTCTTCGACTCGCACGTCGAGCGGGTCGACGTGACCGAGGAGCCAGTTTCGGCTCTCGAGGAGCGAGCGGACGGCGGAACGGGAACGAGCGACGCGAACGGAGACTGGCCGCTTGGTCTCGTTCCCGAACGCGCAGACGAGGAACGGTACGGCGGCTACGACAACGAGATCATCGACGAGATCGACGCGTCGGGGGAAGCCGATCTCGTTCTCGTCAAAGCCGACGGGGCGCGAATGCGGGATTTCAAGGCACCGGACGATCACGAGCCCCAGCTCCCCCAGTGCACTGATACCGTGATTCCGATCGCGAGCACCCACGTCGTCGGCGAACCGCTGTCGACGGAGCTCGTCCACCGACCAGAACTCGTCGCCGACATCACCGGACTCGAACTGGGTGAGGAGATCCGACCGGCCGACGTGGCGGCCGTGCTCGCGAGCGAGCAGGGCGGCGTGAAAGACGTTTCCGAGGACGCGACGGTCGTTCCGTTGCTCAACAAAGTCGACGACGAAGCGCTTCGCGACGCGGGAGTCGAAATCGCGACGGAACTGCTCGAGCGGTCCGATCACGTCGATCGGGTCGTCCTGGCACAGATGATCGCCGACGATCCGCTCGTCGACGTTCTCGAGTAGCTTTAAGCCGGATCGACGACCACTCCGCATATGACCGAGGATGAGCGCCACCGTCAGAGCCGCCTCTTTACCGACGACGACGGGACGTTCGACGCCGACCGCGCTCGAGACGAGTCCTTGCCCGTCGAGGACGGCGAGGTGGTCGACACCGACGACCTCTCCGACCACCAGCAGTACCTCGAGGGAAGAGGGATCTACGACGAACGGAATCGGGTGAACGACCTGACCGGCCGAGAGTGGAAGTACGCAACGAAATCGGTGCTTGCCGAGGGATACCCGCCCGATGTCCAGCACGACCTGCGAAGCGAACACGGCGGACAGAAACCGCCGCGACTCTGCGCGGAGTTAATCGGGCGCTTTAGCAAGGCGGGCGATACGGTGCTCGATCCGTTCGCCGGCGTCGGCGGTACCTTGCTCGGCGCGAGTTTCTGCGAGCACGAGGGAACGGGGCTTCGCGAGGCCATCGGCTTCGAGCGAAACAAGCGGTGGATCGACATCTACGAAGAAGTCTTAGCGCAGGAGAACGCTGAGCGCCGGGAGCGAGGCGATTCGCCACTCGCCGAACAGGACGTCCGTCACGGGGATTGTTCGTCACTAATCGAGGAGATACCGGACGACTCCGTCGACCTCCTGCTCACCGACGTCCCTTACTGGCACATGGACGAACTCGAGCAAACCCGGAACGAACGGGCGACTCGAGAGAGCAAACTGGGTTCGTTCGACGGGGGATCGACAGGGGAGGGCGAAAGCGGTCCCATCGCCGAAGGCGGAATCGACGATAGCGAGACTACCGACGAAGGGAGTGTCGACGATAGCGAGACTTCCGTCGAAGAGGCACCCGACGACGGCGACGGGGAGCCGGTCGGCCGGACGAAAACGGCATGGCTCGAGGATATGGCCGAGAAGTTCGCCCGGTTTTCCAGAGCCGTCGATCCGGACGGCCACCTCGTCGTCTTCATCGGAGACATGTACCGCGACCAGTCCTACGAGTTCCTTTCGGCCGATCTCGCTCGAGCGATCGAGTCGGCCGCACCCGTTCGGCTGGTCGCCAATCTGATCTGGTACGACCCGTCCAAAGACCTCCACGTCTACGGCTATCCGTTCTCGTTCGTTCCGTCGATGGTCCACCAGAACGTGCTCGTCTTTCGACCCGACCGGGAGGAGTGACCACTATCTAAAGACTGGGCGATTGAAGCACATTTCCTCACCGTCTGACGATCGTCACGCAATCGTCTGACACAGTTTTATCATATATCGTGCCGACGAATCAAACAGGCGCGCACCGCGTGACGGGTACCAACTCCCCCCATCCTCCCGTCAGCGCGCCTCCCCCCATTCGCTCCCCACTTTTCACACCATCCTCCACTCGCATTCTACCGGCAGTCGACCTCGGATCGAAACGCTCGAGCGAGAACTATCGAGAATAAGTCGAACGAATCCCATCGACGAGTCGGCAACTCAACTCGAAGCAGGCGACAACGTCGTGTGTACGTCGTCTGCGACGTTGGTTTCCGTAATGATAGCAACCTCGTCTCCCACCGACAGCTTGGTTCCGGGGAGCGGGATGGTCAGCGGCTCGAGGTCGTGTCCGTGGGCGTAGATTCGAGCGTTGCCCGGTAACTCGAGTTCGCTGATCCGTTTGCCAACGGCCGGGGAGTCGTCCGTAATTTCGACGACCGTGAGCTGGAGGTTCGCGGTCAGGTCCGCGACGACGTTGAAATCACCGCCGAGGAGGGCGGTCTTCGCGCCCGCCGCGCCGAGTCGTTCGGGGTAGATGATTTCGTCGACGTCCTCGGCGTACTTCTCGTAGATGTCCTGGCGATAGTCTTCGTCGATTCGGAGAACGGTCCGACAGCCGTGGTGGGAACCAACCATACACGCCGCGAAGTTGACGTTCAGGTCCGGCGTGAACGCCCCGATCGCGTCGGCGGTATCGATTCCCGCCTCCAGCAACGCGGCCTCGTCCGCGCCGTCGCCGCGGAGGGTTTCGAACCCGTTCTCTGCCGCTCGGTCGACCCGGTCCGAATCGTTGTCGACGACGATGACGTCGTGTCCCTCTTCCGCGAGAACCCTCGTCGTCCGTGATCCGACACGACCGTATCCCACGATAACAAACCTCATAGATCTGGGTACGTGGCGGACGGTCAAATACGTTGGTCCCGTCGACGAGCGAGACGGTCGTCCCCGCTCGAGACTCGAGCGTAAGGAATTCCGAAAGCAACGGACCGTGCGGTCCAACATCGAGAGCCAGACCGCCACCGTTCGAGTCCCATTCTCGATTCGTTTTCCGGACAGATACACGCGAACTTGCATAAAATTTCGTTAGGCGAGACAGGAAGGGTTAAATTGCCGGTGTCGCTATGCTCGTTCATCCAACATGGGGGCACGTGAGACGATCGCGGAGTTTTTTGACTTCGACGAGCACGGGACCGATTTCAGAACGGAGACACTGGCGGGACTCACGACGTTTCTGGCCATGGCGTACATCATCGTCGTGAACCCGGCGATTCTCAGCGACGCGATCCTCTACGATCACGACGCCGGGGAGTTCCAGGAGACCACGATGATCAACGGCGTCGAATACACGTCGGGCGAGATTTTCCAGATGCTCGCCGTGGTCACGATACTGGCCTCGATCGTGGCTATTCTGGTAATGGCACTGTACGCGAACCGCCCGTTCGGACTTGCACCCGGGATGGGGCTGAACGCCTTTTTCACCTACACGGTCGTCGTCATCCTCGGCGTCCCGTGGGAACTTGCCCTCGCAGCGGTGTTCGTGGAAGGAATCATCTTCATCGCGCTGACGGCTGTCGGCGCACGGAAATACGTTCTCGAGTTGTTCCCCGAACCAGTCAAATTCGCCGTGGGGGCCGGTATTGGCGTCTACTTGCTGTTTCTCGGACTGCAGGAGATTCAACTGGTCGTCCCCTACGACGGTACCCTCATCACGCTCGGGAACGTCCTCCAGAGCCCCGTTGCGGGACTCTCTCTGGTCGGACTGGTTCTCATGCTTTTACTGTACGCTCGAGGCGTCAAGGGGTCGATCGTTATCGGCATTATCACGACCGCGGTCGCCGGCTGGGCGTTGACCCTCGCCGGCGTCTTCGAACCCGACGTTCTCACGCCCGAGGGATCCTACGAGCAAGTCACCAACGACGGGATCCTCTCGATGCTCGTGTCGGTTCAGTACGACTTCACGCCCCTGTTCTGGGGATTCGTCGACGGGCTGGGGATGATCACCGACGAACCGCTCGTCTTCCTGCTGGTCGTCTTTACGTTCTTCTTTGTGGACTTCTTCGACACCGCGGGGACGCTCATCGGTGTCTCCCAGATCGGCGGCTTCCTCGACGAAGACGGCGATCTGCCTGAGGCCGAGAAACCGCTCATGGCCGACGCGGTCGGCACGACCGTCGGCTCGATGATCGGAACCTCGACGGTGACGACGTTCATCGAGTCCTCGACGGGCCTCGAGGAGGGCGGGCGAACCGGATTCACCGCGCTCGTCGTCGGTGGCTTCTTCGCGCTCTCTCTGCTCTTCGTGCCGCTGATGTCCGCGATTCCCCAGTATGCGACCTACCTCGCGCTGGTCGTCGTCGGAATCATCATGCTCCAGGGAGTCGCCGACATCGACTGGGAACACCCCGCATGGGCGATTTCGGGCGGCCTGACGATCACGATCATGCCGCTGACGACCTCGATCGCGAACGGTCTCGCGGCGGGGATTATCAGCTATCCGCTCGTCAAATCTGCGATGGGCGAGCGCCGAGACGTCTCGCTCGGACAGTGGCTGCTCGCGCTGTCGTTCATCGTCTACTTCATCGCCTACTTCGCCGTCGAAGCCGGCGCGATCACGTTCTGATCGGTCGCTCGTTCCGGTACCGACCCGTTTTCGCCGCCGTACATGGCAACCAACGTACTCATACGGGAGGGCGGACAACACTCATCCATGGCTGACATCACGTTTTACGAACTGCCAGGCTGTCCGTTCTGTGCGAAAGTCCGAACGAAACTCGAGGAGCTCGAACTCGAGTACGATTCCGTCGAAGTGCCACGATCCCACGGCGAGCGCACCGAAGTCGAGGAACTCAGCGGACAGACGGGCGTTCCCGTCATCGTCGACGAGGCCCACGACGTCGACGGCATGCACGAAAGCGACGACATCGTCGCGTATCTCGAAGAGACGTACAACTAGGAATCAAGAGCTCGAGACCGCTCGGTCGGAAGTCTGCCGGTCAACTCGACGGTACTCACACAACTTTTCGGGCTATATCCAGGAGAAAAGAGTTGTTACTGCTCCCGGAATCGAATTTGTGGGCCCGTCGGGAAACCCTTACGCTGAAACCGTGTATCCTGCCTGCTCGACCGCACCGCCGATCGATGCGGCGTCCGCGAGAGCCGGATTGTGTTCGACGCGAACCTCGTCCGACTCGTGGTCCGCGGTCGCCTCCGAGACGCCATCGAGCCCCTCGAGGGCCTCGACAACGTTCTGTTCGCAGCCAGTACAGCTCATGCCGGTGACCTCGAGCGTCGTCTGTTCCATATGTGCGTATTCGGCTCCGACAAGGTGAGCCTTGCCCTCCCGGCTGTCTGCATAGTGGTGAGGATGGGGTGGTAGCGGTGAGGGTAGTGAGGGTGGTAGTGGTGAGGATGAGGTGGTAGCGGTGAGGGTGATAGTGGTAGTGGTGGTAGTGGAATACGAACGAAGGCCCGATCACCGATCGCCTCGAGCGTCTTTGAGGGATCGATTTAATATGTGATCACTGTCTTGTACTAGACATGTATCGCGTGCTAGTTCCGATCGACGACCGCGATGATCGCGTCCGTTCACAGGCCGAAGCAGTGCTCGAGTTACCGGATGCTGACTCGGCTATTCGGGTCGATGTGCTCCACGTCGAGACCGATATCGAAATCTTCGACGGCGACGGAGAGGAGCCCGAGATCGGTGAACTCAAAGAAGATCGCGACTCGCTCGAGGAACTCCCCGAGACCGCACCCCTGATCCGCGATCTGTTGGCCGAGGCGGGGGTCGAGACTGCCTTTCATACCATCGCCGGCAACACGACTTCCGGGATCCTCAACGTCGCCGACCAGTTCGATTCCGACACGCTCGTCCTCGGCGCTCGCCGGCGAACGCCCGCCGGAAAAGCGATCTTCGGCAGCGTCAGCCAGAAGATCATCCTGAACAGCGATCGGCCGGTGATGGTCGTTCCGAACTGAGCCACGAAGGTCGACCGACTCCCTTCGTTCGATAGAGGTCACTGCCCTGCTTGAACGAAAGGCGCGGGCTTCGAACCCTACTCTCCGCCGGTTTTCGGCGCTCGTCCGAGATGCGATTCGACAGCGTCGACCTTGTCGCTCGCAGTCTGATCGCTCGTCCGCTTGTCGTCGATTTTGAACACCGTGCTGACTCGATCGGCGTCGATCGCGTCGTGGGCGGCCTGGGCCGCGGCGAAGAGTTCGTCGGTCGTCTCCGCTTCGATCGTCGTCCCCATCGGGCCCGTTTCGTACTCGACGTCGTACTCCTCGAGTGCATCCACGGCTTTCGCGACCTCGCCGGACATGCTGTCTTCGATGACTGGTGCCGTACTCAGAAAGCCAATGACGGTCATCGGTTCGAACAACGGGCGACGTCCCTAAATCCGTTCCTCTATCGGGAGTGATCGGGCAGAGAAAACAGGCCAACAGCGACGGTTAAGAGGGCCGAACGCGTCAGTTCGGGGGCCGGCGGCGCTGGGATCTGGGTGGGTAGACGATAATATCTCCGTTAGCGTAGACGTAGACTTCGTGTTCGAGGGCGGTAAACGCGACGTGGCCGCCCGTTCGATCGCTGCCGTCCGCCTTCGACGCGAAGAGCCGTTCTAGTGCGTCGGGATCGACGCTATCGTACAGTGAGAACTCGCCCTGTGAAACGTCGGTATCTGCGATCGACGCGAGTGCGTGAACAACCGTCGCCGTCAGCGTCGCACTACCGTCGGTGTCGTACTCGAATACGTACCGATCGTTCGTCTGGTCGTACTGGATCTCGCTCGCCTCGTCTGAGGTATGTACTTCCGTTTGCATTTCGATATCTGCTCGTTCGATTGTCCAATTGTTCGTACTGACTCATCGTATAAAAGCCAATCGGAGTGTTGAAATATAGACACTTGTTACAATAATAGAGGAGAGAATGTCGTTTCGGAGTGGACGGATCGCTCTCGTTGACAGCGATAGAATCGTCCTCAGCGAGGATGTGGACGAAGACATCTTCCGCTTCGACCTGAAAACAGTCCTCGAGGAGTGACGCTCCGCAACCACTAAACGCGGCTCACTCCTATCACGACCAATGAGTGATTGGACCGAAACGTACCGGCCGACGACGCTTTCGGAGGTACGTGGGAACAACAAGGCTCGCGACCAACTCGAGGAGTGGGCCGAAACGTGGGACGACCACCGCGACGCCGTTATCGTCCACGGCAGTCCCGGCGTCGGCAAGACCTCCGCGGCACACGCGCTGGCCAACGATATGGGCTGGCCGGTGATGGAACTCAACGCGAGCGACGACAGACAGGCCGACGTCATCGAACGGATCGCCGGTGAAGCGGCCAAAAGCGGGACGCTCACGGCCGGCGAGACGGGGCGGCGGCTCGTCATTTTGGACGAGGCCGACAACTTCCATGGCAACGCGGACTACGGCGGCTCTCGAGAGGTTACTCGAGTCGTCAAGGACGCCGAGCAGCCGATCGTCCTCGTGGCCAACGAGTTCTACGAGATGAGCCAGTCGCTTCGCAACTCCTGTGAGACGATCGAGTTCCGGGACGTCTCGACGCGCTCGATCGTTCCAGTTCTGCGAGATATCTGTCGCCGAGAGGGGATCGATTTCGACGAGGACGCGCTGAAAGCGATCGCTGACTCGACCAGCGGCGACCTGCGCTCTGCGGTCAACGATCTTCAGGCCGTCGCCGAGGAGACGGATCGGCTCACCGTCGAGGACGTGGTTACCGGCGAACGGGATACGACGGAAGGGATCTTTGACTACCTCGACGCGCTGATCAAAGAGGAAGACGCGGAAGGTGCACTCAAATCATCGTACGACGTCGATGAGACGCCGGACGATCTTATCAACTGGATCGAGGACAACGTTCCGAAAGATTACGAGGGCGACGAACTCGCCGACGCCTACGAGTTCCTCGCCAACGCCGACCGCTGGCTCGGACGCGTCCGAGCCACTCAAGACTACTCCTACTGGCGGTACGCCTCGGACAACATGACCGCAGGCGTCGCCGCCTCGAGACGGGGATCGAAAGGCGGCTGGACCCGCTATGGCCCGCCGAGCTACTGGTCGAAGCTCGGCCGAACCCGCGGCGCTCGAGACACCCGTGATTCGATCGCCGAGCGAATCGCCGAACGCGAGGGAACGAGCGTCGGAACCGCCCGCCGGGAAATCGTCCCGTTTCTCGAGTCGATGACTCACCACTGCAAGCCTCGCGACCTGACCGTAACGATGGCGGCGGCCTACGAGCTGGACGCCGACGAAATCTCGTTCATCACTGGTAGCGGCGCGGACACGAACAAGGTCGAGTCCATCGTCGAGGACGCCGAAGAACGGACGGCAGAGGTCGCCGTCGAGCACTCCGGAACCGCCTTCGAGAACGCGGTCCGTTCGTCGGATAATGACGCTGAGGGCGAAACCGGTGGCGACGAAGCCGCCGGAAGTACTGGCGATCGATCCGACGGGATTAACGGATCGAACGGCTCCGGCGGAGGATCCGACAATCAAGCGACGCTCACCGACTCGAGCGCCCAAACTGCCAGATCGGACGTGACCGAATCCGACGAGGACGACGCCCGCGAGACGATTGACGAAACCGAGACCGACGACGATCAGTCAGGCCTCAACGAGTTTTTCTAGAAGCGAACGATCCGTACAGTTACGTTCGTGCTTGGTGTGAACTCGTCTCGAGTGAGTCCCATGACATCAAGACACCCCTGTCCACTCTGTACCGACGCGTTCGAGAACGAAAGGAGGCTTACCGTCCACCTCGAGGTCGAACACAGAAAGTCCGAACTCGTGACATATCTCGTCGACGATCAGGCGACCTCGTCCGAATCAGTCACTGAGCCGGAGAACGGAACGCACACAGATACCCGTCCGACGCCGCCCCTCTGAGAGGAGTTCGACGGGTTTTCTCTCGGCTACGTCTCTTGGCCCCTCTCTACTTGTCGGCATCCGATCGGACCGGCCCTGAAATCGACCGGCGGACGCCGAGAGCCAGCTCTCGAGGCGTTTCACCTTCGAGCGGCGGAACCGTCTCCACGGGGTGGCCGGTCATCCGCTCGAGTTCCCCGACGTTCGTCCGTTCGGCGACCGTCTCGCCGCGATACTCGTTACAGATGATCGAGCGCACATCGACACCGCGGTGCTCGAGCGCCTCGACTGTCAGTGTCGTGTGGTTCAACGTTCCGAGACCCGACCGGGTGACGACGACGGCCGGGCACTCGAGATCCGTCACGAGGTCGATCACCTCGTACCCCTCGGCGAGTGGGACGTGGAGTCCGCCGACTCCCTCGAGAACGCCGACCTCGGCCGACTCGAGGGCAGAATCACACCGCTTCCGGATTTCACCATCGGACAGGTCGATGCCCGCACGTTCGGCGGCGACTCGCGGCGCGAGCGGTTCCTCGAGGTATTTAAAACAGCTCGCCGCGTCGGAGTCGTCGCACGCGTCCGCGACGAACCCGGCGTCGTCGTCGGGCGGGTAGCCGGTCTGGACGGGCTTGACCGCTCGAGCGTCGATTCCGTCGTCGCGAAGCGTTGCCGTCACGCCGGCCGTAATCACCGTCTTTCCGACACCGGTATCCGTGCCGACGACCGCGATCCGTTCGTCGTCGTGTTCGAGGATCATGTGTCAGTAGTGTGCTCGAAATCGTACGTCAGTAGTCGCGTTCGAGGATCCCGGTCGATCATCCGCGCTGATCGGTCATCTGCGTTCGTCCGGACAATCGCGGCTCGCTCATAACAATCCAACTTCGTTACCGACGGTCTGGAACGCCTCGAGACAGGTGACGATATCGGCTTCGTCGTGTGCCGCTGTCGGAACGATACGAATCCGGCTCGTTCCTTCGGGAACGGTCGGCGGCCGGATCGCCGGCGCAACGATCTCGCGCTCGCGGAGGCCGGCGGCGAGGTCGAGTGCGTCTCGACGGTCGCCGATGATCACGGGCAGGATCTGCGAATCGCCGAGGATATCGAGACCGAGGGCTTCCAGTCCGTCCCGGAGGTGGGCGACGTTCTCCCAGAGCTTTTCGCGAGCGTCGCTGTGGCGAGAGACGTGCAGGGCCTCGCTCGCGGTCGCGGCCGCCGGCGGGGTCAACCCCGTTGAGAAGACGAACGAGCGCGCATCGTTGACCAGCAACTCGATCAACTCGTTGCTTCCGGCGACGTAGCCGCCCTGACTCGCGAGGGCCTTCGAGAGCGTCCCCATCTGGACGTGGACGCGATTCTCGAGCGACTCCGACTGGACGATTCCGCCGCCGTCGGCGTACAGTCCTGTCGCGTGTGCTTCGTCGACCATCACCCACGCACCGAACCGCTCGGCGGCGCTACAGATCGCCTCGAGCGGGGCGACGGTTCCGTCCATACTGAAGACCGAATCCGTGACAATCAGCCAGGATTCGTCCGCCGCGGGCGAGCCGGCTTCTGCTGACGGCGCTGACTCCGAGGCTCGCTCGGATCGAGCCGTCAGCTTCGCCCGCAGGTCGCCAGCGTCGCAGTGGTCGTAGATTACGACCTCGGCGTCGGAGAGGCGACTCGCGTCGATAATACTGGCGTGGTTCAACTCGTCGGAGAAAATCACGTCGGGTTCGAGCGCTGTAATCGTTCCGACGTTCGCGGCGTAGCCCGACGAAAAGGTCAGCGCACGTTCCGTTCGTTTGGTTTCTGCGAGCAACCGCTCGAGGTCGTGGTGAACGAGCGTATCGCCGGTCACGAGTCGGCTGGCACCCGCTCCGGTGCCGACGGTCGCCGCGGCCTGTCTCGCCGCGTCCTGCACGCGCTGATCGTCGGTGAGTCCGAGATAGTTGTTCGACGCGAACACCAGCGCCTCCTCGGACTCGAGTACCGGGAGGTTGCCGCCCGAGGGTTCTGCAAAGTACCCTCGCTCCGCGACTCTATCGACGGGTGAAAGCGCCCGCTTCAAGTCGTTCGCCTCGCGTTGACGGAGGCGTGTTTCCAACTCGAACCCACGGTCTACCATCTACGTGGATGGTGACCGCCCCACGGTTTTACTTTCACGGTTCGACGCCGCCAAACCAGTTCGTGGCGATTTGCAGGCCTGCGGACCACAGCGACTTTCTTTGACGGCGTTTGAAAGAAGATTATGAACCTCCCGCTCGGAACAGAGACGATCGAGCTCCGACTGCCCGAGTGTGACGTCTCGGTCGCCACGCCGTCCGGAATCGACACTGTCGACGTTCGTACGGCCGCAGAGCGGGCGCTCCAAAACCCACACGGCGCACCACTCGAGTCGCGCGTCGCTCCCGACGACGACGTCGCGATCGTCGTTACCGACGGCACTCGAACGGTCCCCGACGACGTGCTTCTCTCTGCCCTTCTCGAGCGACTGGCAGATCACGGCGTCGCTCGAGAACGGGTTACCGTCGTCGTCGGTCTCGGGCTCCACCGGCCGATGACCGAGGCGGAGATCGATGCGATGCTCGGTCCGCACGCCGACCTCGCGGTGAACCACGATCCGGACGACATCGTGACGGTCGGAGCCGTCGACGGCTGTCCGATCGAAATCGGCACGCCGGTCGCGAAGGCAGACTCGATCCTCTCGACGGGCGTCGTCGAACCCCACCAGTACGCGGGGTTTAGCGGCGGCGCAAAAACCGTCGCGATCGGTGCCGGAAGTGAGTCGCTGATCCGCTACACGCACGGTCCCGAGATGCTCGCCCGAGACGGCGTTCGGCTCGGACGGATCGACGGGAACCCGTTCCGAAACGCGCTCGACCGCGCGGGCGACCTCGCCGAAATCGACTTCTGTCTCAACCTGACCCACGGCCCGAACGGTGTCCTTGGCGTTGCGGCCGGCGATCACCGGGCGATCGTGCGGGAACTCGCAACCGTCGCTCGCGACGCTCTCTCCGTTCCCGTCGATGACGAGTTCGACGCCGTCGTCTGCGGCGTCGGCGCGCCGAAGGACGCGAACCTCTACCAGGCGACCCGAGCCGCCACCTACGTCGCGCTGGGCGATCGGAATCCCCTGCGACCCGGCGGGAAACTGGTTATCCCCGCCGAACTTCCGGAAGGCGTGGGAGCGGGTGACGGCGAAAAGCGGTTCTATCGACGGCTTCGGACTGCACCCGACGCGGAAACGTTGTACGAGGAGATGCGACGGGGCTATCAGCCCGGGGCGCAGCGAGCGTTCGTGGTCGCTCGAGTGCTCCGCGAGCACGACATCACCGTAGCGAACAGCACCTCTCCGGCGGTCGTCGAGGACTGTCTGATGAGCGCTCGAGCGGACGTAGCCGATGCCGTCGAACCCGGCAGCGACGTGCTCGTCGTCCCCGACGCGTTGAACACGCTGCTCGTCGAGGGGTAGTTCGGCGCTCCGAACGAGCGAGCGCCCCGAGGTAGGTGGGGTCATTGCAAGCGGCGAGTGCCGCTCCCGTTTTATCGCCACGGGCGTGGTGGAAACGCCCATGCTCGAGCGAATCCGTTCACATCGGCCGCAGGGCCGTGTCGCCGTCTGGCTCGTCACGGCCATCGCGTTGCTCTCGATCGCGACCGGCGTCGTCGCAATCATCACCGCCCCGACCGTCCAAGCGAGCGGGTTCTGGGGCGACCTGCAGGCGATTTCGGAGTTCAGCGGAACCGTCCTTGGGTTCGCCCTGCTGGTCACGGCCTGGGGAATGTACCGCGGCTATCGGCTCGCCTACGTCGCGGCCGGGGCGCTCGTCCTCCTCGCCGCGGTTCACGGGATCGCCCAATCCCGGCTCCTCTCGGTCCCGCTCGTCGTCCTCTCGCTGGGTGGGCTGATCGTCCTCGTCCTCACGAGCAGTCGGTTTACCCGCTCGACGTCGCTTGGCGCGACTCAACTCGGAACGCTGATCGCCATCATCGGCGTGTTCTCGTACGGAACCGCCGGGTCGTACGCGCTTCGCGCCCAGTTCGACGAGTTAAACACCGTACTCGACGCCGTCTACTTCACGTTCGTCACCTCGAGTACGGTCGGCTACGGGGACATCCACCCGTTGACCGAGGGTGCGCGGCTGTTCGCCATCTCGCTCATCGTCCTCGGACCGACGACCGTCGGGTTGACCGTCGGCTCCCTGATCGGCCCCGAAATCGAAAACCGGCTCTCGAGAACCGGCCGTCGAGCGAAAGCACCGAATCGAGGTGACGGACACGACAGAATCGTCGTCCTGGGGTACGACGATCTGACCGAATCCCTCGTCGACGGGCTCGAGAATCATGCGGACGTCTGCGTCGTTAGCACCGACGAGGCGGTCACGGGCAAGTTCGGGAACCGATCCATCGGCGTCGTCGCCGGCGATCCGGCGGACGAAGCGGCACTCGAGCGGGCGAACGTAGCCGAGGCGACCGCTCTCCTGGTCGCGACGGCGGACGACGCCCAGAACAGTTACGCCGTGATCACCGCGAGGGAGCTAACCGACGCTCGGATCGTCGTCTGCACCGAGGACGGAAATCCGAACGCTCTCGAGAAAGCCGGCGCCGACGTTGTCGTCGATCCCGGAGAACTACTGGCGAACGCCATCGTCGGCGACGCGGCCCGCTCGAGTTCGCACGCCGATCACTCCGCCGTGTCGACGGCCGACCACAGCGGATAGAGATCGTCTTCGACGGGGTTCGTGATCGTCTCGTCGCCGAGGCGGAGTTCGGGTCGATCGACTGCCTCCCGCACGGTCCCGATCACCGCGGCCTCGATCCCCGCGCCCGACAGCGCATCGAGACAGGCCTCGAGGTCGTCGTCGGGAACCGTCGCGACCAACGCTCCCGATCCGAAGATCCGGAGCGGGTCGACGCCCGCGGCCGCACAGAGGGCGGCCGTCTCCTCGCGGACCGGGACGGCGTCGCGGTCGATATCGAGCCGACACTCCGACGCTCTCGCAACCTCGAGCAGTCCGGCCGCGACGCCGCCTTCGGTCGGATCGTGCATGGCCGTCGCGTACTCGCGGACGAGCCTGGCGTCCGGAACGACGCTAATCTCCTCGAGAAACGCCTCGGCTCGCTCGCAGGCGGCCGCGTCCACCTCGAGGTCGTCGCCGAAATCGGCGGCGAGAATCGCCGTTCCCTCGAGCCCCGCCGCCTTCGTCAAGACGACCCTATCGCCGGGTTCCGCCCCGCCCGTTGGGATGAACGCCTCGGTCGATCCCATCGCGGTGAGCGAGACGAGCGGGCGATCCAGCGCGTCGACGTACTCGGAGTGGCCGCCGACGATCGACGCGCCGACCGCCTGGGCCGCCACATCGAGATCGCGACTGATCGGCTCGAGATCGGTTTCCTCGGGGAGCATGACGACCGCGGTGAGCCACCGCGGATCGGCACCGGAGGCCGCGACGTCGTTGCACGCGACGTGAACGCCAAGCGTGCCAACCTGTGAGGCCGCGAGCGAAATCGGATCGGAGCTCACGACGAGGGTGCCGCCCGGCCAGTCGATCGCGGCGGCGTCTTCGCCGTCGGCGGGCCCCTGCGTGACGGTCTCGTCGGCCGCGCCCGTCCGATCGAAGACGTGCTCGAGCAGATCTGACGGACTTACTTTCCCGGGCATACCTACGTCTGGGTCTATCGGCGGTTTGTAGCTGTCGGCTCCGAACGCGGATCCGTCCGACTGGGCCACGGAAACGAGTGCCTATCAGAAGACTAACTTCAGAAGGTCATTTTCGGTGCAACCGCAGGATAGTCACAGTTGTACCGGTAAATCGTTACAGCGGGTCGTCTCACTCCTCATCGAGCAAGGAGTCAACCAGTCGCTCGAAGCGGTCGACCAGTCGCGTGCCGGGCGCCGGTGAAATCGCCTCGAGCAGGGCCGCCGTCTCCGAGGGACGTGCCAGCGAGAGCGAAACCCGATTACCGCGGACGTACTCGCGCTCGACGACGCCGCAATCTTCTAAATGAGAGAGGTGGTGCTCGAGCGTGCTTCGCGGAATATCGAGCGCGTCGGTCAGTTCTCCTGGTCTGGCGGTTTCTCGAGAATAGAGCGTCGTGGCAACGGCACCGGCGGTCTCCCGTCGGAGGATGGCGACGGCGTCGCGTTCCCACTCGTCGTACTCGGGCGGGTAATAGTGCGTTCGACCGAACCGCTCGTGTCGAACCACTCGGTCGTCGTCGATCAGTCGCCGAACGTGATACTGGATCTGTCCCGGTGCGAGCGAGAGATCACGCACGAGGGCATTGAAGTGGATACCTGGGCTAGTTCCGATTTCGTCCTCGATTCGTACTCTAGTTTCGTTCATTTGTCCTTGTTCGGTGGTTTCCTCTCAGCGTTCGACTCCGTCTCGAGGGTGCCGACGGAAAGCACCGCGGCGATCAAGAATCCCGCAATAACGACGTCGAGCAAGTGCTCGATCGTGTGATGGTGCCCCATCGGAACGTGGCCGAGAACCGTCCCGGCACCCACGATCGGGCGCAAGACGAGCGCCCCTAACGCGGCCGTGATTAACAGGTACGGAAGCGACTTCCGGCGGCGAAACGCCGTCGCGGCCAACGCGAACACGATCAACGCACCGATCGCAGAAATTGCAAGCAACAGCGCCAGATGCCAGTCGACCTCGCCCGATCCGATCGAACTCTCGAGGACGACCGTTTCCAGACGAACGGAACGGGCCGGCTCCGGATCCCGGCCACCTATCGACGGAAGGCTCGAGCCGTCCAAGATCCAGCGGCTCGACTCGGCGAAGACCGATCGAGCCAAATGAGTGGACGAGGGGACAGCCACGTCCGAAACCGGTTGCATACACCACCGTTACGAGGGAGGGGTCTTTTCGCTCTCGCTTTTTCGGCGTTCGTACCAAAACCGGCTTACTCGCTGACTATGTGCTATCGGTACAATGGAACGACGATCGGTACTTCTCGGCGCTGCGGTCGTGCTCGCCGGCTTTTCGGCATTTGCACATCTCATTATCGGATTCGAAGGCCTCCTCGGATCGGTCGCCGACGGCGCACTGAGCGTCGTTCCGATACTGTTCATCGTCAGCGCCGTGCTCGTCGTCGCTCTCCTCGTTTCCCTCGCTCGAGGGACGCTCGCCCCGCCGACGGTCTATCTGGCGGGCGGCGTGCTCATGGTCTTGCATCTGTTCGCCTACGCCGATGTCCACGCGTTAGGGTACTTCGAGACGGCGACCGGTGTCGACATGCACGATCACGGGGGCGGTGACGGCCATGATCACAACGGCGACGACCACAGTCACGACGGGGACGGTCACGACCATAACGGGGACGGTCACGACCATAATGGAGACGATCACAGCCATGACCACGACGGGGATGGTCACGACCACAACGGCGACGACGGTCACGACCACAATGGAGACGATCACGACGGCGCCGCCCACGAGGTCGTGATCGATCACCTGCGAGAGGACGTGACCGCACTTTTGACGAAGGTCGCAGAAACCGGCGCTGCAATCGCGTTCTTCGCCCTGTACGCTCTCGAGCGATAATAGCGATTCAGACACGCTCAAGGGAGATTTTTTGCGGAGTTGTAGACCGCTCACTGCAGGAGCGACATCGAGCTTACAAAAACGAATTTCAGGGAATCCTTATCTCGAGTTCGTCCCTTCGAACAGCTGGTAACAACCGATGACTGACTACGAACTCGATCCGCTTCCGTACGACTATGACGCGCTCGAACCGCACCTCTCCGAACAGGTCCTCACGTGGCATCACGACACCCACCATCAGGGCTACGTCAACGGCTGGAACAGCGCCGAGGAAACCCTCGAGGCGAACCGCGAAGATGGCGACTTCTCCTCGTCGGCCGGCGCGCTCCGGAACGTGACCCACAACGGCTCCGGCCACGTCCTTCACGACCTGTTCTGGCAGAATATGTCGCCCGAGGGCGGCGACGAGCCGACCGGAGAACTCGCAGACCGTATCGCCGACGATTTCGGTTCCTACGACGCCTGGAAGGGGGAATTCGAAGCCGCCGCGTCCGCAGCTGGCGGCTGGGCGTTGCTCGTCTACGACAGCTTCTCGAATCAGCTTCGCAACGTCGTCGTCGACAAGCACGATCAGGGAGCGCTCTGGGGAAGCCACCCGATCCTCGCGCTCGACGTCTGGGAGCACTCCTACTACCACGATTACGGCCCAGCGCGCGGCGACTTCGTCGAGAACTTCTTCGAAGTCGTCGACTGGGAGGAGCCGTCCGATCGTTACGAGCAAGCCGTCGAACAGTTCGAATAGCACTCGTCCGGAGCACGATTTTTGTCGGAAGACCTCTCCGAACTCGAAGCACTGGCGCGGCGGTTCGTTCAGGGATGAACGATGTACCCGCTCGTCTCGAGCGACTCGATCACGCCTTCGGGTGCTGCAACGTCTTCCCCGCTCGAGGAGGCGAACTCGAGTTCGTTCTCGCCGATCACGTCGAATCGGTAATCTGTCCCCTCGTGATCGACGACGACCTGCGCATCCTCGACTGTGATGTCCATGTGAATCGGAGCACCCTACACCGATCGGCGTGTTAAACGTGGGGCGGAGGAGAGCGGTCGGGGCGGGGTTCGATTCGTTCGCAATGCGAGACGAGCCGAGCCGAGAAGGAGGTCGAGATCGAACGCGGGCCTCAGTTCGAACGCTCTTCGGGGGCGAGCGCTGACATCGTCTCGCGAACGTCGTCTTCGCTCGCGCCGCGGGGAAAACTCACTGCGACGGAGTCGACGCCCTCGAGCGACTCGAACGCCGCCAGGTTATCTCGGGCCGTCTCGCGGTCGCCCGCGGCACAGAGGTCGTCGAGCAGGCCGTCGTCGAGCGCCGCTGTCGCGCGCTCGCGGTCGCCTTCCTGCCACGCATCGTGGATCGTCTCGGCCTGATCGTAGCCCTGTCGAGCGAGCGAGTCCCGATAGTATGTTCCCATGCCGCCGACGTAGAAGGCGGCGTGCTGACGGGCAAGTTCCCGCGCCCGCTCAGCATCGTCGAGGACACAGCAGGTCACGCCGACCGTCACCCGTACGTCCTCGAGCGAGCGGTCGCCGAGGTCGACGCCGCGTTCGAGGTCCTCGATTCTGTCGTCCATGCCACTCGCCGTGAACATGATCGCGTGCCAGCCGTCAGCGAACCGGCCGGCGAGTTCGACGGCTTTCGGACCCATGCCGGTCACTTCGACCGGCGGCGTTCGCTCCGGGGGCTCGCTTCGAAGTTTGAACCCCGACAGCGAGAAACACTCGCCGTCGTACTCGACCGGGTCCCCCGAGAGCACCTGCCGGATCACGTCGACGTACTCTCGAGTGCGCCGAAGCGGCTCGTCGAACTCGACGCCGTGCCAGTTCTCGATGACGATCGGGCCGCTCGGACCGATTCCGAGCCGGAATCGGCCGTCCGAAACCTCCTGTAACGTGGCCGCGGTCTGTCCCAGAAGTGCGGGCGAGCGCGAGTAGGTGTTGACAATGCTCGAGCCGAGATCGATGGTCTCAGTTCGTTCGGCGATCGATGTGAGCACCGTCACCGCGTCGCGTCCCCACGTCTCGGGTAACCACGCGCAGTCGTAGCCGCCGTCTTCGGCCAGTTGTGCGTATTCGACGAGCGAGTCGACGCTCGGCTGTGCCGCCACCGGGAGGTGAACGTCTCGAGCGGTCATCGTTCGACGTCCCACTCGGGAGCTCATACGTCCGGCGATTCCTCGACTCTCGGAACGCCTTTCACGGTCAGCGTCTCGCCGACGAGGTACGACGCCGCCGGGCTCGCGAGGAACTGCGCGACGTCGGCGATTTCCTCGACGGTTCCGATCTGCCGGTCGACCTCAGAGCGTTCGATCGAGTCCGCGGAGACGCCCATCTGGCTCTCGACGCCGGGCGTGGCGACGAAGCCGGGTGCGATACAGTTGACCCGAACGTCGTCGCCGGCCCACTCGGCGGACAGCGACGTCGTCAGGTTGATGACGGCCGCCTTGGCCGCGCCGTAGTGGCTCATGTACGCCGACCCCTTCTGGCCCGCGACGCTCGCGAGGTTGATGACCGAGCCGCCGCCCTCTTTGAGGTGTGCGGCGGCGGCGTGGGTGCAGTGGTAGGTTCCGTTGATGTTGATGTCGACGATGGTCTCCCAGCCGTTCGGGCTGATGTCGTCGAAGCCGGCCATGAACGATGCCCCGGCGTTGTTCACCAGCACGTCGAGTCCGCCGAACTCCTCGACGGTCGTCTCGACGAGCGCCTCGACGGCGTCGCGGTCGGTCACGTCACACTCGACGGCGACCGCGTCGCCCGGCCGATCGCTGTCGATGATTCCCTCGGCGACCGGATCGACGTTGTCCTGTTCGCGCGAGCAGATCACGACGTCGACGCCGTCGGCCGCGAACGATTCCGCGATCGCCTTCCCGATCCCGCTCGAGGCACCCGTCACGATCGCAACGTCGCCATCGACGCTGAACTGGTCGGTACTCATCGGTGCTCACCTTCACGAGTCAGTACTGTCTGTGTCTGTGTTATTACCATTGTTAGCATCGGGATGAAATACGAAGACACTGTTAATAAAGATGAGGATGGATTCCCTATCGTTAAGTACATCACTTCCCTTGTCACAGTCACGCATACGCGGAGGCCCGTCCATCGAGATGGGTGGAAACGACGGGTCAAGAGCCGGATCGGGCGCACTCGGATACCAAACCCACATGGCGCGAACAGTCCACACGGCCCGAAGCAACCCACTTACGACCCGAAACAACCCACACGACCTGAAACAGCCACACAACTCAGTCCAGCTCTCGCCCACAGGAGGAACACATGTCAGACGACAGAACACCAACGGATCAGACGCAGTACGGACCGGACCGACAGGAAGCGATCTATCGGAGCGGGATGCTCCGAAACGAGTTACCGGAGTATCCGGTCTCCTTCGGGGACTTAGAGCAACGGGCCCTCGAGGAACTCGACGACGAAGCGGCCGCATACGTCGCCGGCGGCGCGGGCTCGGAGTCGACGATGGAGGCCAACGACCGGGCATTCGACGAGTGGCGGATCGTTCCCCGAATGCTCAGGGATATCTCCGACTGGGACCTCTCGCTCGAGCTGTTCGACACGGAGCTTCCCGCACCGGTCTTGCTCGCGCCCATCGGCGTCCAGGGAATCTTACACGACGAGGCCGAACTCGCCGTTGCACGCGCGGCCAGCGAGTTCGATATCCCCCTCGTCTGTAGCTCCGTCGCTTCTCACACGTTCGAAGCAATCGCAGACGAACTCGGCGACTCGCCGGGCTGGTTCCAGCTCTACTGGAGCTCCGACAGAAACGTCGCCGCGAGCTTCATAGAGCGGGCCGAAGACGCGGGCTACGAGGCCGTCGTCGTCACGCTCGACACGCCCAAGATGGGCTGGCGCGAGCGCGACATCGAACTCGGCTACCTCCCCTTCCTCGAGGGCGAAGGCGTCACGAACTACTTCGAGGATCCCGCGTTTTGCGACCGGATCGATGGCGAGCCCGAACACAACCTCGTCGAGGCGCTCGAGTCCTTTACCGACTGCTTCGGCAACCCATCGTTGACGTGGGACGACCTCGAGTTCATCCGGGAGAAGACGGATCTCCCAATCATCCTCAAGGGGATTCTCCACCCGGACGACGCGCGCGAGGCCGTCGCTCGCGGCGTCGACGGCATCGTCGTCTCGAACCACGGCGGTCGCCAGATCGATGGCGCGATTCCCGCCCTCGAGGCGCTTCCGGAGGTCGTCGAGGCCGTCGACGGAACGGTTCCGATCCTCTTCGACAGCGGGATTCGGCGTGGAAGCGACGCGTTTCGCGCGCTCGCGCTGGGTGCCGACGCCGTACTCCTCGGACGACCCTACGCCTACGGACTCGCGATCGGTGGCGAGGACGGCGTCCGGTCGGTGCTCGGGAATTTTCTCGCGGATCTGGACCTCACCGTCGGACTCGCCGGCTGTCGAACGCTCGAGGAGATCGACCGCTCGACGATTCGACGACGTGAACGGGGTCGACGATGAACGGATGTGACCGGTCGTGAGCGGTCTCGAGATGAGCGGCGTCGACGATCGAGACGCCGATCCGGAACGAGCGCCGACGGAGTGGGGCGCCGTCTTCTGGGACATCGGCGGCGTGATCCTCGACCTCGAGTCGGTGCAGGCGGCCCACGCCTCGTTCGTCGCCGCCCTCGTCGACCGGTACGATCTCGAGATGGGACGAGAACGGGCACTCGAGACGTGGCGGACGACCGTCGGAGACTACTTCCGCGACCGAGACGGGACGGCGTTTCGCTCGGCTCGGGAGGGCTACGCCCGCGCTGTCGAGGAACTCGTCGGCGAGGACGTTCCTCGAGACGAGTGGAAGCCGACCTTCGAAGCGGCTGTGAGCGAGTCCATCGAGCCGGTTCCCGGCGCTCCTGAGGCCATCGAGCGACTCGCCGAGCGGGATCTCCACGTCGGCGTCATCAGCGATGTCGACGACGCCGAAGGGAAACGGATGCTCGAGCGCTTCGGCGTTCGGTCGCAGTTCGATTCGATCACGACCTCGGAGGGGGTCGGCCGGACCAAACCCGATCCGGCCATGTTCGAGACCGCGCTCGAGAAAGCCAGCGTTTCTCCCGAACGGTCGCTCATGATCGGCGATCGGTACGAACACGACGTAAAGGGGGCCGCCGAGGCGGGACTGCACGGCGTCGCGTTCGGCGCGGACGAGGGCCCCGCCGTCTCGTACCGGATCGAAGACCCCCTGGAGGTGCTTGATATCGTCGATGGTGCGTGAACACTTTCGATCCTCTCGAGCCGTGTCAACAGTACGTATCGTGACGGCGTTAGGTCCCTCACAGACCCACATTCCAAAACATTGTAAGATATTACTCTCGTCGAAACTATTTTCGTTAACCAGACAAACAGTAGCGAACACACCTATGTCGAACGGGATCGAAGCGAACGACGAGCGTTCGTCTACGAACGGCGATAAAAGGACCGGCGGGAGGCCATGAGCGACGAGTACTACGAACGCCTCGTCGACGAGGATGCGCTGGCGGCGTTTCTGGACGACAATCTCGAGTCGGTCGAGGAGTACGAGGTCCGCCGACACCGCGAGGGCCACTCGAACGAGACGCTGTTCGTCACGTGGGGCGAGCGGGAACTGGTCATCCGGCGGCCGCCGCCGGGCGAAACCGCGGATACGGCCCACGACGTGCTCCGGGAGTATCAGGTGACGAACGCCGTCGCCTACACCGATATTCCCGTTCCGGAGCCGCTTTTCGCGTGCGAAGATCACGACATCATCGGAAGCGACTTCTACGTAATGGAACGTCTCGAGGGTGACGTCCTTCGGGAGGACGAACCCGAGCGCTTTGCGAACCTCGACGCTCGAGCCCGGATCGGCGAGGAACTCGTCGACACGCTGGCGACGATCCACAACCTGGAGTACAAATCGGTTGGTCTCGGCGAGTTCGGACGGCCAGCCGGCTACACCCAGCGACAGGTCGATCGCTGGGGCCAGCAACTTATGTGGGCCTTCGACGTGACCGCCGAGGAACGCGAGGTGCCGGACCTGTACGACGTCGGCGAGTGGCTTCAGGAGAACGTTCCTGGGGAACACCCGCACACGCTCGTCCACGGCGACTACAAGCTCGATAACGTGATGTTCGGTCCGGGCGAAACGCCCGAGCTGGTCGGCGTCTTCGACTGGGAGATGGCAACCCTCGGCGATCCGCGCGCGGATCTGGGCTGGATGCTTTCGTACTGGCGCGATTCGAAGGATCCCAAGCCGTCCATTCCGGAGCTGACGACTCGCTTTATGGAACGCGAGGGGTACTCGAGTCGCCGCGAACTGGTCGATCGCTGGGAGTCCCAGACCGGCTACAGCTTCGCGAACGATCGGTTCTATCGTGCACTCGCAGTTTACAAACTCGCTGGTCTCGGCGAGATGTTCTTCCGGCGCTACCTCGAGGGCAACAGCGACGATCCGATGTATCCGAAGATGGAGGATCGGGTCCCGGCGCTGGCCGCTCGAGCCAAACGGATCATCAACGGAGAGGAGCCGCTGTAGCGGGGCCACAGTTCACTAATTTATTACGACGTTCGTTCATTTTTCGTGGCCGAATACGATCTGTAGCGATATTCGAACACGCCTTAACATTGGTAAGGAACGTTCGGAGGAATTAAGGGAGTATCGACCGACACGATAACTATGTCATACGGAACCATCGACCGCGTCGCCGTCTTGGGCGCAGGAAACATGGGTCACGGGATCACCGAAGTCACCGCAATGGCCGGCTACGACGTCACCATGCGGGACATCGAGGATGACCTCGTCGACGGCGGATACGAGCAGATCGAGTGGAGCCTCGAGAAACTCGAGGAAAAAGACCGACTCAACGAGCCCGCGGCGGACGTCCTCGATCGAATCGAGACGACCACCGACCTCGACGAGGCCGTCTCCGACGCTGATCTGGTCATCGAGGCCGCCCCCGAGAACCTCGAGTTGAAACACGACATCTTCGCCGATCTCGAGGAGTTAACCGACGAGGACACCCTGCTCGCGTCGAACACCTCGAGTCTGCCGATCAGCGATATCGCGGAGGTCCTCGAAACGCCGGAGCGAGTCCTCGGACTGCACTTTTTCAACCCGCCCGTGAAGATGGACCTCGTCGAGGTCATCTACGGCGAACGGACGACCGACGAGGTCGCCGAAGCCGGCTACGAGTGGGTCGAATCGATCGACAAGACGCCGATCTACGTTCGGAAAGACGTCCGCGGCTTCGTCGTCAACACCGTCCTCGGTCCCTTCGGCGGCGAAGCGGCGTGGATGGTTTCCGAAGACGAAGCGACGATCCGCGAAGCCGACGCAGCGATGGTCCACCAGCGAGGGTACCCGATGGGGCCGTTCGAACTCGCCGACCTGACCGGCATCGACGTCGGCTACCACGTCCGAAAGGAAGGGGGAACCCCCGTTCCGCCGATCATCGAGCAGAAGGTCGAAAACGAGAATCTCGGTCAGAAGACTGGCGAGGGATTTTACAACTATGAAGACGGCAACGGAGCCGACTACGAACCGGGCGACGGCGAAGGGTTCGACACGCTCCGGATCGAGGCTCGTCTCGCTAATCGTGCCGCGTACATCGTCGGCGAGGACGTCTCGACGCCCGAGGAAGTCGACATCGGCGTCCGACTCGGACTCGGCTTTCCCGAGGGGATCTGTCGCCGCGCGGACAAGATCGGCATCGACACCATTCTAGAGAAACTCGAGACTTTACAGGAAGAGACCGGCTCGAATCGCTTTGAACCGCACCCGTATCTCGAGGAACTCGTCGAGGAGGGACGGACCGGCGAAGACGCCTGGGCGGGCTTTTACGAGTACGATACCGACGAGGGCGACCTCGATTCGTATCACGACATCAACGTCGACCTCGAGGACGGCGTGTTGCAGATCGAACTCGATCGTCCGTCGCGGATGAACGCCCTCTCGGAGGACCTGCTCGGCGAGATCGACGACCTCTTCTCGAGCGTCGACACCGATGACGTTCGCTGCGTAACGATCGAAGGGGCGGGCGACCGCGCCTTCAGCGCTGGCGCGGACATCTCCGGATTCAGCAGTACGAAGCCGACTGATATGATGCAGGTGACGCCGGCATTCGAAACCGTCAACGACTTTCCGCGACCCGTCATCGCCAAGATCGACGGCTTCTGTCTCGGCGGCGGGCTCGAACTTGCACTCGCGTGCGACCTGCGCCTTGCGACCGAACGGTCGTCGTTCGGGGCACCTGAAATCGGCCTCGGCTTGATCCCCGGCGGCGGCGGCACGCAACGACTCATGCGCATCCTCGGGGAGACTCGAGCGAAGGAACTCGTCTTCCGCGGCTCGCACATCGACGCCGAACGGGCCCAGGATTGGGGCCTGATCAACCGCGCAGTCGATCGCGAGGCGTTCGACGACGTCGTCGAGGACTTCGTGAGCGACCTGCGAAACGGCCCGCCGATCGGTCTCGAGGTCGCCAAGAAGGTGATGAACGAGGGTGAGGACGCGAGCATGGAGGCCGCCCTCGCAATGGAGAGTCAGGGCTTTGGCCTCCTGATCAGCACGGACGACGTGATGGAAGGGACGATGGCCTTCGCGGAGGATCGAGAGCCCGAGTTCGAAGGAGAGTAGTCGGAAACAGGCGCAAAAACGGTTCCGTTTCGAACGCGCCGTTACTCTCGCGTCGGCTCTGAACGCGTCGTTACTCCTCGCGGAGGTCCTCGTAGATCCGCGGATCGGTTCGGAACTTGAGGACGTTGTGGACCGCGGAGTTCCGGATGTTCGCAATGACGCCGCCGTAGTCCTTGTAACACTCGTGAATCCACCGGGAGACCTCCTGACGATCCCGGAACATCATCACGGTCTTCCACTGGTACTCGCCGTCCGAGAGGAAGAAAAACAGCGTGTGCTTGTCCTCGCGGATGTACTCCATTGCCTCCTGCCAGCTGTCGGCGAAGTGTTCGGTGTTGAACTTGAACTCGAACAGCGCGAAGATGTAGTACTCCTCGTTCGGGATGATCGCCTCCCGAAAGACGCCTTCGTCGCGCATTCGACGGATCGACTCGCTGACGGTGACATGCGAGACCTCGATATCGTACTCCGATGCCAGAACGTCGGTCAACTCTCGAGAGGAAAGTTGCGGGTCGTCCGCAAGTTCACAGAGAATTGCGATATCGCGGTCTTTGAAGTCCCAGTTCGGGGGCTCGTCTTCAGTCATATCGGCTTGTTTCGAGTCATCTCACCTGTGCGTTTCGATCAGGAACTCGAGTTGTCAATCTCAGCATCATTTTCTAGCGGTTTCTTCGAGTCGACCGCTACAGCAGGTTATCGGCGATGATGTTCTTCTGGATCTCGCTGGTCCCCTCGTAGATCTTGGTAATTCGGGCGTCGCGGTAGTAGCGCTCGGCGGGGTAGTCGGAGACGTATCCGGAGCCGCCGTGGACCTGAATCGACTCGTCTGCAACCTCGACGGCGTGCTCGCTCGCGAACAGCTTCGCCATGCTCGCGAACTTCGCCGCCATCTCCTCATCGCCCTCCATCGCACAGCTGGCCGCCCGATAGGTGAGCGAGCGGGCCGCCTCGACGTTGGTCGCCATCTCCGCGAGTTTGTGTTCGATCGCCTGAAACTCCGAAATCGGTTGACCGAACTGTTCGCGTTCGCCCGCGTACTCGAGGGCGGCGTCGAGTGCGGCCTGTGCGGTGCCGACCGCCTGGGCCGCGACGTTGATTCGGCCCGACGCAAAGAACTCCATGAGCTGGTAGAAACCGCCGTTTTCGGTTCCGACGACGTTTTCCTCGGGGACGACGACGTCGTCGAAGATGAGTTCGGCCAGATCGGACGCGCGGATGCCCAGTTTGTTGTCGATCTTCTCCGCGGCGAACCCATCCGTGTCGGTCGGCACGAGCAGCGCGGAGATTCCTTTGTGCCCTTCGCCGGGGTCTGTCTTGACCATCACGACGGCGACGTCGGCGACGGTGCCGTTCGTGATCCACATTTTGTTGCCGTTGATCACGAAGCCGTCGTCGGTCCGTTCTGCGGTCGTCTCGATCCCCGCGACGTTCGAGCCGTGTGCGGGTTCGCTGATCGCGCTCGCACAGGCGGATTCACCGGAGGCGATAGCCGGAAGCCACTCCTCTTTCATCCACTCGTCGCCGAACTCGTCGATCATCGTCGCGCCGAACGCTCGGCTCCCGATGGCGCTCCCGATACCCGGATCAGCGCGCCAGAGTTCCTCGGTGACGACGACTCCTGAGAGGAGATCCATCCCCGCGCCGCCGTAGTCGATCGGAATGCTCGTTCCGACGAGATCCAGTTCGGCCGCCTTCTGGACGAGCTCTGCGGGATACTTTCCGTTCTCGTCGTGCTCTCGAGCGACCGGTTCGATCTCTTCTTTCCCGAATTCCCTGACGCTGTTTCGGATCGCGCGCTGTTCGTCCGTCAGTTGAAAGGACATACCCCACACACGCTTTCCAACGAAAAGTATTTTTGGGTATTTATTAGTTGCGTTAAACTACAGTAGTGTTTTGAGAATGAGTGGTAGCACAATTCCGAGAGCGAGAGATTGCAATAGTATTTCCAACTGTATGGTCTTTCCAGTTACCCCGGCTTTGCTACCGTGGTGTTGTCCGCTCTACCAGTCCTGATAGTATCCGTGAAGCTGTTCGTGGTACTACTCTGGTTGGACTATCCCTAACTGCACTATTGGCCGTTGATGATAACTCAGTCGTCCGTCGGGAGACCCCGAACCGACTCCTCGCCGATCTCCTCGAGTACGTGCTCGTGGAAGTTCTGTAAGGCCGCACTCTCGTCCTCGGCGAGGACGACGTCGCTCGCCGAAAGCGTCGCGAGGCCGAACGCTCGAGGCGAGGGCGAATCCAGCAGCTGTCGTTCGACGGCCAGCTCGCCGCCGTCGATACGGGAGATGATACCTTCGATCTCCTCGACGTTGAGTTTGTCCTCGAGGATTTCGCGGTAGGTTTCCTCGATGACGGCGAACTCTTCGAGGTCCTCCGCAAAGCCCAGCAACATCTCACTCGAGACCTGCTGTTCGCTGGCGGATTTCTCGTAGCCCTTGTATCGCTTGAGGATCATCAGCGCACGTGTAGCGTTGATTCGGAAGTACCGCTGGAGCAGGTCCGTGCCGGAGATGGCGTTTCGGAGATCCTCGCGAACCTGCTCGGCCTCGAGATCCGAGACGATCCCCTTGAGATCGATCTTTCGGTTGAGCGGCATCGAGAGGACGAAGCCGTTGTCGGCGACGGCAACGCGGACGTTCGCAGTCGCCTCCTGGGCACAGCGGTAGGCGAACAGCCGGGAGAGTCCGTCGTTGACCTTCCGTCCGTAATTCGAGTGAACGTAGTAGTGGCGCTCGTACTCGTTGCGGTCGCGTTCGACCTCAATGGTGAGTCGGCTCTCGGTGCTTACGCTTTCGGGGCCCGCGTACCGAAGCTGGTGGTCGAACAGTCGCGCGATCGCCCGAACGCAGTCGTCGCCGAGCGGGAATTCACGGAGCCACGCGCGGACTCGCGGCGAACCGCCCTCGGCGTGGTGGCCGAGCAGTTCCTGTTGGAACACGAGGATCTCACAGCCCAGATCGTAAGAGAGCGGCAGGCGTTCGGAGTACCACGAGGGAACGGTCGGTCGCGCGCTTGTTCGATCGGCGTACACCTTCGAGCCGCGTCGGTACTGGTACTCGAAGTGATTGCCCCCGAGGACGAACACGTCGCCCTTCTCTAGGGTGTCGAGGTAATTCTCATCGAGTTGGCCGACCCACTCGTCGTTGGCCCTGGTGTGGACGTTACAGGTAAAGGAGTCGGGAATCGTCCCGATGTTGGTCATGTAGATGACTCGAGCGAGCCGCCCCCGTTTGCCGATCAGGGGTTCGCCGACGGGGAACTCTTCGTGGTGGTGCTCGCCGTCGGGCGGGTCGTTTTCGTCCCGCCAGATCTTCGCGTAGACGTTTCGATCCTCCATCCCGGCGTAGTCGGCCGTGAGGTAGCTCATCAGGGACTCGTACTCGTCTTCGGAGTAGTCTCGGTAGGGATAGGCCCGGCGGAGGACCGTCCGCATCTCGCGTTCGGGTCGAATTTCGGCGATCGCCATCCCGTAGACCTGCTGGGCGGCGACGTCCTGGGCGTTTTCGGGGATCGACACTGAGTCGACGAATCCGTCCTCGGCCTTCTTCAACATCACCGCACACTCGAGGAGTTCGTCCCGATCCAGCGCGATCACGCGCCCGGTCACGGTCTGGCCGACGCGGTGGCCCGCGCGACCGACTCGCTGGAGGAGCGCGGCGACGGATTTCGGCGAGCCGACCTGGACCACGAGATCGACGTGGGGCATGTCGATCCCCAGCTCGAGGCTGGTCGAGGAGGTGACGACATCCAGTTCGCCCGCTTTGAGCTGCCCTTCGACCTCCTGTCGGACCCCTTTCGAAAGGCTGCCGTGGTGACAGCCGGAGTTGTCCTCGTCGTACTCGTCGAACCGCTCGCGCAAGTTGTGGAGCACACGTTCCGCGCCGGACCGTGTGTTGGTGAACACCAGCGTATTGGTGTGGTTCTGGATGTGTTCGTGGAGTTGTTCGTAGAACCGGCCCTGGACGACCTCTCGAGACGTGTTGATCAGATCGTCGGTCGGACACTCGAGTTGCAGATCGAATTCGCGGGCGAATCTGGCGTCGATAATCTCGTAGGGTCGCGGTCCCCATTCTCGTTCGTCCGCGAGGTCAGACTCGGCGTCGAGATTCGCCGAGGTGGAGTCGCCCGACTCGTTGGCTGATCGGTCTGGATCACCCTCCGTTGGCTTCGACTCGGCTTCTGCTGTATTCGAATCATCGTCCACTGCCTTCGGCTCGGCTTCCTGTCCCTCAGAATCTTCGTAACCGACAAGAAACTCTGCGACGCGAGACAGCGGTTCGATGGTCGCCGAGCAGCCGATTCGGGTGATCTCCGTCTCGCTCATCGCCTCGAGGCGCTCGAGGCTCACCGAGAGGTGCGTGCCGCGCTTGCTTCCCGCCAGCGAGTGAATCTCGTCGACGATGACGTACTCGACGGTCCTAAGCTTCTCCCGGAATTTCGGCGAGTTGAGCAGAATCGCGAGCGTCTCGGGTGTCGTATTCAGAATGTGGGGCGTCTCCTCGAGCATCTTCTGACGGTCGTTCGAGGACGTGTCGCCGTGGCGGATCGCGTGGCGGATCTCGCCCATCGACTCGCCGCGGTCCTCGACGATTTCCTCGATTCCAGCCAGCGGTACCTCGAGGTTCCGGTGGATGTCGTTGGCGAGGGATTTGAGCGGCGAGACGTACAGGCAGTAGACGGAGTTCTCTAACCCGTCCTCGGCCTCACGATCGCGCTCGAAGAGTTCGTTGATGATCGCGGTAAAGGAAGCAAGCGTCTTGCCCGAACCCGTCGGCGCACAGATTAGTGTGTTCGTCCCGTCGTGGATCTTCGGGATCGCGCCCTCCTGTGGCGGCGTAAAGAAGCCGTCGTTCTCGGGAACGTACTCGCCGAACTCCTCGAGCCACCACTCCTGGAGGGCGGGCTCGAGCAGGTCGAACACCTCCTGATCCTCGAGTTCGACCATCGAGGGATCGAACTGCAGGTGCTCGTCGTCGACGGGCAGCGCGCTCCCATCCATTATACGCGTCTGCGGTCCGTGTAGGTAAGAGGGTTTGGCCACCGGAACGGAAGTGAAACGGCGGCGGGGTAGGTGTCCCCGGAACACCGACCCGTCCGCAATCTTCAACGGACCGCCCGTCGAAGACCGACCATGATCACAGGCGAGCGAATGGCCGCCGTCGACGAGAACGCGGCCGCGCTGGGCGTCAGCCAGAAACAGCTGATGGAGTCGAGCGGGAACGCCGTCGCGAGGGCCGTTAGGGAGGTCGCCGAACCGGATGCGAGCGTGGCGATCGTCGCCGGCAGAGGAAACAACGGCGGCGACGCGTTCGTCGCCGCTCGCTTTCTCGAGGCCTATGACTGCACCACAATCTTGCTCGGTCGACCGGCGGCGATCGGCACCGAAATCGCGCGAGAGAACTGGGACGCACTCGAGAACGCGGACGCCGAGACGCGAACGGTGACGGACTCGAGTCAGTTCACTCTCCCGGACGCCGACGTGGTCGTCGACGCGATGCTCGGGACGGGGATCAGCGGCGAACTCCGAGAACCGGAGGCGACCGCCGCGCGGGCGATCAACGAGAGCGACGCGACCGTGATCGTGGTCGACGTTCCCTCGGGGTTCGACGCCGACGCGGCGGCGAGTTCGAATGGCGAAGGTCGCGACGCCCACGCCGACAACGGCGTCGAAGCCGACCGCGTCGTCACGTTCCACGACGAGAAACCCGGCCTCGAGGACCTCTCGGTCGACGTCTCCGTGGCAGATATCGGCATTCCGGCGGCCGCAGAGCGCTACGCCGGACCGGGCGATCTCCGTGTCGCGCGACCCGACGGGCGAACGGGACGGGCGTTCGTCATCGGCGGCGGTCCGTACACCGGGGCCCCGGCGTTAGCCGCACAGGCCGCCCTCCGGAGCGGAATGGAGCTCTCGTTCGTCTCCGCGCCGGAGGGCGTCGGCGGCGAGATCCAGTCCTACGCGGCAGATCTGATCGTCCAACCGTACGAGGGCGACCGCCTCGTTCCGGAGCAGGTGGAGGGCCTCGTCGAAACTGCAGAGCGCTACGACGACGTGGTGATCCTCGGCCCCGGACTCGGCACCGCCGACGAAACCCTCGAGGCCGCGCGCCGGTTCCTCGAGTCCTACACGGGTCCGGCGGTCGTCGACGCCGACGCCCTCGAGATCGTCCCGGATCTCGAGACCGAGGCGACGCTGGTCTGTACGCCGAACCGTCGCGAACTGGCGGGGATGGGTGGACCGGAGACGGACGACCTCGAGGCCGCCGCGGACGAACTCGAGGAGTTCGCCGCCGACCTCGGTCACGTCGTTCTCGCGAAGGGCGTCGACGATGTGGCGACCGACGGCGAACGTACCCAAATCTGTCGAGCCGGGACACCCGGAATGGCCGTCGGCGGAACCGGCGACCTTCTCGCGGGCATCGTCGCCGGACTGCTCGAGCACGCGGAGCCGCTCGAGGCCGCGACGGCGGGTGCCTACGTCAACGGGAGAGCGGGCGAACTACGGGCAGAACGGATGGGACAGGGATTCTTCGCCTCCGACCTGCTCGAGGATATTCCAGCAGTGCTTTGGGGCGAGACCGACGAGGGCGAGTAACCAATGAGCGACGATCACCCGACGAACGTTCCGGAGGGGTCCGCCGATACCGACGAAACCGACGCCGACGAACTCACCCACACCACCGACGACGGCGACGTGCAGATGGTCGACGTCGGCGACAAACCGGACACCAGTCGCCGCGCCGTCGCCGCTGGCGAAATCCGACTCCAGCCCTCGACCCTCGAGGCGATTCGCGACGACCAGATCGGCAAAGGCGACGTGCTCGCCACCGCCCGAATCGGCGCGATTCAGGCCATTAAACACACCTGGGAGACGATCCCGATGTGCCACCAGATCCCGATCACGAACGTCGACACCAGCTTTTCGCTCGAGGACGACCGCGTGGCGCTCGAGGTTGCCGTCGAGACGACCGGGAAGACGGGCTGTGAGATGGAAGCGCTCGAGGGCGTCACGACCGGGCTCAACGTTGTCTGGGATATGGTCAAAGCCGTCGAAAAGGACGAGGACGGCCAGTATCCGGCGACTGGCATCGAGAACGTGCAAGTGCTCGAGAAGGAAAAGCGGGAGTTGTAAACCGATCGACGAAGCTGTAAACGCTTCGACGGAGCGGTGGGCGAATCGATAACGCAAACGCGCGGTCGAGTAGCGAATTCCGGAACGACTTCCAAGCACCTTTCAGCCGAACGAAAGTGCTTATTCGAATACCTGTCAGATTAGATATGATGGTTTCCGGGTCAATCGATCTTCCAGGGGTCCTGTTGCTGGCGTTCCTGCTCCTTCTCGTTGCCGGAGCCTGGTGTCTCTGCTACGCCGTCGCGGTGGACGCCAGCGCTCGAGGTGCGAGCGGATCCCTCTGGGGATTCGTCACGTTCGTTCTCTTACCGGTCGCGATCCCTGCGGATCTCGTGTACAGAACGCGGCTCCCGGAGCGGACGGATTCGTCGTCGAAGATCGAGCGGTGGGCCGGTTCGTTCGGAATCGGTGCGACCGCCGCATGGGCGCTCGCCACGACCATCGCACCGCCGGATCCGTTCACCCTCGTACTGTTGACGTTTCCGGCGGCGCTCGTTCTCGTTCCGCTGTCGATGAATCTCTGTTACGGCGTTGGGCCGGGTAGTGCACAAGTCCAGTAGGGCAAAGAGACGAACGAGTATCGGGCCGAATCGGTTAGAGATCCATGCCGCCGTTGACGTCGATCACTTCTCCGGTCACGTACGACGAATCCTCGCTCGCGAGGAACCGCACGACTGCGGCGATATCTTCGACCTCCGCGAGTCGCTCCAAGGGAACGCTCGAGATAATCCGCTCGAGAACGTGCTCGGGGACCGTCTCGACCATATCCGTCGCCGTAAAGCCCGGAGCCACGCAGTTGGCCGTCGAGCCGCCCTGTGCGAGCTCGAGGGCGATCGTGCGGGTAAAGCCGAACATGCCGCTCTTGGCCGCGGCGTAGTTCGCCTGCCCGAAGTTACCTTGCTTGCCGACGACGCTCGAGATGTTGATCAACCGGCCCTCCTCGGCGTTCCAGAGGTCGTCGTAGAAGACCTGACTGCAGTTGAACATCCCGCCGAGGTTGACGTCCATCACGCGGTCCCAATCCTCTCGGGTCATCTCGGTGAACTGATGGTCTGCCGTGATGCCAGCGTTGTTCACCAGCACGTCCGCCGGGCCGAACGCCTCGAGACAGACCTCGCGCATGTGTTCGACATCCGCGCGGTCAGCGACATCGGCCCGTGCAGTGACCGCCGACCCGCCAGCCGTTTCGATCGCATCGACCGCTTCGTGAGCATCCCCCTCCGACGAGCGATAGTTGACCACGACGTTCGCACCCTCCTCTCCGAGGTGCTCAGCGATTCCTCGACCAATGCCTCGAGCCGACCCGGTGATGACGCAGGTTCGCCCCTCCATTGACATAGACGCCTAGTCAATGAACCTCATACCCTATATAATGACGTGCGGGCTCTCAATTTGCCAGGTATCGACAACGGATAATAAGAGTGGAAGATGAGCGAACAACAGTTGTCTCGAGCCGTAATTTCGTTGTCGGTGAGAGCCCGGGATAAAAACACCGCACACAATCTATCGAGAGACGACCAACTCGGACCGTCGTGACAGTCTCGGCCTCATAACTTGTACCGATCAACACAACTCTCGCCAACCGACAACTATCATTACTCGCGACCGATGACGGGGAACAGATGGCACTATCCGATTCTCAAGAAGCGGTTCTCGGCAACCTCGTGACGAATATCCCGAACGACGTGACGTGGTACGTTATCGGAAGCATCGACTCGGTTCTGAGAGGGCTCGAGGACGATCCGAACGATATCGATATTCTCACCACGGATTCAGGGGCCGAGTGGCTCCGAGACGCGTGTTCCGACGAGTTCGTTCGGACTCGCGATGTCGGCGACTCGCAGATCGACGAGTACCGGATCCACGGCGAGGAACTCGAGGTGGTGTTCGCCGACCACGGAAACGACCACCACGAGCCGCTCGTCGATTTCCACGACATCGAGATGGAAAGCGCCGCCGAGCCGGCGGTCCCGCTATTGCCACTCGAGGAGCTTCTCTGCGTCTACAGGCAGATCGATAAACACGAAACGGCCGACAGGTTGGAAGTCGAATTCGAGCCGACGGACGATTGCTGACTGTTCGAAGCCTCGCCCCGCCGGAGCTATCTCGAGGCGGCCTGGTCGATCCAGTCCTCGAGTCGCGCCGGGGAGATTCCGGTCTCCGTAGCCAGATCGGCGGCGTCCGCCGCGGCGAGGTCGTCGACAGTCTCGATTCCGGCTTCCCGGAGGTCTTGGGCGTAGGCGTCGCCGACGCCGGAAAGATCGGTGAGGTCCCCGTCGGCGCCGGTTCCGTCGATTTCGATTTCGACCCCTTCGTCGCCGACGCCGGTTTCGTCCCCCTCGACGTCCGCTGCGAGCGCGGCGTCCGACTCGTCGGGGTCCGCTTCGGCGGCATCCGGTTCCGCTTCCCCCGCAAGATCGGTCCCCGATCGTTCCTCGAACCACTCACAGACCTGCGGCCAGAGTTCGTCGTGGCTCCGCGAGGAGACCGACATACCGATGTGTCCCGTCGGGAACTCGAGGATCTCGGTGTCCTCGGAAGCGATCGCGTCGTTGAACGGCTTCGATGCGTTCGGCGGAATCAGGTGGTCGTACTCCGCGACGATCTGGAGGACGGGCATTTCGATATTCTCGAGGTCGACGCGTTCGCCGCCGAGAACGAGCTCGTTTGCCATCAGCTTGTTCTCCTGATAGATGTCGGTGATGAACTCCTCGTAGGTGGCTCCAGCGACGTCGATCCCCTCCGAGAGCCAGCGCTCCATCCGCGCGAAGTTTTCGACGAAGTCCTCGTCGTCCATATTGTCGTAAAAGCGGACGTACTTCGTCACGTTGTTCGCGACGGGATCCATCAACGCGAAGCCGACATCGAGGAACTCCGCAGGCACGTTTCCGTACGTGTTGGTGACCCGATCCGGGTCGTAGTAGTCCTCGGCACCCCACAGCTCGAGGACGCCGCCGTCGCCGGCGAAACAGAGGCCGGAAGCCATCAGCGCGAGGTTCTTGACTTTCTCGGGATAGAGGGACGCGTACATGGCCGACTTGGTGCCGCCCATGCAGTAGCCCAGAATGTTGATCTCGTCTTCGCCCGACCGGTCGCGAACGGTATCGACGCAGTTGTCGATGTACCGGTTGACGTAGTCGTCGAGCGTGAGCGATCGATCCAGCGCGGAGGGCTCGCCCCAGTCGATGAGGTACACGTCGTAGCCCGCCTCGAGTAAGGTCTGGACGACCGACCGATCCGGCTGTAGGTCGAGGATGTAGGGTTTGTTGATCAGGGCGTAGACGATGAGAATCGGCACGTCGTGTTGTTCCTCCGTCTTCGATTCGTAGTGCAACAGCTCGAGTTTGTTCTCCTCGTAGACGACCTCGCTCGGCGTCTGTCCGACCTCGACGTTCTCGAGCGTTTCGGTCCGCTCGGGCGCGACGCGGCTCTTCTCGGCGAGTTCGGCGGCCCCTTCCCAGGCCTGCCGTTGCATGTCCATCGCGAGTGTGTATGGGTTTTTCATTGTGTGGGGTCCGTGTGTGGGTGATCTGCGTGTAGACGGTCGATGTGGATGGTTCGGTGTGGGTGATCTGTGTGCGGATGGTCCGTGTCTGGACGACCGGCGTCGATGATCCGCAGTTACTGGTCGTCCTGTTCCTCGAGGTGCTCGAGGACCCGATCCAGCTTGTTCTCGACGGCGTGTTGGCGTCGCTCGAGTTCGACGAGTCGGTCGCCGACCTCGACGACGTCGCTTTCGGTCGCGAACCCGAGCGTTCGAAGCGTCGTTTCGGCCGCTTCGTCGGCTTGCTGTTGGGCCTCGAGGACGTCGCCGACGGTCTCGCCGGTCATCTTGGCGAACGCCGTCGTGGACATCACGTCTTTGAACGCGTCGTTGGCCGTGTTGAGCCAGATATCGCGAAACTCTTCGATATCGACATCCTCGCCCTCGAGTTGGTCGTTCATCCGATCGACCATCTGTTGGGATGCGTCCATCCACGTCTCGTAGGCCCGGGCGTAGCCCTCGACACCTTCAGAGATTTCGTTTTCCTCGGCGGCTTCGCCGACCGTTTCTGACCAGCTCTCGACGAACTGGGCCTGAGCTTCCATGTTCTGCTCGAGCGCCTCGAGAAACTGTTCGTTCCACTGTTCGGCGGCCGCGTTCCAGTCGTGTCCCTGGGATGCTGGATCTGTCATGAATAAAATTGTGGGTTGGATCGTGAAAGCGCTTCGGGGCTACGCGGAGGTGTCAAACTCCTCGGCGGCGTCTTCGACGTTTTCGGCGACGGCCGTGATGTTGGCTTCGGCCTGTTCGTGAGCGTCGAGGAACGCATCAAACGAGCTATCGACGGTCTCAGTGTAGCTGTTGGCGAGTTCGTCGTAGGCTTCACCGGATTCTTCGACCGCTTCGACGACCGTTTCGAGGGTTTCGACCTGTGCCTCGGTCGCGGTCTCGAAGCCCTCGTCGACGAGTTCGCGGAGTTCGTCGACGTTCGCGGCGTCCTCGGGAAGCGACGATTCGACGGCGTCGAGAGACGCGTGGATCGCGCCTTTCGTCAGGTCGGCGTTCTGCTCGAGCATCGAACTCGAGGAGTCGACGACGGTCGCGAAAGCGTCGATCGACTGCTTCTGTGCCTCGACGGCGTCGTGGGTAAGCGTCTGGCTCTGTTTCACTGCGGTGCGCTGTGCGTCGAACAGTTGGGTGAGTGGGGTCTGGGTCATGTTATTCGTCCGCTTCTCGGTCGCGTTTGACGGGGACGACGATCGTCTGAACGATGTCTCCCTCCTCGATATCGAGGGCGTCTCGTTCCGGGCCGGGAATGCTGACCCGGCCGCCGCTCTGGACACGCGCTTTGAACGTCGCCGTGCCCATGTTCATCGGGCCGAACGACGACATCCCTTCGAGAGGATTCGTCGAACCGGACTGCATCATCTGTTTCATCAGCTCCTGCTGGGATTGGGCGACCTGCTCACCGGCTTCCTGTAGCTGCTCCGTAAACATCGCAGGCGGAAACCAGGGTGACTGGTCGGAGTCGTCCGTCATCACGTGTTCCAATGGCGCGAGCAGTAATAAGCGTTTCCACCAGCTACCATTTAGTACCATTCAGATACATTTGATGGAGTGAATTGCATTTCAGTGTGTTCAGATGGGGTAGAACGTTCACAATTCGGAGTGGAAATACGTCGGTATTTCTACCCAATCCGCGGTTAGCGGCTATTTTATGCCCTGTAACGCCGTTTTATCAGTTATTAATCGGTTCCCCTCTCAGCCAAAGAAGACTTAACGACGACTCGCGTAGCTATCGATCAGATGTCCCAACAGAATTCGGGGAAAACGGACGTTTCCGCTATGACCGACGCCTGGTCCGCGATGACTCGGAGTTTTATCCAGACCACAGCCGCCGCAAACCGAGCGGCGGTATCTGCGATGGTTCCTCCCATCGTAACGGACGGTTCGGACGAGGACGGCTCGAGTCGATCCAGTTCCGACGAGCCTCGATCGAACGGCCCCACGGGTGTCGAACAATCGGCAGACATCGTCTCGGCGCCGATCCCGTCAGTCGAGTACTCCGATCTCGACTGGGAGTTCGAACGCACTACGGACACCCCCGACCACATCAGCGTCGGCGACACCGTCACCTTTGAGAAAACCCTCTCGGAGGACGATGTCCAAGCGTTCGCTCACATCAGCGGTGATACGAACCGGCTCCACCTGGACGACGACTTCGCAGCCAAAACCCGATTCGGCAAACGAATCGTCCACGGGACCCTCGTCTCCGGACTCATCAGCGCCGCACTCGCGCGCCTTCCCGGACTCACTATCTACCTTTCCCAGGACCTCGAGTTTCAGGGCCCCGTCGGCATCGGCGACCGCGTCTCGGCGCGGGTCGAAATCGTCGATTCGCTTGGTAACGACCAGTATCGGCTCGAGACGCTCGTCCGCGACGAGGACGCCGACGAAACCGTCGTCGAGGGGGAGGCGGTCGTGCTCATCGACGAGTTCCCCGAATAGCTGAAAACCGGGATCGGTCGTCCCTGAAAGAGGACGCCCAAATCCGATTCTGCTGGGCAATATCGACACAGAAGTCTCTACTCACTCCGGAAGGCGATGCTCCCGACGCGAAGACGTATTTTTCTTCGCCGCGAATACTGAATATGACGACAGAGGACGAGTCCGACGGATCCCGTCACCGGAGCGGTCTCGAATCGAGCCCGGAGACGACCGTCGAACCGGTCTCGATGGGGGACGCGAACGAGACGGTCGACGGATCCTGAACGGCGACAGCCGAAACCGCCTCCGAGCCGAGCGAGGCCTTGCAGTCGCTCGGCAACGAAGTCCGAATGGGTATCCTCGAGACGATGCTCGAGCGGACCGACGGAAGCAACGCGGGTAGGACCTTCTCGGCGTTGTTCACGGCGTTGTCCGTCGATACTTCAGCGGGCTTGCGTACCACCTCGACCAACTCGTCGGCCCGTCCCTTCGGAAAGACGCCGACGATCGCTACGAACTCACCTACGCAGGGTTGAAGAGCCGTCGTTTGAAGCTATCAACACATAAGTGGCTGCTCGCGAAACCCTCGATTATGACGCTGTTCGGGACGGCGGGAATCCGTGGGCCAGTCGACGAAACGGTAACACCGGCAGTTGCACTGTCGGTTGGACAGGCCGCCGGAAAACCCGGCGAGACGTTCGTCGTCGGGCGCGACGGGCGCGAAACGGGCCCCGCGCTGGCCGCCGCGATGGAAGCGGGCCTCGAGAGCGCGGGTGCTGACGTCAGTCGTCTCGGACAGGTTCCGACGCCCGCGCTCGCGTTCGCCTCCCAGGGTCGACGCGGCGTGATGCTTACGGCGAGTCACAACCCACCGGAAGACAACGGAATCAAGCTGTTCGTCGACGGGATCGAATACGACCGCGACGCCGAAAGAGCCGTAGAGGCCGCCGTCGAGAGTCCCGAACTCGCTCGCTGGGACGAGTGGGGACGATCGGAGGAACTCGAGGCTCTCGGCGGCTACCGCGACGCAGTGACGGCGTACGTCCGCGAGCAGTTCCCGAACCTGTCCGGAAGGGAAGGAGCCGTTTCGTCCGCCGAGGGGTCGGAGCCGCTCTCCGGACTTTCGATCGCCGTCGACTGTGGAGGCGGCGTCGGCGCGCTCGCGACGCCGCAGATCCTCGAGCGACTCGGCGCTGACGTCGCCGCGCTGAACGCAACCGTCGACGGGCACTTCTCGGCTCGGGAGAGCAAACCGACCCCCGAAACGCTCACCGACCTCTCGGCGTTTCTCGAGTCGGGTTCGTTCGACCTCGGAATCGCACAGGACGGAGACGCCGACAGGTTCGTCGTCATGGGTCCCAACGGCGACGTGATTCACGAGGACACGATTCTGGCGGTCGTCGCCGCTCATTACACGCGAAGCGCCGACCGTGAGGATCCCGTCGTGGTCACGACACCGAACGCCTCTGCGCGGATCGACGAACAGGTTCGGTCCGCGGGCGGTCGCGTCGAACGCGTCCGACTCGGCTCCCTCCACGAAGGGATCGCCCGCGAACGCAAACAGGGCGACGCACACACCGAGGTCGTCTTCGCGGCCGAGCCGTGGAAACACATCCACACCTCCTTCGGCGGCTGGATCGACGGCGTCGCGAGCGCGGGCGTCATCGCCGCACTGACCCTCGAGGCCGGCGACACCGACGCGCTTCGCGAACCTGTCACCGAACGACCCTACCGGAAGGTGAGCGTTGACTGTCCCGAAGACAGCAAAGTCTCCGCGATGGAGACGCTCGAGACGACCCTTCCGGACGCCTTTCCGGACGCCGAAGTCGAGACTGAGTACGGGGTCCGACTCGAGTTCCCCGACGCCTCGTGGGTGCTCGTTCGACCGAGCGGCACCGAGCCGTACGTCCGTATTTACGCCGAGAGCGACGACGTCGACGAACTCGTGGCCGACGCGCGTGACGTCGTCGAGACGGCGATCGAAACCGCGGACTGAACTCGACGCCCCTTTTCAAGTCCCTCGGCTCCGTTAGCCAGGCTATGCAACTCGACGACGTTCGCGTCCTCGATCTCACTCGATTACTTCCGGGGCCGTATGCAACCCAACTTCTCGCCGATCTCGGTGCCGAAATCATCAAGATCGAAGATCCGAACGTGGGCGACTACGCGCGGTGGATGCCGCCTCGTACCGACGACGGAACGGGTGCGATCTTCGCCGCGGTCAATCGCGGCAAGCAAAGCGTCGCGCTTGATCTGAAATCGGAGGACGGTATCGAGGCGTTCTTCCAATTACTCGAGGACGCGGACGTGGTCGTCGAGGGGTTCAGGCCGGGCGTCGCCGAACGACTCGGCGTCGACTACGACACGGTCAGCGAGCGTAATCCCGACGTCGTCTACTGTTCGATAACCGGGTACGGACAGGACGGCCCGCACAGTGACCGCGCCGGCCACGACTTGGGCTACGTCGGCCTCTCGGGACTGCTCGATATGACCCGGTCGGGTCCCGACGCGACACCCCAGATTCCCGGCTACCCGATCGCAGATATGGCCGGTGGCATGTCCGCGGCGTTCGGAATCGTCTCCGGGCTCCTCTCTCGAGAACTCGGCGACGGCACGGGGACCTACCTCGACGTTTCGTTGACCGACGCGGTGGTTTCGTTCTCGCAGGTCGTGGCGCTACCGGCACTCCTCGGAGACAAGCCGCGTCCAAGCGAGACCCACCTCACCGGAGCACTCCCGTGGTACGGCGTGTACGAAACCGCCGACGGGGCGTACGTCACGCTCTCCGCACTCGAGGAGAAGTTCTGGATCGCTTTCTGTGAGGCGATCGATCGCCCCGATCTCGAGGGAGTGCACGGAACCGAGGATCCCGCCGAACGAGACGCGCTCCGCGAGGAGCTCGAGTCGATCTTCGCCGAGCGGACCCGCTCGGCGTGGGCGGATCTCGAGGAGGTCGACGTTCCGGTCGAACCGGTTCTCTCCCCGGCCGAAGCGCTCGAGCATCCACAGATCGAGTCCCGCGGGATGGTCCGTCGGGCGGAGAACGGATACCCCGCGATCGTTTCGCCGATCACCGCCGACGGCTCGAGCGGCCGCGAGGGAGTTCCGGACCACGGCGAACACATGGAGGCAGTACTCGAGGAAGCGGGCGACGACCGCGCAGAACTCGACGGTGTCGGAAGCGGGAACTGAGCAACCGAAAGACGCCTCGAAGGCGGGTTCGAAACGGAAGGGGCCGAGTGCCGGGGTCGGTGCTTTCTTGCCGCCGGTCGCGGTAGCATGGCTATGAACGACGAGGCGCTCATCGAAGCGGCACGAGACATCCAGTCGGAAGCACACGTTCCCTACTCCGAGTATCGAGTCGGCGCGGCCCTCGAGACGGCCGAGGGCGAGGTCTACGTCGGCTGTAACCTCGAAAACGCAAACTACAGTAACAGCCTCCACGCCGAGGAGGTCGCCATCGCGGAGGCGGTCAAAAACGGCGCGACCGAATTCGAGCGTCTCGTCGTCAGCTCGAGCCAACGTGACGGCGTCACCCCCTGTGGGATGTGTCGCCAGACGCTCGCCGAGTTCTGCGGAGACGACCTCGTCGTCGTCTGCGACGAGGGAGAGTCGACCAGTAAGTACACGCTGGGCGAATTGCTCCCCAATACGATCACCGAAGAGATGCTCGAGTGAACGTCGATGATGGGCAGGGGCGATACCGGTCGACTACCGGAACCGGGATCGATCTTCGAGATGCTCACACAAAATCGTCCGGTGACACCGCTTTTTCGCCGTGTTCTCGAAACAAACGAGTGCGAGTGATTCGCCGTCCGCGAGACGCTCCTCGAGGTCCTCGAGTGCCGCCCGCGCGGCCGAAGACTCCTCGAGGTACGTTCGATATTCCGCCTCGAATCCGACCTCCTCCCAGGCGGCATTGTGTGCACCTTCCCCGCAGAATCCCCGCATTTTGAGTGCCTCTTCGGCCTCGCTTATCGACTCGAGAAGCTCTTCGGGCGGACCGAGTTCGGGGACGTTCTCGTCGACCGCCGCGTGAAACCACGACGTCGGGTGTCGGACCACGCCCACGAGAGTGGTTTCGGGCTCAAGGTCGGCGAGATCGTGCTGGATCGCCGCGACGTAGGTATCCGCGAGGTGACCGCTGCCCATACGTTCCCTACGGTCGCCCCGCATTTATATACGGGCCCGGATCGAATCACTCGAACCTCATGGCAGGTCACAGCGAAGACCCGAACGCGGACGAACAGTACCACTTAGAGGTCGGGGCGGCGGACGTTGCAGACACCGTCTTGCTTCCGGGCAACCCCGAACGGATCGAGAAGATCGTCGCCCACTGGGACGAGTACGACGAGCGCGCCTATCACCGCGAGTACCGCACTGCAACCGGAACGTACGACGAGACGCCGATTTCGGTTACCTCGACGGGAATCGGCGGTCCGTCGACGGCGATAGCGGTCGAAGAACTCGCTCGCGTCGGCGCTGATACCTTCATCCGCGTCGGCTCCTGTGGCGCGTTACAAGAAGAGATGGCAGTCGGCGATCTGGTGATCACGACGGGCGGCGTCCGCCAGGAAGGAACCAGCGACGAGTACGTCCGCGAAGACTATCCCGCGACCGCGGACTACGAGGTCGTCTGTGCGCTCGTCGCCGCCGCCGAGCGACTCGGCTACGACTATCACACCGGCGTTACGATGAGCGCCGACGCCTTCTATCCGGGACAGGGACGACCCGGATTCGAGGGATTCGAAGCCGCCGGATCGTCGGATATAGTCGACGACCTCAAAGAAGCGAACGTGAAAAACATCGAAATGGAAGCCAGCGCGATCATGACGATCGCATCGATCTACGGCCTTCGGGCCGGAGCCGTCTGTTCGGTCTACGCCAACCGAGAGACCGGCGAGTTCCGAACCGAAGGGGAGTCCAGATCCGCAGAAACCGCCTCGCTGGCGACGCACCTTCTCGCGAAAATGGACGACGTAAAACGCAAAGCGGGTGCAGATCGATGGCACGCGGGACTGAGCCTCGAGTAGGTCCACGAGAAATCGAACGTTCCCGATCAGCCTCGTATCCGAACGACGCCCTCCTCGAACACCTTCCGATTCGGAACGATGAATTCCTCGGAATCGTCTTCGATCTTCGTCACGAACAGATCGACCTCCTGGACGATGCCGGAGTGGTCGCCGATCTTCACCTGATCGCCGATGCTGTAGGGTTGGTTCAACAGGAGATAGATGCCCGCCGCGCTCGAGACGAGGAAATCCTTGAACGCGTAGCCGCCGACAATGACGATGCCGATGGCGTAGACGGCCAACAGGATGAGCAAGGCGAATACCGCCACGCCGACCTGATCCAACGCGACGATAAACGCGATGTACAGCACCGAGTACTTCACGACTTTCGGGATGATCGCGACCTCCGGGAGTTTGACCCCACGAAGGTATTCGCTGACCACCAGTTCCGCCTTGTCGGCGATAATAAAGCCGAGGATAAGCACGAGAACGGCGATGAACAGTTGCGGGATAAACTCGATAATTCGCGCCCAGAACGCGTCGGTCGGAAGCAATTCTGCGATATGTATCGCGGTGAGGACCGCGATGCCATAGATGAACCATGAACTGATCCGCGCGACGATTTCGACGGTCGAGGTTCCGAGACTCTGGGCGGTCCGCTCGAACGGTGTCCCTTCGACGGCGTCGGATACTCCGGCCGCGTTCAGCAGTTCCTTGTTGAGTTTGCCGACGAGATATCCGACGACGAATCCGAGCGCGAGCACTGCGACGGCGATGACCGCCGGCTCGTCGACGAACGTCTGCCACTCCATATCAGTACGCCTCCGGATCGACCTCGATCAGGAGCTCGCCACCCTTGAACGCCCGTACCATTCCATCACTCTCGGAGAGCGCGATTGCGATCGCGTTCGTATCCCTGGTGATCGCACCACCTGCCATGTGGCGCGCACCCAGCCCTTTGGGAATGTCGACACCCTCCGCAGAGGGCTCTAAGTACCGGTAGGCCGAGACGATCTTGCCCGAATCCGAGATGACGAACGCGCCGTCGAGTCGCGAGAACTCCTTGAGCATCACGCTCACGATCGGGTCGCCGACGTGGACGTGGGACTTCTCGAAGGGGTTGTACGAAAGCGGCCGGGACTTGTTCATCACCTTCCCGGCGTCGCCGACGATGAACAGCGCGCCGACGGGCTTGCCCTTCTGTCCTTTCTTCCCGAGTTCGATCGCTAACTCGAGAACCGATTTGATAACCTCCGGATCCGCGCGTGACCTCGAGAACAGATCGTAAATTCCCGTCTTCGATTCGGCATCGGCTCGGACGCGCGAAACCGTATCGATACTATCGCTGAACACGCTCGTCGCACACGCGAGTTCGTCTCCGTCTTCGATAATTCCCTGTTGCAAGGCTCCTTCGAGACCGAACGAAACCCGCTCTGCGACGTCTTCGAACTCGAGTGGCAGTTCGACGAACGTGTCGGCGCTTACGACGTTTTCCGTTCCGACGACGATGACGTCGAGGTCTTCGACCGACGAAAAGCGCTCGTAGTACGACCCGCTCGGCCCGAAGAGTACGACGGCATCGACACTCGAGAAGATGTCCCCGAACACATCGTCTAATCCGTCCATTACTCCTAGAAGTCGTTCGTGATCGAATAAACGTTGTGGGCTTGACGATGGTAGTGGTGGCTGTTACCAAACGGATCGATCCAAGTGGGTCCCGAAACTGATTGACGGGAATCTCGAGATTGTTCGTCGTTAAGACAATTGTGATAGAAGAAAAACAAGTTACTATGGTTCACCACCAACGAACGGAACGACTCGTCCCGTCGTCGGCCTGGTTCAACGTGCGATGTGTAACCCTCGAGTTACTGCTCACGCTCTCGTTGCTCGCGGGTGCAGTGTCATTGCTCGCGCTCTCGACCGGGAATCCCGAAACGATCGCGATGGTCGCATTTGCGAGCGTCACGGTACTGGTCACCGGGATCGCGGTAATTCGGCTTCTCGATCGTCTGGAGTCCCGCGGCGTTCCGGCACTCGAGTGATATCGCGAATCTCGACGAACTGACGGCACCCGATTCGCTTCGATTTCGTTCGTGTCGGATCCCGTCGCAATCTCAGAACGCTTTTTCCCGGTCGGTCGAATCGATGAGGTATGAGTAATCTCCTCCTCAGCGTCCTCGGACCGGTGGTGATCGGCGTCGTCTCGTTGCTCGTCTACTGGGACGCGAGACGAGTCGATGTCGTCTGGCCGCCGGTTTGGGCGCTTCTGGTATTCAGTACGGGAATGCTAGGGCTCGGACTCTTCCTGTTCGTTCCGACGGTTCCCATTCCGGGGCTGCTCGTCATCGTCCTCATCGGCCCCGTTTTCTACGTCTTCGAACGCGATGACACCAGACACAGCGACGAACCCGCTGATCCGCACACGCTCGCCGACGCGGAGACGACCCACGAGGGTCCGGATTCGATAACGGATGCTTCAGACGACGAAACGGACGGAACAGTCACAGCTCCCACCGAAGGCGACGCAAATCAGGAATCGACAGATTCCGACGAGTACGCCGATCAGCGATAACAGACGTCGGTAGCGCGCACAGAAACCGGAAAGCGTTCGCCGTCGGGAATATTTCGGCGGGGATCAACTCGGTGAGACACAAGTTAGCCGGACACAAGTTAAGAGAAAGAGCACGTATTTGAGAACGCTCAGACGCAGCCCGGGAACTCCTCGCCCTGAATGTGCACCGAGTCGACCCAATCGGGTCGTTCCTCGTCGTTCTGGGTGAACCTCGAGCGGGCGTCCATGTACGACATGATGAGCGCTCGACGGGGACTGTCGGTCGTGTTCGGTTCAGTGTAGTGGGGAAGCAGGCAGTGTTGGAAGAGTGCGTCACCTGGCTCCATCGGCAGTTTGACGAGGTCCTCGTCGTCGTACTCCTCGCCGCCGATCACGATATCGGTCTCGTATTCGTCAGTTTCGTGGGTGATGATGCCCTCTGTGTGTTCGCCGGGGACGACGGACATACAACCGTTCTCGAGGGTTGCCTCATCGACCGCGATCCAGACAGTGACGTGGTCCATTGGACGGATCGGGTAGTAGGCCGCATCCTGATGGAAGCTCTTCTCGCTGCCGACGTGGGGCGGCTTGAGCATCGCGGCACTTCGGAGTAACTTGAGGTGCTCGCCGAGCAGGTGTTCGTTGATCGAGACGATGGTCTCGTCCCTCGCGACCTCCTCGAAGACCTCGTCCTCCTCGACCATCCCCAGTCCTTCCATCTTTCGAACGGCGTCGCCGGGTTCGTCGACATCCACCTCGCCGCGTTCGACGGCGGGCTCGAGCTGTTTGCCGAACGTCTCCGGTTCCCGATCGCCGTGGGTGTACTCCCGAAGTCGTTCCCTCACTCGGTCGATAGTTTCGTCGGCGAGCACATCTTCGACGACGACGTAGCCCTCGGCCTGATACTGTTCGAACTGCTCGTCGGTGAGTTTCATGACCACAACTCGATGGTATTCGGGGGTAATGCTTTCGGTCCAATCGAAGACAAATCGCCTCTTAAATAGAAACAGGAGGTTTATTTTGACCAATCCGAAGATTGTTCACAGGCTGTAACCGTTCGTCACCACTGATGGTGGGCCGCGTTGTAGACGTCCTCCTCGTAGATATCTCGAACGACGCCGCGGGTTTGGTTCGAGAGCGGGTCCAGGGAGGCGGCGGCGACGTTCTCGCGAATGTGCTCGGGGGAACTCGAGCCGGGGATGACCGTCGAAACGGCGTCGTGATCCAGAATCCAGCGCAGAGAAAACTGCGCGGTCGTCATCCCCTCGGGGACGTGGCTTTCGATCCGGTCGACGACCTCGAGCCCCCGCTCGAATGCCAGCCCGCTGAAGGTCTCGCCGCGGTCGAACGCCTCGCCATCGCGATTGAAATTCCGGTGGTCGCTCTCAGGGAACGTCGTGTCCGTCGAGAGCGCGCCCGTCAGGAGTCCCGAGGCGAGTGGAATGCGGACGACAACGCCGATATTACGGCGTTTGGCCTCCTCGAAGAACAGCTCCGCGGGGCGTTGACGAAGCGGGTTGAAGATGATCTGAATCGTGTCGACACATGGGTACTCGATGGCTTTCAGCCCCTCCTCGACTTTTTCGACGCTCACGCCGACGTGGTCGATCTTCCCATCCTCGACCAATGACTCCATCGCGTCGAACACTCGAGGCTGATAGTAGACCTCCCGCGGCGGACAGTGTAGTTGCACGAGATCCAGCGTTTCGACGCCCAGATTCTCTCGAGATCGATCAACGTGTTCCTCGAGGTTTGCGGCGGTGTACTCCGCGGCTTCGTGGGGCTCAAGCCGTCGGCCGACTTTGGTGGCGACGGTCACCTCCGCCGAGTCGTCCCAGTCCTCGAGAACTTCCCCGATGTACTTCTCGCTTGCACCGTCCCCGTAGACGTCGGCGGTATCCAGAAACGTCACGCCCTCCTCGAGAGCCGTCCGGACGGCCGCTCGAGCCTCCTCATCCGAAACGTCGCCCCAGGCCGAGCCGATGTTCCACGTGCCGAGGCCGACCTCCGTTACGTCCAGGTCCGTCGAACCGAGTCGTCGCTTGTCCATAGGTAGTTGTTGGCAAGGGGGTACTTGGATCTGTTTCACTCGCCGAACGGGACTCGGGCTCGAACGTCGAACGAGGTTTCGAACGTCGAACAAGGTCTTGAGGGAGGAGGAAACGACAACTGACACAGAACCATGACGAACGCGGGTGCCCGGGTGCGTTCCTCGTGAGCAACCAAGCAGACGACCGCACAAGCGACAGGGCAGAGGAGACAGTGGATAAACTCGTTTTGCTGTTGCAAAAGACACAGGATCGCGAACGAGTTGTACCTATATTTATCCATGCCGTCGATAACGTAGTAGATATGAATTACTTCGACAGGAAAATTATATCTATTCATAACGATGAAGAGTTGAACGAAGCTGAAGTTATACTCAAAGGGACGGTAAACAGGACCGTTCGAAAACTCCCGTTAGCGACGTTTCAAGAACACGAGAAACAATCGAACGGCGACGGTGACGAGAGTAGTGACCAATTGACTAATCAGAGCGTCGGTGGCGTCCAACGAGCACGGGAGCTAACGGAGGCCAATCCAGAGGATTCCCTGCCCGCAGTCTATGGCGGACTGTTCACCGTGGCAGAGTACTTTACCCGGTCCTTTGACGCGGTCAAGGGCAAGTTCTTCGAGAAGGTGATAGCCGCCGAAGAGGATTCACACCGACTCGATGTGGACCGAAACCTCGGTCATCTCTTACAGTATCTCCTGGAACCAGAACTGTGTTGGAAATCCCTCAACTATACCCGCGAGACGCTCGATGCTGATGAGGAGGATCGATTGAGCGACCTGGATTCCATCACCTTCGACCTTGCCGAAAACAACCAGCAGGCGAACGCAGACGCCACGCTCTTTTTTGAGGAAGAAGGGACGCTCGTTTTCGGAGAGCACAGGACGAGTGTTGTCAGCGGTGGAACGACTGCGAGACCGTCGCTAATGCGAAAGCCGCGAGCGTTGGTCCGTGAGCTAACAAAGTCAAACAATATCGTCACAATCCCAGATAATATTGGACAGGAATACGACATCTCACCGGATTCGTATGCGTTAACCGAATTATTAAACGAGGTTGGAGTCGAGGAGATTCACTTCCACGTCGGGATCCTTTTCAACGAAAAAAGAACACCTGCACGCTGGGAGGAAGATCCACAACAAGGAACCAGTCGGAGACTCATCGAAGAATTCGAAGAGGACCTGCCAACAAATCTCACAAAAGACCTGCGTAATATCAGTCTAGATTCGCAGAACCTACAACTCGAGTTTGAGGTACCGGTATCACCAAATAGCGATGAAACGATCCAGTTCCACATGTCGTTCCTCTACGGCGATGTGTATCTGAATACAATATACACTGGCTCGCGGATTGCCACCGGTGAAAGTGGTTCGGTAGAGACGTTCGATTCGCCACGCTCGCTTCGAGGAATCATCAGCGAGAACGACGCCGACGACCTTTGGCTCGGGTTCTCAATCGCAGAGCGGGAAAACAAGGTCTTCGAAATTTCCACACAGAACCGAAACAACGCGATGGAGATCGCGGACCTCATACTCGAGGATGACCAACTGACCGACCGTCTTGTCGAGTTTCGAGAGTTGTGCCGCACCGGAAAACGTCGAAAGGCCGATAGAGAGTTATTAGCGTTTGCTCGAGACGTTTCCGAGATGTACGATGAAAAACGCGACAACCAGTATGTCGAGTGGGTGTTCGGAGGGAATCCGCTCAATTATCTGCAAGACGTTACGATCGAGACGCTCGTTTACGACTCGATTTCCCGACCCCTCTTCTTACGTCGTTTTCCTGAAGCCACACCACCTGAACCGGAGTACGAGAAAGACGATATCGTTGAGGCCTCTCTCGGGGATGTTCGGCATACACTAGAAACGTACCTGTTCGACGTTGAGGACGATACGACCAAGAAACAGAACATCGTCCGGGCCGTTCGAAATAAAACGGAATATGAGCAGAGTGGAACGAATATCCCTGCATCTGAAGATGACCCGATCGACTGGGATAACGCGCCAACGAAATCCGAGATCGGCGATTTGTTGGACATTGCAACACCGACATCGCTTCTCAAGAACATGGCTTCCGGAACCTCCAAAAACAAAGGCGGGCTCTTCGAAAAGAGAGGTGATAAATTTGCGGTCCCAGCCCGAGTCGGTCACCGCATGGGTCGTTTTATGCGGGACCTGCCCGAGGATGCCAAAAGGGAGGCTGAACAACCGGCCGTTCTATCATCCTAACGACAATACACGCTTCCAGTACTTTTTAACTGAGCAAGCAGGAACGTACACTCAATGAATGAGGAAGCCTCGGGTTCAGAAATCCCATCCATCTATACCCAACATGGAAACGTGGAAATGAAACGGAAGGGAAACCGCGTTTTTCCGGATTTTCGTTTTGAAGACAATCCGGGTATGAGTCACGTTCCGGACGAACCTGGATATCAGCTCGGAGAAGTCCCGAAAGGCGAGGGTGTCAACTATGCATTCGAAGGAGAACCTGACGAGTATCCAGAAATGGATTTTCGTGCCCTAGCTAACGATCTGGACGACGGGAGGACGATTCCAAACACAACATACCTCACTCACGATATCCACAAACACCCGGCCATATTCATACCACAAATCCCGAGTTACATTATTAGACAATTCACCTCCAAACGGAACGAATCGGGCGACAGACCGATCGTTCTCGACCCGTTCTCGGGGAGCGGAACGACAGGACTGGAAGCAAAAATCACCGGTCGAGACTACCTGGGTATCGAAATCAATCCACTATCCAGACTGGTATCTGAGGTTTCTACCTCTCCTCTCCCTCCGAATGCGCTGAAACAGGCACAAGCGGAATATATCAGTTTACTCCATGAAACGGAAGCGAAGCTATATGAGAAATACGATGCGGAGTTTCTTGATAGGACTAAGAAAGAGCATTGGTTCGAGCCGGAAGTAGTACGTGACCTCTCTCGCATCAGAAAGGCTCTCGCCGATTTCAAAGAAAGCGATTTTGACTTTCTCGAGGATCTTACAGAGAGTGAAACCGAAGCTCTGGGAGACCTGGGTATCGACAATAAAAAAATCAAAGTCCGACTCAATCGCTGGCTCACTTTGATGATTGCCAATACCGTCTTTACCGTCTCGAACGCAGACCCCGGTATCTCGAAGGCATATAAATCGAAGAAAATGCGCCGTCGCATAGAAAACGACGAACATCCGCCCGATGTGATCGAAACCCACGAGGAGGAGATCGCAGAGTCGAGGGGAAAACTCGTTGAATTGTGGAACGAGATCTACGCAACCAATTACAGTGGTGGGACCGTCCAGCGGACCCTACAGAGATTTGATTCCTCAGATACTGAGAACGATTTCGAGCAAAACGCGGCCCATAATGCGGCGGTCGACATTCGTCTCGGAGATGCAAGAACCTTCGATATCCCAGAATACCGGGAAGAGGTAGACATCGCAATTACTTCGCCACCGTATATCAACGCAATGAACTACTATCGGGGTTCGAAATTGCGACTGTTCTGGATCTACGACTTCCTCGAAGAGGATGAAAAGTTCGAAGCAAAGGAACTGCGCCAGTCTATCATTGGGACCAACTCCGTCTCAATGAGCACCGTAGAAAGAAACCTACCGACAACTCTTCGAGACATCTGGCTCGGTACTGACGAAGCGTTCGAAGCGACTCGACTCCCGAATCTAGATGCAGACATTAAGACTATTCACAACCTCGATCACAATGAAGCAGAACGCAAAGCATACGTAACATGGAAATTTTTCGCGGATGGGATGTTGAAGAATTTGGCCAGAGTCTACGAGCATCTAAAACCAGGAGCGTACTACTTTTTCGTAATCGGAGAAAACACAATTGGAGAACAACTCATTCATAGTCATAAATATATTGCCGATATTGCACAAAATCTCGGTAAGTTCGAGAGACACGGTGGAGACTTCTCGGAGGAAGAAGGCTTCCGTTTAGTGGGTTCAGCATGGGACAGTATTACGAACCGCGACCTATTCCAGGGACGAAAACACGAAGGAGGAGTGATCGAGTGTGAATGGGCAACGATCCTTCAAAAACCACGCGACGGTACCGTCTAATTAAACCGGCTACTTCCCGGAACGAGACTTCTCTCTGTTGCAGATATTATCCTCAGTGAACGGTGCGCGGGACCGGATTCGAACCGCGAGGACTTCGCTCCGCTCGTCCTCTGGGCCGCGAATCCGTATTGGCGATTCCCGTCGCTCGCGAGTTTGCGAGCGACAGGAATGCGCGGGACCGGATTCGAACTATGTGGAGACGTTCCGGGTTACTCCCTCCGGTCGCTTCCCGGGCTGCGACTCCTCGAATTCGAATCCGCTCCTGTTCCTTCACTTCGAACTGTTCGCTCCGCTCACAGTTCTACGTTCAGTGCGCGGGACCGGATTCGAACCGGCGGACCCCTACGGGACAGCGTCCTAAGCGCTGCGCCGTTGGCCTAGCTTGGCTACCCGCGCGCAGGCTATCGTTTTCGCGATTCGAGTAAGAACCTGTCGATCCGTCCTAGTCCTCACGACGCATCGCACTCAGTCGTGAACTAACGGCTCCTCGGGCGACCAATCCGGTGGAACGATGAAGGTGACGTGCTCAGAATCCCGCAACTGGTGGAGTTCCGCCGCCTGCTCGGCCAGCGATCTGTCTCTGTACGGCATCTCGAGGCCACAGCCGGTACAGACGAGTTTGCAAGTTGGCTCGGTACTCATGATGAGACGCGAGTCGCGGGAGCGAGCGACGGGCGTCGCATCCACCTTCCGGCTCCCCCGGCTTTAGTAATCGTGACCTAGTGAAATCGCCAGCGAACGGCCAGTTTTCCTAGTCGTTCGTAGCTGAACGTTGCCCGGTATAGCCCCCTATTGCGAAGAGTATCCAGCCCCAGAGACAGTTCACGGAGTCCATAACTTCGAGTGGGGAAAACGGTCAGCCGAAGCGACGCGGCCAGCCGAGCGAGGACGTCCGTGGATTTATTTCGATGGCGCTGAAATCTCGGTGCATGCACAGTGCGCGCGACCGCGTCGAGTACAAACCCTGGCTCGAGGAACTCGAAACCATCGCAGACCGGCTCGAACTCTCGACCGAGGCGCGGTCGTACGCTGGCGACCTCTTTCTCACCGACGTCCCGGAATCGGATCGATCCAAGCGCGCAGTCCTCGCCGCAAGCGTCTACGCCGGCTCGCTAGTCGCCGGCGACGGCCGCACTCAGGGAACGGTCGCCGACGCCGCCGACGTCTCGCGGCTCTCGATCCAACAGCGGTGGAAGGGTCTGCTCGAGACCGCCGGGCTCGAGCCACCACGCTGGTAGCACCGGTCACCGGCCGCGATGGCTAACCGATCACCGCGCCGGCTACGAATTCCACCCGGATCAGCGGCGCTATCAAACGGTTTACCGAAATCAAAACCACGTAAGTGCCAGCTACGGTGATGAAACGGTAACCATCGGAAAGGGCCGATGAGAACGGGACTGCGGCGAGAACAGCAGTTCGGCGACACCCGCCGAACGTGGATCGATACGCCCGCTACTGGCCGTCCGAATCGACCAGTCGCCCGTGTTCGTCGATTTCGCCGTTGACGATGCGCGTACTCGAGATAATGTCCCCGTCTTCGGCCCGAAGGTGGGGCACGACGATTACCTCGAGAGAATCGTGGCCTCGTTCGCGCCGAATTTCGTTGATTTTCTCGCCCCCATCGACGGTTTCCGGTGAAACGACGAGATAATCGTACTGTGGCTCGGTCGCGATTCCCGTCGGCTCGCGGAGGGTTCGGACTTCGAACGTCCGATCGTACTCCTCGGCGAACGGCTCGAGTTCGTCCTCGAGACGATCCTTTCGCTGATCGAACGTCCGCACGGGTCGGTCCTCGTGGCGCGTTTTCGGTGCGAGGTCGTCACTCGTTAACCCGACGGTCACGTCTCCGAGTTCGAACGCCCGTTCGAACAGCCGCCGATGGCCGTCGTGGACGGGGTCGAACGTCCCACCAAGCGCGACATCCATACCCGGTTGGACTGTCGCAGGCCGTATAAAAGGGTCGAATCGTCGAACCCGGACGTGTCGAGAGCGCGACGACAAATAATTCGACGGTTGTCGAAATGCGGCTTCGCATTGTTTTTAGTGGTTCACGTTAGTGATCCCCGTATGGGACTAGACGAGGACGCACTGGAGTACCACCGAATCGATCCGCCGGGAAAACTCGAGATTTCGACGACGAAACCGACGAATACGCAGCGCGATCTTTCACTCGCGTACTCGCCCGGCGTCGCCGCGCCGTGTCTCGAGATCGACGAGGACGAATCTGAAGCGTTTCAGTACACCGCCAAGGGGAACCTCGTCGGCGTGATCTCGAACGGTTCCGCGGTGCTCGGACTGGGCGATATCGGTGCCCAGGCGTCCAAGCCAGTCATGGAAGGAAAAGGCGTCCTCTTCAAGCGATTTGCCGATATCGATGTCTTCGATATCGAACTCGACGAGGCGGATCCGGAGAAGGTGGTCGAAGCCGCGAAAATGATGGAACCGACCTTCGGCGGAATCAATTTAGAGGACATCAAAGCACCCGGCTGTTTCACCATCGAGGAACGGCTTCGCGAAGAGATGGACATTCCCGTCTTCCACGACGACCAGCACGGAACCGCGATCATCTCCGGGGCCGCATTGCTCAACGCGGCCGATATCGCCGACAAAGATCTCGAGGATCTACAGATCGTCTTCTCCGGAGCCGGCGCAAGCGCGCTCGCAACCGCTCGCTTCTACGTCTCGCTCGGCGCGAAGCGGGAGAACATCCTCATGTGTGACTCCTCGGGGATCATCACGCAAGCCCGCGCCGCGGCCGACGACATCAACGAGTACAAACGGGAGTTCGCTCGAGACGTGCCGGAAGGCGATCTCTCGGACGCGATGAAAGGAGCCGACGTCTTCGTCGGCCTCTCGATCGGCGGGATCGTCGACCAGAATATGGTTCGGTCGATGGGCGACGACCCGATCATCTTCGCGATGGCCAACCCCGACCCGGAAATCGGCTACGCTGAAGCCAAGGAGGCTCGAGACGACACCGTCATCATGGCGACGGGCCGCTCGGACTATCCGAATCAGGTCAACAACGTCCTCGGCTTTCCCTTCATCTTCCGCGGCGCACTCGACGTTCGCGCGACCGAGATCAACGAAGACATGAAAGTCGCCGCGGCCAGTGCGCTGGCGGATCTGGCCCGCCAGGACGTCCCCGACGCGGTTGTCAAAGCCTACGGCGACGACCCCATCCAGTATGGACCCGATTACATTATTCCGAAACCGGTCGATCCTCGAGTCCTGTTCCGGATCGCGCCCGCCGTTGCCCAGGCCGCGGTCGACTCCGGTGCCGCTCGCGCGGACGTCGATATCGACGAGTACGAAGAACAACTCGAGGCCAGACTCGGCAAGTCCAGAGAGATGATGCGCGTCGTCCTCAACAAGGCCAAAAGCGAACCCAAAACGGTCGCCCTCGCGGAGGGCGAGAACGAGAAGATGATCCGTGCGGCCTATCAACTGCAGGAACAGGGGATCGCCCTCCCGATTCTCATCGGCGACGAAGCCGAGATCAAATCGACCGCCACGAACCTCGGCCTCGACTTCGAACCGGAAGTTGCCGATCCGGATGCGGGTGACTACGAACGCTACGCCGAACGGCTGCACGAACTCCGCCAGCGCAAGGGAATCACGCGCACCGAAGCGGGCGAACTCGTTCGCCGGGACACGAACTACTTCGGCAGCGTGATGGTCGAGGAGGGCGACGCCGACGCGTTCCTGACCGGCCTCTCTCACCACTACCCCTCGGCGCTTCGACCGCCGCTTCAGGTTATCGGTACCGCGGACGACGTCGACTACGCCGCCGGCGTCTACATGCTCACGTTCAAGAACCGCGTAATCTTCATCGCCGACGCGACCGTCAACCAGTCGCCCGACGAGGACGTTCTCGCGGAAGTGACCAAACAGACGGGCAAGCTCGCCCGACGGTTCAACGTCGAACCCCGCGCCGCGCTCCTGTCGTACTCGAACTTCGGCAGCGTCACGAACGAAGATACCGTCAAGCCGCGCAAGGCGGCACAGCAACTCCAGGACGATCCCGCGGTCGACTTCCCCGTCGACGGCGAGATGCAAGCCGACACAGCCGTCGTCGAGGACATCCTCGAGGGAACCTACGGCTTTTCGGAACTCGAGGAGCCGGCGAACGTACTCGTCTTCCCGAACCTCGAGTCGGGGAACATCGGCTACAAACTGCTCCAGCGTCTGGGCGGTGCCGACGCGATCGGTCCGATGCTGACCGGGATGGACAAACCCGTCCACGTCCTCCAGCGGGGCGACGAGGTCAAGGACATCGTTAACCTGGCTGGCGTCGCGGTCGTCGACGCACAGCAAGAGTAACGCCTTCGACCGCACCCACGTAACGGTCCGCCGCCACACCACGTATCGGTCCGTCGTTTACTCTAGTCCGTCGGCTCTGACAGCCCGGGCGAAAAGGTTGCATTCAAGTATCCGCCCGGACTTTCAACGGATATGCAAGATCAAGGCCGTTCTACACGCAAGCGAACAGGCGGGCGACTCAAGCACATCCGAAACCGACGCAAATACGAACTCGGCCGGCTTCCGACCGAGACCCAGGTCGGTGAACCGCGCTACCGGACCGTCGACGTCCGCGGAAACGGCGAGAAGACGCGAGCACTCGCGACGGACGTCGTAAACGTCAACAAGGGCGGCGAAACCGTGACGACCGAGATCAACGACGTCGTCGAAAACGACGCGAACCCGAACTACGTTCGACGAAACATCATCACCAAGGGCGCAATCATCGACACCGACGAAGGGAACGCTCGAGTCACCTCCCGTCCCGGCCAGAACGGACAGGTTAACGCCGTTCTCGTCGAATAACTGTCGGAGTTCGAAAGCGATCTTCTCGAGTGCCGTTCATCTATTTCGCTAGCGGCGCGAAGTATCTGCAGATACCGGTCGATCGAACGACTCCGCCGAAACAGTCTGAGAGAGACGAACACAGCAGAATTGATACGCTGAACAGGCACAATACAACGGCCGTTAGCCCGTGGAGGATGTCAATCGGCAGTCTGCGCTTCGTGTCCGCTGACGAACTCGCGGAGTCGATCTGAGTACATTCCGACGCCGATTCCGAGCACGAACGTCAGGTAACTCGGAACGAGTATCCACCAGAGATTCGGATGACCGTGGCCGGCGTGTAGTAGGGTGTCGAACATACACCTCCTATCTCAATGGGAGGGAATTAATCTGCCGGTATCCGCAGTTCTTTCTCGTTCGTCGCGTGATTTCGGTAACTGATCGTGACACGAGGGAGAGAGAACGGTGCTCGAGCAGGTATTTCTACAGCATCCGTCCACTGTTCGAGGCACACACCGACGATTGCTCGAGGATCAGTGGCCGGTCTCCGCCGACCGATAGAGCCGATCCGACTCAGGGGCTCGGCGCGGCCTTCTGTAACGCCGTTTCCGCGATGTTGCCCCCGTAATCTGCGCTCCGAGACAGCGAGTCGATGATCAGGCCGAGCGATTGGGCCTGCATCGGGTCGAGTTCTCGAAGCATGTCGTCGATCGTCCGGGTGTGCTCGTCGATATCCAAAATTAGCTCTCGAGCGGCGTGGCCAAGCCGGTTCGCTTCCTCACCGTCTTCGGCGAACAGCGCGTCCAGGGACTTCTCCAGCACGTCGAAAGCGTCGTCGTGAAGCGAGACGAGCGCACTGGCAACGCCCTCGGGAATCTCCTCGAGTTTGAGCGCGAGCTGACTGATCTTGACCGCGTGGTCGGCGACGCGCTCGAGCTGTCTGGCGCTCGAGTGGTAATCAAAACAGTCCTCCCGGGGAACCCCCAGCTCTTCGGCGGCGCGCGGCGAACGGAGCGTCGCACGGAAAATCCGCGAGACGACCAGCCAGAGACGGTCGACATCGTCGTCGCGTTCGATCACGTCGCGCGCGATATCGTCATCGTTCTCGACGAGGGCGGTGACGGCGTCATCGAGCATCGACGAAGAGATCAGCCGCATGCGGGTGACGGCGTTGACGATCGAAAGCTCCGAGGAGTCGAGTAGATCCTGGATAACGACGCTATCGGTGGTCTCTTCGAGCACTTCAACGCCGACGAGGCTCTGGGTTGCGTTCCGGATCGCCCGGCGCTGGTCGGTCGTGATCCGGTTTGCCTCGAGTCGGATGAGGTCGAACCCGCTGACGTACATCGTCATGACGGCCCGGGTCAACCGCTCGTCCTCGAGATTCGAGACATCGAGCGTCCCCTCCTGTCTGTCGACGTCGCTCTGTGGAGTCAACAGGAGCGAATCGTCCTCGGGGTAGAACTCGACGGTCGTCCCGGCGCTGACCTCGTTCTCCGTTGCCCAGGATTTTGGAAGCGATACCGTGTACGTCGACCCGCCCGTCACCTGGACTTTTCGCGTCTCCATAGTCAGGGGTTTTGGACATGGTACTATAAATCTACCCCAATCTATAGAGACACACCTGTAATCGACTATAGAAGCGTTCGAAGGCCGCAAACCGCGCATATTATGATCAGTATCCATCAATATATTGGGCCTGTTAATGGTTGTCCTACATAGTACTATATAGAAATAATAGAAGGGTATTTAGATCCCATCTTCTAATGATTTCGTGATGGAAACTGAGCCGATATCGGGACGCGGCGGGGGCGTTTCTCGCCGTCGCGTTCTACTCGGCACCGCGGGAACGGCCCTGACCGGGCTGGCCGGGTGTCTCACCCGCGGTGAAGACAGTGGACTCGAGGGGCGTATCGTCATCGACGGTTCGAACACGTTGTTGCCAAACAGTGCGCTAGTTGCAGAGCAATTCCTCTGGCAAAACAATCAAGTGCAAATCCCCGTCAGCGGGTCCGGCACCGGTGCCGGATTCCAACAGTTCTGTTTGGGTGAGACAGACCTCCAGAACGCGAGCCGCGAGATCAGTGACGACGAACGGGAACTTTGCCGTGATAACGGCATCGATCCGGACGAGGACATCCTTGAGCTTGAGGTCGTGATGGACGGAATCGCGGTTATGAAACACCCAGATAACGACTGGTGTGATTGTCTCACGAGCGACCAGCTCGAAGAACTCTGGCGAAACGACTCGCCGATCCAAACCTGGGCGGATATCGATGACGATTGGCCCGACGAAGAGATTTCGTTTTACGGACGCGACGCGGCATCCGGGACGTTCGACTACTTTACCGAGGAAGCGACGGGCGGCGTCGCAAACATTCGTGACGATTACAGCGGTTCCCCTGATACCAACGTCATCGTCAGAGGTGTTCGAGGAAACGAGGACGCGATCGGGTTCGGCGGTGCTGGCTACTACTACGAGAACGAAGACGATCTCGAACTGATTGGTATCGACGATGGAAACGGGTGTACACGCCCGACCTCGGAAACGATCGAAGCCGAAGACGAAGAAGATCGGTACACACCGCTTGCTCGACCGATGTATCTGTACGTCCGAACAGAGGAACTGAGTCGAGAGGTCTACCGTGAGTTCTTACGGTATTACCTCGAAAACACTCGAGAGACAGCACGTGAGGTCGGGTTCTACGCAGTTCCCGAGGAGACAGTTTCTAACCAACGCGAGAAACTCGAAAATGCAATCGAGGAGCACACATGAGTTCTGATTCGATCGACCTCTCCAGAAGCACGAACGATGTCGGCGGGCTCGGTGACCGGTTCGCACATTACGTATTCTTCGGCTGTGCGCTGGTAACCGTCGCAACGACGGTCGCGATTATCGCTGTTCTGGTAAACGGCGCGCTCGATTTCTTCTCGGAGGTGTCTCTCCTCGAGTACTTGACTAGCACCAACTGGTCCCCGCGGGCAACGGACGATCCCGGGTTTGGTGTGTTACCGCTGGTCTGGGGAACGCTTATGATCACCGTCGGCTCGGCACTGGTTGCGATTCCGGTCGGAACGCTTACCGCGATTTACCTCTCCGAATACGCCGACCAGCGCGTGCGAAAAACGGTCAAACCGACACTCGAGGTTCTCGCAGGTATCCCGACGATCGTCTATGGCTTTTTTGCCCTGTCGTTCATTACACCGGTAATTCAGTTTTTCTTCCCGGAAACGGGAACGTTCAACGCGGCGTCGGGTGCGATCGTCGTCGGTGTAATGATTATTCCGATGGTGTCGTCGCTTTCGGAAGACGCGATGAGTTCGGTTCCGGACTCGCTTCGAAATGCGGCCTACGGCCTCGGTGCGACGAAGTTCGAGGTGTCGACACAGGTCGTCGTCCCTGCATCGCTGTCGGGAATCCTGGCTGCGTATATTCTGGCAATCTCGCGGGCAATCGGGGAGACGATGGCGGTGGCGCTCGCCGCAGGTGCGCTCTCTCAGATAACGACGAATCCGCTCGATGAGGTCCAGACGATGACTGCATTTATGGTCGAAATCGGGACTGGTGACGCCTCTGTCGGCTCGATTGGCTACCAGAGCCTGTTCGCGATCGGCTTGACGCTATTCATCATGACATTCACGATGAACATCGGCAGTATGTGGATCCGGTCACGGTACCGGGAGGAGTATGAATGAGCGCTCCAACTGAATCCGAAGAGTTCGAGTTTGACGGCACTTCGATCAAACGCAAACGCCAGATCGGCCGAGTGTTCCTCGGCCTCTGCGTCGGCGCGACGATGGTCGGCATCGTTGCACTGGTCGCCCTGTTACTCGACGTGCTCGTCGAGGCGTGGGGATGGCTTACCTGGGAATTCTTGACCTATCCTCCGTCGCAGTTGGTCGAGAACTACAACCCCGCAAACTACGGCGATCTTCCAACAGGACCCGGCGGGATCTACCCTGCGCTGGTGGGATCGATCTATCTGATTAGCCTGACCGCAATCTTTACGCTCGTCCTCGGTGTCGGTGCGGCGATCTATCTCGAAGAGTACGCGCCGGATACCCGACTCACGCAGTTCATCGAGGCGAACATCTCCAATCTCGCCGGTGTTCCGTCGATCGTCTACGGTCTCCTCGGACTGGCGATGTTTGTTCGGGCGCTCCACACCGGCGCGAGTCTTATCGCGGGCGCGCTGACACTGACGCTGCTCATCCTCCCGATCGTCATCGTCTCCTCACAGGAGGCGCTCCGGGCCGTCCCGGACTCGATGCGTCGTGCATCCTACGGATCGGGCGCGACGAAGTGGCAAACCGTCCGAAACGTCGTACTTCCCGAGGCAGTCCCGGGGATCATGACCGGAATAATTCTCTCGCTCTCGCGGGCGATCGGCGAAACAGCACCGATTCTAATGGTCGGTGCAGCCACGTCGATGTTCGCCCCGCCGGAAGTAACTGATCCCACGGGCCCATTCGCCGCGATGCCGATGCAAATCTTCGAGTGGGCGAGTTTACCCGAAGGCGATTTCCAACATGTCGCTGCCGCCGGGATCGTCGTCTTGCTCGCGATCTTGTTGCTGATGAACGCAGTCGCGATTTTTATCAGGAACAGGTACGATCGACGAGGATAGCGGACGTCACGCAGTTACGGCTTGCGAATGTGTTTCTTGTCCGGATTCGAGCTGGTCCGGATCCAAGCTGAACCGGATTTGAACTGTACCAAGTTCGAGCTGAACCAGGGATGTCGAATCAGTAGCGCCGCCTATCGAACGGCCGCGGGAGGCCTCGAGCGGGACCCACTCGGCGTTCGATTCCGGAACAGGTAACTGCCTGAGGGCCGACAATCAAGTAACCCGTATGACGGCAAACAGCGGCGGACCTGAGACGGTCTCGAAGCACCAAATCGACGATTCTCCCCCGGCAGAAACGACCACGAGCGAGACGCTCGAGGACGCGTGGGGCGACGAGGCCGTAATCCAGTCTCGGGACCTCGAGGTCTTTTACGGCGACGAACAGGCCCTCGACGAGATCGACATGGATATTCCCGAACGGCAGGTAACGGCGCTCATTGGGCCCTCGGGCTGTGGAAAGTCGACGTTCCTGCGATCGATCAACCGGATGAACGATCTGATCGACGTCGCTCGCGTCGAGGGCGATCTCTACTTCCACGGGAAGAACGTCTACGACGACGACGTCGATCCCGTTGCACTCCGTCGAAAGATCGGAATGGTCTTCCAGAAGCCGAACCCGTTCCCGAAAAGTATCTTCGACAACGTCGCCTACGGCCTTCGCGTCCAGGATCAGGAGGACAACGTCGACGAACAGGTCCAGCAGGCTCTCGAGCGAGCCGCACTCTGGGACGAGGTAAAGGATCAGCTTGATTCCTCGGGGCTCGATCTCTCGGGCGGCCAACAACAGCGACTCTGTATCGCCCGCGCGATCGCGCCCGACCCCGAAGTCATCCTGATGGACGAGCCGGCGAGCGCACTCGACCCCGTCGCGACCTCGAAGATCGAGGATCTCGTCGAGGAACTCTCTCAGGAGTACACCGTCGTTATCGTCACCCACAACATGCAACAGGCCGCCCGGATTTCGGACAAGACGGCCGTGTTCCTGACCGGCGGTCGACTCGTGGAGTTCGACGAGACGAACAAGATCTTTAACAACCCGGAGAGCCAGCGCGTCGAGGACTACATCACGGGCAAGTTCGGGTAGTCTGTCCCTCCGCAAGGCAAGAAACACGCTCGATCGTTTTTCTCCCAGATCTGTTTTTCCGTTCGCTGACACCCTTCGTCGTTACTCCGCCAGCGTAACCCCCTCGTCGGCCGCGTTCCGAAGGGCGTCGGAGCGACCGTGACTCCCCGGCGCAATTGCGACGGTGTGGATGCCGGCCGTGCCCGCGTACTCGAGTACCGGCTTGAAATCCGTGTCCCGCGAGGCGATGACGAGGGTGTCGATGGTTTCGTCGGCGCTAAAAGCGGTCGCATCGACGGCGAGTTTGACGTCCACATCGCCGCTCGTGATAATGACCTCGTAGCCGCGGGCCTCCGCGGCCTGAATCAATCCCGGTGTCGCATGTTCGTCGAGATAGAGCCTGGTGATCCCGACGCGTCCGTACTCGAGTGCCTCGTCCCGGACGTCGTCTAGATCGACATCAAATTCGTCGCGAAGCACGTTCGGTCCGTCGACGAAGAGTCCGACGCTGGGCGGCGAGTCAGAAGGGGGATCGGACGAAGACTCGAGACGAGAGCGAACGCGGTCGAAGATGGACATCGATACTACTCCGTAGCGGGGGTCGCGAAATAGGTGTGACGAAAGGATCGGGACCGACGGCCGTTTCGATGCCCGGCGGTGGTGGTTCCTCGTGACAGTCAATGGGAAGTTACAGCTGAGGGCGATTGTCCGTAGCCGTAGTCGCTGATAGAGGCGATTGCCCATAGGCACGATTGTCGAGGCATGCGATCGGCAATTCGTACGGTTCTCGAGAACGAACGGTTACCGAATTCACTGGTCACCCCCAGAATCAACCGGTTCGCGATCGCGAAACTAAGCCAGGATACAAACTCGTCCTGTACCGATATGAACCCTTATTCGGCACCCGTTCCGGCAGCCGTATCGAACTCGTCGGGATCGTCGAGCACATCGGTCTGCTCGACGACTTCGAACGTACTGGTTCCGCAACTACAGCCGTCCTGACCGATGATCTGGATGTCTCCATCCGGCCACTGTCGTGCCGCATACACTGAGTCGCAGTTCTCGCAGGAAGCTAACACTCTCTCAATGTCTTCTCTTCGGGACATTTGATACAGTACAAGAGGAGAGATACTATGAAAGAATCTTTCTATTTTGAAGGTGTTAACGCTGGAACCAGTGAGTTTCGGGGTCAACCGGATGTAACGGTGAGAGCATTTTTCGGCAATACCGGTTCGTGATCGGTTCCCGATCACCGATCCTATCAGTCCGAAAATTCCTCGAGTGCCTGATCGACGGAGGTAACGATCCGTCTCGTGCCATCGTCTTCGACGGCCACCAGCGGTGGTCGGACCCGATCTGATTGAATAACTCCCCGATAGGAGAGTGCGGTTTTCGTCGCCGGCGCGAATCCGAACTCCTTGCACGATTCGAACAGCGGGCTAATTGCGTTCTTCTGAAGCGCTCGGCCGCGCTCGTCGTGTTTGCGTGTTAATGCGCTATCGTAGACGTTCGGGAGCACGTTCGAGAGCGCGTTGACACCGCCGTCTGCGCCCATCCGCATCGCCGGGACGAGAAGCGAGTCGTACCCCTGAAGCATGAGGAACTCCTCCGGAGTTCGGTCAAGCACCGTAAGAAAGTACTCGAGATCGCCACTCGAGTCTTTGAGCCCGAGTATTCGGTCGTGGTCAGCCAGGGAAACGACGGTTTCCGGGGCAATCTCCCGGCCGGTACAGGCGGGAATGTTGTACAGAAGCAGTGGAAGCGACGACCGATCGGCGACGGTCTCGAAGAATCGCTGGTTTCCCTGCGGTGCGTTCGCCGTATGAAAGTACGGCGGCGTGAGCACTGCTGCGTCGGCTCCAGCGGCGGAAGCGACGTCGATCGCTTCGACCGCGGATTCGACATCCGTCGCTGACGCGCCCGCGACGACGGGAACCGAGGCCCGTTCGACGGTATGTTCGACGAGCAGTCGCCGTTCGTCGGGCGACAAGCTCGCGAACTCGCCCGTCGTCCCGGCCGGAAATAGCGCGTCAATCGATCCCGCCTCGAGGTGGTCGATCAGATCGGTTACTGCACCGGTATCGACGGTCCCGTCGGCGAAGGGGGTGATCATCGGACAGGTGATGCCCCGCAACTGATCTCGAATGTCCATACGAGAAGTGCTTCGTCCATCCCTAAAGCCGTACTCCTCGAGAATCCCCTCTCCGGTTCCGGATAGGGAGCCGAACCCGGACCGTGCGGTGCGGTTCGGCAGACGGCTTATCGTGTGGTTCGGCAGTCGATCGACAGTGCAGTTCGACGGACTACCGTCGAATCGATCGGCGATCGCCAACCGGAATCGAGCTGCTTCGCCCACAGCGACGAAAAGACATTACTATCCCGGGGGTGTCCAGTCGATTATGCCGCTTCAGACGCCGCCGTTACGTGGGGTCCACGACGACTACGGAGCGAAGTTTACCGAGTTCGGCGGCTGGGATATGCCCGTCGAGTTCGAGTCGATCCGCGACGAACACGTCGCGGTCCGAGAGGACGCCGGAAAGTTCGACGTCTCGCACATGGGCGAGATTCACGTTACCGGCCCGGATTCGACCCGGCTCATGCAGCGACTCACCTCGAACGACGTGGCGGCACTCGAGGTCGGCGACTCCCAGTACGCGGCGATCACCGACGAGGACGGCACGATCATCGACGACACGGTGATTTATCGGCTCCCCGACGAGGACGGGACGGCGACGTACCTGTTCGTTCCGAACGCCGGTACCGACGAGGCGATGCACGAGCGCTGGATCACCCACCGAAACGAGTGGGATCTCGAGGCGACGGTCGACAACATGACCGACGAGTACGCGATGTTCGCCGTTCAAGGGCCGAACGCGGCCAGTCTCCTCGGCGACGTCGTCGAGGAATCGATCGCGGATCTCTCTCGGTTCGAAGCGCGGTACGCGACGATCGCCGGCGTCGAGTGTTGGACCGCCCGAACCGGGTACACGGGGGAGGACGGATTCGAATTCGTCGTCCCGTGGAACGACGCGGAAACGGTCTGGTCGGCGTTCGACTGTAAACCGTGCGGACTCGGCGCTCGCGATACACTCCGGATCGAAGCCGGCTTCCTCCTCGCCGGGCAGGATTTTGACCGCGAGTCCAATCCTCGAAACCCCTACGAAGCTCGCATCGGGTTTGCGGTTAAGCTCGAGACCGACTTCGTCGGTCGGGACGCACTCGAGCGAGTCCACGAAGAAGGCGTCGAGGAGAAACTCGTCGGCATCAAGCTGATCGACCGCGGCGTCCCGAGACACGGCTACGACATCACCAACACAGACAGCCGCGTTATCGGGACGGTGACGAGCGGGACCATGAGTCCAACCCTCGAGTCGCCGATCGGGCTCGGCTACGTTCCGGTCGAGTACGCGGATCCGGGCACGACGCTCAGAGTCGTTGTCCGCGGACAGTCCAAGAAAGCAAGAGTCGAAACGATTCCGTTTATCGACACAGTATAATGAGCTTCGACATCCCAGCAGACAGACGGTATCAAGAATCGCACGAATGGACACTCGAGACAGACGGCGTCGTCCGCGTCGGCATCACGGACTTCGCACAGGACGAACTGGGCGACGTTGTCTTCGTCGAACTCCCCGACGAAGGAGACGACGTCGTTCGAGACGAGGAGTTCGGCGTCATCGAGTCGATCAAAGCCGTCTCGGACCTCTACGCGCCCGTCAGCGGCGAGGTAGTCGCGGTCAACGAGGACCTCTTCGACACGCCAGAACTCGTCAACGACGATCCGTTCGGCGACGGATGGATGCTCGAGATCGAGCCTGCGGAGGAGGACGAACTCGAGGCGTTGCTGACGGACGAGGAGTACGAAGACCAGATTGCCTGAACGGCAACGACAGTTCGTTTTTCCAAATCACCGTTCGAACCGACAACCATTGTTTCGGTTACGGAGGGCAAGGAGATGCCCCGACCTTCAGACTGAGCGGATGCCACGTCGAACGTATCAGCCGTTTACTACAGGTGCGAACATCGATCCTAAATAACTATATCCACAGATACATCACCACATGCGGAATGAGAAATCCTACCAATACCGCAACAGCAGCGAGCGGTGTTGCTAGCCAGAGTGCCGAGTAATCCCCTACTGGCTGTCCGCTATATACTGCCAAAGAAACATCCCAAGCGAGATACACCCCGGTCATGAGAAGCGAAATGAGGACGATAGATGCAGCCGCGCTGTGCAATCCAAGACTAACGAGAACGGCTGCGATCGCGACGACACCAAGGGTCTGGACAAGTTCTCCGGCACCGATGTAGACTTCGAGATGTTCATATTCAGGGTCGTGTCCCTCGTACAGTTCGCTGTACCGTTCGAATTCGTCCGGCCCAACCCACTCGTCATCGTCACACAATGCGACGTGCTGAGGAAACTCCGTCATGACGAGTTTGATATCCGCTGAGGGAATGCCAACCACCCACCGTCCAGTCATATAATGTCCTAGTTCATGGATGAAAATAGTACCGAGCACAACCACCACGAACCCGAGGATACTCCAGAGAAAATCGAGCATGTCGACGTATTGTTACTCGTGAAAAATAATTTTGATGAATCATCTGCCGTTTTTGATGAAAGCTGAGTCTTCAACGAACTGTACGATATGCGTGTCACCTGCACGTACCGAAAAGGCTAAAATCGGACGATTTCCGAATTTTGGGTCGACACGCGCCATCGCCAATCGATAGAGCCACACGGCTCGATTTCAATTCTCCGGCATGTCGATCGAGATTCGCTCCGCCGACCTCGAGACGGACCGCGACGGCCTCTGGCGGCTCAAGCGCCAGTTCGAACTCGGACTGGGAACTGATACTGGGGGCGAACAGAAAGCCGAGATCTACGAGCAGAAATTGACAGGCGAGTACCGAACTCGGTATCTCGAGTGGGCCGAACGCTGTACCGAAGAAGCAGCCCAATCCATCCTGGTTGCCGAACGGAACGCGACTGCCGGTCGAACGACCGACGGAGGCGAACGCCTCGTCGGCTACATATTCGTCCTGCCAGAGTCGCTCTCGCTCATCTGGGATGCCGGCGTCGTGAACGAACTCTTCGTCGCCGAGCCACACCGAGGAACTGGTGTTGCCGACCGACTCATGGAACGCGCGCTCGAGGTTCTTTCCGAACAGGACCTCCCCCTCGAGCGCGTCGTCCTCGACGTCGATCGGGCTAATGACCGCGCCCAGGCCTTCTACGAGCGATACGGGTTCGACCATTGGGGCGAACTCGTTTCCCGGCCGCTCGAGTGACAGATAGACAACTCCGGTAGCCCGGTCATCTCACTTCGAGTCCGAGAAACGTCGCGACTCGCGATACTGCTCTCGAGTAATTGTGTAGCGGTGGAGGTCGCGAACCGAATCACCGATAGGAACCCAGTTACGGAGGATCCCATCGTACTCGCCGTCGAAGCGGTCGACGTACTTCTCGATCGCTCGTTTCGAGTTCTCGTTTCCAGCCAGATACCCCGCCGAAACCATCTCGAGATCGAGCTCCTCGAACGCGAGCTCGATTAACGCGGCGGCTCGTTCACCCGAGTAGCCACGACCCCAGAACGGCTTCCGGAGCCAGACGCCGAGCCGAGCAGTTCGTTTCTCCCAGAGCGGGATCAGGCTGGCAACACCCGCGAACTCACCGGCGTTCGGTTCCTCGGCGGCCGGATACATCGCCCAGTTCGCGCGCGTACGCTCATCCCACTGTTCCGCTGACTCGAGGAGATACTGCCGGGACTCCTCTGGGGTGTGATGAACCTCGTCGGTCAAATGGGTCGCAACCTCGTCGAATCCGCTGTCAGGGTTTCGGTACTCGTACAGTTCGAGCGGGTCGATCGTTTCTCGAGTGAGTTTTCTGAACTCGAGGCGCTCGGTTTCGAGGGTTTCGGGGAACATTCGTTTGCCACCGTACGCACACGCTGTATAAAATAGTCAGCAAGGATCTTCGTTGACTCGGTCCGCCATCCGCCGAATCCGAGCTTACTTCGAGTCGGGTGGTTGACCCGTCTCGACCCGTTCTCGGATCCACGCCGTCGCATCCTCGACGGTGGCCTCGTCAGTTCCGGTAATCCGAAGTCGTCCTAATCGGTCCTCACTCTGAGGATAACTGCCGACCGAGACGTCGAACTGTTCGCCCACCCCCTCGAGAACCGCCCGAAGGGACCCTTCGGGGGCAGGCGTGAACACGGTCTGCGAAACGATGTCGCCGGAGAACTCGGTTTCGACGACATCGAACATGGCCTTCATTTCGTCAGGGATCCCGGCGAAGACGTAGACGTTCTCGATCACACAGCCCGGCGACCAGCCGGCATCCGTGACGATCGATCTGGCACCATCGGGAAGCGAGGCCGCGGCGTCGACGTCGAACTCGAGGTCGTACTCCTCGAAGAACTCCGGTCGTTCCGCCCGCAGTTCGCGTCCCTTCTCGAGGATCTGTTCTCGAACGTCGGGAAAGACCACGAGGTCGCGCTCGAGACCGGCCGCGACCGCCTCGATCGTGACGTCGTCCGGCGTCCCGCCGAGACCCCCGGTAACGACGACGGCATCGAACGTCTCGCTCCACCGTGAGACGGTCTCCGCGATGAGTTCCCGATCGTCGGGGATCGTCAGAATCCGGCGGACGGAGCCGCCGCGGTCGGTGATCTGCGAGCCCAGCCACGACGCGTTCGTATTCGTCGTTTGCCCGGCGAGCAGTTCGTCACCGATCGTGAGAATAGCGACCTGCATACGAGACCGTTCTCGTCGTCGGCAGTTATATCCCGCGCCGATCGGTTCCGATCGCCGGAGGGGAAAACACTTATAGAGGGGTTGACAACCCCGAAAGCGATTGAACTCGTTGCATGACCGACGATCCTTCTCCCGCACCGGGCCGGGATTCCAGCAGTTCAGGTGATTCCTCGAGCGTCCGTTCGGTGATCGGATCGCGACTCGGAATCGACCCTCGAGCCCTCGCCGCGTTCCGAATCGCCCTCGGTATCGTCATCCTCCTCGATCTGCTTCTCCTCCGAGTCCCGGGAACCGTACCGTTCTACACCGATGCAGGCGTCCTTCCACGATCCGCGCTCGCTGAGGTGTATCCGGCGTTTGCATCGGCGTCAATCCACGCGCTATCAGGATCGATGTGGGTGCAGGCGGTTCTGTTCGCGGTCGCCGGACTCTTCGCCGTCTCCCTGTCTCTCGGCTACCGAACTCGCCTCGCAACGTTTGTTTCGTTCGTCCTCCTCGCCTCGCTTCAGGCCCGGAATCCATACGTTCTCAACGGCGGCGACACCATCCTGACCTCGTTTCTGTTTCTCGGTCTGTTCCTCCCGCTTGGTACCCGGTGGTCGATCGATGCCCGAAGAACCGCTCGAAGACGGTCTCGAGAAGTCACCGGCGACCCAGAACGAGCAGGGCCTGGTGAAACAGAAGACGGGGTGACCGGCGACGCGGCACAAGTCGTCTCCGTTGCGACGGTTACAATTCTCGCCCACATCGTCCTCATCTACGCGACGAACGCGGTTTTCAAGTTCCAGAGCGAGGCTTGGATGAACGGAATCGCCGTCCGGCGAACCATGCATCTCGAGCAGTTCGTCGTTCTGCTCGGTCCATCTCTCTCGGATCTCTCGACGGTCCTAACCGCAGTCAACTGGCTCTGGATCGCGACGCTGTCGGCCGCTCCGCTTCTCGTCCTGTGTAGCGGAAAACTCAGAAGCGCAGTCGTTGTCGCGTTCGTCTGCACCCACCTTGGAATGGCCGCAACGATGCGTCTCGGTGTGTTCCCTTTCGTGCTGATAACCGGATTGCTGTTGTTCCTCCCGCCGGAGATCTGGGAGTCGATCGAACGCAGTCGGGCTCGAGACGCGCTCGAGCGCATCGAAACCAGCATCCGGGCCAGCCGTCCCCGCGGTTCCCCGCTCAAGTCACGTTCGATTCCGGCGATTACGGTTCCGTCCGCGACCCGCCGAATCGGGGGACTTTGTGCATCCGGATTGCTCGTCGTCGTGCTCCTCACGTTGGTGTTTTGGCAGACTGCTCAGGTCGGTCTGGTCGACTCGCCCGCTCCGGAACTAGAAGAAGACATGGGTGACGTCGGCTGGACGTTCTTCGCCCCGAACCCGCCGGATGCTTCGAGTGGCTACGTCGCCGAAGCCAAACTCGAGTCCGGGAAGACGATCGATCTTACTCACGGCGGCGAAGCCACGCTGGATCGCCCGCCGAACCCCGCCGAAACGTTCCCGACGACGCTCTGGAAACGCTACGGGACGGATATGAGCCACGCCGACGAGAGCCAGTACGAACCCGTACTCGAGTACCTCTGTGATCGTTCGGATCACGAGATCGAGGTACTGACGATCTACTACCTCGAGCAACCCGTCGGGCCGGATGGGCCGGTCGATGATCCCGAGGCTCTCGAGCGGATTACTGGGACGTGTTGAGACGAACGACCCCGCAATGATCGATCAATACCCGCTTCAATCCGGACTACTGTTGTCGCTCACGAGTTTGTTCGCGATAAAAGAGCGTTGACTGGGATTTGAACTACTCCTGAGAACCTGCTCGCGACGCTCGCAGAACCTCAGTATAATTCAAATCCAGATGGATTTTTCCAAACTCGAATACTCGAATTGCTACGCAATGCTCGTGGAAAGTGAGTTTGGAAAATGCGTTGGCTGGGATTTGAACCACGGTCGTTCCACTCACTTCGTTCGTTTCACTCTCTGATTCAAATTCCAGAGAGATCTTTCTCCTCACGTAATTGTTCGGAGAAAGATGCGTTGGCTGGGATTTGAACCCAGGTTGTGACCATGGCAAGGTCACGTGATACCACTACACTACCAACGCCCTGCTACACTTCTAAATACATCTGGAGAGGTGTATAAGGGTTGCGAATTGATCCGATATCGAGAGACAATCACACGAGGGCGGCGATTTCACTCGCTCGAGCGCCACTCCCTTCGAAACCCGCATATTTGCCCGCAGTAAGTCAAAATTTCGGACACGTTATGCAACGGAACTATGCATGTGTCTGATACGCACGAATTCGATACTGTGAGAGGTTCACAGCCGGAAAGAGATTCCGCTACCCTTTTAAGATCCCGTCGGGAAATATCGCTACAGTCTAGTGACGAGGCGCCGAAGCGTCACGGTATGACCACAAGCGTACTCGTGCCGTCGTCACTCGCTCGAGAAGCCGAGGACAAACGCGAGGCTACTCGCAAACTCGGATACGTTGCCCGCGCGGCGACGATCTATCGGGCCGATCGCCTAATCGTCTACCCAGATCGGGACGGCGAACGGGGCGATCTCGACGGCGGATTCGTAAGCACCGTACTGCGGTACGCCACGACGCCTCCGCATCTTCGAAAGGAGATCTGGGGCAAACGGGACGAACTGGAGTACGTGGGTGTCTTACCGCCGCTCCGCGCCACGTCACAGACCGGCTCCGAATCCGACGATTCGGGGTCGAAAAGACAAGGAATCGTGACCGAGGTCGGACCTGATCAACGCGTCCGGGTCAATTGCGGTCTGCAACACCCGATCTCTCTCAACGTGCCGTCGGATATGGCACTCGAGCAGGGAGAGCGCGTGACAGTCAGGATCTCTTCGCGACGACCGGTCCGTGCGAAAATCGTCGACAAGCCCACGCAGGGGCTATCGATTGAGGAAACGGACCTTTCGGCGGCCCTCAGCCGTGAGGACGCTGGCGTCCGAATCGCAGCTTCCCGGTTCGGTGAACCGCTCACCGTGGGGAAACTCGAGACGCTGGCCGGACGGATCGAACGAGACGGTCTCACCGTCGCGTTCGGTGCGCCCGAAAGAGGGCTGCCGGCAATCCTCGGCATCGACGCCGACGCCGTTCAGAAAGACGGTGTTAAACGGCTCGATGCGGAGGACGACGCAGACGTCGAACCCAACGGCGATCCGGGGTTCGACCTCTGGCTCAATACGGTTCCGAACCAGGGAAGCGGCGTGGTGAGAACGGAGGAGGCTCTGTTCGCCACGCTCGCTCCCCTCACATTGAGAGCGTGATAGAATGCCACAACCAAACGCACCACGCAAAGGCTCACTCGGGTTCGGTCCACGACAGCGTGCGACCAGCGAGGTCCCACGATTCAACTCGTGGCCGGACGACGATGGACAGCCAACGCTCCAGGGCTTCGCGGGCTACAAGGCCGGCATGACCCACGTGGTAATGGTCGACGACGCCGCTAACTCGACGACCGAGGGAATGGAGACGACCGTTCCCGTTACCATCGTGGAGACGCCGCCAATGCGCGCCGTTGCTCTGCGTGCGTACGAAGACACACCGTATGGTATCAAGCCGATAACCGAGGTCTGGACCGACGAGTTCGACGACGATCTCGATCGCGTTCTGGACCTTCCCGGGGATGACTACGATGTCGAGGCCGAGGAGGCCAAGCTTCGCGACCTGCTCGAACAGGGTCGCGTCCACGACATCCGCGTCATCACCCACACAGTACCCGGATCTCTGCAGTCGATCCCCAAGAAGAAGCCGGACGTCATGGAGACGCGCGTCGGCGGCGGTTCCGTCGAGGAACGCGTCGACTTCGCGCTTGACGTGGTCGCCGACGGCGGCGAACACGTCCTGAACGATGTCTTCCGTGCCGGCGAGTACGTCGACGCAAGCGGCGTCACGAAAGGGAAAGGGACCCAGGGTCCTGTCAAACGCTGGGGCGTCCAGAAGCGAAAGGGCAAACACGCCCGTCAGGGATGGCGCCGCCGCATCGGTAACCTCGGTCCGTGGAACCCGAGCCGCGTTCGCTCGACGGTTCCACAGCAGGGACAGACAGGCTACCACCAGCGAACCGAACTGAACAAACGCCTCGTCGACATCGGCGACGGCGCAGACGCGACGGTCGACGGCGGCTTCGTCAACTACGGCGAAGTCGACGGGCCGCACGCGCTGATCAAGGGCTCGCTCCCCGGGCCGAACAAGCGTCTCGTACGCTTCCGCCCGGCGATCCGACCCGGAGACCAGCCGCGCCTCGATCCCGAGGTTCGGTACGTCTCCACCGCATCAAACCAGGGATAACCCATGCAGGCAACAGTACGCGACCTGGACGGTGCAGACGCAGGGGAAATCGAGCTCCCGGCGGTCTTCGACACGCAGTTCCGCCCGGACCTGATCGCCCGTGCCGTCCGCACGTCACAGGCCAATCGAAAACAGGACTACGGCGCCGACGAGTTCGCGGGCATGCGAACGCCTGCGGAATCGTTCGGTAGTGGCCGAGGCATGGCCCACGTTCCACGACAGAACGGACGCGCTCGCCGCGTTCCACAGGCTGTCAAGGGACGAAAGGCACACCCGCCGAAAGCCGAGAAAGATCAGACTGAATCGATCAATACGAAAGAAAAGAAACTGGCCGTCCGCAGCGCGATCGCTGCGACGACCGACGCCGAACTCGTCGCCGACCGTGGCCACGAGTTCGACGACGACACCGAAATTCCGCTGGTCGTCAGCGACGATTTCGAAGACCTCGTCAAAACGAAGGAGGTCGTCTCCTTCCTCGAGGAGGTCGGTGTCGACGCCGATATCGAGCGCGCCGACGAGGGTCGGAACGTCCGGTCCGGCCGCGGGACGACCCGTGGCCGAAAGTACAAGACGCCGACATCGATCCTCTTCGTCACCTCGAGCGAGACCGGTCCATCGCGGGCCGCTCGCAACCTCGCTGGTGCCGACGTCGCGACCGCCGCCGAAGTCAACGCGGAGGATCTCGCGCCGGGCACCCAGCCGGGTCGACTGACGATCTGGACCGAAAGCGCACTCGAGGAGGTGGCAGACCGATGAGTTCGATCATCGACTACCCGCTCGTCACCGAGAAGGCGATGAACGACATGGACTTCGAGAACAAGCTCCAGTTCGTCGTCGACGTCGACGCCACCAAACCGGAGATCGCGGATGTCGTCGAAGAGCGCTTCGACGTCGGTGTCACTGACGTCAACACGCAGGTAACGATGAACGGGAACAAGAAAGCAACCGTCAAACTCTCCGAGGACGACGACGCGCAGGAAGTCGCCTCGAGAATCGGGGTGTTCTGAGAATGGGACGACGCATTCTCGGACAGCGACGTGGACGCGGTACGCCGACGTTCCGCGCCCCGTCACATCGATACAAGGCAAAGCTCGAACACAAGAAACCGGAGGACAGCGACGTCGTTCGCGGAACGATCGTCGACATCGAGCACGATCCAGCCCGCTCGGCTCCGGTCGTCGCCGTCGAGTTCGAAGACGGAGACCAGCGACTCATCCTCGCTCCCGAGGGAGTCACGGTCGGCGACGAAATTCAGGTCGGCATCTCCGCGGAGATCAAGCCCGGGAACACGCTCCCGCTGGCGGAGATCCCCGAAGGTGTCCCGATCTGTAACGTCGAAGCGAACCAGGGCGACGGCGGCAAGTTCGCCCGGTCCTCCGGCGTCAACGCGGACCTGATCACCCACGACCGCGACGCCGCGGTCGTTCAACTCCCCAGCGGCGAGGTCAAACGCCTCGACCCGCAGTGCCGTGCAACCGTCGGCGTCGTCGCCGGCGGCGGTCGAACGGAAAAGCCGTTCGTCAAGGCAGGGAACAAGTATCACAAGATGAAGGCCCGGGGCACGAAGTGGCCCCGCGTCCGCGGTGTTGCGATGAACGCGATCGACCACCCCTTCGGTGGCGGTGGCCGCCAGCACCCCGGCAAGCCCAAGTCCGTCTCTCGCGACGCACCGCCAGGACGGAAGGTGGGAGACATTTCCTCGCGCCGTACCGGCCGAGGTGGTGACAAATGAGTTCTGATTACCGAACCGGCCGTGAAGGTGAGTTCACCTACCGCGGTCACACGCTCGAGGAACTGCAGGAGATGGAACTCGAGGACGTCGTGGAACTGCTCCCCGCTCGCAAGCGGCGAAGTATCGAACGCGGTCTTTCGGTCGAACAGCAGAAGCTGCTCGAGAAAGCCCGCGAAAAAGACGAGGAGACGACTGCGAACAATCCGATTCGCACGCACCTTCGGAACATGCCGATTCTTCCGGAGTTCGTCGGACTGACGTTTGCCGTGTACACCGGTCAGTCCTTCGAGCGCGTGCGCGTCGAGCCCGAGATGATCGGACACTATCTCGGCGAGTTCCAGTTGACCCGGACGTCCGTCGAACACGGACAGGCCGGTATCGGTGCAACTCGCTCGTCGAAGTTCGTCCCACTGAAGTGATCAACGCATGGGAATCAATTACTCAGTCGACGCCGACCCAGACGCCACCGCGAAAGCGATGCTCCGGGAGCGTCACATGAGCCACAAGCACAGCAAGGAGGTCGCACGCGAACTCAAGGGTCGAACCGTTGAGAACGCACAGGCGTACCTCCAGGACGTCATCGACGAGAACCAATCGGTTCCGTTCCGCTCACACAACAGCGGCGTCGGTCACCGATCGGATATCGACGGCTGGGACGCCGGCCGCTATCCGGAGAAAGTCAGCGAGGCATTTCTCGATCTCCTCGAGAACGTTTCCTCGAACGCAGAGCATCAGGGATTCGACGGTCAATCGATGGAGATCGCCCACGTCGCCGCCCACAAGGTCGGCGAATCCGTTGGTCGGAAACCTCGAGCGATGGGACGTGCCTCGGCGTGGAACACGCCGCAGGTCGACGTCGAAATCGTCGTCGAAGAAGCTGACGCCGCTGATGAGGGAGGTGACAACTAAATGGCAGACGAACACCAATTCATCGAAAACGGCCTACAACGATCCCAGATTGACGAGTTCTTCGAAGAAGAGCTCGGTCGTGCAGGCTACGGTGGTATGGACGTCGCCAAGACGCCGATGGGAACGCAGATCGTTCTCAAAGCGGAGAAACCAGGAATGGTCATCGGCAAAGGTGGCGAGAACATTCGGAAAGTGACGACGGCACTCGAGGACCGGTTCAACCTCGAGGACCCACAGATCGACGTTCAGGAGGTCGAAGAACCCGACCTGAACGCCCGAATCGTTGCCGACCGACTTTCGAACGCACTCGAACGCGGTTGGTACTTCCGAAAGGCCGGTCACACGACGATCGACCGGATCATGGAAGCCGGCGCGCTCGGTGCCGAAATCGTCCTCTCCGGGAAGGTTACCGGTGCACGCTCGCGCGTTGAGAAGTTCAACCGCGGCTACATCAAACACAACGGCGAACCCGCCGAAGAGGTCGTCGACCACGGACAGGGCGTCGCGGTCATGAAACTCGGCACCATCGGCGTGGACGTCAAGATCATCCCGCCGGGAGCCGAGCTCCCCGACGACTTCCAGATCTACGACGATATGGATCCCGAGGAGGTCGTTCCCGACGCCGTCGAAGCGAACGAAGGCGTCGAAGAACTGCTCGAGGCCGAGCCCGAAGAAGACGAAACTGCAGAGGCCGACGAGGAGGACGGCGATGCTGAGGCGGACACCGACGCCGACGCGGACGAGCCCGACCTCGACGAAGAAGTCGTCGAGGAGGTCATCGAAGAAGAAGTCGAGTCTGAGGACGCCGACGCCGAGGCAGACGACGACTCCGTCGAGGACATCGAGGAAGAGCTCGATGAACTCGAGGAAGACGTCGAAGCCGAAGCCGAGGAGCTACTCGACGAAATGGAAGCAGCGGACGACGAGGACGCCGACGAGGGTGATTCCTGATGGCGATCCTCCACGTTGCGGAGATCCGCGACATGACGGCTGCTGAACGAGAAGCCGAACTCGAGGAACTCGAGACCGAGCTTCTCAACCAGAAGTCCGTCCTCGCAGCCGGTGGTGCACCGGAAAATCCAGGTCGCATCGGCGAACTGGGCCGTACCATCGCGCGGATCAAGACGATTCAGCAAGAAGAAGGCGACTTCGAAGACGAAGACACAGACGCCGAATAAACAGTATACAGATGGCACTCACACCAGAGACACTCCCGCGACACGAACTCAACGGACTTCCGGTCCGCGTCGTCGAAAGTGACGACGACGGACGGGAGGGACTCGAGGGCCGCGTCGTCGTCGAGACGACGAACACGCTCTCGATAGAGGTCTGCGTTCCGCCGGAAGCGGAGCGATGGCGAGACGGTTCGACCGTCGAGCACGAGGACGGAGAGTCTCGAGTGGTGATGGTGCCGAAATCGGGCTCGGTGTTCGAGTTCGCGATCACAGATGAAGCCGCCGAGGACGAGAAGTCCTCGGGGACTGCGTCCAAACTGGCCGACACTCAACCCTCGTCGACCGACGAGGACCGAGCTAACGGTTCCACCGTTAGCTGTCGTCGCGAGGATCCCGTAGGGGACCGCCGCGACGCCGCCGGCGAGGATGTAGCCTACGTTACGGTCGATGGATCGCGGCTGCTCTCACGACCCGCCCGACGAACAGAAACGTCAGGTGATTCACCATGGCAATAGGACTAGACGTAACAACACCTCCGGAACCAGAAAACCCGGAGGAATACGACTACGAGAAGTGTCCGTTCTACGGCGAGCTTTCCGTTCGAGGACAGATCCTCGAGGGAACGGTCGTCTCGACGGACATGGACAAGTCCGTAGTCGTCGAGCGAGAGTACGACGTGACGGTTCCGAAGTACGACCGTCAGATGAAACGTCGCTCGCGCATTCCGGCACACGTGCCGGGCGTGCTCGAGCCGCTCTCGGTCGGTGACACGGTCAAGATCGCAGAGACCCGACCACTGTCGAAGACGAAATCGCACGTGGTCGTCGAAGTAACCGAAGAAGCGACCGCCGAAGACCTCGCCGAGTTGACCCGTCAGAGCGAACCTGAACGGGAGCTCTCGGCCGAGGACGTTTCGGCGGACGCAGACGAGGAAGACGAAACCGACGGTGATCAATGATGGAGGCAATGAAAGCCGACGTCACCCAGGGACTCAAGAAGGGGTCGCTGGTCACGTGTGCCGACAACACCGGCGCACGCGAACTCAAGATCATCAGCGTTTCGGGCTACCACGGCACCAAGAGCCGCCAGCCGAAGGCGGGAATCGGTGACAAGGTGACCGTTTCGGTCACAAAGGGTACCCCGGAAATGCGCCGTCAGGTCCTCGAAGCCGTCGTCGTTCGTCAGCGGAAATCGATCCGCCGACCGGACGGCACGCGGCTGAAGTTCGAGGACAATGCGGCAGTCATCATCGACGAGAACGAAGAGCCACGCGGCACGGAAATCAAGGGCCCGATCGCCCGCGAAGTCGCAGAGCGCTTCGGAGCAATCGCCAGCACGGCAACGATGATCGTATAGACAATGAGTAAGCAACCACACAAACAGCGAAACGAAACTGCGCGTGCCCCGCTTCACCAGCGACAGAAGCAAATTCACGCCACTCTCTCGGACGATCTTCGCGATGAGTACGACACGCGTCGCACCCGCGTCAACGCGGGCGACACGGTCGAAGTCATGCGCGGCGATCACGCCGGAGAGGAGGGTGAAGTGCTGACGGTCGACCTCACGGAGCAGGTTATCCACGTCGAGGACGTGACGATCGAGACGGCAGACGGCGAAGAAGTGCCGCGACCGCTCGAGCCCTCGAACGTTCGAATCACGAACCTCGATCTCGAGGACGACCGACGCGAGGCACGCCTGGAAGGTGAGACTGCATGAGCAACCATCAGAAACGACTCTCGGTACCGAAATCTTGGCCCGTCGAGCGCAAGACCGAGACGTTCACCGTCAAGGCCGGCGCCGGCCCGCACGGTGAAGCAGGCGTTCCGCTCGTCGTTCTCCTGCGGGACGTTCTCGGCTACGTCGACTCCAAGAAAGAAGCGCGCTACGCACTCTCGGAGGACTCGATCCTCATCAACGGAGACGCAATCAACGACGAACAGCGTCCCATCGGGATGTTCGACATCGTCGCGTTCCCCGACCTTGAGGAATACTACCGCATCTTCCCCGACGAGGGCGGCCGACTCGCGCTGACGCCGATCGACGCCGACGCGGCCGACAGCCGCCTCGGTAAAATCGACGGCAAACAGCAAGTCACTGGCGGCGATACCCAGTTGACGCTTCACGACGGAACGAACATCATCGTCGACGACGAGTACAGTGCGAAGGACTCGGTCGTCATCGACAACGAAGACAAATCGATCGTCGCTCACTTCCCGTACGAAGAGGGCGAACTCGTGACCGCCGTTCGCGGCAACCACGCCGGCAAGATCGGCACGATCGAGGAGATCGAAGTCACGCAAGGAAGCGGATCGAACATCGTGACAGTCGAGACCGACGACGAACTGTTCGAAACCGTCGAAGAGTACGTCTTCGTCATCGACGAGAAATTCACGGGTGATGATGAATGAGCGAAGCCAGCAACGCTGAGTTCCACGAGATGCGCAAACCGCGCGTCGAAAAAGTCGTCGTCCACATGGGCGTCGGCCGTGGTGGTCGCGACCTCGGGAAAGCTGAAGACATCATCGAGGAAGTTACCAGCCAGAAAAGCGTTCGTACCCAAGCCAAGAAGACCGAACCCGAATTCGGTATCCGCGAGGGAGAACCGATCGGCACGAAGGTTACCCTTCGTGACGACGACGCGGCTGAGTTCCTCGAGACGGCACTGAAACTCGCCGATCTCTCGGCGAACCAGTTCGACAATACGGGGAACTTCAGTTTCGGTGTCGAAGAGCACACCGAGTTCCCGAGCCAGGAGTACGACCCGAGCATCGGGATCTACGGGCTGGACGTCACCGTCAACCTGGTCCGACCAGGCTACCGCGTCTCGAAACGCGACAAGGCGACCCAGCAGATTCCATCGAGTCACCGACTGACGCCCGAGGACGCCATCGCGTACCTCGAGTCGAACTTCGACGTCGACGTGGAGGAGTCCACAGATGAGTGAAAGTGAAAACGAACGAACGGGCGAACACGCCGAAAAGCGCACGGGCCAGATCGAGGCCTGTCAGCGCTGCGGTCGAAAGCAGGGACTCGTCGGCAAGTACGACATCAACCTGTGCCGGCAGTGCTTCCGAGAAATCGCCCGCGACATGGGATTCAAGAAGTACAGATGACAGGGAATAACCCGCTCAGTAACGCGCTTTCGGGGCTCGACAACGCAGAAGATGTCGGGCACCTGAGCCACGAGGTACAGCCCGCCTCGAACGAAATCGGCAGCGTACTCGAGGTCTTCTACGACCGCGGGTACATCGACGGATTCGATCTCGTCGACGATGGAAAAGCCGGAACGTTCGAAGTCGAACTGAAAGGAGCGATCAACGAATGTGGGCCCGTCAAACCCCGCTACGCCGTCGGTGCCGATGGCTTCGAGAAATGGGAGAAACGATTCCTCCCGGCTCGAGACTTCGGGACGCTCGTCGTCACGACGAGCAGTGGCATTATGAGCCACTACGAGGCACGCGAGAAGGGGATTGGAGGGCAGGTGATCGCATACGTCTACTAACAATGCGAGTTGAACTGGAAATTCCCGACGAAGTAACCGCTGAGGTTGATCATCTCGACGTGACAGTCGAGGGTCCAGAAGGCACCATTACGCGGCGTCTCTGGTATCCTGACGTGACGGTCGAGGTCGAAGACGACACCGTGGTCATCGAAAGCGACAACGAGGACGCGAAAACGAACGCGACCGTTGGCACGTTCGAGAGCCACGTCGAAAACGCCTTCCACGGCGTGACCACGGGCTGGGAGTACAAGATGGAAGTCTTCTACTCTCACTTCCCAATGCAGGTCCGCTCGGAAAGCGGCGACGTCGTCATCGAGAACTTCCTTGGCGAAAAGGCAGAGCGACGAACGACTATCCACGGTGATACCGACGTTTCCGTCGACGGTGAAAAACTCACCCTCGTCGGCCCCAACAAAGAGGACGTTGGACAGACCGCAGCAGATATCGAACAGCTGACGAAGGTCAAAGGAAAGGATACCCGCGTCTTCCAGGACGGGGTCTACATCACCGAAAAACCAGCAGCCGGAGGTGCCTGATAAATGGCAGAAGACGAACACGAATCCGATGCTGACGAACAGGCTCCCTCGGAGACTGACGGTGACGTGGAAACCGAGGACGTAGAGACCGAATCCGAGCCGGAAGTCGCCGAAGAAAGCGACGAACCGGAGGATCTCGAGAGTATCAGCGGTGTCGGCGCAAGCAAGGCCGATGCACTTCGCGAAGCCGGATTCGAGTCCATCGAAGACGTCAAAGAGGCGTCTCAGGACGATCTGGCCGACACGGAAGGCGTCGGGAATGCACTCGCCGCCCGTATCAAGGCCGACGTCGGCGATCTCGAGGTCACAGAGGAGACCGAAGCCGAGATCGAAGACGAAGACGCCGAAGCTGTCGAGGAAGACGTCGAGACGGAACTGCAACCGCGCGGTCTCGTCGAGAAGACGCCCGACCTCTCGGATACCGAACAGCGATTGCTGAGCCAGCGAAGCGGCGAAGGCAAACCGCAGTTCAACCGGCAGGATTACCACATGAAAAAGCGGACCCCCGAATCCTGGCGACGCCCGCGCGGTCAGCTATCGAAGCAACGCAAGGGTGTCAAAGGAAAGGGTCCGAAGGTTCAGGCCGGCTACCGAACGCCAAAAGCCGTCCGTGGAAAACACCCCAGCGGCTTCGAAGAGGTCTACGTCGAGAACACTGACGACCTCGAGGGTGTCGACGGCGACACGCAGGCGGTCCGAATCGCCTCCTCGGTCGGCGCTCGCAAACGCGAGCGAATCGAGGAAGTCGCCGAAGACGACGGCGTCCGGGTGCTGAACCCAACCTACGTCGAAGTCGAAGTGGAGGACGAACAATGACTGATCTTTCCGCACAGAAACGACTTGCATCCGACGTCCTAGACGTCGGCAAGAACCGCATCTGGCTCGACCCCGACGCCCAGGCGGATATCGCCGAGGCGATTACGCGAGACGAAATTCGCGAACTCGTCGACGAGGGCACCATTCAGGCAGAAGATGCCAGCGGAAACTCCCGCGGCCGTGCCCGCGAGCGCAACGAGAAACGTGCCTACGGCCACCAAAACGGCCCGGGCAAGCGTAAAGGAAAGAAGGGCGCACGCCAGAACGAGAAAGAACAGTGGACGAAACAGATTCGCGCACAGCGCCGAAAGCTCCGTGAACTCCGCGACAAAGGCGAGCTGACGCCGAGGCAGTACCGCCAGCTCTACAAGAAAGCGGGCGGTGGCGAGTTCCGAAGCGTTCGGTACCTGTTGAGCTACATCGACGAAAACTACGGTGACCAATAATGGCGACAGGACCACGATATAAAGTGCCAATGCGTCGTCGCCGCGAGGTCCGGACGGACTACCACCAGAGGTTGCGCCTGCTGAAATCGGGCAAGCCCCGCCTCGTTGCTCGCAAGAGCAACAAGCATACTACGGCGCAGCTGATCTCCCCCGGCCCAGAAGGCGACGAAACGCACGCAAGTGCACATTCGAGCGACTTAGCAGAGTACGGTTGGGAAGCACCAACAGGAAACATTCCGGCAGCGTATCTGACCGGCCTACTGGCTGGCCAGCGCGCCGTCGAATCCGGTCTCGAGGAAGCGGTCCTCGATATCGGCCTCAATACGGCGACGCCCGGTAACAAGGCGTTTGCCGTTCAGGAGGGTGCAATCGACGCCGGTCTCGAGATTCCACACAACGATAGTGTGCTCGCGGACTGGGAACGAACTCGCGGCGAACATATCGCCGAGTACGCTGAGAGCCTGGACGAACCACTCTACAGCGGCGAGTTCGATGCAACCGAACTACCCGAACACTTCGATGACGTACGAGAGGCAATCCTAGAATGAGTGGAAACAACTACAACGACGGCTGGCAGCCAGTCACCCGTCTCGGCCGAAAGGTCCAGGAGGGCGAAATCGAGACGATGCAAGACGCCCTCAACACGGGACTCCCGCTGAAGGAGCCCGAAATCGTCGACCAGCTCCTTCCCGGACTGGACGACGAGGTACTGGACATCAATATGGTCCAGCGGATGACCGACTCCGGACGGCGGGTGAAGTTCCGCTGTGTCTGTGTCGTCGGTAACCGCGACGGATTCATCGGCTACGCCGAAGGACGAGACGATCAGGTCGGCTCTGCCATCCAGAAAGCGATCGGTATTGCAAAGCTCAACATGATCAAGGTCCCGCGCGGTTCGGGATCGTGGGAGGACCGTTCGGACCGACCACACTCGCTGACCCACCAGACGACCGGCAAAGCCGGCTCCGTCGAGGTCGAACTCATCCCCGCTCCGGAAGGATTGGGACTGGCAGCGAGTGACACCGTCCACGCCGTCCTCGAGCTCGCCGGAATCGAGAACGCCTGGACCAAGAGCCACGGCAACACCCGGACGACGGTGAACCTGGCGAAGGCTACCTACAACGCACTCGAGAACGCCTCGCAAGCGCGTCAACCCGAGGTGGTCGAGGGATGAAGGCGATCGTGCAGATTCGCGGCGAGGTAAACCGCAACACGGACGTCGACGACACGCTCTCGATGCTCAACATTCACAGCGTCAATCACGCGACGCTGATTCCGGACACCGACGCCTACCGCGGGATGGTCACGAAGGTCAACGACTTCGTCGCCCACGGTGAGCCGAGTCTGGAAGTCGTCGAAACGCTGCTCGCAAATCGGGCGGAGCCCCTCGAAGGGCGCCAATCCGATGTCGACGAGGAGTGGATCGACGAGAACACGGAGTACAGTGATTTCAGCGAGCTGGCCGAGGCACTGGAGGCAGAGGAGACGAACCTCCGCGATCAGGGTCTCTCGCCGACGCTTCGATTGCACCCACCGCGCGGTGGTCACGACGGCGTCAAACACGCCGCTATCGAAGGTGGCCAACTCGGAAAACATACAACCACGGAGATTGACGAGCTCCTAGAATCGATGCGATAATCATGACGAGTAAAAAACGACGCCAACGCGGCTCGCGAACGCACAGTGGCGGCTCCCATAAGAACCGGCGTGGAGCCGGCCACCGTGGCGGACGCGGCCGTGCCGGGCGCTCAAAACACGAGTTCCACAACTACGAACCGAAGCACAAACACGGCTTCAAACGACCACAGGGTATCCGAGAGGAGGTCGTCGAAATCGACGTTCAGAAGCTCGACGAGGATGTCGCGCTCTACGTCGCCGACGATCTCGCCGAGGAATCCGGCGACGGTTACGAGATCGACGCCCGTGACGTCGTCGAAGACGGTCACGAGGCAGATGTCGTAAAAGTCCTCGGTAGCGGGCAAGTCCGGAACACGCTCGTGATAACGGCCGATGCATTTACCGACACCGCCCGTGAAAAACTCGAGGACGCAGGTGGGGAACCGGTCCTCACCGAACGCGCCGAAGAAGCTGCGGAAGCCGAAGCCGACGACGACGAACCCGACGAGGAATAACATATGGGATGGAAGGAAGCCGCCGAACCGGTTTTGACGAGGATGCCGACAGTACGCCGTCCGGAGGGACACGTTCCCTTCAAGCGGAAGCTGGCGTGGACGGCGGGTATTCTCGTGTTGTATTTCTTCTTGACAAACATCGACTTGCTCGGCTCAGCCGGCGGACAGGACATCTACGGTCAGTTCCGCTCGGTCATTGCCGGGGAACACGGCTCACTGTTGCAGGTGGGTATTGGCCCGATCGTCACGGCCAGCATCGTCATGCAACTACTCGGCGGTGCGAACTTGCTTGGTCTCGACACGGACGACCCACGAGACCAGGTTCTCTATCAGGGGCTTCAGAAACTGCTCGTCATCATCATGACGGCATTGACGGCGTTGCCAATGGTGTTTGCCGGCGACTTCCTCCCAGCCCAGCAGTCGCTTCAACTCGGCGGCTTTGCGTTTTCGACGACTGAGATTCAGCTGCTGATGTTCGCGCAGATCTTCATCGGCGGCGTGCTCATCCTCTACATGGACGAGGTCGTGAGCAAATGGGGGATCGGGAGCGGTATCGGTCTCTTCATTATTGCGGGGGTCAGCCAGCGGCTGGTTACCGGATTTATCCAACCTGAACAGGGTGGATTCTTCTATAACTGGTATCAGATTCTCTTCGGTGATATCGTCGTCGGCTCGGTCTTCAGTAGCGACGGGCTGTCCACCCTGCTGATGAGTGACGGCGGACAGATCATCGCTCTGCTAACGACGTTCCTGATCTTCGGGATCGTCGTCTACGCCGAGTCCGTTCGCGTCGAGATCCCGCTGAGTCACGCTCGAGTCAAGGGTGCTCGCGGTCGCTTCCCGGTGAAGCTCATCTACGCGAGCGTCCTGCCAATGATCCTCGTTCGTGCGTTGCAAGCGAACATTCAGTTCCTGGGTCAGATCCTCGAGAGTCAGGTCGGTATGCCAGCCGCACTCGGCGTCTACGACGGCGCGAGCGAACCCGTCTCAGGGTTCTTCTACTACACCGCGCCAATCTACTCGCCGGACGACTGGATGTGGTGGACCGCCACTGTCGATCAGGCCTGGTGGATGGTCATGATTCGGGTCAGCGTCGACCTTTCGTTCATGGTCATCGGTGGCGCGATCTTCGCCATCTTCTGGGTCGAGACGACCAACATGGGTCCGGACGCGACCGCGCGCCAGATCCAAAACTCCGGGATGCAGATTCCCGGCTTCCGACAGAACGTCGGCGTCATCGAGAAGGTCATGGAGCGGTACATCCCGCAAGTGACCGTCATCGGCGGTGCACTCGTCGGACTGCTCGCCGTCTGGGCGAACATGCTCGGAACCATCGGGATGGTCGACGGAACCGGCCTCCTGCTTGCCGTCTCCATTACGTACAAACTGTACGAGGAGATCGCAGAAGAGCAGATGATGGAGATGCACCCGATGATGCGCGAGATGTTCGGTCGGGAGTAGGCAGCTCTCGATTCGTTTCGTGCGTTACGGTTTCATTTTTGGACTGCTGCTAAACGGTTAACAGATGGTTTAGCGATGTAACTCTCGAGTCATCCGTATCCGATAGCGAAGGACGCTTCCGATCGGCACTGCCTGAAATTCGCCTTCTTCAGAAGAGTTCGAAGTTAAAACGCGATTACTTCTCTTCGAGCGCGTGCCAGGACAGCCGCGGGTTCCGAGCCGCGCTGGTCTGGTCGATTCGACGCGCGGTCGTTCGCTCGGGTGCGGCCTCGAGCGCCTCGTCGTCCTCTTTGGCCACGGCGTTGAAGCCGGCGGCCAGTTGGTCGAGCGTTTCCTTGCTCTCGATTTCGGTCGGTTCGGTCATGAGCGCCTCCGGGACGATCTCGGGCCACTTCGTCGTCGGCGGGTGGACGCCGTAGTCGAGCATCCGTTTGGCGACGTCCGCGGCATCCTGATCACCCGCGCTGGCGACGAACTCGTGGTGGAAGGGGCCGTACGGAACGTCGTACTCGATCTGACTCGCGAGGTAGTTCGCGTTGAGGACTGCCTTCGCGCTCGAGTCGGTGAGTCCCTCGTCGCCGAGTCTGGCGATGTAGGCGAAGGCCTTGAGGAGGACGAGCCAGTTACCCTGATAGCCGTGAACGTGTCCGATGGAGTGCTCGGGAGAGAACAGTTCGTAGCCGCCGCCGGATTCGCGAACGCGGGGTTCAGGAAGGTAGGGGGCGAGCTCCTCGACGACGCCGACGGGTCCAGCACCTGGTCCGCCGCCGCCGTGGGGTGTTGCGAACGTCTTGTGGACGTTATAATGCATCACGTCGAACCCCATATCGCCGGGGCGGGCGCGGCCGAGGAGGGCGTTCAGATTCGCCCCGTCGTAGTAGAGCAGGCCACCGGCGTCGTGGACCATCTCGGCGATCTCAGAGATGTCGCGTTCGAACAGCCCCAGCGTGTTCGGGTTCGTCAGCATCAACGCCGCGGTATTCTCCGAAAGTGCGGCCTCGAGCGCCTCTATGTTCACTCGTCCCTTTTCGTCACTAGGTAGGGAAACGACGTCGTACCCGCCAAGTGCGGCGGTTGCGAAGTTGGTCCCGTGAGCGCTCTCGGGAACGATCACTTCGTCGCGATGCCCCTCGCCGTTGTGTTCGTGGTAGGCCGTCGCGACGCGGATGCCGACAAACTCGCCCGCAGCGCCCGCGGGCGGTTGCAGGGTAACGGCGTCCATACCCCCAATTCGACCGAGGTACTCCTGCAGTCGGGCGAGCACCTCGAGGGTCCCCTGAATCGACTCGTCGGAGCGATCCGGATGGACCAGACCGCTTGGCAGGGCCGCGACATCCTCCGTGAATTTCGGATTGTACTTCATCGTACACGATCCCAACGGGTACGGGCCGCTGTCGATGCCGTATATCATCTGGGAGAGTCGCGTGTAGTGACGAACCAGTTCGGGTTCGGATGGAGCGGGTAACTCGAGGTCGTCTCGCGTCAACTCCTCGGGAAGTGGCGAGTCGTCGCCGATTTCGACGCGAGTGCTGTCCTTCTCGATGAGCAAGGGCTCGTATCGACCGTTTCGAACGTAGCGAGCCTGATCGTATCGCGATTGTTCGGGTCGACTGCCCTCGTCGTCAGTACTTCCGGGACGATCGTCGCTCATCGAAGCACCTCCTCTAGGGCCTCGAGGAACGCATCGAGTTTGGCGTCGGGAACGCCGGCGACGCAGATTTGTATCTCGTGTTCGCCGACGACATGGACCGCGAATCCGTGTTTCTCCAGATCGGCGGCGATCGGCTGTGCCGGTTGGTCGACGTGAGCGACGAACTCGCGGAAGTGCCGGCGATTGTGGACAGGTGCTTTGACGCCGACGAGCGCGTCGACATCCTCGGCCAGGGACTCCGCTCGAGTGACGCCGCGTTTTGCGAGTGTGACCATCCCGTCGGGACCGAGTTCGGCGGCGTGCATGGCCGTTCGAAGGGCGACCCACGCCTGATTCGTACAGATGTTACTCGTTGCGCGTTCGCGGCGAATGTGTTGTTCTCGTGTCTGTAAGGTCAGCGTGAACGCTCGCCTGTCGGTCGCGTCTTCGCTCACGCCGACGAGTCGGCCGGGCACCTGCCGAAGGTATGATTCGCGGGTCGCGAACAGTCCGAGACCCATGCCGTAACTCGTCGGCAGACCGAGAACGCTCGCGTCACCGATGACGACGTCCGCGCCGATGTCGGCCGGTTTCTGGAGCAAGGAGAGCGCGATCGGATCGGTTCCGAGGACGAACAGCGCGTCAGCGGCGTTTGCGACTGCACCGATCTCTTCGAGCCGTTCTTCGATCGTTCCCCGAACCGTCGGGTTTTCGGCGTAGATCATGACGGTCTCCTCGTCGACCGCGCGCTCGAGCGCCTCGAGATCGACGTTTCCGTCGTCGGTTGCGTAGAGGTCGACGGTGAGGTCGGTTCCCGCGACGTAGTTCTCGAGGGTGCTCCGTCTCCCGTCGCGCAGAATATCGGGGACGAGAACGCGGTGGCCCGAGCTGTCACGAACCCGTTCTGCGAGGGTCGCCGCTTCGCCGAGTGCGGTCGCGGCGTCGTACATCGAACAGTTTGCGATCCCGAGGCCGGTCAGTTCGACGAGCAACGACTGGTACTCGAACAGCGCCTGCAAGAACCCCTGCGAGACCTCGGGCTGGTACTGCGTGTAGGAGGTCAAAAACTCCGAGCGGTCCGCCAAGTGATCGACGGCCGAGGGAATGTAGTAGCCGTAGTGACCTCGTCCGAGAAGTTCCGTCAGATCGTCGTTCCGTTGGAGTATCGAACGGACCAGTTGCCGAGTTTCGCGTTCAGTTCTGGCGTTAATTTCAAACTCGCCGTCGTACTGTACCTCCTCCGGAATGTCGAACAGTTCCTCGACGGTCTCGACGCCGACCGCCTCGAGCATGGACTCGAGATTTTCGTTCGTATGGGGGGCGTACGGACTCCCCGTTGCATGTAATCCGTTCATGGGTAGCGAAGGTCTCGGACGGACAAAAACTGCGTTCTCAGACCGCGAGCACCCGAGGGGTCAGTCCGAAACACGTTAGTAACTACTACCGAACAGAGGGTAATGAACGCACCTCTTTCAGTCGAGTGCTGAATCGAAAATCGACCGATAGTCGCGTCGAAAACAGTCCTCGCCGCAGTCGGATTTGATACGTTACTCGACGTACTCGTACTCTCGTTCGCCCATCCGGCCCCAGCCGCCGAAGACGAATTCGCCCTCCGGGGTGGTTAGCGACTCGACATCGACGTCCATATTGTGGTTGTGAACGTCGTGTATCTCCTCGTAGTCGTCCCAGCTCAGTTCGTACCGCTCTTCGAGCTGTTCGTCGACGTTTAACGCACCGATTTCGTCCTTCCACGCGTCCTGAACGACTTCGGAGTGAATCTCGGCCTGCGCACCGCTTCCGTAGGAACCGACAGCCAGCTTCTGGCCGGAGAGGTCTTCGCCCTGCTCGAGGGCGTGTTTGAGCGCACTGATTCGCGCGACGTGGACCGAGCCCGTGTACCAGTTTCCGACCTCTCGAGCGATTGTCAGCGTCGGATCGATCGTCTCGGCGTACCACTCCTGGTAGCGGTCGGTCTCTTTGAGGCCGTCCATGTACTCCCGGAGGGCCTCGCGGAACTCCTCGTCGGTTTCGAAGGCCTCCGGACGCGGCTGCCGACCGATTTCGTCTGCGAGTTCGTCTTCGACGGCCGTATCCCGGATGATGTGACGGTAGGCCAGCATCGCCGCCTTCCGGACCATTCCGGGGAACGGCGTGTGGAACGGAACGAACCGGACGTCGTCGAGGTGAATCTCTCCGGCGACGCTCTGGTAATCGACCAGCGCCTCCCGCATCCGGGCGAGATAGACCTGCACCGATCGTTTACCGTCGACGCTCGGGAACTGCTGGTTGGGCTTGAGAAAGTCCGTCTCGTCGGCCGAACCGTAGCCCTGTTCGGTCGAAAGCGTGACGAGATCCGGGTCCTCGGTAATGTACAGTGCGACGGCCCCTGCTCCCTGAGTCGCTTCACCGGGGTCGTCTCGAGCGTACAGCGCCGTGTCGGTCGCGATTACGAGCGCCCCGCGGCCACGATTCCGACCCGCGCGGATCCAGTTGTACGCGTCGTCCAAACTCTGGGTGCCGGCGATACAGGCGAACTTCCGCTCGCCCTTGTTTGCATGGTGGAAGTCGCCCTCGAAGACCGACTCGAGACAGCCGGCGATGTACGTCGAAACCGGTTTGGAGTTGTCGAACGCGCTCTCGGTCGCGACGTCGATTCGGCCGACATCGTCGGGCTCGAGGCCCTTGCGTTCCATCAACCGGTGAGCCGCGTTGGCTCCCATCGTGACGATATCTTCGTAGCTATCGGGGAACGAACTGGCGTTCAGGCCGAGTCCCTTGGTGTATTTTTCGGGGTCTTCGCCCTTTTCGGGTGCGAATACACCAGGTAAATCGAGTTTGAGATTCCCGGTCCAGATCTCGACGGCGTCGATACCGACTGCAGTCATACTTCCGTAATGTGGGTCGTGATACATGGTATTGTCGTTTGGAGTTTCGACGACTGTCGATTCCGCTCCGACAAGCAGTCATCGGATTTCCGACCAACACGTCCGTTCCTCGAAAACGATCGAGAAGCCACACTCGAAAACGGAGACTATCGGGCGTCCGTCGATCGCGATTGGATGGTTTGATAGGCTGGTCCGGCAAGCAAGACGACGACGGCAATGAGACAGCCGGCGGTGAGGAACAAGCCCAGTTCGCCGAGTCCGTCCGTACGCACGGTCGCAGCGGAGGAGCCGACGATGACCGCGGCGACCGTCCACGGGAGTTCGCCGAGAACCGTCCCGAGGACGAACTTCGGATAGCTAACGCCGCTGACCGCCGCCGCGCACGTCGAGATATCCGACGGAATCGGGGCGAGTCTCGAGACCGCGACCCCGCGAATCTGACCGGCGGTTCGATAATATTGACAGATGGCGGTCGCCGTTCGATCGATGGCACCACCGAATGGGAGCTCCGCCAACGACGAGTCGTTCGGATCCGAAACGAACCATCGAGCCGCGACGAAAACTGGCGTCACGGTAACGATCACTCCCACCAGTGCGATCGGAACGCCGAGTGCCACGCCGAACCCGTAGCCGACGACGAGCGCGAGCGGCGTGGTTGGCCAAGCAAAGAGCGGGCGGACCAGATACAACCCCGCAACGACCAAGCTGAACTGAACCGGGTCGCCAGCAACCGACTCGAGGAACGACACCGTCGCTGCGGGTGAAAATAGGACTCCCACAGTAACGATCCCACATACGAGGAGGACACCCCCGATTGCACGCGGTGGGATCCATGACATCAACCGACGTTCGAACGCTATCGTTGAAGGTTTTGTGACTCTCGAGTTCGGACGCAACGTTTATTCTACTCCGCAGATCAGCACTCATCGATGGACGACCGCGTCGAACGTGGGTTGGCCTTACTCGAGCGCCTCGAGCACGAGTCGTTATCGCTCGCCGACGCCGTCGATCGAATCGAGACGGTGACCAACGACCCGACCGTCACTCGAACGATCCTCGACGAAGCGGAGCTCCGGGGAATTATCGAACGCGAAGACGGAATTATCCGCCCGAAGAGCAGACAGTACGTCAGCTTCGATAAAGACGTGATCACGAAAGAGGGTGACTTTCACTGCCAGCGCTGTGGCTCGAGCGTCTCGACTGGCTACTTCCTGAACCTCGACGCCGGAGAAATCGGTCCGTTCGGCTCCTCGTGTATTCGGAAAGTTACTGGACGAGAGTAGTCGCGAAAATTGTGCGTGTCAGGCTAACGACGGCTGTTATCGTCCCTGCCGAAGCTCCTGAATCAACTGTTCGACCGTCTCCTGCTGGCTCTCGAGGAGTTCGGTCTGTCGGGCGACCTGCGCTTCGAGTTCGTCGATCCGCTCGAGCAGTTCGGGATCGGTCCCCGCAGTTGCGGACTTGAATCCGCTCTCGCCAAAGGATGCGGACGACGTTCCGTCGGCAGTGCGTTCGGTGTCCCCTTCGGCAGGACGGTCCGTTTGCACTGCGGCCCCGGACGATCGGGATACCGATCCCCGCTGTGTGGCGTCCGCGTCGGATTGTTGGTTCGACGGCTCGTCTCGAGACGAGCTTTCTGCGAGGGGATCGACGGGTTGTTTCTCAGCCTCCTGGGCGGAACTCGGACCGTCGACCGGTTGGTGATCCTGCTCCGCGTTCGACGCCGCACTCGAGTCCATAGTCGCACTCTCTTCGCGTACAGGCTCGGGTGACTCCTGATCCGTCTCGTCCGGCATCGGCGGGTTCGCATCGAGCGGGTCGACGCCCTCTCCGAATGCCGTTGCCGGATCCTCGCTCGGTTCCGGATCCGCTTTTTCACCGACCGCGGCGTTGAGTTGTGGAAGCGAATCGACGCCGTGATAGGCGAACAACGCTCGCTCGAGGCGTTCTCGGAGATCGACGGCCTCGTCGTTCGGGGCCTTGATTCGTTTCGGGCGGCCGTTAACCTCGAGAACAATCTGAGTTGCGACGCTGCCGTCCTCGAACGAGAGGTTGGTAACATCGTCGAAATGGTACTGCTCGAAGTCTTCGTCCCATACCGCCTCTCCGATGTGTTTGACGAGTCGGTCGCTGGTGACGATCAGTGTGAGTTCGCTGAACCGGTAGGTTTGAATAACCTCTTCACCGGCATCCGAGATTCCGTTGCCGTTCAGTACACCCGCGACAAGCGGGGTAAGCACGGCGTTCGTCGATCCCGAGGGAATCGTGAACTCGCGAGTGCCGTCGAGGGCGTACTCGAGTGAAAAACGCGTTTTTCGACGGCCTTCCGAGATCGTCAGCCGGTCAGCGTCGTGAGGGAACTCCTCGACCGATTCGTCGCTCAACAGGCCATCCGCACGATAGATGATCGAGTCCGTTGGGGTGACAAAGAGCTCATCGTCGCCACCGAGAGAAACGCGCGTGACGATCTCTTCGCCATCCAGAGTGGACTGTACGATGCCGGGGACGCTCATGGTTCCGGTGTTCGCAATGCCCTGTGATAAATCCGTGGGTAGTCACGGATTCCATGCGGGGGCTGTGCATGCACGAGTTGAATGAGAAGGTTAAAGAAAGAGACCGCACTACGGAAGAATAGGCCCGGGTGGCTTAGCTGGACATAGCGCCGCACTCATAGGGTTCAGAGATTCGGTGCGGTTTCGCCTTGGAAGCCTCCGTGTCCCTCGAGGACTCTGCCGAGCCTCGGACCTGGGACATGCGGAGATCGAGGGTTCGGAGCCCTCCCCGGGCACTCATCAGTTTCTTTACATGCCCACGTAAAAACACCCTCTCAACAGGGTGTTTGTGGGGATTCCGTTACTTCCGATACTGCTAAGAATACACCACATACCGCGATAGCGACGGCCAACGGAGGTGCTCTCGCGTGAGCGGGCGATCGTACGATGGCCCCGCTCTCGACGGCACAGTTCAGTATATAACTGAACGACCGGAACTCGACAAAGAAGCCGAGAGCGTCGTCTACGCAACTGAGCCGGAACCGGTCGGTCAAGAGCGAACTGAGGGCGTCCCGGAAATCGACAGCGAACAGGAGGTCGATCGCCCCGATGTCGACGGTCAATCGTCGTTCGAAGACTGGGGGTGGTCGTCGTGACGACCGGTTACGTCGTCAACCTCGACAACGGGCACAACGGCTACTGTGTCGAGATCATCCCCGGTGTCACCTACTGTGGAGGGATGTTCTCCCCCGCTGCGGTCGACCGTGAGGTGTACGCGATTGGTCGCGATGAAGATCACCCACACAACTACCTCTGTTACGACTGCTCAAAAGCCGATTCACGTAGAGTCCGTGGTGCAGCACGGGGTGAGATCGCGTGAGCGACCGACCGTCCCTCGAGGAACAGGTCGAGCGCTACCTCGAGGCCAACCCCGACGCGTCGGTCCCGGAAGTCGCCGGAGCGCTCGGAGAGTCACCCGCTGCGATCGCGGAGATCATCACCGGTGAATCCACCGATTCGGACGAAGACTCAAATAGTAGAACCCGAGACCGGCTAAGAGGTTCGCAAACACGGCCGCGTCCAGACCTCGAGACACGGTTTGCGAACTGGTCAGACGCGGACTTCGCGAACCCCGCCTCGAACACCTGGCCCGACGAACTGCTCGAGCGCGAGCAGTGGATGGGCCACGTCGGCAAGAAGCCGTTCGCCCCCTGGGCCGACCGCGATCACCCCGAGGCCGACGTCGACGAAGATGCTCGCTGGAAGTGGGGCCTCAAGGAGAACTACGGCGATGGTGAAACCATCGCGATGGCCGAGATCGACCCCCGACTCGACGGCCGGGCGTTCCTCCAGACGGAGGATGACCCGTTCGTCTACGTCGATGGTGACGACGTCCGCTGTCCTGAGACCGGCGACGTCCACCCGGCCTTTATCGCA
>NZ_JASJOC010000019.1 GCF_030068615.1 Halostagnicola sp. A-GB9-2 | reverse complement strand
CGTCCCGCCGTAGGCGTCCTTTTCGACCAGCGTCGTATCGAGCCCGTGTTGGGCGGCCCGAATCGCCGCCACGTAGCCGCCGGGACCGCCGCCGATTACCAGTACATCCGTCGCCGTCCGCACATCTCCCATCACCATTATTCGAGTAGTAGCAGTTCAGGATTGTTCAGGTATCGCTTGACCTCGTTCGTAAACTGTGCCGCCTCCGCGCCGTCGACGATCCGGTGGTCGACCGACATCGAAATGGGGAGCGTCTCTCGAACGACGAGTTCGCCGTCTTCGACCCACGGCCGCTCTTTCAGCGATCCCATCGCGAGGATCCCCGCCTCGGGATAATTGATTATCGGCGAAACGTACTCGCCGCCGATCGCCCCAACATTCGTGATCGTAAATGTGCCGCCCTGCATTTCGTCGGGCGCGATCGAACGGGTTCGAGCGCGTTCGGCCTTATCGTTGATCTCTCGAGCCAACTCGATCAAGCTCTTTTGATCCGCATCGTCGATCACGGGTACCATCAATCCGGCGTCGTTCGCCACGGCGATCCCGATGTTGTACTCGTCGTGGAGAAGAATCTCGTCGTTCTCCTCGTCCAACTCCGCGTTTAACGCCGGGACTTCTTTCAACGCCGCAACCGACGCCTTGATCGCGAACGGCAGGTACGTAAGCGACGCGTCGCGATCCGAGGCTACCTCTTTGAGTCGACTTCGCATTTCGACTAACTCCGACACGTCGACCTCGTCTTGATGGCTGACGTGGGGAGCCGTGTACTTCGAGGTCGACATCTTCTCCCCGATCGTCCGCCGCACTCCAGTGTACGGAATCCGGTCTCCCGGCCGATCGTGGTCGGGTTCGACCGCTCGTGATTCTTGCTTTCCGGACGTCGTTCGATCGCCCTCCACGTACTCGTCGACGTCGTCAGGGGTGACGAACGGTTCTCCTTCCCGCTTTTCGCTCGCCGGAACCCGATCTATGGCAACGTCTTTCTCGCGAGCGAGTTGACGGGTCGCCGGCATTGCGAGCGTTCGATCCCGGTCCGCGCTTTCGACGCGTTCGGCTGGGGTCGAATCACGCTCCTTGAGTCCGGTTCCATGTGCCTCGAACTCATATTCGGCTTCGGTACCATCTGTCGGTTTAGTATCTGTTGTCAGTTTGGAACCTGCGGCCGATTCGGTGCCCACCGCTTCGTTCGAGTTTGTGAAGGCGCGTACATCAGACTCGGAGATCCGACCGGCCGAACCGTCCATCCGGCTCCGGACCGCGGAAAGATCCACACCCTGTTCTCGAGCGAGATTTCGGACGCTCGGCGGTGCAAATACGCGTTCGTCCTGAACGGGAACATCGGTTCCGCCGCTCGTCTCGCTTGCCGGTTTGGCCGAATCCCCCGTCGGGTCGGAGTCAGCGGACAACGTTTCGGTCGAAGCGCTCGAGTTACCCGAAGCCGTTTCGGCAGATGAGGATCCCTCAGCGACGGTTCCGTCATCGACTTCGAAAGCGACGAGGACATCGCCGACCGGTACCGTCTCATCCTCTTTCGCACGAAGTTCGGCAACGACGCCCTCGTACGAAGACGGAATCTCTACCAACGCCTTATCCGTCTCAACTTCGGCAATCGGTTGATCCTTCTCGACGTGGTCGCCGGGTTCGACGAACCACGTGACCAGCTTACCTTCGGCGACGCCTTCGCCGACGTCAGGAAGTTTAAACTCCTCTATAGCCATGCGTGTTAGTACATCGTATACAGAGTGCTATACACTCTTCGGTGACTGATATTGTTATCGAGACTAGATTCCAGTAATACGACCGAACGGTTCACACGAATTTCGGGGCGGTTGTAGCACAGTTCTCCGTGCGGTCACGCGGCAGGTTTTCTTCTCGCACTGCCATCTTGGTGGGACACTAGCACGAATCGGAACTAGCAACCAACTTCACGAGATAAGAACTCCGAAGCGGAGTACCCACTAGTCAACAGTGCTAGTATCGATATAGATTGCCACTATCGAAAGAAATATTCGGCTAGGGAAATTCCGGTCACATGTGATTGGAGAAATCGACCACATCGAGATAGAGGCAAGTAACGCTGAGGAAATGGCCGGATTCCTGAAGAAGCTCGGATACGAAGAGCTTCGAACGACGGAACACCACGGCGAGTCCTTCGAACTCGAACCGTCATCCGGGGACGGTCCGCTCTTCGAAATCCACACCGTCGAAGGTGAAGAGGTCCCAGGAATCAACCACATCGCCTTCGGGGTCGACGATATCGACGAGGTTTCCGAGCAACTCGCGGAGGAAGACATCGATTCGATCGTCGGTCCGTACGACGTTGAAGAGACCGGCCGGACTATTACGAACTTCCGCGACCCCGACGGTCGACGGTTTCAGGTAGTGTCGGACGACGAGTAAAGATGCGAGTGCCGCCGACCGGCGCGTGAGAAGCGTTTCGGCCGGCGAGACAGCGAAAGCGAAGCGCGGACCTTGACAAAACGTCTACCACCCGCGCCTTTTCAAAGCGTTTCCCACCCGCGATTCCATTCTCGGAATCGAGACAGTTGGGATCAGACTCCTTCGGACATTTCTACTCGAGAATTGTTCTCGAAAGTCGTTTCATTTAACGGTACCGGGCAGATGATATCTCGCCCGACAGTAGAATGCCGCAGTTCCGATTTACTCGGATCCAGAGAATTATAAATGCGCACATAGTAAAATTCATTATTTAGTTTGTGGGATTTATACAGTCTGCCAGGCATATTACAACCATATGTTTGTAAGATATCAGTAGGACGTATTCGACGAGCCACCATCCGACCATATCGGAAGGGGTAGAAGACGGTTCGTAGCCCGCAGACAAGTACGAACACTAGTTAAACGTTACAGAGCGCTGAGTAACTAAGAGGGGTATAACTGAAGGAAATCTCTAGTTTGGCGATCAGTATGCTTATTGTTACCGCGCAGATTCTTCACAGCAATGCACGTCGCAATTATCGGCGGAGCGAGTACGATCGGATCGACCTTCGCTTACACAATTATCGCAAATAATCCAAACGCCGACGTCACGATCGTCGAAAAAGCCGAAGATGCCGCGTGGGGGCACGCGACAGATATTACGCATAGCCAGTATCACTTCGCCGATTCTCCGAAGGAGGGCTCGTCCGCTTCCGGAACGATCGAGAGCATCGGAACGGACGAACTCGAGACGATAGAACCGGATGTGGTAGTGATTACTGCTCGCGCCCCCCTGGAGATCGATCCGAAAGAAGCCGAGAACGGAGACGTACGGAAAAAAGAGCTAGCAGGAAACGTTCCGATCATCGACAATATCGCCACTCAGTTGCGGTCGATCGGTCCGTTGCCCGTGATCGTCGTTACGAACCCGATCGATAGGATCACGTACAGACTCTGGGATCGATTGAAGTGGGACCGCGAGCGGTTTCTCGGATTTTCGTTAGCCGAAACGGCAAGAGCCGCGGAGACGATCGCATCGCTGTATGATGTTCACCCGTCCAAGGTGTACTGTCCGACGATGGGCGAACACGGCGATAACGTCGTCCCCATCTTTTCGAAAGCGACGGTAAACGGGGACCGCGTGAGCCTCTCGGAGGAACAACGAGCGGAGATCACGGAACGAGTGCTCGAGATTCCGTTCAAAATCGCAGAGGGTCGCGGAATAGAAGACTCATCGCGATGGGTAACCAGCGCGGGATTGAGTCGCGTACTTAGAAACATGTTCGACGAGACCCTTCAGGATCACCTGTGTCTCTCCGTTCCGGTCGATGGAGAATACGGATTGGAAGACGGATGTCTGAGTATCCCGGTAGAGTTGAACGAGAGCGGGGTGAAACGAACGATAGAGTGGGACCTCTCGAGTTCGGAAGCCCAGAGGGTAGAAACCGCACATAACAATATCCAGACGGATATTAACAGACTCGATACCTTTAACTGAGTGGAATGGGAGTTTTGGATACGATAACTGGAACAGTTTGAGACACAGCGATGTGAGCGACGTTGTCGCCTCCGTTTAGTTACAAGACTGGGGAAGGAGACACCCCTCTATCGATGTGTTCCGAAGACGGAGAACGGCGTTTCACCCGGGTTTTAGCAGGCGATCATGGTTACAGTAGAGTATCGTGAGATATACTACCCGACGCAACGAATCCTCGAGTACTCAATGACGACTACCGAAGACCGAATCAGCACGACGCACGTCGGAAGTCTCCCCCGTCCGCCAGAACTGCTCGAGCTTCTCAAAGCGCGCCAGGATGGCGCGGACGTCGACGAAGACGAGTGGGAGGCGACCGTCACCGACGCCACACGGACCGTCCTCGAACGCCAAGCAGACATCGGCCTCGACGTCGTCAACAACGGCGAGCAGTCTCGAGTCTCGTTCAACTGGTACGTCGCAGATCGACTCAGCGGCATCGACGGCGAGCGCGAGCAGGAGATTTGGGCTGACCTCGAGGATTACCCGGAGTACGCCGATGAAACGTTCAAGACGGACGTCATCGACCTCTCGATGCAGCCCGTCGTCGTCGACGAGATCGAGTACACCGGCCAGGAGGAGGCCGCCGCCGAATGCGAGGAGTTCCGAGAGGCGCTTACAACCGTCGACGCCGAATACGAGGAGACGTTCATGACCTCAGCGTCGCCGAGCATCGTTACGACCACGCACGTCAACGACTACTACGACTCCTACAAGGAGTACCTCTTCGACGTCGCGGACGCGATGGCAGACGAGTACGAACTGGTCGCCGAAACCGGGATGACCATCCAGATCGACGCCCCTGAACTCCTCACCGTCGGCCAGACGTCGGCATTCGCAGACGAACCCATCGAGGATATCAAGAACGCCACGAATCTCCACGTCAAGGCGCTCAACAAAGCTCTCGAGAACGTCCCCGCCGAGCAGGTCCGGCTTCACACCTGCTGGGGGAGTTACGAGGGGCCCCACCATCTCGACGCGAATCTCGTCGATCTCCTGCCGGAGATATACGAAGCCGATATCACGGGATTGCACGTCGAACAGGCCAACCCGCGCCACCAGCACGAGTACCGCGCGTTCGCCGAACAGCCGGTTCCGGACGGGTGGACCCTAATGCCGGGGGTCGTCGACGTGAAAACGAACATCATCGACCACCCGGAGACGATCGCGGACCGTCTCGAGCGGGTCGCCGACGTCGTCGACGACTCGACGCCGATCGTCGCCGCGCCCGACTGCGGCTTCGACACCCAGGCCGGGATCGGCATGGTCGATCCCGAAATAGCGTGGGCGAAACTCGAGGCGCTCGTCGAGGGGAGCGAGATAGCGACCGAGCGTCTCCACTGAGAGAAGGCTGAAGCGGTCGAACGATCGCGATGTAGCGTCTTCTCGAGTGGGACCAGCGTCGTATCGGTTATCGCCTCACCGTAGCCGATCCGCCTCTCGAGGAACTCCCGTCGGTCATCGGCGATCACGCGGTCACCGTCAGCCCATCGGATCAACCCGATTACCGCCGCGAACCGTGATTGAGCCGTCGATGGTTCGTCCGTCGACGGGTGGCGTTCATGCTGTGCGGTCCCTACCGTACTGGAGTCGTCGAGCGGTATGAGACTAACCGATACGCCGCACAAGACTCGCTAAGCAGTCTGTGAGTATTGTCTCAAACAAACTCTACGACCTGCTTGTTTCTCAAACAGGTCTAACTAGAAAATAGAGGCTCGAGAGAAGTTTTAGTTCCTAATCAGGCAGATCAAACTCCCAATCGACCACCATCTTATGAAAATCGACATATTGGGTTACCTGAAACGAAAGAAGTCGATAATTGATAATTTGGCTACGGTTCGCTATCATCACCCCCACGTAGACTTTCGGCGAACCGGTTCGACTGCGATGACAATGGCGTGTTCCGACCATCAATTGAGAGCGTTACGTACTCGTATCCGTCCGTGTGGTCTTCCTTTAGATAGGGCGAGTTACTCGATTTGGTTCGAGAACTGCTGACTGATTCGGGTTCGAACAATCAGCTACTGCATACTGATACTCTCCCGGTACAGACAGATTGTTGATAATATATCTCTGTCCTTCGCGTTCGATGCTCGTCCTGTATCGAACGCAGCAAACACACGCTCCCGACCAAACACAACAATCTCATCCACGGTATCGTCCACGGAGCGGTGAAGAGACGGCTTCGATGAACTCCACTCTGCGGTCCCTAAGCAACCCGTCCGGATCGTGTGACTGTGTTACCGACTAAATCCGAGACGGGTGATGCCGTCATAGGACTATTCTCGAGGAGGTGTTTTTCATCCCGACTCCGCTGAACCATCCGATAGATCGACTGCGAAACGACCCTCACCCTCGCCAAAACAACTATCAGTGACAACGGTCACATCAGTTGCAATGAACGGTCTCGATCGCGTTCGACCGCACGTCATCGGAGAAGGGTGGAGAGGTGGGCTTTTCTTACTGGCAGTGATCGCTCTCTCGTTGCTCTTCTCCGGTGGTTTTGTGCTCGAAATACTGGATGTGGGCTTCTCACTTAGCTGGGTCGTCGTAGCGTTCGGGATCGCGATCGTCGCAGGAGGGGTGAGGGCAGGCCTCCTACCGGCTATCGGTTCGCTGTGGTTTTTCGCCTTCTGGTGGTATACCTTTCCACCGCTCGTGGGCTATCTCACCGGCGATTGGGAAGCGGCCTCCCGATATACGTACCCTCGGACGTTGGGATACGGGTACGATTCAGCCTACCACGAGCTAATGGGTGGGATCAATCGGGGCGTTAGATCTGGCCTCTCGTTTGCTCTTTTCGTCGGAACAATTGGATACAGTATTGGAACCGCCGTCGCTTGGTTTCAACACGATTGAGAGGTCGTCGATAACTATCTCCTCTGTACGTACTGTTCGTCGGGTAGTCACAGAGAGGCGATGCAAATCGTCCTATGACACCGCCATACGGGAGACCGGCAGTGCGACCTCATCGAAAGATGCGATACTGTACCGGTGGGGTGTGTTGGGCGGCCACCCATCCGTTTTGCTGATCCGCGGGAAATCGCGACAGGCACCCCGTGGCCCCCTACGGGTAACGCGCGTATGGCACTTCGAGCCAGACGCTGGGAGCATGATTCCGAGTGATCTAGAGCGCGGTCGTTTCAGTTCCACTCTAAGACGAACCGTCTTGGTTGTGGATTCCGTCGAGTAATCGAGGAACAACAGCTATGACATCCATTGGTAACGTCACGTTCGCATGTACGGACCCCAACCGACTGGCAACCTTCTGGGCAAGCGCACTCGAGTACGAACGCGAGGAGTGGCCGGCCGAGTTCCAGCAAGCGTGGGAGGACGCAGGTCGTGATCCCAACGGTGCTGCTGCGATCGTCGATCCCGACGACAACGGACCACGGCTACTCTTCCAGAAGAAGCCGAAGACGCCGACCGAATCGATCCCCATCCACCTGGACCTCACGACGGACGACCGGGAGGCGACGGTCGAACGACTCGTCGAGCGTGGGGCGACGGAAGGGGAGACGAAGACGATGGAAATCGGCCCGCACACGGAAACCTGGACGGTGATGACCGATCCCGAGGACAACGGCTTCTGCGTACAAGCGCCGGATCAGTAACAAGGCCGATCGCGGAACGCGGATCGTCGTCGTTCGACCCGGTGTCCGTCGTCGATTCTTCCCGTTCGGTAGCACGGGGTTTGGTCATCGTCTCTCTCGTTCGTCCGCTCGTGGGGGAACGCGATAGGTTAGGTGCGTCACGACCGGTGACTCGACCACCCTCGTTCGCTCGAGTTCGATTCCGTCGTGATCCGATCGTCCGAACAGCCGAACGCCGTCACCGAGCACCACCGGCACGAGGTGGAGTTCGAGTTCGTCGAGCAAACCCGCCTCGACGCACTGTTGGATCGTGCTCGCACCGCCAGCGACCGAAACCTCCGCGTCGCCCGCAACCTCTCTCGCCAGTTCGACCGCGGACTCGATCCCTTCGGTGACGAATGTGAACGTCGTTTCGCCCAGTTCGAGGGGCTCTCGCTCGTGGTGCGTGAGCACGAACACCGGCACGCCGAAGGGTGGATCCTCGCCCCAGTGACCCTCGAACGGGTCGTCTTGCCACGGTCCTTCGCCGTTGTCGAACATCCGCCGACCCATCACCACCGCGCCGACGTTCTCGATCGACTCGCTGAATATCTCGTCGGCCCGACCCGTCTCGCCGCCCTCGAGACCGTGGACCTCCCGCCAGCTCGCGAGGTCGTAGATCCACTCGTGGAGGCGCTCGCCGCCGTCGCCGAGGGGATTCTCGCGACTGTCGTTCGGCCCGGCGACGAAGCCGTCGACCGAGACCGAGATGCTGGCACGGACCTCGGTCATCTCAGGGTCCACCTCCACTCGCCGCTTCGTCGTCGCCTCCGTTCGCCGCCAGGTGCTCGTCCGTTCGGAGCGGTTCGAGGTCCGCTTCGAACGCAGCCGCCGTGAGTTTCGCTGCCTTCGCGGGGTCGGAGCTCATGGTCGAGTTCCTCCGTCTGCGAACCCCATTTCTTCCGATTCGAGACTGTCCTGTAACGTCTCGAGGACCGACGGGCCGATTCCGTGCAACGCCTCGATTTCGGACGGGTCGGCCCCGTCCAACTGGTCGAGGCGGGAGTAGCCGGCCCCGGCGAGAGCGCGGCGTGTCGGCGCGGTCAGTTCCTCGGGGAAGTCGTCTCGAAGCAGGTAGGTGATTTCGGTGATCCACTTCGATCGATCGGATTCCGCCGTCGGATCGGTTTGGAAATGCTCGTATCGTCCCTCCCATCGGGTTGTCTCGCCGTCCGTTCGACGGGCGATATCGTGTCCGCTCGCCTCCGCCCAGTCCTCGAGCGCCGCGTGTCGGCCGGGAAGATCGTCGGGATCTCCCTCGTGTACTAGGATCGCGTACGTGCCGGCGGGGATCGTTCCAGGCTGCACCCGATCGTCGCCGTCGAGTCGCCCCTCGGTCGGGACGCCAACCTCGAGCTCGAACGGCCTCGTCTCGTCGCCGAGGACCCGATACCGGTAGAACGGGGCACCAACAAGTGGCTCTTCGTGGCGCTCGAGCCACTCGAGGAGCTCTCCGACGAGCGCGTTAACCTGCCCCCACTCGGCGAGCGTGGCCTCGATCGGGATCTCCACGCAGGGACGATCGCTGCGGTGCTCGAGAGATGGGGTCGTCGCCGTCATGTGCGAGCGTCTCCCGACTCGTCGAGGTATTCCTCGAGCTTCTCGAAGCTCTGGCTCCAGCCCATTTCCATCCCGCCGAGGGACTCCTCCACCGCCGGCGTCGCCGAGACGACTTCCGCTTCCAGCGTGAGATGCGTCTGATCGCCGTCGTCCTCGAACGTGACGGTGTTTCGGACCTCGAGCTGGTAGCCACCGTCGTCGTCCTCGAACGCCCGACTCGTGCTCACGAGCCGCTCGGGATCGACAACTTCGTGGAACACCCCCTCGTCGGGGTAAACGGTGCCGTCGGGCGCTTCCATATCGATGCTGAATGCGCCACCGGGGCGCGCGTCCACCTCACAGTCGGGGACGGTGAATCCCTGGGGGCCCCACCACTCGGCTACCTGGTTGGGATCGGTCCACGCCGCCCACACCGCTTCGCGGGGGGCGTCGAAGGTTCGCGTGATCGTCGTGTCGTACTCGCTCGGGTCGAATTCGTGCTCGCCGGTCGTGTCTTCGGTCATCGTTCTCGGGTCTCTTCGTTCCGCACTGTCTCCGCCACCGTTTCGATCGCCGCCATCCATCCCTCGGCGTGTTCCTCGGTGGTCTCTCGGTCCGGAAGACCCTCGTGAGTGAGCACGACCTCGGTGCCCTGACCGACCTCGTCGAATTCTACCGTGACTCGACCGACGTACCAGGTGTGGACGAGGCGCTCGCGCTCGATCACCTCGAGGAACTCGCACTCGATGTCGTGGTCGTCCTCGTCGTTACGCATGGTGATCGAGAACGAACCCCCAGGTTCGGCCTCGAGCGCGTGAATCTCGACGTCCATCATGTCCGATCCGTACCACCGACCAACCTCGTCGGGGTCGGTGAACGCTCGCCAGACGGCCTCGGTCGGCGCGTTGACGGTGCGCCGGACGGTCAGGCTCGTCTCCGTCGTTTCGAGCGAGGAACCCGCCGTCACGAGATCCGCCAGGGTCTCGAGGGAGTCGTTCCATCCCTCGTTCGCATCCGAGGGTGGAATCGCCTCGGGGATGTTTTCCTGACGAACGGTGACCTCCGTCCCGTCGGCAACTGCTTCGAAGGTGACGGTGACCGTCATCTCGCCGGCCATCTCCGGTTCGTCGCTCTCGAACTCGTCCGTGTGGACGATCCGTTCGCCTCGAGAGAGCTCCACGTAGGTCCCGCCGAACGACTGCTCGAAGTCCGCGACCTCTTCGGCGTCGCCGTAGAACGTCATGCGGTACGTGCCGCCTTCCTCCGGTTCCAGGTGGTGGACCTCGGCCGTGAAACCGGTCGGCGGCAACCACGCTGCGAGTTCGTCCGGATCGAGGAAGGCGTCGTATACCCGCTCGGGCGACGCCTCGATCACGCGACTCACTGTCATCGTTCGCGTTTCCGGCGTCGGAACGTCCGTCATCGGTTCGATCCCTCCTCGAGTACCTCCGCCAGTTGAGCGAGCATGCCCGTCCAGCCCGCTTTGGCACCGTCGGGAACCGGACCGGGGAACTCCTGGGTGATCACGACCTCGGTGCCGCCGCCGACGTCGCGGAACTCGTACGTGAGACGGAGTTCGCCAGCCTCGGTCTCCTCGCCCGAAACGAGGCGTTCGGCTTCGACAACGTCGATGTAGTACCCCTCGTTGTCCACGTGCGTCTCCCCATCCGTCCAGCGGATGGCCATCTCGCCGCCAGACTCGAGTTCGTTGGCGCGAACCTCCGCCGTCATGCCCTCCGGTACGAACCACTGCTCGAGTTCGTCCGGATCGGTGAACGCCCGCCAAACGCGTTCCCGTGGGGCGTCGAAGGTCCGTCTGATCGTCAGGTGCTCGGCGCGCGATTCGGATACTGCTTCGGTGTTCGCCGTGTCGTCTATCATTGGTTTGCTTCCTCCAGATGGTCCTCGAGTGCGTCGAATCGATCCTCCCAGAAGACGCGGTATCGAGTGAGCCACCCGAAGGCGTCGCTCAGCGGAGCGGCGTCCAGGTGACACTGACGTACGCGTCCGTCCTTCTCGACGTCGATGAGATCCGCATCTTCGAGCACCTGCAAGTGCTTCGAGACTGCTGCCAGGGACATGTCGTGTGGCTCGGCCAGGTCGCCGACGCGTTCCGGTCCGCTGGCTAACTGCTCGATGAGTTCCCGCCGAGTCGGGTGAGCCAGGGCTCCGAAGATCGCGTCAAGATCGATGTCGTTCGGGTCTCGTTCAACCATCCAGTTGAATATATGCCGCGGTATTATTTAACCTTTTAGTTGAATGAGGAGAAGTTCCAGTTCGTGTACCCTCCGTACGAAGGTTCAGCGACGCTATTAGACCACTTCAACGGAGACCGGTGTCGGCGAGTTCGACCGGAGGGACTCCTCTCCGTTGGATCGTCTTGTCTACGACCATCCGAGTCGGTTCTGCTCGAGCCGGAGATCGATCGACTCGGCGACGACCAGTCCGTCACCTCCGCGAACGAAGCCTTGACCGAACTCGAGGAGCGATACGGAGTCAGTACGCCGATCCAGGACCGCGTCCAAGAACTGACAAAGCAAGACGACCGCGGGCTCGAAGTCCTTCACACACCCGACGAATCAATGACTGTCGACGAACTGGCTACTGATGGTGATTGTTGACGAGTCGAGAGTCGGATTCGTCGGCAAGAAGTGCCCCATAATTGTCAGGCTGAGCCAATGGAGAGTTTCGGGTCAACGTCGTTCCGGCCAGTTCGGTCGGTTGCCGAGTAACTGAAATATACTCGATGTAATTACAAACACACGTCTGTAAATCACTCATTGTCAAACCATAATATATCAATACAGAGATAGCTTGTGCCGCGGCCAACTCGTCGGAGCCAGGGCACCACTCGTCCGTGGGCTCTCTTTCGGTGCCGGCTCGGTGAGGACCGACTGGCGAAGCGTAGCGAACGAACCGTATTCGTGATCGAATTCGAGTGCGACGGCGCCGTCAGTTACGTCACCTCGCGTATCGCATCGGTCAACTCCGGAACGACCTCGTGAAGGTCGCCGATCACGGCGTAGTCGGCTTTCTGGACGATGGCGGCCTCCGAGTCGGTGTTGATCGCGAGGATCTTGTCGGCACCCTTGCAGCCGACCATGTGCTGGACCGCGCCGCTGATCCCACAGGCGATGTAGATGTCGGGACTGATCTGTGCGCCGGTTAGCCCGATCTGATCGTCGTGGGGCCGCCAGCCCTCGTTGATCGCGGCCCGCGACGCACCGACCGTTCCGCCGAGCAGATCGGCCAACTCCTCGAGTTTGTCGTAGTCCTCCGGGCCACCGACGCCGCGGCCACCGCCGACCACGACACGGGCTTCGCCCAGGGGAATACCCTCCTCGTCTGCCGTCTCGACTCGCTCGACGCGGACCCGGAGATGGGCGTCCTCGAGCGACGGCGTGAACTCGTTGACCGTCGGCTCGGTCGTCGACGCGGCCTCCTCGATCGGGTATTCGTGCTCGGCGGCGGTCACCAGCTTCGTCTCACCCTCGAGGCGGGCGTGCTCGACGAGGCTACCGCCCCAGCGGTCACGGCGCACCTCGTAGCTCTCTCCCGCCCCGGTGACGTCGACGCAGTTGGTGGCCATCGGGGCGTCGAGCGTGGCACCGGCGTGGGCCAGCACTTCGTGCCCACGATCCGTCCCGGCGGCCGCGACCGTGCTCGCGCCCAGATCAGAGACGAGCTGGGCGACGCTTTCACCCCACCCCTCCGGTGCGTAGCCCTCGAGGCGGTCGTGAGTGACGTGGTGAATTTCTTCGATGCCGTACGGGCCGAGCTCGTCTTTCAGGGCGGCCCCCTCGTCACCGAAGACGACGGCGCAAAGCACCGCCTCTTCGTCCGTAGCGAGCTCGCGGGCCATGGTAAGCATCTCGAGGGAGGTCTCTTCGGGAACGCCGCTTTCGTGTTCGACGAATCCGAGGATCATAGTACTTCGATCTCCGACTCGAGTAGTTCGACGATCTCCGGGACAGCATCGGTCCCCTCGCCGAGAACCATGGCGTCGGAGTCGTCCGCTTCGGGAGCCTCCAGGCGGGTTTTCTCGAACGTGCCCGGAGCCTCCGTCCGATCGGGCTCGAGGCGGCCGACCTCCTGGCGACGCGCCTGCATCTTGGCGCGCATCGAGGCGTATCGGGGCTCGTTGATCCCTTCTTTTACCGAGACGACCGCTGGCAGGTCGATCTCGTACACTTCCTCGCCGCCGCCGATCTCGCGTTTCGCGGTCGCCACGCCGTCCTCGACCTCGAGTGATTTGATCCCCGTCACGCAGGGGAGATCGAGTTCGGTCGCGACGCGGACGCCGACCTGGTAGTTGGCCATATCGGCCGACTCGTTCCCGAACAGCAGCAGGTCGAACTCGGCGTCGTCCTCGGGCAGGTCGCGAATGGCGGTCGCGATGGCCGACGCGGTCTCCCGGGGGCCCCACTCCTCGCCGTCAGTCTCGAGCAGCGTCGCCTCGTCGGCCCGCATGGCAAGTCCCGTCCGGAGCTGTTCGGTCGCTTCCTCCGGGCCGAGCGTGAGGACGTGCGTCGAACCGCCATGGGTTTCGACTTGCTGGATGGCTTCCTCGACGGCACACTCCTCGTGCGGGCTCATGGTAAACCCGAGATTACTCGTGTCGATCCGTTGGTTGTCGTCCGTTAGTACGATCTTTGCACCGGTGTTCGGTACCCGTTTGATACAGGCTAGTACGTTCATTGTGTGGATGGGAGGCCGCAGACGGCCTCGGTGTGGTTCGCGTGCTGTGCTAGCTGCGGATCCGTTCGTTCTCCGGATCGAACAGCGGCTCGCTCCCGACGACGTCGACGGTCACGGGGTACTGCTCGCCCATGTACTCGACGTGCAGTCCCTGCCCCTCGTCGGCGTACTCCGGCGGGAGGTACGCCATCAGCAGGTGTTTGCCGACGCTCGGACCGGTTCCCGCGCTCGTGACGTAGGACTCCCGGCCCTCCTCGTCGACGATCACGTCGCCGTCCTCGTTCAGTACCGGCTCGTTGCCGAGCATGAACCGGCGTTCGCCGTCGGACGACGTGTGATCGTCCACCGAGAGGGTACAGAGCGTGGCTGCGTTGTCTTCCTCGAGCGCCTCGGCGTAGGCTTCCTTCCCGATGAAGTTGGCGTCCTTGACGCCGTGGAACGTAAGTCCGGCCTCCGCCGGGGTGTACTCGAGTTCGAGCTCGTGGCCGTGGAGGCGGTACCCCTTCTCCATGCGGCCGGTCGTTCCGTAAACGCCCATGCCGACGGGCCGGATATCGTACTCCTCGCCGGCCTCGGCGATGATATCCCAGAGGCGCTGGCCCTGGCCCATTGATGTGTAGATCTCCCAGCCCCGTTCTCCGACGTAGGAGAGGCGCATCGCCCAGCAGTCGACCTCGCCGATGGTGAGTTCCTGTGCGGTGTACGGCGGGAACGATTCGTGGGATACGTCCTCCTCGACCACGCTATCGACGACCGCACGGGCGTCGGGGCCCCAAACGCCGAGCGTGCACAGCGACTCGGAGCGGTCGATCAGCGTCACGTCCTCGTCCGTGCCGATGTGATCCCCGAACCATGCGCGGTCGCCGCCAGCCGCCGCCCCGCCGGTGATGACCCGGTAGTGTTCGGGACCGAGCCGGGCGATCGTCAGGTCCGAGACGAAGCCGCCGTTCTCGGCGAGAATCGGCGTATAGACCGTCTTCCCGACGTCGACGTCGGTCCGGCCGACGGCCATCCGTTCCATGTAGTCGACGACGTCCGAACCCACGAAGTCGAACTTGCCAAAGCCCATGTCCCCGACCATGGCGACGTTGTCCCGCATGTGCAGATGTTCGGCCAGGATGATCGGCGACCACCACCGCGAGTCCCACTCGTTGGGTCGTTTCAGCCCCTCGAGGTCGTCATCGTAGCGCTCGAGGAGATCCTCGTTGGACTCGAACCACTGCGGCCGTTCCCAGCCGGCGGCTTCGAAGAACCGCGCGCCGAGGGCGTCCTGCCGGTCGTAAAACGGGCTGGTCCGCAGCGGTCGCGAACTCTGCCACTGTTCGGCCGGGTGAACGATACCGTAGATCTTCTGGAACCCCTCGTGGGCGCGGTTCTCGACAAATTTCCTGGAGGTTCCGTACTCGTAGAACCGGTTGACGTCCGAGCCGTGGAGGTCGATGTCCGACCAGCCCCGCGTCATCCACTGGGCGACGGCCTCGCCGATCGCGGGCGCTTCCTTGATCCAGACCGCGGCACACGACCACAGCCCCTCGACGTCCTGAATCGGACCCAGTAGCGGCATTCCGTCCGGGGTGACCGACAGCAACCCGTCGATCTCGTGGCGGATTCCGGCCTCGGGATCGTCGAGCAGTTCCGGAACGATCTCGAGCGCATCGGCCATCGACTGCTCGAACGCGTCGTCGGTCAGCGGCGGCTGTGTCGGCGACAGCGGCGCCTCGTCGATCGAGGGGATGTCCTCGACGTCCCAGAGGATCGGCCGGTGCTGGTAAGAGCCGACCTCGAGGTCGTTACCGTGCTGGCGCTCGTACATCTGGGTGTCCATGTCCCGCACGACGGGGAAGGAAATCTCGCCCTCGTAGTCTTCGAAGAACGAGATCGGTCCGACGCTGACCATCTGGTGGACTGCTGGGGTCAGGGGGATCTCGGCGCCGGCCATCTCGGCGATCTTGGGGCTCCACAGCCCCGCGGCGATCACAACCTCGCCGGCCTCGACCGTCCCGCGGTCAGTTTCGACGGCCTGGATCGCTCCGTTCTCGACGTGCAGATCGATCACCTCGGTGTTCGGCGAGAGCGTCAGACCGCCCTCCATCGCATCGTCCGCCCGCGCCCGCATGACCTCGCCAGCGCGGAGCGGATCGCAGGTTCCGGCACCCTCGCTGTAGAAGCCGCCCTTGATGATGTCCGTATTGACGTACGGCACCATCTCTTCGATCTCCTCGACGGTGAGCAGTCGCCCGGCTTCGCCCCACGATTTGGCCGACTGGACGCGTCGCTCGAGTTCGTCCATCCGCTCGTCGGTCCGGGCCACCTCGATCCCGCCGCTGTTCGTGAACGTGTCCATGTCGTCGTACTGTTCGATGCTCCGGCGAGTGAGGTGGGTCATCTCCTTCGAGTGCTCGACCGGCATCAAGAAGTTCGACGCGTGACCGGTCGAGCCACCCGGATCGGGGAGCGGCCCCTTGTCCATCAACAGGATATCGTCCCGACCCTGTTCTGCGAGGTGATAGGTGAGACTGTTCCCGACGATGCCCGTCCCGATAATGACTGTGTCCGCACTCGACGGGAAGTCGCTGTCGCTCATCGTCGGTCGATACCTCCGTCACGTAGCTGTCCGTTCCTCGAGTCGATCCCTACTCTCGAGTTGGTACCGTACAGTAGCATCTTCGATCGTTTGGTACTACCTCACAGGGTATTAAGCGTCCGCAAACCTGACACCGAACATATACAACGAGCGATTCGAACGCCGATCGATGGTGACAGCCAGTTTGCGAACCGGCCCGTAACAGCCCCGAGCACCAGTCGAGCAGCGTCCGAGGCGACTCACAAGACATCCACAACGTGTCCCTCGTTCTAGAGGTTGTGCCGTTCGACCGATGATTCTGTGGTCGGGCCAGGACGAACGGCACGGCCAATTTCAGTCGGAGCCACAGCGCCGAACGATCGGAGTCCCACGCCGATCCACAGTAACAGCTACCGGTCGGCGACAGTCCGCTCGGCGGTGGCGATCGCGGCGGCGTTCGGAACAATGTCGTGGACACGAACGAGATCGACGCCGCGCTCGGCCGCCAGCGCCGTTGCGACGGCGGTCGGCACGACTCGATCCTCGTCGCGACGCGCCGCGTGCTCGAACATCGAGTTGCGGGAGTGGCCGATCATCAGCGGTGTCCCCAGCGCACGGAACTCCGCGATCCGATCGAGCAACTCGAAGCTCTCGGCGGCAGTCGTTCCGAAGCCGAGCCCAGGGTCGAGCACGAGTCGCGAGCGATCGATCCCCGCGCGCTCGGCGAGGAGCACACGCTCCGTGAGCCGCTCGAGCACGTCGTCGACGACATCGTCGTAGGTGTGCTGTCGACCGGGGTTGACCGGGGCGGAGGGACTGTGCATGAGCACGGCCGGTACCTCCCGTTCGGCAACGATGTGTCGCATCTCTGCGTCCGCGAGCCCGGTGTCGTCGTTGACCATGTCTGCGCCCGCGTCGAGCGCAGCCTCTGCGACCGACGGTTTGTGCGTGTCGATCGAGACCATCGCCTCGAGCCCGCCGAGGCGCTCGAGAACTGGAAGAGTACGCTCACGTTCCGTCTCGGCGGAGGTCGGCTCGGCTCCCGGTCGGGTCGATTCGCCGCCGACGTCGACGACGTTCGCCCCCGCCGCGACCATCTCCTCGGCGCGAGCGACGGCCTCGTCGACCGCGTCGTACTCGTCACTGTCGTGGAAGCTGTCCGGCGTCACGTTCAGGATCCCCATCACCGCCGTCCCCTCGTTCCACGGGTACTCGCCGCTCGAGCCGTCGGCCCCGATGCCGAGCGCGTCGGTCAGCTGTTCGGCCAACCGACGGCCGCCGACCGCCCGCCCGCGCAGTCGGACGACGAGATCCGTAAACTGCGCGAGCGTGCCACCGAGCACGACTTCGACGTGCAGATCCGTCGCACCGATACCGGCGACCGCACAGGTGCCGCCTAGTGACTCCATCAGTGTGCACAGTTCGGACGCCTCCTTCTGGCGGACATGAAACCGAAGCGTTCGGTGGGGAAACCGATCCGCGCGGTCCCGGCGCTCCGAAGCGGGGACGTCCGCACGCCGCATGACTGCTCGAGCGCGTTCTGGGGTGGGCGTCTGGACCGATTGCAGCGTCCGCGTCCACCAGTCGCGGGCTTCCCCGACGACGGAGAGTGATCCGGTCACGAGCACGCAGTCCGACGGCTCAGCCGTCCGGAGTGCCCGATCCAGGGCGACGAGGACCGACCCGAATCGATCGGTCTCGGCGTCCGTCTCGCGGTCGAACGTCTCGGCGAGCACGTCCGTTCCAAGGGCACGGTCGACGTCCGCCGCGGCGAGATAGACCCGGTCGGGATCCGGGAGCATCCGACACATCTCCGGGTAGTCCTTGTCACGTAATGCCCCGAACACGAGGTGGAGGTCGTCGTACTCGAACCGTTCGAGAAGCGTCGCGACTGTCGCACACGCGTCGGGGTTGTGCGCGCCGTCGAGAATCGCGAGTGGCTCGTCGTCCATCACTTCAAACCGGCCCGGCCACCGGACGTTGCGGATCCCCGCCGCAATGTCTCGCTCGGACGTTCCGGCGATCTGTCTGGCGAGCGTGGCGGCGATTCCCGCGTTAACCGCCTGGTGGCGACCGAGTAGCGGCGTTCGGCTCTGGACCTCCCAGTCGGGACCGACCAGTGAGATCGACGACGTCGTCGGCAAAACCATCCCAGTCTCTTCTGCTACCACGTCGATTGTTTCGGCTGATCGACCGGTCGAGTCTCCGTCGCGATCGGATTTCGCGTCGAGGCCGACCCGTACGACGTCGGTCTCCTCTCGGATCGCGTCCAGCGCTGCGCCCGTTGCGCCGGTCACCAGCGGCGCGTCCGCCGGCGCGACCTGGGCCTTGTCGCGAGCGATCTCTTCAACCGTGTCGCCGAGGATGTCGGTGTGCTCGAGGCTGACGGTCGTGACCGCGGCCGCCGCGGGATCGACCACGCTCGTCGCGTCGTAGCGGCCGCCGATGCCGACCTCGAGGACGGCGACGTCGACATCCTCGCGGTCGAAGTGCCAGAAGGCCATGGCGGTGAACACTTCGAAGAACGTCGGCGACGCACCCTCAACGGCCCGGTCGACGACGAAGGGCCAGACGGTCTCGACGAACCGCACCACCTCGTGTTTCGGGATCTTCCGGCCCCCGACCGTGATACGCTCACGCCGGTCGTTCAGGTCGGGAGAGGTGTAACAGCCGACAGTGTGCCCTTCCGCTCGGAAGATTCGGTCGAGAACGCGAGCCGTACTCCCCTTGCCGTTCGATCCGGCGATCTGAACGGCGACCAGGTCCTCGTGTGGATCCCCCAGATTCGAAAGCATCGCAGCGGTCGTTTCCGTCCCCATTTCCGGACGGAGCCGTCGCAGTCGTTCCATCCTGGAGACGGATTCGTGGTACTCCATAACATGGTGGATCACACGCCAGCCAATAAAGTTCCTACTGACCGGTGTCGGCCCACAAGTAGTACATTTTCTTACACGTTCTGCCGTGTGGCTGTGTCCGTTCTGTCGTCAGCTTCCGTCCACGTTCGGACGCCGATTTGAGGACGTAACTCGCGCCAGTCGCCATCCGCAGGCCGCCGCCGGTACCGTGCCACAGAAATACCACGGCTTCCGGCACTCGAGAGGGGACTGAACTACCAAGCACTGTACGACAGCTATCGCCGCGATTCGGCGCGCCACCCACGTCGTATCCGGAACGTTATAAGTGTGTTAACACTTAACACCAGGCGCGGAAACGTATCTGTACATGACAGCCTCTGAGGAAACCGACCAGTCGATACCGACCGACTACGAAATTGCACAGTCCGCTGAGACGAGCCACATCGCCGACGTCGTCGAGCCGTTCGGGCTTATGCGGGACGACCTGCAACTGTTCGGCAAACACAAAGCAAAGGTCACACTCGAGGCGATCGAGCGGATCCACGAGGAACGATCGGCTGACGGCAAGCTCGTTCTGGTCACCGGGATGACCCCAACGCCGCTGGGCGAGGGCAAGACGGTGACGACGGTCGGGCTCGGACAGGCGTTCAATCAGATCGACAAGGACGCGCTCATCGCGATCCGCGAACCGTCGCTGGGTCCCGTCTTCGGGGTCAAAGGTGGCGCTGCAGGCGGCGGGTACTCCCAGGTACTCCCGATGGAGGACATCAACCTCCACTTCACCGGCGACCTCCACGCGCTCACGTCGGCGCACAACCTCATCGCGACGATGCTCGACAACCACATCAAACACGGGAACGAACTCGACATCGCGGTCAACTGGGTCAACTGGCCGCGTGCGATCGACATGAACGATCGCGTGCTCCGCGAGACCGTGATCGGTCTCGGTGGTGACGTCACCGGCGTCCCTCGCCAGGACGGGTTCATCCTGACGGCCGCGTCGGAACTGATGGCCGTCCTCTGTCTCGCCGACGGGATCGACGATCTCAAGGAACGGCTGGCTCGCATCATCGTCGCCTACGACGAGAGCGGCGACCCGGTTACCGCAGACGACATCGGCGCGACGGGTCCCGCTGCGATCCTGCTGAAAGACGCGTTGAAACCAAACGTCGTCCAGACGATCGAGGGCACGCCCGCGTTCGTCCACGGCGGCCCGTTCGCGAACATCGCCCACGGGACCAACTCGCTGATCGCAGACGGGGTCGCCGCCCACCTCTCCGACTATCTCATCACCGAGGCCGGCTTCGGCTCCGATCTGGGCGCCGAGAAGTTCATGAACATCGTCTGCCGGTTCGGTGAGATGGAACCCGACGCGGTGACGCTCGTCGCGTCGGTGCGAGCACTGAAGTACCACGGCCAAGAGATGTGGCCGCCCGACCTCGACGAACTCGAGGCAGAAGACGTGGACGCGGTTCGCAACGGGTTCGAGAACCTCGACAAACACGTTGCCAACCTCCAGCAGTTCGGCGTTCCGGTCGTCGTCGCCCTCAACCGCTTCCCGGACGATTCCGACGCGGAGGTCGACGCGGTCGTCGGCCACTGTGAGAACGAACTCGAGGTCAGGGTCGCCGAGTCGAACGTCTTCACCGACGGTGGAGAGGGTGGGATCGACCTCGCCGAGAGCCTAGTCGAGGCTGCAGAGTCCGAATCGACGTTCGAACCGCTCTATGACGTCGACGCGTCGATCAAATCGAAGATCGAAACCGTCGCCACCGAAATCTACGGTGCCGACGCCGTCGAGTACCACAGCGACGCCGAAGACGACATCGAGCGGCTCACGAACCTTGGCTTCGACGAGGTCCCGATCTGTGTGTCGAAGACGTTCCACTCGCTCAGTGACGACGCGAGTCGCAAGGGTGCGCCCGACGACTGGACGCTCGAGGTAAACGAAATCTACCCCTCGGCGGGTGCCGGTTTCCTCGTGGTGCTCACCGCCGACGTCCTCACGCTGCCCGGCCTTCCTGCCGAACCTGCTGCCGCCGGGATGGATCTTCACTCCGATGGGGACGTCTCCGGGCTCTTCTGACCCGGACAGCGGGCTCGAGATGCGTCTCCGGATCGAGAACCTGCGGACACGCGGTCGCTACGGATACCACTCCCATCGGTTCTAGCTCTCCAGTCGGTCGTCGTCTTCGGCTGGTCTATTCCCGGTCGTCGTCTTCAGCTTCTCTAGCCAGCTTCACGCGTGCAGTACCGACGATCGATCTCCGACCGCGTTCGTGTCTGTAGAACGTTCCGACGAGGCCGACCAGGGCGATCAGGACGACCAGGGCGAACGGGCCGCCGGTCAACACGGCCATCGCCTGCAGGACTTCGGCGCTACCGGTGACGAGCACCGAGATGGCGACGAGTCCCTGAAATATTCCCCAAAAAATGATCGCGCCAGTCGTCGGTGCGAATTCGCGTCTCGTCGCCAGCACCGCTACGACGAGTGTAGACGTGTCGGCGGAAGTCGCCATGAAGACGACGATCAACGCGAGAAAGAGGAACATGAAGAGCTGGCTTATCGCGAGTGCCTCGAAGACCGGGAAGCCAGCGACGGCCTCGGCGCCGCCGTAGGCATCGATCGCTGCGAGGACGTCCACAGCGCTCGTCTGCTGGAGGTGAAGCGAGGTCGAACCCAACAGGAGAAACCAGACCATCGTCGCCAATGCGGTCGCGACAAAGCCCGTCAGGACGACCGTTCGGATCCGCCGGCCACGAGAGAGGGCGGCCAGGAAGAGGCCGGCGAACGGAGCCCAGGAGAACCACCACGCCCAGTTCCAGATCGTCCAGTCAGCGACCCACGGGTCGGCGACCAATCCGTTCCCCAGATGGAGGGTCATCGGGACCGCGTTGACGGCGTAGCTCCCAATCGCTCGCGAGGAACTCTCGACGACGACCGTTCGCGGTGCGACGGCGAAAAACAACACCACAAACAGGCCGAACAGGACGAGGTTGACGGCCGCGATCCGTCTGATTCCCCGGTGGACGCCGCTCTGTGCCGATACGACGAAGACGAACGTCAACCCGGCGACAAAGAGTACCGATCCAACGGTACCGAACGCCACATCCCACTGGAATTGGATCCCGGTGAGGAACTGCTCGCCAACGAGCGCGATGGAGGTGGCGATCCCGCCGATCGTCGCGAAGATTGCAAGCAGGTCGACGATCCGACACCACACCGAGTCGAGGTTTTCCACGCCGAGAAACGGCGTCAGGATCGTCGAAACCCGTAACGGTGCTCCCCGCTGGTAGACGTAGTAGGCGATCGGCACGCCGACGGCGATATAGGCGCTCCAGGCCCAGAAGCCCCAATGGAACAGTGCGTAGGTGAGTGCCGCCCCGGCTGCCGCCTCCGACTGTGGTTCGGCGTCGAAGTACGGCGGTGGCGTCTCGTAGTGAAACAGCGCCTCGGCTGGCCCCCAAAAAACGATTCCGGCGGCGATGCCGGCTGTGAAGAACATGGTAAAGTAGACGGGGTAGGTGTACGCCGGTTCGGCGTCGGGACCACCGAGTTTTACCGTTCCCCACGGCCCCACCAACAGGTACAGAGAGAACACCACCGCGAGCAGCATGACCGCGACGAACAGCCAGCCTCCGTACGTGGTGACGGCCCGCTGTGTGGCACCGACGGTGGCGATCGTTCCTGACGGCACCAGCAACTGCCCGAGAAAAAAGAGGGCGAACGCAGCGACCGGAACCCCAAACGTAACTGGATCCTGGCGGGAGAGAAATCCCCTGACGGTGCCAGTCAGCCCGAGCCGACGGACCCGGAGCAGAAACTCCGGATCAAGCTCGCTCATGCTTTCGTCACTCTCGGCCGGCAACACGGCGAGGTATGCCAACCCCGACCCGAAGAAGACGAGCGAGATGACGAGCCAGATTCGCCCGGAGATCGTTTCCCCCACGAGTTCGGGGAAGAAAAAACCCAACACGACGACGGCCCCCGAGAGGACACAGAGCGGAGCCAGCAGCTTCCGAAGCACCCGTTCGGCTGGGCTGACTCCCTGAAGCCCCATAAGAAGGAATGACCTCCCGTTCCATTATAAATACCCCAGTCAGTCGGGTCAAGTGGACTCCCGTTACGGAATGGATACGGGGGGCCCAGTCCTCGTTCTGGCCCGCGCGTGGATTTCCCGCCCGAACGCCAGCTACCGGACAGTCGGACCGGTCCCGTTCGAACGGCCGTGTCGTGTCCGCTTCAGTCCGAATCCTCGTCAAGATTCTCGAACAGTGACTCGGCGGACGCCTCCTCGAGGATCGATCGACCGAGGAGTCGGCCACCGATCTCCATCGGGCTGATGACCTCGTCTGCGCCGACCTCCTCGAACTTGTCGACGTGCTGTCGGTCGTTCGCCGCGGCGACGATGCGGACCTCCGGATTCGACTTCCGCGCCGCGAGGACGGCCAGCACGTCGTTGGCGTCGTCCCGCGTCGCGACGACCACGCCAGAAGCGTCGTCGATCTTGGCGTCGGAAAGCGTCTCCTCGTGGGTCGGATCGTCGGTGAGGACGTTGACGTCTCGATCGTTCAACGTGGAGGCCTCGTCGGCGTCCAGCGTGACGACCACGACGTCGACTTGGTCAGCGAGTTCGTCAAGCAGTGATTCCGTGATGTCGCTGTAGCCGAGGACCAGCACGTGGTCATCGAGCAGGGTGAGTTCTGACAGTGTCATGGTTCCGAATGCCGCGGCCATTCGCTTCTCGATCGCCGGCACGACCAGCGACCCAATCGCGACCGTAAACGCGCCGGTCCCAAAGAGGATAACCGACACCGAAAACCACTTCGCCCCGGTCGTCAGCGGGGTGATGTCGCCGTAGCCGACGGTCGCGATGGTGACGACAACGTAATAAAGCGAGTCACTCCAGGTATCGATCTCGCTAAACTGGTCTTGGAGGGCATACGAGCCGATGGTGCCGTACAGGACGACACCCACGATCGAGGAGAGTGAGGCGATCTGGAGCGAAGAGAGTTCAATCCGCCGGTCGAACGCGCCCCGGTTGGTGAACAAGAGCGGGAGCGTCACGAGGATCGAAAGCAGGAGGGGAACGTCAGTAGTCTGGAGCGTCGTCAGGGCCAATAGCGTAACCAGCGCCAGAACGGCAAGCGTGAGGTACCACGCGAGACGCTTTCGGCGCTGCAGGCCGAAGACGAGTCCCGCAAGAACGAACGCGATTAGAACGCCCGTAAACTGCACGAAGCCCGGGTCGACTGGAATGGCCGCCGCCAGGGGACCGTCGTAGGTCACGTTCGGCTGGCTAAGATTCGACAGTCCGGTAACGAACGTGAGGACGGCGACGAAACCGGTCAACAGCACCGCCGTCTTCGCCCCGGAGAACTCGTCCCAGTAGACGAGCCGGATCCTCTCGGAGTGATAGAACAGGCGCTCGAGAGCGGGCTCCGACGAATCTGGGGTATCGGACACGACCGCTTGACGATACGGGAGCGGGATATATAATTGGTGTCGAACCAGGCTCTGCGCTCCGACTCGCTCCGCCCGGGAACCGCAATCAGATCGTGAAATGTGTTAACAGAGGTAAGGATTATACGAGATACCCCCGATACTACAGACGGGGACGAGTACAAATGTACGATAACGTTCTGATCGCGACTGACGGCAGCGACAAGGCCGAGGGTTGCGTCGACCACGGTCTCGACATTGCCGAGGCGATGGATGCGAAGGTACACGCGCTGTACGTGGTCGAGACCAAAGCCAGCTACATCCTGACCGTCGGTCTCTCCGACGAGGAGCTAGAGTCCTACAGAGAATACGGCGAGGATGCCGTCACCGAAGTGATCGAGAGCGCCTCCGTGCGAGACCTCGGCGGGGAAGGCGTGGTCAGGACCGGGCGCCCATCCGAGGAGATCGTCGACTACGCCGAGGGAAACGACATCGACGCCATCATCATGGGCAAACAGGGTCACGGGGCAATCGAGAGGCACCTCGGGAGTACCGCGGAGAAAGTCATGCGGATGGCCGAGACACCAGTGACGGTCGTCGCCGGGGATTGACGAGCGAGCGCGGAGAGGATGGACGCCGGTTCCACGCATCGATTCCGAGGACGCCCCGACGACCCCGCGTGCGCTTTCGAACCGTTACAATTGATATGCTCCCCCTCGAAGAGGGGACAGAACGTATGCACTGGAGCCCCCGGACGTACCTCCGACTCTTCCTTCTCGTTGGCGGGACACTCCTCCTTGCCAATGGGATCCTCGGCGGTGAGCTGCTGGAGATTGCCATCGGGGCCGCCGCGGTGGGTCTCGGCGGCGTCGGCCTGGCCTCCGAGTGGCGGGAGTCGTCGGTCTGACGACACGTATAAGTCCCATCCTCACAGTTGTTCTCACATGTCCGGACGCGTCGCGACTGTTTCCACGATTCTCGCGGTGGTACTAGCCATCGCGAGCCTCCTCCTTCTTCTGGCAGGCCGTCACTTTTTCGCCGGCGTACTGTTGACGTTCGTCGCGTTCTCCATCTATCTCAGGGAGACCAACACGGACTGAACCGATTGGCGCGTGACACACCCCCGGGAGACAAACTATTTTGTACAGCCCTACGAAGACTCAGACAGTAGCACGGTTATGCTAGACAAGATACTGATTGCGACGGACGGCAGCGACAGGGTGTCGAAAGCGATCGAACACGGGCTAGATCTCGCGGAGGTGTTCGACGCGGAGGTACACGTGATCTACGTCATCGAGACGGAGGCGTCGTACATCCTCACAGTCGGGGTGAGCGAGTCGGAAATGGAAGAGTATCGACAGTACGGCGAGGACGTCGTTACCGACGTGGTAGAGCAAATCGAGGGACGAGGTCTCGATGGCGTCGGCGCGGTCACAACCGGAAAGGTCGCACAGGAAATCGTCGACTACGCCGAACAAGAAGATATCGACACCGTCGTCATGGCCGAGCGTGGCCGCGGTACGCTCGAGAAGTACCTCGGATCCAGCACGGAGAAGGTCGTGCGGATGTGTCCGAAACCGGTCACCGTCGTTCGCTCCTAGGTCCGCACCCGGTCGGTTCGGATTCCCCCGTGCCAGGATCGTCACGGCGTCCGAGCGATAGTCTGCCGTGTCGACGTAAGCGGACGTCAGTCGTCACTGACGTCGATAACTCTGTCCTCTCTGGTCCTGACGTGGGTAACGAGGTCACCGGTCTGGCTCGTGACGACGATCTCCTCTTCCTCCTCGAGATCGTCTATCAACTCGGTGAACTCGTCGGACTGGAGGAGCCTGTACTCCCGCCTGAGACCGATCATCACGGCGTAGATCATGAACAGCAGAATAACGGTGAACGGGAGTCCGCTGGCGATGGCGGCCGCCTGGAGTGCCTCGACGGCCGCGTCGCCGCCGGCGATCAGCAACGTGGCGGCGACTAGCCCCTCTGATGCGGCCCAGAAGACGCGGCCGGCTGGCGGCGTCTCGTGTTTGCCGCCGGTGCTCAGGTGTTCGAGAACGAGCGATCCCGAGTCCGAGGAGGTCACGAAGAACGTCGTCACCAGGATGATCGCGAGCAGGGACAGGAGCACCGTTCCCGGCATCAGATCGAACATCGCGAACATCGCGACCTCTTCACCGACCTCGAACACCGGTCCGCTGATCGCCCCTTCCGTCGCCTCGTTCAGTTCGAAGCTGAGGGCACTCCCGCCCATCGCCGCGAACCAGGCGAAGGAGAATACGACGGGGATCAAGAGCACTCCACCGACGAACTCCCGGATGGAGCGGCCCTTCGAGATTCGGGCGATGAACATCCCGACAAACGGCGACCAGGAAATCCACCAAGCCCAGTAGAACACCGTCCAGTCGACGAGGAAGGCACCCTCACCCTCGCCGCCCGAGCCGTAGTACTCCGAACCCTGGAAGTAGTGGTTGTCGAACGAGTTGCCGAAGAAGGACAGCTCGAAGAAGTTGCCGAGGTAGCCGCCGATGCCCTGTGGCAACGCACCGAGGATGAACAGCGTCGGCCCGAGGACGAACACCGACGCCAGAAGAATCATCATCAGCGTGAGGTTCAGGTTGCTGAGCCGTCGGATCCCCTTGTCGAGGCCGAGGTAGACCGAGACGATCGCCATCCCCGTGACGACTCCGATGATGGCGACTGCAACCCAGATCGAGTCGGGCACTGCGGGGAACGCGCCCACCTCCTGGCCAACGAACGTCAGCCCCGCATTGATCTGCAATGCGCCTAACCCGAGAGAGGTCACGAGGCCGAACAGCGTCGCGAAGATGGTGAAGATGTCGATGAGGTGTCCCGGCCAGCCGTAGATCCGATCACCGAGCACCGGGTAGAACACCGACCGGAAAGTCAGTGGCAGCCCGCGATTGTACGAGAAGAACGCCAGGCTGAGCGCGACCAACGCGTAGATCGCCCACGGGTGAAAGCCCCAGTGGAACAGCGACACCGCAAGCGCCACTTCGCCGGCACCCTCGGTTCCCGCCTCGGCACCCAGGTGCGGGTCGAAGAGGTGAAACACCGGTTCGGCGACACCGAAGAACATGAGGCCGATCCCCATACCCGCGCTGAACAGCATCGCGACCCACGAGATGTCGCTGAACTCCTTCTCGCCGTCGACGCCGCCGAGTCGTATCGAGCCGTACCTGCTTATCGCAAGATAGACCATGAAGATAATGAAAATGTTAGCGGCCAGGATGAACAGCCAGTCGAAGTAATCGGACACTGCGACTCGAGTGTCCTGATACATCGTCCCCGCCTGATCCGGGAACACGAGCGAGAGAGCAATAAAGAGGATGATCAACCCTCCCGCGATGAGAAATACGGGTGGGTTGATGTCGAACCCGTATCCTCGCCAGTTCTTGTCGCCCGGTTCTCGGTCCGTCTCCGCGTAGAACAGACCTTCCTGTATTCCGCGTTTGTCTTCGTCTGCCATAGTTACCCTCCGTGTTCGTCCTGTCGTGTTTTGTCCGTTCGAGGCCGTCCGTCGGTCGTTTCGAAGCGGTCAGTCGTAGCATCACGCTCGACCCAGTCGATCGTACTGACCATCTCCAACCGCCTGGTCCGACCTCCACTCATCGTGCGAATGCGTATCGAGTGGTATTCATTACCAATCCCATTACTTCGATTCCATGCATTTCCGTATATAGTTTTGGTAAATATACCGATATTTTACGAGAAATCGTATCGTCAGGCAGTTAATTACGACCATCTCCGGTTCAAAATCCGACATCGCGAGCGTCGGATAGCACTCTCAAAATCGGGCGAAGATGGAACCAAGCCGGTACGGCGTGGCGAGAAACGAAACGACGAACATCACGACGGCGAGTCCGAACGAGACGGCCGCGAGTCCGACGAGAAACGGCGCCAATCCCGTCCAGAAGGGAATCATCAGCGTGATCACCGACATCGAAACCACGACGACCATCAAAAACACCATCGAGACGCGAAGCCCCATCTGTCGCGGATTGAACCCGCACCTGGGACACCCTTCTTCGCCCCCCTCGAGCCCGCAGCCACACCGTTTGCAATGGGGCACCCCACCAGTGAACGGACGCATATACTAACTTCTCGCTGAAACAATAAAAAGGCGTACCCCGTCTCTGGACTCGAGTAATCAAAAGCGTGATCGGTTCCTCTAGCGACTGCGACGGAGCAGTCCGGCGACAAACTGCACGAGGTAATTCGGCTCCTCGGACACGTTCGGCATGGCAGGCATATAGTTAACGAGTTCTTCTGTCGACGTTTCGTCGGATTTCCTTTCCGTTCTCATTCACTCAGACATTTGAACTACCGGGGATTAAGAATTGCGAATTTATCTTTGGTAACCAGCAAATACGTTCATTCCCTCTAACCGGACGGATTCGGTTAGTTCACCACGTCGACCTCGTACCCGTGGTCAGCGATCGCCTCGATGATCTTTCGGGCGTGTTCCGCACCGCTGGTTTCGACCTGGAAGATCAGGTAGGCCTCGCCGACGTCCAGGTCCTCGAGGACACGGTCGTGGCGGACGGTCTGGATGTTGGCACCGTGGTCGGCGATAACCCCGGAGAGCTCCGCCATCTTTCCGGGTCGGTCGTCGATGTGTACCCGCAATCGCAGGATCTGCTCGCGGTGAGTCAGTGCGTGGATGAGTATCGCGCGGAGCATCGTCATGTCGAGGTTGCCGCCACAGAGCAGCGGCATTATGCGCTCGCCGTCGACGTCGACCGCGTCGCTTCGGATCGCTGCAACTGCGGCGGCGCCAGCCCCTTCCACCAACTGTTTCGCTCGCTCCAGCAGAACCAGTACGGCTTCGGCGATCTCGCCGTTCGTCACCGTGACGACCTCGTCGACGTGTCGCTCCATAATCGACAGCGTCAGCTCGGAGATGCCGCCCGTTGCGATTCCGTCCGCGATTGTATCGACCGTGTCGAGCGTTTGTGGGACACCCTTGTCCAGGCTGTCGGAGACGGTCGCCGCCTCCGCCGCCTGGACGCCAACGATCCGCGTCTCGGGGCTGCGTTCGGCGAACGCGGTTGCGATCCCGCTGATCAGACCGCCGCCGCCGATCGGCACGACGACGGTGTCGACCTCGGGAACGTCTTCGACCATCTCGAGTCCGAGCGTTCCCTGGCCGGCGACGATCGCCGGGTCGTCGAACGCGTGGACGAACTCGGCCTCCGATTCCCCAGCTAACTCGCGCGCGAAGTTCGTCGCCTCCTGGAAGTCCTTTCCGACGAGTTCGACGGTCCCGCCGTAGCCGCGCGTGGCGTCGATCTTCGTCTGAGGAGCGGTCGTCGGCATGACGATCGTCGAATCGACGCCGAGCTTCGTCGCGGCGAGGGCGACGCCCTGTGCGTGATTTCCGGCGCTCGCCGCGACGACCCGCTCGAGTTCCCCCTCCTCCAGACAGCGCTGGATCTTGTTGTACGCCCCGCGGGTCTTGAACGAGCCAGTCCACTGGAGGTGCTCGAGTTTGAGCATGACCTCCGTGGCGCCGGTCATTGCCTCGAGCGACGTGTTCCGCTCGACTGGTGTCCGCTTGACGATCGACGGATCGTCGAGTCGCTCACGGGCCGCTTCGACGTCAGCGAACGTGACGGGAAGTTCGTCTCGGCTCATCGTCGTCTCACGGGAGTTTGATCTGCTCGAGGCCGTCGATACAGTCGCGGAGGGCGTCCTGAATTCGGTTCGCCACCGCGTCGCCGTCGATGACGTGGGTCACGGAAACTCACCGTCGGTCCTATCGTACGTGTCGGTTGCGTCGAAGGTCATTCTCTCTCACCGCTGCGTCGCTCCCGACGAGTGCGTCGTGTCGTCCCTGTGGACGTCCGCGCACGTCGGGCGATACTGAAAGCTAGCAGTGCGAAGAGTTATCAATGCACTGCATCAGCCGATTCGAGTGCGGATTTCGGGGCCCGTTCGGATCGAATTCCACATCGTGTAAAATATACGTTATGTATAGTCGGACGAAAATCTCCCGCAACTGCGCCTCGTCGAATCTAAGCTATCACCCTTCTCGAGGCCCCTTCTGGCGCACTATTGCCGGTTTCGAGAGTGGTGGAGTGGTGGAAATCTCCTACTTTTATATTCTACGGGAGACATATGCATGGTAATGTCTGACAGCCAGCCACCGGAACAGGACAGTACGGAACACCCAAACTACCCGAGCGTCGATCAGTCGGATCGAACCCTCCCGAGGAATCTGCGCCAGTCCGGCGATCCAGGAATCGAGATGCTCGTTTCCACGCGCGTTCGCAAGTCACCGTTCTTCCACAAATCGTTCGTGGAGAACGGCGCCTGGCGGGCGACGGTCTACAACCGAATTTACCACCCGAGGGGCCTCGTCGAGCCCGAAGACGGCGGCATGATGGAGGAGTACGATGCGCTGGTCAACCGGGTGACGCTCTGGGACGTCGCGGTCGAACGACAGATCCGCGTCCAAGGGCCCGACGCCGAGGCGCTCACCAACCACGTCATCACCCGGGACGCGACCGAGATCGAGACGATGCGTGGCAAGTACGTCATCCTCTGCAACGAGGACGGCGGCATCCTCAACGACCCCGTGTTGTTGCGACCGGGCGAACACGAGTTCTGGTTTTCGATCTCGGACTCGACGCTGATGCAGTGGCTCCAGGGCGTCAACGTTGGCATGGACTTCGACGTCGAGATCGACGAGATCGACGTCGCGCCGATGCAGATTCAGGGCCCGCGCTCCGTCGACGCAATGGCCGACGTCGTCGGCGAGGAAGTCGAGGAAATCCCCTATTACGGTCTGATGGAAGCCGAGATCGACGGCTGTTCGGTGCTGGTGAGCCAGACCGGCTTCTCCGGCGAGAAAGGCTTCGAGATCTACGTCCGGGACGCCTCGAAAAACGCCGAAGCGGTCTGGGATCCCGTCCTCGAGTCCGTCAGGGATCACGGCGGGATGCAGGTCGCGCCGGCACACCACCGCCGTATCGCGGCAGGGATCCTCTCGTGGGGCCAGGACATGGATCACGAGACCTCGCCGTTCCAAGTCAACCTCGGCTACCAGGTCCCCGACGACAAGGACGTCGACTACGTCGGCAAGGAAGAACTCGAGCGCCAACAGGCACAGATCGAGAGCGGCGAGTACCCGTTCGTCCACAAGATGGTCGGCCTCAAGATGGCCGGCGAGCCGGTTCGGGACTACGCGCCGGACTTCTGGCTCATCTCCGACCCCGACACCGGCGAGAACTGCGGCTACGTCACGTCGCCGTGGTACAACCCCGAACTCAAGACGAACCTCGCGCTCGGATTCGTTCCGGCGGCGAAACTCGACGGCGATCCGATGGAGGTCTACGATGGCGACATCGAGACGGAGTTCCAGGTCCACCTGCCGGACGAGTACGCTGAGGAACCCGGCGAGCCGGTGTACGCCAAAGTCTCGGAGGTCCCGTTCAAGCCGTCGGTCAACCCGAGCGCCCGGGAGCAGGCCAAACTGAACGCCAGAGAGGAGGCCTCGGAGTGAATCGTGACCGGGACGGGAGAATCGTGACCGGGACGGAAGGAACGAACCGCTCGCGACGGTGCCGGAAACGAACCGTTCAACGCCTCTACGGACCGGTCCTGTGTCGGCCACCGCCGATACGTACGTCGGGCTCGAGACCCAACGCGGTACCTGAGCCAGCCGACGACCGACTTCACTCGACCCGGTCACGGGCGTTCGTGCCGAAGAACGGACCAGCCACCACAGGAGTGAGACCATGTCATCCGAAATACAGTCGACTGCGACGGCGGAAGGGGTAGTGGAGTTACTCGAGGAGCCGCGCTTCGAGCTGATGCCGTTCGAGAGTATCGACGAACAACTGGGGCACCTCCCGGACGGCGCGGAGGTCGCGATCACGACCTCGCCGACGCTCGGCCTCGAGGCGACGATCGACTGGACCGAGAAAGCGACCGATCGCGGCTACGAGATCGTCCCGCACGTCGCGGCGCGCTACGTTCGCAACGAGGACCACCTCGAGGAGATCGCGGGACGGCTCACCGACGCGGGCGTTACCGACGTCTTCGTCCCGGGTGGCGATCGCGAGGAGCCAGTGGGGGAGTTTCACTCGGCGTACGACCTCCTCTCGGCGCTCGAGGAACTCGACTACGCGTTCGAGGAGGTCGGCATCACCGGCTACCCCGAGGGTCACGCGTTCCTCGACGACGAGGTGCTCGCCGAGTCGATGGCGAGGAAAGAGGCCTACGCCACGTATATCGTGACACAGCTGTGTTACGATTCCGACGCCATCCTCGAGTGGATCGCGGACATCCGTGACCGGGGGATCGAGCTCCCGGTCGAGGTCGGCATTCCGGGCGTTATGAAGTACCAGCGGTTACTGGGTATCTCGAAAAAGGTCGGCGTCGGCGATTCGGTCCGTTTCCTCCAGAAGACGAGCGGCGTCCTCGGCTTCGTCCGCCAGCTCGTCGGCTCCCGGGGGACCTACGTGCCCGAAGAACTCATCGAAGGTCTCGCGCCGTACGCGACCGACCCCTACCACGACATCCGCGGCGTTCACATCTACGCGTTCAACCAGGTTCCGGACCTCGAGTCGTGGCGTGCGGACACTCTCGGCCGGTATCAGTGACGCTGCAGGAGGCGACGCTCGCCGTCGACTCGGAGAACACCTCTCACCCGTCGCTCGAGGTCCTCACGGCGACGACACCATCGACGATCACCCGCCGTCAGTCGAGGTTCGGTCCTGAACAGCTCACTCGCCCCGTTTTCGCTCCTGCGTCGGGTGCTCGGAGATGTACACCATCATGTTGTCCGGCACGTCCTCCGTAACCCACGAGTTCGCGCCGATGCTGACGTGGTTGCCGATGCTGACCGCTCCCAGAACCTTCGTCCCGGCGCCGATCACGACGTGATCGCCGATGTCCGGGTGTCGCTTGTACCCCTTCTTCAGCGTCTTCTCCTCGTCTTCTTCCTCCTCGAAGTGGAGTGCCCCAAGCGTCACGTCCTGGTAGAGGCGAACCCAGTCACCGATTGTCGCCGTCTCGCCGATGACGACGCCGGTACCGTGATCGACGAAGAAGTACTCGCCGATCTTCGCACCCGGGTGGATGTCTATCCCCGTCACCGTCTTCACGTATTCGGTGAGTTCCCGCGCGTACTCGGGAGTCCCGGCCTCGTACAGTTCGTGTGCAACCCGTTGCATCGTGATGGCCTGAAAGCCGGGATACGACCGGATGACTTCGACGTAGGACTTCGCGGCGGGATCACCCTTGTAGGCGGCCTCGACGTCCTTCTTGAGCGTCGCCCGGAGTTCGGGCAGCCGGTCGAGCACGTCGTCGACCGTTTCGGACGGGTCCGTTCCCGAATACGGGCGGATCCCGCGACAGTACAGCGACCCCAGTTCCGACAGCACGTCCCGTATCGCCGACTCGTCCTCGAGCAGGGCGTCGGCGTTCCAACACCTGGGAAAGAGAAGTTGTCTGAGCAGTCCCATCTCCGCCCGCCGTTCCGATTTCGGGAAGTTCATCGACGACTGCGTCGGGAAGGGATCGGTGTCCGCCTCGTAGGCCTCGAGGAGTTGCGCGTGTGCATCGCCCGTGTATCTGTACTCCATGTCCGTTGGTCCTTCGCGTGCTACGTACAAAGACGTAAATGGCCGAACGCATCGCGGATCAACGGACGATCGTCGCGCCGAAGAGCCGACACTGTCCGAGCGTTCGATAACGGCAAGCCAGTACCGAAGGCCCAAGAGATCGCCTCACAGAGCGATTCCTGGCTGGACACCGCGCGGTACTCGATCCGGAGCTGGCCGCGAGAGCCGCCTACGTAGTGAACCATCGGCTACCGGGCCGAATGCTACAAGAGCGTCGCCGTCGAACTCAGACCGTGTCGACGGAACTGCTCCTCGGCGAACCGGTTGCGGCGGACATCCGCGAGGCGGTGAGCGACCGGGTCCACGAACTCGGCGATCGAGGTATCATCCCGACGCTCGGGACCGTACTGATGAGCGAGGAGCCGGCCGACAAGCGCTTTATGGACCTGAAGCACGCTGCCTGCGACGATGTCGGCGTTGCGACGCGGGACATCCGTCTCGACCCGTCCGAACCGTCACGACGCCTCCATCGGGAGATCGAGGATCTGTGTACCGATTCCGAGATCGACGGCGTGTTCGTCCAGGTTCCGCTTCCGAACCACGTCGCGCTGCCCGCGGTCAGGCAGCGGCTCGAGCCCGAGAAGGACGTCGACTGCTTCCACCCCGAGAACCTCGGCCGGCTCGTCGCCGGCGAACCACGGTTCGTCCCGGCCACGCCGGCAGCGGTGTGCCGGCTACTTTCGAGCTACGACGTTCCGGTCGCGGGGGCGGACGTCGCGATCGTCGGCCGATCTGGAATCATCGGGAAACCGCTGGCGAACCTGTTGCTACAGGACAGGACGCCGGGAAACGCGACCGTCACCGTCTGTCACTCGAAGACGGCCGACCTCGCGTCGGTGACCCGTCAGGCGGACGTCGTCGTCACCGCCAGCGGCGCTCCGGAACTGGTCGACGGCTCGATGCTCTCCTCCGGCGCGGTGGTCGTCGACGTGAGCGCGAACCGCGAACCCGAGACTGGCAAAACGGATGACGGCTCGAGCAGTCGACACGGTTCAGGGACTGCCAACGTGGTTGGCGACGTCGAGTTCGAGAGCGCCAGGGAGAAAGCGAGCGCGATTACGCCCGTTCCCGGCGGCGTCGGTCCAATCACGCTCGCAATGCTCGTGAAGAACGTCGTTCGCGCCGCCGAGCGCCGAGGTACCGACGGATAGAATTCGACGATCGGACAGGAATGAAGTCTCTCCGGCAACCGCTTCAGCGATCGCTGCGCTCGTGTTGTCGGTCCGCTCGAATTCGCCCTCGACGACGGAACAGGGTTTTGAGGAATCGCTCGAGTCGGCCATCGGAGGGAGACATCGCGGGAGTCCCGGGGAGATAGTATTCCGCGCCGCGCTGTTCTTCCGACGTGGTACGTTCTTGACTCATATTCGAACAGTGGGCCTCGATCGGATTAAAAATTCTGGAATGGTATGGAATACCCTAACGAATGTTCACTACTGACAATTGTCGTCGAGCACCGCCTCGACTCGCGCGTGCTGTCAGGTACTTGACCGCCTCGCGATCTTCGGAGCCCGACGAGGTCCGGGAAAAACCACCGCTCGCGCCACGCGGATGTCACGTCGTCTACCGTCGACCTTCGGGCGTCTAACACGACCCCTCTCTCCCTCGTGATCTCCGAACCGAGCAGTCTCGTTTCCGGGTCGAACTCGATTCCCCGCGGATGTCGGTTGTCGACCGCCGAGACTGGCGTCCCGTCACGAACTGTGCGATCGTTCTCGAGGGCCGACCCTATTCGTTAGGACTGTGGAACGGAGGCTTCGCGGAGGCGGTCGACGATCTCTTCGCGGCCGATCCTGCGCTCGGACTCGTTGGCAACGCGACCCACCACGAGGTCGACGAGGTCGAGTTGGCGTAACAGCTCGAGCGTCTCGTCTCGATCCAGTCCGAGATCCTGTTTGGCTTCGTAGATCGTATTCGACCGCGACACCGTCTCGACGAGTGTTTCAGCGGTAACATCCTCGGGAAGCCCAATTCCGTCGGTGAGAACGACCGGCGACGACTGCGTGTGTTCTGAACCGTCGGCCGACCGGTCGTCGGAGGGACTCCGTGCCGACGCATCCGAATCGCTGTCGATCTGGGGACGCCCGCCCGAGTCGCCGTCCTCGGTTCCGTCGGTATGCGAGTTCGGCTCGTGGATATCGTAATCGATCATATACCGTCTGACCGTCTCTGCGGTGACGTCCATCTCGATAACCTCGCTCATTTCCGTGAACGTGTCACAGGATTCGTACACCTCCGTGAGCAGCTCCGGGTCTCTGAACGGCGGCACGTTCCGTTCTCGATCGTCAGTCGCCGTGTCGTCGGTGTCGTCGGAAACCGCAGGCGGACTCGAGTTCCGTTCGTCCGTTTCAAAAGTAGCGCCGCCGGTCTCGTTATCCTCGGTAGCGACGGAGACACTGAGCGCGATCGTTATCGACCCGTCGTCGATCGTCACGCTCGTCGGATCGACCTCGAAATCCGGATTGGTCGTCGGAACGAACGGTACCGACTCCAGGGTGAACTGGAGTCGGCCGTCGTCGTCGGCGGTTACGTTGTCGGGGCCGAGCGGCGTCCACTGTTGGCTCGATAACGACGGTACCGTCAGTTCGACCTCGGCGGTCGGCCTCGTTTCCGGATCGAGTCGATCGGCGAATTCGACGCTCGTTATGGTGCCGACCTCCTCGTCGAATTCCTCGAGAAAGAGACCCAGGTTCTGAAGGGTATTGCCGACATCCATGGTATATGTTATCTCACCATGCACAAGCATGAGGATATGTGATGAATACTGCAGGTGTTTAAGTGTAGTTCGAGTCCAAAACGAGTCAGCGAGTGTCTACCTACAACCGAAGGTTCCGGTCTCGAAACGGAACTCTCCGTCCGTTTCATCGATCGATAGATCGCGTCGTACTGTCCGACGGTTACTTCAAATACACATATGATATCTAGTGGTTTGTCGGAATCCATCTTCCGAATTCTGCAACTTCGACGATAACCACGGGACCGGCCAGGCGATGTTCTCAAGATCATGCGACGAGCTGGCTGGGAGCCAACGAACGCCTGTTTCTCGAGAAAACGGCTCACGTTCGAAGAGGCGGGTTCGCGAAAGCCGCACTGATAAAAATTCTGTTAGATCCATAACCCGGCCAATCCAAGCGATTATATTCTACGTGCCCATCATCCACGTTTTCGGGATCTAACACCGCTACAAACGAGATCGGAGAGAAGGTAGTCCGATTTGAGACATTTGTATCTGGACCGGCTGGTGTAGTTCACCGACGACTGGTGATATGCAGTAAACGACGACTCACCACGCAAGATCCAGCGGAGAGTACGAGTGCTGCGGCTCTCCACAAGCGGCCTGCAGAGCGTGACCGCAGTTTTAGCCACCCTCGCGGAGATATTGTCCGACCGCCCGGACGAACGTCCTGGCGGTCACGACTGGTGGGGAGCGAATATCACGGCCCATCCCGACTTTCACCAGATAATCCGTGAGTCGCCAGAGGTTGTACAACAGTGCTGCGAAGGTGAACGTGAACAGCCGCATACGAGATGTTCTGCTGGCTCGGTGGTCTGGTCATCCCAAAACCCTTCAGGAGTGCTGGTCGGTTTGCAAGGCGATCTGCAAGTTCGCACTGTGTGAGGTCATGGATCGTCTGGTAGATGTAGAGCCGTGCCATCGACTCGGTGCTAAAGACTGCTCTGTTCTGGTCGCAGGTATCGGTGAGTTCAGCAACTGGAATCGAGACCCGGTTGAGCAGCCGGCAAAGTTCATCAACATTATTACAAAGTATCTTCGCATGATAGACGATTGCTCCCGCCACCGCGGGAGCATTGTCGTCTAGCGTTGGGGTCAATTCGTGTGACACAGTAGGTGAAGGTATGAGAACTGATGTGTATGAATTCTTCAACTGAACTACTCAGAGAATTACTTGTAGACTAGCGGAACTAATGTTCGTATATCGATTATTGTAGGTGTCTAAATAGAATAGATGTTATTACTTTGATCGTTATACACCGTTCCAAAAACTAGGGTGTGAGTGGACTGGCTAGTTGTCAGCCTTTGTCCCTCCGGTGTTAGCCATGTATAGGTACCAGTTTCGCCCCGGTTTCAATCACCCGTTTGCCTTCTTCCATGATGAGTAGGAACACGAAATCGGGCGTCTCCGATCGTGGGTACCGACGATACGGACGGAGAGATTGTCGGTTTGCCTCTCCCTCGAGTCGGCGTCGCGAACGAATTAATCGGGTACGTTTCGAGAAGAGGCTACACCCCTGCCAGACTATTGCAGCGCTCTTGTCGGCTAAGGGCCACAGTATTGCTATCTTTAAGCAATTCAAAGTCGTGGTTTCCGCAGGTAGACCGCCCGGCCCTTGCTCGAGGAATCCGATACGGGCGGAATACGACGGCTGCACCGGAACCGACGGTCAGCGGTCGGTCTCAGTGAGCGAGTGGGTGACGAATAGCAACCGCGGGTGACGAATAGCAACCGCGGGTGACGAGGGTGACGAATGGGAAAACGAGCGCGGAACCGAGCGCAGGTCGGACGGGCTGACGAGTTCAAATTGGTCAGCCGGGAGCGTTCGCTTAGGTTTCGGCAACCGCAGCACTCTCGTCGACGCTCTCGTACTTGTCCTCGAACTCCTGGATGAGCTGGCCCATCTTCGCGTACCAGTCGTTAAGCTTTCGCTGCATATCGTCGGCGATCTGGGACGGATCCGTCGGGTAGTAGACGTGGTAGTAGCCGCCCTGATCGTAGTTGATCTGTTCTTTCTGGATAAATCCGGACTGGAGCAGCCGCTGGATCGAGCGGTAGGCGGTCGATCGCTCACGGTCGACGCCCTCCGCAACCTCGTCGATCGTCAGTGGTTCGTCGCTTTCGACCATCACCCGAAAGCAGTCCTTATCAAGTTGCTTGAGACCGTGAATACACTCTAGCAATCCCTCACATTCCATGTCCTGCTGGAGTTGTTCTGCCATCGAATTAGCCATTATTCTGTTTTGAAGTAGAGACCGTGCAGGTATAAGGGTTGTGTGAATATTGCGCAAGTTCGATGAGCGCCGGATCTAGCGTTTGAGACCCACGGTTGGATCCAACGGTCAAACCGTGGCATCGTTGCTTGGACATCCGATAGTGACTGTTACCAATCGTCGGCAAGCAGGTCGAGAAGCGCGTCGATTTCGGCAGCGGTGTTGACAGCGTGAACCGAGACTCGAATTGCGTTCGGAGACGGAAGCGCCCGGACGACGATCCCCTCGTCACTGAGGCGGCTAACGGTTTCGTCGGGTGCATCGACGTCAATCGTTACGAGGCCCGACTCGGGAGATGCGGGACTGAGTAGACGGTCCTCGGGGACGCCCGACGCGAGTCGACCGGAGAGGTCACGGATTCGGCGTTCGATAGTATCGAGACCGACGTCCGACACAGTGTGGATGGCCTCTCGCAGCGCAACGTGTGGGGCTGGATTCGCAGATCCGATCTCGAAGCGACGAGCACCCGCGGCGAACACTGGTTCGGCCGCCGTAGGCGTGTCGACGCTCCGGTAGCCGACCGCACGCGGTTCGAGCCGGTCGGCGACGTCGGCATCGACGTACAGAAAGCCACTGCCCCAAAGTCCGAGCAGCCACTTGTGGCCAGCGGCGGCGACGATGTCTGCGCCCCACTCGGCGACGTCCATCGGCAGCTGTCCCGGTACCTGAACGGCGTCGATAAGCGTGAGTGCGCCCGCATCGTGCGCGATGTCGACGAGTTCCGACACCTGGAGTTTCGTCCCGTGAGTCCAGGTGACGGCGCTAAACGAAACGAGTCTCGCATCAGCGACTGCCTCGATGTACGCCTCGTGGTCGAGTCGGCCACCACTGGTCTCGACGGTTCGAACCTCAACGCCCTCACGCTCGAGACGCTTCCAGGGAAGAATCCCGGCCGGGTGCTCAAGGTCGGTACGGACCACGACGTCGCCGGGTTGCCAGTCGATCGCGCCGGCGATCGCGTTGATTCCGGCGGACGTACTCTCTGTAAGGGCGATCTCGTCTGGTTGTGCGCCAACAAATGACGCGACCTGGCTCCTCGTTTCATCAAACTCGCCAAACGCCGTTTCGTAGGGGTCAGCCGAAGCAGGCACGTCGTACTCGTGGCGTTGAACGAAGTCCGTAGCGGCCTCGACTACGTACTTCGGACTCGGTCCGTGTGCACCATAGTTCAGATATGTGGCCTCCTGCAGTGCAGGAATGTCGGCTCGGAGCTCTGTCGGGGTTAGCATCGGATCAACCCCATTGTAGATACGCCCATGTCAAAACGAAGGTGTTACCCACATAATAGTTTTGGGATTAACACACAATATTAGATCCTGGGGCGATCAACAACGGTAGCTACGATAGTCGAAACCAAATATTGTATAAGTGGATTTTAGCGACTGTACTGTTGAATTGAAAAGATTCCCGTACTACAAGATTCCCGATACAGTTCGAATACTGACTTCGCCAGCATTCGCCTCGAATACTTTTCTATAGAATTGAGCAATACACACAATACATTTGCACCAGCTCTGCCAACGCAGTATTGTATGTCGGCCGAAACACAATCGCCGATGGCGTTCGACTACGAGTGGGAGTACTCACCACGAGTAACGACGCTATTTGGCCTATTCGCGTTCGTCGCGATTCTCGGCTGGTTCGTCACAGTCATTCTGACAGCGATCCATCTGTTCTCGATTCCCGCAATCCCAGCCGATGCACCGGTTCAAGGAAGTATCGAAGTGATTACCAGCCCGTGGGCGTACGTCTTCGGAATCCCGCTCGCGACGCTGGGCGGATTCTACTACCTGACGACGATCGGGCTCGCCCTCTGGTGGTTCGACACCCGGCACCCGCTGCTCATCAAGATCCTAACGCCGATCACGGCGAGCGGCGTCGTGTTCTCGACATACTTCGTCTACCTGCAGCTGGGCGTCATCGGCGAAATCTGCCCGTTCTGCATGGTGTCCGCCGCGGCGACGGTCGTCCTGTTCGCTCTCGAACTGGTGATCGTCCGCCAGAGCACGACCCCGTCGTTGTCCAGCATGGGTAGCGACCTCGGTCGCGTCCTCGAGCAGACGAACTACGCAGTCGTCCTTGTCCCGGTCCTGATGGGACTGGTCACCATCGTAGATCTGTTCATGGTGCCCCTGCTCCCGCTGCCAGAAGCCGTCCCATTCGTCTAAACGAAAGGCAGCGCGAGTTTCCCAACCCACTGGGCTCAGGGTGAAGCGCTCTTGTAACGAGATCCGAAAATAGGAGTGTTCAACCAACAAAAGTGAGTTACTCGCCTGCGTATCGACGTGCGAACGCGTCCGGGAGCTGTGCGTACACCGCTGCCGTCGTCTCGAGCGCCTCGACCGTCGTGTATTCGTCGCAGGCATGGACTGTATCGGTTCCAACGGCGAACTCGACAGTCGGAACCCCAGCGTTGCGGAGTCGCTTCGCATCGCCACCGCCGGTCGCGCTACGTCGATAGACTCGGCCGTCGAGAACTGCAGTCGCTGCAGCCGTCGTTGCGTCCACGAGCGGTGACTCGGGCGCTTCGTACGTTCCAACGCTCCAGCTGACGTCGGCGATCGAGACGGTCTCGCCCTCGTTCTCGCGGAGCCACTCCCTGACGTTCTCGAGCATGGCCTCCGTGTCGACGCCTGCCGGAAGCCGCACGTCGAGTTCTGCGCTGGCAAATCGGGGGACGCTGTTGACGGCTTCCCCGCCCTCGATTGTCCCGAGATTGACGGTCGGCCGGTCGAATAGGCGCCGAGCGACGTCCTCGTCCATCGACGTTCCGTAGTAGTCGATTGACTCCTCGAGAATCGGCGCAACCGGTTCGGGAACTGCGATGTGATAGGCCTCGAGTCGCGCCCGAATCAGCTCGAGGGCGTCCCAGAGCGCATCAATCGCGTTAGTGCCGAGCATCGGCCGCGAGCCGTGGGCCGCTTCACCGGTATCCTCGAGCGTCAACCAGAGGCTGCCCTTGTCGGCGACGGTGATCGACGGGGCATTCAGTGGGCCAGTCGGTTCGCCGATCACGCAGGCGTCGGCCGCGAGCCGATCCGCGTCGAGTATCGTCTGCAGTCCAGCGTCGCCGGCAACTTCCTCGTCGCTGACGAACGCAAACTCGAGTGTCACGGGTGGGCGTCGATCGGCCACGGCGAAGGCACGGGCGAGTTCGAGCATCGCGGCCACCCCGCCCTTCATGTCCGTCGTCCCTCTCCCGTAGAGGCGATTACCGACGCGCTCACCAAGTGGGTCGTACGACCAGCCGTCGGGATCGTACGGAACCGTGTCGAGGTGTCCGCTGAACAGCAGGGTCGTCGATCGTTCACCAGGTAGCGTCGCCAGCAGGTTCGGTTTCGTCGGATCGGTTGCTATCCGTTCGGTTTCGAGACCGAGATCGGTGGTTGTCGATTCGATCCAGTCGACGATTTCGCGGGTGTCGCCTGGGGGATTCGACGTGTCGAAGGAGACGAGGTCGAACGTCGTCTTGACCAGCCGTTCCCGAGGAATTTTAAGCGGACGTTCGCGACTGGACATGGAGTCAGTCAGAACGCCTCATCTGGCGTCGGTTCGTCGATGGAGTCGTATTTGTCCTCGAACTCCTGGACGAGCTGTCCCATCTTCGCGTACCAGTCGTTGAGTTGGTGTCGCATGTCGGTCGCAATCTGCTCGGGATCAGTCGGGGAGTAGACGTGGTAGTAGCCACCCTGATTATAGTTGATCTGTTCTTTTTCGAGCAGGCCACGTCCCAGCAACCGCTGGATCGAGCGGTACGCGGTCGAGCGTTCGCGGTCGATCCGGTCGGCGACCTCGTCGATGGTAAACGGGTCGTCGCTCTCGACCATCACGCGGTAGCAATCTCTGTCGAGCGGTTTGAGTCCGTGTAAGCATTCGAGCAGCCCTTCACAGGCTATATCTCGTTTCAGTTGATCGGTTATCGACGGCTGCATAGTCATACTCGAACATAAGCGGCGCACTGGCATAAGGTTTGCTCGTATTGCACAATACTGGTTTGGCGAGCACTGAGGACGCTGACCGAAGCTTCCAACTCAGACGGTCGTTTCCGGCGCGACCGCGACGTGAACAGCGGCTGCGTCGGTGTACCGGTACGACATTCCGTATCAGTCGTGGGGATGGAATCGTTTGACG
>NZ_JASJOC010000018.1 GCF_030068615.1 Halostagnicola sp. A-GB9-2 | reverse complement strand
GCGGGAACAGGTGCGGTTCGTCGAGCAGGATTTCGATCCCGTCGTAGCCGATATCGGCGAGGATTTCGATCGATTCGTCCAACTCGTACTGCCGGAAGGCGTTTAGTGAGAAGCCAAAGTCCATGGATTAGGCCTCGTAGGTGAAGTTCGGCGACTGGTCGAAAAACTCGTAGGGGTTGTCGAAGACGACCTTCTTGACCGCCTCGCGGTCCCAGCCGCGATCGAGCATTTTGTCTCTGGCTTTGGGCACGGCGAGGGGATCGGACGGATCCCAGTCGGCTGCGCTGTTGAGCAACATCTTGTCGGTGCCGTATTCCTCGAGGATATCGATCGCAGTTTCGTCGGTGATCTTCCCGGGGTAGAGGGTAAAGCCGATCCAACAGTCGGTCTGGGCCGAGATGTCGATGGTGTTTTCGGTGTTGTGATCGAGGATGATCCGGTCCTGCGTGACGCCTTCGTCTCGGATGATCTCGACAAGTCGTTCGGTTCCTTCGGGTTTGTTCGTGTGCGGCGTATGAACGATAACCGGGAGTTCGCGTTCTTCGGCCATCCGGAGTTGCTCTCTGAAGGCGTATTCTTCCTCGTCGGTCCCCTGGTCGAAGCCAATTTCACCCAGGCCGACGACATCCTCGCGCTCGAGGTATTCCGGAAGCTCATCGAGGACTCGCTGGGCCATCTCCGGGTAGTTCGCTTCCTTCGGCTCGAGGCCGATGGTGGCGTAGTGGTCGATACCGGCGGCGCGCTCGGCGCGGTTGGTTTCGAAGCCGATAAGACGTTCAAAATAATCAAAGAACGATTCGGCGTGTTGTTTGTCCGTTCCGCTCCAGAACGCCGGCTCGATACAACACTCGATGCCGGCCAGTCGGGCGCGTTCGTAATCGTTGATCGACCGCGAAACCATATGCATGTGCGGGTCAATTATCGGAATCGACATATCCAACCAGTAGTATTGAACGTACATTAAAGGTGTGTTCTGATCGGGTGGGACACCGACACTTCCCGATCAGTTTCCGAACTCGGCCGGATAGAACGTGGGGTAGAACGACTACGGGAGATAGATATATGCGGGCTCCGCGAGTGTATGGTACTATGCCGGAATACTGTCCGCATTGTCGCGCCCCTGTGGACTCAAGTCGAAAGGAGCCAGAAGAGGGACGCCCCTATGAAGTATGGCGGTGTGAGGATTGTGACGAAGAGTGGCGTCATCCCGAGGAAACGATCCTCGATCGGAATCTCGATTTCAGCAAAGACAAAGAGCAGCTCTCTCGCCGAGAGAGCGATACTGATTTGAACTGGTAACCGTCGAAGGGGGACAGGTCGTTTCTCGGATAGGGTCGTGCGTCGCCTCATTCATAGACACGTTGACCTTGCCTATCCGGTTTGGAGACATCGTCCTTGCGCGTCGGCACGGCATCGATCGCGTCGTTCTCGATTCGAAAAATATCGTTTGCGCACACGGGAAATCCACGTGATCCGATCGTCGTTCCAGCGTTGGTTGACCCGTGATCGATTTGTCACCGCTTTACTACAACCGCCGGCGTCGTGTCGAAAAACCGGTCCTTCTGACACTCCCGATACCAAAATCATTAAGGCGTACTAACTGACACTCACAGACAGGCTACCACAATTTGTACTGTGGTAGGAGATTGCAGACCACAAAACGCAACTGCCTTTCAAACTACATCATTATGAGCGACTCAACACAGACAGACCGGGAGAACGAACGGACATCTACTGAATCAGGTTACAATGCGAACCGCCGACGCGTCCTGCAGGGTATCGGTGCGATCGGTGTCGGCAGCGCTGCCATCGGGACAGCACAGGCAGCTCAGTCGACGCGAGCCCGAACCAGTGCGTATGGATCTACCCCCGCAGCTCAGTCATCGGAAGCAATCGAAACATCGGCTCAATTTTGGTCGTTTACCGAAGCGGACCTTTCGACCGCAGAGCTGATCCGAGAATGCGCTGACGCTGGATACGATGCCGTCGAACCGTTCATGATCGACGATGCGGACGAAATCGCCGATGCGCTCGACGAGACGGACGTCCACATGGGGAGCGCTCACGTCGGCCTCGAGGAACTCGAAGAGGACTTCGACGGGACGATAGAGACCTACTCGCAGTTCGGTAGTCCCGCACTCGTTGAACCGATGGTAGCCGACGGGACATGGAGCGACGAAGACTCCGTTATCGAATTCGCCGAACGATGCAACGAGATGGCAGACCGCGTCGCCGACGAAGGGCTCGAGTTCGGCTATCACAACCACGATCACGAGTTTCAGCAAATCGGAGATACCACCGCGTACGATATTTTCGCCGAGAACATCAATGACAACGTTCACCTCCAGCTCGACGCTGGCTGGGTTCTCGTCGGCGGCGAAGATCCGATCGACTACGTGATCGAGTACAGCGATAACGTTCAGTCGATACACATGAAGAACATGACTGCGAGCGGTGACTTCGTGGAAGTTGACGAGGGCCACGTCAATATGCGAGCCGTTGCGACCGCTGCTCGAAACGCTGCGGATGTCGATTACCTGGTCTACGAGTACGATCAGGCACCCAACCCACTCGAGTCAATCAAAATCGGCGCAGAGTGGATGTCTAAACTGAATCACCCGTACTCGCCCGGTGGGGTTTGCGGTATCGAGGGCGCCGAAGAGCACCCTGCGAAGTTATAGAGACGCCAAGGCGAATACGCCCGTCTTCAGGCGGAAGTGGATGGTAAAAATTCGTTCCACCGATCCATCCACAATGTACTTGCTTTTACCATCGACTACACGGGTAAGTTCACGTATTACACGATTTGCGTCCAATATTCTCGCCAGTCACAAGTCGATGCAGCCGTCCTCCGCGAAATCGAGGTCGTGATTCGGGTCGTTATTCGTCTCGGTCGCGAACGTACGTTACCGGACATGGCGCGTTGAGTAGCAGTCGTTGTGTCGTACTCCCAAACATCGCTTTCCCTGCTGGCGAACGTTTTTGACCACCGATAATTAGGTTATCGACGTTGTTGGCCTCGGCTATTCGACTGAGTTCTTCCGCTTTGTCACCGGCCCCAGCGCGAATCTCGAATTCGACTGCCGTTGCTTCTAACTGATCGATTGCTTTCCTGACTGGATCCGTATCTTTTGCCAGCCGTTCTGGTGTTATATCCTCTTTCCTGACATCCTGGCCAACCTGATCAATCGCCTCGTTGTACTGTTGTCGCTCCTCTTCGAGCGTGTTCTGGGAGAGGACATGTCCCAGAATAACCGTTGCGTCTGCAGGTTGAGCCAAATCAATCGCTTGCGCAGCAAGTTTATCGATTCGATCGCCGTCGTCAGGTCCGATCGCGAGCATGACTGTCTCAATCATTGTACAGTCTTTGAATAGCGATTGTCTTAAATATACTGCGTCCATCGGCTCTTCCGGTACGTTAGGAAAAAATGAATTCACACTCCGACTAACAGTGTTTCCCAAAACGTTGTTCGATGGGAGGTGAACCGACTTCTATCGAACCACGGTTTCGCTGGGGAAGAGGACGTGAGTGAACCGTTCGAATATCGTCAGAATGTGACCGAACGTTTCATAGATCAACATTTTGGTAGTATTTATGACTCATTTGTTATTTAAATAGAAATTAATATTCGGACTAACTGACGCTTACGAGAGCACTCCTCCTGTGTGATACATCAGGATCTCTCTAATCCGAAGGTAACAAAGCTGTTATGTGCCGCCATCGAGATTCGAGAGTGGTTCGAAGAAATCGTGTTCTTATCACAACATATCTCGCCAACGTTGATTCTCGATGACAGAGTCTCCAGCTAACGGGAATCTGACTTCGAACCTGTAAATCCGTTTCTATCGGTAGGGCAGTATGCCGTCTCGTGTTTTTCACCGGAGTGTACGGTATCTATCCGGAGAGTTCGTCAAAATAGAGGGTTTAATAGGACTGTAACGGGCGAAACTGGACACTGTTCGCGCTTCGAAATTCAAGTCGGCCGCTTTCACAATTTGCGATGGACGGTCACCCAGTACCGCTATCTAAATTGCTCAAACCTGTCACTACTACACCACACAACTTTGGAATCCGTCTTCAACCGAACAAGCGGCGGATTGTGTACTAAAATAGAGATGTGCACCATAATAAATTTGCCACGATACGCTGATCAGCACCGAATAGATCCCGTGATCGTCGCCTGCGATGTTACCGACGGGCCAAACCGATGAAGCTGATCTCGGTGCGACCTCCGACGTGATCGATCCGTTTTGTGCCGTCTAGGTGCTCGCCAAGCGTGCGTTAAAGAGGCCACAGTCGCGCTCTATCGATCCCGAGACCGCGAAGCAAACTGCGTCGGTGTACGTCGAATCTCGATATAAACGAACAGTCCGCCGAAACCGGGTCTCGAGACGTGGGGGGACGAACGACCATCGAACCTGACCTAGTATGTGAATCGGTAATGAGTCAGTGCCGGCGGTAGTAGGCACGAACCGTACTTCCTCGCGACCGGGTTGATCTCCGCCGCTGACTTCGAGACTGACGTTATTCGATCATCACGAGGAGAGCGAGCATTGCAACGAGGCCGACGGCGACGCCACAGACGAGTTCGGGCCGACCCTTGCGAGGGAGGTCGGTTCCGTTGGCTATCCCTGCGGGAAGGTACTCCGAGAAGACGAGATACAGCAGTGCTCCGGCCGCAAACCCGAAGCTCATCGGGAGGAGCGCCTCGATACTGGTGGCCAACTGGTACGCGAGTACGGCACCGAGAGGCTGTGGTAGCCCTGAGAACACCGCCCAGCCGACCACCTTCCACCGGTTCATTCCGTAGGCGATAAGCGGAATCGCAATCGCCAGCCCCTCGGGGATGTTGATGATCGAAACCGCGAGGGTCATGTAGACGGCCAGCGTCGACACTGCAACGTCTCCAAGAACGACCTCCGTCTCGTGGCCGATATCGGCGAACGCGACTCCGACGGCGATCCCCTCGGGAATGCTGTGGAGGGTCAGTACGCCGACGGCCAACACGACCATCCGATAATCGGCCGTCGGGTCCTGTTGGGCGGGGACATTCCAGTTGGCAATTATTCGGTCTGCAACGAAGACGAACCCAACCCCCGCAAGACAGCCGACGAGGACGTGACCGAAGCTCCCGTCCGCCACCCCCTCGGCCAGGAGGCCGACCGTCGACGCTGAGAACAAAACGCCGGTTGCAACCCCCCAGAGCACGACCAGCCATCGATCCGTGACCTCGCGGACCAGAAAGAAAGGGAGGGCACCCAGTCCCGTGGCGAGGCCGGTAACGAGCCCCGCAATAAACACGAGGAGCAGTTCGTCCGTGACGGGCATCGATGGCCACTCGTGGCCCCACCGGTATATACCCCGTCACATACGACAAGGAGAATCTCACCTTGACTGGCTTTTTCGAACTCCACTCGAGACGTAGGGACTCGACCGTGAATATAAACTGCCATAGCACACATACACTATCGAGATGACCCAGACCGAACCCCGAACGACGGCAAAGCGGATCGAAACCGTCGTCGTCGATTTCGAGGACATCATCGCAGCGTTCGAGCGAAACGGCCGCGATGAAACCGAACGACGCCGTCACGTCCTCCGCGTTTCCCACCCTTTCGAGGGTGAGAGACGGGCTACGCCGCGTATTTTGGACGAACCTTCCTCCGCCGACTCGGACGATGAGCCGACGCCGATTGATCTTGGCCCCGAAGCCTTCGTCAACGTCCACGGAGACTACGACCCGAAACGAACTCGCATTCCGGCCCCCTCGAGGGAGGAGTCACGATCGATCGCTCGCAACGACCACGATGAGAACGTCGACGAGGAAACTATCGAGGAGTATCACTCGACCGCGGTAGCGGCGTGGAAAGAATGCGTTCGCACGAGCCTTGTCGATGAAGTCCTCCTGCCACCCGACCCGGACCTGGAACCCGAGGAGACTGGGCGGACTCCCGTTCGGTACGAAGGCGACGTTTAAAATCGAAGACGCTACCGACGGTAATTGTCGAATTCGATGATCGGTATCACCGAAGCGAGTTCGAGCGGCCGAACCCCGCGAGGAGTCTGTAATTCACCGATTCTCACGCTGGTGAACCTTGTTCAGTTCGATCAACATTCGGAACGTCGCCTTGACGAGATTCCGGTCGAGATCGAACTGCTCTGCGTTCTCTCCCGCTCGTTCCATGACCTGTTCCTCTTGTTTCTCGTCGGTCGTCGGAAGGTCCCGGTCTTCCTTGACCGCGGCGATGGTGTCCGCGACGTACGTTCGCTGTGCGATCAGTTCGACCAGTTCCTGGTCGATCGTCTGGATCTCTTCGCGAAGTTCTTCGAGGTCCATTTCCTCCGGCTTCCGGTTCTCCCCGTTTGGTGGTGTTTCTCGAGTCATGTGGTTTGTGTACCGTCGTTTCGTGTCCGTAGCAAACGCGTCGATCCGGCTCGATTCTCCCAGCTGTCTCGAACGGCCTCGAGTTGCTCGCGGTCGCCGATCGCGACGAAGCTCGAGCCGGTTCCTGACAGCGAGACGCCTTCGACCGCCGGAAGCACGTCGAGCATTGGGTCGGTGGAAAACCCGAGTGCACCACAGAATGCGAATCCGTTGACGGTCATTGCCTCGCCGTAGCGGCCCTCGTGCGCGAGTTCGGCGACCAGATTCGCCATCGGTGCGACGCGCTCGCAATCCGAAATATCCGCGTCCGCGCTGAACGCCTGTTCGGGCGGCGTGTACACCAGCGCGTGCCAGTCGGCCGCTTCGCGGGACAACACTTCGTCGGTGGCGTTGTCGGTTATCGTCACCCCGCCGAGCATGCTCGCGCTCGCGTCGTCGAACGCGCCCGTTGCGGTGACGCCAGCTTCTCGGGCCGCCTGCACGCCGAGCCGACATGCGTCAACGCGTTCGACGGCGTCTGCGATCTCGAGCGCGTCGAGGGTCGCAAGCACCGTCGCATTGGCCGCCGCACTCGAGCTTTTCAGCCCGGCGGCCATCGGAATCTCGCTCTCGGTGTGAACGCGCGCCCCGACCGCCTCCGGACTGAGCCCCGCGTCCTCGGCGTATCGATTGACGGTCATTTCGACGCAGTGTTCGATGAGCGCCGTATCGGAATCGGGCTGATCGGCGATCGTGGCCTCGATTTCGCCGTCGTTCGTCAGATCGACCGTTGCCGTCGTCTCGAGGTCGATAGCGAAGGCTGAACCGGTTCCGGTTGCGAGCGCGTTCAGCACCGTTCCCGCGGCGGGTGCAACAGCACGGCCGTCCATATCTATCACCATTCAGAGCGACTATTTACGGCTGGCGGTCTACGCCGTTTTGGCCGGAGCGGTCGGTGACGTGGAGAGCGGTTCGTTTTTGCGAGTCCGTCACGTCGGTTCGGGTATGAGCATGCGAAGTAACGTCGCCCCGAGTACGCTCGAGGTCGATCTCGTCGATGGCGGTATCGTCGTCCACTATCTCGACGGCCGCGAAGCGTTCTATCACGGCCCGCCGGAGGCCGTCGAGGGCTCGATCAAAACGCCGCCGGGAAAGGAGGTCCACGTGCTCGTCACCGATCCGGATGGCATCGAGGGCGTGATGACCTACGTCAACGATCGGAACACCCACGATGAAATCCTCGAGACCACGGGCGTCGGCCGCGTGATGCTCGAGGGAGAGGACGACGAGGAACTGTTCCCCGGCGTCCGTGTCTCGACGGAGGCGTACTCGATTCGCGTCGACGCAGAGCCCTCGCTCGTCGACGGGCGCGTGTTCGTCTTCGCCGAAGACGAGATGAGCGAGCACGCCTACGAACTCGTCGAGAGGGCCGAGTGATGCCGCTCCAGAAACAGTGGCACGAGTTGAATCGAAAAACGATCGGGCGCGTTCCGGATCGCCCCGGCGTCTACGAACTCGGTGACGAGGACGGAACGGTGCGGAGTATCGGCTCCGGCATCCTTCGGGACGAACTCAAAACGGCGCTGGCCTACGACGACGGGGACCGCGTTCGGTGGACGGCGACCCAGACCCGCGAGCAGGCGGCGGAACTGGCCACGGAGCATCGCGATCGCCTCGAGTCGAATTAGCGAGCGGCGAGACAGCCGTTACTGGATGTAGGAGGGATCCGTATCGTCGCACTGTTTTTCGTGTTCGGTCGCTTCAGTCTCGTCGTTGAAGAGCAATCCGCAGGTTTCACACTCGTACCACGTCGCGTTGTCGCGCTCTGTCTCGACGACCATAGCCGGTCTAGGGGTACCTGAACTCAAAGGCGTTTCTCCGAAACGATCCGCCGTTCGCTGCCGTTTGTCCTCGCTCTCGTCCATCCCGTCCCAGTTCGATGGGGCAATTCTCAAGACGGTACGGCCGAAACGGTGACCTATGAGTGAGTCGGATTCCGTTCAGGTTTCGCTAACCGTTCGGGCCGCCGAGAAACGCGACGCGGGGCGGGGTGTGGCTCGAATTCCGGAGCTTGCCCGGCGAAAACTCGGCGTGCTGAGCGGAGATACGGTCGTCATCGACGGCGAGGAGACGACGATCGCCAAGATGTGGCCGGCAGATCCGTCGATTCCCGAGTCAGTTATCCAGATTGACGGCGACACCCGAGCCAACGCGGGCGTCCACGTGGGCGACACCGTCGTCGTTCGAACGAAGGACACGTCGGCAATCAGCCAGGCCAAGCGGGTTACGCTCGGGGCCCCGGCGGAGCTCGCCGACGCCGAATCGCGGTTGGCCGAGCGAGTCGCGACGAAGAAACTTCGCAATCGACCGATTCGGGCCGGCGAACAGATCAGAGTCGAGGGCGTCGCGCCCGAACCGTTTACCGTGCTCGATACCGATCCCGACGGCGACGTTCGAATCACGAGTTCGACCTCCATCCAGGTCACCCGGGCGCATCCATCCGCGGACGACGAGTCCGGGACCGTCGCTTCTCCGTCAGAACCCGCCGCCGAACCCGAGCCGGAATCGCCCTCCGGAGTTACCTACGAAGATATCGGCGGTCTCGACGAGGAGCTCGAGTTAGTTCGTGAGATGATCGAACTCCCGCTGTCGGAACCCGATCTCTTCCAGCGATTGGGTGTCGAACCGCCGTCGGGTGTGTTGCTCTACGGCCCGCCCGGAACGGGGAAGACGCTGATCGCCAGAGCCGTTGCGAACGAGGTCAACGCGAACTTCGAGACCGTCTCCGGCCCGGAGATCATGTCGAAGTACAAGGGCGAATCCGAGGAGCAGCTTCGGGAGACGTTCGAGAAAGCTCGGGAAAATTCGCCGACGATCATCTTCTTCGACGAGATCGACTCGATCGCTGGCACTCGAGACGACGACGGGGACGCCGAAAACAGGATCGTCGGGCAACTGCTGACGCTGATGGACGGCCTCGACGCGCGCGGCGAGGTGATCGTCATCGGCGCGACCAACCGCGTCGATTCGATCGACCCCGCGCTCAGGCGGGGCGGTCGGTTCGATCGCGAAATTCAGATCGGCGTTCCCGACGCGGAAGGTCGCAAGGAGATTTTGCAGGTCCACACCCGCGGAATGCCGCTCTCGGACGACGTTCGAATCGACAAGATCGCGAGTCGAACGCACGGCTTCGTGGGTGCCGACCTCGACGCCGTGGCCAGCGAGGCCGCGATGGCCGCCATCCGAAGCAGGCCGACCGACGCCGACGGTCGAACGGCCTGGAATCAGGACCCGAAGGTGACGAAATCGCACTTCGACGCCGCGCTGGCCTCCGTCGAACCCTCCGCGATGCGCGAGTACGTCGCCGAATCGCCGACCACGGACTTCTCGGACGTCGGCGGCCTCGAGGACGCCAAACGAACCCTCCGCGAATCCGTCGAGTGGCCCCTGACCTACGACAGGCTGTTCGAGGAGACGAACACGGAGCCACCCTCCGGCGTCTTGCTCCACGGTCCACCCGGGACGGGAAAAACCCTACTTGCACGGGCGCTCGCCGGCGAAACCGACGTGAACTTCGTTCGAGTCGACGGCCCTGAAATCATCGACCGTTACGTCGGCGAGTCGGAGAAAGCGATTCGCAAGGTGTTCGAGCGCGCTCGACAGGCCGCACCCTCGATCGTCTTCTTCGACGAAATCGACGCCATCGCGGGAACTCGAGGAGAGAGCCACGAAGTCACCGAACGCGTCGTCTCGCAGCTGTTGACGGAACTCGACGGGATGAGCGAGAATCCGAACCTCGTCGTGCTCGCCGCGACCAATCGTCGAGACTTCATCGACCCGGCGCTTCTTCGGCCCGGTCGGCTCGATACACACGTTCTCGTCCCCGAACCCGATACCGAAGCGAGACGGAAGATTCTCGAGGTTCACACCCGCGGCAAGCCCTTTGCAGATGACGTGGATATCGACGCCTTCGCGGACGGACTGGAGGGGTACACTGGCGCAGATCTCGAGGCGCTCGTCCGCGACGCCTCGATGAAGGCCATTCGGGAGATTGCGATGGAGTACGGCCCCGAGGAGGCAAACGAGAGAGCGGGCGATGTGGTTATCGAACAGTCCCACCTCGAGGCGGCTCGAACTGCGGTCGACACCGAGAGCTAAGCGGACGACCGGCGACACGAGCCATAAAAACACAGATTCGGTTCCGACCTCTTCGATTCGTCTAGTCGCTGCCTGTAGGTTCTGCGAAACCGTCATCGACCGTTACGTTCGGCGATTCAAGGACGACGGTTTCGCCCGCCCTCATCGAATCGCCGGGGTCGACTGTGATATCCCCCATTGTGACGCCGGGCGGGAACAGGACGTCGACGCGACTGCCGAAGGCGATGTGGCCGAGTCGCTGGCCCCGCTCGAGCGTCTCTCCCGGTTCAATGTAAGGATGAATTCGTCGGGCGAACGCGCCGGCGACGAAGGTGACAGTGGCTGTCGGTGCTGTGGTTGTCGTTGCTGTCGTATCCGGTGTCGTTTCCGGAGTGTTTTCTCGCACCTCGTCTGGCCCTTCGTTTGGATCTGCTTCCGAAGCTGACTCCCAGCCGGGGACAACGGCGTCGGGATCCTCCAACTCGAGGGTCACGTGAACCCGCTCGTTCCGGTCCGAGTCCTTCGAGAACGCCGGTTTGTTTGCACCGTCGATGTGTTCGACGTCGGTCACCGTGGCGTCGAAAGGAGAGCGAACGACGTGGACGTGCCAGACGTTCATGAACGTCCCTAACCGGGTTCTGTCGCCTTCAGATCGCAGCACGGAGACGTTACCGTCGGCGGGGGCGACCGTCCCCGACACCGGCGCCGCTCTATCCGGATCACGGAAGAACGCGAGCGTTGCGAGTCCGAGGACGAGCGAAATCGCGCTCGCGCCGACGCTGACCAGAAATGCAAACGGCGCGACGATCAGCGGCACGATCGCGTACTTCCAGGCCCCTGGCGCGAACTTCATAGACGATCCGACGAGGTCGAGCCGTTTGGCCGTTTCGGCACGCAATCATTGATTACCTGGTACTATCCGCGGACGTATTCGGGCCAGGAGATCGACAATTTCGTGAGCTACACACAATCTCGCTCTCGGAAATCTTTTAGCCGGTTGGCCCCACGTCTCGAGTAATGGGTCTCTCTTTAGCGTCGGGAATCGTTACGTTGGGACGGAAGCGGTCCGTAACACGTATCCCGGCAACTGTGACGGTGAGAACGTAATATGTGGCCGTGGGAGCACGCGATCATGGGATACGTCGTCTACTCCCTGTTCTGTCACGCCTACTATCGAGCCCCGCCGGGTGGTCTCGAGGCATTCGCCGTCGTCTTCGCGTCGGTGTTACCTGATCTGATCGACAAACCACTCGCCTGGCAGTATGAGATCTTCGAGTCGGGGTACGCGCTGGGCCACTCAATTTTCTTTGCGATCCCGCTCTCTCTCGCCGTGGGACTCCTCGCAAGATCCTACGGCCGGACACACGCCGGAATCGCGTTCGGATTCGGCTACCTCGTGCACCTTCCAGCAGACATCATCGACGGGGTCGTCAGAGACGGCTACCTCGAGTTCGGCATCGTGCTCTGGCCGTTCGGTTCGAGTCGGGGCCACGACCACAGCGTCTCCTTTTCGGAGCATTTCTTCTCGCTCTTGGGAACGTACTATCATGAACTGTTCTCTGGAGATCCGTCGCTGTACATCCTCGCTCAGTTCGGGATGGGGCTGTTCGCCGCGCTGTTGTGGCTCTACGACGGCGCTCCGGTTCTCCGCGAACTCGCACTCGGCGTTCACCGACTTATCGTCGATACCGTCGCTGCGTTCCGGTAACCGGGCAACTGGGAAAATTTGAGACGCGATCTGAGAACTACTGCTCCGAATCCTCGAGCGACGACGCCCGATTTCGTAACTGACGAAGAACGGACGGGCGACCCTGACACTCGAGGAGTAGCTGATCTCCATCGAAGTCGGCGCGCTCTACCGATGTTCGATCGTAGGCGTTCGAGAGGATGGACATCGCCTCATCGCAGTTCGGCATTTCGATGCTCGCCCGTTCCGACGGCAACTGCGCTCGAAGTGCCGTCCGCAACGGTTCAAGGGTTGTTCCGTTACGGATGCTGACCGAAATCGGTCCCGCGACTCCCGCTGGAACGCGCTCTGCAGCGATCGTTTCTCGCCGTGTTTGGGCTTCGCTTGAGAGCAAATCGATCTTGTTCAGGACGAGAATAATGTGATCGCGGTCGACTCCTTGTGCGGCGAGCACCTCGAGGGAAACATCGAGTCGCTCGCGGAACTGGTCCGGTGGATCGCTCGCGTCGACGACGAGTACGACCGCGTCGGCCGCCGTCGCCTCCGACAGTGTCGAACTGAACGATTCGACGAGGTCGTGGGGAAGGTCGTCAACGAATCCGACCGTATCCGTCACGAGAACCGGCCGGTCGGCGATAGTCGCGCGTCTGGTTGTCGTCTCGAGGGTCTTGAAGAGTCTATCCTCGATGGCCGCCGTGGCGTCTTTGTTCGAGTGTGACGCTGACTCATTCGCCTCCGAGTCGGACTGATCGATAGAGAGATCGTCGGCGAGTCGGTGGAGTAGCGTTGATTTCCCGGCGTTCGTATATCCGGCGATCGTCACCAGGTCGAACCCCTCGTCGCGGCGACGTTCGCGAAATTGGTCGGCCGGATCCGGAAGCTCCGCGAGTTTCTGCTCGAGGTGGTCGATACGACCGCGAACGTCGTAGACGGGTGATCCCTTTTCGGTCACCTTGTTTAGCGCGCCCTCGTCCGCGGATTCGATCAACCGCGGTAGATCGTATCGGAGCTGTGCCAGTTCAACCTGTAACTGTGCTCGTCGTGTGCCGGCACCGTTCTCGAATATCTCGAGAACGAGCCGGTATCGGTCGGTCACAGCCGTTTCGTCCGGCAGCATCGACTCGAGGGTGTGGTGTTGACTCGGCGAGAGCTCGCCGTCGACGACTACGCGCTGTGCGCCGTGATCGAGGACTGATTCGGCGAGTTCCTCGACTTTCCCCCGTCCGAAATACGTTCCGGGGTCCGCTGGGCCGACCTGCGTTAGTTCTGCGACGATTTCGTGCCCGGCCCCGGAAACGAGCGCCCGAATTTCGTCGGTTTCGATCGGGCCGGTCGCGGAGCGTTTTGCGATGACTGTGCGTCGACTGTGGCTGGATGTTCGTGACATTTGAATGGTTGTTTCGTGATCGTCTGACTATTGGAATCGATACTGTGCCCTGACTCAACTGGCCCATACCAGCACTAGTTGCCGAAAAACGAGCCGCTTGTGTCCGTCGTACTTGGACTCAATACACAAGGTTGCAAGCGGACTAGGAGAATGCCCTGGGGCTTGCCTCCAAGGCGATTCACCGACGGCATTCGGCTCAGTGGAGAGAAGAGGTTTCCATCGGTCTCTGGCTGATAAATGACACTGATGCACAAATAGCTTGTGGAGAGGCGTTCGGTGGCCGTACGTAGTCCGATGAGCAAGAAAACGGGGCGAACGCTCTACGACGAAGGAACCCGCCTCGAGCGGATCGTCCCTGTTTAGAGTCGGTGAAACCATCTCTGTGCTTCTCGTTGCAATTTCACTTTCGCTCGGTCTCCGACTCGCGCCCGTTCAGCAACTCGCGTACGGTCGTAGTTTGCGTACGGGGTAGTTTCGGATCGGACGGTCGATTTCGTCCGTCAGTGCCCGAGCACTCGGAGGATGATGCCGAGTATGATTCCCGAGATACCAATGAACAGGCCGACGCCGGGGATAACGGGAATCGGGATGAGGCCGATTGCGAGGACGATAGCGAGAATGATAACGACCGTCGACAGTCTGACCATACCGTTCCTATTCGCTTTTTCAGGGTAGCTGTTGGGCTTGCTTGTGCACCTTGTATAAACCATTCTTACTCGGAAAAATTCGGATGGGTGAAGTAATATCGTCCTAAAACCAACTCTGAAGACCAACTACGGCCCGGTACCGTGATCGTACGGCCCTCATCTCTCAACGTCGTTTGAGAACGATAATTACGCGACTACACGAGGGTAGTATAGGTTTACCGCGCTCCTGTAGGGACGATGGTGATCCGGACGATGTGGCACCCTCGGAGTGTTTCGCCGCTTTTTCGTCACTCCTTTTTACGAGACAAAGTATATGTTTACTAGCGATTCAATATTAAATGACCTTTCCAAAAAGTCTATAATATTTTGTTACCATGGTGGTGATGACCGAGACAAAATCGATCCCCAAGTTCGTAACCGATAATCCGTTATTACTAGGCGTATTGTTTACGATCTGTCTCCTCCTCTCCCAGGCTGGCACCGCTGCCGCCGCTAACGGCGGGACCGTCGCCTAAGGGAGATCGCCGGGAGACACGTCAACTGACCACCAAAATTTTCCGTCGACGACCGTTGGAACGCGCTCGAGAGCGAGCAGGTTGATCACTTCGGGCAGTGAGAGCGTCATCTCACGACCTTGTACCTTTTAAACTGGGGGTGACTGTCGTCTTCGAGCCGTTCCTGTTTTCGGCGGTAGCCCAGGGAGCAGTGTGTACAATATACGGACTATATAGACGGTGTACAATGTGTAAACTGTATAAACAGTGTGCAATGTGTGAATCAATTCCGACCGACAGGATCGTGAGTGGTCTGCAGATCTTTTGTGCACTCGAGTGATTGAGCACCCCCGAGGACCCGGCCTCGAACGGCGAGTCGAAAACCGATTGTGAGTACCGCTAGAAGAACGGCCGATAGTAGAACGGGCTGATGAATCCTTCGACGAAGCCGGCGATCGCGAGAAGAACCCCGATACCGATGAGAACCCAGAACGCTCGCTCGAGTTCGTCGGCGAAGGCCTCTCGAGTTATCGAGCCGGTCGACGCTTTCCAGAACACCACACCGAGATGAACGCCCAGCGCTCCGGCGAAGATGATCGCCGGAATCTCGAAGATTCCGTGTGGGATCACGAACGCGAGCAACTCGAGGGGTTCGACCTCGAGGCGGGCCGTTGCGCCGAGGAAGACGCCGTTGAACGCGATTCCGAAGATGGCCGGAATTGCGAACGCGAGCCCGGAGAAGGCGGTCGTCAGCGCGACCATCCAGTTGTTCCCGAAGAACTCGAGGGCCGCCGTTGGCGGCATGATCCCTTCGATTCGTTCGGAGATTGCCGCATCGAGTATTCCTTCGAACGGGGCGGCGGCCATCCAGCCAGCGACGAAGGTTCCGACGCCGAGTATCAGAATAAACGCGTGCGTTCCGGGTGTCGCGCGAACGAACCCACTCAGGCTGGCGAGACCGCGACGAATCCCACCCGTGAACTGCGATCGGAATGACGATTCGATTGGAGCAGGAGATGCGATTTGACCGCGATAACCGCCGTATAGCGCCGTCTTCAATAAGTCGAGTGCCGGAGTGACGAGCAAGAGCGTAACGAGCGTGACGACGCTTCCGGAACCGACGACCGATAGAACCGAAATCACCGAGACGAAGCCGATCGATGCGATGAGTGCGATGATAAAGTAGAAGATCGCCTCGACGGGTGCCGATCGAATGAACCCGGCGGCGTTCGAGAGCGACCCGAAGGCGGTGGTATCGTCGACGACGACGGCGACCGGAGCGAACGTGAACACGGCTCGAATCGCAATAATAGCGCCGAACCACACGAGCGCACCGATGAGCGCGACGGGAATCGCTAGGAGTGCGGAATCCAGAACAACGATCGACATCATCGCAACGAGACCGGCTCCCCCCGCGAGAAAGAGAGTCACCAGTATCCACAGGACGACTTCGAGAACGTACAGTCCCAGCATCGAGAGCCAGAACCGACGAGTGCCCGCGATTCCTGCGACCATGCCCCGTTCCGTACGGAGTCGGGCATAACACGTCGCAAGTTGGCCTGCGGACGCGACTGCGTAGAGACCAATCGAGAACACGATCATGAGAAGAACCGTCACAAGGAGTGTCAAACCCGACACTACTCCGACGAGTGGGGTGAATCCCGACTCGATCGCTATCCACACCTCGTTCATCCACTCCGCGAACGCCTCTGGATTCTGTTCCGGATTCGGTGCGGTTCCCTCGATGTTCTCGATTTCGGTTCGAATAGCCGCGATCGTTCCTGTCGCCCAGAGAAGAATCCAGACAGCCAGGATTCCGAGGAAGGGGAACACGCGAGCGATTGCCGGAATCGCGCCGCCGAGGATGTAAAACGGCAGCAGATCCCCCGGCTTGCGTAGTGATCTGCCGACCGCCGATACTGCTGTTGAAAGTTTCATCGCCGTGACTACAGTGTTGTAAGGACGATCATATATTTTTGTCCATCAACGTGGGGTCGTCCGATTCCGTTGGTGCGACCGGAGTCTAATTATTGTATAACTGACTGTTTAGGAACCGATGTCCGCTGATCGACGATCGTTTTTAGCGGCCGTCGTCGTCGGAAGTGCCGTTCTGGCCGGTTGCTCGAGTATAGTCGGGTGCCCATCGCTCGACGAGTCACCGGAAGCTGGCGTCGACGAGCTTCCGGATCCGAATGGCCACATCTACGGGGCAGGCGGCATCTGGTCGAGCTTCGATTGCAATAGCGCGAACACCCGTGAAGTTAGTGACGGTGGGGCACCCGTTGACGGCGTCTCCGAATGGTGGTGAGTCGATCTCTCGGTTCGTTCGTTCTTCCTCTCGCCCGAATCTGAACTCGAGCCCTGTCTCTCGCACGGTGTTCTATGCCACGAATTGGGCAGATCGCCCTTCCACTCGGTACGTGCTTGCCCTGTACTCGCCCGACGGAAATTACGTTCTCGGATCCGCAATTTCGAGGGAGCTGTGTCCGAGGATCAGTCCCAAAATGCCTGTGTACGAGCATACTGTCGTTCTTTCGAAAGGATGTCCCGATAGAACTCGTCCTCGTTCTCTCGAAGCTTGTTAATGATCTGGGCCGCGTTGTGCGGGCCGACGCCTCGAGCCGCCATTGCGATCACGGCCTGGTTACCGTGACTCTGGACGAGGCTTGCGCTCCGGTAGGCCCGCTCAGTCATCGACTCTTGGTCCTCGTCTTTCTCTTGCGCTCTAACCGCGTCGACGACCTCTTCCGCCCACGGGTTCAGCGCCGCGATGCGAGTCGATCCGCACTCGGGACACTCGGGTTGGTCTCTAACCCGTCCGACCTTGGTTTTGACCTTCCAGTCCGTACAGTGGGTACACAACAGGATGATGCGGTCGTTCTGAATGCGCTCTCGGACCGTCTTGATGACGCTCGCGTCGGCGTTTTCGGGCGCTAGTAGTTCCTTGCCCGACGAGCGACCGCCGAGCCCGATCGGCGTTCGACCGCGAGCCGTCACGACCTCGAGCGATCCCGACTGTATTTCCTCGAGTACCCGGCTCGCCCGATCCACGTCGAGGTCCTCGTGAAACACCTCGCGAATCGCCTCGTCGTACATCGGCGTTTCCTCGAGCGCGGACAGCAGGCGGTCGTTCGACATCCGACCCGATCCCTGCCACCGTTTGAGCGCGCCGAACTTCGCCGAGACCTGCGCGAGTCGGAACGCGAGCGCGTCCGAACGCTTGAGTCCCAACTCGAGTATCGACTCGACGTGGCTCGGATCGGTTTCCTCGAGAACGTCCAGCACGTCGCTCGTCGCCACCGATCCCGGAAGCTCGAGTTCGATCCGATAGGGATCGGTCTCGAGACCCACGCTCGAGCCGCTCTGCTGGCCGAGCAACGATGAAAGCATCCGTCCGAGCGTCTCGTTCGTCGTGTGCCCGAAGGGCGCGTTCAGGACGACCGTTCGACCCTGTCGCTCGAGCAGGATCCGATCCTGCGTCGGCATGGTTGTCCCAGTCTCGATGTGGTCCTCGAGCTGAGAAACCGCCTCCGTGAGCGTATAGTGGTCTGCAGGATACCGACCCTCGAGTTCGCGAGCCACGGCTCCGGCGTCGGCACCGGACTCGAGTTGCGGTGCCGTGACGCCTCGAAGCTCGCCGACCTCCTGTGCAACATCGTAGGGAACGGGGATCTCCTGTCCGATCCAGGACGGTATCTCGCCCGCCGGATCCTCGATGGGACTTACCTTCACTTCGTCTTCGTCGTCGTCGATTTCGGCGATCCGCCACATCTCGCCGCGCTGGACGAAGATCTCTCCCGGCGCGGCGAAGTTAACGACGAACCGCTCGTCGAGCGTCCCGATCTGCTTTCCAGAGGCGATATCGTGGACCTCATACGTTGCCTCGTCGGGGATCATCGAGAGGTTGGCGTAGACGTACTGCCAGGTCCCGCCGGTCGTCTCGACTCGATCCTCGCTCTCGTCGAACCAGACGATTCGATTGCGGTGGAGCTCCGAGAGAACTTCTCGGAACGTCTCCTCAGTGAGATCTCGGAACGGGTACGCCGCGGAGACAGTCGAATACACGTCGTCAACGAACGTCGAGCCGCGGCTCTGGACGAAGCCGGGAATCTGGTTTGCAACGACGTCGAGGCTTCCCTCGTGGATCGCCGCCGGTTCGACCTCGCCGTCTCGAGCACGCCGTGCGATGGCGAGCGCTTCGAACGTATCGTCGGGCCTGGTCGTGACGACGGTTCCGCTCGAGACTTCATCCCGCCGATGGCCCGCCCGTCCCACCCGCTGGAGGAGCCGAGCCACCTGTCGCGGGCTCTGGTATTGGACGACGTGATCGACACGTCCCACGTCGATGCCGAGCTCCATCGAAGAGGTACACAGTAGCGCGTCGAGTTCGCCGCGCTTGAAGCGGTCCTCGACGTCGATTCTGGCCTCCTTGGAAAGCGAGCCGTGGTGGACGCCGATGGGAAGGTCGAGTTCGGTGAATCTCGAGCCGAGCGCTTCGGCCGTCTGGCGGGTATTAACGAAGATGAGCGTGGACTCGTGGGCGTCGACGATGTCTCTCACGAGCCGAACGTGACTCGCCGTCTCGGCGCTGGTCATCAGTTTCCCGGACAGTCGTTCGTCTTCGTCCGTCACCTCGGGTTCTCGGACGGTGACGTCGACGTTGCTCCCGACGTCGATTTCCCGTATCGTACAGGGACGTCCCCCGGTCAGGAACTGGCCGACATCTTCCGGGTCACCGACCGTCGCGGAGAGTCCGATCCGCTGAAATTCGCCCGAAAGATCCCTGAGCCGTTCCATGCCTATCGCGAGCTGTGCACCTCGTTTGGAGGCGGCGAGTTCGTGAACCTCGTCGATCACGACGTGAGAGACGTCCGTAAGCGCATCGCGAAGCCGCTCACCCGTCAGCATCGCCTGAAGGGTCTCGGGAGTCGTCACGAGGATGTCCGGCGGGTCTTCCGCCTGCTTTCCCCGCTGATACTGGGTCGTATCGCCGTGACGAACGTCGACCTCGAGGCCGAGGTACTCGCCCCACCACTCGAGGCGGTCGCGCATATCTCGGTTCAGCGCACGAAGCGGAGTGACGTACAGCGCGCCGAATCCGTCTGGTGGACCGCCCGAAACGAGGTCGTCGAAGACGGGGAGCATCGCAGTCTCGGTCTTGCCACTCCCAGTCGGAGCGATGACGAGCGTATCGTCACCGTCTGAAAGCGGTGGAATCGCGAGTCGCTGCGGTGCCGTCGGCGTCGAAAAACCGCGTTCGGAGAGCGCGTCACGAACCGTCTCGCCGAGATTGGTAAACGCCGCGACGTCCCCGTTGATCATCGAACACAGGTAGGGGAGAACGGCGGATAAGCGCCACGCTTTGGGAACCGACCGCTCCGCTCAGTCGCCAACAGACGGACTCAAAAACAGGTCGTTACGACGGATCGTTGCCGTTTTGACTCGGATCGAATATCGCTTCGATCTCGCAATCGAAGTGCGAAGCGAGTTTGAACGCCAACTCCAACGACGGGTCGTATCGATCGCGTTCGATAGCGTTGATCGTCTGTCGAGTGACGTCTACTGCTTCGGCGAGTTCCCCCTGACTGAGGTTTTGCGCTTTTCGTCGCTCGGGTAGGTCATTATCCATCGGTGATCAAAGGCGACGAGAAACGATCGTGTAACAGGCACCCCAGACCAGGTACATCGCGGAGGCTGCGTAGATCGCTCCCCACATCGTCGACGTGATTGTCAGGTGTCCCGCCGCGCCTAACACGTACACCGCGGGAACGACGCCGAGACCGACGACGAACGCGACGGACATCGCCAGCCCGCTCGCCTGGCGAAAGATCTCCTCGTCGCGTTCGTCATCGAACCGCACATCGCTCCACTTGGGAAGCAGGTAAGCCAGACCCACGCCGAGCCAAACACCGACGAGATAGATCACGGTCCCCGCGTACTCTTGGTTAAACACGAGCCCTGCAAGTAGCCCAATGATCGCTACGGCAAAGATCGCATATACGGTCCGTTCGTACACTTTTCGGGTTCGTTCGGGCGTGCCAACGGTCGGAAGTGTGGTGTCGGACATGCTTTACAGTAAAGCGTACTTTACACCTGTTATTAAATCTATCGTTGGTGATGCCGATCATCGCCCACAGTCACAGAAGCGCCTCTCGAGATGCGCTATTGGTAGTGCGGACAGAGCGTCTCTCAAAACGAACGAAGAATCAAATCAACTGCCGTGCGAACAGCGTTTCGGCCGCGTGCTGATTTGGCCCGAATCGTCGTCGAAATGCATCGCCCGAAAAAGGAGAGGCCACCCGTCAATTCACCCTCCTCGAGATGCCGACCGCCTGTGACCGCGTTCTACTCGAGTCCCCACTCCTCGTCGTTCACTCTCACAGCTGTGAGTTCGTCGCGGTCTGGGGATTTCTGTAGCTGAGTACAGCAACTACGCTTGCGTACAATTTCTTTACCGAGATCGACTTCCCTCTATAAACTGCTTCAGCACCTATGGATATCCAATGTCACACCATAGAAACGCCAGTGCTTGGACACTCCAGACGAATGCTGAACGAGACGTCTTCGGTGCAGCAATCGTGTATCTGAAACAACGGACACCCAATTCACAACCGAAGGAGTTCCTCGATCGACTTCCCGCTGCCCGCCGAAATATTTGCTCTCGGCTCGTACGAGGCCTCCTTCGTGGACAGCCGGATGGGTTACCATCACATACCATTCTCCCGGTCAAACGGGCAGAACTTCCGGATGACGCACATCAAGCATTGCGAAGGATAGGGGCTGACGAACTCTTCCGACAAATCCAACCGCTTCCCAACCGCTGCCAGTCCGTTGCGTTCCTCCCGTTCCCGACTGCTGAAACGATCGTGGCGGCACCGATCGAAGCGATTCACGGCTACGATCGATTTCGACTCGCAGAAGCAGTTACCCTCCTTTCCTCTACAGAAGCAATACAGAACCCACATCCGGTTACTATTATTTCACTACTCGAACAGGAAGGAGTGACGTCGCAAGAGCAAGCCGAACGAATTACCGAGGAGATCGCTGAAAGCACCGCAAATCTCGCGTTCGCTCGCCTCGCAGGTCCCACGAATCCTGGCACCACGTTCGAGGCATCCGTGGATCACTCAACCGTTCTCGACATACTCGAAACGCTTCCTGGTGCCGATCCAGCGAGTGCGCTTGAGCGGCTCGCAACTGAGGGGCATCCGTTCCATCCGAGTGCAAAAATCAGGCGGGGGATGACTCCAGCAGAGTCGCTGCTATACGCCCCTGAGTTCACCGATGAGATCGACGTTCGATTTGTCGCCGTCGATACGGAGCACGCACTCCAGGCTCACACTGGACCGACGCTTACTGAATTACTGTACGACTGCTTCCCCAGACTGGAAGCGGCAGTTGAGCGAGGGGTTCCGACGAACCGATCTAGTGAGGACTACGTGGTAGTCCCAGTCCACCCCTGGCAGTATTATCACGTCATTTCCGATCGGTATGCTGCACAGATTGACGTTGATCGAGTGGTTCCAGTTCCGGAATACACGGTGTCGGCAACGCCATTGCTCAATCTCCGAACCGTGGTTCCGAAGACGGACAACCCACAAACCCACCCACAGCCACACCTCAAACTCGCTGTTGACGTACAGCTGACCAACGTTGTCAGAACGGTGTCGCCACAGGCCGTCTCCAATGGCCCACAGGTAACGGAATTGTTGCACACGATTCTGGAGTGTGACTCGTTCGATCACCTCGGTATCCTTTCTGAGGCTGCGGCAACGTGTTATCACGCACCTGGTGGCCCCCACCCAGACGGCGATGAGTACCATAATGCCCGCAATCTCTCGGGACTCGCTCGCCAGAATCCGTACGCTCATTCACTGGTACCAGAGGAAGGCGTACCGATCGCTGTCGGGAGTTTGCTGACGCCATCTCCCGTCACCAATCACCCGATCGTCTGTGACGTTCTGGATCAGTTTGCGGCCACTCGTAACAAACCGGTCACTACGGCGATCGCGAAGGCGTTTTTCGAAGCCTACGTCGATACGGTCGTTCCTGAACAGCTGCGTCTCCTGAGTAAATACGGTATCGCGCTTGAAACCCATCCACAAAACTCGTACGTGGTCTTCAGTAATGGAGAGCCGGTCGCTACAGTAGTGCGAGATCTCGGAGGCATTCGCGTATTAAACGATCGACTTGCCCGCCACGGTTTCACCTTTGATGCCTATCCTGACTCTGATGTCGATGCCGACGGGGAACGGGATCTCTACAACAAGCTGTACTATGCACTCTTCCAGAATCATTTCACGGAGCTGATCATCTCGCTTGTTGAACACACACCGCTGGACGAAACCGCCTGTTGGGACTCCGTTCGAACGCGGTGTTTAGAGACCTTCGAGATGCTTCGCACAGAATCGAATATTCCCGAAAAGTGGGTCAATCGAGACGAAAATGCGTTATTCGAAGATCCCGCGACACACAAAGCTCTGACTGCAATGCGTCTGCAAGGGAAGCGACACGAGTACGTCACCAGTCACGTCTCGAACCCACTCGTTAATCCAGTGGAATAACAGTGGTAGGCTCTGGTGGGTGTACAATGGTCACTCCTGTGTTTTTGCCCAGTCCAGAAGCGGTTCGAGATGTCGACGGAGTTCGCGGCCATCCTCGGTGAGTTCGTACTCGACCCGAGGAGGTATCTCTTCGTACTGTGTGCGTGTTATGAGGCCTTTGTCTACGAGTTGATCAAGTCGATCGGACAGTGTTTTACTGCTCGCATCCCTCAGGTGTTCTTCGAGTGTTTTGAATCGCATCGGTTCGTGTTTCTCGATGATGCTGATCGTTTCCAGCGCGTATTTCTTGCTCAAGACAGACATCGCATCAGCAAGGGGTTGGTAGTATTCGACCTCGGGTTCCGAATCGCCGCAGCTGCACGATTCTGTTGCCATGTATTCGCTTAGACCGTGAGATGTCTTACTCTTTTGTCCAACAGACAACGGGTATCTGAGCGAGTTCACAATCTACTCAGGCTGGCTGAAAATAGTTACGAACGACCCTATCAGACCTCGCGAAACGGGCCCAGGCGCGTTCCGTCGAGCAGATACGCCTCTCCGTCGGTGATCCCGTCGGGTAAAAACGGTGCGAGAAACGATTGACCGGGGACGTTCACCCACGTCCCGCCGACGAGGTCGTTGAACGCGGGAAGGCCGACCATCCGTGGCGGATTCCCGCCGTTCAGCCACGATAGCCCGTCGTACTCGTCTCGCTCCGCGAACGGCCCCGGGTCGAGTCGTCCGCGGAGCCAGATCGGCTCCACGCGACTTCCGCCGACCTCGTCCTCGAGCCGTATACAGGGGTGTTCGTGGCCGAAACAGACCACGTCGGCCTCGAGCACCTCGGGTGCCGGCCACGTGTGCCCGTGACAGACGCCGAGCGGACCAAGTCGAACCCCGTTGCCCGAGACGATCTCGAGTGCCCGTTCGACCCGCTCGTTCGGGTCGATATCGGTCCCGGTAGATTCGTGCTGATCGTCCCCATCGGGGCCGAGCCACGTTTCGATCGCCCCGTCGTGGTTTCCTTTCACGAGCGTCGTCGAAACGGATTCGGGGAACGACTCCAACAGCACCTCGAGTTCGCCGCGCTCGGCTCCACCGGGATCGCCGATGGCGTGCATCAGATCGCCACAGACCACGAGGCGGTCGACCGCGGTTTGCTCGAGTAACCCGAGCAATCGATCCCGGCGGTCGGATGCCTGACTCGGAACGTCGACACCCCGTTCGTAGCGCAGGCCGGCTTCGTATCCCGCGTGGTAATCAGAGATTACCAGCGCTCGTTCTCCCTCGAGCGTTGCGATCGCCGCGGGGTGGCCTGGGATCGGGTCGAGGACTGCGCCGCTGTCGTCATCGGATCGAGAAGGTGAGGCCATTCGGTCTGTTCGTGTTCTCCGGTGGGCTTAGATCGCCTTCAGCGTCTCGTCGTCGGGTTCGTAACACTGTCCGCCCATCAACGCGTCCTGAATAGCGTCTTCGACCTCGTCGGCGGCCGCACCCGTTTCGTCGGCGACTTCCGAGACGACTGTCGATCGGTCCGCACCGTCGCCGTCGTCGAGTTGATTCATCGTCTTGATAACCTGCGCCTGGACGTCGACATCCTCGTCCGGTTCGTCCTCGGATTCGGAGGCTTGCTCGGTATCCGTCTCCTTAGTGGACGACTGAGCGGCTTCCTCCGCCGCGGATTCTGCAGGCTCTTCTTCGTCGGGAACGTCGATATCCGCCGATCCCGGGTCGTCGACTTCGGCTCCGGTCGAGAACTCCGCACCGTACTCGGCCTCGAGCTCTTCGCGTTCTTCATCGTCCATCTCGTACATCCCGTCGTCGAACCCCTCGCTATCGAAGTTGCCGAGGTCCTCGTCCTCGGAGCCGGTGTCCGACTCGATCGCTTCGGATGTCTCGGTTCCCGAATTGACAGCAGCCGGTTCTTCAGACGCCATTTCGTCATCGTCCTTGAGGTCCGACTCGTCGTCCGATTCGAGAGTTGGTTCATCGTCTGTCTCGAGGGAGGGGTTGTCGCCCGCCTCGAAGCTCGTTTCTGACTGCTCAGTGGCGACGACATCGTCCGGATCGGTGCCGGCGACGGCGGCATCCTGATCTCCGTTTGGCTCGGTCGCAGCCGACCCGGTTGCATCCGAATCCGCCTCTGCGGCCGGTTGTGTATCGGCATCAGTTTCGACGTCGCTATCCGAGTCGTCGTCCGCACGAACCGTATCGGTTTCCTCGACTGATTCGTCGTCAGCGGACGAGGATAGCTCCGCGGACACGTCGGTTTCCTCCGGCTCGGAACCGTCCGCGGACCCCAGTAGTTCGTCGGACCCGACATCGCCGGACGAAGTGGACGCGGCGGTCGACGCTACTGCCGTCTCACCCTCGAGTGGTTCCTCGAGTTCCTCAGTAGCCGTATCCGGTACCGCCGCCTGCATTGCTGAGACATCGAGTTCAACGGCGCAATCGGTCGCGATTTCCTCGAACGACCGGCTTTCCGGGTTCGTCTCGTTCGAACGAACGCCGAACTCCTCGACCGCGTCTCGGTCACCGGCGATGACTTCCACCGTTTCCAGGGCGCGTTCGCGCAAGCTCTCGAGATAGGTCGGCGTCGTTCCGTAGTGGTCTTGTGCGAGCGAGATTCCCTGTGCGAGGGGCTCGTCGACGCCCGCCTCGACGAGGGCATCGCGGAGGGTACTGTCATAGGCATCGACTTCGGCAGCTCTCGCGTACGTGCCGATCCGGTCGATCGTCTGTTCGGCCGCACTGACGACCCAGCGGTCGCGCGTCTCCGCGTCGACGGCCGCGATGCTCTCGGGTCGGATCGAGGTGTAGACCTGATCCGAGTCGTCGGGCTGGAAGGTCCGTGCTTTCCCCGTTATCGCGACGAACTCGGGGGGCTCGAGCTGTTCCAAGGCGGCGAGTTCGTCGGGCTGATACTGGCCGGCGTAGACGACGAACGCACCCGTCGGGTCGACGACGCGGGCTCGGAGCATCTCGTCGTTAACCGACGTGATTTCCGTGAGTGTGCCGACGACGAACAAGCGGTTGAGCCGCGCGCCGGTCGGCGAAATCACGTAGTTCGGGGCGCGCTCCTCGTCGCTCTCGGCGTGTGAAAGCGTCGAGTCGTCGAATTCGGCGGCGAACAGACGGTAGGCGATTTCCCGGTTCGGCGTCGGCGATTCGGCGCTCATGCTCGCACCTCCTCGAGGAAACTACTTGCACGCACCGTCGGATCCGCAGCGCTCTCCTCGAACGTTTCCGCGTCGAGGTTGGCACCGTACTCGTCGACCGAGAGGTGACCCCGAACGGAATACTCACGGCCGACGATTTTCTCGCGTATCGTATCGGCCACGACTTCCTGGTCCATGGCTTCGCGAGCCTGCTCGAGGGCATCCTCGAGATCGCCGCCGTAGACCTGTTCGGTCAGCTCGTCGTCGAGGACGACAGTGACCGTTCCCGTTCCGTCGTCGAGAATCGCCTTCACGCGCAGATCGTCCTCGCCGTCGACGGAGCCGTGCGTTCGACACTGGCCCTTCTGGACGACACGATTGCACTCTGGACAGCGCTGAATCAATCCGGAGCCGTCGCGAACGGCGATAACGTTGCCGACGAGTTCGACGTCGTAGACGCCGCCCGTCGCGACCGCCTCGCCGATTCCCATCGTCGTCGCGTCGCTCCCGACTTCGATTTCCGTCTCGAGACTCGAGACGACCGAAAATTCGGAGACGTTCACCTCCGGAACGCCGCGGAACTCCCGAACGTAGGCGTTCTCGATTCGAACGGAGGCTCCCGGTTCGATTTCGGGGTCGGGGGCCCAGCAGGTAAACGGAAGTCGACCGGATTCGTCGCCGAGTACTCCGCTCTGGATCTCCGTCTCCCCGTCACGGCCGTCGATCGTTCGACGTTCGGATTCGACGATCTGGACGTCCACGGAAACGGCTCGATCGCCCGTCTGCAGGTCGGCTATCTGGGCGTCGCCGCCGATTTCGTAGGGGACCTCGAGCGATTCCTCGAGGAACGAAAGCGACGTGCTCTCGCCGAGGTTGAGTTCGGGTTCGCCGTCCCACTCTCGCACGCCGGCGTTCCCGGCGGTGACCGTATCGCCTGCGGAGAGTCCGAAATCCTCCCAGGCGGTGTAGTCGATGGCGCCCGTCTCGTCGGCGAGGCGACCTTCGACGATGACGTGATCGTCGCCCTGGTAGCGGATCGATCGTTCGCCCGCGGTCAGGACGACGGCGGTGATCGTGACGTTGCCGTCGTCGGTCGTGATTTCCTCGATATCCTTCGACGATGGCGCGGACCCGCCGCCCGTATCGTCGCCATATTTCCGGCGAAGGCTCTGTTTGGCTTCGTCGATCGGCACGCTGTACTCCACGAGATTCTGTAAGTCCGCTTTGACCTCCTCTTTGTCAATACCGAGATCGGAGGCAAGATCCTCGGCATGGTTGTCGAGTTCCATCATTGGGTATTTCGAGTGGGGGCCTCAAAAGCGTTCCCGCGTCAGGGTGAAAGTGAAACGCGGAGTCAAACGGCTCAAGGCCGTGATGTTAGTAAGCCCTTACCACGTTTGGTGATGGCTCTCTTTTTCAACTGGTCGGGCGGCAGGGTCAGGGTCAAGCCCTTTATTTCCTCCTTCCGTAACTCGGTTGATATCATGTCCGTAGAGACTGTCCCTTCATTGCGCTCGAATCGACCCGGAGGTTCCCGGTTACGGCTCGCCTTTTTTATCACGTGGTTCGCGGATTTGGTTGCATCGGTCCATCTCTTCCTCGTTCCGTACGCTCACGAACTCAACCCGATTACTGTCATGTTCTACGAATTCATCGGATTGCCCGGCGTCGTTCTCGCAGCCGTTACTTACGCAGTAGTCATCGTCACGGTCGGCTACGTTCTCTCGAGTCCGCTCGATGTCGGATTCGTCGCTATCATCGTCTCTGCGTACGCGTTCTTCGCGAGCAACAACATCGTTCTGTTGGTCTTCCGTGAACCGTTGCTGGATATGATTATCATCTGAAAACGGGCGCGAGCGGATCCACATTTTACGAGATTCTAGACGAACGCGGGAGTCCACTTTTCTGAATATTGCCTTTGAATAGTCTCTATACCAGGCGATATACAACCATTAACGCTTATGTGCATAAGCGAATTAGCTTGTGTATGCGCTATCAAACCCTGCTCGAGCAACGGATCGATGACTGGGAGGACGGCCACGGCGTTGTCCAGATCGTTACTCCCGAATCGAGCGACGATACCGAACTCCGTTTTTGCTACTACAAGGACGGGGAGTTCGTCAATCGACCGCTCACCGTCGATCCGACGGCGGAGACCGCAGAGCGAACGGTCGAGGTCGTCGAGACCATGTCGAGTCTCGCACGGACGTTCACGCCGGACGAAATCGTTTCGCTCGTCGACGAACTCGGCGAAGACCGAGTCCTCGAACTGGCGGTACTGATCGAGGAACTCGGGAGAAGCCGACTCGTCGAGATCCTCGAGGCCAGATCGTCGTAGACGACGGGCGAAAGTCGTACCGACCAATCTGGCGCACAGAGGTAGATTCAAGGGAGACGACGCGAGTTACACGTTCGTGACTACGCTCGAGCGAATCGCGGATACGTATGCGGAGACCGGCGAAGGGCCGCTGTGGCACCCAGAGGAACGCTGTCTGTACTGGGTGGATATCCCCGCAGGATTACTATATCGATACGAACCCGAAACGGGAGAGAATTCCGTCGTCTACGAGACCAACGATAGCTCGCCCCTCGGCGGGTTCACGATCGAGGCGGACGGCTCCCTACTCCTGTTCGAGCACGGGCAGGTCCGCCGTTGGAATACACAATCGGGCGGTCACGAAATCGTTCTCCGGATCGATGCGGAGACGCGGTTCAACGACGTCATCGCCGACTCCGAAGGCCGGGTCTTTTGCGGAACGATGCCCGGTTCTGAGGCCCTCGGCGATCTGTATCGCATCGACCCCGACGGATCGACTCGGATCGTTATCGAGGATGTCGACATCCCAAACGGGATGGGATTCTCGAGAGACCTCGAGACGTTCTTCTTTACGGAATCGGAGGCCCGCCGGATTTACGCGTTCGCGTACGATCGGGACACCGGTGAACTTTCTGACCGACGGGCGTTCGTCGAAACGCCTGCGAACGACGGCGTTCCCGACGGAATGACCGTCGACGAATCGGGTGATGTCTGGTCGGCTCGCTGGAACGGCGACCGCGTCGTTCGGTACGACTCCGACGGAACTGCGGTGACGGAAATCGACGTTCCGGCACGGAAGGTTTCATCGGTCACGTTCGGCGGCCCGGCATACGAGGACTGCTACCTGACGACCGCACTCGACGGCGGAACGCGCCAGTCCGAAGGTGACGGGGCAGGGGCCCTGTTTCGCGTCCCTTCGACCGAGGTCGATGCTACAGGCGTTCCGGAATTTCGGTCGCGGATCGGCCTCGAGTAAGCGAACGCGCTTGTGCCTGCGGCGAACGAGCGTGTTCTGGTGCGTATGGAACTCGCCGCAGCGCGAACCCGACACCTTATAATGGCGGAAATTCGATCCCTTCGATCCGGAGGACCTCCGCCTCAACGTCTTCGACGAGCGCACCCCACCCGCCGATCGTGTAGAGCCCGTCTTCGGTGTCGAGAAACAGCGTTACCTGGCCGGCGAGTTCCGTGTAAGTAGGGCGGTGATTCGGAGCGAACTGTCCATTGCTGGTGATATGGGCGAGCGATCCCGTCACCTCGAGCAACTCTCCAGTGGTCGTATCGTGGCCGATAATCCGGACCGTTATCTCGGCACTGTCGAAGAACAGGGGCGAAACGTCGTGGACGAATCCCTCGACGCTGACGTACGTTGGGGGATGGTTGCTCGAGACGTGTATCGGTTCGTTCTGCGCCCAGAGACACGTAAGGAAGTACCAGTGGAGGATAAAGGAGAGGATTTCGTCGCCAATCGTCACGCCATAGGGCTCGTCGGCGTGAACGTTCGGCGAAAAGAAGACGTACAGCCGGTCGATTATCGCGAGAAACGGGCCCGGGATCGGACAGCGACGTATTTCGAGAACGCCATCGGGAACCGGAACATCCGCATCTCCGGCGTCGTACACGCTGATCTGGACCAGAACGTCGCGTTCTTCGATCGCTGTCTCGATCGTCGACCGAAGTTCTCGAAGTTGCGACGGCGTGACCGCCAGTTCGATAGCAATCTCCGCCCTGGAAATCGCTTCTGCGGTGCGTCGAAGAATCGTCTCCTTTCGTTTGAGGACGCTCACGCGTGACTCCATCGGATCCGGTTGTTCCCACCGATCTTCGATTTCGTCAGCGGCGTCAGCGAGAATTTCGCTTTTGTTCCGCAATCGATCGAGAACGTCCATCGGTTCCCGCGGCCGAGTGTGAAGCCGATCGCGTTCGATAGTTTCGACGAACCCCTGTTCCTCGAGCGCACGAACGACGTCGTAAATCCGCGACGAGGAGACCGAGGAGTGCTCGGCGATCCTGACGACGGGCGACGGTCCCAACTCGAGCAAGGTTAGATACGCATCGGCTTGCTGGCCGGTGAGTCCAGCTTCCTCGAGCGCCGTTTTGAGGGTATCCGTTTCCATGCACAGTACCCGTTCGCCCCCGACCAAAAATATTGCGTGCGTGATACGACGACCTCGATCGCTCCAGACCGCCAGTTTCCGAGCGCTATTTCGAACGTTCGTTCTGAAATTCGTCAGCGGTTCCCGGTCGCCGCTGAGTCACGTCGGGCACTCCAACCCGGCAAACGCCGACTCATCGAACGTCGAACGACGTCGTTTCTCCGGCACACGAAACCTCGAACGTGCCTGATTCGACAGTCTTTCGACCCCTCGAGTCGGGTACGGCGAGCGAATCGTTTGGGACGGTGATTCCCGCCGTCGCCGCCGCGCCAGGCTCGAGATCGACCGTCGTAAAGCCGACGTGTTCCCTGACGGGCCTCACCCGTGAACTCACGCGGTCCCGAAGGAAGAAATCGAGCGCTCGTGTTCCCGCCCGGTCGCCGACGTTCTCGACGGTGATTTGGGCGGTTACCGACTCTGCGGAGCCGATTTCCTCGCTCCCGACCTCGAGATTCTCACAGGCGAACTCCGTGTAACTTTCCCCGTGACCGAACTCGTAAAGCGGGTCGTAGGTTTCGGGGTGTTCGTCGCTCCCGATCGGGGTCGGATGCGCGAGGTGGTTGAACCGCGTCGGTAGGTGACCCGTCGAGCGAGGCACGCTGATCGGCAACCGACCGGACGGGTTGCGTTTCCCGAATAGTACGTCGGAAACGGCGCGCCCACCTTCGCTTCCCGGATAGTAGGATTGGACGATCGCGGGAACGTGTTCGTCCGCCCAGGGGATCGAAAGCGGACGCCCAGTAATCAACACCAGAACGGTTGGCGTCCCGGTTTTCCAAACCGCTTCGAGCAACTCCCGTTGTGCGGACGGTAACTCGAGTTGCGAACGGGTCGGATTCTCGCCGGTGGTGCCGACGAGTTCCTGCGGGCCGAATTCGTGGAAATACCAGTTCTCCCCGAGAGCGAGCACGGCGACGTCCGACTCTGCCGCACTGCTGGACGCGGCCTCGAGATCGACTACTTCGGTCGTCGTCGCGCCCTGTTCGTATCGAACCGTCGCGTCGGGTCCGACGGCCCGTTCGATTCCCTCTCGAACGGTCACGCCGGAATCGGGTTCGGGCTGTTGGACGCTCCAACCGCCGTACTGATTTCGAAGCGAATCCGCGTTCGGCCCCGCGACCAGAATCGAGTCGAGGTCCGGCGACAACGGGAGGAAATCCTCCTCGTTTTTCAACAGCGTTTGTGACTCGAGTGCGGCCTGATACGCCCGTTCTCGATGGTTGTCCGCCCCCAGAACCGACGTCTCTCGGTTAATGTCGACGTAGGGGTTTTCGAAGAGATCGAGATTCCGTTTCAGTTCGAGGAGCCGTCGAACCGCCTCGTCGATCCGTCCCTCCGAAAGTTCGCCGTCGTCGACGAGAGACACGAGGTGGTCGGCGTACGCCCGTCGTCCGATCGAAATCTGATCCAGGCCGGCCTCGAGAGCCGTTCTCGCCGAATCGCGTTGTGACGCGGTAACGCGGTGATCCTCGTGGAGCATGTCCACGCCGCCCCAGTCGGAGACCACGGCTCCGTCAAAGCCGAGTCGCTCCCGGAGAAGTTCGGTCAGGTACCGCCGCGAGCCGTGGGCCGGTTCGCCGTCAATCGAGTTGTAACACGGCATTACGAGCGAGCCGCCGGCGTTGATCGCTTCCCGAAACGGAGGGAGCAACTGCTGGTGGACAGTGGTTGGCGACCGATCAACGACGGCGGCGTCCTCGCCGGCTTCCGGGTCGCCGTAGGCCGGGAAGTGTTTTACCGTCGCGGCAACTCGAGGCCCGTCTTCAGCGGACTCGAGGCCCCGAACGGTCGCCCCGGCGAACGCGCCACACAGGAGCGGGCTCTCTCCGTACGTTTCGAACGTTCGGCCCCAGCGCGGGTCCCTGGCAACGTCGCAGGTGGGTCCGTAGTTGACGTTCGCGCCGGTGGCTCGCATCTCGGTCGCCGTAATCGCCCCTGCGCTGAATGCGTGGTCGGTGTTTCGCGTCGCAGCGACGCCGAGTCCGTGGGGGAATATCGTCGCACCGTTTACGTACGCGTGGCCGTGAACGGCGTCGACGGGGAGCAAGAGCGGAATGCCGTGTTCAGTCTCCTCGAGTGCGGTCCGCTGGAGTTCGTTCGCCATCTCGGCCACGCGGACCGGGTCGTGATGGTTCGAAACGCCGATTCCGAACGCGGCGACCGTTCCGACGTGGGAGTCAATAACCATCTCCCGTGCGTTCTCGAGGGTGATATCTTGGTCCATCGATCCGACGTACGTTCCGACGAGCTGTCCGACTTTTTGCGGAAGGGACAACTCGTCGATCAATTCCTGTATACTGATGTCTCTCGACGCGGGGCTAACCTGCTGAGTCATACGATTGGTAATTGATTGCAAGTCACATAAATTCGACGGACGAACAACCGCCGACCTTCGCCGGAATCGCTTCGAGCAACACCGATCAATTCCGATCGCTATCGATCAGTCCGACCGCGCTGACCCGGCGGCTTGTTCGTCCTCGAGTGCTGGACTCGACCAGTACTCGTGGTCCTCGTCTTCGCGGAAGCAGGCGACCTCGTGGTCTGTGTCGACGTCGATCGGCTCCGGTTGTTCGCGCGGACACCACTCGCGAGCCTCCGGACAGCGCGTATGAAACCGACAGCCCGACGGCGGATTCTTCGGATCCGGAATATCGATCCGTCGAACCGGCGGCTCGCTCGAGTCGGTTCCCGCACGGAGGTCGGGCGTGGCCCATCTAAGGACCTTCGTGTAGGGGTGTTTCGGATTGGAGATTATCTCTTCGGCCGGTCCGATTTCGACGAGCTGGCCGAGGTACATAACGCCGATTCGACCCCCACCGTGGGCGGCGAAGTACCGCGCGTTCGAGAGGTCGTGGGAGACGGCGACGAAGGAGGTGTCGAACTGATCCTGCAACTCGAGCATGAGGTCCATCATCTCGACGCGCAACGAGACGTCGAGCGCGCTGATCGCCTCGTCCGCGAGGATGAGGTCCGGATCCATCAACAGCGCCCTGACGAGTGCAACGCGCTGTTTTTCCCCGCCGGAGAGCTGATGTTGATATCGTCCGGCGTAGTCTTTGGCCGGCGTCATGCCGACGCGCTCGAGCATCGACAGGACTTCCCGCCGTCGATCTCCCGCGCTCATCCCCGCCTGCCACCGCTTTAACGGTGCCTCGAGAATCTTCAGCACGCGCCGATTGGGATTGAGCGAACTCCCCGGATCCTGATGGATGATCTGGAGCGAGCGCCGTATATCGGTGTAGGAAATCTCGACGTCGCCGCGCCCGTCTTTCGCGTCCCAGATGTCCTGGCCGCGATAACGGACGCTCCCACCGGTCGGCCGCTGGAGACCGATTGCGGTTTTGCCGAGGGTCGTTTTCCCACACCCGGACTCGCCGACGAGTGCCACCACGTCGTTTTGCTCGATATCGAGGCTGACACCGTCGACGGCCCGGACGACATCCGGATCGCCGAAATCGAGTAAGCCAGTGCTCTCCTCAAAGTGGACTTCGACGCCCTCGAGCGAGACGAGGTGTTGATCGCTCCCGCTCATTGGTCACCACCGTCCGTTTCCGCACGATTCTCTGCTTGCTGGGGTTCGGGTTCGCTCGAGTCCGCCGTTCTCTCGTCTGGCAGGCACTCACCCTCCTTATCGGTCTGTGGGCAATCTTCTGCCACCTCCACCTCCACGTTAAACGGAATCGCGTCCGGAGCGTCCTGCCAGTGATAGCAGGCAACACTGTGTTCGTCGGAAACGGCCTGAAACGCAGGGTCCGAGGCGACACACTCGTCGTCCGCGAGCGGACACCGGGGGTGGTACGAACAGCCCGACGGCACGTCGACCGGGTCGGGTGCCGCCCCCTCGATCGGGCGCATCTCCTCAAGCGGAGCGTCGAGGTTCGGCGTCGCGTTCAACAGCGACCGCGTGTAGGGGTGGGAACCGCGCCGGAGGATTTCCTCCGTAGCCCCGATTTCGACGAGTTCGAACGCGTACATCACGGCGAGTCGATCCGCCAGTTCCGCGACCAGGGGGAGGTCGTGCGTGATGAAGATCAGCGTCAGGTCGTACTTTTCTTTGAGCGATTCGAGCAACGAGAGGATCGATCGTTGCATCAGCAGGTCGAGGGCGGCTGTCGGCTCGTCCATGACAAGGACGTCCGGTTCCAACACCAGCGAGAGCGCGATGAGCGCCCGCTGTTTCATCCCGCCGCTGAGTTCGTGGGGATACGATGGGAGGACGCGATCCGGATCGAGGTACAGATCCTCGAGCAGTTCTCGAGCGCGGTCCATTCCGGCTCCGATATCGTAGTCGTGAGCCTCGATCGTTTCCTCGAAGTGCTCGCCGACCTCCATCGTCGGGTTGAACGAACTCATCGCTCCCTGGAACACCATCGAAATGTCCTCCCAGCGGTGTTTGAGTAGTTCCCGTTCGCTGAGCTCGAGCACGTCGACGGGGTGGCCGTCCGCCGGGTGGTACGTTACCTGACCCGACAGAACGCCGGGGTCAACGACGGCGTCTAACATCGCGGACGCGAGCATGGATTTGCCGCTCCCGCTCTCGCCGACGATCCCGAGCACCTCGTTTCGCTGGATGTCGAGGGTGACGTTGTCGAGAACGCGGGAGACTCCGCGGTCCATCTCGAAGACGACCTCCGCGTCCCGGAGCTCGATGACCGGGTCGGCCGTCTCGTACAGTGCTCGATCGTGTTGTGATCGTTCGTACGTACTCATTGTGGAACTCGTGGCGTGTCGTCGTCGGCGTCTTCTGTCGGTTCGGTTCGTCCGCTCTGGCGCGTCCGAACGCGCGGATTGAACAGGCGGTCCGTCCCCTGTGCGAACAGGATCAGGCCGAACGAAAGCACGATAATCGGTATCATCGGGATGATCAGCATGTACGTCGTCGCCGGGTTGTACAGCGCTCCCGCCGTCTGGTAGGCGAGGTTCATCATCACGCCCCAGTTTTCGACGGTCTGGAACGAGAGGATGCCCAGAAAGTACAGCGCGACGCTGTCGTAGATGACCCGACGAGCCGAGTAGACGAAGTTGACGGTGATGTACGGCATCAGATTCGGCAGGATGTCTTTCTGTATCACCCTCGGCGTACTGATCCCCATCGTTCGGGAGGCTTCGACGTAGGAGTGCTCGCGGAGCGTCAACACCTGCGAGTGAATCGTTCGCGCGATTCCGGCCCAGACGTTGATCGTGATGATGATTCCGATGAACCAGGGGTTCTGCGGATTGATCAGCACGACCAGGACGATCACCAGCGGCAGTCCGGGAATCGTCATGGCCACGTCGCTGATCGTCATGAGGATTCGTTCGGTCGTCCCGCCTTTATACCCTGCAACGGTTCCGACCGCAGTCGCCATCACGGTCGCGAACACGGCACCCGCGAGGATCATCTGTAACATCATCGGCGTCGCGTGGACGACTCCGGCGAGGATGTCACGACCCTGATTGTCCGTGCCGAGCAGGTGGTCCGAGCTCTCGAACGGTTGCAGGGACTGTGGCCCCTGATTCGAGATCGGTTCCTCGAGGATCGTCACGTTCTCGAGAACCCAGAACGTCGAGGACGAAACCCAGGCGAGAGCAGCCATGGCGATGAACCCGAGAATGATCGTCAGCCCAACTTTCATCCGCCAGTCTTCCCAGGCGATCGAAAACGGTTCTCGAACCGCCTCCTGAAACCACTCACCGTACCGTTGGCGTCGACTGATCTGGGTGAGTTCGGCGGTGGCGAACATCTCGCCACCGTCCGTCTGGGGCTCTCGATCCCCCTCAGTAGGACTCACTGTCATCACCCGATTTGATCCGCGGATCCAGTTTGCTGTAGGTCGCATCACCGACGAACAAGGCGATGACGACAGCCACCGTGATGACCAGGAACGTCCCCATCATCAGGGGCATATCCTGGTACTCGATGGCCTGGTACATGTAGTAGCCGATACCGGGGTACTGGAAGAGTTCCTCGAGAATGATCGAACCGCCGAACATGAACCCGATCGAAATGAGGAGACTCGTGTACATCGGAAGCACGGCGTTGCGACCGACGTACCGCAGGGCGATTCGCCTGTCGGAGAGGCCACGGAGGCGCGCGACGCGTACGTAGTCTTCCCCGAGTATCTGGATACTGTTGCCACGCATCGCGAGGGCGGTCAGGCCGTACACTGTCAGTACGAAGGACGCCGCAGGGAGAATCGCGTGGTGAAAGGAACCGACGATGAACTGGATGGTAAATCCGGGTTCGACGACCGCAGGGTATCGTCCTCGAGCGGGGAAGATCGACGTCCTGTTTCCGAGGTACGCGATGAACAACACGGCGGCGACGTAGTACGGGATCGACGTCGTCAGTATCGCGACCCCGGTCTGAGAGATGTCGAACCTGGTTCCTTCTTTGTAGGCCATCATCGCCCCAAGCGAGAGCGCCAGCCCGAAGGTGAGTAGCGTGCTGATCGCCATGAGGAATATCGTCCACGGGAGCGCCTCCGCCAGAATCGTGGCGACGTCCCTGTTTAGATACACCGAATGGCCGAAATCCCCGCGAACGAGCCCGCCCATGTACTGCAGGTAGGCCTCGTGAATCGGCGCGTTCGGATCGATGTTGATCCGGTGCTGTACCTGTTCTCTGATCACTTCCGCTGGAACGTCCGAGCCCTGGCTTTCGTGGATTCGCGCGACGATGATATCCTCCGCTCCGCCGGGCATCAGTCGAATCAGGCCGAACGAGATCGTCGCGACGGCCCAGACGGTAAACACCGACTGTCCGGTCCGTTTGAGCACCCAATTCATAGCGTGAACGCGGTCGTACGATCCGTTTTCATTGTGCAGCACTCATATCGTCCACTTTCGGGAGCCACCAGAGCGGCCAGTAGCTCTGGAAGTGCTCCGATTCGTCCGGAATATCCCACATCTCTCTGTCGATGAACGTTTGCTCGTACTTTTCCTGAATAATCGCCAACGGGACATCCTGATTGACGACCCACGCGAGTCGTTCGACGATCTCCTGCATCTCCGCTTCGTCGTTGGTCGCCGCAAGCGCTTCGAACTCCTCGTTGAAGTCGACGGTCATTTCTCCGTCGCCGTCCATCTCGGGCACGGTTACCTCCTCGGGGTAGTTATAAAACGAGGAGTCGCTGTCGTGTTCCCGGTTGAGGAGCTTCCACCGGAGCGCAAAGAACGGATGGTTCATCGCCGGATCCCCGCCCTGCGTATGGCCGTAGGCCGTAACCTGAAAATCGCCGTCAGCCATCAGTTCGTACCAGGCACCTTCGCCGCGAGTGTCCGCCGAGGAGTCGAAACCGGCCTGAGACAGCTGATCGGCGCAGGTACTCGCCATCGTCACCCAGTCGCTCCAGCTCGAGGCGACGATGATATTGGCCTCGAGAACCTCGCCGTCGCGCTCCCAAATATCGTCGCCGTTCCGTTCGTAGCCCGCGCTCTCGAGGAGCTCTTCGACCCGATCGAGATCGTGTTCGTACGGCTCGTACTGATCCGTCGGATCGCCGAACCACTCGTCGTTTGCGACCGCCGTCAACCCGGTCGGCGCGTCGTGTTTGATGCTGGTCGACTCCCCGATGTTTTCGATGACGAGATCGCGGTCGAGCGCATGCATGAACGCCTGCCGGACCTCCCGATCGCCGTAGTGCTCGTCGTCGTAGTTGAAAGCGACGCCGAATCCGAACCCGCCCGGGATCTGAATCTCCTCCAGACTATCGGGGAACGTGTCCATGATTTCGGGATCCGCGAAGAGACTGTGGATCCCGTCGAGGTCCTGCTGTTGGAAGGACTGGTGTGCCGCCTGGTTTTCGGATCGGTATTCCATCCGGTACCCCTCCCAATCGTAGTTGTCCGCGAGCGGATGGTCGTCTCGAATCGTGTACTCGTGGTAGGAATCGGTCGTGTTCGATAACTCGATCGGGCCCGAGGGCGTGGGTTCTTCGATCTCGTGCCCGAAGATATCGACGTCATCACCGTTTTGAATCGCCTCGTGGATCTCCACCCAATCGGCTGGGGGATGGTCGAGGCTTTCGTTGAGCACGGTGTGTTCGATGATATCTGTGTTCGTCCCCTCCGAGTAGGAGATGACGACGGTGTGGTCGTCCGTCGCCTCGACGTCGTCCGCGAACTCCCAGAGGTTCGAGTCCAGCGCTTCGCCGATCTCGAGTTGCATAACGATGTCATCCGCCGTAATATCGTCACCGTTGCCCCACGTGTAGTCGTCGCGCAAGTGTAACGTCATTTCTCCTTCGTCGGTCTCCCACTCCTCGACGAAGTGCGGGTAGAACTCGTCTTCCCCGACGAGATACTGGGCGTATTCATCGAAGAGGCCGAACGAAGCGTGCGTAAAGCCGCCCCATTCATGTGGATTGTACTGGTACTGGCCGACCTCGTGTTCGACCTGTGCAGTATTGAACCAGTTACCGTCATCCCCACTTCCATAACAGCCCGCAAGCGCGGCGGAACCGGCAACACCTGTCGCTGCTATGAAGCTACGGCGTGATACTAGCTCACAGTAATCCCTGTCGATATGGTCTTCACCCATACTGATTGTCATGGTATGGCAACGCACATAAATGTTTCTAATGATCTATATAATTATAGTAAATTCTGAGAACGCGCGTTCGAAAGGCGACGCTCATGCCCGGTTTTCGAGCCATTCCGCGGTCGTCGCGGCCAGTTCCGCGACGGAATCCGCCGACTCGGCCGCTGCGGTGGCCTCGAGTTGCGGGACCGTTTGCGTCGCTTCGGCGAACCCGAGCGCCCGAATCGCTCGAGCCCGTACGAACTCGGCCTCGTCGTCGAGCCGATTCGTGAGCGGATCGATAGCTTCCCCAACAGCACCCGAATTCCATTCTGCGACGTGGCGGACAACATCAACCGCTTCGCCGCGAACCCGCGCCTGTTCGTCCTTGAAAAGATTCACGCAGTCAGAAACCTGCCGCGAACACGATTCCGGGTCAACCTGAGCAACCGAACCGAGACTTTCCGCAGCGACACGGCGTACGTATACCGAGCGCTGTTTGTCGTTCGACAGCGCCTGTCCACGATTTCGCCGTAGCTGGCGAGCCGCCTTTTGCTCCTCGAGCGACGGCTCGTCGCCAGTCAGCAACGATTCCGTTCCCGTCTCGACCGTCGGTCCCTTTCGAAGGATGTCAAAAAAACGCTCGCTGTGCTCGACAAACTGTACCGGGTCCGCATCAACGAGGTGTGAAATCGCACGCGCCGCTCGAGAGCGCAGGAGTGGCGGATCCTCATCGAGCAAACTGAGAAGTTGTACCCGCCCGTGAGAGACGGCATCCGGTTGGCGTGTTGCAAGAGTCGAAACCGCGTCCGCCGCGGTTATTTGGGCGACGAGAAACGAATCGTCGAGTCGATCGACGATGGTATCCGCCAGCGGCGTTACTCGATCCGGCTCCGATTTACCGATTCGGAGTACGGCATCGAGGGCGTTCTTTCGCGTCTGTCCGCGTTCGTCCCTGAGCATGGACTCGAGGGTCTCGATATCCGTACGGTCCGGGTCGCAGGAGACGGGTTTCCCTACGACGTGCTCTTCTTCCATGGGAATAGCAACCAGCTACAATCGTAAATAATTCCCGAATAATCGTGCGGTTTAGTCGTGATTTTCGGGCGATGGCCGCTCGAGGTCTCACGCGGACTCAATCTCCGCGATTTTTCGAACGCCACGTAACGAATCCGATCAATATCGATGTTCCGCTGAGGAGCACGACGTTGATCACGGAGATAACGTACGCCTCGGTTCCCAATGCACCGAGGATGATGGCGACGGCCATCAGAACGAGAAGCGTGATATTGATGTACAAAAGCGCCATGAACAGCCGGTGGTAGTCGCTGACGATATCCCAGAACAACTCACGAGTGGACTGTTGGGAACTCATCGAAACGGGATCCGTTCCGAGTGTGCGGTTGTCCGGTTCATAGTACTCTGTTATCACTTCGTTTCATAAATGTTGTGCGCCCGCCGGTGCTCGAGGCGTGATCGGATACCGTGGGAAAACGTATCGACTTCCCGAACGCTGTCGTTATTGTTGATGGAGTGCCATGACCTCTAATCTGGGATCACCGTTAGGTATCCCCCACCAGCTTACGGTTCTCTTCCGAAGACGATTGTTTGTACGTGTATTCGTGTAATCTCGAAACAGTACTCACAAATTGTAGTGTTATCATGATTTTTTGAGAGATGGGCGTTGAAGCCCCCTCAATACCGTTTACAGCATTCAGAACGAACTGAACGACGAATCGATGCTGATCCCCCGTTATTTCCACCATAGTTGATTGAAATCCGAGAGGTCTGCTATCGGAGGCGATCAAACACGGATGCGCGACTAGACGGTACGCCAACTTCGCTCCGGCTCCCAGCCGAGGATCCGGCGAGCTTTCTCGGTCGAAATCAGCGATTGGTGCCCTTCGAGCCCCGCTCGCACTGTCGCATCCGGATAGTACAGGTCCACCAACTCTGCCGAATCTACCGCCGCCGACGTGTCTCCCGCAACCGCCCAGAACCGCTCGTGTCCGTCGAACGACGCCTCGGCGGCCAGCCGCGCGATCGACGCGGCGTCCTCGATGTGAAGATACGAGAACAGAACGTCCCGCGTCGTGTGGTGCCACGCGTCCTCGAGCCCCTCGAGTGACCGATCCGCGTCGACGAACATCTCTCGGAGCTCCTCGTCGGTTCCGACCCACGGATACCGAAGCGACGAAATTGTCGGCGCGTCGGAATTTCGAGCGAACCCGTCCGCGGTGACCTCCATCGCGTGCTTGCTGACGGCGTACGGATCTCGGGGCGTCAGGGGATGTTCCTCGTCGACCGGGAGGTATCGAACGTCAGTCGGCGCGTCCTGATAGGCGGCACCCATCGCGTTGATACTCGAGGGGAGCACGACCGACTCGAGGCCGAGGTTCGTCGCGGCCTCGAGGACGTGGTAGGCCGACTGGACGTTGCTCTCGTAGGTCTCGAACCCCGGATGATCCGTCGGACCCGGAATCGTTCCCATGTGGACGACGGCGTCGGCGTCCGTCCGCGCGAGCGAGCCGTACACCGCACCAGCGTCTAACAGATCTACCGACTGGAAGGTGTCCGAGCTCTCTTCACGGCGTTTCCCTCGGGAAATGTTGATGGTCCCGTACCCGTTGTCCGCGAACTCGGCGAGAATCGCCTCGCCGATCTTTCCGTTGCCGCCGGTAACTGCAACTTGCTCGATAGTCATACCCTTCCTTTTTCGAGACACGCAATTATAGGTATCGTCTCTCCACCTCGTCGCGGGGGGACCCAACGTTGGACTGTTCACGGGAAACGTGGTGTGCGGCCATCGGGATGTGCGAACAGTGGAATATGCAGATATCGAGGTGTGTGGGCGGCATAGTTGCGAAGGCCGGAGCCGATGACTGGTCTAAATTCGATCTCCAGCAAAGGAAGATATAAGGCGAATCGAATAAAATGCCCGGCTACATCGCGTGAATACCACATGGATCTCGCTCTCACACTTCCGCCGACGACAGACGATCGCTGGGAGATCGCCGCACAGATGGGCGTCACGAACGCCGTCGTTCACACCCTCGAGATCGGTGACGGACGTCGACCGACCGACTATGATACACTCTTGCGATGGAAGAACCGCTTCGAACACGCCGGAATAGATCTCAGCGTGATCGAGGGGAGCGTTCCGCTGACCGATACCACCCGGCTCGGAAAACCCGGCCGAGACGAGGAGATCGACGACTTCTGTAGATTCCTTCGAAATCTGGGCCGACTCGACGTTCCCGTCGTCTGCTACGACTGGATGGCCGGCATCCGCTGGGCTCGGACCGCGACCTCGGTTCCGTCTCGAGGGGGATCGCTCACGACCGCCTACGATAATGAACAGATGAGTCGCGGACCGAAGCCGGATATCCCGCCGATTACCGCCGAAGAACTCTGGGCGAACCTCGAGTACTTCCTCGAGCGAGTCGTCCCCGTCGCAGAGGAAGCGGGCGTGAAACTGGGACTCCACCCCGACGACCCGCCGCGAGAGGAGGTTCGGGGCGTTCCGCGGATCATCAACAGCGTCGAGGCGTACGAACGCGCGCTCGATATCGTCGACAGCGAACACAACGGCGTCACGTTCTGTCAGGGTAACTTTGCCGCGATGGGCGTCGATGTGCCATCGGCGATTCGGCGGCTGGGCGACCGAATCAATTTCGTCCACTTCAGGGACGTCGAGGGCGACGCCGACGGCTTCGTCGAAACGTGGCACGACGACGGCCCGACAGACATGCTCGCCGCGATGGAGGCGTACGAAGACATCGGATTCGACGGCCCCGCACGGCCGGATCACGTTCCCACGATGGCCGGCGAGACGAACGAGAACCCCGGTTACGAAACGATGGGACGATTGTTCGCGATCGGGTACATGAAGGGGTTGCTCGAGCAGGTCGGGAACGACAACCGGTAGCAATCGAGAACGGCAACCGGTCGTTCCGCTCTTGGTATTACGTATTACAGCGAATCGAGTAAGAGCCCTCTCCGACTATCGCTCCGGATTCCGGCGGTCTTGACGCGATTTCGAACTCACTACTGACCCCTTACCGGGTACCAGATAGAAGCAGATCTCCGAAAACTGGCCGGGGAGATTCGGTGTCTCGAGAGTTACGAACAGTGCCAACTCTCCGGTTCGATTGATATCGCCCGGCCATTGAACGATCGTGTCAACTCAATACAAGTTAATGGCACGTGTTTGAATTCTTCGAGAACAAGACCGTGTTCGATACTCGTTGCATCAAAGTAGGTCCGAACAACGATCGATTCCATCGTTCTGACGGTCTCGAAAAGGCAGTATCGCTCTGAAGGGAACCGGTCGCGGTCTCCAGAAATGGGATTCGGCCAAAATAGCCCGAACGGGAGCGAGGTTACTATCAGCCATCGAGTGCTCATCAAACGCTGTCCACCCACCATCAAACGGTGTCCGCCCAGTCAGAATAGGTGGTGTTTATTTCGACCACGCCGACGATATTCTGAAGCTGACTCGGAATTTTAGACCGGAACCGTTCGTCCGTCAGCCGGTCCGTCGGTCCGGAGACGCTAATCGCGCCGAGCAGTTCGCCGGATCGGCTCGTAATCGCCACTGCAACACACCGAATCCCCTCGGTTCGCTCCTCGTCGTCGTACGCGACTTCGCGTGATCGAATCTGTTCCAGTTCCTCGAGGAGGACGTCTTTATCCGTGATCGTGTTCTCGGTGTATCCGACCAGTTCGGTTTCGGCCAACAGCTCGGCGACTCTATCCGGCGAAAGCGCGGCGAGAAACGCCTTTCCGGCGGCGGTGCAGTGGAGTTCGTCGACGGAGCCAACGTACGAACGCGGGTAGTCGAGGTGCTCGCCTTCGGCCTGATAGATCGCGATCCCGTGACCGCCGCGCTCGACCACAAGCCGAACCTGCTCACCCGTTTCGGCGGCGAGCTGATCCACATCGCTCTTAGCCAACTGGTAGATTCGCTGTCGAAAGCGAGCCTGGCCCCCGTAGGTCAGAAAACGCAGCCCGAGCTGATAGGTGCCGTCCGATTTCTCGAGGCAATCGTACAACTCGAGGGTCCTGAGGTAGTGATGGACGGTACTCTTCGAGCGGCCGACTTCGTTCGCAAGCTCGGTGACGCCGACCGATTCGCGGCGACGAATAACATCGAGCAGACGAATCATGGTTTCGATCGACTGGATCGTCTTCCCGGTATCCGCCTGGCGTTCGTTCATGTCGATAGCCGACGGAAGGGGAGCGAATAAGCGTGGCGGGAATTCGATGCCGTCTCGGACTGCCGTTCGAATTAGTAGTCGACTTCGTCGTAGAGACGATCGATCGCCCGTTGAACGGAAAGCGCCTGGTGGACGTTGTTCCGTTCAGGACGCGACCCGGAAACGACGGCGTCGAGGAACGTCGAGAGCTCATCGCGGTAGGGATCGTTCCTCGGGCAGACGACCTCGGAATCGACGAAGTGATCGACGACACCGTTCCGAACTTCGTAGAGCTCAAGGGTGTTCTGACGGCTGCCGGTCGGATCGATTTCCTCAAGTGTATTCGTAATATCGAGTGATGCGCCGGCCTCCGTTCCGCGGACGTCGTAGCTGTGAACCGATTGCGTGTTCGCCGCCCAGGCGATCTCGATATCGGCCGTCCGCCCGTCATCGAACTCGAGGAAGGCGTTCACCGAGTCCTCGACGTCGTACATCCGAGCCTCGCTATCCTCGCCCCACATGTGCAGGTAGGCGTACGATTCCTGCCCGCCGAACTCCGCGTTCGCCGTGGCGAGGACGTTTTCGATCGTCGGCCAGTCGTAGAAGCTAAAGAGCAAATCGAGTGCGTGACTCCCGACATCCATGAGCGCACCGCCGCCGGCAATTTCGTCCGAGGTGTACCACGTCCCGCGACCGGGAACGCCTCGCCGTCGAATGAACTTGGCGTCGATGTGGGTGACGTCCCCGAGATACCCTTCCTCGATGTACTCCTCGAGAACGGTGCAAGCGTTTCGAAACCGGTGATGAAATCCGACCATGCAGATTTGGTTCGTCCGCTTTGCTGCAGCCGCGATGCGCTCTGCACTGGTGACGGTGTGCGCCAGCGGCTTTTCGACGAGCACGTCGAGTCCGGCCTCGAACGCCGAGGTGGCGACCGGTTCGTGAAACTTCGTCGGCGTCGAAATGATCACCGCATCGACGTCGCTCTCGAACAACTCCGAGGGGTTCTCGTACGGATCCGTCTCGAACTCGGATTCGAACGTCGCTCGAGTCGTCGGATCCGCGTCGGCGGCGATCACCTCGTGGCCGAGATCACGAAGGACCCGCGCGTGATTCATCCCGTGGGTTCCCACCCCCACGATCCCGATCGTCAGTTGGTCCCGGTTTGCGGTCATAACTACCCTGTTCGCATCGAGGGAAATAAAGTTGCGTCTCGGCCGTCGGCGGTCACTAATCGGCTCTTCAGTGGAACCTTCGACCCTCCTCAGTCGTCCTCGGACTGCGGTTCGGGCGTCAGTTCGCCCGATGAAACCATGGACTCGAGCGGGTTGTCGTCGATCAACAGCGGAAGGTCAACGCGCCCGCGCTTGCGAACCGATTCGTATCCGGCGAACAGAATCTCCGCCGTGTTGAGACCGACTTGTCCGCTAATCGCGGGTTCCTCGCCGGTGTCGAGACACTCGAGCAGGTGATCGACGACTCGGTCGTGAAAGAGTGAGCCGAACCGATCCTCCTCGAGACCGGAGGCGTGTATAGTTTCCTCGCCGACGTCGATCGATTCCCGCGTTCCGTTTCGGTCGAGTGCGACCATCGGCCCGTCCTCGACGTCGATGCGGACGGCTCCGTCGGTTCCGCGGAGGACGAACGCCGACTCGAGCATCCCATCGCCGGCCCCGGTCGAGAGAATGCCGTGGACGCCGTTCGAATAGCGCCACTGGGCCCACATCTGATTCTCCTGATGCGCTCCAAAGCGGACATCTTCGTCGCGGTAATCCAGTTGAGCGATGACCCATTCCGGAGAGCAATCGTCGGTGAACATCCCGGCCAGATCGATCGTGTGTGCCCCCGTATCGTAAAAGTCTCCCCACCCGATTTCGATTCGTCGGAGTTCTCCGATCGTTCCCTCCTCGACGAGTCGGTCTGCTTCCGTGAAGACGCGACCGAATCGCCGCTGTCGATTGAACGTCAGTTGCACCTCGCGACGCGAACACTCCCGTACCATTCGGCAGGCGCTCGCCCACGTGTGGGCCATCGGTTTCTCGCAGTGAATCGCTTCGACCACGTCGCTCCGCGCACAGTCCACGACGATGTCCTCGTGAATCTGCGGAGGAACCGTTACGCTCACGATATCGGGTTCGACCTCTCGGAGTAGCTCTCGATAGTCCTCGTAGACTCGAGCGGTCGGAACGTCGAACTCCGTCGCGAACGCATCGGCATTTTCCGGAACGATGTCCGCACAGGCGACGATCTCGCACCGATCGCTGTTTTGATACGCTTCCGCGTGACGATACCCCATCGCGAATCCGTCGACCGTTGGCGTCGCCGGATCGGGTCCCGTCCCGACGATTGCGACAGTATACTCTCTCATAGGACGATCACGGCTCGAACAATCACAGTACAGCCGCTTAGTGTTTTCCCATACGGTGTTCCGTTCGGTCAACGAAGCCGATCGAGCGTCTCAGCGCCGTGGGAGAGCGATCGACGTGGATCAGTCGGCCGATCGTGTTCGTAAATGCACCACTCGACGTTCGCGCGCTCAACGGCCTCGAAACACCCCTCGAGATCGAGGTCGCCTTCGCCGAGTTCCGTCGGCGAACCCGAATCAGTCTCGGCGTCCGCGAGGTGAACGAGCGAGATCCGTTCCTCGTATCGCTCGAGGAACGCAACCGGATCGACGCCGCCCACGTTCGCCCAGCCCAGATCGAGTTCGAACCCGACGACGTCGCCTGTTCGCTCGAGCAGTTCGACCATCGCAGTCCGTTCGCCACAGGGGACGAACTCGTGTTCGTGGTTATGATAGTGAAGGTCGACTCCGCGCTCCGCGAGGTCGCTCGCGACGGCTGACAGCCGGTTCGCCGTCGATTCGACTGCCTCGAGCGACTCGAAGTGGGACTCGTCGAGATACGGGACGACGAACGTGTCACATCCGAGGCGGTCGTAGAACTCGACCGTCGACGAGACATCGTCCTCCAGGGACTCGAGGTCGACGTGGGCCGAAGCCGGAGTGAGTCCTGTCCGTTCGAGGGCTCGAGCAACTTCCGTTCCGTCCGCGTCACGGATCCGATGTGCAAACTCGACGCCGTCGAACGACGTCTCGTCGATTTCGTTCAGTACGTCGGGAAGCGGTTCCTCGAGTTCGCGAAGCGAATAGAGTTGAATCGCAGTCTGTGCCATGTGACACGCATCGGCAACGTCAGTAATAGTTCTTGTGATGGGAGTGATAGGACGATGGTATCGAAAGGACGGAAACGGGGATACCGTCTCGAGAGAAGTCACCCAATTTAGGTGATTCGGCTTCACCAGCCTCTGTTCTCGGTTCATCACTGGACGGATGAGACGACGTTCGCCAGTCGTTTACTAATGGGAAACGTACGATTTTTCCGCGAGTGGTGTCCCGCTGTGCGGGAGGCAAGTGAGGTCGAAACGTTACAATTACAAGCCTATGCCTGTAATCAAAATCGCGGGGATTTCGAGAGATAATCGCGCACTCGCCCGTAAACCAGCGAAAAGAATTCGCGTACCAACGGATCCGAGTACGATTTCAGATGTTTCCAAATAGTAAACGGTTACAGACGGTCCCGATCGGTTGAGCACCAGGCGACGGCAACTGGGATGGCCACACGAACCGAGCAACTAGACTCGTCCGTCCAGATTGTGCGAGCGCTGATCGAAGAGGCGAATTCGATTTATTTTCCCGCACAAAATCGTTATGAGCCGAACGGGAGTTATTACACTCATATGGTTGTAATAGACAACAATACCCTGTTGACAGGTAATTGTAAAAGGTGAGTTCAGTTGTACCACCTCGTGAACCAATCACTGAGTTACTATAACCTATTTGATCTATATGGGTTCGAAATACTTCACAGACAAATAAATTACGCTCTATGTATCAACCCATATAGATATAGACCAGTCTGATGATGACTCGTGTTATGCTCGAGGTAAATTACATCTATTACTTCGGCAAGGGATGTGGCGTGTGACACAAGGAGGTGAGCACACTGTATACAAGTCGCTCAATTGCCAAATAATGTACCGGTTCAAGAGATAAGTAAACATCAAATAAGAGCTAATAGGTGCATTATATCAAATATATCTCTGTTGGGGCAGCCAGAAACAGTCGAGCGGCCCAATAATCACTCTCTGTGCAGTCCGAACGTGGTTGGTCCGAGAATTACCGACTGGGAAGCTATGTCCCGTCAACGTCGACTCGAGTTCCGTACCCAGGTTCTCCGACGATGCCGTCATCGTAGACCACCGCTCCGCGGACGACCGTCGACACCGGCTTTCCGGTGAACGTTTCGCCCTCAAACGGTGTTACGCGTGATTTCGAGTGTAGCGCGTTCCGGTCATCGAGCGTCCACTCGTGTCCCGGATCGACGACCGTAAAGTCGGCGTCGGTACCGACCTGAAGCGACCCTTTCTGTGGGTACATCCCCCAGACCTGAGCCGGGCGCGTCGAATGGCGATGAACCCACTCCTCGAGGGTCAGCCGCCCCTCGTCGACGAAGGTGAGCATCGCCGGAACTTCGGTCTCGAGGCCGACAAATCCGGAAATCGAGTCCCACGTGTTTCCGAACGGATCGTCGACCATCTTCTCTTCGTCGGTGTGGGGGGCGTGGTCGGTCGCAACGAAATCGATCGCTCCGCCGTCCATACCGATATCCCAGAGTTTCTGTCGTTCGCCCTCGTCTCGGATCGGTGGCTGGATTCTGGCGACGTTGCCCTTCTCGTGCATAACGTCCTCGGTAAACCAGAGATAATGCGGCGTCGTCTCCGCGGTTACGTCCACGCCGCGGGCCTTCCCTCGTGCCACGGCTTGCACACCGGTACCCGACGAAACGTGATACATGTGAATCTTCGCACCGGTCTCCTCGGCGAAAGTAATCGTTCGCTCGATCGCCTCGCGTTCGGCGACGACCGGCCGGGAGTGAGAGTGATGGATCGGGTCGTTCTTTCCGGCCGCTTTGAACTCCCGCTCGTAGTACTCGATGATCTCGTCGTTTTCCTCGTGGAAACCGAGTCGTTTGCCCGTCTCCGCGATCCGCTTCATCGCCTCAAGTACTTCACCGTCCGACGGCGGCGGAACGTCGCCGACTGTCGATCCGAGGAAAATCTTGTATCCGAGTACCCCAGCGTCGTCGAGCTCGGGTATGCGGTCGAGGTTTTCGGATGTGATAACGGCATAGCTTTGGAAATCAACGTAGGCGGAGGCCTCCCCGCGGTCGTACTTTAGCTCGAGTCGCTCCGGTCGATCGATAATCGGATCCGTATTGGGCATCCCGACGACCGTCGTCACTCCGCCCGCCGCCGCGGAACGGGTCGCAGACTCCCAGTCTTCTTTGTACTCGAGTCCCGGTTCGCGGTTGTGAATGTGACAATCGACGATTCCCGGAACTAACACGTTGCCATCTGCGTCGAGGACGTTATCGCCTTCGGGGAGCGACCGACTGTGACCGACGGCGACGATCGTGCCGTTATCCACGGCGACGCCGGCGTCCGCGACACGGCCTGTCGATGTCACGACGGTGCTGTTTTCCACCACGAGATCGACGGTCATTGCGTACATGTTTCGATCAGGTGCGGATATAGCTTCTGTTGAGGGACGAAAATTCGATGAACCGCGTCCGAGTCCGCCGCAAAGATCGGTCGAAAACGGGCACACATTCCAGAAATTGCGGGTAGGACGGGGTTACCGCGCGGTATGTTTGGCATACTAAACGGACAGTACATACACCGTTGAGCCAATGAACTCGCCAACGATTCGCGATCAGACGATCCTCGTCACCGGTGGCGCGGGTTTCATCGGTAGTCACATCACCGACGCACTGGTCCCCCATAACGACGTTCGTGTGCTCGACGACTTCTCGACCGGTCATCGACGGAATCTCCCAGACGAGGTGCGGACTATCGAGGGCGATATCGGTGATCCGATCGCGTTACAGGAGGCCGCTCGCGGCGTCGACATCATCTTTCACCAGGCCGCCCTCGTGAGCGTTACCCAGAGCGTCGACGACCCCAGGACGAGCAACCGGACGAACCTCGATTCGACCGTCCTTATTCTAGAGCAAGCCCGACAGGAAGACGCGCGGGTGGTTCTGGCCTCAAGCGCGGCGATATACGGCCATCCGAACGAACTCCCCGTTTCGGAACGAACGCCACCGGATCCGACATCTCCCTACGGCATTCAGAAACTCGCAATCGACCAGTACGCGCGGTTGTACGACGAACTCTACGACCTTCCCGCGGTCGCGTTGCGGTACTTCAACGTTTACGGACCGCGTCAACAGGGACCCTATAGCGGCGTCATCTCGACGTTCCTCGAGCAAGCTCAAGAAGGCGACCCGCTGACGATCGACGGTGACGGTGAGCAGACTCGAGACTTCGTCCACGTCAGCGACGTAGTCCGCGCTAATCTCCTTGCCGCGACGACGGATCGAACCGGGGAGGCGTACAATATCGGTACCGGGGAATCGGCGACGATCCTCGAACTCGCAGAGATTATTCGCGAGGTCACCGACAGCAACTCGACGATCGTCCACGAACCGCCGCGCGCGGGAGACGTCCGCCACAGTCAGGCCGATATCTCGAAAGCGTCCAAACAACTCGGGTTCGAACCGCGCATCTCTCTCGAGGCGGGGATTCAGTCACTCGGCACTGCCGAACCGATCGAATCCGCGGTGGACGACGAAGTCGAGCTCCCGTCGATCGATTCGAGGGGATAAGGCCCGCCGACTCGAACTCCCTCTCGACTGGTGTGGTTGATTCCCGCCTCAGCGGCCGGTAAATTCCGGTTCATACTCATCGTCCGCGAAGGCGCGTGCTCCCTTTTCGTGATCCTCGGTCTCGAGGAGTGAGTCGAACCGCTGGCGATCGTACCGTCGGCCCTCCTGCAGACCGGTCTGGGTAGCTAGCGTCGCCGACTCTTTGATCGCCTGGACCGCAAGCGGCGGTTTCGACGCGATGGTTTCGGCAAACGCTCGCGTTTCGTCCTCGAAGTCGTCGCCGTACGTCCGATTGACGATACCGAGGTCGGCCGCTTTCGAGGCCGAAACGTGCTCACCGGTCATCGCCAACTCCATCGCCGCCGCCGGATTTGCGAGCCGACTCGTGTACTGAACACCACCCGCACCGGGGATAATTCCGAGGTCCACTTCCGGGAACGCAAATCGACTCTCCTCGTGAGCGATGCGAACGTCACAGGCCAGAGCGGTCTCGAGTCCACCCCCGAGACAGTACCCCTGAATCTTCGCGATCACCGGAACCGGAAAATCCGTGATGACATCGTAGTGTGTTCGCTCGGAACTCCGGCCGGGAGTCGATTCACTGAACTCGTTGATATCGGCACCGGCGCAGAAATTTTCGCCCGCCCCTTCGAGGACGACGGCGCGAAGGACAATTTCGTCGGCACCGTCGTTGAACGACTCGAGATACTCCAGTCCGCCGATGAGGTCTTCGCGTAATTGATCGCTCAGCGCATTGAGCGAGTCCGGCCGATCCAGCAGAACGTGACCGATCCCTGTGTCCGTCTCGAACGTCACTTCGAGCGTCTCGAAATCCGGTTGCATATCGTTCGCATCGCCGTGTATACGTATATCGTTACTGTTCGAGACAGTGAGAAGAGCATGACAACGAACGCGTTAGTTCACGGAGTCAAATAGTGACAGAATACGGATTGCTAGCAGGGGAATACCTTCGGGTGTACCCCCAATAAAGAACGACGTTCGTTCCGCAAGAACAATGATATTTCGATTCAGGGAAGATCGCCACAGTCAACGGAGAAAACTCCACTCCGGTGTTAAACCCGATACCAGTCGTTGTAAGTGAGTGATAACTAACGGTGTCGGATGCCTTCCAGTCTCCTATGATCGACAGCTTGATCGTGTTCATCGTGAGTCTCCTGATCGGGGCGGTCGGAATATACGTCGGCGCACGGGTCATCGTCGATACGGAAGACTACACCTACGCGATCGTCACCGCGTTGCTCGGAGCAATCGTCTGGGGAGTCGTCGGGTTCTTTTTTGGATGGATTCCCCTGCTCGGCCCGTTGCTCGTGCTCGTTGCATACCTTGCCGTGGTCAACGCACGATACCCCGGCGGATGGGTTCAGGCAGCAGCGATCACGATAATCGCGTGGGCGTCCGTCCTAATCGTCCTGTACGTCCTCGCCATTCTGGGCGTGACGGGATTCGATGCCGTCGGTGTTCCCGGCGTCTAGCCGGACCGGGCACTGGCTGGGGCCGTTCGCACTCCCTACGCCGATTCAACAATCGATTTCGACCGCGTAAATCCGGAGAAGCAGTATCGATCAGCCGCTACCAGTAACGCAGTTGGACTACCCAACAGAGTGTGATATTACCGACTCAAATTCGCAGTGAACCTGCGCTAATAGTCTCAAACGTCCAGCCCAGTTTATTCGGACCGATATCGTCACTCGAACTGGATGGCGCGACTACTCGAGCGCAGACAGCTACACAACAGTACATCTCGACTACACAACAGCATATCTCGAGAAGTCGGTTACCGAAGTCGCGTAGAATTACACAATCACATATAACTAACCCAATAACAGAATATGATTTATAAAAAATACTTTGTAGCACCATGACGTGGAAGGTATCGACGGTGAACGATTATCGACCCTGGCCACAGCAATGACCACTGATGCCCCAGTTTCCACAGCAGCCTCTCTCATCGCGCTGGGATGGCAAATTCCCGAACTCGAGGTCGGCAGCGGCACGGTCCAGATCCTCCAACTCGAGTGGAGTACGCAACTCGTCGCGGCCGCCGCAATGGTGGTACTCGTCGCTCTCGGGGGAACCCTTCTCATTAAAAACCGGTTGCACAACGACAGTACGGGATCGGGAAAGCCGCCCGCTGAACGACAAGAGTTCAAAACGGACCGAGAGAAGGTTTGCGAACTTGTCGACGAAAACGGCGGCCGCATGAAACAGTCGGAAATAGTCAACTCGGTCGAATGGTCGAAAGCAAAAGTAAGCCGACTTCTGGCTGAACTCGAGGACGACGAAGAGATTACCAAACTCCGACTCGGTAGAGAGAATCTAGTTTGTCTCCCCGGTCACGAGCCAACGGCGTCGAAGTCGACCGACAGCTCGAACAATTCGTGATGTTTCAACAATAAATACCCGTTTTCTCGTTCCGAGTCGACTGCTGAGTGGTTTGTTTGCCCGTATTGACGAATTTCTCACCGGAAAGGTTGCTTCGGTTTATGCCTCAAACTACCGATTTCTCAATGCCTTCCAGGCACAGACATGAACGTACGCAATCAACTACTCGTCGTGGTAACAGCGCTGATGCTCGTGGTCTCGAGCGGGGCGATGGTGGCAGGAGCGTCACCATCCGAGACCGTCACGCAAGAGGACGCACCCGACGATGAAATCGAGGCGGACCAACCGGAAGACGAAACAGCTGATGAGCCGACAGACAACGGCGTAGCAGACGACACGGAGGATGATCCCGTCGATGACGGACCTGACGACGATCCGATCGAGGACGATCCGGTAACGGATGACTCGATGACGGTCACGATCGAAGAGGCGACCGTCTACGTCGTCTTCGATGACGACGACATGATGGACGCACCCGTTGACGACGACGGTGTCGGAATGGCTGACGATGATGCCGAGTACGACGACGTCGATGTAACGCACACCGTCGAGGACCTTACGATAACGATCGAAGAGAGTTCGATCCACTCAGTCGGAGACCACGCCGACGAGATGGACGACGATTTCAACGGTGTCG
>NZ_JASJOC010000017.1 GCF_030068615.1 Halostagnicola sp. A-GB9-2 | reverse complement strand
GTATACGGAGCGGCGGTTGGTGTTTCCCACCGACGTAGATCTCTAATCTGAACAGCGCCATTTGACTAGTGGCAAGTTTGAAATACGTCTCCTCTCAATAGTAAAGTGGAGCGGAGATCTACCCGCAAATGTGACTGCAAGCATTCACTGGTCGATTTCCCTCCAGCTGATATATGAATAAAAGGCCATCCCCCTGGCCCTTTTGAACTTGGCTGTGATATATCGTTCCTCTTATTGGAAATTCCGCTCAGTGACATCCTCCTCGCCGTAAACGGACGAGGTCGTCCGAGAGAGCTCGCTCTCTCGTGATCACGACAGATTGAAGATCTGTCGAACGACTTCCCACGGCACCGCACCACTGGGTTGGGATATTTGCTGGTTTGCTCTGTTGAAGTCCTCTTCCTTGGGTACTTACCTATGGCGTCTACGGCGGCGTTCCACACTACGTTCAAGCGGTTGATGATGCACAGTCACTCGAAGAGATGTTCTTTCAACGCGGCGTATTCCTGAGCACTCAGGACACTGATTCCCACATCGTCAGTGGTGGCGAACTCGCCCTCGATGAATTGGTAGATTCGTTCAATTAGCGCCTCGATCTCGTACCACATCGCGGTCTCAATTACCTCATCTTTGGTGATCTGTTCCTGTTCAATGAGAAGCATCGCGAAAATAGACGATGCCCTGTGCTGCCTGGTGATAAAACGGAATAATACGCCTAGAAAAGATTTATCCCGACACGAATCGAGGTCCACAGTATGAAAGAACCGCACCCCAAATTGAAGCCGAATGTCGACAAGCGTGCTGAGGCACCGAACTTCGACACGCTGACTTCTCCGGGGGAACTCGTCCGCGGAGATCGAACAAGAGATGACTTCTTTGACGCGGTCCTCGGACTCAATAGTCCGGCGACAGCGAGTGAAGTCGCTGAACTCGCGGACCGTGGTGTGGACGCCGCACGCGAGTACCTGGAGTGGTTTGAACGGATGGGAATCGTGACACAACTTACGGAGTCGCCGGCTACCTACGAACGCAACCAATCGTACTTGAACTGGCGGCGCGTCCAGCGGCTCCGAGAGGAGTACACCACGGAGGAACTGCTCGACTTCCTGAAGAAGGAATCGAAGCACACGGAGGTACTGGCAGGTGAATTCGAGGCCGAGACTCCCAGTGAGATTCCGATCTCAAAGCATGCCGCCGCCACGGATCAATCTATCGAGGAAGTCTGGGAGCGTCTCTCTTCGTGGAAGACGGCTCGTCGCCGGGTGACGCTTCTCGAACGGGCGCTGACCACCGAATCAGGTGATGGTGCTGATCTACAATCTGCCGTATGACCGGCAGACGAGAAGACGACACGTCCAGTGTGAGTGCCGGTGCCCCGATTGATTTCGACCTGCTTGACGTCATCTATGATCGATTCGTAACTGACGAACGCTTCGATCGGTTAGACGAACAACCGGAGTTCGCTCCCGATCGTCTGGTGTGCGTGTACGATCAGCGTTTCTACCCAGAAATCGTTCACGTTGCACGTCTTGAGGTGGTGTGGTTCGAGAGCGGGGACTTCTCACTACATTACCACGAAAAACACGAGGCCGGTGAATTCGATCATCGATGGGATTGCCATCCATCCAGCCACAATGCCCGCGACCATATCCATCCGGGACCGGAGGCACCGACTCCCGGTGAGGATACCTCTCATCCAGCGGATTGGCGTGACGTTCTCTCGATGGTTCTCTCAGAAATCGACGATCGACAGCGCGCCTTCTGGGAGGATTGACATCCTCCTCCGCGTGAACACGGAGGAATCCCGAGTGGACGGAAATCGGAGATTTCCGAGCATCGCGGAATCTTTGATTCCGCTTAGCGGTGGGAGTTTCAGGTTGGCAACCATGGACGCCGCCACTTTACGGGAAGCCGTTTAACCCGGTCGTCGTGGTCGGTGGCTGTCTGGCCATGCCAAGTGGCCGTTACTCCTATCCTCGACACCGTTGATCCGCATCTGTTGTTTTTGCCAGCATCGAATCGCTGGTGCGTGAGCAGACTCGGAGGTATCGTGGAACTGCTCGGCCGAGGGGCACGGGACGAACCCTTCGAGGATTCGCGTTCACCGCATCGGCATTTCGGGATACTGTCTCATTGATGGCGGATAGACCGCCTCCGACGATCGTTCGGAATCCGCTCCGTTCCGACCTAACCTTGCTACCGAGTAGGAGTTCTTGTGATTTGAAGGTTCGTGTTGGAAACTCGGCTACGCTTCTGTCGGTGGAACACATCATCGAGTGACGGCGCGTATCCACGCCGTGAACGACGTGGTATTGCGCCTGCTCCGCGTCTAAATCAACTACCCGATTCTTATCAGAAATCATGTGATTGGCTCAGAGAAGAAGTTCGCACGGCAATTTCGTTTGATTCACGATGAACGCGGTGGACCATCTGTTCACTACACGTGCGGACTGACCGCTGGGATTCCTACCAGCTATGGATGATGTTCGTAGCGGTGTGCATGATACAGGGCGCGAATGTGCCAGCCATAATCGGTTAGAAGTGACCGAGTGTTAGTAGGATTGTCAGTCACTAAGTTCAGTTTTGAGTTTCTTGTTCTGATTTCTTGTTTCGAGGTCTGACTCGATGAGTTCACCGCACGTTTCAACGAATTCCGTGTTTTTCATCCGTCCAGTAAAGACGTGGAATTCGCCGTCATTGGTTCTAATGTAGGTGACAATAATGTCGTAATCTTCACCGTTGAAGTATTCATACGTGGTGGAAACACCGCCGATAATCAGGAGTGTCATGAAGAACGTGATGAAGTTTACGTCTGGGTCTGTGATTTGACCAGCGAATGAGACCATGTAGACAACCAAGATGAGTAAGACAGTGATGACAGCGAAGAACCATCCGAGAAGCTTGTTGCGGTAAAGCGATGTGTCACGCTTGAAAGTGACGCTGGTGATCTCATCTGTTGAGATGGATACTGACGGCGATACGTCCGGGTTTTCCGGGGTGTACGTAATATGGGTGTCATCTCCGGCAAAGATTCCTGTGTTTTCTCCATCAATGACGTATTCATCGATAAACGCTTCAGTTTCAAAATGCATTTAGTGTGATTTTGAGAGAGTTCTCTTTTTAGGCTTTTGGCCCCTGTGAAATCGACGGTTGGTGATCCTTTTGCCAGTCGGTACTGAATATATACTCTACATCTTTCATGCAATTCCTATCAGGGATTGGTCATATCACAATCTGTCGCGTTACATCCTTCGCCTGAACGTCGCGCTCCGCTTGTCGTAGACCATGCTCTACGACGTAAACTCTGGTTGGCTCACACGTTTCCCGTTTTTCCACCGTTCGACACGGCCTTTGACAGCTTGCACAGCGCGTCGGATAGCTTCTTGGACGAGGTTCGCGGTGAGATCGGCTTCGTCGCGGAGGTCGTCGTAAAGTGCGTCCCGTGCGGTGCTGTTAGCCGTGACACACTCTCTGTAGTCGCTATTATCCCAACAGAACTCTGCGGCACGGTTAGCGCAATAGAGGAACTGTTGGGCGGATTCGTGGAAGTCCTCGTGCCGCTGGTCAGGAACGTCAAGTTTGACGGGTGCGGTACGTCGGACTTCCATGTTTCAGATTATGAGTTAACTCTTCTTATGTGTTGGGGGGGTCAATTCGTACGACCGGTATTCTTGCCGGCGAAGGGGCTGAAAGCGTGTTCGCTAGTGAGGGCTACGGTGACTCAGTCACCTACGTGAATGGCTTCCGCTTCATTGAGGATCCCTTGAAGTAGTCCACTCCTCGAAGAGCCCAGACACGATCATCAAATCAGTCAGAGTTTGGTTTACTGAGAAGTAATTCACTTTGGAGTAAACCACTTGCCATCAGGACGTGTCTCCAGTCATGTGCTCGTCAAGTGGCGTCACGACGTTCAAGATAGTAATCTCACAGTCGAATACCTCGAGTGAGTGCTCGAGAGCATCCGTGGCAAGCGGCGAACCATCTAGCGGGACGAGAACGTGTGATGGGACCATGGTTCCTGATCGACGGCGAGTGTCTTGTATCTCACCCGGCACCTACTCTCAGGTACTCTTTGACCGCCGATATCCAGTATGCTCTCTGTACGTGAACCGACTGTACTTGCCGCTGAAGACCCTACGTACCGTTCCATATCAGCATAGAAGCAGCACGCGAGGTGTCGTCGGGTCACGGAACGGTCGTTACCGAACGTCCGAACTCGAGGCCCTCGAAAGCAGATAGACGGCTCCGGCACCGAACACGAGCCCCAGACCGGCGAGAACGGCGACAGCGGGGACAATCGTGTTGAGCGCGCCGTCGAACGCCGTCACCTCAAGGACGGTCATCACGTCTTCGTCGAGCATGATCGCACGTGCGGCATCGACGCCGTACGTGACGGGGTTGATTCGAGCGAACAGCTGAATCCAGTTCGGGAGCACCTCGAGGGGGAGAAAGGCACTCGAGAGGAATAACAACGGGAACTGCAGGAGGTTCGCGCCGATGATCGTCGACTCCTGGTCTCGAGTCAGTACCGCGAGCATGTTCGAGAACGCAATAAACCAGAACGAAAAGAGGATTCCGACGGCCATGATCCCGACGGCACCGATGACGCCGGTCGTAATCTCCGCGCCGAGGAGCACACCGAGTCCGAGAATGATGGCTATCTGGAGGGCGATTCGGAACACCTCAGCGAGGGTCTTCCCGACGAACACGGCGGTTCGGTTCATCGGCGAGACGAGCACCTTCTCGAACATGCCGTTCTCGATGTCGTTGACTAGCCCGATTCCCGAGGTGACCGCCGACGCGAGTGCGACCTGGATCGCGATTGCCGGAACGAGAAACGTGGTGTAGTCAATACCCGGAAGCCCTTGGCTGACGGCGCCGCCGGCGACGTTGCCGAACACCTCCGTGAACAGTACGAGAAAGATAAACGGTTGTGCGAGCGAGACGACGAGGACAAACGGGTTCCGGACGGCCTTGAGGTTCCAGCGCTTGAAGTTGACCCAAACGTCCCCAACGAAGGTGTTTGCGGATCTCGCCACCTCGCGGTCGGCGGTCCCCGACTCGGTTGGCGTGCTCATATGGACTCCTCCGTCGCAGCCGCGCCATCGTCGGTGTCGACACGCTCGCCCGTAATCGCGAGGAACACGTCGTCCAACGTCGGCGCGCGAACGTTAAATCCGGTGACGGTCAGTCCCGCGTCTCGCAGTGCAACGAGGAGATCCGTTCCCGACTGGCGGGCCGCTTGCGCGGTGACACTGATTCCCGCCTCGGTCTCCTCGACGGTCGCGTTACTGAAGTCGTCGAACTCGCGTGCGATTGTTGTAGCGCGCGCCCGCGCCTCGGGCCCATCGCCCAGTTCGATATCGAGGACGTCGCCGCCAACCTGTCGCTTGAGATCGGCGGGGGATCCGTCGGCGACAATCTCGCCGCCGAGAATCACCGCCAACCGCTCACAGAGCGTGTCGGCCTCCTCGAGATACTGCGTGGTGAGGAAGATCGTTGTCCCCTGCTCGTTGATCCGTTGGAAGTATTCCCAGAGCCGATTGCGCGCCGTCGGATCGAGACCGGTCGTCGGTTCGTCCAGGAAGACCAGCGGCGGGCGGTGGACGAGTACGGTGGCGGCGTCGAGTCGCTTTTTCATCCCGCCCGAGAACTCCTCCGAGCGCTTGTCAGCGACCGCTTCGAGATCGACGAGGTCGAGCAGTTCGGCGGTTCGCTCGTCCCGTTCGCCCCGCGGGACGCCGTAGGCTTCACACGCGAATCGAATGTTCTCCTCTGCCGTGAGCTCCGGATCAATGCTCGTCTCCTGGGCCATGTAGCCGATCGATTCCCTGATCTTCCGCGGCTCGGTTCGGACGTCGAACCCGTTGACACGGACCTCGCCGGCGGTCGGTGACAGCAGCGTCGCGAGCACTTTGATCACTGTCGTCTTGCCCGCGCCATTGGGGCCGAGAAACCCAAAGAATTCTCCGTCGCCGACCGTCAGATCGACGCCGCTGACCGCTTCGGTTCCATCACCGTACGTGAGCTCGAGATCGGAGATGTCGATCGAGGTGTGCTCGGCGGACCCGGCTCGACTCGCACTCGAGTCTCGTGAGTCCTCACGGGGAGTTTCAGCATCCGCTACCGATTGTTCGTTCGACATACGGTGGATACGGGCGCAGAAGGGAAATACGTCCGACTTCGAAACTCAGTGGTCGCTTCAGTGACCCAAAACGCTCGAACCAAGGGAGTCGACCAGATCTTCATCGCCGGTGGTGCAAGCGTGGACGACCAATATCTCCCACTAGCCGACTAGGAGGTGCTTTCAGAAATCCATGATTCGTACCCTGGAGATACGGAATTCCCGAAGTGGGATACAGACAACTGGATTCTCGAAAGCACAATAGCCTGTGATCAATTCACTGTTCGTCGTAGTTGACCTCGGTACAGCCTTCCGAGCGATTTTGATGACCGTCTCGAAGTGTAGAAATCCAGTTTGGGCTATGGGGGCGCTGCTAGTGATGACTGTTGATGTACCGCTTCGCGTGTTCGCGGTGGGTCTCGGTGGATTGATGATCGGGCGGACGTCCTCGATCTGTGCGAGTGCCTCGCTAAATCGACAATCTTGCCGGCGACCAAGCGCTGCGGCGGCGACAGCTGCACTCCGGCTCTGACCAGCATGGCAATGGACCAAGACCGTCTTGTCGTTCTCGAGAGCCTCGTGGAGTGTCTCTGCGGCATCTTCGAACGACGAGTGTGAGAGGTCGCCGCCGTAGTGATCTTGACTGAGCGGTCCGTCAGCGATGTTGAAGTGATCGTACTCACAGCCGATGTTATCCTCAACGCTGTCCTGGCAGACTGTCACGACGTGATCGAACCGGCTGGTATCCGATTCCATCACTGAATTGATGTCCGAGATCCAGAGCTGGTCAGTAATCTCATTCATCGTCGAGGTCGTAGTTGAGGAATTCCTCAGGATGATTCGAAAACGCTTGGACGACCTGTTTTGCTGCTTGCGTCCCCGAGCAGACGATATTTGCGATTACGTCTTCCTTCCGATACCCGCCAAATCCTGTCGTTGTCCCAGAAGGATGGTGGAGAATTAACTCGAGGTTGTTCGTCTGGTGGATCGCGAGTGCAAATTTCCGTTCTCGAACTCGGCAGAATATTCTGGAAGTCCATCGAATGGTTCCTAATCTTCGGATACCACGCTAGCGACTTCCTGGACAGCAGCTGTTTTCTCTTCCATGGGTTCCTTCTCCCCGGTCAACAACCCCGACCTCAAGGGTCGGGGTATCCGCCTCGACCGCGGATGAAGCGATCAATGATGCCCAGAAGGCGGACAAGACCCGTCTCGTCCGGCGACTCTGCTTCATCAAGAACGTCTTTCTCGGCGACACCGACAAAATGGCTGCACGACGTGTCGGTGTATCTCAACCAACCGGCGGACGCTGGCTCAAAGCTTGGAACGAAGGTGGAGTCGATGGACTGCTTGTGTGGATGCTAAAAACAGAGACGAGGTTTGAGAAGGGAACAAACCGCATGATATAACGGTGATCCAAACGTTATTGAAACCTTATCGATTGGTTGTCCAGCCTCTGAATTTGTTTTCCGATGGTCGGTACTACACACGGTCTCCCCCTCACCCGCTCGTTCCCAGACTACCTCACCTTCTGGTATTGCATGGCTCCCCCCTGACAACTGTTGCATGACTTCCCCCTCGTCCGCTGGTACAGGCCAGATGTTCTATCGAGAAGCAGGTACCCCCCAGTCAGATTGTAGTGGCCGATGTCTTGTTCCCTCGAAGCCAGGCTTGGATTCCATCTGCAAGTAGTAGGCACAGTTCCCTTCGTCGACGCCGTCGCGCGCGGGGCGGTGTTGTTGCTGGGCTTGTTCTTGGCGCTCCCCCCACTCCTGTGTCCCGTCGGTGGGCCACTCTGCCAGCTGGGCATCGGTGCTGTTCTATCGCCGGTCATCTGTTGCCGATTGTCGGTCGCCGGGCGCTACTCGGTAACTGTCTGTCGTCGGTTTCGTTTGTCGCCGGTCGGTCGTCAGTGAATGGTTGCCGCTGGTCGCAATGTGTCGGTCTCGACGTCGAGTGTTCGGTAGTGTTGGTGCCGGTGTCGATTGTGGGTGTTGTTCTGGAGTGTCGGTCCGTGTTTCGAGTCGGGTAGTTGTTCTATCGCTGGTGTCGGTCGTCTGTTCTCGGTTGTGCCCGTCTTCTTGGTGCCTATTCTGTTCCCTCTCTCCGATGCTGGTATTGGGTCTGTTTCTCGGCACTGATCGTCGGTGTCTTCCGCCCCTCCTTTCGGGCCTTGTTTCTATGTCAGATTCCACATACTATTTGTTTCTCTCCCGTCGGTTGTCTCTGTTCTCCAGTGGTTCTTGGCTCCGCCTGCCATTTGCGTCAGCCCCACCTCCTGTCTGGATAGGTTGTCCCCTTTGTATCTATTTGTGTGAATTGGCGAACCTACCCAGCACGGTACGAGAGTATATTTATAGAGTCTATAAAGCTCTTAGAATCCGTGAAAACCTACCCAGCGATAATACAGGTGATAAGTCAGTTATGAAATATACCTCGAAATCTCACGCCGTACCGCACTTAACGAAATGGTGGTTGGTTTGTATAAGTGATGAAAGATACCCCCGTAACCCCACGCCGTACCGCACTTAGGTGGTATGTTGTATTATTTTCATAAGTGATGAAAGATGCCCTGTATCCCCATGCCGTACCGCACTTAGGTAGTTCACTTAGAAGTTTCCTGAATCCCTACGCCGTACCACACTTACCCAATATATCCCATGTTTTTATTGTGATTATGATTGGTTGTGTATGATTGTTCTAGGTTTACATAAATGATGAAAGATGCCCCGAATTCCCACGCCGTACTGCACTTACCCAATCCACTTAGGAACTCTTCGGAATCCTACGCCGTACCGCACTAATAGTGCTTATAATCTATATTTTTGTGGACCCAAACCGGGCGTATAATTGTTGCCGGCGATTATTGCTCCACTTAGAGCATCCCCTAAAACTCCACGCCGTACTGCACTTACAGATCCACTTAGAGAATCGTCGAATCTGTACGCCGTACCACACTTACACAACTATCGAAGATTTCTATAGTCTGTTTTTTGATAAGTAGCTGTTCAGTTTCCCCGTTTCACCTCGAGTAGATCGGGGTATAGGCAGTTGGCTGATTTGAGTGGATGATAATCTTCTGCTCTGCGCGAGTTGTTTCGCTATTGTGTGGGCGTTCTTTCGCTGTTGTTTTGACAAGGATATTCTGCCGTGTGGAGATTATTTTGTTATTGTGTGGGCGTCGTTTCTCTGTTCTGTGGACCGTCTTATTTTGGTGATTGGAGTCGAGAGAATTTTTCGCGGAGGTTTCTGAACTGTCGCTATGGTGATGGTGTTACTTGTTGTGCTCGAGAAGTGCAGGAGTAGATGGGGGAGTACCCCAATCAGCTGTTGGCGTCGAGGTTTAGATTTTTGTGGGTAGTCTATTGGCTAGACTCGCCGCTAGTTTCAGGTTCATTCTATGACACCCTCTTCGGAAGATTGGATTATCGTACCGGAACAGTGGATTACGGTCGTCGTTGGTGTCTGTTATTGGTTGATCATTTCATCACAAGATAATTAAAATAAGGAACTAGAACCACCGCTGTAAATTAACATTTTTAACACACTGAAACAGATATTTGCTGGTGTTTATGTTGAAGAGTATGGTGTGGAGTGGTGGTTCTGCTGTAAGTAGAAGGTAAGACACACACTAAATTTCTGCTGTAAGTTCTCCAAATGGGTGACTAGAGCTCATCCAAGACACCAAATTACCGCTGTAAATACCACATTTCAGGCCGTGAAACGTGAATAAATCAAGGATAATGGGTTCAACAACTGTACTTGCAGCGGAAACATAGTGTCCCTCCTTCTTCCGCCGTCTGTTGTCAAAGGCAGGATGAGTGGTTATATGCATGGTTTAGAGCGGAAACACAGTGTCCCCCTTTTATCGTCTCCTGCTATCGAAGGTGGTCTGAGGGCTAATATATGGTTTAGAGTGGAAATATGGTGTGTCTCTTCCGCCTAGGTCTCTGTAGATTTTAACCAATAGAGAGCGTGGTCAAAGAGGAGGAACATATCTGTTACATTTGTTGAGCGACTCGCTATTATTATAGTTTATCCTAAGTGTGATTCCCTGAAGGACAACACGGAAGCCTCAGCGACATAAATTCCATCCGCAGAAGTGGGTGTCCGGGGGACGTATCGATACTGTTTGTTTTATCCTGCCGCTGACAGCGGACTGGCGGCGCCAATGAGGCCATCATAGAACGTAGATTATGAACGACGACGAATCAGACAAGTTTGGTCGAGAGGGATCGCATTCCAACGGAATTGCAGACTCGAGAACAGTGGGTGTGCTGGCAGAGCAAGGAATGTGGACAAAAGGTAACTAAGGTGCCTATTGTGCCTGGTGTAGCTGAGTTTACTTCGGTAACTAATCCGGAGATGTGGCGTTCGTTCGACGCGGCATTCGAGTCTCTCGAGCGAGGAGATGTTGCCGGACGACGAACGTCATAGTCGACTCATCGATGGAGATACAATAACTTCGCGAGCCGGTCACCGGCTGCTGGGTAGTGTCACCGAGAACGTCGTCCGTGGTGCCGATCGGCCGGTTCTGTGCGATCCGGTCGATGATCGGACGTGACCCGGCACAGGGAAACCGCTACCGGGCCGTACTCCCGAGTCGCGACACGCTCCGCTCGGTCTCGAGCGACGGTCCTGTCCGTTCGCTCTCGGCTGTCGGCTCCGACGAGGTGGCGGCACCTGTAGACCGAGACTGGACGTTCGAGAGCGACGGCGCGGATTCCTCGGTGTCCGGGCCGCTCTCCTCGGCGACGACGTACTGGACCTCGACAGTGATCGGTTCGTCAGTAGTCGTCGTGAGGGTGTTTTGGATCCGATCGGCGAGTCCCGGATTGTCGGTTGGGTTCGTCCCGGAGACGGTGACGACGACCCGGTCGATCGAGCGCAGCGGATAGTCGTCGTCGAGGGTTACCTCGACCGACTCGCGCTCGAGGTCCGCGTAGGCCGGTTCGGCGAGGGCCTCGTCGACCGCGTCGTTGGCCGTCGAGGTGAGTTGCGTCGCCTGGAACTCGACGAGGGTGACGCCGGCGAGCGGGGCCGCCAACAACAGCAACGCGACGCCGAAGACCGCACCGTACGTGTATGTCGGTTTCCGGGTCGGCGGAACGTCGAACAGTCCCTGGGGACGGTAGCCGGCGACCCACAGCGTAACCAGGGCGGCGACGTTGATCGAGAGCACGTTGACGACGACGAGCACGAGCGCGCCGAGTGCCGCACCGTACATCCCCCAGGCGGTCGTGATACCGACGGCCGCCGCGGGCGGGATCAACGCCGCCGCGATCATCACGCCGACGATCGCCTCCGAGAACCCCCGGGTTAGGCTGAGGATGCCCGCGATCCCGGCCCCGAGCGCGACGGCGATCGACAGCAGGTTCGGCGAGACCCGCTCCTCGAGTTCGGCGACGACGACGATGTCGACGCCACCAGGTTCGAACCCGCCCAGGCGGGCGAGGGTTGCGAGACCGATCGAGGCGACGATCACGACGGCGATGCCGATGGTCTGGTACCGGAACCCCGTCGTCCGCAGCTCGTCGTCGCCGGTGACGATCCCGACGCTGGCGGCGAGTGCCGGTCCCAAAAGCGGCGCGATCACCATCGACCCGACGACGACCGCAGGCGAGTCCGAGAGTAGCCCCGCGGTCGCGACGACCGCACTGATCAACAGCATGACGAGGTAGATCGTGATCGAGGGCGTGAACTCGTCGGCTTTCGTCCGCAACACCTGTCTCGAGGTGCGTTCGCTGCGGGTCCCACCGTGGCTGTACTCGTCGAGCAACTCGTCGAACTGTTTCGAGACGACCGTCTGGGCATCGATGACGACGACCCTGGCGTCCTCGAGTCCGGCGTCTGCCAGCCGGTCGAGAACGGGTTCGACGGCCCGAGTCGGCAACGGCAAGCGAACGACCGCCGCATCTGTGGTTCCACTACCGGTCGCCTCGTCGGTGACGACGTACTCGACCCCCTCGTCGTCGAGTACGTCGAGGACGGCCTCCCGCCGGTCCGTTGGCACGGTGATTTCGAGGTACCGCATCGACCGGTCCGACCACGGGGGACGGGATAGTACTAGGTGCGGTCAGGGCGGGCGACCGAACCGCCCACAGGTGTCGTCCATCGGTGCTCGTCTTGTGTTCCTCGGTCGGTCACCGAACGACTGTCACTGCCACCGGCACCGGCACGCGCCGTATGACCGTCTCCGAGACGCTGCCGTACAGCGGCCGTCGCTCGTCGGGTCGCCCGTGCGCGGCGAGGACGACGTGGTCGACGGCGATGTCGGCGTTCTCGAGGGCCATACGGACCGATCGTGCGCATAACTGGAATCCACTGGAGAGACTTTCACAGTGTTGATACACTCACCCTTTCACATAGAATGATGGCAGATCATCACGAGATAGTGCAAGATATGGCTCTGGTGAATCACTAGATGGCGTCGATTTCTATGGGCGAGGGAAGGCCCGAGAGGCGCTATTCTGGACAATTCCAGCCACAATCTCAGAACACTCCACGATAAGAAAGCGAGTAGACTCCGTCACAGTCTAGCTAAGATCTTTCAGCCTCATGCCGTATTGCGATTCACCAAACCCCTTCAAAAGAGAGTACGCAGAAGTTGTCTACTCGTCGTACTCTGCCATCTGCGTCGCAACGCCATGCGCTGCGTTCGGCAATACATTCGTAATGCGGCAGTGGACGACATCGCCCTCATCTACGTTGAGTCCGTCACAGTTGACGAACGTCACGATGCCGTCTATCTTTCCGACTCCGCTATCGGGATCGCTTCCGTGACCTGGCGGATCGAAAATTTTGATTGTTTTCACATCACCCTCGGACAGCGTATCTCGTGCATCCCCTTCTTTCGCCTCGATGTGTGCGGTCTGTCGATCGAGAATAGCTGGGGCGAATATGTCTTCGATAGCGCTCATTCTATCCTCCAACTCGTCTACCCTATTTTCTAGCTCTTTGATATATTTATCTTTGTTCTTACCTGGCATACGATCCTAAAAGAGAGTTTGATAAACCAAAATAATGTCGAAATTGAAAAGTCACGTGAGAAAGATAGATGGTGAGCGATTCGCACATCCAAATTATTATACTCTTGCGTAGGCGCTATCGATGACCAATAGAGATCGGAATCAGATCGGTCTGAGATCAACGCTATCTACATGACCGGAAGAACGTGGATCATCTGGATGACTATTCCAGGATCTTTCGATCCCCCTCGTTCCCGTCGTTTCCGTAATCCCACCCCGGGTTTCCGTCGTATGTTCTTATAAAACATCCTGGAATCTGTGTGTGTCCTGCTGATGGTCTAAACTAAAGGCAGCGCGAGTTCCCCGCCCCACCGTGTGCGAGGTACTTCACGAGCCACATAGGTATTCGAAAATAGCCAATCTCAGATTAGCCTATTTCAGAATAGGCTATTCGGAAGTATAATTCTTCACTGGGTTAGAGTAGGCCTATAGAACACTTCGTGGACCGAAAAGACGAACTCTCACGGTTACGCGGGACGCCTGAGAGTGCCACCTGTCACTGTTGACAAAAGTCAAGTGAGGTGGATATCTTGGTATAGAGTGTTCGATGGATTCAACGCTCCTTACCGGTCCGAAACACGCCCGATTGGAACACCAGGCGTTTCAGCGGGCTGCTGATATTGCCACCGATTCGCTGGGGAGTATCCTCTACATTACTCGAAACGACGCTCGCCGAAGCGAGGTTGAAGATCGCTGGGCCACGTCGCACAAGCCGCTTCGCCTTCGAGCCGAGACGCTTGATACGGTCGTTCGGGACTGGTACGAAAACCTCCACGGTCCTATTCAACCACTTTCTGGGCAGTTGGATCGGCGACTCACCGAGTACGCACTCGACAAAACTACGGCCGAGACAACAGGCGCTCTCGCCGGCGAACCGGCGTCTGCCGCGCTTGCGGATTCGTTCAGTAGCCGTTTCTCGCTCTTCGATGACGCTGGTGTCAGGACTGCCGACGCACTCAAGACAGAGTTCGAGGGGTCTGCGCTCGATGATCGGATCGCAACAGCTACCGTCAACGCCTATCGTCACTACCGCGATTTCCATACCGACTACGTCGACGAATGGGTCTGTACCCGCGGCGAAATGTTCCATGCCGTCGCGACAGCGGACCAGTCGTTATCCACAGTCTCGCCCGAATTGGACATCGTGATCCTCTCAGGGTACCACGAATTTCGCCCGGTTGAACGCCGCCTCATCGCGCGTATCGTCGAGGACTTTCCGACGATCGCACTACTGCCGCTCCATCAGGATGGCTGGTCTGGGGTCGATGCCGTCGCAACCGACGCGAGAGATGTCTACAACTCACTGGACTTCGAGACAGTGCACCTCGAGCCAGTGGACGAGGCCGGGAGAACGTTTAAAACGATTACCAACGCCCTTTATCGGCCAGATCCAGAGGTCATTCCAACCCCGGATCATCTCCAGTGGCGGGAACTCCCCACACCCGAGCGTGAGATTCGCTTTGTGGCCCGCGAACTGCGAACCGAGTTAGCGGACGGGCGAGATCCCGATGATCTCGCCGTCGTCATCCCTGGCACTGAGTCGTATTCAGGCTACGTAGAGGACACACTCGATACGTTCGATATTCCACACGTTACGACTGCTGCATCACAGCTGGATCAGACGTTCACCGGAAGCGTCGTGTACGACCTTCTGAACCTCGCCGAACCTGATCCGCGTGCCGAAGACCTCACATCACTCTTGGCGAATCCGCTGGTCGACGTCGTCGATACTGATCAAGCCAATATTATTACGGCTGCTGCTCGGCGGCACGATACGGTTTCAGTTACGCCACTTCTCGATGCCGTCGACGCCGAAACAGAAACACTGATCGAGGACCTGTTAGCGACGCTGGAGACACTCCGTACAGGAACCGTTGGAGACGCAACCGATACACTACGCCGACTACTGGACGACCGGCTCGAACTCGAGGCGGCTGCCGAGAACTACGCCAGCGGTGCACAACAGGCTGTTGAACAACAAGCTTATCAGAGCGTTGGCAAGCTACTCAGTTCCTTCGAGGCGCTGGAGGGCGTACGTAGCGCCCAATCCCCATTAGCGCTATTCACTCGAGCTTTCAGTAACGTATCGATTCGATTTCCACAGAGCGCTGCTGGCGGCCATGTCGAAGTGATGGGGATGCTCGACGCCCGGATGCGATCCTTCGAGAAGGTCTTTCTCGTCGGCCTGACGAGCGAGCATTTCCCGACGACCCCGGAACGTCCGGCCTTTTTCGAGGAGATGACCGAGTCCCACCCACGGTTCGACACCGCTGACGAGCGACTCCGTGGCCGCTACCTGTTTGCGACCCTGCTCGCGAACGTCGACGCGCTCACGATCACCACTCCGGAGACGGGTGGTGATGAATCCGCCGTCGTCCGGTCGCCGGTACTTGACGAACTACAGCGTGTAACCGGAATCGAACCGGAAGCTGGCGTCGACGATCGCGTGGGCTCCCGTGAGGATCTCCAGCGTCATATCGCGACCGCCGCTGATCGACGTGTGGCGGTCAGTCGTGCCGGTGATCGCGGTGATCTTTCGCCTGCACAAACAAAGCGAACAGATCGGGGCCTCCAGTGTGCAGAACAGAGGGGAACAACAAGTCTCGCTGAGCACGACGGCTTGTTGGATTCCGACACTGTTGGGGCAGTTTACCCACCGGCAGATCGGGAGCCCTACAGTGCGAGTCGGATCGAGCAGTACGCCAGGTGCGGGTTCAAATTCTACGCTGACAACGTTCTCGGGATCGAGGATCCCGACGATGTCGAGGTTACCCCCACGCCCCTCGAGACTGGTTCGTACGTCCACGACGTCCTCGAGCGCTTCTATGCAGACCTTCAGGACAACCTCGAGGATGGCGTAGACCTCACCGACGACGATCGAGGTGTGCTCGCTACTCACCTCCGAGAAATTGCCGTTGCAGAACTCAATGAAGCTGATTTCGAGTATGACGGCCTGTTCTACGAGCGATGGAAAGCGGAACTCTTTGCGGGGTTGGGCGACGATGACTCCGTTCCGTTCGAATCCGGCGTGCAACCTCACGATGCGCCCGAAAAGGGACTGTTCGCGACGTTTCTCGACAACGAACTCTCCAGAGGGGATTTTGCGTCCCCACACCTGTTCGAAGCTCCGTTCGGTGAGGGGCTTCCAGAGGCAGATTCCGGACCGTTTTCAATCGAACGCCCAGATGGATCGACGGTTGCGATTCGCGGGTACATCGACCGTATTGACGTGAATCGGAACGGCGAGCACTCGGAGATCTCGCTCTATGATTACAAGACAGGGAAGGCACCGTACATGACGAAAACGACCGGCGGGACGACGTTCCAGCTCCCCATCTATCTGCTCGCCGCGGACGAGGTCATCGATGGAGATCTGTTCGACCAGGGGAGGCTCTCAGCGACGTACTATCAAGTGCGGCCGCCAAACGACCTCAAGGTTCCTCGCGGCGTCGAGTCGAAATTCGATTCACAGGCCGATCTTCGGCGCTTCATGGAGGATGTCGTTCCCGAGTGGCTGGGACAGATCGACGAGGCAATCGCCAACGGACGGTTCCACACGACGTTGCAGTCCCCTCGAGACGCGAACTGCCAGTACTGTGACTACCGTCGAGCGTGTGACGTTCGCCACCATCGCAAGCGCGAGTTCGTCGACGAGGTCAGCAAGGATGACGCCGCATACGTGCCGCTCCGTGTTCGAGACGACGAAGATCTCCAGGCGGTGATGAGCGATGACTGAGGAAACTGAGACCATTCAGCTGACAGCGGAACAGCAAGACGCACTGATCCAGGACCGAAACGTCGCGATCACTGCTGGTGCTGGCACCGGCAAGACGACGACACTGGCCGAACGGTACGTGACGATACTGGACGAGAATCCCGACCTCACGCCCGAAAATATCGTCACAATCACCTTTACTCGCAAAGCGGCCGCTGAACTGACCGAGCGCGTTCGAGAGGAAGTATACGAGAAACTCGAGACCGTCAATTCAGGGGACGAGTATCATCGCTGGCGAGGCGTCCTCGACGTACTCGAGGACGGGTACGTCCACACGATTCATGCGTTCTGTACACGCCTGTTGCGAGAGCGGGCTGTCGAGGCTCCGGTTTCGCTTGGATTCGACGTGGTCGATGAGGACGGTGCGACGACACTCCAGCGGGAGGTTGTGACTGAATTCCTCGAACGAAATCAGGACGATACCGACATCAGACTCCTTGCCCAGCTATGGAGTCGCGATCAACTAATCGACGTTCTCGCAGGGTTGCTCGATGAACGCCCACAGAGCGAGGCTGTCCTAGACGCATGGCAGGATGCCGACGTCACGGACTACATTGACATTCTCTGGGAGACCGTCTGTGACTTAGACGCTGTAGCCGCCCGCGAAACGCTCTACGACAACGAGCTCTTGGACGAGTTGCGAACGGTTGTTAGCCGAGTGGATACACAGACGACGATAGCCGATGAAGACGGACTCCAGGCCTATCAGACGTTCGAGGATGTGGTCGAACGGCTTTCCGCAGACTCAGGTGCGAGTAAGTTACGCGCCTGTCAACGGGCGATCCTCGATCTCTATGAGGTCTGTGAGAAGAAAAATGGCGGCCTGTATAGCAGCTCAGGCTACGTCGTCGGCGACAAAGACGACTGGGGGGAATACGGTGCCGTCTATGATGACCTGAAAGACGTCATCAACACCGTGATCGAAGCAGTCGAACCCCACGAGGAAGGGGTTGAGACCACGCCCGGCGAACTTGAGGAACATAGCGCTCACTACGCACTCACCTTACTGGGTGTATTTGAGGACGTTCTGGAGGCCTACAACGCGGAGAAGGACCGTCGGGATACCCTTGATTTTCCCGATGTGATCGAAACCACACTGCAATTTCTTCGAGCCAACGAGAGCGTCAGGGAGCGCCTTCAGGAGCAGTTCGATTCCGTGCTGGTCGACGAGTTCCAGGACACGGATCCGCGGCAGTGGGAACTGGTAAAACTCCTCAGCGACGTCGACGGCGAAACGGCGTCGAACGTCTTCCTCGTCGGCGACGAAAAACAGAGCATCTACGGGTTTCGTGGGGCAGACGTAACGACGTTCGGTGATGCTCGAGCCGATCTCCAGTCGGTTAATGCATCGCGTGGCGTCGATACCGTTCCCGAGAGCGAAGCGGCACATCCGACTGCCCTTGAGCTTTCGGGGAACTTCCGAACGTTAGACGAGCCTCTGTCGTTCCTCAACGAACTCTTCGGGCACCTATTCCAGCCAGAAGGTGACGCCCATGCACCATTCGAAGCCCCGCCACAAAGCCTGACCACGGAACGCGACCGCGTCGAGGACATTGAGGGGTTGACGGGAAGCGTCGAATATCTCGTCGTCCCGGACGATGCCGAGACTGCAGAAACGATCTTCGGCGCGGATCATCCCGTTGCAGACGGCGCGCTCGATCACACTATCGAAGCTGAAGCACAGGGGCTTGCCGCCCGGTTAACGCATCTGTTCGATGACCCGCCGGAAGTCCAAGATCCCGATACGGGTGACCACCGAGAAGCAACGCCTGACGACGTCGCAATCCTACTCCGCCGGCGAACGCATCTGGATCGGTATCAGCGGGCACTCGAGGAGTACGATATTCCCTACACCGTCATTGGCGGCGTCGGATTTTACGATACGCCCGAGGTGCAGGCACTTACGAATCTCCTTCGGGCGCTCGGTGACCCAGCGGACGATGTCTCACTCTACGGTGTGCTTCGCTCGCCGTTGTTCGGATTTACCGATAACCGTCTCGCCCCTGCGATCGCGGACGCCGATTCAGTCTGGAATGCACTCGCCGAGACGGACGATCCACAGCTCGCGGATGCGTTCGATCTCTTGTCGACGTGGCGGACGCTCAGTGGCTGTGCAACGCCGACCGATAACGGCGTCCTTCCGTGGAACCAACTCCTGACCCGTGTGATCGACGATACGGGATATTTGACTTCAATTAGTGCTGACGAACGCGGTCGGCAGGCCGTCGCGAACGTCGAGAAGTTCCGGGACCAAGTCCGAACCTGGAGTGAGAACGGCGTCCACACGGCAGCTGGGTTACTTCACCGAATCGACCGACAGGTCGAGACCGACCCGCGTGAAGGGGAAGCCGATATCCCAGGTGACACCGAAGGCGTACGCCTACTAACGGTTCACACCGCCAAGGGACTCGAGTTCCCGATCGTCACAGTGCCTGACCTGGGTAGTGATCTCAACTTTGGTCGTTCCATCGACGACCATGGCTACGTCCGGCTTGTCGACGGCACCGATGACGCACCACCGATTCCAGCGGTTGGTGGTCCAGATCCGAACGATGCCTTCGCGATTGAAAAGACAGCTGTTCACGAGTACGCTGATCGACGATACCACCCCCAAGAACGAGCGGAGGCAAAGCGGCTCCTTTACGTGGCGTGTACGAGGACACGGGATCATCTCCTCCTCTGTGGCACTCACGATATCGACATCGACGAGTCCGGAGGCGTGGCGCTCGGTGAACCGGCCGAATTTGCTGAAGCCGATCGATGGCGGGACTGGCTCCAACCGATCCTCCTCGAGGATGGTGAGCTACTCGAACAGGCAATTCGGGGCGACCAAGCACACAGCCAGCTCGGCGACGCGAACTACACCGTTCGGACTCCACCTCGCCCCGTAGACTGGCAGCGCGAGGAACCCGCCGGAGATTCGGTGCCGGAGATATCGATTCCCTCGCCATCTGCTCACACGCCGGCGATGGGAGTCGCTGCGACAACGCTCGTGAACGAGGTCGCAAACGCCTCCGAAGGAGGTCACAGTTATAGTGACAGCGATAGCGACGAGTCGACTGGCTTGAGCCCGACCACCTTCGGAACGGTTGTCCACCGTCTCAACGAACTTCGTCCGCCGAGAGACGAATGGGAGGGAATAATTCGCCGGCTGGGCCAGATGGCTGGTGAAGAACCCACGGAGACTGATCTTCGGGAAGCCGTTGAACACGCCGCTGATGCAGTCGACTTTGTGGACGCGGTTGAGGCTACTTCCACGCTCGAGGCGACTTACGACGAGTACTCTGTCGTCGCCCGGATCGATGAGACACGGATCGTCGGTGATATCGACCGGCTGCTCGTTACTCCGGACGGTTTCCATATTATCGACTACAAATCGAACGACCTCTCATCGACGACGAGCACTGAACTTGCAGAGCACTATCGCCCCCAGATGCTCGCATACGCGCTGGCTCTGTTACAGCATGATCCCGATCGTGATGTCCGTGCCTCACTTCGATTCACCGATACCGGGGTCGAAGAACGGTTTGAATGGGATTCAAAAGAGTACTCTATGATCGAGTCGGAGCTTCGTTCGATGGTGGGGTTGATTATCTGAAGGAGCCATAGAAGACTCGTTTCAAGGCATAGATTGCAAGTGTTTATAGGTGGTATTTTATATATCTTTAACGAGTACAGTTTCTGACCAATTTGACATCCAGTATTTACAGAAGCTGACGTTGATGATTCTGTTATCGTGCCAGCCTTTACGAGGAAGTGTGAACACGACGGCTTGGATATCAATCTCGAGGAAGGACTTCCGAGAGAGAAGCGTGCTGAGATTCGTGATGGCTGGCAGAATACGCCCCCCTGATCTCGTTGCCGATCTCCCCGAGTTCGATTCTGTCTACGAAATATTGGGGGACTATATTGAATCACTGACGCAGCTCCACTAGGTTAAATCCGTCTGCTCAAGTGCTTTGATTGGCGGTTGATTTTCCAGTACTAGAGAAACTATTCAAAATTGAGACGGTTTGGTGGTGCTGAATTGAGATGATGTCTTCGGCACTCAAACACCGGTAATTCCTCGAGTGTTCAGTGAACTAGCCAACCTGACGAGCGATGACCGATACACTCGATTGTAATGGCTGGCGTAAACGTTTGGGAGTCCCTGTTGTCGACCACAGAGCTCTGGCTGGAGAGCCAAAATCCGAGGATGGCAGACGATAAGCGCGGCCGAGACAAGCAAGCACACGACGCTGAAAGACGCCAGCAAAAGCGTGAGATCGAATCGGTCGAGGGGAGCTACAGTATCGAGGAACTAGTACCGGAGACAGACGAGGAGACGTTCGACTCTTCAGCTGCCGTCCGGGTGCAGGTACAGTGGCCAACAGTTGCCGAAGCCATGAAACGGGTCGTGGAAGCCAGCAAGATGCTTCGGAATACGGATTTCAGTTGGTCACAGCGCAAGGCGTACGAGAAGACCTTCCAGGAACTCAACGCGATCGATGCCGATGACGATGATGAAGGAATCCAGGCTATCAGCGACTGGATCATCGAACGAATTCGCGACAAAGAAACGCTCCCGACGTCCCGGGCGGTACGCCGAGAAGCGGCGAAGTTCTGTCGGACGAACGGATATCAGGTCCGAAACGACGAGTGTCTCGGGATGTGACCTCCTCCTCACCGTAAACGGTGAGGGATCAAAGATCCCTCAGGCAGTCGGGCTACGCCCAACGACGGTGGGGTCGTCCGAGAGAGCGAGCTCTCTTGTGATCACGACAGATCGAAGATCTGTCGAACGACTTCACACGGCACCGCACCGCTAGGTTGGGATATTTGCTGGTTTGTAACCCGGTCGGCATGACAGGGCCACTGGCAGGGTCACACCCCCGTTACTCCTTTCCTCGGCAAGGGGACTCGGAGTTATCTCGCTGGCCGAGACACCACAGCGGTTCGAGATGGGTGTCTCGAACATTCTGCGTCTCGGAGTCCCGATATTGTCCGATTGAGTGGGGCGGTTGTATCGCCTCGGTGTACGTCATATTACAACGCGATAGCACTTGAATATCCGTTTTTGCTACCGAACGTGGATTGTGTAGGCGTTTTCGGATTCACGCCTGCCGTGAACGGCAGGATTCTCTCCTCGAAGAAAGACAGAGGTCCCGGAACCACCAGACCTCTCGAACCGAGGAATGCCGCACGAGTTCGAGTGGCAAGAAGAGACACTCGGGTCAGAGGACTTCTACCGCGAGGATATCGAAGACTTGCTCGCTTCTCAAACCGCGCTAACTAAACGGTGCCGTCTCGATATTATCGAGAAGGGAGCAAATTATTTGAGTTTCGACTACGTATGTGTTCCAATGACCTCGAAACCCGGATCATGGAAGAAAAAAACGAGTGGACGTGAGCGCGTTCGCATGGTGGTTGACACGCTCAACGAACCAACGACTATCAACAACATCGCAGAACAAGCGGAGGTTGCGTGGGAGACTGCCGATAGCGAGGTCAAGCGGCTTCAGACGGAAAACAAAGTCCGCGAAAGGGACGATGGACTCTACGAACCGAATCCAGTCCAACAGTTCCTCGACCAGATTCTCCAACTCATCGAAGACCACTCAAAGTCTGAGCTTGAATCACAGCTCCAAGAGTATCAAGAGCAAGTAGAGAATCTCTCGGAGGAGTACGGCGTCCCCTCTGTCAAAGAGTTGCGAGAGCAGTTGACCAACGATGATGTCTCTGCCGCAGAAATGCAAGAGATACGGAACGTCAGCGATACGTGGGAGGCACTCGAGTTGGAGATTCGACTCCTGAAAAACGCCCTGCAACTCTATGATGATCTCTCTCAGCTGTCTCAATCAAACGGAGAAACGCCAATTACTGTATGACCGCTATTCACTGTCACCACAGAGGTGATCTATATTCCACTATTTCTCGTTAATTGGATGCGTCCTGGGATGCGAACACTTCATCGGGTCCACCTCGTCCGTGAATTGCAGAATGATGATCGGTTTGATACCGTCGAGTTTCGGCTGGCCCAGCCCCGGGAATCCGGGAGTTATCGTGTAGTCGGATCTACGAAGACACAATGGGTTCTCGATGACCCCACCTACCCGTCAACCGATGCACGTATTGAGATCGGATTTACGGACCCAAAGCAGGACAGTAATTATTGGTACTGGTTCAACTGGATCGAGCCGGAGCGGTCGTTCATGCTTGGCTGGCATCGAGATGGCGACCATCCAGACCTCGGACCAACTCACGTGCAAATCAATCAAGGAGAGTCTGTTGTTGCTCGAGAATCAGTTGAAACCATTGATAGCCATCCAGGAGCGATCTTCCACAGGAGACTGGATCAACTCCCACGTTTGCTGAACCGGATTACGTGGGATGATGATCAAGCTATCGGGTTCAATTGATATCATCCTCCGCCTTCAGGCGAGGGATCCCGAGTCAAGCGAATCAAAGGTTCCGTCCATCGCAAATCGCTGGTCATTCCTCGTCGCCGTAGTAGTCGTCCGTCGTCGAAGTGGAACTGGCGTTCGTCTGTGCAGCGTAGGAGGCAAGACGGTCGTCCTGGGCGATGGCCCAGTATCGGCCACGGTGGCGAACAAGCCCACGCTCCTCAAGACGGGACAGTGCAGCGCCGACGCTTCCACGCTTGATGCCGGTCGCTTCGTGGAGTTCCGTCTGCGTGAACGCCTGGTCGCTCGGGCCGCGAGGAATTGCAACAGCCGATACGGATGTCTCCCTTCCTAGAGATCGAGTGCGTCCACGGGTTCTTCGTCGAACCGGTTTGACTGGATAGACCGAGCAGAAACGACAACGTGGATTACCCTTTTAGGAGAGGTACAAGTAGGAGTGCGAGTCCACGATGGTCCACGAGCGGGTAAAATCATGGACCGCGTCCACGAACGGCTAGCCACGTTCGAGCAGATGCCCCAGATGAATTACGTAAGGCCGATGCTGAACTGCCCACAGCTGCCGTAATGGTTCTCGGGTCAATGGCACACGAGTCCGTTGGGGTTTTGATGGATGATCGGAACGCTGAACAACCGATCACAGGTGTGATTTCGAACACGTATTACGAGGGTCGAACTCGTGTTATCAACATACGGACTGCAATTGACTATATGATGTCCCAGATAGAGTGATAAGTCTACTTGTGAACCGCCTCGAGGTCAAGTGGTTTGAGAATCAAAAATTACTATCATCAAACGAACACTTTGCGTTCGCGGACATCGCTAATTTTGGCGGGACGAAGTCCCCGCTGACCTCACGGGAATTATGTTCCCGCTTCGTTCCGGTTCGCTCAGTTACGGAAGATCGAAGATCTTCCGAACATCCCCGAGGTATTCTCCTGTAACGCTGATAAATGACTGAGCGTCTACTCTGTTCATTTTCGAATTATAATCTGTTTGCATCATCTGATAAGCATCGATTCACAACGTGAGATCAGCCCGTCGCAGGAGTTGTGCGTTGATTGCGACGATGACAGTACTCGCCGACATCAGGACGGCTCCGAGAGCAGGTGAAAGCAGGATGCCGATCGGGGCGAGGATACCCGCGGCGAGCGGGAGTGCGAACACGTTGTAGCCGGCCGCCCACACGAGGTTTTCCTGCATCTTTCGGTAGCTCTTCCGACTCAGCCGAACGAGATGCGCGACGTCTCGCGGATCGTTTTCCACGAGGACGACGTCTGCGGATTCCACGGCGACGTCGGTCTCCGAGCCGATGGCGATTCCAACGTCGGAACGCGTCAGTGCGGGTGCATCGTTCACCCCGTCACCAACCATCGCCACGAGCTTTTCCTGTTCTTGCAGTTCGATGATTTTCTTGTCCTTGTCTTCCGGGAGGACTTCCGCGAAGTACGTGTCAATCTCGAGTTCCTTGACCGCTCGTTCACGATCCCACTGATAGACCTCTATGACCTCCTCTGTAGTGACCGGTCGCCAGACCCTGATTCAGCCGGTTGTTCCCAGTCAGAATTCGTCGGAGAAAGACGTGGATTGCTCGAGGAGACAGCTGTCTCAGAGGAGCTTTAGATCCGCTCGACAGAATCAGCGCAGGTCGCCTGCTTGTTAGTTTTCAGGTATCGTTATGCGGAGTTCGCCGTTTACTTCGTAGAGATAGCCGCGATCGATCAGCCGGGACAGTGCATGGGTCGCATCCCCCGCTTCGAGATCCAACTGCTCAGCGTCACGAAGGACCTCGAGAGCTTGCTCACGCGGAATCGGCTGCCCGCCTTGATCCTCCGCTGTGTTGTGACTGTGAGTAGCGAGGATTTCGTAGGCGTCTACAATCCACGCTGGAAGCGGTGGTCGTGGATCAGTGAGGTCGGTCATCTCAGTTCGTACTCCCATATTCAGGTTCGACTCGGTTAAGAATATCCCCCGATCGAACGGTGAGTTGATTCCGGAGGTGCCAGTTAGTGATCGCTATCTTCTGGCTTTGCGTATGCGGTTCGAAGCTCATAATCAGCAGATTCGTGTGTCTGGATCGGATTTGGAGGGAGAGTAGTACTGATGAGTCAGGATACTTATCAAAGCAACTGAGGTGCGTCTGTGCGTCGACGGAAGACACGTCGGAGATTCCTCCAAGTCGCCAGTGTTGGAACTGTTGGTATCGCTGGGTGTACCAGCTTTGGCTTTACCAACAAGACGCCAATGACCGAGCTATCAACGTTCATCGCGACGTGGCGGGGACACGATCCAACCACTTCAGTCACGCTACAATGGCTCGTACCGACAGTGGAACAGTCAGATCCGGTGACTGTCGACGTTTCGGCCAAAAATAGCGCCGCTTTCTCGAGCGAACGGACGACCGGCCTCGCCGTTTAAACTGCTCCCGAGGAGATCCCGGAGACCATGACGTTCGCCGAAGGCGGTGATATCGGAACGTCGTTGAGTGTCCCGCCACTGCACAAACAGGCGTCGTCGTGGGATCCGTTATTCGGGCTCGTTGGCGGCGACTTGGCGTACGCTGATGGAGTTTATCGGGGTTGATCTCTCGATACTGCTCCTTGATTCGAATCACACGACCACTGTCGCGGGAGCCCAAACCGAGTGACTCGATTGTGCGCTGTTCGAGCGGTGACTCGAGCGCGCGCTGTCCGAGCGTACCGACCGCGCCCACGTGATGACTATGAGCCACATTCTCGCCTATCCCTGTGCGAAGCCGATCGAAGCCGAAGAGCGGGGCGATATTCGTCAGCACTGGACACCGCTGTTTGAGGCGTACAACGTCAATACCGTGTTCGAACACGACGATCACGTGTATAAACGAACGCGTCGCCTCCGAGACGGCGAACCGGATCCCGACGGTGGCATCCTCTCCCTCGGCGATGGTGCTTGGGAGCTTCGAGCAACTAATTCTAACGGTGATACGATCGATCGGTTCGATGGCGATGGCACTTCGCTGTAGAAGTTTCTGCGTGATTCCATGTCAATCGATCTACGTAGGTAGATCCGGCAGTATCGGTTCCTTCTCGTACCCGAAGATGCGGGGTTCCGCTCTGTGATCTCTGAGCGATAATGGTGATGCGATGCTCGTGAATTACCCAAAACATGAACGTCTTCTCGATTGACGTGAACGCTGCTTCGACGTCAGCGTGTAGTAGCCATCAGTCAGCAGTTGATCTGCACCCGAAAGCGACCGACAGGTCTTGGGAAGTTGAACGAGTCGCTTGTAGATTGGTTCGACGGCGTCGTTCACTATTAAGCGGTCACGCCGAACCGGCCGTTGACGCCGTGAGATACTACGAAATTTTACCGGGTTTTTCACCGAGTGGGCGGTATGGCCTTAACTGCCGAATTTCAACTTCGATCGGAGGAACTGCCGCTTGACAACGTTGCTGCTTCCTCGCCACTCTCCCGTTCCGCGCTTGCCGAGCGCTTACGGCGAGCACATCCCATCTCTCCGTGCATTTTACTACCAGGCCTATATCAAACCCCGGCGAATTCGGGGTCGTTCTGATTCGATTCCTTCGCTTTGAGTAACATGTGAATTAGATGCAAAAACAACACAAATCCACCGACGAGAACACCGGCACGGAACCGACCTACGCGGTCGAAACCCAGGGACTCGTCAAACATTTCGGGGACACGAAAGCGGTCGATGGCGTCGACCTCTCCGTCCCGACCGGCGGAATCTACGGACTGCTCGGTCCCAACGGTGCCGGCAAGACCACCATCATCCGCATGCTCGCGACGCTCTTGCGACCCGACGCGGGAACGACGCGCGTGTTCGGCCACAACGTTGTGAAAGCGGGAGACGAAGTTCGGGGCCGAGTGAGTCTGACCGGCCAGTTCGCCTCAGTCGACGAGGATTTGACCGGTCGCGAGAATCTCATTTTCTTGGCGAGATTACTCGGCTACTCGCGGACGGGGGCAAAAGCGCGAAGCGCCGATCTCCTCGAGGCGTTCGGACTGACTGAGGCCGCAACACGTCAAGTGAAGACGTATTCCGGCGGAATGCGTCGCCGCCTCGATATTGCGGCGAGCATCGTCGTCACACCCGATTTGCTGTTTCTGGACGAACCCACGACCGGACTCGATCCACGCAACCGGAATCAAGTGTGGGAGATCATCCGAGCGCTCGTCGCCAACGGGACGACCGTGCTCCTGACGACGCAGTACCTCGAGGAGGCTGATCAGTTGGCCGACCTGATCGCCGTCATCGACGAGGGCCGGATCATCGCCAAAGGGACGCCCGATGAACTGAAAGCGTCCGTCGGTTCGTGTATGTTGAACGTTCGAGTTCGGACTCCGGAACAGCGAGCGGAAGCCGAACGGGTACTCGAGTCGGTGCTCGAGGCGCCCATCGAGCGCCGTTCCGACCCGTTGTCGCTGTCTGCGAGGGTGTTGGACGCCGAGCGCGCTTCCCACGCTTTCGTGAAACTGTCTCAGTCCGGCGTCGAAACGTCCGAGTTCGCGCTCGGTCAGCCCAGCCTCGACGAGGTGTTTCTCGCGCTGACCGATCGGCCTGCACGCGGCGGTCCCTCCGGGGGTGACCGCCGGTGACGGACTCGCCGACGGATCCCGACGTCGAGCGTATCCAAACAGCTGTTGGGACCGGCGACCGACCCGTGCCGCCTTCCGCCCTCTCGGCGTCGATCACGTTCGGCTGGCGGGCGCTGTTGAAGATCAAGCACGTCCCCGAGCAACTGCTCGACGTGACTTCGCCGGTGCGTCGATTGCCGCGCTCACCGGTGTCGATGACCGGGATCACGGGATTGCGCCAGGAATCGAGGAGACGACGTACCAGATCGGCAGCCCCATCGGCATCGCGGTTCTCTCGGCCGTCGCGGTCTCGCACACCGAGACCCTCCTCGCAAACGGGAGCGGGACGCTGGTCGCGCAGACGGCGGGCTATCGGCTCGCGTTTGCCGTCGCCATCGGGTTCGCGCTCGTCGGCGTCGTTATCGCGCTCGTCTTTCTCGGGGAGATGGACGCCGATCAGGATCCGAACTACGAATCGACGTCCGAGATGGAGGGCGTCTCATCGTACCCGATCGATTCAGAAAACGACGATTGACGTCCCCGTCGCCGTGATGGGCAAGCGGCCACACGGCTGTGAGCTGGACGGGGGGTCCGTCCTCGAGGGCGCAGGGTTCATGAGAATCTTCGATCATCAACAGCCAATGGGGTTGTGGCTGCTCTGAGTGTTCTTTTCAAGAGCAGCGAACACTTCTCCGACTGTCGTCGTCACCGATCAGGACGCGACGCAGTGATCATCCGAGCTGTAATGCGGCACTGTAGATCGAGGTAACAGCGGTATTTCGGGTCAGAAAGAGCTGACGTACAAGAACTCGTTGGTGCGTGGATGAACCGTAGCGGACAGCCAATAGCGCTGGTCGGTGAGTTGGATCACTACCCCATCGAGGGCAACGTGAGCCGGTAATTTTCCACTGAAGGGCTGTAGATCAGCCTTTTGCACCCAGTTGTGAATGGTGGATCTGATACCTTAGCCATCTGATCTAACCGACTCATCACCTACAGCTATCAGGTTGGTTTATCTGACATCTAAGTATTGTGATCGAGACCTCGATTGAGGCGACCGAAAGCATCTTTTTTGGGTGTGTGCTAGAAGGCGGTGAATTCCTCTAGGTACCTGAAACGTAGGATAGGCGAATCGTCTCTTGTTCCTAGAACGGATACAGTCATGAGGCAGAAATCCATCAAGCTATTGAGTCGTATTTTGATATGTCTATCGCGGTCAAATTCAGTTCCACTGTCCTCGCTAACGGCACTGTCAAAATTTGACAGCTCAAGCTGCACAACCATTTAAACTAAATACCCATCAGAATTTGTGAATTTATGAACGATTTATTCAACGATTGGCACTACGCGGATACCAATCTCCTTCATGCGGACATTCGTGGATCCGAGTACGACCCAGTCGACGTGTCTACAGCGGCAAAGCGTGCAAAAGAGCTACTCGACATCAAAACCCCGGATGGGGACAAGTACGTCGTTCCCCTGTTCGCGGTCGACGAGCCGGTACCGACGAACGAGTACGTTCTCTATCGACCGGAGCAGGACCACATCGGTTGGTTCGACAGCGGATTCGGTATCTCCGGAACCGAACGGTTCACCTCCTGCGAGAAATTGCGGACGAAAGAGATCGGTCATCGACTCCGGTTCTGGCTTCCCGAGCATCGGGAGGAACCGGAACTACCGATCGACGAATCCGAATTCCCACCGGAGCGGATCCAGCCGTCCGATCGATTGAGTACTGACGATCGAGCGGCGTTCTTCGAAGAACTGAAAGAATTCGTTCGCACCGAACGCGAAACGCAACGCGAGTCAAACTGGAAGACGTATTCCGACATCGGTCTTGATACCGCAGTGCGTCGGAATTACGTCTCCGGGCCGTTTCTCCCTATCCGCACAAGACGTGGCAAAACCGAAGGTATGGCCTACGTCTTCCAGATCGCGGATGATGAGGACGACGATAGAGACGGCGATATCGACCTTCGCGACGACGAAGGGCTCTTCGAAAGGAACTTCTGTATCGTAGATACCGACGCGAACGACGAGCAGTTCCCGCTCGAGGGTGAGATCCTCGATATCGACGGACCGAATGTCACTATCCAACCGGTTTGGGATTCCGTCGGTGATCGCGCTGTCGTCGAGAAGATCCTGGCTAGCGACGAGATCGAATGCTGGGTACAAGAACTGCTGAACCCGATCCCGTTTAACCGGCGTCTCAAAGCGATCACCCAGGTGGAGGCCAACGATTCGAAGCGAGATCTTCTCACCGGAAACCGTTCCGTCGCATTCGACGTTAACAAGTACGCGCTTCCAGCGCCCAACATCGGACTGAACGAGTATCAGTATCGGGCGTTACTCTGGGCGGATGGAGCGAACGATGTCGTCTGTATTCACGGTCCACCGGGGACGGGGAAAACGCGGACCCTGACTGCATACGTCCAACATGCCGTCGATAAGGGACAATCGGTACTGGTAACGGCCCACTCGAATCAGGCCGTCGACAATCTACTGGTCGGCGATAGCACTCGAGACGCGCCGGAGACGGACACGCTGCACGCAATGGCACAGGATTCGGAGACGGAGCTGTCGATCGCTCGGGTTGGGAATAATACCCGGAATCCGGTCGTGGACGAGCACTACATCGACCGATCGCCTGGGGCCGCCGACGTCGTCGCCGCAACGACCAGTGGGGCGTCGCAGTTTGACCAGAACGCCTTCGACGTGGCAGTCGTCGACGAGGCGACGCAGGCGAGCCGACCGGCAACGGCGATCGTTCTCAACTGCGCTCGCAAACTCGTCCTCGCGGGAGACCACAAGCAACTCCCGCCGTACTGCGCGGACGAGTCGATGCAAGAGGAGGAGATGCATATCTCCCTCTTCGAATACCTCCTCAACCGATACGAGGATGAGATCTCCGTTCTCCTCCGGAAACAGTATCGAATGAACGAGGAGATCGCGACGTTTCCGAACGAAGCGTTCTACAACGGTGAGTTGCAAACGGCCGACCGATGTCGTGAGTGGACCGTTGATGAGCTAAACCCCATCATGGGTATCGACATCGCCGGAGCGGAGCAACGCCAGACGAACGGTAACTCTCTCTATAATCTCGAGGAGGCACGAGCGGTCGCAAAACAAGTGAAACTCCTGGTTCAGAACGGTGTCGACCCCAGTGATGTCGGCGTTATCACTGCCTACAGTGGACAAGTTGGAGAAGTAATCAATCGAGTCAATCAGCTCGAGATCGACAACTCGAGACGCGTTGATGTCGATACGGTTGATTCCTTCCAGGGCGGGGAACGCGAAGCGATTATCGTCTCGTTCGTCCGGAGCAACGACGAGGGACACAGCGGCTTTCTCGAATTCCCGGATGAAGGCCCTCGCCGACTGAACGTTGCACTCACTCGAGCCCGAAAACGGCTGGTGCTAATCGGTAATTGGGAGACACTGGGAACAGTCGCTCCACACCGATCACCCGACGAGAGCTGTGCCTCGTTCTATGCGAGCCTAGCCGACCAACTTCAAACAAGTGACCGGATGGTCTCTTGAGTACTAGAAAATCCTCTCTCGTACCCACTCCTCAGAATTTGATATCTAAGCTGAGTTCTGGATAGACAAGGGTTGATTCGGCATTACAGCCCTATTTTGCTTCAGTTGTTGTGACCATAAACAATCTCACCAGCAATGTCGTGAACTAGGTTCGGTGTCTACTGTTCAGGGTGGAGAGGATGGTAACGTAACGGAATGTGTCATAGAACCCATCTCATCGATTAAAATTTTCACGGATCGGATCGTCTCCTTGCTCGTAGTTGGTGATTGTGACGACGAGCCGTAGGCAGAGCGAAAGGAGCACTCGAGACGAGCGAAAATAGAGCCGCCCAAGTGGTGCTCAAAGGAACCTTGGGCGTTCGTTCACACGGATTATCAGTCAGAAAAACAACTGCCGTGTTACGGCGGTTCGGCATAGACTGTTTGCACGGAGCTGTCTGAGTGTGGACGCATTGGCTGGCAGATCGCCAACCAACCACCGGGGCTACGCCGCCGCAAGTCACCATTATGTGAACTACCTGTTGAGATAAGTTCCAATTAACATTGGGTATATAGTACAATATAATGGGGTCAAATCTGATTCTCGATGTCGTAGTCTTCGGGCGGCGAGGCACCGATCTAGCCGCCGTACCATAATATTAAAAAATTTATAAATATATTTCATTTGAAGCGATATTTCTCGTCGGTGACTATGATCACATGTCTTTCCTCGCTTAATTGGGCTTGAACAGTCAGCTGGACTATGTCGAATGAAACCTGATCAAACAAGTGGTTATATACTTATAGAATTCCCGTTCGAAACTTGAATTGATTGCTTCATAGTTCGTCGGTGACTAACTGATCGAGACAACACTATATTGTATGATACACATATTACCACACCAGAACGCTTTGCGTCTGATGTCGAGGCGAATCGAAGATTCGCCGACCGTTGGAGAGTTTTGCTCTCCAAGAGGCCGCACGAAAACTCTGCTCTCGTGGACATCGGCGGGTCTGGAACGCTGTCAGCCAACCATTGTATCCAGTTTCGGATTATTTGATGAGAGCGTTCAACACCGATCAAGCGAAGAATCGCTTGTGTCTCTCGAAGCGAACAACCGGTCGCGTGAAGCCGGACAGCGAACATCCTGACGCAATCGCTGTCCGCTCACGCTCCCAGTATTCATCAAATTCCGTCGCGTAGAACTTGCTGAGCAGGCCTACGAGTGACATTCCAAACTAGCTCTACGACCTGCTCGCTTCTCAAGTGGAGTCGAATACCGAGTTCCATCAGCTGACGCGGTGTCCGCTCACGCTCCACAAAACTCAAATCGATCCAGTCGTTACATCCGATAAGGCGGTCGATTTTTGGCATAGAGCACCACAAAATCACATCGCCTCACTTTCGCCTGACGAAACAGCGCCGCGCCAGCCCGGTCCGCACACTTGTCGATCAAGCCAGCAACCACGTAGATATCCTACTTATTTCAGGAATTGTAGGGATTGGGTCCCAGTCACGGTCTCCTCTCGCCACGTCGCTGTCGCAGTCACGCGATCACCATCGACAGACACCGATTGGTCTTCGCCAGATGCACCGACGAAATCCTCCAGCGCGTCCTCGTCTGGATTGTCGATAATCGCCACAAAATCGCCGGTCGACGTTGTCTCGTCCTCGACGGTGAGCGACGAGACGATCCCTTCGGCGTCTTCGAGTCCCTCAAAGTCAAGGTCGACGAATACATCGTCCTCGACTGGATCTCCGTGCTGTCCGACGGTGACGTCGCCGTGACCACCCGTCTCGACGAGCCATTCAAACGATTCGGATTCGTCGGTCGCTCTGTCTATTTCGCCGTCCGAAGCGCCGATGGCCGTCTCGAGTATCGCCATCGAATCGTCGCTTGCGTCGACGGCCATACTATCAGCGACGACGAGCGCCTCATCGCCGACGGCGATCATTACATCGTCCTCCTCTACATCCTCGACCGACGTGTACACATCGTACTCTCCGATCTCGTCCGTCCGTTCGAATTGCCTGATGAACTCGATCCCCGTCTCCTGGGTCAGCTGTGCGTCGATTTCGGCGGCATCGATGCCCGTCGCAACGAACGTCGCGTCGGTCAACACCAGGTCTTGAGGCGTCGATTCGAACGTCGTCTCGTCGAGGAGCCTGCCCAGTCCGTACGGGGCGAGGGTGAGCCCGATGAAGAAGTACATCGAGATCATTCCCTCCGAAACGGGCGCGATCATCGGATCGGCTTCGAACTCCGCGGGCAGTTCCGGGTCGTCTTCCGTCTGTGCTTGCTCGAGTTCGTCTTCGACATACTCGCCGACGGTCTCCCAGTCGACGGAGACGAACTCGAGGTCACCGGTATCGAGTGTGAGCCATCGACTGTACTCCGGGAGGCCGTCGTCGACTGCTGGACGTGGGCGCGGGTGCGCCCCGACTGTCGTCGCGCCCGCCAGTCCGACTGTACTGATTACTGCCGTTGCGCTTGCGCGTTCGAGGATGTCCCGTCGGTTCGATGTCATCAGTCCTCGTACACGAGCAATTTCAATATAGCCCCCACCATCGTTCGATTCAGCTGACTGGTAGGTGCCCGATACACAGACGAACGGTTGGATCCGTTCAAATGTCTCGTCGCGTGAAGACGACGGTCGCAACCCCCAGTAAGACGAGAAACGCCCCCACCAAAATGACGGCATCGAAATAGGCGTACTCCTCGCGGACGAGGATCGCGGTTTCGTCGTAGTAGCGACTGGGCGAGAGGACACCGGCCCACTCGAATTCCGGATCCAGCTGGGAGACGCCGTCGAGCAACCAGAGGACGAACACCAGACTCAGCGCCGTCGCCCTGGCACTTCTCGCGCGGTCGAGGACGACGGAGGCCACGAGTCCAATGGTGGCACAAACCAGCAGGTAGGGGACCGACAGCAGGTGTACCATCGTGATGGCGACGGGGTTGATATGCTCCCCGATCACGAGTGCCCCCACGTAGACGATAACGGCAACCCCGACGTTCAGCACGACCAGCGGAACCCACAGTCCCGCCACCTTCTGGAGCACGACTGACTCCCTCGAGACGGGATTCGAGAGCGTCAGATCCATCTTGCGACCACGGATGTCTCCGGCGATCAGCCCGGCACCGACGTACGAGAAATAGATGCCAACGAGGACTACCCAGAAAAACGAGTAGATCTCCGCGGCGATGAATCCCTCGATCGTGTGCAGTGCTTCGATGCCGAACAGGTCGAAAAAGAAGTCCGGAAACCCCTCCATGAGCGCCTCGATGTCTTCTTCGATGCTCGGAAACATCGAGAAGTAGAGGGCTGAGAGAAGCGCGAAAACGACGACCAGCACGACCGAACTCCGAATACGCTTTCTGGATTCCAGACGCAGTATGGCCGTCATGGTGATCCCTCCACGCCGTCGTTGAGGAACCGGTGGACGCGGTTATCGACTGTCGTGGGCGTGATAGTCATCTCAGATATCCCTCCGTGTGAAGATGAAGACAGCGAGTCCCAGCAGGACGAAAAAAACTGCGAGGAGAATTCCGGCTTCCCCGTAGGCGTACTCCTCGTGTACGAGGACGTCCGTCGGCGTAACGTACCGACTTGGTGTGAACTGTCCCACCCACCCGAAATCGGGACCCATGTTCGATAACCCGTCGACCAGCCAGAGAACGAACACCAGTCCCAACGCGCTGGCTTGGGCGGTTTCGACGCGGTCGACGGTCACGGACAGCACGATCCCGACTCCGGCACAGACCAGCAAATAAGGAACGCTGAGCAGGAGCGCCACTCCCAGATCGATCGGGTCGAGCGACTCGCCGAGGACGTTTGCACCCGCGAGAAGCACGACCAACAGGCCGACGTTCACCACGACGAGGGGGACCCAGAGCGCGGCCACCTTCTGGAGGACGACTGACTCTCGCGAGACGGGGTTCGACAGGATGAGATCCATCTTTCGGGTCCGGACGTCCTCGACGATCAGGCCCGCACTGACGTACGCGAAGAACATGCCGGCGAACAGGACCCAGATGAGCGAGAAGAGGTAGCTGGCGACGAACCCCTCAATCGTGTGCAGCGCTTCGAATCCGAAGAGTCCGATGAGGACCGGCGGAAACGCCTCCTCGACGAACTCCGCTTCCTCCGCAAAGCCTGGGAAGGCGGCGAACATAAACGCCGAGAGCAGCGCAAACATCCCTGTCAGTAGTACCGAACTACGCAGCAGTTTGCCGGATTCGGTGCGCAGGATCGCCGTCATTCTGCCTCCGCTGTGGTGTCCTCCTCGATTCCGGTTGCGGGTGCGTTCTCAGTTCCACCCTCATCACCGTAGTAGTGTTTGAAGATATCGTCCAGTTGTGGATCGCCGATATCGACGTCGGCGACCTCGAACTGGACGAGATGCGCCAACAGCGTCTTCACGTCGCCGGTGTAGGTAAACTGAATCGTCGCGTCAGTTACCTCCACATCGATCATGTCGTCAGTGCGAAACCGCGCGTCCTCGACCGGATCGTCCAGGCGGACCCACACGTCTTTGCCGCTGCGCGTGAGCAAGTTCTCGACGTTTTCCAGAGCGGCCAGTTTACCCGCCCGAATAATCCCCACGCGATCGCAGATACGCTGAACCTCGCTCAGGACGTGTGACGAGAGGAAAATGGTCGTTCCAGCGTTGCGTTCAGTTTCGAGGAACTGATGGAGTCGATCCTGCTTGAGCGGGTCGAGTCCGGCCGTCGGTTCGTCCATGATAACGAGATCTGGATCGTGCATGAACGCCTGAACGATCCCGAGCATTCGCTTGTTTCCCGATGAATATGTCTCGACTGGCTTTTCCAGTGGCGGACGAAACAGGTCGAGAAGCTCTTCGCGTCGCTCGTCGCCGCGCATTCGTGCGAAGTAATCGAGTATCTGGTTTCCGGTCAGTCGTTCCTCGAATCCGAGCGTATCCGGGAGATAGCCGATGTTGGCTTTGGCCTCGGTGAGCGCCCGTCGGTTTCGGATGTTGGCGCCGAGGACGTGTGCCGTTCCAGCGGTTGGTTTAATGAGCCCGAGCAGCAGTCGGATCGTCGTCGTCTTCCCTGCCCCGTTCGGACCGAGATAGCCGAATATTTCTCCGCTCTCGATGTCGAACGTAACTGCGTCGTTCGCAGCGAGATCTCCGTATCGTTTGGTGAGATCATCGATCTCGATCGGCGGCATACGCTGGCCACCAGCGATGACTACTTCAAATGGTGGGGCAGATGTCATGTAGTCGATAACGATATATGAATCAACCACTTGATTCGGACGCACATTGGAAAACAAATACTCTTCATCAATTTTTATACATGTGTAGTATGTCATTCACATAACGCAGGTTGACGAGACCGTATTGAGCCATGTGGTCTGTGCGAAGATGATGCAAGTCACAACCCACAGCCTCTCAGCGTATCTCGGTGACGAAGACCTGAACAAAGCTCTGGATATCCGAACGCGTTCGACGTACACCCGCGTCTTCGGGGTGCATCATCGGAACGGGCGATATGGACGACAACAACTGGCGAGGTTCGATGGCCGTCATGGTCACGACCGCCGTCGGTCGACGCTGCCATTAAAAGGCGGGCAGCGTATGAGTGGGTATGGACTGTGGCCTGACCGTCGGTGACTCGCTCGATCGCATGGCAAAAACGATCGAGGGGTTCGATCTGGCGGAGTTTGCGCTCGGCGAAGGGACGGCGCTCAACGAGATCAACGTCGATCGACTCGAAACGATACTCAGCGACGCCGACGCCGATCTGTGCGTCCATTTACCGTTCAAGCAGGTCGTCGTGACGCCGGTTCCGGAAATCAACGAGGCCATCGTCGAGTATCAGACGCGGCTGCTTGACTGGGCTGGGTCCGTCGGCGCGGAGAAAGCCGTTCTCCACGCGACGGCCCGCAACCCATACAATACGGACCATCGGTGGCTCTTCGCCGAGCAACTCAACGCGATCGGGGCGGCCGCCGCGGACGCCGGTATCGAACTCGTCGTCGAAAACGTCGGCCACCAAAAGCAGGGGTTACAGCTGACCGTCCTCGGCGACCTCGCCCGCGAGACCGAGACGAGGGTCTGTTTTGATGTCGGACACGCGTACATGGAGGACGGCAACGACGGCATCGATCGGTTCTGCTCGCGCTACGGTGATCTCGTGTCGCACCTACACGTCCACGACGCGCGAAGCCGCGGTGATACGCACCTTCCGATCGGCGCCGGTGAAATCGACTATGACATCGTGACGGAGCACTTCGCGGGATTCGACGGCACTGTCTCGATCGAAGTGTTCACCGACGATGAGACGCTATTGCGCGATACGGAACGGCGAACGAAGGCGTGTCTCGAAGCCGATGAGTGAGCCGCACGGACGCTCTCCGACAATTATCGAACAATCGGCACCGGAACGGGTGCGCGTCGAGCGACCCGTTCGGCGACACTTCCGAGCAACACACGTAACGGTCCCGAGCGACCGTGGCTGCCGATCACGATGGATCGACCCTCGCCGAGTCGGCGATCGGCTTCGTCACCTTGTGACCGCCATGAAACGCCGGTGTGATCATCGGACCACAGCACGCAGGTGGCGCGTGCGTCCTGACGGTCCCGCCGTCGACCATCGTCCCGTCCACTCCTGGTTCGATCCGACCAGTTCGAGCGTGTACTCTGCGACCTCGAGTTCGGTCTCGGTCTGTTAAGACATTCCCACCTGCGTATTGACACAGTATTCAGATAAATGATAACATAGGGCATCACAAGCAACTGTTCGGGAACGCTCCCGGTTTGACAACGGTAAAACAACCACGACGAGACGGTCTGCACAGTCTCCAGGTTAGCGGTTTCTTCACGTCATCCGATCGACGCTCGAGCCTTGCGGAGAGATGATGACCGATGCGGGCGCTTGCAAAAGTGCGAGAACTTTAGCGCGGGAAGGACGTCAATTCGATTGCTCCCGACTCGAGCGCTGGGCGAACGTCGGAGGTTCGATCGCGTGTCGAATTCCCGTCCACTCGTCGACCGTCAGTTCGTAGACCCGAGTCGACTCTATTTCGCTCGCCGCCTCGAGGAGTTCCGGCCGCCAGATGGGGGTCTGAGCGTCGGAGACTGTCGATAGCTCGTCCTCCGAGAGCTGGCGTAACGACCCCGTTGCAAGGACGCTTCGCCAATGAAACATCGTCTCGGCGCTGTAGACGAGGAAACTGACGGTATCGGCCTGATCGGAGAGAGTCGCTTTCCGACTCTCAGACCCGACAACGTAGATGAAGTACAGCGTCGATCCTCCGTCGTATCCGTACGACATCGGGATTAAGTAGGGTGCCTCCCCCGTCGGTAAGCCGATGATACCGAGGCTTCGGGTCCCGAGAAACTGCTCGATTTCTTCGTCCGTCATCCGTTCCATGCCGTAGTCGGTGAGTTCGTTGATCGTCATCTGTACCGTGTGGAACGAGGTCAATACACATAGATTGCTCCCCGGGATCGACCTATCGTAGCGCTCGCTCGAGCGCCGTACGTTGCCAGGTACGGTTTCGAGAACTCTCAATATAAGAGGATAGCACCCCTCAATTTTTTGGCGCGGCGAGCGTAGCGATACGGGATGACAGGACTCCGCTGGACGAACCTGACCGAAGCCGAACGCAACGACTTGCTGGGTACCGGCGGGATCGGCGTCCTCTCGTTCGCGACTGGGCCGGACGAGCCTCCGGCGTCGCTCCCAGTCTCGTATGGGTTTTACGCGGCCGACGCGGCGTTTTACTTCCAACTCTCGTTTCCCCCGGGGACCGGCAAAGACGATGTCATTGAAAATCCAGTGTCGTTCGTGACGTACGCCGAAACTGACGACGGCTGGCGCAGCGTCGTCGCGACCGGTACCCTCGAGGAGTTGGCCGATGCGCATCCCGAATCGGTCGCTGTACAGGGGATGTGGGCGGTCCGGATTCCCACAGTCGACATCTTCGAGCGACCGCGGGACGAAATCGAGTTCCACGGCTTTCGACTCGATCCCGACAAGCTGACAGGCCGAAAGAGTGTCCCGGACTGAGCAACGATCGATTGAACAGGGAACGTCACGCAGAGGCCTCGATCGCCTCTCGGGACGACATCCGGGACGCACCAAAGGAGGACGACAACGTCGTCGACGAACCGTGCTATCAGACGTGCGACTGGACCTCTCGGTGCAACTTTACGGGTGGATGGTCGCGACTGCCGATCCGCTACTCGACAAATCCATCGTTCTGGGCGATTACGACGAAATTATCGATCTCGACGCGCTTGACCGGCGCGTTGCTTTCGATCGACCTGAGGTCGGAGCGAGCCGTCGTCCACGATCGATCGCTACGTGTCTCCTTCGCGTTCGTCGCAGCGAGTTTCCGCTTCGAGTCCAGCGGCCTCAATGGCGTCCCGCACGCGGGTTCGGCCGCCCCTCAAGCAATGACTCGAGTTCCTCGCCGACCCGGCTGGTCGCGTTGTATGCGACGAACTCTGGAACCTCATCCAGCGCTCGGCGGCAGGATTCAAATTACGCGCTCGAAAAGTCCATAGTGGGTCTCACTACCGGACCCAGCGAGTTAGCGTACGGCGTTCGAACGACGACCGGACGATGAGAACCAGGCCATCGATACCGATGAACGGTTTACTACCGCGGTCGCGGGAGCCGTCGGTAGGAACCACCACAGAGGACTGCGAGTATGGCCAGCAATCGACGGCGAGACACGTACTGATCTCGGTGGCCTTGAGCGTTCCACTGAGTCGCACAGTTATCACGACGACACCAACTACGAGCGTCCCTTCCGCGGTGATCTGAATCCATGGAAGCCGTCGCCTTGGCCGGCGGATACGCGACCTGACTGTGGCCGATCGCCAGAAACCGACTTCCGAAGTGGCCCTCGATAAATTCGTGCTGATGTATTGTTTGCCCAACCAAAATGACCGTCAACGATATATACCCAACTGTGGGACCTTCGATGGATGGTACCCTTCCATAACACTACGATCGCCCGAAACGAACCGATACCGATCCTGACGATGGATCACGACCGTGGTCAGGGTATCTACGAGGGAGAGACCGCCGATGCTACACTCTGCATATGACCGATATCGATTCAACTACTGATCAGATAATCGCGACGATCGCCCGATCGACCAGCGACATCCGACAGGGGTTCGTCGGCCGACGAGAGACAGCTGGGAACGAAAACCCGAGCGGTGAGATTCAGGCCAAGGCCGACGTGTATGCCGACGAGTTGCTGGCAGAACGCCTCTCGGCAATCGATGGGGTCGCACAGTACGCGAGTGAGGAACGAACGGCAGTCGGGAATCACGGTGATGGTGCTCTGTCCGTCGCTATCGATCCCCTCGATGGCACGTCGAACCTCCGATCGAATAACCCACTCGGGACGGTGTTTGGAATCTACGACGAACCCTTGCCCGCCCGTGGCACTGCCCTCGTCGCGGCAGGGTACGTAATTTACGGTCCGATAACCACCATGGTATGTGCTCGCGACGATACGGTGACTGAGTACGAAATTATAGGCGGTGAGCGAAGCGTCGTTACTGAGAATAGCACGCTTCCCGAGACGCCGCGAGTCTACGGGTTTGGCGGGCGCGTCCCCAACTGGACCGATGTATTCCGCGAGTTCGCCAGCGAAATCGAGACCGAACTCGAACTCCACTATAGCGGGGCGATGATCAACGACGTCAATCAGGTCCTCATACACGGCGGCATCTTCGCCTATCCCGCCCTTGAAGATAGTCCCAACGGCAAGCTACGACTCCAGTTCGAGGCGAACCCGATCGGCTACATTGTCGAGACGGCCGGTGGCCGATCCTCCGATGGTACCCAATCACTCCTCGATGTCGAACCAACTGATCTTCACGACCGGATTCCCCTGCACGTCGGTAACACCGAATTGATCGATCGTCTTGAGTCGACGCTCGACGCGGGCGAATAGCCGAAGTTACGACGGTGTTTCCGAAAATCGGAGCCGATACACGGGCCGGAATCGGCGATATCGTCCTGTCCTCGAGTACTACTCGACCTCTTCATCGGGAACGACCGTATCGATGATCAGTCGAAGCTGTCAAGCGACCGTCCCAAAGGCGTCTCGTCGATGATATTCACGATGGGTTACTGGACAGGGCAAACAAATATACTGCAGGCAGTGGCCCACACGACTATGAGGGAACACACAGATAGCGAAGCAACAGCAGACGAGCCACTTCGAATTGGGCTGAACGGATTCGGACGTGTAGGACGGAGCATTCTGCGTGCGTCGCTAACCGAGGACGCAGTCGACGTGGTCGCTGTCAACGACGTGATGGACGACGACGATATGGAGTATCTATTCCGGTACGATTCGGTCCACGGCCGGTTGCCTGGGGTCTCTCGCGACGGAAACATACTCTATGCTAGCGGTCACGAAGTGGAGTTGCTCACCGAGCGTGAGCCTGTGGACCTCCCCTGGGACGAACTGGATATCGATGTCGCCTTCGAGGCAACCGGTCTGTTCCGCACTCACGACGAGGCTGCCCAGCACCTGACTGCCGGTGCCGACAAGGTGATCATCTCAGCTCCACCGAAAGGCGAGAAGCACGTCCCGATGTTCGTCTATGGCGTCAATCACGAGCAGTACGACGGCGAAGACATTGTGTCGAACGCTTCGTGTACGACGAACTCCGTCGCACCGGTGTTGCAGGTTCTCGACGAGGAGTTCGGCATCGTCTCGGGTGTTCTCCTGACCGTCCACGCTTACACCGGGAGCCAGGGACTCGTCGACGGTCCGATGGACAAACGGCGCCGCGGACGCGCAGCTGCCGAGAACATCGTGCCGACGACCACCGGTGCCGCGAACTCGACTATCGAGGTACTCCCCGACCTCGAGGGTAAACTCGACGGGATGGCGATGCGCGTTCCCGTGCCGAACGGATCGATTACCGATATCACTGTTAACGTCGACGCGGACGTCACACGAGACGAGTTACTCGAAGCTATTCGAGACGCGGCCGACGACGGCCTCGCAGGTGTCCTCGGCTACACCGACGACGAAATCGTCTCCCGGGACATCATTGGGCTTCCCTTCGCCTCCTACGTCGACCTCGAGTCTGCGATGGTGGTCGCGAACGATATCGTCAAGATACTTGCCTGGTACGACAACGAGTACGGATTCTCGACACAGATGCTGGATCTCGCGCGATACGTCGGCGCAGAAACTGAGACGATCGACATGACGGAGACGATCACCCACTGACGTGAACCGCTCCAGTACCGATTCGACGACTGTTCGATACGCTTGCCCATGACCTCGTTCCCGACCATCGACGACCTCGATCCAAGACAGCGATTACTCGTTCGTATCGACGTCAACGCTCCTGTCGAGGACGGCGTCGTCCAGGACGACCGCAGATTCGCCCGCCACGCCGAGACCATTCGCGAGCTACTCGCTGACGACCACGCGATTGCATTACTCGCCCACCAGGGCCGACCGGGTCGGGCCACGTTTGTCTCCCTCGAGCAACATGCAGCGATCCTCGCTGATCACCTCGGTCAGTCCGTCGAATTCGTCGCTGATACGTACGGTGACGAGGCGCTGTCGTCGATCGAGCACCTCGAGCACGGCGACGTACTCCTGCTCGAAAACGTGCGGATGTGCGAGGGGGAACTGCCTGAAGAAGAGCCAGACGTGAAAGCTGAGACAAAATTGGTCCGAACGCTCGCCACCTCGTTCGACGCATACGTAAACGACGCCTACGCGACGGCACATCGTTCCCACGCGTCAATCGTCGGCTTTCCACTCGTTACAGACGCCTACGCTGGTCGCGTGATGGAACAGGAGTACAGGGAAAATACCGCCATTCGGGACAGGGAATTCGATGGGACCGTGACGATGATCCTCGGCGGGACGAAAGCCGAAGATACCATCCCCGTCGTCGAGCAACTCGCCGATGTCGTCGATCAGTTCTGTCTGGGCGGCGTCATCGGCGAGTTGTTCTTGCGTGCCGACGGTCACGACCTCGGGTACGATGTCGACGGGATGGACTTGTTCGACCACCAGTGGGCGAACCACAGCGAGACGATCGAACGTACTCTCGAGGCACACCGCGACAGGCTGGTCCTTCCAACCGATCTCGCGTACGAGGACGACGATAACCGAGTCGAAGTCTTGGTGGAGGGTATCGTGAAAGACACATCATATCTTGATATCGGTTCCGAGACGATCGATCGCTACACCAATCTTGTCTCGACATCCGACGCCGTGTACGTCAAAGGCGCTGTCGGCGTGTTTGAAGACGAACGGTTCGCCGACGGAACCGTCGCGATTCTGTCGACGATCGCCGACACCGACTGTTTTTCCGTCGTCGGTGGCGGTGATACGGCCCACTCGATCGTTCTGTACGATCTCGACGAGAAAGATTTTACACGTGTCTCGATCGCTGGCGGCGCGTACGTCCGCGCTCTGACCGGCGAATCGCTCGTGGGAATCGACGTCCTCGAGCGTGGGGGTCAGAAGTGACGTATCCTGCCTATTGTCCTGTATATTGATATCATCCCCTCACCGTGAGAATCTGCCGACCCTGTACTTGAGGCGGTCCAGCAAGGGAGAATCTTGCTTTACTCTCTGATTCGTTACGGAAAAGGCAAGTGTTGGGTAGATGGTTTTTAGCACTCGAAAACTCACTGCCGGCCCTTCTTTCCACACCGTTAGATTAGTTCTATGATACGATCTCAGCAAGTAATAGTATTTTTCAGACGAAGTGTGATACCCCATATATTACATATGTACTCCCGTAATATTACTATTACTGGCTCGTCATATGCCAGGATATTCCCCGAAATATCGAATGAAACAGTCGTAATCCCCTTGCTTACTCCAGTGAGGGGCCCGAGGGCGGCGTGTCTCTCGGAGGACGCTGTCTCCTATTGATCGGCCGACCAGCGGTATCCTTTCGAGTGGTAGATCACCCTTTGCACTCGTGGTGTACGTTCGGATGTCGACTCCACTGGCATCTTAGCCAGTGACGAAGATGTCTGTTCGTCCGTCGATGTCAAACGGTGCTGCCCCCACAACTGATACCGTCAGTCGTTGTACGACGGGTAGGACGATGCACACGCCATCACTCACGGATCGAACGATCGACGCGTACACGGATGTGACGGGTCAGGATCGCCTCAATCGGCTCCAGTCGCTCGCCGACGATCTAGATGACGTTCGAATCCTGCACGTCAATTCGACGGCGACCGGCGGCGGCGTCGCTGAACTCCTCCGCTCGATCGTTCCGGTCTGTAACGACCTCGAGATCGACACTGACTGGCTCGTCATGGACGCCACTGACGAGTTCTTCGAGGTGACCAAGGCGATGCACAATGCGCTTCAGGGGGATGGGCCGTCGCTGACTGACGACATGCAAGCGACCTATCGGACGGTTACCGAGCGAAACGCCCTCGAACTCGAGGGTCACGAGAGCGAGTACGACCTCGTCGTGATCCACGATCCACAGCCGCTCGGGATGCTCGATCACATGGCGGAAACGATGCCGAATATCCCGATCGTTTGGCGCTGTCACATCGACCTCACCGACCCGATCGACGAGTACCTCGCGTTCGTCTCCGAATACGCGAGTCGGGTCGACCACGCGATTTTCAGCCGGTCCGCCTACGTCGGCGATCTCGAAGTGCCGGAAGCGAGTATCATCTACCCCTCAATCGATCCCATAACGAAGAAAAACCGCTTGCTCGGCCCGGAGACGGTCACTGACGAGCACGATCGGCTGGACCCCCTTTCGTTCGAGGATCCGCTCGTCACGCAGATTTCCCGGTTCGATCCATGGAAGGATCAGTTCGGCACGCTTGAGGCATACCGTCGAGCCAGCGAGGACGTTCCGGAGCTCCAACTGGCGCTGGTCGGCGGGATGGCCGGCGACGATCCGGAGGGACTGGAGTTGTACGAACAGGTCGCCGAGGAGGCAGTCGACGATCCGAACGTCCACGTGCTGACCGATCAACCCGATACGACGGTGAACGTTCTGCAGCGTGATTCGGACGTCATCGTCCAGAAGTCGCTTCGAGAAGGGTTCGGGCTGGTCGTCGCCGAGGCCCTCTGGAAGCGCACGCCGGTTGTCGGGTCGAACGTCGGCGGTATCCCGCTACAGATCGAGGACGGAAAGACCGGTTATCTCGTCGATCCGGACGACGCGGTAGGCGCTGGCGACCGCGTCCGCGACCTTCTCGAAGACGATGATTGTCGAACGCGATTCGGCGATAACGCACGCGAGCGCGTTCGAGAGCGGTTCCTGTTACCTCGCCAGCTCGAGGAGTTGCTCGATGTGATCGCCGACGAACTGAATCGCAACCGGTGATGGGGTGTATGCCAAGACCTTACGACCCCCACACCATTATCCGCTACGGTGGTGAAGGGTGGACATGATAGCCATGAGCCGACTTATCGACTCGATACTGATACCGACAGACGACAGCGAGGGTGCCCTCACGGGAGCAAAGCATGCCATTGCGCTCGCGTCGCGGATCGGCGCGGATGTGCACGTCCTCTCGGTCGTCGCCGTCCGCAGCGACCTAGACGAGATCGCCGGCGTAGTGGAGTCGGTGTACGCGTCGCTCGAGGCCGAGGCTGAAGACGCCGTCGAGACCGTCGCGGACATGGTGCGCTCTCATGACGCGGATCTCGAGGTTACGACCACCGTCAAGCGCGGAACGCCGTTCCAGACGATCCGGGAGTACGCGACGCGACGCGAGATCGACCTCATCGCCATGGGAACGAAAGGCCGGACGGGGCTAGACAGAGTCCTCCTCGGCAGCGTCACGGAGAACGTCCTCCGTACGGCTCGGACGCCCGTCCTTGCTGTCCCACCGAACGCCGACCCAACCGGAATCGACGAGATCACGTTCGACGGGTTTCTCCTGCCGACGGACGGTAGTGACGGTGCCGAGATCGCGACCGACTGGGGAATCGCGCTGGCGAACCGACTGGAGTCGATGGTCCACACTGTGTACTCCGTCGACACGAACCGCGTCCCACAGGCGAACGAACCGGGTGAAATCCTTCAGGCGCTCGAGCACAGCGGCGAGGACGCGATCGATACAGTTCGGGAGCGAGCCGTCGATACTGGTGTCAGCGTCTCCGGGGCAATCGCGACCGGGTCACCAGCAGACGTGATCCTCACGGCCGCGACCGACCGTGACGTCGATCTGATCGTCATGGGGACCCACGGCCGTACCGGTATCGGACAGTGGTTTCTCGGGAGCGTGACCGAGAACGTCGTTCGGCAGGCTGACGTGCCGGTTTTTTGTGTCCCAGTCAGTGCCGAGTCACCGTGACGTGGACTTCGAAATCACCTCTTCGGCCCGCCGGGAACCTGCGTGAACGCACCAATCATCGCGTCGTGTAGGTCGAGTTCCTCGAGACTTGCACTCTCGTCGACGATCGATTGGCGCACACTCGTCGCCTCCAGTCGCACGTTTGGAAAGATCACTGCCCGTTCGACCTCGGTGTCGACGAGTGTCGCGTCCGCCATGACGTGTACGTTCGATCTGACCGTCGCGTCCTCGAGGGTCGCCGACTCGGCAATTCGCGAGTCGCCGTCGAGGTGCCAAGAGACGGCGTCGAGGTAACTCTCTCGCGTGCCGATGTCGAACCAGGCTCCGTCGAACGTGTACGCGTACGTCGGCTCCCGCGACTGGAGCCACTGGACGAACCAGCCCGGCTCGTCGGGGTCGTTGCCTTCCTCGAGGTACGTCTGTAGCAACTCGAGCGTCTCCGAGGGAAACACGTAGCAGCCGATCGAAACGCGGGTCCCTGGCGGATCGTCGGGCTTTTCCTGAAAGTCGACGACGCGGTTGTCCTCGAGATCGACGACCCCGTAGCCGGTTGCCCGCTCCGGCGAGCCGACGTCGTAGGCGGCGATCGTCGGCGCGTCCCGACGATCGTAGTACTCGAGAAAGTCCCCGATCGAGAAGTTGAAGATGTTGTCGCCGGCGATGACCAGCAGATCGTCGTCGATATCCTCTCTCCTGACCAGCTGAGCGAGTGCGCCGACAACCCCAAACTTTTCGTCCTCGGCACGGGTCTCTTCGATCGAAAGTCGCGGCTTCTCGTACTCGCTGTCGCCCAGCTGTGTCTCGAAGTCGGATGCGAACCGTTCGTTCGTACTGACGTAGACCTCATCGATGCGCGCTTCCCCCTCGAGTTCGGCGTAGATACGCTCGATGACTGTCGTTTCCCCGAGTGGGAGAAACATCTTCGGTCGGTGTCTCGTGATCGGCCACAGCCGCGTCGCGTATCCGCCAGCGAGGACGACGGCTTTCATCGGTTCAGATCCCCCCGAGAGACGGCGTTTGGCTCCGATATCGTGTCACGGTCGCGTAAATCGTTAGTCGGTTTGTACTCATACAGATCCGGGATGGTCCCAGATGTGACCTCCCACGACGCTCGTGGTAAACCTTTCATCCGTGTAGCGACTCGAAAGCCACCGTTCGCACATGCAACCGAAGCCAGTGTGTCCGGGAATCGAACAGCCGCAATGGAGTCGGCCCGTTCTCCGATCGCTAGAATACCTATTTCAGCCTTCGTACCGTCAGTATCCTCCGATGGTCGAGTCCCTTCTGGTGATCGGTGTCGCCATCTCTATTTTTGTCGGGTTCAACATCGGCGGATCGTCGACCGGGATTGCGTGGGGGCCCGCCGTGGGGGCGGGATTGATCAGGAAGGTGACGGCGGCGGCCATCATGACGGGCTTCGTCTTTTTGGGCGGCTGGACCGTCGGCCGGAACGTAATGGAGACGCTAAGCGAAGGGATCATCACGATGGAGATTTCGCTCACAGCCGGCGTCGCCGTTCTCTTTTTCATCGGTCTCGGTATCCTCGTTGCCAACGTATTCGGCGTGCCCGTACCCACCTCGATGACGACCGTTGGGGCGATTGCGGGACTTGGATTGGCGACAGACACGCTCAACTACGAAACCATCACGTGGATCCTCTCGTGGTGGATCTTCACACCGATCTTCGCCTTCTGGATCGGTGCGATCATCGGCCGGTACATCTACTCGGGGCTCAGTCAGCGCGTCCAGATCGAGAACTCGGACGGTCCGCTCTTCGCCGTCAATCGTGACGGCCAGTTTGCGACGCCCGCACTCGGCCCGAACACGACCTGGCGCGAGGTCGTCGGCACGACCGCCGTCGTCGTCCTCGGCTGTTACATGGCCTTCAGTGCGGGTGCAAGTAACGTCCCGAACGCCGCCGCGCCGCTCGTTAGCGGAGGTGCACTGACGGCCGAACCGGCAATCGTCATCGCGACAGTCGCGATCGGTCTCGGTGGGTTCACGATTGCCCGTCGGACAATGGAATCGGTTGGGAGCGATCTTAGCGACATCCCCCTTCTTGCTGCACTGATCATCATGCTCACGGCCGCGACGATCACCACCGCCCTCTCCTCCATCGGAATCCCGATCAGTCTCGTGCTGTCGTCGGTCGGCACGATTGTCGGCCTCGGCTGGGGGCGTGCAAGTAGACCGGTCGCTGCCCACGAGGCGCTATCTGGCAGAACAGCCGACACCGATATCGTAATGGGGGCGTTGACCGCCGAGGACGAACTCGACGAGGTGCCGCCGATCGGAGAAGACGAACCTGAGGACGTCCTTGAGGCGGACGACCTCTTCAAACCGGAGGCCATCATCAAGTACGTCACGATGTGGATCGTCGGACCCACGATGTCGACGGTTCTTGCGTACACATTCTTCGTGTTAGTTCCTGGTGTCGTCTGAACGAACGGTTCCAGACGTCGTGTGATCGGGTCCTCGTGATCACGCGTCCTCGAGTTCGGCGACAGTAAGCAACGTCTCGACCGCGACGTCCGGCGACACCGAGATCGAATCGATATCCGTATCGAGCAGGAACTCGACGTATTCGGGTATCGTCGACGGCGCGTCGCCACAGATCCCGACCGGCTGGTCGTGTCGGTGGGCCTCCTCAATTAGTGAGGAAATCGATCGCGTGACCGACTCATCAGTCTCGTCGAACAAGGGTGCGAGTTGCTCAGAGTTCCGGTCGACGCCAAGCGTTAGCTGTGTGAGGTCGTTCGACCCGATGGAAAAGCCGTCGAACAGCGCCGAGAACCGATCCGCGAGGACGATGTTCGACGGCAGTTCAGCCATCACGTATACGTCCATCTCGTCCGGCGAAAGGCCGTACTCGTCCAGCAACTCGAGGACGCGTTCGCCCTCCTCGGGCGTGCGACAGAACGGCACCATCACGGTGACGTTGTCCAGCCCAACATCCTCGCGAACCTGGCACAGCGCCTCACACTCGAGTCGGAACGCCTCGCGGAAGTCCTCGTCGTAGTACCGGGAGGCGCCCCGCCAGCCGATCATCGGGTTGTCCTCGTCAGGTTCGTACTTCCAGCCGCCCTCGAGGTTGCGGTACTCGTCGGTCTTGAAGTCGCTAAGCCGAAAGATGACGTCGTCGGGATAGAACGCGGCGCCGATCTTTGCGATGCCGGTTCGTAACGCGTCGACGAAGCGTTCCTCCTCGCCGCGCTCGAGTAGTTCCAGCGGGTGATAGCCGACGTAGGACGTCACGATGAACTCCTCGCGTGCCAATCCCACGCCGTCGACGGGGAGGTTCGAGAGTGCGAACGCTCGCGCAGGGTCGCCGAGGATCAGTTTGACTTCGGTGTCGGTCTCGGGGAGGTCGTCCACCACCTCCTCACGGACGTCGTACTCGAGTTCGCCCTCGTAGACCCGGCCGACATCGGTCGAACAGTCGACCGTCACGGGGTCGCCGTTCATCAGCGTCTCGGTCGCGTCGCCGGTCCGAACGATCGCGGGGACGCCGAGTTCGCGCGAGACGATCGCCGCATGGGACGTCTTCCCGCCCCGATCGGTCACGATGGCGCTCGCCTTCTTCATCACGGGGACCCAGTCCGGGTCGGTCATCTCCGTGACGAGGACATCGCCGTCCTCGACGCGGTCCATCTCGCGGTGGTCTTCAAGGACGCGGACAGGGCCACTCGCCACGGCGTTGCCGATCGCGATCCCGTCGAAGATCTCCTCGTCGGTTTCCTCGAGACTGTACGTTCGGAGGACGTTCCCCTCGGTTGCCCCGTGGACCGTCTCTGGCCGGGCCTGGACAACGAACAGTTCATCGAGCTGTCCATCGATGAGCCACTCGATGTCCTGCGGGGCGTCGAAATGCTCTTCGATGCGAGTTGCGTACGTCGTGAGCTCTCGGATTCGGCCGTCCGAAAGGGCGAACTCATCCTGTTCGTCGTCCGGGACCGACTCGAGCTTCGTGCCGCCGTTGCGCCGCACCATGCGCTGGGTCTTCCCGCCGAGTTGCTTCTCGACGATGCCGGTAGTCGGCTTGAAGACGACGTATCTGTCGGGATCGACTACGCCCTGGACGACCGGCTCGCCGAACCCGTAGGCCGCTTCGATGACGACGACCTCGTCGAAGCCGGTGTCGGGATCGAGGGTGAACAACACCCCCGAGGACGCCAGATCGGCCCGCCCCATTTTCTGGACGGTACAGGCGAGTTTCACGTCGAGGTGATCGAAGTCGTTGTTCTCGCGGTAGACGATCGCCCGATCGGTAAACAGCGATGCGAAGCAGTGTTTGATCGATTCGAGCAGTTCCGTCGTCCCCGAAACGTTCAGGAACGTCTCCTGTTGCCCCGCGAAGGAGGCGTCCGGCAGATCCTCGGCAGTCGCGGAACTCCTGACGGCGACGTCCGGCTCGTCGATCTCGATCCGGTCTGCCAGTTCCTCGTACTGATCGACGATCGCAGATTCAAGTTCCGCTGGCATCTCCGCATCCGAAATCAGGGCTCGCACCCGCTCGCCGCGCTGCTGTAGGTCGGCGACGTTTTCGGGGTCTACCCCGGCGAGTTCCGACTCGATCTCCTCGCGGATGCCCGTCCGTTCGACGTAGTAGTCGTACGCGCCGGCCGTCGTCGTGAATCCCGGTAACACGGGCACGTCGAGGCCAGCGAGTTCGCCGAGGTTCGCGCTCTTTCCGCCGACGGCCCCCGTGTCCTCGCTACTCACGTCCACTAACTGCCTGATGAATGTCTCTCCTCCCATCGCTCTGCCGTGCTGACCACGCGGACGAAAATAAGTTGCAGGGGGGCGAAACTGGGGTCCGCGTAGCAACGGGCGAGCGCTAGCCGCGCCGACGGTTTATCTCCGACGCTCCCCCTGAGTGCACTCGACTCCGGAACGACGGACCGGGATCCGATCTTGCGACCGACCCACCACAAACGATTTTATAGAAGATAGCATTAATTCTCTGGGACTGGGAGCACCCCATATCATGGTGGACGATCACGCCCAGCTAGAGTCCGATATCCGAGCGCTAGACGGTCTGCCGGTGTTCGTCGCGTACAACGCTAACGTCGACGCAATCGTCCGGGTCGACGAGGACGTGGAGGCGTTCCTCGAGCGACCGCCAGAACCCGGCGAACGCCACCCGTCGAGTCCACTGGCGTCGAAACGGGACCTTGCGACGGCGATCACGCACACGATGGCGGCTGGACGAGGCGACGAAGTCGCGATGACGGACGAATTCGCGGCCATCCTTGAAGCAGAATTCGAACCCGACAACCAGCAGATGGGCGGCCAGACGGGGATCATGACCAATCTCGTCTCCTCGCTGGGAGCGTCGCCGGTCACGTACACGTACCTGCTTTCAGACAGGCAACTCACGATGTTCGATCATCCCGACGCAGTGGCGTACCCGATGGTCGAGGACGGTGAGGTGGACTCCGTACCGATTCAGGAGGCCGTCAACACGGACCGAACGAAAATCAACTGGGTGTTCGAGTTCAGGACCGGCGACGAGCTCTTTGACGTCACGGCGATCGAAGATACCCGGTTCATCGCTGCCTCGAGGCCCCCGGAGTTCGACCTCGTCGCCGGCGACCTCGACACGCATGTCGATCAGGTCGGCGACGTCGTCGACGGGGCGTTGCTGGCCGGTTACCACAACCTTACGCCCGACCACGTCGAAGAGGGCTACGAACAGGCACACCGTCACGCCCGAGAGGTCATTCGGAGACTCCGATCGGGGAGCGAGGACGATTTGAAAGTCCACATTGAGTACGCCGTGACACACGATGCCGACCTCCGTGAGAGCATCTACAAGTGGATCCTCCCGGAAGCGAACGTCATCGGTGCGGACACGCACGAACTCAATCTCCTCTACGACGACGCTGACCTCGAGGTCGTCGACAAGGAACCGACGGAAGACACCCCGTTCGAGTCCGACGAAATCCTCACTCACTACCGCATGCTCGACGCGATCCGGGCCGAACTCGGCGTCGACTGTCTCCGACTCCATGCGATGGAGTATCACCTCTCCGTGATGGACTCGTATCTTCCTTCCGAGGCGGTCGAGCGCGGGCTAGAGTTTGCCGCCGTCAACGCCGCGACGAAGGCCGCGTTGGGTGACATTACGTCTCCCGGCGATCTCGAGACTGGCCTGGAGTACGAACCGTCAGCGAAGGGTCGGGTGGCGATCGAACTCCTCGCGGACCACCTTGACGAGACGGCCGATGACGGCGTCCTCTACACTCCAACGGTCGCCGCCTGTCCTAATCGAGTCGTCGAGGATCCTGTAGGGACGGTTGGGATCGGCGACATTGTCTCATCGTCGAGTTTCCTTCTCGAGCTCGCGGTCGCGAAGGGGCGCGAGAACGAGAGCGAGAGCTGAATCGAAAGCGAGAACGACATGGCATATCTATTCCAGAACGATTCTGTCTACGGGCGACACGTCACCTCGTCCTGAAGTCAGGGACGCTGAACGTGAACAGTGAGTATTCGTCTGTCGAGTAGCTTCGGCTAAAACGAGAATCCACCGACGACTCCGCCTCTAGAGCAGAGAAGGTGACCGATACCAAAATGTTGGTTTGGGGAAGAAGGTGTTATAACATCAGCGTTCAGTTTGCAGTTGTGCTGGCCTCGACTTTTATTGGAGGGGAGGACGGAATCAATTCTATGCGAACTCTTCTATGACACCCTTTTAGGAACCGATCCGTGGCTACGCCGATTCGTGCGGCCACGACTGAATACCGTCGTAGTCGCCTGGCAGGACGGGACCGTCAAGGAGCGGATCGTCGGTCGCGTCCATCCACTCGTAGAGTTCCCGCGAGAGTTCCTGTCGAATGTCCTGATAGCGGGGTTCGTACACGACGTTGTCATCCTCCTGGGGTGCATCGTGGAGGTCGTACAACTCCTCGTACTGGCGCGGCGGGACGCCGTCGGTTTCGCGGACCTCGCGGCCGGATTCACTGGCAAACACGTCCGTCGGCAGGTAGACGGTGGGAAGATGCCAGAAGCTCCGGACGTATTTGTATCGATCCGTTCGAACGGCCCGAACCGGATTGTACATATCGTGCCAGGTCATCTCGGCGAAAATTCGGTCCCGCTCGACGTACGTTTCGTCGCGATCGGTGATCAGGCTGACAAAGCTTTTTCCGTCAACTACCTCGGGAATCTCGATCCCGGTGAGATCGAGAATCGTCGGCAAGACATCGACATTACTGATGAGTTCGTCGTATCGTTCATCGGCATCGATAACCCCCGGATAGCACATAATGAGCGCCGCTTCGATCCCCGCGTCATAGCAGGTTCCTTTCGCACGCGGGAACGCGATCCCGTGTTCGGTCGTCAAGAGCACAAGCGTCTCCTCGTCGAGACCGTTCTCGGCTAGCGCGTCGAGAATCGTTCCGACAGCGTCGTCGATGGCGTACACCATCCCGCGCATTTCCGCGAGGTCGTGGCGAACGCCTCGTCGATCCGGAAGGTACGGGAGCGGTCGGACCGCGTCCGGATCGTCGGCCTGGTAGTACTCGGCGTCGAACCCGAATCGACCGTCGTCCCCCTCGACTCGGTGACACTCGAAGAACCCGATCGACGCGAAAAACGGTTCCTCGTACGCCGATGCATCGAGAAACGACGAGACGACTGCCGAAACGTTGCGGGCACGATTCGCCTGGTGAACTGCGGGCGAGACGCCCGGATAGAGGTTCCCCTCCGAGTGGACGTGATCGTACTCGAGTCGATCCGTATCTTGTGTGATATGCTGGAGCCCGAATAGGTGCGTTTCGTAGCCGACATCGGTGAGATATTGGGGCAAGATTCGTTCGTCCTCGTGGAGTTCCCAGTCGCCGTGAGCGAGCCCCATGAGACCATTGACGTGAGGGACACGACCAGTTATGAGGCTGCCGCGACTCGGCGAACACTGTGGCGCAGTCGCGAAGTGGCGTTCGAACAGTGCACCGTCCGCAGCGAGCGAATCGATCCGAGGTGTTTCGATATCGACGCCGTAACAGCCGAGGTAGCGCCCGAGATCGTGAGCGTGGATCAAGAGGACGTTTGGTCGTAAGTCAACCATGACCCCTGCGTACCATGGCCTATCGGATAACAATTGGTGAGGTGACAGACGCTACTGGCGTCAAGTCGCTTTGGGAGGACGGGCGTACTGCTGTCGACTGCTCAATCCGATTGAAATGCGATGTAATGAGATTGTATCGTCCACCTGATAGAAATCCTCGGAACGGGAACCGTCCTGAGCACTTTTTTGGTGACACTCCAGCAGATACCGCGGAATTCCATTTCATCAATACGTCCCTATCACGACGAAATCGATGTCAGCTTCCGTGAGATCGACTATGAGATCATCACAAAACATCTCATGGATTCGACGGTATGTCCCGATCAAGCTCTTGACTGACGACCGTGCTCCGTGACCGCGACTGCCCGGCGGTTGCACCGGAACTGACGTACACCAGTCCGCAGGAACACGAGTCTGTCGCGTTCAGTAACGATTCGACTGAATTTCTGGCCGACGAAACGCGTCAATCCGTTCGCTACGGGATCTCACAGTGGACGACTTCGACGGGAAGTCCCCAGGCGGATATCTCCCGGTGATCGTGGACCACGAACCCGGCTTCGAGCAGCGTTTCCCTGAGGTAGATCGGCCGGCAGTCGACGTGCGTCGGGAGGCGTTCATGAACTGCTTCGTACAGCCACGTCACGGGTCCGGCCCGCCGTCGGGACAGCGAGACGATACAAAGGCGACCATCGGAGGCGAGCACGCGGCTCCACTCTGACAGGACCGGTCGGACCGCAGGCGTGTCGAAGAGTTCGAGCACAAAACTTGCGAAGAGAGCGTCAAAGACTCCGTCCGCGAACGGAAGCGTGGCCCCGTCTCCCTGGACGATGTCCGGCTCGAGATCGGCCGCCGTGAGCCGATCCCGCGCAGTCTGACACATCCCGGGTGCGAGGTCGAGCCCGATGGCAAGGCCGTCGGGAGTAACGGCCCGCGAAAGCTCAAGGAGTGCACTGCCGGTGCCACAGCCGACGTCGAGAACGCGTTCGCCCGGCGTAGCCTCGAGTACGTCTAGTCCAACCGATCGTGCGGGTGCCTCGAACGGATCAGCGACGATGTCGTACCAGTCGCTCAACGCATCGTACCAGTCACGGGCGTCGGTTTTCGGTCGCGGTACGCGAGCGATCGGCCCCGGTGGTGTGGACGGCAGATCATTCGATGTCAACCGATGCGCAGTATCGTAGTTATCCGAATTCGTTCCGCTCACGTCTCGGTTTTGTCGATTAGCTCGAACAGCCGATCATAATCGTCAGGGAGTTGTCCATCGGCTTTCTCGATGTTGTCCGCCGGAACGATCTCGGCGACGATTGGGACTCTCTGTTGGGCGTGATAGTTGGCATCGGATCGATCGACATTCGTGCGGTTTGCGACGCGATCGAGAAACTCCTGATAGTCGAAGCGCTGCCCGTGTTCGGCTTCGGTCAGATACCAATCGATTTCCATCGGCAGCGGACTCGCGAGATCCATTGCCTTTCCTTCGTACAGCCGTTCGCCGAGGGTTGTCAACACGGCTCGAGTCGCTTGGACTGCCTGTCCGAAGTGGGCGTATTCTAGTCTGTGCTGAACCTGCCCGGAAAATTCTTTGTAATTCATCGTCTGTGGATGTGTGGTCACAAGATTGACTGGCGTGACGGTACCGATACCAGTGAATTCGATACCCAGTCTCTCTACTCGAATGCGATTCGTTCTCAAGTCGGTCACGAAGAGACATAAATCCCGAACGCACCGATACGCTAAGAAACGAACGGATCGTCGAGCGTCGATTTGTATGACGTCGACGTCTGTCTGGCGCAATTGCTCCCAATCGTGCGAATCGTTTTCCAAGCAGCCGATACCACCGACGAGCGTTCGCTCGGAGACTCCCCCCTCCAGATAGCATTTTATCACTGGAAGCAATACGAGTAAGCGATGGCTCGCAACCTTCTCGTTCCCATCGATGGTTCGCCGTTGTCGATTCAGGCGCTCGAGTTCGCATGTGACGAGTACGACGCCGCCTCTATCGTCGCACTTCACATCCTCGATCCGTCTGATCCAGGATACAGTTCCGCAACCGAGGTCGACATGCGAAACGAACCGATTCACGGCTCCGAAGAGTGGTACGAACGAGCGAACGAAGAAGAAGAACAGATTTTCGATACAGCCCGCGAGGTAGCAACGGACTACGACGGGGATTTCGAGACTGACGGTGTTACTGGGGACCCGTCGCGTGAAATTGTCGAGTACGCCGAGAAGAACGACGTCGATCAGATTATCATGGGGAGTCACGGCCGAACGGGGACGACGAGATTGCTTCTCGGAAGCGTCGCCGAGATTGTCGTCCGGAGATCACCAGTTGCAGTTACTGTCGTTCGTGCTGAGGACGTGTGACAGGTACCACGACTGGTAGCGTTAGCGCACGATCGTTACCGGAACATCCACGCGCTTGACGACGAGTTCGGCCGTACTCCCCATTCGCGCCCCGGGTGCGCCGCTCCGCCCTTTGCTTCCCATCACGATCTGATCCGCGTCAGTGCCGTCGACGGCGGCGACGATAGTCTGGGCTGGTGAGCCAATTCCCGTCTCGGTCTCGACGTCGACCGTCTCGTACTCGTCTCCGAGGTCCCCCCGCGCGTCCTCGAAGAGTTGCGCCGCTCGCGAACGCTGGTCGTCTAGCCATTCGTCGGTCAACGCCGGTAACTGCTCGTCAGCAGGCGTCACCTCGAACGGATCGATCGCGTGAAAGAGAATGATCTGGGCGTTCGGAAAAGTATCGAGAGCATACTTGAACGCAGCCTGCGCGTTCGACGAGCCGTCGTGTGGAACGAGGATCGATCGTGACATCGTTTCGGTATTCGCCACGAACGCTCGTAAAGCCATCCACCGGTGAGATGCATTCGAACGACAGACTACACTGCGGGTTCGCCGTTAGCTGTCATCGCTTGGTTCCGGAATGACGATGACTGGTATCGAAGTCGATCGGACGACCCGATCAGCCGTACTTCACATCACCCGCATCACACCCGTTCGGCCCGTTCGTCCGATGATGATATCGTTGTCCTCGGCATACGCGACGATGCCATGAGCTGGATGACCGCGCTGAACGGCACTGGTCACCTCGACATCGTGCGTTTCGTACGTCGATGCAATTTCCTCTCGAACGTGACTGCCGATGACGATCGTGTCGTCGGTCGCCTCTTTGGCCTGTCTGACGATTTCGTGGTGGGGTGTTCAGTGATGATTTTGGTATTTGTCTCACGATCGTAATCTACCGCGATAGCTGTTGCGTCAGTAAGGATATCGTGGCCATATTCCAGGGCTTCGAACAGATACATCGTAAATCACCAACAGTCAGAATAGGGACTCGTTGCTGGGGGTATTAAGAATTGAATCATGGTAGGGTCGCCGCATGACCGCTCAGCGTGCAGGCATAGCCAATAGTGGAGTCGGTCCTCTCCCCTACTGGTCGTCGAACGAATTAGCCACGGTGACCTCACATCAGGCACTCGAGGACACGACGCCGTCATCGTGTGAAGTAGATGTCGACGACGCATGGAACTTCGTCGCCGATGTATCTGACAATCGGGTTAGATGCCGCGTGGAGATCAATGTCGAAGGCCTCCGCGAGTCGTCGTCGATCGCAGCGTCGCTTGAGCCGCAGGACTGTTACCCGGTGACCGGCGGTGTGAGAGCAATCGATCACAGCATGACGGTCGTCGTCGAGGCCCAACGGTGAGCTACCGGCGACTGGTCCGTCAAGTTCACCCCGTGAGTTGATCGCCGCTCGGTCGACCCAACCAAGTGACGAACGCGAGAAGCGACTACGAACTAATTCGGATCGAAATTGTACACGTGTCACGCTCAGAGCAGAATCAACACCGAGATCGAGCGCGAACGGGAGCCGACCCTGGCGCCACGACGAACTGGCACTCGCGACCGATCGAGGAGATCTACGACGGTCTCGAGACTTCGGCTGAAGGACTAGATCTGGCTGAAGCACGCGAGCGTCTCGAGTACGAGGGGGCCAACAAGATCGAAGCCGAGGAGGGAATTTCGCCACTTCAAATCTTCGTCGAGCAGTTCAAGCCAGCGCTAATCTGGGTGTTGATCGTCGCCGCGGCGGTGATGGCAGCGGTTGGCCACGTGATCGATGCTGGGGTCATTGCGGGTGTCGTCCTGTTCATCACCGCCTTCGGCTTCTTGCAGGACTATCGTGCCGAACAGAGCATTCAGGCGCTAAAGGAGATGTCGACGACCTACGCGCTGGTCAGACGCAGCGGCGAGAAGACCGAAATCGACGCGACGAACGTTGTGCCCGGCGACGTTATATTCGTCGAGTCCGGCGACATCGTCCCCGCCGACGCCCGGATCGTCGACGAGTCGAACCTGAGCGTCGACGAGGCGGCCCTGACCGGCGAGAGCGTCGGCGTCTCGAAGGCAGTCGGTCGGGTCGACGAGGACACCTCACTGGCCGAGCGCGAGAATATGCTGTACAAGGATACCGTCGTCGAGCGCGGCTCCGGGATGGCGGTTGTCGTCGAGACCGGCCCCGAGTCCGAAATCGGACAGATCGCGACGGCCCTCGAGGAAGCCGAAGAGCGCGACACGCCGTTCCAGGCGGAGATGGACCGGTTGGGCAAATTCATCGCGCTCGGAGTCATCGGCATCGTCTCGATCATCGCGATCACCGAGCTGGTAATCGGCGACACACCGCCGCTGCAGGTCTTCCTGACGGCGGTCGGCATCGCGGTTTCGGCGGTCCCTGAGGGGCTTCCGGCGGTCGTCACGCTCTCGCTCGCGCTCGGGGCGCGCCGGATGGCCGACCAGAATGCTCTCGTTCGCAGGCTTCCGATCGTCGAGGCGCTTGGCTCGGTCGACGTAATCTGTACGGACAAGACCGGTACACTCACCGAGGAGGAGATGACCGTCCAGCGGATCGTCGCCAACCGTGAAACATACACAGTGACCGGGACCGGCTACGACACCGACGGGGAGTTTCTACAGGACGACGAGCCAGTCGACACCGACAGGGTCGCCAAGGTACTGCACTGTGGGATGCTCTGTAACAACGTCGACATCGGCATCCGTGAACGCGACGGGCCTACGACAGACGAGTCCGCCGACCAAGAGCGTACCTACCTCGGCGATCCAACCGAAATCGCACTGTTCGTCGCCGCCCAGAAAGCTGGGTTCGATCACCGAGATCTGACTGGGAGGTACCCCCGAATCGGGGAGGTCGAGTTTACTTCGGCTCGCAAACGAATGACGACCGTCCACGAGACGCCTGACAGCGGGACGGTCGCCTACATGAAAGGCGCACCAGAGACCGTCCTCAATCACTGTAATCGGGAACTCGTCGACGGCGAGACCGTCTCTCTCACGGATGAACGGCACACGGAGATCGAGACCCAAAATGAGGGGTTCGCGGCGGACGCGTTGCGCGTGATGGGGTTTGCGTACCGACCCGACGTTCCTGATTCGCAGGCGCAGGAGCCAGATGAGGACGTCGAGCAAGAGATGGTCTTTCTTGGGTTGCAGGGAATGATCGATCCGCCTCGACCCGAGGTGACGGACGCGCTTGCGGGCTGTCTCGACGCTGGGATCAACGTCGTGATGATCACAGGCGACAACGCAATCACTGCGCGGGCAGTCGGTGAGGAGGTCGGACTCCGCTCGGCAACAGTGATTACGGGACCCGAACTCGAGGAGATGGGAGACGAGACGTTGCGGGAGGTGGTCGACGACGTCGATATCTTCGCGCGGACGTCGCCGGAACACAAGACGCGTATTCTCCAGACACTCCAGCAGAAAGGGCACACGGTGGCGATGACGGGAGACGGCGTCAACGACGCGCCAGCAGTCAAAAACGCAGACGTTGGTGTCGCTATGGGGGTTCGCGGGACGGACGTCACGGAACAAGCCTCCGACATCGTCCTGCTGGACGACAACTTCGCGACGATTCGGGACGCGGTTAGGGGCGGCCGGCGCATCTTCGACAACGTTCGCAAGTTCGTCAACTATCTGTTGTCAGGTAATGGCGGGGAGGTGACGATGATCTTCACTGGGACGCTGGCGGGCCTGGGACTCGTGATTACGCCGATCCAAGTGCTCTGGATCAACGTCGTCACCGATGGCATTCCCGCGCTGACGATGGGCGTCGATCCGGCCGCAGACGACGTGATGGACCGAGAGCCACGCCCGCCCGACGAAGGCGTCATCACCGACCGGATCATCACGTCTATCGTCGGCATCGCGCTCTTTATGACAGTCTGTCTGTTGCCGCTGTTTACCCTCAACTTCTACGGTGAACTAGTCCCTGGATACGATGTGACCGCCGCACTGGTCGGCTGGAGTCCAGACTACGAAGTGGGGCGCGGACTTGCTCAGACGGTGGTCTTTACCGGATTCGTCGTCTTCGAGATCGTCCGAATTCAGGCGATTCGGTACCGGTACGGGCTCGGACTCTTCTCGAACAATTGGCTCGTGCTCGCGGTCGCCGTCGCCGTAACGTTGCAGTTGCTCGTCCTCTACACGCCGACCGGGCAACTGCTGTTCGACGTCGAACCGCTCGAACTCGTCCATTGGGCCCAGATCGCGATCGCAGCCGCAGTCTTTGCCCTGTTGATGGCCGTCTTCGTGAAGGTTCAGGACAGGTACTTCGACCGGTACTAACCTCCTACCGGGTCGGCGAGACCCGTTCGAGAGCCTTCGGGCAATAGTAACAACTGAAACTGTTCACACAGCAATCGCACGACAGCTGTGTGATTGGGTATGAACTGACTTTCAGTGGCTACTATAGATCGCGACGGAATTCGTGCTACTCGAGTGCGGCGTCGACATCGACTCGAGGCGACCCACGATGCGACCCACGGCGAGAAAGTGACGATCGGCACGATCGCGCAACTCGTCCTCGAGGGCCACGACGATGCGTTCGTCGAGGATGTGGCAGGCTTCGCGTCCTCGGTCGGGATGCCGACCACGCTAGCCGAAATCGGACTCGATGACCCGTCGAGCGAGGAACTCGAAGTCGTCGCGGACGCAGCCTGTGCCGACGAGGAGACGATCCACAACGAACCGTTCCCGGTGTCGCCCGACAACGTTCGTGATGCGCTCGTCAGCGCCGATGCGATCGGGCGCCGCCTCTCGGAGACAGAAAGCGACAGTCGGTAGCGATCCGTGCTCGTGGGGATCACTCTTCGGTCTCGTCGACCGGTTCGACGCCGTTCGATCCGGAATCGGGGCCGGCTTCGGACTCGTGTTGTGGCCCACCGCCGGTCTGGGCTTCCTGGGCGTCGCCCCAGCCGCCGCTATCGACCACCGCGAACAGTTCTCCCCAGTTCCCGTCGTCCGCGCTCTCGGGTAATTGATCTCGAAGCTGTTGGAAATCCGACGGTGGCACCTGCGACGCCACGAAGTCGACGATGACCCGGGCGTGGTAAGCGGCCTCCGAGCGATCGGTCCGATCACCCTCGCGATCGTTGACCCGCGAGACGAACTCCTGCCAGTCGAACCGCTGGCCGTGGTCTTGGACCGCGCCGGTCAGGTACCACTTAATTTCCATCGGCAGCGACGCCGCGAGGTCCGCGGCCGCACCCTCAGGAATCCGTTCGCCGACCGTCATGAGTATAGCCCGGATCGTCCGGACCGTCCGGCCAGTGTCCGGGAGCTCGAGTCGATGCTGTATCTCGCCGGTGAACTCGTCGAAGTTCATCGCACTCGTACGACCTCGAGCAGGATCATCAAGCTTGCCGCAGCTGGACGAAGAGGACAGCCAGAATTGTCAGGTTGGCCAGAGTTCCCATCGAAGCGACCGTCCAGTCGAGAGTGGTGAGGATGAGTGAAAACACTGTTATTGCGACCAATAGAGGCCGCCAGTATCGCCAGTCGGACACCAATCCGACGGCCGAGACAATGAAACCAATGCCCGCCACGGCAGTCAGTACGGCAAAGATCCGAATTCCCGTATCACCCACGTCAATGGCACCACCGAGCAGTGTCGTCTTGTAGGGAAGGTCGGCCATCTGGATCACTTCGAAGTATGCCCCGATTCCGAGGAAATGAATGAGCCCGTGGATTGTGAGTGCGAATGCTGCCAGATGTAGACGATATCCCGCCAGAACGCCCTGTGAGCGCATATATACTCGTCCTACGATCGAACGCAAATACCTGAAACGTGGGAACGACCACCGGGTATTTGACATTGGCTGTCAAACTATCGCGTACGACTGATCTCCTGTTGCTGTACAGTCAGACAACCGATCCATACACGTAATCACCATGAACATCGACACCATCGTTTCGGAGGAGTTCGTTGAGTACACGCCCGACACAACCGTCTCGAAACTCGTCGGGACGTTCGCAGATTCCGACGTGAGAGGCGTCGTCGTTCGCGGCGACGAGTTCGAGGGCGTCGTCACCCGGCGGCAACTGGCTACGTCGCACCGCCAACCGAACGAGAAACTCGGCTCGCTGGTCTGGCACGTTCCCCAGCTGGCGCCCGACGAAGACGTTCGGAAAGTCGCACAGTTGATGATTGACAGCGATTCACAGGTATTGCCAGTCTTTGAGGACGGCGAGTTGTGTGGTGTCGTCACTGTCGACAGCATCCTCGAGGCGGTGAAACCGAACCTCGGCGCGGCGACGGTTTCGGAGGCCGCCTCGACTGACCTGCTCTCGCTGACCCCCGAATCGGGTCTCGGCGAGGCACTGAATACGTTCCGGGAGCACCGAATTACACACCTCCCTATCGTCGAGGATGGGACGGCGGTTGGCATCCTGAGCCTCTACGACGTCACCGACCTGACGGTCCGGGCCGAGGTTCAGAGCCAGGGCGGCGACGCCGGCGGGGTGGACCCCTTCGGCGGTGAAATTTCCTCGAGCACGGCCCGCGCGCGTCGCGGCGGATTCGGCGCACGGGAAGGCGAACGCGAACGCATGCTCGATCTCCCGGTTCGAGACGTCATGACGTCGCCAGTTCGGACCGTTGCACCGTCCGAAACGCTCGAAACGACCGTCGAGAAGATGTTCGATATCGACGCTTCGTCGCTCGTCGTGACCGACGACGGTTCGCCCCACGGGATCGTGACGAAAACCGACGTCCTCGATTCGCTTACCTGGGAGGCCGGTGGCAATCGCGGCGTGCAACTTTACGGGGCCAGCTTAATCGATGACTTCTCGTACGACGATATCGTCGAGATGATCGAGAAGTTCGACGATCGTGATCACGGCATGAACATCCTCGACGCGAAGATCCACTTGCAGGAGCACGACGAAACGCGGCGCGGCCGGTCGTTACTGCTCGCTCGCGTTCGCCTGTACACTGATCGCGGACTGTTCATCGCTTCCGGAGAGGGATACGGAGCCAAGCACGCGATCAACGACGCTCGAAACGTACTCGAGCGTCAGATTCGGGAGGCAAAGACCGACGGACGCACGAAGAAACCGCCGGGAAAGGAGTTCTGGGAGAAACGCTTCGGCTGGCTCCTGGAGGAGTAGGTGACATCCGGCTCTACAGGACTGGGCTCTACTCGCTTTCGATGACGGTGACGTCGAACGTGTCGTTCCAATGGTAGGCGCCGGCCGCCCCAGACGAACGTCGGATGCACGATGCCGGCAAGACCGAACAGGGGTGCGAGGACGAGTGAGGGAACCGCGAATAGCCACGTCCGCCGGTCGACTCCGAGCGCGTGGTAGCGGTCGCGTGCGAGGTACGTGACGACTCCGGCGACCAGCAGCAGTGCGACGATGCCGACCGTTGCGGTGGCCAAAAAGAGACCGAGGATCGCGAGCGTTTTACGGGATGCAAATCGGTAAAAGATTGACGCGAACCGCATGATACGTTCGTAGGTGATGCGGAGGTTTCCAGGAACACGAACAGGATTGACGAGTTCGCGTGGCGACGGCTTCGTCGGTGTACTCAGCAAGCAAGGCGTCGTCCGAGACCGTCCGGCGCAGATCAGCGATATAGCCCTCGCAGTCGATCTCGCGTCGATCGAAGGTGACATCGCCGTCCCAGATCACCCAATTCGTCCGATCGACGACGAGCGAGGCGACGACGATACAGAGCGGCTTCGAGCAGTTTGACCGGGTAGTCCTCGCTGTAGAAGACCGGAACCGCCGTCACCGTCCCGTGCTTCTCGCCGTGTCGTTTGATCATGGCCAACCAGTCGTCGTCGCGTTCGACATCGTCGCCGGTCAGCACGATACGATCCCCAGTATTATACGTACGGCAGTGGGACGGGGAAACGAACCATGCCAATAGAGAACCTCGCGCGTAGCGATGTCGTAACAGCAACCACTGACACTGAAGTACAAGAACTCGCAACGGCGATGGCCGACGAGAGCGTCGGCAGCATCGTCATCTGTAAGGACAGCAAGCCAGTCGGGATCGTCACCGATCGCGATCTCACACTCCAGGTAATCGGGGATGGCGAACATCCCGACGGTATCACCGCCGAGGACGTGATGTCGACAGACCTGTGTACAGTCGACCATGATGACGGTTTCTACCGGGCAACAGAACTGATGAGCGAGCACGCTGTCCGGCGGTTGCCGACCGTCGGCAGCGACGGTCAGCTGTCCGGCATCATTACGGTCGACGACCTCAACGAACTGCTCGCCGACGAACACCAGCAACTCGCGGAAGTCGTGCAGGCACAGCGGCCACCGTACTGATCATTTTCGTTCTCAAGCAGCCGAAGCGTCACTGACGAGTGTCCAATACCCCGATGGACCTCCCTCCCGAAGATCGGTCTTCACTCGAGATAGTTTCCGAAAGTTCTCTCGGTAAACGAATTCGAAACATCGCAACTCTCGGCGACACCAATGCCGAGTAACCGACGTACATTCGCAACGACGGTTCCCGAATCGCGAGACTTATACATTCATCCACAGTTATATTGTAAGTTGTTTGCCCCGACGGTAGCGAGCGCGACTGCACGTTTCGCGTTACCTAACGACCGTTACTGGAACCGGCGCGCGTCGGACGACCTGTTCCGCCACGCTTCCGAGCAACACGCGAGACGCGCCGGTACGACCGTGTGATCCCACGACGATCCAGTCGACGTCGTTCCCCTCCGCAAATTGGACGATAGCTCGCGACGGTGAGCCCAGGAGAACTTCGGTCGCGATGGTGATGTCGTGTTCGTCTGCAATTGTCGAGACGAACTCGAACACCGACTCGACGGCCATGTCCTCGGCAGTGATGGGAAACGAAGCATCGGAATCGTTCGCATTGTCCCTCCAGTCGGTCACGATCGACGGCTCCACGACGTGAAGTACGGTGAGATCTATAGCGGAATACGTTGTCACCGCATGTTCTAGCGCTTCCCGCGCGGGATCGCTATCGTCGAACGGAACGAGGACGTGCATACATGTCGTTGGCAGGTTGAGTCCATATATATTCCCTAGATGACTTCCTCTTAGTCGAACTTTGCAGTCTTGGGTGTGGCGCCCCGTTCGGGAGCATCGAAGTCCTCGTTGACGAGAATCGGCGGAAGGATTCTATGTGTCAGGTGCATATCTCGGTGTGAAGGGAGTCCCATGCTCGACTACTACGACAAGATCATCGTCGGTATCGCCGGAAGCCTGTTAGGCGGGTTCCTCCTAAGCATCGCGACCGCCCTCGGGTTCCAGACCGGGCTGTTCATTGGGACGGCCGTCGCGACGCTGTTCGTCTACGATGCAATATTTCGTAACCCACCGGTTCCAGCGTCCGATCCGCGGATCGCAGCGACAGCCATCGTCTGGCACGCGTTGCTCGCCGTTCTCGCGGTCGCCGCCTTTTTCTGACCGCGTGCGTCGCACTCGAGGTCGCCGTGCCGGGTCGAGTACCGTGTTGATGACTCCATTATTCTGCGGCGCGTTGTGGCGAGTCGAATCGCTACGTCGATACCGCCCAGATACAACCTTTATGACATATTTGGACTGTTTTAGCGTGTTCGCGCTCCCTAATACGAGCTTGCCTATACAGCGTAGGAGTCTTTCCGAAAGTTTACGATTGCACGAGAGTAACGGAATACCATCGGAAATAAAATATTGTCGGCGGTAGCTGGGACGAACAGAGATGAAATAGATAGTTACTGGATACTGCTTCGAACGCGTGGTCACTCTGCAGACCCGCTCTCGATCGTTCGGGCGGTCATCACCGGCATAGCCGCGTTCGGAACGGCTCGCTGGGAAACATTTCCGACGACGAACCGCACCAAGTTCGATTTACTCTCAGTCCCCATCACGAGCAGATCGAGGACGGATGGGTGTTGACCTGCGTCGCCTTCCCGGAAGCCGATTTTGACCTCGAGGTCGCACATCCCGATGACGGGTGAGACGGCTGTCGTCCCGACTTCCCGGCGCAACCGCAGACGGATTGCAGCTATGCCGATACCGACTTCCAGCGGTCCGTATGACTACCCACAGAGCAGAATCGGTCGATCAGCCTGGCCCAACACTCGCGCGGTCGTTCCTCCGGGTAACTGGCCTGACGGCGTTGCGTGTCCGCGAGTGCCCATGGCGATCAGGTCGGCGTCAGCGTTGCTCGCGTGTGAGCGTATCGCAGTCCCCGGAACGCCCCGCATGACGGTCGTCGTGACCGAGAGGTCACGCTCGGAGGCGGCGGCGCGGATCGATTCGACGACGTCGTGACCGCCCTCTCTGGCAAGTTCCGAGATCGGCTGGGACGGGTCAGCGAGTGCGGGGTTCGTCTCGTCGATCACGTGAAGGACGTCGACCGCACTCCCGACGCGATCGGCGAGCTCGAGCGCATGATCAGCCGCCAGGGACCCGATCTCGCTCCCGTCGGTCGCGATGAGGACACGTCGCGGCCCGTCATCGGGGAGGGACGCGTCCGGCGGCACGGCGAGAACCGGCGTCTCCGCCGTGGTGAACACGCGCTGGATCGTACTCCCCAGCCCTGTATCTGCCGTCGAGCCGCGGGTCCCCAGCACGATTAGATCGGCTCCACGTCGTGCGAGCGCGACGATTTCCTGATACGGCACGCCCTCGCGGACGTCACGGTCGACGGTGAGGCCAGAGTCGGTAACTGACCCGACGACCGACGACAGCGTTTCACGACCGCGCTGTCTGGCGGCCGTTCGAGCCGACGCGTCTTTGGCCGCGAGGTCGTACTCGATCGGTTCGACGACGAACACAGCCCGGATGGTCGCCCCGGTCGCTCGTGAGAGCGACACGGCACACGCGAGCGCGTCGTTCGAGGTGGGACTACCGTCGACAGGGACGAGGATCGTACGGTACATAGCGACAGCTACGACCACGGCCGACATGAATCCGCAGTCCCGAAGCAGGTAAACCAGTCAGCTATTAGTAGCATCTCGGTCAACGATCGGTTATGGATCACCATCGGATCGCTGGCCCCGGTGTTCGTCGACGATGAGATTCTACTTTCGGTACGTGCAGGTTCTCGTTCGACTCCTTCCGATCGCGATCGCGCTTCTCAGAGACCAGCGCCGATTCCTGCTGTTCGGTCCCCCACGCTCCGTCGACGAGACCGTACACCGGGAGCGCGCCGAGAAATTGACCCAGACGATGCTCGATCTCGGGCCGGCGTTCATCAAGGTTGGGCAGGTCCTCTCGACGCGCCCCGATATTGTCCCACCGCTCTACGTCGAGGTCCTCTCGAGCCTGCAAGACGAGGTCCCCGAGGACACCGGCGGCGACCCGTTCGACATCGTCGAAGCAGAACTGGACGACGTCATCGATCTCGAGACGGTGACGCCGCTGGCCGGCGGCTCACTCGCGTACGTCTACACCGCCGAGTACGAGGACGAACGCATCGCGCTGAAGGTCCGTCGTCCGGACCTTGTCTCGATGATTGAGCGGGATCTCCGCGTTATCCGCCGACTGATCCCGCTCGTCGCCGTGTTCGCGGACGAACGTCAGCGGTATTCGCTCGAGAACATCGCGAACGACTTCGAGGAGATTATCCGCGACGAACTGGATTTTGAGCGCGAAGCGGCGGTGATGGAGGAGATCGGTAACAACCTCGCCGACAATGACCGGGTGGTCGTCCCGGACACATATCCGGAACTGTGTTCCGAGCGGATCGTCGCAATGGAGTACGTCGAAGGGACGAAAATCACGAACGAGGGCGTCTTCGACGATACGGGACTCGGCGCAACCGAGATGGCGACGCTGATCACGCGCACGTACCTGCGGATGGGGCTCGTTGATGGCGTCTTTCACGCCGACCCGCATCCGGGTAATCTCGCGGTCACAGACGCGGGACGGCTCGTTATCTACGACTACGGCATGAGTCAGCGGCTCACCGAGCAGGAACAGGCCGACATCACCGCCCTGTACCGGACGCTCGTCCGACGGGACGTCGACGGCCTGGTAAACGCCCTCATCGCGCTCGAGGTTCTCGAGCCGACGGTCGATCGGGTGGCGGTTCGTCGCGTCCTCGAGCTGGTGATCGAGACGCTCGAGGGGCGCTCGGAAATTACCTGGCGTGCGATCATCACCGAACTGTTTGCGATGCTTCACGACTTCCCGTTCCGGATTCCGCCGAACGTGATGTTGCTCGTCAGGGTCGGCACCGTCGGCGAGGGTGTCTGTCGGAGCCTCGATCCGGAGTTCGACTTTCTGGCTGCGACGCGGTCGTTTCTCGTCGATCACGGCTTCATCGAAAGCGAACTCGAGGTGTTGTTCGAGGACCTCCGAGACGACGTTCGGCGGTCCGCGCCAGTCGTGACAGGGCTGCCGGCACGGATCGATACCGTGTTCGGTCAGCTCGAGCGCGGCGAGCTCGTCGTTAGGACCGATCCCGTCGAACCCACCACAGGCGATTCGGGGCTAGGTTATGCCGTGCTCTCGAGTGCCTTCGTCCTCGCGGCGACGCTGTTGTCGTTTCAGGACGTGCTGTACGCAGCAATCGCGTTCGCGGTTGCCGTCGGCTGCTTCCTGTGTTACGTTCGAGCCCGATAGATTCAGCACAATCGAACGGCGGCGACGGACTACTTAACCCTACACGTGACACATGTTCCTGCTCCTGTATTGCCGTTCGTCACGATCAGACGGAACCGCTAGATCTCCCAGAAACCGGGAGAACCCTGCAGCATTTTCCCACCGAACGCCATAGCTACCAACAACACTATGACTGCGTGTTCGATCGTCGACGAAGACGGCGTCGTTCAGTCGGCATGTATTTTGATGGGGTCTTCACTGTCCTCGAACGGCGAACGGCCGACGCCGTACGATCTGAACACTACTGAGTGATTCGAGGAGCCCCGACGGGAGCAATTCGAACAGCGATCGAAGATCGAAATCGGAGACCGCCACCGAACTCGGTTTTTGCCATCACATCACGACAACAGCCGCTTGAGCCGCGATGGAACGGGATCGTACCGCTTTGCCAGTATGACCGTTCCGGCAGCGTGTCGTCCGACTGCCTCGGAGATGGTCCCGAGGAGCCGTCGCTGCACGATCCCGCCTCTCGAGACCCCAAGGACGGTGATCTCGTGGGTAGCCGTCCGGTCGGTGATCGTCCCTGCGACGTTATCGCTTTTGACGAGTTCTCGACTGATCGATTGGGCGCCGTCGAACGTCCGTGCCGTCTCGCCGAGGAGTGCTTCCGCTTCTGGTCGCGACATCTCAGGATCGTCCGATTCGAGGACGTACAACAGGGTGACAGACGCGTCGTGACGGCGAGCGATCGCGGCGGCAGTTTCGGCGCTAAAGCTGTCATGTGGCCCGCCGGCGACCGGCACGAGAACGGAGTTGACGTCGTCGGTCGGCGTCTTGATCCGCTTGACGAGGACGTCACACGTCGCGTTTCGCAGGACGGTATCGAGGTGGCTCCCCAGTACTACGTCACCTCGTGGCGGACGGCCGCGCCAGCCAAGCAGGACCGTATCGGCCTCGTAGGCGTCGACGGCGCCGACGATTCCGGTGGCAATGCCGCGAGCGATTCGGATCCGCGTGTCGACGGGAACGCCGTGGCATTCGACGCGCTCGGCGGCGTCTGCGAGCAACTGTTCGTTCTCGTCTTCGAGGAGGTATTGGCGCCCATCCTGGAGGGACAACTGCGATGGAACGCTGAGGACGTACAAAAGCATGATTTCGTACGACTGATCGATCGCAAGATCGATCGCTATGTCTAACTGCCGCTCTGCTGTCTCCGTATTCGCGATCGGTACCAGTATTGTCCCCTCCGTCTCTGCTGTCTCGTCGATCATTGGTAGTGAGTACCGTTGTTGCTACAGGACGTAAAAGAATCACAGGCGTATCTGGTGTGTAGTCACCACGTAATTCGATCGTCCGGATGCTGCTCCCGCCGATGTTCTTCGTTATGGATCGATGGGTGATTCCCGTGACCGAGGAGGTAGTGCCAACTGCTTTACCCGAGATCCACGTCAGTATCCTTGAAGGCCCTCACGTGTACGACACCATCCAGATACCGGCTGACGGCAGTGCTTTGACGAAGACAGCGGTTCACGACGGCCTCGAGTTGACAGCTCAAAACGACGCAACCGTCCACGGTTTGTAGGTGGCCGAACCGGTTCCACTCGACAGGTTCGACGTTGGCGCCGAACCAGCTAGTTTGGACTGGGACGTCGTCGAGGAGCCACGTGCAGAAGGGAAACAGACTCTCGAATCCCTCGCAGACGCAGCCACGGAGTTCGATGCCGAGCTCATCGAAGCGATTCAACACAGGAAACCCGCCGAAACGATTCGTGATGGTCTGTGAGATTCCCACTCTGTATCCAGCCCGAATTTACCTCATCCTGACAGATGTACCAGCGGTACATTCACAGATCTACTTTGGACGCACTTTGGACCGTCGTCGACCCGAAGTCGTATTCGTCGGTAAACTCCTCATTAGATACCGTTCCGACGGTAGAGTTGACGGAGACGTCCATAGACTGTCGTCCACCGCCGAGGCGGATCGTTGGCTCCTGTTCGTCATACGGCTTCTCGTAGTGGGTATCCCCAATCGCGAATGCGCTCATATGGTCACAACATTCGAGCCAGAGTTCTCGAAGGGACGTGTCGAGGCGTGAAAGCGTCGGTCTCTGTCTCGACCAGTAGATGAAGCCAGTAGTGTGACGTGAACGACGGTTTCGTTGTTAACGTGGTGGGTCCACCCGTCGAAAGACGAACGCAACGAATTCCTGTGCAACCGAACGCGACGAGCCACTGGCGTCGTTCCCGGTCTCGTACGGATACGATTCCAAACTCGAGACCTTTTACTTCCGACTCTCGTTCCTGTTCGGGATCGGAAAGAAGGATATCGTCGACAACCCCGTCTCGTTCGTCGTGTACGGCGAGACAGACGCGGGATGGCGAAGCATCATCGCGACTGGCATTCTCGAGGAGTTTACTGACCTGCCCTACGAGTCGGGCACGGTCCAGGGGATATGGACCGTAGACATTCTGATGGTCGGCGTCTTCAATCGGCCCCGCGACGAGATCGCGTTTATCATTTCCGACTCGTTCCTGACTCGCTAACCGGTTAAAAGAGCGTTCCTGAGTGACAGCTGTGCGTCCCCCGGTTGCGAACCCCTCATGGATACAGGGATCTCGACGTCCCAGGTTAGTCGTCGGCTGTCGCTTCGGCGGCCGCCGGAGCCTCGCGGACTGCCTGCCGTTCGAACCACTCCTCGGCGTCGAGGGCGGCCATGCTCCCGGTGCCGGCTGACGTGACCGCCTGCCGGTAGTCGGGATCCATCACGTCGCCCGCGGCGAAGACGCCCTCGACGGTCGTCTCGGTGGTCATCCCCTCTCGGGTTTTGAGGTGGCCACTATCGTCCAGGTCGATCGGCGTGTCCTCGAGGAAGTCGGTGTTGGGAACGTGTCCAACGGCGTAGAAGACGCCGCTGACATCGACCTCCTCGCGCTCGACCTTGGTGCCAGCTTCGAGTTTCTCCTTCGGGTGGCCGTCGGGGTGGCTCACCAGGGTCGCGCCGGTGACACCTTCCTCTCGCGAGCCGTGGATCTCGACGAGTTCGGTGTTCCAACGGAACGCGATCGCGTCGTGGTCGCGAGCCCGGTCTGCCATGACCTCGGAGGCGCGCAGTTCGTCGCGGCGGTGGACCATCGTGACGCTGTCGGCGAACTTCGTGAGGAACAGTGCTTCCTCCATCGCCGAGTCACCGCCCCCGATTACGAGTACGTCGTCGCCGCGGTGGAAGGCGCCGTCGCAGGTCGCACACGTCGAGGCGCCATAGCCCATCAGTTCGTCCTCGCCCTCGGCTCCGACCCACCGAGCGCTGGCACCGGTCGCGACGATCAGCGCACGCGTCCGAAGCAGATCCCCATTCGAGAGAACGAGTTCGAACGGCCGGTCGTCGAGCGTCGCGTCTTCGACGGTGTCGTGGACGAACTCGGCGCCGAACCGTTCGGCTTGTTCTTTTCCTCGTTGAATTAGCTCCATGCCGCCAATTCCCTCCGGGAACCCGAGAAAGTTCTCGACGTCGGTCGTCAACGTCAGCTGGCCGCCCGGTTCGGGTCCCTCGAGCACGAGTGGCTCGAGGTCAGATCGCGCGGCGTAAACCGCGGCTGAGAGTCCGGCAACCCCCGATCCGACGATCACTATTTCATGGACGTGCTGATCTGTGATCTCGTTCATTCGGTGTATTTGTCGATCAACTCACGGAGTCGGTCAGCCGGCAGTGCACCGGTGTGCTGTTCGACTTGCTCGCCGTCCGCGAACAGTGCGAGGGTTGGGACACCCCGGACGCCGTAGGAACCTGCAAGCTGCTGGTGCTGGTCGACGTCGACCTTCGCGATCACGCCATCTGTCTCGCTCGCCAGGTTCTCGAGGACGGGCTCGAGCATCTGGCACGGGCCACACCACGTCGCGAAGAAGTCGACAAGTACGACGTCGTGTTCGTCGACGATTTCGTCGAGGTGCGCCGTGCTTTCTACGTGAAGCGGTTCGTCGATCGGATTATCGGCTGATCCAGTGTACGCGTCAGTTGTCATCACTCCTTCGTACGGACCGACTGTGTTTAAAGGTTTTGTGTGGAATGCACAATATGAACAATTCAACCATTACCTGTCGGAGGTCGATCCTGAGGAAATGGTCCCGATGATCGATAGCGAACCGTTGTGTCGTCGCCGGCGTTCGTCGACTACTGACGCTCGCGGTTGCGTTTGCACATTTACGCGAGTATCCCGCGAATGGCCTGGTCAACCCCGAGGACGTCTTGCTCACTGGCGCGGCGTCGAGTAAACCGTCGACTCAGCTGTAAGGATTGAACGGAACAGTATCGAGAGGCTCCCTGAGGGCGATAGTTGTGCATCTCATAGACAATACATCCTATTGCACAACACTATTGGGGCGGCTGACGAGGACGGTGAGCGCACCACTTGAACCACTGAACGTCAGTTCCGGCGCAACAGCGATTTGGCCAACGGTTGCGCGCGAAACCAGTACAGCAGCCCGTCTCAGTCGTGAGGGTGGAACCGCTTGACA
>NZ_JASJOC010000016.1 GCF_030068615.1 Halostagnicola sp. A-GB9-2 | reverse complement strand
AGTACAATCAACTTTAAGCTGCCGCATGATAGCTAATGGATACTTATCTACGTGAGCCTACTGTTTCAGTAGGTGTAACCAATCACCGAATTCCGTGTTTCATGAGCGTTTCCCCGACGTGTCGAGGAAATCTCGCCAACCGGTTCCGAATCGGCTCCGTAATGATCTCGTTAACGCTCTCGCAGGTCGGCTTCTATCATTCGTCGAGACGACGGTCGAAACCGGCCACGGTGCCAGATCGAGCGAAATCCGAACCGCGGGTCGGGCCGCGCATGGGGGCTCGCTATCGATGAAGGTCGCAATCGTCCACGTCTCTTGTTCAATCAGCTGTCGAATCCGGCAATTGGTCTTTTGAACCGCCAGAGCACATCCCTTGCTGGAACGGGCACGGTCCCCGATAGGAAGCGATCGCAGTTCGTCGAAACCGATTTCGATGAAACGCCTCCGGCGTATCCGTCCGCCCGGGTGGCCGCTACAGGACTCCGTCTCGACCGTCATCGCGGTCTCGAGCGCGATTCGTGTCGCGCGCTGCGAGGCGATTATTTCAAGCGAGTATCCGAATCGAGCGAACGAAGTTCGACACTCATTTCGCGGAGTGGGATCAACGAACGAGTCACAAAGCCCTGTGAGACGGACCCTTCGCTCGAGGAACTGTCGTCTGCAACAGTGTGTAGGAAGCGCGATTCGGTGCGCGGCCAAACGAGCGGTGTGAAACCAATCTAACGAGAGGCGTCCAGATTAGTCACCAGGAAGGTGACCGCCGGATTGCATTTCACGATACGTCGTACAGCCTGGACATCCGTGAACGATGTCACCGTTGTCGCCAAAGACGCGTGCGAACTGCTGTGTGACGTGGGTTCCGCAGTTTCGACAGCGTGCGCCAGCTGTCGACGATTCCATCGGTCGCCAGTTGTGTTGCTTCGGGGTCATGGGTTTGAGGAACGGTCAACCACAAGCAGTTCTGAACGCGTGAACTGCCCTTGTCGACCAGTTACGTAGTGCCCGACTGGGGTGTGTCTGGCTTTAGTACACAGCGCGCGTAAAGCTGGGCGATAGTGTCGTCGATTACGCCGGTTTCAGTCGGACATACTACAATGAAGGCCATCAGATGCGAATAAAGGACGTTGACTGTTCACTGAGTGAGTGGGTCCGGATCGTTGGTAAATGCAGTGTTTCTACAGTCAGATCTGGCGCCTCAGTGTGTTATCCGCAAAGATTGTGCTGTTTAACCAGAGCCGCGATTCAACGTGAATTCACCTGTGTTGGTTGGGATTCGGCCCAGCAATATCATGTTGTTTTCGATCCGGGAGGACGAAAACCCGATATTTCCGCTTCGAAATATAAAATTTCGTGAAATAATGGTCAGGCTTCCTGCTGTAAGGTACATCGTTATAAAATACCACTATCGCTTACCGAAAAGATAGCTAGAATGTGATGGAGGAAGCTGGGTCGGAAATGAACAGAGACGATCTGTACTGACACCTCTCGAGTGATCGAGGGCGAAATACAATAGAAACGACACAGCCCCGCCAAATAAGTGATTTAAACTATGTCAACGCAAGCGACTAACACGAGCACGGAGACAGGACTCGAATCGAAAGCACAACTAGACATTCTCGGCGACGAGTGCGCCCGGACTATCCTGGTCGCGACGAGCGAGAAGCCCCGAACTGCCAAGGAACTCACGGCGCAAACGGATAGCTCCTCGGCGACGGTCTACCGGCGAATCAACAATCTGCTCGAGAGTGGACTCCTCGCCGAGTGCATTCGGTTCGAAGAGGATGGATCGCACACCACCGCCTACGAGGCCACGATTGAAAGACTCCACGTACAGATCGGAACGGACGGAATCGAAGTTTCGATCGCGGGCCGACACGAGTGAGTACTCCGAGCCGGATGGATCGGTTTCGTATCGAATAACAGAGGATAGCGATCCGACGCAGGATCGAGTGGGCCGGATAGATCTTGTTACCCGTGGCTTGAATTCGATTCGACGAGTAGGAGACCTGTTCGAATAGAATTGCCGAACTGCTAGAAATCGTGTCTCTCAGCGGAACAAACAATTTAATTCCTGGCAACAATAGTGAAAGGAGACGTGAAAACCTGTATGATACGGATAACAAATATCCGTTCAACAGAACGGTCAACCCGATTGAGCAATGCACGACCTGACCGGCTTCCAGCGAGACCTGTTGTACGTAATTTCCGGCGCAGATCGACCGTCCGGACAAACCGTCAAAGACGAGGTTGAAAAGTACTATAGCTCGGAGATCAACCACGGTCGATTATACCCGAATCTCGATACGCTAGTTAACAAAGAGCTCGTCGAAAAGGGACAGCTCGACCGACGAACCAACTACTACGCGATTACCGAGGCCGGAACCCAACGTATCGACGAACGGCGCGAATGGGAGGAACAGTACATCGACCTTTGACGTTTTCCTCGCGCGCCGAGTGTTGAGTCACCGGCGATGGCCGTCCGGTCATGGCTACGAGCGTGTTTTCCGGACTGATTCTCCGTTCTACAGCGTACAATCACACATCTCACTCCGACGGAGTCCCTGCTAATCAGCTCCGACGGGAGAAGAATCGACAACCGAAATCCACACGAGCGCGGTCAAGGACGTACAATTTCTCTGAGAGTCGGTCAGTTATGCATCTAAAACCGGACAAGACGGGTTCTCCGCCCCATCCTCGAAAACCGGGACCATTCATTGAAGAGGACGGAACGCTCTCCGCGTCGACGAAGTGCGTAGGGTTCTCTCCGTAACCAGGCTTCGAGTCGGGTAGTTCGAGCATAACAAAGCCCGAGATAACCTATGAATCCAACAGTTTGAGAATGGAAATTCCATCGCCCGTGTTTTTGACGACTACAGAGGTGTGCTATCGATGAGCCTACGAACGAAAACCTGGGTCCGATTTCAGCTCCTTCGCGATTACCCCCTGGACCTCGCACTCACGTCACTAGCCGCGCTCATTGCGTACTACGTCGTTTCGACCATGCCGGCTGGCGGTGAACTCCGGACACTCGTCGCGATCGTACTGGTGCTGTTCTTGCCGGGATACGTGCTCGTTGCGATCGCTTTCCCGGCGAAGGCCCGACACACAACCGGTGCAGATGCGAGTGCGGTCGAACACCAGTTCCGAGGGATCGACACGGTCGAGCGACTCGGGCTCTCGTTCGTTCTCTCGTTGGCGCTCGTTCCGATCGTCGTCATGATACTCGCCGTGACCAGCTGGGGACTTTCGACGGAGCCGGTTACGGCCGCGCTTGCAGGACTGACTATCGGCGGTGCACAGATCGGCGTCGTTCGTCGCCTGCGCGTTCCCGGTCCGGATCGCTTTACCATCACACCGTTCGACGCGGTTAGACGGAAGTCAACCGAGAACGGGCTCACGAAAACGGCTTCATCGGTAATTCTGTGGATCGCGATTATCGTTGCAGCAAGCGGACTAGTGTTCGCGTTCGTCTCGCCGACCGCCGCCGGCGGGTTTACCGAACTCGGACTGTACACGGAAAACGACGACGGGGATGTCGTCGCCGGCGAGATTCCGGGCGAGATAGAACCCGGCGAATCGATCCCGATCACGTTTTCGATCGAAAACGGTGAGGGCGAAGAGATGGAGTACACCCTCGTCGTTCAGGAGCAATTCTACGAAGACGGTGAAATTACCGAACGGACCGAGTTAGCGGAACTTAGCGCGAGCGTTTCCGACGGAAATACCGTCACCGACGAGCGAGACGTGACGCCGACCGCCGAAGCCGGCGAATCAGTTCGCATCAGTGTCCTTCTGTACGAAGATGACGTTCCTGCTGAACCGACGAACGATAACGCTGACGAGGATACCCACTTCTGGGTGAGCGTCCTCGAGGAGGAGACGGAAGAACCGATTGAAGACGATGAAGAAACTGACGATGAAGCGGCGGACGATGAAGAGGACGCCGACGAAGACGAGGACGGAGCCGATGGAGCGGTCGGCGAAGACGGTGAGGATGGCGAGGACGCCGAGGCCGGCGAAGACGGCGAAGACGGTGAGGATGGCGAAGACGGCGGCATCGGCTTCGATGAAATCTTCGGAAGCGTTTCAGCATAATCCAAGGTGGAGCCTCCGGCCTCAAGCCGTGAGGAACCGGAGGTCCCTCTGACCTATTCGAACGGGCGCAAGCGCCCGTGAGAAGAGAGAGCATCGTGAGCGAGTAGGGTGGGGTAGTTCACTCGGAACGGTACTGTAGCGAGCGGCGGCTGATAGGGTCGGCTATCAGTCATTTCCAGCCGTTCGCCACCCTGCTCTGGAAAGTGATCGACAAATAGGTACAACCGACCCGCTGACACTCCGTACCTCGTTTAGACGACGATAGCGGCGTGTTTTTGACTCGAGTCCTATCGAAAGAGCGGTATTACGGTTTCTCCGGGCGTCCCTGGATTAACTACCGGCATCCAAAGTCTGCGTGAATGATCTGGTACCAGCGCTGAACTCGATACATTCAGCGTTGAACTCGATGCATTGTCAAGAGACGACGAAACGCTCACTGGGCCACAACCGAGCCCACCATGAAACACTATCGGATCCACAGTCGAACGCAGTTGTGTCGGCCTCGATTGAACCGCCTCATACTGCCGGCTGTAACTATATGAAGATTCTCACACCCCCGGGGCGACGAAAATCGTGAACGATGTACAGCCGGAAGTATCAGGGTCAACCGGTTCGAAGGTCTTCAGCTTTTCATCAGCAAACGAGACCGTCGATCACGCGGACCTCGCGAACTCTGGTTGGGCGGAGTCGCTGATCTCGTGGGATTTTTGTTCCCGTTCGCTTTGGGCCGATCAGTCGCGGCGATCGAAATTTCTGAACGGCCCCGAGCGATTCAGCCTGTCCCCGCCGCTATGGCCGGACCCATGGATCGGTAACCGAGATAGCATTTGATCGCACGACTTTCGTATCAAAGCAAGAAACTGGTTGTCCGACTACTCATTCGAGTTTCGCTTCGGGAGGCGGGTGGAATCGAAAACGAAGCGGTTGCATCGATTGGCGCTGATAGGGCCGGTTGTGAGTTGTTTTCGGTTGTTCGCCACTCCACTCTGGCGACTGACCGGTAAACAGGGACAACCGTCCTATGAGACGTTCGAAGACGGACCCGTCGCTGATCGGGCGGACGGACTACGCGGTGTCGACGGAGTAGGCCGAGGTCGGGATCACCGGCTACTCGCCGAAAACGGAATCGACAGACTGGGGCGTCGAGAAACGTGGTGGGCGAGCGCGACGAACAGGACGACCACACACAGAACGAGCGCGACAAGTGGTGCCATAGCCGCGGTCATCGGGCCGACCGACAGCCACGTCAGTGCCAGCGCACCGGCGCCAATCACCGTAACGAGCGCGTAGACGTGTTCCCACTGGCGTTGGTCCTCGAGTCGCCTGCCGATATACGGTTCGAACGTCTCCTCTCGCGGAAGGAGTTCGATCGCGTGATCCTCTGAGTTCCAGTCGACGATGCCGTGATCCTCGAGCATGGGGAGGTGCGTCTGGTACAGCGAGATGTACACGCGTCGTCGCTGCGTTCGAGTGACCGAATCCGGTTCGGTGTCGTTCTCCCAGGCTGCAACCTGTTCGACCAGCGAGGAGAGATCACAGGAGCCGTTTCGTTGTTTGAGATACTGTACAGTCCGTCGTCGGCGAGCGTTGCTGAACACGTCGAACAGCTCGGCCTGAGTGAATTCGCCATCAGTCATCGGTCTCACTGCGTTCCCGTTATCGATCCCGTCCGCAGGGGGACGGGTGTCTTCGAATACCTCACGCTCACCTCTCCGACAGTTGGATACTTTACTATCTTACTGCTACCCTATCGAAACCGGATTGTACTCATCAGCGCCTGTGACTGACGTCTAATCCAATATTTTCCGATAGGTGGTCGTGCTCAGAGGGAAGATATCGTTCTCGAGCGACGAGACCGCCTCCCCGTTTACCCAAACAAGTGGCCCGTAGTTCGTGGCTACAGCGTCCGCAGGGCGAGGATAACAAAGCCTCGTTACCCGGAGTACACAGATGATTGCCCACGCTGGGTATCGATTACCAATGAAGGTGAGTGAGATTCAGGACGACGTGACGATTCGTCGACGGCGACGAGGTGTGTTGACATGACGGAATTACTCTGCGGTCGTGACTGTACGATAGCAGAGACGGCGACCGTCGGCTCTGGCGAGTTCGATGAACCGACGCGAATCGGCAAGGAAGCAACTATCAGAGAGGGCTCGATCGTTTACGGGAACGTAACGATCGGCGATGGATTCACGACCGGCCACGACGTACTCGTCCGGGAAGGATCGACGATCGGGGACAACGTCCTCGTCGGCACGAAAACCGTCATCGACGGCCAGACGACGATCGGCTCCGATGTGAGTCTTCAGACCGGTGTCTACGTTCCCACGGAAACCACGATCGGCGACAACGTCTTCGTCGGACCCGGCGTCGTCATGACGAACGACGAGTATCCGGTCCGTACCGAGCACGAACTAGACGGCCCGACTATCGAACGGGGTGCGTCTATCGGCGCAAACGCGACGCTGTTACCGGGCGTGACGATCGGTGAAAACGCGTTCGTCGCCGCCGGTGCGCTGGTCACCAGCGACGTGCCGCGAGACAGCCTGGCGGTCGGGTCGCCCGCACGTATCGAAACCTTACCCGAGCCCCTCGAGGGTGCGAATCAGCTCGCATGACGGACATCTCGATCGCAGATCCGGAGCTGAGTGCCAACGCGATGGATCGCGTCCACTCGCTCCTCGAGGACGGAATGCTCGCCGACGGGCCCGAAGTGAGAGCCTTCGAATCGGAGTTCGCGAGCTACTGCGGCGTCGATCACGGCGTCGCGACCGCGAACGGGACGACGGCCCTCCACGCCGCGCTCGAGGCGCTGGGAGTCGAACGCGGCGACGCGGTCGTCACGTCGCCGTTCTCGTTCGTCGCCAGCGCGAACGCGATTCGTCTCGCCGGCGGCCTGCCGGTTTTTGCGGATATCGACCCGGAGACGTATACGCTGGATCCGGAAGCCGTCAGAAAGATTGTGCGGGAACGTGACGATGTCGTCGGAATCCTTCCGGTTCATATCTACGGACTGGCGGCGGATATGGACGCCCTCAAGGAGATCGCTGACGGGCACGATCTGTTCGTTCTCGAGGACGCCTGCCAGGCCCACGGAGCCACGATCGACGGCGAACGCGTCGGAAGTTTCGGCGACGCCGCGTGCTTCTCGTTTTATCCGACGAAGAATATGACGACCGGAGAAGGAGGGATGGTCACGACAGATAACGAGCAACTAGCGGATCGTATCGCCGGATACGTCAACCACGGCAGAACCCCAAACGACGGGACCGGCGGCTACGACCATCACGAACTCGGCCACAATTATCGGATGACGAGTCTGGCGGCAACGATCGGACGGGTTCAACTCGATCGGCTCCCCGAGTTCAACGACGCCCGTCGAGACACTGCAACCGTCTATACCGAACGGTTTGCCGGCCTGCCGGTAGCAACACCGACGGTCCCCAGCAGTCACGGCCACGTCTACCACCAGTACACGATCCGCACGGACGAGAGAGCAGCGCTCCGCGAGACGCTCGAGGACCACGGCGTCGGCTCGAAGGTCTACTATCCGACGCCGATTCACAGACAGCCGGCGTACGAGACGACCAGCACGGCGACAACCTCGCTCCCGCGGACGGAGCGAGCCGCCGAGACCGTTCTGTCGCTTCCGGTGCACCCGAATCTCACCCACGACGACAGGGAGCGAGTCGTCGAAGCGGTAACCACACAATTCCAATAATATGACAGGAAGTAGTCGTTCGACCACAGACTCGACCCCGATCCGCGCCGGAGTTGTCGGGGTCGGTGCAATGGGAGAAAATCACGCACGGGTGTACAGCGAACTAAGAAACGTCGACCTGGTCGGGGTGTCGGATCTCGACGCGACGAGTGCACGCGCAGTCGCCGCGGAGTTCGGAACGGAAGCGGTCCCCTTCGAAAAACTCCTGAAACGATGCGATGTCGTCACCGTGGCCGTTCCGACCGCGGCTCACTACGAGACGGTTTCTGCGTGTCTCGAGGCGGACATCCACGTACTCGTCGAGAAACCGATCACCGAATCGATCGAAGCGGGGAAAGAACTCGCTCGAACCGCCCGGGAACGTGAACTCGTCCTCCAAGTAGGCCACATCGAGCGATTTAATCCCGCCGTACAGGGCGTTATGGATCTTATCGACGACCTCGACGTGATCGCGGTCGACGCCAAACGGCTCGGCCCGCCGGTCGATCGAACCGGACTAGACGCCGTCACCTACGACCTGATGGTCCACGACGTCGACGTCCTCAATGCGCTCCTCGAGGGAGAACCGGAACCGCTTATGGCGGCCAGAGCCGCAGACGGACAGTACGCGAGCGCGACGATTGAGTACGGCGGCGTCATCGCGTCGCTCACTGCGAGTCGAGTCACACAAAAGAAAATTCGGAAGCTCACCGTGACCGCGCGCGAGTGTTTCGTCGAGGTCGATTACCTCGAACAGTCGATACTGATCCATCGGGACTCCTTCCCCGCTTACGTGACGGACAACGGCCAGAATCGGTATCGGCACGAAAGCGTCATCGAACGTCCGCGGATCGACAACGGCGAGCCGCTACGACACGAACTCGAGGCGTTCCTCGAGACCGTTCGAACTGGCTCCGAACCCGAAGTTACCGCTGAAGACGGGCTGAGAGCGATCGAAACCATCCAACGTCTTGATCGACTTGCCGAAGCGGAACCGGCGGAGGTACGGACCCAATGAGCGGACCGTCTCGATCGGCCGAACGAACGGACGCGGGCGAGGAGCATCCCTTCGGCCTGTACGAATCGACGGCTTCCGAATCGTCTCAGCGCGAGTCTCTGACGAGCGGGGACGTTCCGGTCGCCGTTTACGGCCTCGGAAAAATGGGGCTCCCGCTTGCGACGGTCTACGCCGAGACCACGTCGAACGTGACCGGTGTCGATGTCGATCCCGACGTCGTCGACACCGTTTCTGGTGGGAACTGCCACATTCGAGGCGAACCCGGGCTGGCGGCCGACCTCCGCGCCGCCGTCGATACCGGAGCGCTGGAGGCGACCACGGACGGAACGCGAGCGGCGTCTCGAGCACGTATTCACGTTATCATCGTCCCGACGCTGTTAGACGACGCTAACGAGCCGAACCTCACGACCGTCGAATCGGTCGCGGACGATATCGCCGCCGGCTTACAGCCCGGCGATCTGGTGATCGCCGAATCGACGCTTCCGCCCGGGACATGCAAAAGCGTTCTTCGCCCCCACCTTTCCGAACGGAGCGGCCTCGATCCGGATGCGTTCGGACTCGCGTTCTGTCCGGAGCGGACCTCCTCGGGAACGGCGCTCCGAGACATTCGTGGCCAGTACCCGAAAGTCGTCGGAGGGGTCGACAAGGAGAGCACGCGCGCGGCGGCGCTCGTCTACGACGAACTCTCCAGTAACGACGTGCATCCGGTCAGCGACGCGACGACCGCTGAGGCCGTGAAGGTGTTCGAGGGGATCTACCGCGACGTCAACATCGGACTGGCGAACGAGCTCGCACGTGCCTGCGAGTCGTTCGGAATCTCGGTTCGCGAAGCGATCGAAACCGCGAACGACCTTCCGATGTGTCAACTGCACGACCCGGGACCGGGCGTCGGCGGCCACTGCATCCCGTTCTATCCGCACTTTCTCCTCTCGCGTTCGGAGACGGAAATGCCGCTCACCCGGACGGCTCGTCGGGTCAACGATTCGATGCCCGGCGTCACCGTCGCCCGACTCGAGCGAGAACTCGAAGCCGACGACGTGACGCTGTCCGATGCATCCGTCGCCGTGCTCGGAATCACGTACCGTCCGGGCGTTGAGGAAACGCGAGCATCCCCAGCCCTCGGCGTCATCGACGAACTCACCGAACGCGGTTCCGCCGTCTACGGCGTCGACCCGCTCGTCGACCCGTCCGAGTTCGGGGCAAAGCCGCTCGAGGTCGATGACCTCGTCGACCGGGACCTCGATGCGGTCGTGCTGGTGACGCCTCACGAGGAATTCGACCAAATCGACTGGACGCACCTCGAGTCGCTCGTCGTCTTCGACGGACGAGACGCGCTCGATCTCGAGAGCGAGCCGTTCGAGCACCATCGCGGGTATACGCTCGGGGGCCCTACCAAGGGGAGCTCGAAGGGAAACGGGAGAACCGCAGAAACCGGCGGAGGTGAACGGTAGATGTACCGCGGGAAAACCATCGGAGTGGTCGTGACGGCGTACAACGAAGAATCGTTCGTGGGTGAAGTTATCGAAACGGTCCCCGAGTTCGTCGACCGAATCTACGTCGTCGACGACGCCTCTCCCGACGGCTGCTGGGACGTTATCCAACGCGTTAGTTCCCGCATCAACGAGGACGTCGAACCAGAGCTCGCGGTGACGGACGGCGGCGAGAGCAGACGCGTCGTTCCGATACGTCACCAGAAAAACCGCGGCTACGGAGCCGCAGTCAAAAGCGGGTACGAACGGGCGGCAGCCGACGGAATCGACGTCGTCGCGGTGATGAACGGCGACGGACAGATGGACCCCGAAATTCTCGATCGAATCGTCGATCCCGTCGTCACCGGCGAGGCCGACTACGCGAAAGGCAACAGGCTTCGGAACCCCGATGACCGGCAGGGAATGTCGACCTTTCGATTCGTCGGCAACGCGATGCTAACCGGGCTTTCGAAGTTTTCGACGGGGTACTGGTCCCTGAGCGACCCGCAGAACGGCTATACTGCTATCTCGAGGGAAACGATCGAAACGATCGATCTCGATTCGATCACCGACAAGTACGGCTTCCTGAACCACTTACTCACCCACCTGAACGTGAACGGGTTCCGCGTCGCAGACGTACCGATGCAAGCAGTCTACGGCGACGAAGAAAGCAGCATTCGGTACGGTTCGTTCATCCGATTCGTCTCGTTGCTTTTGCTCCGGAGTTTCCTGTGGCGGTTGAAAACCCGATACGTCGTACGAGAGTTCCATCCGGCAGTCATATTCTACGGGGCCGGTGCAACCGGTCTTCTCGCCGGGGTAGCCGGAGTCGTCGGTTCAGCCGTCAAATTCGCTCGAGACGGTGATGGGGTCACTGCGTTGCTCACGTCGGTTCTCACTGCACTCGTCGGCGGGGTGTCACTCGGAGCCGCGATTGCGTTGGATGCCGAGGAGAACGAAGATCTCGAGGTAACTTACGCCGAACACGATTCCTATCCGGACGCGGAGCTCTTCGAACGCTGAGCGCGATTTGATTGGAATCGACGAAGGCGATTGAAACGATACGTTTCGGCTATCGGGTCCGTTTCGACTATCGGGTCCGTATCATACTGCCGGCTGTAAGTCGTTCAGGATTTCGTCGGCCTGGGGGTGAGAAAATCTTCACTTAGTTACAGCCGGCAGTATCAGTAATCGATGAACAATACGGTTGAGATTCGTGCGATTACCGTTGTGTGTGCAATTCACTCGAGGTAGCCGAGATCGGCGAGCCGTTTCTCGACCCCTTCGTCCGCCGTTTCGACCAGTCGGTCCCCGTCGAATCGAGGATACTGCTTCGTTCCGGCCGATTCGACGCACGGAAGCGCCTCACCGTCCATCCGCTCGTCGAACGGAATACCGAGCGTCGACAGGACGGTCGGGGCGATATCGAAGAGACTCGCGTTTCCGACGCCGGCGGCGGGATCGATATCTTCGCCGCGGACGGCGACCGTTCCGTCGAGTTTGTGGTTCCACGGTTCGCTCGGCGGGCCGAACTGTTCGTTGCGCAGTGTCGCCGAGAGGAAGTGATCGAAGTTGGCTGGAACGGTCACGATATCGACCGCATGCTCGCTCTCGGGCCCGTGAAAGTACTCTTCCCTGGGTGTAACTGCCCCGAAAACAGGACGGCCGTCGGGAGTCGTAACCGACCGCAAACTGTCGATAATCTGGTCTCGAACGTCCTCATACTCTTCCGAGGATACGACGCCATCGGGCTCGCGACCCTCGAGGTTGATGCGAACGCCGAGTTCGATCCGTGAACGCACGTACGCGGCCGACTCCGGGAAGTCCACCTGAACTGAGCCTGCATTGACCAGCCCGGCGGGAGCGTGTGCCGCGACGAGGTCGTCGATACCGAGGCGCTCAAGTATCGCACCGATCCGCTGGCTCGTGATACCAAACCCGGCCGCGGTCGCCATCGCTCGGTCCGCGACGCCGAGTTCGTAACTCGTGGCTTCCTCCCCCGCTTTGAGATCGCCGTCACGAACTGTCGCCCAGTTAGGCATTCCCTGCCCGCCGCGTGCGGTCTCGACGATTCCTTCCTCGCGAAGGTACTCGTTGGCCCGAAACTCGTATCCGTCGTATGGACCCATCCCGTGATCGCTGGCGACGATCACGTTCGAGGGCTCGTCGGTCTCGAGTATTTTCTCGAGCTGTCGATCGAGTTCGCGATAGATCGTCCGGATCGCCTCGTCGTCCTCCGGCCGCTTGTGAAAAATCGAATCGGTCGCCTGGAATTCGATGAATCCGAACTCGGGATCGAAACGATCGGTGAGATACCGAAACGCTTCCCCTCGCATCCGCACGCAGTCGCTGTAGGCGCGCCCGAGGTCAGTCGCGCTCTCGTCGGGATAGACGCGGTACTCCCCGATCGAATCCCGAACCGCTTCGAGCAATCCCGGCGGGTGACAATCTGGATCCTCCGGCGCAGTGTACCCCGGGATCAATGCGCCGTCGAACTCCCGCGGCGGGTGCGTGACTGGGACGTTTACAACCACGCTCCGAATCCCGTGGCGAGCGAGTACTTCCCACAGCGTCCGCTCGCGAACGTCGGTGGCATTGACGACATCCCAATCGTAGCCATCGAACGAAAGAAAACCGTAGACGCCGTGTTTACCGGGATTCATCCCCGTGGACAGCGACGGCCAGGCCGACGCCGTCCACGGTGGGATCTGAGATTCGAGCGGGCCGTTCGTCCCGTCCCGATAAATCGACTCGAGAGTCGGTACCTCGTCCGCTTCGAACAGCGGATCGAGAACCCGGTCGCAGGCCGCATCGATGCCGACCAGCAGCGTTTGCAGGGAGGATTCGTCGTTCATTGTCGAGACCTGCATCCCGTTTACCCTTCGTTATGAAGGGAACTACTCTCCCCTACCCACTGCCTTCCGGAGCGCGTTACGGGGCGGATTTGGTATTTGATCGTGTATGGTCGTTGACGCCGTGTGCGTCATTTGACGCTGTTGTACATCGAGGCGGCCGTCCGCATGATCCACGACCCGTACTCGAGGCTATAGTACGTCTGTAACTCCGGATTGAACTTCGCCTTGTACCGGTTGATCCGACGCGTATCGGCACCGACGAGATCGTACGTCTCGAGGCCGTTCTCGAGACCGTCTTTCATGATCGCCCAGTCGAGCAGGTCGTTCGTCGGCACGTCGACGTCGGCGTCGGTTCGGACGCCGCCCATCCATCGTCCGGTGGTTCCGTCGTATTCGAGGGCCAGAATGCCGCCGATGAACTCCTCATCCATCCGGAACGTGTACGGACGAACGTGTCCGTTCTGCGTTCGTTCGGCGAGATCAAGAACGAACTCGATCGGGACGCCGAAGCTAATTCCCTGGGATTCGTACCTGGTTTTGACCTGTTCGTGTATCAGTCGAATCTCCGCGGGTCCGCCGACGTCGATTTCGTAGGCGTCCTCGTCAGCGTTCGTGATATTACTCCGTGCATCGCTACTGAACGTCATCAGAAGCTCCTCCTCCTCGAGCGTGAGATCGACGCCGTAGGTGTACTCCGGCGTTGCGTCGTATTCGTTCCACTTGAACGGTCGTGGATCTTCGAACGCCGTCGCCGTTCGAACGTGTCCGTACGTTGGAGACAGCTCCGATTCGATCCATTCGAAACAGCCGTCCATGAACTGCTGTCGACGACGCTCGCGCTTTCGCTGTTTTAGCTTCCCCATGTTTAGAAAGGCCGGACCGAGATACGGTACGCGGAGGTGAGGCGGCGGCGAAAACGCCGTCGTGACGAACTGCTTTCTGATCTCGAAGACGGGGAAGAGTCCAACCGGCTCCTGTCCCTTGTACCCGATCAACGGATGCAACGTCGCGTTGGCGTGTTCGGCCTGCACCCTGAGCGCCTCGAGTTCGTGGCACAAGGTTCCTTGTGGCGACCGTTTTACGAACCTGTTCCACGTCTCGAGGTCATCATCGGTCCCGATACGTACATCGACGCTCATCGATTCACCCGCTCGAACGAAGATGACCGATCCTTACAGTTGGTCGCTCGCCATACCATACGAGACGAGTCGATTTACAATTACTTTGTAAGCACCCTGTTTCCACCCAGACAAAGCGCCAGGTGGCGATGGTAGTATCGTTCATCCGTGCTCGAGAGCGCGGTCTACGCAGTCGAATCCGATTCGAACGAATTGGCCCCGGTTCCGGGCACAGGCTCTCGGACACCCCACGTTATGCGACGAGTAACAATAGCTGAACGTCCGAATAATCAATAACTATCGAATAGATGAAGGATCGTTTAACTCGAGTATTCCAACCGTTCGTAACCGCCGACCGAAAACCAAACCGTATTCTCAGGCGAGCGCCGACCGATCTGGTCGCCGTCTCCGCGTTCGTTGTCGTTGCTGGCGCGTTGTTAGCGATTCTCGATATCGCGTCCCCGCTCGTTCGTGCGGCGGTCGGGTTTCCGCTATTGTTTCTCGCGCCAGGATACGCGACCGTATCGGCCCTCTTTCCGCGAGCATCACCCTCTCAACGCGGTGAGGCCACTCTCCTGGTCGAACACACCCGACCGATAACGGAGGCGGAACGTGCGGCACTGGCCTTCGGCTTGAGTTTTGGTCTCCTTCCCCTACTCGGGCTCGGAATCGGTCTCACGCCGTTCGGGTTTACGACATCGGCCGTCGTCGGCGCTGTAAGCATCTACACGCTGGTCGGCGTCTGGATCGCTGCTGCGAGGCGACACCGAATTGCTAGTGCTGAGCGCTATCGATTCGATTTCGGCCGAAAGCTCGCTGCCGGTCGCCGAGCGGTGTTCGACACGGGATCGGCGATCCACACCGCCGTCAACGTCTTACTGGTGGTCAGTATGTTGCTTGCGTTGACGACCGTCGGCTATGCCCTCGTTTCACCGCAACAGGGAGCGGAGTACACGGATTTGCGACTTCTCACTGAAGACGGCTCAGACGAGTTCGTTGCGTCGAACTATTCGACGTCGGTCGAATCCGGTGAAGCAATTCCGTTCACCGTCGCCACCGAGAACCAGGAAGGAGAGGAAATGGAGTACACAGTTGTCGTCCAGGAACAGTGGATCAGCGACGGAGAGATACTCGAGCGAACGGAATTAGAACGGAGCGATTACAATCTCGACGACGGTTCGATCGAATACAGTGAGCAAAACGTCACCCCTGAAGCCGAGAGTGGAGCGATTCGGATATCGGTCATGTTGTACGACGGCGACGTTCCTGACACGCCGACGCACGACAACGCATATCGGTACACGTATTTCACGACCGAGGTGACTGACGAGACAGCGGCGGAGTGAGATGGGCAATCCACAGCAGAAGACTACCTTCCTGACAAAGGAGGTCATAGAAGGGTTCTCAAGGATTGATTTCGACCGAACCTTCAATGGATAGTACGGTCAGTAGGCCTGCGAACCGAACGGCAGGATTTTTATCATATATTGGTTATGTTTGTTGAGCCGTGCTGCATATACCGCGCACTAGCGCGCTCTATTCTTGAATAGAGGCTATTTGAGAACCATAAACAAGGAAGGGGGATACTTTTCGGTAGCAAGGTAGAATTACACACTAATGAGTTTTCCTGAGATAGATTCGGCTGTATTCTTTGGTTTGATTACAATGGTAACCTGGGGAATCTGGGTAGTCTTGGGCAACGCTGCGTCGGAGTCTATCGATCCGAGGACGGCCGCTGCAATCTCCTATCTTGTTGCGGCACCCCTTGCACTCGGATACATCCTCGTTTCAGACGCATCGCTTGTCATTACTGCGAGAGGAGGACTGCTCGCTGGCACGGCCGGAGTGTTCACCGGAATAGGCCTGATTTCGATGTACATCGGCTTTTCCGGAGGATCAACAACCGTCGTCTCTACTCTCGGTGCGATGTACTTCGTCGTCGCGGCTCTCATCGGTATGGTCATTCTTGGAGACGAAGTTACGATAACGAGAGTTGCTGGGATAGCGTTCGCAGTTATTGGGATCGTCTTGGTTACCCGATAAAATAGCCCTACGCAATTGTTGGGCATGGGATATACTCTTGAAAAAAAGTGAGCCAAGGCGCGTCTTCCACTTTCTTAGTAGGTGTCAGAGGAAGCAAAATCCTTCTCGTTGCTGGTTCATCTGTATCTACCAGTCCACGTGTCTCCGTCTACACTCGTCGCCGTGCTGGATTTTCGCTCTGTCTTCAACACGCCGTTCTTTACAGATACTTGATAGGTCCCAATCCGCAGCGTTCCATCGTTTGCTTGTACTTACCGTTCGTCGGGTAGTCGAAGAGGGATGCGAACCGTTCTATGACACCTTCTCCTAGCAACTTGGAACCCGAATCGAACGGATGGAGGTGCAGGTAGCCAGGAGTCAGGCCAAGGGCCGGACCAACGATCCCAATAAAGGTGTTTCCAGCGACGGCGCAGCCCCCATCGATAGAGTTCTCCGAAACGAATTCCGGTCTTCTCCCCCGCTCGAATACCGGTGACGTGGGGCTCTATATGATCTTTGGTAACGCTGGGGTGGCGTCCGTCTACCCGATGACTGCCGCCGCCATTGGTGTCTCCTTCATTATTCGAGAGAGTAACGCCATAACCGAGCGCCTCGAGATCAGCGGATTGCGGACGGGTTTCCATCGGGTGAGATCGCCGACGACTAACGTACTCCTCGAGGGTTTTGCGGGGCCGACTTCAAAAAGACAAGCGTGAGTACGGTATCGAGATGTTTACTTTCAGAAATCGGTGAATAACAAGGATGCCTACCGGAAACCCTCACAGCAGCTTCGAATGTCTACTCAGTCTGCCGTCAACGGGGAATTATTTCGGAAGTTAGCGCTTGCACTCGGGTTTCTTTCCCTCTTTGGGGGCGTACTCGTTGCACACACCACGCCGGCGGATGGGTACGAGCTATCGCTCTATACAGCGACGCCCACCTTGGTCTGGGCGGGGTTAGCGGGTGCGCTGGGCGTTGCATTGGCGGTCGCTTTTGTTCCGTTATCGAGGAAGGGAAGCGGAACACAATCGGTCGCTCTCGTCCTCGGCGGGCTAGTAATGGCTGTCTTCGCCGGCTTACCCATCGTTCGGGGATACAGGTTTTACGGCCATCATGACGCGCTGACACACCTCGGTTGGGCTCGAGCCATCAGCGAGGGGACGATTACGCCGTTTGATCTCTACTATCCGGGAATTCACCTGGTTACGGCGTTTATCAATTCGACGATTGGAATCTCGATTTCGCACTCGCTACTTCTGGTCGTGGTGCTGGCGATGGTGATATTTTACGTGTTCGTTCCGCTGTCTGTCGGAACGATCGTTCGGGATCAACGAGGAGCAGTGATCGGCGCGTTCTCTGCGTTCCTGTTGCTACCGATCACGTCAATCTCAATGTACCCGATGGCACACGCGATGACGCAAGCGGTGCTGTTCTCGTCGATAATCGCGTACCTGTTGATGAAATACGTCCGGACGGGTACCGCGACGAAATCGGTTTCCGGTGTGGGCGTCGCACTCGTCCTCGCAGCAATCGCAACCGTCGTCTATCATCCGCAACTCGTCGCTCACTTGATCGTCGTGTTCGTCGGGATCTGTGCGCTCCAATACCTCTCGCGACGTGTTGCAAGCGGCGGCCGGATGGCCGCACAGACGCCGGTGTACGGGCACGCACTGCTACTCATCGGCCTGTTCTTACTGTGGACGTCGAATCACGGGTTTTTCGGCGGGACGATCGAGTATTTCTTCGGTTCAGCCGTCGATTTCCTGCTCGGAGAAGGCGGCGGAGCGGGGGATGCCGTCGCGGCTCAGGGCGGTTCTCTCGGCGCTATTGGCGGCAGTCTCCTCGAGATCTTTTTCAAACTGTTCACCGCACACGTGGTGTACGTGGTACTCGTTGGCGGACTCGCTCTGGGAGCAGTCCTCGTCAAGAATTCGGGTTGGGTCGGTCAGATGCGTGCCGAAACCGCGTATTTTCTCGTCGGCTTGGTCGGACTCGTGCCGGTGTTTGGAATCTACTTCCTCGCACCCGGGACGATGTACTTCCGGGTATTTGGATTGATGATGGTATTCGTGACAATTCTGGGAGCAGTTGCGATACACGGGATTATAGCACGGCATTCGAGCGAACGAAAGCGATTTAGATTTACTTCGTCCACTCGACCGCTGGTTGCTGTCGGCTTTGCGTTCCTTTTGATCGTCTCTCTTGTGGCCGTGTTCCCATCACCGTACACGTACAACTCTTCGCCACACGTTAGCGAGCAACAGATGGTCGGATACGAGTCAGCGTTTACCACCCAGGACGAAGACCTCGTATTCGTTGGACTGCGAGACGCCCCCAACCGGCACGATGATGCAATTAACGGTAACGAACAGCGAATGCGACTCCACTGGGACCTTTCCGAGTCCGCAATCGAAGAAGGGCTCGCCAACCAGTCCGACGAGGATCGGTATCTCGCGCTCACTCAATCCGATTACGAGAGAGAGGGAATCGCATATCAGGGCCTTCGGTACACCGAGGAAGAACTCGATTCGATTGAAACGCAACCGGAAGTCAACCGCATTCAGTCGAACGGGGAGTTCGATCTGTACTACGTCGACGCGGGAGGAGAGTAGCCGACCCCGATCGAGGGGCCGAAATCCGGTCGGTTCTTCTGGAAGCCGAACTGTTGTCGAACCCCCTGTCACGGTTCGGCTTACGACGCGATACGCGAAGTTGCTCCCGCCGAAATCGTGGCTCGGCTGTTTCGTATGCGACATTCCCGGTGAGTAAACGCGCTGTTAATACCGTAAGTAGAGATATAACAATACAGCTATCAGTCCGCCGTCTAAGAGAGAATGACAGTCAGCACCGCAGTAGTTGGCGCGGGAACGGTTTCGGAAGTCCACCTGTCTGGGTTGGAAAAAAATCCGCGAACGGATCTCGTTGCGATCTGCGATATCGATTTTGAGCAGGCGAGCGACGCTGCAAAGCGATACAGTATCACGCCGTATTCGGACCTAACCGAACTCCTCGCACAGGAATCGCTCGACTGGCTCCACGTCTGCACCCCCGTCCAAAGCCACCTGGAGATCAGTAAACAGGCGATCGAAGCGGGGATTCCGCTCTTGATCGAAAAACCGATCACGGAAACGGTCGAGGAGCTCGAGGAACTCGAACGGCTAGCCGACCGCCACGACGTGCCGGTCTCACCGGTAAATCAGCACATGTTTGACCCGGTGATGCGCAAAGCACGCCAGCTATTTCGATCGGGGAAAATCGGAACGGTTCGGGGAGTCGACCTCATTTACACGGGTCTCTCGGCACCGGACGACGTGAACCGTGGCTCCTGGGTATTCGATCTCCCCGGCGGAGAGTTCGAAGAGGGACTACCACACCCGATCTACTCCGGTCTCGGGGTGAGCGGGTATCCTCGCTCCGAAGAGAGCGTATCGGCGACAACCTGTCTTGTCGGCGATTACGACGAACAATTCACCTACGATACCGTTCAGGTGCAGTACGTGACTAGCGACGACATCCTGTGCAACCTCAAGATGATATCCGGATCGAGACCAAAACACGAGATCCAGATCCACGGTGAGAACATGTCCGTGAAAATAGACATGATTCTGCAATCCGTGCAGACGATCGAGAGCGACTATCACCTCTCTTCGATAGAGAAAGGCAAGCAGTCGATTAGTCGCTCGGCAAACCATCTCTCGAGCCTTTTCTCCAATCTCAAACTCGTGGCCGAGGCGCAGTACAAGGACGATTGGGAGACGGCCAAACGAATGAATCCCCACTACGACCAGTTCGATCGAACGGCGCGTGCACTCGAGAACGGCACCGAGATGCCAGTCCCCCTCGAATCGTCGATGTGGACACTGCGGATCATGGAACAGATCCGTAACTCAGCGACCGCCGAAGCCCCGCCCATCACAACGATATGAGTTGTCGTCCGGCAGTCATCCGTTCTCGGGAGCGACATCGAGAACTCTCCGTACGAACCCGCTTCGACACTGAGCGATGGTATAACGAATGTCCGTGATGCGATCCAGAACCAGCAGGCAAGTCAATGGTGGATGAGCGGAAGATACTCTCGGGGTTCAAGGCGACGCTGGTCGCAGAGGCCGTTCGGACCGTCGCGAAGGGAGTTCTCATTGTACTGCTCGCTCGCACCTTCCTGACTCCCGACGAGTACGGGTTGCTCTTTCTCGCCATTTCTGTTTTCGGAGTTGCATTACTCTTTAGCAGATTGGGGATTCCACGTTCGGCGGCGAGATACGTAACCGACTATCGCGAAAACGATCCCGGCCAGGTCCCATATATCGTGCGTGAATCGCTGAAGTATATCGCTGTCACCACACTGCTTGTCGCCGCTGTAATTGGAGCGTTTCATCGGCCGTTATCGAACGTGTTCGGAGAACCCGAACTCGCTCCGTTTTTGCTTCTCGGGTTTTTGTACATTATCGCCAAAACCGCGAACTCGTATATCTATACAGTATTTCAGGGATTCAATCGCGTGGCCTGGAGTGCCAAAGTGGCGATCGTTTCGAACTGTGGAATTTTCATCGCTGTTTTAACGCTGCTATTACTGGGATTCGGCGCAGTCGGGGCGCTATTCGGGTATATTGTGGGATACGCACTTGGTGCGCTTTGTGGTCTCGTTGTATTGTGGATATTTCTCGGGACGTTCGACCGGGCACCCGCGAAGGAGCAGGGAATTACGAAGCGGCTGCTCGAGTACAGCATTCCTCTTTCGGTATCGAGCGGATCAAACGTTCTCTACAAGAGAGTCGACACGATACTCATCGGAATTTTTCTCACGCCAGCAGCCGTAGGATACTACACGCTCGCCAAGCAGCTCTCCGATTTCATCATCGCACCCGCGAGCTCGCTCGGGTTCGCAGTTTCCCCCTCTTACGGAGAATACAAATCCAACAGCGAGCTTGATCGGGCTGCTGAAATTTACGAGACAACCTTCAAATATAACGTTCTGTTCTACGTTCCGGCCGCAGTCGGACTCGTTCTCGTCGCGGAGCCGCTAATCCGGTTCGTATTCGGCGCGGAGTATCTCGGTGCGGTGGCCGTTATCCAGATTTTTTCCGTTTTTATCGTTTTCCAGTCGATAGATAAGATAACAAACGATGCGCTGGACTACCTCGGCCGGGCCAAGCATCGAGCGATTTCGAAGGGGGTAACCGGAATCATGAATTTCGGATTGAATCTCCTGCTTATCCCCACCATCGGTATCGTCGGGGCTGCTATTTCGACCGTCATGAGCTACGGTATCATGGTTGCCGTTAACATGTATTTAATTCACACCGAACTCACGCTTTCCCTTGGCTCCCTCTTCAAATCGTTCCTGCTCGTTTGTGGCATAACACTCGGGATGGCTACAGTGGTTCTGTTGACGTTGCCGCTTGCGACCGATATCACCTCGCTGCTCGCCGTTGTCCTCCTCGGGACCGTCATCTGGTTATTGTTCGCCGCCATGAGCGGGCTAGTAGACGTTCGGCGGGCGCTCTCTCATCTGTGAACCGCCTCGTGCTGCGTACCCGGCGATTGGCCACCCGGCGACGGGAAGACACCCTACAGAGCAGGACAAGCCTATACCGCTGTTTCGTGATGACGGGAGATCCGCCCTCCCAATCGCGTTGGCGTCCCCGCTGATCTCGAACGCGATTGCCGACGAGAAGAAAGTCGGTTTTGTAGATATTGACCGACACAAATGGACGGTCACCGATCGCGTACCGCGTTTTCTAGTTCAAAGCCTTGCTTCCGTCATAAAAATAATATTGAGATATTCATAGTGTTCTATACACTATTCACCGAAGAAATGAATGTCTGTTTAATTTGAAGTAAGATAAGCAGAAGATTTATATGTCCGACTTCAAATTAGCTGACTGTATGGCACGCGATAATAACACGATAGCTGATAGAGATGATACTCGCGATACAGATCCAGCAGGTACTGACTCCACCAACAGTAGGACGCTCCAGCGACGAGGATTTCTACGATTTGCTGGAACTGCTGCGGCCGCTACCGCCGCGATGACCGGCGTCGGGGCGGCGGACGAAGACTACGAGGTAATCGAAGTCTCAGCCGGTAGCTCTGAGACGGTCCGCCTGGACGACGGTGAAACCTTCTCGAACGTCCTCGTCGATATCACAGCAACCAACGCCACGTTTCACATTCGAGCGATCGCAGACAATTGGGAAATTCGGAACGTTGGCTTCCGTGGCAACTGGGATAGTACTACAAAGGAGGACGCCATCATCTGTCAGGTCAACAGCTCGAACGCTACTGGCTTGATAGAGAACGTCTACTTCATGGGGAGCGAGAACGATAATACGTATCCCGGAATCACCGGTATCAACGTTGCAAACGGACACGCAGGGGACATCGAGATTCGGAACGTCAATATCCAGAACTGTCCGGACAATTCGATATACGCGAGTAACCCCGGAGACTCCTCGAACCACCCTAGCGGTGCCGGAGGTGGCGGTCCAGTTACCATCAAAGACTCGTACGCCCGCAACTCCAGAGCCGCTGGCTTCCGCGTCGGCACCGATGGCTCGCTTATCGAGAACTGCGTCGTGGTAAACTGCGATAAAGGTGTTTGGGGCTATTACGAACACACCGAGGTCAAAGACTGCGATATATCCGATTCCCCTCACGCGGACGTTAGATGTGGGGCACCGGATTGGTCAAAGGGACAACAAGCCAAAATGACCGTCACAAACACCCACTACGGGACAGAAGACAATAGCGGTGCGACAATTTCCGGTTCGTCGGGCGGAACGCCGCGACGGACCGAGCCTGCGGAGGTCGACGGTGTCCCGCTGAGCGCAGAGGACGCCGCGTCTGGACCAGCGGAATCAAGCGAGCGACCTAACGAAGGAGATGAGGAGGATCACGTCGAGGGAAATGAATACCTCCTCTCGTTCGTCACTGAACGGGAGGCCCACTTAGCTAGCTACGTGTTCACGGCCGACGGGCCCGTCGAATTCGCCGACGCACCATCCGACAGCCCGTCCGGCGACAGCATCGAGGGCGGCACCTACTCCGGCGAGGACTTCATCGAAGAAAGCGACGGCGAATACCACGCCGGCGGAGTCACGGGCGGCGGACACGGCGATACCTTCTCCGTCGACGGATCGATCACCTCGATCGACATCGAGCAACCCGACGCGATGTGGATCGAACTCGACGGCGAGGAGATGGCGATCGAAGAAGTGATCGAGGAAACCGGCGGAGACGGGGAGTGAAACGGTCTCTCGAGCAAAGCCGACGGCGACGAAATCAAAGTGCCCGATTCGATTTTGGACTCTCTCGAGAAACTTCGGGACGAACTCGACGGGTTGTCTCACTTCAGCGGGCCGCTTACGGCGCGGTAGACTGACTTCGCCACCGTCATCTCCAAGCCGGACGACTCGACGACGTAGTACGGTCGGAGTTCGCCGTTGAACTTGCCCTTGTACTCACAGAGGCGTTCGGTGTTTGCACCGACGAGATCGTATCCGGTCACCGACTCGAGTTCGGGATCGGTAACGATATCCTCCAGGATGACGTACTGGAGCAAGTTATTGACGCTGACCCGTTCGTAGGACGCCGTGACGCCGCCTTGCCAGTAATAGGCGAGGTCGTTAGAAAACAGCGTAATGATACCGCTCTTGTACGTCCCATCCGGAGTTCTTGCGACGTACACGCGCCACCGATCATCGTCTAGACGGGAGAGAAGATCGCGGAGAAACAGCCGAGACATGGGCGCGGTATCGTCGTACTCCTGGTACTGTTCGACGACGTCGTCGTAAATCCTGAGTGCGGCGTCGATACCCTCCGTTTTGATCGTCAGATCTAGCTCATCGTATCGCCGCATCTCGTTCCGGAGGCTCTTGCTGAACCCCATCATAGCATCCTCGACGTCGTCACAGCCCTCGAGATCGACGACGTACGTGAACTCCGGTTCCATCGTAAACTCGTTCCAGCCGTACGGCCGCGGATCCGTATACCCGAGCGGACAGGTCATTCGAAACAGCGTCGACCGTTTGTCGATTTCGAGCCGCTCGATAACCGCCTCGGCCAACCCGCTATTGATTCGCTCCCACTTCCGACGCTTGGGACTATTTGGGTTGATGATCGGCCCGAGCCGAGGAACGCCGAACGAGACGGCCGGTGAAAAGACCGTCCGACCGATCGACTTTTCATCGACGAAAACGGGAAGGAGTCCGACCACTTGCTGACCCTTGTACGCTCCGTAGAGTTGCAGTTCGGCGTCGATGTGGCTGTCGAGTACGGCCAGCGCATCCGGGTCGTGGAATACCTCGAACCCGGACTGGGGGAGCGCATCCCCCCATTCCTCGAGCGTCAGTTGCTCAATTTCCATGGGGTTCTTCAGACAATGAGTATCCGTTTTGTTATCGTGTTGTTACCGTCAAGTAACGACCGAGGAAAGTCGGGTTAGCAGTATTGTCCGGAAGGAAATATAACGATATCCTGAGTGTCTTGGAGACATAGACGATTTATACGCCTTGTACCGGTTGATCTACACGGGAGGGTCGGTACCGAACCGGAACAAGACCGGTGAAGTACCTCGGGGAAAGCCCCGAGACACTCGACCTGTTCCGCCTGTAGTCCGAGAGAGCGGTCAAACCGAGTTGGAAGCGACCGGCAATCCGTTCGAAACCGGCACGATAGTTATCTCACTCCTCGAGCGTCGAAAGGATCCGACACCAGTCATCGCTCGCCTGACTCAACGAAAACGACAGTCTGATCGACGTCGCGTTCGCCCCAATCGTGCACCGATAGGCGGAATCATCCAGACAGCGCTTCATCGCCTCGGCGAAGGTAGTCGGATCCCGGTTGGAAACGACGATGCCGTTATGTCCGTCGGTGACGATATCCGGAATCGAACCGACCGATGGGACCACGGGAGCGAGACCGGTCGCCATCGCTTCGATCATCACCAGCGGCAACGCATCACGACTCGAGGTGAGCACGAACACCTCCGAGCGTCGATAATACGCAACTGGATCGTCGACCCAGCCGGTGAGGTCGACGCGATTTTCCAGGTCGTTTGCACGAATCTCGGCGGCGACGGCCGATCGAAGCGGTCCGTCACCGACCATGACCGCCTGAAACTCTCGTCCGGGTGCGTCGAGCTCCGCAAGCGCCCGGACGAACCGAACCGGATCCTTCTCCTCGCTGAACCGGCCCACCCAAACAAATTCGCAATCAGCATCCGCACCATCTTCGACCGGTCGGTAGGTTTCGGTATCGATAGCGTTCGTGAGAATCTCAATTCGATCATCCGAAACGCCGGTGCGGGAAAGCGCCTCGGCGTGAGAGGGGCCGGGAACGGAGACCGCATCGAACCGTCTGAACGCCCACCGGGGACCTGCACCGTACCACTGGCGGGCGTGGTAGTCGAGATCGATGCCGATAATTCCCAGGTGAGCCGGATACCCGTAGAGCGCTTTCAGCGCGAGAGCGTAGATTCCGTACGGAACGAGAGAGATCGATGCAACCGCGTCGTAGTCGTTCCTGTGCCCCTCGTACAGGGCGATAACAAACAAGAGCGCGATTCGAAGGATTCGAGGGCCGACTCCCGGAACTCGAACGTAGTTCGCGTCGTCTATGTCGTAGGTCGGATCGAGACAAACGAGCGTCGTCTCGCCGGCAACATTTACGAGCGGACCGTAGTGACACTCGTTTTTGTGGGACAATCCCGTTATGACGAGAACGCGCGTATCGTCCGGGGTTGTCTCACTTCCTCTCGTCGTCCGTTGACGCTGGTTCCGGTTCGCTGACTCCCCGTCTCGAGGGGCCTCCCCGACCGACGGTGAGTCGTGACTACCCGACGGTTCCGTCGATGTACTTCGTGTTGATGGTCGGCTCACGATTGTAACGGCGTCCGGTCGCGCTCAGTTTCCGATTCCAGCAGCGGACGGTCCTGACTCGCCACCAAGAACTCGGACAGCGCATACGACATCCACCCCTGACACCACCGCATCAGTGTCACCTGCTTCGTGTGATGGCGGTGCTTTCGGAAGTAGAACTGTCCCTCCTCGACTTGCATATTTGCAAGCACCCACCGGAGGATCCGGTCGGCGAACTCCAGATCACCTTCGCGCGTGAAAACCAACATTCCCTGCGTGCTAGCGTGGATATCGCGTGGATAGGCGTTCTTCTCGTCGAAGTTCGGCGTCCCATCTAGTTCGAACAGTTCCGTCCGGTAGAACTCGAGGGCGTCGGTGATCGTCTCCGCGTATCGGTCCTCGTCGACCACAGCACGATAGCGCTGGAACGATTCGATCACGAATCCGTTGTGGTGGCTGTCCATCGAGAGGTGCGACGCGGATGCTGGAAGCCGATACGGCCACCCGCCTCTCTCGGTCTGGACGGCCGCGACATGATCGAGGATTTTCGTCGCTCGCTCCCGCAGCTCCTCGTCGCCGAAGTACTCGTAGAGGTCGACGAGCATTCCGGCACCGAGGGCGGCCGCGTTGATGGTGTAAGAATCCTCGGGATGGTTCATGTGATAGTCGATCTTCGCACCCTCGGGTACCTCCCGATAGTTCAAATCCTCGACCAGGAACGATGTCGCCGTTCGTGCGACTTTGGCGTACTCCTCGTCCAGTTCTGCGGCGCGCAAGAGCGCCTTGACCGCGTACGCTGTCGAGACGATATCGGGGTCGCTGGGGACCCCTTTCGAGTGCAGATGCTGGATCTCGTGACGGTGGCCGCCACAGAATCCGCTGTAGCCGGTCACCCGCTCCTCGAGGAGCCACTCGGCGAGCTGATTTGCTTCGGCGATCGGATCAAATCCGAGCGCCCCTCCCTCGCCGTGCCGGCTCGCGAGTTCGCTGTAATTGAGATTAGCCATCGTAAACAGCGCCGCCCCCTTGTAATTTCGTCGGTGTTCGACGCGCAACTGGGGCCTGACATCGATCGGGGCGCGCTTGATGACTTCCTGAACGACCAGATTGAGAACCCTGTTCTCTACTGGCAGCGCCTGAAGAAGTTGGCTACTCATTCCGTCGCCGTAATCAGGCCCGGTATACTCGCGCCGACGCGCATATTCGAGGGTCGAATCGAGAACTGAAAAGTACCGGTCGAACTCGTGAATCCGTCTCGCCATCTCGATGCGTCCGTCTGGTTCGGGAGAGCCTTGCGTCTTCATCTACCACGATTTCCGAACATACACACATTAGTATACGATCACTACTCGGTCCTCCCTCGAAGCAGGGGGCGACTGTTCCGTTTCGGTCGCCCGTTACCGGTTCCGGGTCCTGATCGCCCACAGGACGGCCAACAGCATGATCGCCGCGATAGCCGCTCCCGCTTCGAAGCCGGGTATCGAAGACTCGGATTCAGATTCAGGAACGTCCTGTTGTTGTGCAACGGTCAGACCCTCGAGCGAGGAGACCTCCGCGGTGAACTGATACGCCGTCGATGAGTCGTCACTCACCGTCGTGGTAGACTCGGCCCAGTCATCACCATCCGCTTCGTAGAGCGCTACGTGCTCGGGATCGATGCCGAAATCCTCGAGAGTCTCCGCCTCGACGCTGAACGTCACGGTTGCGGAGAGATCCTGAACCGCGTCTCCCGTCGTCGTCAAGTGCGATAGCGACTCGACATCTGCGGGGGACTCCGGCAGATCTGCAGGCTGTCGATTTTCGAAGGTGATCGAATCGGTATCACCGATTTCGTGTATTTCGATCCCTTCGAACGTGACGCCATCGGTCGTTCCAGCCGACGGTTCGAGCGAGATCCGGTCGTCGGTCGTCGTGCCGTTGAAGTCGACGGCGACACCGTCGTCAGTTTGAGTGTACGTAACCGATGGGTCGTCACACGTCCCCGTACGGAGTGTGACTGGCTCCTCGAGCGACGAAAGCGTCGTACGGTCCGGGTCCTCCGAGTCCCCGGAGAGGACCTCCCAATCCTCTATTTCACCGTCCCCGAAGAACTCCGGATCGTACAGGTCATCGTCATCGTAAAACTCCGCGTCCTCGTTGAAGGCAGGATGAATCGTCACAGCGAACTCGTCGTTGAGTCCGCCGCGAATCGCACCGCCGTCGGTTCTGGCTTCTTCCCAGATCCAGGACGCGGAGGCCCAGTTATCGCCGCTTCCCCACTCGACCATGTTCGATTCACCGTCGTAGAGGTCGTCCTGGACGACCCACTCCGCCTCGGTCGGCAGGCCGACGATATCGAACGTCGCGACCCCGCCCTCGGTTTCACCGTCGATCCGATCGTGAACCATAACGAGACTCATCCCGTCGGTTCCCTCGTGGAGAAAGAGGATGCTCGTATTGTCTTCTTGGAGGTGTGAGGTCCCGTAGGAGCTGTAATTTCGATCGACATCCTCGGGGTGGGTTTCGTGGTTCCGATAGTCGTAGAACGACTCGACGGTACCGCTGGTCGAGACCGGTTCGATCGGCTGACAGAGATCTCCCTGCTCGACGACGTAGCTATCCGCCGGTGGCGGACTCGTCGTATCGGTATTTGCACCGGACGGCTGTGCGACGCCGGCGATTCCACCGATCACCAGCAGGAACGCGATTGCGACGACGGTCAGCGACGTTGTCTTCATGGCGTCTCACTCATTACGTGTTCACTATCACCAGATCTGATACGATAGTAATGGAGTCATTATAGGTGGCTGTACCGTGCCTAACTCGAACGGGTCGGCCTATCGAACGGATGAATACCGTCTTGGCAGAAATCGGGTAGCGAGATGACGATACGGAGAGCACGGTGTAACCGCAAGAACAGGTTACAGCCGGCAGTATAATTTACTGCCGTAACTGAGGGGGTGCTGATGAGAGCGGACAATTCGAGTTCGAGTTACTCTATCGTCCCACATGTGCGACACTCGTGAACGAATATCGGTCCCCCGCTCTCTGCAGTCTGCTTTGGATGATCTACTGAATCGGGCTCGGGGCCGGTGAACAACCCAGAGATGAGTTCAGAGAGACACATACAGGTGAACAACCGCCACTACCTGAAAGGACCGAATAAGCGTTCCGCTGTTAGGGGATCCATACTATTATATGGTCGGTTCAACTTCTCAAAAAACAGTATGCCGTCGGAGAGTTCCGCGGTCTCTCAAAGGCCACGTCCGTCCGGCTTCGAATTCGGCAACGGTCTCGTATAATCTCCAGTAGATGAGAGTTTTACCACTGTAAGCCCTGATCTCGGCCAGCAGTGGCGGAATACAACAATTCGCCACAGAAGACTCTATCGCTCGAAACGCAACCTGAACTGAATGCAATGCTTAACAAAGCCCCGTAAAATCCCCTAGTTCAGCACCTGAATGCACGTCCTGATTCTGACGACCAACGAGGACGCGCCGTTTATGAACCAGCAGATCGCCGCGCTCGAGCGCCTCGGTGTCTCGTTTACGATCCAATCTGTCGGCGGAGAAACGGGACCCGCACAATCACGGAGTATCCTCGAGTATTTCAAGTTCTTTCCAACGGTGTTTCGGGAGTCGACGAACGGCTACGATCTGATTCACGCCCACTACGGTCTCACCGCGCCGATGGCGGTCGCGCAGTTCCACCAACCGACCGTGCTCTCCCTGTGGGGCACGGATATCTTCGGTCCGGGGGAGCCGGTCAGCCGGGTTTGCGCACCGTTGTGCGACGAAGTGGTGGTGATGTCCGAGGAGATGCGGCGAACGCTCGGACGAGAGTGCACCGTGATCCCCGACGGCGTCAATCTCGAGCAGTTCTACCCGATTCCACAGGAACAGGCCCGCGAGACTGTCGAGTGGGACGAAGTCGGATACGACGTACTCTTTCCGTACTCGCCCGACCGCGAGGTCAAAGATTACCCCCGGGCCGAGCGAATCGTCAGGACCATCGACGGCTTGCTCGAGGAGCCGGTGCGGTTGCGGACGGTCCACGGTCTCGATCACGACGAGGTGGTAAACTACATGAACGCCGCGGACGCGCTTCTGTTGACCTCGAAAAGCGAGGGGTCGCCGAACTCCGTCAAAGAAGCGATGGCCTGCAACGTTCCCGTCGTTTCCGTCGACGTCGGCGACGTGCCCGAGCAACTCGAGGGAGTGAACCCGTCCGTGGTCGGGACAAACGACCGAGAACTCGTCGAGGGGCTACGGGAAATACTCGAGCGCGGTGAACGCTCGAACGGGCGTGAGGCGGCCACCGAGATCAGCGTGGAGCGAACGGCCGCCCAAATGCTCGAGGTGTACGAACGCGTGGCGTGAACGGTTCGACTCGAGTCCAAGATAGGTCCCTGCAAACGGGACGCCCAGCGTTCGCTAGTAGAACACCAGCCCGACGATTTCCATCCCGATAAACATCGATAGCCAGAGCCCGGTCGTAATCGAGACGAGGTAGCCGACACCCATCAGCGCCGATTTCGTGTCTCGCGGCGCGCCGAGGAACCACGCAGCGACCATCACGTAGACGGGCATCAGGATGATGCCGAAGATCAGCCAGGTTCCCGTATCCGGATAGCCGGCTGTGGGAACCTCGCCGCCGTATCCGTGAGTCAATACTATTTCGGCGGTCGTTAACAGGATTGGGTCGATTGTCGCTGACATTATGCTTCCACCTCAGTTTCGGCACCGCCGTCGCCGGAGCGTTCGTGGCCGTGATCCTCCTGTAAATGCTCGACGGCGTGGAGTTCGACAACCGGAACGACCTTCGAGACCAACAGGAAGAACATCGTCACCATGCCGATCGTCCCGGTGATGGACGCGAATTCGATCAAGCTCGGCCAGTAACTTCCCGGAACCGCGCCGTAGATGCTAAACGTCGGATACATCAGCCCCTCGACGACGAACAGTATCTTCTCGAGGAGGGTCGCGGTAAGGACGGCGACCGCCGCGACGACCGATCGCTTCTTCGAGAAGAGTGACGGACGAACCGCCTGAACGAACGTGTACACGAGAACCAGAAAGACGAGCGTCATCGAGGTGATGTAGATCGGGGCGGAGATCATCGCGCTGACGACCGTGCTCTGATCGAGTGGTGCTGCGTAGGTCCCGCCAACCACCTGTTGAAGCTGGAGCCACAGGAACAGAAGCGAGAAGAAACCCAGCCAGAGGGTGAGTCCCCGGAAGACGTCGTCGGCGATGATGTGTTGCCAGTCGTAGGAGTACCGGAATCCGTACGAGAGAAGGATGACGCCGCTGATTGCCGACGTCAGTGCGATAGTGAGAAACTGCGGGCCCTGTACGGCACCGAACCAGCCCGGCATCGAGGGGATCAGTGCGAACAGCCACGGAATCACACCGCCGTGAAGAAGCAACGGCGCGAGAATAATGATCGCGAGTGCCAGCCACCAGACCATCCGCTGGACGATCAGGTCTTCTTTTTCCGAGTATCCGATCGTCATGACCTTGTAAATCGGTTCGAAGTGATTCGGGAGATCATCGCGGAGGCGGGTGATATCGTAACGAAGCGTCAGCGCCAGATACGTCGCCGTCAACACCAGATAGAGCGTGATGACGGTCACGTCCCAGACCAGCGGCGAGCTGTGGACCGTGATGTGATAGTGGCCGATAATGCTCGTCACCATTCGGTCGGGCCGACCCAGGTGTACGACGATGAAAAAGCCGGCCGCGGAGAGTCCCGCGATCGTCAGTAGTTCAGCGAGGCGAGCGACCGGCATGTATCGTTCCATACCCAGTAACCGCACCGCCGCGGAGAGGATAATGCCGCCGTGGGCGATTCCGACCCACCAGATGAACGCGCCGATATAGAGGCCCCAAGTGACGCCGCCGCCGCTTCCCCAATCCGAGAGTCCGGTGACGATCATCCCTTCGGACAACTGGTACATCCAGCCGACGAGAAAGAGTCCGAAGGCGAGGGTAGCAATCCCCAGGAGAATGTAATACCCCCTCGAGGTGCGCTGGATCGGACGCAGAATATCCTCCTTGCTCGGTCGCTCGGTGCTCATAGCGGATACTCACCGACCGTTCCTTCGTCAGTAACGTCCTTTCGCTCGTCCGCCAGTTGGACCATCTCTTCTTCTACGTTCTCGTAACTCAACTCGTCGTATTGGATGGGGCCACCAACCTGCTCTGCGTTCGGACCGGGTTCGTTGCCGACGTAGACGATGTTCGGGTTCGTACCGATCTCCTCGAGTAACTTGAACGTCGAATCGGCCGTCCCGCCGAGATCGTCGATCATCGCTCGAGCCTCCGCTTCTGTCATTCCATCCTCGGCGTCTTCGGCCGGTTCTTCCTCGCCGTCAATAATATCGATAGCCTCCTGAAGTTCGTCGTCATCGTCGGACGCCATCGACCTCGCCCGTTGTAGCGGCGGATCTTCGCGGTACTGCTGGGGCGCACTTTCGGGGTCGTTCATGTCGCCGAACTGGATCGCGTTCGGTGGGCAAGCGTCCTCGCAGGCCGTGCTACCGACCATCTCTTCGCCCATGTTTCCGTCCTGACGGGACGGACAGAACGTACACTTGCTCATCACGCCGCGGGGCGCACGACTGTCGACCGGCCGTCCTCGGTCGCTGTAGATGTGGTCCTCGTCGAGCGCGTCGGCCGAGACACCCGGTTCGTTCCACTGAAAGTAGTTAACGCCGTACGGACAGGCGACCTGACAGTACCGACACCCGATGCAGATGTCGTAGTCGGTGAGAACGAGTCCGTCGCTCGCCCGCGTGTGCCGTGCCGTTGTCGGACAAACCTTTTCACAGGGGGCGTCGGTACAGTGCTGACACGGCCGAATGAGCCGCTGTCGGCCGGTGTCAAGCTGTTCGTCCGGATCTTCCCAGTCGAGGACGTACATCCAGTTAACCCCGGAATCGAGCTGGTTCTCGTCCGCACAGGCTTGCACGCAAGAGAGACAGCCGTCGCAACGCTCGAGGTCAAGAACCATCCCCCACTGCGTTCCATCCTCGCTTTCGTCGTCCTGAGCCGCGGCGGCGTCAACGCTCGGGTCGGTCTCGTCCATCGTCGCCCAGGCACCGAGTCCGAGGAACGCGGCACCTGCACCCATTTTCTTCATCACTTCCCGGCGGTCGACCGCACCGTCGTCACCGAACGCCGCGAGCGCCTCGGAAACGCTCCCGTCGAGGCCCGCGTCCGATTCCAGCTCCTCGAGTGCCGCTTCGGTCGGCCGATCGTCCTGGCCGAACTCCTCCATGACGTCGTCGTGATACCGTTCGTGAAACTCGGCCTCGGAGAGCTCGCCCTTCGTGACCTCCATTGCGTCCCGAGCCATCTCCATTCCGAGATCGGCATCGTAGTCGCTTTCCTCGAGAAGTTCCTCGAGTTCCCGTTCCCACTCGTCTCCGAGCGGGTGGAACGAATCGGGAGATCCGGTTGAATCGTCGTCCGCGTTCATTCAGTCGAACCCCTGGAATCGGTTGTACTCGTCGAACTAGCTGTTTGACGGTTTTTCAGACCCCACGAGATGATACCGAGGAGCAACAGCGCGGAGAGCAAAAAGGCGATCCAACTCGTCGCCGTCGCGGTCCCATACGCGCCCGACTCGGGAAACAGACGCGTCACCTGAATCATGGCGACGACGAGAAAGAGGACGCCGAACATCGACGAAACGGCGACCCATATCCCGTCGTAGAACGCCTCCGCAGTCTCTGTGGCGTCTCGAGAATCGCACTCGGTCGGTTCTTCCGGCGGATCCGGTTCGGTTCGATATGTGTGAGCCATGGGAACATAACCTACGCTAGCATTCACAAAAGAACTGCGGGGAGATACGGTCGTTAATTCGATATTAGAGTAGTTATATGGATATATACTGACTGTTCAGCCACTTTGATACTCATCAGCTCGAATCAATCGCCCTCGCCCAGCTTTTCTCTGGGTTGCCAGAGTGCACACCAGTCGACCGACCGAATCTGTCCCGCTACCTCAGTACAGGCACCGAACCCGTCGCCAGTTCGGTCGTCGATGTAATAGGTACAGTTCCCACATTGATCCCCGGCTCTGGCTCCACACTCGTAAATCGCGTCGCTCTTCGAGTCCAGTTCGTCCTCATCTCGTCGCTCGATGCCGTCGATGCTCGGGGCGGTGGCCTCCTCTTCCGGAACCTCATCGTCTAACATATCGAGACACCAATCCACCGGGCGGTCGTCTAGCGGGGCGCCGGGAGTACCGTTTGCTCCCATATCGAGACAGCCGGCGAGCGCGATAACCGAGCCGGTGCCAGCGAGTTCGAGGAGTCGACGCCGCGTTTCTCGATGTTCGGGGTCGTCCATGCAGTAATCAGTTGCCTCTGCTCAAGGATTCGATTGCGAGCCGCATCAATACGCTCACTGTTTCAGCGAAAATTCTCGGTTACTCGCCGCGATGAGGACGTCAGCACTCCTCAGTACGCGGACTATCGTGACGGTCGAAGGGCGACTCATATCACCGCTCGACATCCGTCCAGATTGTTCCCGTACTCGTCTCGATTAGTTTGTGCTTGAGGTGTCGGAGAACTCTTCTATGACACTCTTTTGTGGTTATGAACTATCGGTTATCTCGTGGGGGGTCGAAGGATCCTCCGTGAAAGTTTGTTTCCGAGAGTGTCACTTCAGTTCCGAGAACTATGGGAAACGAACGACGGGAACCCGCTCGAGTCGTCGACCGCTATCCGCTGATCGTTAAGATACCGTCGTTAACCGTCACGTCGTCAGCGCCCTCCGGAACGGCGAATTCGAACTGCTGGTTACCGACCACGACGATAGCTGTCTCTTCGACGACATCGACCGTCAGTTTGCCAGCGGCTGGGCCGAAATCGACTGCGATGATGCTCTTGTCATCGTACTCGCGGTTGCTGATCGTGATGTCCGTTTGCTCCTCGGCTGTTGATTGCAGTTCAGGGGGCGTTTCCATACTCGAGTGCTGGCGAGCACTGTTCGTAAGTACACTGCACGAACCTGCCTGTACTCGCGGATGGAATTACCGTTGTACCGCGATTGTTCCCTCCAGGTCAATAGGATCGGTTGGACTTATGACCGCTCGGGCGCTAGTTCGACGCATGACGATACTCGTCGCGTACGATAGTTCGGGTCCTGCACAGAAAGCGCTCCAGTGGGCTATCGATGAGCACCCCGAAGAGGAAATCGTCCTCCTCCGCGTCATCGAGGCCGCGGATGGCTCGACGTCGGCGGGCGTCAATCTCGCCAAGGAGAAGCTGATGGAGTTACAAAACGAGACCGAAACGGAGCTCTCGGACGAAGTAACGGACCTGCTCGACGACGACGATATTAAATTGCAAATGGAGACGGTCGTCGGGAATCCCGCTCGAGAAACCGTCGCGTTCGCGGAGGAAAACGACATCGATCACATCCTCGTCGGGAGCCACGGTCGGTCGGGCGTCTCTCGTGTCTTACTCGGGAGCGTCGCCGAGAAAATCGTTCGGCGCGCACCCGTCCCAGTGACTGTCGTTCGGTGATCGGTCAGTCGATTTCGTGTGTCTGTTCCAGAAGCGTCTCCAGTTCGAAATCGTTGAGCGGATTCGGTTCGTCTTTGACGGTTTCGACGACGAACTGCGAACTGGTTCTGACGACCTCGTCGATTCGTTCGTAGTCGCTGATGAGCCGGTTGACCATCTCCCGATCCGAGAGGTGTGAAATAACGACGAAATCAGTATCACCCATCGTGAAATAGACCTGATTAACGCCCTCGATGTCGGCGAGTTTATTGCCGACCTGTTTGTGGTACTGCTCGTCGTACTCTGCGATGACCTCCGTGACGACCGTAATATCCAGTCCCAGCTTCTCGAGGTCGATATCGAACAGGTCGTTGGTCACGACGTCCGCCTCTTTGAGTTTGGTCAACCGATAGTGTACTGTCGATTTGGGGATGTCGGTGTGATCTGCGATCTCGTCCGGGCTTCCCGACCCGAGTTGTGCAATCGCCTGAAGGATACGAATGTCACGTTGATCCATACCCCATTCAACGACCAAGTCCAATAAACAACATTCGAAAACTGTCGTAGGAGTTGAACGAGAACCGGATTCGATCCTCGATCTAGTTTGAAGGGGGGAAACGAAGCGAGATCGCGCGACTGTCTGGTGTGCTGTTCCAGAACACAGTTTCATACGTAACTCTTTATTAGGACCATATGCAACTATCTACAATATGTCCGAACATCAGACGAACTCGTCGGTCAAAGCGACCTACGACGAACACGTCATGCCGATCTGGAAGTCACTGAACGTGCCCATCAAACAAGCGACCGGGTGTACGCTCGAGGATTTCGACGGAAACGAATACCTCGATCTCTTCTCTGGGATTTCGGTAACGAACGTCGGTCACGGAAACGAGGCTGTCGTCGACGCGGCGAAAGACCAACTCGACGAGTTCGTCCACGGCTGCTCGTACGTCCACCCGAACGAGCCGGTCGCGACGCTCGCGGAGACGATCGCCGACGTGACCCCGGGAAATCTCCAGAAGAGCTTCTTCTGTAATTCGGGGACCGAAGCCGTCGAAGGGGCGGTCAAACTTGCCCGGAAGTACACCGGATCGAAGGAAATCGTCGCCCTCGAGATGGGCTTTCACGGGAGAACGCTCGGGAGCCTGTCGCTGACGGGAAACAACGCCTACAAGAAGGGAATGGCACCGACGTTAAACGACGTTTCCCACGCCGCCGCTCCGTACGGCTATCGCTGTTCGACCTGCGAAGGAGACAGTTGCGACGAGTCGTGTGCCGACGACCTCGAGCACGTCATCGGTACCCACACCAGCGGTGACCTCGCGGCCGTCGTCGTCGAACCCGTAATGGGGGAAGCCGGGATCATCGTTCCACCTGAAGGGTGGCTCGAGCGGGTCCAGGAGATCGCACACGACCACGACGCGCTCTTGATTGCGGACGAAGTCCAGACGGGGTACGGTCGGACCGGCGAACTGTTCGCCAGCAGTCACTTCGGCGCGGAACCCGACATCCTCACGCAAGCGAAGGGAATCGCCAACGGGCTCCCACTCGGTGCGTTCACGGCCTCGGCCGAGGTGGCAGACGCGTTCGAAGCCGGAGATCACCTTTCGACGTTCGGCGGAAACCCCGTCGCCTGCGCGGCTGCACTCGCAACGATCGAAGCACTTCAGGATGGAATCGTCGAGGAAACGCGCGAGCACGGCGAGTGGCTCGAGGGCGAACTCGGAGCGCTCGAGGAGGAGTTCGACGTCGTCGGGCAAACCCGCGGAATCGGCTTGATGCACGGTATCGAACTCGTAGAGCCGACAGAAACCGGCCCACACGGCGTCGCCCCGCAACCGGATGCCGAGTTAGCGACGGCTGTGAGCGACCACCTTCGCGAGGAATCAAACGTCGTGATGGGCGTCGGCGGCTACTACAAGAACGTCCTGCGATTCCAGCCGCCGCTGATAATCAGCCGCGAACAGCTCGAACACGGCCTTTCAGAACTGCATCGTGCGGTAGAAACCGTCCAAGAGGCATAATCGAGATCAGCCAAATCTAGAAATTCTGCCCGATCTACGCAACCGGTACCTGACTTGCTGTGTTGTACGAAACAGACATCCGAAACGACTCCCGAGCGAACGTGAGTATCCGGAGCCAGCAGAGAGTGACCTATTTTCACGCGCTCGAACCGTTCGCCGAGCGACTCACAGGCCCCTTGTTATATGGTAACAATTAACATTGCATGCGTTGTAGACGGACTAGCGCTCAGTGACACGGAGAGCAGTCTGTGATGTGTCGAGAGCGCGGGAACGGAGGAGACAGCATGGCAACGACAGCAAAAGACGACGTCAGCGAAGCGATCGAACAATTACAACAAACATATAGAGGAGAACTGATACAACCGGACGACGAGGAGTTCGACGATACGCGTGCTATTTATAACGCGATGATCGACAAACACCCGCTGCTGATCGCGCAGTGTCGCGACATCGCGGACGTGATCAAAGCGGTGAATTTCGGGCGCGAACACGATCTCGAAACGTCGATCCGGAGCGGTGGTCACAACGGTCCCGGACTGTCTCTCGTCGACGACGGGCTCGTCATCGACCTGTCCGAGATGACGGGCATCCGTGTCGATCCCGAAGCGAAAACCGTCCGCGTCGAACCCGGATGTACGTGGGGTAACGTCGACCACGCAACCCACGCCTTCGGGCTGGCGACCGTCAGCGGAATCATCTCCACGACAGGCGTCGGCGGCCTGACCCTCGGCGGCGGTCACGGCTATCTATCACGACAATACGGCTTAGCTATCGATAATCTGCTGAGCGCGGACGTGGTGCTGGCCGACGGACGGCTGGTTCGTGCGAGCGAAGACGAAAACGAAGACCTGTTCTGGGCGCTCCGCGGCGGCGGCGGCAACTTCGGCGTGGTGACCTCGTTCGAGTTCCAGTTACATCCGGTGGAGACGGTGGTCGCCGGACCGATGTTCTGGCCGATCGAGGAACTCGAGACCACAATGGGCTGGTATCGCGAATGGCTCCCGGAAGTGACAGCAGATATCTACGCGTTCTACCTCACCGCCGAGGTTCCGGGTGATCCCTTCCCCGAAGAGATCCACGGCGAGAAGGTCTGTGGCCTGATGTGGTGTTACACGGGCCCGAGAGACGAAATCGAGGACGTGTTACAACCGGCACGAGACATCGCTGAGCCGCTGTTCGAGCATGTCGATCCGATGCCCTATCCGGCACTCCAAAGCATGTTCGACGGTCTCTACCCACCGGGTGACCAGTGGTACTGGAAGGGGGACTTCGTAGACGAACTCACCGACGAGGCCATTGTCGAACATCAGCGCTTCGCCGAGGTGCCAACCGCAAAGTCGACGATGCACCTCTATCCCGTCGACGGTGCCGTCCACAGCGTCGGCGAGGACGAGACCGCCTGGAACTACCGAGACGCCAACTGGTCGATGGTCATCGCGGGCGTCGACCCAGATCCGGCAAATTTCGAGGAGATGAAAGACTGGGCTCGGAACTACTGGCAGGCGCTCCACGAGCACTCGGCAGGCGGTTCGTACGTCAACTTCATGATGGAGGAAGGACAGGATCGGATCCGTGCTACCTACGGCGACAATTACGAACGACTACAGAAAGTCAAAGCGAAGTACGATCCGGACAACTTCTTCCACGTAAACCAGAACATCGAGCCAGCGACGTAAACGGGTTGGAAGAACAGTTCGTCAGGTTCGGGGACCCGGAAAAACGAGGCGGACCTCTCGCCGTGAAGGCGGTTCTGTCGAGAGGACCCCGCCACTCGCGTCGCCAACAGAGGTGGGAGACGTCCCAGGGGGATCGTTATTTGACCGTGTGAGTGGAGGACATCCTATGGGTATCGAACGCCCTCGAGAAAGCCGGCGCGACGAAATCGACGCAATAGTCGAGACGAAAGCGGGTGGCGTGAGGGAGACGCGCGACGAGGCCGACAAGTACACTGTCGTCGGCGCAGCCGAGCGACGCACCTTCGTGAACTGGTTGACGCCGATCGAAGAGCACTTCGTTTGTCACCGGAACGACATCCCAGATATCGACCGCGACGCGTGGATCGTCTCTCTCACCGGTCAGATCGGGGGAGATATCTCGATGTCCGACATCGAAGACGAGTTTCCAACGGTCGCGGTCGCGCATACGATGGAATGTGCAGGCAACGGCCGCGGCCAGCATCGACCCGAGACTGGAAGCGTTCAGTGGGGCTTCGAAGCCGCGGCCACCGCCTTCTGGACCGGCACCCCGATCAGTTCGATTCTCCGCAAACACGGCGTCGAATCAGCCGACGAAAAGTGGATGACTGCTATCGGCGGAGACCCGGCGGACGGAGACGACGTGTTCGCGCGTTCGATTCCGCTCGCGAAGGCGCTCGAGGACTGTCTCCTGGCGTACGAGATGAACGGCGAGCAACTCCCGCGGGAACACGGCTACCCGATCCGCCTGATCGTTCCGGGATGGTACGGCGTCAACAGCGTAAAGTGGGTCGAAGAACTTCGAATCACGAACTCGATGGTGACCGAAGGGTCACTCGAGCGACCGGGTGAACACGCGTTCTGGCAACAGGAGTCCTACCGCATCCATCCCGAGGGGGTCGAGCCCGAGACGAACGAGACCGTCGAAACCGTCGATACGTGGGAGCAACTTGAGGGTGCGGTCGACCATCCGTACACGTTCGACGCGAACGTCATGTCGGTAGTTGGCATCCCCGACGGGAAAGCACCCGTGACGGTGCCAGCCGACGGCACCGTCGACGTTCGCGGCGTCGCCTGGGCCGGCGACGATGCGGTTAGCGGCGTCGAAATTTCGACCGATGGCGGCGAGTCGTGGGACGACGCGGAACTGTTCGGTCCCGACTACCCCCGCGCGTGGCGGTTATTCCGATTCGATTGGGACGCCGAACCGGGAACTCATGTGGTGGTGTCGCGTGCGACGGACGAACTTGGCCGCCGACAACCGGCCAAGATTTCCGAACCGGACGCGTGGCGCGACGCGCTCGAGAACGACGATTTCCCCTGGAACGAGGGTGGGTACGCCGCGAACGCCTACGAGCCGAACGCCGTGGAGGTTGAAATCCGTCGTGCGGACGGAATATCGTCACCCGGATGAATCGCCTCGAGACAACCACCGGCATCTCGAGGTCACGACCCGGTCGGGTTCAACGGGAACCGGGATCGGAGCGGAAACGACCTCGAAACGCTAGTAGAGGCGAACCCGTCCGGAGAACCGATAGTAAAAAAACCGAGTCAGTGACGCTTACTATCTAGAGTATGCCTGAATTTATGGATCGTATTCAATTGAGAAATATAAGTTAGCTTTATCTTCCAATAGTTCGCATTGTATCACACTGTGTTCGAGAAGGTTCTAATCGCGAACCGCGAGGAGATCGCGGTTCGTATCATTCACGCTTGCAAAGAGCTTGATGTCGAGGCCGTTGCCGTTTACAGTGACGCAGACGAAGATGCAAAACACGTTCGAGTAGCGGATGAGGCCTATCATATCGGCGGGTCGAAGGCGAAAGACAGCTATCTCGATCAGGAATCGCTCCTCGAGGCTGCCCGCGAGGCCGACGCCGACGCGATCCACCCCGGCTACGGTTTCCTGGCCGAAAACGAATCGTTCGCCGCGAACGTCGAAGCGAGCGACTTCGAGTGGATCGGCCCGCCAAGCGAGGCAATGGCCGACTTCGGGGAGAAGACGAAAGCGCGGAAGATCATGGAGCAGGCGAACGTGCCGGTCGTTCCGGGAACGGCCGAGCCCGTCACCGAGCCGGCGGCGGTCGAGGCGTTCGGGGAAGAACACGGCTACCCGCTCGCGATCAAAGCCGACGGCGGCGGCGGCGGACGCGGTCTCAAGGTCGTCTACGAACCCGGCCAGATCGAATCCAAACTGCAGGAGGCGGTTCGCGAGGGGGACGCCTACTTCGACAATCCGAACGTCTACCTCGAGCGTTTCCTCGAGAATCCGCGCCACATCGAGGTGCAGATCATCGCCGACGAGCACGGGAACGTTCGCCACCTCGGCGAGCGCGACTGTAGCATCCAGCGACGCCAGCAGAAACTCGTCGAGGAGGCCCCAGCACCGGTACTCAACGACCAAACTCGCGAAGACCTCTGCGAAGCCGCCCGTCGAGGGGTCTCGAGTGCGGGATACGTCAACGCCGGGACGGTCGAGTTTCTGTACGACGACGGCGAGTTCTATTTCATCGAAGTTAACGCGCGAATCCAGGTCGAACACGGCGTCAGCGAGGAACTGACAGGGATCGACCTCGTCAAGTGGCAGCTCCGCGTCGCAGCCGGTGAAGAGCTCTCCTTCGACCAGGACGACGTCGAACGACACGGTGTCGCGATGGAGTTTCGCCTCAACGCCGAGGATCCGGACAATGATTTCACGCCCATTCCCGGAACGCTTTCGACGTACAACCCGCCCCGCGGAATCGGGGTTCGAGTGGACGACGGCGTCGACGTAGGTGATTCGATCACGCCGTTCTACGATTCGATGTTCGGCAAGGTGATCGTCACCGGCGAAGACAGGGACGAAGTGATCGCTCGCGGCAAGCGGGCGCTCACAGAGACCGATATCGAGGGTATTCCGACGACGATTCCCTTCCATCAGCAACTACTCGAGGACGAGGGCTTTCTCGAGAACGAGCACTCGACGACGTACGTCGAAAAAGAGTTGATCAAAGAGTAGACCGGGGAGAGAACGAATTCTCAGACGACAGATTCGTCGCCAGCGGCTCACTGCCGTCCGAAAACCCCTCAGACAATGTCGGGAAGCGAGGCGAGTCCGATATCGTGCTCGTCGATTCGATCGTGAATCTCCTCGAGGATTTCGACGGCGTTGGGGTTGTCACCGTGAATACAGATGCTATCGGCTGGAACGGATATCTCCTCGCCGGTAACAGCTTCGACGACCCCCTCAGTTGCGATCGAGACGAACCGCTCGGCGACGAGTTCGGGATCCCGATCGCCGACCTCCTTCTCGACGATCAGGGATCGATCTTCGCGGTAATCGATATCGACGTAGCCCTCGAAAACTGCCCGTAATCCGTCTACGTCCTGTGCGACCTCGTAGATGTTCATATCGGTCGCGAGGTAGATGAGATCAGGGTCGACCTCGAGCATTCCCTCCATGACGGCGCGGGCGTGGTCCTCGCTGTCGGAGAGCATCGAATACATCGCGCCGTGGGGTTTGACGTGTTGGACGGTCGCGCCGTGGCGGCGTGCGAACGCCGTGAGCGCGCCGAGTTGGTAGACGACGTAGTCCCGGACTTCCTCGGGGCTGGCGTCCATCGTCCGTCGACCGAACCCCATCTTGTCGGGCAGTCCGGGATGGACGCCGATCCCGACGTTGTGCTCGGCGGCGAGTTCGACCGTCTCTCGCATGACGTGGGGATCGCCCGCGTGGTAACCGCCTGCGATATTCGCCGACGTGATGTAGGGCATGACCTGTTCGTCGTTGCCCATCTGCCAATTTCCGAAGCTCTCGCCAATATCGCAGTTGATGTCGATCGAGTCCATGCGCGTTACACGTACGCAAACGGCCATATAACTTGCGTCAATCTATCTAACGAAAGGAGGAGAGTTCGAACCATATCTACCCTCAGACGAAAAGTCTGCACAATATATAATTAATCGGGTTGGGGTTGGAAATCACGCAACTCAGCTCTGGACCTCGAACAAAACGCTTCGACAAGCAACGGGAGCTCGAGCCGAGTAATCAATAACTACTCGAGTCGGGCGATGGCCTGATCGGCCTCTATCTCGCCTTCGTTCTCGACGAGAAACTCGACGACGGTCCCCGCTTCGGGGGCCTCAATATCGTGAAAGTTCTTCATTACTTCGACGAGGCCGATCCTCTCGCCCTCCTCGACCTGGTCGCCTACTTCGACGAACCGTTCTTCGTCCGGGTCCGGCCGTCGGTAAAAGACGCCCGGCATTGGTGAGTTGATAGTGGTGGTCTCTGACATTGTCGTTGGTATCGTATTGAATTTAGTCCCAATTATGCTCTTCGTTTCGGTTATCGTCCAAACGGAGTCGTGCGGTGCAGTTCACCGTTCACCCGCGATCTCGGCTTCGATCGCCTCGAGTCGCTCAGTCTGTTGTTCGCGCGCCGAAATAGCCGCTTCGACGTCGACAGCATCGAACGCGACCGTTTTATGCGTTTGGCGCTGTGCGAGCAGTCCGCGGTCGACGCTGATGACGGTTCCGACGGTCGCGTATCCGCCTCCCGTCACCGCATCCTGCATGAGAACGATCGGCTTCTGGGGGACCTGAATCGAGCCGACCGGGTACCCCAGATCCACTACGTTCGACGGATTCGGGCCAGCACCGAAAGGCTGTTCGCGCTCTTTGAACTCGATATCCGGCCCCTCGAGCCGGTAGCCGGTCCGGTCGGCTTCCGGGGACACCTTCCACTCGGTGTCACAAAGGGTTTCCTTCGCGTCGTCCGTGAGCCGGTAATCGGTCAATCCGAGGACGATTCGGACGGAATCTTCCTCGGCGTAATCGGGGACGTACTCCTCAGCAAGTTCAGTGCCGACCAGTTCCTCGGGTGAAGCGGTTTCGCCGCCGGCGCTCGAGACCCCGTCACCGTTCCCGATCGCGAGCCGATCGCCGTCCTCGAGTCCCCGTCCCTCGTGGCCGCCGATTCCGACGAGCGTGTACGTCGACTGACTGCCCATCACGTTCGGGACATCGATCCCGCCCGCGACAGCGAGGTAGGCTCGAGCACCGTCGGTCGCAAAGGAAATCGCGAGTTCGTCACCCGCCTCGACGGCGACGGTTTCCCACATGCCGATCGGATCGCCGTTGACGCTCGGCGACATATCCGCGCCCGTAACTGCGATGACGGCGTCCTCCCGAACCGTTGCCGTGATTCCCTGATAGGTCATCTCGATCGTCGCCGCGTCGGCCTCGTTCCCGACGAGGTAGTTGGCGACGGTGTGTGCGTAGGAGTCCATCGCCCCCGACGGCGGCATCCCGATGTGATAGTTCCCGGATCGACCGAGGTCCTGGACGGTACTCGAAATACCGCCCTCGTGGATCTCGATCATTCGATCACCTCCACGAGACGGTCATTGTATTCGTGGGGCGCGTCGAAGAACTCGTCGGGGGAGAACTCGACCCGTTCGTAGGTGTACTCGTACGTTCCGGTCTCGACTTCCTCGCGGATCGCGTCGTACTCCTCGCGGTCGATGGCTCGGTAGTTCAGGATGTCGCCGGGGTTCGGGAAAACGATCGACTCTTCGAAATCCGGAAGCTCCTGATCGACGTCCAGGACTTCGACCGGCGTCCGGCCGTACAGCTGGTAGCCGCCGGCTCCCTGGACGGGATAGATGACCGAGAAGGCCCCGCCGAACCCGACCGCCCGACTCGGCGTGTCGGTTCGCGGTTCGACGTACTTCGGCACCTCGAGTTGCTCGCTCCGGGGCACCATCTGGAAACACCACGGAAGACCGGGAACGAACCCGACCATCGTAACCATGTGCGGTGCGCCGACGAACGCCTCGAGGAACGCGTCGACGGAATCGAAGCCGTTCAGTTCCGCGGAGTACTCGAGGTCGGTTCCGTCTGGATCCTGGTGGCGGTCCCGAAACTCCATGAGCGTCTCGTGAGTCCACGGATCTTCGAACAACACCGGGACGTCGATAACGCGCGTTTCCCACTCGTACTCGGAGATATCGATCTCTGATTCGATCGATTTGAGCCGCTCGATCAACCCGTCCGGATGGATGACTTCGGGATCGATCCGAAGCATGTACGAGGCGTTGCCGGGGCAGTTCTCGATGACGCCCTCGATGTCCCGCTCGGCGACCTGCTGGGTGATCGCCATCGCCTTGAAATTGGCGGTGAAACTCATCGCTTCCGCGAGTTCGACGAACACGAAATCATCGGCTCCGTACTCGTACCGGGGATCGGGAAGATCGACAGGGGTGATTTGTTCGGTTGCCATGCTGTGGGATGACAATTCACCGTACACTGATTAATAAATATTGGTCTAAAATCAAGATTTGGATATTGTTTCGAATCCAGTACAATTTCGCCCGTTGGAGTTACATTCCTGGGAGCAGCTACTCGACGGGAGAAAAGAAGCGAGGATTGGTTGAGACGGATTGCTGTCAATCGTTTCCGGTGCAACCCAAGACAGTCGCGGTTGCACCGGTAAATCGGAACAGCGGACCGTACGACAGTATGGCAACGGTATGTCGCAAACGGGGGCAAAGGTGTCTGCTCCGCTACGGAACGGATGCGTCAAGAACCGACGTGTTGGCTCGAGAACGAAACTAGCGGAGCCTATATCGGAATCGCACCTGTGAGGACCGCGACGATGAGGATGACGCCTGATGGAATCACCATGAGCGGCAACGTAAACTTGATGTGCTCGCCGAGTTCGACGCCTGCTAACCCGATGAGGAGATACGTGGCACCGGTGAACGGCGAAACAGGAAAGCCGACGGTCTGGCCGACTAGCGACGCGCGGACGACCGAAACGGGATCATGTCCGTACGCGGCGGCCGTTTCCGAGAGGACCGGCAAGACGCCGAAGTAGAACGCATCCGGACTGAACAGGAGTCGGGCGGGAAGCGACAACACTGCGATGACGACCGGGAGTTGCGAGCCGAGCATGTCCGGAATCAGGTACACCATGATGTTCGCCATCTCGTCGACCATACCGCTCTCCTCGAGAACGCCAATGAGAACACCGGCAGAGAACAGAATGCCGACGTACGTCATCACGTCGGGTGCGTAGGACTCGAGGACCTCTTTTTGTTTCTCGTAATCGGGCACGTTGACGATGAGCGCAAGGACGACGCCGATCATGAACGCGACTTCCGGCGACGTAATCCCTCTGATCAGCGCACCGAGAACGACCACTGTGAGGAGGAAGTTGAAGATCCACGTTCGATCCATCTCGACTTTGCGGTCGTCGATCGCTTCGTCGATGAGCGACTGTTCGTCAACGCCCTCGAAGGCGGTGACGGCGTCTATGTCCTGTCGAATCTTTCGACCGTAGAAGGCGCTGATCGCGAAAACGGATAACAGTCCGGCGGCCTGTGCGGGAATCATCGGGTTGAACACGTTTGAAATCGTCGCCGGGTCAATCGCAGCGACGCCGCGGACAACCTGTCCGCCCCAGGGCACCATGTTCATCGTCCCAGCCGTAAGCGCGACCAGTGCGGCGAGTATTTTTCGATCGACGTCGAGCGCGTCGTACAGCGGCAACATCGCCGGAATCGTCACGAGCATCGTCGTCGCGCCGGCACCGTCTAAGTGCGTGACCATCGCAAGGGCGACGGTACCGACCGTGAGCAACGCTGGTTTACTGATAATACTGCTCACGATTCTGGAAACGAACGGATCGAACAGGCCGCTGTCGCGCATGATGCTAAAGTACCAGACGGCGAACGCGAACATCGCGGTGATGCCGACGATCCCCTGGAGCCCCTCTTCGGCGAACTCCGCGATCTCGTTAAACGAAAAGCCGGCAACTATCGCGGCAACGACCGGAACGATAATTAGTGTCGGAATGACGTATAGTCTTTTTCGTATGACAAGAAACAGGATGAGAAAGATTGCTCCGTACCCGATAATACCCAGCGGTAAGCCAGATCCTAGCATATGCTCGGATTCCAATTATCAGTATAAAAAACGCAGGATTCAATCAAGCATATGCCCAAATTGGTTTCGGAAACGTTTGCCGAATCGAAATTCGTCGAGTGTCGAATGAATTCCGGAGAGAACGGACTCGCGAGTGAACAAGACTTGTGATTTAAAGAACGGTGCCCATGGTTCTTAGAACAAACTTCGGACAACTCACGTTCGGTTTATAAATGACTCACTTACAGCGAACGGTACCACGCCATCGCGTCGGGGACGTGCTCCTCGAGCGGATCGTAGGTATACCCGAGTTCGTCGTGTGCCTTTCTCGAGGTGTAGTAGAGCCGCTTGGTCGCCAACTTGGCCATATCCCGGTCGAACGGGAACACTCGAAATCCGGAGACGGCCCCGACTGTTTCGGCGACGGGTCCGGCGGCATGAATCGCCGTCGAGGGGACCTCGATGGGTGCACGATGACCGCCCGTACAGTGAGCGATTCGAGAGATAGCCTGCTCGAGCGTGAGGTTTTCGCCGCCGAGGATGTAGTGCCCGCCGTTTTCGCCGCGTTCGTAGGCGGCCAGTATGCCGTCGACGACGTCCGCCACGCCGACGATGCTCAATCCGCCGGGGAGATAGACGAACATCGTGGGATCGGTCGCCATCGCGAGTAACTGGGCGGTGAACGTCTCGTCTCCGGGGCCGAAAATCGATGTCGGGTGGACGGTGACGGCCTCTCCCGCGGTGCTCGCGTAGTTGTCGACGAGCACCTCCGCCTCGGCTTTCGAGGACTGGTAGGCACCCACCGGCGCGGCGTAGTCGGTTTCGTCCGCGACCTCACCCTCGACGGGCGGTCGCCTTGTTCCCGCCGTGCTCGTAAACACGAGTTTGCCGGCATCCGTCTCCGAATGCTGACACGCATCGATGAGCCGTTTCGTTCCGTCCGCGTTGACGCGCTCGACTGTCTCCGCGTCGCCGCTCCAGAGGCCGATGCCGGCCAGGTGGAAGACCGCGTCCGTTTCGTCGACGAGCGATCGAAGCGTCGCGTCGTCGAACAGATCGCCGACGTACCACTCGACGGGACCCTCGAGGTCGCCCCGATCCGACGTCGGGCGAGAGAGCCCGCGAACCGTCCACCCGTCGGCGAGCAATCGTTCGCAGAGGTGTGACCCGAGAAAGCCCGTCGCACCGGTGACGGCGGCCGTCTTCGTCATCGGTCCACCTCGAGTTGGGGCGGAACGGCGTCCCCGCTGACCTTCGCGTACAGCCCGTACGCGATCGAGACTGCGGGATGGGTCGTCGTCCGCGGCGGCAGATCGCCGGACGGAACGCGATCTCGAAGGGCATCGAAGTCACACCCCGAGACCTGAATCGATGTCTGACCCGGCCCGAGTTCGGTCGATAGCACAGCGTCATCGTTAACGTCCCGTCCGAGCAGTGTCGTTCCGGCTGTGTCCACGCCGAGTGGGTCGCCCGCGAACAAGGTTTCCGCGGCGAACGCCTCGCCGGCGAACACGGTCGTCGCGTCGAGGATCGATAGTTCGGGTTCGACCGCGTTCGTCGCCGCACGAGCACGGCGGTCATCCGACAGCCCGCGGCCCTCGACGCCGGGTTCGACGTGTCGACCGAGCGTTCGCATCGCCCCCGCAATCGGCCCCGCTTCGGTCGGGCGAAGCGTCGGAACGACGACGACAGGGTTCTCGAGCAACAAGTCCGGGATCGAGAGTTCGACCGGAGCCTCGCTATCGGAAAGCGAAACGGTGACTCGAGAATCCCGATCCGAGGAAAGATCCCGAAGTCGACAGTCGAAGCGTTCCTCGAGCGCCGGATATCCGAGATAGTCGGTCGTCCGATCGAGGTCCATCGATTCGGTGCTCGAGCCGGCGACGACGAGGTCAGCCGACGTCTCGTTCCCGAGATAGCCCGCGACCGCGCCGACGACCGCCGGATCTGTTACCATCCCCGTCGAGGGATGAAATGGATAGTGGACGTCGGGCAAGAGAGTTATCTCGGCGGCGTCGGCGAACGGATCCGGCACCGATCCGATCAGTTCTCGAACGGGCCCCTCGAGTCGGGCCATTCGCGCGTCGATCGCGGGCGTCCAGTTGTTCCCGCCCGCCTGAGACCGTTCGGTCGTCACCTCGAGAGCCGATTCGCGTGCCGCCAGTTGCCCCTTGGAATTCGCGCGCGGAACGGAGACGCTGGAAACCGACAGCGATCGATCGTCATTCATGAAACCACCTCGAGGGCGTCGGCTTCGGCGCAATCTTCGTCCGCGAGTTCGTAGGCCGTCTCGACCAGTTCGAGCGTCCGTCGACCGTCTTCACCGGTTACGGGCGGCGTCTCGTCCGCGCGAATCGAGTCCACGAAATCGAAGAGCGCATCGTAGTGCGCCTGAAGGTAGAACGTCGGTCCGTAAACGGCCGGATCGCCGCCGGTAAACCGACTCGCGACGTTCGAAAGGGCCGAGAGGGCGGCGCTCCCGTAGAAATTCGTCGGGAGATACTCCTCGCTCTCGATTGTGCCTGTAATACCCTCGAGGCGGACGTTGGTGTTCACCTCCGGAAGCTCCTCCCACTGGTAGGAACCACAGTGGAGCGTAACCGCGGTTCCCGTCTCTCGGGCTTCCATGAGGACCGTCGCTGCGTCCTCGACCGGCACCTCGAGGGTCGTATCGATCATCGCATCCCGAATCTCGAGCGGACCGAACGTCCACTCCAGGTAGTCGAAACAGTGAACGCCGAGTTCCATCAGCGAGCCGCCGCCGGTCGCGTCGGGGTCGAGCGGCCAGGCCGGGGGTGCATCCTCGACCGGCGGTCGACCCAGCGGACCGTCGTTCACCCGAACCATCGAGGCGTGGGGAACGTGGCCCACCGTGCCGTCCTCGTAGGCCCCTTTGAGCCCGGTAAGATCCGGCTGGTAGCGAAGCGTGTGATCGACGCCGACGCGGATTCCGGCCTCGGACGCCGCCTCGAGCATCTCGTCGGCTTCGGCCGTCGACCGGGCAAACGGTTTTTCAACGAAAACATCAACGCCGGTTTCTGCGGCCACTTCGACGGCGTCGCAGTGGAGAAACGGGGGCAACGCGACGATCGCGACATCGAGCGTTTCCGACTCGAGTAACGTCACGTAGTCGTCGTACACGCGGGTAACGCCCGCGCTGTCTGCCCGGTCGCGATTCTTCGGAACCGTATCAGCCGCGGCGACGACGTCGACGCCCGGCATCGCGAGCGCCGATTTGAGGTGTACACTGCCGATGTTGCCGACTCCCAGAACTCCGATCCGTACCGAATCGGAGCGCGACAGTCGACGGCGGATGAAAGAGCGCATCTTCTCGAAACCGGACCGTCTGCAGGCTTTGTTATCGCTGGCTTACCGTTCGTCGACAACCCGTAGGGAGTGGTTTCGAGGTGATGAGCGGGAGCCCGAGTCTCCGAAAACCGTCGAAGAGCTGTACGCAGGGATATACTACCAGCTGTAACGATGTGAAGATTCTCGCACCTCCGGGGCGACGAGAATTGTGAGCGACGGACAGCCGGTAGGAGCGACGGACAGCCGGTAGTATAGTACGCGTGGGAATGGTCCGAAAATCAGTATTGGGGTCGATACGCTGGTATCCCTTACCGCGAGTACGCGGCAGGACTGGGCTCTGCGGTCGGCGCTGAGTCACGAAAACGGCGGGCAACATCACCCATCGTTTCAACGGACAGGTCGGTCTCGCGACGCCGTCGGTCTATGTACTCGAGAATGGCACGCATCCGACGGTCGTCTCGTTCGTGCGTGAGATTGTTGGGATGCAACCACAGGTGGAACACGCCATCCTCTCTGGCCGCCTCGTCGATCCCCTGTCGAGCCTCCACAACCATCGGGTCCGCCCAGACGGACTCCGCGATCGTTCTGGCCGATCCTTCAAACCCGAAACAGAACATCGACGCCGGAACGTTGACGAGGCCGTATTCGTCGATCGACGGGTACACCAGCAGGGAGCCATCCTTGAACACCGAGTCGACGACACCGCGAGCTCCGTCGGGGGTCGGTGACCGACCACGGTAGGCGGTGATTCCGTACTCCGCCAGTACGTCCCGGTGACCGACGTCGTTTCGCGGGAAGATGAACGAATCGACTGACTGTCCCCACTCGTTTGCGATCTCGACGCTCCGGGAAATTTCCGCTTTCGCGAGCGTTCGAGACGTCTCGGGGTCACCGAACAACACGTGCGAAAACGAGTGGCTCGCAAACTCGTGATCGGCATCCGACTCGAGGATTCGCTCCACGAGATCGCGTCCGAACCGAAGATCGGGTCGGTCACGCCACTCCGTCCGCTCGCGTTCGAACCAGCCCGATGGCGCAGGATGTGCGTCATGCTCGCCGTCGCAGGACTCGAGCATCAGATGGCCGACGACGGCCCAGGTTGCGGGCACGTCGTACTCTTCGAGCAAATCGAGCATCGCTTGCCAGCCTCGTCGACCGGCCTCGACCCGGTGTTCCGGTGGCGAATCCAGATCGTGGAATCCCCAGCCGAGTTCGGCATCGAGAGAAATTACGACGCTTCCCATTCACTCCACCAACCAACGTTCATAGGTGTGAGTTCCCTCCGAGTGGTATTGTTATGGATATCCTGTTGTTGACCTGTTTCAAGCGGGGAACGTCACGGTTTAGTTGGAGAACATCACGAACGTGACGATCGGATTACGCGCCGATACTCGCCACGGTGAGACCAGTTCAGTCGCTGAATTATCACGCGTTCGTCGGCATTTCTCCGTGCAACCTACACATAACAAAACGGTCGTCTCGCCACCACATCCACAGCGGGCGTCAGTGACGCCTCATTCATCAATCATGAGCGGACATACTCCGACATCTCAGCGAGCATTCGTACTCGGTCTCGACGGCGTACCGTGGAGACTCATCGAACGATGGACAGACGACGGTGAGCTACCTAACTTCGCCAGAATGCGAGAGGAGGGTGCAGCGGGAACGCTCGAGAGCACGCGTCCCCCGACGACGCCGCTTGCCTGGCCATCGATCGCAACGGGTGTCTGGCCGGATAAACACGGTATCTACGGATTTCAGAACCTCTCCAGGGAGTATTCTCACGAAATGTATACGAGTCGAGACTGCAAACAGCCGCCCCTCTGGGAGCAACTCTCGCCGGCCCACGTCGGTAACGTTCCCCTGACCTACCCCGCAAGCGATATCGACGGCACGATGGTCACGGGAATGATGACTCCCTCGACGGAGAGCGATTTCACGCATCCACCGGAGTTAGGGGCAGAGATCAAAAACCGCATCCCCGGCTACGAAATCAGCCTCAATTATCCGGAGTACGCCGACCGCCTCGACGAGTTCGAGGCCGCTGTCAACGACATCCTCGACAAACGGCGGAATCTCATGCGACTGCAGATGGAACACGCCGAGGACTGGCAGCTGTTCTTTTTCGTCTACACCGCGCCCGATCGGTTCCAGCACCTCGTCTGGGACATGGATCTGCTCCTCGAGCACTACAAGAAACTCGACGACATGCTCGGGGAAGTGATGACCTACACGGACGAACACGACGCGGATCTCTATGTCGTCTCCGATCACGGGTTCGGAAAGATCGACCAACTCGTCTACGTCAACCACTTCCTCGAACAGGAAGGGTACCTGTTCAGGCGGGAGGACGAGGGGACCAGAGGTGCACTCGCGAGTCTGGGAATCTCGCGAAGCAACGTCAAGCAGGCGCTCAATCGGGTCGGCATCTCCGAGGAGATGCTCATCCAGACCCTTCCGCGAACCCTGGTCGACTCCGTCGCAGAGCAGATTCCGGGAGAACACGCGCTGTACGACGTCGATTACGAACGAACGATCGCGTTCGTTCACGACGCCGGAAACTGCTACATCAACGACACCAGACGATTCGAAAAGGGAACGGTCGATCCGGCGGACGTCCCGGCGTTGAAAGCAGAGCTGATGGACCTGTTCGAATCGGTCACGAACGAAGACGACGAACAGATACTGCGGGTCTTCGATGGCGACGACCTGTTCCCGAACGATCCGAAGTCGCCGAACTTTATCGTCAACGGAAAAGACGGCTACGAATCGCGAAACTCGATCGCCGACAAACCGTTCGGCGACACCGGCGTGACAGCGGCGAGCCACCGAAGCACGGGAATCGTACTCTGTCGCGGGCCGTCGATCGACCCGGGAGCCGAGCTCCGAGGCGCGCGCGTCGTCGATGTCGCACCGACGCTCCTCCACGGCATCGGAGAACCCGTTCCGGCGAACGCGGACGGCCGGGTCCTCTTCGACGCGTTCCGCGAGGACGCACCCGCATCTCGAACCAAGGTCCAGCGCACGGACCTCACGCGCTCGAGCGACGACGAAGCGGTCGACGACGACTTCACCGACGTCGAAGATCGTCTCAAAGGGCTGGGATACATGGAATAACACGGCGTGGAGGGCCAGCGCTTTACACGCGAACGAAGGCGGCGATCACGTCTCGAGTTCTCGAACGGCGACGGAACGACGGTAACTGCCCAACAGGCGGTATCATGCGACGGCGCGGAGGTGTGCGCGAACAGCGCGGAAGAGATCGTCGTAGCTGCGAAAGTCGTCGGTCGTCACGTGCCACCGACTCGAGACGGCATCGATCATCGAACTCTCGACGTTCGCTTCCCCGAAAAACGCGACGTCACTGAGGCGTTTCGGGTCGTCGAAATGTTCGCAGACGGATCCGATTTCGATACCGACGCCGAGGGTATCACCCATTGCTGGGGCGACGAAGACGGTCGCGACTGCGGCCTCGGTGTAGTGGATGCTCTGTGTCGCCGCGTCCATTTCGTGCAACGGGATCTGTGGATCGGTCGCAAGAAACGCGTTCACGCCCGTATTCTTCCGTAGGTCTCTCCTGATTTGGACTAACAACGCGAGCGCCTCGTCGACAGCCAAATCGAGTCGGCCCTCCCGGATCCGATGGTCGATTTCGTCGAGCGTCGGTCGAGTCGTCGCGACGGCCGCCTCTTCAGGGTTGGGAGTTTCGTAGGGTGGATAGGATTTGTACGGCCCCATCAGGTAGACGAGAAACCCACGCTTGCTCGCCTCGTGGGTGAGGTACTCGCTCTCGTCGAGAGCCTCGAGCAGACGGTCACGCATATTGACCTATTATTCGATCCGGCGAATATAAACCTCAGTATGCGGTCCACCTCCACCGGGGTAAATATTTTTAATACGGTTGGGACCGTACCGACAGATAGACGACTACCACAACCTCGATCACCACCATGACCAATCAACGCGATACGCGAGCCGACGGCGGGGTCCTTCGGGACCAAGACGGCGGGAGCCACGAGACGAACTCACTCCTCGGCGTCGACCTCCCCGAAGACAGTCTCTTCACCCTCGAGGAGTACCTCGAGATGTACGATGTCGCGTCGTCCGAACCGGCCTTTAGCATCCTCTGTGCACTGAGCGAGGAAGAACGCCTCAGCGCCGGCGAACTCTCCGAGGCCCTCGATCGCGACGGCAACGAGCTTCACTACCATCTCCGAAAGCTCAAGCGGACCGCTCTGATCCGAAATCGCCGGGACCCGAACACGGGAACCGAAGATCCGTACTCCTATTATGCACTCACGGACCTCGGCGAGACGGTTCTCACCCACGGAGTCAAAGCCGGAGTCGAAAAGTTGGCGGCCGAGGAAGCGACGATCAGCGACAAGTACGAGGAGTAAGAGCGCGATCTGGGCGGCTCGAGTCGAGCGGCGCTGAAGGCTCATTTCGAGAAGTACCGGACGCGAGAGATGCCAACCGAATTTTTTGCGCCGAGGCGCAAAAAATTCGATGAAAAAAGGCCGACAGCTCGGCCTTCGGCCTCGCGTCGGTGAACCGTACGCGCGGAGCGAGCACGGATGCGACAGCGGGGAGTCCTCGTACTGTACTTACCGGAAGAAGGCCCAACTGATCACCGCCTGTGGTGGTCGGGAAATACAGTTCAGAGACGACGCCCGGCTCACTGCACGCGCCGAGCACCCGCCTTCGCCGCGTTCCAAACGGGATAGACCGTATTATAAACCCTGTTCGGGGCATTGCGAGCGCCGGCCCGAAGCAGTCGATGGTGGAGCGGGGACCCCGACTCCGCGACCAGCGCGTCGAGGTCGGCACTCGAGAGCCACTCGAAGAACGCCCGTTCAGAGGGGCTCGAGGGCTCGGTTTTGCGAACAGTGTGCTGGATATCCTCCCACATGTATCGTTCGTCGAGTCCCAGTATCCAGTCGCCGTTTTCGAACGATGACCGAATTTCGTGGTAGTCGTCGTGCTCGAACGGATAGCCGTGGGCGGACGGCTCCAGTCCCGCCAGCCGGAGTCCGACCGCAGTCCGATAGCACTTTTCGCATTCCCCGCAGTTCCCGTCCATCCGTACGTTGCAGGTCTGTAACTCGAGCCGAGAGGCGTCCGGGTCGGAACGACGGTCCTCGACGTAGGAGGCGATCAACTCGAGTCGCTCCTGGCGGGTGATATCGTAGCAGTCGTGGTGACACCGGGTTCCCGTCCACCGGACGTAGTCGTCGATATCCGGCCGAGAGCCCCACTCGAGGTCGATTCCGTCCCAGTGCGTTGCGGCCATATACAAATCTTCAATCCCGCGCGCGTGAGCCATCGGCGCACAGAGTCCGAGTAACCCGAGGCCGTGGCCGACGGAGCTGTACCACGCGCCGTCGACGTGGCGTTTGTAGTGAGCCAACAACATCGGATGGTCGAGCGCCGAAAGCATGTTCGACTCGACGAAGGCGGTCTCGAGACCGCGTTCGTCCGCGAAGTTCCTGACTCGCGACCGGAGGTGATCCCAGTCTTCGTCGTCGCTTTCGTCGGGCGTAATTGTCCAGCCCCTGACGCTGATCAACGTCGGTTCCTCCGTTCGGTGGCGGACGTACGAGGACGTCGAATCGACGCCGCCCGTAAACAGCAATCCGGACTCGCCGCCCGCCTGTGGAGCGATGTCGACCGTGTTGCGCGCGTAGAGCGTTCCGCCCTCGAGAAAGTCGTACATCGAGAGCAACGAGGCTTTGACGTCCTCTAGCGCGCGGGCGAAAGAGGCGTCGACCTCGTCGACGTAGACGTCGGCCCCCTGTGCCCACGCAACGGGACAGACGTGTGCGAGAACGGGAATCGCGAGAACGCCCTCGGGGACGTTCCCGACAGGAACGTCGTAGGTCGTTCGAAACGGGTCTCCGGTAAAAAAGCGCTCGAGATCGGACGACGGGCGGATCTCGGACTCGAGCGTGCTGTCGTCTGCGGTAACCGAGTCGATGATGATGGATGACATGTGTTGAGGGAGCGTGGTGTGTACGGACGATCGCAGTTCGATTCGAGCGGATCAACCACGAACCGATACAAAAACCGAGAGAATCGTTGATTGATCGCAAAACTTGAAGTCCGATCGTAGTAATCGATGGGGCGGCGTACAACTGATTCAACGGAATACTACAGTCTTCGGGTGCTGAAAGAACGATCGTTGGTACCCGAACTCGACCGATGGGAAAATGGGAGTTTCGGTGAAAAAACGGTTCGGATTCGGAACGTGAGCAGGCGCTTCCCAGTCGAACAAACCTGATTGAGCCTCCGGTTGAGTTCTAATATTTGGTATAACTGGGCTTGCGTGGGGGAGAAACCTCTCACGACGTGGGGCAGAAACCCTCACGATGTGGGAGAGAAATCGACACGAGTCTGGCACCGATCGAGAGCGGTTTGAAACGCGATACTCGTGTTCTCGGCGGATCGTTCGTGAACTGAGACAGTTCGCTCGGTCGGATGATCACCGGGTATGAACCCTATAACAAACCAGTCATCCGTACTCGAGTCTTCAAGAATGGCTATCGAAATGGTACGGAGACATCGATTTGAACCGGGCGATCGGCAATGAAACGGGTCGCACTCGACGTCGTCCTCGCAGTCGGCTATTTTGCCGTTGCCGCCGCTATCCTCATCGCGCGGGCAAATCCCGCCACGGGCTACGAATCGTCCGTGTATATGGCATCGCCGACAGCGACCTGGATCGGCGTGGCGATCGGCCTCGCGATCGCGGTGAGTACGACGCTGACGTGCCGGGGCCGGTACCAGGCGATCGCGATCGGTCTCGGAGCGTGTGCGGTCACGACGATCGTCAGCCTCCCGTTCATCAGAAACTACCGATTCGCGGGCGTGGGTGACGCGCTCTCTCACCTCGGCTGGACTCGAGACATCGTCCGCGGGGATCTCCTCCCCCACGAACTGTTCTATCCCGGATTGCACTCGATCGCGTCTGCCATCCACTTCGTCGGCGGCGTCCCCCTCGAGCGATCCGTGCTCTTGATGATCATCGTTTTCTTCGTTCCGTTCGTGATTTTTATTCCGCTTACAGTCCGCGAGCTCTCCGGAAGCGCGCTTGCGGTCGGTATCGCTGCCATCATCTCGTGGATGATCCTCCCGATCAACAACGTCGCGACGCACATGGGCGCACACACGAACTCGAACGCGTTGTTTCTCGTTCCGGTCGTGATCTTCGCGTTCGTCGCCTATCTCAAACGAGGAAGCGACATCGAGCGGCTCCCGCTCGGACTCTCACCGTTCAGCGTGCTCATCGTGTTCACCAGTCTCGCGCTGTTGTTCGTTCACCCACAACAGATGGTCGCCGTCGTCGTCCTGCTCGGGTCGATCAGTGCGGTCCAGTATCTCGCGCGGTGGCGGTTCGAAGAACATCCGATGGTCCATCATTCGACGACGTACGTCCACTCGACCGTACTGGGGGCGCTCGTCGGTATCTGGGCGATCAGTAACGAGCGATTTCGGGACTCGTTTTCCTCGTTGGTTTATGGGATTTTCGCCGACGACATCGGCGCGAGCGCTGAAGTCGACCAACGAGGGTCTTCCCTGACGGAGCTCGGGGGAAGTCTCGCCGAACTGTTCGTCAAAATGTTCCTCGAGGCGGCAATCATCGGCCTGATCGTCGCGGTTTTCCTGGTGGTTATCTGGCTCGGATGGTCGAACATCGACCTCGAAACGAAGGCGTTCTGTACGTACTTTGGGCTCGCGTTGATCCCGCTCGGCGGGATGTTCCTGGTCTACTTCGTCGGAACGCCGACGATGGCGTTCAGACAGGTTGGATTTATTTTCGTCGTCCTTACGATATTGTCGGGGATCGCGATCGCACACGCGACGGCGGGGCTCTCGAAGGTGATCACGACACCGGGCGCGAACGCGATCGTCGCGACGATGCTCGCGGCGTTTCTGATCCTCGGGTTGATGACGGTCTACGCCTCGCCGATCATCTATCAGCCGAACCAGCACGTGACCGATCAACACCTGAACGGGTACGAGTCGAGTTACGAACACGCAGTCGAGGAACGACCCCACGTCGGCTACGGAGCGGACCCGTTCCGGTTCGATCACGGAATCAACGGTATCGAAGTGGAAAGCGTCGCCACGACGCCGTACGAAAGCGGGGCTGTCAACGCGACCGAGTTCGAAAGCGGGAACTACAGCGGGGCCTACGACGGCCACGACTACTACTTCGTCGTGTCCGAGTACGACACGACGCGGGAGCTCGAGGTGTACCAAGAGCTTCATCACAGCGAGGCGGCACTCGAAGGAGTCGACGAGGAACCGAACGCGAACAAGGTCATTTCCAACGACGAGTTCAGGATGTATGCTATCACTGCAGACGAGGAATGATACCGTACTCGGCGACGGTTCACGAAACGCGTGCATAACAAAGCCCGAATCCACCCTCCACGGTTGATACGACAATGTCTGCCCTTGAGGACGTACGTGTGTTGGATTTGACGAGGGTCCTCGGTGGTCCCTACGGTACAATGTTGTTGGCTGATCTCGGTGCCGATGTCATTAAGATCGAACCGCCGGGCGGCGATTTCGTCAGAGAGACGCCACCGTTTTACTCCGACGAGGACCAGTTCGGCGGCTACTTTCAAAGTATCAACCGCGGAAAGCGGAGTCTCGAGTTGGACTTTACCGACGAGCAGGATCGGGAGCACTTCCGGTTTCTCGTCGAAAAAGCCGACGTGGTCGTCGAGAACTTCCGCGTTGGAACGATGGAGAAGTTCGGCCTCGAGTACGAACGGCTCGCGGAAATCAATCCACAGCTCGTTTACGCGTCGATGCGCGGGTTTGGCGATCCGCGAACCGGTGCGAGCCCGAAACAGGCCGAACCGGCCTTCGATCTGGTCGCCCAGGCGCTCGGCGGCGTGATGCACCAGACGGGCGACGAAGACGGGCCGCCGACGAAAGTCGGCTTCGGCGTCGGTGACATCTTTACGGGCGTGTTACACACCGTCAACATTCTCGCCGCGCTCCACTACAGAGACCGCACGGGCGTCGGCCAGTTCGTCGATACCGCGATGTACGACGCGATGGTGAGTCTCGCGGAGCGAGCGGTCTACCAGCACTCCTACACGGGCGAGGTTCCGAAACGCCAGGGAAACGCTCATCCAACGCTCTTTCCATACAACGCGTTCGAAGCCAAAGACGGTTACATCGTCATCGCCGCACTCGGCGACAACCACTGGCGCGGACTCTGTGAGACGATGGGCAAGCCCGAGTGGGTCGTCGACTACCCGCACGCAAACGATCGACTAAAGAACCGTGACGAGCTTCGGGAGAAAATCACGGACTGGGTTTCGACGCGGACCACCGACGAGGTCCTCTCTTCGCTCGAGGGAGACGTGCCGTGTGGCCCCGTTCAGGATATCGCCGACGTCTACGATTGCGAGCACGCCGAACGGAGAGAGATGCTCGTCGAAGCCGATCTGCCCCACATCGACGAAACCGTCACGATCGCCGGAACGCCGATCAAGATGACCAAAACGCCGCCGGAGCCGGGTAATCGCGCACCGTTGCTCGACGAACACCGGTCGGAGTTACTCGAGACGGAATCGTTGTCCAAAGCGGAGCTCGAGGAAATTTCCCCCGAACGCATCGGGATATCCGATAGCAGCGGCCAGAACAAGTAACGAGCAATGGCGTCAAACAACCCCAGAACTGACGAGAAGGAAACGAGCGGAAAGGAGACGGATGAGATGGATATCGATCGAGACGGGTCCGGGCAGACGGAGTCCGACGACAGTTCGGTACCCGCCGCCGACGATCGCACGGCCGAAAGCGCTGACCGGGCGGAAGAAGCCGAACGGGCAGGAGCCAGTAGCGAGGAAGACGAGTCGGACCCATACGAGATCAGACGTTACGAACCGGCGGACCGGGATGGGTTCCTCGAGCTGTACGACCTCGTTTTCGGGGACGTCGACGAAGCGTGGTTTCAGTGGAAGTACGAGGACAATCCCTACGTCGATCACGTTCCGATTATTCTTGCGACCCACGAGGGAGAGATCGTCGGGACGAAGCCCAGTTTCGTCCTCGAGTTGCGCGTCGAAGACCGGACGTTCAGGGGCTATCAGCCGGCGGATGTCATGGTTCATCCGGACCACCGCCGTCGTGGGCTCTACTCTCGAACAACCGAACGAATGAAAGAACACTACCGGGAGCGGGATCCGGAACTGTTTTTCAACTTCCCGAATCCGGCGACACTCTCAGGGAGTCTCAAACACGGCTGGGAAATCGTCGAGGAGGTGCCGACGTACTACCGCATTCAGCAACCAGATTCGATGCTCGAGACGGACGAATCCGAACGCCTCTCGTCGCTGACGAGCGCCGCAACCCCGGTTTTAAAACGCTATCTTCGTGCACGCGAGTCACGCGAACGCGGCGTCGAAGGCGTTTCTGTCGAACGATTCGAGGAGGTTCCCGCCGGCACGTTCGCCGAGCTATATCGTCAAGCAGTTCCCGGAACACTCCACGCAAACCGGACCGAAACGTTCTACGACTGGCGGTTCGACAATCCGAAGTTGTCCTACGACGCCTACGTCGCGAGACGGGACGGAACGCCGATAGCAGGAATAATCACCGGAACGACGAGCGAAGGCGGGTCACAGATTACCAATCTCACCGATGTCGTACCGTTGGCGACGACGAGGGATCGCCGAGACGGCCTCCAGACACTGCTGGCGCGAATCATCGAGGATCGGCGCGATGACTCGTTGCTTGCTTTCAGTGGCGACGGAATCCCCGACTCGATGCTTTCGAACTTCGGGTTTCACTCGGATCTTTCAGCGCCGCTCTCACGCGTATCGCAGCCGACGACTCAGGTTACGTACCCCATCAGTTCCGAAGGCGGCCACGACTGGACGATCGCGGGCCGCGCCATCGCAGACGCCGCAAACTGGACGATAACGTTCGCCGAACAGGATACCCGCTGAAATCGAATCTGCCCCGAGACCGAATTCAAGAGTAGCGGCGGCTCGTGGCCGCCACTCGAATCGAATCGAGTCCGTCCTCGAGCATGACTCGAGCAAGCGTCGAAACGGTTACCGAGGCACAAGGAGAAAGCCTCGTGCTTCAGCGCGGGGAGGATGTCAATCCTGTGAGGAAGTTGCAGTGTCAATCGCGTCAGAAAGTTAGAGTGGCCAACGGAGTGGAAGGGGAGTAAGCAGTCACATCGTCTCGAGTCACGCTCGAAAAAGGGCGGACCGATCGGTGTTTCCGCGTCAATATTCAATTTCCCTCGACGCCCCACATCGGTTTCGATGAAAAGGAGTGCCCTGATTGACGAATTAAATTCACTATATCTTGAGTAATCCAGTACGAACAAAATAATATCTATAAATTTAATACCCATCTCTAAGGAAAGGTTTATGGCCACAAGGTCGTGTTTCCATAATGCATGCCAGAGAATTCCCGCACTAACGAGACAGCCCCTCCAACTTCAGACAGTAATTCGAACTTAACGCGCCGTTCGTACGTGCGTTCGGTCGCAGCGGTCGCGACCGCAACCGCTTCCATCGGCGTTGCAGGATCGGCCACCGCCGACGAAGAGTACGAACTCATCGAAGCGTCCGGACAGACGATCCAGATCGGGTCAGGTGAAACCTGGGAGAACAAACTCGTCGACATGACGACAGGCCAGGATATTATTATCACCGCCGAGGGATCCGGGTGGTCGATACGAAACGTCGGTTTCGAAGGAGAGAACACCTCCGGAGCCGGCTCCGCGACCTTCGGCGTTGCCGACACCGGCGGCGACACGAGTACCATCGAAAACGTCTATCTGGGCGACGGATCCGACGCGCGCAACGGAAGTAGTACTGGCCACGGACAGACGGCGTTCTGGGTCAACCCCGAACACTCCGGACAGCTCGAGTTCGAGCACGTCAACATTCAAGGCTTCGCGGACAACGCTATCTACGGCTCCGCCCCCGGCGGTGCAGGTGGCGGAACGGTCCACATCGATAGCTGTTTCGCGGCCGACTGTGAAGTCTCACACTATCGCGTTGCAACCGAAGGGAGTAGCATCAGAAACTCGAGCGTCTACGTCGACGGCAGCGGCTTCAGCGGCCGTGGCATCTGGGCGTGGTCGCCCGGTACTATCGAAGTCGAAAACTGCCAACTCGAGATGAACGGCGCGAACCAATCGATCGTCGCCGGCGCAAACGGGCAGGGAACGAGCGTCGTCGTTTCCGATACCGATTACGACACCGGTATGGACGGCGGAATCGGCGAGGAAGGTGGATCGGACGTTCAGTTCGGAGATAACGTCGACACCAACCCGGAAGCCTTCGTTCCGGAGGGTGTGCCAACCTCACCCGAAGAAGCAGCGACCGGCGGAGAATAGGCGAAGTAATCGCTGTTGACAGCACGATAATTAGTTTTCGTTATTCGTCCGCGGCCGCTTTACGCTTCATCTCCGTTTTTTCGAACCGACGTCCAGTCGCGCCCCAATGTAGTGTACTCCGGAACGAACAGTACGTCGATCTCCTCGAGACGTGGCGGATGAGACGTGACGGGTGGTCGACGGCTCTTTTTGGGATCTGCGTCTCGATAGTATGCCGTACCCGGACGGCGTTCGTGTGATTCCGTGAGATTCTCGCGAACGGATCGCCGCGGCTCGGCACGCGGAACAATAGTGTATTACTATCGAAACGGTTCGAAACTGGCGAGTGAAACGGATCGACGGAACGGGAAACAGTACGCGTACCGAGAGGAGGATCCGATTGGAGGCGAGTCGAGGAAAGCCGAGTCGCTCGAGAAAACTCGACCTCGGTTCGAACAACGCATCCCGGTTCGCAGAAACCGTGAGCCCGACTCGAGGAATGGCTTTCCGATTCGTTTACGGTCGCGTCGCGAACTGATCGATCCGTGGCTTCGCGCTGACCGGTACACGGTGGCGGTTCGTCGCGACTCGACGAACACGATCACCGCAAAAAAGACCGAAGCGGCTACCCAGAGGCTGGTAGATTACTGATCGCGGGCGTTGTACTGGATTTCGGCTTTCGCGTTACCGAGTACCTGGAGTTCCTCGATATCGCCGTCGAACCAGTAGGCGTCGAGCCAATCCGCAACGGCTCCACTGACGCGTTTGCCTTCGATCACGTCTTCATCGTCGATCGAGGCCGCTTCGTAATCGGATTTAACGACACCGCCGGATGCTTTGAAGGAATACGTGCTGGGCCCATCTGCTTCGGTTCCGTCGATAATCAGCGCGTTGGCGAACAGTTCCTGATCACCGTACTCTGAGACGTCGATTTCCTCGCCGTCGAGGAAGACGGCCGCCTCGCCGTCCGAAAAGGTGATATCAGAGAGCGTACCGGAGAAGCAAAACTCCTGCGTGCCGTCAGTGACGGAACTCTGTGCGGTCGATCCCGAGACCGTCGTCGCCTCGTCTTCCGGATCGGCCTCCGAATCCAGTTCGATCGTTCCGTCAACCGTGATTCCGAAGCTCGTCGGAACGCCCCGCCCTTCCACGAGGAGTTGGTGTGGACGGTCCTCGCCGTACTCCGCCGGATCGATTTCCTCGTCGTTCAGATAAACTGACGCCGGACCGTCCGCCGTGAACTGCTCGAGATCCCCGTTGAAGCGGAAGGCGTCCTTCCAGTCGGCGACGACGCCGTGAACCGTTCCGTCGTCGATTTCGTCTTCGTCGTCAATCGAGGCTCCCTCGTAATTCGACGGGATAACGTCGCCGTCGACGACGAACTCGTAGCGGGTGACGTCTTCTTCGGAACCGTCGAGTAGAATAACGTTCTCGAAGACGTCGTCGTAATCGTCCGGGTCGATCTCATCACCGTTGACGCGGACCGTGGCGTCGCCGTCGACCGAAAGGCGTTCGATTTCCCCGTCGAACTCCCACGCATCGAGGTAGTCAGCAACGTCGCCGCTCGCCTCGGTTTCATCGACCGATGCCGCGTCGTCGATAGAGGCATCCTCGTGTTCGCTCGGTTCGACCACCTCGCTGACGACGAACTCGTAGCTCGTCGTATCCGGAGTTCCGTTGCCGTCGAAGACGATGGTGTTCGTGAGCGAGGGGACCTCGTCGTCGTCCTCGTCGTCTTCGGGCGGCGCTTCGCCCGAGTCGCCGTCGGAACTGCCGGTGGCCGCCTCTTCGGCCGACGTCGGAACGCCGTCGGGCATCGAAAGGTCGGGGTTCGAGCCCACGTTGGACTCGGAGATGTCCCACGACCCAGCACCGTGAATGCCGGTGTGATTCGTATCGCGTATCTGGATCGAGCCGCTGTCCCGAAGGTGGATCGCTTGATTGTACGATCCTTCCTGGAAGTCGCAGTTCTCGATCGTTAGCGTTCCCGGCGACCATCCCCAAAACGCTCGGCCGGTGTATCGCCCGTTGCCATCGTTGTACGCGACGGAGTTCGACACCGAGGAGCCGTCCGTTGCGAGCCGGTAACAGGAAACGTAATTGTTGGCCGCATAACAGCTATCGATTTCGATCGTTCCGCCGCCGTCGTACTCCGGAGCGGAGGCGTAAATGCCGTTGTTCGGCCAATCCTGAATGTTACAGTTTCGGATCTCGAGGTGTCCATAAAAGTCTCGGTGAGCGAAGATACCGCACTGACCGTGACTGGAGTACTGTGCGGGTCGAACGCATCCGTCGCCCATGTACACGTTGTCGATTACCGTGTCGCCCCCGCTAACGACGATTGCGTGCTGATCTGCGGTGTGAGTGCCTCGGAAACCGACGTTTCGAATCGTTACGTTATCACCGGTGCAGTGAAGCATCGTCCATCCCTGATCGAAATCGATGATCACGTTCTCGAGCGTTTCGCCGTCGCCGAGCCTGATTTGACCAGCACCACCGATGACGTCGTACTCGTCTTCGTCAGCCGAAACCGGGTTCGCACTCGCAACCGCAGCAGTCGCCGCGGAGGTCCCAGCGAGTTTGAGATACGATCGTCTATGGAGTAATCCGTTATTACCGCTCAATTCGTCCGTCTCAGCGTCAGTATGGACTACGTCTTCGTCCAATACCGGAGGTTCGCGTGCCATGCATTCGGGTAATTCCATCATACCGGTATAAACCTTCCCTTGTATTTTTTATAAAATTAATAGATTATCCTTGTATTGAGAATGTTCGTTCAGTTATTCATGGATTTTTACTCACGAATTATTATATATCGGTTAAAACATTGAGTTTCCAATACTATATTACCGAGGAACCTCCCGGATCAAGTTGCAATAATTGAGTATTACTCGCCAGGCAATCGGCTTATCCACAGGATTCACTAGAAATGGAAAGTTTGTCCAATGGCAATACGTCATAGAGACGGAAACTCGAACGAGTGCTATCGACCCGGTTCACTGTTCGATCACTATCAGTCCGGTCAAATTTTACTAACGCGTGTGTGTTCTTCGATCGTCTCCGGTACAGCGGTGAAAACCAGTTGTCCGAAACCGCGCGCTGACAACCGTTATCCCGAACGGACGGACTGTCGCCGGCGAGAACGGTGTCCCCGAAAACGGCACGTCCGCTCAGAGATGCGCTTTGACCTCGCCAACGTCGACGACACCACTCGCAACCGAACACAGCGCCCAGACGAGGATACCGGAGGCGACGACGCCCAAGAGCGTAAACAGCCCGCTGATAAACGGTGCCAGCGCGTAGACGGCTACAGTCATCGCGACGGTAATACCGCCCGTCACACCGAACGATCTGGCGATCGTCTCCCAGCGAAGGTCGAGTTCGCTGTCGATCAAATACAGGTTATAGAAGACCATCAGCGCAAAACACACTCCCGTCGAGAGCGCGGCTCCCTCGACGCCAATGAGCGGAATCAACGCGATGTTCAGGCCGAAGTTCGCAGTTCCGGTGACTCCCTTCCCGATCGCCCGCTCGGTGGCTCGCCCGAGATAGTCGAGACTGTCGTTCGTGATCTTATCGATTGCCTGAAAGAGGATGAAGACGCTAAATAGCTGTAATACGGGGACAGCGCCGAGGTACTCTGAACCGAAAACGAACCGAATACCCGGTTCGGCGAGCAAAACGATTCCCACGACCGCGGGAAGGTAGAGCAAGAGAATGTACTCGAGCGATTGCTCGTACACTCGCGCTGCTCGCTCGAGTTGTGCCGAGGATTTGTGTTCACCGAACGTCGGAGCCACGGTAAACCCGAGCGAACCCGCAGGGGCGATAACGAACGTCGACACTTGCTTTGCGAGTTCGTAGAATCCGACAGCGACGGGTGTCAAGAAAAACCCGACCATGAGTGTGTCGACTCGTTTGTACAACACGTTGCCGCCCTGCGAGGCGGTCAACGGAACGCTGTACTCGAGCACACGTCGAGTGAGACCCGGTTCGGCCGATTCCGTCCGCGGGTACGTTCGAACGATTTTTGCGATGTAGAGACTGGCGAGAAGGACCGCAATCGCGTAGCCGATGACGAATCCCCCGATCACTCCGACCGTTCCGAATCCCAGGACGAGAAAGAGCACGATCGTCCCGAACTGACTCGCGTTGGCGACCGCCCTCGTCACACCGGTCAGGGGGACCTTTCCGAACCCCTGAAACAGGATCGTCACGTATCCGTACGCGACGTTGATCGCGATGTATGCCGTACCAACCACGAGCAGTGGACCCAATGCCGGCTCGTCGTAGACGACAACGATCGGTTCGATGAGAGCAAAATAGACGAGACAGACGATTCCCGTCGTGAAAACGAGTGCCACCGTCGACCGGCGAACGACGTGACGAACCTGCGTGCGATCTTTCTGCGCGTACTCGGTGACGAATTTCGCCGTCGATTTCGGAATGCCGACCGTGCCGAACAACGACGCGACCGAAAAGATAGAGATGGCGAGATACACTGTCCCGTATCCGTCGGGCCCGAGCATCCGGGTAAGCAACAAAATAATTCCGGCCTGTGCACCAAGATGAACGAGTTCCGCCCCGAAGGTCGCTTTGACTCCGCGAGCGATACGTTGTGAGAGAGACATTGCTATCGAAGTGAGGGAAGCCTACCGCGGTGATAATCGACGATTCGCGTCCCAATGCGATCGAGTCGACTCACGTTGTGCGTGATCGAAACGACTCGCGTTACCGCCTGGTCGAGGCGATCTGCGTTACTGCGTGATCGAGACCGTTTCCTCGGCCGGTTGAGATTTCTCGGTCGACGGCTCTGCGGCGGCTCGAATCGCTTCCATGGTTCGAATCGTCCACTTTGACTGCTCGAGCGACGCGGGAACGTCTCCGTGACCCTCAAGGCACTCGACGAATTCGTCGAAGATGGCGAAGTGCGAGTTGGATTCGGCCTCGTTCTCCCAGCTATCGTCGAATCGGTTCGACGCGACGAGTTTGACGTTCTGAGCGGTGCTCGATAGCTGTGCCATTGAGACGTCGACCGCTTTTTTCGTCCGGGAGACAGCCGAGTTCGTGTAATCTTCATCGACGGTGTACAGCGATTGATTGATTTCGTCGAGAATGAGCGACTTCTCGGAGCCGTTGATCACGTGCATGCGCTGTGGCTGCCCGCCCGAGAGCATCTTCACACTACAGAGCACGCCCGACTCCGAGACGTAGTTGACCTGCGCCTGGTCGTAGCTAAATCCGTCCTCGTACTCCTCGAGGAGCGCCGTCTGTGCGGAGATACCGTCGATGCTCTCGGGGAACCCGCCGACGCCCAGAACGGTGTAGATGGGGTGTGGGATCCCCTCTTCGAATTCGCCGCCCGGAAGGTCGAACACCCAGGACCCGCGGTTAACCTGGTCGGGTGGTGTGAGACCAGTATAGATCACGTCGACGCTCTGGAGCTTGCCGAGCTCGCCGGACTCGATCATCTCGCAAGCCTGTCGAACGACCGGGTAAAACAGGTGATTGTGAATAACGGTCGCGGGAACGTCGTATTCTTCGGAGAGCTCCTCGAGTTTCTCGATTTCTTCGACGGTGACCGTGGCCGGCTTTTCGATGATGACGCCGACGCCCGCTTCGATCGCCTGACTCGCGATTTCGAAGTGGCTCTGAACCGGCGTACAGATATGCAAACAGTCGATTCCCGCCGCCAATAGTTCCGAGAAATCCGTAAACGCCATCGTTCCGAACTCGCGGGCGCGTTCTCTCGCGACCGATTCGTCGAGATCACAGATACCGACGAGTTCAGTTTGGGGGTTCTCTCGAGCGCCGCGCAAGTGCACGCGTGAAATCGTTCCGCCGCCAACGACTGCAGTTCGAACTGCCATATCGAACGGGTGTCGACAAACAGTATTAGTTTTGGACCGGTTACCGTTTTGAACACTGTCGAAAACGAGAAACTGAAACGTGGTATAGCGGACATACTGTCGAGCAATACTGTCGTCAGTAGCACTTAGTTAGCGCCGCGTCGATTCGCTAGTCGGTCGTTTCGAACTGTAGTAAGTCCGTTGTAAACACTCGTGACGAATGTTTCGGTCGCAGTGTACCGACTCGATGAAAAAGTGGCTCCCCCACCAGGAACACATTGCTGGCACGCGAACTGTTCCGGCAGTGAAAGACGAATCGGGAGCCACCTCATCGTAAGAGATTCTGCGACAAAAACCCTTGCAGTGTTCACTCAACTGGTTACTCAATCCGCGAGAGTTTGCCGTCGACTGTCTGTTGTTCTCGTCGATTGGCAACCACGTGAACGATCGAGAGGAGACAGAAGGCAACGACGACTGCGCCAGCGAGGGCCATGGTCGGAACTGCAGTCAGGGGCGGAACGCCGAGAAATGCACCCGTTAGTACGGCAACACCAACGACGCTCAACACAGCGTAAAACCGATCCCAGCGATCCTGTTGATGGGTGTCCGTATCGAGGTACATCATTAGCAAGTCGGCGTTATCGGAGAGGTCGATTAGGCCCCGATCCTGATCGTACTCGACGATGCCAGCATCGTCCATCTTCGGGAGATGAGTCTGATACAACGCGACGTACACCCGTTTTCGTTGGTCCGAACTTAATGCATTGATATCCGTGTCGTTCTCCCAGGCCGCGATTTGTTCGGCGAGTTCACCGAGGGTTACGGTTCCCTCAGTCTCGAGCAAATACGAGAGTACTTCTCGACGACGGCGGTTTTTCAACAGTTCGAAAATGACGTCCTTCGAAAGGCGAGCGTTCTGCTCCGGGTCAGTTACCGCCGTGATTTCTTCGGGTAATGACGTATCTACTGAGGACATTACCGTACGCCTCCACGAGCGGTTCGACCCGTTTCAAATCGACTCATCCAGTCCTCGAAATAACCACTAGACGGGCCCTTCGTCACCACCCACTGTACCGATGAACGGCAGGTCGCAATCACGATTAACACACCAATTTGTAGACCAACGGTGATACTCTTAAACACGGCCACGTTTCGCATCCATTGCAAAGCTGGTACGGAGTCACTTCCCCGACTGTCGTATCGGCCCGCCACTGCTGAAACCCAGACAACCACACGAAACAATTCGTCGAGCGTATCGCCAAGCATCTCGTCCCGGTTGGAAACCGCTATCCACACTGTAGGCGAAGAATTCGGGTTCGATACCAAATTTCGAGGAACAGATCGGTAACGAGAGGAGCATCGTAATGGAGTCACTGGGACGAGACGTTCGATGCCATCGACATAAACTAACTCGACAGTTCGGTACTAAAATCTCTCTTTACGAGGTGAATCCCCCATTTCTAACCCGGGTACAAAACGACACGAGAACCTCGGGAGAGCTTTGCCAAGTCACCGGACAGCAGTTCGGATAGCGTGTGAAGAAGGACTGAATCAGGTGCCGGGAGTCGATTTCCAAAAGGGTAGCCGTCTCCGATACACGCCGGCGAAACAACGATGGAGAGGCGAGGTCAGAACGACGAAAAGTACGGGGCGATTAGCGGCTCCCGGTAAGTCTGTATTTCCGTCGAAACCATGTGACCCCCTTACAGTCTTGCCATCGGTTTTTCAATTACTGATGAGCCGGTCTACCATCCACCGCATTAGAGACGAGACACAGGAGACAGAAACCGAAGCGGACCTGTGTCCTGACTGTGAGACCGCAACGATCATCCAGGACCCGGATCGAGGTGAACGAGTCTGTCAGGACTGCGGTCTCGTCCTGAGTGAAGATCCGATCGACTACGGACCAGAGTGGCGAGCGTTTAACGCCCAGGAACACGATCAGCTGTCACGAGTCGGCGCACCCCTCACGCAATCGATGCACGACAGAGGATTAACAACAACTATCGATTGGCGTAACCGGGACGCGAAGGGCCGTTCGATGTCGGCAGACAAGCACGGTCAGCTCCATCGACTGCGCGTCTGGCAGGAGCGAATCCGAACGAAAAACGCCGGCGAACGAAACCTCAAGTACGCACTTTCCGAAATCGATCGCATGGCGAGCGCGCTCGGCGTTCCAAAGCCAGTCAAAGAAACGGCTTCCGTCATCTACAGGCAGGCACTCGAGCGAGACCTCATTCGTGGCCGATCGATCGAAGGCGTCGCGACGAGCGCGCTCTATACGGCCTGCCGAAAGGAAGATATTCCCCGGAGTCTCGAGGAGGTCACCGCCGTCGCACGCGTCGATCAGCGCGAGATCGGTCGCACCTATCGGTACATCGCCGACGAACTCGACATCAATCTGGAGCCGACGAACCCGAGCCAGTTCGTTCCGCGATTTTGCTCGGAGCTCGACGTCGGAACGACCGTCGAATCGAAAGCGATCGAAATCATCGAGGAAACGACCGCACAGGGACTTCACTCCGGAAAGTCACCGACGGGGTTCGCCGCTGCGGCGATCTACGCCGCCGGGCTCCTCTGTGACGAAACGATCCCGCAGCGGGCCGTCGCCGAGACTGCCCAGACAACCGTAGTCACCGTCAGAAACCGATATCGCGAGCAACTCGAAGCGATCGATCAAGAGCCCGAAGTAGCTACATGATCGAGCGCTCGTCCTCGCCGTAGACCTCTTCGTTTATCAGCGCGTGAAGGGTTGTATAGGGAACGAACGCGATGAACTCGTCGTCCTCGTCGTACAACTCGAGTCCCTTTTCCATCTCGTCGTAGCGTTCACAGACGATCTGGCCTTCGGGGAGTATTGCTCTGTACATGCTCGGTTGTACGATGTCCACGGAGAAATACTGTACGGGAAACATCATATACGATGAATGTGCTACCAGTCTGTCGAATGGGAAAACCGAGGGATCACTGGGAGACGATATAGCGAGCAAGAGCGGACTAAAACGGGGAGCGACAACGGGAAATCCGAAGCTGAAGAACAGGAAGTGTGAGAACACGTTCAATGAAACCACAACGGCGAACGAAATCTGTTTAGTCGTACCGGCACTAGCACCTCCCAGTGACCGACGACCGTTCTTCCAACCGCCGTTCTGAAGATCGAGCGAGTTCCGACGAATCGAATCGGACGACCGACGACGGCGTCGGGTTGGACCGGGCGGGAGATGCAGAACGCGATAGCAGTGGGGGATCCGAGAACGAATCCACCGACGCCGTTGAAGACGACGAGCACACGCTCACGCTCGCAGCGTTCCACGACGCCTGCCAGCACGAAGGGCGACCTGTGCTCACAGCCGGCGGGGTCGCACGCGCGCTCGAGGAACCACACGAGGCCGTCTCCGAACAGCTCGAGAAACTCGAGGACGCTGGCGAGATCGAATCGCTGTCCGTCTCGACGGATCCTGTCGTCTGGTATCCCAGCGAACTCGAGGATCTGACCGACAGGGAACGAGTCGTTGTTTTTCCGAAACGTCGGGAGATAATCGTCGACCGGCCCGACCAGTTTACGCGCGCCCAACTCTCGCAGTTCGCCCACCTCGCCGACACGAACGGCGAGAACGGCTACCGATACGAGGTCCGTCCAGAGGACGTCTGGCAGGCCCCCCACGATTCCTTCGAGGGACTCGCGCGAACAATGCGACAGGCGCTCAGCCAACGCTCTGACGATCTCGAGGACTGGGTCGAAAGCCAGTGGGACCGCGCCCGACAGTTCCGACTCGTGACCCACGACGACGGCTACACCGTGCTCGAGGCCCAAAGCGCGGAAATCATGGGCAACGTCGCCCGACAGAAACTCGACGAGGAACACGTCCACGCGCCCATCTCCGAAACGGAGGACTGGGTCAGGGAGGGTGCGGAGGCCGCGATTAAGCGAGTGCTCTACGAGGCGGGGTATCCGGTGCAGGATCAGCGAGAACTCGCGAGCGGCGAAAAGCTTCCGATCGAGTTGCAGGTCCAGCTCCGAGACTACCAGCGGACCTGGGTCGATCGGTTCGCGGAGGCGGGCGAAGGGGTCTTCGTCGGCCCGCCGGGGAGCGGAAAGACGGTCGCGGCGATGGGAGCGATGGCCCACGTCGGCGGCGAAACGCTCGTGCTCGTCCCCAGTCGCGACCTGGCGAGACAGTGGAACGAGGAACTTCTCGTACAGACCTCCCTCGAGCCCAACCAGGTCGGCCAGTACCACGGCGGCCAGAAGGACATCCGTCCGGTGACGATTGCGACCTACCAGATCGCTGGGATGGACAGACACCGCTCGCTGTTCGACGACCGAGAGTGGGGGCTCGTCGTCTTCGACGAGTGCCAGCACGTTCCCAGCGACGTCTACCGGCGGAGCACCCACCTCCAGTCTCGCCACCGCCTCGGCCTCTCCGCGAGCCCGATCCGGGAAGACGACCGCCAAACCGAGATCTTTACCCTCGTCGGCCCGCCGATCGGGACCGACTGGGAGGCGCTGTTCGAGGACGGCTTCGTCGCCGAACCGGAACTCGAGATCCGGTACGTTCCGTGGGGCGACGACGAGCAACAAAACGCCTACGGCTCGGCCGACGGCCAAGAGAAGTACCGTATCGCCGCGAGAAATCGGGGAAAGATCAACGACGTTCGGTACTTGCTCTCGGCCCACCCCGACTCGAAGGCGCTCGTCTTCGTGGACTACCTAGAGCAGGGGAGGGCAATCGCCGACGCGGTCGGCGTGCCGTTCCTGAGCGGCGAAACACCTCACCACGAACGCCGACGGCTCTTAGCGGAGTTCCGACGGAACGAACGCGAGCTGCTCGTCGTCTCTCGAGTCGGCGACGAAGGGATCGACCTGCCGACTGCCGACCTCGCAATCATCGCCTCCGGGCTCGGCGGTTCCCGACGTCAGGGAACTCAACGCGCGGGTCGAACGATGCGTCCCGCGGGTGGCGCGCTCGTCTACGTGTTGGCGACGAGAGGAACTCGAGAGGAAGACTTCGCCCGAAAGCAGCTCCAGCATCTCGGGCGCAAGGGGATGACGGTTCGCGAGCAGAACGTCGACATCGGAGAGTAATCCTGGGTCGACTTGTCTAACAGGTCAACACGAAGCACCCTCAACAGACCGTTCACCAACTAGTACCGCCCCAGGCGTCGACTGATGTGTAAAGCCAGTCGACCGCTATCAGATTCACCCATCAGTTCAGGCTTGGTTCGCCACTAGGGTTCGCGGTGGCCTTTACCGCTCGATCGATTCCGGCTCAAGTTCATCGGGGCTCGTCGGCGGGTTTCCACAAACCGTGACGGCGTTATCAGGGGTACTCGCGAGCGCGTCGACACGTTCGACGGTCAGGACGCCGACGCCGCTCTCGAGTCGCCGTCTGGCCAGCGCAGTGTCTTCGCCGCGCTCATCGATCGAGAGCTCGAGTCGAACGTCCAGTTCGACGGTGATATCGTTCAGGCCCGGTTCGAGCCCACGAACCTGTGGGTCATCGACGACTTCGACGACTTCGACGCGCTCGAGGACTCTTCTCGCGCCGTCGACGAGACTGCCGGTTGCGTTGATCGGAACTCGAACGACCAATCCCACTGCGAACGAGTGGCTAGTGCGTTCCATACTCCCCCGCCGAGGATCGAACTCGGCGCTCGAGTGGACGTCCGCGCGTTGACCAGTGCCAGAGAGTCGGATGCTCACTGGGGCACACAACGGGGGAACGCCCCGCGGAGGTCAGACTGACCGGACGAACGAGCCACGGGACCGACGGAACCCCGGAATTGTGTGACGTAAAATACCGAGAGGTCCTTCGAGTGACACCATCCATCCGGCCAGAAATCGAACCTACGCGGCGCGGATGGAGGTGCTGCCGAGTCCAATCGACAGCGACGGCATCCCAACCCACCCACGACCGTTCGACTCGAGGCCGATCGCCGGCCCCGGTCCATAGCCTCCACTCGTCGGACGAAGATGGACGACGAGTGGCGACGGATTGGTCGTGTGCGAGATCATGGATTCGGTGAACACGATTCCGGCGACTTCGACTGGACGTCGAAACCGAACCGTGATCAGCTACTCAATCAGTGTTGGTACACATACATAATTATTTCCCAGGTGTGTTAGCAACCAGCATTGTAGGCCTGTTCCCACTTTCGACCTGCGACGCACGAAGTCGGACTTGGCCACTGAAGGCCACCCTCGAGCATCTGAGACGATCCGTCGGAATGGCGCTGTCCGATCGAGGACTACTGCTCGTCCAATCGCTCTTCGATCGACTCGAGCGCCTTTCGCGTCGCACGCATCTCCTCGGTAAGTTCCTCGAGCACAGCGGCGTCAATCCGGACTGATCCCAGACCGTCGCTCTCGGCGCTATCGTCCGTCTGCGGACGCTTAGTTACCGCTCTGTCAAGCCGTGACTGGACTGCCAACGGATCTTGCACGTACGAGAGAGACATCTCGACACCGCTGCCGCCAGCGGTGCTGATCTGAACGGTCCCGAATCCGTATCGGCGGCCGACGATACCCTGATTATACCCGGTGTCCTGAATGTTCTCGTGACCGATATCGGTTATTTTTCGCGAGAATATACCGGTCTTCTTGAACACGCTGTCGGTCGTGATCACGTATGCGGTGTTTTGTGCGTGGAAGTACGTCGACGCGATGATCACCAATCCCACACCGAATAGCGGGATCAGGACGATTCCGGTAACAAACACCCAGACATACCCGAGGAGTTCCGGTTGCCCAGACCAGACCACCTCTTCGTCCGGCTCGAGCGACAGCCAGTCGTACTCAGTTGCGCTCACGATTGGTTCCCTCCCTGCTCGAGACCCTGATCGATGCGCTGGGCGGCTTTTCGTGACGCACGAACCTCCGAAAGCAACTCGTCGATACCGCTGGACTTCGATGGGTCTTTTTCGGTTTTCTTCTCCCTACGTGCTGATGCAACCTACCGATCCACCGCCGATTTCACCGTCGACGGTTCATCGACCAGATAGAACGCGAGCGTTGATCCTTCTCCACCGGCCGTGCTGAAGGAGACAGTCCCATAGTCAGACTGTGTCCCGAATATCCCCTGGCTGAGCGTTGTATCCTGAATGTTCTGGAGAGCGATTTGCGTAACCGAACGTCCGAGTACTCCCCACTTCGAGTAGACGTACTTCGTCGAAACGACGTAGTCGATGTTCGTCACATAAAAATATCCTATCGCAGTGATAGCGACCAGAACGAGCACGCCGAGGGCCGCACTCAGCGGCGTCGGCCAGACTATCAACAACAAAGCTGGGACGGCGAGTCCGGAGGCGACGACCCAGAGTAACACGTGCAGACGAGGGCGGCCGGACCAGACGACCTCCTCGTCCGAATCGAGTGACAACCACGAAAACGATTCAGACATGACTGGATGTCAGCTTCCATGATAAATTATTGTTGGCATTGACTCCGTTACGAAACCAACGACCACACCGTTTGTCCTCCGGTGTCGTTCTCGTTCTTCCGCATCGCTCCCGTTCTCGAGCGATAGTCGGGCACGCGGACATCCTATTAGTTATAAATGATATTTCTTTGATTATCTTGGAATGGTGAAATGCCTGAAGAAAACCCATACTAGTACAAGCTGGTTTCGTTGAAACGTGGGAGTAAACCCAGACAGCAGTTGCTACGGATGATAAAGTATGAATGGAAGCGGCGAATCAGATTTCCCAGAGGGTCTCCCACTCCAGTACTGACCGAAACGCAGGCGGGCTTATCTTCCGTGTTCGGGATGGGTACGGGAGGAACCCCGCCGCTGTGGCCGCTGTAATGTCGACCGGCGGAATCGAACCGCCGCAATGCCAATGTCGATCGCTTCGATTTCGATGATTGTGTATGAGTGGAGGCGGCGAATCAGATTTCCCAGAGGGTCTCCCACTCCAGTACTGACCGAAACGCAGGCG
>NZ_JASJOC010000015.1 GCF_030068615.1 Halostagnicola sp. A-GB9-2 | reverse complement strand
TACACCAAAGAGAGTCATCCATCGTGGTTGGCTCTCTTTTTTATTTACGCTCGAGGAGCGGTAGCTCCGCGATCCTCGTTCACACGGCGTCCGTCTTCAGTAGTTTTCGACGGTAAGCTTTCCATTTAGCGGTAAGCCGCCTATATCGAATGGGCACCGTTCAGAGGAATCAACCACGATCTCGAACGAAGAGCACCGAGAGTAAAAATCATAAACTGACAATTCATTGCTTACCTATACAACATCCTTCTTGGATATCTTGATATTATTAGACACTCCGCTATTCTAACATAAATTAGGCCATACTCGTCCACTTCTATCGGCGAATGTATCGGATAGACCAAGCTTTATCACGGGTGCCGTCGTATCAGTGTAGTGAATGGGTCCTGTTAACATGCAACTCGTCGAGCAGGCCAGGTCGATCTTCGCAGAGCTCGGATACACTGTTGAAGGAGACGGCCCCGAGTTTCGAGCCCAGCGAGAATGGAAAGTCGTCCACGTCAGTACCGTCCTCGAGACAGGAACCCTCCCGAACGAATCGGGAGAATTCCACTGTTTCGTCGCACAACCAAGCGATGTAGATGAACTCGAGAGACGACTCAAACAGACAAATACAGACTACGAGTGGGCGATCATCGTGGTCGACGGAGACGAGTATCAGGTCGAACGAGCCCCGCCGGGACCGCGTGCAACAGCGTAGTCCGGCACTGTTTTTCGGTTATTCAGTGGTGTTGAGAGCGCGACGCGTCGCCGTGACCCCTTCCCCGGGGTCGACATTGGCTCCCATCGACTCGAGAACGTCGCCGAGTGCAGTCACGACGTAAATGACGTTTTCGGGTCGAGCGGAGTGGCCCATACAGCCGATACGGAAGATGTCACCTGAAAGATCACCGAGTCCGCCGGCGATCTCGAGATCATATTGTTCGATCAGGGCGTCACAGACGGCACCATCATCGATTCCGGCGGGGACGCGGACTGCGTTCAGACTTGGGAGCCAGTACTCGTCGGGAGCGTTCATTTCGAGGCCCATGCCTTCGACGCCGGCTTTCAGTGCGCCGGCGAGACGTTCGTGTCGAGCCCAACGGGTTTCGATACCCTCCTCGGCGACGAGACGAAGGGCTTCCCGAATTGCGTAGACGTTAGTGATCGGTGCGGTATGGTGGTACGCGCGTTCCTCGCCCCAGTATCCCTCGAGCAATGAAAGGTCCAGGTACCAGGACCGGGGCTCCTCCTCGCGTGCGAGAACTTTGTCCATCGCCTCGTCGGAAAGCGTAAGGGGGCTCGCACCGGGCGGGCAGGAGAGACACTTTTGGGGGCCAGCGTAGGCGACATCGATGTTCCACTCGTCGACGCGAAGTTCGACACCGCCGATAGAGGTGACCGTGTCGGCGATGACGAGCGCATCATGATCGTGTGCCGCGGCCGTGAGTTCGGGAACGTTCGGCTGGAGTACTCCCGTACTCGTCTCTGCGTGGACGAATCCGAAGACGTCCGGATCGTGTTCCGCGAGCGCTTCCTTGACGGCACTCGGATCGAGCGGTTCCCCCCAGGGTGCATCGACTTCAACGACGGTTCCTCCGGCGCGACGAGCCATCGACGCCATCCGTCCGCCGAAGTATCCGTTCGTCGGAACGAGCATCGTATCGCCCGGTTCGACGAGGTTTCCGATCGCGGCTTCCATCGAGGCCGAGCCGGTACCTGAGACGGGAATCGTCCATTTGTTGTCTGTCTGGAAGGTATACCGCAGTAATTCCTGGACTTCGTCCATAATCTCGACGAACGAGGGGTCAAGGTGCCCAACGAGGGGCGTACTCATCGCCTGAAGCACGCGGGGGTTGACGTCGCTCGGTCCGGGCCCCATTAGCGTCCGATTCGGTGGGGTGAGTTCTCCAACTTCGGGCTTGGAACGTGACTCATCAGTAGTCGTCATGTCGGAATGTGGTACCGGAACCCTCAAAAGCGTTGATTCATCGGCGACGATCAATTCGCTCGCCGTACGTTTAAGGGATATTGTGTCTTAGTAGCATAGGCAATGGTCTTCAAGAAGATTACGCTGATCGGGACGAGTACTGAAAGCTTCGATGCGGCGGCTGACGATGCGATCGATCGAGCCGAAGACACACTCCAGAACGTGTACTGGATCGAAGTTGACGAACTCGGCGTCGAAATAGCAAACGCTGAAGGCCGAGAGTATCAAGCGGAAGTAACGGTCGCGTTCGAACTCGAGGAGTAGTGACCTATATCTCGAGCTAATAGTTGATTAAAAGCGTTTTCCGCCCGTCGCGAGACAGAGAGAGGAGGAGGCCTTCTAACGAGCCGGTAGTCACGAAACGGCTTACGTCCGAAACGATTCGCCACAACCGCATTCGCTGACGACGTTTGGATTCTCGACATGGAACCCTTCGGCTTGTAGTCCGCTTTCGAAGTCGAGAACGCTTCCTTCGATGTACTTCAGGCTTGCCGGATCGACGAAGACACGAAGGTCGTGGTGTTCGTATATCGTGTCGTCGTCCTCGGGTTCGTCGTCGAACCGCATCCCGTAGGAGAGCCCCGCACAGCCACCTTGCTGGACGAACAATCGTAGCCCAGCGATATCGTCATCTAACCCTTCCCCCTCGAGCAGTGAGCGTGCCTGATCTGCGGCTTCCTCGGTTACCTCGATCTGGGGTCGTGCGTCCCCACCATCCATACTTTCGGTGCTCATATACTACCATTCCCGCGCAACGATGTTAACGTTGACGCCATTCGAGAGGCTATCAGTCCAGATGGAAAATCAGATCGTACCGTTACCATCCGATTGAACGGCGTTGTAATACTCTCCGAACCGTTTTTCGTCGTTCGGGGAAAGCTGAATGCCGTTGACTGCCAGCAGTTCAACCATCCGTTCGACATCGTACTCGTACCACATCGAGAGAATCCAGAGGTTCTTCTGGGCGTAATCGTAGTTACGTTCGAGCACCCGCCGATCGGTCGGATCGACGACGTCCGGTTGCATCTCGTCTTCGTCTCCATCATTCTCACACGTAAAACCAGCACCTGCTATTCTCTGGTTGAGAGTGTTCAGATTGCGAAAGGAGAACCCCTGAAGAGTTCTTTGAAAGATTACTCGTGATCGAATCGCATCCGGACGCTCTCGGCGTGGCCCTCGAGCCCCTCTGCTGTCGCCAGCGTTGTGATGGTCTTTTCTAGATTCTCGAGTCCGGTTTCGGAGAGCCGCTGGACGGTCGTCGACCGAACGAATGTTTCGACCGAGAGTCCGCCGGTTACGCGTGCGCCGCCGTTGGTTGGGAGCACGTGGTTCGTTCCGCTAGCATAATCTCCCGCCGCAACCGGTGTGTGAGGTCCGAGGAAGACGCTTCCGGCACTGTCGATCCGCTTGAGGAGTTCCTCATCGTCGTCGGCGATAATCGAGAGGTGTTCGGGGGCGTACTCTTCGGTGAACAGAATCGCTTCGCTCATCGATCGCGCGAGCAGGACGCCGCTCGCGTCGTTCGAGAGTGCCGATCGGATCGTTTCTTCGCGCTCGCGCTCGTCCGCTTGACGCTCGAGCGCTTCGGTGATGGCTTCGGCGGTCGTCTCATCATCGGTGATTGCGACGACGGATGCGTTGGCGTCGTGTTCGGCCTGGGCGATTAGTTCCGACGCGACGAACTGTGGCTCGGCAGTGTCGTCCGCGATGACGACGACCTCACTGGGACCGGCCAGGAAATCTATCGCAACGTCACCACGGACCTCGGCTTTGGCCGCCGTTACCCATCGGTTTCCGGGGCCGACGATTTTCTGGACGCGAGTAACCGACTCGGTCCCGTAAGCCAGTGCTGCGATGCCCTGTGCGCCGCCGACGCTGTAGACGGCATCCGCACCCGCGGCGTGAATCGCCGCGAGCGTTACTGGACTGATCTGTTCCGCTGGGGGCGTGACCACCGAGACGTGGTCGACACCGGCGACGACGGCCGGAACGATACCCATGATCGCGCTCGAGGGGTAGGCTGCGCTCCCGCCGGGCACGTACACGCCGACGCGGTCGATCGGTCGGAACCGCCTCCCGAGTTCTCGTCCGTCGTCGAAGGACTCGCGCCAGTCTTCGGGGAGTTGTGCCTCGTGAAACTCCCGGACGTTCGCGGCGGCGGTATCGATTGCCTCGAGTAGTTCGTCATCGAGGTCGTCGTACGCGCGCTCACATTGGTCCGTAATCTCGAGGTTTCCGACCGAGACGTCGTCGAACTGCTCGGTGAACTCGCGAACGGCGACGTCGCCTTCTTCGCGCACTCGTTCGACGATATCTCGAACGTCCGAACGGACGGACTCGACGCCGGCGTCGCGTTCGAAAAAGGCGACGCGCTCGTCGGGGCCGAGTTCGGATACCTCCCGTTCCTGAATACTCATACCGCTGCTAATGTGGGCATCGCGAAAAACGGTTTCCTTCCGTTATGCGTCGCCTTTTTCGACGGTCCAGAGCCCTACTGCGTCGAGCGTCGCACGGACGAACAGGTACACGAGAAGCGAAAACCCGATGACTGCGATCGGGGCCTGGAGAATCTCGGCGATTCCGCGACCGAAAAGCAACTGGCTGAACCCGCGGACGAAGAAACTGAAGATGACGAGGCCGAACGCGATGACGGAGAGCTTGACGAATCCCGCACGGTCCATACGCCACTGTCCGGGCCGGTCCCCGAAAGTCGTATCGAAAGATCACGAGCGTAAGTATCGTAACGAGAACCGAATGGATCGATCGGACCGGGGGCAGTAGGCCGTTCATCGATTCGATTGGCCGTGGTAGTTGCGTAGCGCTCGAGCGGTAGGTTGGGTTCGTCAGTGACTATTTCCGGTTGACAGGCGATGCATAACTAATCCCAACTCACTGCATCCATCCGCTATGTGGCCCTGGGAACACGCAATCGTCGGGTATGTGGCGTATTCGCTCTTCTGTCACATCTATTATCGTGACTCGCCGGGCGGTCTCGAGGCGTTCGCCGCTGTTTTCGCGTCCGTTCTCCCGGACCTCATCGATAAGCCGCTCTCGTGGGAGTTCGGCGTGTTCGAGGCGGGGTATGCCATCGGACATTCGATCTTTTTTGCGATCCCGCTCGCGATAGTCGTCGGCATCGGGACACGGTCGGTAGGGCGTTCCCGAACTGGGATCGCGTTCGGACTCGCCTATCTCCTCCATTTACCGTCGGACGTGTTTGACGCGTACGTTCGTGAAGATGTCGTTCACTACGAATTGATGCTGTGGCCGGTCGCAACGGTTGCAGACGGCGGGCACGGTCACGGCTTTCTCGAACAATTTTCGATCCTGTTCGATCAGTACCAGGCTGAGCTGTTCTCAAGTGATCCGTCGACGTATCTCTGGGGCCAACTCGGACTCGGGGTGTTTGCCGGGTTGCTCTGGTTGTACGACGGTGCACCGGTAGCCCGAGATCTCGTCGTCGGAGGCTTCAAGGTATTCACGGGTCTCCTCAAGCGCGTCGACGGATAAACGGAAAGATACCTCCGAGACGTTTATAAATAGTTATCAAGAGCGTTTTCTGATCCAGAAAATCGTGTTGTGGGATTACTATTATATGAGTCAATCCTCGAACGAGGGCGCGATGTCCGGCTCTGAAGGACCGTGTTCCTCGATCATCAACTCGGTTGGGAGGTGCCTCTGACAATCACCTCTGACATTTCGACGATTCCCAACCGGGACCACTCATACTCCATTGAACCGACTGAATTTCAGTGCTGACTCGAACAGATCTGTTCATGTCGGGACTGTAACCCAATTCGCCAGCACCGCTTGCTGGCGGGTGCGTCGCTCACCCGGAAAAATCGAACCCACGTCATAACTCGAAGGGCGGTGTCAGTGTTGCCCGTACAGCGAATACATGATGGACAACAACCCGAGCAACCGGCTCGTGTTCTCGAAGAACACGGTGACGACCTGCGACGGGCTGATAACCGTTGTGATGAAGACGTTGATCAGGAACGGGAACAACGTGAGTAACAGAAGACCGATCGAAAGGTACAGCATCGACGTGCTCTCGTTTCGTCTGTACCCTCGGAACGCCTGGTAGGCGATGACCGTACCGACGAGGGCGACAAGAAAGAGACTTGCGACCGTCAGTATCTCGAACAGTGGTGCTTCGTCGAGCCTGACGACGTTCTGGCTCATCGCATCCCCTCCCACATTTGCGTGAACTTATCTGCAACGTCCTGATCGCGATAGGAGAGGTCGAGAGAGAACTCACCTTCCTCGAGTGAAAGCTCGAGGCTGTCGAGATTGGCCGAGTAGACGCTGTAGTGGTTTCCGTCCTGTGCAAGTTCTGTTTCTTCGGTGATGAGTTGACACTCCGTGAGCCGATCGAGTCGACGATAAATCGTCGGCAATGAAGCGTCACACCGGTCGCTCAATGTACTGGCTGACATGGGTTCGACGCTCGTTTCGGTGAGGATCGCTCGTGCGTACTCGTCGTCGAGAACAGCGAGCAATTCCGTCAGGTCGCAGTCCTCACTCACTGGTAAGTTATCGTTTCGGGACTGATATGAAAAGGAGCCCGGTTTTTCTACTTCAGAAAATCCGCCTTGAACGAGCTAAATCCCACGTTTCGTTCCCTGTATACCGCCCGAACCGCGTGATTTGTCCTGCGTGTCCCCGCTCGCCGATTCGAACATGGAGTCGAAGTCGAACTGGTTGAACTCCTCCGGTTTGATATCTTCGGTGGCGTAGACGTAGAGCGCCGTCTTCGCAACGCCGGTAATGACACCGCCGACGAGCATCGAGAGGACGCCGAACGAGACGGCGATGGCGAGGGCAATCGCGACCATCGCCAGGCTCTGGGAGATAGCGATGATCCCGACCGCGAGGACGATGCCGGGAATCATGATGAGTGCAGGGATGATTCCCAGTCCAACTTTGGTCCCAACGGTTTCTCCCCACGTCTCTTTGAACGTCGATGCGCTCTCGGTAAACATCGAAGTCGCGGATACGTCGTCCTGGAAAACGATAACCGGGATGACGAAGAACGTCGCGACGGCCCAACCGACGCTGAATATCATCGCGGCAATCTGCGCACCGATCCCGCCGCGAGACTCGAGCGCCTGGATGAAGATACCCACGATTGCGCTCACGAACGACCAGATGAGCAACGTTCCCGACTTTCGTGATGCGGCTCGCAGACCATCCCCGATGTGGGGGTCGTTTCCGTGGAAGACCTCTCCGACGGAGTAGACCAGTCCGGCGTTGAACAGCGCGGTGATATACGTCGTGCCGAGATAGACGACGAACAAGACCGCAATCTCGATGCCACCGAGCGACATCTCGCTGGCCAGAAAGAGCGGTCCGAGTAGTGCAGCCATGAATACGGCCGACGCGATTCCACTCACGAGCGGGTACAACGCGAGTTTTGGGTGAGATCGAAGTACTCGAAGGCTGGCAACCGACAGGACGAAGCCGGTCTTGAGGCGGCTGAAATATCTCATGGGGCTGCCTGAGTGCTACCACCATATCAATATTCAGCAACGGTTTCTGGTTCGGAAACTCTGTTCGAATAACACAATCGACCGATGTTCGAGGATGAACGGAGTAGCTTACTTCATAATAACATCGATTTCGCCGACCTGATGTCCGTCATGATAGTAACAAACGTACTGTTCCATCGCCTCGCTCGCTTCAACCTCGAGCGTTTCGGTCTCACCCTCGGATTCCACGCCTGTCGTCGCGTAGTCGTCTACGATTCCCCCCGCTCTCGTCTCAGATTTCGAGGTTGTGTCGCATATCTTCCGCGTTCTCCCAGCTGATCTCGTAGGTCGATCTCGCCTCGAGGACCAGCGTGGGATTTTCGACGCCGTCGATGAGGTCCGCCGGCTTGACTCCCTCCCAGTGTCTGGCGTATCCGAGCAGGTGGATTTCGTCTCCGTCGATCCATTCCTCCGGATCAGTTACGCCGCCGCTTCCGTCGGCAGGGTCGGGGTCACTGAAGACGCCGCCCAGACAGCCAGCAACGGAAACGCCCCCGACCGTCGCGAGCGATGTCGTACAGAACCGTCGTCGTGTCGTCGATATGTCGGCTATCGATACTAAACGCATTCGAATCCGGAGACGTGAATAAGACACCACATTCTCGATTGGCGGGAGCGTGCCGATCATGTTCTGTGGTCGGCGAGACGACCATAGTCATTCAATGTTCGCGCTCGAGAACCCATATACGCCGCCGGGTACGAATATTTTTAAAGGGAGCCCCGAAACCGTCGCCCAATGGTCGACGGTGACGACGATCGTGTCTACTACGTTATCAGCGACATTCATCTCGGGGGCGACGAGCAACTCGAGGAGGCTGCGTTTCTGGACGAACTCCTCTCGTTTCTCGAACGTCTCGAGCGGACCGACGAGAACGCTGAACTGATAATAAACGGTGACGCGTTCGGTCTCTGGGAATTCACTCGCATCGAGGGAATCGAAAAGTTCGACGCGCTAAAAGGGGCGTATCCGGAGCTGTTCGAGCAGTTTCGTGCGACCGGCGAGAACACGCCGATCACGCTGTTGCCGGGAAATCACGACCACGAACTGGCCGCCTACGACGGATACGTCGAACGGCTTGCCGAGTATAACATCGATCTCGTTCAAGACCAGTCGATCAACCGGCCCGTCGGAGAGCAGGCAATTCACTTCGAACACGGACACCAGCAGGACCCGAACAACCGTATCGAAGACTGGGGAAATCCACACGCGTCGCCGCTCGGATACTATTATAACACGCTCGTGACGAGCCGCGCCGGCCAGGTGTCCGACCGAGGACGGTATAACTGGCTGAAGGACGTCCAGGCCGTTACGCCGACCGAGTGGATGCCGATCTGGCTCATTTCGAAGTACTTCTACCGCGAGATGAACCCGCTTATCCGGTACGCGATGGTTCCGTTCCTCCTGTTGTTCAACGTAAGTGCGATTTTAGCGATCCTCGCGGGACTCGATCTCGCCGGCGTCTGGTCGACGCCCGTCGAGGAAGCGACCGCATTTCTCGGACAGTTCGGTACCGCCGGCACGGCGGCCTGGTACGTGCTCGCGATAAACGTCGTCGTCACTGGCTTGTTGCTCCTGGTCGGGATTCCGCTGTACTTCCTACAGCGCGATATCAAGAAGACCATCGACCGCTTCGGGATTATGGATACCGAGATGACGGTCGATCCCGTCGCATCGTACGAGGAGGCCGCTCGAGACGTCTTCGACGACGATCCAGAGACGACGATATTCTGTTACGGACACACCCACCGTCCCGACGTCCGAGAGATCGACGGCGGATTGCTCGTTAACACCGGCACCTGGTTAAAGCGGCTCCACCGTCGAGACGGTGTTACTGGGCTCCTCCCGCCGGTGTTTTATCCATCGTATCAGCTCTGTGCGGTCCGTATCGCCGCCGAACCCGACGGCGTCGTCGTCGAACACGAGGCGATCGAGAAGCCGAGTCCCAGCGCCGACGAACTCACGCTCACCGAACGACTGCTCACGCTCGGCCGAGAGCCGAACCCCGAATTACCGGACCAGGCGGTCCTCGAGGATCGTGTGCAGGTTTCGACGCCCGAACCTGCCGAGTAACAGTGACGAACGCACACCCCTCGTTCGGATAGTATCGAACCGGTATGAATAGTGTCACCCGGAACACTAACGTCCAGCCTCATCCCGTGGCGGCATGCCGCGTCGGCTGGCTAACCCTCGTGCCGGGCGGGTGAGTTAGACGGCCTCACCATCCGTGTGGCGGTTTGGACCGCCAGACCGGTGATGAAACGCACCACCAACGTGTGTCGCGCGCCCGGGTTCGCCGTTCTATCATCGCACCCGAATGGGTAAGCTCGGACGGGGACTTGAGGCACGCATGTGACAGTAGCGTCCGCGTGCGTTTAAAGGCTATTGCGTGACCGCGGGAACGAACAACGGAGCCGCCGGCGGACCAAGCTGTCGTTCCAGCGCCGCTCTCTAAAACGAACCGAACTCAGTAGATGTATTCGTCCTCGCTGAACTGAACGTAGTTTCCGTTCCGGTACGCGAACTTCCGTTTCTTGTACGCCGCGAGGATTTTCGCCGCGCCGATTCCGGCGGAATACTTCTTCGAAATGATCGAGTCTCCGCCGCTCGAGCCCTGCATCTCGCGTACCGTTTCGAACGCACGATCCCAGTCGTCCGGTTCGTAGTCGGCGACGATATCGGCAAACGCGACGTTCCGGCGGATTTCGTCGCCGATCGCGCGTTTCCAGACGTCGTTGTAGTTCCCGAGCGAGTCCGTCGCGGCGAGTCGACCCGCGATTTTGCCGGTCCGGACGGCGACGTGGTAGCCGCCTTCGTGGAACGCCGAGGTCGTTCCCATCGCGCCGCCCGCGACGGCGATGTTCGCGCCGACGGGTGACTCGACTGGCCGGGTCGACGAAATCGGATACGTTTCGGTTCCCCGGGACTTGCCCCGATCTTCGACGATCGGGAAGTCCTCCTCGATGTCGTACTCGTCGCCGTACTCGAGCTCGAGCAGTCGGCGAATGTACTCCGAACCGGACGGGATGCCGTCGTCGGTGGCTTTCAGAAGCTTGTACGACTCGGGGTTGTCGATGTCGTCGAGGGTCATTCCGATGGGCATCGTGAGGCCAACGCGGGCGACCGTTCCGTCGTTGGGGAAGACCCACGGGTACGCAGTCTCGCCGGGCATGTAGCCCCACCAGAATTTGAGTCGATCCGATTCGAACAGTTCCTCGGGGAACTCTCGGTACTCCTGATAGGCAATATGGTTCGCTTTGGGCGGCGAGAGCTGTTCGGAAATACTCGAGCCGGGTTTCGTGAACTGATCGAGTGCATCGAGGGTCACCCGACGCTGTGGCCCGTCGGCGAGAACGACGTACTCCGCTTCGACCTCGTCGCCGCTCGAGAGCGCCAGCGTGTGTGATGGGCCGGAGAGATCGGTATCGATCGATTTGACGCTGGTCCCGACGCGCAGGTCCGCACCGGCATCGATAGCGCGTTCGTGGAGCCAGTCGTCCATTCGGGCGCGGTGGAAGGTGTATCCGAATTTCTGATAGGTGGCGTCCATCCCGGTCGTGTTCAACTCCACTGACGAACTGGGTCCGACGAAATCTGTTCCATCGAGCTCCCGGTGGACGACTTCGTCCGGGATCTCTTCGAACTCGAAGTCCATGATATCGATCCAGTAATCGAGCATCCCCGCGGCGTCGGTCGAATCGGGACCGGCTTCCGCACGGTCCTCTCGTGGGACGCCCTGTTCGAACAGGACGGTCTCCGCGTCGTGGTAGGCGGCCCGCTCGGCCGCGCTCGCACCAGCGGGACCACCACCGATAATCGCGACGTCGACGTGTTCCATACTCCGTTCGGACTCAGCGAGCCATATTAAACTGCCTGAAATTCGTATTCACTATCCTGTGGTTCAGCATTGTTGATAGAGCGTCCCAACGAACAGTATCCGATTGTCGGATGGGGAACGAACGTTTTTGGGGATACCACCCAACAGCACGGATATGGCCGACGAATTCGATGTTCTCGTTCTTCGCCAAGGAACGCACGGTATGCCCGTCGAGCAGTACGTTGAGACGCTACGTGACCGCCTCCCGAATCGAACCGTCGAACTCGCCCGAACGCCGGCGGCGGAACGGAAGAAGATTCGCGACGCGACATTCGTTACCGGAATGACGCTCGATTCGGAGCTACTGGAACACGCTGAAAACCTTGAGGTGTTCGCCTGCGCGTACGCGGGAACCGGTCACCTTCCACTCGAGGAACTCCGCGAGCGGGGTGTCACGGTGACCAACGCCTCGGGCGTTCACGGCCCGAACATCGGCGAGCACGTGCTCGGTTCGATACTGTACTTTACTCGCCGCTTCCACGAAGGCGAGCGCCGCCAACGACGGCGGGAGTGGCGACACTACCAGGCCCACGAATTGTGCGGTTCGACGGTTACTATCGTCGGTCTGGGTGCGATCGGGGAGGCCGTCTGCCGACGGCTCGAGCCGTTCGATGTCGACACGGTCGGCGTTCGATACTCTCCCGAAAAGGGCGGTCCGACCGACGACGTGATCGGGTTCGAAGCTGACGCGTTCCACGATGCACTCTCCGAGACCGACTACCTCGTACTCGCGTGCCCACTCACCGACGACACTCGAGGACTGGTCGGTCACGACGAGTTTGTCACCCTCGATCCCGATGCCGTTATCGTAAACGTCGCGCGCGGACCGGTCATCGAAACGGACGAACTGGTCGATGCACTGCGCTCGAGTTGGATTCGAGGCGCGTCGCTCGACGTGACCGACCCCGAGCCGCTTCCCGAAGAACACCCGTTGTGGAACCTCGGGAACGTCCAGATTACGCCTCACAACGCCGGCCACACTCCCCAGTACTACGAGCGACTTGCGGAAATCGTCGCGACGAACGCGACACGAATCACAGAGTCGGGATGGGACGCCGAACTCGAGAATCACGTCACGTTGTGACTTGATAGGGTCGATTGTCAGTCATTTCCAGTCGTTCGCCACCCCGCTCTGGCGACGAACTGGTAAACAGGGACAACCGACCCTATGAGACGTTCGTGGCGAGCGGAGGGGGGAATCCTTGCAGAGACGACTCCACAATGTATTTAGTGACATAGGCGAAACAGTACGACGAATATGACGGTCCTCTCGACGGAAGACGAAGGCAAGTTCCTCATGGATGTCCGCGGCGAACAGATCGGTATCGTCACGGAGGTCGATGCGATCGAACAGTTCGCGTACGTCGATCCCGAGCCGAAACTCACGAACGCGTGGATACAGAGCCTCGGATTCGGAGAAGCGGGTGAGGACGACATCAAGGTCCCGGCAGACAACGTCGCGACGGTGACCGATTCTGAACTTCGCGTCGATGCAGATCTCAGCAGCGAGTAGCACGAACGCCCGTCGACCGACTCCGCTCGATTGCTTTTATAATCGTCTAGGACGAACTCCTCTCTAATGAGTGGCCGACAGACCGACCCACAGACACGACGCCTCACGCGCCGACCTGCTTCGTTCGACGAGGTGAGCCGATGACACTGACGTTCGAGGGGACCATCGTGGTACCGCTGGCGGACCCCGACGACGCCGAGCGGACTGCGAGCGCGCTCGCTCCGCGCCTCGAGCCGACCGCGACGGTCACACTGGTGAACGTGATCGAGAAGGCGGGCGGAGGGATAGACAAGGCACCGATGGGTAAACGTCAGGAGTACGCCGAGGAAATCTTCGAAGCGGCACACGGCGCTCTCGCGGATGCCCCTGGGGATATCGAGACGGACGTCCTCTACGGAACCGATATCGTCGAGACGGTGTTCGACGAGGCACAGGAGAAAAACGCCGATGCGATCGCCTTTATTCCCCGAAGCGGGAACCGAATCACGGAGTTGCTTACGGGAGACGTTGCTCGGCGGCTGGTCAGGGAGGCGTCCATTCCTGTTGTTTCGCTTCCACAGCAGGAGTACTTCGACGAGTAGAACGGTACTCTGGTCGAATTTCCACGCCGTTTGTGCTTACAGAAATCCGTTCTCGAGCAACAGTTCGCCGTTGAGCACGCTCGCTCCGGCGGCACCGCGGATGGTGTTGTGTGCGAGACAGTTGTACTGCAGACCGAACGGCGACTCGCGAATGCCGCCCGCGGCGATGGCCATGCCGCCGCCGAGGGTACGATCCATTCGCGGCTGTGGTCGGTCCGGCTCCTCGAAGACGTGAATAAGTTGATCGGGCGAGGATCGGAGATCTAGCGCGGGATACGACCGCATCGCCTCTGCGGCGTCTTCGGCCGTGATATCCTCCTCCGTTTCGACCCAGACGTTCTCGAGGTGGCCGTCGATGGTCGGAATCCGGTTACACGAGGCCGCGACCTCGACGCTGTTGTTCGCGAGTTCAACGCCGTCGAACTCGCCGAGCAGTTTCCGCGATTCGGTCTCGAGTTTGTCTTCTTCGCTCCCGATGTGCGGGATCGCGTTGTCGATGATCTCCATCGATGTCACACCGTCGTAGCCCGCCCCCGAAACGGCCTGCAGAGTCGAGACGTGGACCTTCTCGAGCCCGAACTGTGCGAGCGCCGCGAGCGTCGGAACGAAAGTGATCGTCGAACAGTTCGGGTTCTTGAGCATTGCGCCGTCCCAGCCGCGTTCCTCGCGCTGGACTTCGAGGAGATCGACGTGTTCCGCGTTGACTTCGGGGATCACCAGCGGAACGTCCGGATCCATCCGTCCGTTCGACGAGTTCGAAGAGAGGACATAGCCCGCCTCACAGAACTCCGGTTCGACTTCGGCACCGACGCTCGAGGGGAGAGACGAGAATATGAGGTCGATGTCATCGGGAACTTCGTCCGGATCAGTTCCAGTCACGGTCATATCCGAAACGTCGGCGGGGATCGGCGAGTCGACGCGCCACTTCGCGGCGTCGCGGTAGGAGCGACCGGCACTCGACGCGCTCGCGGTCAATGCCGCGATTTCGAAGGATGGGTGTGGGTCAAGGAGTTGAATCAACCGCTGTCCGACGGCGCCGGTTGCACCGAGAATTCCTACACGTACAGTCATTTTCCGCACCTCGGGTTTGTGCGCGCAAAACCGTTTGGATTTCCCTCGCACGCTACTGTCAGCGAAAATTAATATGGTCGACTTTCGGGGAGTTCGACCCGGGACCACGAGACGAGCATAGAAGATATTAAGAAAACGTAGCCAAACAGTACGACCAATGGAACACAATCTGCGCCCGAATCGTTCAGTTATGACGATGTCGCCCGCCGATGACACGGATTCGATCGACATTCGAGTTGCCACCCATCGCTCGACCGGGTGGTCCAAATGAGCGGTTCGACCCCTGACTCGGCCGGTATTGGACCGTTTAGCGGCGGATTCGGTATCGGAGCGGCTGCCGTCGGTGTTGTGAGTATCTTGATCGGTCTCCTGGCCGCTGTCGACGGCTACACGGAGATGGGAATGCTCGTCACCGGCGATGACCCGATACTCGAGGGGGTCATCATCCTGACGTTCGGTGTCGGGATCGGCGTCGTCGCGCTGTTTGCTGGCGCGTATATGGAGCCCGGATTCGGCGGCGACGATCACGGGCACTGATCGGCCGGTTCCATGATCGAACGGGGTCCCCCGAGTCGGTTCGGGTGAATAACAGACGACCGCTGTGACGTTTCTCACCGGGGAGGACGATATTCGGATGGATAGTGAAACCACTCTCGGGTACTAGAGTAGTCGTCGCGATTACACCTCGAAAAATTCAGGCAGCGACCTTTCCGCTCTTCTTTCGCGTGACGTAGCCCGCAATCCGGTTCCGAACACCTTTCGATTCGATGTTCGTGAGCTTATCGACGCTATCTTTGTTCTGTTCGAAGTCAGTCGTGAACGCGTCCGGGTACTGCTCTAACAGGAGCGCTCCCGTCTTTTTGACGTAGGCCGGTTTGATTGCCATAGAGGAGTTTCCGTCTAGAGGGCCTTAATTGACTCCCTTTTCGTTCGACCGAAGGACGCGACTATCGGATCCCGTCTCCGCTGGCGATACTCTCGCTCGGTGGCTGAGAACCCTCCTCAGCCGACCGCCCGTCCGCCTTTCCGACAAGTTCCTGAAACCTTTCCGATCGCTCCGCAACTCTGTCCATCATTTCGCTGTCGGGCTGCGTTTCTCGGGACTCGAGGAGGAAGGTGGTGATGACGACGGTCTTGACCCACGGTTTGAGAAATCCGGTGTAGATCGTCACAATCGTCCCGACGACGACCGCCCATCCTAGTAGCTGGTACTGGCCGGAAACACTTCCGAGAGTGGTTGCAACCGGTATCAGCGCCAAAGCCAGTACGAAAGCCACGGCGTACATTCCAACGACGATCAACAGCGTCGACCCGAGCACCGACCTCCAGTTCTTGCCGTAGAGGACCACCCCGTCTCTGGCCGAGCGCCACCGATTTTGGTCGCTATTCGTGAACATGTATGCGATGATCGCTTCGTCGATATACGACGCCGCGATCGCAATCGCCTTCCCGAGAAGCTGAACGAGTTTCTGCAGATTCGGAACGATAGAAACCAGACTCGAGAACGAGACGACCGCCCCGTTGAACTGGGTGATGACCGCTTTGATCAGCTGGTCGACGGCAAAAAGTGCGCTCGCTTCGGTAAAGTGCTCGCTCACCTGCGACTTTCCATACTGGATCTGATTCGAGGGAACCTCGCCGGTTTCGATAACGTGAGCGATGACTGCGATATGAGCTACTTTGACGAGATACAGTACATACCTGCTGACCAGTCGCCACCCCGCCACGAACAGTCCGATAGAGAGGGCCAGGCCGACGACTGCGACGAGTTCAGAAATGGACCCCGACTCGAGCAGTCTGCGCCCGAACCAGGCGATGGCCCCGAAGTAGACGACGGCGAGAAGCCCACAAAGCAGTCCGATACCAAGCCGAAGCATCACGAACGGGAGCGTTTTCCGAAACACACTCGTCGCGGTTCTGAAATGAAACCTCATCTACGGGAGGGATCCCGCCTAATCGTATTTAAACTCGAGTGTGCGGGGGCGACGAGAATTCGCTGGAGCCGCTGGTCGAACGGTTGGGGGATCGGGCCGCTGGTGTCGTCCTGTTACTCTCGGACAGGACGGTCCTACCACTCCGCGAGTTCGCGTACCCGAGACAGCGCTTCCCGTTCGCGGTCGCTTCCGGCTCGTTCGACGACCGATGCGTAGTGATCGAGTCGGTCACGAAGGACGGACTCGTTGTACCCGTCGACGTCGAGTCTGGACGCGGCGACAGTCGCTTCGATGACGGCACCGAATCCTCGATTTATCGTCGGTACCGTCTCGGTTTCGACCGTCGACTCGAGGGGCCGAACCTGCCATTCTTCCCAGCGGGTGCCGTCCTCGCTTCCGGCATCGGTTTGCTCGACCGAAACTCGAACCCACGCGTCGGCCGACTCGAGGACGGGCTCTTCGAGTTCGGAAATCGAGAGAGCGGCATCGACGAAGTTGACGGGATCGCGCGTAAACTGCACGTATCCCGTCCCCTGCCTGTGGAAGTTCCGCCGGGTCCGCGTGTTCCCCCACGTTCGCGCAGACACGGTAATCGCATTTTCGGGGCACTCGATGTCATCCAACCTGTCGTCCTCTCCTGCGCTCTCGTCCGCTTCAGCGAACAGTCCGAGCGCGGCCGCGTTCCAGCGGCCGTTCGGCCCGAGCGTGGTGACGACCGTCTCCGTGACTCCCTCGAGCGTAACCGGCCAGTCCACTCTCTTTTCTGACCCGCTCGTCCGGTCGGCCTGGTCGCCATCTCCGTGGGCACCGCTCATAGTTCGATCAGTTCGTTCTCGAGCGCGATGAACAGTCCGGCGGCGGTCAAATCCGCCGTCGTCCCCGGATTCACACCCCGGGAGACGAGTTCGTCGGAGAACGATTCGACCGCGTCCCGATTCGCCTCGACCGAGCCTGATTCGACCAGTACGGCGGCTCGTTCCGTCACTTCGGTCGCGACGGAATCGCCGTGGCGCCCCGCAACGAGCGTGTCTGGACGATCCGCAAGGACGGAAAGAAATACCGTCGCAGCCCGATCCGCAATCGGCCCGGTTGCTTCGGCGAGTCGGTTGGCCGCGTCGAACGATCGCTTGAATCCGGTAACCCACTCGCGAGCCACGTCGTCGCCGGGAACGCTTCGATCCATCACGTCGAGCAGCGTCAGTCCGCGCGTCTCGAGCGCCGGAATCGCGTCGTCGCCCCGACGAACGTCGAGGGCCTCGAGTTCGTCGGGCGGTTCGGAAACGAAGACATCGACGTGTTCAAACGCCCGGTAAAACCCTTTTGCATCCGCGACGGTGGTGTCCTCGACGACCGATTCGACCGCGGATCGCGAGACGCCGTCATCCGAAGCTTTGACGAGTGCGACGAGCAACAACAGTGCGCCGAACTGGGTGTTCCCGCCGCCCTGTTCGGCCATCCCCTCGACGCTCCGCTCGAACGACCGGCCGATCGGCTCTCCCGATTCGGCCATCCGAAGTCCGCGCTGAGAGCCGACGGCACCCGCCAAAAAGTGTTCGAAGAGCAGGTCATCGAGGTCCCGCGACCGGTCGACGTTCCCCGGTTTCGGCGTTCCACAGACCTCGAGCAACAGCGCGAGTTCCGCGTTCTGGGAAGCACTTCGCATATGCACTACGTTCGAATCTGTCGGCTGTCGGCTTAGGACTTGCTGGACGATCGAAACGGGTTCGAGAGGCGGTTCGCTCGGTCGTCATCGGTTCTCGCAAGCGTCTCCGTTTTTTTCGTCGGTGTCGAGCGTTCGGTATGAGCGATAGCCGCGGAGAAACGAGCGCGTTCCAGCGGGGGCGGTCGTTCGCCGAAACGGTGGTCAGGGGAATCAGCCAGGAAAACGTGACGTTCATGGCTGGCAGTATCGCCTATCAGGCGTTTATTTCCCTGATTTCGCTTCTGGTTCTGGTGTTCTTTCTCGTCTCGGTCGTCGGCGACGAGGGACTGGCATCGCAGGTCACACAGACTACGGAAGGGTTCCTTCCGGACGCTGGAAACGAGCTTCTCGAGGATGCGATCGCCGGCTCCGTTGCGACGACCGGCGGAACGATAATCGGACGGGCGGTACTGGAGGCCGAAAACGAGCGCCTCCGCTCCGAGAACGAGGAACTCCACCGCAGGGTCGAACGTGAGCGCCATCCGGCCTGGCGGAGGCCGCTCGAGCGACTCTTTCAACGCGAGTCGCGCGTGAATCTGGGAGTCGTTCGGCGATAACGAGAAGACAGATTGAGCGGAGCACTGGAAGTACCCAATCCGGTGTGAGGCCAAGAGTTCGTTCTCAGGACTCAATCGAATTCGACTCGAGACCGAGGTGGGTATCGACGGCGCTTTGGACCTGCTCGAGTACGACGGAATTGTCGCTGGGACGGCCGACACTGACCGCGTCCGCGCCGTATTCGACGTACTCGCGGACCGTTTCGTCGTCTCGGACGCCGTTGTTCGCGATGACGAACAGGTCCGTCCGTTCGGCCACGTCGGCGATCACGTGCTCCGAGTCCATCGCATCGACGTGAACGAACGTCGCGCCGGCGGTCTCGAATTTGTTCGCGAGCGCCGGCAGATCGACGCCCGGTACTTCCGTCCGGACCTTGACGCCGACCGCGGCTCCCGTCTCGACAGCGGTCTCGACGTACGATCGAAGGCGTTCGGTATCCGCCAGTAGCCGTTCGCCACAGCCGACGGCGCACATCTCGTCCTGTCTGCAGTGAGCGTTGATTTCGAGCAGTGCGTCCCGGTCTCGACAGACGCGGGCGGCACGCGCTATCGGTTCCCTCGTTGCGGACCTGACGTTTACTGCGGGCCGTATCGGGACCGTATCGAGAGCCTCGAGTTGACTATCGATAAACGCGAACGGGTCTTCGGGGAGAAACTCTTCGCGGTCTCGATCGACCAGCTTTCTGGCCCCCGTCCGCGAGCGTTCGTCGATGGCGATGCCGCCGAGGAACGCACACCCGGCGAATTCCGAGCCGGCTCGAGCCCAGTCGGCGTCCGCCTCCCCGCTGAGACTCGCCAGTGCGAGTGGTGGGTCGAACATAATCGCGCTCACTCGACCGTCTCGATGGCCTCGGCGATCGTTCGGATGATGCGCTCGGCGTCCTCGATCGAGCCGATCTCGATGTCGGTCCGGATCGTCGGGCGATCGAATTCGGTCCCGTCGTTCTCGTCGACGACGAACGCATCGGCGAACGGATAGGTCGTCGCGAGTCCCGCCGTCGAGGGCTCCGCGCCGACGGCTTCCATCAGCTCTTCGGCGGGTCCGGAGAACGCCTCGTCGTCGAGGAACGGCGAGACGACGACGACGGTCGTCTGGCTGAGCGCGTCGACGAAACCGGGGATAGCGAGCATCGGCCCGATGCTCGTCACCGGATTCGACGGGCCGACGACGACTGGTTCCTCGAGCGCCTCGAGGACGCCGGGAGCTGGTTTTGCCTCCTCGGAGCCGCGGAATTCGACGTCTTCGACGGTCGGGTCGGCGCGCTGACCGACCCAGTATTCCTGAAAGTGCATCGTCCCGTCTTCGGTGTGGACGAGGCTGGCGACCGGGTCGTCGCTCATCGGAAGGAGATCGAACGGGAGGTCGAACGCAGAAGAGAGTCGGGCCAGGGCCTCGCTCAACGAGTGGCCCTGATCGAGGAGACTCGTTCGCGTGATGTGGACGGCGCGATCACGGTCACCGATCGTCATGAACTCGGCGACCCCCGAGAAGCGACGCCAGTTTGCGATTTCCCGACCCGCGGTCTGGCGATCCGCCGAGAGGTACTGCGGTCCGTCCGGGAGGTCAGCCGCATCGGCGATCTCCATGAGTTCGGCGTTCGTTCGGTGCGTGTCGCCCTCGATCCCCCACCAGGTCTCGCGGTCGAGCACGTCGCCGCCCTGAAAGAGAAGCGTATCGACGTCCGGGCAGACCAGCAAGCCGCCGAGTTCGATATCGTCGCCCGTGTTGGCGACGATCGTTATCTCGTCGGGCGAATATACAGCTTCCACTCCGTCGACCAGCTTCGGTGTCCCGGTGCCACCGGAGAGGAACGTAACCATACGCACACACGCGTCCGGTAGTACTTAGACCCTTTCAGCCTGAGCCCTGAAATGCGATATCGGGGCACCTTCGGTCGGCCAGGAATTAAGAATTCGCGCGCTCAACGGTACCCGACGCCTTATTCGCGGGAGAACGAAATATATCGGACAACCGAGTCGCCTCACTCGCTTCGAACCGGTTCCCTCGCAGCTCACTCGCTAACCCAGTCGGCAAAGCTCCCCTCGAGGAGCGTCTCCGATTGGCGCTCGACGTATCGCCGTTGCATCGATTCGATCGCCGTCTCGAGATCCTCGCCGGACTCGAGGTGGCGGCTCACTTCGTCGTGTTTCCATTGGGCCGGCGTTAGCCCCTGCCGAACGCGTCGCCTGAGCGGGTAGAGGTACTTCGCGGCTTCCTCCTCCGAAAGGTCGCGGTTCGTCAGGCCGTCCTCCGCGTGCGCCAGCAGGTCGTCGTAGAGGTCGACCAAATCGGATGTCTCCTTGCCGTCGTTCGTGATCCACGTCATGTCCGCGTCGAGGCCGTCGCGCATCGCGGCGTAGAAGTTTTCGTGGGCGTGCTCCCAGTCGAGTTCGTAGACGGGGTGCTCGAGACGAACCAGACTCTCCATCAGCCCGGCGAAGGCGGCCTGGAAGGCGATGGAGTCCCGAACCGTCGGCTGGGCGGAGATTGGCCGAAACTCGATTCGCGCGTTGGCGGCCGACCGCGTCGCGCCGTCGAAGACGGGCCGAACCCAGCGCCAGTAGGTGCCGTGTTTGCGCCGGAAGTGAGGGAACTGATCGTCGAATCGGTCGCCGGTTTCGACGGGCATCGGAACGAGGGTGTCGTCGTCGACGATCCGCTCGATCGCTTCTTCGACCTTTCCGAGGTCGCGCGGGAAACGAACCTTCCCCTCGGAGGTGTGGCGTTCGTTGAGCACCGATTCGAAGATGGCGATTCGGTGCTCCATCCACGCGTCCTCGAGGATCTCGTCGGGGCTTGCGTTCTCGTCGTAACAATCCGGGGGGAAAAACGGGGAGTTGACGCCGAGTGCCAGGAGGGGGCCGGCGATGCGAAGCGCGTAGTTGAAGTACAGCGGAAGGTCGATCGCGTGGGGAACTTGGTAATGCGGTTGGATCGACGTGATCAGGCTTTCGGGCATGACCGTGTCGGCCTCGAGCGTCACGTTCGGGGCGTCGATTTCCATCGCCGCGGATTGGGCGCGGTCGGTGTTGGCCATCGCGTGATACCGCCCCGAATCGCTCATATTCGTCGCGATTCGGATCTGCTGACCGTCACCCTCGGAAGATCCGGACGCCTCGTCGTTCTCGCCAGCACCGGTAACCGTCCGCTCGACGCTGTCCGTGAGATAGGTTGTCGCGTCCTCGCCTTCGGGCGGAATCGTCCACATCGCGTCGCTAACGAGGCGCATCCCTTCCGAGTGCGTCACGTCGAGTGCCGTCCGGAGGCGGGCCTTGACCTCCGACTCCTGTGCGCGAAGCCCGTGAGCGTTCAGCGGTTGGGGACTCGTCGTCATCTCCGCGTTGTGGAGGCCGAGTTCCTTCTCGAACCCGATCAACTCGAGGAGGCGGCGCGGGACCCGTCGGAGCGAACACGCGTCGGATTCGACCGCGTAGAACTCGTACTCGAGGCCGACAATGGCCTGCGGGTTATCGAAGACGCCCTCGTCGATCGCCTGAATGATCGTTTCGGCGTCGGCCTCCGCCTGGGAGCGAAACTCCTCGGCGTCGACCGTCAGTACGTCTGCGACCCGCTCAGCGAGTTCCTCCTCTGGCATACATCCGAGTGTGAGCCCGATTGCCTTGAAGGCACGCCCATCGAACCACGGGTGGGATATGTTCACACGACCGCGCTCGTTGACCCGATTATCGCTCGCCGACAGACGACGTTGCGAAGAATTCGTTCGTCGGTCGACCGACGGCCAGTCAATCCGTTTAACACCGTCAGTTACGTAGCCATCGTCGATGGAGTTCGCCACGTTCGCGGATCGCGCCGCCGAGATCGAAGCCGAGCCAGCGGACCTCGAGACCGTCGATCACGTCAGGGCGCTTTTCGAGGAGAGCACGGGGGAAATCCCCGAGGAAGACGGGGCGGATCTCGAGCGCGGGGACGACGAACTCGAGATCGTCGCTCGGTACGTCCAGGGTCGGGTCTTTCCTGCGTGGGAGTCGACGACGCTCGATATCGGTCCCAGTTCGTGTTACGAGGCGATCGCTCGCGCGGCGGGAACGAACGTGGGTCCGGCTGATGTCGAGGATCGATTGGCAGAACTGGGCGAGATCGGCGACGTCGCGGCGAGTTACGAGTACGGCGGTCAGCGGGGTCTTGGGGCGTTCACCGGGGACGCCGGTGGGAACGCGCTCACCGTCCGCGAGGTCGACGAGACGCTCCGCGATCTCGCGGCGGCGGACGGCTCCGGGAGCGCCGACAGGAAGATCGACCTGCTCTTTGGATTGTTCAACCAGTGCTCGAACGAGGAAGCCAGATACCTCGCCAGGTTGGTCCTCTCGGAGATGCGAATCGGCGTCGGCGAGGGAACCGTTCGGGATGCCATCGCGGCGGCGTTCGAGGTTCCGACGGAGCGCGTCGAACGAGCGCTGCAGGTCTCGAACGATTACGGACGAGTCGCTCGCGTCGCACGAGACGAGGGGCTCGAGGGACTAGACGCGATGGACCTCGAGGTCGGGCGACCCGTCCAGGCGATGCTCGCCCAGACGGGAACGGTAACCGGCGCACTCGAGGAGTGGGAGGAAGCCGCCGTCGAGTGGAAGTACGACGGCGCGCGCGTACAACTGCACTACGATCCCGACGGAATCGAGGCGTCGAACGCCGAAACCCGCGTCTTTTCACGGAACATGGAGGACGTGACGACCGCGCTTCCCGAGGTCGTCGAGTTCGCCGAGGAGACGCTCGAAGTACCGGTTATTCTCGACGGAGAGGTCGTCGCCGTGGACGGGGACGGTTCGCCGCTTCCGTTCCAGGAGGTGCTTAAACGCTTCCGGCGGAAACACGACATTGCGAAAGCGCGCGAAGACGTGACGGTCAGGCCCGTCTTCTTCGACTGTTTGCACGCGGAGGGGACGGACTATCTCGAGTCTCCGCTGACGGAGAGACACGATCAGCTCGTCGAACTGCTCGCGGAAGCGGACGAGCCAGACAGCGACTCGCTCGATGAAATTCGGGGGCTCTCTCTCCTGTGGCGGACCGACGACCCGGACGAAATCGAATCGATCGATGCCGAGGCCCTCGAGTCCGGTCACGAGGGAATCATGCTCAAGGATCCGAACTCGGCGTACTCGCCGGGGCGACGCGGGAAACACTGGCGAAAGCGCAAACCTGACGTCGAGACACTCGATTGCGTTGTGACGGGGGCGGAGTGGGGCGAAGGGCGACGAGCGACGTTTCTGGGAACGTTCGAGCTCTCCGTTCGCAACGGCGATAGCGGGGACTCCCTCGAGACGGTCGGGAAGGTTGCGACGGGGATCACCGACGAAAAGCTGGCCGACCTCACGGAACTCCTCGAGCCCCACGTTCAGACCGAAGAGGGCCAGCGCGTCGAACTTGAGCCCGCGGTCGTTTTCGAGGTCGGGTACGAAGAGATCCAATCGTCGCCGACGTATTCGTCGGGATACGCGCTTCGCTTCCCGAGATTCCGGAGCGTTCGCCACGACAAGGACCCGGCCGACGCCGATTCGCTCGAGCGCATCGAACGGATCCGGGACGAATAGGATCGAGGCCAGGTAAGCACCCTTAAGAGCCGCCGCGAGAAGGCTGTCGTATGCAACCGCGCGATCTATCCGACCACGTCGCGTATCAGGCCGGTCGGGGGATCGAGGAGGTCGCCCGCGAACTCGGGCGTGATCCCGCCGAATTCATCAAACTGGCCTCCAACGAGAACCCCCACGGGCCCTCGCCCGCAGCCGTCGAGGCTATCCGCGAGACCGCCTCGAGCGTCAATAGCTACCCGAAAGCCGCACACGCGGATCTGACGGAAGTTATCGCCGAGGACTGGGGAGTCGACGACTCGCAGGTGTGGCTCGCCAACGGCGGCGACGGGGCGATCGATTATCTTCACCGAGCGACTCTCGAGTTTGACGACGAGATTCTGGTTCCGGAGCCGGGATTTGCCTACTACGGGATGAGCGCCCGATTCCACCACGGCGACATCAGCACGTACGCGCTCGAGCGAACAGACGACTTTGAACAGACTGCCGAACCCGTTCTCGAAGCCTACGACGGCGAGCGGGTCGTCTACCTGACCAGCCCGCACAATCCGACGGGTTCGACGATCGATCTCGAGGAAATCGAGCGGGTAGCCGAGGAAACGGGTGACGACACGCTCGTCGTCGTAGACGAGGCCTACGGCGAGTTCGCCGACGTGGAGAGCGCACTCGCGCTGATCGAGGGGAACGACGGATACGACGCTCGAGACGACGTCGCGACCCTGCGGACGTTCTCGAAAGCCTACGGCCTCGCCGGCGTCAGACTCGGGTATGCCATCGTTCCCGAAGAGTGGGGCGACGCGTACGCACGCGTAAACACCCCGTTTGCGGCGAGCGAACTGGCCTGTCGCGCGGGTCTGGCGGCTTTTGACGACGGCGAGCACGTCGATCGAACCGTCGAAACGACGCTCGAGTCGCGCGAGTCCATGCGTGAGAACGTCGAGGCGCACGTCTGGCCGAGCGAGGGTAATTTCGTCCTCATCGCCGTCGGCGACGCCTCGGCGGTGGCCGAAGAAATGCAAGAGCGGGGCGTGATCGTTCGGGACTGCACGAGCTTCGGATTACCGGGCTGTATTCGCATCACCTGCGGTACCGAATCCGAGACCGAACGCGCGGTCGAGACGCTCAATCGGGTGATCGAGGAGTTCGGCCTCCCCGATGGAGCACAAACAGGTGACACCTCCGACACGAACGCCTCGGAGGTGTCGGACACGTGAGGGTCGCCATCACCGGAACGCCCGGAACCGGAAAGACCACCGCGACTGCCGCACTCGAGTCCCGATTCGCCGAATCCGATTCGGACTCGAAGACGGGCGCGGTCTCCGTCGACGGCTCGACGCTCGAGGTCGTCCATCTCAACGAGTTACTCGAGGACGAGGAGTTGTACACGGAGGTTGACGAAGACCGCCAGAGCAAGGTCGCGGATATGGACGCCCTCGAGGCTCGGCTCGAAGGACAGGACGACGTGCTAATCGAATCTCACCTCGCACACCACTTCGAGGCCGATCGTGTCGCCGTGTTGCGCTGTGAACCCGATCTCCTCGAGAAACGTCTCGAAGAGCGCGGCGAGTCACCGGAGAAAGCGAGCGAAAACGCCGAGAGCGAAGCGCTCGATGTCATCCTCGGCGAAGCCGTCGACCGGCACGGTCTCGAGTCGGTGTACGAAATTGATACGACAGACAGCCGGCCTGACGATGTCGCAGACGCGCTCGAGGCGGTCGTTTCTGGTGAGCGAGAACCGGGTGCAGGCGAGGTCGACTTTATGGGGTATCTCACATGACGCTCGATCAATTCAGACCGTACATTTCGCGCTTTCTCGACCCGTTCGTTAAGGGCTTCGATCGAATCGGCATGACGCCGAACAGCGTCAGCGTGCTCGCGTTCGGGATGGCGGCCGCCGCGGCCGTCGCGTTCATGCTCGGCGGACGGGCGGACCCGATCTGGTTCGTCGTTGCGGCGGTACTCGTGTTCGTCAACGGCTGGTTGGATATCGTCGACGGCGCGCTCGCGCGTGAGCAGGGCGTCGCCTCTGCCGGCGGGGACCTGCTCGATCACGTCCTCGATCGGTACGCGGATATCGTCATCATCGCCGGACTGGCAGCCGGCATCGAGCGTTACTTCCTCGGTTTCCTCGCGGTGACGGGCGTCGTGATGACGTCGTATCTCGGAACGCAGGCCCAGGCCGTCGGTCTGGATCGGGTCTACGGCGGACTCGTCGGTCGGGCGGACCGGCTCGCGATCATCGGCATCGTTGGCTTTCTGGCCTACCCGCTGTGGGATATCGCTCCGGCCGACCTCACTGTGATCGGCTGGCTGTTGGTCTTCCTCGCCGTCGTCGGGCACTTCACCGCCCTCCAGCGGTTTTTCTACTCCTGGTCGGCGCTCGATTGAACGTCGATCGACGCCAGGTACCTGTTTCTCTACCAACTCGAGGCTCGCCGCATGGTTTATCACGCACCGGAATATAGAGTCTGCCATGGTTCAGTGCGAAATGTGTGGCGCCGAGACGTCGTCCCCGAAAACGATCAAAGTTGAGGGTGCCAAACTGGACGTGTGTTCGGATTGCACAGATTTCGGCACCGAAGTGAAAACCGGGTCCTCGAGTTCGAGTACGTCGACGAAGTATTCGACGGGGTCGAACGCCGGTAGTTCTTCGAGTTCGAGCGGGCAGTCTTCCGGGTCGGCCTCGAGTTCGAGCACCGCCAGCAGTTCGGGCGGCTCGACCCGAAGGTCGGACATGTTCGACGACATGGACGAAATCGCGACCGACTACGACGACCGGATTCGTCTGGCCCGCGAAAAGGAGGGACTCAGCCAGTCGGAGCTCGCAAACGAACTCAACGAAAAGGCGAGCCTTATCACGAAACTCGAGCGCGGCGACACGCTTCCGACCGACAGCGTCCAGTCGAAACTCGAGAAGTTCCTCAACATTAGCCTCACCGGAGAGGGCGGCTCGAGCGAGGATGCCGACTGGGACGGAGGCTCCTCGAGCGGAAGCTACACGCTCGGTGACGTGGTCAAGCGAAAGGACTGATCGCGCGGGTATCGACGTGGACCCGTCCGATTCCTCAGCGGGTAGCGGTTGACGGCCCACTCGGACCGCCCTCGCACAGTTGTCGAAACCTCTTTCTGTTCTGGCATGCCTGTCTCCGGTATGTTGATCCTCGTCAATCTGAAGACGTATCCGTGTGATCCAGTCGCCGTCGCCGAAGCGGTTCGCGACGTCGACGAGGAAACCGACGCTCGACTCGCCGTCGCTCCCCAGGACGCTCACATAGAGCGGGTTGCGGCAACCGGCGTCGAGACGTGGGCCCAACACGTTGACTCGATCGACTACGGAAGTAATACGGGTCACACGCTGGCGGAATCGGTCGCCGAAGCGGGAGCCGAGGGAACGCTGATTAATCACTCCGAGAACCGACTGAAGCTCGCGGATATCGACGGCTCGGTTCGGGCCGCCGAACGTGCAGGCCTCGAGACGATCGTTTGTGCGAACAATCCGGCACAGATCGGTGCCAGCGCGGCGCTCGGCCCGGACGCCGTCGCGGTCGAGCCGCCGGAACTCATCGGAACCGGGACGCCGGTCAGTCAGGCGGATCCCGATATCGTCGAGGATGCCGTCGAGGCCGCCAGCGGCGTCGATGACGACGTTTCGGTCCTCTGCGGTGCGGGAATCAGCACCGGCAACGACGTCGTTTCTGCGGGCGAACTCGGCGCGGAAGGCGTCTTGCTCGCCAGCGGCGTCGCGAAGGCAGACGACCCCGAGGCGGCGCTCGAGGACCTCGTCGATCCGCTGTAACGCCGAACCGGGTGATGGCTTGGTCCTCACCCGTCTCGCACCCGCAGTTTCGTGCTTACCCTTTTTGTGCTCGCTCGCAAACGCCCGGTAATGAGCGAGGACCGTCCTGTTTCCGTGAGTCTCGAGAACCGATTGATGAGCAACGGCTACTACGTCACGGCGTACGAAGAGACTGCAGATCGAATCACGCTAACATACGAGGCGGTTAGCGAATCGGAGACGGTAACTAGTCACGAAGTCGGCGTGGTCGTCCGGACGCTACTCGCTATCGAAGACGAACGCGACGACTGGGAGCCGGGACGGCTCGAGGTGACCTCAACGACGACCGACGGTGCCGTTCGCGGCCACTGGCACGTCGAAGAGGCGTGGTTTCGGGGGCTCTCGGAGGGGTTGTCGGCACCCGAATTTTCCGAGCGCGTGCTCGAAACGATCCGGGCCCCGTCTCAGGAGTAAGTCACGGCTCGAGGGAGGGTGGCGTCACTGCTGAGAGATTTGTCGTCTCGCGTAGTCCGTCCGTTAGCACGGGATACGCAAGGCGAAGTGTGCGATAGCCTCGGATCGGATTCGACGCCGCAAGCTGTTTGTGTAGTGGTGGAAATCGGGTAACACAATAGGGACGGGAACTGTAGCATATCCATGAGCACGAGAACTCGATTTGGAGACGTTGCCGGCGGTTTCACGCGCGAAGGGGTCGGTCTCGGCGTCGTCGATATCGCGCTCCTGTCCGGGCTCGTCACGTACGGACACCTTCACCACGGCGGCAACCCGCTGGCGAACCCGCTCGGAGCGGTCGAGGCTATCGTTCCGTTTCTTATCGGATGGGTGCTCGTCTCGATGTTGGCGGGACTGTACACAAGAGGTGTGTACGCCGATCCGGCTCGAGTTGTCCGGTACGCGACCCTCAGTTGGATCGCTGCGGCAAACCTCGGGTTGATCATCCGGTCTTCGCCCCTGTTCGACGGCGGCGCAGCGTACCCGTTCAACCTGGTGATCACCGGTACGGGCCTCGTGGTCTTCGTACTCTGGCGGACCGCGTTCGCCGTGAGCAGGTGAATGCCGCGACCGAGGGACGAGCCGGGGCCGATCCTTCCCATCTTTGAAGACAGACACATCAAATTATAATTAGTAGGATGGCTCGAGAGACGAGCGGGGCGTCTGGTTCGACAGCTCTCGAGGATTACTTTCGCTACTAGTACCGATGTCGGCTTTGTACGGCGATTAGATGCAAATTAAACAGCGGCATATCATGTTGGTGGTTATCTAATACCATACTTGTGTCGAAAATGTACTATCTTGTGTCGAAGTATGTTATCTCCATAAGTTATGAGAACGTGGTGAAACAGATCCGTGTTTGAGACAAGTCCAGTATCAAGCGATTATGAGAAACACTTATATTACTATTCCACATACGTTAGAATACATTATGACTGGATACTACGACATTGTTCTCGGCCTCATCCCAGTCGCACTGCTCGGGATCACCGCAGCCCTCACCGTCGTTGGGATCTCCCCGAGCGCAGCGATACCGATCGGTTCGCTCGTTGCGATGGCGCTTATCGGTCACGCGATGTTCGTCAACGCCCCAGTCGAGCCCACGGACGAAACCGGAACGACGCGACCGCCGATCAACGCTGACTGAACGCGACGCTCTCTCCCTGTCTTTTTCTCTCCTGGTCGCTATGGGTCATGTATGACCGATACACTGTTTCTCTCGAGCGATGATGTCTCCGGGCTCGCAACACCGGAAGCGTACGTCCAAGCCGTCAGAGAAGGGTACCGTCAGGTCGGGAACGGCGCGTCCGCCGATCCCCGTTCGGCGTACTTCCGCACCGATCCCGACGGTATGTTCACCGAGTATGGCGCCCTGCTGCCCGAAACTGGAGCGATGGGCGGGTATATGTACAGTGCGGGTTTCTCGACTGAAGACGCGTGGTTTATGACGCCGCTGTTCAACGCCGAATCGGGCGAACCGCTTGCAGTGCTCGACGGGGCGAGCATGAACCCGTTCAAAACCGGTGCCGCCGGAGCCGTCGCGGTCGATTATCTCGCACGAGAGGACGCCACGACGCTCGCAGTCATCGGAACCGGCCCGCAGGCCCGCGGACAGCTCCACGCCACAGCGACCGTTCGCGAGTTCACCGACGTTCGCGTCTACTCGCCGACTCGAGAAAACCGGGAGTCGTTCGCCGAGGAGTTCGACGATGCCCTCGAGGCGTCGGTCACGGCCGTCTCCTCGAGCGAGGACGCCGTCTCCGGTGCGGACGTCGTGATCACGGCGACGACGGCAACGGATCCGGTGTTCGACGGCGAGCACCTCGATCCCGGGACGCACGTGACCGCGATGGGCCAGTACGATCCGAACAAACGGGAACTGGACGTGACGACCATCGAACGCGCGACCTACGTTCCCGACCTTCGCGAGCGAGTAACCCAGGATGCGGGATCGTTCATCGCCGCGCTCGAGGCGGACCGCGTTTCGGCGGATCACGTTCACGCCGAACTCGGGGACGTGGTCGCGGGCGCCGAACCCGGACGGACGTCCGACGACGAGATAACCGTCTTCGACAGCGGGGGAACGGGGATCGAAACGGTCGCCGCGGCGTCGTTGCTGTACGAACGAGCGCTCGAAAACGACCTCGGCACGAAAATTTCGTTCGCACCGGCGAGCGAAGTGCTGACGGGTCGACTCGACTCCCAGTAGCTCGACATCCTCCACAGACGACTACAAAAAGGCCGATACGGCCTACGTTGGGTGCCCCCGCTGGTGACAGCGGCGTGGCGGTCGTCCTGGAACGCCCAGTGGTGACGACATCCACCCCGCAGAGGGTACTCCGGTGCAGTCCCATTTCAACCTTATCGCCAGTTCGGAACGCTAATGAGGGGCGGAAATCACTCAAGCGGTCTCGAGCGGCCGAATCTTGAATCCGTATCGAGTCACACCCTCCTGCGTGTAGATTCGGCGAATCGTCGTCTCGACTCGGTCTCCGACCTCGAGCGTTGATGGATCGGCGTCGGTTCCCATCGCGGGGAGACATACCCTTTCGCCGCTAACCTCGAAGGCGACGATCGCCGCGGCGTAATCGCCCGACTGGGCCTGCTGTTCGGCGAACTCGGGCGGCGCTCCGCCCTGTGAAATCGTCGTCACTGCCTCGATCGTCCCCTCTCTCGGGAGCTGTACCGGGTCGTACTCGCCGAGGAAATTACAGGATCGACAGGCACCTTCGGGTGGGAACTCGAGCGACCCACACTCCGGACACCGTCCCGCTTCGCGTCGATACCGCTGTGGGATCGACCGCTGCCAGGCAGGGACGCTGACGTAGGCACCGCCGCCTGAGGGCGGCCCCGAGGTGACGACACCGCGTTGGCGCAGATATGCCGCGTAGGAAAGCGGCGTTTCGCCGCCGAGATCGAGCGTCGTCGGAACCCCGCTCGGGTTCTCGATCACGAACGCGTCGGCCCCTGCGCCGCTTCCGTGGGAAACGGCGAGGATCGTTTCATAGCCGTTCTCGAGGGCTTTGGCGACCGAAATTGGGACGCTCGCCGCCCCGAGATCGCCGAGGTCGTGAACCGTCGTGGCGGCTCGAATGTCGTCCGTCTCCACGCCCACTGGCCCACTCGAGCGGTAGGGGAGTTTTCCGTCGGGTGCCTGAATCGCGGCGGCCGACGGCGACCACGTTTCTTTGAGTCCGTCGATAGCGCCGCCGATCGTCTCGGTAAACGCGCGTCGGTCGTACTGGGTCACGCCGAGCTCGTCGATAGTCTCCGAACCGGATTCGCGAAAGCGGGTCCCGGGAAACGCACGGGCGTACTCTGCCCGGTCGACGATCCGTGCGGGACCGTCGCACTCGAGGACAAACGCCGCTGCGCCGGCACCAGCAGCGTGGTCGATAGCGTCGTCCGGTTCGCCGCGGGGCGCGTCGGCGGCGACGATCAGCGCACGCTCCGCGCCAGCTTGCACGGCGTCCATGCCCGCCCACAGCGCGCGCGTTCCCGCTCGCGTGCTCGACGTGAACACGTGTCTCGACGTCTCGGACTCGAGCGCGATCATCGCGCCGAGGCGTGCAGTTAGATCCTCCTCGGCGACCGGCGGCCGGGAGGTCCCGAAGCCGAGCCAGTCGATCGACTCGGGGTCGACGTCGCCGACTTCGAGCGTCCTCGTCGCGGCTTCGTAGGCCATGGTCAGTGCGTCCTCGTCCGCTGCAGCGACCGCCTTCTGGTTCACGCCCGAGGCCTGGAATTGGCCCCACGCGTCGGAAAACTCCTCGGCGGTGATTCGAAACCGCGGGGTGTAGGTACCAATCGCGGAAATGCCGGTCATGCTTGCACCCCCGATTCGCCTTCCTTCTCGAAGATGTGAACGACAGCTGCGCCACCGCTTCCGCCCACGTTGTGGGTGAGTCCGCGAGTCGCGCCCTCGACCTGTCGCTCGCCGGCGGTTCCGGTCAGTTGTTTGTACGCCTCGACGACCTGCCCGGCACCCGTCGCGCCGATGGGGTGGCCCTTGGATTTGAGGCCTCCCGAGGTGTTCACCGGAAGCTCGCCGCCGAGTTCGGTCGTTCCGGCCTCGACCAGGGAGCCGGCTTCACCGCGTTCGCAAAAGCCGAGGTCTTCGTAGGCCAGCAGTTCCGCGATGGCAAAGCAGTCGTGAACCTCCGCGAAGTCGAGGTCGTCGGGACCGACGCCCGCCGTCTGGTAGGCGGCGTCAGCGGCTCGTTCGCTAGCCGGAACGCGGGTATATTCCTCGCGCTCGAAGAGTCCGACCGAATCGCTTCCGGCTCCGACGCCGGCAACCCGAATCGGCTCGTCGGTGTACTCGGAAACGACGTCTTCGCTGACGATCAGCGCGCAGGCGGCCCCGTCGGAGGTCGGACAGCAGTGATAGAGGTTCAACGGATCGGCGACGACCGGGGCTTCCATCGCATCCTCGAGCGAACACTCGAACCCGAGTTGGGCGTGGGGATTCTTGGCCCCGTTCGAGTGATTTTTAACGGCGACTCGAGAGAGCTGTTCACGTGTTGTTCCGTACCGTTCCATGTGAACGCTGGCCATCTGTGCGTAGACGCCGGAAAACGTCGTTCCTGAGAGACGCTCCCACTCGGTTTCGCCGGAGACGCCGAGCCAGTACTTCGTCGCGTCGGAGCTCATGTCGGACATCACCTCGAAGCCGCTCGCGAGGACGACGTCCGCCATCCCGGACTTGACGGCCTGGACGGCGCTGCGAACGGAAAAGCCGCTTGCGGCGCAGGCGTTTTCGACGCGCGTACAGGGAACGCCCTCGAGCCCGACGTGTTCGGTCACAGCGGGTCCCGAGAGCCCGAGTTGGCGCCCGCCGACGCCAAGGGTCCCGACGAACGCCTCGTCGATGGCCGACTTCTCGAGTCCTTTCGGAACGCTCTCGAGGGCCGACTCGAACGCCGTTCGGAACAGCGACCTGTAACTCTCTTCGGGGAACGCCCCGTAGTCCGATTGTCCGGCACCGACGAGGTACGCGTCTGACATAGGAGTGGCTGGGAGACCCGACGTAAAATAATTATATAATCTCAGTAGACAATGGTAGGGGGACGCTGAATCCGTCCTTCGGGTGGATTGTTCCCGTCGTGGGAGAGAAATATATTCTGTATGGTATGTTGACGTAGTCGAGAGATACGTGTCGGGTGGAAAGGACAGGACAATCATACCATCTTATTTCAGCTTTCAATCGCGGATTTCTCGAGAATACGCGTTCCCTCCCGACACGACTTACAAGCCCCTCGTGTCCGTAGGATTAGGTATGTCTCGAGCGGAGGAGTTAGGGAACACTCTCGAGGAGATGGATTCGCTCACCATCGTCTGTCACGACAATCCGGATCCGGACTGTCTCGCGAGCGCCCTCGCACTGAAACGGATCGCACGGGCGCAGGAACTTTCCGAGATCGATATCGTATACGGTGGCGAGATCTCCCACCAGCAGAATCGAGCGTTCGTAAACATGCTCAACGTCGGGATCGAACCGTTGAGAGAGGTGTCGATGGCCGAGGACGATTGCCTGGCGTTCGTCGACCACTCGGTACCGGGCAGGAACACGCAGCTTCCGAAGGCGATCGAACCGGACATCGTCGTCGATCACCACCCGGACGGCGACGTCGACGCGAGGTTCGTGGATATTCGGACGAATTACGGAGCGACGGCGACGATATTCGTCGAGTACTGCTTCGACCTCGAACTGTCGATTTCGACCCGGCTGGCCTCGGCCCTGTTGTTCGCACTGCATCGAGAGCGCCTCGACTTCGTACGTGATCCGACCGAACGAGAGTACGAGGCGGCACTGGCCGTGTATCCGGAGGCTGATCTCGAGATGTTAGAGCAACTGTATGGAAGCGCCTTCTCTCCAGCGACGATCGACGCAATCGGGCACGCGATTTCGACGCGCACGCGGCGCGGATCGTCGCTGGCCGCGGGCGTCGGGCGAACCTCCGAGACCGATGCCCTCCCCCAGGCGGCCGACTACCTGCTCAATCTCGAGGGTGTCGATACCGTGCTGGTTTACGGAATCGTCGACGGCACGATACGAATGAGTGCGAGATCTATCGATCCGCGCATACAGGCCGGTAAAACGTTGATGAAGGCGTTCGGAGAGCTCGGAACGGTCGGGGGCCACCACGACATGGCCGGCGGTCACATCGACCTCGGTCTGTTCGCCGATGTCGCGGGAGACGAAAACGAACTGCTCGAGTTCGCCAGCACTCGCCTCGAGAAGCGGTTTTTCGATGCGCTCAACCTCAACGGGAGCGGTGAGTAACGCTATTCGAGCGAACGAAGCGGTTCACATATCCGAACGTTTCAGCGGATGTCGACCCAGAATACTGACTCGGACCTCCGTCGAATGCTGGCTTGTCTACTTCACTCGATGTCGATCGAGTGAGCCGCTTCGTCCGGCTCGAGCTTCGGCAGGTGGATCGTCAGAACGCCGTTATTAAGCTGTGCGTCGACAGCCTCGGCGTCGACGGGATCGGGAAGGGTGAGCTGTCGACTGAACGATCGAGTCTGGCGCTCGCGCCGAAGATAGGTCTCCTCCGAGTCGTCGATTTCGTGTTCGCGTTCGCCGTCAATAGACAGCTTCCGCTTGGTCAATCGGATATCGATATCGTCCTGTTCGAATCCGGGAACGTCGACGACAACGACGAATTCGTCGCCGCTATCGGTCATATCGATTCCCGTCTCCGGCGACCCGACGCTCATACCGAAGCGTTCCGGGTTCATCTCGGTCGCGCGCTCGCTGGAGCGCTTTGCCGACTGTAACTGACGGGTCAATCGCTCGAGCAGTTCTTCGAACGGATTCGTTCGCTTTGACATAGGGTACTCTAGGACGCCGACGGCGAAAAAGCCCATTCTCGGCAGTCGTGACCGTTCGCTATCGAAATAGGTCGGAAAGGGCGATTGCGGCAGAACCGAGGGGTTGGACGGCCGTTAATGTGCTGGGGCCCGTACTCGAGCGTATGACTCGAGCACTGTTTGTCGTCAGCGAGGAAGGCTACTGGGGAGAAGAATGCATCGAGCCGCTCGAGACGCTCTCCGAGGCCGGGGTCGAGATCACGGTCGCGACCCCGACGGGCGGACCGCCACAGATTGACGAGCGCTCGGCGGACCCAGAACAGGTCGGCGAGGAGACCGCCGAGCACGTGATGGAAGTCCACGAGAGCGACGAGCGACTGAACGATCCCATTCCGCTCGCGAAGGCACGAGCGGGCGAGTACGACGCCGTCGTCTTCCCCGGCGGCCACGGAACCGAGTGGGATATCAACCAGGATAAACACGCTCGCGCGCTCTTGCGGGAGACGATCGAGGGCGACGGAAAAGCACTCGTCGTCTGTCACGCCGTCGCGATTCTCGCGTTCACTCGAGACAGTCACGGGGCGTTTATCGTTCACGACCGCGACGTCACCGGGTTCCCGAACGAGTGGGAAGAAGGAATTGTCGACGACGAGGACCTGATGCCCGACGGTCGAAAACTGCCCTACTGGGTCGAAGACGAAGTGATCGCAGCGGGGGGCAACTGGGACGCCGAACTCGAGGCCGACACGAGCGTCACCGTCGACGGTGACCTGATCACCGGCCGAGGGCCCGGCTCTTCCCGTGTTGCGGGAGAGACACTCCTCGAGGAACTCGGAATCGAAGCCTGACGACGTATAGCGGATACCGTGGCCATACCGTCGGCGTATCCGACTGGTACCGAATCGAATCAGTCCCTTTTTACGCGATGGCGGGGAAGGTTGACACATGAGCTTTGAGGAAGACGAACACGTCGTGCTACATGACAAACACAGTGAATTCGACGGTGAAGTCGGCACGATCACCCAGACGATGGAATCCATGTTCGGCGACGTTACCTACACGATCAGCTTCGAAGACGGCCAGGAGTCCGGCGTTCCCGAAGACGCCCTCGAGGCCGCTCCCGAGGACGCCGAGACGGACGACGACGCGGACGACGAGTAGCCGAATCATAACGACGACACCCGTTCTCTACTGGACCGATGCCAAAAATCCCGCTTCACTACGTCGATCTGCGAACGTTCTGTTACGCCACCGAAGACGAAAAACGCGTCGAGGAGGCCTTGCGAACGTTCCTCCCCGAGGAGTTCGAACTCGAGCGCGTCGAGAGCGAAGGCCACTACGGCGATCGCATCCTCGTCCTTTCGGCGCGGGCCGAAAACGCCGATGACGTTCGGCACGTCCTCTCGAGACTCACCGATCTCGAGGATTTCGACGGACTGATCGCCGAACTCGATCAGCGGGTCACCGAGAACACCGAACTCTACCTCACGCTCGACAAACAAGCCGCGTTCAACGAGGAGAGTCGTCTCGGTGACGGAATCACGTTCCGCGCAAAAGTCGAAGCCTATCCCGCGAAAAAGGAAGCCGCCGTCGAGAACGCACAGGAGGTCCTCGAGCGACTCGAGGATGAGGACGTCAACTGAGGATCCGGCTATCTTGCTCGAGTAGCTTGTATGGCGTGTTGATTGCTAATAACTCTCCTGGAATTTCACAGGTAGCATCGGTTCTATACTAGGATGGAGAGTTACTGAACCGCTCGAGTCGCCGTGTCAATAATCTCGAGCGCTTCTTTTAACTCCTCCATGCCGGTCGCATAGGAGAGTCGCGCGTAGCCGTCGCCGTTCGCGCCGAAGGCGTCGCCGGGGACGACGATCACGTCGCGGTCGAGTACCTCCTCACACCACCCTTCGGGGACCTTCGGCATGACGTAGAACGCACCTGACGGTTTCGGAACCTCGAGTCCCGCGTCTTCAAGCCCGTCGAGGACGACATCCCGTCGACGTTCGAAGGCCTCGACCATCTCCTCGACGGCATCTTGTGGCCCTCTCAGAGCCGCCTCGGCGGCGTACTGAGCCGGTGCGCTCGCACAGGCCTGGCCGTACTGATGGACTCGGAGCATTCGTTCGATTCGGCGGTTCGATCCGACGACCCAGCCGAGCCGCCAACCGGTCATCGAGTAGGTCTTTGAACAGGCGCTGACGACGACGACGTTGTCCGTCTGAGCGAACTCGAGGGGCGAATAATGCTTGCCCTCGAAGATTATGCGTTCGTACACTTCATCGGAGAGACAGAGCACGTCGTGTTCGTCGGCGATGCGAGCGAACTCCCGGATATCGTCCTTGCTCTGGACCGCACCGGTCGGGTTCGCGGGGCTGTTGACCACGAACACCGCGGTGTCGTCGGTGATGGCCTCCTCGACTGTCGCCGGATCGAGCGTGAGGTCGTCCCGAAGCGGAACCGGCTTCGACGTTCCGCCGGCGATCTGAGTCAGCGCGTCGTAGGAGACGAAGCCAGGGTCGGGGAAGATAACCTCCTGGCCGGGATCGACGTGGGCCTCGAGAACGAGATGCAGGGCCTCGCTTCCGCCGGAGGTCGCGATGATGTCCGCCGGATCGACCGCGATATCGTACTCACGGTCGTACGTTGCCGAGATCGCATCGCGGAGCTCCCGCGTCCCCTTGTTAGAGGTGTAGGCGTCGGTTTTCTTCGCTTCGATCGCGTCGACCGCGCCCGCTCGAGCATGCTCGGGGGTCGGGAAATCCGGTTGCCCGATGCCCAGGTTAATCGCGTCGTCGCCCGCCGCTTCGAACACTTCACGAATACCGCTGATTGACACCTGCTCGACCCGATTTGAGAACTCCGTCATGTCTCTTAGAGAGGGGCCAATCCCGATAACTCTTGATGTGTCTCTCTCGAATGCCTGCCGAGTCGCCTGTCCACCCCCTTCGTGTCAATACAATATTGTCTACACGAATGAACAAGCCGTAACGAATATGGCGTTCCTGCCGAATACTCGCTATAATGACTTCCTCACGCAGGGCCTTTCTTGCAACTGGAGTGACAGGTGCGGTCGCACTATCGGCTGGCTGTGTAGACTTCGTCCGCGGCGAGGGGCCGCTCGAGTTCGACGCCGAACGGGTTGGGCCGTCGGACGAAACGCTAGAAGAGACTGGATTCGAGGAACTCGAAATCGAAGAGGAGACGTTCGAAGAGACCGTCGAGGTCGGCGTCGAACGAGAGATTCGGGCGTCGCTGTGGATCTCGAGTTACTCCAAGGAGGTCGATATTCGTGGTCAATCCGAGGATGCGACGGCGTTCGTCGCCGTCTCGATTCCCGACATGAGCGTCGCTGGCCGGTCGTTTAACCCGATCGACGATATGGACAGCGAAGAGTTGCTCGACGAGTTTATGGACGAGATGGAAAGCGACCAGGCGGACATCGACGATATCGACCACGAGGAGACGTTCTCAGTCTCGATTCTCGGCGAGGGGCGTGATGTCGATCTCCTTCGAGGCCAAACCGAATACCAGGACGAACAGATCGATATCGACCTCGTGGTGTCGTCGTTTTCCCACGAAGACGACTACATCGTCCTCGTCGGAACGTATCCTGAGATGTTCCAGGACGAAGGCGACGACGTCGAGTCGTTACTCGAGTCGGTCGAACACCCCGTCTAGGGGATGGTCTTTTCCGCCGTTCGTCTGCGATACTGGACTGCTTGACTATCGCTGATAGCAGACATTATTCGTCCCGGGGGACGTCCGAATCGGCCCACTTCGCTCCGAAAAGCGAAATCATGGGAAAGAAATTGAAGAATATTGAGACGCTTCGCGGCGAGTCCGTTGCTTAGTAGAACTCGCGAACGAGATCCATCGCGTCCTCGGGTGCACCGTCAGGAATTTCGGACATGTCCTCGGTGACACCATGTTGTTCGTGGTACGGTAACGCCTCATCGTTCTGGTACATGACGCCCTGGTACTCCTTTTCACCGTCGGTGATGACTTCCTTGGCGTCTTCGTAGTCGGTTGGGTCGTGGCCTTCTTCCTTGAGGTCGACGAGCGTATCGCGGAAGTAGTCGTAGGTGTCGACGTCGTTGAAGGTGACACACGGGCTGAAGACGTTGACGAAGCCGAAGCCATCGTGTTCGATCGCCTTCTCGATGATCTCGGCGTGGCGCATCGCATCCGAACTGAACGATTGGGCGATGAACGTCGCACCGGAGGCGAGTGCGAGTGCGAGCGGGTTGACCGGCGGCTGCTGTGGCCCTTCCGGCGTCGTCGACGTTTCGAAGTCCGACCGCGAGGTCGGCGAGGCCTGGCCCTTCGTCAGCCCGTAGATGCGGTTGTCCATGACCACGTAGGTCATGTCGACGTTTCGGCGAACGGCGTGGACGAAGTGACCGGCACCGATCGAGTAGCCGTCGCCGTCGCCGCCGGCGACCATCACTTCGATATCGGGGCGGGCCATCTTGACGCCGGTTCCGACCGGCAGGGCGCGGCCGTGGACTCCGTGCAACGCGTAGCTGTGCATGTAGGTCCCGATCTTGCCCGAACAGCCGATCCCCGCCACGACGAACGTGTTGTCGGGGTCGTTGCCGGTGTTGGCCAGCGCTTTCATCATGCCGTTCATCGTCCCGAAGTCACCGCATCCGGGACACCACGTCGGCTGCTTGTCGGATTTGAAGTCAGTGAATCGTACGTCGGAGCTCATTGTGCTGGAACCTCCTCAGTGAGTTTGTCGGTGATCTCTGTTGCGAGTTCGTCCGCCTTGAAGCGCACGCCCGTGTACTTGTTTATCCGCTTGAGGCGGGTGAGCGTATCGTGTTCGATTACGTCCGCGAACTGTCCCGTCGCGTTACACTCGACGACGATCGCTTCGTCGGCGGCTTCGACTTCTTCGGTCAGATCCGGTCGCGGGAAGATGTACGGAACGGAGATGACGCGAACATCGATTCCGTCCTCCTCGAGATACTCGAGCGCTTCGACGAGCGCGCCTTCGTTCGAGCCCCAGGAGATGACCAGATTGTCCGAATCCGAATCGCCGAACTCTCGGTAGTTCCACTCCTCTTGCTCTTTTGCCGTCTCGACCTTCCGGTTTCGCTTATCGACTTGCTCGACGCGCTCGCCCTCCTCTTCGGTTCGGCGACCGAGTTCGTCGTGTTCGAGGCCGGTGCTCATGTGGGCACCGTCGATCGTTCCCGGGATGGCCCGAGGGCTGACGCCGTCGTCGGTGACGGCGTGGGCGCGGAATCGACCTTCGTCGTCGAGCCACTGATCGACCTCGTCCTGCTCGACGAGTTTGCCGCGGTCGATCTCGACCTCGTCCATGTCGAAGGCCTCAGGCGGGAACGTCTGTTCGGTGACTGCAAGCGCCAGATCCGAAACGACGTAGACGGGCGTCTGGTACTGTTCGGCGTAGTTGAACGCCTCGACGGTCTTCCAGAAACACTCCGCGATCGTCGTCGGTGCGACGACGAACCGTGGGATCTCGCCGTGGCCGCCGTACAGCGTCATGTTCAGGTCGCCCTGCTCCTGTTTGGTCGGCATCCCGGTCGAGGGACCGGAGCGCATGACGTCGACGATGACGAGCGGCGTTTCGCTGGTCGCGATTAGCCCGAACGTTTCGGTCATGAGGTCGATACCCGGACCGGACGTTGCCGTCATCGATCGCGCACCGGCTCGAGCCCCTCCAAGCGCCATGTTGATGGCCGAGAGTTCGTCTTCGGCCTGAACGACGTGACCCCCGTACTCTTCGATTCGTCCGGTGAGATACTCCATAACGTTCGTCGCCGGCGTGATCGGGTATCCCGCGTAGAACCGACAGCCAGCGGCGAGCGCGCCCATACCAATGGCTTCGTCGCCGTTGAGCAGGACGTAGTCGTTGTCCGTCGTCTCGAGGTCGTACTCGAGGTCTGTGAAGTCGTAATTCTCTTGGACGTACTCCTGACCGAGGCGGGCAGCCTTCTTGTTGTTCTCGACGATCTTCGATCCCTTGCCGCCGAAGCGTTTCTCGAGGGACTCGTCGAGGTATTCGACGTCGAAGTTGGTGATTTCACACGCGGCACCGAGCGCGACGATGTTGCGCATGATCGCACCACCGGCGTCTTCAGCGATCGACTTGAGCGGCACGTCGACGGCCGTAATGTCGTCGGGAACCTCCGCGTCCCACGAGCGTTCGCCGTCGTAGATGACTGCGCTCCCGTCGTGGAGCTCGTCAAGGTTTTCGTCGATGGTCCGCTGGGTTAACGCGACCAGAATGTCGAGCCGATCGACAACACTCTGGACTTGGTCGACTGACGTCCGGATCTTGTAGGCGGTGTAGCCGCCCCGGATTCGGGACGCGAAGTCTTTGGATGTGAACACGTGTCGTCCTGCCCTGGAGAGCGCCTGAGCGAAGATCTTCCCGGTGGAGTCGATCCCATCCCCGGCCTCACCTCCGATTGCCCAATTAAGGTCCTCAGCCATGTTATGTCGCACCTTGCCCCCACCAAATGAAAAGCCTTCTGAAACCCCAACCGCCTAACCATAGCTGACGTTGATATGTTGCCGGTAGTACCGGTTTACAGGCCGTTTTTGCGCGAGTATTGGGGATTATTGTAGTGAAGATTTTTTCGCCAAGAACGGATTGACACTCGCAGAACGGAACGACTTTTCGGGTGACTATCGAACACGCCTTCATGGATGGAACTAAAGTTCGTGTCGAAGCAGTTCGCGAGGTTGGACCCGAGACGGTAGCCATCGAACTCGAGACGCCCGAATCGTTCGATGCGCTCCCGGGACAGTTCGTCCTCCTTCGGGCGGCTCCCGAAGGGGAGGAACTGGCGCGTCATTACACGCTGTCGTCTGCGACCGTCACCGACACCTTCGAGATCACGGTCGGGATCGATCCCGACGGCGACCTCTCGCCGTGGCTTGCAGACCTCGAGGGCGGGGAAACGGTACACGTTGAGGGACCGATGGGCGCTATAACCTACGAAGGGGCCGAGGATGTCGTCGCGGTCGCAGGCGGTCCCGGTGTCGGGCCCGCAGTTGCTATCGCCGAATTTGCACACAAACACGATCAGGACGCGAGCGTGATCTATCAAGACGACGAGCCGGCCCACCGAGATCGACTCGAGGCGCTCGAAGCGGAGGGTGCGGCGGTCAGTATCGTCGACGCTGATAGCAACGAGGAACTCGAAGAAGCCGTGGCGGATCACCTCGATGACGGACAGTTCTACGTGTTCGGCTTCAGCGATTTCGTGACGACAATCGCAGAACGTATCGACGAAGTAGGCGGTAATTCTGACGACGCGCTGATCGAAAACTTCGGATAATAGTACTTTCTTCCGATTCGCTCTCGAACGAGCGAGTCTCGGTTCATTACTCGCGTGAGGGTGCCTCGAGGTCAGTGTTCGACGAGTTCGATCAGAATTCCACCCGTATCAGACGGGTGGAGGAACGCAACCGAATGCCCCCACGCACCCGGTCTGGGCTCCTCGTCGATCAGCGTAACGCCGTGATCGCGCGCGGTATCGAGAGCACCCTCCAGATCGGCGGTTTCGAGTGCCAGATGATGAATTCCGGAGCCCTGATTCTCGAGGTATCGAGCGATCGTCCCCTCTTCGAGCGGTTCGAGAAGCTCGAAGTAACCGGCACCACATTCGAGAAAGATAACTCTCAAACCGTCGAACTCCTCTTCGTGAGCGATCTCGAGGCCGAAAAGGTCAGCGTACAGCTGGGCAAGCGACTGTGCATCGTCGGTTGCGATCCCCGCGTGATCGAAGTGCATCGTCTCGAGATCACGCTGTGGCGGCCTTACTCTTGTGTTCGGAGCAGATCGTGTAGACGCCGATACGCTCTGGTAATGTACACTCGAGAGTGCAGTCTAAATGGAAGGCGACCGCTTCTCGAGGAGGAACCCGTAGTCGACGGTAGTCAGTTCCGAGACGAACGGCTATCTATGGAGCCGAATGCCATCAAAACATTGACAACAACCGTCGGATTGGCGGTAGCCCCCAACACCGAAAACGCTACTGGTCGTTTTCTTCGTCGCCGTTTTCTTCGTCGCCGTTTTCTTCGTCGCCGTTGCCGCCGTTCTGCTCAATCTGTATCTCCCCGTCCATCGTGCTCTCGTGGGGTTCACAGACGTAGTTCGTCATCTCGTCGGTCGGCTCGACGCCCTCGAGCGTCTCCGACTCGCCCTCGCTCGAGTTGAAGTCGGTCTCGTAGTCGTCGACGACCTCGCCGCCGTCGTCCCGTAGCTCGAGGTTGTGCTCGTCGCCGTCGGCGTTCTCCCAGGTGATGTCGTACTCCTGGCCCTCGAAGAGGATCAGCGTCGGATTCTCTTCGTCGGCGATCGGATCGGGCGAGACGCCGATCCAGCCGGATGTCTGGCCCTCGAGTTCGATTTCGTCGACGCCTTCCCACTCGGCGACGTCGTCTCCGTTACCGTTGCCGTTTCCATTTCCGTTACCGTTGCCGTTTCCATTCCCGTCGTCGTTACACCCAGCAACGAGGGCTGTTGCGGCGGCAACACCTGTATACTGGATCATTCGTCGTCGTGATAGTGAATCCTCAGGGGTCATCACGTCAAGTATCGGGCTTCGAGTGGGATAACCAGACGCCCGTCATTCGCCTGTCATTGATGGTTATCCCCCTGTAGCGAACATCGTTACGGACGTTCACCAACTCGTATACATGTAGGTGTTCCATCTTTGGTGCGGTTTGTCCACCACTTTCCAGTGGATGTATTCGTCCCTACAAAAGAGCATTTGCCATCGTCCAGAAAGTTATCGGCGTCCTCGAGGATCACTCTTCAGGTCGAACCGTTACGACGGGGACAGGCGAGTTGCGGACGATTTCTTCCGCCACGCTCCCGAGTAACACGTGATCAATGCCGGTTCGGCCGACGGTTCCGATGACGATCATATCGGCCGAGATCTCGTCTGCAAACTCGAGGACGGCGTCCTGGGGAACACCTTCACGGATGCTACTCGTCACGTCGACACCGTGGCGTTTTGCCGTCGTTTCGACGTTCTGAATGGCTTCCTGTGCCTCTTCTTCGGGGTCTGCACGCATCTCGTCCCGTTTCATCGCTCCGTGTGGCCCGTCCGGAACGATCGACACGCCGTGGATCGTCGCACCGAGTCGATCGGCAAGTGCGACTCCGTGCTCGATGGCCGCTTTCGACTCGTCGCTTCCATCGGTCGGGATCAGGATCGTATCGTACATCTCAACTGAACATTCGTTCGCTCCGATCAAATACAATTGGCTTGACTATGCTTGCGCTGACTCTTCACGTCCCCAGCTTTCGTCACACGAACTGACCGTTCCGAACCACGACTGATCACTGGAACTGAGCCTCATCAACTCGGGACTGTCTGTCGACAATGGTGGCGGGCAAGGCTACCGCTAACACAACTCGTCTATACGTGTTTGTGGTGGATTTCGATGATGACCACAGTGGTGGAACTCGAGGTCCCAGCAGAACGCCTCGGACTCGCTCGAACGTTCGATCGCGTCCAGACATTCGAGTTTCAGGTAAGCGGATTGATCGGGGAAGGACCGCCGCTCGTATACGTTTCGGGACCGGAGCGTGAACGGGTTGAATCGGCGCTCGAACGGGATCCGTCGGTCGACGTAATCGCAACGTTAGACGACGCGAGCGACGGACGGTGGTTACTCCGACTCGAGTTCAATCAGGGAATCAAGACGTTCCAGGAGATCGTCTCGGAAAACGACGGCGCGATTCTCGAGGCGAGCGGACAGGACGGCACGTGGTCCGTCAAGTTGCTCTTTCACGATCGGGAGGCCGTCTCGGAGTGTCACTCGCTGTTCGAACAACACGAGTTTGCGGCCACCGTCACGCGCGTCAGCTCCATGAACGATACGTCGAACGGCCAGACACCGTTGACCGAAATCCAGTACGAGACGATTCTGAAGGCGCACGAACTCGGATACTTCGATGTTCCACGCCAGGTCACACTCGAGGAGTTGGCTTCGGAACTCGATATCTCGCATCAGGCCCTCTCCGAACGGTTACGGCGGAGCCATTCCGCGCTCGTCAGCGCTGAATTATCCAACCGAATGGCTCCGGTCGGGATGGACCGGTGAGTATTGCTGATTGATTTTCCATCCAAAAGTGGTGAGGAGGCCACCGCCTCCTCGGAGCGACGAGCACATCGAGCGTCGTTGACTCGTAGGGGGGCGTCGGGACAGGACACGATAGCTCGGCTCACACGCTACCGATCACTCTCGATCGGATGTCGATCGTTTCCGGCTCGGACAAGTTTCTCCCCTCTATGAGTTGGTATTTTGCTGTTTGGGTTTCTATTTGGGAAAGTTTTGTAATATCTGCACTTATTAGTGAGATCAGTTTCATATTGCCCTCATAGTTAGCTTTAATATTGGACAGTACAACAACATTCCTGTCGGTGTGACCCCGACGACGTGATGTAACGTATTGGCTACCGACTATCCCTGTGAGTGCTGGTGGACCGCGGTTCCCAGCCGCGGACGAAGGACACATCCCCTGTGTCCTGTGGATCACTCATGCTCAATCAGCGTTTTATGGCCACTCGTGGCTGTGTGGCCGACCCCACTGTCAAGCCCTGTTGGACCCGAACAATACGGGTCCGCTGGGTTCTTTCACCGCTATACAGACCGTCGAGAGTCGCCGCCAGGCGGTTGTCTCACCCGTCCGTTCGTCCCCCGTTTCCCGGTGAATCATGACAAGTCGCGGTTTTATGTGGTGAGGCTACATATACCATAACCGATGGGTGTTGGTTGCGAAAACGAAAGTCGACAACGGCAGACGGTCGAACCAGTATCGTCGGTTGGTTCGGACGACAAGCCTACAGTGTTACCGAAGGACGATATCTTTCATCTTCTCCAGACCCAACGGCGTCGTGACGTGCTTCGATATCTGCAGGATCGCGACGGTCCGATCGAGCTTCGCAACCTCGCCGAACAGGTTGCTGCCTGGGAACAGGAGACGACTATCGAGTCGCTCACGTCCTCTGAACGACAGCGGGTGTATATCTCGTTGTACCAGACGCACCTGCCGAAACTCGACGAACACGATATCGTCGACTACAACAAAGATCGTGGTCTCGTCGAACGGTGTCCGCGGGCGAGTCAACTCGAGTCATATCTGGACGTCCAGAGCCAACAACCAGTTCGGGACCCGTGGCCCCGGCGGTACGGGACTGTCGTTCTTCTCTGTGGTGTCCTCTCAGGAGGTGCGATAGTTCTGGGCGAGTTCTCGTCACCGTTCTGGCTCACTCTACTCGTTCTCGCGGCGGTCGGACTCGTCGCGGTCGCTCACTGGTGGTCAAATCGCGGTGAGTTGGATCGGGAATCCGTCCTATCGTGACCGCTGACCGTGACCGGGGTCCCTCGAGTACGGAGGCTCGATATCGGAGTCGGAGCCGTGTTTTTCCGAGGATTTGTGCTCGTGTCGATGAGCGTAGAAGGCGACGGAGAAATCTTGCGGACTGGGGAGCGCACACGCGAGCACGCCGATGGTGAACGCCGCGACGAAGGGGTCGTCGGCCGGGGCGATTCCGCTCGAGGTGAGCGCGATTGCTGGAACCGTAAGTGCTAACGGAGCCAGTGCGGCGATCCGGAGTACCCGCGTCGACACGGTTGGTGCGTCGCTCGGTTCGACGACGGCCCATGGATAACTGGCCAGCGCACCGACAACCCCTCCCGACCGTGCGGGGAAGTAGGAAATCTCGTACTCGACGTTGCCGAGACGCAAAATCAACGCGTGTGACAACTCGTGGGCGACCAACCCGATCCCGACCGTTGCGACGAGAACACACCCAGCGACGGCGACTTCGATTCCGATCATAACACGCCTGAATTGCTATCTGGTCCCGACGATGCGATTATCAATCCGTTGGTTGCCAGTCGGGAACGTCGTCGTGGCGTTTTCTCTTCTCACTCCTGTTTCGTGGTCTATGGACGTCGGAATTGGATCGCTGACGGCACAAAAGCGTCCGGACGGCGATCGTTTGCTCGCCGAGATTGACGACGAACTATTGATCATCGAAGAGGCGGCGGACGACGCGGGCCTCGATAGTATCTGGACGTCGCTGACGAGCGGTCCGCCGATATCGAGTCCGAGAACGTCCAGCGCCGCCGACGGCTGTCTCTCGGGAACGATTTCGACTCGAAAGCACTCTCGAACCCACTCGCCGCCGAGAACAACGCTGGTAGTGGTCGACCAAGCATTAAGTAGTTTGGGATGTTATAACGTAACATGGCTTTCAGTGAAGAACTCGAGTTCGGCCACGAGGACCGAAAACGCATCTACGAGTACGTCGAGCGCAAGGGTGCCGTCGATCCCGAGACGGTTCGTACCCAGCTTCGCATCGACGCTGGTGGGTTTCGCCATCACGTGGCGATACTGAAACGGGACGGTCGTCTCCAGTCCGACAACGACAAGCTCAGGGTAACGATCGACGCGGGCGCGAGAGAGGAGTACGTCACGGAGGATCTCGAGTTCCACATCCGGCCAGCGAGACAGGAGGATCTGACCGGCATCGTCGGCGCGATCCGCCAGGTTGCGGAGGAACGAACGTACATCGTCGCCGAGAGCGTCGCCGACGAGATCGATCACGAGAACGCGTTACTCCGGTACAACGAACTCGAGTCGCGGATGTTCTTCGTCGCGACGGTCGAGAACGAGGTCGTCGGCTGGGTCCACCTCAACGCGCCCGAGTTGGACAAACTGAGCCACACCGCAGAGCTCACCGTCGGGGTCCTCGAGGAGTACCGTGGGCACGGACTCGGTTCCCACCTCCTCTCGAGAGGTCTCGAGTGGGCCGGCGCTAACGGCTACGAAAAGGTCTATCAGAGCGTTCCGTCGGTCAACGAAGATGCCATCGAGTTCCTCGAGTCCCACGGCTGGGGGACGGAGGCTATTCGAAAGGACCACTACAAGCTCAACGGCGAGTACACCGACGAAGTGATGATGGCGATCGAACTGTAGCGGCGACCAAGCTGTCGGTCGTCGACTACGAGTCACTGAACACCGAACTGCTATGAGTCACTGAACACCGAACTGCTACGGCGAGCGGTGCCTTGAGCGACGATATTTCGACTCCCTTTCTCGGTACGGCCAACCGAAATCCTGAATTGCGGCCGCACACTATCACAACCATCCGATGAGTGAGGAGATTCCGGACGACGCGCCGATCGTCCTCTTCGACGGCGTCTGCAATCTCTGCAACGAATTCGTCCAGTTTATCCTGCCTCGAGATACGGACGAGCAGTTCTATTTCGCGTCGCTCCAGTCCGATGTCGGCAAAACCTTGCTCGCCGAACACGACCTTCCGACGGACGAACTCGAGTCAGTGGTACTGATCGAGGGGAACGAGGCCTTCGTAAAATCGGGAGCCGTTATCCGGATCGCCGCAAAACTCGGCGGCGTCTATAGACTCCTCTCGCCGTTTCGACACCTCCCTCGCGCGCTTCGAGATTTCGCCTACGATTTCGTTGCAGATCGCCGTTATCGGTGGTTCGGAAAGAAAGACCGGTGTGCAATGCCCGATACTGACGGAAACCCGCAGACTCGATTCCTCGAGTAGCCGGCTCGTCGGTTTTGAACGCTCGAGAGACGATGCTCAGGCGGGGCTCTCCTCGCTCTCGGCGATCTCGAAGAGCGCGTCGTACCCGTCGTCTTCGGGGAGTTGCATGCGAACGTCCTCGAGTGCGCCTCCTTGCACCGCTTCTGCGAGGACGTCGACCACGGCCTGCGCGTGGAACGTCGCCTCCGACGGATCTTCCTCGCCGATTTCGTCCCGCTTGTCGACGCGGTCGACAAACTCGTCGAAATCGAACCGTTCGACATCGTCGACCTTCTCGAGGAACCGGCCGAGCTCCTCGGGAAGCTGTGCGGCCAGGTTCTCCGCTTCGCCGGGCTGAATCCGTTCGGAGAGCGTCGTCAGCGTCGCCCGCGAGATGCTCAGGGCGGCCTCTCGAGAGTCGAGTTGGGCGCGATTTTGCACGTTGCCGGTGAATTCTTCGAACTGCATAGCTGGCCGTTCAGTGGGCACGGTGATGAGTTCGGAGCCTTCAGTTGAAGGGGACCGAAGCCGAATTCGATCGAGCGGAGTGGCCCATCGAGCGAGCGGCGGTGTTCGACTCCCCGAACCGAAAGACAGTTTTCCGGACCGAACGACGGGTAGGTATGCTCTCGATTGCGCTTGCCGGAAAACCGAACGCCGGCAAGTCCACGTTCTACACCGCGGCGACCATGGCGGAGGTCGACGTCGCTAACTATCCGTTTACGACCATCGACGCCAACCGGGGTGTGAGCTACGTTCGAACCGAATGTCCGTGTCTCGAGCGCGACGAGCGCTGTAACGCCGACAACTGCGAGGACGGCAAGCGCTACGTCCCGATCGAACTGCTCGACGTCGCCGGGCTGGTTCCGGGTGCCCACGAGGGCAAAGGACTCGGCAACCAGTTCCTCGACGAGCTGACGAACGCCGACGTCATCGTCAACGTGGTCGACGCCTCCGGCGGCACGAACGAGAAGGGCGAACCGGTCGACATCGGCGAGCACGACCCGCTTGAGGACATCGACTTCGTCGAGGAGGAAATGGACCTGTGGCTGGCGGATATCGTCGACCGAAACTGGGAGTCGGTTGAGCGAAAGTCCCGCTCGCCGGATTTCGACATCGACGACGTACTCGCCGACATGCTAACCGGCTTCGGAGCGACGCCGACGGACGTCGCTCGAGTCCTCCGTGACCTCGAGTACCCCAACGACCCGATCCAGTGGACCGACGAGCACCGAGAGGCGCTCGCTCGAGACGTTCGCCGACGCACGAAACCGATCGTCGTCGCGGCGAACAAGATCGATATCGCGCCCGAAGAAAACGTCGAGCGACTGCTCGAGCTCGACAAGCCCGTCATACCAACGACCGCGGAGGGAGAACTCGCGCTCAGACGGGCCGCCGACGGCGGGCTCGCGGAATACGACCCGGGTGACGAAACGGTCGAGATCAGCGACGGCGTGAACGAGGCACAGCGCGAGGCGCTCAAGGAACTCTCGGAGACGATGACCAACTGGGACGGCACGGGCGTACAGGGTGCGCTGAACTACGCTGTCTACGACCTGCTCGAGTACTTTACCGCGTATCCGGTCGAAGACGCCTCGAAGTGGTCCGACGGGAGCGGGAACGTCTTGCCCGACGCCTTCTTGCTCCCCGACGGCTCGACCCCGGTCGACCTCGCGTACGCGGTCCACTCCGATATCGGCGACGGCTACCTCCACGCCGTCGACGCGAAATCGAGCCGGGAGATCGGGGATACGCACGAACTCGAGGAAGGCGATGTCGTCAAGATCGTGAGTACTAACTGACAACTAAATACTATTTCCTCATCGGCTCTTGGAGCGGTCAGAGGCGTACTTCGCCTTGCTCCAGTGACTGTACGTAGTCGACTTGTTTCGGTTGGAAGTCCGTATTGCGGTAGAAACGGCGTGCACCCTCGTTCTGCCACTCACAAGAGACTTTGAGATGGTCACACCCTCGCTCGAGAGCTAGTTCTTTCACGCGCTCGACGACCGCCGTGCCGTGACCGTGACTCCGATCGTCCTCGTCGATAGCGATGTTCACGATGCGAAGGTACTTCGAGTACTTTCGGGAGGGGTGGCGGTCCTCGCGGAGAGTGACGAAGCCGATCGTTTCGCCTTCGTGAACGATGAGATAGTCCGTGATGTCCTCGTCATCGAGGTGAGCGCGGAAGCCGTCGTCGGGGACCTCGTGAACGCCCGAGTAGGCGAGTTCGTTCAACTCAGAGTACTCTTCCATCCCCGTTGCGAGGTCGTACCAACGGTCGACGAGCGCATCGAGGTCGTCTGCGTTAGCTTCCACGAGTTCCATACGAGGATTCCTCAACGCTCGTTCTTCAGGTTTCGCCCGGTGTGTTGGGATCTAGCACGCTACTCATTTGCTCTACGAGAGATGCTGCGAATCCGTCGTACAGAAATCCGACAAATAGTGGTAAATCGGAACCGAGGCACGCTACTCGTTTTCGAGCGCGTCGTAGATGTCTCGATTTGCGTCCCGGTCAGCTGCTGCTACCCGCCGGACGAGCTCACTTCGGATATCCTCCATCACTTCATCGAGTGGAGTATCGGACTCTGAACTTTCCTTGGTCGCCATAGCTGTTGTATCGCCCCAACTGCGGTTAATCGTTCGGGTTAGACGAGTCGCCGGTTAGTTCGTCCAGTCCGTACCGGATGAGATCGTCGCGCCACTGTTCGATTTCACCTGCGAGGTCGATTTCTTCGGTGTGAGATCGAAGGTATTCGAGGGTTTCCGTTTCGTCGACGGTTGCCTGATCCGTGCCGAACTGCTTGAGGATCGTCCTGATTTCGTCGTCGTACACGAACCGATATCCGTTGAGGAAGTAGAACACGACCGTCGTGTTGAGCGCGGTGCGTTTGTTTGCATCGACGAACGGATGATTTGCTACCAACAGTCAGAGGAGGTGAAACGCTTTCTCGTGAATGGTCTCGGGTACCGTCCCAAAACTCCCACTCTCGATGTAGTTCAAGGCAAACTCGATATCTCCACGATTCTGGACGCCAGCGTGCGTGTCAGAATACTCTGATACGGTGTCGTCGTGGATGGCGAGAACGTCGCCCACTGACGGATACCAGAACGAGTCTGCCATTCGTTCGTTCAATCATACTGCACCCGAGGTAATCCTTGCTATTGCAGCTCACGGAGTCTGGCTGTATTTATCCGTTGTGTACGTTGTGTGTACTCAGAAGTACTGATCAAGATCGTTTCGACAGCCTCGTGAACATTCCAGCCGACTGAGTCCGGCCGGAGAGTCCTGGATTCTCCACGACGAGACGCTGTTCGGTTAACATTCCGTTCCGTTCATTACCCGGTGATCTGCTGACTGACCGGTCAGTTTAAATCCGGCGAAATCGTACTGGCCCTCGAGAGACATGACAACCACAACGCCATCGCTGATGGACGACCTAGAGCGTGCACACGAGGAAAATACGGCCTATCTGTGGGGTGCGGCGCTTTCGGCGTTCGGCTCGCTCATGATTCCGATCGTGGGGTTTCTCGCGGCCTACTTCGGCTACAAACTGTCGACAGTGATGCGCCGAAGCTGGGTCGGCTACCTGCTCGCTGGACTCGGACTGTTCAGTATCTCGCTATCGGTCCTGTACGCGCTGGTAGTTTTGTAGGCAGACGTTCAGCTTCCGGAGCGAACTGCTGGTCACAGGAACCGGGCCAGCGGTTCGAACCAGACGGCCGCCACGAGGATGGCGAGGAAGACGTAGGAGCCGCGAACGAGGAGCATCGTGGCGATTTCCGGTCCGCTCCGGCGGGCGAAGAGCGCGACGACGCCGAACGCCACCGAGGCGAGAACGGCGGTCGGGGGAAAGACTCGGACGGCCGCGAATCCGACGACCGCAAGCAGTGCCGTTAGCATCAGTCCGTACGCGACCGCCGTTGCCCGTTCGGGGCCGAGTACGACCGCGACGGTTCGTTTCCGAATCGATCGGTCGTAGTCGTAGTCCTGCGAGTCGTCGATCACCTTGACGCCGGACAGAAGCGTGAGAAAGACGAGTGCGAACGCCACCACGACGGGAGTCAGCGTCGCGGTCTGGACGTAGAACCCGCCGACGATGGCGAGTGCGATTCCCAGTGGATACCCCGTCGTCGCCGTCACGGGGTTCGTATCGAGTTGCGGGGCGTGGTGGTACGCGATTACCCACGTCGGCGCGGTGAGCGCGACGGCTACCGGCCCGACGAACAGCCAGAGGAGGGCACAACAACCGACGAAGACCGATGTCGAGGCCACGAGTCCGAGCCGACATCCCGTCTCGGTGAGCGGGTGGTCGTCGTCTTCACCCCGCTGGTGGAAATCGACGTAGCCGTCCTTGACGTGGGCAGTGTACACCGCAGCAAATATCGCGAGCACGTGGATCGCCGCTAGCGCCGGGTCGACTCGTTGGGCGAGAAGCGCGCCGAATACCGAGGCGGCGAGCGGCGGCAACATGAACACGGGATGGACTTGTGACAGATAGGCTCGAGTCGTCGCCTCGAGGCCGGACCCGTGTCGTGCCAGTTCCATAGCACGAGTAACGAGGGAGTAACCTATAATACCGCAGCCAAATTTCGGTGTCCGAGCTCTATTGTGTAACGAGGGAGGTCCACAGCAAAGCTGCACTGCCGTCTCCGTCCACTGCGAGATGACGTCCTGGTTTGGGGAGGTGCTGGGTTGACAGCCCGTTCTCGTCGTCCGAATCACGGCCGCCTCCGAGCCGATTAATCGTCGGCTCGACGGCTCTCGTCGTCAGGAAAGATCTTCCCTGGGTTAAGAATCCCGTCCGGATCGAGCGTCCGCTTGATCGCTTTCATCGCGTCGACGGCTGCACCGCCGTGTTCGTCCTCGAGGTAGTCTCGTTTGCCGAGTCCGACGCCGTGTTCGCCCGTCGCGGTGCCGCCGAGGCCGATCGCACGATCGACGACTTCCGCGTAGAGGTCCTTGCAGGTTTCGAGGTGGACCGGATCGTCGTAATCGACGAGCACTGTGTAGTGGAGGTTCCCGTCGCCAGCGTGTCCGAAACACGGGGCGAGGAGATCGTGTTCCGCCGCGAGGCGTTTGACCGTCCGGACGATCTCCGGATACTTGCTTATGGGGACCGTCACATCCCCTGACTGGATCGGTTCGAGGCCCGGATCGTACGTCGCGACGGCGTAGGCGAGTTCCCGACGCACTTGCCACAGTTCGTCCATCTCGTCATCGTCGTCGCTCATCTCGAAACGGGACACGTCGTGATCTTCGAAGATCGCCCGGCAGAATTCGACCTCCTCGTCGATGCCGTGATTCGCGTGGAACTCGAGAAAGACCATCGGCGCGTCGGGGAGTTCGGTTCCGAAGTACTCGTTGGCCATCGTCGCGCTCAGCCCGTCGACAACTTCGATCTTCGCCACGTCGACGCCCGCCTGAACGCAGTCCGAAACCGCTCTGGTGGCATCCTCGAGCGTTTCGAAGATAGCCCGGCCGCCACGGACCTGGGCCGGCCGCCCGGCGAGTTCGAGCGTCGCTTGCGTTATCACGGCTAGAGTTCCTTCGCTTCCGACGAGAAGATCCTTCAAGTTGTAGCCGCTCGAGGTCTTGACCGCCCTCGAGCCGGCTTCGATCACGGTTCCGTCGGCCAGCACCGCCTCGAGGTGGAGCACCCAGTCTGCTATCTCGCCGTACTTGACGGTCTTCATACCGCTCGCGTCGGTCGAGATCATGCCGCCGATTGTCGAAATGTCGCCGGAGGAGGGAAGCGGCGGGAAGAAGAGCCCGTCCTCGGCGACGTGCTCGTTCACGGCCGACCCGATGATCCCCGGTTCGACGTCGATCTGAAAATCTTCGGGTCGGTAGTCCGCCACTCGATCCATTTCCGTCAGATCAAGGCTGATCCCGGCCGACGCGGGAACGGCACCGCCCTCGAGACCGGTTCCGGCCGCGTAGGGGGTTACTGGAACGCCCCGATCGGACGCCGCCGCGAGGATTGCGGAGACGTCGGCGGTGGAGCGGGGATAGACGACCGCATCGGGAACAACCGCGCGATCAGTTTCCTGGGTACCCCAATCGGCCGCGTGGCTCTCGAGGTGACTTTCGTCGGACGAGAACTGGCCGTCCTCGAGCCGGAGGTCCGCGAGGAACGAGCAGTCGTATGACATAGGCCATCATTGGCCACGACCGATATCAACGTTTCCACCGTCTCGTGCGAGGTGGTCGGGTTCGATATCTGCTCGCAGGATCGAATGTACCGGGAGGCGAACTCTCACGGTGATCGAAGCCGTCCGTCGACTCGTGTCGAATCTTCCGGATCGATCGAATTCGATTGAATCGCAGGTAACCGCGCTCTACGACCACCTCGAGGCGACCGCTTCACTGCCGATCGATCGGCAGGCAAACCGATGGCTCGGCGAGGCGGAAGCCGTCGCTGAAGATGCGATAACGCCCGGATTGGAGAAACGGGTGATCGAGACACGTGTTCGGCAGGTACAGCGGCTTCTCGAGGAGGCCGAAACGCCGAATAACGAGGAGGCGACGGCACACCTCGAGGCGGCGAAGCAAATCTGCGACGACGTTCTGGACGATCAATAACCGGCGGTCGCGTTCTCGGGATGATTAGCGCTCAGCCCTACCGAAGAACCGACAGTACCGAGCCGGTCGAACCGTTCGGCCGGTCCAAGTGGTCTTTCCGACGAGGATATTTCCCCGACGGAGAGATTTATAATGAATCAACATGTCAATGCGGATGATGGCAACAGCAGTTGCGAACGCCGGCCGGAGGGAAGAACCGTGAACGCGGAACTCGACCACCTGATGATCCTCAGCAACCACGAGGACCCCGGTTCCGCAGCCGATCGCGCACGGTTCGCGGAGGAACTCGGATTCAGCCGCGTGACGATGGGCGAGACGACGGGCTGGAACATCGTCCCCGTGCTGACGCTCATCGCCGATCGAACGGACGAAATCGGTGTCACGAACGACGTCATCTCCCCGTTCGGTCGCTCGCCGGCGATGTTAGCCCAGACCGCCCTCACCCTGCAGGAGGTTTCGAACGGACGGTACCGAATCGGGCTCGGCCCGAGTTCGCCGGCGATCACCGAACGATGGCACGGCGTCGAGTTCGACCGGCCGCTCCGGCGAACCCGCGAAACGATCGAGATTATCCGGGCGGTCTACGAGAACGGAACGCCGGCGTACGAGGGCGAGATTTTCGATATTGGCGGACTGGAATACGAGCGCGACCTGCCCGAAAATCCGCCGCCGATCGACGTCGCGACGCTCGGTCCGAAGGCGACCGAGATGGCGGGTCGATTCGGCGACGGCTGGGCCCCGCAGATGTTCACTTCCGACGGGCTCGAGAACCGACTCGAGGACCTCGAACGAGGCGCTGAACTCGGCGGGAAAGCTCTCTCGGATATTAGAGTGAGCCCGCTCGTTCGCGCCATCGCCTCGGAAGACCGCGAGCGCGCGCGTCACCTCGCACGGTCGACGATCGCGTTCATGCTCGGTGCCTACGGCCCGTACTACGGTGATTCCGTCGCCGAACAGGGCTACTCGGAGGCCGTTTCGAATATCCGCGACGCCTGGGCCGAGCGCGATACCGACGCGATGGCGGCGGCGCTTCCCGACGACCTGCTCGACGAACTCGCGCCCGCAGGAACGCCGGAGGAGGTCCGCGAGTGGGTCGAGGAGTATGGCGAGATCGACGGCGTCGACGCCGTTCGAGTCGGATCGGTCCGAGGGGCGACCGAGGAGGACATCGAAACGACGATGGAAGCGCTCGGCGAGTTGGTATAGATCGACGGCGTTTCGATGACGCGGAGGAGACGAGCGTTCCGGCCGCTTCGGATCGAGGTCGTAGAGTTCGACTCGAGTGTCACAATCGGCTTCGAGCACTCTACAACTCACCCACGACGACGAAGGAACTAACATCCAGCCGCTGATGGAAGGCGTATGCACGATTTCCATCTGCATTCGAACTATTCCGACGGCACCTTTCTGTTGCAAATGGTCCGAGCCGCGGAATCGGCGGGTCTCGGGGGAATCGGCGTAACGGATCACTGTACAATCTCGACCCGCGACCGTCCGCAGTCGATGCGTGCGACACACGGCTTCAACCTCGATTTGACCTACGAGCGTCGGCGGCGTGGTATCGAGCGAGTGCGAGAACAGACAGAGATTGCGGTCTACGACGCGGTCGAGATGGACTACCATCCGGACGACGAAGCGGAGATTCGATCGTTCCTTGATGAAGCGAACTTCGACTACGCGATCGGAAGCGTCCACGAGCTGGCCGGTCGAAACGTGCAGGTTCCGTCTCACTTCAGCGACGAGTCGGACGCCGGACTCGACGACCTCGTCGAGCAGTACGTCGAGTCGCTCGTCCAGTTGATCGAATCGGAGCTTTTCGACGTTGCGGCCCATCTGGACCTGTTCGAGCGAACCAGTCCGCTGGCCGGGCGCGCAACGATTGATCAGTACGAGCGGATCGCACGCGCGTTCGACGACTCTCGAACGGTTCCGGAGATCAACGCCGGCCGAGCACTGAGAGATCGCGCGATCGTCCATCCCCGTCCGGGGCTTCTCGAGATCCTACTCGATCATGGCGTTGCGTTTACGATCGGCTCTGATAGTCACGCGCCCGCCGAGGTCGAAAATCGAACGCCGTTTCTGCAGGAATTCGTCGACGAAAAGGGAGTCACGCCCGTCGATCCGCCTGGATTGGAACGGGTCGAATAGCAACGATTCGAATGGGCGGTCGACGCGGTGACTATCGGCTCAGTTCGAATCCGCGATTTGCTCTTGATTTCGGTCTTTGACCCGGTTGACGAACGTACTGGCGGCGACGCGTTTTTCGCCGACGACAGCGCCGACGATGCCGCCGATAGCGCCGCCGGTGCTCGCTCCGTTCCGGCTTACCAGTCCACCAATTGCCGCGCCGGCCGCGGCTCCCATCGCTGCGTATCGCGCACGGCTCAGTCGACGTTTGATTTCGCCTTTCATATGTCTGATTTGGTGATTGAGAGGGATAAATATTGCCCGTCAGTTCGGTACAGGAAGCCCTAGAAAGGAGTAATTCACTCGTCGCTCCCTCGTTTCCAGACGTTCGTAACCGAGTTCCCGGTCGGCGGCGTGTGGCTGATCTCTTTCATCGTGGTCGGTGATTTTCGCTTTGCCATGATCTGTGTTACCACGCCGCACTAAATATGTATTTCGGCGAGCGAGGCACCGGTTAACGACTGGCCGGAAAAGGTGTATTTGCGCCGACTCGAGTCACTCGAGCGTGTCCGATTCGACGGCAATCTCGCCGGCAGCGGTTACTGTAACCACGCAACCGTTGTATTCGAACGTAACCGATCCGCCCGATCGGAGACCGTCCGCTCGTGGCTCGAACAATCGTTCGAGTGCGTCGGCGTTGATAGTGTAATGTAGCGGCTCGAGTTCGGTGACATCTTCACCGCAGAACGTTGCGACCGCTTCGGCAACGGCAACACTCAGCGGTTCGTTACCGAGTCTATCATACTGTACGGAGTACTCCTCATCAGTTGCTGTGAACGAAGATTGTGTAGTCATTTCGGTCATGGTATATGCGTATCCCCATACGCTGTTCGGAGACAGCGCCATCTTTGGTAGTGGTCGTAAAGAGTTTGGCCGTTAACTGTATAATGACTCATTCAGTTGGGGGTTAACTGATTAACCGTCTTCGGAGGTAATTTCCGAATCAAATAGTGACGAGAACACCTTCTGCTGAGTCGACCGAACGTGTTTATGAAACGCCGGCGATGAAATGTCGAGCGAACTCGCGACTTCTTCGCCGGTAGTTCGGCGGGGCCACTCGAAGAACCCGCCGTGGTACGCGGTCTGGACGACTTCCCGCTGTCGCTCGGTGAACTCCTCGAGGAGGAGATTTCGTGAACTCGCGCCGAGAACTGGCTGCGTCTCCGAAGACTTCTCGTGTCTCGCGATCATCCTCGAGTCGAAGCCGCGTCGATTGATTCCGGATATCACTTCGCGAACGTCGACCGAGTGGGGGACATCGACCGTCGCTCGAGTTCCCGATTCGTCTGTGAAGAATTCTCGTAACACGCCGCCGTTCGTTTCGACGACGGAACCGAAGAACTCCGTATCCAGTCGGAGCTGAATCGTCGAACTATCATCGCCGTCCACAATTGTCGACACGTCGCTGATCCCCTCGAGGGACGTCCAATCGGGGTCGGTTACGTTAGTCGTCCGTGCGAAGACGATCGTGGATCCGTCGGACTGTGGAATCGCTCCCTCGAGCCAAACACTGGTGTCGAACGTTTCAGCTATCTCGTTCAGAACCGAGCCGTCCTCGATCTCGAGTTCGATCTCGGTTCGGCCGCTTTCGGTCAGCGGATTCGTTCGTTTGACGGTATCGATCGCGTATGCAATCGTTTCCCCAAGTTCTTCGAGCATCGATCTGATCGTCTCGTCGAACGCCTCGAACTGGGTTCCGTAGAGGGTCAACACTCCGTACATGAAATCGTCGTACACGAGCGGGACCGAGTAGACCGACTGAAAGTTGCGAGACAGTGCGGCCGTTCGCCACTCGCCGTTCCGGAGTTCGCTGGCGACGTTTTCGATGTACGTCGGTGTTTCCGAACGGACCGTCCGTCCAGCCGGTTCAGTCGCCGAATCATCGACGGTCGTGACGGAAACCTCCTCGAGATACTCCGCTCCACGTCCGGCGTTCGTCCGGGGGACGATGTGATTTCCGCCGGGGTCGGGTTCGCCGATCCAGGCGAACGAACACTCCGTCATCTCGACAAGTTGCTCGCAGATTCCGCGTTCGATCTCGCTTCGCGTGTTCGAACGTAACAGGTGCTCTTCGATCTCCTCTCGCAACTGACTCGCACGGTTTATTCGCTCGAGGCGCATATTCTGCTGTTTGAGTTCCTGTTCGCGTTCTCGAAGGCGGTGGGTTCGACCGATGCGGTCCAGTGCGGCTTCGGCGGTCGCACCGAACAGTTTCACGAGTTCGAACGTCTCCTCGTCGTACTGACCGTGCTCCGTCGAGACGGCAGCCAGAACGCCATGATCGCCGAATGGGACGTAGAGGCCGCTTCTGATGTTCGTCGATTCGTTGTACACCACCGGCGAGTCTCGAACGTCGTCGAACCATCGTGGCTCGCCGGTCACGAACGTTTCCCAGGTGATGCTCTCGTTCGGTTTGAATCGTGTCGGAACCCCGACCGAGTCTTCGATATCCGAGGCGTACGCTGCGGGGACGAGTTCGTTCGCGCGTTCGTCGAAGCGAAAGACGACGGTATCGAGGTCGAGTACGTCGTCGGCAACGTCGACGATGTACTCGCAGGCCTCCTGTTTCGAATCGACGGAAAGCAAGTGCCGCGTCGCCTCCTGAAGCGTGCTCAACGTCTCTTCGTACTGCGCACGCTCGGTCACGTCGACCGAGACGGTGATGACTCGATCCAATTCCTCCTCGTCAAAAACGGGACGGTACCACGTTTCGAGGACCCGTTCCCCGACTGTTCTTCGCGAATGGACGGGGTTGCCGTCGAGTGCCTGGTTTGCGTCCGCACGGACCTCCGGATACTCCTCGAACGTTTCGAAAAACGATTCGCCGACAACTTCGCCGGAGTCGAATCCGAGGTTTTTGAGTGCTCTTCCCTCCGCAAACGTGAATTTCCCGTCGTCATCGAGAACGGAAACGATCAACGGAACGTTTTCGAGGAGCGTCTCGAGTCGCTCGGTTCGCTCGAGGAGGGTCTGTTCGCGGTCAACTCGCTCGGTGATATCTCGAAAGTACACCGAGAGGCCGGATTCGGAGGGGAAAAATCGGGCTTCGATCCACCGCTGATATCGTTCGATGTAGCCCTCGACCGTCCGCGGCTCTTGACACTCGAGTACGTCGAGCGCCTGTGCTTCGAACTCAGTGTTTGCGAGTTCCGGGAACACGTCGAGGAAGTGTCGTCCGACGATCTCGGACCTGTTGCACTGGAAGAACTCTTCGGCGCGATCGTTCACGTAGGAAAATCTGTTACTCGAGTCGAGTGCGAAAAACGCGTCCGTTACTCGTTCGAAGGATTCGCGGAGTTCCTGTTCGATTTTTGTATTCTCCGTGACATCTCGTATCGATACGACGACGCCGCCGATAGTTTCGTCCTCGAATTTGTTCGTGAGAACTGCCTCGTGGACGTGCCACGATCCGTCCGCGTGACAGAAGCGGTATTCGCAAGTCGTCGTGGTTTCGGGGCCACCAGCACGGATGTCCTCGAAGGCGCCGACGAAGTCGGAGACGTCTGCCGGATGGATAACGTCATCGACCGTCTCACCGCGACACGCTTCGGGGCCGGTACCGGTGAACCGTTCGATCGCTGGACTCACGAAAATCTGACGCCGTTCCCTGTTCAGAACCAACACCGGCTCCCGCGTATAAGCGAGCAGTTCCCGACATAATCTATTTCGGTCGACCGACGGCGATGACGCCGCCGAAGAGTCGATCGCCTGGCGGATTCGATGTTCTAACAGCTCCGCGTTCTGCGCTTCATCCCCTCGTATCACGTCCGTCGCCCCGCTTTCGAGCAGTCGTTCGGCCTGATCGGTGTCGCCGCCGTCGATAGCGACGACGGTTGGACACTGCACGTTTCCGTTCGGGAAGAGCGAGTGGTCGTCCGTGAGTAGGCAGTTCACATCCGTCAGGTCGGAATCGTCGAGGTCGCTGACTGGTCCCTCGACGGAAACGTCACCGAATTCGAGCGACGACGCGACGGACTCCGTCCACGCCGGTGTGCCAACGACGAGAACGCGGATCGACGAAAGACTGGCCACCTCGGGACCGCTGTTCATGCAGGCGGTCAGTGCTCTGGAAGTAAAAGCTTCGCGTATTTTCAATAGATCTACATTTTCTCGTTGATGCGAACGGCCGAGCGGAATCAATACCCAGCGACATCGCCGTCCTTTCTCGGTTCGGTACCGCCCTCGAGGGTCCCGTTTCGTAACCTGACGACCTGTCCGCCGCCGAACAGCGTCGGCGGGAGGACGCGAACGTCGTGGCCGATTCGTGCCAGTTTTGATCCGTTCGGCAACCGTTCCTCGACGCCGAGCGCGCCGTCTTCGCGGTATCGCCATCGCGGTGCATCGAGGGCCTGTTGCGGTGTCATCCCGTAGTCGACGACGTTCGAAATCACCTGAACGTGGCCCTGCGGTTGCATGTATCCACCCATTACGCCGAAGGCCGCCCAGTCGTCTTCGTCGAACCTCGCGATAGCCGGAACCAGCGTGTGAAACGGGCGCTTTCCGGGCTCGAGACTGTTCGGGTCCTCGTGATCGAGCGAGAACGATGCGCCGCGGTTCTGGAGGGCGATGCCGGTGTCGCCAGCGACGATTCCGCTCCCGAAGCCGGCAAAACGGGAGTTGATGAACGAAACCAGGTTTCCGTCCTCGTCGCCGACGGTCAGCAAGACGGTGTCGGCGTCTTCGGCCGCTCGAGTCGGAACGCCCACCGCCGGGTCCTGAATCGGCGACCCGTCGTCGCGGATGGCTTCGGCGCGCTCGCTGGCGTAGGCTTTCGACGCCAGCGGGGGCACCTTCTCGTACTCCGGATCCGTGATGTAGTGGTGGCCATCGACGAACGCGAGTTTCATCGCTTCGGCGAACGCGTGCACCCGCTCGGGCGAATCGTAGGCGTGCTCGCCCGCGTCGATTTCCTCGGCGATATTTAACGCCTCGAGGGCGATCAGCCCCTGGTTGTTCGGCGGCAGTTCGAAGATCTCCGCGCCGTTGTAGGTCGTGCTCACGGGGTCGACGAACTCCGGTTCGAAATTCGCGAGATCCTCGCGAGTCATGAACCCGCCCTGGCGCTGTATCTCTTCGGCGATTTCGCCGGCTATCTCGCCCTCGTAGACCGCGTCGGCCCCTTCCGTCGCGATCGTTTGCATCGACTCGCCGAGACGCGGGAGCGTTACAGTCTGACCCGCGGCGGGCGTTTCCCCGTCAAAAAGGTACGTTTCGCGAGCGTTATCGTCGGTGAAGAGTTCGTCGGCACCCTTCCAGTAGTACGAGATCACTTCGGAGACGGGGTACCCTTCCGTCGCGTAGTGGATGGCCGGCTCGAGCGCGCGAGCGAGCGACGTCTCGCCGAACTTATCGATCGTCGCCTCCCAACCTCGCGCCGTCCCGGGAACGGTGACGGCGTGGGGGCCGAGAAACGGCATCTCGAGGTCGTCGGTCTCCTCGCCCGCGTCGACCGCGTACCCTCTCGACTCGGGATAGTACGCCGACCGATCGTCCGTCTCCTCGAGCGAGGCCCGGACGTTCTCGATGGTCGCATCAGCAGGCGCACCGCCGCAGGAACGCATGCCGCCGACCTCCCCGTCGGCAGTCCGATAGAGCGCGAAGACGTCGCCGCCCAGACCCGTTGAAGTGGGCTCGACGACGTTGAGCGCGGCTGCCGTCGCGACGGCGGCGTCGAACGCGTTCCCGCCGTCTTGGAGAACTGAAACTCCCGCCTGCGCCGCCAACGGTTGGCTCGTGGCAACCATTCCACGATCCGCGTAGACCGTCGATCGCCTCGAGTCGTACCGGTCCAGGTCGATATCCATAGCGGTGGTTTGCTCGAGACCGTATAAAAAGTCCGCGTCGCGGTAGTGTGGGGCCGTCGTCACAGCGTGAAACGCTGACGAGAACGCTCCGGCGCTTACTTGGATTCTTCGAGCGGAACGTGTTCGACGCGATACCCCGCGTCGGTTTCTCGTACCTCCTCGGCCTCTCTGAACAGAATCTCGGATTCCATCTTCGTCATGACGGGGACGTCGTAGTTGGCGGCTTCGTAGGAAAGGTCATCCCCGTCTCGTCGGCGTTGCTCGACGAACTCGCGGTGTCGTTCGAGGCGCGTTCGACCGATATCCCTCGAGAGGGATCCGATTTCGGCGACCCGTTCGTCGAAGACGTCGAGGAAGCCGTCCTCGAGTTCGTAGCCGACGGAGTTACGGCCGGCACAGATCGCGGCCAGGGAGGTCGTTCCGGTCCCCCAGAACGGATCGAGAACGGTGTCGCCGTACGTCGAATACATCGATATTAGGCGATACGGTATCTCGAGCGGATACGCGCCGGAACGTTCCCGAACGTCCTCGGGCACGTTCTCGAGGTCCTGTAACTCGCCCCGGACTTCCGTCCAAACGTCGGTGAACCAGCGGTTGCGTTCCTCCCAGAAGTAGGCCGCTTCGTACCGCCGATCCGCGCCGGGTTCGAACGACCGACGGTCGCCGCCGTTGCGAAAGATCAGGACGTACTCGTGTTCGAGCGTGACGTACGCATTCGGCGGGATCATGCCGCTTCCCATGAACTTCGCGGCGCTGTTAGCCGGCTTCCGCCAGAGCACGTCGGGGAGCGGGTCGAACCCTCGCTCTTCGAACGCCTCCGTCACTCGCGCGTGATTCGGATAGACGCGAAAGCTGTCCTCGAGCGAGCGGGTCGCATCGCCAACGTTGATACAGGCGATTCCGCCGTCGACGAGCACCCGCTCGAGTTCGTCCCAGACGCGATCGAGTTGGGCGTGCATCGCATCGAACGCCGCCTGTCCGTCACCCGCATCCAGCGCGCTCGAGACGTCCGGATCAAGGTCGGTAAAGAGATCGTCCCACATCTCGATCATCGGATACGGCGGAGACGTGACGACGAGTTCGACGGAATCGTCAGCGACGGCGGTCAGGTCCCGCGAGTCGCCGACGAACAACCGGTGGGTCGTCTCCATTAACTCACATTGTCTGCGTTCACCTCTTAGGTCCTTCGTCACCGATTTCCGTCTGTCCCGACGGCGTCGAGCTTCGGACGGCTTCCGCCGCATAATTACTGTGGTGTATTAACGTGGATGGAAAATATTAAGCGTCGGCATAGCCTAGCCGGCTATACGCATGACCGAATACGTTTCGACCACGGCGGGGCTCTTTGCGCTCCCCGATTGGGCGAAAGACGACCTTTCGGATCTGAAGGGACACCAGAAGCACGACCTCATCGGCGGTGACGAAAGCGAGGAGATTACCTCGGTTTACGAAAGCGCTCGAGAAGAAGTAGTCGACGCCCAACAGGATGCCGGGCTCGACCGCATCGTTGAAGGGCAACTGCGCTGGGACGATATGCTCGCCCATCCCCTTGCCGTCCACGATGCCGTCGAAACGCGGGGCATCGTTCGATACTACGACAACAACAACTTCTACCGAGAGCCCGTCGTCTCCGGCGAGCTCGATTTCTCCGGCGACATTGCGTCCGAGCTCGAGGCGACCAGTGAACTCGCGCCGGATGCGGATCTACAGGCGGTTCTCCCCGGTCCGTACTCACTGGCCGAGCTCGCGACCGACGAACACTACGACGACGAAGCCGACTTTCTTGCCGCGGTTGCTGACTTCCTCGCGGGCGAGGTCGAGGCATTCCCGGAGGTCGAGACGCTGTACCTGCTCGAGCCGTCGCTCGTCGAAGATGCACCCGAAGACGGACTCGACGAACGCGCCAGCGAGGCCATCGACACGGTCGCCGCCGCGACCGACGCCGACGTCGTCGCCCACCCCTACTGGGGCGCACTCGAGGAGAAGACCTACGCGCACCTGCTCGATGCCGACATCGACGCGGTCGGCTTCGACTTCGTCTCCGAACAGGAGGACAACCTCTACAACATTCAGGAGTACGGCGCGACGAACGAGATCTCGCTCGGACTCGTCGACGGCCAGAACACGCTTGTCGAGGATCCGGAAGCGGTTCGAGATCGAACCGACTGGGTGTTCGACCAGATTCCCGTCACCGACTTCGAGACCGTCTACCTGACCACGAACACGGGAACGTTCCACCTGCCGTATAACAAACACGAAGCGAAACTCGAGATCCTTGCCGAAGCCGCGGATCTCGCCGAGGTGAAAGCCGCATGAGCACGAACGAGAACAAAGACCAGTTCCGACCGGACGATCACGAAAACGACCACTTCCTGCTGTCGACGGTCGTCGGCAGCTACGCCAAACCGAAGTGGCTCAACCGCGCAAAAGAGCTCTATCAGGACCCGGACCACGGATTCGACGAGGGCGACTATCAGGAAGCCAAAGACGACGCCGCCCGCCTCATCACCAACGAACACGAGCGAGCGGGACTCGACGTCGTCGTCGACGGCGAGATGCGCCGAAACGAGATGGTCGAGTTCTTCGCCCACCGTATCGAGGGCTACGAGTTCAACGGTCCGGTCAAGGTCTGGGGACACAACTACTTCGATAAGCCGAGCGTCGTCAGCGAGGTCAAGTACGACGAAACCTGGCTCGTTGACGAGTACGAGTTCACCGCCGAGGCCAGCGACCGCCCCGTCAAGGTCCCCATCACGGGACCCTACACCCTTGCGAACTGGTCGTTCAACGAGGCCTACGACGACGACGACGACCTCACGCTCGAGCTTGCCGACCTCGTTAACGAGGAGATCGAAAAGCTCGTCGACGCCGGCGCTCGCTACATCCAGATCGACGAGCCCGCGCTCGCGACGACGCCTGACGACCACGCTATCGTCGGCGAAGCGCTCGAACACATCGTCGCCGACATTCCCGAGGAAGTTCGCATCGGCCTCCACGTCTGTTACGGCGACTACTCCCGGATCTACCCCGAGATCCTCGAGTTCCCCGTCGACGAGTTCGACCTCGAACTCGCCAACGGCGACTACGACCAGCTCGATGTCTTCAAGGACCCCGAGTTCACCGCGGATCTCGCACTCGGCGTGACCGACGTTCACGTTGCGGAAGTCGAGTCGGTCGAGCAGATCGAGGAGAACATAAAGAAAGGGCTCGAGATCGTGCCGCCCGAACAGCTCGTCGTCTCGCCGGACTGCGGCGTGAAGCTCCTTCCGCGCGAGGTCGCCTACGGCAAGATGGCGAACATGGTCGAGGCCGCTCGCAACGTCGAAGCACAGCTCGATGCCGGCGAAATCGACATTGAACGCGAGACGCCTGCGCCTGCGGACGATTAGATTTTCGACGGCGTGTTATCGCCGCGTTCGAACCCGTTTTTCTTGGCGCGTTCATCGCTCGAGCGGTCAGCGCGCCGACCGCGAATCCCCGCGAGCGGAACTCTGGAAGTGGCCTGGGAACGGATTTCACGACAGTTGTTGACTCGAACCGACGACACGAGCGTTACCAGGTAACCCAACCGTCCAAAAACACAGACATACGTGGGGACCGAACGCCGGAGTATGCAAGAGACAGTTGCTACTGACCGCGAACTCAACGACGAAGTCGCCGACCACCGCGACCCTGACCACGAAATCGACCCGCTGTTTGTCAACCGATGGTCTCCGCGGGCGATGACCGGTGAAGCGCTCGAAGAAGCACAGTATCTCCCGCTGTTCGAAGCCGCCCGATGGGCTCCGTCGGCGTTCAACAACCAGCACTGGCGGTTCCTCTACGCGACTCGAGAGGACGACGAGTGGGACACCTTCGTCGACCTCCTGAGCGAGGGTAACCAGTGGGCCACCGAGGCGGGCGTCCTCGCCGTCGTCGTCTCGAAGACGACGTTCGATCACAACGGCGAACCCGCGCCGGTCCACTCCTTCGATACGGGTGCCGCCTGGCAGAACCTCGCGCTCGAGGGCGCACGTCGAGGGCTTGCGGTCCACGGGATGGCCGGGTTCGATTACGAGCAGGCCGCCGAAGACCTCGATGTCCCAGAGGAGTTCGAAGTCGAAGCCATGTTCGCGGTCGGCGAGCGCGCGCCGCCCGAGACGCTCTCGGAGGAACTGCAGGAACGTGAGCAGCCGAGCGACCGCAAACCACTTTCGGAGATCACGTTCCAGGGCGGGTTCGAGCAGTAACGAAAGCGACGTTTCCGAAACACACTCCCTGTTTTTCCCTCTTGCGGCCTCGAGAACGCCGCAAGTAGGGCCCAAGAGCCACCACTCGGAGCGACCTTCACTCATCGTGCGACGACTCGAGATAGCAGTCCCTTAGTTTCAGCGCGAGAAGGTGATCGCATGCACCTCGAGACGAGTTCGTGGACGGAGGTCGACGAGAAAGCGCCGACGATAGCCCTGCTTCCCGTCGGGAGTACGGAACAGCACGGACCGCACGCGCCCGTTGGAACCGATACGATCGTCGCGCGAGCAATTGCCGCCGAAGCAGACCGGACAGGCGACACCGACTCGGTCGTGCTCCCGGCGCTTCCCGTGGGTGTCGCCCCGTATCACGAACACTTCCCTGGCACCCTCTCTGTCTCGCCCGAAACCCTCCGGAGCTACGTTCGGGACATCGTCGCGTCGCTGTCGGACTCGAGCGTCGAAACCGTCGTGTTCGTCAACGGCCACGGCGGGAACGGAGACACGCTCGCACACCTCGCTCGAGAGGTCAGCGAATCGCCGTCGAACGGCCTCGAGGCCTATCGCTGGGAGTGGATGCGCGCCGTCGACGAGCACGTCGGTCACGCGGGCGAACTCGAGACTGCCGTCTTGCTCCACCTGTGCCCGGACGACGTCGGCGAACCCGTCGTCGGCGACGCACTCGAGTGGGACGACACGGTCGACGGCGGGACCCTCCACCGATTCACCGACGGCTTTAGCGAAAACGGTGCGGTCGGAGACGCGACCGGCGCCACCGCAAAACAGGGCGAAGCGGTGTTCCAGACGGCAGTCGACGCGCTCGGTTCGTTTGTTGAACGCGTCGACTAGGCGTTTCGGGTCGCCGCGACCACCCCACTCGATCGCCGCAAGCGCCGTATATTCCCTGTTGGCGACCGACTGTCGAATCGGTATGCCTTCCGAAATGACCGCCCACGTGATCGAAGAGTACGGAGAACCGGACGTTTTCACGGAGACGACCGTCGACGTTCCCGAACCCGATCCGAACGAAATTCGCGTCGAAGTCGTCGCCTCGAGCGTCAATCCCGTCGATTACAAGATCCGACAGGGAGCCATTCCCGATTTCGCGCCGGAATTCCCTGCGACGCTCCACTGTGACGTGTCGGGCGTCGTCGACGAAGTCGGCGCGAACGTCACGCGCTTCGACGAAGGTGACGAGGTGTACGGTATGCCCGGCGGCGCAGGACGGCAGGGCTCGCTGGCCGACTACGTCGTCGGCCACGTCGGGACGTTCGCCCACGCGCCGGCGTCGATCCCGCTTGAGGACGCCGCGGCGTTACCGGTCGTCGGGCTCACAGCCTGGGAGATGCTCGTGGACAAGTCGACCGTCTATCTCGGGGACGAGGTGCTCGTCTACGGCGCGACCGGCGGCGTCGGTCACATCGGCGTCCAGTTAGCCGACTGGTTCGGGGCCGACGTGACCGCGACGGCCTCGAGCGAAGAAAAACGCGCTCTCGCCGAAGAGTTCGGTGCCGACACGACGGTCGACTACACCGCGACCGACGTCGAGTCGTACGTCGAGGAACACGCGGGCGGCGACGGCTTCGACGTTGTCTTCGATCCGATCGGCGACGACCACCTCCAGACGGCTTTCGACGCTGTAGAGCCGTTCGGAACCGTTGTAACGACGGAATCGAGCTCGACGCAGGACCTCTCCGCGATGCACCAACGCTCGCTCGAGCTCGGCGTCGTGCTCGTGATCCTTCCCGTGTTACTCGGCGAGCGACAGGAGCGGATCGGCGACGAACTCGCGGATATCGCGACGCTGGTCGACGACGGCGTCGTCGAACCGCACATCGACGAGCGATTCGCCTTCGAAGACGTCGCCGACGCACACCGCGCGGGAGAAGCGGGCGACTTCCAGGGCAAGCTTCTGCTCGTCAACGAGTGAGACTGTTCGGGGATCACAACCCGAAGACAGCGAGGGGACATTCGCCGAGGACGGCGCGGCCTCACTCCCCGTTCATCGAGACGGTCTCGAGCCCGTAGCTCGCTTCCGTCGGATGCGGTTCATAGCCCTCGAGTTCGGGCACCGTCGCCACGACGTTGGTGTAGTTCGTGAGGAAGGCGACGGGGGCCTCATCGCGGACGATCGATTGCACTTCGTGGTACCGTTCCGCTCGTTCCTCCCGGTCGGTCAGTTCGCGCGCTTCCTCGAGGAGTTCGTCGACCCGCTCGTTTTCGTACCCGTGAAACAGGGTGGCATCCGTGGAGTGGAACATTTCGGCGATGCGGTCCGGATCCGGGTACTGCAAGGTTCCCCACGAGGTGAGGTAGCCGTCAAACGACCCCTGTCCGACCTCGTCGAGCATCGCATTGTACTCGACCGTCGAGACGTCGACGTCGAATCCGACCGTCGCGAGATCGTCCTGAAGCACCTCCGCGATCAACGGCAGGCTTCTCGAGTCGAACGTGACGAACTCGATCTCCAGGGCCTCGCCGTCTCGGGTTCGAACGTCGTCGGAACCGGCCGCCGTCCACCCGGCATCGGCGAGCAGGTCGCGGGCGCGTTCTGGGTCGTGTTCGTACCCCTCGAGGTCGGGGTTCGCCCACTCGGTTATCTCCTCGGAAAACGGTCCAACTGCGGGCTCGTCGACCCCTGCGAGGATCGACTCGGTGAGCCCCTCGAGATCGATCGCGAAGTTCACCGCCCGGCGAACGTCTGCATCGTCGAACGGCTCCGATTCGGTGTCGAACGTGAGAAACCGTATCCGCGGGATTTCGGGCATGTAGTGTTCGATATCGTCGTTCGTCTCGAGCGACTCGACCATCTCGAGGGGCATGATCCGCGCCATATCGATGTCGCCGTTCTCGAGGTTCATGCGCCGAGTCTGGTCGTCCTCGATGATCTCACAGCGGACAGATTCGATCTCGGGGACCTCGCCGTAGTACTCCTCGTGGCGAACGGTCGTTACCGAGGTGCCCGGCTGGAACTCGTCGACGGCGAACGGTCCCGTACTGATCAGTTCCGAAACCGACCCCTCATCGCCGAACGTCGTGGGGTTCAGGATGCACGCGTCGCTTCGGGCCAGATGTGCGGGTAGCGGCGAAAACGGCGTCTCAGTCGCGATTTCGATAGTGGTCTCGTCCGTCGCGTCGATCGATTCGACCGGCAAGTCCGTAAACGAAGCCGCGTTGAACGTGCGCTCGAGCGATTCGACCGCGGTCTCCGCCTCGAGCGAGTCGCCGTCGTGAAAGGTTACGTCCTCGCGAAGCGAGAACTCCCAGTGGTAGTCGTCTGGACGATCCCACTCGGTCGCGATTCCCGGTGCGGGGTTCGCCTCGTAGTCGACACTGAGTAAGGACTCCGCGATTCCGAGTCGCCGAACCATACTCCCGCCGTCGAGGGGATCTCGATTGATGTCCCACGGGGAACCGATTCGAAAGTCGACCTCGTCCGGCTCGCTCGAGAGGCAGCCGGCAACCGCGAGCGCGGCCGTTCCGATCGTCGTTTGCAAGGCGGTACGTCGGTTCATCGTCGGTCGTGTTCGTTCTGTCATCGTCTTTCGGTCGTCGTATTCGGTTTCGGGGTCTGTTTCGCGTCGGTGTGGGTACTCGCGGGATCAGCGCTGGTCGCCGCTCGATCGCGGCATCGACTGCTGTTCGCCCGTCGCTCGCCGTTCGTCCGTCACTCGATGCTGATCGGTCTCGCCCGCACCGTCCCGCCAATCGGGTGCGTACAGACACCGCGACTGTCCTTCTGAGACGGACTCGAGGTCGGGGTCGATCCGCGAACACTCCGGCGTGGCGGCGGGACAGCGAGGGTGGAACGCACAGCCATCGGGCGGGTCGGTCGGACTCGGCGGCTCGCCCGTGAGTCGGAGATCGGACGACCCCTCGCCGAATCGATCGCCGGGGATCGAGTCCAGAAGCGCCTGTGTGTAGGGATGTGTCGGTTTGGAGAGCGTTCGCCCGGTCGGTCCGACCTCCACGAGCCGACCCAGATACATCGCGGCGACTCGATCAGCGGCGTTGCGCACGACGTCGAGGTCGTGAGAGATGAACAGGTACGCGAGCCCGAGTTCGTCCTGGAGGTCGGCGAGGAGATTGAGGACCGTCGCCTGGGTCGAGACGTCGAGGGCGGCCGTCGGCTCGTCCAGGACGAGCACCGCCGGCTCGAGCGCGAGCGCGCGAGCGATCGCCACTCGCTGTTGCTGACCGCCGGAAAGCCGTCGCGGGTACCGATCGGCGCACTCGAGCGGGAGATCGACGAGCGAGAGCACCGTTTCGATCCGATCGATTCGTCGCTGTTTGTCCCAGCCGGCTTCGAATAATGGCTCGGCGATCGATTCGCCGACCGTCCGCTTCGGGTTGAGACTGGCTCCGGGGTTCTGGAAGACGGCACCGATCTCTGCGAGTTGCTCGTTCGTCCGTCGGTCGACCCCGTCGACGGCCTCACCGCGAATGTGAACGCTCCCGCCCGTCGGCGCCTCGAGGCCGGTCACCAGCTTCGCCAGCGTCGACTTTCCGCAGCCGCTCTCGCCGACGAGCCCGAGGGTCTCCCCCGCGCGGAGTTCGAGCGAGACGCCCCTGACGGCGTCGACCGTCTCGTCGTCCCCGAACGGAAGCACTCGATCGAGGAGCGCGTCGGATTCTCGGAAGGATTTGTGGACGTTCTCGAGTTCGACGACCGGCGACGTGTCGCCGGAGTCGGAGGTGGGCGCGGCCGTCGCGTCGTCGCCGGCGGTTGCCGACGGTTTTTCGGCGGTAGCCGCTGGATCGCTCGCGATCGTCGGTTCCGCCGTTCGATCACCCGTCCGTTCGCCGCCCGTCTCGTCAGTTCGGACGGCCCCGCCGTCCACGACGGTCGCCGGAGTCGGTTGTCTCGCATCCGGATCTCCCGCCGGTGCTGGGTTGTCCAACGAACCGTCGTCGTCGGCCGCAAGCGTCGACTCGAGGGTCGCCTCGCGCGCTTGGGAAACGCCACACCGGACGTCGTGGTTGTCCGCGACGTGAACGACCGGCGGAGCGGCCCCGCGGCAATCTTCCGTCGCGAACGGACACCGGTCGACGAAGGCACAGCCGTCCGGTGACGCGGATCCATCCGGCGGTGACCCCCCGACCGTCGGCAGTCGCGATTGCGGTTCGGATCGGTGTGGCAGACAACCCAGTAGCGCCTTCGTGTAGGGGTGGGTCGGATTCGAACGGACCGCTTCGACCGGCCCACGCTCGACGACCGTCCCGTTGTACATGACGACGACCCGATCACACAGTTCCGAGACGACGCCGAAGTCGTGGCTGATCAGCAACATTCCCATGTCTCGAGAGTCGTTGAGGTCGGCCAGTCGGTCCAAAATCGCCGCTTGCGTCGTCGTATCTAATCCCGTCGTCGGCTCGTCGGCGATCAGCACCGACGGATCGCGGGCAAGGGCGATCGCGAGCAAGACACGCTGGCGCATGCCGCCGCTGAACTGGTGGGGGTAGTCGTCGATCCGGTCCTCGGGACGGGGAATATCAACCGTCTCCAGCAACTCGAGAACTCGCGACTGGAGCGCTCGAGAGCGAAGCCGCGAGCTGACACCAATGGCGAGCTCCGAGAAAAACGGCTGGTCATCTGGACTCCGGTGAACTCGAAGCGCCTCGGCGATCTGTTCGCCGACGGTGTAGGCCGGATTGAGCGCCGTCGACGGATCCTGCGGGACCATCGCCAGCTCGGTGCTTCGAAGCCCTCGCAACGTCCGCTCATCGGCGGTCGTGAGTTCGCGTCCGTCGAAGCGCACGCGCCCGTCGACGATCTCTCCGGGATCCTCGAGGCGGACGAGCGAGCGCGCGGTGACCGATTTGCCGCAGCCGCTCTCGCCGACGAGGCCGACGATCTCGCCCTGAGATACCTCGAAGCTCACGCCGTTGACCGCGTGAACCTGCCCGGATTCGGTTCGGAACCTGACGTGCAGGTCCTCCACCGAGAGCGTTCCGGTCATCTCAGGTTCGCCTCCGTTTGCCGTCGTCAATGTGGTCAGTGTCCAGTGCATCCCGTAGACCGTCGCCGAGGAGGTTGAACCCGATGACGGTGAACGCGATCGCGACGCCGGGTGCCGTGATCAGCCACGGCGCGGCTCGTAGGTAGTCCCGGCCGCCGGCGATCATCGTCCCCCACTCCGCCGTCGGCGGTTGTGCGCCGAGGCCGAGAAACGAGAGGCCGGCGGCCGCGAGCACGACCGTCCCGAGGTTGAGCGTCGCGAGGACGACCACCGGGTTGACGACGTTCGGGAGCAGGTGCCGCCTGACGATCCGCCGTTTCGGCGTGCCATAGAGGCGAGCCGATTGCACAAACGGCCGCTCCTTGACGGCGAGTGCATTGGCGCGAACGATCCGCGCGTACGTCGCCCATCCGACTACCGAGAGGGCGATGACAACGTTTTGGATGCTGGGTCCGAGCGCCCCGGCGATCACCAGCGCCAGAACGAGTCCCGGGAACGCGAGCTGAATGTCCGCGAGTCGCATCAACGCGGTGTCGACCAGCCCGCCGCTGACGGCCGCGAGCAGTCCGATAGTCGTACCGAGGACGACCCGTACGGCCGTGGCTGCGACGGCGAGCGCGAGCGAAATCCGCGCGCCGTGGACCAGCCGCGTCGCAACGTCACGCCCGAGCGAGTCGGTTCCGAGCGGATGTGCGAGCGACGGCCCCTGGAGGCGAGTTTCAAGCGCCTGGGCCGCCGGATCGTACGGCGTGAGAAACGGTCCGACGACCGCGACGAGTCCGAGCAGACAGACGATCCCGCCGCCGAGGCGAATCTGTCCGTTCATCCGCATCGCCGTTCCGACCCGAGAGCGACCGAACCGCCGCACGCGCTCGAGAACGGCAGAGACCCTCGAGGTGGGCTGACTCCGGCCCGCGGTGTGTTCACTCATTCGCGCTCACCCCTCGGCCGCCCGGCTCGATTCGCGGGTCGAGCGCGACGTAAGCGAGGTCGACGAGTTGGTTGGTCACCACGAACGCGACCGCGGTCACCAGGACAACGCCCTGTACGATCGGATAGTCACGGATAAAAATGGAGTCGACGAGCAAGGTGCCGAGCCCGGGACGCTGGAAGACAACCTCGACGATGACCGCGCCGTTGAGAATAAACCCGAACTGCAGTCCGACGATGGTCACGACCGGAATGAGTGCGTTTCGCAGGGCGTGTTTGTACACCACGAGGCGTTCGCGGACGCCCTTCGACCGCGCCGTATCGACGTACTCGGCGTCAAGCACCTCGAGCATCGACGTGCGGACCAGTCGTGTGACGACCGCGGCCATCCCCGTCCCGAGGGTGATCGCGGGCAACACCAGGTGGCCAAGCGTTCCCGCGCCGGAAACGGGTGTAAGTCCCAACCAGAGCGAGCAGACGAGAATTAGCAGGTATCCCAGCCAGAAGTTCGGCATCGAAATGCCGGTCAGCGCGACGATTTGGCTGGTTCGATCGATCCACGTGTCCCGATGGACGGCGCTTGCAACTCCCGTCGGAATCGCCAGCAGCAACGAAACCGCTACCGCGGCGAGGGCGAGCTCGAGCGTGTTCGGTAGGTACTCGAGCAACAGCGACGTGACGGGTTCCGATCGGTAATAAGAGATGCCGAGGTCTCCCTGAACGGCGTCTCCGAGCCAGGAAGCGTACTGCACGACGAACGGCTCGTCGAGGCCCTGTTCGGCTCGAAACGCTTCGACCTGCGCGTCGGATGGGGGGCCCTGTTGTTGCTCTCTGAGGATCGTGTACGCTGGATCGCCGGGCGTGAGAAATACGAACGCGTACGTGATAAGCGAAACGCCCACGAGGACGACTGACATCGAGCCAATCCGAGAGAGAAGGGATCGTATCACGCGTTTTCACTCCGGCGGATCCATACTCCTCGTATCGGCATCGATGTCGACTGTGTATTTAGCACACGAGCGTCGACCGCCCCGGAACGGGACGTGTCGGTCCGTGGGTAACCGGGATGATGCGTCACGGACATCAATTCGATTTTAAGTAGTGAAATGTTAGTTGTAAAACTTCGGGTTTGCACCTCGAAACGATCCATCCCGATCGAATCGGCCGCCGCCGATTGATCCGAGCACTGTCTATGGCTCCGGCCATGTTATTATCATTAGGGAAATTTATATTAACTCTTGCTATTTAACCGATACCGAATATTATCTGTGATGTTGTTCGTCGTAGAAGAATCCGACGAGAGGACCTGGTGATATAAATACCTCACCCGAAGCGAACGCAAAACGCCACCGCATCGAAGAACTCAGGTTCTTCCGTGTCGTGGGTGTACAACAGTTTTTGTAGCATCCAGCCGAAACGTCGGCAATGAAAGTTATCAAGGACAGCGTGCACGATCACATTCAGATCGACGGAGTCGCACGCGATCTGATCGATACGCCGCCGCTCCAGCGGCTCCGACGGATCAAACAGCTCGGAACCGTCTCGCTGGTCTATCCCTCGGCGAACCACACCCGCTTCGAGCACAGCCTCGGCGTCTACCACCTCGCGTGTAACGCCCTCGAACACCTCGGCGTGGAAGGGAAGCAAGCCGAACGCGTCGAGGCCGCGGCGGTCTTACACGACGTTGGACACGGACCGTTCAGTCACAACCTCGAGTCGTTGACCTACCGTCGAACGGGCAGATATCACGACGACGTTCACGGCCTGCTCGCCGACGGCGCGGTCGGGGACGTGCTTCGAGACCACGACCTCGAGCCCGACAACGTGGCGGATCTCGTCGCCGGCGACGGTCGGTTCGGCCAACTGGTTTCGGGTGAACTCGACGTGGACCGAATGGACTACCTCGTCAGAGACGCCCACCACACCGGCGTCCCGTACGGAACGATCGACCATGGGCGACTCGTGCGCGAACTCTCCTTTGTCGACGGTGAACTCGTTCTCGCAGAAGGTAACGTCCAGACCGCAGAGAGCCTACTCGTCGCGCGCGCGCTGATGAACCCAACGGTGTACAGTCACAGCGTCGCCAGAATCAGCAAGGCAATGCTCAGACGAGCGGGCGAGCAGCTCCTCGAACAGACCGAGACCGATGCCGCAACCCTCCAGCGAATGGACGATCACGATCTGATCGTCGCCCTGCGAAGGCGTCCGGAAACGAGCGAATTCTCCCGCAGGCTGGATCATCGTAACCTCTACAAACGCGCGGTCTGGGCCGAAATCGACGACGTTCCCGGCGGAATCATCGAATCGGATCACGACGCGATCCGCGAGTTCGAACGTGAGATTGCGGAGAACGCCGATGTCGATCCCGAAGCGGTCATTCTGGACGTTCCGAGTCGGCCGTCGATGACCGAATCGACGTCTCGAGTGATGGTCAACGGCGAGGTGCGCCCGCTTGGCCAGCAGTCGCCGCTCGTGGACGCGCTGCGATCGGCTCAGTACTCTCAATGGCGACTCGGCGTCTACTCGCCTGCGGCCTCAAGCGAACAGGTCGGCCGCGCGGCGCTGAACGTGCTCGGGCTCGACATTGACGGACCGCTCGTCAGCGACGTTCGAAACAGCATCTACACGACGCTGGATCAGTTCGTCGGCGACTCGAGCGAGTGACAGAGCAAAAAGGCAGTTACTCGGTCGTGATTTCGACACGAACCTCGTCTCCGTCCTTGAGTTCGTACTCGGTCGGATCGACTTCGTCGTCCTCGACGAAAAACGTAATTTCGGTGTCGGACTCGCGGTCGTCGTACTCCGTTTCGTCGATGACGAGACGACGGCTATCGTTCTCCTGCGTATATTCGACGTACGGAAGGAGATCGACTCCTTCAGCGACCGTAACCCGTTCGATACCTTCCATATACCAGTAGTCGTCGAACTCGTGGAGGTGGAAATCTAACGAGTGATTCTGCGAGTGTTCGGCCTGAAATCGGTCCTGTGAGAGATTGAACTCCGAGCCGTCGATGACGATTTCGATTTCACCGCGTTCGTCGAGCAGGTCGGGTTGTCCGCTGCTCGGCAGTCCGGAACCGCCGCCCTCGCCGAAATCGAGACAACCGGCGAGTGGAACTGTCGCCGCTCCGATCAGGAGCGTCCGTCGGTTCATACGCCTTCGTAGCGATTCGGGAAACAAAAGGTGTCGGTCGTTCGGTTTGCGGAAAGTCAAGGAGAAAGCCTCGTCCTTTAGGACGGGGATGAATCCGACAATTCGACCATAAACGGCGTTTGACGCGCTGAACTTCACTCTCGAC
>NZ_JASJOC010000014.1 GCF_030068615.1 Halostagnicola sp. A-GB9-2 | reverse complement strand
AAGCAAAGCCGCCCTCGACGTTGACGAATACCTCGAGGATCAGGAGCGAGTTGCCAACGCTGATACGCTCGAGGCCGCGACGAACGACTAACCGTCGGTCACGGGTCTGACTATTCACTGCGAACCCGCCTTGAAGAAGACTGTCCACGTCGCTTTTGAACTACTTCTCCTCCAAGCGGTCTCCGAAAATAGGTCCGTATAAATCGGACTTTCACGAACCAACACCGATTTCGGTCGAAACAGTTCTATAAGAGTTGAATAACTCTCGATCCGTATTTGACTGCATCAAATGGACCATGTTGTTGTTTCGCATTCTCATTTGGGTTTGTATACCACTAACAGGAGATACCACAGAAATTATTTACACCCATACTATTGTAACAACAGTCACAGAGTAATGCGCTAGTACTGTAATCACGACAAGTAGCCATAAAATCCAACAATATGGGTATTAACTTATGCTCTACAACCGCAACGAAGAGTTGACAATATCAAATGAAGACTCGAAATACACAGTAACGTAACTCCGCGCGCATTAATTTGAAGAGAATGTCCCATCAATTCCCACCGAGGAGTACGACGGTGAGAGATCTCTTGTAGGAATGGTTATTCACACGTAGTCTCAGACCGGAAAGCATCGGGCGTTCGCTATAACTGGAATTCGGTGGCACGGACTGAGACTGACGGCACATTTGACGCTCTTCAATTATCCCGTTGATCCGATTTATCCGAAGACATGCGACAGTCACTACCACAGCGGCGCAAGATTGACGCACGGGTTGCCCTGATCAACACATTTAATAATAAATGATGTGATTCATGGTACATGAGAGCTGCACTCTTCTACGGTACAGAAGATATGACTGTCGAAGACGTTGACGAGCCGACCCCCGAATCAGGCGAGATATTGGTGGACGTCTCAGCGTGTGGAATCTGTGGATCTGACCTTCACTTTTACACGGAAGGACTCCACGGAGACGCCGAACTACCCGTGACGCTCGGCCACGAAGTCGGCGGAACGGTTATCGAAACCGGCGACGATGTCGATATCGAAGTCGGGACGGACGTCGTTCTCAGTCCACATACACCCTGTATGGAGTGTTGGTGTTGTGAGGACGGGCTCTACAACCTCTGTCGGAACTTGAATGCGACCTCGGCCCAGCCGGGCGGATACGCGGAGAAAGTGGTAGAAAGCGCTGACAACGCAATCGTCCTGCCGGAGGGGGTCTCACCCGAAGACGCGGCTATCGCTCAACCCGTCAGCGTCGGCCTGCACGCCGTCCGCGAATCCCCGTTGGGAATCGGCGACAGCGCGATGGTCGTCGGTGCCGGGCCGATCGGGTTAGGCGTAATCCAGTTCGCGAAGTCGACGGGCGCGGGACCGATCTACGTCTCGGAGCCCCAGGAGTCACGCCAGGAGGTCGCGAGGGAGTTCGGCGCAGATGTGGTCATCGACCCGACCGAAGAAGATCCGATCGAACGCGTTCGCGAAGAGACCGGAACCGGCGTTGACGTCGCGTTCGAAGCCGTCGGTCACCAGGCGACGCTCAATCAGGCCATCGAGTCGACGCGCGCGAACGGCCACACGACCGTCATCGGCGTGTTCAGCGATGACGTCGAGATCTCACCGCAGAGTCTCGTTAGCTCCCAGCGGTCGATTTCGGGATCGACATCCCACCAACTGGGGCCGCGGGTCACCAAGGAGTACAACGCCGTGCTTCGCCAGCTCGAGACCGGCGAACTCGACGCCGACAAGTACGTTACCTCGCGTATCGGCCTCGAGGACGTCGTCGACGAGGGATTCGAAACACTCCTGAGCGAGGACAATGAGGAACGCAAGATCCTCGTCTGTCCGTAGCCTCGAAGGTCGATAGTCACACCGACGGCACCGTGTGCGAACGATCGAATCTTCGGACCAGGATCCTGTTTTTCGGGTCGGCTATATGGCAACGAGGGCGCTGAAAGCGACTGGGGCGCGGGCTATACCCGTCGCTTTCCGATTCGAAGAGAGAAGAAAAAGCGGCGGAAACGGATACCGCCCCGAAGCGAAAGGGGTCTGGTTGAAGGACACGAGCGTTTCGCCTGGATCTCAGGCCAGTATCCCTTCACACCGCCGCCGGAGGGGGAGCACCGACTACCCTGACGGGTGAATCGTTGCGGGTTAGTCGTAGAACCCCTCGGTGGGGACCCATTCGCGTTCGACCGAGTACTCCTCCACCAGCGAGTCCCACTCGTCCGGGAACTCGATCTTCTTCGTGACCGGGCCGCCGATGGAGGTCCCCGCGATGGCGTTGACGCGGCCGGCTCCGCCCGTGGCCACGATGTTGATGGAGTCGGTGTCATCGTACTGTCTGACCTGCCGCGGAACGACCTTATCGGTGTCGAGCATCGAGTTGGACGTGCCGTCGGTCTTCCGGTAGGAGTTCTCGACGATGTACTCCTTGATCTCTTCCTTGCTCAGGTCTTCTTTCTCGAGTTCTTCGGCATTGTAGGGATTGACGAAGTGAGTGATCGTGGCGTTCAGATCTTCTCCGCTACTCGCGCGCATCGACTCCGGCGTGTTGTCGATCATCCCACGAAGGACGTCCTGAGCGCTGTTCTCGTGTGGGAACCACTGGACCCAGCTGTTCGGTCCGGCGAGGGAGATCGTACTGTCCTCCTCGTCGAACCCGTTCGTAACGTGGTAGGGCTCCCACGGACTACTATCTTCGTTCTCGCCGGCGAGGAAGCTGAACTTGGCGGGATTCCCCATCACACCCATATCCTTTTCGCCGGGATAGATCTTCGCGGTGTTCCGGTAGGCGATCCCGAGGGCGCGCGCGATGGTCTGGTTGGCGTGGAAGCTCGGACCGAACGCTCCGGACCCGCTCTCGATATCGAGAGCGTCTTGAACGGGGCCGTTGACGATCCACTGGTAAGCCCACGACCCGGTACTGACCGAGAACTGGATGGAGTTCGAATCCGGATCGGCGAGCGCCCGAACCCCGGCTTCCAGTACCGGCATATACGTCGGCAGACAACCGGCCATCACCGCGTTCGACGCCAACTTCTCGACGGTAAGCGGATTGTCGTTGTTTCCGATTTCCCCGAGAACGTGGTCCCGCGGGTTATCGGTCCCGCGAAGCATTTCTTCCACTCGCTCGTCAGTTGGCGGTATGACGGGAAGGCCATCCGTTAGCCCTTCTTTATACAGTGATCGGTTGATCTCCTCTAGCGACTGCTCTTTCTGTGTTTGATTAGACATGGTCTCTCCTGGTTGCGGTGGTCACTGCGCTACTTGCTCTGCGCGCTCTTTGTCGTTTAGCGATCGAGTGAGTTCTTCCTCAATTCCATCCACGACTTCGTTGCTCACTTCTTCGCGAACTCGGTCGAGATCCGTCGTCTCGCATCGAACGGGCGTCTTCTTGTACCGAAGCGGACGGCCGCGCTCGACGGCGTTCGACTGGTAGTCGAGTTCGAACCCTTCGTCGATCAGGCCGACGCCCGGCGTTCCGGCATCCTCGATGAGTTCGATTCCCCACGCGAGGAACTTGGTACAAGAGCCACAATCGCCGATCGCCCCGATACCGATGTCGACGTTCTCGGCCCAGTCGACGACGCTCTCCTGTTCGTCGTCGCTCTTGATCTGGTTCAGGTGTTCAACGTGATACCATTCGAACGTCGCATCGGGATACCGCTGTGCGAGTTTCTCCTGGACGGCGGTCAGCAACGGTTCGGCCGCCGGCTTCCCGTTGTCGTACAGCCCGATGTGTTTGCCTTCCAGGGAAGTGACTCGAGGAACGAGTGGCTTCTGTTCAGCGTCATTACCCGTCGAAGAGGGCGTTATGAGACCCATATGGGAGAGTAACACTCGCACAGGGCATATAGTTTTTGGTGACAAGTAACAACGGTTTTCGAGGACGATAAAACGGGGAATGATCGGCCCGTTACCCCTCGACGGCGTACTCCGTTACCAAGCTACCCCACTCGTCCGGGAATTCGATCTTCTTCGTGACCGGGCCGCCGATGGACGGCCCGATGACCACGTTCGACTGGCTCTCGCTACGCCCGCCCGCGACGAGCTTTACGTATTCGGGGCCGCTGATTTGTGGTACCTGCCTGCTGTCGACCTTGCCATGGTAGTCGTCCAGCGCGTCGTCCCAGAGAACGCCCTTCTGAAATTCCTCGATAGGGATGTAGGAGTTCTCGGAGACGTACTCTTTGACCCCCCGTTTGGTGAGACCGGCCTCGGCCAGCGTCTCGAGATCCTCCGAGCTGAGCACGTGCAAGATCGTTTGGTCGAAGTCCCCGCCTTGTTGTTCCCCGCCGACCATCGACGGCGGCGTGTTTTCGATCATCCCGCCGAGAATCGCTTCGGGACTGTCCGCCCCGGATTCCCACTGGATGAAGCTGTTCGGGCCACCGAGCGTGATCGTGCTCTCTCCCTCGTCGAAGCCGTGCGTGACGTGGTACGGTTCCCACGGACTGGTCGTTTCGTTCTCGGCGAGGAACAAGCTGAACTTGAGCGGGTTCGCCATCACGCCCATGTCTTTTTCGCCGGGATAGATCTTCGTCGTGTTTCGGTAGGCGATTCCAAGCGCCCGCGCGGTCGCACGGCTCACGCGGGTATTTCGTCCGAACGGACCGCTGCCGGCCGCCACACCGAAATCGTCGAGAACGGAACCGTTCAGAACCCACTGGTACGCCCAGCCGCCCGTGCTGACGGAAAACTGGATGGAGTTCGAGCTCGGATCGGCGAGCGCTCGTATCCCCGCCTCGAGGATCGGCATGGACGTCGGCAGACAGCCGGCCATCACCGCGTTCGACGCCAACTGCTCGACGGTGATCGGGCTATCGTCGTTGCCGAGTCGACCGAGAACATGATCGCGCGGCTTGTCGGTGCCGCGCAGCATCTTTCCAACCCGCTCGTCCGTGGGCGGGATAACGGGCAAACCGTCTGTCAACCCCTGACGGTACAGGGAACGGGAAACGGTGCTAATGGAGTCTTCGCGAGGTTGATGATGGGCCATTGATGACTCGAATCAATCAATGATACTAACCGCGATAACTTGATCTTTTTGCTGTGGCTGTTGCTGGTGTGTCGATACGTGTGATCTCAGTAGCTAGTGAGTGGTCGTCTCCCTGGAGACGGCTAGGTCGGGGACGTTGCCTGTGATCCGGCCTTGATGGCGCGATCGACGTCTTCCGCGCGGCCCCGTGGAACCGAGGGGAGGACTTCGCCGGTCGTCGGATCGAGGGTCTCGAAGTCTCTCCGCTCGCAGCGTCCTGTCGCTCGTCGCCGATAGACTGTTGTGTGAAATCGGAAACGACCTCCTCCGCCACCGCACGATGCCCCGAGAGGATCGATTCTTTCGACTGACTACCGCTGTCGCTTGAACGAGACATCGTCACTCTTTGCGGTCCGTACTCGAAAGCTGAGGTGGAGATAATTCGGTCGAGACGAACACTGATCAACTCGAATAAACGCAAATTATTAGTTACTAATTGGAGAAGGGAGATAATGTCTACCATGTACGACTACGTGATCGTCGGTGGTGGGAGTGCAGGCTGTGTACTCACCCGCCGATTGACCGAATCCGAAGACACCGAGGTATTGCTACTGGAAGCAGGCGAACCGGCCGAAGACAGGGATATGGTAAAAGATCCCACCCGAGTGTGGGACGTCCTGGGATCCGAACTCGATTGGAAGTTCGACACGGAACCCCAGCCGGGGATGAACGGTCGAACCATCGACTGGCCGCGGGGGAAAGCGCTCGGCGGCTCGAGCGTCATCAACGGGATGGCGTACGTCCGCGGACACCCCTACGACTACGACAATTGGGCAGAGATGGGCAACGACGGCTGGAGTTACGATGACTTGTTACCGTACTTCAAGAAGTCCGAAACCCTGAACGCCGACGGGGACGAGGAGTACCACGGAACCGACGGGCCGCTGAGCGTGTCGCGCGGGACGCCCAGTGACTTCTCGAAGACGCTCGTTGAGGCCGGAATGGAAGCCGGGTTGGAGCTCAACATGGACTTCAACGGTGCCCAACAAGAGGGAATCGGTTACTACCACTCCACGACGAAAGACGGTCACCGACACAGCGCCGCTGCGGCGTTCATCAAGCCGGTTCTCGACCGACCGAACCTGACCGTCGAAACGAGCGCTCACGTCACCAAACTCACGTTCGACGGGGATCGGGCGACGGGTGCAATATACGAACAGAACGGCGAGGAACACGAAGTGGAGGTCGACGACACCGGCGAAGTGATCCTTTCGGCGGGAGCGATTCAGACGCCGCAACTGCTCATGCTCTCAGGGATCGGCCCGGCCGACCATCTCGAAGACCACGGCATCGACGTGAAACGCGATCTCCCCGGCGTCGGCCGCAACCTGCAGGATCACCTCCGGGTCCCGGTCGTCTACGAGAGTACGGAACCGGTCGAGTCCGCACCGGAACCGGTCGAAGTTGAGGGGGGCGAGGAACGCGGAACGCGATACGACACCGTCATGGTCGGCGCGTTCGAGCGGTCGGATCCGTCTCTCCCCGCACCCGATCTCCAGTACGGACTCTCGCCAGGATCGGAAGCCGACCCGCAGGCTGGATTTTCGATCATGGTCCTCCCGCTTCGTCCGGTCGCCAGCGGGCGCGTGAAACTTCAATCCGACGACCCGTACGACGATCCGGAACTTGATCCGAAATACATGGTCGACGAAAAAGATGTCGACGATTTCGTCAGAGGCATCCGTCGAGCGCGACGCATCGGAGAGACGGACGTCCTCTCGGAGTACCGAGAGAAGGAGGTGAAACCCGGCGAGGACGTCCAGAGCGACGAAGGAATCGCGGAGTACATTCGAAACAACGCCGTCTCGGGATACCACCCGACCTGTACGTGTAAGATGGGAACTGACGAGCAGGCCGTCGTCGATGACGATCTCCGTCTTCACGGCATCGACGGCCTCCGCGTCGTCGACGCGTCGGTGATGCCCAAGGTCACGAGCGGCAACACGAACGCGCCGACGATCGCGATCGCCGAGAAAGGCGCGGATCTCATCAAGGACGCATGAACAGCGGTCAAACTCGAGAGCGGAGCACTCTCGATTTCGTGCGTCTCTGCGGCGAGTGAGGTTCGATCCGGCGTAGAGACCGTCAACCGAAGGAGATTCCGCCGTGGCACGATCGGTCCGTTTTCGAAGAAAGCCGATTGTATCTAATCAACACCTTGAATACCTATTATCGTAATTAGTAGCACGATGTTACAGGAGATAGACCGCGTCGCAGTGCTCGGAGCTGGCAGTATGGGTCACGGAATCGCCGAACTCGCGGCGATCGCCGGCTACGACGTCTCGCTTCGCGATATCGAGGAGTCGTACGTCGAAGACGGCTACGAACAGCTCGAGTGGAGCGTCGAGAAACTCGCCGAAAAGGGACAACTCGAGGACGATCCGGACGCCGTCCTCGGGCGAGTGGACACGACGACCAATCTCGCCGGGGCCGTCGCCGACGCGGACATCGTCATCGAAGCCATCCCCGAGGATCTCGAATTGAAGCGGAATCTGTTTTCCGACGTTGCGGACGCCGCCGGAGACGACGCCATCCTCGCGACGAACACCTCGAGTCTCAAAGTCGGCGATATCGCACGAGCCGTCGATCGACCCGAGCGGTTCTGCGGAATGCACTTTTTCAACCCGCCGGTGAAGATGGATCTGGTCGAAGTCGTCTCGGGCGAACGGACCGACGACGGTGTCGTCGACACAGCGTACGAGTTCGTTGAATCGATCGACAAGACGCCCGTGCTCGTCCGAAAGGACGTCCCCGAATTCATCGTAAACAACGTCCTCGTCCCCTTCATGGAAGAGGCCGCGTGGATGTTCGACGAGGGCGCAGCGGGAGTCCGGCAGGCGGATGCGGCGATGGTGTTTCGGCGGGGATACCCGATGGGACCGTTCGAACTCGCGGATTTCGGTGGGCTGGACGTGCTCGCACACAGTCGCGAGCAGTGGGACAAACCCCTTCCCAATTGCGTCGAAACGCGCGTCGAAAACGACGACCTCGGTCGGAAGACCGGAGAAGGGTTCTACGACTACGACGAACGCGGAGTCGACTACGAACCCGGCGACGGCGAGGGGTTCGACACGCTCCGGATCGAGGCGCGGATGATAAACGAGGCAGCGCGTCTCGTCGGTCAGGGAGTCGCAGAGCCCGAAGACATCGACATCGCGATGCGCCTCGGCGGCGGCCTCCCGGAGGGAACCTGCCGGACCGGCGACAAGCTCGGCCTTGATCGGGTGCTCGAGAAAGTCGAGTCGCTCTACGAGGAGACCGGCGCGGCGCGCTACGAGCCGGCCGACTACCTCGTCGAACTCGTCGAGGACGGCCGCACCGGAGAGGACGCTGGCGAAGGATTTTACGACTACGGCGACGGCGGGCCCTACCACTACATCACGCACACGCTCGACGACGACGGCGTCCTCGAGGTCACGTTCGACCGCGAGGAACGGCTCAACGCGCTCTCGACGGACATGCTCGACGAGATTCAACGGCTGCTCGAGACGGTCGATACGGAGGAAGTGTCCTGTGTCACCTTCGAAGGGGCGGGCGAGCGGGCGTTCAGCGCCGGTGCCGATATCACGGGCTTTACGACCGCCGACCCGACCGATCTGATGGGCGTCGACGAGGCCGTCGAAACCATCTACGAGTTCGAACGGCCGACCATCGCGAAGGTCGACGGACTCTGTCTGGGCGGCGGCTTCGAGATCACCCTCGCCTGTGACATCCGCATCGCGACCGAGGAGTCGAAACTGGGGAGCCCGGAGATCAATCTGGGCCTCATTCCAGGCGGCGGCGGAACCCAACGGCTGGTTCGCCTCGTTGGCGAGGCGCGCACGAAGGAACTCGTCTTCCAGGGCGAGCAGATCAGCGCCGAGCGCGCGGCCGACTGGGGTATCCTGAACCGGGCGGTGCCGGCCGACGAGTTCGAAGAGACCGTCGACGGGTTCATCTCGAACATCTCGAGCGGCCCGAAAACGGCGCTCAAAGCGGCGAAACAGGTCATCAACGAGGGCCAGAACGCGAGCCTGAATACGGCGATCGCGATGGAGAGTCAGGCGTTCGGCCTGCTGGCCACGACCGACGACATGCTCGAGGGCGTCGAGGCGTTTACGCACGACCGAGATCCGAACTTCGACTAGCCGCGGCGGAGTTGAATGTCGGTCGGTGAATCGTCGTTCCCGTCGCGAAGTTCTATAAGATGAGTTAAATAACATTTAATGTGTGTAGTCTTTACTCTACCAGTAGAATGGACGATATCGACCGATTGGAGAACTACTACTTTCATGAGCAGGGATTCGAGACGATAGAAGAAGCCAACGCGTGGTTCGAGTGGGAGATTCCCGAGACGTTCAACATCGCCCACTACGTCTGTGACAGGTGGGCCGCGACCAAGGGGAACGACGTTGCCCTCCATATCGAAGAGGGGGGAGAGCGCCGGAGCGCGTACACGTTTCGCGAGCTCCAGCAGTACGCGAACCGATTCGCATCGTTTCTCGAGAGTCGAGAGGTCGGACCCGGAGATCGGGTCGCCGTCAACGGAACGCAGTGTCTGCAGTCGCTCGTCGCGCACCTCGCCGCGTTCAAGCTCGGCGCGAGCACCGTCCCGCTCAGCGTCCTCCTCGGTTCCGACGGGCTTCGATACCGGCTCGCGGACTCCGAGTCCGTCGCGTTCGTGGTCGGCCAAGGCGCAATCGAGACGTTTCGCGAGATCCGCGACGACCTCGACGCGCTCGAACTCGTCGTGACGAACGAGTCGTTCGACGGGACGGGCGAAATCAACTTCTGGGATGCCATCGAGGGCCATTCGAACGATTTCGAAACGCGAGAGACGGATCCGGAGGACGAAGCCTGCATCATCTACACGAGCGGAACGACGGGCAAGCCCAAGGGCGCAGTTCATGCGCACAGACATCTCCTCGGCCTCCTTCCGCAGTTTATCAGCCTCCAACGACACGAGACGGGTGAGGACCAGGTCGCTCGGACGATCTCCGAGTGGTCCTGGATCATGTCCCTGAATCAGATGGTCTTTCCGCCGCTGTTCTACGGAATCCCGGTCGTCGGCTCCCCGGGCGGATCGTTCGATGCCGAAGCGGAGTTCGAACTCATCGAGCGATTCGACATCACGCACCTGAACCTCCCGCCGACCGCGGTTCGCATGATGATGCAGATAGACGGCGCGGACGAGAAGTACGATCTGGAGAGCTTGCAAGCGTTTTCGACCGGCGGCGAATCCGCGGGAGAGAGCATCATCGACTGGGCGACCAGCACCTTCGAGAACGCGGCGTTCATCGAGGGGTACGGCGCGACCGAATTCGGCGGGCTCATCTGCGACGATCCCGGGTTCGACTACACGCACCGCACCGGGTACTTCGGGATCCCGTCGATCGGCCATGAGGTCGCGGTACTCGACCGGGACACGATGGAGCCGATCGAGGAGCCCGGCGAAACCGGCGAGCTGGCGGTCCGGTACGAGGGAGACCCGATGCTGTTCGTGGAGTACCTCGAGAGGCCCGAGAAGACGGCCGAGAAGATCCAGGACGGCTGGCTCCTCTCGGAGGATATCGTCTCGTTCAACGAGGACGGCTACTTCCAGTTCCACGCTCGTGACAACGACCTCATTATTAGCTCCGGCTATCGATTCGGCCCCGACGAGATCGAGGAAGCGCTCGTCACGCACGAAGCCGTAGAGCAAGCGGGCGTGATCGGCGTTCCCCACGAAACGCGCGGCGAGATTCCGAAGGCGTTCGTCGTGTTGAACGACAGCTACGATCCCGGCGAGGACCGCCGCTCGGCGTTGAAACAACACGTTAAGGATCGTCTGGCGAAGTACGAATATCCGCGTGAACTCGAGTTCGTCGAGGAACTCCCGCGGACCTCGACCGGAAAGCTCCGTCGAACGGCGCTTCGCGAACGGCACGACATCGCCGAGTAGCGATCTGCATCGGGCCCCTTCTTCCGGCGAAAGAGATTTGTCGCCGTCCTTCAGTTATCCAACATGGAGTTACTGGACGAATCATCGGTTCCTGCGTCCGCTCAGCCGATTAAGCGAGAGGCTCGAGCGTTCGCACGCGAGTACATCGAGCCGAACGCTGAGCGGCATTTCGACGACGGGACGTACCCGACGGCGGTCGTCGACGCGGCGGTCGAGGCTGATCTCGTCGGGATAGAGATCGACGAGGAGTACGGCGGCCGCGACACGTCGCTCCTCGAGAACCTGGCGGTCGCGGAGGAGTTCTTCCGCGCCGACGCTGGCATTGGAATGGCGATTCGGAGTCGGAGTTTCGGGACGAACATCCTCGAGCGGTACGGAACGGAACGCCAGAAGCGAACGCGCTTGCCGCCGGTCGCGTCGGGCGAGGAGCGCACCGGGATGGCCATTTCGGAGCCGGAGACGGGGAGCGATCTGGCGGGAATGACGACCGCCGCGGAGCGGGACGGAGACGAGTGGGTGATAACCGGCGAGAAGTACTGGATCGGAAACGGGATCGACGCCGACTGGCTCCTCGTCTACGCGAAGACGGGCTCCGATCCGGACGACAGACACGGCAACCATTCGTTGCTTATCGTTCCGACGGACGCGCCGGGATACGCCGCGGAACACATCCCCGAAAAGATCGGAATGCGGGCGTCCCAGCAGGCCCACATCGAGTTCGACGACTGCAGGGTCCCGGCCGAGAATCTCGTCGGCGAGGAGGGCGAGGGGTTCCGTATGGTTTCCGAGTTCTTCAACCACGGCCGGATCTCCACAAGCGGACACGGCCTCGGAATCGCCGCCGCCTCCCTCGAGGAGACCTGGGAGTTCGTCGAACAACGTGAGGAGTTCGGACGACCGGTCGGCGACTTTCAGTCCGTCCAACACGACCTCGCGGACGCCCGAACGGAGTTCGAGAGCGCGCGGGCACTGACCTGGCACGCCGCCGAGCAGGTGGCTGAAAACGCGAACGCGACCGACTGGGCGGCGATGGCGAAGACGAAGGCGACCGAAACGGCCGTCGAATGCACCGAGACCGGAATGCGACTCCACGGCGGACGGAGCGTGCTGGACGAACGTCGGATTTCCCGACTCTTCCGCGACGCGCGGCTCCCGATCATCTACGAAGGCGTCAACGAGATTCAGCGCGACCTGATCTACCGCCACACCTAATTTTCCGGGGGTACTCGAACGAGTTCAGCGAGCGTAGTAGACGAGGTCCCTGTCGCGCTCGCGAGACGCCTGTCCGCGGTTGACCAGGTACGTGAGCGTACTGAGAATCTCGGGGAAAAAGTGCATCGCGTGGGCCTCCTCCAGAACGTCCTCGGAAACGTCGGCGGCCGTCATCGGCCCGTCGACAAGCGCGTCGGAAACACCCTCGATCCGGCGATCGAGGCTCGCGCGATCGTCCCGAAACGACTCGAGCGGGGCGTCGTGGACGGGGCCGTGTCCGGGGAAGATTCGGTCGATGGTGCGCTTCTCGAGGCGGTCGAGCGAGCGCCGATAGCTCACGACGGCGTTGTGGTACTCGCGGTCCAGTCGGTTATTGAGGAGGACCGCTCGGAACGGTTCGATACCCATGTCGCCGGAGAAGAGGACCGACTCGCCGTCGACCGTCGTCGCGTAGCAATGGTGGTCGGCGTGGTGACCGGGCGTCCAAATCGCGTCGACGGTCCGCTCGCCGACGGTGACCCGCTGGTCGTCGACGAGCCAATGGTCGACGGCGTCGACGAGGAAGTTCGTCCGCATCCATCGCTGTAAGTGTGTTTCGTCGTCGTACATCTGTTCCCGTTCGGACCGATCGAACCCGCTCTGGGCGATCGTGTCTCGAATTCGGTCGGTGACGGTCTCGAGGGGGCGACTGAGCCGGTCGCGTGCAGTAAGCGGAGCGTACACGTCCGCGTCGCTTCCCTCGACCAGTTCACGGAGACGACCGACGTGGTCGGGGTGTGGGTGGGTCAGAAAGACGTGGTCGATTTCCTCGAGAGCGTAGTCGCACTGATCGGCGAACGAAACCGGTTGCTCCGTCGACATCGAGGCGGGGCCGGTATCGAACAGAATCACCTCGTCTCCGTCCAGAACGTACGCGGAGACGTGTCCCGGCGGAAACTCCATCGAGAATTCGACGCGCGAGATCGTCGCAGTACTCTCCAGCATTCATAGGGAGTATTATCGGGTGTGGGTATAGTTCTTGCTCGTTCTCATCGTCTGCTGGTTGCCACACTCCTCGCCGACGATTAAGCATCGGTAAAATTATTTAGTATGAGCTTGTTGTAACTTTCTACAGCGGTTTACCCGGACCACCGATGCAGCCCGCTGTTGATATACTATGTCAGATGCAATAAAGGATACGTACGACTTGTTCATCGATGGCGAGACGGTGCCGGCCTCGAGCAACGACTATCTCACGACGGAAGACCCCGCGACCGAGGAACCGATCGCGGAGTTCGCGGCGGGGACCGCCGACGACGTCGACGAGGCGGTCGCGGCCGCGCGGAACTCGCTCGATGAGTGGCAAGCGAAAAAGCCCGGCGAACGTGGAGATATCGTTCAACGGATCGCGGACGGGATCCGCGAACACGCGGAGACGCTCGTGGAAGTCGAAACGCTCGATCAGGGGAAGCCGTTGACGGCATCCCGGGGTGCCGTCGAGGGGGCGGCCGGGTGTTTCGAGTACTACGCGGGTGCGGCGGACAAACTCGAAGGCAAAAGCATCCCGGTCGGCGAGGACACGCTGGATTTTACGATCAGAGAGCCCTACGGAGTAAGCGCCCAGATCATCCCGTGGAACGCCCCGCTCAACTTGAGTGCGCAGGGAACCGCACCGGCGCTCGTCGCGGGAAACGCGGTCGTTATCAAACCCGCACCGACGACGCCGCTTTCGTCGCTCCACCTCGCGGAGATCTGTAAAGAGGCCGGCGTCCCCGACGGCGTTATCAACGTGGTCACCGGCGCGACCGAGCCCGGCGCCGCCCTCTCCTCGCACGAAGGCGTCGACACGATCTCGTTCACCGGAAGCGTCCCCACGGGACAGGCGGTGATGGAATCGGCAGCGGAGGACATCACGCCGGTCACGCTCGAACTCGGCGGCAAGAACCCGGCGATCGTGATGCCCGACGCCGACCTCGACGAGGCCGTGTTTTCGATCGCGATCGGTATCTTCAGCAACACGGGACAGATCTGCGCCGCCGCCGATCGGGCCATCGTCCACGAGTCGATCTACGACGAGTTCGTCGAGCGGATCGTCGAACGAGCGGAGGCCTATACGCTCGGCCCGGGCATGGAAGATCCCGATATGGGTCCCCTCAACCACGCCGCACACCACGATAAGGTGCTCAACTACATCGACATCGGCCTCGAGGAAGGCGCGACGCTCGAGACCGGCGGCGAAGCGCTCGATCGAGACGGGTACTTCGTCGAGCCGACGGTCTTCTCGGACGTCAGCAACGAGATGCAGATCGCCCAGGAGGAGATTTTCGGGCCGGTACTTACGGTTATTCCGTTCTCGGACCGCAAAGAAGCCGTCGAGATCGCGAACGACGTCGAGCTCGGGCTCACGGGCGGCGTCTTCTCGAACGACCTCAAGCGGGCGCTCCAGACGGCACGCGAGATCGAAGCCGGGTCGATATACGTGAATCAGTGGTTCGGCGGATCGGCGGCGACGCCGTTCGGCGGGATGAAGAAAAGCGGAATCGGCCGCGAGATGGGCCTCGAGTCACTCGATTCGTACCTGCAGACGAAAAACGTCTGCATCGACATGACGATGGACGAATAGGCGGATCCGAAAACACCATCCGAGAGACAGTCGAACCATCGTATCACCGTTTTAGCGTGAAATCACCCGCTAACACGCGAAGCCCCGGTCAACGTGTCGTTCCGATTCGACCGATCACGGTCGAACGAGAACCTTTACCTCCTCGCTGTCGCCGTCGACGAGCGCCTCGAACCCGTCGTCGGCGATGTCTTCGAGGTCGATCCGAGACGTAACGAGGAGTTCGGGGTCCACCGCGCCAGTCGCGATTTTCTGGAGCACCGCGCCGAAGTCTCGGTCGGCGAGCGGCCCCGTGTGATAGGCGGCCGAAGCGTTAACGGATCGCTCGTTGTTGACGAGGTCCATCGGCTCGAACTCCACCGGACCTTTGAACACGCCGACGAGGGTGGTGTGTCCGCTCGGTTTGGTCGCCTTGATCGCGTCGTTGAGCGCGGATTCCTTGCCGGCCACTTCGAACGCGACATCGACGCCGCCGTCCGTCTCGTCCCTGATCCGTTCGATCGGATCCGTTTCTCTCGGATCGATGACGACGTCCGCGCCGCACTCGCGAGCGAGCTCTCGCCGGGCCTCCCGGTGTCCCGACGCGTAAACCGGACCGGCACCGGCGGCCTTGGCGAGCTGTACCAATCCCAGCCCGATGGGGCCGAGCCCGACGACCGCGACGGACTGACCCGGTCGGAGCGGGGATTGCATCAGGGCGTGAAACGCGACCGTCACCGGCTCGGAAACCGCGGCCATCTCCGGCGAAACGCCGTCCGGAAGGGGAACCACGTTGCTGGCCGGGGCCGTCACCCGCTCCGCGTAGGCTCCGGGTCGTTGCGCGCCGATAACCTCGAGATTTTCACAGAGGTTGTACTTCGACTCGGCACAACGCGGGCAGTTTTCGCAGGCGACGAGCGGGTTCAGCACGATCTCGGTACCGACTTCGATATCGACGCCGTCGCCGGTCTCCGCGATCGTTCCGCCGACCTCGTGACCCATCGTGTACGGGACTCTGTCGTCGGACCGCGGCCCGTGAAGGTATTCACCGATGTCGGAACCGCAGATTCCGCAGGCGTCCACGTCGATCAGTACCTCGCCCTCGTCGGGGGACGGTTCGTCGACGTCCTCGACTCTGATATCCCTGTTCCCGTAATATTGGGCTGCTTGCATAACCACTGGTGGATACGAACCGCCCCGGCATAAAATATAGGGACGGAATCAAACGGGACGGAATCAAACGGGACGGAATCAAACGGGACGGAATCGAGACGAGTGTCGCCCGCACGCGACTACCGTCGGTCGCCGCTCCACCTCTCGCAACGCCGAACCGCGGGCGACAGATACGACCGGGCTCCCACGCTCCGAAGAATTATCGAACGCGACGGTCGCGGCCTCAGGGACGATCGTTACCTGGCGTTTTTGAGCAGATCAGCGCCTTTTTCTGCGATCGCTATCGTCGGTGCGTTCGTGTTCCCGCTCGTGATCTTCGGCATGATCGAGGCGTCGATGACGCGGAGACCGGACACTCCGCGAACGCGAAGTCGGTCGTCGACGACCGCATCGTCTCCTGTACCCATCTTACACGTGCAGGTCGGATGATACCCCGTCATGACGGTGTCCCTGACGAATTCCGCGATCTCCTCGTCCGATTGCACGTCTGGGCCCGGTCGAACCTCCGTCTCCCTGTACTCGGAGAGGACGTCCGTCTGTGCGATGTCTCGAGCCCGTCGGATGCACGTCACGATGTCGTCGACGTCCTTCTCGGTCGCCAGGTAGTTCGGATCGAGTTTCGGTTGCTCGTACGGATCACGAGACTGGAGCGTAAGCCGTCCGCGACTCTCCGGACGAAGCGGTAAGGCGGTAATCGAAAAGCCCCCTTTGGGATCCTCAGGCGAAATCCCGACCGCGAGGCCGTACTGAATGTCGGGTGCGGGAAGTGCCGGGTCCGATCGCTCGAACGCGCCGACTAGCGTTCGATCGAACCGAGTTTCCGGGTCCGCTTGCTCCGACGGAACGATCGGTTCGGGGCTTTCGTAGGCGATCGAGACGCGAAGGTGATCCTGCAGGTTTCGGCCGACACCGGGAAGATCCTGCCTCACGTCGATGCCGTGGTCCGCCAAGTGATCGGCCGGGCCAATGCCCGAGAGCATGAGCAACTGCGGAGATTGGATCGCGCCGGCTGAAAGGATCACTTCGCCGCCGTCGTCGACTTCCACTTCGGTTTGGGCGTCGTCTTGTTCGTAGACCGCTCCGGTGACGCGATCACCGTCGAACAGCAGACGGGTAACGTGAGCCGACGTTTCGACGGTCAGGTTCGGCCGCTCGAGGACCGGCTCGATAAACGCCGCGGCGGCGCTGTGGCGCTCCCCGTCGTCGACCGTGGAGTGATAGTAGCCGACGCCCGCCTGTTTTCGGCCGTTGAAGTCCTCGTTTGGGTCCATCCCGGCTTCGATCGCCGCATCGACGAGCAGTTCGGAGAAGGCGTCGGAACTCCCCCGCTGATCGACGCTCAGCGGGCCGTCGGTTCCGTGGAATTCGTTCGCTTCTCCCGTGAAATCCTCGGACCGCTTGAAATAGGCCAAGAGATCCTCGTAGCTCCAGCCGTCGTTGCCCTGGGCCGCCCAATTGTCGAAATCCCACGGGTGACCCCGAACGTAGGCCATCCCGTTGATGACGCTCGAGCCGCCGAGGGCTTTCCCTCGCGGCCAGTCGATGGCTCGGCCGTTCAGACCGGGTTGCGGTTCGATCGAAAACGTCCAGTCGATATCCGACCCCAATAACTCCGACACCTGCGTGGGGTCTTTTACCGTCTCGCGATCTTCTTGCGGTTCTCCCGCCTCGAGTAAGAGCACGTCGACAGTCCGATCCTGCGTAAGCCGGTTCGCAAGGACACAGCCGGCACTACCACCGCCGACGATGATGTAATCGTACATGGCTATAATTGCCATATTAATTGTTCACACACCTAATAGATGTCGATCGCCTCAACCCGCCACAGCGGCTGGTTCAGTCCGAAACGGCTCTCTCATTTGCGACAGTTACCATCAACGCCCAGTGTCGCTTCAACTCCGGAGTTGGAAGCTCTCTTCGGACTCGACTGGACAGAGCTGGCGAAGTTTGACCCGGGCATCAGTAGTCGTGAATTGCTACTCGACAGACCGAAAAGATCCGTTCGGTGATCCTGCTACGCAGCCACCTCCGCCTGGAGTCGCTGCGCGGTAGATCCGGCGGTCAAGACACTGACGTTTGAGCGCGCCCAGTTCTATTTCGTCCATGTTTAGCCAGCCCCCTCTCACAGTAGGTCAGCTGGGGCTAAACTCGTACGTGCAAACTATTATTATTTAGCACCGAATGCTAGCTCCTATGGGATCACCCACGGGAGTGAGTGACGAGCAACCACTCCAAGAGTTCACCGTGATCGATTCGGACGTCCATGTCGAGGGGCACATCCCCGAGATCGCGAAGATGGTCGCCGAACGAATGGAGATGCCGTACAGTCACCTGTTACATCCCGACAAGGGGTCCGGTAGCTACGGGTTCCCCCGATCGGGAGCTCACAGCGAAATCCCCGGCAAGATGAGCGTATTTAACTTCGAAGGGTTCGATCCCGTACTGGAGCCGTCGGACATCGACGATACGCTCCGCGCCGAACTGGGCGTCGACTACCCGGTCATCAATATGACCCCGATGTGGGATGTCTACCCCGACACGGACCAGATCCTCCAGGAAATGCCGGCGACCAACGACGTCTTGCTCGAGGAGTTCCTCGATTCGAACGACGACTACTTCGGCAGTATCTCGATCCAAACGCGGGAGCCGGAAGCGGCCGTCGAGGAGATCGAACGACTCGCAGACGAGCGACAGATGGTCGCGGTTCTCGTTCACCCCGGCGGACAGGAGCGTGGGCTCGGCGACTCCCGGTACGATCCGATCTGGGCCGCCGCGGAGGACAACGACCTGGCGATCGCGTTCCACACCACGGCGACCGGACAGATGTGGGAGATGCCGGGGATCATCGGTTCGATGTCGACGATGCCGGAATTACACACGCTCAGCCATCCGTACTCGATGATGTGGGTGATGACGAGTCTCATCTTGGAGGGGACGCCGGCGAAGTTCCCGGATCTAAACTTCATCTTCCTCGAGTCGGGCATCGGCTGGGTACCGTACATGATGTCGCGGCTGAACCGCGAGTACAGTACCTGGCGGAGCCAGGCACCATTGCTCGAGAAGATGCCCGAAGAGTACATCAGAGATCAATTTTACTTCGGGACCCAACCCCTCGGCGAGTTCTCGAAGCGATCGCACATGGCCGACATCATCGACATCGTCGGATCGGGAAACATCCTGTTTTCGACCGATTTCCCTCACTTCGACATCGACAACCCGGAGACGATTCGTGGCTTCTTCAGTCACCTCTCGGAGGAAGAACAATGCGGTGTCTTCGGCGAAAACGCCATCGACGCGTTCGGGTTGCCGATCTGATCGCGTTAACCGATCAGACGCTGACGACGATTTCGCCGTCCTCAACGAATACGTCGTGTGAGATCAACTGTACTCCCGGTTTCGAGTGGCACTCGCCGGTCACCAGATCGAACTCCCACCCGTGCCACGGACAGGCGATGATTTCGTCTTCGCGCGTCCACTCGATGTCCGTTTCCAGTGACTCCCTGTTGAACTCCGCATCGAGAAAGCCTGCGGTTTGCCCCTCGCAAACCGGCCCGCTTTGATGTGCACACCAGTTCGTGTGCGCGTAGTAGTCGCCGTCAATGTTGAAGACGCCTATCTCGCGTCCTTCAAGTTCGACCACGAGGTGATCACCGTCGGCTAATTCGCTCGCTTCGACGATCGAGTGTTCTGCCATGCTCACACGATCCACCGTTGCATTATTAATAGTTTTGGTGACATGGTACGCACCGGTATGGCCGGTTTAGGTGGTACGCTGAAGTGAAACTGAAACGTCGACACGTACTTTCACCTCGAGACTGTACGCTCACGCATGAGCGATGATCGAGAGAAACCCGACTGGTGGCGGGCAAACGAACGTGCAAGAGCGTCGATGGATCTTCCGTCGTACGAGCCACCCCGGTTCGACGACAACGTCTACGTTCACGAGGTTGTTCCGACTCTCGAGTCGGTCCACGACTGCGAGGTTCTGTTTCTCGGTATCAACGTTGAATACACCGACGAATGGACCGTCCAAATCGACGGCGACGACGCGTTTTCCGTCGAACGATCGCGCGACGACAGCGGCAACACGATCTATCATATCGATTCGGAGGCGTTCAGATCCGCGGTCGAACGAGCGACCGGTGAGATCGGAGCGACCGACTGACTTATCAACCACTCGGAGATGATTCGGACCGCCGTTGGAGACCGTCCATCAGACGGCCGAAATCATCGGGACGGTCCTACTGATCCGCGATCGTGATCCGCGGATCGATGACTCTAGCGATCCGACAGAGCAGGGTTCTCCGAATCGTTCAAATTGTTTTGAGAGCGTCAAATGACCAGAGCGATCGACTGCTATCCGCTTTCCCTGCGTTGATTTATCGCATTGGGAAAAGACGAGCGGGATACAAATTCCGCGGGTACTTATCAATCTGCTTTTATCGAATCACGCTATTCTGTTGGAATCACCAGTTGTTTGTGCCCTCAATCGATCTAACCCACTACATCTGTCGCGTCTTTCGGGAGGGACCCCGTAATTATCTCGGTCGCGAACAAAAGCGCGCGAATTTACACCCATACACATGTATAGTTCGGAGGGGAGAGTCACCACCAATTTGACATCCTCAAATACTACAGCAGGCCAGTTCCGGTATGAATGTTGATTTCGATGTTGTTCGCCGATCGAATGACCGCCTTGGCGAGTTCGTTCTCGAGTTGTTCTCCCTGCCAATTGTTGGCCGGGCCGGAGATGCTTATCGCGCCGATGACGGTTTCGTGCTCGTCGATGATCGGCGCGCCAATACCCTGGTTTCCGTACACGACCTCTTGATTGTTAACCGCGTACCGCTGATCGCGAATCTGGTCGAGTTCCTCGTACAGTTCGTCCTCGTCGGTTATCGTGTGGGACGTGTACGCCGGTAACCCCTGCTGTTCGATGATTTGTTCGACCCCCGACTCGGGTAGGTGGGCGAGTATCGCTTTCCCGCCGGCCGTACAGTGGGTGTGGACTTGCGGTTCGTCTCGTTTCTTGGTGTGTATCTCTTTCCCGATGGCGTCCTTCCCGAAGGTTTCGTACAGAATAAGCGTCTTGCCCTGATATTCCGTTATCAGGTGCGCCACAGCGTCGTACTCGTGAGCTAACTTCTCAATCTCCATCTTGCCGGCTCGGAAGAGGTCGGTCTGGCCTCGCACCCGCTCGCTGAAGGGGATGAACTCCATTCCTAACTTGTATTTTTCTCCCTCCTGCTTGACGAACCCATTCGATTTGAGGGTTGCCAGATGCGTGTGGACGGTCCCCGGTGAGAGGCCGACATCTTCGGAAATTTCCGAGACGCTACTACAGCCGGTTTCGTTGATTTGGCGAAGTATCTGAAACGACCGATCGACCGATTGGATTCGGCGGCTTTCATCCGACATGGATAATAATATAGAATGAAGGTATATATTCTTTTGCGAGGGTCAAAATAATGCGCTCACTTCCTCTCGTTCTTCTCCCATCGAAATCTTAGGTCAGTTCAGTTCAGCCGGCTTCGAGGACTTTCGATGGGCGAGATCCGACGAAGGGTCGTCATTTCGACTTCAGTCCGACAGACAGGCCGTAACCGGCGATGCTGACCAATTCTTGGAGTTTGTATCTGACTAGTTTCGAAGAGACGAACCGATAGACTGAATTAGCTAGGCAGTGACTTACCAAATCATGGTTGATGTTTACGACCCGATTGAGATTCAGCCATGGGAAGAAGTACTCGCTGAACACGAGCGTCTCCTTCCCAGTCAGCTTGAATATCTCATGGAACAATCAGCATACTACCGCCGTCTCTTCGAGGAGTGGGACGTCGATCCTACGGCTATCGGTACGCTCGAGGAGTTCGCCGAGCTTCCGTTCATGACGAAACAGGACGAGCGAGACTGTCAAGCGAGCCAAACGCCGGCCAAACCCCTCGGCGAACACCAAACCGCTCCTACCTCGGCGCTCAATCGCGTCATTTCGTCGTCCGGAACGACGGGCAAACCCACTTACTTCGGGCTCACGTCGAAAGATCGACGCGACTGGAACACGGTCCAAGAGCGCGCATTTTACACGGTGGGGGTCCGACCGTCGGACACGGTGTTGTTCGGGGCGGGACAAACGATGATCACCGGCGGAACGCCGTATTTCGAGTCGCTAACGAAACTGGGTGCGAACGTCGTCCCCGCGGGCGGGGAAAGCACCGACCGACTGCTTTCCGTCGCGACCGATATCCATCCGGACGTCTTGTGGACGACCACCTCACACGTCCAATACCTCTCCGAACAGGCGGAGGAAGTGTGCGGCGTTTCGCCGGAGGATCTGTCCATGACGAAGGTTATCGGCGGCGGTGGGCCCGGAATTTCTAACCCGGAGATCCGATCCGAGTTCTACGACATCTGGGACGCTAACCTGGTCCGCGAGGCGATGGGACTGGGAGACGTCATCGGTTGTATGTGGGCCGAGTGCGAGGAAGAATCGGGGATGCACTTCCACGGCCAGGGCCACGCGCACGTCGAACTGATCGACCCGGAAACGGGCGAGACCAAACCCTTCGAAAGCGGGAACGAAGGCGAACTCGTGTACACCCACCTGCGCCGGGAAGCGACGCCGCTGGTTCGATTCCGGTCGGGTGATTACGCCCGCGTGACGGGGACCGACTGCGATTGCGGTCGAACGTCGCCGAAGATTCAGTGCATCGGCCGAACCGACGACATGCTCATTTACAAGGGCATGAACGTCTTCCCGTCGGCGGTCCGCGACGTCATCTCGGAAGTCGACGGCGTCGCACCGCGCGTTCGAATGATCGTCCCGAACGAAAGCAAAGTCCACTTCGAGGATCCGATTTCGATCGAAATCGCGTCCGAGCCGAACACTACCCGATCCGAATCGGAACTCATCAACGATGTCGTCGACGTCGTCCGCGGTCAGCTCAAAGTCCGCGTCGATCCCACGGTCGTCGATGTCGACGACCTCCCGACGGACGAGTACAAGACGAACCTTATCGAAGTTCGTAACTGACTCCGATGACGCACGCACAACGGCCGAGCGAACAGCGCTAGCCCGCGGTACTCTCCGCCGTCGAACGGCCGCGACCCGTCGGAATACACTGTTCTCGAGCCAGCGAAAGAAGACGCGTAGTGCAACGACCCAGCGGAGAACGGTGCCAACGCCCGAGACAATTCGGTACGCTTATCCTTGTCGCAAGTGAGCAGAACACATGATCAATATCGATCTGACAGATGAGACTGCAATCGTCACCGGTGGAGCACAGGGGTTCGGACGCGGAATCGCCAAACGCCTCGGCGAGGCCGGAAGCAACATCGTGATCGCCGACGTCCAGGTCGAGAAAGCTGAGGAGACGGCCGAAGAACTTCGAAACTACGATATCGAGGTGGAGGTCGTCGACTGCGACGTGACCGATCCGGCGTCCGCAGAGGCGCTCGTCGAGGCCACGGTCGACCGGTTCGGAAGCGTGGAGATCCTCGTCAATAACGCCGGCGGGAGCACGACCGACCACTTTACTGAACTCGATTTCGACACGTGGGCCGACGGGGTTGGCCTGAACCTCTCGGGACCGTTCAATTGCACGAAGGCCGTCGCGTCGGAGATGCAAAAACACGGCCAAGGGCGAATCGTCAACATCTCCTCGATGGCAGGTCGAAACGTCACCGTCCACGGCAACCCAAGTTATACCGCTTCGAAGTGGGGCCTCATCGGCCTCTCAAAGCACACGTCTCGAGACCTGGGGCCGGACGTTCGGGTGAACGCGATCTGTCCCGGCGGCGGTCCGAGCGGTCCGATCGGTCGCGGTGTCACGTCCGAGGACGTCGCTGACGGCGTCCTCTTTCTCGTGTCCGACCTCTCCGATTACATCACCGGGACGGTCCTCGAAATCGAGGGCGGTGGGAGTCTCAACGAGCGACCCGACTACCTCGAGAAACCGCCCGAGGAGTGGCCGGATTTCCTGCAGGACCAGTAACCCGCAGAATAGTCGTTGAACGACGATCCTTCTACAAAGGAACACAGTTGAATCTCAGAAGTCGTCGAGGTCTTTCTTTAGAGCGTACCGAACCTACAGTCTGATTCAACAGCGTATACGGCACGGATTCGACGCTACACGCTGATATTCCCGGGACAAAAGGCGCCTCGTTTCTCTTCGGGACTTTCTACACCCGGTCGGAACCGACTCGGTGCGGGCAATCGAATACGGAGAAAGACTTTACTTTCGACTGGGAATTTTCCGACCTAGATTCGTTCCCGCGGTTCAGTAGTATCTCGACCTCCCGTACGACGTGATCGAACTCACGGGGACCGACATTTCGCACGTCCACCAACTGCCCAACGAAGTACAACGTCGTCGGAAGGATGCTGACATCGTACTCTTGCCGCAAGTGGTCGGCACCGTCCCCCACGCAGATCGATTCGAGCCCGACAGACTCGTCGACAATCGGCAGTTCGTGGAGTTGCCCGAGCATGTCGTCCATCTCCGCTCAGACAGAGCTTCTCGGCTTTCACACGTATATCACGGCGACGGGATGCTCTGCGAGGAAGCTGCGAGGTCTCCTTGATAAAGGGGGACAAAGTATCCCTGGTTACCCGACAATGCCGGAAGGTTTTATAGCCGGTGGAACGCCCGAGCAGACCTCACGATGTCGCGCTCGAGATTGCACCACTGAGGGCCGTGAATTTGCGTGTTACATCAACTTTCGAATTTAGCCGTTACCATTGGCGTGAGAGGCGATATCGAGTATAGACGCTCGAATATTGCACTTCCTTATTCGTAATTCTTATTTGAACACCTCTGGACTCATCCTCGGGGTTCCTGAGTTCTGACGGCAGCGCCGTACGTGCTCGCTCCTCAGTCGTCTCCGGGTTGGACGCCGAATTCTCCGTATATGTCACCTGGATGGGGGCCGTCGTTCGGTTCCACGTCTTGCCGCTCGACGATGTTAGGGACAACCGACTCGTGAATTTCGTCCACCTCGGGATAATTAATCTCGATCAAGTTCCCCGACGGATCACGGATGTACCACTGCACGGTCCCTGTGGGGAGATAGTAAACTGGTTGGTGGCCGTCGACAATCTCGGCACCAGTCCGGTCAGTGAACGGTTCTACGGTTGCACTGTCATAGTTGCGAACCCCCTCATAGACAGGCTCAAACTCGTCGACGTGCAGCGCGAAGTGACTGACCTCTGCTGGAAGCGAGGGATCATCAAGGAGGTGTAACTGGGCATCACCGATACCGAACCACCTAACGGGGACGTCCCAGTCTGGCGTCGGTAACTCCTCGAGGCCGAAGACCTCTCGATAGAATTCGGCGGTCTCGTCGAGGTCGTCAACCACGATTGTGACGTGAGAGTATTTCACTCCAACCATCACTACTATTATGGTGAAAGGGGAACTTAGCTCTTTACACCACCCGTTCTAGTTTAGTGACTGTCTGAGACCAGGGCTGTGCCGAGATTGCGGTGAATCTGACCAGACTCGTCCTGCGATAATTGCTAGCCCTATCCGTCTTTAGCTACGCGGAGAACCACGTGACAGCGGCGACTTATCGAGACATCTTTTCGAGAGGAATGAGGAGGCAATGGCCTTGGCGAATACCTCAGCCACTCGCCGCCACCGCTGTTGGAACGACCGATCGAAGACACACAGAAGATCCACCAGCTGTTGATGACGCTGTATTCCTCGTTAATGGAGTACCGGCGCTCCAAGATACGTAGTCTTGGCATGCCTCAATTTCAGATACGAACGATATAGAAATTGGAATAGCGTTGAACGTGTTTTCCGAGCAGTGAAAAGAAGAACTCTCGATTTCTTCAACTGTTTCGACTACGCCGACGCAGAACCGTCAACGAGCGATTTAGATCGATAGATTTCACATTGAATTTGCTTATCTGAATTGTTTCTCTAAATTATTTTATGGGAGATATTCATTAGTTGCATGTTCGGTCACATCGAACGACTCGTCGATGGCATCAACCTCGCTTACCAGATCGATTGCATACTGAAGTTCGTCCATGTCAAGCTCCGCGGACCCACGGTAATAGTCGTACTCCTCTAAGAGATAAAATGCGTCAACAGTCTCTTCTGCCATCTCGAAGTGTTCACTGGCAAGCGAAACTACTTTATCCCGGTTGTCATGGACGTAGTCAATCAGTGCCTGATAATCTTCTAAGAAGGTGCGTATCATATCTTCTTTCTCGTCTAGAACATCATTTCCAGACGCGACAAATGCATGAGGGTATGGATCAAGTATATCTTGACTTTTGAAGACTTCCGTAAAGCCCTCAGAGCGTGCTTCTGTCGCAAACAATGCGGGGAAAATTGCAGCGTCGAAAATACCATCTCGTAATCCTTCAGCGAATGTCGGGAATCCTTGTTCGACGAATTCGACGTCATCAGCAGTTAGTCCAACTTGCTGTAATTGGTGCATCCAAACTGCATAAATTCCACCACCAAGAGTATTCACAGCAAGTGTTGCTCCTTCGAGATCCTCTGGATTAGTTATGTCAGAGTCGGGGAGAGAGTACACAGTAACCCCATAATGGTCTGGATAAGCGTCACCAAACCCGCTCGCAATTGTAGTTAAACCGCTAGGAACGGCTTCTTCGAGAACAGTATTCGCATAACTGACGTTCGCAACCAAAATTACGTCCGTCTCACCAGTGGCTAAAGCGTTGACCGAGTCCGTGGTAGCACTATCCTGTGAAACATTTAGTTCGTATTCGTCACCGACGTTCGGAAGTGCATCCTGAATCTCTGGGATATCAAATAAGGATCCAGTATTTTCGATCGGGACAGTGAAATTAAACCCCAATTCTGAATTATCGCCCCCTCCAAGAATGCTACTACAGCCAGCTATTCCAGACAGACCGACAGTTGCTCCCAGAGCCGTACCACGCTTTAGTGCGGCTCGCCGTGTGTAATTTCCCATGCTATTTGCCACCATCTTCCGCATATCATATATAACTTTCCCGTGGGAGTTGCCCAAAAGAAGTAACTCTACTCCCACAAACTAGTTCCACAATGGCGACTACGGGCAAGATGACGGTGCTGGAGAAGCGGGAGGCGAGCGAAGGCATGAATCTCGCGGAACGACCGATCCCGGAACCAGGCGAGGGTGAAGTGCGGATCGCCGTGAAGTCCGTCGGCATCGACGGCGGCGTCGAAGCCCCATTCTACCGGTGGGAGGAGTCCTACCACCGTTACAAGCCACACCTCCCACAGGTGTTCGGCCACGAATTTGCGGGCGTGGTGGACGCCGTGGGGCCGCGCGTCGAGGGCTGGGAGGGCGGTGAGCGCGTCGCAGTCGAGCCGCGGATCTCCTGTGGACGGTGCCGGAACTGCCGGGAGGGACGCAGCAATCTTTGCACGAACGAAACCGGATTCTCGCCGCACGGTCGGAAGGCGATCGGGATCGACACCGAGGTGCCCGGCGCGCTCGCGGAGTACGTGGTAGTGCCCGCACGCAACCTCTACACGCTCTCCGACGAAATCACGTTCGACGAGGGCGTGTTCCTCGAGTTGCTCGCCATCGGGGTCCACGGGATCGAGGCGTCATCGTTCGAGGTCGGGGATCGCGTCGCGATCACCGGCCCCGGATCGGCGGGATTAAGCGCGCTGCTCGCAGCGCGCGAAGCGGGTGCGAGCGAGATAGTGATGATCGGCGCCGACGTCGACGAGGGGACGCGACTCCCGATCGCCGAGGAGATGGGCGCCACGTCGACGCGAAACGTTACAGAGGGCGCGCTCGACGATTCGGCCGACGTGTTCCTCGAGGCGTCCGGCCACGAATCTGCGCTTCGGCTCGCGGAGTCGAGCATCCGCTCGGGCGGCGAACTCGTCCAGATCGGCGTCTATCATGGTGCCGAGCGCGTCCCGTTCGGCTTCAACGACCTCCTAAAGGAGGAGATTTCGGTCCAAACGGTCAATGCCCGCCGCGAGTCGGACTGGCGCCGGACGCTCGCGATCGCGCCCGCGATCGATCTGTCGCCCGTCGTCGGGCCACGATTCGAGATGAGCGACTTCGAAGCGGCTTTTGCCGCCGAAGCTGACCGACAGGGAGTCAAAATCGTTCTCCATCCGTGATTTGATTCTTCGGGACTGTCTAGATGAGAGTTCGAGGAACGAGCAGGTGGCGGTGAGAAGTGACCATGCAACTCGCCAACCTGCTCAGAGAGACCGTAGACGTAGACGGTGATGAGGTTTGGGAGAACGAGCGCATTCCGACACCCGTCAGGGTGTTCGGGATGCGATTACATTCGATGGGATTATCGGTTCGAGATGTCGTCGCAGTGCTCGAATTACTCGACATTGATCTGTCTCACGGCGCAATTTGGAACTGGACGCACAAACTCTCAGAGGCCCAGAGTAACCCGCCGACATCTACGAGAACGGAGTTCTCGTGCAGCCTCTTGGAGAACAGAGCTCTCCAATGGTCGGCGAACCGAAAGTTCGCCTCAACCCACAGCGGTAGAATATCGCTAGATCTTCCGGTAAAAACCTTTTAGCGGCAGATTCGTGATAGATAAATGGTAGTCGGCGGCGTCTTCGTTGCGGACGCCGACGACGCGGAACGTCTTCGTGTCCCAAGACTGCGTCCCTGCATACCCCCTCCACTGGAACTCCGCTTCGACCTTCAATTAGTCCAGAATATGATCAAAGGCGCGTCGAACGCTCTGGCGAACACCCGACGCTCCGCTTACGGCTTCATCGTCACTCTGATACACTCCTCACGGGTTCGAAACGGTAAAACACGCGGTCCTCGTCTCGCGGGCCGTCGATATCCACGATTTTTAGCGTCACTCGATCGCCGATCGAGAGGTCGTCGTATGCGGCTCCGTCGATACGAGCCGAGAGCCGAACGTCGACGCCCTCGAGATCGACGATACCCATGACGAACGGGACATCGTCCGTCATGCCGATCGGCGCACTTCCGCGGACGACAGAGAACGCGAACAGCGTTCCCTCGTGCGGGAGCGACGTGTAGGAGAGGTCGTCACCGGTACACTCCGGACAAACGATGCGCGGCGGAAAGTGAAGCGCGTCGCATTCGTCACACCGCGTCGTCGATAAGGAATCTTCGCGAAGGCGATCGTAGAACTCGTGTATGCGCGTTTCCTCCTCGGACTGGAGGTTGTAGAAATCGAGCAATCGCGGAAAGTCGATCCGCTCCGGAACGGCGACGGTGTCCCGCGACGGCGTCGTATCGTCGGTCATTGTGGATCCCTCGCGAGAGTCATGACGCTGTGAACGGATGCACTACCGCTGAGATTGTGAATGAGGCCGGTCTCCGGGCTGTCCGGAACCCGTCTGGCGTCGGGAACATCCCCAGTAAACTGGCGGTAGATCTCCAGGGCCTGCGAGATGCCGGTCGCACCGAGCGGGTGGCCACAGCCGAGGAGGCCGCCGCGGGGGTTGACGGCGATGTCGCCGTCGAGAGCGCTTCGACCCTCCTCGATGAAGCGCCCACCCTCGCCTTTTTCGACCCAGCCGAGGTCCTCGTACTCGATGATCTCGCTGATGGAGAAACAATCGTGTATCTCGGCGACGTCGAGTTCGTCTACGGGGTTCTCGATACCCGCCTGTTCGTACGCCTTTTCGGCTGCGACGGTCGCCTGCGGCCACGCCGACAGCGACGGGAGGTTGTTGATCGAGTTACTCGCCATGCACGATTGCCCGCTTCCCGTCACGTACGCGGCCGTATCCGTGAGTTCGCGGGCTTTCCGTTCACTCACGAGCAAGAGCGCCGCCGCGCCGTCCGTGATCCCGCTGCAGTCGAGCAGATTGAGCGGCGGCGCGATCGGATAGGACTCGAGCACGTCGTCGACATCAACCGCCTTCTGAAACTGCGCGTAGGAATTGTTCGCCGCGTGGGTTTTGTTTTTCTCGCTTACCGCCGCGAGTTGCTCTCGAGTCGTCCCGTACTCGTGCATGTGTCGCTGGGCGATGAGCGAAAAGTACGACGGCGCGTTGAGTCCGTTGACGCCGTCGAACTCCCTGTCGACGACGTTCGTCATGCTCGATTGCATCTCCTCTGTACGGTCGTCCGGGAGGTTCATCTTTTCGACACCGATGACGAGCGCGACGTCCAGTTGCCCAGCGGCGATGGCGAGCCAGGCATACCGGAGCGCGGCCTGTCCGCTCGCACAGGCGAGTTCCGTCCGGGCGATCATCGAGTCGACGTCGACGCCGAGCAGTTCCGCGACGAGCGGTGCGACGTGCGATTGGAAGGCGAACCGTTCGGGCTGGACGGCGCCGACGAACAGCCCCTCGACGTCGTCCGGCGTGACACCGGGAACGTCGTCGAAGGCCGCTTTCCCGGCCTCCTGGGCGAGGTCCTTCCACGTCGCCTGTCGGTCGCCCCAGCGAGTGTGGCCGCCGCCGACGATTGCCGCGGTCTGGGTCATCGGTTCCTCCCTCCGCCGTTCTCGCGCGCTGACCACACGCCGGATTCCGATAGTGCGTGGGTACCCGCGGGTAGGAAAATTGCGTGGACGCTACTGTGATTCAGCATCATCCAGAAATTCGGGGGGACCGTTATTAGTGTTTGCGCTACACACCCTCACGCGATTCGCGTCTCGGCTTTCTCGTCGCTTTCCCTGTCATCGAGTTGGTGGCTCCGGCGGCACCTCGGGTATCACGAGCCGGGAATCGTACTCTCCACCGGTGTGAATCGTGTGCTCCCCTTCGTTGATCGTTTCGAGTCCGAGCGCCGTTTCCCCTCGCTTCCTAGCGGGGTAGGTCTCCGTCATGTCCTCATGTCCGAACAGCGTTCCGGAAACTTCGACTTGCAGCGTCTCCCCCTCCCGGTAACGGGTTCCCGACGGCCGGATCGGGATCTGACACGCCACGGGGTCGCCCGGCTCTACCGGCTCGGGATCCGCGTCTCGCTCGAGGAACGGTTCCCACCGAGTCGATTTCGCCGCGTTCAGGGTCCGGTGTGACAGTCGAAGGAAGCCGAGCGCAACCGGATGCGCCAGCGGCGCGGAGTACCCGTGGAATTTTACTTCGTCGCCGTTCCGATCGAGCTTCCGGACGGTAACGAAGAGGTCGGCGTCCGCGGCGTCTTCGGGAGCAACCCACAGCTTCAGCCCCTGGTACCCGACCAGCGCGGTCTCTTCCTCGAACGTGTGCTCGAACGCGACACTGTCGGTCGTCGTCGCGTCGTAGCTGACTGCGCTCGCCCGGGCGGGAGTTCCTCGGTCAGTCAGCGAGCGATCCGTCCCGTCGAGATGCAGCGTCCGATACTGCGTCTCGGGAAGCGGGAAGTCGTCCGCTGTCCGAACAGACCAACTCCGAAGCGAGTCGCGAACTTCAGCCCTGACCGGCTTCTCGTCTAAAATCCTCGAATCGGTACCCTTCAAGAAGTGATCGAAGAACCGCTTTCGGAAGGCCTGGGCCTCCGTTTCGTAGAACGTTGCCCACTTTTCCCGGCCGTGGTTGTAGAGCCACTTGTCCTCGGAGGCGATGTTTCGAAACGCCCTGAAATCGCCCCGGCTAAAGAGGCCGTGACTCGACCAAGAGCCGCAGATGAGGGCGGGTTGGGTGATCTCCGCGAATAGCTCGTCCTCGGATCTGGGATCGGGCGTCGGCGGGTTCGTCTCCTCCGGCGCGGGCCAAGCGGGATCGTTCGGAACGGGAAAGTCATCGGTCGACGTCGGCGACGTCACGGGCCCGATACCGCCGTGTCTGTACAGATCGTCCGGAGCGCCCTGCCAGGGACAGATCGCCTCGAGGTGGGGCGGGTTCGCCTCGGCCGCGTAGTACTGGAGGATCGAAAGGATCGAAACGCCGCTCATGCCGACCTTTCCGTTGCTCCATGGTTGGCGCGCCGCCCACTCGATCGCGTCGTACATGTCGCGACCCCACGCCTCGAATCCGGCGAACTCTCCCGGCGAGCGACCGAACCCTCGTCCGTCGACGACGATGTTGACGTATCCGTGCGGGACCCAGAAGTTGGGATTCTCCGACTCGAAGGTACACGAATGTGCGACCGGCGGGCTCCACGGTTCGTAGCCGACTCCCGTTCCCGGCCATTGCTCGCCGAACAGCTCTTGGGCTTGCCCCCAGTAGATGTCTTTCCCCCAGCCGGTAAACTCCATGATCACCGGGTACTCGCCGGGGACCTCGCCGAACTCCTCGCCGGGCTCTTCGGGTCGGTACACGTTGCCGGCCAGCTCCAAGCCGTCGCGCATCGGGATCGGAACGTCGGTCTCCTTGCTAATTCCGGTCGCAACTCCTTCGACCGGCGATTCCCACACGTCGCGTGATTCCGTCGCCGCGGCGCGGCCGCCGTCACACCGCGTCGCTCGGTTCGTATCGGCGTACTTGGGTGGTTCGCTGTCGCCTCCTCGAGTGGTATCTTCTGTCATTGGCCTTCTCGAGTTCCACATTGCGGACCACACACTTAAGAAATTGTATCAGAGAGCGGGTTGTGGGCGAGGCGACGGCGCGATAGCGCGGCGATCACAACATGGGAACCAGAGGATCACAACTCGCCGCTCGCAAAACTTGGTTGCCCACCGGAAACAGGGGAACGTTTTTTACCGGGTAGATAGCAACTATTCCTAGACAATGGTATACGATGTCGCAATTATCGGCACCGGACCGGCCGGGCTCAGCGCGGGCGCTTACGCGGGACGCAGAGGATACGAGGTGTTGTTCTTCGAGGACGAATCGATCGGCGGGGAGCTCGTAAATCGACACGAGATTCGGTCCTACCCGGGATTCCCGGACGGAATAGCCGGAACGGAGCTTCGATCTCGGCTCGTCAACACCGCCGAATCATACGAACCTGATGTCGAGATGGACGCCGTCGAACGCATCGATCCCGGACGGCCCCACGAACTTCACACGGAACACGGACAGTTTCAGGCCGCGGCGGTCGTCATCGCGACCGGAAGCAGTCCGGAGCGACTCGAGGTCGCCGGAGAATCGGACTACTGGGGACGAGGCGTGTTCGACTGTGCGACCTGCGACGGGCCGCTCTACGCGGGCGAACGAATCGCCGTCGTCGGCGGCCGAAATCACGCCGTTATCGACGCGCTGTTCCTGACGAACCACGCCTCGGAGGTGCTTTTGGTCGAAGCGGCCGAAGCGCTGACCGCCGACGAATCGCTCGCAGCGGACGCTCGAGCGAACGACCAGCTCGAGGTTCTGACCGGGACGTCGGTGACCGAGATACGGGGCGAAGACGGCGTTGTCAGCTCGATCCGACTGCGGGATCACGAGACCGACGAGACGCGAACCGAACCGGTGGGCGGATTGAACGTCAACGTCGGCGCAGTTCCGAACACGTCGTTCCTCGATGAGACCGTCGAACTCGACGACGACGGCAGCGTGATCGTCGGCCCGGATATGGAGACGTCCGTCGAAGGCATTTACGCGGCCGGAGACGTGCGAAGGGATAGCCCGCTGGAAGTCGCCGCCGCGGTTGGTGACGGCGTTACCGCCGTCCGGTCGGCGCGATCGCACGTCGAGACGAACTCGAGGTCGTAACGGATCGGGGTCGCCGTGCAACATTCGGGTACCGATTTTCACCCGCCGTGAATAGGCGGCGAGAGACGCACGACATCACCGTCAGACAACGCCGTGTCGTCCCCCTCGAGCGTCCGGACGCTTTGTTTGTTGACGGTGACGATCGCGGATAGCTCACCGCTCTCGGATCGGCTGTCGAGGACGGCTTGCGCGCCGTCGAACTCCGAACGCAACGTCGCTAACAGGTCGCCGACGGTCGCGTCCGACTCGAGCGTACAGTCGTAGGATTTCGTGCCAATGGCCTCGCGAACCGGTCCGAAGGCCCGAACTTCCACGTTCATACGTCGACTTCGGAGATGACGCTATTAGATCTTTCTGCGAACGAAACGCCGAAAATCGGATTCGCGCACGTCCTCGACGATCAGTTCGTCGGGACGGCGCTAGAGGCGGCGGTTTCGACCGTCGAGTCGGGGACGGTGCCGTCGTCGTTCAGCCCGCGAGCGTCGTAGTACTCCGCGATCGCCGCCTCGAGATCCGGGATTTCGTAGGGGAGTTCGTCGTCCGAGCGATCGATGCCGCGACGGTTGTTGAAGTGGCGCTCGAGCTGGACGGTTCGGGCCCCGATCTCGAGGAGTTCCTCGTAGGGCGCGTCGAACAGCGTCTCGAGACGCTCTTCGGTGACGTACTCGCTTCCGAAGGCACAAACGATCCCGGTATCCCGGAACGCGGCCGAGTTTTCCTCTCGAACGAGCGTCTCCGCCTTTCCGAGCGTCCCCTCCGGATCGATCTGCCCGCTGTACTCGAGCGACAGCATGCCGGCGTACATGTGATCGGCACCGCGGTTCGCGACGGCGTAAGAGAGCCCCTGGCCGTGGAGGACGCGGCCGTCGTGGGCGGCGAACTCCATCCCCTTGACCGTGAAGTCTTCGACGCCCAGTTCGTCGTGACAGCGCGCAACGCCTTCCGCGAGGGAGTCTCCGATGCCCTCGCGATAAGCGATCTTCTCCGTTACCTCCTGTGCCAGGGCGGCGTTTCCGAACTCGTCTTCGCTCGCCAGATACGCAGCGACCGTCACGCCCGCGGAGACGGTGTCCATTCCGAGCGAATCGCACAGCTCGTTCCCCTTCATGACGTCGACGACATCGTCGACACCCTGACTCGAACCGAACGCGTAGATCGTTTCGAACTCCGGCCCCTCCGTCTCGAGGCCGGTCTCTTCGTCGCGCGTCGGGAGTTTACAGGCATACGCACACGCCGAGCACGCCCCCTTCTTGTACTTTTTCTCTTCGACGGCGTTCCCGCCGATATCCGCCGCGTGCTCGAATTCGTACTCCTCAAAATACCGCGTCGGAAGCGAGAAATTGTCGTTGATGAACTCCGTTCCGCCCGCCGTTCCCTGCCGACGCATCGGATCGTCCGACTGTGCGGCCTCGCGGTGGACGTCCGTCTCCGGCGGGTCCGGAATCTCGATCGGCGGCTCGACGTCTCCCGAAAAGGTGACGCACTTGACGTTTTTCGAGCCGAGTATCGCGCCGAGCCCGCCGCGGCCGAACGTCCGGGAGTCGAACGTCATCACCGAGGCGAATCGAACGAGATTCTCGCCAGCCGGTCCGATCGCGATACAATGTTCGGGTCCGAGGTCGTGGTTGGTTTCGACGTACTCCGAAACCTCGGGAACGGTCGCCCCCTCGAGTTCCGGCACTTCTTCGAACGTGACGCCGTCGTCGGTCACGTGAATCGCGAGTAGTTCGTCGCTCTCGCCCGTCACCTCGAGGACGCTGATGCCCGTACTGACGAAGTTGCGGGAGAGATACCCGCCCGCGTTGCTCGAAACCAGTCCGTCGGTCAACGGCGAGAGGCCGGTCATATTCATCCGACCCGTAAAAGACATTTGCGACTGTTGGAGCGGGCCAGTCGACAGATACGCCCTGTTTTTCGGACCGAACGGATCTGCATCGAAGGGGATCCGCTCGTGGGCGAGTGCGGTCGCCGCGGCGCGGCCGCCGACGTGCGTCTCGAGCAGCGAGTCGATATTCGTTTCTGTTGCCGTTCGTTTACTGACATCCAGACTCAACAGCGGACCTGTAGCGTGAATCATACTCCATCATTATCAGTGCAAGACTATAAGTGTGAAGGGGAACTGACCCTCGTTCGCGCCACGAGACTTTGTCGCTCCCGCAACTCGGTCGCGGAAGCGGACGATCGGCGGTTCGAACATCGAATTGCCGGTCCGAACATCGACGGCTCGCATCGAGGCCGATAATCTGTCACTCAACGGCGAGACACGGTATCACAATTCGCGTACTGGTTTACATTCTCAGGGAGTTACGCCGTATCCGCAAACGCCCGAGACAATGATAACGGCCGCACGTTCTTTGACTCTCTCAAATCGAAGTGTGAACAACCACCATGGTAGAACAACGGAACGGTACCGACGCTATCTCGAGGAGGAAGGCATTCGCCCGAGGCCGCCCGGTGGAAGTATTGTCGACCGTGACCGCCACGTTCAAAAGAGACGGACAACCGAACCGGTCACTTTCCGGGAGCGGAATTGGACCGCTGAACGACACACCGGAAGAGCACCGTAATCGAATTCGTTACCGGGTGACGCAACTGGTAAACGGAGACGCCCCGAAACGGAGGAACGCCGGGAACACTCGACGGGCCGAGTGCTTCCGAGAACGGACCGTTCCATCGGCGTTAGTACAATCCTATTTTGGCAGCGTCAAAAAAGAAAGTCCCGCGAGGGGCCATTTTATACATACATATGGTTGTAATTACTTGCTTGAGTGATGTCTTTGAAGACGGTGTGAAAGCGGAGTTTGAGTTGAAGAATTGTAATTATAACGAACGATATGGCTCATTCAGCGTCTTCTCTAGTCACTTGGTGAAATTCCACATATCATGGTAGCATGTCTCAAGAAATTACGCACCCCGTCGCTGAACGAGCGTCGCAAATTTGCTTTTAGAAAGGATTCAACCGGTTGAAGTACGTTACCGTCTGTTGTACTGAACGGGCTACTCGAATTTGACAGTGTCAAATACGAGATGGGCAGAATGAGAGGCGTCATCGAATACTAGAGGTATCGTCGAGTACTAGTAATTTAAACGCGCTCACGAATGCTATCGGTGCGACAAACAGGGATTTGAAGGCCGGACGAATGAATCCTCCCTACCGATTCGGACGACCTATCATAAGGCCTGCAATCGAATGGGAGTCCGATTCGAAGCATTTCTCGCGATAGGACGGCGATTTCTCCGGCTTGACCCGTGCTGTGACGGGAATTCTCGCGGAACACGTTTGTCACGTTTCATCACGCGATGGGAAACTTATATATATAACGACGAATAACACAAGGGTGTGCCACACACGCACAAGTGACAAGGGTCCGATGCGGAGGCCAAGTGGATTATAATGAGTGATAAAGACACAACTCACGAGTGGTGTACCGATAGACGAACATACCTGGGGGCGCTTTCGGCGGCGGCTGGGGCGGCTCTGGCAGGGTGCATGGGGGGTAGCACCGAAGAACACGAACCGGGTGAACCGGTGCCGACGTTGCAAATCGATTCGATGACAGGCGTTACGGGTGAATCCTCAATCGAACAAGCCCACCTTCACCTCGCCGAAGTGCTCGAGGACGAGTTGGGGGTCCCAGCAAATGTTTCGACGAAAGAAATAAACACGATGTGGGACGAGATATACAACGACGATCGGTCGCGTCACCTCCATCTCGACGTCACCCCGGACATGCCGCAGTTTCTCGAGCCGCACAATGTCCTTCGACAGTTCCAGGCCCAGCGGGCGGGCGCAAACGGGTTAGGAAACGTAAGCCAGTACGCAAACTGTGAATACACAGATCTCGTCAACGAGCAAGTCACCATCTCGGATCCTGACGAGCGCGAAGCGGTGATTCAAGATGCAGTGAGCACCTTCTCGGAGGATATCGGCACGATCAATCTCTTCTCGATGTACGTTCAATCTGCATACCGGCCGGACGGGGTGGACATTCCCGACGATACCGGCGACCAGGGGGTCGCCGATCGAAATACGGACCTCTTCATGGAGATGAGCCCTGCAGACGGCGACACGATCCAGACGAACCTGACGAGTACGGCGATGCAGTCGTCCACTTACATGGTGAACACACCGACGACGGTCTGGGGGACCGTCGTCTACTCGCCGTTGGTGTACTTCGACAAGAACAACGAGCTCCAGCCCTTCCTCGCGACGGATTGGGAGATCGAGGACGACGCGACCACGTTCAGGTTCGATATCCGCGAGGATGCCACGTTCCACAACGGCGATCCCATCACGGCCGAGGACGTCCAGTGGACGTTCGAGTTCGTCAACGAGAACACGGCTCACTTCCAGGAGGCCAGCGAGGTCCCCTACGAATCGATAGACGTCATCGACGATCACACCGTCGAATTCAATTTCGCCGAACCGCACGCACCCTTCCTTCGCGGAACGGCGACGACGTGGGGTATCGTGCCGAAAGACGTCTGGCTGGACGGCGGGGCAGAAGAGAACCCGGACAACGTCGATCTGGATCCGATCGTCGGCTCCGGCGCGTACCAGGTGGTCAACTGGCAGCGAGACGAAATCTTGCACCTCGAGCCGTACGACGACCACTGGATCGATACCGAGGGCGAACTGGTCATGCGATCGTTCGAAGATCAGACCGGTGCCGTTCGAGAGTTGGAAGACGGCGACCTCGACGCAATATTCAGTCTCGGGAGCGACCTCGTGGCAAATATCGAAGACGACGACGAAATCGAGATCGACGGGGTGCCAGGATTCGGCGATTGGGAGCTGACACCACAACACAGCTTCCCAGTGACACAGTTCAGAGAGTTCCGTCTCGCGCTCTCGGAAGCCATCGACCGGGAGTATCTCAGGGAGCTCCTGTCGAGAGGCAACGGTGAGATACACTTGCACTCGGCCCCGTGGGGAGAGCAACATCCGTTCTACCCCGATGACGCGGAAGGGCTAACCCAGATCGCTCAGTCGCCGAGCGGAGACACCGAACGAGCGCGAGAAATCCTTGAAGAAGCGGGTTGGACCTGGGACGATGATGACCGGTTAGTGTATCCAGACGACATCGACACGGACCCGCGCTGGCCGCAGGGTGACGAACCCGCCGATCATCCCGGCGAATACTCGTGTCTCGAGTAACTCGCTCGGCCCCAATTTCATAGATCCTTCAACGAGCCTCCGAAACACGACAATACGAAGAAGCGGACGAGTCAATTGGGTTCGGTACTAGCACGGGGGAGCCAGAACGGGATAGTGTCAGTTAGTCTAAATACTGTGATAGCGGCGTTTGAAGGAAACTTTTATGTAGGTTCCCTGTGTGACGTTTTAACAATTAGCTCAATATGAGTGAATCCACCGACATAGAAGCCCGCCTCAATTCATTACTGAAAAACAACTTTGTAGAAAGTTTCAGGGATGGAATTAACAAGTACCTTTCGGACCGAATAACGATAGCCTGTCTCGTCTTTCTGGCGATACTCGTATTCATTAGCGTGTTCGATCAATTCTTGATGCCGTACGAACACACGACGGTCCATCGCACTCCGGACGGAGAAATCGCCAGACTAGAATCGCCGTCGATGGCGCACCCGCTCGGTACGACTACGTCCGGAGAAGACGTTTTCTCCCGATTACTTTTTGGTGCGAGCTCGACCCTGCTCACGGGCCTGGTCGGCGGGCTGATTATCGTCGGTATCGGGCTCACCGTTGGGATGGTGTCAGGATACTACGGCGGACGGGTCGATAGCTTACTCATGCGAATAACTGACTTCGCCTACGGGATTCCGATCATCCCAACTGCGATCGTGCTTGTCGCCTACTTCGGAATGGGGTTCTGGAGTTCGGTCCTCATCATCGGGTTATTACTGTGGCGGGGGAACGCCCGCGTCTTTCGGTCGCAGGTGTTACAGATCAAAGAGCGCGAACACATCAAGGCCGCAAAAATGTTGGGCGCAAGCGACCGGTACGTCATCACGCGCCACATTCTGCCGAATATGATGGGGATGGTGGTGCTTTTCTTGGCTCTCGGAACCGGGATAACCATTCTAATCAGTGCCGGTCTCGCGTTCCTGGGCTTCATGGACCCGTACGTTCCATCGTGGGGTGTGATGCTCCGAAACGCGTACTCATCCGGGAGCATGACCGAGGCGTGGTGGTGGTCGATTCCGCCGGGAGCGATGATTTCCTTTACGGTGCTCGCGATTTTCCTTCTCGGACGGAGCTACGAGCGAGTAAACGAAGAGCAAGTTAACCAGGTTTCCTAAGACAATGACAGAACCACTACTCGAAGTCGAAAACGTAGACATCACGTATCGGATGGATAGCGAAGACGTCCACGCCGTAACCAATGCGTCGTTCGAGATCGGTGCGAACGAGTACTTCGGACTCGTGGGCGAAAGCGGCTGTGGAAAGAGTACGCTCGCAAAATCAGTGATTAAGGGGCTCGATTCGAACGGGGAGGTCTCCGCGGGAACGATTCGATACAAGGGCCGGGAAATTCAAGATCTCTCCGAAAAAGAGTACAACAAGGAAATCCGCTGGAAAGAGATCTCAGTGATTCCACAGGCGGCGATGAACAGCCTCAACCCGCTCGCAAAGCTGAGCGACCAAGCGATCGAAATCGCGAACGTCCACACCGACTGGTCGGCCGAAAAGTCGGTGGATCGGCTTAAGGAGCTATTCGATATCGTCGGTCTTCCGGAATCGAGAGTCACCGACTATCCACACCAGTTCTCAGGGGGGATGAAACAGCGCGCGATAATCGCGATGTCGTTGCTATTGAATCCGTCTCTGATCATCGCCGACGAACCGACGACGGCGCTGGACGTGATCATGCAGGATCAGTTCCTCAAACACATCGACGGGTTGCGAGACGAGCGGGACCTCGCGTTGCTTCTCATTACGCACGACATCGCGGTCGTCTTCGAGACTTGCGATTCGATGGCGGTCATGCACGGGGGACAGATCGCGGAGAAAGGAACCACGAAGGAGATATTCTCCACACCGAGACATCCGTACACGATACTCTTACAGCAGTCGTTCCCCGACGCTCGACACCCCGATCGCGAACTCGAGGTTATCGAGGGAAGCCCTCCAGCACTACGCGAGGAGGTCGACTACTGTACGTTCGCGAGCAGGTGTCCGTGGGCCGAACAGGAATGCCAAGAATCGCTTCCGCCGATCGAATCGATGAACGGAAACGACAGTCACGCTGTCTCGTGTTTCAGAAGCGACGAGATGGAATCGCTCGCGAGCGAGCACCTGAACACGATCGGGAGACCACAGGCGAACGCTATCGAAAACGAGGGATACGAAGATGACGACTAACAACGAGACCGAGCCGATACTGGAACTTCGAAACGTCGAAAAGCACTTCGAACAGTCGACAAATATCGCAGAAACTCTGCGCCAAACGTTCTTCGGAGAGGGCGCTCAAGAGCCGGTCCGTGCCGTCGACGGCGTTAACCTCGAGTTAGCGGAGAACCAGGTACACGGTATCATCGGAGAAAGCGGATGCGGGAAGTCGACGCTCCTGTTGACGCTTATGGGAGAACACGAGCCGACGGGCGGCGAAATCCTGTACAACGGGCAGCCGATATCGGAGTTCGACAAAGCGGACTGGAAGGCACTCCGTCGGAAAATTCAGGTGATCTTCCAGGATCCGTTTAACACGATGAACCCCCATTTCACCGTCCGAGAAACGCTCAAAGAACCGTTCAAGATACACGGCATCGAGACCGACGAGGAGGAACTGCTCGATATGCTCGAGACGGTTCGACTCACGCCGGCCGAAGAGTACATCGATCGCCGCGAATCGCAGCTATCCGGGGGCGAGAAACAACGCGTCTCGATCGCTCGAGCGTTGATTCTCGAGCCGGATGTCGTGCTGGCCGACGAACCGGTGTCTATGCTCGACGTGTCGACCCAGGCGTCGATCCTGAAGCTCCTGAGCGAACTCACCGAGGAGTACGATGTCGCGATGTTTTACGTTTCTCACGACCTGTCCACGGTGTCGTACGTGTGCGACGAGGTAAACGTCATGTACCTCGGTCGGATCGTCGAAAGCGCGCCGACGCGGAAGATTCTTTCCGATCCGAAGCACCCGTATACGCAGGCGCTGATCAACGCGATCCCGGTTCCCGATCCGTTCCACGATCGAAGCTGGACCGAACTCGACGGAACGCCGGGCGATCCGCAAAACCTGCCGAGCGGTTGTCGGTTCAAGGATCGCTGTCCGGAGCGAATGGACGTGTGCGATCAGCAACCGGCGTTCGAAGTCCACGACGAAGAGACCACACACCAGGTCGCCTGCCACCTGTACGACGAGCAACCCGTCGGTGATTCTCCGATCGGAGTCAATAAAACGGGGGTGTCGGAGTCATGAGTAAAATCAAATACTACATCCGTCGACTCTTCGTGACGGTGCTTTTGATATTCGGTGTCGTGTCCTTCCTGTTCATCGCGTTCCGGCTCATGCCGGGGGACTACGCGACGACGTTGGCCGGCGGCGGTGCATCGTCCAGCGAATTAGAAGAGATTCGAGAATCGTGGGGGCTGAACGAGCCGCTGTACATGCAATACTACCATTACATGGCGAATATGGTAACGGGAGACCCCGGTACCTCCCACGTCTCGAACGAGCCGGTCTTGAGCTACGTTCGCGCCCCGCTGATGAACTCGCTGATCCTTGTTATCCCCGCGATCCTCGTCGCGTTCACCATCGGTTCGATCTACGGCGCATTGCTGGGAACGAAGTCGGGAACGGCCTTCGAGCGATACGGGATCCTCCCGCCGACGCTCGCCGGAACGACCCCGAACTTCTTCATCGGGATCTTGCTCCTGCTCATATTCTCCTCGGCGTTAGGGTGGTTCCCCGTCGGCGGTATGGCGGGGTACGAGACGTACGCCGAGGTCGAGTCGCACTACGAGATCTACCTCACGACCGACTTCTGGAGTCACTACGTGCTTCCGTTCACGACGATCGTACTGACGTTCCTGTACTATCCGGCGCTGATCATGCGCGGGAGCGTCATCGACGTCAAAGGACAGGAGTACACCTACTTCCAGCGCATCGCGGGACTACCGAGTAAAACTCGGTTCAAACACCTCATGAAACACTCCTCACTCCCGGTTATCACTCTTTTGCCGGCACAGACGGCGACCGCGATCAGCGGACTCGTCCTCATCGAAACCGTCTTCAACTGGCCGGGTATCGGGACGCTCCTGTTCGACTCCGTCCTCTCGCGGGATACGCCGGTAATCCAATTCCTCTTCATCATCGTCGCGATTTGGATCATCTTCGGCAACCTTATTGTCGATATCTTTTACACGGTTATCGATCCGCGGATCACGATCGAAGACTAAATCGGACACCTTCGACCCTTTTTCGGTGCCAAGACGTTCACGCTGGACGACGACTGAAACGAACAAGCACCCGCTCGAGAGATGTCGTCTAATCGAGCGTTCTACACGCCGTTTCAAAACTCGAAGCGCCGGTTTCGGAACTCGACGTGGCTGACCGTCAGAACGGGGCCAACGTCGGACAAAACGGGATCGACGGAATCCGTGATGGGATGGGAGGCCGGCGGTGCGGCAAGTGACGCCGGGAATCGCTGCTCGAGTCGGCCGGTTTACCGACCAGCGGCGACGAACTGCCGCTCGAATACGGCCATAGGAGTCGCTGTCGGGGATGGATTGCGGCGACCGTATTCCACTGAGCAATGCCGAGCGCCTCGAGTCGTTCGTCCGACCGTCGACACCGTATCGGAACCGGCGCGACGGCGCAGTCGACACCCATTGGAACTGATCGGCGAGGAAACGTAGAAGGAAACCACACGGAACCCGTCACTGAGGAACGGAACGCTCAGTCATCGACCGCCATGGTTTCATCCTCAAGTCCCTTCTGCTCGTCAGTGACGTTTCCGTCGCGCCACGTTCCTCGGCCGAACCACAAGAAGGCGATGATGCCGCCGATGACCGTCGAGACGGCGAACGCGAGCCACACGCCCTCCGAACCGAAGCGTTCCGCGCCGATCCAGGCGAGCGGAAACCGAATGACGCCGAGCGTGAGGATGGAGATAACGGCCGCGATCAGCGTCTTTCCGGCGCCGCGGAATCCGCCGCTGTACGCCCGCATAACGCCCATAAATCCGAACGTCAACGCCGTGTATCGCAGGAACAACGCGCCCTCGGCGACGACCTCGGGGTCGGTCGTAAAGACGGACACGATCGGCTCGGCGGCGAAGAAAACGAGTACGCCGAGGCCGCTCAACACGAGCAACATCACCTTCGCGCCGAAGTGATTGGTCCGCTCCGCCCGGTCGATCTTTCCGGCACCGATATTTTGTCCGGTCATCGTTTCCACGCCCTGTGAGAATGCGATCGCGGGAAGGAAGATGACCGAGAAGACTCGAGTGCCGATGCCGAACGCCGCGACGACCGTCTCTGGGAACACCGCGATGATAACTAACAGCAGGTTGATCGAAAGCGCTCGAGCCGTCCCCTCGACGGAGGCAGGCATCCCGATATCGATCAATCGGCGACCGTACTCTAGATCCGGCGACATCTCCGAGAGGTGGATCTGAACGCCGTGAGTACCCCGAAACAGGATCACCAGTCCGACGCCGAACGCCAGCGTTCGCGAGAGAACGGTCGCAATGGCCGCGCCTTCGATTCCCGACCCTGCGTAGCCAGTAAGGGCGAACAGTTCAGTTTCCAAGCCACGGATCCCCAGATAGCCGAATAGGGGGTTGTTCTCGAAGCCGAAGATGAAAAAGGGGTCGACGACGATGTTGATCACGACCGATCCGAACATCACGAGCATCGGCGTGACCGTATCGCCGTACCCGCGCATGAGCGCGAGGAAGACGAAGAAGCCGAAAACTGAGACCAACCCGACGGAGTATACGCGCATGTAATCGGCGACGAGGGGTGCGACCTCCGGTGATGCACCGAGCAATCCGAGGACATCGTCGACGAATACGTAGCCGAACGCGCCGAGGATAACCGACGTGATAACCGAGTACGTCACCGTCTGCGACGCGGCGTACTCCGCCTGTTGTTCCTGGCCCGCGCCGGTGTACTGGGCGACGAGCACGCTCCCGGCAACCGAAACGCCGAGCGCGAGCGCGATGAGGAAAAAGACCATTGGAAACGCGAAGCTGATCGCAGCCAGCGAGGTGGTGCTGTGCTGGCCGAGCCAGAACGTATCCGCGAGGTTGTAGGTGACCTGAAGGAGATTCGTGATAATCAGCGGAATCGAGAGGTAAATAAGCGGTTTTGCGATTCCCCCCGATGTGAGATTGAGTTGATCCGACGATTTGAATATCGCGTTCAGATGTTCTCGAAGGGTCACTCGACGCTAACCTCCACCCGATCCGACACGAGCACGTGTTCCGAAATGTACGTCTCGAGCGTCTCACAGCTCCGTTCGAGGGGATGTCCGACGGCGACGTGGCGAGTCTGGACGCCGTTGAGCACCGTCACGATGAAATCGGCCGTCTGGTCCGGGTCGATCTCATCGCGAAACGTTCCCGCTTCCTGGCCCCTCTCGAGGATCGACTGAAACCGGTAGTGGAGGAGTCGATCGAAGTCCGCCAGTTCAGAGCGAAATCGATCGTCGTAGGGCCCTTGGGCCTTGATCTCGAGCAACGCCGTCCTGAAGCGCTGAAAGGTCTCTTCGTTTCGGGGGGCGAGGTACGTCTCGATGAGGGCCACGAGCTGTTCGTCGGGCGTGTCTCCCTCCAGCCCTGCGATGCGTTCGGCGAACGAGCGCTGCAGGTAATCGAACAGGGAGTAGAGGAGGTCCTGTTTACTATCGTAATAGTAGTGCAGCGTCGATTTGCTCTTCGAGGACTCGTCCGCGATATCCTGCATCCGAAGCGATGCGTAGCCGTGTTTGCAGAGGGCTGCATAGGTCGCATCCATGAGTTCGTCGGTGGTTTCGTTCATTGTGCTCAATTTGACTGGCCAGCCAGTCAGTCATTTTGTTATATAAAGCGTTTGCCAGGCAAAAAAGTACCGGTACACTTCGATGAAGGGGCTCGAGGATACGAAAAGTTTCTCGAGGGCGTACGACACCCCTAAAATCGACCCGGACCGTTCCCGACGTTAGTCGTTTTCAGTCCGTTTGCGCTCAACCAGCGACAGTCCGATCATCGAGAGCACGATATCACCGTCCTGGTTCGTGACTTCTCGCAGGGTTTCTATGTGTCCGCGGTCGGGCTTGCTTTCGGACGGTTGTTTATCGACGATCTCGACTCGAAGCGAAAGCGTGTCGTCGGGCGCAACCGGGTTTTTCCATCGGAGTTCATCGACACCGATACCGGCGATCGTCGCGTACTCCTCACCCATCCCGTCGGCGCTCAACCGCATACAGATCGCCGCGACGTGCCAGCCCGAGGCGACAAGTTCGCCGAAGAGTGAGTCTTTCGCGGCTTCCTCGTCGGTGTGAAACGGTTGCGGATCGTACTGCTTTGCGAACTCGATGATTTCCTCCTTCGGGACGTGGTAGTCGCCGTATTCTCGAGTCTCACCGACTTCGATATCGTCGTAATACTGCATGCTAGTACGTAGCAGGAAAAATGGAAAAGTGTTCTGTTGTGGTACAGCGTCGTCCCTTTACGGTCGATCCGCGAACATCGTGAGAAACAGCCGACTTCTGTCCGACCGACGGCGATACTCTTCGTCTCGCCGTTCTCGAACTCGGCGGGGGAACGACTTCAATACGGTCGACGTCGTTCATCGACCGAACACCTCCACCGCGTTCCGGCTGGATATTCAAGACTTGCGCTGGCCGCTCCCGCCGTACGTGCGCGAAGCTGGCATCTCGAATTCCGCGAGCAGGTTCTCAAATGTGCCGTCTACAATCTTCGTCGAACGGTTAGATATCCGCAGATTCAAGCGCAGTGTTTCGGTTTCTACCGATCGTCTGGGTGAGTGAAAACCCCGAAATCAAGCTCTGTCTAACGATCCTACGAAGCAATAGATTTATGCTGATGTGCTATTAGCACAGATACAGGGATATGATAACATGAACCAAGACACCACTATCGATCGGCGTAGCTTCCTGAAAGGCACGGGTGCAGCAAGTGCAGTGGGTATCGCAACGCTTTCCGGTTGTCTGGGAGAAGGGGGAGGCGAGAACGAATTGGTTATCGGTACCGCCGCCTCAGCGACGGCGAACTACGCGTCGATGCAGGGCTTCGGCTCCGCGGTGAACGAGAATACAGACGATATATACCTCGACGTGCGTCCCAACGACGGGATGGCCGCCAACGTCGGTGACATGGCACGAGGCGAAATGGATCTCGCGTTGCTCACTGATTACAACGCCCTCCTGATCGAGCGTGGTGAAGACGAATACGCCGATATCGACTACGAACTCACGCAACTACTGAAAACGGCCACGACGGAGTGGATTCTGGTATCTAACGACGAGGACATCACCTCGTACGACGACATCGATGCGGATACCAGCGTCTCTGCAGGTCCGTCCGGTACAGCAGTCATGGACTACTTTGTCGAAATCATGGAGCTACTCGAGATCGAGTTCGACGAGACCCCGGTCGGCTTCGGTGACATGGGCTCTGCTCTCGAAGAAGGACGGATAGACATCGGACTCTCGGCGACCAACAACGCACCCACGGCCGATGAAGAAGAAGGCACCGATCTAATCACCCCGGGTTGGGTCCAGCAACTACAGGGGTCGTCTGATGTCCATCCTCTCGAAATGGCGGAAGACCAGTTCGAAACTGTTTCCGACGAGTTCACGACGTTCGCCATCGATCCGGACTTGGTAGACGGGTACGATAGTACCCCGGACTCCATTCCGGGAATGGTCCAGACGACGTATCTCTGTGCACCTGCCGATGCGGAGGGAGACCTTATTACGACGATGATGGAAACGGCGTGGGACCAGCGCGACGACATGGGCACGTACCACGACTTCCTGACGTTCCACCAGTACGATGACCACTGGACGCGGTTCAGTTTCGACGGGTTCCCGTTTCACTCGGCCGCGGCCGACTTCTACGAGGATGTCGGAGCCTGGGACGACGACCTCGAGCGCGCATCGGAGTAGCGGAACTCCACCCACAATACAAAATATGATACTAGTTATGAATACGGGAGAGGAGCCTGTATGAATTGGACCAATCGAAAGTCGCTCTATCGGTTCGGAGACGGCGTGATCTGGGTTCTCGGAGTCATCATGTCGTTGCTCCTCATCTACTACGCGTTCTCACTGTACGGTGTCCGCACGCAACACGCCAATCTCATCCTCGGACTGAGCATGGCTATCTATTACATGCTTCAGTTTAGAGAGATCTACGGCGAAAAAGAGGCTTCGGATGCGGTCGATGAGGACAACGTGGCCGTTCCGATTTTTAAATACATCCGTATCGGGCGATACCTTCCACAAATCGACGCCGAGGTGAAGCATGTCTGGTTAGCCGTCAGTCGGTCGTACGAGAAAATAAAACCGGCGCTGTTTCTCACCCTCACGGCGCTCTCGCTGGCGACTGCCCTCTACATTCAGTTTCACTTCTCTCGTCTCCTCACCGAGGCGCCTATCGCCGGAAATACCCAACTGGATTTCCTCGTCGGTGCGATCGTCATCGTGCTCGTTACGGACGTCACGACGCGGGCTTTCGGGAAGATCATGGGCGCCGTCGTCGTTATCGGAATCCTCTTCGGTTTCTTAGGCCCGTATCTCCCGGGTCTGTTCTACCACGGCGGTCTCGGTTTGGAACAGATGATCAGAATCGCGGCGATCGGTCTCGGCGGCGTCTACGGGTTCATCCTCGAGATCGGCGCCACCTGGGTCGCGATATTCCTCCTATTAGCAGGGTTCACAAAGTCCTACGGTATTCTCGATTACATCGTCGAAGTGAGCGAGGAAATCAGTAAACTCACTCGAACCGGAATCGTCCACGTGGCCGTCGTCGCGAGTCTCGGTTTCGGATCGATAACCGGGAGCGGCGCTGCGAACACTGCAACGACCGGGAACTTCACGATTCCCATGATGAAAAAGCAGGGCGTCGATAAGGCCTATGCCGGCGCAGTCGAAACGGTCGCGTCGATCGGCGGTCAACTCGTTCCCCCGATTATGGGCGTCGCTGCGTTCATTATGGCCGACCTCGTCGGCGTACCATATCTCTCGATCGTACAGGCGGGACTGATTCCGGCCTTCCTGTTCTACTTCAGCATCGTCGTTGCCGTCCAACTCCTGATCTTCAAGCACGGCTGGACGTCGAACACGTCGGGCGATGTCGACTATCGTCTCTTCCTCCAGTCCGTCTGGTACATGGTCCCGTTCGCTGTTCTCATCTATCTTCTCGCAGTGTTGCGGTTCAGCCCGCTAATTGCTGGCTACTACACTGTGCTATCACTGATAGGCGTCTTCTTCGTCAAAACGATCGTCGAAGACGGGAGAAACGGCGCGAAAGAGGCCACCGTCAAAACGGTACGCGGGCTCCGACAGGGTGCCGTCGACATGGCCGCACTGATCGCCGTACTCGGATCCATCGGGATTCTCATCGAAGTGCTAACGCAAACTGGATTCGCGCAGCGTTTGAGTACGTTCATGGTCGGGCTCGCCGGCGGAAATCTGCTCCTCCTGCTCGTTCTAGCGATGATCGTTAGCCTGCTGTTCGGTCTCGGAATGCCGGCACCGGCGGCGTATATCCTCACCGCGTCACTGGCAGCGACTGCGATGGTTGGCTTCGGTATCAGGGATATCACCGCCCACATGTTCGTGTTCTACTTCGCGCTGTACGCATCGTTTACACCACCTGTTGGTCCGTCGACGATCATCGCAGCGAAATTAGCGGAAGCGTCGTATCTCGAGACGGCGAAGCAATCGATGCGACTCGCCTTCCCTGGGTTCCTGATCCCGTTCGTGTTCATCGCGAACGATTCGTTGATCTATTGGGAGACCCCGGTTACCATACTCTTGCTACTGACGACCGTCATCTGTGTCATCGGCCTCTGTATGAGCATGTTTGCGTTCGACGGCCGAAACCATCTCTCGTCGATCCACCGAATCGTATTCCTGGGGCTCTCGCTGCTCGGTATGTTCGGTACTCACCTTGGAGTGTTCGATACGTACCTGTACCAGGTTGCGGTCGCCAGCATGCTGGTGACGTTTATGGCCGTGAGTTATTTTATCTCACCGAGGGTGGACACTTCCGGCCTAACAGCACGCTCCGACTAATTGGATTAGTTCTCCCGATTTACGAATCCTTTTCGCCGGAGTACCGACGAAAGCTTTTAGCCACTGATAAGGTAATAGTGTATGTGTATGATAAACACACACGGACTAGTTGTACGGAGAAAACATATTACTAAACCGACTATAACAGGGATCGGACCGTCCCGTTCACCTGAGTGGGGCTCAGGTGATCAGCGATGGAACTAGATCCCGACGAACGGGCCATGCTGAACGGTGAGGAGGGTCCCGCCAAACAGGTGGCGATGGATCTACTGATCAGGTACGCCGAAGCGCTAGACGCCGACCGCCTCATTAGTACGGACAACGTTGCTGGTGTCCCCGGAGCGGTCAACGAATTCCTCGAGAACTACTACGGCGGGGAGAGTACCAGTCACGACGAGATATTCTCGCGATACGATCTCGATAGCGATCGGGTCGTTGACGTCCCCGATACCGAGGCCGGTGCCACCCGACTGCAGGGGAAGGTCGAACCCAAACATTGGGACGAGCTGGGAACCGACCAGAAAAACGCCGAACTGGACCGTATAAGCGAGGAATTCGCCGCCGACCACGATGTCGAAGTTCTGAAGACGTGTACGCCGTACCACGCGGGAAACCTCCCGTCGTACGGGGAACACTGTGCGTGGATGGAGTCGTCGGCCGTCGTGTTCATCAACTCCGTCCTCGGTGCGCGGACGAACGTCGAGGGACGTGAAAGCACCAGTGCCGCGATGCTCACGGGTAAAATTCCCGACTGGGGGCTCCATCGGGATGAGAACAGGTACGGAACCCATCGGATAGAAGTCGACGTGCCGGTCGACGATATCATGAATTGGGGAATGCTAGGCTATTTCGTCGGTAAACACATTCAGGAAGACATCCCCGTTCTGATCGGTGACTACGGGAGTCCGAGCCGGGTAGAGCACAAGCACTTCGGCGCCTCTGCGGCGACCTCCGGCGGGATCGAACTCTACCACGTCGTCGGCGAAACCCCGGAAGCCGAGACCGAGGCCAGTGCGTTCGGTCCCAACGAACCGGAGGACGTCTATCGCTACGACAAGGAGGCCCGCAGGGAGGTGTACGACGAACTCAATGCTGTCGGTGACGACCGCGACATCGACTTCGTGATGCTGGGCTGTCCGCACTACTCGATAGAACAGGTGCGGGAAGCCAGTCGTCTCCTGGAGGGGAACGAGCTCGACGAAGACGTCGAACTGTGGCTGTTCGCGTCTCGAAAGGTTCGGGATCAAGCCGAACAAGAGGGGCACGCGGACGTGATCCGTGCCGCCGGCGGGAAGATGATGACCGATACGTGTTCGTCGATGAGTCAGGCCGTCCCGCCGGAGACCGACGTCGTCGCGCTCGATTCGGCCAAGCAAGTTCACTATCTTCCGGCCATCATGGACGTCGAGGCGTGGTTCGGCTCGACCGAAGACGTCATCGATGCGGCAATCTCCGGTTCCTGGGACGGTGAGCGGCCATGACCGACGAGACGATCGTTCTCGAGGGACGCCCCGTCGTCGACGGCTATATCGAGGCGGAGGCCATCGTCACCGACGAGACGATCTCCGGCTGGGGCGGCGTCGATCCGGAACACGGGACGATTATCGAAATGCGCCACGACCTCCACGGCGAATCGTTCACGGACAAGGTGCTCGTGTTCCGAGGCGCGAAGGGCTCCTCGGGCTGGTCGTCAGTCTTTCACACGACGCGGCTGGCCGACACCGCACCCGCTGCGATGATCTACGAAGAGACGACCACGAAAGTGGCGCTCGGGGCTGTCGTCACGCGGGTGCCTGCCGTGACCGACCTAGACGAGGATCCGACAGAGATCATCGACAGCGGCGATCTGGTGGCCGTCGACGGTGACGAGGGTATCGTAACGATCACGAAACGCGCTGGCTCCGGCGACGGGGACGTACCAGAGTAACCGGTATTTCCGATCGCGAACCGGACACGATCATCGGGGGAACTCTGGCCCCTACCAGGGTTCGTCAACGGGCAGTGAAACACAACGGGGAAGACGCTACAATGACAGAAGACATCCAGACGGACACGGTATCCAAGTCGGAACAGGACGAACGAACGCACATCGAAGCCGATATCTGCGTCCTCGGCGCGGGAATATCAGGCGTCTCGACCGCGTTAGAGGCTGCCAAGTCGGGTGCAGACGTCGTCTTGGCCGACGCGTCGCAGTCGATCGGCGGTCAGGCGGTCGGCTCGATCATCGGGACGCTCATCGGACTGTACTCCCACGGTGACGATCCCTATCAGCTCACTCACGGCATCGCTGACGACCTCATCGAGGACTTGGAACCGGAGGGGTCGATTCAGCGGCTCAGTGCCCAGACTTCGGAACTCTCGACGGTCCTGTTCCAGTACGACGAAGTCGAACTCCAGCGGTGGATGGAACGAAAGTGCCAACAGCATGGCGTGCGAACGCTGCTCGCTGCGATACTCACCGACGTGGAGTTCACCGACCGTCGCGTGGACCATCTCGATTTCACGACGCGGTACGGTTCAGTCAGAGTCGAAGCGGACGGATTCGTCGACGCCTCCGGCGATGGGAGCCTCTGTTGGGAGGCCGGACTCGAGCTACGCGAACCCAACGAACCGGTGTACGGCTCGCTGAACTTTCTCATCGAGGGGTACGACACCGACACCGTTGGGGACTTCTCCATGGACGACGTCCACGATCGGCTCGAGGAAGTCGGCGAGGAGTACGGTCTCGTCCGGGAAGACGGCCACTTGATGCACTTTCCCGAGAAGGATTTCATGCTGGCTAACATCACTCACATCGAGACGCCGCTGGACCCGCTCGGGTACGGTAATATGGTATTCGAGGGACGCCGGCAGGCCGACAAGACAGTCGAGTTCCTGCAAACGGAGTTTTCCGAAATCTTCGATGGCGCGAGCGTTCGCCGCTACGGGAATCCCGGGATCCGCCAAACCCGTTGGATCAAGAGCCGTGAGCAACTGACGCTCGACGACCTGCGGGAGGGGTACCGGCCAGACGACGCCGTCGCGCGCGGTTCGTGGTCGGTCGAGCTCCACGACACCCCAGAAGACGTTCACTGGGAGCACTTCGAAGACGGCCACGTCTACTACATCCCGCTGTCCTGTATGATACCCGAGGGAGCGGACAACATCGTCACGGTCGGCCGCTGTGTCGATGCCGATACCGAAGCCCTCTCGGCGATCCGGATAATGGGTATCTGTATCGCGATGGGAGCTGCCGCCGCACACAGTCTCGATCTGGCGGGTTCGGACCCGGTCTACGAGATCGACATGGACGACCTCCAAGAGCGGTTGGACGAGAACCTCGAACGAACCGACTAATCACCGATTGTGCTCTTCTATCCGGTTTCGGCGCAGAAACGGGGAAATCGAAACTCGGTCGGAACGAACAGCGAGTGCGACGACCCTCGCTACTTGTACACTGGCTATACCGGCTGCCGTCGGGCGAACGCTATCGCTCGAACTAGTACCAGTACCTCATCGTTGTGCAGTCACAAGGAATGAGCGATTGGACCGATATAATCGGATTCGATCCGATCCGCGATCACTCGCAATAGTCCTCGAGCGCTCAGGCGGTCTCCGCGTGCGGATCGTGCTCGCTCGGTCGATAACGGAACCGAATCGACCCCGGCAGTGATAACCCATAAAACTCAAGCAAGTAGAGGTGTAAGGATCTCACGATGGCTAAACAGACTGCTCGACCAGACGGACCCGAAATATCAGTCGACGGTGACTGGAACGCGCTCTTTATCGACGGCGAATGGCGCTCCGTCGAGGAACGGGAGCGGGTTGCCGTGGAAAATCCGGCGACGAGAGAGACGATCGCTCAGGTTCCGTTAGGTGAGGTCGAAGACATCGACGACGCGTACGACGCGGCAGTCGGCGCACAGCAAGCGTGGGCCGAAACAACACCCGACGAGCGTGCAAAGGTCGTTCGGACGGTCGCACAACTGCTAGAAACCCACGCCGAGGAGATCCGCGAAATCCTCGCAGTCGAGGCGGGAAGCGCCCCGCCCAAGCTCGACATCGAGCACGGCGGTGCCGTGACGTTCGTCCACGATGCGGCGTCGTTCGCGTTCCGCATGTCCGGCCGCCACAACCAATCGAAGATTCCAGGGAAGGAAAACATCATCCAGCGCGACCCCGCCGGCGTCGTCGGCGTCATCAGCCCGTGGAACGTGCCACTGAAACTCGCGATTCGCGCCGTCGCTCCCGCCATCGCCCTCGGGAACAGCGTCGTTCTCAAGCCGCCGACCGAGACGCCGATTTCCGGCGGACTCGTCATCGCTCGGCTATTCGAAATGGCCGGATTGCCCGACGGAGTCATAAACGTCGTTCCCGGCCACGGCACCGTGGCGGGCGACCGGACGGCGTCCCATCCCGACAGCGACGTCGTCGCCTTCACTGGCTCGACCGGAGCCGGACGACTCGTCGGGGAGAACGCCGTGAACCACTTCGCGCTCCCGGCGCTGGAACTGGGCGGGAACAACCCGCACGTCGTCCTCGAGGATGCCGACCTCGACGCCGCGGTCGACGCCGGGACGTTCGGTTCGTTCTGGCACCAGGGACAGGTCTGCATTTCGATCAACCGCCATCTCGTCCACGAGTCGCTCTACGACGAGTACGCCGAGCGGCTCGCGAACCGCGCGGCCGAACTTCCGATCGGCGATCCGACCGACGAGGACACGGTCATCGGGCCGATCATCAACGAAGAACAGCGCGACGAGATCGTCGAATACATCGAGCAAACGATCGACGAAGGCGCGACGCTCGAGGCCGGCGGCGACTACGACGATCTGTTCGTCGAACCGACCGTCCTCACCGGCGTCGAAAACGACATGGCTGCCGCCTGTAACGAGCACTTCGGACCCGTCGCGCCGATCATCCCGTTCAGTACTGACGAGGAAGCGATCGAAATCGCGAACGCGACCGAATACGGACTGGCAGGCTCGGTCCATTCGGCGGACCGCGGTCGCGCTCGCGACGTCGGGGACCAGATCGAGGTGGGAATGATGCACGTCAACGACCAGCCGGTCAACGCGGAGCCGCACACGCCGTTCGGCGGCAAGAAGGACTCCGGTATGGGTCGGTACAACGGTGACTGGATCATCGACGAATTCACCGAAGTGAAGTGGACGTCGGTCCAGCGCGAGTCGCGCGATTACCTGTTCTAAGAGCCCCGAAGCGATTCCGAAATATTTGGTGGAAGACTGTCCGAGGATCGATACGCCGCTTCCATCGCGATTGACTCATCCGCTTTGCAGTAGTACTAAATATCGCTAATACGACTGTTACCGTATGGCAGTGAACGCCGCGATAGTCGGTCCTGGAAACATTGGCACTGACCTCATGTACAAGATCCTCGGTCGGAGCAATTCGATCGATCTACAACGGATGATCGGTATTTTCCCGGTAGACGAGTCCGAGGGGCTTCAGGCCGCCGTCGACGAAGGTATCGACGTGGGAACGGACGGAATCGACAGTGTCCGAGAACACGCCGACGAATTCGACATCGTCTTCGAAGCCACAAGCGCGACGGTCCACGAACAGCAGGCGCCGGTGTACGAGGAGCTCGGCCTGTTCGCGATCGATCTCACCCCTGCGGCAGTCGGTCCGTACACGGTCCCTGCCGTCAACATGGACGACGTTACGAACAGCGGGAACAACATCAACATGGTCACCTGTGGCGGACAGGCGACGATCCCGCTCGTCCACGCGGTGAACCGAGTCGCCGACGTCGAGTACGCGGAGATGATATCCACGATCTCTTCGGAAAGCGCCGGCCCCGGAACCCGCCAGAACATCGATGAATTCACCCAGACCACCGCTGCCGGCCTCGAGGAAGTCGGCGGCGCCGACGAGGGAAAAGCGATCATCATCCTCAATCCCGCCGAACCGCCGATACTAATGCGAAACACGGTGTACACGAAAGTTCCGGATACGACCGACGTAGACGACGTCCGCGACTCTGTAGCCGAGATCGAGAGCGAAATTCAGTCGTACGTCCCCGGATACGAGGTGACCCTCGAGCCGAGCGTCAAAGACCAGGACGACGTCGGCTTCGATCTCGGCGATTCGGTCGTCATCACGACGATGCTCGAAGTAGAGGGAGAGGGGCAGTACTTACCGCCGTACGCCGGAAACCTCGATATTATGACCAGCGCCGCGCTCGGTGCGGCAGAACGAATCGCGGAGCACTCCGCCGAGGCGCGGACCGTCGGGGGTGATGCCGATGACTGAACGCGACGTTCGACTCGTCGACATGACGCTTCGGGACGGCATGCACGCCGTCGACCACCAGTTCACGCCGGAGCAGATGGCGGACATCGCAAGCGCCCTCGACGACTCGCGGATGGACGTCGTCGAAGTCTCCCACGGCGACGGCATGGGCGGCTCGTCGATCAATTACGGATTTTCGGCCGCGGACACTTCGGAGTACCTCGAGGCGGTCGTCCCCGAACTAACGGATACCGAGCTTTCGGTGCTGATGCTTCCCGGGATCGGAACCGTCGAAGAGATCGATCTCGCGGTCGACCGAGGTGCCGACATCTGCCGCATCGCGACCCACGTGACGGAGGCGGACGTCTCCGCCGAACACTTCGAATTCGTCACGGACAGGGGTCTCGAGGCGAACGGACTCCTGATGCTTTCGCACATGGAGCCGCCGGAGAAGGTGTTAGAGCAGGCCAAACTCATGGAAGAGTACGGCGCTGACGCGGTCTACGTGATGGATTCGGCGGGCGCGATGCTTCCCGAAGACGTTCGCGAGCGGGTCGGACTGCTCGCCGACGAGCTATCAATCGATGTCGGGTTCCACGCGCACAACAACCTCGGCCTCGGGATCGGGAACACGCTCGCCGGCATCGAAGCCGGGGCGACGACGGTGGACGGCTGTCTTCGCGGTCTCGGTGCCGGCTCCGGGAACGCCCAGATGGAAGTGCTCGTCGGCACGCTCGAGAAAGCCGGGTACGACGTGACGCCCGATTTCTTCAGTACGATGGACGCCGCAGAGGACGTTCTGGTTCCGATGTTAACCGAAGAGACGATGCCCGAACTCGATAACGACTCGCTCGTCCTGGGCTACGCGGGCGTCTACTCGTCGTTCCTGCGACACACCCGTCGCGTCGGCGAGAAATTCGATCTCGACCCTCGAGAGATCCTCGTCGAACTGGGCGAGATGGGCGTCGTCGGTGGACAAGAGGATATGATTACCGACGTCGCCGCGAGCATCGCGGAGGAGCGGGCGGACGAAGCCGAGGCCGACGACTAACGGACTCTCGAGTGGTCCCGTCTCGTTTTGCTAACCGATCGGAGAAGCGTCGCGAACCGCCGGTCGTCAGTCGAACTCCTGAACCAGTTCGATGCCGTACCCGTCCGGATCCTCGATGAACGCGACTCGAGCGTTCGCGCCGTCCGAGGTGAGCGGGCCCCGCCGAACCCGACAGCCCGTTTCCTCGACGAGTCGCTCGACTTCGGCGTCGGTATCGTCGACTTCAATTGCCACGTGGTCGAACCCGTCCGAGGACGCCTCGCGGTCCGGATGGGACTTGAACTGGATCTCCGTGTCGGAGTCGCCGGCGACGAACACGTTTCGAGCGCCCTCGCCGCTCTCGAATTCCCGCGTCTTCTCGAGGCCGAGCGAATCGACGTAAAACGACAGCGTTTCGTCGATGTCCGATACCCACAGCGCACTGTGTATGACGTCCATAGGAGTGGATGGATAGCTGAAAGCATAAAATCGTCGGAACAACGCGGCGAAACGACCGACGCCCGAGGGCTCGCGCCGACGGAGTACGAGAGGCGAAGAACTCGCCGCATGGACGTGAGGTTTATATGATGCGTATTCGTTACTAGTGATGTATCATCGGTATCACAACCCGAGCACTGTCCGAGAACGGGTTCGACGACCGCTCACACACTTCCAACGATGAAAATCGACGCATTCACCCACGCGCTGACGGAACGGTTCTACGAAACGTTGCTCGAGGAGTACGAATTTCAAGGTCTCAGCGGCTCGCCGTCGTTTCTGTGGGATCTCGATCAGCGCCTCGGGGACATGGACGAGTTCGGCATCGACAAGCAGGTTATCACGATCGCCCTGCCACCGATCTGGCAGGGGATGGGCGACGAGACGGCGCTGGAACTCACGAAATTAGCGAACGACGAGATCAAGCGTATCGCCGATCAGCACCCCGATCGGTTCGTTCCGGTCGGCACGATTCCGAAGGTCAACGACGGGTTCATCGACGAGTTCGACCGGTGCGTCAACGATCTCGACATGGCCGGCATTCAGATCTTTTCGAACATCGACGGCAAGCCGCTGGATCGACCAGAGTTCGATCCGCTCTTCGCCAAGGCCGACGCCGAAAACGCGCCCCTGTGGATCCACCCACAACTGTTCGAGTGGTACGACTGGGCGAGCGAGTACATGGATCATCGACTCTTCGGCTGGCCGTTCGACACCACGCTCGCGCTCTCGCGGCTCGTGTTCGGCGGCGTCGTCCAGAAGTACGATCTCGACATCGTTTCCCATCACGGCGGCGGCATGATTCCCTATTTCAGCGGGCGCATCGACGGGTTCTACGAGACCCGCATGCAGTATCCGGACAATTACGCCGATACTGACCTTCCCGACCTAGAGCAACCGGTGAGCGACTACTTCGGCGAGTTTTACGCCGACAGCTGTCTCGGGAACTCCGTCTCGGCCCATGAATGCGCGTACGACCTCTTCGGGGACACGTTCATCTACGGCACCGACTACCCGTTCGGACCCGGTCGAGGACGCGCAGGCATCGAAAACGGACTCGACGCCATCGAGGAGATGGATATCGGTGAATCGGAACGAGAGCAGATCTACTCCCAAAACCTCCTCGAGTTGATCGAGTAACGCGCTCGAACGGCGGCCAGTTGCGGATTTTGTCGTCGACATCGAAGTACTCGGTCGTCCGATGTCCGGTTCGAGAGCAAGCGGTCGGAGGAAAATACCTATATATCTGTCTTACGAACAGTTTTAGCAAGCCGCCAACGGTGGTTTGTGTCAACAGGAGACACAGGAACGCGGCTATCACTAGCTGGTGATATGAATGATGAAGTCACAAATCGCAAAACTCGGCCACGTCGCGATACACACGCCCGACCTCGAGGAATCACTCTGGTTCTTCAACGAGGTTCTCGGGCTTCAAATAGTCGAACAGACCAACGATACCGCCTATCTCCGCGGCCAACGAGATTGGGAACATCACACGCTAAGCATCACCGAATCGGGACAGAAAGGGGTCGATCACATCGCGTTTCGGACGTCTAGTGCCGACGCGTTGAGCGAACTCGCCGACCAATTCGAAACAAACGGCACTGACGTTACCTATCTCGACGCGGGAGTCGAATCGGGACAGGGAGAGGCGATTCGAATCGAGAAGTTCGGCCATCCCTACGAGTTCTATTACGACGTCGAAAAGCCTCGAGCCCCCGAAGACCAACGGTCGGGGCTCAAGAATCGCAACTACACCGAAGCCGTCGCGAATCGAATCGCACCGCGGCGCATCGATCACGTTCACGTCCAAGACCCGAGCGAAACGGCCACGGACCACGCAGTCTGGTTGGAAGACGAACTCGGCTTCAGACTAAACGAACGGTACCGAGCGGAAGACGACGAGCTCTGGGGATGGTGGCTCGCGGTGACGCCGCTGCCCCACGATATTGCGATTCATCGTGAACCACCGGGGTCCTCCGAAGGATTCCATCATCTCTCCTATCACCTCGATAGTCTCAACGAACTCTGGAGCGCCGCCGACATCCTGAGCGAACACGGTATCGAACCGGACGGCGGTCCGGGCCGTCACGCGATTACGCGTGCGGACTTCTTGTACGTGTCCGATCCCGCAAGCGGGTTCCGCATCGAACTGTTCGCCGGTCCCGGGTACCTCAACTTCGAACCCGACTGGGAGCCGATCGAGTGGACGGAAGAAGACATCGGCGGCGAAACTAATCACCAGTGGGTCGGCCAAGGACCGGCATGGGACGGCCTCGAGTACGTTAATTGAGCGCGATCACCAGCTCCGATACGCCGTTCGACTTCAAGACAACGTATCGGAGTGGAGTCCGAGTCGACTCGACCATTTCGGATTTCGGTCGCCGTTCATCGTTGTCCATCCGTTGAAACGGGACTATCGATGCGGGAGAGGCGGAACACTAAATAAGCAATCAACGAAAGAACAAACCGGATGACTCTTAGCAAAAACGAAACGACTGAGTTCGCGGAATCGCTTTACGAGGCACAGAAGACGAGTTCGCCGATTCCACCGCTTACGGACGAGAAGGAAATTTCGGTGGACGAAGCCTACGAGATACAGTCAGGGGTCATCGACCGCATTTGCGGCGATGACGGGCGGATAACCGGCCACAAGCTGGGCCTCGTAAGCGAGGCGAAACAAGAACAGCTCGGGATTCAGGAGCCGATATTCGGCTCCGTGACCGAAGAAACCGTACTCGACGAGGCGACGATACCGACCGACTCGCTGATCTCCCCCCGACTCGAGGCCGAAATCGGCCTTATCCTCGACGAGGACATCTCCGCGCCGGTGACCCCGACCGATATCCTCACGTCCACGCGCGCCGTCGTTCCGGTCGTCGAGATCCTCGAGAGTCGGTTCCAGGGGTGGACTATCCCCTCGGCCCAAGACGTCATCGCCGACAACACGTCGGCCGGCCGCGTCTTCGTCGGAGAAACGCTTCGTGACGTGACCGACGTCGACCTCGCGATGGAAAGCGTCGTCATCTCGGTCAACGGGGAACTCGAGGCGACGGGAGTCGGCGCGGATATCATGGGACACCCCGCTCGAGCGGTCGCGTGGCTCGGAAACAGACTCGACGAACTCGACGAAGGGCTCAAAGCGGGCGAGTTGATCCTCACCGGCGGCATCAACGCCGCGATCGACATCGAACCGGGCGACGTGTATCAGATCAAGTTCGCAAACATCGGAGAGATTACGCTCACCGCCGAGTGAACACCGATTTGTCCGCTGTTCTCATGTGACAATAATTCGATTTTTGTCCACTCTCATCAGCCACAGTGAGTCTCAGTGAGACGGCGGAAACGCTCCCCCGAAAACGGCCGAAACACCGTTTTTACTCGACGGTCACAGTAACCGTCCCGATCGAAGCAAATTCGGCCGTGAACACGTCTCCGGATTCGATATCGACCGCGGGTGTTACTGAACCACTCAAAATAAACTGCCCAGCCTCGAGCGTCTCGTCTAAATCGTCGAGCGTGTTCGCGAGCCACGCGACCGCTCGCGCGGGATGATCGAGAACCGCTGCGCCGACACCCGAGGCCTCGAGCTCGCCGTTGCGATAGAGCTTCAGCCCCTCCAGGGAGAGGTCGATCCCGTCGACGGCACTTCGGGTCTCGCCGGTGAGATACAACGCAGACGACGCGTTGTCTGCAATGGTATCCTGAATTCGGATATCCCAGTCGCGAACGCGACTATCAATCACTTCGAGAACCGGAACGACGAACTCGGTCGCGGCCAGGACGTCGAGGGACGACACCGGCGGCTCGAGATCCTCGCCGATCATGAATCCGATCTCGGGTTCGATGCGCGGTTCGATGAGTTCGTCGCCGGGAATTTTCCGCCCGTCGATAAACATCGTGTCCAGCAACCGACCGAAGTCGGGTTCGGGGACGCCGAGTTGGTCGCGGATCGCCGTGCTCGTGAGCCCAATCTTGTGACCGACGAGAGACGCGCCGTCCTGCAGACGACGGTCGACGAGGTTCGACTGGATGGCGTAGGCATCCTCGGTCGTCATGTCGTGCGCTTCGGTGAGCCTGTCGATGGGGTCGTTCGTTTGCAGTGCCTCGTAGAGCGATTCCGCGAGCCGATTGCGGGTCTCGTCGTCAAGCATACGTATACAAGAAGCGGTCACCAGCAAATAGATTGGGATACGAAGCGAGACGAACGCCGCATCGTCCGTGTCGATGCGAGTCGGGAAACGGAGAACAATGCTCCTACAAAGTTGAGTTTTGATATCCGGACTCAAAGCCGTGCTCGTTAATCGCTATCGGCTCGACCTTGTCCTATCTGGATCTGCCACAATGCTCGGTAGAGCGTCTGAAGCGTACACTCACACCGATCAGAGACCGATCGACACACCCGTAGGTATCGGTCGTAATCAGCTGACGACGGCCGTGACGGATACTGCTTCGAGAGTTCGCCACACCGTCGCAACGACTCCCACTCGGTTTCGCTCAGTACAAGGTAGGTTTTCGGGTCGAGAAACTGTAAGAACGCGGTCGCAACCGAAACGTCGACGCCGGTAAGGTCCGTGAGGCACTCGAGTCTCGCTCCCGTCGTCTCGCGCTGCAACGCGCCGTCGATCGCTCGGCGGATATCGTCGAACTCGTTGTCGCTGAAGGCGTCTTCGGCTTCGCGTCGTTCGGCATCGGGATAATCACCCAAAAACCGTCGATAGTACCACTGCACGATCCACTCTACGTCGCGCCGACCGTACGAACCGCTTTCCAGCGTCGAGGGAAGCATCTCGAGGTGGTCCGCCTCGACCCCGGCGAGGGGTTGGGTATCCGGGTACGCTTCGACGAGGCGACCGACAGATTCCGCTGAGAGATCCATCGTAACGGAGGGTACGTGTGCCAAGAGCGTGAATGTTGCCCTTGGAACTGACCCCTGCAGGCGGACGTACGGATCGGTCACAAAAACGACAGACAGCCCGGCGAACCGAATCGCGATGAGAGAAAGGTTCATACCCGTGGGAAGCGTTAGTATACCATATCATGACCCACAATCAAGCAGGTGATCACGATGTCGACGGATGAGACAGAATCTCCCACCAAAACGATCTGTCCGTACTGCGGCGTCGGATGCGGAATTCAGGTCAAACAGGGCGAAGAACCCGACGACGTTCGGTTCATGCCCTGGGGTGACGCGCCGGTCAACGAAGGGCGCATCTGCATCAAAGGCGGTGCGGCGACAGAAGTCATTGCCCACGAGGATCGATTGACCGAACCGCTGATCAAGGAGGACGGGGAGTTCCGCGAGGCGACCTGGGAGGAGTGCTACGAGTACATTGTAAGCGAACTCGAGCGAATCCGATCGGAGTACGAGCCCGATGCGATGGGCTTTTTCGGCTCCTCGAAGACGATGAACGAGGAGAACTACCTCCTTCAAAAGCTGGCTCGGCGCTACGGAACCAACAACGTCGACAACTGCACCCGAATGTGTCACGCGTCGACGGTGTGGGCGCTCCGGACGAGTCTGGGTGCCGGCGCGATGACGAACAGCATGCGGGATCTTCGAGACGAAACGGATGTCTTCTGGATACAAGGGGCGAACCCCGGAGAGCAACATCCGATCGCGAACAGTCAATACTTCCGGCAGGCGATGCTCGACGGTGCGACCGTCATCCAGGTCGATCCCCACGCGAACAAGACGACCCAGTCGTTCCAGATCGACGAGACGGAACGGCACATGCACCTCCAGTTGAACCCGGGAACCGATATTCCGCTGTTGAACATCGTCATCAAGACGGCCCTCGAGAACGACTGGATCGACGAGGAGTTCATCGCGGAGCGAACCGAAGGATTCGACGACCTCAAAGCGACGCTCGAAGACTTCGACAAGGAAGCGGCCGCCGAGGAGTGTGGCGTCCCGCTCGAGGACATCGAACTGGCCGCGAAAAAGTACGCCACGGCCGACAACGCGGCGATCTTCACCGGGATGGGGATGAGCCAGCATCGGTGCGGCGTCGACAACGTCCAAAACGAGATTAATCTGGCGCTGATCACGGGCAACCTCGGTCGGCCCGGAACGGGCGTCAATCCGTTGCGCGGACAGAACAACGTGCAAGGAACCTGTGACGTCGGAGCGATGCCCAACGTCCTGCCCGGCTATCAGCTGGTCGACGACGACGAGGCCCGCAAATCGGTCGAGGACGTCTGGGGCTTCGAGGTCCCGCCCGAGCCGGGTTTGACGAACGTCGAAATCTCACACGAGTTCGGGGATTCGATCAAAGGGGTCTACGTCATGGGTGAAAACCCTGTCATGAGCGAACCCGACGCGAACCGGGTCGCCGAACGAATCCAGGAACTCGAGTTCATGGTCGTCCAGGACATATTCATGACCGAGACCGCAGAGTACGCGGATGTCATCCTCCCGGCGACCTCGTGGGCCGAACGAGGTGGGACCGTCACCAACACCGACCGCCGCGTCCAGCGCATGCGCGGAATCGAGAAAGTCCACGAAAACACCCGCCACGACCTGGACATCCTCTCGGAAGTCGGTGTTCGTCTGTTCGGCGCCGACGGGTTTGACTTCGACGACCCCGAAGTGGTCTTCGAAGAGTTACGCCAGGTTTGTCCGAGTTACCACGGGATGACCTACGACCTGCTCGGCGAAGAGGGGCTTCACTGGCCCTGCTACGAACTGGGCGACGAGGGCGATCCGTTCCTCTACGAGGAAGAGTTCGACACGGAAAGCGGATTGGGTCACATCGAGGGTGTGAGTCACACGCCGCCAGCCGAAACGCCCGACGACGAGTACCCGCTCATCTTGACGACCGCTCGCCTCGAGGAACACTACAACACGGGGACGATGAGCCGTCGGTCGCCGACGCTCAACAGACAGACGCCCGAAAACTTCGTCGATATCCACCCGAATGACGCCGAACGGTACGGGATCGAAACGGGCGAGGAAGTCACGCTCAGATCTCGACGGGGTGAAATTACCGTCGAGGCGCAGGTCACCGAAGATATCAAGGAAGGCGTCGTCTGGACGACGCCCCACTTCGCGGCCGCCTCCGCGAACAAGCTCACGAACGACGTCCTTGACGAGCGAGCCAAAATCCCCGAGTACAAGGCCGCGGCGACTGATATCGAGGTCACGCTCGAGAAAGACAGCCCCGAAACACCGGCCGACGATTAACGGGGTACTTCGGTTCGCGTGCAACCAGTTGATCGAGTCGGCAAGTCGTGGCAAACCGATTACGTAACCGTCGTCTACTCAGTTCCGGGAGTATAACCAATAGTTGACAATTAGAAGGACGCCCGCTCGCTCACGATTGTCCTCGAGACGAATCAGACAACGCGGGAATCGGGATACGCCGGTCACGGGCCGCCTTGGCTGATCTGGCCGCGATTCGGTACGTCCTCAATTGTATTTCACGGTATCCAATCCCCTGATCTCGCCGATCCACTGCCGGTCGTCTAAGTCGCCTTCCTGCCAGGCGATCGGCTCCCAGTTCGGATCGAACACCAGGTATCCGCGGACGTTGAATTCTACTCGGTGGCCGCTTGAGTCGTCCCTGACGTAGAGGAATTTTCCCCTCGAGATCGAATGCTGGCCGAGTCCGTCGATCGGGTACCCGCGTTCGTTCATCGTATCCGCCGCATTGAACAGATCTTCCGCGCTCTCGGACGTGAATGCGATGTGATGTAACCCCGGACAATCGTCGTCGCTCTCGCCTTGAATAACCGCGGCCTCGATTTTGTTCTTTGACGCGCTCAAAAAGGTCCCCCAGCGAGAGCCGTCCTTCTGATCATAGTACTCCATCACCGATAGTCCGAGCGTTTCCTGCATCCACTCGGCGGCTTCGAACGCGTCCGTATCCCAGATCTGAACGTGGTCAACGCGAAGCGGAGCGATCGAGCTCGTTTCAGCCGAGATGTACGATTTGTTTTTCAGCTTCGACCGCCGCTCCTTCGGCGGATCGGGTTTTTCCATCTCGTGGTAGATTTCGAACTCGTGGCCGTGTGGAACCTGAAACCGAATCGCCTCCCCTTGACCGCGCTCTTCGCCGGCTTCCACTCGCGCCACGTCGATACCCTGATCGCGGAGTCGCTCCGCAAACCCATCGATGCTTTGTTGATCTTCCGTTTGCCAGCCGATGTGATCGACGCCAGCGGAACCAGACTCCCGAAGACGCAGCGAATGGTGATCGAACTCTTCGACGGCGCGGAGATACGCCGTGTCACCTTCTCGTTCTACCTCCTCGAGGCCGACCGAATCCCGGTAAAACCGAAGCGACGCTTCGAGATCGGGTACTTCGAGTGCGACGTGACCGAGACGGGACAGTTCCGGAGACATGGATAGCGAGACGTGAGCCACCCTATTAATTCATTCGATATAGTAGGTGTTCGGTTGAAACACGGATCTTCGGATAGCACGAACGACCTTCGACAGGCGACAAATCGACGTTCTGTATCATGGACCGATCCGCACTCGAACGAAGATCGCTTTTCCGGATACTCGACCGGTGCGTCGGGACTGGCTCGAGATATTGTATCCGATTTAATCGGATGTGGGAGACGGCCGTGCGGTGTTTCTACGCGCTAGTCTACAACCGTCTCTCGACGCATTACGGAATCTAAGGTATACTCACAACTCAATAGTATTAATTAAATATACAATTATGGGGAAATAGCACCGATATATGCGGAGAGACTTCACCGATTCGATCCGATTCAGACCGAATCGGGAGTGGAAGCTTGTACAAGCCCATGAATTTCCGTGTATTCATCTCCCAACCACACCAACATTTACAATCGTACAATGTAATTCAGCGAGGGGTAAACCATCCACGAGGTATGATTCCGACTATCTCGGAAGCAGTACTTTGGCGACGGCTTCGGATTGTTTCCACGACGGCTTCCGTCTCCATGTACCGTCAAGACCAGAGTAGCCGTTCTCCGTCTCACCGGGCCCTGGCCTATTCCCCGAACTGGTAATTAATCGTTACAGTTTCCTCCATCTCCTGTAATTTTCGCAATAATTCTTGCTGATATTGTTCGTCCTGAATACGCCCGGTTGGCACGACGATACCAAACGAACCCAGTACTTGATCGTCGATAAGAATCGGAACCGAAGCCATCCCCATGCCGGTAACTTGCTCGTTCCAGTCGACGGCGTACCCGTTATCCCTAATTTCAGCTAATTCATCCTTCAGCCGATCGACGTCCGTTATCGTATGGTCCGTCCGCTGTTCGAGGCCGCGTTCGGCGATAATCTCGTCCACTCGTTCATCCGGTAAATAGGCTAGTATAGCTTTCCCCGTGGCGAGCGTGTGAAGCGGCGTCGCAGCTCCCGGATGCGTCCCGAGACTCAACGCCTGTTTCCCTTCCTCCTGGTGAAAGACCACCGCGATTCCGTCGTTCTCGATCGTCAATCCGACCAACTCGTTCGTCTCAGCGGCGATTCGCTTCATCTCCGGTTTCGCAACCTGAAAAAGGCGGTTGCGGTGTTTCATTTTCCCCCCGATCGTAAGGAAATACGAACTCAAGAAATACGTTCCATTTTCGCGCGTAACGTACTTCGTATCACTCAGCGATCGCAAGTAATCGTAGACGGTACTGTCCGGAAGGTCCATTCGGTTAGCCAACTCGGTGGGTCCGGCGCCGTCTAACTCCCACAGGAGCTCGAGTATTTCGAACGCCCGGTGAATCGTTGTGAGTGAGCTTGTCTCGCGTGTCATGCGAGAACATTGGACCGGATGCGTCTTGTAATTTCCGATCTATTCGGAAACAGTCGTCGGTGAACGATAGTGGACTCCGCAACGAACGAGGCCAGGCTAAACTGCATTGAACACAACTATTAACACGTTGGAGACTATGTTAGTATTCTAAGGGTAGAGTAACTCATCACTTCCCTGGCTCTGGGAGGTCATCAGCCATTTGAGAGTCTACCCCTCCGTAGCTCATATACGGTGAGACTCATAGCTCACCCCGGTGGCCCACATTCTTTGATCGGACCGATAGAAAGATGGACAACTGCGTGTCGTCTCTTCTGGGACCGGAATGTATATTGGAGTGTACCATCCAATGGGAAGTGCACTATGGACCAGACAAACGATTTCCGCAGAACGATCGAGAATAATGGATCCGTACTCGGGGCCAGATCCTCGACGTTCTCACCCGCCGTGATAGAGATCTACGGAGAACTGGGACTCGACTTCGTCTGGCTGGACTTCGAGCACATGGGACCCAGCCCGTACGATAGCACGATGTTCGAAGAGTTAACGCGCGCCGCCGATGTCGGCGGAATCGAGTTGTTCGTGCGACTCCCCTCCGCAGAGCCATCGCTCGTTCGAAAAGTCCTCGATACGGGAGTTCGGAATATCCTCATTCCCCGGATCGACGACGCCGAAGAGGTGCACAAAGCCGTAAAGGCGTCTCGCTTCGTTTACGAAAACGAGCCCGGCGAGCGCGGAATGGCCAGCGGGAGAGCGCGAACGTGGGGTCTTTCGGAGGATTACGTCTCGACCGAAGACGACGAGGTGTGCGTCGGAGTGATGATCGAAAAGACGACGGCGGTCGACAATTTGGACGAAATACTATCCGTCCCTGAACTCGGGTTCGTATTCGTCGGCCCGTCAGATCTCTCGGTACAAATGGGCCATCCGACGAACAAAAATCACCCGGACGTTACGGCACAGATTGGGGAAATTGAGGACGCCTGCAAATCGGCGGACGTTCCGATGGGGTGTATCGCGAACAGCCCCGACAAGATCGAATCCGTCGTAGAAGACGGCTATCAGATCGTCCGTATGGGTGGCGACCTTTCGGCAATCCAGGATACCTTGGCGGAACGACTGAGCGAAATCGGAGAACTGTAACCGCGGCTCGATCAGATCTTCCTCGACGAACATCGGTTTGAACCTCTCAAAACGTTTCGCTCGAAACTTGTCGGACGCTTCTGCACTCGTTATTTTTTCGCCGTCGCGATATACCGTTCGGAGAGACGCTCTCCGTCCATTATTCGCGTAACGTTCGACGCGAGCTGATCGATATTCTCGGAGCGAGCCTCGGTGGTCATCGCGGCCACGTGTGGCGTTGTGACAACGGTATCCAACTCGAGAAGCTCCGAATCGGAACCGAGCGGTTCCGTCGAAAACACGTCTAACCCCGCTCCTGCGATCGAATTCGAGGAAAGGGCGTCTAGTAACGCGTCTTCTCGAACGAGGGGGCCGCGGCCTGTATTGATGAGGATTGCGGAGGAATCCATAATGGACAGTTCCCGTTGGTCGATGATATGGCGCGTTTCGTCGGTTAGCTCGGCTGTGAGTATAACGACGTCGCTCTCCTTGAGAAGAGTGCCCAACGACGCCCCCTCGCCGCCGACCAGTTCGGTGTCAATGCTCGGGACGTACGGATCGGACGCGAGGATTTCGACGTCGAACCCTGAGAGGAGCGTGCCCACTCGTTTACCAACGTCTCCGAACCCGACGATACCGACCGTCGATCCCGAGAGGGTCGACCCGAGCGGGTACTCGTCTCGCCACCGATCCGTCGCGATCAGCTCCCGTGCCGCCGTGAGTCGACGGAGCGTCGCCAACGTGAGACAAAGCGTGTGTTCCGCCACCGAAAGGGCGTTGTGCCCCGGCGTGTGCGTGACCGAAATGTCGTTGTCTTCGGCCGCCTCGAGATCGATCGAATCGATCCCGGTTCCGAGTTTGCCGATAGCCTCGAGTTGTGACGTCTGTTCGATCAGTTCCGGCGAAAAAGGGATGCGGGAAGTAACGAGCGCAACGTCATAGCCAGCGATCTGTCGCGCGTATTCGTCGTTGTCTATCCCGACGGTGGTCTCCCACGAATCAGGCAATTGAGTGAGAAGCCGCGAAGTCGGAGTGATGTCTTGGTCGATGATTACCTGAACCATGTCACGAGTCGTCTTCGCAGGCACTTGATTGTACCGATCAGCCGTATAACGCGTCCGTACGGGTTCTTCTGGGCCTTGGGGAATACTCGAGGAGGATCGTGCACAAAGCGAAAACGTCGTCGGTATCGTACCCGTGGATACGCCCGGCCAGTGCCGTCACTCGCCGAATCGGTATGCTGATCCGCGCTGAAAAGGCGACGGAGATCGAGCTGAACAGGAGGGTCTATGGCGGTAGATTTTTGGTCCAGAACGTATTCTATGCAGACGACCGCAAGTAACAGCGGCAGTGTTAGAGATGGATACGAAACTAACCGAAATAACAGTCGTCGGTGACGACGACACTGGCCTTTTAGCACGAATCACGTCCCTCCTGTTCGAGAACAATATCAACATCGAAGATCTCGATCAAGAGGTGAAAGACGACGTGTTTCGGATGACGATGCGCGTCGACACATCCGAAATGGACTGCTCGGAAAACGAGCTCGAGGACGACTTAGCAACACTGTGTGAGGAGTTAGACGTCGATGCACGGGTTCGGTTCACGGACGGCGACGAGTGTGAATCGGTCGCGGTGCTCGTGACGAAAGAGAGTCACTGTCTCCAGGCCCTGCTCGAGGAGGCAGAAAGCGGAGAGCTCGGTGCCGACATCGACGTCGTGATCGGCAACCACGCCAAACTGCAGCCACTCGCCGAAAAACACGACGTCCCGTTCCACGATATCGGCGACGAGGAAGGCGTCCCGGACGAAGATGAACTGATCGAGCTACTTGACAAGTACGACGTCGACCTGATCGCGCTCGCACGATACATCCGCATTCTCAGTCCGGACGTCGTCTTCAGGTACCAGAACCGCATTATCAACGTCCATCCGAGCCTGCTTCCTGCGTTCCCCGGCGCAGCAGCATATATGCAAGCAATCGAAGAGGGCGTCCGAATCGCCGGCGTTACGGCACATTACGTGACGCCGGATTTGGATCAGGGCCCGATCATCACGCAACGAGCGTTTAACGTCCCCGACGACGCAACCGAAGCGGAGCTAGAAGAACGCGGTCAGCCGCTCGAAGCAGATGCGCTGATCGAAGCGATCAAACTCCATCTGAATAACGACATTATCGCTGGAAAAGGACGAACCAACGTTCAGGCCGACGATACGGAACTCGGCCTCCCCGAAGAAATTACCGAATTAAATCCCGATGGCCCGGTAGATAAGGACTCGGTCAAAGCACAAAACCTGGCCGAGCCAGCCGACGACTGACGACACGTAATCGAAGATCCCCCTGCTGTCGACTGGATTGCGAGCGAAAATCGATTTTCTCGGCGGACGAGTACGGAAAATTCGACGCGTTTCTCACGAGCGTATAGTCGTCGACCGACGGAGGACAAGACCATTTGCTCACGATGAGACACGAAGGACTACTTCAGTTACAATCGACTACAAAGGACTATTTCAGCTATAATCGGCCGGTACGCCAAGATTCGGTGTCAGGGACCTGATTAAACGTGTAAATATGCAGCCCCCGGATGCCGTACTCCGGATCATTGGCGTAGGACGCGAGACCGTCGACGAGGTCGTCGGGTTCGTACTTCCCGCGCGAACCGATGAATTGGCGGACGAATCCGAGGATCCCGCTCGTCTTTTTGAGAAAACGCACGGAATCGCCGACGCCGACCTTCTGTGAGATGTTTATCAGCTTCTGGTATTTCATCACGCCCGGGATCCCAACCTCCACGGGGAGTTCGATGCCACGAGCGCGAATGTCTTCGATCCAGTCGATGACCGCCTGGGAATCATAACAGAGCTGGGTCGTTATGTAGGTAGCGTAGGGCGCTTTCTTTTTCATCGACTCGGCTAAGGTCTCCTCCGAGAGAAACGCGTGGCCCTCGGGATACCCCGTGATGCCGACCTCCTCGAATTCGCACTCGATCGTCTCGAGCGCTTCGAGGAGCTCGTACGCCGACTCGAATTCGCCGATCGGTTCCTCTCGGTCGCCCCCTGGGACGAAGATATCCGTGATCCCGACCGCCCGCAACCGTTCGGCGATCTCCTCGAGGTGAGAGACATCTTCGACGTATCTGGCCGATACATGGGGCACGACTTCGAACCCGCGCTCTGCGGCTTTCTCCGCCCACTCGATCGTCGACTCGAGTTCGAGCGTCGGCGAAGCCGTGATCGTGACCGTGGCACCGTCCGGCAGGTGCTCGATTTGCTCGCCGAAGCTCTCGAATGGCATTAGCTCGTATCGGAGATCGTTGAGTAGGTTCGATACCGTATCCGTCGTCGCGGCCGCCTGAGAATTAACTGTCATTGGTTGCAACCTCTATTATACTGGTTGGATTGTAGCTCATCGGGAGGCGATTTGGTTCGCGGGTGTTTGTCGACTGTCCCGTGTCCGGTTGGGCTCGGCACATTGTGTGAGTTTATGGCAAAGTCATAAAAGCTTTTCCTTATGACGGGATTCGAGTCGTCAAATCCGCGGGAAACGGCTCCGACGGTGGGTACCCTCAGCAGCAAACGACAGCATGTCTTGATATCGTGACGCTACTCGCGTGGCGTACGCAACCTGATCGTCTCGAGTAACCGGATTATTGCGTTCGTAACTGTTCTCTCGAACCGAAGCTGGTTTAGTCGGTATTCCCCCAATCGTTTCGTATGAAGGTTGCGCTGGGCGGCACATTCGACCCGGTACACGACGGTCATCGAGCGCTCCTCGAACGGGCGTTCGAACGAGGAAACGTCACGGTCGGACTCACGAACGACTGTCTCGCACAAGAAACGCGCCGAAAAGAACGACACGTCCGACCATTCGAAACGCGGAGACGGAACCTTCGTCCCGAACTGGCGAAGCACTCCGGCGGCCGCTCGTTCGAGATTCGCCGCCTGAACGAGCCGACAGGAATCGCGACGAAGCCGCAGTTCGACGTTCTCGTCGTTTCGCCGGAGACGGAACCTGGTGCGAAGCGTATCAACGAAATCCGTCTCGAGCACGGTCACGAACCGTTAGAAATCGACGTCGTTCCGCACGTCCGGGCGGAGGATGGGGGAATCATTTCGAGCACGCGTATCGTTAGCGGAGAGATCGATGAATTCGGCACCGTGTCTCCCCAGTCTACCGACGATACCTCCTCTACGCGCTGATCAAGAAAAGACGTAAAACGGGTATCCGAAACTACGGCTCGAATGGGGGCAGGGTCGTGGAAACACGCCGTACGGGAGTCGACCGCTGTCTATCGTTTGTCCTCACTGTATGGAGCGGTTGCGACGGTTGCCGTGATTTCTTTCTGGACGTGACGTTCCACTTTCGGGTTCTCCGTGCCTTCTGGTTCGCCCCAAGTGAGGGTGACCTCGGTTCCCGGTTCGCTGTACTCAGTATCGACAACGGCCAGCGAGAGCATTTCTCGCTTGTTGTAGATGTAACTCTTGTCCGTGGAAACTCCGACGTGTTCACCGTCTTTCAGCACTTCGTCGTACGGGCACGCCGACGATCTCGGGTGTGGGAACTCCATGAACTGATACGTATCTCCCTCTTCGAACAGCGAGGCGAAGACATCGACCACGTCGTCACCGTCCCAGACCAGCGTTACCTTCTCGCGGTCGGGGTCGTCGGCTTCGGCCTCGAGGGCGTCCCGGCCGACGAAATCGCTACTGAGGTCGAGAATGTGGTCATATCCGAGCTCCACCGGCGTGAAGTAGTAGTCCGTGATGTCGTCCGATTCGAAGCTTCCGCCGATCGAGAGCAGGCCCTGCCCGACGTCCAACCACTCGCGGTAATCCTGCATCTCCTCGTCGAAGATAGCGGGCACGACGAGCGGGACCCATCCGAGGATGGCATTCGGCGTCTGGTAGCTCTCAGCACCGAGGCGACGAATGTCGTACTCTTCGCCCGCATCGAGAACGGCAGACTTGATCTCGTCACCGTACTCGTACGGCCCCCAGAACTCGAATCCGGGCTCGCCGGCCATCCCGTGACGCAGGAGGTTGACGCTCTTTCCATCGATCGAGATCGGCTCGAAGTTGAAGAATCCGAGATCTGGTAACGGTTCGTCGGCCGCCTCTTCCATGACCTTGATCGCTTCGGGGCCCTGGACCTGGAACCTGAAGTTCGTCGGATCGTCGCCGGTTTGAACCGGCCGACCCTGAAGCTCGCCAGTGACGTCGTACTCGCCCGTCTCGATCTGGTACTGGAGCCAATTGTGGGCGGCCGCGCCGCCAACGCTCAGGAACTCGTCGTCATCGAGGTGGAAGAGAATAGCGTCGCCGATGAAGTAGCCGTTCGGATTGGAAACGACCAGCTGCTTCGCCTTCCCGGGTTCGGTATTCTCGAAGTTGTTGATACCGAAGTCCGAGTAGAACTCGACGGCGTCGGGGCCTTTCACGTGGTGGTCGGTCATGTGATAGGACTGATCAGCGAGCGCAACCGACTCCCGCCACGACCGCTGTTCTTCGATCCAGTGAGTGTACTCGTCTCGGACCTTGGTAAACTGGCCGACTCCCAGATCTTGCATCAGTTCAACTGGATTGCCGGCAGCTTCGACTGCCTCTTCCATACTGTCGCTAAAGGACCATGCTCTTTCGCTCATTGTGTAGTGCGATTTGATGGATGGCCTTCGAGTATTTATAATTTCCGCAGACTAGTCACCGAGCGGAAACGGTTCTCGTTCCACCGATAAAACGAAGGAAGGACCCACTACATCCCTCGAGAGTCTCATCGTACCGACCGTACCGGGATGATTCCATCTCGGATCGAGTGTTCGCGAAACTCCTCGCCGAACTGTGAGAGACCGAAGCGTGCAAGCGCTCAAGTTACTCGATCCGCGCGCACGAACAGCAGTCATAAACCGTGCGCACGAACAGTCATCAGCGGCCCCATCCGAGAACGATCGGCGGGCCCTATCCGAGAACAACGATATCGCCCATTGAGACGGGAACACGCCGACAGCCGATTCCATCCGACAGCAGATTCCATAGTACCGTTTTGCGAGAACGCTTTTGCCCGGCCTCACACGACCCTTCCGGCGACATTGACGGGGAAGGGGTTACGCGAGTGAAACGCCAATACGGCATCGAGACGGAAGCCTGTCTACCGAATGTCCTCGCGTTTCGTTGCTTTCCGATCGAGTTTCCCCGTCGAAGTGCGAGGCAAGGATTCGTCCACGAAGTGGTACGTACGGGGCCGCTCCATGCGGGCCAGTTCATCGCTCGAAAGACACCACTCGTCAAGTTCATCGACAGTGAGGTCGGAAGTCGCGGGGTAGACGTACGCGGTGACCTTCTCCCCGTACTCCTCGTCTTCGACGCCGACCACCGCGGATTCGTTCACCTTTTCGTGCGCGTTAAGACGTTCCTCAACGGGGTTCGGATAAACCTTGATCCCCTTCGACATTATGAGGAAATCGGTCCGCCCCTCGAGGTACAGAAATCCTTCTTCGTCCCGGTAGCCGAGATCGCCGGAATGCCACCACCCGTCCTCGAACGTGCTTTCGGTTTTCTCCGTACGCCCCCACGCCCAAACCGGACAATCGGGTGCCTTGATTGCTATCTCTCCGACCTCACCCGTCGGTTTGACATCCTCATACGAGCCGTCGCGGTCGATGATCCTGATCTGTACCCCCGGCACCGGCTTTCCGACGCTTTCGATCCGGCCCTCCTCCAATTCGTCGTTCGTCATCACCGTCGCATACGCCTCCGTCGCCGCGTACGAGTTTTTGACGATGTCACAGATGTTCTCCCGCAACCGCTCGAGCGTCGTCGCGTCGAGAACCTCTCCCGCCGACGTGATCGCTTGAAGGGAGCTCACGTCGAAATCACCGAACGAGTCGAGGTTGAGGAGTTCCCGCCACATCGTCGGGACGAGCAGCGCGGTCGTCAGATTGTACTCGTCGATCGTCCGGAGATACTCCTCGGGATCCCAGGTCTGGAGGAAATACGTCGTCGCACCAGAGACTAGCGCCGGAAGCACCACCGAGTACCACGCCGCGAACGACGGCGTAAAGACGTGGGGTTGCCTCGTCGACCGATTCACCTCGAGGACGTCGACTACCGCCGTTGCGCGCATGTACAGACTGCGATTAGTGTGGCACCAGCCCTTGGGTTTTCCCGTGGTCCCCGATGTCCACATCACGACGGCAGTGTCGTCCTCTCGAGCGCGGACGTCCGGTTGGTCGGTCGGTTGATCGCTGATGAACGTTTCGAACGATCGATCGAAGTCAAACTGTGACTCGCCCGTGCTGACGATCACGTCGATGTCGGTCGAGAGCTTATCGCGAACGCGCTCCTCGAAGAATTCGACGGTTGATTCGTCGACGACGAGCGCTCGAGGCCGAAACGAGTCGATACAGTACTTGAGCGTGTTCGGGGAGGCTCGGACGTGGAGATTCGAGACGGTACACCCCGCTTTGAGCGCGCCGTTCCAGAGGGTCGTATGCTCGAGGGAATTTTCACAGAGAAGCGCGACTCGGTCACCCTGTCCGAGGTGTTCCCCGAAGGCGTTCGCGGCCTGGTTGCTCTCGTCGTTGAACTCTTGCCAGGTTACTCCCCTGCCGTCGATACCGTTGCCAAAGGCCGGTTTGTGGGGATTGTTTTCGGCCGCAATACTCGAGAGATCCTTGATCGCCGGTACTTCGACTGTCGAAGTGTGGTGCATAGTAGATACGCTTGTAGTGGTTTTACTTATAGTTTGAGTGTTATCCTGCTACGTGTCATAGGACCACATCGTTCAGGGGATAGAAAGCGGAAATACGTTGAATTCGGTCGAGTGCGCTAGTTTCCAGCCGATAAGAACGTGGTATCAATCGAGGGGAAGTTACTTATACAAGGGAAAACCAATTTCGAACGATGTTTCAGCACGAATGGAAATGTGCGTGGGGAGAGGCTGATCCGCAAGGTATCGCCTACTATCCACGGCTCATTAACGCGATGCACTGCGCCGGCGAGGAATACATGGACGACAACGGAATCGCGTACTGGGATATCCCAGAGGAGTACGGAGTTTTCTTGCCGATCGTCGCGATGGACATGGAGTTCGAACGTCCCGTGATGGTCGGGGACGTGCTCCAGATCTCGGTCGAGCCCGAAATCGGAAACAAGAGCCTCGGGATGCAGTTCACCGCGACACACGAGGACGGTGGTACGGCGTACACGGGACACGAGCAACACGTCTGCGTCTCGGAAGAGGACAATCAGAGTCGACCGCTACCCGACGAGATCAAGGCGATTCTCGGCGACACGGCTGAATAGCCCCGTTCTGAACAGGCTGTGTTGATTCACAGCCCGATGCGTATTCACTCCTGAATCGATCTTCGACGAGCCTCGAGAGCGATCTCGGTTTTTACGACACGCGAGGCGACGACAAAGAGGTGGTGCTATTGCGAGACCGGCTGACAGCACACGACATCGCTCATATCGTCGATCGCGCCGCTAGCCACCTAAATTCCGGCTTCTACACGAGGGGTTATTTCTATTTCCGATACTATCGGATCATCGCCTGAACAAGCCGGCACTCAATTTCCATTACAATCCTATGCCCGTCTGTCTCAGCGAGTATTATTACACCCATATTATTGTAAATTGGCTCGGATTTCTCGAGTCTCCGATCCGGATCGCCCACATGAGGGCGAACGCCACAGCATCCCTCGCCCTTGTTGAAAGATAACATACCACCATTCTGCGCGGGGTAACCGGCCTAGACGCCCCTACACGGAATGAGTATATTCTTCCGATTATTTCGGAAATAAATCCGAGAGCGTGACGAGCGGACGAACGAGCGGCTTCCAAAAAGCTTCCAAAAAACGCTATCCACGTGCGCAATTTATCGAAGGTTGTATGTTACCACCCACCAATGCTTCGCGTATTTCTTCCCATATACTCGGATCAAACGGAATCGGGACACTAGTAGCTAGTCGCATGAAACGTCCACAATACTACCGGAGAACGACGGCGCGAGCCAGCGGCTTCTCGAAAGCGAGACCAAAATACGTTCAGAAGACACCGTTAGCTTAATACTTCACAGAATATTACCGAGAGTATGGAGTATTTCGAGGCAGTCAATTATCTAGCTACCCTACAGCGATCTAGACCGAAGTTTGGGACAGAAACGACGGAGAATATGCTCAGAGATCTCGAGGTCCCATACGACACAATCGATTACATCCAGATTGCCGGCTCCAACGGGAAGGGAAGCACAGCGAGTATGCTCGCAAGCGTTCTCGAAAGGGAAGGGGTAGACGTGGGGTTGTACACGTCGCCCGATTTGAACGATCTTCGCGAACGGATCTGCCTCAATGGAAGGAAAATACCGAAATCACGGCTGACATCGCTCGTTTCGCGAATACAATCACACGTGAACGAACGTGCCGCCGCCGGCGACGCACCGACGCAGTTCGAGGTACTGACCGCTCTCGCGTTCGCATACTTTACCGAACAGGACGTCGATATTGCGATACTCGAGGTCGGGATCGGCGGACGATACGATGCGACGAGCGTCGTCGACCCCGTCGCCAGTGCGGTCACGTCGGTCAGTTTGGAACACACGGATCTGCTCGGCGAAACCGTCGAAGAAATCGCCCGTGATAAGGCTCAGGTTGCCCCTTCAGACGGACCGTTAGTGACCGGTGCAATCGGCGAAGCGCTCTCGGCCATCCGCGAGGAGACGGCGACCGTAACCGTCGGTGGCCGGGGTTCGGATGTCCGCGTCGAGAGCCACGGGGTCGTATCCGAAACTGAAGAGCGCGTAACCGTACAGACCCCAGAGTGGGATCTCGAGGCGCGGATCCCGCTCCTCGGAACTCATCAAGCGATAAACGCTGGCATCGCGACAGTGCTCGCAACGCAGGTCGCGGACGTCGAACGGTCGACGGTCGAGGAGGGACTCCGGCGAGTGCAGTGGCCGGGGCGTTTCGAAATCGTCACGTCGGAGCCGTACGTCGCGCTCGACGGCGCTCACAACCCGGATGCCTGTTCAAAACTCGCGTCACTCGTGGACCGATACGACTACGATCGACTCCACGTGGTCCTCGGGGTACTACAGGACAAAGACCACGAAGAGATGGTCGCTACACTCCCCCGGTTCGACACGGCCGTCGTCTGCCAACCGGACGTAGACCGCGCCGAGTCACCTGAAACGCTCGAGAGTATCGTCGACCGGGAAACAGCTGCCGACGTCACTACTGCCCCGACGGTTCTCACCGCGGTCGAACGAGCGATCGACCGCGCCGAACCCGACGATTTCGTGCTCGTGACGGGATCACTGTATACGGTCGCCGAAGCTCGAGATCGATGGACGAGACGCCTCATTCCGAAACGAACTCGCTCACGGGCGAGCTTACGGAAAGTGCTCGAGAATAGTCAGATCTCGCCCACACGCGCCTCGAGTGTGCTGGAGGATTTTCAGCAACAGACGGTCAAGACCTTCTGTCGACCGAGGAGTGTAGACGAGCTAACGGAACGCATGCGGTCTGTGGGCGGAGCGGCGACCGCCTCGGCCATCGAGGGCGTTCACCAGCACGTCGATGTCGTTCTGAATGGATCTCACAACCAGTTCCGCCAACTCATCGAAGCGCTTGAGGAAACCGACGGCGAGCTCTCCCATATTGCGTCCCAACTTCGCACTACCCTTGGCTTCGACGAGGACAACCCGTGGAGCGAGTATCCATGGGCCAAGAACTCGCCGGCCATCATGGGGGTCGCGAACGTGACGCCGGACAGCTTCCACGACGGTGGCGAGTACAACCGGACCGAAGACGCCGTCGAGAGAGCCACTCGCCTCATCGAAGACGGTGCAGACATCGTCGATATCGGCGGCGAAAGCACGCGACCGGGGGCAAAGCCGGTGCCCGCCGACCAGGAGATCGATCGCGTTATCCCGGTCGTCGAACGGCTCGCGGATCGCTCGAGTCTCGTCGCCGTCGATACGCAAAAAGCTGAGGTCGCGAAAGCGGCTCTCGACGCGGGAGCGGATATCATCAACGACGTCTCGGGGCTTGTAGATCCCGAGATGCGCCAGGTCGTCGCCGAGAACGACGTTCCCGTCGTCGTGATGCACAGCCTAGAGACGCCGGTGAATCCCGATCAAACGGTACCGTACGACGATATCGTGGAGGACGTGATCGACGATCTGACGGAGCGAATCTTGCTCGCCGAGCGAAACGGAATCGAGAGGGAACGAATTATCGTCGATCCCGGAATCGGGTTCGGAAAGAACGCGTCGGAGAGCTTCGAACTGATCGGCCGACTCGACGAACTGCAGGCGCTCGGTTGTCCGGTGCTTCTCGGGCACTCTCACAAATCGCTGTTCAGCGAGGTCGGGTGCGGGCCCGACGATCGGCTTGCACCGACAGTCGCGGCGACCGCACTGGCCGCCGAACGCCGTGCGGACATTATTCGGGTCCACGATGTCGCCGAGAACGCGGCGGCGGTCCGAACGGCGAGATCTGTAAAGCAGTCAGGAGACAACCTCTAATGGATAACACATTTCTCGCGGCACCCAGTTTCCGGACCTCCCAACAGCGGCCCCGGCCCGGGGAACCAGTTATTTTGACCACCGACGTACCTCCGGATAGCTACTGGACACACCCAAAACGATCGCCACGAGTAGAATCTCCCCGGCCATGACTGAACCAGCCGTCAAAACGGACGTCGAGACGTTCGCAAGCGTCGCCGAGAACGCACCCTCGAACGCCAGAGTTCCGGTCGAAGTGCGCGTCGTCGTTTCGGACACGTTCGACGCGTACCGAAACGCTCGAGACGGGGCCGGCGGGTTCTATCTCGAGACCTCCGGCGGTCAGGACGGCTGGGGGTACTTCGGCATCGAACCGATCGAACGCGTTCGGATCGACACGGAGGACGTCTTCCGCGAGGACAGCGACTCGAGTCCGTCGTTAGCGGCTATCGACGAACTCCTCGAACGCGAACAGCTGGTCCGGGGTCACTGCAACGTGCCCTACCCCTGCGGTGCGTTCGGTTGGCTCTCGTACGATGTCGCCCGCGAACTCGAGGATCTGCCGACGACGACGAGAAACGAGCGACGACTGCCCCACCTCCAGCTCGGTGTATTCGACTGCGTCGCCGCCTGGCGTCAGCCGTGCGACGGGGAGGTTACACTCCACGTTACCGCCTGTCCGGTCGTGAAAGACGATCCGAGGGCGGCGTACGAGCGCGGACGAGAAAAAGCGGTGGCACTAGCCGAAGACGCGACGACGGGTTCGTCCGATATATCGATGCCGACATCGGCCGCGAAATCGGCCAGCTTCGAAAGCAGTTGCGGCCCGCAGGGGTTCGCCGACCGAGTGAGAACGGTCAAAGAGCACGTCCGCAACGGAGACACGTTCCAGGCGAACGTCTCTCACCGGCTCACGGCACCGGCGAACGTCCATCCGGTCGAAGCGTTCTCGGCGCTCCGGGCTGTTAACCCGGCCCCCTACTCGGGACTGCTCGAATACCCGGGCGTCGATCTGGTGAGTGCGAGCCCGGAGCTTCTGCTCGAGGTCAGAGACGATCGGGTGGCGACGGAACCGATCGCCGGAACTCGTCCTCGCGGGGAGACCCAGGAGAAAGACGAATCGCTCGAGACGGAGTTACGCGCAGACGAAAAAGAGCGCGCGGAACACGCAATGATGGTCGACCTCGAACGGAACGACCTCGGAAAAGTCTGCGAGTACGGAACCATCGACGTTACCGAATACCGCCGCATCGACCGGTATTCGGAGGTGATGCACCTCGTCTCACTGATCGAAGGGAAACGGCGTGCCGAGACTTCGATCGCGGACGCCATCGGCGCGGTCTTTCCCGGCGGAACGATCACCGGCGCACCCAAACCGCGAACGATGGAAATTATCGACGAAGTCGAACACACGTGTCGCGGGCCGTACACCGGCAGTATCGCCGTCCTCGGTTTCGACGACCGCGCTACGTTGAACATCATTATCCGAACGCTCGTCCGGCACGAAGACGAGTACCACCTTCGGGTGGGAGCGGGAATCGTCCACGACTCCGATCCGGGTAGTGAATACTACGAGACGCTGGACAAAGCTGCCGCACTGATCACCGCTATCGACACGGCACTCGACGAAAGCGGGTCTTTCGACGTCGAAACGCCGACCGGCACACTCGAGGATGTCAAATGATCCTGATTATCGACAATTACGACTCGTTCGTCTACAATCTGGTACAGTACATCGGTGATGCCGTCCCAGCAACGCACGGGACCGAAGCGCGCAGTTCGTCGCCAGTCGTGGTCCGACGCAACGATGAAATCGACATCGCGGGGGTTCGCGAACTGGATCCGGACGGAATCGTCGTGTCGCCGGGACCCGGAACACCGTACGATGCCGGCGTCTCGATGGATATCTTCGTTGAAACCGAGTATCCGACGCTGGGCGTGTGTCTCGGCCATCAGGCGCTCTGTGCGGCCAACGGTGTACCCGTTGACCACGCGCCCGAAGTGGTCCACGGAAAATCATCGACTGTCGTACACGACGACGAAGGACTGTTCGCCGGCCTTCCGAACCCGATTACGGCCGGCCGGTACCACTCGCTCGCGGCGACGGGTAGCGAACTTCCCGATTGCATCGTCCCGACAGCACGAACTGACGACGAGCGAGGCGTGCTTATGGGCGTCCGACACGCGGAAAAGCCCCATTTCGGGATTCAATTTCACCCGGAAAGCGTTCTCACCGAGATGGGAGAGCGAATGGTCGAGAACTTTTGCAGTTCGATTGCGGTTGTCGAGTGAAAGCGACGCTGGACGCCGGTCGATTACTCGCGTACGCGTCGCTTCGGCGTTACAGACATCGAAATCATTTTTTAGGTTGATTGTGACTTGGTACCCACCGAGTGGACGAGGGCGAGCGATATTCCGGAGTAATCGACGGACCAGCCTGAATCGACTCGTATTCGTACACGGAAACCCAAACTAAAGGTGTTCGCCACAACATGACCCAAATTATCGACGGCAACGAGATCGGAGACCGGATCAAGAACGAACTGACGGAGAGCGTAGCCGCGTTATCGGACTCGGAGGTCACCCCGAGCCTCGCGACCGTTCTCATGAGCGACGACGACGCCAGCGAGACGTACGTCTCGATGAAACAGCGGGCGTGTGATGCGGTCGGCGTAAACGGCATTCACATCGAGATCGACGCGGATTCGTCACAGGAGGAGTTGTTCGAACATATCGATACTCTGAATTCGGATCCCGACGTGAACGGCATCCTCGTCCAGATGCCGGTTCCCGACCACGTCGACAAGCAGGCGGTACTTCAGCGGATCGATCCGATGAAAGACGTGGACGGCTTTCATCCGGAAAACGTCGGGCGACTCGTCTCGGGTACTCCGCGATTCGTTCCGTGCACGCCTCACGGCGTCCAAAAACTCCTGTCGGCGATAGACGTCGATCCGGAAGGGAAAGATGTCGCCATCGTCGGCCGGTCGAACATCGTCGGCAAACCGCTGGCAAACTTACTAACGCAAAAAGGGCCGGGCGGTAACGCGACCGTCACCGTTTGCCACTCGCGCACGAGCGACCTCGGCGAGAAAACCCGCGACGCGGATATCGTCGTCGCGGCGACCGGCGTCCCGAACCTCATCGACGGCTCGATGATCTCGGAAGGGACCGTCGTCATCGATGTCGGCGTCAACCGCGTCGATGCGGCTACCGAGAAGGGGTACGAACTGGTCGGAGACGTCGAATTCGACAGTGCAAAAGAGAAAGCCGGTGCGATTACGCCAGTTCCTGGCGGCGTCGGACCGATGACGATATCGATGCTTCTGTACAATACGGTGAAGGCGACGGGTCTGCAGGAAGGTATCGAAGTCGAGTTGCCGGAGCCGACGCTGTGATCGTTTCTAATCGTCTCCACTTCGGTAGACGCCCCAGTGAGTAGCCGTCCGACGAGACATTTTCTCGTACCGATCGATCACGTCGAACGCTACGACAGTGAAGAAAGAGGGATGCTCCCGTTAGGTCCAATTAAGGAGTCTAAAGCGCACTTGACGGAGACCCCTGTCGAGGGCGAATCCGAGAATCATGATCGCGATCAACGTCGCGTAGACCTGCACCGAATCGAACGTTCGCACGCCCTGGATCTCGATGTGGCCGAGCCCGCCGCCGCCCGCGACCATCTCGAAGACGAAGGTGATGATCAGCGAGATCGGGAGCGCGATCTGGATGCCGGAGATAATGCCGGGAGCCGAGGCCGGAACGATCACTCTTCTGAGCAGTTGTCGATCCGACGTTCCCATCATCCGAGCCGACCAGATGAGGTTCTCGTCGACGTCTCGAGTCGCGTTCCGAACGTTGATCGCGACGGGCCAGAAACAGCCGATCGCGACGAGCACGATCTTCGAGAGGTCGCCGGTCCCGAACCAGAACAGGAAGACCGGAACGAGAGCGATGACGGGGACGGGATAGCCGACCTCGATGATGGGATCGAAGAACCAGCTCGCAATTCGGTTGCGAGCTGTCAGTACGCCGATAACTATCCCGAGCGTACAGGCGATCACGAGACCGACGAGGGCCCGTCGAACCGTCAGATAGCCGTGGTAGATGAGCGTCCCGTCAACGGTCATCTCGAAGAACCGAACGAGGATATCCGAAAGGGGTGGGAGGAAGTAGTAGTGAATCATCCCGAGCTGAGTCACGATCTCCCAGATCAGAAGAACGATGATTAACGAATACACCGACTTTCCGGCGTTGACCGCATCGGTACGGTCGAACGAGAGCTTGTTGCTTACGTCCATCGAACCACCTTCTGTTCTAACCACTCGTACCCACGGACCGCGAAGAAAGCGGCCGCCGAAATGATAACGAGGACGGCGAACATGTGCGTGTACGCGCCGACCTCGCTGTAGCGCAGAATTTCGAATCCGACGCCTTCGTTCGAGGCGATGAGTTCCGCGCTCACGAGCGCGATGAACGCAATCGGTATCGCTTGTCGAATCCCGGTGAGGATACTCGGTATCGTCGCCGGGATGACCACCTTGAGCGGGATCTTCCAGGACGGCATCCCCATCATCTGTGCGGACCAAATAAGGTTCTGATCGACGTCTCGAGCGGAGTTATAACTGTTCAAGACGATCGGAAGCAAGCAGGCCAGGAAGACGATCAAGACCGCCGTTTCCGTACCGACGCCTAACCAGAGGATCGCGAGCGGAACGAGCGCCGCTTTGGGGATTGGGTAGATCAACGCGAGGAAGACTTCAAAGAAGTCCTCGACGGGATCCGAGCGGGCCATACCGACCCCCAGCAGGACGCCTATCGAGATGCTGAGTGCGAGCCCGACCCCGACGCGGAACAGCGAGATCTGCAGGTGGGGCAACACGTCACCGGAAACAAGCAACTCCCACGTGACGGACGCGACTTCGGACGGCGGAGGGAGGACGACACTGGGGACGAACACGCCGCTGGCGAACTCCCAGAACCCTATGACGATGAACAACGGGATCCATTCGAGGAGAAACCGAACGGGCCGCTGGATCGACTCGGGCACCGTTTCTTCGACATCGGCTAATCGAAGGTTGGCATAGGACATGGGTTACAGTTGTTTCTCCGGTTGGGTTTCTTCGCGAAGTGACTGCCAAACTTGGTTTTTCATATCGGTGTACTCGTCGGACATGATGATATCCTCCCGATCCTGCGATCGGTCGACATCGATTTCGACGGACGCTTTTTTCGTTCCAGGATGGCGAGTCATGATCATCACACGCTCCGAGAGGTAGACCGCTTCCTCCACGTCGTGAGTGATGAACATCACCGTCTTCTCGAGATCGCGCCAAATGTCGAGAAGGTGATCCTGGAGCAGTTCGCGGAGCGGTTGATCCAGCGCACCGAACGGTTCGTCCATGAGGAGAATCTTCGGATCGTACGCGAGGGTTCGCGCGAGAGCAACCCGCTGTTTCATTCCGCCAGAGAGCTCCTTCGGGTACTTATCCTCGAACCCGTCGAGGTCCATCATATCGATGAATCGCTGCGCTCTCGAGCGGCGTTCCTCCTTGGCGACACCGTTCTGTTCGAGACCGTACGTGACGTTTCCCATGACGGTGCGCCACGGAAAGAGCGCGTAGTCCTGAAAGACGACACCTCGGTCGGTCCCCGGTCCGTTGATCGACTGATCGTCGACCGCCATCGTGCCCGACGACGCCTCGAGAAACCCAGCAACGAGATACAAGAGCGTGCTTTTTCCGCACCCGCTGGGACCGACGACGCTCAAAAACTCGCCGCTTGGTACCTCTAAGGAGAGGTCGTCGATCGCCTTCGTTCGTTCAGCCCCCGATTCGTATACTTTTTCCAGATTCGAGATTGTGACGTGTCCTTCAACCATTTTTGATTAGGAATGCGGCGAAACGCTATTTAACTGTTCTCATGCGATACGACCACACAGCATCGATCCCATTACGAGACGAATTCGTTCGTCGCGTGCTCTTCCATATTGACCTCCTCCTCGGTGAGACCGAGGTCGTACATTTCGTCGACGATTCCCTGGAGAGCGTCGAAGTCGATCTCGAAGTCGCGGTAGTAGTCGTTCTCCGTCAGGAAGAACTGGTCGACCGTCTCTTCGGGGATTTCGAAGTGATCAGCGGCGAGCGAGACAACCTCGTCGCGGTTGTTTTCGATGTAATCGATAACGTCTCGGAAGTCATCCATCCACGCCTGGAGTTCGTCTTCCTTTTCATCGATCGCGTCATTCGTCGCAGTCGTGAACGTGTATGGGTACGGTCGGAGTTCCTCCTGGAACGCGTCTCGGGTTGTAAAGACTTCAGTGAGCCCCTCGCTTCGCGCATCGACGGAATACAGGCCGGGGAAAATCGCCGCATCGAAGATTCCATCTTCGAGCCCCGGAATAAATGTCGGGAACCCCTGCTCGATGAATTCGACGTCTTCCTCGTGGTCGATACCGAGTTGATCGAACATTTTGACGTAGACTGCGTGGACGCCGGTCCCGACCGCGTTAACGGCGACCGTTCCACCCTCCAAATCCTCGGGTTCAGTAATGTCCGAGTCCGGAAGCGAGCAGACGTTCACCGCGAAGTAGTCCGGGTGAGCGTCCCACATGTCGATAGCGATCGTCGAGATTCCACCGGGAACGGCGTCGGCGGCAACTGCATTGGGGAAACTCTCCATGGTTAGTAATCCGAGATCAGCTTCGCCGGATGCGAGCGCGTTTACGGTATCGGGTGTACTCGCGTCCTGATGAATCTCGAACTCGTAGTCTTCGCCGACGTGCTCTAACTCGTCTTGGAGCTCGGGAATATCGAGCAAGGAGCCCAGATTTTCGATTGGGACGACAAAGTTGAATTGAAGCGCCCCTTCATCCGATCCCACGCACCCTGCCAGTCCTGTGAGACCGACAGCTGTTGCGGCTGTACCAGTTTTAAGGAATTGCCTTCTGCTACTAGGTAGCATACATTGGTAGTCATACAGAATTGGTAAAAGTGTTACGGTAACACGCCACGCACGTGTTAGTGCATCTATATCTCCAAAGTTCGACACAGCCAAATCGCGTACTGTAGGAAAATATTACCTGTAGAAGAAACCGTTTATCGTTAGTTAGGAGATGTAGAATCGTACAATGGATAACAGTCCACAGTCCATCTCTTTCACGCCGGGTGACGTCGGCGTCGACCCGATTTCGCAAGGAGACGTGGATATTGAAACGTACTCCGTGGTAGATCCCGACGGATCGTTCGATTCTGAGCGGGTGCCCGATCTCAGCGACGACGAGTTTCGCGATCTCTATCGGTGGATGCTCGTACAGCGCGTGTACGATGATCGTGCAACGAAACTTCAGCGCCGCGGTCAACTCGGAACGATCGCTTCGGGACGGGGGCAAGAAGCGAGCATTGTCGGGAGTGGATCCGCCCTTTCACTGGACGACTGGATATTCCCGTATGGCCGCGAGGCAGCTGCGTTGTTGATGCACGGACTTCCGCTGCGAGACCTCCTCATGTATTGGCGCGGCATCGAAGATGCGTCGAGAATGAGGAACGCAAACATCGTTCCGATGTCCATCTCAGTCGGTGCGCACGTCCCGTTCGCAACCGGAAAGGCGTGGGGGATGCAACTCGGGGACGAAGACACCGTCACGTTCACGAACCTCGGCGACGGTGCGACGTCGACCGGCGCGTTTCACGAAGGCATGAACTTAGCCGGCGTTCTCGGCGTTCCCGCGGTGTTTTTCTGTCTGAACAACCAGTACGCTATTTCGCTGTCCTTCGACGAGCAGACGAACGCCGAGACGGTCGCACAGAAGGCACTCGCGTACGGAATCGACAGCATTCGCGTCGACGGCAACGACGTGCTCGCCGTCTACAATGCGGTCTCGACCGCCCGAGAGCGCGCCCTCGAGGGGAACCCGGTTCTGGTCGAAGCGGTCACGTACAGACGGGGCGCACATACCACGAGCGATGACCCGACTCGCTACCGAAGCGACGAGGAGGTCGAAAAATGGAAAGACCGTGATCCGCTCGAGCGGTACCGTTCGTTCCTCGAGGAAACCGGTCGGTGGGACGCGGTCGACGAAGCGGCGATCCGCGAGGAGTTTGGGACGGAGTTCGAGGAGGCCGTCGAGGCCGCAGACGAGTTCGAAGAGCGCGATGTCGAGGAGATATTTGAGTATCTCTACAAAGAAATGCCGCCCGAACTCGAGCGCCAATTAGCAGGATTAGAAGACTTTCTCGAAGAACGGCCCGACGTGTACGACCATATCGAACGCCGACCCAAGGGATAAGAGCCAATATCATGAACGCGACAATTATCGAAGCGGTCAACGACGCATTGCACAAAGAGATGGAAAACGACGACAAGACTGTCGTCTTCGGGCAGGACGTCGCCGAATCCGGCGGCGTCTTCCGAGCCACCGAGGGGCTGTTAGCGGAGTTCGGGTCGGACCGAGTGCTCGACGCACCGCTCTCGGAGATCGCCATCGCCGGGGCCGCGGTTGGATTGGCGACTCACGGCTACCGCCCGGTCGCCGAGATCCAGTTTTCGGGCTTTCTGCCGCCCGCGTTCGACCAGTTGGTCACGAACGCAAGCCGAATCCGCTGGCGAACCCGCGGCGAACTCACCGCACCGATGGTCGTTCGCACGCCCTACGGCGCCGGCGTTCGTGCGCTTGAGCACCACTCCGAAAGCCTCGAAGGAGCGTACGGGCACATCCCCGGCCTGAAACTGGCGATTCCGTCGACCCCGCACGACGCGAAGGGAATGCTCATCAGCGCCATCCGCGATCCCGATCCGGTGTTGTTCATGGAACCCAAACACGTCTATCGCTCGCTCCGAGAAGACGTTCCCGAGGAGACCTACACCGAACCGCTCGGGAAAGCGGCGGTACGCCGGGAAGGAACCGACGTTACCGTCGTCTCCTGGGGATCGATGATGCACAACACGATAGAGGCCGTCGACAACCTCGAGAACGTCGACGCTGAGATCATCGACCTCCGAACGATTTCCCCCTTCGACAGGGAGACCGTCCTCGAATCCGTGCGAAAGACGGGGCGGTGTGTCGTCGTCCACGAAGCGGCCAAGACCGGCGGCTTCGGCGGCGAAGTCATCGCCGCGATCAACGACGACGCGCTCATGTACCTCGAAGCGCCGATCAACCGGGTCACCGGATTCGATATTCCCGTTCCGCTCCTGTCGATGGAAGATTTCTACATCCCGCATCCGCCGCGCATCGAAGAAGCGATCGAAGAAACGATGAGTCACTGACGGTCCTGCAACCGGGTTTTCTTGCGACGCGGCTCGTTTTCGGACGATTCGATGCGATCTGTCCAGTTCGACGAGCAACACGACTCAGAATTCCGTCTCGAGGGTTACCGATTCAACGTGTGAATGGCCCGATCTCGAGCGTTCTCGGACGCTTCCATGATAGCCTCCGACAGTGTCGGATGGGCATGGACGGCTCCCGTAATATCCTCGAGTTTCGCGCCCATTTCGATCGCGAGACCGAGTTCGGCGATGAGTTCAGACGCCTCCGGAGCAACGATCTGTCCACCGAGGACGAACCCGGTTTCGGAATCGGCGACGACTCGAACGAATCCGTCGGATTCGCCCATCGACAGCGACCGACCGTTGGCTCGCAGCGCCATCGTTCCGACGACGGGGTCGAATCCAGAATCGGTGGCCTCCGCTTCGGTCATCCCGACCGTTCCGATTTCGGGGTCCGTAAAGACGGCCGCGGGGATCGCCTGGTGATCGAGCGCCACGGGTTCTCCGGCGGCGACGCCGGCGGCGACGAGCCCTTCAGCACTGGCCTTGTGAGCCAGCATCGGTTCCCCCGCCACGTCACCCACCGCGAGGACGTGCTCGAGGTCTGTTCGCGCCCGCTCGTCGGTTTCGATGAATCCGCGATCGTTGGTTTCGAGCCCGAGCGCATCGATCTCAAGGTCCTCGGTGACCGGTTCCCGACCGACGGCAACGAGGACGCGATCTGCGTCGAAGACCGACTCCTCGCCGTCCTCGTCTTCCGCGCGTACCCGTACGCCGCCGTCGGCCTCGTCCCAATCGGTTGCGCTGACGCCGAATCGGAAGTCGATACCGAGTTCCTCCGCTCGATCTTTGACGACGCGTGCGATGTCGTCCTCGTAGGTTGGCAGGGCATCCTCGAGCATCTCCACGACAGTCACGGTAGCGCCGGCTTTCGCGAACACGGTCGAAAGTTCCATGCCGATGTACCCCGCGCCGACGACGAGGAGCTCGTCCGGGATTTCCTCGGCATCGAGCGCATCCCGAGAAGACCAGATCGAGTCGTTCGCGAAATCAAAGTTGGGGATCGTGAGCGGACGACTCCCCGTCGCGATGACGGCGTGTTCGAACTCGATCGACTCGCTCCCCTGACCTTCGCCGCCGTGGGCGACGCGAACGGCGTCCTCGTCGATGAACGTCGCGGTGCCCTCGACCAACGAGACGCCGTTGGCCTTGCATAATTTTTCGACGCCGCCGGTCAGTTGATCCACGACATCGTCCTTCCACTCGACGAGCGCTCGCATGTCGATCGACGGGTCGGCGTGGACGCCCATCTCC
>NZ_JASJOC010000013.1 GCF_030068615.1 Halostagnicola sp. A-GB9-2 | reverse complement strand
GATCGAGACGCGAATCGAGGTTCAACAGGGCGATCCTGCAGACGAAATCCTCGCCGTCGAAGACACCGTCGACCCGACGACGATCCTCGTCGGCTCGCGTGGTCACAGTCGGCTTCGTAGACTGCTGCTCGGCAGCGTCTCCGAGGATCTCGTCGCACAGGCGAACGGAAACGTGATGCTCGTCCCACCGGCCTGAATGCCGGCCCAGCCCGTCGCGTCTCGAACCGTAGCGATATTGTGACGGCGTCGAAATTGTGACCGGAATTTATCATGAGGGCGGTCGAATCGCCACGTATGGCCGACGACACGACGCTCCTCCGAACGGTATTGTTCATCGCGGTGCTCGTCACACTCGTCCCGCTGGTCCTGATGGCTGTCGCCTTGGCCGATGATGAGGATGTGGGGCGGCGGGCACATGTGGAATGATGGCGCGTGGACTGGCCCGGGAAGGTGGTTAGTTGGCTGGGTCCCCCTCCTGGTGCTCCTCGTCGTCGGCTACCTAGTGTACAGGGCCATCGTCCGCTCGACTCGCACCGAAGATGACCCGGCTCTCGAGGAACTCCGACTCGCCTACGCCCGCGGCGATATCTCGGACGAAGAGTTCAAGCAACGACGTGAGCGACTACGGCGGGACGAGTGAGTAGCACAAAGAGGTCTGAGCACTGTACTGGATGTCACTCTGCACTTACTAACCGATCGTCAGCACGCGATTAGCCGCCCTCACGATCTCGAGCAGATCCGACATCGTCGACATCGGACAGTACTCGCTTTCCTCGCTGTTGCGAATCTCGAGACACGTTCCACACGCCTGCAGGTCACCACCGACATCGACGAACGCTTCCATTCGGTCACGAACGTCGAATTGGTCATCAGTGATCTCCTCGGCCTCGACGCCTTCTCCCAGCAGGAATACTGACACGTCGTGTCCGTTCTCGACTGCCGTAATACCGAACCGTAGCGCATTCCAGGCGCGTTCGGGATCTGCAGTCTCGAGAACGATTCCGATACTGTCAACTGTCGGTTCCGATTGTTGCATTATAGATATGTATTGTATCCCCAATAGTATAAACTATTCCCTCCTCCCATCGAGAAAGTGAGTGAAACGAGTTCACGGGAAGAGCTCGGCAATCAGTCCGTCTGAACCTCGATATCTCCGACCTGGGTCGATTCGTGGTACGTACAAATGTACACCGACATCTCTTCAGAGGCAACTACACCCTCGAGGGTCGTCTCTTCGCCTTCTTCGCTGACGTCGTCGCTTTGATAGTCGTCAATGATCTCGTCATCCTCGTCTCGTATCTCTAGATTATGCGTCACGCCGTCGGCATTGATCCACCTGAAGTCGTATTCGTTCCCCTCGATGAGCGTGATAGTTGGATTGTCCTCGCCGTCGATGATACCGGGTTCCAGCCCGGTCCACGCCTCGACATGGCCTTCGAAGTAGAACTCGTCGACATCTTCCCACTCGTCGTCGGCCTCGCCATTATCCGCTCCGTCCGGCTCCTCCTCGTCCGTGTCGTTTTCTTCTCCAGGTCCTCCGCATCCTGCCAGTGCTGCCATACTAACTGCGCCACTCGCTCCAAGGAACACACGACGTGTCAGATCATTATTTATAAAGATCTCTATCACCAGACGGCCTCATAAACGGCATTAGGCATTAGACAGACTATCTTTGTGGACCGGACCTGGTATTCCTCTTTGGACGTTCAGAAACAGCGACCGAACGGAACAGCGACGCGATCGATCCTCCACACAAGTTTCTGACGAGCTCCTTCGCTGCAGTAATGGAACGCAAGAATCGACAACCGTTGCACGTCAGTTCGGAACTTCAGCCGTGGACTTCTCGCTACGCTTCTCGTATCTGCTCGAGTGCGTCTGCGAACCGCTCTAGTGGCTGGGCGCCAACTAGCGTCCCAGCCGCCTCCGTTTCCGGGTCGAAGACGACGAACGTCGGTGTCCCGCGGATGTCGAACGCCCTTGCCTGTTCCGCGTCGGCTTCGACCGCATCTTCAAACTCCGAGCGCTCGTCCTTGAGACACGCCTCGAGTTCGGCGGCGTCGACGTCCGGAACCGAGTCGGTGATTTCGAGGAGGCTGTCGGCGCTGGCCCATCCCGAATTGCGCTCGCCCTGTTCGGCGAAGACCGCAGCATGCCAGTCCCAGTAGGCATACGGGTCCGATTCGTGGACCTGCTCCCAGACGCACCTGGAGGCGATAGCGCTGGTCATCGAATCCGGGCCAAAGAAAGGGAGCGTGACGAAGACGAGACGAAGTTCACCGGACTCGACGTACTCCGAGACGAGTTCGGAGAGCGTCTCCCGCTCGAACTGTTCACATATCGGACACTGGAAGTCGGTCCAGTAGTAGATCTCGATCGGTGCGTCCGAATCGCCCATGATCGGTTTTCCCGCCAGGTCGATGCCGAGTGCTGACGTCTCTTCGCTCGCGTGCATCGTCGGCGAAAGGGAGCTACTGTCGTCGGTATCGTCCGAGCGGGAGAGATAGTAGACACCACCACCACCGAGCGCGAGGGTCGAACCGGCGAGCACGGCCCGACGGGTCGTTTGATCAAGCGACATTCGTGTTCGGTTGCTGGTTCACATCGCTTCCTCGTAACCGACGTGCCGATTTGCTGAGTCAGCAAAACGGAGGAGTACCTTTGTGGTAATCGTGCGACGAGACACCTACTCGTGGTATCGAGCACGCTCGAGACAGTTCGGAGACGAATCGTGAGTCGCCCGTCCTCGAAGCCCAGTGGCGACCGTCGGTCCATGAAACCCGTCGGAAGATGTCTGTCCACAAACTGGGTGAAGGTGTTATGAACTGGAACGACTCGACCGCCAGATTTGGCCGGAACCTTTCGGATGCGCTACGGTATCCGTTCGAGTCCTGGCGCGGGACGGTCGGCTTCGTCCTCGTTACGGTCGGCACCTATAGCCTGTTGATACTGAGTACGATGCCGGAGTTCGCGCTGCAACTGTTGGGCGACGGCCTCCACTGGTTCGATTACGTCCTCGTCTCTCTGACGGAGTCCGTATACCTAACCGACGGCATCACGGGGCTGGCGATTATCGTGTCTTACGCGCTCCTGACCGGCGTTTCCGTCGTCAACGCCGTCGCACAGCTTCGGCTCGTTGGCCTCTCGGGTGCGACGAGTGTATCCGGCATCCTTCCGGGCCTCGTCGCATCCGGCTGTGCGAGCTGTGGGGCAGGTCTGCTCGCCTTCCTCGGGTTTGCCGGCGGACTGACACTACTGCCGTTCGACGGCACGTTCCTCCAACTCGGGGGTCTCACACTCTTGTTGTTCTTTCTCGGACGAGCAGGCCATCCCGAACAGTGCGTCGTCTCGCTGGAGGGATCACAGTGACAAGAAGAGGACACCACCGATTACTCGGCGCGAACCGGCGGGCGGTCGTCCGGGGAGCCATCACGTCGATGGGCGTGTTCGCCCTGTTCGGTCTCGTCACCGGACTCGTTCCGAACCCGCTTTTCGTTCGGATGGTGCCACGGACGGGCTCCGATTATCTGTTTCTCACCCTGACCGCACTTCTCGCGGGCGTCTACGTCGCCCAGCGTCTGGCGACTGACGTCCGCAACGCTGGTGACCTTGAGGGCGAGGCAGCCGACCGAGACGACGGCGGCGATTACGATTACGACCTCAATCACGATCATCGCCACGGTGAGAACGGCGAAGCCGATACGGATCGGCTGGCGTTCGGCGGTTTAGTCGGCGGATTTCTGGCGGTCAGCTGTCCAATCTGTAACGCCGTCCTTCTGGCGCTGTTCGGTTCGTCCGCGATCATGACGTACTTCGATCCTCTGCGGCCCCTGCTCGGTGCGGTCTCGGTCGCACTGCTTGCGGGGTTGATTTACGATCGCCACCGACGCTCGTGTCCGACGTGTGCGTCATAGGCGTGATCGACGATCAATCCGTGTCTTTCCAGTCGCCAGCCTCGACCTCACGAAACTCTCCTTTGGCCTCACGTTCGCGCGGCCAGAACATTACGACGAGTAACGCCGCGTAGAACGTTCCGACGACACCGAGAACGACAGATCCGGGGACCGTTCCGACTGCTGCGGCGGGGAGAGCGACGTCTGTGACGAACGCCGTCACGCGAAAGAGCCACGCGAGACCGGGATGAGCAACAGGGCGAAGTAGATACGTCGAAGTCGGTTCGACACGGCCTCGAACATCGTAATCTTGTACGTCGGGTATCGGTAATCTTCCCCCAGTTCGGTTCGCCAATCATCGTGTTCGACCTCCCGTGACGAATCGAGCGCATTCGTGAAGAGATCCTGCTGGAAGAGGCGAACGCGAGAACGGTAGACGTCGTAGTCGCGGTTCCGACGAGCCTCGATCCAGCAAAACAGGCCGACGGCCAGCACGCCGACGAGAATGACGTAATGGGGATTGTCGGGGCTCGAGAACGCTCACGTGAGGATCGCAGCCATGATCGTAACGCTCCACGTCGTCGTCTGGTCCAGTCGGTATCGCCAGGTCGTTTCACCATCCAACTCTCCGCGATAGGCGTCGCCAAAGACCGTACTCAACTCTGACGTGTCTTGTCCCATCTCGCACCCCGGATCGGCCGCTGCCTCCTCGGTATCGGTGTCGTCAGTCATCGGCCTTCGATCGTCCTTCGGAATGCAACTCAAAATAACGGTGGGCGAGGGAAGATCTTGTTATTATTGCACAATCCTCAAATAGTCCCGGCACGTAGAAATCTCAATGACTGACACGGTATACGAAACGACTGGTGTTGCAGAGAACGCACCGTAGACGCCGATTCAGCTGAACGACGCGGCCGAGTACGACGACCTGCTCGAGGCCCACGATCTCGTGCTCCTCGAGTTCGTCACGTCCGGGTGTGCTATCTGTGCGTCCATGGGGTCGGTGCTCAGTGTAGTCGCGTGGAGCGCCACAGGTGCGGTGGTGACGGTAAACGCCAGGCTCGTTCCGGACCTCGCCGACGAGTTCACCGTACGACGCGTCCCGACGTTCGTCGTGCTAAAAGACGGCGAGGAAGTCGACCGACTCGATGACGGCTTCCAGTCCGCAGACACGCTCGTCGACGTCCTCGAAACGCACGCTGAAGAGTGATGACGACGGCTCGCTTGAATTACTCGCATGCCGAACAGCCCGCCCGCCAGCGGACGACGAATCCGATGACTCCCAGCGTCAGCACCGTCACGATGATCTGTCCGAGGCCGGCGCCTAGTCCAGCCGCGGCGCCACCGCCTGCCAGCCCAACAGCGCCAGGAGCAAGCGCCAGACAGCAGAGGCTCGCCGCGCCTGCAAGGCCGAATAGCGACCGTCGTGACGCAGTCTTTGAATCCATGCGAGCACTCTATGTGGATGACACGGATAGACATTGTGGACCGGAATAGAACGAACGTCGTGACAACGTCGAGCGACGGATCATATGGAAATTGGTCTCCGCAATCATCCCCAGAACGAGGCGTTACCGAGACAGTAAAACAACGCCACCCAACCGACGAAAAGGCCCGCGATGACGATAATGAAGTCGGCCAGACACGTACCGACGATAACACAGTATCCGATCCCGAACGTCAGGAGTACTAACGAGAGAGCGAACAAGAAGTGACATCGCCGTTCGACCGTCGGATCCATAACTCGATGTATTCCGACTGATCTCAAATAACCATGTCAGCAGTTCGTTGATTATCACAGGACTCGATATGATAACTGGTGAAACGCCGAGTGTATACGCTGACGCAAGTATAAGACGCTCTCGGTGATTTGCTGAACCAGCAAACCGTGGCCTATTTGAGCGTGATTAATAGAATGTATTGCGTGCAACACGGAGGCACCGCAGATTCGGTTGATATATTCCAAATTCTTGCGGACGAGTACGCACGGAAGATTCTTCTTGCAGCCGATCGACCGAAGACTGCGAAAACGCTCAGCGAGGAGTGCGATGCCTCATTGACGACGATCTATCGCCGAGTCTCGACGTTGCAGGAACACGATCTCGTCGAGGAGCACCACACCGTCGACTCGGACGGCTCTCACCGAAGCGAGTTCGAAACATCACTCGAGGAACTTCACGTCGAGATCAGCGACGGCCAACTCTCGTTGACGATCGAAACGCGCGACGAACTCGCGGACAATTTCACGTCGCTATGGAGCGATCTCCGGGGTGGTGACTAGTGGAAGTGTCGTTTCTGATGGCCAAGCTAATTACGCTCGTCTTGAGCCTCGTGGTTGCGTACCTCGCGTATCACGGCTACCGGCGAAGCGGACAGACGCCCATGCTGTACGTTTCCGGCGGATTCGTTTTCATTGGCGTCGGCGCAATCTGTGAGGGGCTCATCTATCAGGTATTCGGAACGACGATCGCGTCCGCAGCACTCGTACAGGGGATCATAGTCTCGAGCGGCATGGTTCTCGTACTGCTATCGCTTTGGAAACAGTAATACGAGTTTCGCCGGAGATAGTTTTATCCCCGCTACACACCAATTTTTCCGAGCCAGGGAATCGTCGGATAGCGTTTATCAGCCGAATCGAAATACCGAGCTATGAATCGGCGTACATGCCTCCGATCGATCGTCGCCTCGAGTCTCGTCGCCACTGCAGGCTGTCTCGAGTCGCTGTCGTCCGGTGATGACGAGTCGAATCGAGCACACGCGGATGGCGTCATACTTGGGCCACCAGAACAGGATTTGAGCGAGGCGTCGCATCCGAGCTACGGTGAGGAGTTTCCAGCGGTCGAGTTTCCGGATCCGCTGACGGGTGAGACCGTCTCAACCGAGCAGTTCGTCGGCGAGCGTACTACGCTGATGACGTTCTTTTATACGTCGTGTCCGGACGGCGCGTGTCCCGCGCTTCTCTTGCGGTTACGACGAGCCCAGGAGGTTGCGGCCAAAGAAGGGTACGGGGACGACGCTGCATTCCTCGCGATGACATTCGACCCCGAACGCGACACCGAAGCCGAGTTGCGAGCGTACGCTGACCAACAAGGGGCCGATCTCGTTGCCGGTAACTGGCACTTCTTGCGTCCGAACCGATACGAGAATGCAAAAGCGAGCCTCACTGAACAGTTCGGACTGCCACTCGAGAAACGGGACGCCGACGAGTACGAGAATCTCGAGTATATGTTTCCCCACTACAACTACATCTTCCTCGTCAACGAGCAGGGACGCATCGAGCGTGTGTATCCGGACGGAGCGACCGTCGACCCGTCGCAGGTGGTCGACGACTTCGAAACGGTGGTGACGGCGTAGATGCGACGGCGAGACGTCCTCGCTGGTCTCGCCAGTGTCGGGGTCGTCGGTGGTGGGGGCGTACTGGCGGTCCGTGGGGTACCCTCGTTCGAAACCGAGAGCGACGACCCGGAAGCGACGGATGGAGCGGGGACGACGGCTCCCGATCCGATCACGATAGAAACGGTCGAGGCGCCTGGCAGCGAGGCTGGCGAGGTTCGGATTCCGGCGACCGAGCGGGTGACGTTCGTCGATTTCTTCGGGACGTGGTGTCCGCCGTGTATCGAGCAGATGCCCGCACTGGCCGAGGCGAACGATCGCATTGGATCGGACGTGCTGTTTCTCTCGGTCACGAACGAGGCGGTCGGCTCGTCCGTCACCGAGGACGAACTAGTCGACTGGTGGGACGAACACGACGGTGACTGGCTGCTCGGCCTCGACCCGACTGCCGAACTGACCGCGCGGTATCTCGCGGGCGGCTACCCCTCCGCCGTCGCGATCGATACGGACGGACGCGTTCAGTGGTCCGACTCCGGTGTCAAAACCGCAGACGAACTCGTCGCAGGGATCGAACGAGCGCTCGAGGCGGAGGTAGCGACGTAACCGATGCTCGACGCCGCGTTCCTCTCGGCGATCGGGTTCGGACTTACTGCAGGTCTTGCAACCTTCTTCAGTCCGTGTGCGTATCCGTTACTGCCGGGGTACGTCGGGTTCTACGTCAGTCAGACCGACGGTGACGACGCGACGCTCGGTGGCGCGCTCCTCCGCGGTGGGGTCGCCGGCATCGGTGTGATGGGGACGCTTGCTGTCCTCCTGGGAGCGACGTTCTGGCTCGGCCAGTCGACGGTCTCACGACTCACGTTCTTCGAGTCGCTCGTCGGCGGGTTGCTGGTGGGTTTCGGGGTGCTCGTCATTCTGGGGTGGGTACCGTCGCTGTCGATCCCGCTTCCAGAACGCCGCTCGAGCGTGCTCGGGTTCGGAATATTCGGGGCCGGCTACGCGCTCGCTGCAGCCGGGTGTGTCGCCCCCGTGTTTCTCGCCGTGGTCGCCCGCGCGCTGTCATTGTCGGCCGACGCAGCGGCAGTCGTGGTGGTGACGTACGTGGGCAGCGTCGTGATGTTGATGCTCGGGATGACTGTCGCGACCGGGATGGGGCTGGTCGCGAGTGCGGGACGACTCGCGGCGTACGCTGGCCATCTGAAGCGACTCGCCGGAGCCGTGATGATCGTCGCCGGAGTCAGCCAGCTCTATCTAGCGCTCGTCGTCTACTGACGACGACCGGTCAACGGGACACGTCGTATCACGGCCGCGAGCCGATCGGTGGCCCGACGCGTTCCGTCGTTCTGTCGAGCAGTGTGTGGTTGCCTGGACGACGAGGTGCGACGGGCTGGTCGAAAACGCGATGAGCGCCGAACGATGAGCGATGAACAGCTCACATCGCCCGTGCGAACCCGATGACCAACGCCAGCGCCACGCCGGCCAGGAGGGCGAGCATCGAGTGTTCCGTCTCGTAGGTCCGTGCCTCCGGGAGCAGGTGGGCTGCAGAGACGTAAATCAGTACCCCGGAGACGAACCCGAGCAGGAGACCAAGCTGACTTTCGCCCAACCGGCTCACCAGGGGATAGGCGACGAAGGCACCGATCGGTGTCGTCAACGCCGCGACGAAAAACGCGATCATCGTCGATCCCTGCATTCTTCGGGTGTGTCAAACGCTCGCGATTGTTCACGACGCGTGGAGACGAGGACTCGAACGGCGCTCAGTTGTGATGGTCGTGCTCGTGACCGTGATGGTCGTGTGCCTCGGGCCCACGACGGACGAACTGTCCCGCAAAGGCCCGATCGACGACCTCCGAGAGCGCGGGATGGACGTGAACCGACTCGCGAATATCCCAGACGGTTCCGGTCCCCGCTTTCATCGCGACAACGACTTCCTCGATGAGATTCGACGCTTCGGGACCGACGATGTGACAGCCGAGAATCATCCCGTTCGGCTCGATGAGGACTTTCACGAATCCCTCGACCTTCATCGCGCTCCCGCGGGCGGTGTCCTCGTACCGATACGTCCGTGTGGCGTACTCGCGATCGTGATCGCGGTCGTCCGCCTGCAATTCTTGCTCCGTGGCGCCGACGCCGGCCACCTCCGGCGAGCCGAAGACTGCGAAGGGCATCGCCGTGTAGTCGACCGGTTCGAGGTCGTCGCCGAACAGATTCCGGACGACGGTTCCGGCTTCGTGATTCGCGTTGTGTTTCAGCAGGTATTCGCCGACGATATCGCCGAGCGCCCAGACGCCCTCGGCTGTCGTACGGAGATACTCATCGGTTGCGACGAACCCTCGTTCGTCGGTCTCGACGCCGGTCGCCTCGAGGTTCAGCAGATCTGTGTTTGGCCGCCGACCCGCCGCGATCAACAGCGTGTCGCCGGTGACGGTCGCGTCCTCGTGTTCGGTCAAGTCAGGCCACGCGGCCGGATACGGTCGCGCTTCGACCTCGATCTCGCCGTTGGACTCGGACGCACTGACGGCTTCGTAGCCCGTGTAGACGTCGAACCGGTCGGCGTAACGGTCGGTGAACGCTGTAGCGACCTCCTCGTCCGCCTGCGGCAGGAGGTGCGGGCGACGACCTACGATTGAGACGTCGCTCCCGAACGTGCCGAAAAAGTGCGCGAGTTCGGCCGCGATGTAGCCGCCGCCGACGATGATGAGGTCGTCGGGCGGCGCTTCGAGTCCCAGTGCCTCCGTACTGGTGAGATAGTCGACGTCCTCGAGGCCGTCGATCGGCGGAACCGTCGGTCGCGTCCCGGCTGCAATGAGGACCGTCTCGGCGTGGGCGCGCGAACCGACGTCGGGGCCGTCGCCGATCTCGATTGTTCGGTCGTCGACGAATCGCCCTTCGCCCTCGAGGAGCGTGTGCTGGGTCGACGTTCGTAACCCGTGGTGGATCGACTCAGCGCTTTCGGTGACGTCCTCGTTCACCTCGCGGACGATGTCGGCGAAGTTGACGTCGGTTACGTCGGCGTGGATACCGAACTCGTCGGCGCGCTCGACGGTCTTCATCACCTCGGCGTGGTACAGGAGTTTCTTCGAAGGGATACAGCCCCGGTTGAGGCAGGTGCCGCCGAGCGGCCCTTTCTCGACGACGGCGACCGACTGACCGTGAGCGGCCGCAGCGCTCGCGACGTCCAGTCCCGACCCCGAGCCGATCACAAGAAAATCGAACGTTTCGTCGATCGTTCCCATACGGACCATCGCGACGTCCAGTGCCGTTAAACTCACACGCGCTCGTTCCTAGTCGCTGGCGGGTTTCGTTGCGGCGCACGATCGGGGTCGGGATCGAGATCGTATACGCCGACTGCGGGAAGCGTCATCGAAATCGTCGTCCCTTGGTCAGACTCTGAGACGGACAGCTGTAGTCAATTATCGCCGATCGAGCGAGTCGAGAAGTCGGTCCACCGCCAGACAGCTCGGCGAGACGTTACCGACGAGCAACGACCGCCAGCGTCTCCAGACGGTCGTAAACGCGCTCGACGGTAAAGCTAGCGTCCTCGAGCTGATCGACGACCTCGTCGACTCCGAACCGTTCGTCGACATCGGGGCCGTCCTCACCCGTCCCGTCGGCCGACCAATCGACGGTGACGAGGCGGCCATTCGGCCGAATCACGCGGGCGAGCTCTGCCATCGTTTCGTCCGTTGCGTACTCGTGGTGTGTCATCGTTGAGAAGGCACCGTCCAGCTCGTCATCCTCGAAGGGCAACGAATCGATACCGGCCGTGACCAGTTCGACGTTCGCCGCGAGTTCTTCCTCGCGATGGTACTCGTGCATCTCCTCCTGCAGGTCGACCGCGTACAACGTATCGACGAACGGCGCGATGTCCCGCGAGTAAAAACCCGTTCCCGAGCCCAGATCCGCGACGACGTCCTCGGTCTCCGGCGCGAGCATCTCGACCAGTTCCTCGCGCGAACAGAAACGGTACCGCGACGGGTCCTCGAGTTTATCGGCGCGCTCAACGGGGAACGTGTGAAATCCCATGCATACAATTTTGGGCGTGATACACAAGAGTGTGCGCTTTCGTGTTCGGTCGGCACGTCCCGTTGTACGGACCACTGCCTTCGGTTGAGAAACACGTTCCAGTCGAATTGGACCGGAAACCCAGCCCATAATTTCGTCTCAGTCACCGAATCGGAGTAGACGTAACCCGATTAGACTGACGAGAACGGTCGATCCCTCGTGGCCGATCACCGCGACCGGCAGCGGAATCCCGGCGGTGAGGATCGCGATCACCATAATAGCGATGGCGCCGAACGCGATAGCGAAGTTGATGTACAGCGTGCGTCGTGTCTCCTTGCTGAGTGCAAACGCGTAGGGGAGCCGATCGAGTTTGTCCGACATGAGGACGATATTGGCCGTCTCGAGCGCTACGTCGGTCCCTGCCCCACCCATGCCGACACTGATGTCGGCCGTCGCGAGCGCGGGCGCGTCATTGACGCCGTCGCCGACCATTGCGACAGCCTCGTGGCGCTCCTGTAGTTCCTCGATGTGGTCGACTTTCTCCTCGGGGAGTAACTCCGCGTACACCTCGTCGATGCCAAGTTCCTCGCCAATGTACTGGGCGACCCGCTCGTTGTCGCCCGTCAGCATGACAATCTGTTCGACGCCGCGCTCGCGGAGTTTTGAGATCATCTCGGCCGCGTCGGGGCGGATCGTGTCGGTGAAGGCCAGCCAGCCGAGGACGCGCAGGTCATCGGCAGTTTCGCTCACGACGAGGACGCTCGTCTTCCCGTTGCCCTCGAGGTTGCGAACCGCGTCAAGTCCTGTCTCGCGGCCGTTGATCGGCTGATCGTCGAGGACAGTCTCGACGTACCGCGGGTTTCCGATGTGAATCGTCTGGCCGTCGACGGTCGCGTGGACGCCCTTGCCGACGACCGCCTCGAAGTCGTCCGCGTCGGGCACCTCGAGCCCCTGCTCTTCGGCAGCCTCGACGGTCGCCTCGGCGAGGTGGTGTTCCGACCGGGCCTGAACGGCCGCTGCGATTGAGAGCAGTCGATCATCGGCTAGCGAGTTGTTCTCGAGGGCACTGTCTGCAAGCAGGTTGCTACTGACCGCACCGCCGTCGGTGGACAGGGCGTCCTCACGAGCGCGGACGTCGGTCAACCGCGTGTTGCCTTCCGTCAGCGTCCCCGTCTTGTCGAACGCGATTGCGTCGACGTTCCCTGCCGTCTCAATGTGTTCGCCACCTTTGAACAGGACCCCTTGTCGGCCGCCGGTTGAGATTGCCGAGAGGACGGCCGCCGGCGTCGAGATGATGACCGCACAGGGAGAAGCGGCAACCATGAGCGTCATCGCGCGGTAGAACGTCGGCTCGAACGAGTGATCCAGCAGCCAGAGCGGGAGCGCGATCGCGATGGCGGTCATCGCGAAGACGGCCAATACGTAGGGCTGCTCGAAGCGGTCGATAAGCTGCTGGGTCGGTGCTCGTTTCTCCTGTGCCTCCTCGACCATGGTGATGAGCCGAGAGATCGCCGACTCCGTAGCCTCTCGAGTGACTCGTACCTCGAGGCTGCCCGTCTCGTTGATTGTCCCGCTGAAGACCTCGTCGCCGGGTTCTTTCGTCACGGGAACCGACTCACCGGTGAGCGACGACTGGTCGACCGTACTCTCGCCGGACTCAACGACACCGTCGAGCGGTAGTCGTTCGCCAGGGCGAACGACGAACACGTCGCCGACCTCGACGTCCTCGATCGGCGTCGTCGCTTCCGACCCATCGCGAAGAATCTGCGCCGACTCCGGACGCATGCCGACCAGCGATTTGATCGCCGTTCGCGAGCGGCCGATCGCGTACTCCTCGAGGACGCCCGACAGCGAAAACAGGAACAGCAACATCGCCCCCTCGAACGGCGCGCCAATGTAGAGCGCACCGAGTGCGGCGATGATCATCAGCAGATCGATCTCCACTGCCGGTTCCCGAAGGGCTTTGATGCTCTCTTTGAGCCCATACCAGCCACCGAACACGTACGCAGCTCCGTACGCGCCCCAGACGAACCACGGTGGCGCACCGAACCAGCTCCCGAGGAGTCCACCGACCATCCCGAGAAACGTGAGGATAACAAAGACCGCTTGCCGCCGAGTATCCAGCCGTTCCGTCGGCGCCGGCTGGTCGACGGTGGCCGAAGCGGAATTCGAAGATGACCTCATACGAATCGTTGTACCCTGCCGTGAATAAGCGTTCAGGTCACTTGATGCGTGCGGGAATCAGCATCTCGAACAGTGCGCTGTGAAAGGAGCAGGTCTCGGAGCAACTCCCTCATCGGCATCAACTGTTGATCATACAGTATTGTTCTCTACGTACAATTCATTCCCCCAGAGTGCGTACGCGGACGCGATGACCGATTCACTGGAGGACGAACGAGCACGGTAAAGAATCCCTCGGAACCGATCGTGATCGAGGGAGCAACCCACCTCGATGAGGTCGTCGACGAGCACGACATCGTCCTCGTCGACTGTTACGCCGACTGGTGTGGGGCCTGTCAGATGCTCGAGCCGACGATCGAGACGCTGGCTGTCGAAACCGATGCCGGTGTCGCGAAAGTGAACGTTGACGCCCACCAGCAACTCGCCCAGCAGCTGGTGTCCCGACACTCGTACTCTATGCCGACGGTGACCCGGTCGAGCGACTGATCGGTGCTCAGGACCGATCGACCCTGAAGGGACTAATCGAACAGCACAGCTAGACGCGTTTTTCGTTAGCAAAGGCGAAATTAGAGACTGATCACAGCCATCGCGCCGTAACCGAGCCCGAACGCGAGGACAAATGATCCGATCCAGGCCAGTACGGTAATCCCGAGTTTTTGAGGGCTGATACCACCGGTCCCGCCGACAGCGATTCCGGCTCCGATGACAGCGCTGACGATTATTTCGTTGAACGAGATTGGAACGCCGAGCAGGACCGCCGTCTGGACGATGAGAAACGACGGGACTAGCGTCGCAATCGAGCGACGCGGTCCCAGCGAGGCGTACTCCTGTGAGACCGCTTTGATCATCCGTGGTGCACCGGTCCAGGAACCGACGAGGATCCCGAGCCCGCCACCGAGCAACACTGCGATCGGTGAAACGATCGAAACGTCGTCGATCAGCGGGAATAGTGGTCCGACGGCGAGACCGACCTGACTTGTACCTGCGGAGAACGCGACGAGTCCGCCGAGAACGAGCAGGAATCGACGCAGCCCGCCCGTCTCGTCCTGTCTGACGTCCCAGTGAACGAGAAGTGCCGCGACCGTCCCGACACCGAACGAAACGACGACCACGCCGATGCCGCCGAGCTGGAGAATCGTAGCGCCGGCTGACGCAAGTGTCCCGCCATCGCTTTTGAGAAGGACGAACTCGAGGTTTGCGACAACTATTCCGACGAGACCGGCCAGCAGCGCAACGCTGATCCGTTCGGGAACGCCTGGCCTGGGAAGCACGCTGGCGATAGCGTACGCGAGTCCGCCCCCGACAAACGGTATCAGGACCCACATCGCGCCGATTTCGGCGTACTTCCCCCAGGCTGGCTCGCCGCCAAGCGCGAACCCGGCGCCAATCACAGCGCCAGTGACCGTAAGTGCCGTCGCGATTGGATAGCCAGTGGAGATACCGATCGCCATCAACCCCGCTCCGATCAAGAGGACGACAATGACGCTCGTAACTGGCAACGAGAGACCAACGACGAGGTCGCCGCCGACGGATTCGGAAACGCTCGCCCCCTGGGTCACTGCACCGGCGAAACCGAGGATACCGACGAGAAACGCGGCTTTCATCGTCCCGATCGCGTTGGCACCGACTGCGGGAGCAAACGGGATCGCGCCGCTCGAGCCGGCACCGATGACCTAGGCCATGAATAGACTCGAGAGCGCGGCGAGGACAAACAGGAGTATCGTTGCGAGTTCCATTGATGCTCGAGACGTGGAACAGCGTCAGTCAGCGCCTGTGGCCGACGTCTCCGACGCGGTACGGTGGCTGCGCCAGTAGCCTTGGATATAGGCGCCGACGAACATGCCGGCCAGTGCCCAGAGGATCGTGACGTTACCGACGCCGAGGCTGGCGTAGGCCGCGCCGGGACAGATCCCCGACAGGCCCCAGCCGACGCCGAAGATCGCGCCGCCGATCAGGACGTTGCGGTCGAACGATTTCAGCCGTCGGCCGTAGGTGTCGCCCGTCAACGGTGCGCGGTCGAATAGTCGGGGCACCAGCGCGAAGGCGATGCCGGAGACGACCGCCGCGCCGCCCATGACGAACAGCAGCCCGAAATCCTCGAACTGCAAGAAGTTTAGGACGACTTCCGGGCGGGCCATGTGACTGAAGCCGAGCCCGAAGCCGAAGATCAGGCCGCCGACGAAGATCAACGGCATGAACAGCGGGTGTCTTTTCGACATTATGGGCTCACCCCCAGTGCCATCACGACCTGGGCAGTCCCGATAGCCACGATCAGGAACGTAATCACGCCGACGATTGACGTCTTCGAGGCCGAGCCGACGCCACAGACGCCGTGGCCCGACGTACACCCCTTCCCGATTCGGGTACCGATCCCGACCAGTATCCCGCCGAGGAACAGCCGCCACGGCTGGACCTCGGTGAGCCAGAGCGTGATCCCGCCGACCTCGTACAACTCGCCGGTTGTCCCGGGCTCGTAAAGGCCACTCGAGACCAATCCCGACTGGAAGGTCAGGGCGTAGACGGCTGCGCCCGCGATGATCCCAAGCGTGAAAATGACCCGCCAATCACGCGAACTGACGTACTGCTGGAACCGCGGCTGGTCCGAAACGTACGACAGCGTCGACTCGAGAAACGTGCTCGCGCCGGCCGGAATGCCGGTGCCAAGGTAAATAACGACGGCACCAAGACCGACGAGTAGTCCCCCAACGGCGTACCGGCTGATGCCAACAGGGAACAGCGTTTCGTACAGCGCGGGTGCGAAGAGTTCAGTTACCATTCGACGTGGTGTGGGTTGAGTTAGTCACCTGCCAGCGACTCCTGGCTGGCGGCGCAGTTGTTCGGACCGAGCTCGAGTTCGAATGCCCCCTCGTCGTCGACCTCCTGTTGGCCGAGGTTCGTCGGGATTATGTCCTCGTAGTTGGCTGGACGGGGCGGCATGTCCGAGAGGATCAGTTCCGCGAACTCGTCTTCCTCTATCGTGAGGGCGTCCATCTCGTCCTCGAGCTGGCCGATCAGTGCAGTGTAGGTGCCGTCCTCGGCGGGTTCGGCGGCGTCGCTGAAGTGAGCGCCGCCGATCAGCGTCTGGTCGGGCAGGGTCAGCACGCGCTCCTGGAGTGACTCGTAGAGCTGCGAGGCCGCCTCGGGCGCGCCGTCATCACCCTCTTCGAGGTCGGGGCGGGCGACGCTCTCGACGAAGAGGCCGTCACCCGTCGCAAGCAACTCGTCGTCGATCAGATACGAGGTCATCCCGGAGGTGTGGCCGGGCGTGTAGATCGTCTCCATCGTTGCGTCACCGATCTGGAACTCGTCGCCGTCCTCGGCAAGGACCATCTCGTTGGCGTAGGTGACGCCGCGGTCGACGGATGCTTCGGGGATGACGCCCTTGACGCCCTCTTCAACGAGGGTGCGGACGCCCGAAATGTGATCCGCGTGGATGTGCGTGTCGATGGCGTATTTCAGGTCGACGCCCAGTTCTGCGGCGTCCTCGAAATAGCGGTCTGTGAACGCACGCAGCGGGTCGATCACGGCCGCCTCGTTGCCATCGACGACGAAGTAGCCGAGACAACCGCTCGAGGGGCGCTGGTACTGGTAGAGCGCTCCGGTGCCGTCGTAGCGTTCGACCTCGACGCGCTCGTAGATGCGGGCCCAGCCGTTCATCCCCTCCTCGAGGTGATTCACATTGTAGCCGCGTTCTTTGAGCGAGCCAGCGACGAACTCGCTGGCACCGCCTTTCGCACAGAGAACCGTAACTTCCCTATCGTCCGGGATCTGTGCAAGAACGTCCTCATCGATATCCTCGTCGAGGAACTCGAAGTACGGAACGTTGATCGAGTCGACGTTCTCGCCGTCGATGCGCCACTCCTCGTAATCCGACTCCATCCGCGCGTCGAGCAGTGTGACGTTCTCTCCTCCGTCGATACGTCCTTTCAACTCGGCTGGCGTCACCGATTCGATCTCGACGTCCGCCGTTGGAAAGTCCATGTCGTTCATGTTGTACACTGCTCAGTACCGGCCACGATCCCTTAAGCGTTTGCATAGTTGTCCCCAAATTCCACAATATAGCGTGCAAAGTGAATCAGATAATAACCCTATGAACGCGCTTTCGGAGCTCTACGGGCATATATGCGCTGGCCCTGCAAACAGGGGTGTTCGTATACAGTGCAATAATCGATATGCTTTTATGGCAGTGGTTGATATTGTATGGTAGCTCCAATACAGAGCACAGAGATCGACTATGAGTTCAAAATACGAGACCACGGAGACGCTCGACGTGAAAGGACAGTCCTGCCCGATGCCTATCGTCAAGACCAAGCAGGCGATCGACGACCTCGACGCCGGGGACGTGCTGGAAGTCGTGGCGACTGATTCAGGCAGCATGAGCGACATTCAGGGTTGGGCGGATGGTACCGGCGGGGTTGAGCTCCTCGACCAGGTCGAGGACGGCGACCTCTACACCCACTACGTCAAGAAAACGGAGTAACATGAGCACGGACAACCAATCGACGACGGATGCCGACGCAGATCCCAACTCCGATCCCGAAGCGGAGTTCGACGCCGCCGAGATGCAAGAATTGCGTGAGCGCGTCGAGGACCTTGAGGAGTCGATGGTCGACGCAGACACCAGCGACAATCAGAAGAAGATGACCATCGTCGCCACACAGGGTAGCTTCGATATGGCGTACCCGCCGCTGATCCTCGGGAGTACAGCCGCCGCCTTCGGCTGGGACGTCGTCATCTTCCACACGTTCTGGGGACTCGACATTCTCCACGAGGAGAAGTCAAAGAATCTCAAGCTTTCCGCTGTCGGCAACCCGAACATGCCGGTCCCGAACGCCGTCGCCGCAATCCCCGGCATGGACCGGATGGCTACGCGCATGATGGAGAAGAAAATCGACGAGAACGGGACTGCCACTATCGAAGAGTTGATCGAACTCTCGCTCGATCAAGGCGTCGACCTGCAGGCCTGCCAGATGACGATCGAGTTGATGGACTACGACGAAGACGACTTCTACGACGGCGTCACCACGGGTGTCGGCGCGGCGACTGCACTCCAGCATATGGCCGAGTCCGACATCCAGTTGCTCGTCTGATGACGAGAACCGAACAGCGCGATGGACCGGCGGAGCGACCGAGCCTGCGCGTCGTTGAACGGGTCGCCGAAGCGGATGGCGTTGATCCGGTCGATCTGGAACCGCCGCTTCACGGCATCGTCGACACGGGTGCGCTCGAGCGGCTGTTCAAGTCGACCCGCCAGGACGGCCCAACCCACCTGCCAGCGTCTAGTTTCGCTACCGGGAGCGCGACGTGACGGTCCACGCAGACGGTCGCGTCGTTCTTAAGTAACGGTCCAGCGAGTTTTCTGACCCCGCCGATCACGGGTGTAGCGGGATGGCCGTCGTTTGTTACTACAATATTGTGAACTCTGCGTAATACTTTAGGCGGTCGCAAGCTATCCTCTCCCATGACAGCACCGTTCATCATCGTTGGCGGAGACGCGGCCGGAATGAGCGCCGCGAGCAAGGCAAAGCGCGAGGACCCGGACCGAGACGTGATCGTCTTCGAGAAGGGAGAGTGGGTCTCATATGCGGCCTGCGGGATGCCCTACTACGTGAAGGGCACCGTCGAGGACCTTGAGGATCTCGTCGCCGTGACGCCCGAGGAGTTCCGCGAGGAGCGCGACATCGACCTCCGAACGGGCCACGAGGTCGTCGCAATCGATCCCCAGGTGAAGACCGTCACCGTCGAGGCGAACGGCGAACGATTCGATCACCCCTACGGCGATCTTCTGATCGCGACCGGCGCTCGTGCGATCGAACCGCCGTTCGACGGGATCGACCTCGAGGGCGTGTTCACCCTCCGTAGCATGGACGAGGCGGACGCGATCGAGGATTACGTGACCGCGGTCGATCCGGAGACGGCAGCGATCGTCGGCGGCGGCTACGTTGGCGTCGAGATGGCCGAGGCGCTCGTCGAACGCGGCGTCGACGTTTCCATCTTCGAGATGCTCCCGCACGTCCTCCAACCGTTCGGCGAGGAGACGGCCCGCGTCGTCGAGGACCACCTCCGCGAGCAGGGCGTCGACCTCCGCCTCGAGACGGCCGTCGAGGGGTTCGCCGGCGGCGACGCGGTCGAGTCGGTCGAACTCGCGGACGAGGGGGTGGTTCCGGCGGATCTCGTCATCGTCGGTGTCGGCGTCACGCCGAACGTCGAACTCGCGGAAGAAGCCGGGGTCGAGCTCGGTCCGACGGGTGCGATCGCGACCGACGAGTACGGCCGCACCAACGTCGAGGACGTCTACGCCGCTGGCGACTGCGCCGAAGCGACGAACGCCGTGACCGGCGAACCCGATCACGCCCCGCTGGCGTTAATCGCGAACCGGGCCGGCCGAGCGATCGGTTCGACGGTCTCCGACGACCCGACACCGACCGGTGAAACGGCCGGCACCGCGATCGTCAAGGCGTTCGACCTCGGTGTGGCACGCACCGGGGTGATCGATCCGGAGCGCGCCCGTGAGGCTGGATTCGACCCGGTTCACGTGACGATCGAAGCGCCGACGCGGCCCCACTACTATCCCGATGCGACCGACCTCACCGTGACGCTGGTCGCCGATCGGGAAAGCGAGCGCGTGCTGGGTGCGAGCCTCGTCGGCCACGAGGGTACAAAGCGAATCGACACGGTTGTGACCGCCGTGACCACCGGACTAACCGTCTCCGAACTCCAGAATCTTGATCTTGCGTACGCGCCCCCGTTCAGTCCTGTCTGGGACCCGATTCTCACCGCCGCAAAGGTACTCGTAGGGAAACTTGATCCGTAAGCCGATTCAGCACATAGGTCAGGCTGATTCACCGATTTGGTACGACTTGGTGACCGTAGCTAGCGATTGGTCAAGTTGAGTGCATTACCGGCATCATCACTATAATCAGTGGACGAACTGGCCAACATTCGTAGGTTGATGGTCTGTCCGTCCCGAAGTCTTTCAGGTGTGCTGGGTGATTTGCAAGGCGATCTGCGGACTCACACTGATAAGACACTTTGTACTATATGGTTCTCGCTCAATTTGTACGTGTAGTGACCGGTGTTTTACTCCAATAGCGTTCTAAATGGAGATGTCAATAGGTTCAACCGCTGTTCCCACATAATTTGTATGCATTCTAGTGGTTTGTAGATATTCACATCCCGAAATTGAGATCGTCAGACCACCTTGTTCAGTATAGCGAGATAGAGTATACAGTGTCGGTCGTGGCTGACTAGTGATCAAGAGAGAATTGCAAGTTCAGATCAGTCCGCTCGGACGAGACTACAGCTATGAGGGCCTATGGATGAGGTCGACACTCGCACAATTGCAGAACTTACCTCAGGAACTACCATGGCACCATCGTCGGGGAAAACTACCAATGCACTATCGTTCGGAAAATGTAATTTAGTCACAATAGCTACCTTAGTCATACGAGGTAGCTTACCTACCTGCAGTAGGTACCTATTCTCAGAATCAGGCGAATGTCAATTACGGATATGTAAAGATAAGAGATATCATAGACGTATTCTCACAGTGTTAATTCCACAGACTCTCACGGAGAGTAATCAATGCGGTAAGTAAGGCTGTAGGACGAGTTATTCACCGTTGAGGGAGAACTATCCGGGTTGAGTAAGTTCAACGTGAAATTCTGTCCCTGTTGGGTCATTTTCCGTGACCGTAATATCCCCATCATACTGTTCAAGTAGGGTTTTTACAAGATAGAGTCCAAGACCGGTTCCTGAACTGTTTATCCCTTTCTGTCCTTCTTTGAAAAGTGAATCTCTCACTTCGGTGGAGATTCCTGGGCCGTTATCCGCGATGTGAACGGTCACGTTCTCGTCCCGTTGCTCGACACGGATCTCAACGACAGGCTCATCCTTCTCGTTGTGCTGTACAGCATTATTCAAGAGATTACAGAATACAGAAGAAAGCATCTCGTTGGCTCTCACTTCGACATCCGGAATTTCGCCAACGACCGTGAACTGCGCCTGTGGGAAAAATTCGCGTCGCAGTTCAACCTCTTGTTTGAGGATGGCACGGAGTGAAACCGGTTTGATTTCCATCTCCGCACGATTTGCGATGGCCTTGGCGTAATCCCGGGCAATCTCGGTGAGTTCCACGATGTGATCTGCAGCCGACATCATCTTTTCTAATATGGCTTCACCGTCGTCATCGACGTACGCTTCAAGTAATTCGCCCCACCCGAGGAGAATACTTAAATCGTTACGGATGTCGTGGCGGAGAACGCGGTTGAGTGCTTCAAACTCTTGCTCACGGTGCTTTTGACTTGTAATATCCGTACAGATACCGGCAATTCTCTGCAGAGTGCCATCACTATCTCGTATCGGAATCTGTCTTGTATGAACCCACCGTACTGTCCCATCTGGATGAACAGCTCGAGTCTCGTATGATTCCTCAGAGATTTGCTGAGGAGCTGCTTCCATATGTGACACAACTGTTTTAACGTCTTCCGAGTGGATTTGATCAAGTAGGTTGGACGGGTCATTCCGTATGGTTTCGGCGGAGATACCCCAAATATCCTCGGCACCAGCACTGACGTGGTCAAACTCTCCCAGATCAGAAACGATCCAGATTGCTATGCCATCAAGATAGTCAACGAGCGACTGAAAATCCGGCTCCGCTGACTTGCTCATGAATTGAATGGAATTACACATAATACCATTAAAAAGCCTTTGGCGAAGAGGTTGTGGATGTCAACAAACTATATAGGTACAGTACTAGACGATTCGTGAATGCCCTGTACTACTCGAAAGAGGTAAACATCGATGTCACTGCTACACTTGAGGCAGTAGATAGATCTGATCATCTGAATAGTACAGAGGATCGCGATCGTGATCCACAATCGAGATCCTCAATCTGAACATTACTAGAGTGAGGATAGGTCCCGAAGTTACAATAGCTACCTTAGCCAAGACAGCTATCGAACACATGCAAGCTAAGGTGCAATAGGTAGGATAGCTACCTATTTCTTCTGAGTTGCCTGTTTGACCTATTTCCCTATTGGACCCATATAGATCCCCAACTGAAGAAGATTTGGAAGAAGAAGTGGCGTGTGACCGCAGTATTCGGACGAACGGCCGGGACACGTGGAGAAAAGCGATCCAGAGACCAGGGTATTAAACTCGAATAGAAATTTCGGATGAGCATGTGTTGAAAGTTTTCGTATATCGACCCCATTTGCCACAATAGGTACATCAGTTACAATAGGCACACAGTCCCAATCCCCCATAACAGAGACGATAGATAGAATATCCTCAATAGACACAACATTACCTACACCTTTAGCAGGTTCAATAGATCCAGTAGGTCCAACAGAACCAACAGGCTCAATAGTACCAACAGACCCAATAGCCCCAGTAGCTCCAATAGCTCCGATAGGTAAGCCACCTTCAATACAAAAGCTTCCTAAGCTACCTATTGTACCATTAGTAGCTATTCTCGATAGTTTTAAGCCCATCAACTGTCATGACTCTCTCGTCCAGCAATGAAATCTCCCAACCCTACAATAGGTACAATAGTGACCTATTATGGATGAGGAGTGCACGGATGTAAACATGGAAATAGAGAGAGACACGCCACAGGCAGTGAGTGTAGTAATATTGAAAGGAGGAGTTGGGAAGTCAACAACGTCCATGAATCTTGCACGACAACTTGCAGAGCATGGCCGGACACTATTTGCTGATCTTGACCCGAACGGACACGCAACCAATGGATTGGGATTTAGAGAGGCATATCAAAGCGACACCAATCTTGGAAATGTGATCCTCGAAGGTAATGCAACTCCATCCGACATAATTCAATCAACAGATCATCAATTCGATTTACTTCCATCATCAAATACCCTCGAAGACGTCGAAAAGGATCTCGCAGGAGCAATGCAGGGGTCGGCTCGAGTCAAGTCGAAAATAGTCGATCCACTTCTCGGAGACGAATACGACTACGTGGTATTTGACTGTCCAGCATACCCGGGCATGCTTAACAACAATGCGCTCGTCGCCTCGGGAAACGTCATGATACCGATCGAACCTGGGTCGAGCGCAATCGGCGGGTACAAAAGAACGATGGAGCGACTCATCGAACCCGCACGCGAGTACATCGACGTTGACGTACTCGCCGTAATTCCAAACAAACTCTCGGACCGAATCGACCAACAAACGGAGGATCGTGAGCTCCTCGAGAATTTGAATACGGCGAGTTACGAAGTCAACGAGGGGCAACCGCTCCAAGAGGCAGTCCCATCCTTTGCTCGGATTACAGCCGATGAGTTCGAGCAAATCGATGCCGGTGAAATGCAAACTCCAAAGCCCGGGATTCGACACCGATCTGCATTATCCCGTTCACTACAGGAAGATCAACCACTGCAAGATTACGATCCGGACAGCGACCAGATACCGTACTATCAGGAACTCGCCAAAATAGTCGCAAACGGAGGGCAAGTGAAATGAGTAATCCGTTTGACGATCTCGAGAGCAACGAAACTGAAGATACCGAAAACAAGAGTGAGCCCAACTCAAGTTCCAACACTGCCACAACGACGCAAACTGAACCAGCACAAACCGAGTCTGTACAAGAGACAACCACAAAATCAGAGCCCCCGGAAGAGTCGGGCCCGGGCTTCGAGTACAGCGAAGTTCGCCAGAAGCCACTGTATGCCCGCGACAAAACCTGGGATGAACTCGAGGACAAACTCGGTATCAGGGTGACGCCAGAACTTCGCCGGATGGAAATCCGAGACGAGGAGACTCGAGAAGTCCATGACGCATTGCTAAAGGTAGCGCTCGATCACATTGATGAAGTCCCGGAGCAAATCTTAGCGACTCGCGAAGAATCGTAATACACTACGGTACGTTTTATATAACCACATATATGAGAGAATAAACTCCATAAGTATCACATTTGAGGTGTTTTAGAGAACGTCCTCGAGGTCACCAGAGACACACCTCTATCGATGTGTTTCATTCAGGGATATTCTTCGCCATCATTGTCAATTACACCCAAATACACGGATGCTCAATAACCAATTCTATCAGGACGTATCAAAGTGTAAATTACCGACATATATTCAACCCATTCTTCGGTTACCATCAGTGAATGAGAAAGAGGAGAGAGCTTAACAACTAATGATTTCACAAATATCCTCGAGGGTACCGGGGACACACCTCTATCGATGTGTTTCCGATCAGCGATTGGAGGCTGAGTTGGCGCGATACCACGGTGTTCACACCATGGATACGCGGGTCGTCCGAAAATCGATGTTTTTCGCGACTGAGCGAAGCGAAGCGGGGGCACAGCTCCCGCAAGGTCAGCAGGACTTCGTCACGCCAGACTTCGCGATGTCCGCGAAACCAAAGGTTCCGCTTGATCACGGCGATGAAGCTTCTCGGACGACAGTATCCGAAAGAGCAGGCGGTGAACACCACATCCTCGAGGGGTGTGTCAACGTCCGACTGCTCATACTGCCGGCTGTAACTCCGTGAATATTCTCGCACCACCGGGGCAACGGGAATTGTGAATGACGTACAGCCGGCAGTATCAAAGCACGCAAAACGATACCCTCGAGTCTGTCGACGCCTGCCGGAGTCCCTGTGACAAAAACAACACCGGGAATCCCTACACGGTCGAAGAGAGGGGGAACGACGGTTTCGCACTGCTAGCGATCCACCAGTCCGATGTTGTGGGACTGTTCCCAGAACGTAGGTAATTCATTGGAGCGGAAGAGGATATCAAGATGAACCAAGAACATACCGTCAAACTGTGTGAGATATTGACGAAGCCAGAGACACACCCCTCTATCGATGTGTTCGCGGCCTCGAGAAAGGGGTGGGGTGTTTGCCGACGGGAGCGAGTAAAATACTATTGTAGATGCTCAGAGACAGTAATTAACGCCAAGACATCCTAAGAGGTTGTATCAGGCAGTCTTATTCTCTCTTTCTTCTTCTAGCTTTCTAGAACAACACTCACACACACCTCTATCGAAGTGTTCGATGTGTTCGTGATATATCTCTACATAACTCTACAATCCTAACTGAGTGGATATAAAATACACTCTAATACCGGTGGATTATGGGTTCTCCAATCGATACAGGGGAAATCGTTCCAAGTGGCGTTGAAAAAACGGTCCCTCCCGCTCGATTTAGCCCCCATGGAATTCTAGAGAGATACACATCGATAGAGGGGTGTCTCTCCCCTACTACTCTCTCGTATCGATCCGTCTTGGCAGACACATCGTTAACAGCGTGTGTATGGTATATATCCCAGTTTTAAAACTCCTGTATCTGGTGAAACGACGCACTCAAACACCGAATCACACATCGATAGAGGTTGGCAACACTTTTGACCCTTGACGAACTGTACCATAGCATGGTCACTGACGACTCTGAGAGCTCTCGAGAGAAAGAGGAGCTTTCAGAATACACGGAGACGACGCAATCTGATTTTCTCTCAGATACTACTACGGAAGAACAGGAGGATGATGCCCCTTTTGGGAACTCCACTAACTTGTCTGACCAGAAAGGAACCGATTCCACCCCATCATCTACGAGCGGTGAGACGGACGCCGATCCGAAATCGATCGAAGATATGTTACTCGAGTTTGATGAACAAGCGGGACTCATCCGCGACCGGTCACTCCTCGATCCGAACCACGTCGTCTCCGAAGATCGAATTGTTGGTCGTGATCACCAACTTCAGGAAGTAACCAAGATGCTCCGTGTCGCTCTTGGCGATAATCGTCCCCCAAACCTCTTTCTCTACGGCCCGTCGGGGACCGGAAAATCCCTCATCACGAAGGCTGTCTGTGAGAACATTGGCCAAATCTGTAAAAAGCGAGATCTTCGATTTGGGACAATCGAGGTTAATTGCCAAGACCTAGATACGCTTGGGGTCGCTATTTACGAACTCGCATGTGAGGCAGCGGAGGAAGCTGATACCGAGGTAACAGTCCCGAAACATGGTGTTGCGACGAAAGAAAAGTGGGATGAGCTGTATCGTATCGTCAACGAAAACTTCGATTCCGCCGTATTCGTTCTCGACGAACTCGACATGCTTGTCGGTCGGAGGGATAAACAAGAGCCAGCCTTCTCCCGGCTCCTCTACCAACTCTCTCGAGCCGGAGCAAACAATGACCTCACCGCTCATATTTCCGTTGTTGCCATTTCCAACGACACGAAAATGATGGAGTCTGTCGGAAGTCGCGCCCTGAGTTCGTTTACTCCGGAAGACGTCCACTTTGATGATTACGATGCGAATCAGCTCCAGTCGATCCTCCACCACCGACAGGATGCGTTCTTCGAGGACGTCGTCGATGACGACGTTATTCCACTAGTCGCAGCATTCGCGGCACAGACACATGGCGATGCACGGAAAGCGATCGATCTGATACGAGTTGCCGGCGAGCTAGCGGAACGAGAGAGTGACGATCGCGTTCGCGAGGACCACGTTCGCGAAGCACAGGACAAAGTCGAGAAGAACCGAGTTCTCGAGGTCGTCCGGGGTATTAGTACGCAAAAGAAGCTTTGCCTGTACGCAACTGCGGCCGTTGCGGCCGAGGCGGATGATGAAACAGCTCGAAGCACCACCGGATACCGCGTGTATCAGTTCCTTACGGAATCGATCGGTGCTGATCAGTACCACCAGGAGACCTATGTCAATAAGATGAAAGAGATGACGACGTACTCGCTCGTCGATTTCGAGCGCCGAAGTCACGGGCCAAGCTCTGGAATGTTCCTCGAGTTTCAGTTCGCGGAACGTCCTGAAACGATCCTCGAGACGCTCCAGGAAGACTCGAGGATCGATATGGTTTCCCACGAAGAGGTAGAAAGTGTTGTCAAGGCTCAAGTACGGAACAATTCGTAAGGTCTGAGTTCGAGAAGCTAATTTCACTTGGTGATAGTAGAGGCAAATATCAATCACACACCTCTATCGATGTGTTTCTTCGAAACCGTTCCCAACCAAATACATAGAAACTTCACATCGTTCATGGAATTTGCCCCTCGGAATCTCGACCGCCGCGAGGATATCGCGGTTTGCAGTCAACGAGCGGTTCTCGCGGGGCGAAACGTCCATTCTACGGTAACACAGATCTCTCGTCAGCTTTGCCAATCCACTGTTACTCCTATCCTCGGAGGCAGGGAGACACATCGACTGCTATACCCCGAATTCGACACGGAGAAGGGCGATTTCTAGGATAATGAACTCCAATCTGCATTAGGCTGACGAGTTCGGACGACTAAGCGGCTCACAGTTTGTGGCTAATCTCGAGGCGGCTAGCGCGGATCACCTGTTACAGTCCACTGAAGCGGATGCTAAGGTGTTGACGGCTGTGGACATCGCTTCGTGAATGCTTCCAAGAACCGCGTCCACTTTTAGCACCCCGTCAGCTGGCGTTCGTCCACCGAGCTATTGATTCGGTCTCTGATGGTTGTAGTAATGTACGAACTGTTCAATCCATTTGCGTGCGCTCGCCCGACTTCCCACCCACGAGTTGTGGAAACGGTCAACTCGCATTTGAGAGTGTGAAACCACTTTTTGATCAGATTTCGGTCGGTATAGTCAACCCGATCGTTCAATCCTAATCGAGCAAGGGCAGTCCGGTAGCCAAACTGATCGACGAGAAACACCGATTCAGAAAGATCGTGTTTTTCACGGATTCCATACAAGAACGCAGCCGCTAGATCAGTGTCGTGGCGTCCGAACAACTGGACGTCGAGAATTAACTTTGTGTCGAGGTCTATTGCATCGAATAACCAAGACCACTCACCGTTAATTTTGACAGCAGTCTCGTCAACCGCGACCCGCGTCGGCTTCGCCGTCCTCAGGACGCGATGCGTTCTGATGTCGAGGCGAATCGAAGATTCGCCGACCGTTGGAGAGCTTTGCTCTCCAAGAGGCCGCACGAGAACTTTGTTTTCGTGGACGACGGAGCGTCAGAAACGCTGTCAGCCAGCCGATGTACCCAGTTTCAAACTGCTCCATGAGAGCGTTCAACGCCTAATTCGGTGAGAATCGTTGTTGTCTCCCGAAGCAAACATCCAGTTGCGTGGAGCCGGACGGCGAACGCCCTGACGCAATCGCTGTCCGATCGTTCTCACAAGTTTCTTCTAAATCCGCGTCGTACCTCTCGCTGAGCAGGTTTGCGAGCATGAGTCCAAATTAACTCAACGACTTGCTCGTTCCTCAAACTGGCTCAACTAGACAGAGCCCTCGACTGAGTTCTGCCGGCCACCCGACACTGATGTCTGCGGTTCGAGTTATCGACATCCAGACCGGTGATGATATCCAGCCCGTCGAAGAAGGAGAAATCCCCGCCACTGCACCATACGCGATGCAGCGGTATCACGACCGTCCCGAGGTGACGGAAGCAAGTCTCTCGGACGGGTGGATCCATGTCGGGGACATCGGGCGAATAGATGAGGACGGATACGTATATTTGCTTGGCCGGAAAAGCAACGTGATCATCACTGGTGGCATGAACGTCTATTCGACCGAAGTTGAGGAAGTCCTTGACAAACACTCAGATATTAAAGAAGTCGCTGTAATGACATTGTTTAGACATGCGGCCGTTTCCGGCTGTATTCAACAGGGGGTACAGACCTCTCAAGTCTCTCGAACCACTTGACCCCGAGGCAGTTAACTGACACTGCTCAATCTTTGTGTGTTCGGCTGTGAGTCGTATCATTTACGGTGCTTGCCAACTGTTTACTCGAGTAGATGGCGACACGCCGACGTATGCGATTCGTATATGGACAAATCGCTTGGATGGTTGCGACGATTCTTGTCCTTACACTGCTCGGATCGCTATCCTATGAGTTGTTCTTTGTTCTCACACTAATCGGGTTTCTCATCTTGACAGAGCTAACGGCACCGGTCACTGTCACTCCAAAATGGCGACGTCGTCTGATGTGGGTAATCGTTATCGGACTAATCGGATTTGGAATCATCGTTGTTCGTCGAATACTCGAGATTTTACCTCCGGAGGTGTTTGCATGGTAAACTACCCCGCCCTACCCGTGACTTCAGGCAGTAGACTCGATCGTTCTGTGACAATCGACTATACGCGGACGCAGACGAGCGCACGCGATTCACTTCCGCCCACGGTGGGGCGAGAAACTCGCACTGTTCTTTCTTTGGAGGGGAGCCATAATCAAATATGCCAATCTAGTACGATTTTCTCGCTTTCGGGAGGGGATCCGTGAACCTATTCGGGCTGTTCCAGTCTCCAACTGGAATCAAATGGCCGATTGTCCTCCTTACCGTTCTTCTGGTAACGGTCGTCGCCGGCTTTGGAATTGCTGGCAGTACGTCTACTGCGGCGTTTGACCCGACCAATCCATCATGGGATGGAACGGGGGAATTTGATGATGATATTGAAAACAACCCGGAAATCGAACGGGAGCTCGTCCGTGACACGACCCAATACGACGATATTGAACCCGATAACACTGTTGCGTTCATCGTTTCTCCTGATGAGGAGTATGATGACGGGGATGCAGAACGGGTCCGTCAATTTCTTGAGCGGGGCGGCTCAGTAGTAATTCTCGACAATTTCGGCTCGAGCGGGAATGAGTTGCTGGAATCGGTTGGTGCTGAAGCGCGAACGAATGGGCAGTTGGTGCTTGATGTAGAATCGTATAACAACGGTCCAGCAATGCCCGTAGCAACAGGTGTCGAGACCCATTCTCGGACGGACGGTGTTGACGAGTTAGCCCTCAATCATGCGACGGCGGTCGAACCAGGAAACGCAACTGTGCTTATCGAGACGAGCAATTTCGCATACTTAGGGACGAGTCCTGACGATGAACTCGAAGCTGATTCCGACCTTCGAAGTTATCCAGTTGCGACAGTTGAATCCGTTGAAGAGGGTGAAGTAATACTAGTCGGCGATCCCAGCATCACGATCAACTCGATGTATGAGGAGTCTGATAACAGTGCATTTCTCGCTCAACAATATACAGACCGAGAACACGTGCTCATGGATATCTCCCATACTAACGAACTCCCTCCCCTCACTAATGCACTACTTACGATTCGATCGATGCCAGTTCTTCAGGGACTGATCGGAGGGAGTATGATAGCTGCCATTGCACTCGTTTTGCGTCGAGAGGGCACTCCCCTGTTTACGGTGGGTCGATTGTCGCAATTGTCGGGACCAGACGAGATCGATCGCTCGGAGACTCTCTCTTCTGAGTCTCGTGTTGCTTATCTTCGACGTGAACATCCCGAATGGGATGAAGATCGAATACAACGTGTGATACGAGCCCTTAACAAGAACGACTCGAAAGAGAGAATCAATGAGCGAGACGGATGGGACAAATCGAAGCGATAGCAATCCTGAAGCGATCTACGACAAAGTACGTGCTGAAACTGAGCAGGTCCTCGTTGGAAATGATACAGCAATCGAACAACTTACAATTGCACTGTTGACTCGAGGACATCTCCTCCTTGAAGGAGTCCCAGGAGTTGGGAAGACAACCATTGCGAATCTCTTTGCACACGCAACTAATCTTGAGTACAAACGAATCCAGATGACGCCCGACGTTCTCCCCGCTGACATTACAGGAACACATGTCTACCGGGAAAATCTTGGGGAGTTCGAACTCCAACGTGGTCCGATCTTTGCAAATCTCGTTGTCGCAGACGAGATTAATCGTGCTACACCGAAAACCCAGAGTGCGCTTCTCGAGTCAATGCAAGAACGGCAGGTTACAATTGAAGGTGACACTCTTTCACTTCCAGAGCCGTTCATGGTTGTTGCAACGCAGAACCCAGTCGAGATGGAAGGTGTGTTCGAACTTCCAGAAGCTCAGCGAGATCGCTTCCAGTTGAAGATCACTATTGATCTCCCTGATCGCACTAGTGAAGAAGAATTACTGGAGCGCTTTGATGAGAACCCGGAACTCGGACCGCAGAACATCACACAGGCAGTCACAACAAGCGAGATCCTCGAGGCTCGGTCTCAGGCGATGGATGTCTATGTTGCTGACTCTGTCAAAGGGTATGTTCTTGATCTCGTCGAAGCAACGCGTGAGCATTCACAGGTCGTCCATGGTGCATCTCCTCGAGCAAGCCTTGCGTTTCTCGACGGAGCGAAAGCACGAGCAGCGATACACGGACGCAATTATGCGATTCCCGATGACGTGAAGGTACTTTCAGAATCAATCCTCGCTCACCGTCTTGTACTGGGTACTGATGCCGAACTCAACGATATCAAGCCGGAAACTGTGGTTGGGAATATTGTTTCAGATGTTGAGGTTCCAGATGTCGATAGTACTGAGGGTGGGCCAATCGACTCACAAACAATCTGACCTTGTCTATATACTAGAACGAACCCTGATCACTCTTGATTGTTATCGAATCGACACGTCACCAACCAATCCGATCGTTGGTCACCGGTATCCACAGTAACTGTTACCGGTTGTTCGAGTCCAATAGCAAGCCCGACTGCAAGAAATGAGCTAATCGGATGGTCGAAGCGATCAACGGCACCGTATGCGCTGTCCGAGATCGCGACTGTGATCCGGCCGTCCGCAGTATCGATGTCCTGCTCTGCATGTCCAGCTAGTTCGAATACTTCCACAAGTCCGTCACACAATTGGGAACAGAGAACAGCGGGGGTCTCGTCAAAATTCCCTGATAGGGATCGTTCAAACTCCTCAAACAGTCCTGCTCCAGTTGTTTCGACGAGGAGACCTCGTTTACCCGATTCGAGGATAAATGGACCAGAACCCTCACTGGGAGTTGTATAGGCTGCATCGAGGGGGACAAACAACTGTGCTGATTTGCCACGTTCATTCGGCACATAGACTGACTCTCCTTGCAGTCCGAGTTCTTCAGCAATAGCCGACTCGCGACGGGCACAAGCAGTATATACATGTTCGCCAACACTCGCGGCAACAAATTGACCTGGAGTGAGAAAGTGGGTTAGGATTCCTGCGAAGATGCCAGTTGCCCCAATAGCAATGAAAACCTCCCTGACGTCGGGAAATAGTCCCCCACCGATGAACGCGAGCACCCCTACTCCGATCAGTCCAATTGAAGTCTTTCGATACTGCGATTGGTGAGAACGCGCATATTCGTTTCGAAGTCGCTTGTTTTCTGCTTGGAGAACTTCAAGCTGGGCTTCGAGCTCGAGTTGATCGGTGGTTTCTTGGGTTGTTTCCGCTGTCTGATGGTCAGGCGTCTGTTCGGACAGTGTGGTATTCTGATTACTCATGAGTCGATTGGGTTGCTGTTTCGGTTGTTTCTACTCGTTTATCATCGCTCTCTACTGAGACGAGTCCAAGAGTGATGAGCCCGTGTCGGTGGATAGTGTAGAGACAGAGAGAAATTATACCCGTACATAGCACCGTTGCGAGCCAGAGCGAATAGCGATGAATAATGAACCAACTCAGTCCTAGTAAAAGGAGTGTACAAAGAATACTATTTAGTATGGGTAGGACACGGAATCGAGCCCGTACCAATGGTCCAATAAGTACTGCAAGAAAGGCAAGCTCGACTAAGACAAAGGTACTGAGTGCGATTCCGTGAGGGAATATAACGATAAGGAGGAGATGGCCGACAGCAAATGCAAACGGGTTGCCAACCTTGTACCAGACAAGAGCTGTTACGAGTCCAGCGAGACCTCCGACAACCCCGCCAGTCATTCCGAAAGCGAGAATAAGTAATAAATACGCAAGCAACTCTGGCAAGTATTCTCGTTTTGTTTCTGCGGTTAGGAGCGTAGACTCGAGACGTGGTGTCTCCGGGATCCCTACTGTTGTCATTTATCGGCACCTCCAGCAGTAAGCACAGATGTCAATCGGTCTCCGGGGCCAATTTCGAAGGCAGAAACGCCGTCAAGTTGATCGATATTGCGCCGAAGCGTCTCAAACGATAGGTAGGTGTCGTATGCGCTCTCTGCATCGACGAGCGCTCCAGATTCGAAGAGTATCGTTGGTGCCAACAGGACTAGTACAGTGTTCCCATTCGCCCGAAGTAGTCGAACAATTGTCTTCAATTCTGTTGGATTCGAATCATCTGTACAGAGTACTGTGAGGGCGTTCCCCCATCGGTCGTTCAAGATCGATTCGACAGCGCTCGAGAAAGGATCATTCCGTATTCGGGTACTATAGACTGTTTGATTTTCGTAAAACGGCTTGAGCTGGTCCGTGAATCGGCTGTTATCAGTACCGAGCTTCTCGAGTGCATTCGTTGGGTTCGTTCTACTATGACTGTGTTGTCGATGTACGTCTCTTTGTGTATCGCTTGATTCCTTTGGTGTAGCCGCTTGTGGCCCGTATTGGGTTTGGCCCGTTTGAGCGTTGGTAGGAGAGAGCGTGGGTTCAAGCTCAAGGAGTTGACGACGGATTGTAGTATACGTCCCGGACCCACTGGTCGGTCGAATTCGGCTCGTAATACCTTCATCACCGATTGTGAGTTGTCCCAGCGGATCTCCGAGTTGGCGAGTACTTGCTGCAATCGACATCGCTGCTTCTCTGAGATAATCGAGTTTTGTTTCGCCTGCTGGTCCCATTGCCAGGTGGCTTCGTTGATCCAAAACAAGGACTGTCGGCCGATCCGTCTCTGTCTCGTACGTTCTCACATGTGGTGTTGCCAATCGAGCAGTCGCCTTCCAGTCAATCTTCTCTGCGGTGTCACCTGGAACGTATTCACGAAGTTCTGCGGGTTCCAGACCAGACCCTGTTCGTCCTGTTTCGTGTTCACCCTGGACCAGTGGAACACGCGTTCCACCGACACCGACATGCATGTTCCGTGGACTTCGTGGTTCGACCGTCACAGCAGGTGTTGTTCCCATCGATACGGTTTCTTCAAAGAGGCCATCCGAGGCGGTCAACTGTGGCTCTCGGAATTGGTGGGTTCCAGCAACCGCCCATTCAGCTGATGCGGTCTGTGTCTGCTCTGTTGTGCCTGGTCCGATTGCCAACTCGAGTAACTGGGTTATCGACGCAGCAGGTGGAATACCTGCTTCCAAATGGAGCTGTAACGGGCTTGGTTCTTCGAGTGTTGCCCTGAACGTAACAATCGACGAGTCCTCCGTTCGAAGATTTGTTAGTGATGGTGTTTGGCTGACTGATAGTGAGTCAACCACTTTGGAGAGTTCCCGTACGAATAGGTACTGCCTGGTGAGTATCCAGACGCTGATCATTACCGCCCCGGCGAGTAACACGGGTCTGGCAAAAATGAGAGCGAGGACGGCAAGACCGACTGCAAGAACACAAATCATCCATAGCCGATGCGTCAAACGCATATACAACAGACTCTTCGGTCACATGTTGAAGCTATTGGTACCGGTTTGTGTGCCTTCTCTCTTTGTTACAGTTGGGAGGGTGTCATGTGTATAGTCTAAATCTCGAGTGTCGGCTTCCTCTGGCCTCAAGAGTCGGCACATCCGCCTCGATCGCCTGTGAAACGAAACTCTTGAGAAGATACTTTTTTGGTTAGTGCCACAAACCTGAACTTGTGAGTACTGTTTCCCGCAGAGCCGTTATCTGCGCACTGTTATTGCTCAGTCTCTCTCTTTGCGTCGCTGTTAGCGTGACTGGAGTTTCTGCAACCGAGCCAGACGGAAGCTTTTCGATTGCTAATAGTGGGGCAGAAACCAATGAAACCGTTCCTCACCAAAACCCTGATGAGTACGATGCTGATGCTGATTCAGATACCACCGAATCCTGGCTCGAGGATCAACTTGGTGACCGCCTTGAGGACAGTAGCGTCGCACTTTCCGAGGGACAGTATGATCTGGCCCGAGATCTTCTTGGGGAAGAGTATTCTGAACGATTCGATCAGTATGTCGAAGTCTCTGGCGATACCGGACAACCTGATTCGGATGAGGACGAAACGAACACGACTGCGGAACTCCTCGAGGAAACGGGCCAAGAGCAACAGCGTTACGCTGACCTCCTTGAGGAATACAACGAAACGCTCGAGGAGTACGAACAGGCCGTTCAAGCGGGTGAAGAGGATCGAGCGCGCGATCTTGCTCGAGAGTTGAACGAACTTGCTGATGAAATCAATTCCTCGAGTGATGAACTCGATCGGTTTTATGAACACATCTCTGTGTCCACTGAGCGAGATTTCACCGAAACGCGGAATTCTATTACTGAAGAGAATACTGCCACACAGGAAACTCAATCACGCATCCGGCAAACAGAGTTTATCCAGACCACCCTCCATCTCGAGCCTGATTCACAGTCAGCATCTTTCACTGATCCGTTACCAGTCTCTGGCGAGATCGAAACGGCTGATGGGACCGCACTCGAGAACGAAGACGTCCAGTTCGAAGTAGAAGGTAAAACGATCTCAACGGAAACGGACGATAACGGTTTTGTTGAGTTTAGCTATCGTCCAACGATGATACCTCTTTCATCGGATTCAATACTAATTGAGTACGTTCCTGATAACCAATCAACGTACCTCGGTAGTGAAACTGATCTCAACGTAACATTTGAACAGACTGACCCTTGGATAACTTTAGAGGGACCGCCTGAAGCATTAGAATACGGGGATGAGAGAACTGTCGAGGGCGAGTTCAGTGCTGGCGGGCATCCCATCAACGATGTTCCGATTGGAATCACTCTTGGTGAGGAGCAGCGTGCGGAAGCGATCGTAGACAACGGGTCGTTCTCGTCTTCAGTACGTATTCCAGCAGATATTGAAGCCGGTGAGCAATCGATTAGTGCTGTGTTTCCGTATGAGGACCGCGCAATTGGGGCGACTGAAGCAAATACCTCTGTGACGATTGTGGAGACAGATACTGAACTTTCCGTTGAGCCAACGCTCGAGGAAGCCAACGACGGAACAGAACAACTAGCAGTTAGCGGGACATTTGAGACGACCGATGGTGATGGGATCGCTACCGAATCGATTATGATCGAAGTCAAAGGAATGACTGCTAAAACGGTCCCAACCGACGAAGATGGGTCCTTTTCCACGTTGATAGATCTCCCATCAGATTCAGCTGACGAACTCGAGATCAGTGCACGCTATGATGGGGCTGGCTCAAACTTCGCTCCTGCAACAGCAGAACAGACACTTGTGATTTCAGATGGATCCGCCTTTTTTGGATCGAATACCGTTCTATGGATCGGAATTGGCGGTGGTATCGCTCTTCTTGCTGTAATTGGCCTTGGATTGTGGTATCGGAAGCGTCAGGCAGGGACTGAGCAACCGGGCTCTGATATGTCGGACGGAAGTGTTGACAAGGAGCCACCGACGGAAGCCGAATTACCTGTAGCGCCTCTTCTCGAAACGGCTGGAAGCCAACTCTCGAATGGCCGCCAAGATACCGCAGTCAGAAATGCATACACGGCTGTTCGAAACACGTATTCAATGGACCAGCCAGAACAAGGTCGTTCATTCACACATTGGGAATTCTACAACTGGTATGAGACTCATTTTACGGGTGAATCACGAACTGGCACCCAACTCCGAACACTAACCGAAACATATGAACAGGCAGCGTTTACGCCACAGCATGTTTCACCGTCTGAAGCGGAAGACGCCTTCGAGGCGGCTAGTGCGCTCTGTGGCGTCGAGGAACCAGGTCAGGTGGCTCGCCTGCCGTCTGCGAGTGCCGGCTAACGGAGAACAGCTTGCCAATGCTTAATCGACCGACTTTTGTTGCCCTCATGTAGAATTAGAAGTGAATGGCCGACCGACAATCGTTGTGGTTGTACTTTCCACAACCGCTTCGAGAACTCCCAGCGGATCTAGCAGCACTCGTTCTTGGATCTGTATTCGTAAATATAGCCGTCTTTGCTCCAGTATTGCGTGATACGCCGCTTCGGATTCCACTTGGGCTTGCTTTTGTGTTGTTTATTCCAGGATATGCATTCATTGCAGCGCTGTTTCCCGAAGCTGGTGAATCCCCTCACGCTGAGACTATCACCCAGGATGATGATGCCGAGCTAGAAACTGGCTGGATGGAATCGGAGGGAGAATCCGATACAACGTCGTCGGATTCTTCTGCGGGGAACTCGGCACTCACACCATCGGATCGCTCTGGAATCGATGGTATTGAGCGCGTTGCTCTCTCATTTGGATTGAGCATCGCGATCGTTCCGTTGCTTGGACTTGTGTTGAATTTCACCCCATGGGGGATTCGATTGGTCCCAATTATGATCACAGTGACTGGGTTCACAGTCCTCGTGACTGCAATTGCGGCAGTTCGCCGCTGGAGACTCCCTGAAAAAGAGCGATTCAATGTCCCATACCGTGAGTGGTATCGAACGGCGAAATCAGAAGTATTCGAACCAGAAACACGATTCGATGGCGTTCTGAACGTTCTGCTGGCTCTCTCGGTCGTCCTGGCACTTGGTACGGTTACATTCGCTATCGTGGTCCCGCCACAGGGTGAGCAGTTTTCTGCAGTCTATATCCTGACCGAAGATGATGACGGTGACCTCGTGGCTTCAGACTATCCAACGGAGTTCGTTCACGGAGAAAGTCAGGAACTCGTTGTAGGTATTGATAATGATGAACACGAAACGATGGACTACACAATCGTTGCCCTCGAGCAAACGGCTGAAATCGAAGGCAATGAGACCGTTATTACAGAAGAACGTGAACTGGATCGAATTGAAACCACGATCGATCATAATGAATCCTATCACCATGAGTATGATCTCGAGCCGACGATAACGGGTGACGATGTTCGGATTCTCTGGCTGATGTTTCCCGAGGACGATGTTCCATCGGATCCGTCAACTGATGATACAGAGTATCATGCCCATCTGTGGGTCACGGTTGAGGAAGAAGCGGAATCTTGAGTTACGTGTAGAGCAGGCGTAAAGCCTCGCCGTTCACAGCGTTCACTGAGAGCAAGCTCTCGTGCAGCCCATCAGAAATCGTTGATTTCTGAGGACGGGGATACGAGCCGCCGGATGATGCCCCAAACCACATTGATTTTCCTAAACGGATGTTTTAAGTAGTCTATTGCTGTAATAATAGTAACCGAGGCGGTCTACCCGCCTACGCAATCGGATAGTATCGGATTCCCTATGTCTACACGGAAGACACTCTCTCCCGTGTCAAAAGTAGGGTGCGACAACACAGGTATCTCCGAATCCTCACACCGAGGATAGGAGTAACAGCTGATTGGCACAGCCAGTAGTTGTTCACCGAGGGCGACTACAAACCGTAACCATCCCAACCCAGCGGCGCGGTGTCGTGGGAATCCTCGCGCTTCAGCGCGGGGAGGATGTCAAGCATTTCGCTTGTTTAACACGAGTCTCCGTCAACTTCAACTTGAAATCGATTGCAGTACACTACCAGCGCGTCGAGCGTCTTCGTGAAGCGCTCGACGCGCCTTCGCTCACCCTCGTTGGCCCGGTCGAGATCGACGGAATCTACGTCTCTGCGGAGATGAAAGGCCGCGAGCGCGACCGGCTGTCGCGCTCGCGTGGCTTCTCTACGCGCAGACGAGGATCGTACAACCAGGACAAACCGCCGGTGTTCACGATCGTCAATCGTGGCGCCGGCAATCGGTGTGTGATCCCTGCGCAATCTGCGGATGAATCGACGATTCGGATCCTTCTCGCAAACCGCGAGATGGTGTCACTGACCGGCTAAACTGACGAATTTCGTGTTTGCGATCCACTCAACGAGGACAACGCATTCGACCATGAATACGTCGTCCACGGTGACAGCGAATACGCGGACGAGGATGTCCACATCAACACCTACGAGAGCCACGGACCGCTGCTACGACCGTGGCTCTCACCACATCGAGACATCTCGAAGGATTCATTCACACAGTAACTCCAACCCCTCGAGCTTCGACGAGAATTACTGCGGAAACCGGGGAAAGAAACGCTCAAACACGCCATCAAAACTACGCTGTGAGATCAACAAAGTGCTACACAAGGCCATAAGGTTTACATTGGTCGATCGGTCCCCTATGTGCATGGTAACTCTTGACGATGTGTTTGTCGTCGACGCCGTTTCCCACGCGTACAACCAGGCTGAATCGAACTTCCGTGTTCCAAGGTACGCCGAACAGGTCGCAGACATCGGGGTCGGACTTGAGGATGCGATGCCCGACAGATACAAACGGACGCCGGAGACGTTTTTGAGCGACTGGCCCGTCGAATACACCGAAGACGTGCTCTTCCGGGAGAGCCAGACCGACTTTTCGGTGTTTCATCCGCAGTCGATTACGGTCTTTCACGACGGGTTGACGTCCCTCGAGAAAGCACAGGCGTTCCTCGAGCGCAACCCGACACGGAGTGCTGCGCTGGGAAGCATCGACGCGGTCGGACTCGAGGACCCGCAAGGTGAACTGACCCGACAGGTCGAGGCGTTCGATCCCCACGGCGTGAAAGTCTACCCCTCCTACTGGGAGGAAAGCGGGACACATCACGGGTTCAAGATGGACGACCCTGAAGTGGCGTTTCCGCTGTGGGAACACGTCGCCGACCTCGGGCTTGATGTCGTCGCCGTCCACAAGGCGATGCCGTTCGGCGCGGTTCCGATGGACTCCTATGAAGTCGGCGACGTCGAGGAGGCCGCGGCGAGCTTCCCCGATCTGACCTTCGAGATCGTCCACGGCGGCCTGACGTTCGCTCGAGAAACCGGCTGGCAGATTGCACGGTTCCCGAACGTCTACGTCAATCTGGAGTTGACGCTCGCGGAGGCGGTGACGACACCGAAGACGTTCGCAGAGACGATGCAGGATCTCCTGTATGCCGGCGGCAAACGTGCGATCGACAAGATCATTTGGGGAACCGGTGCGCCGCACTTCCACCCACAGTTGTTGCTCAAACGGTTCTGGGAATTTGACTTCCCTGAAATGGAAAGCCTGAGCGGAAGCTTCACCATCACCCAGGCAGACAAACGAAAGATCCTCGGCGAGAACTTCGCGGACGCACACGGATTCGATCTCGACGAACTCGAGGCCCAAACAGTTGACGACGAGTACAGCGACGCCGAGCTCGTCGAGGAGCCGTGGTCGACGACCGGGTTCGAGGTGGTTTCCTCATGACAACGGTTGAGGCCGTCCGGGAGTCGCTTCGAGAGATCGTCGATCCGTGTAGCGCTGCGACCGGCTCGAACCTCGATATCGTCGAGATGGGGCTAGTGAAATCCATCGATGTCTCTGAGAACCACGTGCACGTTTCGATGCGGCTGACGACACCAGCGTGTCATATGGTCCCGTATTTTTTTGAGGAAGTCGAAGGACGAGTCGGTGCGCTTGCAGGAGTCGAGTCGGTCGAACTCGAGACCGATGGCGGGTTCGAGTGGTCCGAGGAGATGCTCTCCGACACGGCAAAACAGAAGCGACAGACGGTGTTGGACGAACAGGAAGCCCGATATCGCGAAGAACGCCTTACAGCGGGGGGTGACGACTAGGGGTCTCGAAAAAGCCATCCCCTTTCGAGACGGACGAGATACGGAAAAGATGACTGTCTACTGTGAACTTATCACTATCTATGGGGCTGGATAGCGATAATCGGTCCACTGTCGTCTGTTCTACCGCACTCGAGACAAGAGCTAATCTATCAATAGGTGTTCGTCGAGGTCGATCGACGATTGACTCCGATGGTGAGCGTCAGCTGGTAGTCGTTAGGTTGCTCTGTGACTTCGATCATTTCGTCGTATTCTTAATGAGTTTAACCAACTCCGGACGTGGCAATGGGTTCCCAGTTGCCAGTAACCGTAGCTTCAAATCGACCAAAAGTAAAACGCTCTTGTGTAGCACATTGTTGATCGTGAGCTCTCTTGTGATTCTGTGGTGAACGGAACAGTTCGAGAACTTGCACTTCAGCGGTTCTGACGGCCAGCTACTCAGTGAGGTCTGCAACTGGAGGCTGTATCAACAATCTCCTACGGAAGCGCGCAACCAAACTGTTCGAGGACTTTGAGAGAATAAAAATGGAAACAGGGCTGTTCATGAACCTAAGCGTGAAATGAACGGCAAAGAACCACAGGATAGCGGGTATGTGGCCCTTTCTATGACACGCTCTACTCAACCCAAAAGTCATAAAATCGAGACTATTATTTAGATGTAGCCCAGTCTGTCTATAATGACCGTACAGCCCTCTCCCGCTTCTTCTACTGGTGAGTCAACGGATACAACTCCGATGATCGTCGGGAGAAACCTGCAAAAGGAATACAAACGCGGTTCTGAACCGGGACGGATTGGGCGACTTCTCGGCCGCTCTGATCCACCGGCAGTTCGTGCCCTCGATGAGGTCTCGATTTCAGTAGCAAACGGTGAGATTGTTGGTCTTGCTGGCCCCAGTGGGAGTGGAAAATCGACGTTGCTTCATATCTTAGCTGGTCTTGAACTTCCGACGGAAGGAACAGTGACGTTCCAAGAGACAGCTCTGAATTCGCTTTCGCGACGAGAGCGAACACGTCACAGATTGGAGCATGTTGGTGTTATCTTTCAGCACTTCCATTTGCTAAAGTCACTGTCAGCGCGAGCAAATGTCGCGTTGCCACTCGTTGAGCTTGGTGTTTCAAAATCTGAACGCCGACAGCGTGCTACAGCGTTGCTTGAGCGTGTTGGACTTGAAGACCGAATTACCCATCGACCAGGTGAATTGAGTGGGGGCGAACAACAGCGAGTCGCTATCGCACGTGCACTCGTCACAGATCCGAAACTTGTCGTTGCTGATGAACCAACAGGCGAACTTGATTCAGAAACCGGAAAACGAGTCCTGAACGAGTTCAGACGAGTCGCTGAGGACCGGGCTGTTATCCTCGCTTCACATGATCGCCCGACGCTTCGTATCGCAGATCGAGTTGTTCGGCTTCAAGACGGGACAATCTCCGATCAAGAGACAGAATTCGAATCAACTTCGATACACACTCAAGGAGAATGACTCTTCGGAGTCTCTTCGTTAAGTGGGGTGGAATAGCGTCAATCGGTATTCGACGTACGTTATCACGAGCGACACGAACCTCACGTCAACGAGTGCTATTTAGCATCCTTGGGGTTGCTGTCGCGATTACATTGTTGGTCGTCGTCACCGGGATTGGGATTGGATTAGCGACTGGAACCACAGTCTACGATGACGATATCGATTACTGGATCACGCCCGAGCAAGGAGGTGATCGGTCGCCGATGATCGCGACAGATGGTCCTCGATTTGGTTCTGTCCACGACGGGGCAACCCAAATTGAACAAACAGACGGCGTCGACGCCACCACACCGGTATTATCTGACGTTCTCCGCATTGAAGCGGATGGTGAAGATGAGTACGTCTTGGTAGTCGGCGTTATTAACAATCCGGGGATTGATGATGTCGCCGGTGTCAATGGAAGTCAGTTAACTCCTGGGGACCCGTACTACGATGCTGGCACATACGACGGCGACTGGACCGGCGAAGTCGTACTATCTGAAGGTGCAGCTAATTTACTCGAGGTCTCAGTTGATGACTCAGTATCGGTTGCGGGAAATGAGTCCTTCGCTGTCACAGAAACAGCCGAGACATCGGGTGATTCGATTGGAAACGTTCCAACAGCCGTTGTTCAACTGAGCGAACTGCAGACCCTAACCGGCGCAGACACGGATGATCAGGCTGATCAGTTTGTCGTCAAAACCGATTCGCCAGCTGTTCAAGACGATCTCGAGGCTATTTATCCACAGTCCGAAGTATTATCTCGTGGGGAGATGACAGCGAGTGAAACGGTTGATGCAGATCTTCCACTAGCGCTGTCAGGGACCGCATTTATCGTCGCAATTTCTATCGGGACGCTATTTGTTGTCACAACGACTGGCCTCGAAATTGTCGCGGATCGACGCCAGCTAGCGACGATGTCTGCAATCGGAATCTCGTCTCGAAGTCAAATCCAATTAGTGGGTGTTCAGACCATTGTCACGACTGTTCTGGGAGGCATTATTGGTGGTCTTAGTGGACTTGCCAGCATTTGGCTTGTAAACACTATTGCAGTCAGGGTACTCACAACGGAACCAATCGCCTTTGCCCACCCGTTGTTCATCGTGTATGGAGTCGTCGTTGCGCTGATTATTGGGGTGCTGTCATTGCCAGCTCTTCTGTTCATTGCTCGTCGGATTACTGGAGGTGTTCCAACATGAGTCTAATTGGTGGGTTGGTGACGCGATTGCGAGTTTCAGGTGGACTGGCCTTCTCTCAGTTACGTCATCATAAGCTCCGACTGTCGCTGGCAATCATTGGTGTTGCACTCGCTGTGCTCGCTACAACGTTACTTGCTGGAGCTGGTATCGGCGTTATCGACATCGGCGAACAACAGTTTGATTCTGCAGATCGGGATCTCTGGGTAACGGGTGGCGAGACCCAAATAACGACACGGGGCGGTGGTGGATTCGAAAACTCGCTATACGATTCACGATCAGTCTCTGAGGAAATGGAAACCCATGAGGAAGTCCGACATGCGATCCCCCTTGCCTTTGAAACTGTGTATGTGGCTGCTGACGAAACTGGCGATTTTGAGACATTTATCGGGAGTGGCGTTCGTGGGGGCGGTCCAGCAGTAAGTGTGACAGAGGGTGAGCAATTCGGTGGCGATCCGCATTATGCAAACGGGACGTACGAGGGCGAGATGAGCCACGAGATTCTCATTGATGAAGAGACCGCTCGAGCACTTGATATTGATATTGGAGATACTGTTCATGTTGGCGGGTCATTGAGTATGGCGCGAGACAACGAGTTCACCGTCGTCGGAATCTCCCCGACGTTCGAACAAATGTTGGGAACGCCGACGGTGACGATGCCGTTAAGTGAGCTTCATCAGGTTACTTCGACCACCGAAAATGAACCTGCAACGTTCATCACGATCACTCTTGAAGATGGTGCCTCACAGGAGGCTGTCCAATCGGATCTTCAAGACTCGTTCCCTGAATACGACATCCGATCGGATGATGAACAACTCGAGGCGGTGCTCCAAGAGCAGGTTCTTGTGCTTGCGGCTGGTGGCGCACTTGTCGTGCTTGCTGCCGTTTCTGGTGGCGCACTGACGCTGAATTTACTTGCGCTTGTCGTGTATCAACAACGGCGGGAGTTTGCTGCACTCAAGGCACAGGGAATCTCTTCAGTGATTCTTGTCGCGACAGTCGTTGGACAGGGATTGATGATTGGAATTCTCGGTGGGCTATTGGGGCTTGCCCTAACCCCGCTAGGGGTAACATTCCTGAACGAACTTGCGGCGTTTGTCGTCGGCTTTGAAGGGCTCGTACAGACATCACCCCAAATCTACTTCTGGGGAATTACGATCGCAGTCTGTATTGGCACCATCGCTGCAGCAGTGGCTGGCTGGCGTGTCGGTCGAACACCGCCACTCGAGCACCTTTGAACCGGTCTCACGAAAACAGTTGGTTTGTGTATATCGAGTACCTCAGGGACTCTTCGGGGAGGTTTTGTTTATTTTCTGTGGCAAAAACGCGAATGAACGCCGTAGCAACGTGCCCCCCACATTTTGAACATTCTGGCATAGTGATAGTTACCGCTGGTTTGTAAATGAATTATCTTCAGTGTACTGGTGAAGCGTACCAACATAGTCACCATGTGGCGATCTTCGATGGAGAGCAACTGCTCTGAGGTCTGTTGGAACAGAGACGCAAATGCGGCGTGGAACGTCCTTTCTCGCGGACTCACCAAACTAGGAGTGGGTCACTCCGAAGTTACGCCTGTGGAGACTGCGCTCCCTGCGGGAACTGTGGTTGTTCCTGCAAAACGCGTCTTGGAAGCAGGAAGCCCCTGCCTTAAGGAGCCGCCAACGGCGGCGAGTAGCAGGGGTAGTTCACTAGTTGGCATCCCAACAGCATGGCAGTGGTCGGTGGCCAACAGTTGTCGTCGGCTACGGGCCGCAGTCAACCGGCCCCGAAGTCAGGGATGCCGATCTGTGAACGCCGAGAGTCCCTCGGTACGACGCAGTGAGTCCACTTGACAAGCCACGGGCCATCGTGCCCATGGCAGTTGACCGAGGAGCATATAGACTCGAGTATCGTCGACCGTGAGAAGAATGTCGCGTCCGGAGAGACCTACGACCTCCACGGAGAAAACTACGCCTTCAGAGTATGGATGATGTCATTCTTTGTAGCGAGCCCCAATCAACGCAATCGAGAGGAGTGCGGCGAGTGCCGAAACTGCACCGAATCCAGGCGTGCCATCATCGTCGTCGTCCTCAGCTTCTTCAACGGTGACTGTCGCCGTTGTGGAGTCCGTTTCTCCAGCATCGTTGGTCACTGTTAGGCTGACAGTGTATTCGACAGCTTCGTCAAAGCTGGTCGTCATTTCTTCACCGTCATGGGTTTCTCCCTGAACATCCCATTCGTAGTCCGTAATCTCTCCTTCTGGTGTGGATGAGTCAGCCGCAGAGAGGGTGACATCTTCACCGACTTCGGCTGGATCTGGGTCAACATCGATTGCTGCCGTTGGAACCGGTGGCTCAGGTTCTTCTTCTGCTTCAACAGTAAACGTCGTCGACGCTGAATCTGTTTCACCCTCGTCACTCGTGACGGTGAGTTCAACAGAGTAGTCACCGGCTTCCTTGAAGCTCGAGATGACCTCTTCTCCGCTGTGGGTTTCGCCGTTAATTTCCCACTCGTAGTCAGTGATCTCGCCCTCAGAAATCGAAGATCCTGAAGCCGAGAACGTAACCTCCTCACTGACTTCTGCTGTCTTTGGCGTGATGTCTATCGAGGCTTCAGGCTCTGCTGGATCTGACGGTGCCCATCCACCGCCTCCACCTCCACCGCTACTTGAATCGTCTTCTTCTTCGATTGTGATTGTTCCTTCATTGGTTATGAGTTCTTCGTTGTCCTCATCAGCAGCGAGGTGAATCCACTGGTATTCGCCTTCGTCCCAGTCCTCGAGTGTTTCAACTTCGATAGACACTGTGCCATCATCAGAATCGTTTTCCTGTACCGTTGCAGAGGCGTTCAGAATGTTCTCTCCTGACTCGATTTGGTCATCGTCGAAATCAACCCTGTCTGCGGTAAGGCCAAGTACTGACTCTATATCCGTTAGCCCACTAACATCTCCTGTATCTTGTGAGAACCCAAAGAGGTCAACATCCTCTTCAAGATTTGCTTCTCCATCAACTGCACCGAGTGATGTCTCCACTATGATATCCTCATTGGAAAAGTCACTATCTAGTTCTTCGGTTAGTTTGATTTCAGTTTCTTGTTCGAGGAACGTATCCTCATGATAGAGTGCGATTCCATGCCCAACGTTTTCTGAATTAGCATTAATATTGTCTGCCTCGAATTCGATGGTTTCACCTGGCTCTATCGAGGACGGAGTTTCAACTTCTGAAGATTCATCTTGTACGATGAAGCTTTCGAAACCAATAATTGTTGACTCTCCCTCAATGACAAGATTATCATCCTTGACTTTGACTCCTTCACCGTTGTCTTCGGTCGAAACCATGGCAACATACTGGCCAGAATCATCTGCCTCTGGATCGATGTCAGTGAGCTCTCCATCTTCAGGAAGCTCAGTTTCTTCCTCGACCATGTCGAATTCAATATTCTTATTCAACTCAGAAAGACTGTCACTATCTAATGCCATCATTGCATCAAGATTATTGATAGAAGCATCTGAGTCGAGTTTTCCAATAATAATATTCACTTCTTCCCCACTATATTCATCAATCCCAGGACCATATGAATCTGCAAGATTAAGCTTCACCTCTCCTTTGTCAAATACGCCAACTGCGTCACGTTCTGCAGGTCCTGTTCCATAGGTCTGATCTGTCAGATAGATATCATGAAGTTCAATAGTATTTTCGGCATTATCGAGATCTGCACGAAGTGAAAGTGGGGAGGCTGCCCACAGAGAAACATCTTCAGAGATTTTGAATTCATCACCCTCACTATTTGATTGTGCGTCTACGTTCTGCAATTTAATTTCCTCTGTTTGCCCTGATGGGGATGCTGCACCAACCACACCCGCCATTGGTGCGAGTATCATAAGAGCGGCAATACCCACTATAGCTGCTGTTTTAGCCATGATAGCTTGACTATCTTCAACACAGTTATTTCTTTCTCTTTATTGAAAAGACATCTCTAACTCGCTCAACCTTCTATACCCCTTTAGTGGCAATATTCACTATACAATATGGTCTTCATCGCTTCAAATCCGGTACGTTAACGTATCCGTATTATCATCACATTTAGCATGGACCCTTACTTTCAAAACCAAAGTGACATTCAGTGGCTTGACCCATGATTGGGATCCTTCAAAATTATCGATCAAAGATCAAAGTAAGTCTATTAATCGGGATAGTACTATGCGCGCTTTTGTGTGGCGTTACGCTGAGTAGTGCTGACAAAGACCCTGGAATATCTACCACATCTGTAACTGAAACACCAACACAGTACGTAACTATTGAAGATACAGAATATAGAATCTCATCCCTGACTGAAATCAAACGCGGCCAAAGCTTATCTGCTAATGTCATGGTTAATGATGGAGCTGGTTTTGATGTTTTCCTCCTGAATACTGATGAAATGTCTGAAGCGACTGAACCAGGCACTGGATCAAGTGAAGTAGTTTTTGATACTGAAACTCTTGAACCTGGTTCATACATGTTAGGATTATATATTGACCAAGGCTATGTTGATTTTCAACCGGTCGTTATTAGTGGGTATGATATCTCAGTTGAATCACCAACTACAATTGAAGCGGACGAAGATTCTATTATGATCAAGACTACAGTGACAGAAACGGAACTCGAGGAGTCCCCGGATAATGTTGAGGTAGCAGTATGGAACGACGAGACAGCACTCAGAGAAGATGCCTCACACGTTGAGGGCGACACATACGAGGCGACTATCTCTGGAAGTACTTTCGAAGAAGGAGAATCATATAACGTGTATGCGGTCGCGCAAGGAGATGATGAGATCGATGGTGAGGATGAATCCGAACTGCTCGCTGTGAGCGAAGGTGGGGAGTTTGACGTTGTCGCCCCTAGTGAGGAGGAGGACAATGGGATGAATGGCGGAGCTGGAAACGGTGACGGTCAGGATGATGACAATGACGACACCGGTGAACAGAACGGAGAAAACGGTGATTCGAACTCCTCAGTAGACGACTCTGAGAACGGTTCGGGTGACGAAACGAACGATAACGGGAACGAGTCTGGGGATGATAGCGGCGACTCTTCTGGAACAGATTCTAACTCGAGTGATGACACTGATAACGGAGACGATGACTCACAAAGCGGCACGATACACCCCAATGAAAGCGATGACGATGCTGGTGGGGAAAACGATGCTGAGGATTCGTCGCCGTTGTTAATCGTTCCAGTGGTTGCTATCACTGCACTTCTCATTACACTGGTCGCTAGACTGTCCGAGTCCCAGTAATAGCGGTTCACCTCGTCGTCTGCCTACTCACAACCATCGTGTTCACTGGCATACAAAGCTCTCATCCCGAAAACATTAATGTGACTGACTGTCCCGTTTTGTGTAGGTAAGAACCGTGACTATAGATTCTGCTATCGTTCTCGCGGCAGGGGAAGGACGCCGACTCCGCCCGCTAACGAAAAATCGGCCAAAGCCCATGCTACCTGCTGCTCGAAAACCGATTCTCGAGCACGTCTTTGATGCATTGATTGATGCGGGTGTAACTGATCTCTCGGTTGTCGTTGGATACCAACGGAATCGTGTTCAGTCACATTTTGGCCCAACGTATCGAAACGTTCCGATCACCTACGTGGTTCAAGACAAGCAGTTAGGCAGTGGTCATGCCCTCGAGTGTGCTGAACCTGCCAATCCTGAACCAGTCCTTGTCGTGTATGGCGATCAGCTCATCGACCAGAAACTTGTTTTCGATGTCTTGCACGAACACCAGGCGGGAACAGCGACAGCAACGCTCGGTGTCGTTCGAGAGGCTGATGTCAGGGACTACGGTGGAGTGTTACTGGCTGAAGACCATGCTGTCCGTGATATTGTCGAGAATCCAGCCGACGATCGAAATTATGCCCTCAACGCGGGCGTGTACGCGTTTGAACCTGCTATGTTCGATACTGTTCGAACGACAGACCGGCGATCTGGCGAACTGTCGCTTGTTGATGCGCTGTCGAACCTCCTCGAGGAAGAGGCCTCCATTCGTGGCGTTGCCTCGAACGGAACTTGGATCGACGCCACGTATCCGTGGGATCTTCTGGAAATCGCAACGGATCTCCTTGCGGATGCGTCAAGTACTCAGCCGGATATTTCGCCTGAATCGACTATCCACGAGTCGGCAACGATCAACGAACCCGTTCTTGTAAGTCAGGACTGTGTTATCGGGCCTGGTGCTGTCGTCGGTCCGAACGTTAGTTTAGGCGAGAATGTGACCATCGGTTCGAACACGACCGTCGAACAGTCGGTCATTGATACCGACACTCGTATTGAATCTGGCTGCACGGTACTCGATTGTGTTACTGGCCACGGTACATACATTGGACCGGGAACGACTGTCGTCGGCGGCCCAGGAGATGTCGAAATTGACGGCCAAATCCATCACAACGAACGCCTTGGTGCAGTACTCGCTGATCGCGTCCACGACAAAGGTGGTGTGACTTACAGACCAGGAACGATTGTTGGCACCGATGTAGTAATCCACGCTGGCTCTACAGTCGGTGGAACAGTCGAGGACGATTCGGAGGTGTACGGCTAATGTGTGGCATCGTCGGGTATGTCGGAACTGATCAGGGTGCAACCGATGTCCTTCTTGAGGGGCTTTCCCAGCTCGAGTATCGGGGATATGATTCGGCAGGTGTTGCACTTGCAGATCCGTCGATTGAGGTGCACAAGAAAGCCGGTGAACTCTCTTCACTCGAGTCGGCACTGCCAGAATCACAGCTCGGCGATGAGCCAGCTGGCATCGGACACACACGCTGGAGTACTCACGGGGCACCGTCTGATGCGAACGCACATCCCCATACCGATGAATTAGAACGTGTTGCCGTTGTCCACAATGGGATAATTGGAAACTACCAGGAGCTCCGGGATGAACTTACCACAGCCGGTATCGAATTCGATAGCGAGACTGATACGGAAGTGATTCCGCATCTGATCGGATCGTTCCTCGAGCAGGGGCAAACCAATGCTGAAGCATTTCGGAGCGCGATTGATCGTGTCGAAGGGAGTTACGCAATCGCAGCTGTGTTTGAGGGAGATGAGACAGTGTATGCTGCCAGAAATGAGTCTCCACTCGTATTGGGTCTCGGGGAGAACGGATACTACCTTGCCAGCGATGTTCCCGCGTTCATCGAGTATACTGACCGTGTAATCTATCTTGATGACGGTGAGTTCGCTCGGTTAACTCCCGATCGAGTCGTCGTGACTGATGATACTGGGGACGTCGTCGACACGACGATCGAAACTATCGCTTGGGATTCCGAGGAGACGGGCAAGAGTGGCTATGACCACTACATGCTCAAAGAGATCCATGAGCAACCAACTGCACTTCGACAATGTCTCCGCGGTCGTCTCGAGGAATTATCTGGTGGCGTCTCTCTCGAGAACATTGATGAAATGGACTGGAATCCGCCGATTCGACTGGTTGCCTGTGGAACGTCATATCATGCAGCTGCCTTCGCTGCTCGATTGTTCCGTGACTGGGGTGTCCCCGCACAAGCGTTTTTAGCGAGTGAGTTCACCGCAACTGAGATTCCCCTTAGCGCAGACAGCCTCGTCGTTGGTGTAACACAAAGTGGGGAAACCGCAGATACGATGCGAGCACTTCGGGAGGCAAACCGGGCTGGTTCGACGACGCTTGCAGTTACTAACGTTGTCGGAAGCTCTGCGGCGAGGACGTGTGATGAGGTACTCTATATTAGAGCAGGGCCTGAGATCGGCGTTGCGGCGACGAAAACCTTTGCGAGCCAGCAGGTTGCACTTATGTTGCTCGCCGCGGAACTGAGCAATCATCGATCCCGAGAACTCATCCGTGAACTACGAACGGTTCCAGATCAGGTACAGGCGGTGCTCGATAATTCTCGTGCAAAGGAGATTGCAACCGAGTACCGAAACGCGGACGCCTACTTCTTTATCGGACGGAAGCACCACCGTCCTGTCGCGCTCGAAGGCGCACTCAAGATGAAGGAGATTACCTACAAGCACGCAGAAGGCTTTGCGGCTGGTGAGTTGAAACATGGACCGTTAGCACTTGTTTCAGAGAAGACGCCTGTGTTCGCTGTAGTCACAGGCGATGGACCGATTGCCGAAAAGACAATTGGGAATGTCAAAGAAGTCGAAGCGCGTGACACGCCAGTTATTGCTGTTACCGATGGGGTCTCTGATGTCGGCCGGTATGCTGACCATGTTCTTGAGGTGCCTCCGTCGACGGGAATTACGTCTGCAATTACGGCGAATGTCCAACTGCAACTTGTTTCGTATTGGGTGGCGAACGAACTCGGCCGATCGATCGACAAGCCACGTCATCTCGCGAAGAGTGTTACTGTCGAGTGAATTTGTAACTAACTCTCTTGGGTGTAGCCTATTGATTATATTCGCAACATGATGTTTGGAATATTCGCCAATCTGGTGGAGCCATGGAAGAAAAATAACCTTTGGGTATTTCTATGTCGGCCATAAAACATTTGTTGCCAGCATCAATTAATACATTTGGGGGACCCAATCGAATGGCTAAAGCAGCGGAGTATGACGAAACTATAATCATCAAAATGCTGGCTAATCCAAGACGTCGGATATTTCTGAAAGCGCTTGCATCCAATGGGGAGTCTTGCTCATTAAACTCGTTAGTTGATGAGGTAATGCGGATAGAAGACAGTGAGTGGGACGACGCCAGTAAATATAGAAATAGTGTCCGAGTATCGTTACGACAAAACCATATCGAAACGCTCGAGAAGTACGACTTCGTCGAGTATGATCCAGATGCAGACATCATCAAACGAGGGACTGAGTTCTACAAGATCAACTCAACGTTAGACTCGTTTGACCGGGAGAGTTCGGACCCGGAATTTGGTGCATCCGCTGAACCTCCTCAAACTTTCACGTTTGAATCCTCAGCAGACGACAAAGGAGGTCGTTCTTATTCCCGATCACTAGTGGTCGCCGCCCTTCTTTTCTTTCTCGTGGCCGTGGCACTCTACTTTTTCTTTTAAGAGAATCATCAAACCTCGATACTAGTTTTGTCTGTTTATTTGATATTTCTCTCAGACCTTGATGTCTTTTCTTGACTGTAATTGCGTGCTTCAAGTAGAATGAACGGCTCTAGTGAATTACTAGACGGCGTTGACCTCTATGGACGAGGGTTAGGTCCCAAGATCTCCCAACCTAATGCCGTATGGCGATTCACCAAAGCCGAATGAGCGCAAATGGGTTGTAGTAATTGTATTTTATGCACATTGTCTGCGCCAAAGTCGGAGCTAGCCCAGTAGTATTATCTTCACTTGTCAGGATCGGGGGCTATCCACAACTAATGTGATTCAATTAATAACATGTTGATTATCCAGTGTTATTTTCGCTGGTGAAGTATCCTCGAGACTAGTTGTATCCAGGTCGATGTCTGTGTCAACCCTTTGACTTACCGGCCCAAATTTGGCATTTGATTGAAAGAGCGAGTCAAATGTTTGTTCTGTATTTACGGTGGTACAGTTGTAATCCAAATCAAATGTGCTGTTTGAGACTGCTGTGGTAAGGACACTCGGCCTTCAATTCATGTGGTTGTCAGTTTGGCCATTGACATCCTCCTCGGCGTAAACGCAAAGGAATCTCGAACGGACGGGAATCACAGATCTTCGAGCCTTGCGACCCTGCGGGTCGCTCAACAGTGGGGATTTCAGGCTTTCAGTCTAGTCACGAACTAGCAGACCTTTCGGGCACGGGTAGTCACACAATATCTTGTGGACTGCTGGCAGTCTAAACCGTCGTTGTACCTATCATCGACAATATAGGGAGTCCTAGTGTTGCTTTTGCCACAAGGACTTCGGCAGGTGTCGACAGACTCGAGGATCGTCTCGCGTCCGTTGAGCAGTTAGCACGTTGGCATACCCCTCGAGGATGTGGCGTTCACTGCCTGCTCGTTCGGATACTCCCTCGTTACGTGGGCGACGGGCCGTGGTTCGAGAGACCAGCGGTCTCCCGTCATCACGAGCATCTTCGATTCTCGAACCACTTGACCCCGAGGCGATTTACCGGAGGATTCTCACACAGGAAGTTATTTGATCACAGGGCTCAAAAGAGAATCAAGTACCGGCTCGCCACTGTAGGAGCCTGTGGGTCGATTGAGTATGTATTCAGAGATATCGGAGACTGACGAAGCTGCTGTCGTCTCAGCAGGTGATGTCAGACTCGAGCAACTAGATGAGGAGGTCGGGAGGCTAATCGTTCAGGTCGATGGAGTGGACTCACTCGAACGGCTTCAATCGGCCCTGAATAGTGAGCCATCAATCAGTGACGAATCGGCAGACGCTGAGGTCCCTCAATCGCGAGAGACCGCGATCGAAACTGCTGAATGGGATATTGTCCTGAAGCAGTCCTCGAGTGAGTCACAATCCTCACCAGCCGGTGGTGAACAGCCTGTTCCTTCCGCAGACCGCGTCGATTTACCTGTTGCAGACAGCCCACAGACGATCAAAGACGAGTACCACGATGTTGGGACCAGTCACACAGCATTTCGGGATCTTATCTTTGGCACGCTCTACAAGAGATTCAACGTCGACCCGGCCGTGATCGACACAGCTGAAATGCTCGAGGCGGACGGGCGCGCGAGTGATAGTATCGAGCCAAAGACAATCAGCGACCTGCTCGCCTGTTTCTATATGGCAAGTCGAATGGAAAATGACCCGATCCCGATCTCGTGGGTGTGTGACTCGTGGACTGTGTTTCCGTCCGAGGAGAAAACCCGCAATGCGATGAATCAACTCAAAGCCGACCTCGATTGCGCTATCCCGCCGATCAATCCTGCAACGCTGATTAGGCGTATTATCGAACGGCTTCCGGACGAGCCGTTCGATTCATCGCCGGCTGAGCAGAAAGAGCAACTTCTCCCGACCGCGACGTTCATTGCGGGCTACTTCTTTAGCGATGGCGTCTGCCGAACGAAAAACACACTCAGCGTTGCGGGTGCCAGCATTTACATTGCTGATTCGCTCGCGACGAAATCGCTTAACCAGCAGACGGTCGCCGATGCATGTCGCGTCTCATCACGAAGCATCGTGCGAGCGTATCCAGCCCTCGAGGAAGCAATTTCGGAACTCCCATTTTCGCTAAAGCCTCGGATACTCGATGTCGAGGCCTGCCTTCAGCTTCGAGAGCACACGTCTCGAGAGCTCGTTACAAACGACTTGGATCCGGTGCAGTTTACGACTCTCAAGGGGATGCCTATCGATCGGAACTTTATCGACTCGTTGGTGCCACCGCGGGAATATTCGGCGTCGGTTCGATGACTCGGGATCAGCGACTGGCGTACCGTTGAGGGGTTTTTGTCCTGCAGGTGCGTACTCTCTCGAGTATATTTCAAAATACGTGGGCTTGTGACAATGAGGTATATTTACAGTGGTGGTTTCCTATCGTTCGAATGCGTCGGTAGTTACTCGGTCTTCCCCGGACCCACCCGACGCGAGTCCAAGTCAGCTCGAGTCACGGTTCGTGGCTCGAGTTCGACTCTGAAGTAGTCATCACAGCGGTAGTTAGCAGCCCACTGCTACCCTTGCTGTGAATCGTTCGAACCCACACCAACTGCGGAGGTGGAGATGAGTAGCGTTGTTACATCCGATCATCGCACGAACTCATTCCCACCGATCACCTACCTGGGACGATTGTCGTAAGGATACCACGGCCTTTGGGCGTGTAGTCGATATACTTCTCGAGCACGTGTGGCGATTGCGACTCGTGGATTCGTAGCGGTTCGACTGCTTCTAGTGCTGTGGCTGTTGTTTGGGTGGCTTCGATCGAGTTCATAGCTTGAGCAGTCTCACGTTGAGTGAAGGATCTCCTGCAATGGATCGCTCGATGAACCACTGGCGACGTTACAGCCGGACTGGTTGTTCGGCTTCGAGAATCGTCGGGGTGGTCAACTGCACGGTAATCTGTGCGCCGTCGTTTGTAATGATGGTTATGACTGCAGCATCGCCTTGCTCGAGCGGTTCGACTTCTTCTTCTCCTTCGAGTTCTGCCGTGATCGTCGCTCGGTCGCCCCCTGTCTCGAGGACCGAGCTGTCGGTCCCGTCGACGTTGACGGGAACGTCAGTGATGAATGTATGTCCACCTGGCCCGAGATAGTCGATCACGATATTGTCGAGGTCAATCGGATTCGAGCCAGCACCCAGCCCAACTGTGATATCGATCGCCTCGATCTCGGTATCTTCGTTCACGTCGCCGACTGCGGTGTAGACGTCGACGGTGTTCGAAATCTCTGCAGTGCTTTCTTGCCCGGTTGCTTCGGCCTGTGACTGAAGGACGCCAGCAGTGTTCATCAGGACACCCGCTGCGAGGACGGCGATGAGCACCATCGCTACGAACAGGATGAGTGTCCCAATGCCTACTTGTGCACGTCTCTCTTCGTCAGGGGCCGATGCGATCATCAAAATATGAAGTTATTATAGGTCTCTAAACCGAATTAGAGACTAATTGCGTCTTCAGTAAGCGTCGACGGTGCCATCAGCACTTCAACAGTTTGGGAGCTGTCGGCGGTAACGATAGTGAACTCAGCGGAGCCACCTGCTTCGATTGGCGAGAAGTCTTCATTACCAGGTCCGTTGAGATCTAACTCAATGTTGTAGCGATCATCGGATGTGAGGATTGCATCAGCATCGTCACTGTTGATCAGATCTTCTCCCTCGAGGCTTTCGACATCAAGGTTGATGAGATCCTCTGCTTGACCTCGCTCAGTATCTTCACCGACGTATTCGAAGGTTGCTGCCCCAAGGTCAACTGCATCTGCACCTGGTCCGAGTGAGACCATCATCGAGACTTCGTCGATGTAGTCACCGGTACCTGGACCGGTGGGTTCGTCTGCATCGATGTCAAGAACGAGGTCTCCACTTCCATCATCAAAGACTTGAATGGCAGCTCCGTCACCTTCTGCAGAGGCGAGTGCAGTTAATTCAAGTGATCCTGTTGCGTCGCCAAGTTCCTCATTATCCGTGGTCTCTACCGCCACTTCGATTTCGTTGTCACCACCAGAGAGATCTTCGCCACTAAAGTCAGCCTCCGCGTGTGGCTCCACGTTGCCTACACCAATAGGATCGGTAATTTCTAACTCATCGATTTCGCCAGTCATGTCGTAGAACTGAACACCATTGATGTAGCCCTCGTCGAGAACACTCTCAACTAAGAGATTATCGGCTGTATCAGGATCTTCGAGGACAAATAGTTTTACCGTTCCATCCTCTTGGATGTAGCTCTCATCAACTTCAATGGTGTAGTCGTCACCAGTACCAAGAGGATCTTCGGTACCCGATTCATCGGTTTCAACTTCAAATTCCACATCAGCATCACTGGATAGGTCAACGCCCTCTAGCTCTTCTTCAAGCTCACCAACATCTCCGCTTTGACTTTCTACAAATACGTTGTCAGTTTCTACGGAGATGTATTCAATGCTAGTGTGGTCGGCAGCAGTACCCTCGATTTCATCTTCAAGCACGAGGTCAACATCCTCGAGTGGATTGCCGTCATCAACTACTTGCCCAGTTGCGGACTCAATTTCGACAACATTCGACACCTGTGCTGTACTTTCTTGACCCGTTGCTTCGGCCTGTGACTGAAGCAGTCCGGCGGTGTTGATCAGTACCCCTGCTGCAATCGCTGCAACAAGTACCATCGCGATGAACACGATGAGCGTACCGATACCCACCTGACCGCGTTCTTCTTCGTCTGTGATTCGTTCGAACATGTGTATCTGTGTTTAGCGTCCAGCACCCACCCCTCGAGGACACCTGTGCCTCCGCTGGGTACCTGCCGGAACGTACCTCAACTTCTAACTACCCTGTATTAAATCTGTTCGCCGATCTGATACTATTTAATTCTACTTGCCGTGAGCCCCTCCTGTGATAAGTGGTGAGCGTGGCGCTGTCTGCCGGTATTTAACTCTTCTTGCCGATCGACCAGTGAGAAGGGAATCCGTGACATTCTCAAAATATATCGCTTATGTTGAATGATGGGGCATGGCAGACTGTCGGATTAGATCTGCTCTCGTCCAGCCAATCCGGCTGAACACAGTCGGTAGCAAATAGTCTCCGATAGCACGCTGACGTTTTCCACTCTGAACTGTGGCTATCTCGAGATGCGTCTCTCGAGAGCAAAAATGGATCGCCCACAAACACCGAACTCCCGTCCCAGAAGACGCAAATGTTGACAGTTGGACGACTGTGGGGACCAAAGAATTAAGATACCCAACTAACTATCTTGTCGTGATACAGAACAACGTATGAGTTTCTCATTGTGTGAGACAGCTCTGGTGAAATCCGTAGGGGGAGACCCGGAGCACCACTGTAATCAGGAACGCCTGAAGATGAAACGGACGAATAACTGTTTGCGACGGCGGTCGACGAGCCGACTACCGGAGTTGAGAGAACGATGGTGAGGCAAGCGGTGCTAACGGGGCTTCGAGAGCACGGAGAGAAGATAGCGCTACTCGTGTACCTCGGTATTGTCGTTGCGGTGACGCCGGTACTGGCCCAACTGTACGCGACCGCGTGGACAGAAAGCCACATCCTTCGGTCGGTCATGGAACTCCGAGAGTTCGTTGGGATTGGACAGGGAGTGATCAACTTCCTGTTCCTCGGGTTCGTAATCGGCTTGCTCGCTCTGATGACGCTCGATCCAAAAAAACGCTGGCAGGCGTTGTTGATCTGGATCGGGCTCGGCGTCACGCTCTTTTTCCTGGCCTCGAGTGGAACGTTCGTCCCGGACGTAAGCCAGCCCGAGGATGCGATCGCAATCCTTCCGGGACTCGTGCTCGGATTGCTACTCGGCGGTGGGCGGAAAGCACTCGAGCTCAAGCAAATGGGTCCAATCGAGTACCGAAGGGCGACCTGGAGCATTTATGCGCTCTTGGTCGGCGTCGTGTTCGTCTCACTGATCGAGGCACATATCGTCTATCCTGAGTTCATCGAAGTCTCTGAACAGGGTGTCACAATCCTTTCACCGGAGTCCTCGGGACTCTCGCTTCGGGCTGACGGACTAGCGGTGAACGTCCTCGCGAGCGGCGTTGCCGTTGGCACGGCACGACGTTTCACTCAGTACGAATCCAACGATAGCTTCTTCGTCCTCGGACCGCCAGCTTCGGGAAAGAGCCTGCTCCTGATTGGTGCCTATCTCAAAGCTCTCGAGCGTGACGAAGACAAACGCCAGAGTCAACGAGAGGCGTTGAACCCGAGTCAGGATTTGATGGAACTGGTCGAAAACCTCGACCGAGACGCGACGGACTGGATCGTCGAGGCAACGGGTCGAAGCGAACTCCAGCATCTCGAGTTCAAGTTCGTGAAGGGAACGTTGTTCCCGAAGAACGTGACCGTCTCGAGTGTGGATTACGCGGGCGAGCACTTGAGCCGCATTCCCGACGCGTTGGAGGGAAACATCTCCAATCCGGATGCGGAACTCGAGGCACTAACAGAGGGTATTCGCGACGCGAACAAGTTGATCCTGCTGATCGACCTCGAGCGGTTCGTGAACAACGAGGGGCTCGGCCTCGCCGAGTACTTCTCGATTCTCGAGGTGGCCGAGGATACGGGGGTTGTCCTCGTCCCCACGAAAGCTGATATCCTCGCCGACCAGTACTGGGAAGCAACCGAACAAGACCCTCAAGATTCGTTTGACGACTTCAAGCAGTTTGTCGAGGACGAACTCAGTCAGAGCCAGCAGTTCAGTAGCCTCCTTCGGCAGACACCCGAATTGGAGGTTCACCCGGTCTACTACGAAACGACACTCAACGAGGAAGACGAGCGAGTGCCAGCTCGTGACGACCGCGGCTCGGTTATCACGGTCGGATTCGGTCGTCTCCTACAACGACTTGGAGGATAACAGATGGCAAAACTCACAATTTACGACTCCCAGGGGAACAGATACCGAAGCAGCGGGAGAGATCCGACCGAAGTGAGCGATCGAATAGAGAAGTTCTTCTTCGGGGGTGTCCGTGTCTTTTTAGACACTGGTTCACAAAACGAACTTGTTGTCTTCTTCCGTGCGCGTGAGACGAAAGGAGGGCGAGCCGAGCAGTATTACGCCGTCTACGAAACGGATTCGCTCAATCAAATCTTCACCCGCTTCAAGGACGACCTTCGCGAGCGTATCGAGGACGAGTTCGAGATGACACTGCAGACGACGAGCGACGACGTCGAGGTATTCTCGAAGCTCGATGGCGGGAAGGGAGACCTTCCAGGATCGCGTGAGGATCATCGAATGATAAGCTCGTTAGTCGGACGGGGGGAGTCGCTTCAGATCCGAACTCGAGATGCCAGTGCAGGGCTTGCGTTATTGTATGAGTATACTCACGGCGATGCTGATACGCTGGCGATTGCAGAAAATGCACGGATCACTGAGCTTTCCGACTGTGATCTGACGATCGAACTCGGTGGTGATGCACCGTTGTCTCCGATCGGAGAGACAGAATCGCTGTTCGATGACTATCGTGAACAGCGATCGGCTGGTGGAGGGAGTCAAGAGGGAACGGACCGATCATCTCGTCCGCGAGCAACGACGGACTCGAACAGTGGTTCGACGCGGTCTCAGTCGAGGTCAGTAGTTTTCATGGCCACCGTCGGAATCGCCGGCGTACTCGTTCTCGGGGTGCTTGCAGTGGCCCTTGTCAATGCTGCTGCTTTGTATGGGGTGAGCGAGACGGACTCGTTGGATCCGATCGTGATTGTAGATGGTGAGGAGCCAGACCCCGAACTCGAGAGTGTTGCTGTCACTGGAGAATCGACGCAACTGCTGACAGACGGCGGTGAATTCGTCGACCACGCAACGATCACTGTCAATGATGCCGACGGATTCTCGATTTCTGGAGACGCTGATGGGCAGGAACGCGCATATGTTGCTGTAACCAGAGACGGCGAAGTCATTGCGGAGACTGAAACTGATATCGATGGCGGACTCGACTCGGTTGAGGTTGGTCCGCTAACGGATGGTGATGCCGAACTGCTAATCGCTGTGGGTGATGACCCGGTATCAGCTGACGATCCTGCAATCGAAGAGGAAATCTCCATCACGATTGAGGGTGTCGAGGAGACGTGACATCCTCCACACCGTAAACGGAGAGGGAGCAAAGCTCCCGCAAGCAGTCGGGCAACGCCCGACAATGGTGCGGCTTCCTTGCATGAGGAATACCGGCTATGCCCCGGAAGTGGGTTCTAACCCGACTCTCCGAGCGCCATCTGCCATGGTGGACTCTGCTCGGTGGGAGTTCTGGCGCTGTCAGAGGCCCCACTATCTCGTGGGATGTCATCGACTGACAGTTTCAGTTGTGATGACAACTGATCGAAGTTCTATCCGTTCGGATATCGTGTAAATTGAATTTCCAGAGGGAAGAGGTGCCGTGTGACACGGCCTGCACTCGGAGGTTGGCCCTGAGTAATTTAAAAATTATCATACCTTCTCGAAACTAAGATATCACCACAACAAATCAGCTTTGGATACAATACGGCCTTCTCTCCAGATGACCTCTCACTTCCTCGAGTATTTCTGAACTTGCTATACAAACTCGGCTGCTTACAACGCCGTCGCCAGAACGCTTGCGTTCTGGCTGCCCGCCAGACGTAGTCTGGCAATCGCGGAGTATCTCGGTTTGCGGTATCTCTGCCGCAGCCAAACAGGAGTCGACAGAGATCGACCTTGGGCGTGCGCTTGAATAGCGCAGCGGTCCCGCGGACCCGCTGCGCGCCCGTGAGCGGACAGCGGGATGATGAACGTGAATGGTAGCTATTCATCTGCCGACGATTCGACCAGAACGGGTGCCCACGCTGAATTTTACTGGTTTTAGCCGTAGGTATCCGAATGAGATATCACTGGCGAATCGATTTAACCTATAGACAACAGTTACTATTTTAATAGATGTCTTATAATATAGTATGTATGCGACAGTCCGAGCTAGAAATGGAGGTTCGAGCATGCATTCGCCACCATCACAGTCGGGGTAATAATCATATCAAGGTCAAGCATATCGCCGATATAGTGAACGAACCACCGCAACGAATCAGTCCAGTCGTTCAGGCACTCGTCCAAGAAGGAACGCTTAGTGTCTGGCGGGAAACTTCAGGGAATCCCACTGTCTATCGGATCTCCTTGTGAATTTTGTGTCAGTGTTGCCTGCGTTTCACCCGGTAATTCAACACTCTCTGCGAGTTATCAGCCTCTCATTGTACTTTTGGGGGCCTCTTTCTCAGAACCAGACGCCAAATGTCGCATTTGAATCGCTTACATGTGTACGAGCGTAATGCCTGGGTCGGCCCTAGTCATAAATAATCCAAATTTAGCGTTTGGCATTATGCGTTCTTGTCCCGACCGGTACAAATCGTGTGGGTTCGTCTCTCCACGTACGGACATGTGTGGCTCCGTGCTCGGATTGTTGGTTGCAAGTCTGTTTGGTGGCCGCCTCTATAGCCACTCAACAGCCGATCATCTTTGTTCAGATGAGCGTACAAGAACCGAAAGGGGGACTGTTTGGTAGTCACTCTCAGAAGACCAAATATCTGCCCGAACCAGAACCAATATTTTGCTCTATGCTCTGTATTGCGTATGACCGGGACACTTGAGCGACGCCACCTGTTACAAACCCTTGGTGGCGGACTTGTTGGTACCGTGGCAACATCGTCTGTGGGTGCAACTCGTTCGAATCCAACGTTGACTACGACGGGAGTGGCAGTCGAGTATAACTGGGACGATGGAACAAAACAGGGCTGGGAGAAGGTCGTCGTTGATAATGGAAACACGTACAGATACGGGCTCGATAGTAACGAATACGAGTTCGCTATTATTGATGATGTGCCAATCACTGGTGAGTATTCACCACAGATTGAGTGCTTGAACGATGGCATTTACGTCCAGAGCCCAGATCTCTCCGATAAACTCGATGGAGAACTCGCACAGGAAGTCTCGGCGCGATTTCGCTTAACTGGCGACCTTGATGCGTCGGATTGGAACAACAACCGATTCAGAGTAAATGATGAAGATGGGGAGTCAAACGGGTATGTTCGGTTTGACCATGAGGATCGAGACATCAAGTGGGTTGGAGCTGAGGACAAGGTGCTTACCTCATTTGAATCGGGAACCATCTATGAAGTGGCGATCAGGGCTGATGATGAAACGTTCACGGTGACTATCGATGGGGACGAGTATACAGAGCTCCTGCCCGATGATGGGCAGGAGACGAGTATTCACACTGTTGAGATGCGCTCCCGGAACTGGGGTGGTGTCGGTCCATCTGCCTACGATGATTCGATTTATTTCACATGGGATGAGTTTCGGGCAACGACGGACATCTCTGATGACCACGATGACGACGATGACGACGATGAGGGAGACGACGGAAGTGACTCGTTCGATGATTTCGAGGACGGGTTAGACTGCTGGGATACAAGCGGAAATGTTGAAGTCGTTTCGGATGGTGTCGTTGGTGATCGCTCGATGCGCCTTGATGATGCGACACGTTCCGGAGCGGACTGGGAGTGTGCAGGTGTCTTCAACACGCATGACACCGTCGAATTCCGTGGTATCTACAGGGTAACTGAATCTGCATTTCAGCAGCGGTTTCGATTAAACGGGGATGACGATGAGCGACACTTATTGATCAATACGTCTCGAGACGCGATTTACTTCGCGTCCGGGTCCCTTGATTCTCCAGGCGCCGAAACGATTGACAACGCCTTTGCGAATACTTGGGCTGTCTTTCGATTGTACTTAGATGGGGGGACAGTATCCGCCAAAGTATGGGAGTTTGGGACCAGCGAACCCAGCGAATGGCAGCTATCGGATTCGATTAGCGAATTTGACTTCGAATTTCGGGCTGGTGTTGGCGGTAATGATCACGATCGGGAACTTCTGGTTGATGAGGTGCAAGCGATTACAGACCCGAGTGAAGAACTCCTTGAGGAACCATATAACGAAACGGAAGAAGAGGAAGAGGAGGATGACGGTGAAGAAGAGGGGGGAGATGACGGTGAAGAGGAGCCCGAACTTCGTATCGAATCCGTGACTCCAGAAGAGCCAACAATTCAGCCCCACGACACTGTTGACATTGATTTTGACGTGCGAAATGCGGGAGATGTGAGTGTCTCCCAGACGGTTACAGTGGAACTCGAGGGGGATACCATTGAGACCCTCAATGTTGGTCTTGATGGCGGCGATCTAGCCATGTATTCCATTCCAGTCGGACCGGTAGAAGCACGCGGAGAGCATGAGTTCACTATCGAATCTGCGAATGATGCGGAAAGTGGAGTTATCTCTGTTGAGGGCGACTCAGCGGAGATCGCTCTCATTGGAATCGATGATCCGAGTCACGCGGTAACTCTCGGTGATTCGATCGTTATTCCGTATGTTATCGAGAATCAAGGCGATGTTGCAACGTCTGCGACGATCGATTTCACCTTTGCAGGGGACGATGTCGAGTCCACTGAGATTGACCTGGATCCCGGCAATTACTGGGAACATGAATACGTCGTGACGGCTGATTCTCCTGGTGAGCATGAGTTTAGCCTTGAAACTGGCGACGATAGCTACACTGGGGAGGTGACTGTCGTTGATGAGGAAGTCGGTGATGATGATGACGACGATGAGTCCAGTGGTGGAACGAATAACGGAGACGGAACTGATGATGGGACATCGGGAGACGATTCTGGGGGCAACGAGGAAGGTGGCGATGACGAAGTACCGGACTCTGGTGACAGCGATGACGATGATAGCGATGTTGTCATTGAACTCGAGACTGACGAGGTTCCTGGGCCTGGAATTATCGGTACTGTTGCCAGTCTTGGCGGTGTAACCTATCTATTGAAACGTCGTGCGGATGCCTCCGGTGAAGCAGAGGACTAACGGAACACACGATTACCTCCCGGGGGGAACTTTTCGAGGAACTCGATTGGATTGAGGAACGCGGACTGGCGTTCGACCGACAGGAGACGATCCACGGCCTCTATTGCATCTCAGCGCCCGTCATCATCGATGACGACGTAATCGGTGCGATTAGCGTTTCGGGTCCCGTAAACCGGTTCACCAACGAGGATCGGCGGACGGAACTAAGCGAGTCGGTCGAAGAGATCGCAAACGTCATCGAATTGCGATTCGTCTTTTCGTAATTGAAAGGGCTCAAATCATAGACTTCCTAACCACTCTGATCATTTTCCGGATAAGTTATATTTGTAGACAATAACAGGAATGCTGTTCGGCTTATCCGAATAGCTAGTTGACACAACTGAACACCTGGTCGTGATTGGTGTTTTCTGGCTCTCTATTCTATCATCTTTGAGTTGCTAATATTATTAGAAACTAATTGTAACCTCTGAGAACATCACTGCCTTCTAAAATCAAATTCGCGTGAATAGCAGCTTGAACGTCTAAATTGACTATTCTTATTGGAATCTCCTCGTAATTGCTTTCGCCGTTCAAAGAACTCTTCGGAGCAATAGACTGAAGCAGAGTTATATTCTTCTCCAAAACGAATGGTTTGCTGTCTCAAACAGTCCGTCATTGAAGGCTCTCTTTTTCATGCGTTAGCCATCAGAACATCCGAGTATTACGACCGTATGTATGTAATAATCTCATTATATTTTCTCATTCGTTGAAATCTGTTCGTAGCGGGCGTGATGCAATGTTCTTCCACATTCAGTAATAATAATATCCCATATTTTAGAAGGACAGTTACTATCTATTTTCTACTGTCGACTAACCGTTTTGCGAAGGTTGTTTTTCTATGGGATCTATTCACAACTTCCTTGTTCCACGGTGAGACACGGAAGATTTGCACGGGTTCATTCTCGGATACCGGTAACGGAATGCCTCTCGGAATTGCCAGAGAACATCTCAATACAACTTGGTAAAATATCGTCTTTTATCTGTAGATTCATCAGTATAGATTTGTTCATGTTCCAGATGCCCACATCGTTCGGGTAGATCGACTGAGTCCCTTTCTGGGTGTCCTCTGGCGTCGTCGATCCCTGCAGCTCCTGTTGGGCAGTGGGGGTTAACAATACATGTGGCGGTGCGCCGTCTCATAGTACTCAAGATAACTCTTGCAAGTTGGGAACTGATTGATCCCCGAAGGTGAAACCTAGCTCGACGAGGGCCTTCCCACCTCGCTGATGGCCTTTATCGAGTTTCATCGAATCCGCAGTTTCGAAACCGAGGTCGGATTCTGCCAGATGATCTCGAGAAGTACAGGCCACGACGGGGGATCTTGATCGGCGAGTCAGGTGAAGAGATGGAGTTGTTGTGGCAGGTTCATGAGAAGATGTCGTTCGCTCTGCACACTACGATTCGGTTCCCACTATACTCACCTCGGGCGACGTCACTGTACTGATCTGCAAGTACGCAGACCTAATCGACTTCATCACTTCGGTGGAAACACACCTTTGAGACACCGTGTTTCGGCCACACGGGCGACGGAAACACCCACTAATGGTCATGGCCCGGAAGACGAGGAGCACTGGGCGTTTAGGGAGCGTGCCGATGCCCGGATTGTCTATCACGCCATCGAACTCGATGGAAGGTGATAGGCGAACACGGCGTCGAGATGGGTAAACAGAAATACCTCTTATTGGGCTACAACGAAGGGGCCGTCGACCTGATATGCCGGGTGAAAGCCGCGTTCAGTCTCGATGGGATACTCAATCCAGGGAGGTCTTCCCGCTGGAGGAGGAGGTCGAGATGGCGTCAGTCCGGTATCGACTGCGGATCGTCGGCGGAAAACGACTATCTGGAAGCAGGTGTTATCCCTATCCTTCGGTTTCGCCGACATCAGCCGCCCCCTCGAGCAGTGGTGCTTCTTCCCCGAGTAGTTTCGCGTATACGAGTGCGTACGCTGATACCATGTCGACGAGATCGTCGACGTGGATCCACTCGGGATCGGCATGGTGGAGGTTCACCTGACCGAACCCGAAAAGGATCATCGGGAGGTCTAGTTCCCGGACCAGCCAAGTGATTCCTGTTTGGGCGGGAACTCCAGCGACGTTCGGTTCATTGTCCCGGACCTGTGAGGCCGCGTACGTCGCCGACTCAACGAGTGGGTGATCAAACGGAACGGTAACGTGGGGCATGTTAGATTCCTGTTCCACGGTTACCGAGTCGGCGATCCCTTCCTTGCGGGCCGCCTCTGTCATATGGGACTCGAACTCACGGAACACGGTGTCACTCTCCTCTGATGGTGCATAGTACCGCCGAACGTGAAGAGTCATTTCAGGCGATGCCCGTTCAGGCCTTCCTTCGCTTTCGATTGTTGTGATCTCTGCGTTCGGTGACCCCGTCAAATCATCTTCTTTTGTGGAGATAAGGTTACAGTACTCGAACAAGGAGGGATACAGCCGCCCGAGTCGTTCACCTGCACTTTCGGTTTCTGCCGGCGTCATGGGGTGTTTCAGGTCACCTTCCACGGTGACCGAGAATACTTGATTTCCGAAGTTCGCCCGGTGTACGTTGTCGCGACCCTGGGTCTCGAAGTACTCCGCGGATTCTTCGCTAAGACTCGATGTCACCGCATAGATCCCCATGTCGGCGTCGATGTCGGCATTTTCGGCGACAAACCTCATGCCGTGTTCGCCACCGCGCTCCTCGTTCGAGTCGAACACGAACACTAGGTCGCCGACGAGGTCAATACCTGTTTCCTGCAGGGTTTCGACAGCTCCAAGCATCCCGACGATGGGCGATTTGTGATCGACGGCGCCGCGTCCGTACACTCTCTCGTCAATAATTGCTCCGGAGAATGGATCGCAAGGCCACTCTTTTGGAGAATCGACTGGCACAACGTCCATGTGTGCGTTCATCAGTAGTGTCGGACCGTCGCCATCGCCTTCTAGCCGTGCGACGAGATTCGGACGGCCTTCGACCTCAGTGTATTCTTCGACCTCGAACCCGAGATCGTCAAGGATCGGTCGAATCACATCCGCAGCGCGGTGTTCGTTCCCCGGAGGATTGACCGGTTCACACTGGATCAATTCCTGAAGCAGAGAGACGTATTCGGACTGTTTCGTCGAGACGGCATCTGGAATAACCTCTTCGGGTGCCATGATACTGGATAACACTTTGTCGTTACGTATTAAATCTATTTGTACACGCCTTCAAGTGGTGGCCAAATTGAAAACAACTAAGAAGGCCTCGCGCACTGTTATGGTATAGAATGCCACGAGAGATACTAGACGGGTTCTACTGGATCAAGGAGAACGGTCCGGACAGAACTGGAATGATAGAAACGGAGCCAGATTCCCCAACATGGTACAAGGAGGGGGAAACCGTTCGCATTCCGAACTGCGCGTACCTCCTCGTTGGCGATAAGACGTTGCTGTTCGACACCCTCTCGCCGGCGAGCGGAGACGAGATACTCGAGCGTCTCAACTCCGTCCTCGGCGACCGCGACCTGAATTACCTTGTCGTCTCGCATCCCGACGTTCCGCATGCGGGGAACACACCGCGAATCCTCGAAGCGTACCCCAATGCAACACTCGTCGCGCCGAAGTACGGCAACGGTCATCATCTCTACCGCCTCGACGAGGGCGAACTCGTGGGGGATGGAGACAGTATTGACCTCGGTGGTTTCGTTGTGGACTTCCACGAAGCAACGTTCCTTGATGCCCCGGTCTCACTATGGATGTCCGAACGAACGACGAATACTCTCTTTCCCGTCGACTGGCTTGGGTTCCCACACCTCGACAGCGAATGCCTCAGTCTCTTCGAGGAGGTTGACACACCTATGACGGTTGATCGGTTGATCGAGTTTCACGGTCGGGTTATGTTCTGGTACGCGTATGTCGATGTGCCAAAGGTCAAAGCTGATATTGATCGACTAATTGAGATACACGATCCCGACGTGATCGCTCCGGCGCACGGTCTCGTCATCACCGAGGACACGGACGTCTATATGGACCGGATGAAACGAGTCGTCGAGCGAATCCACGCCGAAGGACGCATCGGTACGCTTGGATGACCGGAGGATCACTACAATGAGGACACAACTCACTAACGATACACACTGGATTAGCGAATGTCACAAAACGGATGGGGCCCACGAACATGTCAATGTATATTTGATCGAAGAGGACGACGACTATCTCCTCATTGATTCGGGATCCTTTCACGACCGGGAAACGATCAAGCGCAAGATTGAGAGCGAAACCGATGGTCAGGGTCTCGATGCGATCATCCTGTCACATTCTGACTACCCGCACTCCGGGAACGTCTCTGAGTTCCGGTCGGAGTGGGATGATGTGACCCTCATCGCATCATGTGGGTCACCGCGCTTACAGGGGATTTCGAATGCAATTCGATGCCAGATTGGGAAGTCGATGGAGATTATTGGCCGTGAGTTCAGTTTCATCGACCCGCCGCTGGCGGACCGGTCCCATACGACATGGATCTACGACCACGGTGACAACGTACTTTACACCGCTGATGGGTTCGGGAACTACCATGGTCCTGGCGAGTGTAAGTACACCTCCCGTGACTTCCCGAGGGGAATAACAGCGGAATCGGTATACGAGTACCATCGGGACAGTCTTGTGTGGCTCCGTTACGTCGATCCAAAGAGACTCGAGGCGGCGATTAACACAATCTTCTCCGAGTACAAGGTTGACTGGGTAGCGCCAGTCCATGGGAATCCTATTGCTGGCGAGGATTTGTCGGCATACATTGCTGACCTTATCGATGGAGCCAGCAGGATCAGTGCAGAGTACGAATCTCGTAGGCCAGATCAGATGCAATAGTTAAGAGATATCATAAATACAAAACCAGGAGTTAGAAATTTTGAGAAATAGACATCGCCAAATTTTCCGATGAAACGAGGTTTCGGTCAACTACTATCGAACTCTTGCTTGCAGTCCTTAAGTACGAACCCGGTAAGCAAATGCTGCTCACCTCAAATTCATCTATATAGAATGACATTCAATAGCCAAAAAATTTATACACTCTTGGTTGATTGTAGAAATCATGTTATCCCCACTCAAGCGTCGAGAGTTAATAAAGAGCGGAGCAGTTGCCGTGGGCAGCGGTGCATTACTCGCTGGATGTCTTGGCGACGAAGGCGGGGCTGTCGGTGAAGGTTCACTGACCGTCCGTCAGACGTATGACTTTGTGAACCTCGATCCAGTTCACCAGGAGAACGTCACGGACCGGCAAATCTGTGCCAATATCTTCGCCCCGCTCGTTGGGTACGAGATTGGCACAACCGAGCCGAGTTCCGAGCGATCGCTGGCAGACGACTGGGAATTCAACGAAGACGGGACCGAGTTGACGCTCACGCTCAAGGAGGGTATTCAGTTCCACGACGGGTATGGGGAGTTGACAACGACTGACGTCGAGTATCACTTCGATCGAATCCTCGAGGGATCACCGCGCGCAGTCGAACTAAACCAGCTCAATTATGAAACACTCGAGGTGGAGGACGACTACACTTGTACAATGGTGTTTGAGGAACCTGCTTTAGCTGTAGAACATCAGCTGGGGACCCCGCTCGGGATGATTCCGCCAGCGGATGCGGTCGACGATATCGGTGAGAACGAATTCGCGAGCAATCCTGTCGGCGCGGGAGCGTTTGAGTTCGTCGAGCATGTCCCGGATGAGCGGACGGAACTAGAAGCCTACGACGACTACCATGTTGAGGGGCTCCCCGAAGCAGACGAGTTGACTTTCAGGCCGATTCCAGAAGACGCGACTGCCGCGTCGTCATTCGACGCCGGCGAGATTGCGGTATTTCAGGTCAACAGTTCTGACAGGTTAGCAGCCCTCGAAGATCGAGACGATGTCAAAATCACCCGAACGGCGGGACTCATCACTCGCTTTGCGGGGTTCAACTGCCAAATCGAGCCGTTCGACGACGTGCGGGTCCGTCAGGCGCTTAACTATGCCGCAAACACCCAGGCCATTCGAGAAGAACTGTATCCAGGAATGGCGGAAGCCCCAGCCAGCTTCACCGCGCCGGATGTCGACTACAACACGGATGACGTGCCTACCTACGAATACAATCCGGATCGGGCGATAGAGTTACTTGAGGAAGCAGGATACGGCGACGGATTCGAGTTCACGTGGATGGTTCCTAGGGTCGGTCGGTTCTCAGAACCTGCGGAGGTTCTCCAGTCGAACTTCCTCGAGATTGGTGTCGAGGCGAACCTCGAGATCCGGGACTCGGGGACGTATACGGAGACGATCATCACCGGCACGGACCACGATGTCCCGATGTTTATTCATAGTCTCTCGCAGACTCCTGCTCCGGACATCTTTCTGGCTAACGCGTTCCACTCGGAGAACGTACCACCAGACGGTGGGAACTATTGGTACTATGACAACGAGGACGTTGACACCTGGCTTGAGGAAGCGACTACGACGGTTGACGAGGAAGAACGGGCGGAGCTCTTCGGCAATATCCAGCACGCGGTCAATGAAGACCCACCCGGGATCTGGATTGATCACGAGCAATTCGTGTTCGCCATGCAGGACCACGTGAGTGGATTCGAAGCTGATCCGCAACGACGGATGGAGTTCGAAAGGTCGGCATTCGAAGAGTAGACACAATCACATACAAATCATACTAATGGGATTTCGAAGATACGTTCTCAAACGTGTTCTGCAGGCCATTCCGACGATTATCGCGGTCGTTACGATCGCGTTTTTCATGATTCGGTTCATTCCAGGCGACCCAGTCGAGATCATGATGGGATACACGTCGGATCAACAGGTAATCGAGAGCCTCCAACAGAGATATGGTCTGGATCAGCCACTGTGGCGTCAATACTTAGAGTTCATGTACGGCTATCTGACGTTCGATTTCGGGACGTCGGTCCGAACTGGAAGGGCCGTTGAGAGCATGATCATGGCCCGCCTGCCACACACGATTCTCCTTGCGACTGGTGGTATGATCATCGCCCTCTTGATCGGTATTCCGGCAGGAATCATCGCTGCAGTGAACCGCGACGAGATGACCGACGACGGTGTCATGGTCGGTGCGCTTCTGGGCGTTTCGACGCCGGATTTCTGGATTGGACTCATCCTCATCCTTGTCTTTGCGGGCAGCTTGGGGATTTTTCCGGCCACCGGTGCTGGGAGTCTCAATGATCCGGTCGAGTTGTTACACCACCTCGTATTGCCGGCCATAACTCTGGGCACGTTCACGGCTTCCCTCATCGCAAGGTTGACGCGATCGAGCATGATTGGTGTCCTTGAGAAAGACTATGTCCAGGCGGCGCGAGCACGCGGAATCGGCGAGCGAACAGTTATTTACAAACACGCGTTCAGGAACGCTTCGGTTCCCGTCATCACTGTCGTCGGCCTGTATTTCGGGAACGCGATCGCCGGAACGATCGTGATTGAGGAGGTGTTCGCCAGACCTGGAGTCGGTCGCCTCTTACTCGACTCTATCTTTGGGAGGGATTACCCGGTCGTCCAAGGAACTGTTGTCGTCATTGCGGTGATGTACATCACTGTCAACCTCATCACGGACCTCGTTTATACGAAGGCCGACCCCAAGATCACTTATGAAGACACGTAACACGTTTTACGATGTCGTAGACAAGCGATTCCTGCTTGGATTGTACCGTCGCATCAACAGCGTTGTCAAGGATGTTATGCGGACACGGAAGGGACGGTTCGGATTGGTGACGATCGTCCTCGTGACTGCAATTGCGATTCTTGCACCAGTGTTAGCACCATACGATCCGGCAAGTCAGAACCTCACCGCTAGACTCACATCGCCCAACACGACGTATCTCCTCGGGACGGACAGTTACGGCCGAGACATCCTCTCGAGGATCATCTATGGGTTCCGAATTTCCCTGCTCATCGGCGTCGTCTCTGTGGGCGTCGGCGTCGCAATCGGGACGATTATGGGGACAGTCAGCGGATATTACGGTGGCTGGGTCGACGAAATCATTGGAAGACTAATCGATATCATGCTGGCGTTCCCGTTCCTTCTGTTGGCTCTGATCATCGTGGCAGTGCTCGGGCCATCGATCACCAATATGATGATTGCAGTCGGTATTTCTGCGGCGCCCCAGTTTGCCCGACTAGCTAGGGGTGACGCGCTCACGGCGAGCGAAAAGGAGTTCGTGACGGCCGCCGACAGCATTGGCCGTTCCCATTTCAGTATCATAGTTGAACATATTATCCCCAATATCTTCACTTCTGTTGTCGTGATGGCGACACTGTACATGGGGCGAGCCATTATCATCTCCGCGGCGCTCTCGTTTCTTGGATTGGGTGTTCAACCACCAACACCGAGTCTCGGGCTCATTCTCGCCGACGGTCGGGACTTCATCGCCCTAGCCCCATGGATTACGATTGCACCGGGACTTGCGATTGTCCTTGTCGTCCTAGGGTTTAATTTACTCGGCGACGCACTTAATGATGCATTGGATCCAGAATTACAGACAGGGGACAAACTACAATGAGTCTATTGGAAATCACCGACCTTGAGACAACCTTCGATACTCAGGCGGGAGAAATCGTCGCTACCGACGGAATCTCGTTTGAGCTGGAAGAAGGCGAGACGCTAGGAATCGTAGGGGAAAGCGGGAGCGGAAAAAGTGTTACTGCACTTTCGATCATGGGGTTGATTAGGAACCCTGGGCAGGTGAAAAACGGATCGGTCCGTTTCAGAGATAAGGATCTCCACTCGCTCAGTGACCGTGAGCTGCGAAAGCTGCTCGGACGAGATATCTCCATGGTCTTCCAAGAGGCGTCGTCTGCACTTAACCCAGCGTACACTATTGGCCATCAGATCGAAGAAACTCTTGAGGTCAACGACTACAAGGGAGATCCACGCGAACGGGCGGTCGACTTACTTGAGCAGGTTGGGATCCCATCACCAGAGGAAAATCTAGATAAATACCCGCATCAGTACTCTGGCGGCATGGCCCAGCGAGCGATGATCGCGATCGCCATCTCCCGCGAACCACAACTCCTAATCGCGGACGAGCCGACGACTGCTCTCGATGTAACCATTCAGGCCCAGATTCTGGAACTGTTCAACGATATCCAGGAGGAGATGAACATGAGTATGATCTTCATCTCACACGATATGGGAATTATTTGGGAGGTGTGTGATCGCGTCGCGGTTATGTACAAAGGGAAGATTGTCGAAATCGCAGAAACGGAACAAATATTCAAAGATCCTAAGCATCCCTATACTCGTGGGCTGTTGCAGTGCCTACCTCAGGTCAGCGAACAGCTTGAACCGATCAAAGGAACTGTCCCCTCTGGTGCCACCTTACCGGGAGGGTGTACTTTCCATCCTCGCTGTGAGTACGCGACTGACGCTTGTGTTGAGGGGTTCCCGGAGTCGGCTAGGGTAGGAGAGAATCATAGAGCCTCCTGTTACCTCTATACAGACCACGATGAGAGCGGGGAGGCCCCCTCTGGGAAACTTCCACAGAATCAGAACGAGAAACCAATCAACTACTAAGCACATATGTCATCAACACTACTAGAGGTCGAAAACCTGTCGAAGCACTTCGAAAGTGGCGGCGGCTTTCTTCGGGGTTCGACTAAGACACATGCAGTGAATGATGTCTCCCTGGACGTTCAAGAGGGAGAAGTCGTCGGCGTCGTAGGCGAGAGCGGCTGTGGCAAAAGCACCCTCGGAAAGTCCATCCTTCGTCTGCATGAACCGTCATCTGGACGAGTTACTTTCGACTCGAAAGACATCACGAATCTCGATCCGAAGGGCCTCCGAGACGTCCGGAAGGATATGCAAATGATCTTTCAAGATTCCGCACTATCGCTTAACCCTCGTCTCAAAGTCTCACGGATCATTGATGAACCATTACGGGAGCACAGCACAATGTCCCGGGAGGAGCGCCGACACAAGGTTAGTGAACTCCTCGAAGAGATCGGACTAAAACCCGAACACTCCGAACGATACCCACACGAATTCAGCGGGGGTCAGCGTCAGCGGATTGGGATCGCCCGAGCGCTGACATTGAATCCCCGTCTGCTTATCGCCGATGAACCGATGAGCGGTGTCGATGTTTCAGTACAGGCTCAGTTAATCAAACTATTCAACGAACTGCAAGACGAGTACAACCTTACGTACCTAATCATCACACACGATATGAATGTCGTCCGATACATGACCGATCGGGTCGTCGTCATGTATTTGGGAGAGATTGTCGAGAGGGGGCCTACAGAAGAAGTGTTCCGGGATCCGAAACATCCGTACACGAAGGCCCTATTGTCGGCGATTCCGACCCCCGGAAAAGAGAGCGGCGACCGGATTTTACTTGACGGCGCGGTGCCGGATCCGGAAGATCCGCCCCAAGGGTGCTCGTTCCACACAAGATGTCCTGAGAAGATCGGAGACATCTGTGAACAGCAAGACCCTGCCCAGTTCGATGTCAACGGTCAGCATGCCAAATGCCACCTTTACGATGAACCTTGACAACTCGACTGCAGAGGAAGACGGCGTCCGTGAACTTGATTGGCACGACAGGATTGCCATAGTTGCTGCACTCATGCAGACAATTCTGTTACCGGCACTTGTCGTGATTGTGCTCTTCCTCGTTTTCTTTCTTGTCCTGGTATCCGTCGGATAAGCGTGCGTACGACCGCAAGACGTAGATGTCCAGTGGAACCATGTTTTCGTTAGCGTTTCCAGTCAGTATGTTCAATAAGGGTGACTCACCAGTAGTAACAGAAACCTGCGTATAGTAGGATTTCACCCCAGTTTTGCTCGTACAGAACTCATATAGCCGTAGAGTATTTATTATCGAGAATTATGCGAATATATACCACAGACATATTTACAAGGAGGCGAATAATTTGCTATGGCAGAATACTACCCACCACAACAGAAGTGGGAACGAAGAGAACCAATTGAGGAAGATATGGATCCAGAGTTAATTCATGATGCAGTAGACTTTGCGAAAAACAATGAGACTGATTCCCTCAACCGAGATTTCTCTGATTACGGAAAACAACGTGAAGATGAAGGTGATTATAAAGCAATGTCCGGTCCCCTTCCTCGAGAACGAGGGGGTCCATCAGGCGTTATCATTCGAAACGGCCATATTGTGGCTGAATGGGGGGATTTGGAACGTGTTGACCTAACATTTAGTGTTACGAAAAGCTTTCTTTCAACGGTAGGTGGTGTGGCATATGATCAGGATCTACTAGGGAGTGTAGATGATAAAGTCAAAGAATATGTCCGCGATGGAGGTTTCGACTATTCTCATAATCACGAAATTGAGTGGGAAAATTTATTCCAGCAAACTAGTGAATGGGAAGGTGCTTTATTTGGCAGACCTGATCGTGTTGATAGACGAGAAGGAAGGGACCGCGAGCTACAATCTCCAGGGACTTTCTGGGAATACAATGATGTGCGCGTGAATAGGCTGTCGTTATCATTGCTACGTCTTTTACAAAAACCCCTCCCTCTCGTACTAAAGGAGGAGATTATGGATCCTATTGGGGCTAGTAACTCGTGGCAATGGCATGGATATGATAATTCTGATGTTTTAATAGATAGTTTAACTTCTAATCAGAAGGTCAAGTCTGTCTCAGGAGGGGGGCACTGGGGAGGTGGTCTATGGATTAACACTTTAGACCTAGCAAGAGTCGGCCAATTATATTTAACTAGGGGAATATGGAGAAACAAACAATTGATTTCTGAAGAATGGATCGACAAAGCCATATCACCTTGCGACATCAAACCGGAATACGGCTATCTATGGTGGCTTAACACAGATCAGCTCCTATGGCCAGATGTTCCTGAGACGAGCTTTGCTGCCCTCGGCTTTGGTAAGAATGTCATTTGGGTAGACCCAGAACATAATATTGTCACTGTTTTAAGATGGTTTGATGATGCGAGTACGAGTAGCAAAAGTGATAGTATGGTGTTGCCAAATATGAACAAACTATTTAGAAAAATAACATCTTCCTGTAATTAGCTATATTATTTCAGATAATTGCCAACATATGCCACTGTTAGCCGGTAGAGTGGGATCGATATCCTCTCAATAGCCTTGGTATGGTGTTTTGCTTTGTCAAGATCCTCTCAACGGCACTGTCTAGTTTAGTACCTTGTCAGCTGGCGTTCGTCCATCGAGCGATTAATGCGGTCTCTGATGGTTGTAGTAATGTACAAACTGTTCAATCCATCTGCGTGTGCTCGCCCGACTGTCCACCCACGAGTTATGGAAACGGTCAACTCGCATTTTGAGCGTGTGAAACCATTTTCGATGAGGTTTCGGTCGGTATAGTCAACCCGATCGTCCAAACCTAATCGAGCAAGGGCAGTCCGGTAGCTAAACTGATCGACGAGAAATATCGCCTCGGAGAGATCGTGTTTTTCGCGGAGTCCATGCAGGAACGCAGCTGCCGGATCGGTGCCGTGGCGTCCGAATAACTGGACGTCGAGAATTAACTTAGTATCAGTACCTCACAAATCACCCTCAGCTAACTGGCGCTGAAGCGTGATTTGCCGATGAATCAGAGCTGAATCTGTCCTTCGTAGATCTACCCGACGACAAGAGACGAGAGACTGTCGCAGTCGGCGGCTGATCGCCGCCGACTCGACAGCGTTGCCACTGGTCGGTAGGGCGTCCTCGGTCACCGGCTACCGGTGGAAGCGATCATCCGGTGGCCGATTCGAGGGGACGGCCCTCGCGGTGCGTCGGGCCGTCCACGCTGCACGAGTCACCATGTCGACGAACTCTTCGAAGGGCCACCACCAGAGGCGACGCCCGCCACGGCGGGGTGTCGCCACGTATTCCCAGTGCAAGTACCGCCAGACGTTCTGAAGTAGCAGGCTGAGTACGACGAACAACAGCCGTCTCGCGGGATCTTGCGTCGTGGTCGAGATGATTGTTGACTCGGAGAGGCGGTAGCTCGCTTCGATCCCGAAGCGTTTGCTGTAGTGGGATCGGGCCTGTCGAGGTTCATTGACGAACGGCGCGCCGACGGCGTAGCCGTGACGCGCCACCCCGTGCTCACCGTATCGACCGTTCTTGTAGGTACAGTCGATCATCACTGGAAACTCGACGGTCCACTCGTTCTCGCCGTAGGACGTCGTGAGATCGTGAGTGATCTCACGACTCCAACCGGTGCTGAGTTCGTTCTTGATCTTGCTGCCCCACTTGATCACCGGAACGATGTACGCGAAATTGTGTGCCTGGAGCAACGTGAGACACTTGCCGTCGTAGAAGCCGCTGTCGAGATAGACCGCTTTGACGTCGAAATCGAAGTTGTTGAGCAGTCCAAGGAACTCAGCGAGGACGTCGCCGTCGGTGAGACGGCGCACCGCCAAGGTGTATCGTTTGTTGTTCACGCGGGCGTAGAGTGTGGCGTAAGCATGGAACGCAGTTGTTCCTGCTTTGGCCTCGCTGTAGTAGAGGCCGTCAGTCTCGTCTTCGTCACCGTAGTAGGGCCGCAGGTGGAGGTCCGCAACGACCTCCACCTGCTGAGGGAGCGTTTCGAGGACATCCTGCTGGAGAAGCGTATTGCCGGTTGATTCGACAGTTTCGAGGTTGAACTTGGTGCGCAGGTGATAGAGAATGTCGTTGCCAGAGGGTGCGTCTTCACTCTTCTCGCAGAGTGAAGAGATCGAGGTCTCGTCGGCGGTCGCGCCGACGAGGACCTCGAAAATGTCCTCTGGGTCGATTTCAGCGTTCTCACCGAGGTCAAGCGTAAATGCGCCGGTAAGAACGTTGACGAGAAAGTTAAGGAGTTGGTCCTCGTGGATTTCACTGTCTGCTTGCTGCTGTTTGCTAGACACATTTACAGCAAGCAGACGTTCTAACTAAGCGACTTTGTGAAGTACTGAGGCTGGTGTCTTGGTGGAATTGGACTGATGTTTGGCATCCTTACGTTCTACCACCTACAACCCGCGGACACTCTCAATAACCCAGACAGAAGTATTCTCATTCTATCAGCGCTCAGCAGCGTTGCCGGTTTTGGAGTCGGTACGCGTGATGCACGAGCCAAAACACGAGCGCTCGAACTCAACCAACGGAATCAGGAGCTACAGGAACTCCGAGCGCAACTCGAGGAGTCCAACGAGCGACTCGAGCAGTTCGCCTACGCAGCCTCGCACGACTTACAGGAGCCGCTACGAATGATCACGAGTTATCTCAATCTCCTTGACCGTCGGTATACGGACGATCTCGACGATGATGCTGAGGAGTTTATCGAGTTCGCCGTCGACGGCGCTGAACGGATGAAAGAGATGATCGATGCATTACTCGAGTATTCGCGCATCGAGACACAGGGCGAGCCATTCGAACAGGTCGATCTCGAGGAGATTGTCCGTGATGTACAGAAGAACCTAGAAGTGCAAATTTCTGAAACGGGTGCTACCATCGATGTCGATTCGTTACCCGAGGTCATCGCCGACGAGCGACAGTTGCGCCAAGTCTTCCAAAATACCGTGAGCAACGCAATCGAATATAGTGAGGATGAGCCGCCACAGGTTCACATCTCGGCCGATCGAGATGGCATGAAGTGGATCGTCTCAGTTCGAGATGAGGGGATTGGAATCCCGCGTAAGAACCAAGCGGATATCTTCGATGTATTCCAGCGACTCCACACGCAGGAAGAACACGCTGGAACCGGGATCGGTCTTGCCATCTGTCAACGAATCATCGAGCGCCACGGCGGAGACATTTGGGTCGAATCCGAACCTGGAGAGGGGGCGACTTTTTTCTTCACACTCCAATCGAAGTGAGATCGTCAGTATCGGTCTCTACTGACTTTCGAGCATCGCTCGTTTCGCCTTCTGAATCCTCTTGACCTTCTCAATGTCAGGATCACTCCCTTCGGGGTGGACGTCCGCTGACTTCCCCCTCGCAACAGCTTTGACGACATCCTCGGAAGCATTGGGGGGATCTCGAGTACCTCGTGTGGTTTCTCCGTGTTCGCCGATCAAGGACAGCGGTCCGGCGATCGCCGCCTCGACAAGCGAGTTGTCTCACTCCCCTTTCACAATTCTGTTTCCCTCGAGGAGACTGTTTGTGAACTGGATAGCGATTGCGCTGGCTCGCGGTTCCCTGCCGTCTCGAGCGTGGGTGCTCCGGACAGACTGGTATCTCACGAACAGGTATTTCGAGTGAAAAGGCCAGAGTATGGCCTTCAGTGCAGGAATCGCCAGGTGGGATGTGGACGATGTTCGGGGGAACACGTCCAGTGGTACCTGGTACACGATGGTGTTTCAGGGCTGCCTATGCCAACCACCGGTCGGCATCGAACGGTGAGTCGTCACGGGAAGCCCATCAGGGACCCTCGGGGGAGAGGTTCCCTTCAGCTCACAGTGTTGGGAACGGCGGTGGAGCGGACTAGTTCCAGTGAGTGAAACTCAGATACCATCTCCCCCGCCGCACGTTGTCCTTGCAAAGACAACTATATCAAACTTGTTGCTAGCTTGATGTCCTAATTCGTGTTAGGAGGGTCTCAAATCTGTATATGAGCGATAAAATGCTGGATTTGATTAAAACAAGGTGGCAACTTGGTATTTCAGGCGTTCCAATACGCTGCTCTGGCGCCTCAATACGATGATTCAGGTGCTTCCATACCGATAAATAATCCTACAATATAAAGGGGTCGTCGTATCTACTGATGATTGAGATGAAACTAACACGACGGAACACCCTAATTGGATTCGGAGCAATCGCAGGAGGAATTGGAGTTGTTGGAGCGTCCGGTGCATTCGATACTGTTCAAGCCGACCGCAATTTTGATGTCGAAGTCGCTGACGACGCCGCTGCCCTCCTCGAGTTACAGCCTGGTGACGGTGACAGTGCTAACGAATATGTAGATGACGAGGATGGACTGATCGCGATCAATATCGGTACGGAAGACGAGGGGGAGGATAATGATGCTGGGCTTAACGATGATGCATTAACTGGATTTCACGATCTGCTCAAAGTCGGTAATAATGGCTCACAGGACGCTGAGATTTGGTTCGATACGGGTGAAAAGGATGGGATTGGGTTCATCGTTGGTGATGACGATATTACCGATAGGGACTCAACCGAGACCGACCCGGATACCACATTGATTGAAGTAGGTGACGATCCTGTCAATATAACACTTGAAGTTGATACGCGCGAGGAAGCCGATAACGAGTACGGCGGTCCATACGAATATGAGGGGAGCCCAGAGGATGTTCCAGTCATCAGTATTCACGCGAGTACCGACGGCGGTGACGAGTAACGAACGAGACCGGTTTTGATGGACAAATAAATTTGATGCGTCGTCGAAGTATAATGCTTGGTCTGGGACTGTTAACGGTTGGAAGTAGCGGTTTTATTGCAAGCGGTGCATTCGGAAGCGATCCGACCAATGACAGTGAGGGAAACTGGACACAAGTATCCGATATTGAGGCAACGGATGACTCGAGCGAAGTTGCAGTTGAGGCTGTCACTGACCTCACCGGTGGTCGCCTTGAGGACCTTCATCTGGAGGGGGTTGAAATCGTTGCTTCGACTGCCATCGAGGGGGATGAAAATGGGTTACTGCATAGTATTGCTCTCGAGTCGATAAACCGCGAGGCAGTAACGACGTTCGCACAAACTAAGCAAGAGGAAGCGGTGTTTTTGATCGCGAACGTCGGGGGTGTCGGGCAGGAAAACTTAAGCGGTGTTCCGGTCGAAATTCGGGTTCGGGCGTATGATCAAACTGACCCAACCGAACAAAATCGTGTCTCCTTCAGCGATGGCTTCCAGTTCCCCTACTCGGTTGCTGGGCAGAGCCAGAGTGGAGACGATTTGCTACAAGAAATCGTTCGCCTCGACCCAGAGGAGGTGCTTTGTGTCGGTATCAGAATTGATTCGACTCGGACCAGAAATATCGACGAAATAGAATCTTTTGGTATGTCAGTACGGAATCCAGAAGAGGCGCAGTGACTTCCTCTCCCCTACTCGCTCACAGCTGACGTCGTTTGCTCCTTGAGGGTAGCGTGAGACTGAGAGTAATCTGCATATCTTTTGCGTGCTCGAGTGAGTGAGCACCCTCGAGGATCCGGCTTCGAACCCGAGTCCCATACTAAAACCCCTCCTCAACAAGCGAACACGTCAGGGTGAGCGAAGCGGGGTGGGGTCGGTCACTTTCGACGCCACACGATGGCACTCTTTAATCGTTCTGATAGGTCAATGGCGACGAAGTGCGTGCTTTCGCGCTCGCACTTGTACTCGAGTAGCCGCCACGTTGCTCCGGCACGATTGTGGCTCTCCGACGGAGTTCCATTAGCTGAATCCGAGGCGAATACACCCCAACTGATGATGTCATTAAATATCGAATCGAATGACTCTATCAGGGCTCTGTAACGCGATTTCGAGGACAATGAGGAAGCTAGTTCATTTTGTCTCGTAGGAAATGTATGCGACGTTCACTCTCATATCAGTCCAGGCAACGTGGGGATCCATGTTGATTGGACTTTCCTCACTGGATGGTGTTGCTCCTGTACCGGTGATTTGATACGATGACGGTTCCGCTTCATCGCTTTGCCAAACTTTGAGCGAGTACACGCCCTCTCCATCGTGATGGCATTTTGCATGGTACCATTCACCTTCTTCCCAGTCTACGTCGATGTTCCCACCGCTATTGTCCAAGAGTTCTCCGGAAAGATTTGGGGAAAGTTGTCCTTCAGTCGCGCCCAGTCCACGATCATGGAATCCCAGATTAACAGTAAGCTGGTCATCGCCACACAAGTTATATCTCCAATACATCCGGTCACCCAGTTCATCGGGGACTTTAAACAGAGTCTCGAATGCCCACGCTGCATCCCACCGGAACTCCTTCTCAGAAGCGATGCTTAACCCTCCATCGGAGTAGGAAGACAAAGCGTGACTCCCGCCATCCGGAGTTGATTCATCGACAACTTCGATGTAGCCCGTATCGTAGTGCTCGGTTCCTTCCCATAGTGGGTCGGTGAAGTTGCCATTTTCCCAGTCATCGGAGAACGATATGTCGATCAGCTCGTCCGTTTCAAACTGCTTGGATTCCCCTTTGTCGGTTTCATCAGCCTCTTGGACAACTGCCCGAAATTCGTATTCTGTTGCGTCATCAATATCCATTAACTCAGTACTGAACTCGCTTCCAGCTTCGACCGATTCTGGGTCAGTGTCACTCCACTCTCCATCATTCTGACGCCATTCGAAGTATCCCTCAGCTGAATCGGCACCGTCTACTTCTACTACTTCTCCCGTTAGTGTCGCTTTCGTTTCGGCGATCTCTATTACATCGTTCGTTTCGACGGAGAGAGTTACCTCAATCTCAGGTTCCTCACCGTCAGTATCTTCTGAGCCGTTGTCTGATGTTCCCGACTCCTCCGGATCGTCAGTCCCATCAGTTTCTTCTGGTACAGAGTCGTTTTCAGAGCAACCTGCAAAACTTGTACTTACCCCCGCCATCATCGTCGTCGCTATAAACTTCCGTCTCTCCATTGAACAGTAATATAATTTTGCATGTATGTTATACCGTTTTCGATTCACAGGAATCTCGAATGTCACTTTCGGTGGAATTCTGATAGCGTATTAGGACCGACTAGAATCAGACCAGAATCTCGACGAGATACCGTTCTGCTTCGTCGGATGGCTAGATCAATTATGATCGATGAACTCGGCGAGCTGTTCGAGTATTGGCTCTGGACTGAATCCCATGACTGCTTCGACCATCTGTTCACCGATTACGTCACGTTCGTCGATCCAGGCGTTTCCAGCCGGTTCAACCGCTGGTGATCCGGCAATAAACTGGAACGTGTCTGCATATGGTTCGTACAGTGAGGAGTCAAAGAGACCGTCGGCTTGTATATCCTCACCAAACGGTATCTCATATCCCTGAGAGAGGATCATCTGTGCGAATTCTGGTGATCGGAACGCGCTTGCCACCTCGAGTGCTCCGCCCGTATTCTCTGTATTCGGATTCATAGCAACGTACGATCCGAAGGCTGTTGTTGCTGACCTGGCTGTACCTGTCGGCATGGGCATGATGCCGACCTCATCCGGCCCATATTCTTCGACCAGTATGCGGGCGAGACTCAGTGGGATCTGTGCGGCGACTGCTTCTTGGCCCATTAATAGTTCGTAAACCTGGTTGAACCCCATCGAAAAGATATCGTCGGAAGTACATTGTTCGATAGCGTGTGACGAGCGGTTATCCCCGGTGACGAGGTCGTGAATGACGTTCGTTGCCTCAACGGCCTGCGGATTGGCGATCGTCACAGGCCGATCGGTAATGGGTCCTGTGGCTGCGTCGGGGCTTCCATAGTATGTGCCACCGAATGCCTCCAGAACCGACGTAAAGAACCCTGGAAGCTGGGTCGGCTGACCTGGCCAGATGAATCCGAACGGGGTCCCGATCATTTCGCGGGCGAATGCGGAAATTTCGGACCACTGTTCCCAGCTCGGCGGATCCGTCATCCACGCCTCAAATACCCCATTATCATACCCCATTTCACGGAGTAGGGGCTTGTGATACGCAACGACCAGTGGCATGAATCCGTAGGGAATCGCATGATGAACTCCATCACTTGGATGCTGACTCAGGGCCTCGTACAATGGCGGCGTATTTCTGAGTGTCTCGTCGATCGAATGCTCGCCCATGGAGTCGGTCACCGTAGCCTCCATGAGCATCCCTAATTCTGTCTCATTAACGACGAAGAGATCGGGCTGTGGCTGGTCTGATTCGACTTGATTGATAAGTTCGTCGACTCGGTGTGCTGGGTCTGCAGGTCCCTCCTGTATCTGTACATCGGCTTCTCTCGGGATGCCAACGTTCTCTGCGTTGTTCTCTAGGGGCTCGAGCCACGACCGAAACCCGGTGTTGACGCGGACGTCCCCACCGGAACCAGCGGCTGGATCCGAGCCAGTTGTCCCACCGGGTAACGCACTCCGGAGTGACTCGTCACCAGTGAGTATCGGCAACCCGAGATACATGGCTCCAGCACCCCCTACGGCGACGACTCCGTATTTGAGGAAAGAGCGTCTGGAATTACCGTTTCCGGTTCCCGTTCGATCAGGCCGTGCGTTTGTCGTGTCCGTCCGTGTCGATGCGGTGTCTGTTTGTGACGATGTGGTGGCTGTCTCTGTCGGTGAATTGACTGCCGTTGTTGACTCGCTGCTTGGTGAACCAGTGGTATCTGCCTGTCTTTCGCCGGTGTTCGTGGCTGCCAAGGTCGGTGTCGTTACTGCGATGAGCGAACCAGTTGCCCGATCGGTGGATGCTGGAACAGCATTGAGCAGGTCGCGTTGGAACTGTGACAGGGCAGAGTACCGGTCTTCCGGATCAACGGCCATCGCTTTACTGATCGGCTCTACAGTCCCCTCCGGAAGTACTGTTTCGTCGATTCCGTTCTCGATTGTACTCGCTAATGCTTCCGGGTCATCGCTGTCGGCATCGTCGGCAAACGGGGTTGTCCCCGTTAGAAGGTGTGTGGCAAGCACACCAACTTGATAGATGTCGGTGCGTTTTTTCGCGTGTCCGCCGTCCTCGAGTTGTTCGGGAGCCGTGTATGGTGTTATCGGTGGCTCGTTCACAAGGCGACTCACTCCCCAGTCGTCGACGATGGCTACAGGACCATCTTGTCCGTTTCCGAAAAAAAGACAATCCGGATGGATAGCAAGGTGATGCGATGTCGATCCATACCGGCTATAAGTCTGGATAGTTTCACAGACCTCGCTAACGAGCTCGACTTTCGTCCGGTCGTCACACGCTATCGCGGTGTCGACCATCCCACCGCTTGCGAACTGTTTTCCATCGGAGGAGGCGTACTCGACAGCGACCCACGGTTCGATCTCTGTCCCCCAGTCGATAACGCCACGGACTGACTCTCGATCACTGATGCTTGCCCATTGTCTCACGAGCCCGTTGAATCGGTCGTGACTTGAATCGGGAACCTCCCCTTGTAACACTCTGATAAGAGTTGGCTCTCCATCATCAGTCCGTCCACTGTACGTCTTCCAGTGTGTGCTTGCTCCGATCTGATCAGAGATAGCACACGTCGTTTCCTGACCAGTAACCTCCTCGTTCTGCAACCCCATATCATGCCGTTTTGAGTGCAGCACAATAGTTTAATCGTGTCTCACAGTTATTGGACGGGTATGGTAGTGCTTTCATCAATTGCTTACAGTTATACGCTGAGCAGGCGCAATACCACGTCGTTTACGGCGTGGATACGCGCCGTCACTCAGTGACTCATTCCACCGACTCCGGTACGCCTGGATATTCCACGTCAAACACAGTCTTTAATATACTCTGTTGCATAACTCGTTATGCACACAGTACGATGCTGGAGACGACCCGAACCTACGTCGCCCGGATCACGAACCACAGTCAGGTTCGTGCCGATCTCGACCAGTGCGGGTTCTCCGCGTCGAAACTGTGGAACGTCGGCCGCTACTACATCGAAGAACGGTGGGATGAAGACGGTGAGATACCCGACGAAGCCGAGCTAAAGTCGGAGTTGAAAAACCACGAACGCTACAGTGACCTTCATTCTCAGTCAAGTCAGCGAGTTCTCGAAGAACTTGCTGAGGCGTTCAACGGCTGGTACAACTCTGATGACGGCAACAACCCACCAGGCTATCGGAAACGTGGCGATCGACACCCACGCTCCACTGTGACGTGGAAACAGAAAGGCATCAAACACGACGACAAGCACGACCAACTCCGCCTCTCGAAAGGCTTCAACCTGAAAGAAACACGGTCAGACTTCATACTCGCGGAGTACGAAACCCGCCCCGACGTAGAAGTCGAGAACATCCAGCAAGTGCGTGCCGTCTGGAACGGAGACGAGTGGGAACTACACCTTGTCTGCAAGAAAGAGATTCCTGTTGAGGATGCACCCGGCGACAACACGGCTGGTATCGACCTCGGTATCAGCAACTACCTCGCGATCGACTACGAAGATGGGGCGAGTGAGTTGTATCCGGGGAACGTTCTGAAAGAGGACAAGCACTACTTCACCCGCGAGGAATACCAAACCGAAGGCGAGAACGGGCCGTCGAAGCGTGCGCTGAAGGCTCGCCGGAAGCTCTCGCGACGCAAAGACCACTTCCTTCACACGCTCTCGAAACACATCGTTGAGAGATGCGTCGAAGAAGGCGTGGAGAAGATCGCGGTTGGCGACCTCAGCGACATCCGCGAAGACGAGAACGGTGCCTCGCGGAACTGGGGCCAGTCGGGGAACAAGAAACTCCACGGATGGGAGTTCGACCGATTCGCCCGTCTCCTTGAATACAAGGCCGAGGAACACGGGATCCTCGTTGATCGTGTCGATGAGGAAAATACCAGCAAAACGTGTTCGTGTTGTGGGAAGATTCGAGACAGCAACCGCGTGGAGCGTGGATTGTACGTCTGTTCGTCGTGCGAGACGACGATGAACGCAGATGTGAACGGTGCGGTGAACATCCGACGAAAGATAACTCAGAGTCCACCGACGGGAGATATGAGTAACGGCTGGTTGGCACAGCCCGGAGTCTTCCTGTTCAATCGCGGGAGCGGCCGGTTCACACCGAGAGAACAGGGAGTCTGCAAACCGTAATATCCCAACGCTTGGGATTCCTCCGCCTTCAGGCGGAGGAGGATGTCAACGTGGAATATCCAGCCAGCCACCAACAGTGGATTGTGTCGTCCAGTGACGCGATTCACGCCCACCGTAAACGGTAAAATTCTCTCGCTGTTCAAAGAGAGACACCGCAATCGAGCGAGTGAACGAACTCCGATCGCGAGACGGTTGGTCGGCCGCGACACACTCTATAATCGATAGTCGTCGGGCGACAGCGACCGTTGGTGTTGTGAACCTAACGTTTCGAGACAATTCAATAAGATTGAATAGGTTCCCGTCGCTATACTCTCTCAAGTTATTAACTCTCCAGATATGGGGCTCAAAAGGGGGCGCAAGCGGGGATCCAGGGGGTCGATTACCCGCCGGAGTCTGATTCTCGCTGCAGAGACAAGTGAGGGCGTCGGTCTTGCAGGCGCCCACGCCAGCGGTGCCTTTTCCGCATTGTGGGGCCCAACTCATGGCACGAAAACGCAAGCGTAATCGAAGCCGATCGGGGGGCGGGATCAGCCGTCGCTCTCTCCTGTTGCTCGTCGGCACTGGAGCAGTTGGCACGGCGGGTGCGTACACGACCGGCGCGTTCGACTTGCTCTCTGCGGACCGCGCGTTCGACATCGGTACCGCAGTCGACGAGAACGCGTTGCTCGAGATCGACATCGAGGAGCCCTCGGGCGGCGACGGCGACACCGTGACACTGTTTGAGGTGACGAACCGATTTGGGTCGGAACTCACTTCGATCGAGGCAGAAATCGTCGACGGCGTCGACGCCCCTGTTGACCCGAACTCACTCCGAACCCCTGCTGGACTGCCGCCGGGAGCCTCCGATGCGATCGAAGGCGACCTCTCCTGTAGCGGTGGCGTCGGAACCATGGAGGTGTCGGTCTCGGCGTCGAGCCCCGAGCAGTCTGTCGATCTCACCCGATCGGTGCAGGTAAGCTGTACGCGACCGGGTCAGGACGTGTGTGCGCCGCGCGACCCGCCCGGCTGTACGGACGAGAATTTTCCGGCGTGGGGCGGCACCGACTGCAGCGTCGTGATACACACCTCCGGTGAAGTCTCTGAGCAGATCGGCGGTGGGATCGATGTCGGCGGAGCCGTCGACATCCGAACAGACGACGAGGTCGATGTCACGCATCACGGCAGCGTCGCCGACTACTTCAGCATCGACACGGGTGCCAAAATAGAGCTCTCGATGGGTGGCGGGGCAACGATCGGCGGCCCCCTCCAGCTGTCGACAAGCGACGAGGTGATCGCCAATATCAGCGGCACTGTCGGCGGGGGGTTCTGTGCCGACGAGGCGGGCGAACTCGACGTGATCGTCGGTAGCGGTGGGACCGTCGACGGCGCGATGTCGCTTGGATCGACCGACGAGGTAACAGTCGATCTGAGCGGCGACGCGTCGGTCGGCCCCCTCTCTGTCGAGACGACCGACGAGGTCCACATCGATGTCAGTGGCGGCTCGGAAATCGACGGAAGCGTCGATGTCGACACGAGCGACGAAGTGATGTTGACGATGAGCGGCAACGAGCGGATCCGCGACGACGTGACGGTTACGACCGACGACGAGGTCAATATCGATCTGTCCGGAAGTTCGGTCATTGAGGGCAACGTGACCGTCGAGACAACTGACGAGGTGTCGATCGAACTCAAGGGGAACTCCTCGATCGAGGGCAACGTGACCGTCGAGACAACTGACGAGGTGGAAATCTCTGACTGCTCGTCGATCGGCGGCAGCGTCACGCCCGAAAGCACGTGTGACGGGTAGCGGTCGTCGACTGGGTCACCTTTCACCTTTTAGACGATTCCGAGCGCGTCCTCAACCGCGATGTCGAACTCGAACCGAAGCTCGTCGTAGCGGACGTCACCGTCGTTCACGAGGCGGATGAGTTCACTGAAGTCGGTGAACGCGTTTTTAATGAGGAGAGGATGTTACTATTCAACCTATGTTAAAACGATTGTTCGCACAACCTTGTCCGGAGCATAAATTTTTGACGCCTCAGAACGGTGATGAACCGTCTTGGTGAACTGGTAATGTTCATTCGCACAAGAAAATATCAAGCCAGCAATAAGGTTGATATGGAGGGGGCTCGAAACAATCAACTGCGAACGGGAAGCTAGGGACATCTGTTGTTGCCGACAGATCGATCATCGCCAACAGGCCTTCCCCAACGCATTTTTGAGGACCGTCAACAAGCTGATTCAGGCCTATTTGGATACTTCTTGGAGGGGAATCGCGAGGTTTTTTCAGTTGTAGATGTCCACAAACACGCCAAACCCAACGCTACGGTTGATGCTGGGAAATATGAGGGGCCCGTTGTACGGCTGATTATCACTTTGCAATTTATTTTTCGACCCTCCTATATGAGTGACTCACCTCTGCTCACGAACGGGTCGTCGAATACGCTACGAGTATTGACATCCTCCCCGCGCTGAAAGCGCGAGGATTCCCGACCGCGTTGGGATATTGTGGTTTACGACGTGACCCGCTCTTGAGGCGCGAACGCGCCAGTTTCCTTGTCAAACAGGAACGTCGATGGCTGTGCCAACCAGCCGTTACTCCTATCACCGCCATCCGTGGCGGGACTCGGAGATACTTTCTGTCGAATATTCTCAGCACCATTCACATCAGCGTTCGCTACCATCTTGCATACGTCGCACACGTACAACCCGCGTTCAACACGGTTCGCGTCCCGCGTGCGACCACAGCACGAACACGACTTCGACGTATCCCGCTCGGACACTTCTTCGACCGCGATACCCTCCATCTCGGCCTTATATTCGAGGAGGTCGGTGAATCGGTCGAACGGCCACGAGTGCAAGTCGAGGTTGCCATGCTTCCCCCAGTTCTTTGACTCACCGTTCTCCTCGTCTTCGCGGATACCGGAGAGGTCGCCTACCATGATGGTTCCAACTCCTTCATCCACACATCGTTCAACAATGTGTTTCGAGAGGGCGTGGAAGTAGTGGGTGCGGCGAGCCGACTTCTTCTGGTTCAACCGATTTGCTTGCTTGGACGTAGAGTCGTCACACCGAGCGATGCGCTTGCTGAAGTAGTAGTCGTCCTGCTTCAGACAGTTGAGTGGGTACAGGTCGGCCTGGCCGTCTTCGTAGGCGAGCGCCGCGAAGTTGTTGATACCGAGATCAACACCCACTGTCTTCTTACCGGGTGCTTCGGACACGTCGATCTCGACTTTGCAGACGAAGTGGAGTTCCCATTCCTCGCCAGTCCAGACAGCCCGCACCTGTTGGATGTTCTCCACGGTTGAGAGGTCAACGTCGGGCCGGGTCTGGTACTCACAGAGGATGAAGTCCGACCAGTATTCTTTCAGATTCGAGCCTTTTGAGAGTCGAACCCGGTTGTACTTTGTGTCGAGCTTGAAGCCAGCGGCTTTGAACGTGACTGTGGAACGCGGGTGTTCGTCACCGTGTTTGCGGTAGCCGGGCGGGTTCGCTCGCGTGTCTCCGTTGCGTCGTTTGCCGTACCAGCCGGTGAACGCCTCAGCGAGTTCTTGAAGGACTCGCTGACTTGACTGAGAATGCAGGTCATCGTAGCGTTCGTGACTCTTGAGGTACGCGGTGAGTTCGTCATGTTCTGGAATGTAGTCGATTTCGTCCCAGACACGACTGATTGTCCACCGCCCGACGTTCCAGAGTTTCGAGGCTGAGAACCCGAGCGAATCGAGGTCATCAGACACCTGTTGCTGATTCCTGATAGAAGCAGTGTAGGTGCGGGTGACGACCTGTTTCGCCATACGTAACCTATGTGGACAAACCTACTTGATGGTATGGATTGTGCCGCGTGGAATATCCTGCCGTGCCATCGAGCGGTGGACCGTGTAGTGGGTTGTCGGATTCATCCCCGCCCTGAAGGGGCGAGCCTTTCTCCTTGATTCCCCGTAACGCGATTAAGAACGCCCCCAACGAAGCCTTAGACCGCACTTACTCCCTTAAGGCCAATGTTGGTTGTTGTGGGGTGTCTCCGAGAGTGAACTACCTCGGGACAAGCCCCGAGGCTTCACCGCTTAGGCCGCCTGTCCGAAATCCGAACGTGTGGGCAGCCGAGCTTAACCCCCTCGATCTTCCCACGAAGTGGGTCGTCTGGAATTAACACTCGAATGTCCGCAGTGCATCCGTGAGAGTCAGTCGGTCTACCACGATCTGACAGTACCCGTCGCACCACGCCGTTGGCACGGGTTTTGAAAGACACTGCATTTCAAGTTGAACGACCGCTTCTTATTGAGGCCTTGTGTTGCCTAGCGTTCCAAATGGATGATTTGATTATACAGCTGTACGAGTGTAATATGTGGGCTGGTCGGGCCAATGGTTGACCAAATATGCCCAAATAAGACATTTGGCTCGTGGTAGACAGTCTCTCCTCCACCGACTACTACCGAGGTAATTCAATACCATGTCGATATTTGAATGGAACCTCACCATCATTCAAGTGGCACTTATACCGAATCTATATGGTGCAACCGACAGAGGATCGTCCAGTGGCAGGATTCTTCCCAACCGAGTGTAGCTGTGTGTAACTCTAGAGTCTGGAAGACGATAGATCCCACTTTGAATAAACATATGAATGGTGGGCACTCACATAGCATATTCATGGGTTTCACAAATGGCCGCCGAGAGTTTCTCGGTGGCGTGATTACGGTGAGTATGGGAGCTGCTGTCAGTGGGTGTCTTGATGAAGATGGCGAAGAACCAACCGACAGTGGGGAGATCCCAGAGCCAGACGAACTGCCAGCTGGCCTCACCGAGGAGGGAGTTGATATTCCAACACTCGAGGAAACTGTTTTGAGCGTCGTCACTGAGGACTCCTACCAAGCAACACTACTTAGATCAGAACTCGATGACGGCGAGCAATACGATAACCAGGGCGAGCGTGTGCATGCAGATACAGTCGATGAGCGTGGGCTGCATATCCAGGCGAATGACGAGTCACCACTTGAGGAAGAGAGCCTCCGCGAAGCCGAGCGATTGCAGACGAACTACTATAAGGAAAACAACGCATTCCGTGGCCCCGAGGATCCTTCTCATTGGGATCAGGAGTTTGACTTCCTTGCAGATAGAGTTGCAAACCGAGCTGTCGATGAGGTGTTCACGACACTCGAGGCGACTGTGTGGGAGTCCCCAGAATGGGATTTGGAATTGGGTGTATACGTAGTACAGGCAG
>NZ_JASJOC010000012.1 GCF_030068615.1 Halostagnicola sp. A-GB9-2 | reverse complement strand
ACGGTGCTTGTTCACCGAAAAGGGGCGACGCGAGCGTTTCCGGCGGGACGACCGGAGATTCCGGAGGCGTACCGCGATGTCGGACAACCGGTTCTCATTCCCGGCAGCATGGGGACCAGTTCGTACGTCCTTTCCGGCAGCGACCGATCCCTCGAGTTGACGTTCGGGTCGACCGCGCACGGGGCCGGGCGAGCGATGTCTCGGACCCAGGCGAAGAAGACCTACGGGTCCGGCGAACTCCAGCGCTCGCTCCGGGGCCAACACATCTACGTCAAGGCGCGTTCGCGGGGAACGTTAACCGAGGAGGCACCCGGCGCCTACAAGGACGTCGACGAGGTGATCCGAGTCAGCGACGCGCTCGGAATCGGGACAAAAGTGGCACGAATGCGACCAGTTGCTAACATCAAAGGCTAATAGCGTGTTGAAAACAAGCTCTCCACCGTGGGAGCTGGACGCGTCCTCAACGCGACCTCATCTAGTACGAATCCGTTCCGAAGAACCATGACTGGTTCGCGGTCAGTCACCGAACGATCGTTACCGGGACCGGTGCCCGCCGCGTTACGGTTTCGGCGACACTTCCGAGCAAAATTCGTGTGGCACCGGACCGACCGTGGCTGCCCATAATGATGTGGTCGGCATCGTTCTCATCAGCGTACTCGAGGATTGTTCGAGCGGGCGGTCCCGTTTCAACCGCGGTCTCGAGGACAGTCGTGTCGAGGATTCCCGAGTCGTCGGCTCTGTCAAGCGCCTCTTTACCGAGTTCTTCACCGCGTTCGACGGCCCGCTGGTGGGTCTGCGCGTCGTAGTACCCGCCACCGCCGTAATCGCTGTACACGCCTTCCATTGGAGCGACAACGTGTAACGCTGTGATCGTCTCGCCGTCGTAGTTCGCGACCGCATGGTCGAATGCCGCCCACGATTGCGGTGAGCCGTCGAGCGGCACGAGTACGTGCGTTCCCATACCAGGTGAACGTCGCGAGAGTACAAGAAATTCGCCCGGTCGAACCGTACGATCAACGGTTGCTGGCAGATCGGACCGTTAAAAAGGGTGCCGGTGTCGAGCCGATGATCCAGGGAGAGACGCTCCCATCGATCGCGATGAGTATCTCTTGGTACAGTAACATAGATATTGAACCGAGGAACCGGGATTTCCTCGATGATCGTGCTGGCGGTATTCCGGTTGATTATCGCCGCAGTTGTACTGCTGAACAGTCAGTGTTCGACCGGGAACGTGATTTCGGTCGTCGCCTTGTACTGAACGATTTCGTCGTCTTCGACGTTCGCCGTCCAGTTTTCGACGCGAATACCGGAGATGTCGTCGACCGACTGGCTCGCTTCGCGGAACGCTTCGTGAGCGGCGTCTTCCCAGGATTCTTCTGACGTTCCCATAACGCGGATGACTTTGACTGCCGTCATAACAATCATCGTACCACTATCTCCATTATAATCCCCACTCACACTGATCGTGATGTTCGTGTCCGGACAAGAGTCAATATCTAGTAACTAGCGGATGTTATACGGAAGCGACGCTTCAATCTCTCGGAAGGCGATCCGAATCGCCGCGAGATTCAATACGGCCGAACAAGTACGAAGAGCGTGCCATCCGAAACTCCATCCCGTTCAGAGACTGATCGCCACTCGGATTCCGCCGGTGACGAGCAAGTATCGACCGCGAAGATAATCGAGTCGATTCGCACCGCGCCGGTTCCCGTCGTGAACACTCAGTACATTGCTGATGAGTGTGACGTTTCGACCGACGAACTATTCGAACGGCTTTCCGAGATGGTTGAAGACGAAACGCTAGGGCACCATCGAATTGAGGACCGATGGCACCTCTGGTGGCTCGCGCACGAGAACTGACGAATGAGTGGGAACGGACAGCTGTCGATAGTGTAACTTCGATTCGGTTCTCACTGATTCGACTGTCCATCGCGAATCGCCATGTTGGTCGCTATCAATCAATGTCGATCGGCAAAAAGAATTCTCCCGCTCAGCCAATAGAAAAAATGAACTACCGCCGTCGCTCACGCGGTTAACACCGGTCGATTCGCCGAACGGACGATGCGCTCGGCGACGCTGCCGATCTTGCCGGCGCGAGCGTGGCTCTGGCCCTGATAGCCGATCACGATGAGATCGGCGTCGATTTCATCGACTACTTCGAGGGCTTCCTCCCAGGGCCGGCCGTGACAGACATCCCACGTGCACTCAATGCCAGCGTTATCTGCGCGATCCCCTAACTCCTTGAGCATCTCTTGCCCCTGATCTTCGAGTTGATCGAGTACGATCTCAGTGCTACTCAACGCCGGTTCTCCGTAACGATGTGTCTCCACGCAGTACAACGCGTGAACCCGAGCGTCATATCGATCTGCGAGGGCCAGGGCGTGTTCGACGGCGCGGTTTGCGGGATCGCTTCCGTCGGTCGGGACGAGGATCGTGTCGTACATCGGATCCGCTCATATACCTTTCATCGCGATTTTCGATACGTTTCGATCAGGCCGTAATCACTGGCCGTCCCGCGTTCCGAACGACCCGTTCGGCAACACTACCGAGTTCTGCACTGGGGCCCGCACCGAGACCGCGATTGCCGAGGATGACGAGATCGGCCCCGATGACCGCGGCGTAAGCGGTGATCTCTTCGTCGGGGCGTCCGCTTCGTATTTCGGACGTGACGTCGACGTCCGAGAGGGCGGCGACGTCTTCGAGAATCTTCTCACCGTGTTCCTTGAGTTCTTCGAGGACGCCACTGGCTTCGGTCAGCACTGCCTGTCCGTACCGCGTCGTATCGACGATGTAAATCGCGTGAAGGTCGGCATCGAACGACGAGGCGAGGTCGGACGCGTGGTCGACTACGCGATTTGCGGCGTCGCTTCCGTCAGTTGCGACGAGGATCGTGTCGTACATGGACGTGATTCCCTCACGCTCGGATCAAATATATAGTTTCCAAAGGTCAATCGATCTACCAAACGCCTCTTTTTGTCAGATCTCACTGCTACGATCGGATCTAAATTACTTTCTACGCGTGCAGCGACCGATCGCAGCGCAACTTCCGAAGAGGCCAATTGGTACTGACGGAGGGGGTTTATGCTGCTAAGCGGTGTGGTATCCTCGAGTCCCATGAATTTCGACGAGTTCACCGGCGAGGTTCAGCACCGCCTCGAGCTACCAGGAACTGGCGAAACCGTCCGCGCGATCAGAGCCACGCTCATGACGCTCGGAGAGCGGATTACGGAAGGAGCAGCCGAGGATCTCGCGGCATCGCTCCCCATGGAGATTCGCTGGTACATGACCGGGTCCGTTCATGGACACGGCCAGCGATTCGATTGGAAGGAGTTTGTCTCGCGAGTGAGCGAGATCGAAGGCTGTGACCGGCCTGAGGCCGCGTACCACGCTCGCGTCATCGTGGATCTCGTTCGTACGCAAGTTCCCTCGTCCGATTTTCGGCAACTCCGCGACCAACTCCCCGAAGATCGACGGGACGAGAACTGGGAGAAACTGTTCGAAGTCGTCGACGCCGGCGGCTGGGGTGACGCCGAAGAGGCACAGACTGGCGGTGGGCCGCAATCCGAGAACGAGTGATTGTGGTCCGATCTGCGAGCCGATACATACGTTCATATTTCGCTTCCGAGCACACCAAGAAGTTCGAGGCAGCACGAACCGCTTTCGAATGATCACGTGTCCGCGGCATCCCCTGTCGACCGTGGAAATACTCTCGGGATCGGATCCTCTGAAACCTTCAATGAGACGAACGCCGATGATCTGATCGGTGTGCGAGCGTCTCGTTCACGAACTGCCGTTCGACTCCAGACGCTCTTCGTAAACGAAATACAGATTCCAGAGATTGAATCCGCCTCCGTACTTTTGTTCGATACATCGATCGTACAGCGGAACGAGGTCCGTTCGCGGCTCGTCGAACGCGGGCTCGACGTCCTACTCTACGTTCCACTCACGACCGTGAAACCAGAGTCGGTCGCCGATGGCGTTGAAAACGCTCCGTAACATTTCGCGAGTTGTCTCTGGCTCTGTCCCGTACACTGTCTCATCGGGAGTGGTCGCATAGGTGGCCACGATCGAAAGTACCCCGCCACGAAAGGCGTCGGTGCGAGAGAGATAAACGCTCGTCGCACCCGCTTCACGCAGGTGACAGACGAGTTCGTCGGGCGTCGTTGCGAGCGTGCTCCGTTTCACTGGTCTAGAGGCGGATTTTCGATGCATGATTGGAACTCTCTCGTGCCGTAGGTAAACAGCGAGAGGTCGCAAGGCCCGATGTGACCGAACGTCGACTGGTTCATGGTCTGTGGGAGTGAGGACCACGATGCGAACGAAATAATTGCGACCCGTCGAACGACCGCTACCGGACGACGGCAATCGTATGGGAATTGCTTCGATGAGTCGCCTGCGACCCGACGAACCGCGACCGGCGTTGTCGGGAACGGGACGACTACCTATTGTGGTCGTTTCATATGATCAGCAAACGTACTGGCTGATGATCCGGATGTACTCAACCATCCTCGCCCCGGTAGACGGTAGCGGCGGTTCCAACGGAGCGGTGATCCGAACGCTCGCCTTTGCACGGAAATTTGGGGCGACCGTACACGTTCTTCACGTCGTCGAAGCCAAAACTGGACCTGCCGGTCTCGATCGTACACAGCGTGAAAGAATACGCCGACCATTTGAAAAGTGGGGACGGCGGGCCACTGCACGTATCCAGGAACGAGCTTCAGAACTTGGTATCGATGTGACCCGAACCGTTCACGAAGGAGTTCCGTATCGAATCATCCTCGAATACGCGGACGAGCACGACATCGATCTGATCGTCATGGGAACCCACGGTCGAACCGGGGCCGAACGAGTAGCGCTCGGGAGTACAACCGAACGCGTGATCACCCTCGCCGATTCCCCGGTGCTAGCCGTTCCGTTGACGGACGAGGATGGTGCCGACATCGACTCGATCGAGTACGCCCGCGTCGTGATAGCCACGGACGGAAGCGACGTCGCTGAGCGCGCCGCAGAACGCGGTATCGAAATCGCTGAGGCATATGATTCAGAAGTGTGCGTTGCCTACGTCATCGACACGATGACGTACAATCTCGAGGACTCCCCGAGGAGTATAATCGGACTGTTGAAGCAAGGCGGACAGAACGCGGTGGGAGCGATCGCCGCCGAAGGACGCGACCGCGGTCTTTCGGTGGGAACTGACGTTCTTCGAGGTGTCCCTCACGACGAGATCATCGAGTACGTCGACGAAGTCGGTGGGGATATCGTCGTACTGGGAACCAGGGGACGAGGCGGTGCAGCGGGAGACTTGATCGGAAGTACGACGGCCCGTGTCCTCCGGCGAACGTCGCATCCGATACTTACGGTCGGGTGAGCAGCAACTGCTAGTCCTGTAAGCGAACTCCACCGCGAACGGTCGCTACGCCAGAACGTAGAGGAGGGCGATTCCCAGAACGAACGCAACGAGCTGTGCGGTCGCTCGACGGGGATCCGACTCGTCTTTAAACTCTGGGATGAGATCGCTCCCAGCGATATAGACAAAGTTCCCGGCGGCGATCGGGATCAGGATCTGGATGAGACTGGTTACGGAATCCGCGAGCATAATGACGAACGCAGCCCCCAGAAACGCCGTCAGTGCCGAAACAAAATTGTACGCGATAGCCTTGGTACGCGAGAATCCGCCGTACACGAGCACACCAAAGTCACCAATTTCCTGCGGAATTTCGTGGGCTGCGACCGCGACCGTCGTCGCGATGCCGAGCGGTATCGAGACGAAGTAACTCGCGGCGATAATCATCCCATCGATTGCGTTGTGGACGCTGTCTCCCAGGAGAATCATGTACGGTAGTTCGCTGACGGGAACCTCGTGTGGCCGGTGGTGGTGATGCCAGAAGATGAACCGCTCGACGACGAACGCGAGGAAAATACCGCTCAAGAGGTGTACGCCGGTTGTCGTATCGAATCCGTATTCTGCGACGTGTTCCGGGAGAAGGTGGAGGAACGTCCCGCCGAAGAGCGTTCCCGCCGCGAAACTGACGAGGTACGTCAACACCGTCTGCAGTCGCTCTTCTCGAAGGGAGAAGAAGAGCACGCCGACGAGCGCGAGCGAGCTTACGAGAGCGACGCTCCCGAGAATGTACGCGATTTCGTGGGTCATATTCGTGCAGTAAGTTCGTCATAGGGTCCGGTCAGACGGGCACGTCTTGTGTTTGGAGTGTCGCTCACTCGAGTACGGTCTGAATGAGGGGTTCAATAGAGACGTTCCCCGCGTCCGTCTCGATCGTATTCGTCAGGTAGAGACCGTCGTACGCGCCCTGAACGCGTTGGATGCCTTCGTCGAGCACACCGTGAACCGCTGCTGCGACTACCGTATCCGCACCCTGGCTTTTGAGTCGATTGTAGGCCGCGACCATCGTTCCGCCGGTCTCGATGAGATCGTCGAACACCAACACGTTCCGTCCCTCGACGTCGAGTTCACCTTCGAGTTCGACCTCGTAGGCACCGTTCCGAGTCTTCTCGTAGCTGGGAATCCCAAATCGATCTACTGCGCCGAGATCCGGGCCGACGACGATGTACTCGTCGAGATCGGCGTTCACTCGTTCTTGAACGAACGGAAAGGCATGCAGGTGGCTCACCGGATACTCCGTGATCCAGTCACGATGGCTGAAGTGGGGGTCGATCGCGTACACCTGTCGAACGGGATACCGCGTGACGTGGTCTAAGAGCGCTCGAGCGTAGTTCACCGTTCCTGAATAGAACGACTTGTCCTGCATGCCGTAGGGCACGTAGGTGAAACAGAGGGTGATCAGGATGTCGTGTTTCGTGAGTAGATCGAGCAGTCCGTACAGGTACGCCAGTCCTTGGTTCGGCCGCGGCTGGCCCGAGTGGACAAGGAGTGCGGATTCGATGTCGGCCACCGATTCGAGCTGGACGTACACCTCGCCGTCAGGAAACAATCGAGACTCGTTCTGGGGATGCGAGTCCAGTCGCGCGGCGTCGAGGTCGAGATGCTCTGCTGTGGGTGTAACGATGGTTTCCATGGAGGCGAGCCGTCACTTCGACGTTCGATTCCGAGCATCAAGTTCGTTTCCGTGCTGGCGCCCACGTCTGCTGAAAGTCAATCAGGGTGAAGTGTCGCCGGATCGTCGCGCGGAGACCGAATCCGATCGAAGTTCGGTTGCCCCTCCAGACTCAATAGCGTGGTCGTCGAACCATCAGCAATGGGAACGAACGTAAACTTGATCGTCACGGTCACCGTCGATGAGGTCCCGCTCGAAGGAGAGTTGATCGTGCCGGACGGTGCGACCGGTCTCGTCCTGTTCGCGCACGGAAGCGGCAGCAGCCGACACAGTCCGCGCAACAACTTCGTCGCCGAACGGATTCGCGAGCGCGGCGTCGGAACGCTGTTGTTCGACCTGCTCACCGAGGCCGAGGATCGAACGTACGAAACGCGGTTCGATATCCCCCTGTTGACCGATCGGCTCGTCGGCGCGACGCGATGGGTTCGCAGCCGCGAGGACACTGCCGACCTGAAGATCGGCTACTTCGGTTCCAGTACCGGGTCCGCGGCGGCACTCCGCGCCGCGGCACGACCCGAAATCGAGATCGCGGCCGTCGTCTCGCGCGGTGGTCGCGTCGACATGGCGGAAGATATCCTCGATCAGGTATCTACAGCGACGATGTTTGTTGTCGGTGGGAACGACCATCCCGTTCTCGAGTGGAACGAGGAAGCGCTCGAACTGCTGGCGGGGGAAAAGTCGCTCGAGGTCGTTGAAGGCGCGTCGCATCTCTTCGAAGAACCAGGCGCACTCGAGTCGGTGGCCGATCACGCCGCCAAGTGGTTTTCGGAGTACTTGTCATAATTTTTGAGGAATACGTGGATCACCAAGCAGACGGACCGGACACAGGACCGAGGGCGTCACAGATCCCTTCAGAGGCGCCCCCTCGCCGAATCGGCGTCGAAGCGGAAGCGTTGGACCGCGAGCGAACGTCGGTCGAACGGATGCGGTTGCCGAGATCAGCACTTCGGCAGTTCGTGCTGCTGGGTGCGATATACGTCGCGATGATCGTTGGATTGACGCTCTTGTTCGACGGGGAAACGCAAACGCTCCCCCTCGTCCCGGTTGTCGTCCTCATCGCGTTTCTCCTCGAAACGACGGATTCCGCGGCAGGGATGGGATTCGGCACGGGGCTCGCACCGCTACTGTTCGTTCTCGGGTACGACCCGCTGCAAATCGTACCCGTCCTATTATTATCTGAAACGCTTACCGGGCTTGTGGCTGGCGCCGTCCATCACAACGTCGACAACGTCACGTTCTCCGTGCGCCCGCTCAACGAGGAGACAAAACTGCTGCTCTTGCTCGTGGGGTTCGGTTCCGTCGCGGTGCTTGGGTCTGTGGTACTCACGTATTATGCCCTCAAACTTTCAGACGCAACCATCAAAACGTACGTTTCGTTCCTCGTGTTGACGATGGGAGCGATTGGATTGTTGCGCGCGAAGTTGCGAACGAGAATCGAATACAGACCTCGGCGGCTCGTCGCGTTCGCGCTGCTGGCCGGTGTGAACAAGGGGATCGGTGGTGGGGGCTACGGACCCGTCGTCACACTGGGGCAAATCCTCTCCGGAGTGTACGAAAAGAGCGCCGTTGCGATCACGACGCTCGCGGAGGGTATCGTTTCGATAGTCGGCGTGTTCTCGTTTCTTCTCTTGTTGTATTACGGGGTTCCGATCGATCTCCGGCTTCTCCCATCGGTCTTTGCCGGTGGCTTTCTCGCAGCGGTGGTCGCTCCCTACGCGGTCCGAGTCGTCCCGAACGCGATCTGGCGCTACCTCATTCCGATCTACGCGTTCGTAATCGGTATCATGGGACTCCTATTCGGTTTGAATATTTGACTGCCATTGGCCCTAACTTTATGAGAATCTCGTTTGATTCCCGAAACAGTAAACAAAATGCGTTGGGATTGAAGGAGACAGGTTTTCAACACGTATCACAGAACACGAGGCTCTGACTAGCCCCTTGCAAGAATCCAAAGGAGTGGGCATACAGCCCGTATAGGTCTCCACAATTGTCTTGGGGGTCACAGCCGTTCAGCGTCGCCGACCAATTGACCATACCACAACGTAAACAGTGTCGACGTGGCGCCGTGAGCGAGGATGGAACCAGCTACAACAAGACTGACGACAGTCCAGATGATCTCGCTGCCCGTTTCCCGGGCCGCCAGGGTTGCGTAGAATAGGGCGGTTATCCCAATCGGCCCAAACCAGCCGACGAACAGCGTATCTGCAGGATAATTCAGGGGCCGGATTGCCGGCCGGAGAGCGAACATCATCGGGAGTCGCCGAACCAGCAAAACGGCGACGACGAGTGCAAACCCCCGCCATCCCAGAGACGCCCATTCGCTCCAGGGAAGTACCATCCCAAAGATGACGAACACGGGGATAGTGAATAGCCGATTGAACACCTCTTCGACTTGTTGCTCCTTGGCTTCGTCCTGGGGATCAGACTGCCAGTTGTAGGTGAATCCCGCCGCGAAAACGGCGAGGATACCGTTGAATCCGAGAAGTTCGGCACTTCCAAGCACCGTGAAGGTGAGTGCGACCGTAACGGTAAGCACGGATGTCTCTTCCATGAGACCAAAGTTGCTCAGCCAGTCCTCAAGTCGACCGACACCGGCACCGACGGCCAGGCCAAAGACGATCGCTCCAAGCACTTCCAGCGGAATCGTCTCCGTCGCCCACGTCGCGAGGGCGGAATCAAGCGGCTGTGCGAGAAGAAGGATGGCGATGACGACGAACGGGTGGGCCCCGCCATCGTTTGCGCCAGCCTCGGCGGAGAGCAGAAACCGTATCCGCTCTGGAATGTTCTGCGCTGCGGTCTCACCGACGACGATCGAGTTCGCCAAAACCGGATCCGTCGGTGTAATTGCAGCGCCGATTAGCAGAGCAACCCAGAACGGGACGGGGAGTAGTGTGTAGGTTACGAAACCGCTCGCCAGCCACATCACGAGCATTCCAGGACCGAGGAGCGCTGCCATCGACACAGCGTGGCGTCTGAAATACGTGGCCGGGAGACGAAGCGCAATACTTGTCACTGCAAACGCAACGGTTATCAATGAGATCTGCTCGATGAAAAAAAGCGGGTTACTAAGGACGGGCAGCGGGAAGATGGTGAACCCATGAGGACCGACGGCGATTCCAAAGAGAACCGCGAGGATCGACTCGGCGGGGAGGTACCCCCGGCTCTGTAGAGTCCCTGCCGCCAGACTGAGAGCCAACGTCAGGCCGCCAATCAGCACGAGCATCAGGTACAGGTCCCACATGAAGCAGATAACACAACGAGTGGAGGATGCATAACAGACACGCAGGGACGGTGACGATCTCGGGTGCTGCCATCGAGAAGAAGTCTACGAACGACTGTCTCGAACTCTGACTCGCCAAGTGATTAGTAAGCCCTCGTCGAAAGAGACACGCATGATGAACACCGAAAAAATTTGTCACGTCGGAATCTTCGTTAGCCTGTTAACATTGAGCGTTGGAGTTGGTGTAGATGTGGTATGGGGGACATCTTTTGTCGATTTTCTGCTGATCGTCGCAGGGCTCTTTCTCGGATGGGTGACGTTCATATACTGCCTTGGTCAATCGCCCGTATGGGGTGAGTGAGACGAACGAATGAGTGTTTTCTACCAACCCGATGAGAGCAGATACAGAATTCGGGATAGTCATGCTGTCACACACTCGTGTTTCATGACCCCAGTTTCCGTCAACGCACGTAGGGTCGGATCGCAGCAGTTCAGTACCGGTGATTTAGAGTACGAAATCGAGTGCTACACTACGATGATAGCTCGAACCGAACGATGGACTCGCAGATTGGACGCCGCTCTGTTGTACACGTAGCACCCGCACCAAAATCACATGAGCCAGCACTCGAGTGCCGATCGATCGGCCGAAACGCCGTCCGTTACGGAAACCGACGAGCGATGGCACGCAATATCGCTCGAGAACATCTACAAGACACTCGAGACCTTCCCGGGCGGGCTCGATGATGCTGAGGCAAGGCAACGACTCGCTCGATACGGCCGGAACGAACTCGTACTCGAGGATAAAATCTCTCCGCTTCGCGTCTTTCTCGAACAGTATACTTCAGCGCTCATCTGGCTGTTGGTCGTCGCGGCGGCGGTAATGCTGTTCGTCGGCCACTACTTCGACGCCGGCGTGATACTCGCGATCGTCGTTTTGATCACTCTCTTCGGCTTCGTTCAGGACTACCGAGCCGAACAGAGCATCGCCGCCCTCAGGGAACTGGCAACGACGGACGCGACTGTCCTCCGAAATGGAGAACGGACGGAGATCGATGCTCGGAACGTAGTTCCTGGGGACGTTACGATGATCTCCGCCGGTGATGCCGTTCCGGCCGACGGCCGCCTTCTTTCCGAGTCAAACCTCAGCGTCGACGAATCCGCGCTCACGGGTGAAAGCATGGCGGTATCGAAACGTGCGGCTGCCCTCGCCGATGAGACTGCGCTTGCGGAGCGGCGAAACATGGTCTACAAAGATACCGTCGTTACTCGAGGATCAGCGATGGCCGTCGTCGTCGAGACTGGATCAAATACCGAGATGGGATCGATCGCTCGGGCACTCGAGTCGGCACAAGTCCGCAAGACGCCGTTTCAGACCGAAATGGATCAACTTGGGAAATCGATCGGAGTCGGTGTCGTGCTGGCGGTCGGCGTCATCGTCGTCGCGGAGTTACTCGTCGGTGAGACCGACCCACTCACGATTTTTCTCACGGCTGTCAGTCTCGCCGTCTCGGCGGTTCCGGAAGGACTGCCTGCCGTGGTCACACTTTCACTCGCCCTCGGTGCCCGACGGATGGCTGCGAAGAACGCCCTCGTGAGACGGCTCTCGATCGTCGAGTCCCTCGGCTCGGTCGACGTTATCTGTACGGACAAGACCGGGACGCTCACCGAAGAGGAAATGACCGTCCAGCGGGTGTACGCCGGAGACGACGTGTACGGGATGGCGGGAAGTGAGCATGAGGTCGTTCACGGAACGTCTCTCGATGAGGGTCAACTACACTTGGATTGTGTCGCCGAATTGTTCAGATGTGGCCTCCTGTGTAACGATACCGATGTTGGACGTCGTGAAGGTGGCGAACGATCGTACTTAGGGGACCCAACCGAGGTAGCGCTGTTCGTCGCTGCGCAAACGATCGGGATCGATCCGGATGCGTGTCGGCGTAGATATCCCAGGGTTGATGGAATCGAGTTCACGTCCGAACGAAAGCGGATGACAACGGTCCACGAGACGCCCGACGACGAGACGGTCGCATACGTGAAAGGCGCTCCCGAAGTCATTCTTGAGCGATGCGATCGAGAGCTGATCGACGGCGAGGTTCGACCGCTCTCGACGGAACGACGGTCGGAGGTTCACGAGCGAATCGAGACGTTCGCAGGAGATGCGTTGCGCGTGTTGGGATTTGCGTATCGAGCGGTTGACGATGTCTCGACCCCGATTACTGAGGAGATAGAAACCGATCTCGTGTTTCTAGGGTTACAGGGAATGCTCGACCCGCCTCGACCGGAGGTTCCAGCGGCGATTGAGGGGTGTCAAGCCGCGGGTATCAGGGTCGTCATGATCACCGGCGACAACGCAATAACCGCTCGTGCGATCGGTGACGAGGTCGGCCTCTCGGACCAAGTTCTGACCGGATCGGAGGTCAGCGAGATGGAAGGCGACGAGCTCCGCCAAGCGCTCCACAACGTCGATGTATTCGCTCGAGCAGCCCCAGAGCACAAAGTTCGAATCCTGCAAACTCTTCAGGAAATGGGACACACCGTTGCGATGACTGGTGACGGCGTTAACGATGCACCGGCGGTCAAGAACGCGGATGTCGGTATCGCCATGGGGATTCGCGGAACGGACGTCACCGAGCAAGCGTCAGATATCGTTCTGCTGGACGACAACTTCGCGACGATTCGGAACGCCGTTCGCGAGGGACGACGTATCTTCGACAACGTCCGGAAGTTCGTCAATTACCTCCTCTCGGGGAACGCAGGGGAAGTGCTGTTAGTCTTCACCGGAGCCATCGCCGGACTCGGCCTCGTTATCACCCCTATTCAGATTCTCTGGATCAACCTCGTTACCGACGGCGCACCCGCGTTGACTATCGGTGTTGACCCTGAGGCCGACGACGTGATGGAACGATCGCCGCGACCGATCGACGAGAGCGTAATCACAGATCGCATCGCAACGTCGATCGTCGGCATCGCGGTCTTTATGACGGTTACTATCCTGCCGCTATTTTACGTTCACCGCGCGAACCTCGAACTCGCCCAGACGATGGTGTTCACCTCGTTCGTTCTCTTCGAGATGGTTCGTATCCAGGCGATCCGATGGCGGTATAATCTGGGTCTTCTCTCGAATCCTTGGCTAGTGATCGCAGTGGTCGTCACGCTCGCGTTACAGTTGGTTATTCTGTATACACCGATTGGCGTTCTCTTCGGTGTAGTTCCACTCGAGGGAATCCACTGGCTGCAGATTGGCACAGGGGTCGTCGCATTCGTTGTTTTGATGCTTCTATTTGTTCGGATTCAAGACCAGATCTTCGATCGGTATTGATTCGGTATCGCTCATTCCATGCGCAGTTCGCTGCCACACTGTACAGATTCTGCAACAGCAACTACGCTCCCCTTCACGGATCTCTTCGGAGGCAAGTACTCGAACCCACGGAAATCGCCGGTAGTTACACAGAACCAAGGAGAAAGCCCACGACTAAAGTCGTGGGTGGATGTCAAGACAGGCTAGATCCAGCGTTTCTCACTCTAAATACAGATCCACACATTCGAGTTATGGGTCGGCGATTCACGCTGTCACGAGCGATCGTTCTCCGGGCGAACTCTGAAACCAGTTCGTAGAAGCGGTAAGTCCGAGGCTGCCGTTCGTATCCCGGTGATCGTCAACGTGATGACTCGTGCACCTCACGCATCGACGGCCGTGGAGAGCGCAACCATCGTCTCAATCCGAATCCCAGCGGAATTGACCGGAGGGCGCGATCGTTCTCGTCGCGAGCGCTCCGGTAATCAATACGGAGTGTGCGGTGGACCAGTCGTACGAACGGTGGACAGATCGATCTGGTGTTTCTTCCGGTACATCGGGGTCGTCCGGGGTACGTTATACGCCGATTTCCGTGTTCGGTTTATGGTGGTTGGAATCGTACCTCGAGTCGAGATGACCGTCGACGAACTCGGTACGTACGGGATCGAACGGATGGACGGCGAAGCCATCGAGCGTTTTCTCTCGATTCGGAACGTGGGAATTCTCGGACTCCCCGCGTCGGGGGCGCCGTATCTCCTCCCTATGTCGTTCGGGTACGACGAAGGATCACGCCTCTACTTCTCGTTCCTTCTGGGAGGACAAAGTAAAAAAGCGGAGTTCGCGGACCGTTCCGACGTCTCCAGTTTCCTCGTCTACAACGCCGAGACAATGTTTCACTGGCAAAGCGTCCTCCTCGAAGGGACGATTCGACGGCTGCCAGAAGAGGAACGGTCGGAGCTCTCAGCGACACAAATCCCGGCGTGGCAGCCGGAACTGATCCAAACAGCAAGCGAGCAAGATGAAACCCGATTTTACGAGTTCGAGGTCGAAGAGTGGACGGGCATCAGTCACGCCATTCGACCACCCGGGTACTACGAGCGGTCGAGTAGAGACGCCACGGAATGAGATGGTTTTCTCCAGTGTTGTTGAGATCCTCTGCGAGTGATAGATTTGTCACACTTAGTTATCAGATAGATGGTATATGCATCACTAATTGCTCGGTACCGTGTCCCACTGTGACACAGGATATGGGGAGGTTACTCTTGGATGTCTAATGTTCCCTCCTCGGCAGTGGTGGTTCCCCGCCGCCACACCAGTTCAAACTCGATACTCTGTTTTGCCTCTGTATCGCCTTGAGACCAGTCCGATTCGCCTTCGAGTTTAAATGTCACAGACTCTGTCGGGTTCAACTGTGCTTCCGTTCCTCCGAGATCGAGCATGTTCCCACCGTTATTAAGTTGGTTGGCCAAGTCTCGGAGGTGCGTACTGATCCCCGTTCGCGTTTTCTGCTCTTCTGTTTCGAGTTCTCCGACCAATAACGTCTGTGGACTGAATGCTTCTGAGATACTTTTGGCTACTGCAAAAGCGAAGTCAGCACTCATACCGTAGGTAAACTTATCGCGAGTATCGCAGCCAACGCTGAATGATGAAACCATATTACATTTCCGAGGAATGTTGACTGAGTCACATATAGACCTACCGTACAATTATTACGGGGATCGGCGCACGCTTCGATACCATCTCAGCGATGTTTCCGACGAGAAATCGGTGAGTTGCACGACTCCAGTCTTCGCCATGGGCTCCAAGCACAATCGTATCAAAGTCATCAGCTCGGTCGAGGATATTCCTAGCTGGATGACCGGTCCCTACGACCGTGACGATTTCGCGATCACGCTCGTCAGCGATTTCATGAGCCCGTTCGAAGACCGGCTCGGAACGTTCGGCAGCGGCTTCATTCAGGTCATCTTCGAGAGCAAGACTCACTGCGTCACCCATCATCATCGAAGGAACACCGACGACGTGTAAGACGGTAACTTCGGCGTTGGGATGGTTCACCAGTGCGTATTCGAGAGCGTGGCCAGCATGTTCGGAGTCGTCCATCGGAACCAGAATTCGTGAGAGCATGCACCGAACGACGTCATCTAGCACCCTAAGTATCACTGTCAGACAGCTTCGGAGAGATGCGTGAAGATCTAAGCGGCTCTATTGAAACACTATTGTGGAGACATTTATTCTCGTGGATCCATCGCTGACTACGGGTGCTAATTGATCACTCGATTTTTAATTGACCGTTCCGACCGTTCCCCTCACTGCCGTTCTCGTCCCATTCGAGTTCGAACTCAATGCTCAATTCACCGGGCCCGTCCGTTGGTCCTTCGCGTTCGGCTTTGACCTCAAACGTCGGGCGGGCTGGCGGCTCCATCGTCACGGACTCGGAACCGGATTTTAGCGTGATCGAATCTCCTTGTTCGAGCTTATCAGCGACACTGCGAAGATACGATGCAATTTCTTCTCGGGTCTGGTCGCTCTCTGATTTGAACAGGACTTCTTCGGGCATATAGAGATAATACATCGCCTGCACCAATAAGTTGATCCTCTATATCTTGCACGCTGGTTCTGACAACTGTTCGGCAGCTCGTTGCGTCTCTGCAAGATGGATAGCACGGATGTGGTGCGGATTCTTTCTCGGTATTTGACGGATCAGATCGGTCAGTGCGGAGAAACATCGTTCACCAGTCCGCACCGTCACACTGACGGTAATTTATCCGATAGTGTCGTTATGGTATTATATACAGGGTTGCCATGCGTCTATGTGAGCCGACCGAAACACCCCGCTGTCACGGCTCGAGAGGTGTTAGTATGAGCAACTGGATCAGAACCAAAGGGAAACAACAAGATTCCGAGACGATGCAAGAACCGCGCCAGACCACGATTTCGGAACCATCTCGACTGGAGCCAAATGCGTTCGGATTGGCGTGTGGGATATTCTGGGCTGGCGCGGTGGCGGCCATCGGTCTCACTGCTCGAGTGGGGTGGGGAAAACGGTGGGAACAGCTACTCGCGGACATGTACCGCGGCTTCAACGAGACCAGAACCGGACTCATCATCGGTGCTGGCTGGGCGTTTGTGGACGGGTTTACCAGTGGATACGCTCTCGCTTCGTTGTACAATCGCTTCCTGCCGGATTGACGCTCAGAACTTGCGTACCGTTTCGGTTTCCGACGCGCGTCAACAACCCCGACCTCAAGGGTCGGGGCTTGTCAGTGAACTTCCGCTCTAACTGCTGAGTGCAGTAGGTCTGAAACGACCGTTTGCGTTTATCGTTCCTGACTTCAGGGCTAGTTGACTGGTATCCCGTCCAGCACCAGACTTGAGCCAGTTCTGGACAAGACGCGACGCCACGTTTCGAGCAGCATTGTAATCCGCATGGAGTTCCTTTCCGCAGTCCAAGCACTCGAACTCGTCACCATCACGGTTGTCCTCATGCGTGAACCCACATTCGCCGTGACTATATCACTGCGGTGTGTACTGCGGAGCGACCGTTTCGACTTCGGTGCCGTGTTCTTCAGACTTGTACTCGACTTGTCGCTGCAGTTCTCTGAACGCCTACTGCTGGAAGATTCAGACGACGTGAACGAACCTCATAGACTACAGGGCGAAACTACGGTGAGTCAACGATCGTCAGGAACGTTCGAGATTCCCCACTGGGATCAGCAATTGCTCGAAGAAACCCGCGAGCCGCTGTCGACAGTCGGGATAACGAGGGACGACTTGCGAGGCCTGTATGGCGACGTCAACGAGGTTGACCCGTGAAGTTTCTCTTCGGCGCCGCGATGACTGGGATCGGTGGACTTCCGGAGTGGCTGCTGGCGATTGATCTGCGAACGCGGTGCTGGTTATAAGGAATATCTCAAGTCGCACCTCGAGTCCGCCGTAAGCACCGATGTGAACACTGTCGTAGTCGCAGTGGGTGATATTCCTAGCCGAGAAGGTTGTTGATAGTCATCCCGACGAATAGGAGGAGCACGAGTTCGTTCACGATCCACGAGTGCGTGTTCATCCAGGTGCGAACCGTCGGAAGGAATGCCTCCGCACGGTCACCGATCGTCAGCAAGGCCAGCGACGGAAGAGCCAAGAGCAACAGCGTCAGCGAGACGAAGCCGAGCGCGTACCACAGCGGATCGCCGTGACTCGCGAGGTAGGTCCCGACGGTGATCGACGTGAGGATGTCGGTCGGAAAGAATCCCAACAACAGGAACCCGAGTCGAAACGAGAACCGCGAACTCGCGGTTTCCAGTTTTCCCATCCACGTCGGTGGTTCGGATTGCTCGCGCTTCAAATAGACGTTCACCATCGCGGCGAGGAGGACGGCGAGCACGAGCAGATGGAGGGGGCGACGTGACCCTCCCTGATGGACGACGCCGCTGCTGAAGTAATACGCGAGCGTGACGACGAGACTGATCGAGAGGGAGGCACCGAAGACGAACGCGGCTGAATTCCGTCGCCAGTTCTCGCTCGTAGCCAGAAAGATGGCGCTGAGGATCTGCGGACCTGCGATCATGACGAATATCAGGGGTAGAATTACGAGAAAATTCATACCTCGAGACCCCCTGATGAAGACTCGACCCGTCGATCGCTACGCGAGGCCGTCGACCTGCGACTGGTAACGGCGGTCCGGAACTCGCGGATCGAGTTTCGGCTGGGATCGACGGAATCCATCTGACGTTCGTTCGACTACACCGTCCACCGATATTATTTCTCGCCTCGAACTATCTATCCGGTGGAATCACGAGTGGCGGGCACCCGCCGAGTGGGAACAACGGGCCGTCACGGGAACCGAGAAACACCCGAGGTAGACGAATACGGGTCACGCGACCGTCCGGCGAATCGAGCGTTTGAGGATCTCACGACCAGCTCTACGCCGGCTTGAGGGAGTATCCCGACGCCGACGACCAGCGCTTCGTCGGGCGGGTACCTCGCCGGCGTATTCGCATTGAGCGTCAGCGCCAGCGCAAGAGTAGCAGCAGGAGACGGCCGAATACACGCAGCAGATGGGGGTCATATGTCGTCTGGCGGTGGAAGAACCGATGCAATGCCATCATACATTACGCTGTGGGAATACACCCATCAGGGCGTCGAAAACATCAGAGAGAGTCCAGATCGGATAGATGAAATCGAAGAGATGTTCGAGGAGATGGGTGGCGAACTCCAGGATTTTCACATGTTGATGGGTCAGTACGATACGATCACCATTAGCGAGTTCCCGGACGGCGAAACGGCGGCGCAGGCGATCCTCGCCGTCACCGAGCAAGGCAACGTCACCTCGGAGACGCTGAAGGCGTTCTCCCGGGAGGCGACGCGAGAACTGATCGACGGACTCCCGTAAGTGCCCCCGGATGGGGCCGCGATCAATCGTCGGTTCCGACGAGTGGGACACGAACGCGGATCTTGGTCGTGCAGGCCGCTGGCGGCTGGTTCACCGTGGTTCGAACACCGGTTCATTTGCTGTCTCGTACTGTCGGCCGTGGTGAACATATGCTCTGAGTCGGTCACATCACTTTTGACAGAAACCGGGTAGTTCGAACCGCCTGTGCTGAACTCACAGCGCGACTGTGGCACGAGTCGAAGGGGAATCTACGAAGGGGAGTGAATTATCAGTAAAGAAGAGTGTTGAAACACTTCACTTTCAAGCATCGTTCGGGTCACGGTTCAAATTGGTGAGCGCGTCGAGTGCAATAAGAAGGTACAGTACGCCGAAGCAACGAATCGCCTGTACGAGTCCCTTGTTCCATTCGATACGCTCTGGTTCCTCGTAAGAATAGTTCGCACTAATACGAAGTGCGCGTCGCGGGAAGAAGAGGGCAACAGCACCCGCCAATCCCAGGAGATACAGAGACATCCGATACACCTTTCCTCCGAATACGCTGACGAGCACAATTAGGAGTCCCTCTGCTCTGATCGCAGGAATGAACCAGGGCTTCACGTTGACCGCGTCAGGGTTCTTGAGAGCGAACTGTTCATAGAGGTAGCGAATCTTCGCTGGGAACAATGTGATGATGACTCCGATGAGACCAATAATTGTTCTGAACATGTGAAAATAGTACGTCTCGTACTGTTTTAACTGCGCCCCTATCGGGGCCTGCCGAACTCGGACACTTGAGAGCGGTCAAACGCATAATAGACAGGTCTACTGATCGGCTAATTCACTACAATATGACTAGAAGAAACCACGTCGGTTTGCTGTATCTATCCTCTGTAGTGAGCAGTGGTTCCACGAAAATAGGTGTCTAATGAATAGAGTTTCAACACAGCCAGGGAATGGGAATGATATTGAAACGAATGGTCAATCAAACAATATTCGAGAGAAAATGGTTCTATTACTATCTTTGACAATGATCGCTTCTGTTACCGGGCATCTGCAATTTGGCTTATCTCCCCAAGAGGCGTTCATGCCACTCTTGGTCATTTTAACCACTGTCTCTTCTACATTATTGAATATGTGGATGACTGGGGGTTAAGTAACGATCATCCACTGTCTCAAAAATTTCTATATTTTAATAGCTATTCTCGCCCTCATGGTATTATCAGTACTTCACAAAACAACTCGACAACGCCGAGGTGTTCGTGAGATTTTCCGCTAAATAGTAAGTAACTAGGAGGATACTTGCTTGCGTTTCAGACGGACCCTTTTGGGTCGAAGCAAATCATACTCGCACTGTTCCCTATCTCTTCGTTAGTGGTTTTGTAACGCTCTGGGACGCCTATCTCACAGAACGCACGCGGCTGTATGCAGGTCGGTTACCGGTGGGTATGTTCCTCGAGTGGTCGTTAGTGATCACAAAGATGGACAGGAGTTGAAGGGTATCCTGAAGACAACAACTGTCACTAGAGTCCACAACCCATCGATTCTAGTCATCCTCCTAGAAGAAGCTCTGTAAGAATTCCATCCACTCTTTCGATGAGATACGCACTTCAAACTAGATAGAGAGGCGGAATACCCGCACCACTGTGCGCGGGGCTCAAAGTAAAGTGATATTGTGGACATTGGTACATGCTCAAAATATACACAGACCACTTAGACTGGTTCAACAATTATGTGTTCTTGGACGAGATATGGCTGCTTTGCACGCCCCTCCTCGTTGTACTGAATAACGCCTACGAGTCGTTCGACAACACCGACATGGGTCACGAAGAAATGATCGACCATGCCACCGAAATTGCTAACGACTGGTTCGCAGAGAGTCTCGCCGACCGTATTACGACTGCAGAAGACACCGATACCGTTGGCATACCGTCTCAAAAACAGACCTTGAGAGCCATCTCCGAACCGCTGGCTACCCGACCATTACCCCACTCTCAGAAACGTCCTACGACCGCACCGACTTCACAGCCCCACTCGAAGACGAATGCCCACCTTACTCACCACCCTCCTCGAGCAATCGCTGGATCACATCGTCGAACGTTTCGCCGGGGTTCTTGCGCCCGTTCAACTCGCGCCAGGTCTCGGTGGAGATTTGGACAGTCGTAATATCGTCGGCCATATCCCAGCAAGCCCCGCCGACCAGTATAATTCTATTGAACACCGGCGACAACAATCCTATAGAACTATAGTACTATACCAACGACCTAGAGGAAAATGAGAGATCAGCGAACAGTTCACTTGACCCCGAAAACGCTAGCTGCCCTCACCGCTCACACCAACGGCGATCTCGAGGATGTCCTGCAGACACTGCTTCCAAACTCCGAACACACAATGTCCGACTCATCCGAGACCACTGACGGCGAACCGCCTTACGAGGCGTACATTACGACCCTCGAAGGAATCGACACGCTCGCGTACAACCTGCTGGCAGCAATCGACGATGACGAAGCCCTTGACGACACAGCCAAATCGCAGGCGAAACGGCGGGTACGCGAAGTCCGAGCAGAGATTGACCCACTGCTGTTGGCGTTTCGCCACCACGCTGGGGAGACAGGCGATATCCAGCTGCGAACTCGCCGTGGCCCCGGGTCGGAAAGCCACCTCGGCCCGGACCCCGGTGCCTTCGAGGACGCCAGCGAACCCACTGACACCACCGAGAATGACGATGAGTGACACCACCACCAAAACCGCGCTCGTCAACGCGGCCACACCCGATGCTCGAATCTGGCTGCAGTGGCAGATTGACAGCGGCTAAACAATGACCATGAGGGGAACCGTCATCGACGACGATATTCATCCGGCTGCCGGCAACTAATCTCCGGTTCGTCGTCCCACATCAGTTGCGAACCCATAGCCGTCGCCATCTTTGACCCGGCGGGCTCCCACCCGAGCCACAGCAGCGATTGGTCGCTGACTACCACACCGTACGATTCCACCCCTGAGAACGATGTCTGCACCCACTATCTCGACGACCGAACAGCTTCCAGACCACCTTGCCGAGCGCTTCGAGACCCTCGAGCAGCGTATCGACGAACTCGAGAGTGACCGCGAGCACATGGATGACCGTATTAGCGACCTCGAGAGCCAACTCGAGCACAAAGAAAAGCGCATCAACATCCTCCAGACTGACTGTGAACGTCTTGCTGAGCGGACAGCCTCGCTCGAAAAGCGCGTCGACGACCTCGAGGACGAAACCACGCATCTCGAGAAGTTGACTGAGGCCGCGCTGAAGAAAGCCACTACGAACAAGGAACGGGTAACCGAACTGCAATCTCGCGAATTCGAGAAAGGCGCGCACCTCCGTGAAGAAACCGTCGACGAACACGCTGTCGACGTCGTTGATGGTCGCCTCGAGCGAATCACGAAAGACGAAAGCAAGACATATTACCGGCTGCCCGAGAGCGCGGACCCACTTGATCGAGGCGAGATCTCGCTCGCCTACGGGGACTTGCTTCCGGTCCAGCAGTTGGCCCGGATGGACGAGGAGATGCGCCGCTCGGCTGCCAGTACGGTGCCGACGCGGTTGGCAGCGAAGCTGTGGCAGGCCCGCAGCGACGACAGCGTCGGTGACAGTCCCTGGGAGAACGGTTGCCGGGAGATCGCTGAGTATGTCAAAGCCAGTGATCTCAAGCATTGGATTCGGAGACAAGAGGCTGGCATCAGCGAGAGTTACGCGGGCACTGTCTAGATAAGGGAAACCGCAAGACACTGAGACGATGAGTGCGTGAAAAAACTGTGACACCACTGTCTAGTTAAGCTCTTCTGGAGTAGGGCGACGTTCAAGCAGCCTTCACGGCACCTTTGCTGAAAGACGGAATACTCAATCATCGTGAGGAGTGTGCTGAAGTAGTCGAATTTTCGCTGCTCGTCTATCGCTCCCCACTCATATCAGAAAATAGATGGTAGTGTCACAGGGGCACTGTCTAGCTCAGCACCTCCTCAGCTGGTGTTCGGCCATTCAGCGCTTGATTCGGTCGATCGTGGTTATAGTGGTGTCTGAAGCGTCTGAGCCAGCGGCGTGCGCTGGCTGGACTGCCCCGCCAGAACGAGTGAAAGCGGTCAATCCGCATTGAGACGGTCTGAAACCACTTTTCGACGTGGTTTCGGTCGCTGTAGTCGAGCTGACCGCTCAATTCGTGGCGGGCGAGGGCAGTCAGATAGCCGCCAGCATCAACAAGAAACTCTGTCTCGTCAATATCGTGTTTCTCGGTGAGTTGATGCAGGAACGCCGTCCTCAGAAATCTCCGATTTCTGATGGGGTGCACGAGAACTGTGTTCTCGTGAACGCCGCGGGGTCAGTCCCGCGGTGGCTGAAGACATCGATTTCGAGCAACAGCTTCGAGTCTGTTTCGATCGCGGCGTACAACCACTTTTTCTCGCCGTTTACCTCGATCTGTTTCTCGTCGACTGCGACCCGCGACGGCTGCGCCGTCCTCAGAACGCTTTGCGTTCTGATGGGCCGCACGAGAACTCCGTTCTCGTGGACGTCGGCGGGTCACTCTGGGCCTCTGAGAGTTTGTGCGTCCAGTTCCAAACTGCGCCGTGAGAACGCTCAACGCCGAATAATTCGAACACTGCGACGACCTCCCGAACCGACAATCCCATCGAATGCAAACGCACCCCAAACACCCTGACGGGTGTCGGGGTGCGCTCGTTCTCCCAAACCTCATCACAGTCCACGTCTAAGGTCTCTCTGAGCAGGTTGGCGAGTTGCATGGACACTTCTCGCCACCACCTGATCATTCCTCAAACTCTCATCTAGACAGTGCCAGCCTGCTAAATATAGAGGATGAGTTCAGCACGAAGGCTTTGTTCGTTTCACACTGAAAGCGGTGAACCACCCATTCAGTACATGTGCAAACTGAATAGTTGCGAATGCACCTCGAGCAGGGGTTGTAGGTGTCGTAGACGGTTATGCTGTAGGCCGCGGTCCTCTGAGCCTTCACAGTTCCCGATTTCGGTAATAGCCGTGTTATCGAGCGGCGGCCGGCCCGCTATCCCCTTTCGTCGAACGGATTAACTCAACCTTGAACTCGGTACCAGTAGCGCCGGTCTCGGCAATCTCTATGCCGCCGCCATACCGCAACAGCAACTCGTGGACGAGATACAGGCCGAGACCGTGGTTGGCCTCCACACTTGACTCGAACAACGATGTCTGCTTGGACTCTGGGATGCCGGGCCCATTGTCTATCACCCGAACCTCGACGGTATCAGCCCGCTCCTCGACGGCCACCTCGATCCTGGACGTCGGGCTGTCGTTGTGTTCGATCGCGTTCGAAAACAGGTTTCGGAAGACGCGAGGGAGGAGGTCGTCCGCCCTGACGGAGATATCATCCGGGATGCTTTCCGTCACCTCAACCTCCGCCTTTGCCTGTACCTTCTCCAGTTCCTCGGTCAGCACCCGCGACAGGTTCCGCGCTTCGAGAGAGTTCTCTCCCTGTATCGACGCGATGAGGACTTGTACGTCAGTGATGATCGTGGCCATCTCTTCACTCTGCATGTAGATGGTCGATAAGGCCTTTTCTTGGGTGTCTTCGCTCTCGAGGCCGAGCTTGGCGTACCCTCTAATGATGTTGACGTTGTTCAGCACCTCGTGACGAAGCACACTGTTCAGATACACCAGCTGGTCGGCGTGATACTCGGCAGCGGCCCGCTCCGTTCGAAGGTGCTGGTTGAGGTGTGCCTGCTCGATGGATCGCGCCTCGACGGTTCCGACGACCGCACCGCCAGTGCTGCTGGTCGCTACGACCGACATCACCCACCCGAGAAGGAACTCGATGCTCATTTGGTTGGCCAAGAAGCCAATCATGGGGGCATTAAGCAGGAGGAGAAACGCGACGCCACAGAGCATCCAGACAGCCGCTCGCGGATACCGCGACGGCGAGGTGTCCCTACGCCGCAGGAAGACGCCACAGAGGACAATGACGGCGCCCAGTGTGCCGTAGAAGCCGGCGTTGATAGCTCCCATTACCGAGAAGAAGTCAGTGACGCTATTGAATAAGAGAAAATAACTGTTCCCGGCGAGGAAGATGCAGATGCCGACCACGTAGAAGATGCGTGGGCCGGCCCGATGCATCGACCGGTGAAGGAGGCCATTTTCTCCCGTCTCCTCACTACCTATTTGTTCGGTGAACTCATCCATTTATTATGACACATGCGAGTTCTACAAACCAAGAGGAGAAAGGTCTGATGGCGGATTATCCGTGATTTGGCTTGACAAATGATATCCTTTTTAGCTGAATTGAGGCGCTAAGCCCCCTTCCTCAACGAGCGTCGAAGGCGCGAGTAGGGAGGGGATACAGCGCTGCACAGTTCTCAAACGTGTTCGGTAGCAGGACTACAAACCCACGCACTCGGTAGCTTTTTGCGTTAGGGTGTCTGACCAACTACAGAACCCAATGCAGTACGACCTCGACTCAGGTTCGCATTCGGTCTACTCGCTCCACTATCACCTGATACTCACGACGAAGTATCGGCGAGGAGTGCTAACCGAAGAACGAACCAACTTCATTCGGGGTATCATCGAAGGGTTCGCGGATAACTACGGCGTCGAACTCGTCAATCTCGACGGCGAGGACGACCACATACACGTCCTGTTCCGAGCGAAGCCGACCACGGACCTCGTAAAGTTCATCAACACCGTGAAGGGTGCGACCGCTCGTCGTATCCGCAACGAGTACGAGGATGAACTGAAGAACGAGCTGTGGGGCGACTCGTTTTGGAACAGTTCCTACTGCCTCCTCTCGACGGGGCAGGTGTCGCTCGACGTGTTGAAGCAATACGTCGAAGAACAACGAGAGTCCTGATGTACTACTCCTACAAGTATCGACTCAAGCCATCCGACGCTCACCGCGAGGAGTTGGACCGCCATCGCGATATTTGTAGGCAAACGTACAACCACTTCCGCTACCGACTCGGCGAGTACCGCGAGGAGAACGGCGAACTACCGTCTATGACCTCGCTTCGGTCGGAGCTACCCGACCTCAAGAAGTGGTGGGACGACCTCACGAACGTGTACTCAAAGGTCCTTCAGACCGTCGTAGAACGGCTGTTCAACAATCTCAAGGGCCTCTCCGCACTCAAGCGGAAGGGGTACGGCGTCGGGATGCTCAAGTGGAAACCGCCACGGGAGTTCCGTAGTTTCACGTACAGTCAATCCGGCTTCAAGCTCGACAAGAAGGGTGGTCGGACGGTACTGTGCCTCTCGAAACTCGGAGACATACCGATACGGCTTCACCGCGAGATACCCGACCACGCGAAGCTCAAGCAGGTCACGCTCAAGAAGGAGCCGACCGGCGAGTGGCACGCTACCTTCGGCGTTGAACTCGACCGTGAGCCGCCGACAAAACCCGAGAATCCCGAGCGGCGCGTCGGCATCGACGTAGGGATTCTCAAGTACGCTCACGATACCGACGGTCATGCCGTCGGGTCGCTTGACCTTTCCGACGAACGTGAACGGCTTGAACGCGAGCAACGGAAGCTCTCGCGGAAGGAACACGGGTCGAACAACTACGAGCGTCAACGTCGGCGAGTGGTGAACTGCCATGCCGACCTGAAGCGAAAGCGTCGGGACTTCCTGCACAAACTCTCGGCGTACTACGCTCGGGAGTACGACCTCGTAGCCGTCGAGGACCTGAACGTGAAGGGGATGCTCGAATCTCCGTCGAACAGTCGAAACACCGCGTCCGCCGCGTGGCGAACGTTCCTCTCGCTACTCGAATACAAGTGTAAGCGGAACGGGACGCACTTCGTAGCCGTCGAACCGGCAGGGACGACGAAGGAATGCGCGGCGTGTGGTGTTTCGACCGATAAGCCGTTGTGGGTCCGCGAACACTCCTGTCCGGCGTGTGGCTTCACGGCGGATAGGGACGCGAACGCCGCATGGAACATTCTTTCTCTGGGCGTCAAGCAGCTAGGAGTGGGACACTCCGAATCAACGCCTGTGGAGACTGCGCTCCCTGTGGATACGTCAGTATCTGCAAAGCGCGTCATTGAAACAGGAAGCCCTACCCTCAAGCGCGAGCCGTCAGGTGAGCGGTAGGGTAGGGTAGTTCACTTCCCGTTTTCGGTTCACAAATCCAGTCATATACCCACTTTGAAGGGGATACGTAAAGCAGTTTTCCTAAAGTAGCCTGAGCTAACTTAGCTCAGACTAACGTAGGTTGGACGAATTTAGCTAATTTCAGGCGCTCAAGGAGCCGCCGACGGCGACGAGTAGGCAGGGGTAGTGCTGCTGGTTCGACGTGTACACGGTCGCCCGGCGCGACGTCCAGTTGGCCACGGTGGTAGGTATCAAGTGCAACTCCTGACGCTTCCTCGTGTGGGACGTCGGCGGCGCTTACCCTCGCCAGCACGGATCGATTATCATCGGTCGTTACGAGGACGCAATCGTTCTGGGAGAGATACATCGACGCCAGCGAGGCTTCCTCCTTGCTTCTCCGTAATCGAAAGTACTGCTGGCCGTCGTCTTTCGTGATCCGCTCGAGGCGGCCATCATGGACCTCGACAAGGTGTTCGTCGACGGTTACTTCATCCAGGTTCGCGCCTTTCTCGAGTTCGCGGCTTTGGAGTTCCGTACAGGATTCTTGTTTGCGGTGGCTTTGTTCATTCAACGAAGTCCAACCGGTCGTCCGTCTTCCCACTCAACCGCAGTGACTGTATCGGGGAGCGACTCGAGTCTTCGCTCGATAACGTCGAGCGGATGTGAGTCGATGAAACTGGCTGGGCGATGCTCAACAACTGTTGAGCTATCGTTTACTTGTAAATGAACAGGTCCAAGGTCGTCATGTGTATTGTCCTGATGCCATCCAACTAGCAGTTGCCGGTCCGGTTCGACCCAGTTGAACCAGTAGTACTCATACAGTTCGCTTGTTTGCAGTTGGAATCCAACTTCGATTCGTGCAGTCGCCGCTGGATACGCTTCATTGTCCAAGAACTGCCGTGGGTTTACGGTGCCGACGACGCGATACGGCCCAGCTTCCCGTGGTTCGGTACGTCGTCGGTGAACATCATCGAACTCGGCACTGAGCCGATTTTGAATGCGATCGTGGAGCCGTTTGCTCTGGAGGTTGGCTCGATTCGCGAGAAAAACCACCATTAGGCAAATGAGGAGAAACTGTTATTTTTGGGTGAGGTAAGCTCGACGACATCGCCATACAGGTGGAGCGCATGTTTCACGAGCGCGAGTTCCGTGTTGACCGCCTCCCATGTAGCGATCACATTCCGCCGTTCACGAAGCTCCGAAGCCGAGAATTCCTCTTCGGCGAGTTGTTCCCGAAACTCCTCGAGTGAGTCGGCGTTGAATTCCGACGTTAACGCTTCTTGTTCGTCTTTCAACTCCGTGAGTTGCTCCTCCAACTCTTCCCGCGTATGCTCCTCAATGAGGGTGCTGACCTCGTCAAAAAGCATCCGAACTGGATTCACGTCGTATGCTTTTGTACCATCAATTGTCGTTTCAATGACCCAGTCGTCATTTTCCATCCGCTGGAGTTCATCGTCCGCTGTTGTCCGTGACACCGCTGCTCGATCTGCGATTTCTTGGACAGGTGTTGGATCACTAAGCATTTCGGCGACTCCGCGGACTCGTTCACGACCGCTCATCTGTTCTGTCCACCTCCCTTGATCTGATTCTCCCATATCCACCCTATAACTCGCGCGCTCAAATAATTTACTCCCGTCCAAATATATGAAAACTGAATCCGAGTCGGCCGATAAAGGGAGGTTCGTAACGATCTCCAGTGACAGCAGTTGTCGTCAGGATTTCCTCCAACCTCTGTCTCTCAGTACGACCACCGACGACCACTCGAGGGACACACCAACCGGTACCCAACCCGCGTACAGCCGCGCTCTTGCTGTGAGTTAGGCTTCCCAGAGAGTCACTAGGCCTCTCTCAAGGCGTCCTGGAACCCACTGTCCCCGGTCACCCGAGGACACCAGCTGTCCCTGGCTCTTATTCACCTCCCGTTTCACCCGGAATTGCTGCGTCGGCGGGAAGCACCAACCGCCGCTCGGTGTACTCGAGGCCGTTCTTTCACTCTTGGCGCTTCCGAATGGCAACCCGGTTCTTCGCAAGATCCAACAGCGCGTCGATCACCCGCGAAACCAGCTTCTTCGCATAACTCTCGCTGATACCGGCTTCCTGGCGGCGAATCCAATGTTTGAGATCGCTGGCTTTGACGTACTCTGCGATATCCTTACAACCTGCTTCCCAGGGATTGTCGCCGACACTGTCGTCGCTGCGGGCCTGCCACAGTTTCGCCGCCAGCCGTGTCGGCAATGCACTCGTTGCCGAGCGACGCATCTCCTCGTCCATCCGGGCCAGTTGCTGAATCGGAAGCAAGTCCCCGTAGGCAAGCGAGACCTCGCTACGACCAAGTGGATCCGAACTCTCGGGCAGCCGGAAGTAGGTCTCACCGTCGTCTTTGTGACCCGCTCGAGACGCCCATTGGGGACCTCGACGAGGTGTTCGTCGACCGTCTCCTCGCAAAGATGGGGAGATCTTAGTTGACCGGACGGCGACCCGAGCACCGGGCAGCGCCTCAGCGGTGAATGGAATGCGATCGGGTTCGATGCCGAACAGCTCCGTATACGCCTGGTGCACCACCTCAGAAGCATCTACCGCTATAGTTTTCTCATTCTCGTCGCTTCGTCACAGATAAGACCTAATAGGAACGAATACAAATAGATACATACAATGCCGATCTCCAAAGACAAATTCCAGACAATTGATGAGGACGGGCCAACGTTGGATCTCGCCCCCGACACGACACAAGGGAAGGTCTACCAACTCCTGCTCCAGAACGCCGACAAGGCGTTCCGGCAGCGGGAGATTGTCGATGTCGTCGACGTGCCACAGGGGAGCGTCGGGCCGACGCTCAACCGCCTCGAACAACACGGGCTGGTCGACCACCGTGGTCAGTACTGGAAAATCGCCGATACCGAACATGCAGTGGCCTCGGCTGCCCACCTCAGCGCCGCCGCGGTCGACGCGAGAGACGGTGGGTTCTCCGACAAGGAAGTCGAGATGTGGATGGAAACCGCCGTTGATCCCATCACCGAGCGCGACGACAGTGGGGACGCATAGATGGCGTCACGAGGGGAGGTCGTATGGGCGCCCGACCCGTTCAAATCGGCCGGCGGGAACCCAAGGCCGTGGTTTGTCGTATCAGCTGACCGCCTACCCTACCCCGATGAGGAATCGATCGTCGTCGCGTTCACTACCCAGTCGCACCACCCCGGCAGTTTTGCGGTACCGAGCGAGGCGTGGATACGAGGCGAGCCTGGGGCACAGAGCCATGTCCTCCCGTGGTCGGTGGCGACATTGAAGGACGACATCCACATCGCTGGCGTACAGGGCGTGATCACAGACGACTTTGCGGAGCGCGTCACTAGCGCTCTTCTCTCGTACCTTGGCACATCAACTGCAGACGAAAACTAACCTTCTTGGATCTGTGAAATCATTACCGGCTAACAAATTTTAAGAGAGATAGGTAAGTACACGTGCGAACTGAACAACCGCTATCGGATAGAACAATCACACATATCACAACAAAATATTTATTTATAGGTATGAATCATAGATTTATGATATGCCGAGGGCTTTCTCGAAGGGCGATTGCGATATGTCTCGCTGTCGGGATCATCCATGCAACTCTTGCTCTCTGGCTAAGTGTGTTCGTTCGTGGAAGATCTGTTCAAGAGATGTATTTCCCGGAAACACTGTCGGGAGTAGCACTCATCTCAATTACCGTTCTTGGTCTTGTTCTGCTCGGCAGTATTCCGCTTGTTCTGTTTTATCGAAATAAGCTCGTGGCTCCGACAGTCAGTCTCGTTTTCCTCTTTTCGTGGGCGTTTTTCAACAGTTACCATCACTTTGAGGAGGCACGAGCTACCGGTGCTACGCCGATTAGTCTATCCACCGATTCACTGTTTGGTATGTTTTGGTTCGTTCCGCTCGCAATAGTTCTCCTTCTCGGCGCGGTTGAATACGTAGTTCGCAGTCGTTTCGATAGGTCCCCCCTCGGCGCGTTCCTCAACTAGGAACTTCTTCACCTGTACTGTCCGTGCTATGCTCTCGAGATCGGTCGATATCAAATCCATGAAAAGCCATCTATCACACCGTCTTCGAACTGCAAAACAGGGCGACAGGGACTAGGGAATACACCAATTGGCGTGCCTCTGACACTAGGGTGAAACCCTATCTCTGATTCAGAATGTAACGGGATGAGCGCTCGCGCATATATTCGATCGCTTCTACTCGTGGGATCACCGGGTAGCCTTCGACGTGATCGATTTCAAGGGATGGACGTGGCTCAAGGACGATCTGCAACGGTCCGTCCAGATCGTCTTGAGATTGCCGCTCGAATGCGGTAGGGAGGCCGAACGACTCGAAGAACGCCTCCCAGTCGCTGACGTCCTGTTCGCGGACAGCAAGGAACAGCGGGTAGTCATCGGGGTCACGACCGACTTGGTAGCCACCCTGGGTCCAGACGTACACGGCGTCGATTCGTGTGAATCCGAACGGCCACTCTCCGAACTGCGGGATGACGTACGACTCTTCGACCAATGGTGAACTTACGTTGATCGAAGATTTGGTACCGGACCATCTCACGGGCCGGTCCGTGCTTCAGTTTGGGAGCTACGACGATTTCTACGAACACCTTTCTCCGCTGCGCCTGTGCTCATCCAGGCAATCGTCGAGAGCGAGCCTACGAGCATCCGGGATGCAGCTCGCGCCGTCAATCGCGATGTCTCTGATGTCCATGCAGATCTACAGCGACTGGAAATGCTCGACATCGTTGCGTTTGAGGAGGGAGGACGCGGTGGTGCGAAGGTCCCCATCGTCCCGTACGAACGGATCGAGGTGCATATCGACTACCCGCTCGTCGACGATGATGCTGACGCCGACGCTGCTGCCAGTGCAGACTGATACTACGATAGTTCGTCAAACAGTGATTCCTCGTCGGCAGCGGCGAATCGATAGCCATCGGCACGCTGGAGGTCGTCACGTATCGCCGTGAGTTCGTCGACGGTTTCGACCACGTCAACTTGAATTGCAGCTTTGAGAAACAGCGTGAGGTCCCAGACCGTCACGTCTCGTTGCTGGCCAATCGTTCCGACGTGAGCGTCGTCAGTAACGAGACGACGATTTCGTTCGGATGCGATCGCGAGACACTGCGCATCAGTCGTCGACAGGGCGTGATCTCGGATATCGTCCGCAACCTGAAGTTCTGTTTGTGTCGGCGAGAGGACCTCCAACCAGCCATCGTTGTACGACTTTATCGACTCAATACGAGAGACGGATTCGTATCCCGAAGCCTCAGTTCGGTCAAGCTCAACGATAACCCCCGTCGGTGTGCCAACCGTCTCGAAGACCTCTGCTAACAGAGAGCAGCGCTCAATCTTCGCTAGCGCACTCAATACGTTGTTATCGATGATCGTCATCGACACACCATCCTCCGTTACCCACTGAACTCGTCGAGTTCGCGTTCGCGATCGGCAGGGTCCAAAAACCCGGCTGACCGATCGATACCGCGGTCGGTGAGTTCATCTTTAAGGCGTTCAGTCGACATATCCGCCAACTCGGCCGCTCGATTGAGACTCACATCTCCCGCCCGGTACTTTTCGATCGCAAGCGACGTTCGGAGTTCTGGCCGCCGTCGCAGCAGCTCTCGAACCGCATCCTCGAGAACGTCGTCGGTGTCGTCGTAGCCACCGACTGCCGCAATCGTCTCAACGTCATCCGAAAAGTGAGACATTAGGTAGTCGTACGGCTGAATCATAAATAAACACTGGGACGGATTGGGTCTCTTCACTGTTATTGTAGCCGCTGTTCAGTTCCATCCGTGGACAATAGTCGTCTCCGGTGAGCGACTCGCAGGCGTCGTTCTTGGTTGCTGTCGAGGCTGCTCGAGGAGGGAGACCAACGGCTCCTCGACCCTGGGCGGACGGACGCACTCGAGGTGAGCGGTGGTCGTCGAGAGCGTATCGGGCCTCTCTCGAGGCGTCCTGGAACCCACTGTCCCCGCTCATCCGAGGACACCAGCTGTCACCGGTGCTTATTCACCTCCAGCCTCTCCAGGAATCTCGACGTCAGTAGGAAGCACAAGCCGCCGCTCTGTGTACTCGAGACCGTTCTTGCGTTTTGTGCGCTTCCTCACTGCAACCCGGTTCTTCGCAAGATCCAACAGCGCGTCAATCACCTTCGAGACCAATTTCTTCGTGTAACTCTCGCTGATGCCGGCCTCTTGGCGGCGAATCCAGTGTTTGAGATCGCTGGCTTTGAGGTACTCTGCGATATCCTTACAGCCAGCTTCCCATGGATTGTCGCCGACGCTGTCGTCAGTCCGTGCCTGCCACAATTTCGCGGCTAGCCGCGTCGGTAACGCATTCGCCGCCGAGCGACGCATCTCCCCGTCCATTCGAGCCAACTGCTGGACTGGCAGCAAGTCCCCGTAGGCGAGCGAGACGTCGCCGCCGTCGAGTGGATCCGCGCTCTCGGGCAGCCGGTAGTACTGCTGGCCGTCGTCTTTTGTGATCCGCTCGAGGCGACCATCAGCGATGTCGACGACGTGTTCGTTGACGGTTTCTTCGCGGAGATGTGTTCCTTTATCTTCAAAAGAACCAAGTCATTGCGATACATAGCGTTACACAGAGTAACGATGAGTATCACAAAAGAGGAGTTTAGAAAGTTACAGGAGATTGACGATAATATATCTGTTTATGAGAAGGGGACAAACCCATATACGGTATTAGAATTTCTCGCAATCAACCAAGATAAAGCATTTAAACCGAAAAAGATAGCCGAAAAAACTGATATTCCGCCAGCAAGCGTTCGAGTCACATTGACGCGATTAGAGTCGAAAGGACTTGTCGAACACACGAAGGAATACTGGTCAATTGATGAATATGCACTCGGTACTGAGCGAGCAGCTCTACTTAGCCAACGGTCTATTGATCCAGACCGATATGAGGGGTACGATCGAGACGAAGAAACCGAGTATAGCGAACTTCCGCCAGATCGGCAGGTTCGTGATGAATGACTTCCGGGCAACTGCCGAAGGTAATTAACCGCGGGGATGTTGTTTGGGTTGCAGACCCGTTCGACTTTGACGAAACTGAGGGGAATGAAGGCAGTGACCATCCATATCTCATCATCAGTACTGATGCACATCCATTCCAAGGAACCGAATATTTGGCATTGCTGATCACGAGTACAGATCGAGAATTAGCTGTCTCACTCACCGACTCCCACTGGAGATACGGTGGGCTGTCCAATCGTTCCTATGTTAATCCGTGGACTGTTGTCACGCTGAAGAACTCTGATCTTGATGGATATCAGGGAATGGTCGAAGAAGAGATCGTGGATACAGCTGTTGCAGAGATCCCACAATACATTGGACTATCGCTACAGAACGAATGAATTCGTCTGCCAGTTTAATGACCGTATCCAGTGACAGCTGTTGTCTTCAGGCTATCCTTCACCCCCTGTCCTTCGTTGTGACCACCGACGACCACTCGAGGGACACACCAACCACTAACCAGCCCTCGTACACTCTCGGTTCATCCTGTGGGATAGGCGTCCTGAAGAGTCTTTCAACCTCTCTCGAGGCGTTCTCTCACCCACTGCCCCCGGCCGTCCGAGGACACCAGCTGTCACCGGCTGTTACGTTTCACCCCCCGCCTCGCCAGGGATCTCGGCGTCAGCGGGAAGCACTAACCGCCGCTCGGTGTACTCGAGGCCGTTCTTTCGCTCTGTCCGTTTCCGAACTGCGACGCGATGCTTTGAGAGGTCTAACAGCGCGTCGATCAACCGCGAGACCAACTTCTTCGCGTAACTTTCGCTGATACCGGCTTCCTGCCGCCGAATCCAATGTTTGAGATCACTTGCTTTCACATACTCATCGATCTCCCGACAGCCGTTCTCCCAGGGATTGTCACCGGCGCTGTCGTCGCTGCGGGCCTGCCAGAGCTTGGCCACTAACCGTGTGGGCACTTTATGGTGGCTGATCGACGCATCTCCTCATCCATTCGGGCCAGTTGCTGGACTGGAAGCAGGTCTCCATACGCGAGGGAAGCTTCCCCCTCGATCGATCTGATCCGCGCTCTCAGGGACCCGAAAGTAGATCTCGCCGTCGTCCTTGGTAACTCGCTCGAGGCCCCCGTTGGAGACCTCGACGACGTGTTCGTCGGCGGTTGCTTCACGTAGGTGTGCGCCTTTCTCGAGTTCGCGGGACTGGAGTTCGGTCACCCGCTCTTTGTTCGCGCTTGCCTTGTTCAGCGCTGCTTCGGTTGCTTTCTCGAGGCGATCACTGCTGGTGTTGAAATATAATGTCCAAACATACATATATTGGTGGACATTAGGTTTCAATATGATTCCAAAGGCTGCTTTGGCCATCCTGGACGTTATAGACAAGCACCAGGAAGTGACAGTTGAAACGTTAGTATCTGAGACGGGCTATTCTAGGAAACAGGTTTACCGTGCAGTTGATATATTGGTTGAGCTTGATGAAATTTCAGAACGACGAGGATCTAAGCAGCGGAGAATTTTCCATCCTGGCACCGGGAATATGATGACAGCGTTCCAGCGACTCTCGTTGAGTGCAGGCCACGTCGACTGGAGGGATATTTTGAAACCGTCTCTTCTTCGGGTCTGTTGGTATCTAGATGAACCCCAAAAGATAGCCACGATTGCGGGTCGTTTGGGGAAGACGGAGAGAGCGGTCTACTCGGCACTTCAACCAATAACAGATCGAGCCATGCTCTCTCCGTCTGGTCCGAAATACGCGCTCGCGGAGAATGTTTCTCAGCTCCAAGGATTTGCAGATGCGTTCGCTTATCAGTCTCATCGATGGCGACTTCGCGACATTGACAGTAGAGGGATTATCGAATGGTACGAACCGTTGCGAGTTCTGGTTCGATCTCATACCCCAGAAGAGACAGCAAGATTCGAGAGTGCAAATGGCTGGCAAAAGACCGGCGTAATGGCGCTCGAGGAATACGGTCATAGGTTCCACCTGCCCAGTGAGCCCCTCTTCTGGCATGGGCCGGAAGATGAGCTCTCACCCGAACAGATTGTCTGTCACGTGATTCAGAGCGATCTAGAGCCTCGGCGCGTTAGTTACGCGATGCTCTTAATTGTCGACCTCGAACTCGATCTGACTGTTATCACTGAGTTGGCAAAATGGTATGGGGTTAAAGACGTTATCAGAGATATTAGCATGGCCCTTGAGGAGAGTGGTGAATGGGGGGAATCTCGAAGACTACCCAGTCGTCGTGAGTTCGACCAGTTGAAGGCCCAGTACGGAGTGTGATTATGGACGAATTCAGAAATTCAGACCAAATCAAATCGTTTCTCTCAACGGTCGATGGCTGGTTGTCCGAGGACGTATCGCTCTACTTGATGGGTGGGGCAGCGATGACTGCCCGTCAGATCAAGCCTCGAACAGACGATATTGACTTTGGATTCAGCACGGAAGAGCACTTCCAACACGTCCTCAATTGCTTTTTGGACAATGGCTTTGTGATTACAGAAGAACCGACTGAGTCGATTAAGGGAGTTGGACGGACTGTCAAGATGTACAACGACGATGCGGGCGTTGAGGTGGATATCTTCGAACGACAGGTCGTGGGGAAGGTGTGGATCACGGACCGTATGCGAGAACGGGCAGATGCGTTCTGGACGGGAGAGCGGATTGAGGCACATCTGCTGAGTGAGGCGGATATTTTCCTGCTCAAGGCAGTTTCAGGTGGTGACCTTGGGGTTGGCCGGCGAACTGATATCGACGACCTACTGAGGACTGCTCAGGCTGGCATTGACTGGAATGTCTTGATTGAGGAAATCGTACAACAGCGGCCGTTCAATACGGGTCGTCACGAAGCGAGGCTTCTACGCGATGGATCTCATCCGTTACTCGCAATCGATATTTCGGTAAGTCATCTTAACGGGCTTCCCGACAACTTCACCAAGAAGGTAACCCAGCTTGGGACGGATGCACAGGTTGAGCGGACTGTTCTTCAGACGATCGACGATGCCACCACGGAACCCAAGACGATCAGAGAGGGTGTGACCTCGAGTGTTGCCATACTCGACGAGGACGAATCAGAGCGAGTGACGGACGCGATCGAACGATTGGTAGAGAAAGACGTTCTCCAAAGCTGTGAGGGGAGTTTGCATCTAGCGGAGTGAACGATGAGTTGGAGACTCCAGTGACAGCTGTTGTTTTCAGGGTATCCTTCACCTCCTGTCCATCTTTGTGACCATCGACGACCACTCGAGGGACACACCAACCGATAACGAACTCTCGTACACCCGCTGTCCTGTTGTGAATTAGTTTTCTGAAAGAGTTGTTAGACCTCTCTCGAGGTCAGTTCTCGTCTGCGGTAGGACAGACGACAATCAACGTGTTAAACGCGGTCTGTACGTGTGCGAGGAGTGTGACGCCGCATTCAACGCAGATGTGAATGGGGCGGAGAACATCCGTCTTGACATCAACGAAAGTAACTCTGAGTCTACACCCGATTTGGGTGGAGATAGGAGTACCGGCTGTTGGCACAGCCCGGAGTCTACCTTCATGACTTGCCCCACGGATTCTCACCGAGGGAACAAGTGGTAGACTGCAAACCCTAATATCCCAATCCAGCGGTGTGGTACCGTGGGATTCCTCCGCGTGAACGCGGAGGTGGATGTCAATCAGTTTTTCACGGGAAGTATTCCGTTACATCTATTGCGTAACGTAACGTAGCCTATCGTAACGATGAAAACCGTCACAACCCGAATACCCGAAGACGACGAAGAGTCGTTGTCCGAGCTTGAACAAGAGATGACCGCAGACAGGTCAGAGGTTCTTCGCCGCCTCATTCGGAAAGGACTCACAGACTGGCGGAAGGAGAAGGCGCTCGACCAACTCCGAGAACACAAAATCACGCTCCGTCGTGCGGCTGAAATTGCCGATGTAACGTATGTTGAGATGCTTTCACTCGCCGCCGAGGAAGGCATCGACACTGGATACACAACTGACGAACTCGAACGTGACCTCGGGCGAATTTGATGGTTGTTGTTGATTCGTCTGCGTTAATCCCACTTTCATGGGTTGGCCGTCTTGACCTCATTTCGGCCATCTGTGATGAGATACGGACCACTGAGAGAGTGAGAGACGAAGTTCTCACCGAGGGGAAGCGAGGAACTGCAACGCTTAAGGCATTTCTTGATGACGTTCCGATTTGTGAGACACCCCCCGAAGCTGAGGAAGTAGCATCGTTGGAGGGGGTAGCGGTAGCCGATGCGTCAGTGATTTTGCTGGCGGATGATGGAGAGAAAGTTCTTCTCGCTAACGACAAAGGTCTCATAGAGGTTGCCCGGAGTCATGGTGTTGAGTGTTGGTGGGTGACAACGTTGTTGCTTAAGTGTACGAAAGAAGAGGTATTGACTTCCACAGAAGCGAACGGGGTTTTGTATGACCTCGTGGATTCAGGGATGAATCTTCATCCGAAAGTGTACTCACAAGTACAACAGAAACTTCGGGAGTTAGGGGATTAACACATTCATTGGCTTTGGTGAATCACTAGACTGCGGCGACTTGCCGTAGGAGATCATGTCGCTCGAGGCGTCATGCTGGGACAATCGTGACTGTAATCTCAAGGAATCTGGCGGTGTCGGACCAGTTGGCTGGGCTCAGGAAGGCAGTGAGACGCTACAACCCGACGCAATATGGTGATTCACCAGAGCCCAATCAACTACTGTCGAGGACCGCAATCTCAAACCGATTGTATTCACTTACTTCGCAGTAACTAAAGCTAACACGTTCGAAATCGTCATCTTCATTGCTGGTGAAAAATGCACGTTTAGAGCCCACTTGCTCATCGTTAGCATGGAAGAATAGCTCCAGGTATTTGTCGTCAAGATTGACATCATCTTCTACGGAGATGTGCATCAATTTTTGACACGTCTGTCCTTGCCCGTAGTCGAGGAGTTCGAACTCGGTGCCGTCGTGATCGTCATGTGTCCCGTCGTATTCTGCATCTGTAATGGCATTCTCCAATTCTTCTTCACTACCACTATCATCATCTTCGTCACCGCTGTCTGCACTACTGATACATCCCGCCACTGCCACCACAGCCGCCGTCCCGATGAACGCACGCCGTTTCATGGTTTACTATAAATTGTCCTGAATGAAAAGTATGAGGAATGGTCGCGATTCAGACGAACCCTTGTGAGTTTGAAGAGAGCACTGGCATCTCGAGAAATACCTCACATGAGGTGGATTCAGCCGAACCCTTGTGGGTTTGAAGCCGACTCGAGTGCCTTGATTGTGTTTGGGAGCGGCGGCCGATGAATTTGAGACACCAGTGACAGCTGTTGTCTTCAGGATATCCTCCAACCCCCGTCCTTCGTTGTGACCACCGACGACCACTCGAGCGATACACCCAATGCTAACTAACCCTCGTACACCCGATGTCCTGTTGTGAGATTGGCGTCCCAGAGAGTCACTAGGCCTCTCTCGAGGCGTTCTCTCACCCACTGTCCCCGGTCATCCGAGGACACCAGCTGTCACCGGCCGTTACGCTTCCCCTCCCGTCTCACCAGGAATTGCTGCGTCAGTAGGCAGTACTAACCGCCGTTCAGTGTACTCGAGGCCGTTCTTCCTTTCTTGGCGCTTCCGAACGGCAACCCGGTTCTTCGCAAGATCCAACAGCGCGTCGATCACCCGCGAAACCAGCTTCTTCGCGTAGCTCTCGCTGATGCCGGCTTCCTGCCGCCGAATCCAGTGTTTGAGATCGCTGGCTTTGACGTACTCCGCGATATCCTTACAGCCAGCTTCCCAGGGGTTGTCGCCGACACTGTCGTCGCTGCGGGCCTGCCAGAGTTTCGCCGCCAGCCGTGTCGGCAATGCACTCGTTGCCGAGCGACGCATCTCGTCGTCCATCCGTGCTAACTGCTGGACTGGCAGCAAGTCCCCGTAGGCGAGCGAGACTTCACCACGGTCAAGCGGGTCTGCGCTCTCGGGGAGTCGGTAGTAGGTTTCCCCATCGTCCTTGGTCAGACGCTCGATCCGGCCATTAGGAACGTCGACTGCGTGTTCGTCGACGGCGTCCTCGCGCAGGTGTGCACCTTTCTCGAGTTCGCGGGACTGCAGTTCGGTGACGCGGTCTTTGTTCATGGTGGCTTTGTTCATCGCGGCCTCAGCTACCTTTTCGCGGCGAATGGACTCTGCTTCGACATTACCGACTCGCTCTTCGAGTCGATCTCGGTCCTGTTCGAGTTGGTCGATGCGGTCGTCTTTCTGTTCAAGTTCGGCCTCGAGTTCATCAATACGATTAGAGAAGCGCTCGAGTGTTTCCGTAAACTGTGCTATCGTCGTGTCTGTCTTCGTCATGGATTGTTGGTAGGTTCGGGCGGGCAGTCAGCAAGCGCTACAGCGACGCAAACAGAACAGGAGACAGCTGGCTACCGAGAGCACAGCGGCGTGGCTGGACGGGCGCTGTGTCTCGGACAAGCGTGTACAGAGAGGACTTCGAACGCACCCACGACTCCCTTAGTGAGCCAGCACTCGCTCCTGTTCGTATTAGAACGACCTCTCGGCGCTAGCCACCCCCCGAACCGTCCGAGTGCTCGGTATCGTTGAGTGGTCGGTACTCGTGAGATCGTCCAACTGGCGTGAACCCCGGGACGTAGCTAAACTGCTTTCGCGGTTCGCCCATGAACAACACTGGTAGCGATCCACGCTCTTCGCGAGCTGTATACTGAGTCTCGTAGGTCCCATACTCGGCCGTCGGTTCGGCGACGTTCGGTGCTGGCAACGATCCGCGATGAAGGTCCTCGAGGGTCAGGACACGGACCTCCCAATGGCGTGCAATGCGGCGGGCGTCCTCTGTGAGTGCTGTCGTGTGACACAGTACAGGCATTGCTCGGGAGGTAAATGCCATCAGACAGAGCCGATAGATCGTCTCAGTGGTAATCCGGGTCGATTCCCAGTCTTTGCACTGGGCGAGGATCCAGTCGGTGGGGGTGCCTTCCTTTTCGTGTCGGACGGCGACGACGTCGACTTCCTGACTGAAGACGTGGACGTTCCGGTCTACTCTATACCCCCACCGGCGGAGTGCCCGCTCGAGTTGGTACTCAAGCCATTGTCCTCTTCCTTGGCCACGACCGTCCATGGCCTCTCGAGAAGGTGGATCGCGATTACTCATCTGTCTCACCGGCGGTTCGTGTACTTGGCTCGTTCTGGGTGGCCGTGGTTTTAGAATCGATTTCGAGGATGGTTCGAAGCCCCAACCGAAGGGTCTCGAGTTGGTGGCTAGCGTCACCGAGATGGGACCGAGCACGTCTGGCCTGGATGTCTGAGAGGTCATCGTCGACATTCACCGCGCGAGCGATCCCACTACATCGGAGTTGTAGCTTCGATACTGGCTCATCATAGTGAGTCCAATCAGTGGTCAGTCCGGAGTCATACGCCCAATGGTCGTGCGCTGGCGGTGGTGTCTCGAGGATCGCCCGTCGGACCCGGTACAACGCTGTCTGAACGTCATTCGTGTAGGTGTTGAAGAGATCGATGTCGTCGGCGGTGAGGAGGTATTCACTCTGGTGGTTCGGTGTGATTTCCTCGAGGAGACGTTCGGTTGTGAGGGTCTCGAGGGCGCTGTAGAGGACACTATGGGCAATGTCAGTGTACCAGATCTCGAGTGAAAAGTTCTAACGGTCACTATAGTTCTGCCGCCGAAACCCACTGTAAACTAATTCATCACATATCTGCCTATTTGGACACATATCCTTGAGTATACGCTCCGAACTGTATTTCTCAATGCCAGTCGTAGACAACTGACCAGTTCGGTGGTTGCTTTCATCGGACGGTCCGTGATAGCAATTTACAGGGCTTAACAGGGCTCCGTATGGAGTGGAAGCAATAACTGTATCATAGTAACTCTATATACCCAGACAATGAGCGAAGAACCGACGCGTGAGGCGGTGGCAGAAAGCCGCAGACAGAATCGAACGACCGACTTCTCTCGACGAGGGTTCATTGGTGCGAACTCGGCTATCGTTCTCAGCGCTCTCGCCGGATGTATCGGATCCTCGGGCGATGGGGACGTAACGCTCGATCCGGACAATCCACCCGAAGAACCTGACTCCATCACCGTTCGTGCCTGGGGTGGTGTCTGGCAGGACTCCGTCGAAGAAGCCATCGCGGAACCGTTCACCGAAGATACGGGTATCGACGTCGAATTCGACAACACAGAGCGGACGGTCATGCAAGGAGACATTCGAACGGCGATCGAACAGGATCGCGAACCGGCCGTAAACGTCATGTGGACGGTCGAACCCGCTGCCCACGAGGAGTACCGGATGGATCTGGGGTATCCACTCGAGCCAGATATCGTTACGAACCACGAGGAGTTGTTCGACTCCGCGATCCCGAACGTCGACGACTCCCTCCCATACATCTCCCTATACTCGTACACGTACGCGCTCTGTTACAACGAAGAGTCGCTGGAAGAGGTACACGGAAGCGAGGAACCGATGGACAGCTGGGCCGCGTTAAAAGACGACCAGTGGGAAAACGAGTTCGCTATCGACGCCAACGGGAACGGATTCTTCCCGGTCCTATCGGAATTTGCGGACACGCCACTCGACAGCGACGATCTCGATCCGATCTGGGACGAGCTCGAAGCGTTCGAGCCCAGTATCGGGCTTCTGGGTGACGACCCGACGCTTACAGAAGGAATCAGAACCGGAGAGGTTTCGGTCGCCGCCATGCTGATGAACAACGTGTACGAAGCGTACGAGGAGGGCGAACCGATCGGATGGACGATTCCGGAGGAGGGCGCGACAGTTCGAAGCGACAGTATGTACACGCCCCGCAATCAGTCGGAATCCGAACTCTACTGGTCACAGGAGTTCATCAACTACGCGGCCGACGCAGACGTCCAGACGGAGTGGACGGAGCTGCTCGGACTACCGATGACGAACAGTAACACGGACCCGCTCGACTACATGGAGGAGGACCCGGCGTACCCGACGAGCGAGGAGGATTACGACGGGCTTCTCACCGTCGATCTGGATGTCTACGCGGAGAACAGCTCCGAGTGGTTCGAGACGTTCAACAATACCGTTGGTTCATAAGTACGTAAGTCTCCGTAACTGAGAACGCTTCATTCACACAGAATTCCATCCGAGGACATAATGTCTATTGACAATAACCAACGTTTACAGAACCTCAAATGGCGCGTGATGGACCGGCTGATCGCAGCCAAAGAAACGCTGCCCAGAGAGTGGTATCAGTCACAGCCGAACTGGTTGGGATACGTCCTGATCGTTCCCGGAGTACTGCTCGTGAGCTTTCTCTTCGTCGGCCTGCTGTTGTTGGCTGGCTACAGCGTCCTCACGTTCGATCCGATCGAATTCATCGTCTACGAGTTCACGCTCGAGAACTGGCGTAACTTCCTCACGACAGAGGCGTATTACAGGATATTCGCCCGGACGGTCGGCATGGCAACACTGATTACCGTGCTAGCAGTCGCGATGGCGCTCCCCTACGCGTATCTGACGGTTCGGACGGAAAACGCGGTGCTGCGGAAGCTACTGCTCGTTTGCCTCTTCGTTCCGTTCTTCACGGGCGTGATCGTTCGCGCGTACGGCTGGATGATCATTCTCGGCCAGAACGGCCTCGTCAACACCGGGCTAGGAGTATTCGGTATTGGACCGATACGACTCATTGGGACAGAACACGGTGTCATCATTGGACTCTTACAGATCATGATACCGTTTGCAATCATTATGATCGCACCGGCGATTCAGAACATCGATCGATCGCTGGAGCTGGCGGCAAGTAGCCTTGGCTCCAACAGACTTGAGACGTTCTGGTACGTCGTCTTGCCACTCGCTGCGCCGGGAATCGCGGGCGCGACTATCGTCGTCTTCACGCTGACGTCTGCGACGTACGCAATCCCGGCCCTCGTCGGCGGTGGACGGGTCGATTTCATCTCGAACGTGATCTATCGAGCGCTGTTCAACATGGCGAACTATCCGCTCGCAGCGACGTTCAGTATCTCGCTGGTGGTCGTATCGTCAATCATCGTTCTCGGCATCTTCAGGTCAATCGGAACGGGAACGCTTGGCGTCACCGAAGGTGGTACCCATGAGTAGAGAGCCTGGTACCGGACTGAGCCACTCGCTGTCGCGTCTCAGCCGAAAACTGCCGGGGAACCGACCGATCATTTCGGGCGTCATCCTCCTCCAGATCGTCTTTCTCATGCTCCCGACGATCATCGTCTTCATCGTCTCGTTCCAGCCCGGCGACATCGTCAGGTTCCCGCCGGACGGCTTCTCACTGAGCTGGTACGCCGAAATTCCGGAACAGGACCAGTATATTTCGGCACTCTACCGCAGCGTTGTCGCCGCGTTGTTCTGTACGCTATTCTCGATTCCGATCGGGATACTGACGGCGATCGGGTTGATGCGCTACGACCTGCGGTTCTCAAACCTCTTCCAGATCTACTTCCTGCTCCCGTTTACCGTCCCGCTCGTCGTCTCGGGCGTGATTTTGATGATCATCTTCGGTGAACTCGGCTACATCGGCCAGCTCTGGACGGTCGGCCTCGCTCTGACGATCATCAACATTCCGTTCATGATCTGGAGCGTCACGTCCCGCGTGAACGCGTTGGATCCGAACCTCGAGAACGCGGCGAAAAACCTCGGCTCCGACGAGTTGCAGACGTTCGTCAATGTGACGCTGCCAGCGATCATGCCGGGCGTCGTGACCGGCTCCCTAATCATGTTCGTCCTCGGGCTGAACGAGTTCCTCGTGAGCCTCATTATCACGACGACGAACAACGTGACGCTCCCCGTCGTGATCTACACGGCGATCCGGTCGAACATCAGCCCGCTCATCGCGGCGGTCGCGAGTATCTACGTCCTCGTCGCCTTTATCGCCGTCCTCGTCTCGGACCGACTCGTCGGACTCGAGGAACTGCTGAGTTCGTAGGCCTCGAGGCGGGAATGGTTCGCCGGACGAGCGGTCCCGGCGGGCCGAAGACGCAGTCACCGCGGTGCGGTCGATTCGACGCTACTCCTCCAGTCTCGCGGCGATCCACTCCGTGAATAGCTCGTGGTCGTGTTCCGCGATAGCCGCGAGTGTTGCTGGCCCGAACCGAACCAAATCGTGTTGTTTCTCCGCCACGACATCGATGGTCGTACCGGCAGTGCCGCACCGTTCGTGGACGGAGACGAACCCGAACTCGTTGGGTATGGTCGTTAGGTGCGTGCTGTCGGTCCCGTCGGTCAGCTCGCCCTCTCGAGGACGGTCGCGGGGAAACGAGGCGTCCGAAAGAGCGGCCAGTTCCTCGGTGCGCTGCCGGGCGAGCGCCTCGAGTGCGACAGCGTCCGACGAGATCGAACCGGTCGCCATGGTGATCTCGAGTCGCTCGCAGTTTCAACTCGGTCGAGTCGGACCGTTCCGTCGGGTGCGCTTAGTTTGGTGAGTCGGTGATACCGTCTCTCTCCGAGCGGCAGCATGAGGTGATTCGGACCGTTCACACCTACGGGTACTACAACATCCTGTGTGATTCCTCAGCGGTCGTAACCGGTATCGAACGTTGAATTGTGCAACATCATCTTCTCCGGGTCGAGAAGAAATTCATCGACGCGATGGTCGATCACTGCTAGACAGGTGCGCCCCCATATGGCGCGTGGACGCTTATCCGTCGGATCGACGATACGGAAGTATGAACGTGGATGCGGAGCGACTTCGAGCGGATATCGAACGAAACGCGACGTTCGGCGCACTCGACGTCGAGTGTGGGCGCGGGCGAACCGTACTGACCGGCAGCGAAGCCGACCGGCTCGCTCGAGAGCGTCTCGTTGACCGACTGACCGACGCCGGGCTCACAGTGCGTATCGATCGGGTTGGGAACATTGCCGGCTACTGGGTTCCGGACAGCGCCGACGAAGATACCGCACCGGTCGTCCTGGGGAGCCACCTCGACTCCGTCCCCCGCGGTGGGATTTTTGACGGGCCGCTCGGCGTTTACGGCGCGTTCGAGGCCATCCGTGCGATTCAGTCCTCGGAGTACGAGCCGACGCGCCCACTCGGCGTCGGCTGTTTTACCGAGGAGGAGGGCGCCCGCTTCGGCGTTGGAACGCTCGGTTCGTCGGTCGCTGCCGGCAAACGATCGGCAGTCGAGGCGCTGTCACTGACTGACGACGCCGGCGTCACCCTCGAACAGCGATTGACGAACATCGGCTTCAGCGGGACGGATGAGATCGATGCTGCGGAGTGGTCTGCGTGGCTCGAACTCCACATCGAACAGGGAACCAGGCTGACGGACGCCGGCGCAGCGGTCGGCATCGTCGATTCGGTCACGGGGCTGACGAACTGTGAGGTCACGATCACCGGCGAAGCCAATCACGCGGGCACGACGGCGATGGCCGATCGAACCGACGCCCTCGCCGCAGCGTCAGAGTTCGTCCTCGAGGTCGAAGCTGTCGGTCGGTCCGTCGCCGCCGAGCACTCCACTGCCGTCGTTACTGTCGGCGAGGGATCGATCGAGCCGAACGCGCGCAATATCGTTCCCGGAGCGGTCACCCTGCAGCTCGATATTCGGGACGTCGACTGCGATCGGATGGACGACCTCGTGGCCCAGTGTCGTGACTGCCTCTTCCGCGTGGCCCAGGACCGAGCGGTCGAAACGTCGTTCGAGCGGTATCGGGATACCGAACCGACGCACCTGAGTCAGCGCTGTCTCGCGGCGTCTCGAACGGCGGCGACGACGACCGGAGCGCAGTTCCTGGAGCTCCACTCCGCAGCTATGCACGACACGGCGACCGTCGCCGATGTCACTGATTCCGGCCTACTGTTCGCGCCGTCGAAAGACGGGATCTCCCACAACCCACGGGAGTGGACATCGTGGGAGGACTGTGCGGCGGCGGTGACGGTCCTCGCGGAGTCGGCGGCGGCGCTCGCGACGGAGTGACCGACGAGCGGTTACGCCAAGAGAGAACCGCCATCTGGAGGGCGTGCGTTTTACTCCCTAGCGCGGATGGAGTCGGTATGGTTCGACTCGCGATCAACCCACCGGAGCTGAAGGATGCACGGCAGATCGGCTACAACCACGGGATTATCGCCGGGGGAACGTTCTATATGGCGGGCCAAGTCGCGATGGACGCCGATTCGGAGATCGTCGGAGACGATATCCGAACGCAGGCCGAGAAAGCCTACGAGAACGTCGGCTATCTGCTTGAGGCGATCGACAAATCGTTCGACGACATCGCGAAGGTGACGACCCATATCGTCGACGCCCAGGAACACTACTACGACGGCTACAAGGAAGTCTACTGGGAGACCTTCGACGAGCCCTACCCGTGTCATACCGTGTTGGGCACCGATCAGCTGGCAGACGAGGGATACTTGGTCGAGATCGAAATCGAGGTGCCGCTGACGGATGCCGAGATCAACGCCATCGAACCGGACGGCACGGTCGTTCGAAAGCTCTAAGACGGAAGCGCAAATTTTTCGGGTCGTTCGACCCGGGGGAGTCTACGCGGCGTCGATGTGGTCCCGAAGCGTCTGCTCGAGACAGCCCGACCGAATCAGTTCGTCGACGGCGTCGATATCCGGCGCGAGCGAACGGTCCTCGACGACGGCGGGCGAAACGTCCCTGACGAGCCCGTAGGCGGCATCCGTGCCGGCCCCATGGGAGATGGAGGCGTCGACGAACTCCGCACCCTGTGCGGCCGTCAGAAGCTCGATGGCGACGACGGTGCGAGCGAGTTCGACGGCCCTCGCGAACTGGTGTGCACTGGTTGCGCTCATGCTGACGTGATCCTCCTGGCCGCCACTCACCGGCGTCGAATCCGTGGACGGACGACCCAGCGAGCGCAACTCGTTCAGCAGCGCGGCCGCGGTGTACTGCGGAATCATGAACCCGGACCGAAGGCCACTGTTCGTCGTGAGGAACGGCGGTAGATGCTCCTCCTGGATGTTCGGATTAACGATCCGATCGACCCGGCGCTCGCTGATCGCGGCGAGTTCGACGAGCGCGCTCGTGACGTAATCGAGGCGGAGGGCGAGCGGTTCACCGTGGAAGTTACCACCGGAGATGGCCGCCGCGTCGCTCGTGCCGGTCGCCCGGGGATCGACCGCGTCCGCCGCGAATACCAGTGGGTTGTCGGTCGCGCTGTTGAGTTCAATCTCGACCGCCTCCTCGAGGTGGTCCAGCGCGTCGCTGACGGCGCCGTGTACCTGCGGCAGACACCGGATCGAGTAGGCGTCCTGCACGCGGTCACAGTTGGCGTGAGAGGCGATGATCTCAGATTCCTCGGTGAGCCGTCGGATCCGGGACGCGACCGTTCGCTGTCCCCGGTGGGGTCGGACCGCGTTGATCTCCGGTTCGCAGTTTGCGGTCGTCCCCATCGTCACCTCCGTCGTCAGCGCACCCGCGGCGTTGGCGGCCTCGAGAACCCGGCGCGCGTCGACGAGGCGGATTGCGGCAAGCCCGGCCGACAGCTGCGTTCCGTTGATCAGGGCGAGACCCTCCTTCGCGGCGAGGGTCAGCGGCTCGAGACCGGCCGTCTCCAGTGCAGCGGTCCCCGACAGCCGTTCGGGTTCGCCGTCGACATCGGCTTCCCCTTCGCCGATGAGAACCAGGCTTAGATGGGCGAGCGGGGCGAGATCTCCCGAGGCCCCGAGACTCCCTCGCGACCTGACCGCGGGATGTATCCCCTCGTTGAGCATCGTCTGCAAGTGATCGACAACCACCTCTCGGACGCCCGAATATCCCTTCACGAGCGCGTTGAGCCGGGTCACCAGCAGCGCTCGAACCTCCTCGCGCTCAAGTTCCCGGCCCGCGCCCGAGGCGTGACTCCGAATGAGGTTCGACTGTAACTGCTCGAGGTCCGCGTCGTCGATGCGCGTGTCGACCAGTTCGCCGAACCCGGTGTTGAAGCCGTACACCGCCTGGCCGCTGTCGATGAGCGATTCGACGCGATCGCGGCTGACGCGGACGGCCTTCCGGCCGTTCGGGTCGATACTGACCGTCGCGTCGTCACGCGCGACGGCGACGACATCCGTTGGAGTCAGCGTCTCACCGTCGACCGTTACCTCAGTCATGGACGATCACGCCGTCCTTGAGAACGGTCTCGACGTTGTTGACGCCGAAATTGTATGGCACGTGTGCGTGTGACGGGGCGTCGAGGATCGCGATATCGGCTGGCGATCCCGGCGTGATCTCGCCAGGACCGTCGTCACGGCCAATCGCTCTCGCTGCGTTTGACGTCGCTGCCCCGAGCGCCCGAGCCGGCGTCATTCCCATTCCGATACACGCCAGTGAAACGGCAAAGCCCATGCTCTGTGAGTAGCAGTTCGGATTGAGATCCGTCGCCACGGCAACAGGAGCTCCGGCGTCAAGGAACTGCTGTGCGTCGGCGTACTCCACGCCGAGGCTGAAGGCTGTTCCCGGAAGCAAAACGGGCGAGACATCGGCCTCAGAGAGCGCTTCGGCGTCATCCTCGGTGCTGTAGAGGAGGTGGTCGGCGCTTGCGGCACCGACATCTGCGGCCAGCTGCGTGCCGCCGAGATGACTCAGTTCGTCCGCGTGGACCTTGGGCATGAGGCCGTGATCACGACCCGCCTCGAGCACGCGACGGCTCTGCTCGATGTCGAAGACGCCGGTCTCACAGAAGACATCGCAAAACTCCGCGATCCCCTGGTCGGCGACCGCCGGAATCTGGCTCTCGACGACGTCGTCGACGTAGGACTCGGTATTCGACTCCGGCGGCACGTCGTGGGCGCCGAGAAACGTCGCGACGAGATCGATCGGATGCTCGTCGTCGGCGATCTCGATCGCCTTCAGCATCCGGAGTTCGGTCTCCGTCTCCAGCCCGTACCCCGATTTGACCTCCGCCGTCGTAGTCCCGTGGGCCAGCATGACGTCGAGTTGCTCGAGGAGAAGGTCGACTAACTGGTCGGTGGACGCCTCTCGTGTCGAGCGGACTGTCCGCAGAATCCCGCCACCGTCGTCTCGAATCTCTTGATACGTCTTCCCGGCGAGTTTGGCCTCGAACTCGTTGCTTCGGTCGCCAGCGAAGACGGCGTGCGTATGGGGGTCGACGAAGCCGGGAACGACGGTTTTTCCGCCAGCATCGATTGCGACGTCGACGGTTTCTGGCGGGTACGACCGCGTCAGTTCGTCCGACGGGCCGACCGCCTCGACGGTTCCGTCCTCGACGAGTACCGCTGCCTGTTCGTGTGTCTCAATTCGGTCGTGGGTCGCGACGGTAACGACCTCCGCCGCGTTATGAATGAGTTTCATAGCTGAGTGAGTGGGATATAGTGCCAAACGGTGGCGATTAGCTGTCCCGCATTGGCACGTGAACGTCCGAGCGGTCGGCTTCGTCGACGGCGTCCTCGTAGGTCGCGTCAACGTGACGGATCACTCCCATCCCGGGGTCCGTCGTGAACACACGTTCGGCCTTCTCAGCGGCCAGATCGGTGCCATCGAGGACGACGTGGTTGTTCGCGTGCAGCGAGTTCCCGATTCCGACGCCGCCGCCGTCGTGGACGGAAACGATATCCGCGCCCGCAGCGCAGTTGAGCAGCGCGTTCAGGATTGGCCAGTCGGCGACGGCGTCGGTCCCGTCTTTCATCGCCTCGGTCTCCCGGTACGGGCTCGCGACGCTGCCAGCGTCAAGGTGGTCGCGGGTGACCACGATTGGGGCCTCAATCTCCCCCTCCCGAACGAGTTCGTTGATCCGGAGCGCGAACGTGGCGCGTTCCGTCAGCCCGTCGTCGTCGGTTTCGTACCCGAGCCAACAGACCCGGGCGGGCAGTCCCTGGAATGGGACCAGTTCCTGCGCGAGATCGATCCACCGTAGCAGGGCATCTTTCTCCGGGAAGAGATCGCGGATCGCCTCGTCAGTCCGGTGGATATCGTCAGTATTGCCCGACAGGGCCACCCATCGGAAAGGTCCTTTCCCCCTGCAGAACAGCGGACGAATGTACGCCGGAACGAATCCCGGGAAGTCGAACGCCGTCTTGTGGTCCCGGTGGTCTGCGACCTGTCCGCGGATGTTGTTACCGTACTCGAACGCGGTCGCACCGCGCTCCTGTAACTCGAGTATGGCATCAACATGACGCTCCATCGTCTCGAGACTGGCCTCGACGTACTCGCTCGGATTCTGCGTTCGGAGCTCGTCGGCCTCGGCAACCGTGTAGCCGCTGGGATAGTAGCCCTCGCGTTCGTCGTGGGCGCTGGTCTGATCCGTCACGATGTCGGGAACAAAGTCGCGCTCGAGCAGTTCCTCGAGCATATCGGCGGCGTTCATGTGGACACCGACGCTGTAGCGTTCGCCGTTGCTGGCGGCGGTCTCAGCCTTCTCGATGGCCGTCTCGAGCGACGACACCTTTTCCATGCAGTAGCCGATCTCGACGCGCCGGTCGATTCGCTCCTCGTCAACCTCCGCGGCGATACAGATCCCCTCGTTCATCGTCACGGCGAGCGGCTGTGCGCCGCCCATGCCGCCTAGCCCGCCCGTGACGACGATCTTGCTGCGCAGCGACGGTCGATCGTACTGCTGTCTAGCGAGTTCTGTGAGGGTCTCGTAGGTTCCCTGGATGATCCCCTGGGTTCCGATGTACGCCCAAGAGCCCGCTGTCATCTGTCCGTACATGATCTTGCCCTCGGCCTCGAGTTCGTGGAAGTGCTCCCAGCCGTCCCAGTTACCGACGAGGTTCGAGTTGGCGATCAGGACGCGCGGGGCGCGTTCGTGCGTAGTGAAGGTGCCGACCGGCTTCCCGCTCTGTACCAGCAGCGTTTGGTCGTCGGCCAGCGTCCGGAGTTCGTCGACGATCGTATCGTAGGCGTCCCACGACCGCGCCGCACGTCCGGTCCCGCCGTAGACGACGAGATCCTCTGGTCGCTCCGCAACCTCGGGATCGAGATTGTTGTTCAGCATGCGTAGGGCGGCTTCCTGGCGCCAGCCCTCGCATTCGATCTCCCTCCCGGTCGCGGCACCGCGGTACTCCTGCCACAGGTCGCTTGGCGACCCCACACCGTCTGCCTCCTCGGATTGGTTTGCCATGTCTACCCATTCTATGGAAACGCTGCTAATGGCTTAGGTAACGACGTATGGTGGGGGGTTTAAGCGAGGTACTGACAGCGAATCGGGTTCCCGTCGAGACTCGCTTGTGACCGACCAACGAAGCCAGTTACGAGCGCCGTCTCGTTCATGTGGACATCCGGCACGGCCACCGTTCGACCGGAGATCCACGACAGTTGGTGGCGACAATCGTGGACGAGGGTCGAGAGTCGATGCCGCGACGACTTGTATTGATCCACCGAATGGAGGTAATAGGATAACGGGGCGCTAGCGCGACGACGAATTGATGACCAACGAAGTGCGAATCGTGATGCTCGACCCGGATTGGTTCGGTGACGTTGCTGTCGAACGCGATCGGTTCGAGCAATCGTTCGAGAACGTCGTAGTCGAGGGTATCGATTGTAGCGAGGGTATCGGCGAGTCGGTCGGGGAGGCGGATATACTCCTCACGCATTATACCGACGTACCGGCGACAGCGATGGACGAAACCGGCTGTGCTGTCGTCTCGCGGTACGCGACCGGGATTGATGGGATCGACGTCGCGGCCGCATCCGACCGCGGTGTCCGCGTGACGAGGGTCCCCACCTACTGCGACCAAGAAGTCGGCGAACACATCATCACCCTCGCGCTGTCCGTGCTCCGAGGACTTCCCCAATACACTGCCTCGACCGAACGTGGCGCGTGGGAGTGGCAGGTCGCAACGCCGCTCAGACGGTTCAGCGACCTCACGTTCGGCTTCATCGCGTACGGACGAAAGGCCCAGGCTGCCGCCCAGTTGGCAACCGACCTCGGCTTCGATGTCTGTGCGTACGATCCCTACCGGTCGAACGAAGAAATCGTCGCGGATGGTGCCACCCCGACATCGTTCGATAGACTGTTGGACAGTGCGGATATCGTCTCGATCAACACGCCGCTTACCGACGAGACGCGTAACCTGTTCGACGCCGCCGCGTTCGGTCAGATGAAAGACGATGCGATTCTCGTCAATACGTCGCGAGGGAAAGTGGTCGACGAGAGCGCGCTCCTCGAGGCGCTGGAAACGGGCAACCTCTTCGGAGCCGGCCTCGACGTGCTAGCGATCGAACCGCCAGCTGAGGACGACCCGCTGTTACACCGCGACGACGTGTTTGTGACACCACACGCCGCCTGGTACTCGGAGACATCAGCCGAAACGCTGCGGCGACGCGGCAGCGAAATCGCCGCAAAAGCGTACCACCACGAGGAGTGTTCAGGAATCGTCAACGACGAGGTGCTCGACCCGGCTGAACAGATGCGGAGCGAGTGACCGCGACCCATGGTCCTCCATCGGGTGACACCACGACGGGAACCGGTACCGTGAAGCGAGTATCGTCCTGACCGTAATTAATCCCCTCCGAACGGTGCGGGAGTCGCTTTGCTCGTTTATCGTCATCTCCCGGTATGCACACCCGAACAGCAGACCGCATCGATCGAATCCCGCAATCAGGAATCCGAGAAATCTTCGATCAGGCTCAGGAACTGGACCAGATCTGGGATCTCAGTATCGGCGAACCGGATTTCGCGACGCCAACACCCATTCTCGAGTCGGTCACCGACGAACTCGACGAGGGTGCGACCCACTACACTGAAACGCTCGGCCGACTATCCCTTCGGGAACGCATCGCCGACAAACTCGCCGAGGACAACGGCATCCGTGCCAATCCTCTTGAGGAAGTTATCGTTACCGCCGGAGCGATGGAAGCCCTGTTCACTGCGCTGACGGTCATCTGTGATCCGGGCGACGAGGTCCTCGTTCCAGCACCGTACTGGCCGAATTACGAGGGGCAGATCCGAAGCACCGGTGCGGCGCTGAAACCGATCGAAACGACAGCCGAGAACGACTTCGTCCCGCAACCGAAGGAACTCGAGGCGGCGATCTCGTCGGACACCGCCGTCGTACTGTTGAATTCGCCAGCGAATCCGACGGGGAGCGTGATCGATTCGGAGACAATGGCGAAGCTCGGGGACCGCATTGTCGAGAACGATCTGTTCTGCATCATGGACGAGACCTATGAGAAACTCGTCTACGACGGCGCAACCCATCACTCTCTGGCCAGCACTCCAGCGCTGTTCGACAGAACGGTCTCGATCTTTAGCTTCTCAAAATCGTACGCGATGACGGGATGGCGAGTCGGATACGCGACTGGCCCGTCGGATATTATCGATGCGATGCGCGTTCTCCAGGAGCACATCGTCTCCTGTGCGGCCGAACCCGCACAGGCCGCCGCTGAAGCGGCCCTCGATCAGCCGGCCGCCGCCGAGCGGATTCATGACCGCTTCGCCGAACGACGGGAGGTAATGGTCTCCCGTCTCGACGCCGTTCCGGGTGTGTCGGCGACGGCACCTGACGGCGCGTTTTACGTGTTTGCCGATGTCAGCGAGCGCTCGGGAACGAGCCGTGATATCGTCGAACAGCTATTGACCGATGCCCACGTGGCGGCAGTCCCCGGCTCGGTCTTCGGCCCCGGAGGCGAGGGGTATGTTCGCTTCTCGTACGCAACGGATGCGGAAACGATCGAAACGGCAGTCAATCGAATCTCGGCCGCCTTCGAACGGAAATAGCGCACAGTGACGAGACGACCGGTTCGCGGGCGACGTCAGCAGTATTATGGGCACCGGATCGACGAGAAAAGCGTCGAAGGAGCCGACTCCGAGCCGGTCACGACTCTGGGTAGACCAGCATATCGGCTACCACCCAGCTGATACTGACGTCTGATTCGACCGCGTGGATCTCCGTCTCGGTACTGTTCGGTGCGGTGATCTGCATCGTGATTTCGGACCCGTCCAGCGAAACCTGGTATTTCGTTCGATCACCCTCGAACGAGACGGATTCGACCGTTGCATTGTAGACGTTCCGTGACCCGTTGTCGATCGTCGCTCCCTCCTGAGCGTCGATACTGACGTGTTCGGCGCGTACGCCGACGGTGACCTCGGAGCCGAGTTCGATCCCGTCCGGCGGATCGAACGCGACCTCGATCCCGCCCTGATCGACGACGGTACCGGTTTCGTTCAATTCAGTGACCGTGCCCTCAAACAGCGTCGTATCGCCGATGAAATCGGCGACGAACGTCGAGGCCGGATCGGAGTACAGTTCCTTCGCCGGTGCGAGCTGTTCCAGTTCGCCGCCGTTGAGCACCGCGATGCGATCGGCCATCGACAGTGCCTGCGTCTGGTTGTGCGTGACGTGAATTATCGTCAGATCCGTTTCGTTGTGAATGCGACTGAGTTCGGCCCGCATCTCCTCGCGGAGTTTCTTGTCGAGTGACGAGAGCGGTTCGTCAAGGAGCAACAGCGCCGGTTCGAAGACGATTGCCCGAGCGATCGCGACCCGCTGTTGCTGTCCACCCGAGAGTTCGTCGACGGGTTTCGGCGCGTACTCGGCGGGCAAGCGGACGAGCTCGAGGACGTCGCTCACCTTCTCGTCGATCTCGTCCCCGGGGAGTCGTCGCATCTTCAGAGGGTACGCGATGTTCTCCTCGACGGTCATGTTCGGAAAGAGCGCGAGATCCTGAAAGACGAGGCCGATGTTCCGTTCGTACGGCGCCTTGTGTGAGACCGGCTCACCGTTGGTATAGATCTCGCCGTCAGTGGGCGTCTCGAAGCCGGCGATCATATGCAAGAGCGTCGTTTTTCCGGCCCCGCTTGGCCCGAGCATCGTTAGAAACTCGCCGTTCGAAACGGAAATCGACACATCCTCCGCTGCGACGTCGTCGCCGTAGTATTTCGAAACGGAATCGATGTGGACGACGGGCGTACGGTCGGTCGTTGTCTGTTCCGTTGGTTGTTCGTGTGGGCGCTGTTGTGGCATCTATCTTTGTTGAGTCCTGTGAGTCACGTTAAAAGTTCCACTCCAAACGGAGGACCTATTTGGTATCATGCGCGACGAATGTGATCGACCAGACTGTTGAGCAACTTCTCTTCGCTCCGTCGCAGGTGTTCTTCGAACGTTCGTCGCTGAATTCCCATCTCGTCGGCGATATCCGCGGTCGTGTGTCGTCTCGGGATCTCGTAGTACCCCATATCGAACGCCGTCAGCAACGCTTCCTGCTGTCGCTCCGAGAGGTTCGGGACATCGGCGTCGATCATCAATAGCGGATCGTTCGATCGAAGGTTCGCAATCTCCTGCTTCGATTCGACGGTTACCGAGTAATCCTCGTTGATATCGTGAAAGAACGTCGTGAGGTTCTCCTCGTTCAGCGAGATGATTCGTATCGTGATCGTCCCGTTCCGGTACTCCCGGGGCGGAAACGACAGACAGTTGTGGCGTTCCAGATAACCCTCAAGAAGGTTCTCTTCGTGACCTAACAGACACTCCTCGGTGATGAGGATCATCTCGTTGTCCGTTCGGATGATGTCGTCGATTCCGGCCGAATCGCGGAGTGCGACGAGGGAGACATCGGAGTCGGCCATTTCTTTGATGTGGAGAAGATCACAGTGTTCGTTACACCACATTTCGACATAGCAGTTGTTTTCCTTCGATATGGTTGCGTATAAACTACTATGCTTAATTTTAAATGTGGCTTCGTACATCACTCATTGGATAGTGAGAGGAAGTCCGGATAAGCATATCGGTAGCTGTGAACTTCGAGACAAATACGAGGGAGAACTGTTCAAATGTTTCGGTCAAATCAGCCCAGGACGGCGACGCCCCAACGTCGCACTCCATCACCGGCTTCCCTCGATGCCGTCACCCAGTATTCGTCTGGCCGTCTACCGCCGACGCGGCAGCGCCAGAGAGAACAGTCAGTTCTTCCCCGGTGTCCCCTATTACCCGAGGACTCCAGTTGTCACCGTTGCTATTCACCATCTCCCGTTTCACCCGGAATCTTGCCGTCAGCGGGAAGCACGAGCTGGCGTTCTGTGTACTCGAGACCGTTCTTCCGTTCTGTTCGCTTCCGAACTGCGACACGGTTCTTCGAGAGATCCAGCATGGCATCGATCACCCGCGAGACGAGTTTCTTCGCGTAGCTCTCGCTGATACCGGCTTCTTGGCGCCGAATCCAATGCTTGAGATCGCTGGCTTTGACGTACTCACCGATTTCCCGACAGCCGGCTTCCCAGGGATTGTCGCCGACACTATTGTCTGTACGGGCTTGCCACAGCTTCGCTGCCAGCCGCATCGGCACTGTATTGGCGGCCGAGCGACGCATCTCCTCATCCATCCGGGCCAATTGCTGGACCGGAAGCAAGTCCCCGTAGGCGAGGGAGGTTTCACCTCGATTGAGTGGATCCGCGCTCTCGGGCAGTTGGAAGTACTGCTTGCCGTCGTCTTTCGTGATTCGCTCGAGCCGGCCGTCGGCGACGTCGACGGCGTGTTCGTCGACAGCCTCTTTGCGGAGGTGGGCGCCTTTTTCGAGTTCGCGGGACTGGAGTTTGGTGATGCGATCTTTGTTGGCGGTGGCTTTCTTCCGGTTGGCAACCAGTTGTTTTACATCCCCAAGCAATATATCAAAATTATTGTTTAAACTCCGATACGAAGTTTGAAGTTCAAGGATTTCGTAGTGACGTATATGACCCCACGTCCTGCTGCGGAAACCCCTCCGCAAGATTTTGAGACTGGAATCAACCAGCTCGCAACTATCGGTCGTCTGCTGGATCACCCAGAGCTTGCACGTGTCTACGTCTACGTTTGCTATTATGGCCCGGTCACCCGACCACAGATCAAAAATGCACTAAATATCCCGAAGACCACGGTCTATGACCACGTTGAGACGCTTGAAAGGCACGGAGTCATTACTCTCGGCAGTGGTCGGCCTGTTGAAATCACAGCAGAGCCAGTGAGAATCACCACCGACGGCATTATGGTGACGCCGACGATCCTTCATGCGATTGCGCTTCAAGAGGTCGACGAAGATATTTCGTACTTTGTGGAGCGACATGGAGTTGGAAAACTGGCCGCTGCAATCCGACAGGCTGGGCTACATTATGCAGACCAGATCACGCAGCGGATGGCTGCTGATCCTCTTGAGATTCCAACTGGCGAGGCAATCCGTATCATACTTGCACTCAAACCCGCGTTAGCGGTCGGGCAGGAATACGATCCACACTTCAGCGATATATTCCCTGAAATCGCTGGCGATATCGAGTTTGATGCTGATATTGATGTCACTGCTCCGCTTCCCGATTCTGAATCGTAAATTGGGCAATCTCAATGAACGAATCATCTCCTCTCTCCCCTGAACACGTTACACTAGTCGATACGAATGTCTTCATTAGCACTGGAAATCCTGGAAAACCCAAATATCGTCGGTTCCGCCGAGTTGTTCGTCGTGCTGGCGTCACACTACTGGTTCCTGCTCGCGTCGAAGAAGAAATTGAACAAGGTGGTGTTACACCGGCCTTGAACCAAGCTCGAGAAGAAGGATGGGCAAAAATCGTCGACGCTCCGATTGTGTCTCAGGGGAGAGCCACAACAGCGCAAGACATCATGCGGCGGGCAATTGCTTCCAAATCAGCTGAAAAGGATGAACACGATGTCGAAAAGGCGGATCCAGTATTTGCTGGACTCGCTATCGAATATCTTCTTGACAAGAAGAGACCAGACAACGTGACAATTATCACCGCTGATCGAATTGCCCAAAAGTCAATCGAAATTGCTGTGTCCTCGTTAGGCTACGACGACCAGGTCTCTATTATTAGCCTCTGGGATATTATTGATTTTGAAGATAATGATTTCACGATTATCTAGCAGGTTGGGGTGAGAAGCTTCTAGTCTTTAGGATCGAGGGCCTCAGTCCAGCCTTCGTCTTCGTTACTTGCAAAGCACAGTATCCGGGGACAGATGTTGTCTTCAGAACCACCTTCGATCCTTGTCCGTCAGTATGACCACCGACGACCACTCGAGGGACACACCAACCGGTACCCAACCCTCGTATACCCGCATTCGTCCCGTGAGTGAGGCTTCCTAGAGAATTACTGAACCCCTCTCGAGGCGTTCTCTCACCCACTGTCCCCGGTCATCCGAGGACACCAGCTGTCACCGGCCGTTACGCTTCCCCTCCCGTCTCACCAGGAATTGCTGCGTCAGTAGGCAGTACTAACCGCCGTTCAGTGTACTCGAGGCCGTTCTTTCGTTCTGTGCGCTTCCTCACTGCAACCCGGTTCTTCGCAAGATCCAACAGCGCGTCGATCACCCGCGAGACCAATTTCTTTGCATAACTCTCGCTGATACCCTGTTCTTGGCGTCGGATCCAATGTTTAAGATCGCTCGCCTTGACGTACTCATCGATCTCCCGACAGCCGTTCTCCCAGGGGTTGTCGCCGACGCTGTCGTCGCTGCGGGCCTGCCAGAGCTTCGCTGCCAGCCGCGTCGGCAATGCACTCGTTGCCGAGCGACGCATCTCCTCGTCCATCCGGGCCAGTTGCTGAATCGGAAGCAGGTCACCGTAGGCAAGCGAGACCTCGCTACGACCAAGTGGATCCGAACTCTCGGGCAGCCGGAAGTACTGCCGGCCGTCGTCCTTGGTCAGACGCTCGAGCCGGCCATCAGGTACGTCGACGGCATGCTTATCGACGGCGTCCTCACGCAGGTGTGCACCCTTCTCGAGTTCGCGGGACTGGAGTTCGGTCACCCGCTCTTTGTTCATGGTGGCTTTGTTCATCGCGGCGTCGGCTAACTTCTCGAGGCGATCACACGCTTGCTCGGTTTCCTCGAGGCATTCGGCTTGCCCTTCGAGTTGACCCTCGAGGTCGTCGATACGGTCTCCCTTGTGCTCGAGGTGGCTCTCGAGGGCATCGATACGGTCGTCTTTCGCCTCGAGTGTCCGCTCGAGGTCGTCGATCCGGGCTTCAAGGGCGTCGAAGCGGTCGTTGAACTGGTCTTTGAGCTGTTCGGCTGTTGGCGTCGGCTCTCTGGGTGAAGACATCGTGGAGTGTACTCGGCGATATCGTGGTTGGTGAGCAATCGCTGCTGAGACGGACAAACGAGCCGTCTGAAGACGGCTACCGGCTACTGTGGGCCCGAGAAGCTACCGGAAGCCGTGGGATCAGTGTCCGAAGGCGGGATGTGAATCGTCTGGAAGCGAGTCGTCGATTGGTTCGTACTCGCTTTGGGTTCCGACGGGCTCGAAGCCGGGGACGTAGCTGAAGCGTTTGCCTGGCTCATGCTCAAAGTGGTCCGGTAGGCTGCCACGGTTCTCACGCACTCGGTGCTCGACGTCCCAATCATGGAGGTCGCCGGTCGGTTTCGTCACCTTCAGTGCGGGCATCTCGGCTCGTTCGAGGGCTTCGAGTTCGATCACTCGCACCTCGAACTGGCGAGCGAGTTCTTCGGCCCGCCTCGTGAGTTCGGTCGTATGACACAGCACTGGCATCGCCCGGCAGGCAAAGGCCACGAGACAAAGCCGGAAGATCGTCCCAGGGGTAATGGTTCGGCTCTGCCAGTCTTTACACTGGGCGACGATCCAGTCGTCGGGCTCGTGTTGTTTGTCCTCGCGTTTCGCGACGACGTCGACTTCGAGGCTGAAGACCGTCTGGCGGGTCTCGACATCATATCCCCAGCGTTTGAGCGACCGGGACAGCTGATATTCGAGCCAGCGGCCATCGCCCTGTTTGCGCCCGTCGACGTGGTTGTAGCCGGTCGTGGTGCGTGCGTTGGTCCTGTCTGGGAGGTGTTTGCTTTCGTCCCCGACCGCTGGCAGCAGGTCCCGCAATGCGGCGAGACACATGCGGGCGATATCGAACTTGAGTTTTGGCGACTCGCTGTAGCGGTACTCATCGGGGTGTTCTTGGTGTGTGTACTGGAGGAGGCGCTCGAGGCGATGTTCGATCTGTGTCAAGGCGTCCTCGTAGTCATCGAACTCGTCGGGTGTAGTATTGTGGACGATTTCGGCTCCCGGATCCGGCTCCGGAAGGATCTGTTTGGCTTCCCGAAGGGATTGGTGACTCTCATGCAAGAGGCGACGGGCTTTCCCATTCGCTTCGGTGTTGGCCGGGAGATCGTCAGTGATCGATCTACGTACCGCGTCGATTGTTTCGAGGAGTGGCAGCAGCTGTTCGTAGTATTCGTTCGGGATTGGGGTGTTGTCAGTTGGCATGGTTTTGTTGTGGGTGGATAGGTGGTCGGTGGTCGGTGGTCTGTACGAGCGTGAATGACGTGGAGATCATGGTGACTCTTCATCTGGGTCTGAATGTGGCCCGCAGTCGTGGGGTGGGTTCCCCGTGAAATGTGCTCGGCTGAGCGGGGTCTCCGAGAGGGGTGTGAGTGTGGGCTGGCCTCGCTGCTCGAGGTAGTTCCTGAGACCCTCGTCAGTGATCGGGTACCACTGGTCATCGTCGCGTTCGCTGTATCGGAGGTCGTCCTCGACATCGACGACGACGCCCAGTTCGGTTCTGGTCGTGGGTTCGAAGACGAGTGTCTGTGGGTCCTGCTGGTGCCACGTCTCTCGGAGGTGGTCGCGGAGTGTCTCGAGTCGCGGTGGGTCGGTTGGCTGGTCTGTTTCGGCCGGGGCACAGAGTGCAACATCGTCGACGTCCTCGCGGGTGCGTGGCCGCCAGCCCAGGCCGTCCCACTCGAGGAGGCGACGCTCGTAGCCCTCGTTGTCACGGTTGGGTTCGAGGCGGAGTCGTCGTGGCGGCTTGCCGGAGGGGGTCCACTGGAGGGTGATCGCGTCAGTGGAGGGTGTGGCGTCTTCGTGGTGGCGGAAGGCAAGCAGGGCCGGATCGATTTGTGATCGGGCCTGTCGAAGGTGTTCGGTCGTGTCCGCCTGAAGGGTGGTGTCGAGGTCGTCGTCATCGGCAAGTTCCTCGAGCAGGTGGTGGATCCTGGTGTCGATCTTCTCGAGGGCCGTGAGGTAGTGCTGGAAGTCGTCGCTCATCGGCGTCCCTCCGTGGGGCTGGGCGTGGAGGCGACTGTGGAGGCGTCACTCCTCATCGTGGTTACCTCGCTGGACGGGCGCGGGTGCATTTGGCTCGATAATCCACTGGGGCATGTCGGGGAGATTGCTGTTGGTAGTTGTGGTGGCTGTGTTCCTGTCGTCGGTGTCGACATCGACCAGTAGCTGCTGGAGGTTCCTGAGTTCGAATCTGGCCTCGGTGAGGGGGTCTTCGACTGGCTGCCAGTCGTCGGGGTCGAGGGTCGCTCGAAGGGTTTGCATGCAGGCTTCGAGTTCTGTCTCGAGGTCGACGACAGCCTTGGAGTAGTTGGGGTCCTCGGCAGGGTCAGTATCTGGGCTCGGCGGCGTTCCCGTCGTACAAAGCGCCCGGTGGGCCGCCCGCAGCCCAAGGGCGGTCCGTTCGAACCGGGCGTGGACGTTGCCTTCGATGGCATCTGGGAGGGTGGTAGGCGTGGCCCGTTTGAGCGAGCGGACAGTTCGGCGGAGGGTCAACAGTTCCTGGTCGTCGGCCTTGGGTTCGTACTCGTGGTTCCCCGGATTGGTGCGTTCGTCGATAACCTTGATATGGTAGTGGGGCCCGGTGTCCGGGCGGATGGCTGTTGGTTCGTCCGGAAGTAGGTCAGGATCGGGATCCGTGCCGATGTTGCCGATCAGGCGGTAATCTGTTTGTTGGAGGCCGTGATCTGCGAGGTTGATGACGTGGTTCCGCGTGGGGAGGTCAACCGTGACGTAGCCGGTGAGGTCGAGTAGTGGCTCGGGGACCTCGAAGCCTTCGTCGGTCAGTGGGGCCTCAAAGAGAGGCACCGCTTCGATATCGACAGCTGTGAGTTCGCCGAGGGTGTGGGTCGTCGTCGCGGTTGGTTCCGTGACGGTGATTTGGCTTTGGTCGCCTGCCGGGACGAGCTCAAGTGTTCGGTCGTCGGTCTCGAGTTTCCGATAGGCGGTTTCGGGATCGTGATCGGTGACGACGCCGGTCTGGGTTGTCTCGGTGTTGTCGTCGGTCCAGGTAATCTCGAGGCGGGCCTCCGGTGGGATCGTCTGGAGATTGAGGGCGAGTTGGCGGGCTTGGTAGTCACTCATTGGTCTCTTCGGTCATCCTGTCTACCCAGAGCAGGAGTGGGTCGATTGCTGTGCGGCTTTGTCGAAGCTGGTGAATCATGCGCTGTTGATGGGCGGGTTCGAGGCTGTCGTCGGTTTTGGCTTCCTCGAGGAGGTTGTACGCGAGCGTATCGATCCCCTCGAGTGTACGTTCGTAGGTCTCGTAGTCGGGTTCGTCGTTGGTCATTGGTTAGGAATCGAGCAGTGAGCTCGTGGTGAAGTGGGTTCGGTCGTAGGGGGTTGTCGAGAGTGGGCGGACCGTGGGAAGGCCGTGGTGTTGCGCGTGGTGGGTGATTGCGTCGCTCGTGACGGCGTGGTACTCGTCGGTTGTGGTGTTTCGATGGCGGAACTCGCCGTCGACGGCCGCGATGACGTTATGGTCGGTGGTGGATGGGGGCGAGTCGAAGACGAGGACCTGGGGATCCGGCCCAGTCCAGGTGTCGTAGATGGTGGAGAGGAGTTCCTCGAGGGTTGGCGGGTCTGTTGGAGTGAGAGTGCAGGTGGTGACGTGTTCGTTTCCGCAATGGCGCCAGGTAGTGCCGTTCCACTCGTGTTCTGTTCGGCGGTAGCCGTTGTCGGTCGGTTCGAAGGTGACTTTTCGTGGGAGGTTTGTGGTTGGTGTCCACTGGAGGGTGATGGGGTCGGTCATCGGTAGGCCTCCTGTTGGAGTTTGCAGTAGGCCTGTTCGAGGTCGCCGGGGGTGATTGGGCGCTCGAGGGTGATGGTGATCTGATTGGGGTTACAGATCGTTGTGAGGTCGGCTATGTACGCTTCCAGCAGGTGGTGGCCATCGGTGGTGAGCCTGTATGTTGCTGGGCGGCGGCCGTTCTGGGTGAGCAGGGACTTGGTTTTGAGTTCCTCGAGGGCTTGGTAGAGGTCGGCGTGGTTGATGGTGGTGTACCAGTCCGTGAGGAAGTCGGTGATGGCGTCTGTGGCTGGAGGGTTGTTGGTGTTCTCGAGGGCCGCGATCGCGATTAGGAGGTCGCGTTCGAACGCGGAGCAGGTTGTCCACTGTGGTTTGTTCTCGAGTGATGCGTCTGATCGATCGAGACCTTCAAGGTCTCGTGTGTTGTTTTCGTACATGGCTTCCGTAGCCGAGTTACGGTAGCTACTCGCGGACTCGGTGATCCTAGCACCGGTCCGCTGTTTTCGAAACCTGTAAGATGCAAATCCGCGTGTAGCTTCCGTACCATGAGGTATATGCTCCACCAACTTAAGTATTTATGTGTATAGTCCACTAATGGACCATATGACCCATTCAGTATCCAATTCGGTGCAGTTAATGAGTAAACGACCAACGTACAGGGTATGCGCGCCCGTGTGTCGTGGATGAACGAAGCTGATGACGCAATATTAGAGTATTTTCAAGAATTAACTACCGAAAGGGATCATCGAATCGCATTGCCGCCGACAACAGTTTGGTACAATCTCGTTGAAGAACTTGGTGTCTTAGATCGGAGCCAAAATACGATCTCTCGGCGAATGAACATACTCGCAGATGCTGGGCTCCTCAAAAAGACCGATGAAAAACGTGGTTACTATAGAATCACCAATAATGGACTTGCATATCTGAATGAAGATCTTAATGCAAGTGACCTTGATGAGACTAAGGAGAAATAATTTGTCGCTCCGATATTTAATCACCGGAGAGAAGAGCCAGTGCTCTTGCGTAGCACATTGTTGATGTGGAGCTATCTGGCGATTCTATGCTAGACTAACCGGGAATAGAATCCGGTCGCTTAGTCGTTAGACCAATAGTCTCTGTTCTAACGCTACCGTGTAGAACTGTATCAACAATTTCCTACAGGAGAGCGTTACATATAAAAAGACGAGATGGTAGACAGATCGTCTGTATTTGAACGTTTAATGGCGATTTCAGTTGTATATATTACTCGTATAGATGACTGTATGTCAGTAAATGAATTTTCCGAGATGATAGTAACTACCACTCTTTGTTGTGAGGATAGGATAGCTATGATCTACTGGGAATTTTAGGGATAGACATGATCCAATTTCACTCGTTGCGAGGAGTGTGGGTTCTCAAGTGTGACTAAAATCTCCAATGGATAGTTCCCATAGTATGGACTGGAGATCCAATTTTCATTCGGTGGCTAGGGTGATATCGACAAAATCACTCGGGTGCAAGGGGTGTCACAAACTCAGTTACTGTCTGGTGACCAATCTTCTGCTCTGGATTGTTTGGACAAATACTCGAAAAATACACACTTTTGTCAGAATGTCTATTGGGCGAATTACCTAATGATCATATGTCATAAAAATGGCGAATCTATACAATACTCTCTTGACGTTCATCGGGCTACCACCCCACAAGCTATAAAGTAATTAACGCGTATTTGGAGCATGTAGACCTATATTTTGATACGGTTCTGTCCACGTGGTCGAGTGACCGCTTACTCCTAATAAAGAGGTCAGTTAGATATCTATAGCCATCGGCGAACTCTTCGAAATAGCGTTTATCGGTTAATAGAGGCAGTAATATGGTACTAGATCAATACCTCGCTATCCGAATACTCTGAGCCGGGGATTAGCTCTTTGGAACATAGTATTGTAATTTATACTCATTTCTACCTCCCGAGAATTTTGACAGATATTTAGTCAGCATAAAATCATCACCTCCACCAAAGATAGAATAGTTCATATTCTGATGGATTTGAGAGAACGAAGTTCTATCAGTTGTGCGATCCGGTACAAAATTCAACCACTCTCTGTACTCTCCCCCAAATAGCACATTTGATTCCTTTACGTTAGTACACGTGTAAGAGATTATGTCGCCATCAATCTCAAATAGAATCAAATATAGGATTTGCCCTGCGTGACTGTGTTGCCAGGTAGATCTAAGAACCTATAGGTGCGACGCATAAGTGGGCTAAATCAGTAGGTCGAATAAATCAAATATAGCAGAGTATGGTTCTGTAGGAGGTGACCTGTTCCCTTCCACCAGAGCGATCGTATAAAGATTGATATAGAGTACTACAAACAAGTTACGTGCGCCAAGAGGGGACTCCTGCGCTGGGACGCTAGGCCATCCTCTGTCGCAACCTTACAAGGTTTCATATAGACCGTTCTTACCAACGCTCTCCGAGAGCTGAAGCAACCCTGCCCCGCCTGTTCGGCCACGGTGTCCCAGTCGTAGCGATGCCAATCGAGGGGTGAGAGTCGCTCAAGGCTTGGTGATCGCTCTTTCATGGGATCCTCGAATACCCGAGGTCAGCAGACCATACAATCGCGGTGACCAGACCGGAGACCAGCACAGGCCAGCGATTGCTGTTGCGATAGAGGTCCGGTTTCGGTGGCTGGTATTGCGTGAACGGCCAGAAAACGCTGTAGGAGCAGCCAGGAGTTGATCAACAAGAGATCGAGTGCGTGGTGGAGAGCGCTCCGAGCGCGAGAGCATCACGGCGACTTTTCGTCGATACCTCAGGTGAGCAACGCGCCGATCGCTACCACGAGGGTCGTCCCGCCGAGAATGTGGAACGCACCTTAGTCAACAGTGAACGTAGCTCGATGGTTTCTGTCGGGACGAGGAAGCCAAACCGGCTGAAGTCAGCCATGACCTCAATCGCGGCGGTAACGTAGAGGGCTACTTGTAGTGCCATGAGAGCGCCGTCATGAGGATGTACGCTCAAGTACGTGAAGGAGAGACCACCCGATGATTACCTGAGCATCGCGACAATCGAGACCGCATACATGTACGTCGCATCCCAGGCGTTGCGGACGATTGCGTCTTGTACCTTAAGGTGTGCGTCCGCGCTTCCAGACGTGTCGGGTCCGATCGTTTCGAGGAGACGGATCTCCTGGCGACCTCGGCGTCGGGTACATTGTGAGGACGTACTCAGCCGTGTCCTCGGCGTGTTCGACTGCGAGGAAAACCGGCGCGATGTTAGCGGCGATCCTCGAGGGTTTTACCTGTTCGCCGATGTTGGTGGTTGGATTGACCTCAAGGACCGATACGATACCGACGGACAGCTGGCAGATATACGTGGGATATCTCGAGGATCGGGTTGAGGCGGAGCGGCGGTTACAGACAGGCGAGGGCCCCGAATCGACTGAAGCGGCCTCCAACTGTAAAATTCGGATTATCGTTTACTGACTGGACTGGCCTGTTTGTGACACGTTTTCGACAACGAAAGTGTAGGTATTGTTCCGACGACTTCGTCACCCGATCCGGTGGAGGAGTTCGACCGACCACTCCTCGAATGGTGAAGGGACGAATTCTAGCAGCGGTAGGATCTCGTCTTGGTCCACTGCTCGAGTTCGTAACGCGAGTACGGAGTAGACAGCGAACCCGACGGGAGGAACGATCAACAACGAGAGTAGCGAATTCGTCAGGAAGTATGAAAGACTAAATATCACTGGTGCTGCGATCCCTGCCGTCACGACAATCCGGCCGAGACGAAGGTCAGCGAACGGGTAGTAGCCGATTTGACGGGCGGTGAGTCCGTGAAACACCACCATCGATCCGTATCCGATACTCGTCGCGACTGCCGCCCCTGCCATGCCATATCTAGGTATTAGAAGCAAGTTCAAGAGCAGATTGAGGACTGCTGCAGATCCCGTAGCCACGATTAGCAATCGGAGTTCGCCTTTCCCCTGTCCGATCGCGAAGATGGGCCTGGCAATAGCGAAGCCCAGTACGCCTGGTAACAGTAACAGAAGTGGTGTCACTGCGACATCGAATTCCGACCCGAAATACAGCGGGACAAAATCCGAGGAGAGAGCTGCGACACCAATGACCAAGAGTAGCGTAAACAGGAGCGTGTATCGAGTCGATTTGCTCGCCATTCTGGTGATCGCTTCGTGCTTCTGGTTCGACCAGAGCTCCGAGGACGAGTGAATGAAGACGGTCTGGATCGCGAGGGGGACGACCCAGATAAACTCCGCGATGACCAACGCGGCTTTGTATATCCCCGTCTCGTGACTCCCGACCATCGGCTGCAGTAACAGGATGTCGACGTTGTAGAGCGATATAGTCAGAAAAATGAATATGGTGTTGAAAACATTAAAACTCACTAGATTCCGCCGGGAGAAGTCCGATGGAGCGGCCCTGAACGCCGCTTTGAGGTCAATATGGTTTCCGAGGTACCACGTTGCTATAACTGCACAAAAGAGAAAGGCGATCGCCTGACCGACGAGGACACCGGCGACGTCAAACCCGATGTACGCGAGGCTGAGACCGAAGATTCCGTACAGTAGCTTTTTCAGCACGACGAGCGGCTCCGAGTACCGTTCGAGATGCAGCCCTATCAACGTATATCGAGAGACGTAGAATAGTTGATTTGCTAATAGGAGTACGGCAAGTAGAATTAAGTATAGTTCGAAACTTTCTCCCAGCCACTCTTCGACCCGTCCAAATTGGGCAAAGAGAACGAGCATAATACCGAAAATCAGAGCTAATGCGACAGCCAGACGCGCATAAAACCCGAAAACATTGTCCTTCCAACTAGTTTCTACGCGGTCTTCTGCGATGTATTTTCGAATCCCGGCAGAGATTCCCGCGTGAGCGAAGGTCGTGATAATAGCGAATATCGAGAGGAGAAACGCGTAATCACCGTAGTTGCCGCTTCCAAGAATCCGCACGAGAAGCGGGGTAATTATCAGCCCTAGTAGTGTCCCCCCAAACGACCCTGTTACCACGGAGAGAAATCCCGAGAACGTACGATTGCTCATCTATTCATAATAGAGAAGTGAAGTCACTTCCAGATATCCCACTCGACTTCGGGTGTTTCGAACGGTGGGTAGAGTCGATTGAGCCACTTTGCCCGCGAGATCAGCTGTTCGATATCCTTGCTTGTTTCCCCCCCCTGTATGACAGATCCGATTTTTCGAGACGAAGTGTGCGTCACCAACCGACAGGCCACCCGGTGGCACCTTCTGCAGCGGGAGTTTCGCACCGGATTTGAACACCGACCCAGCGTTGGGTTTCGATCGTTCTCGGCTTTTCACTTTCTGCATCCGCTCTCGTGCCTTTGCACGGCCCTCTTCCGCTTGCTGGGAAGGGAGGTCGAACGTTGCCGACAATATGACCCAGTCGTCGTAGTCCTGAAAACTCGAGTACCTGTGCCGGAACTCGATCTCGTCGACGTCAAGTTCTCGGACCTCCCCATCGTCGAATATCTCGACCGACTCGAGGTGGTCAGCAATCGTCAGTCCGTAGCTTTTCCCACGGCCGGCGTTCATGTAGATCGCGCCGCCGATCGTTCCCGGCACGGAGTATAGATATTCGTATCCGCCTAGATCCTGTTCGATACACGCGTTGACGAACTGCGGAGCCATCACCGACGCACCGACATTAGCTCGGTTCCCGTCGAACTCGACGTCTGTACACGCCTCCGTGGTCTTGATAACGAGCTGGTCGACACCCTCGTCGGAAACGAGCAGATTCGATCCGTTTCCGAGGATCCGATACGGCCGATCGTGCGCGTGGCACTCCTGGAGGAGGTCGACGAGTTCCGCTTTCGTCTCTGGTACCGCGAGCTCAGCTTTGCCGCCAATCTTGAGCCAGGTGTGGTCGGCCAGCGATTCAGTGATTCGTTTCATGCGAAGCTCCGATCCGTTCGAGGAATCCGATTCCTTGTTCTTGCAGTTCCGTTATACGTGTTTGGATATGTGTCTCGTCGGGTTTTCGTTCGAGCTCCTCAAGTTGTTCGCGGCTGATCATCGTCTGCCCGTCCGTCGCGTCGATGTGACGATTTAGCAGACCGAACTCTTCGAGCAAGGAGTATGTCTTACTCTCTAACTTTACGTAACGGGTTCCGACATCGATCGTGGTGAAGGGTATCCCACTCTTGATACTGAAAATCGTGGAGTGGAGACTATTCGTGGCTACCATGTCGAACTCGTCGTACAGGGCATAGTACTCGTATGGGTGGAGCTCCCCCTTGAGTTCCGTGTCGGCAAACGGTGACGTCTTGGGAGTCACAATCTGGAAGCCACGATCACGGTAGTGATCGCAGATGTCCTCGAAGACTTTGTAGTTCGGACTGTGAATCCCCAGGATGGGGGAGTCCGTATCGATGCCGTTCGCTTCGAGGATTGGCTTCGGGTCAGTTGATGGAACCGCGCACAGGAGCGTGGGATCCGGAACGCGCACTACGTCGTGTATCCCGAGTTCGGCTAAAACCTGCTCAGTGTGTGAATCCCGGACGCTGATCAGGTCGTAATTCGATAGTAGTTCGCTCATTTGCTCTCGCTCGTTCGGCGAGAGCTGATCAATGTCGGTTCGATTTGCCGACGCGGCGTACGCTGCTTTCACCCCTGAGAGTCGCGGATCAAGGAAGTAGGCGTTCGGGAAGGGACGTTTTCCTGAGAATTTGGACAGGATCCGACCCCGTTTTTCGGGTATCACTTTCCAGATCTCGTCACTTCCAGTGACTAGAGCGTCGTAGTCTTGGGCTTCTAGCCACTCGACTGCGGCGTTGTGATCGTCGGTAACGATCGAATTGTCACTCGTGGAGAGTTCTGATTCGATGTACTCCTCTACGATCCGCCGATCTCTAAATTGTTTGTGAACCTTCGATAGCTGATTTTTTAGGACAATCGAAATTCTTCGCCCTCTTTCCTTCGACTTTGTCCGATACTCAATCACTTCGACTGTCCCCGGATAGACGCTAGAAAGTGCTTGCTGCAGGCAATACGCCTGTAAAATAGCCCCTCTATTTTCATTATTGTGATAAGTGAGAATCCCGATCTTCGGCATGGTTGCTACCTGCAGTCTAATCGAATTAATACTTTTGATTCATAGTACGTGTTTACCCCGAGCTGATTTCGACATTCTCTCGTAGTCGGCACCTGTTTGGGTTCCTAGATCAATGCAACAGGCGACACGAGACTCTCTGAAGGATGGTATCCACCTGGGAGACCATCCCGTGTCGTCTGATTTCGGCGGAGGTCGTGTCCGATGACTTCCTCTGACAAGCCTGAAGAAACGTTGCTTGAACGTATTACTGCACTTGAGAATCGAGTTGAAGAACACGAACGAGAGAAACTGGAAATACGCGAAGACCAGCAAGAGCTGTCTCAGGAGAATCAGGAGCTACGCAAGGAGAACAAACGGCTCAGGGCCAAGCTTCGCTGGCACGAAGGACCGCACACACCCCCCAGCAAGGAACAATCAAGTACTGATGAGTCGTCGTCCTCGGGCGAGTGATCACTGTAACACCTGAATATCGGGAAGGAAGGTCTCAATCCAGTCAACAGCGAAGCTGAGTCGTTGACTCAACCGGAGAAACCTCTCGGTGAGGAACTCACGGAACTGGTCTTTGCCCTCGAAGATAGTCGGTGAAATTTCGCGTTTGAGATCTTTCCACAGCGGTTCGATCGCGTTCAACGTTGGCGAGTACGGCGGAATGAAGACGAACTCGATACCGAGTTCGTCGGCCCGTTGTTGAGTGAGTTTGGCGTGATGAGAGCCGTAGTTGTCGGCTACGAAAAGAATCCGGCCCCGCGGATTCTGCTCGCGGATCTCTTCGAGTGCCTTGACGATCGTCTCCTTGACCAGCCGCTCTTTGTACGTGATCACGCTGTTCCCAGTCAGCGCGTAGAAGCCAATCGACCGCCACAGCACTGTCACCAGCGTTTTCTCTATCTGAACGGTGCAGTCGTACGACCACATCCGTTGAGAGTTCTCGAATGGTTGTGGCCACGCCTCATCGAAAGAACCCAAAGACGATTGGATCATCCCCCTCTTTCGAACTGTCTCGGTTCTCCTTGCCGAGCGCCTCGATCAGGCGCTCGGCGAGAATCTCTTCAGCGTCGGTGGGACTTCGAGGATCCATCGGTCGTGGCTTCGCGTAGTGCATTCCAGACTCGCGAAGCTTCCGAGCGAGATGCGTCGGATGGTAGGTGACGTCGTAGCGATCCTCGATGAGCGGGTGAATTTCGCGTGGTGTCCACGGCTGGCCGTCCTTGAGAGTGGTACAGATATGAGCCCACTGGAAGGGGTAAGCTTCGGCGGCCGACCGCCGTCGAAGCGTGGGAGAAGCCCCTCTACGCCGCCATCATTCCATGCGCGCGCCCAGCGGCTACTCGTTGGTTGAGAGACGCCAACAGCCTCACCCGCTTGCTGTTGCGTCTTTCCGTCGTAGAGATCCTTGACGAAACAGAGTCGCCGGACGAGACGGGTCTCGCCCACCTTCTGGGCCTCTTCGATTGCCTCGTTCAATTCCGCGTTCGAGAGATGCTCAACGACCTCAAACCGACGTGCTCCCGCCATCACGGTGAATACGCTAGCTACGTATTCATCCGTTGTGCTAATCACTCCGACGAGGACGATGACGAGAACGCTCGTACTGACGGTGGTACACCTGGTCGAAAGCCCGGACATGACGCCGAATGGCGCTCTGCACCTGATCCAGACGAGGAAGTTGAGGTTACCTGCGATTGCTGTCCGCAGTGTGGTGAGGATCTTGACGAGTCAGTGGGCGTCAGCCCACGACTCGTCGAAGAGATCCCTGATCTACAACCCCCCGAGACAACCCAGTACAACCGCCACTGCTACGAGTGTACTTCTTGTGAGTCTGAGACTGTTGCTTCACAACCCGACTGCCCCAATAGTACCTCAGAGTGCTGTGTTGAATTGCCATAGGGCGCGGTGATCAGAGTGGTTCACAGAGTTGTTCGATGTTCGAGACGGCGAACTTTATAACGATCTCGCGGAACTCTCGATACCAGAAGTGCGCTCGCACGGCGGAGCCGAGCGAGCGCTTGACTGACGAGTACGATGTCTCAGCCATCCAGCGCTGCGAGTACCCGGCGTCCCGGACCAGAGCGTTGTGACCGACTATCTCCGGCGTCGATCCCTGGCTGAGAACGAGCGGATCGACATCAAGCGTGTAGAATTCGAGCCTGTTGATCCAGCTGTGGAACGCTTTGTCGGCGGCGACCGACAGCAGGTCGTCCGCCGGAACGCGGACGACCTGCGGGCCAGCCTTCACATCGTGCTTCCAGTGAATCGAACACTGAACATCCAAGACAGCAAGCGATTCCGTATCGGTAAGTGTCGTTACCTTCAGCTTCTGTATGTCCCGATCCGATCGTTGGAGGTAGTTCTTTGAGGCGTATCCGCGTTCGAAGAACGTACTATCGAGGGCAACATGGCCGGATTGCGGGTGTTTCTCCGCGGAAACGCGGAGTAACGCTCGCCAGACAGTCATATCGAGCCGATCGAACGACTTGTAGATGGTGCTGTAGTCAGGAACATCATTGAGCGGAAGTTCGAGGATTTCACGAAGGTCGCCGAAACACCGCAACCGATTCTCTGTTTCCCGGTAGCTGTGGTCGTCGACGAGGCGATAACAGTGAATGACGACGTGTTTCCAGCGGGCGAGTCCTCCTTCGGCGGACTCGCCCGCGGCCTGCCCCAACGCTTGTTTAGCTAGCCGCTTACAGTTCTTCATGAAGTCGAGAAAATCGACCTCTACCATATCGATTTTTCTCAGCTTCAACTCAACAAGTCTTGCGAGCTATCCTGTCGCCGTCCCCCAATTCAACACGGCAGTCAGCGCAACGTTTGAATACATCGTCGTCGAGACCGGGATCGACGGGATGAGGAAACGCAGTTTGCAGACTTGGGGCGTTCAAAGGTTACGCCAATCACTCAAGACGGGTTCCCCGTAAACGATCCCAATGCTTGTTTTGCCAGCCGTCGACAGTTTCAAGCGAAGTCAAGGAGATTGGTTGCCATAACGCCCTCTTTTCGATGTCACCTCGGTACCAAGCACAGCCTAGGCTCCGACGATGTCGTCCATATTCAATAGAGCACCTTCTACTGACAAGATAGATATCTTTTGTTTTTGATGGCTCATATCCACCGTAGGCGGTAGTCAATCGAAGGGTTGGATTTCTCCGATGACGTAGCACTATTCTACATAGCCAGCCAGTTACTGAAGCGGTCACTTGTTAGACTGTTAAGCCAAGGAGGCTCACTTTGATCTTCCAATGGGTTCTCGGGTAATCAACCGCACACACTCGAACCCGATAGCCTTTTTTCAATTTAGACTAACGGACTATCAATGTGTGCTGACGTAGCCTTCATCCCAGTTGACCGTCCTGGTCACGAAGGATCTGGCTCAGTTCGGACATCCTCACTCCTGATCGAACATCTGTCAAAATTTCACGATCTGAGCGTTTACGTGTTCTCGACCAGCGAAGTAGACTACTCGAAGTTTCCAGCTACGGAAAGAGTGGACTACAAAATTGAGTGCGGAATACCGAAGTATCCCGAACCCAAGTCAACTGTAATTCAAGCAATTCGATCTGAAATCCCTAATCTCGAAGAGCACGATCTCGTTCATTCATACGGGACGAACGGAGTAGTAGGTTTGTCTGAACTATCCACCCCCTCGATAGTGACACTCAACGCATACGGACCCGTTTGCCCAAAGAACGACCTTATGTGGCACGGGAAGAAGAAGTGCGCTGGATCCTCTACGGTGAAGTGTACGGAGTGTGCTTTGACTAGTACGGTTTCCGAGAGAGGATTCTCGATGCGACTTCTCAAGGACACCTATAAACGGATATACAGAATCAACGTTGTAAAGAGAATGAAACGAAACCTCGATCGAATCAATCAGTATCATGCACTGTCCCCTCACATTAAGACCGATTTCTCAACACATGGAGTCGACAGCGAGAAGATAACTGTTATCCCACATTTTTACGACGAAAGATTCGCCACACCACTCAATAATAATGAATTAGAGAAGGGCATAGAATTGTTGTACGTCGGATCTGTGAAAAAGCAAAAAGGAGTTCAGATTCTTGTCGAGGCGATGTCCCAGATCGTGAATTCAATTCCCAACATACGTTTGCGCGTCGTCGGAAACGGTCCGTATCTGGATACAGTACAGCATCGGGCAAGAGAACTGGGTGTCGACCAACACATCGTTTGGGAAGGACACATTGAACACCCGAATTTGCCGGAAGTTTACGAAAATGCCGACATCTTCGTGTACCCAGGGTTGTGGGACGAGCCGTTCGGTCGAGTCCTCCTAGAAGCATTGGCGTCGAAAACTCCCATCGTCGGTTCTGACGTCGGAAGCGTCGACTACATCATCGGTGATGCCGGGATTACCTTCGAAGCTGGAAATCCATCCTCACTCGCCACCGCAATTCGTGACCTCGTGAATAGTTACGACGAACGAGCCTCCACCATCGACGAACAATTAAACAACTTCGAACGGGAAAACGTATTAGATGAATTTAATACACTCTACGAACGCATTCTTCCGGAATAATCGTGAGTGTTGGCCGGTTAGCATTCCTATACCGGATTCCATAATAAATTTGGTCGCTGAATAGAGTATACCTCCTGATGGAGCACTCGGTAGTAGATCGGTCGTTCGTATTGGGCATCGATGGCGTACCCTGGGATTTACTCTCTCGGTGGGCTCAAAGCGGAGAGCTGGAGAACTTTCAACGCCTCTTCGAATCGGGAACTGCTGGCCCGCTTGAGAGTACAGTCCCGCCGACGACGGCGCTCGCGTGGCCGTCGATTGCTACGGGAGTCAGACCCGACAAACACGGAATTTACTCCTTTCGAAAGCTAACCAAAGACCACGAGAATACGATCAACACGAGCAACGACGTCGAGCAGCCGCCGCTATGGGATCTCTGTTCACCCTCCATCGTCGCAAACGTTCCGATGACGTATCCAGCCCGATCAATCGACGGACAGATGGTGACGGGGATGATGACTCCAGGGAGGGACGAAGGGTTCACTCACCCCACCGAACTGGCGGGCGAGATCGAAGAAGATATTCCGGATTACGAGATCGGTCTAAGCTGGCTGGACTACCACGACAGAGAGGACGAGTTCCTCGAGGATCTATCCGATCTCCTGGCCGCCCGTCGGTCGTTGATGCGGCACCTGATGGAAACTGATGAGTGGGAACTGTTCTTTTTCGTGTACACAGAACCAGATCGCCTGCAACACCTCATCTGGGACGAAGAAGTCATCCTCAACCACTACAGGGAACTCGACGCCATCCTCGGCGAGGTTCTGGAGTACGTGAACGAGCACCATGCGAACCTGTTCGTCGTTTCCGACCACGGTTTCGGACCGATTTCAAAGTACGTTTACGTGAACACGATCCTGGAGGAGGCAGGCTTGATGTCGCGAAAAGACTCAAGTGGATCCAGAAGCGCACTCGAACGCGTCGGTCTGAGGAAAGATCGGGTGCGTGGAATGCTCCAGAAAGCCCGGTTGGAAAAAAGCCTGCTGGCAGCACTCCCTGATCCGATCGTCAACAACGTCGCCAGTAGGATCCCCGGTGAACACAAGCTGTTCGACGTCGATTTCGCCGATACGAAGGCCTTCTCGTACGGCTACGGCGGCGTGTACGTCAACGACTCCGAACGATTCGAGAATGGCTTCGTCGATTCGTCCGAGCGTACCGCAGTCAAGGAAGAGGTGAAGGTCTCGCTGAACGAGTTTGCTAACTCCCGCTCACCATCCCCCATTTCCGTGTACGACGGAGCGGACGTGTATCCCACTGACCCCGACGCGCCGGACCTTGTGGTCGTCGGCAACGATGAATATGAGGTGAAAACGAGTCTCTCGGAATCTCCCGTCACCGATTCGGGTGAGAAGGCGGGGAGCCATCACAGCGAAGGCGTCTTCCTCGCCACGGGTCCAAACGTCGAACGGGGGAAACGCATCGAGGGCGCGACCGTGTTTGACGTCGTCCCGACGCTACTCCAGAGCCGCCTCGACCCGCTCCCGGCGGAACGCGACGGCGAAGTACTCGATATCTTCGAGCAGACGTCGCAACCAGCAACTGAAGATCCCGAGGAGGAGAGCTACCGACCCGATAACGAAGTGGTGAGTTATTCGGAGGAGTTCGACGATGTCGAAGACCGTCTGAAGGGACTCGGATACATCGAGTAGTGCTTATCCAGCCGTGTCAGCGGGCTGGACCAGGTACAGGTCGAACCCACCGTTCGACTGTACCTTGTTGATCTGGGGTTCGTTTTCGAGGTACGCGAAGTCATCGTGAGTGAAACGCAGTCCTCGGTAGATACCCGGATCGCGCTCCCGGTCCGCACCCGTCACTCCGAGATAGACCGGTTCGTCGAAATACTCGGGTAATTGATGGTCGTTGAAGTGGTCTGGAACGCCCCCTCGCCGCTCCCCCTCGCGGTAATAGTCACGCCGGTCCTGCTCGGCACCCCCGTTGATTGCGGTTCCGTACCTGCTCGCAGATGACCGGACGTGATCGTACGAGATTTCGGCGTGCCCGTATTCGAATGCGCGTTCGTACCCATCCATCTGTGACTCTGGAACGTGGCCCGTGGTCTGGTAGATGTACGGTGAGGGGAAGACGACGAGCATAGAGAGCAAGAGCAACGAGAGGACGACGACGACCGAGAAAGACCGACCTCGAGCTCGCCCGAATCGTTGTTCAAGTATCATTGACCCGCGCCCGAGGACGGTTGCACCCATGATGGTCACGATCACCATCATGAACCCGAAGTGTCTGAAGTACTGAGACGTGAGATCGCCAACGATGTAACCGATGAAGAGACCGGTAACCGCAACGAAGCCTGGGATGAAGTATAGTAACAGGGTTCGACTATCCTGGGGAATTGACGTAACAATTCCACGAAAGCGACCGGTTCCCGGGAGTCTGACGACATCGGCAGTGACGGCGAGCGCTACCGCCCCAGTGAGAATGCAATAGAGGAGTGCAACGAGGAAAAGCTTCAGAAACACCTCTTCCAGACTTCCACCGATCGCTCCCAGCGAAACGCCCCGACTGGTGACCTGGGTCGCAGTTCCTGTGTCAACCAGTAACGAAGTGATGAATGCACCGAGCGAAGACTCGAACGCAGGAAGTCTAATAGCCCACAACCAGAACAGTAGGCCGAAGATGACCGCCACCGGGAGGACGAATGGTCCTAGTTGAAGCCCGACGTAACGCCAGCCGATTGTGTGTAGTAGTTGTATGGTCGCTATCGTGCCAAAGAAGATGACGAAGTTTGCAGCCTGCTGAGGGTGGAGTAACACGAACATCGCCGCCGCGAGAAGGATCATGATAACAAATCGCCTGTCCGACCGCCGGTAATACCCGACGAAGAGATAGACAATCGCGGCTGCGAACATTACCGCCTGGCTCGCCGGATGGGGTTGCATATTAGTACCAAGAAAATTGAGTTGTAGAAGTAGAAGTCCCGAAAACGCTCCCACGAGTACGATTCGTTCGTTCGACGTCAGTTCCTTGAGCGTCAGTGGAATGAAAACGAAGAACGTGACGACGAAGACGACGACGAACAGGAGCAATGATTCAGTTACTCCCATTCCAGTGATATCGCTACTAATCGCACTGAGTGTATGTATGACGGGATATCTGATCTCAAGCATCGAAATATTCCCCCAAACGATGTCCCGAGTTGCGCCGAGGTGAGAAAGTGCGTCCGCCTCGCCGAGATAGTAGTAGCTGCGTACGAGCGGGAGTGCCACCACGGCCGTCATTGAGACCCCTCCGAGTAGGAGTCCGAGTTTCCGGACCACTCCCGCTCTGGACGTGAAGGCGATTACGACAGAGACAGTGAAAGCGGTGATACAGCTAATCCAGAAAACCGTTGGTGTGCCAGAATAGATCGATAGTTCGTATCCCGTCGCTGGTTGGGAGTAAGCGACGATCGTCCCGGAACCGAGTGCTCCAAACCCCAGAATCAGCCACAGACGCAGATCGAATGCAATCCGAGATACCACGTGCTTGTCTGTTATCTACGGGGCAGACATAATGGTTCCTGTTCAACGGCTCTGAGCTTGGTGCCCCAGCTGTCGATTATCCAAGTGCGCTCTGATACACGCCGAGAAGCTCTTCGCCCATAGTGTCGAGGCTAAGGTCCGTGGCGTGCTCTCTACCGCTTGAGCGACGGTCGCTGGCCAACACGTCACCAATGCGTCTCACGAGCTCGTCTTCGGAATCGCATACGAAGCTGTTATTGACCCCCTCGAGGCGATCGCGGATTCCGCCAACGGGGCTGTTGAGACTACTGGAAGGTTACAGGCCATCGCTTCCTTGACCGAGTTGAGAAAGCCTTCTCGGTGAGAGGTAAGCAACAACGCGTCGGCGGCGTTGATGTACAGTGGGACATCCTCGTGATCGACTCCGTATACGACCTGCAGTTCGGCCGATTTTGACGTCTCCTCTTTCACCTGGTCGACGACCTCCTCAGCGAGAGGATGGTTTTTGACGGTCCGCGACGGATCGTAAGGGAAACAGCACATGCTTCTTCGTCGAACCCCATCCAACGGCGGCTTGGGCCGTTTCCTAGTCCATGGGTTCGAATTTCTCCATATCGATACCATGTGGGATGACATGTGCCTCGGTGCCAAGATCCGCCTGCATTTCCTCGCTCATCACAATAACCTCGTCGCTAAGTGGCGGTCCAAGCCTGAACTGACGGGTGAAATCGAGGGCGTGTTCCCGATTTCACTCATCAGTCGACGCTTGGAACGGTACTAGACAATATTGATGCCGGTACGGTCGTGATTAGTGCCGACCACGGAGAAGTATTCGGTGAATGGGGGGTTTATTGGCATCTCGCCGGCGTCTCACACCCAAAACTCAAGCACGTGCCATTGGTCACAGCAACAGCCAGCGACAGCGGGGAGTACGAGCCGACTTTGGAATCTAGCAAAGAGCTAAGCAAAACAGCTGAGTGTAGCTTCAAGTCAGAATCTGTATATCCTCTTCAACCTCGATTGGGTAGAGTTGGCGTTGCTTGATCCGGGCGTCGTCAGTAGTAAACTGCCAGTCGATTGGGCGATTGGTCGTGTTTCGACGCCTTTGCCACGCAGCGACCTCCGCTCGGAGGGTCGCTGCGTGATAGATCCGGCGATCAAGGCACTGTCGTTTGAGGACGCCGATCTCAATTTTGGCCATATTCAGCCAGCTTCCTCTCTTGGGTGTGTAGTGAAACTAGAATCGATCAAGATACGCTTGAGCATAATCTGGTGGAAAGAACCGGCAGAAGGCAGCAGGCTTGTGGGTATTGAGTTGATCCATCACAACCCGGATGCGGCTGCATCCGGGTTGTGAACATCTGCGAGTTCGACCATTCGGTCAATCCATTCTGTTGTCCGCCTTTTCTCGGTAATTTCGACGTTCACCCAGCCAGTCAGCGGTTCTGTCGAGAGGTGTATTCGCTGTTTCCCGTTGCGTTTGTAGCGGTGATCGGAACGAGCGACCGCTCCCGGCCGGGCCGGGAGCGGCTCGCGTTCGTGTCCTCGGAGAGCCTTGCTAGATTCGTCAAAACAGATGACTGGGCGGTTATCGTCGTACGGTTCGTGGTAGAGGTTGAGAACATCTTCCATGTGGTAGACGAAGTCAGCGACCTGTTCTGGTGGTATCTCCCAGTAGCTGGAGAGATGCGGTTTCAGGGCGTTTTTTAGATGCTGTCGGACGGCCTCGTGAGAGATCGACTTGAGTCGATCTCGTCGAGGGTAACGAGTTCGTCAGCAAGGAGGTGGAGTGTCTAGCGTGAATGGCACTCTGGCCGTTCGCTACAGGCGAGTTTGATGAGGTGGCTTCAGCGTTGCCGTCAGGCTTGCGTTCGTACTCACGGTCAGGCTGGTGGCGATGAATCGCCGTGAGTCCTCGTTCGGTGTATTCTTTGCGCGTGTTGTGGACGGTTTGGGGATGACAGCCGACGTGCTCACTGATTGCTGCATCAGTGAGTCCGTCGTCGGCTTTCAGAAGGATACGTGCACATGTGTTAGCTTGCGACCTCCGTTCACCGGTGGAGGTGAACCATTCGAGCGTCTTACGGTCTTCGTCGCTGAGCTCAACAATGTACTTCTTCGCTCCCATTTGGTAAGAGACGCGCTCAGAGAAGATCGGTTAGACGTTCACTGTTGAAGCTACACTGAGCAGCACCTCAAAGACTTGGGTTACAAAATGTAACAATAGTCGAATCGCCAGTCAAGCTATTCAAGCGCGTATTCGTAGACGCGTTTTATTTCCTTGCCCATCTGTGTGAGGGTCAGCCCCATCTCACGGATAGTATTTCTTCCATCCGACCGTTCTTCTGCTCGTAGAGTTTCTACGAGATTTTGTGCGAGTTCATCGTTCGTCTCACAGGCTGCCGACGGTGAGACGTTTTCGAGCAAATCCCAAATGTCCCCTACGTCGGTCGCAATTACCGGAAGGTTACAAGCCATCGCCTCTTTAACCGTATTGGGTGACCCTTCGCGGTTAGACGTGAGAAGCATCACGTCGGCAGCATTCATATACAGTGGCACCTCTTCGTGATCGATACCGTACAGTACCTGCAGATTCACGGGTTCCTCAATAACATCACGAACGCGATCGACGGTCTTCTCTGCTAGCGGGAAGTTTTTCACTTGCCTCTCGGGATCATAGGGAAACAGGATGTGTTTCTCATCAGTTTTCCAGCCGATTTGGCGGCACGCATCAGTCTTCGAGGCTGGACTGAACCGTTTCAAGTCGACGCCGTGGGGGACAACATGTGCATCACAGGAGAGGAGGCGCTCCATCTCCTCGCTCATCACAATGACCTCGTCACAATAGCAAGCGAAGCGTTGTGACATATCACCATACTTTCCCATCAGATCCGATCCCCAGAGAGTCAATACAACAGGCCTACTGGGTTGGAGGAGAGCGAGGGGTGTGATGACGCCATAGCTTGCGTGAACGACGTCAAACTCCCCAAACCCTCTCTTCAAGACACGTGGATAGGCCTGCAGATATTCAAGGGGAGACCGTTCTCCGGGATTACCAGGTAACGCGACGATTTCGTTCGTGACGCCGTGACGTTCCAGTGCTCGTACTTGCTCCTCGAAAAATGGCCGTCGCGTCGTGACTACCTGTAGGCTTTTCATTGTACGGACGATCTATAGACGCCGGAGTACGAACCGACGAAAGGAAGTTTCAGGCCTGGCTGTGGATACTGTACGTGGTCAAAACATCCTGACGTATTCGCGTATGTTTGTGATTTTATTATCATCGTTCTATCTGAGTACAGTCGTATGCTTCTGCAATTGGGCCAACCCACGCCCCCATCTCAAGTGCACTAGTGATCAGATACCTATACAATTCCTTATATCCGGGGAAGTCTCGTTCGTTGAATACACGTGGGTGCCACAGTGCAGCCACAATTGCTTCGCATTCCGAGGCACGATGGAGTAACCGATCGATCTCGTGTTTCACCGAGTCCACATCCAGATCTCCACCGAAGAGTGCAACTTCCATCAACGTCAGTGGAAACACTGTGAACTCATCATCGAACGGTCGAATGGTGTTGTATCCGTTCTGGAAGCCGTATTTACTACTCGAGCCGAGGCTCGCATCGTACTTTAATCCGATTTGTTGGTGATACTCCCACGTCTTGGGGCGGTTGAGGTTCAGATAGTGCTGTCTCCCACCGATTACGTCGTGGCCGAGAATGTCCTCGAGTGTCTCTTTTTCGTAACGTAGCCGCTTGAGGTTGTTATAAGACTCATAGGAGCCGTGAAGACCAACTTCCCAACCACCTCGGTCTAACGTCTGGATTACGTCGACGATTTCGTCGTCAGTAATGTTGTACCGGCCAGTAAAGAGCTTCCAATTATTCGGTTTTATCCACTCACGTGGGCCCTTGTCTCGAAACAGGTTCTTCTCATTTAGGAAGTAAAACGACGACCGTACTCCTAGCTCCTCCTCGAGTTCCATGATTTCCTCAAACTGCCAGTACGGACGATCGGAACTCACGAGCGACTTCAAATGTGACAGATCATGCTCTTTCAGAGCATAGTACGGTGCTTGAAATGTTTTATAAGGCCGATCGACGTCGTGTGTAAGACAGAGTGTAAACTCATAATCCTCAAACATCTTCGACAGCCTCCATATGTTTCTCGCCGATGTACTCCGTAAGCACCGATACGATCGCTTCCGCAGCTGTTCCATCACCATACGGAGTGGGCTTCTCTTCGAGATAGCGATTCACGCGAAGTTCCTTCTCGATCTGTTCTTGATTCGCTCCAACCAACACGTTCCATCCGCTCTCGACGGTTTCGATCCATTCCGTCTCATCGCGCATCGTAACACACGGAGTGTCGAGATAGAACGCCTCCTTCTGGACACCTCCTGAATCAGTTGCAACCCGCTCTGACGCATCGATTAGTCGGACGAAGTCCAGATAGCCAACTGGATCGATTGCCTCGAATTCCGACGTTGCTCGCCCCCACATCTCGTACTTTCGAAGCCGATTCTCGGTGCGTGGATGAACTGGCAAGACGACGGGAAGCGGTGCGTTCGACAGAGCGTCGACGATGGATTCGAGTCGATCAGGATCGTTGGTATTGCCGGCACGGTGGACCGTCGAAAGGATAAACTCACCCTCCCCGATGCCAACGCGCTCGAGCACATCCGATTCGTCTTCGGCAACGTCTCGACCCCAAAGAATCGCATCGTACATCACGTCACCGACGACGTGAACGCCATCGTTGATCCCCTCCTCAACGAGTGTCTCGGCGGCCGACTCACTGGGCGGAAACAACAAATCTGACGCGTGGTCGGTCAACACTCGGTTAGTCTCCTCGGGCATTTCCCCGTTGTAACTCCGCAATCCGGCTTCGATGTGCGCGACGAGTGGATCGATCTTCGACGCCGCAATTGCACCGGCGAGCGTCGAGTTCGTGTCACCATAGAGTAACACGACGTCGGGTTCTTCAGTTTCGATGATCTCTTCGATTCCCTCGAGCATCGCGGCTGTCTGCCGGCCGTGGCTGTCAGACCCTACGCCTAGGTTGTAGTCCGGTTCGGGGATCCCGAGCTCGTCGAAGAAAACATCAGAAAGCTCCTCGTCGTAGTGCTGTCCAGTGTGGACGAGAATTTCGTTATGATTGGGACGGAGTTCCTTGGAGACTGCGAAGGCTTTGATAAACTGTGGACGGGCCCCAACGATTGACACGACCTTCATCGAACCGCCTCCAGAATCCGATCCATTATATACTCTGTCACGTCGATTCGATCCTTGACGAGATTTTGCCGGCGCTTTTGCCACTTCGCCTGAAGCGCTGGCTCCTCGATCCACTCCGTTGCAATCTCGATTGCCTCGTTCTCGTCGGAGGTCGACCGCAGCAGTCCATACTCTTCCTCTAGATTGACGAAATTACTCATATCTCCTTCTTTTGCAAACGTGTTCGATCGGACGGCAGGTGTGCCAAGCACGGCGGCTTCCGTTGCCATTGTCTGTGAATCACCCACGTACAAGTCCGCATAGTACAGCAGGTGATGGACCGCCTCTGGTGGGACCGGAAGTCGGTACGATTCGAATTCTGGCGGGAGTTCTGATTCGGACGTAATGTACACTTCCCCGTGCTCGGAAAGCCTCGACACGAGTTCTTCCTTTCCAACTTTCGAGAACCCTCTCTGATTGACGTCATGATGAGCATCCCACGAGACGAATCGGAGGACGGAGTAGGTTTCGTCGACGTCAATCCCATACTCTTCGAGAAGACTTGCATCGGGTTCGAATTGGTTTGGATGAAGGTACGCGAGTTCGTGGAATCCATCGTATCGTTCTTGCTTGTCTCCGAGATTATGGTCGAAGTTCGAAGGCGTACATACGACATCGGCGAACGGATGGGTGATCCTGCCTGCAAATCTGACGATCTCGCTGTCGTCGAAGACGATGCTCGGACACCGGGCGATCACCGACGCGTGAGCGGCCGGTGGATTGAGCCGACTAACGATAACGTCGGGATCGAACGAAAATACGGCCGACATCATCCTCGCTTCTCGAATGACCCATTCCGTTACGAGTGTGACTTTGCTCTCACCTTTCGCTGAGATCGGTGTATGATCAATTCCGTACGCATCAAGAAGGTCGGTAGTCAGGTCTTTTTTACGGGAAGTTACAGTGACCGCGTGGCCTTCTGATTGGAGCCGTTCTATTGTGTGTTTAAACAGGTGCACGTGTGCTGGATGCGATACGTCGAATAGTACCCGCATTACTCTAGATAACCAAGATCTTCGAGTCGTTGTTCGACATCGTCGGTACTCCGATCCTCAGCCGTTCGATCCGCCCCGAGTGGCGGCTGAGTTTCAACTGAACGCTCCGATCCGATAGAGCCTTCGTCGAAAACGTCGAGGACCTCCCCGTCCATATCGCCAGGAACCGAAACTCCCATCGAATGCAAAATCGTCGGTGCGAGGTCTACGATCCGTGCTTCTTCGGTCAGCCCGCGGTCCTCGAAGCTAGGGCCGCTCATCAGGAACACACCCTCGGGCATATTTCCTCCCTTCCAGACACCACTCGAACTGTACCAGCTTTCTGGACCGATGGCATCGCTAGTGTGAACGCCGTTGGCCTGATCCAGGAGAAGGTCGGGTGCGTTCTCGGCGTATTCCCCTGAGTAGTACTCTTCCCCCCGGTAGACCCCTCGGACCAGAGGATCCTTCGTCTCCGGATGAGCTACCGATTCGAGTTCCTCGATCAATTCGTCGCGGAGTAGTTCGTATTCCTCTTTGTCGTCTGCAGAGAGATAAATCGGCCCCTGGTTGCTCGCGACGGCTTTCGTCTCTTCCCAGTCGATGACCGACAGGATCCGGTCCCGCTTGACACCCTCTTCCCACGGGACGATCCTCTGGACCCGCTCGGGAACCACAGTACTAAGCAGTTCGACGATCCCAAGTCGCTTCGCGACCGAGAGGGCTCGTTCACGAGTGAATCCCAGTGTTCGGAGTGTCTCGTCGATACTGCGGTCGACGCTCAGGTAGCCATTTTCGACGAGCCAGACATTGATGTAGAAGACCGCATCGACGTAACACGTTCCGTGGTCCGACATGACTATGATGTCGTGACCTTTGTCGAGGAATCGTCCGATTTCCTCGTCGATTTGCTGCCACGCACGATACACTGGCTCGTCCCTCCAAAAGTAGTGCTGGAGGGCCATGCTGTAGAAGACGGTGAGGTGGAGGAAGTCCGGGTCTTCCCGGTCGAGCAAGCGGTCTGCGGCCTCGAATCTGAGCGAGATCAGATCGAGGACTGCTTCCACCTCCTCCTCTCCCTTCTCGCTCGGAGAGATCATTGGTTTGGGATGGACCTGATAATCCAGCTCTTCTCTGAGATAGTCCTCCGCGTCGTCAGGACTCGCAAATCCCGATCCAAGCGATCGGTATTCGGATTCCGACGCGTCCGGACCGCCCGCGACGACGAACCCGTCGATCGATTTCGGTGGATAGGTGGACGGCTTGTTGATGACGCCGGCCGTGTATCCCTCCTGATTCAGGTAGTCCCACAGCTCCGCACTCTTGAAGTCGGTCGCATCGTGGAAGACGTGCTCACGTGCTTCGGTGTCGATCTTGTCGAACCGGAAGACATCGAGCTTACCTGGGTTCTTTCCCGTGGAGTAACATTTCCAGTTGGGAACGGTCAGCGGCGGGAGACAACTCCGAGACCTTCCGCCGACGCCCGATTCGATTAACTGCCCCAGGTTCGGAAGCTCTCCGTCCTCAATCCACTCGTCTAGCAACGTCCAGTTAGCCCCATCAAGGCCGATTACTATCGTTGTCATGTTAACTTACCAGATTGATTCCGCTTTTTCCAAGGTTGATCGACATATCTTTGAACCGCTCCGCGAGATACTCTGGGAAATTGTCTGCCCAGCGGTTTGGGTGACTGAGAAGGCATCCACGCTGAAACCTCTTGGACTCGACAAGATTAATCAGTTCCCGTGTTGTATCCGCATGGAATCTCTTCTCGCTTTCTCCAACCGTGTGGTCCTTGATTTTCAACGCGCCGTCTTCCCACGTCCGACCAGTATCCGAGAAGTAAGTCACGTCGACGAAGTCCATTGAGAGGTACGCCTCGCCGAGCAGGTCATACTCCTCAAAGCCACGAATTCCGTCCCACATGTCGCGATTGTCGTGGGGCGTTAGCGGGTTGCCGTGCATGCACACGGTGTCAATCGTCGCGTGCTCGCGAAGTTGTTCCAGATGGTCACGGAACGACTCGTGGGCCTTGGCCACGTTCCCGTCGCCTCGGTCCATGTCTTCGTAGTGGTAACCGATCTCGTGGCCCAACTCCTCGATTTCTCGGATCATTTCAGGTTTGAATGTCTTATCTATCGTCCGGAAGTAGTACGTGCTCGGAACATCATACTTGGCTTCGAGTCGTGCCATTGCCAACGAGTTCTCAGGCTTACGATCCACGTCGTGGCGGTGGATAATGAACTGATCCGGTAACTCGTTTGCCAAGAGATACTCTCGAACCGTCAGATGCTCATATCCGGCATCCAGTCCCGCCTGTAACAACTCCTCGTAAATTTCGAACGTAAAGTCTCTAGTCACGAATCTGCACCTCTTTGCTCTCGTTGACCTGCATGTCGAACAACATTGCAAACATGAGGAACATACTCCCCATCGTGAACAACATCATACTCGAGGAGGCTCGCACGAACAATGCGTCCCCGAGTACGAACTTTGCGTACAGCGACCAAATACCACCGAACACGCCAAACAGCGCCGTTACTGCGCCGATATAGTAAAACAACGCCAGCGGATGGAAGTCCAACACGAGGTACTTCGTCTTCAGTCGCCAGAGGAAATTCCGCAACAACATCCCCGAGACCCTCCGAATGTACGTCGAGTACTTGATCGAGGACTCCTCGTCACCGTACACAGCAGGCATTGCGACATCAGCCACGCGCATTCCCTTGGCGTTTAACTTCACCAGCAGATCGTTACAGTACCCGTAGTACTCGTACATGTTATCAATACCGACATTGTCCAGCGCATAGTACGAGATCGCGGCATAGCCGTTCTGGGGATCCATCGTCTTCCAGTAGCCCGAGGAAATCTTCGTCAAGAATGTCAAAATCGAGTTCCCGAAGAAGCGCCACTTCGACATCCCCGTACGGTACTCTTTGTACAACAACCGATTCCCCTTCGTGTAATCTGCCTTGTCCTCGACGATTGGATCCAGGAACTTGTACAGAATGTCTGGATCCATCTGGCCATCACCACCCATCACAGCGGTAATATCGATCTTGTCCTCGAGGGAGCGCTTGTATCCCGTTTTAATCGCCCCACCAACACCACGGTTCTCATCGTGTTGAATAGGAACAACACGACGATCAAACGCGACACCACCGTCAGTCGCAATCGGCTGTTTTCGATCACTCGTCACGTGATCCTCGTCATAGTGGACCGTCGTTGACTCTTCGTTAGCCCGCTCGGCGTACCGTTGCACCTCGTCCCACGTTCCATCAATCGAACAATCGTCGACGACGTAGACGCGGTCGACGTACTCGGGCATTGTATCGATTACCTCGCCAATGAAGCCTTCTTCATTGTACGCCGGCACGACGACACCGATCGTATGTTCTCGATACATCAGACCAACTCACCTATCATAGCCACTTCCAATCGTGTACCGCACTGACTCGAGGTCACTATCCTCGAGTGTTCCTCGCCCATCGATCACAACAGACAGGTCGTTATCCAAACTCTGAATGTCATCCCAATTGAACCCATCGAACTCCTCGTGTGGCGTCACAAGGACGACGGCATCGGCTCCGACCTCCGTGATGCCCTCGAGATCGATCTGCCGAAGGTCAAACTCCTCGACCGAGTCCAACATGGGATCGACACCGTACACGTCTGTCCCTGCCTCCGACAGTTCCGAAGCGATCCGGATCGATGGCGACGCCCGAATCTCTTCGACACCCGGCCGGTAGGTCAATCCGAGAATAACCACCGTCGCTCCCTCAATCGACTTCCCTTCACGTTTCAACCCTTCTCGAACTTTCTCGACGGTAAAGTACGGCATCGAATCGTTCACTCGCCGAGCTGTCTCGAGCAACGGCGACTCCGTCTCGAAGGGGTCGATCAGGAAATACGGATAGTACGGAATACAGTGACCACCAACACCCGGTCCGGGATCATGAATATCACAGAACGGCTGTGTGTTCGCCGTATCGATCGCCTCGTTTACATCGATCCCTAACTCGTCGGTAAACCGCGCCAACTCGTTTGCCAACGCGATATTCACGTCCCGATACAGCCCCTCGAACACTTTCACGGACTCTGCCGTCGTTGTATCCGACACCGTCAACACGCCCTCTGAATTGATCTCTTCATACACGAGCTTTGCCGCCCGCGTACTTTCCTCATCCACGCCACCGACGACCTTCGGATAGGCTCCACGGATATCCTCGAGGGCGCGCCCACTTGATGTCCGCTCGGGGCAAAACGCCACCCCAAACTCACCAATCTCCAGCCCAGAGACTTCTTCTAACCGCGGCAACACACGCTGTTCGGTCGTCTGCGGTGGGACCGTACACTCGATAAGCACCAGATCACCTTTCTCGAGCCCGTGCCCAACATCTTCGACCACAGCATCCAGAATCGCCAGATCGGGCTCTTTTGCATCAGTGATCGGTGTCGGGACAATCACCACATGCACAGACGCCTGCGAAGCCGCCTCACGTGGATCCGTCGTGGCCCCAAGCGCTCCATCGTCGACCACGTCAGCAACTAACTCCTCGAGCCCAGGTTCACGCTTGACGTGACAGCCACCATCATTCACTGTTTCCACCACGTCAGGATCAATATCCGCGCCAATAACGTTCCCAGCGACATCAGCAAACACCGACGCCAACGGCAACCCCATCTTTCCGAGTCCGTACACTGCAACAGGAATATCACCATTCACGAAGGCATCACGTTGCGCAACCGTTCCGGCCGACACGTTATACAGCGATGGAACCGTCTCGCCAATTGATTCAGTCATCGGCGACCACCTCTGGTGTCGTTTCCGCTAGTCCTGCCTCCTCAATCTCGAGTGCAACAGAAAGGGCATCAAGTCCGTCCGCAACGGTTACCGCAGGCACACGATGTTCATCGACGGTAGTCACGAACGACTCGAGTTCCTTCTGCAATGGCTCCCCGTTCGAAATCTGGGGGCGCTCGACAATACTCTCGTGTTTGAAGCGAACATCGCCGTTTTCCTCGATATACTCTGGCACTGAGTTCCGGTGAATCTCAATCGATTGATCGAGATAATCTAACTCGATGAAACACTCTTCAGCCGTAATCTCGAGCATCCTCACTTTTCGCTGGGTCTTCCGGCTGGCAGTCAGTGATGCCATCGTCCCACCGTCGAACTCGAGCAGTGCAGTCGCATGTTTATTCTCGTCGACGCCGACGCCATTGACTGCGACGAGATCCTCCTCAAGCAACGATAACACGATATCGATATCGTGAATCATTAGGTCCAGAACCGCACTATCCTTGATTTCCCGCCCAGGCGGCGGCCCAAGTCGCTGTGCTCGAACACTTACAACAGACAGATCAGCGATAATCTCCTCGAGGGCACTCACAGCAGGATTGAACCGCTCGATATGGCCGACTTGAACGGGAACATCGGCACGTTCGACACGCTCCTGTAACTCCGAAGCTCGCTCGAGCCCACCAAGGACTGGTTTCTCGACGAACGTCCCAACGTTGGCGTCGAGACAAGTCGTCACCGTCTCAAAATGGTACTCCGTCGGAACGACGACAGAGACGGCATCGACAGCGTCCAGTAACTCCGCACGATCCAGTACAGCAGTACCGTGTTTGTTCGCAACTGTCCGTGCTTGCTCGTCGTCGACGTCAGTAACTCCCACGAGGTTCGCCTGCGGAAGCTCACTATACACACGCGCGTGATGTTGACCCATTGAGCCAACACCAAGAACGCCAACGTCGATCTGGTGGTGTTCAGGATTCATAGTCGTTGATCACCTCGATGATCCGTTCGAGATCGGCCGCGGATACATTCGGATGCACAGGAATCGAAAGCACCTCGGCGGCAGCAGCCTCTGCCTTCGGTGCCGAACACGTCACACCCGAGTACGCTGGCTGATTATGGATACAGGTCGGGTAGTAGATTCCAGAACCGATATCGTGGTCATCGAGAGACGCAATGAGTTCATTGCGATCGTCAGTCCGAACCGTGTACTGGTGATACACGTGGTTCGTCTCTGCTGGTTCGACTGGACACGTCACCACGTCGTTCGAAATCCCTTCAGTCAACCGCGCTGCGTTCGCCCGCCGTTGTTCAATAAACGACGGTAAACGCTCGAGTTGTACTCGTCCAATTGCTCCCGCAATCGAGGTCATTCGAAAGTTGTGACCGACGGCTGAATGCGCGTACGAACCTGTTCGACCATGGTTGATAAACTGGGAAACCTGTTCAGCTAGGTCCTCATCATCTGTCGTAACCATTCCACCTTCGCCAGTGGTCATGTTCTTCGTTGGATAAAACGAGAAACACCCGACGTCACCAATTGAGCCAACACGATCACCATCGTACGAAGCACCATGTGCTTGTGCAGCGTCTTCGATCAGTGGCACCTCGAGATCGTCTGCTAAGTCACGAAAGACATCCATTTCGGCCGGCAATCCGTACAGGTGAACGACAATGATCGCATCAATATCCATCTCCCGAGCAACATCCCAAGCCGAATCCGGATCCAAGTTATAGGTTACAGGATCAATATCCGCAAACACTGGCTCCGCACCGGCAAGTCGAATCGCGTTCGCCGTCGCGATAAACGAAAACGGCGTCGTCAAGACACGATCTCCAGCACCGATTCGGAGTGCCTCTAACGTTGCATGCAACGCCGTCGTTCCATTGGATGTTGCAACTCCATGTGCTGTCTCACAATACTCAGCAAATTCGGCTTCGAACTCACGGACTTCAGGACCATCCGCAAGCATTCCACTGTCGAGGATGCTCTCGACACGGGCTTTTTCCTCACTGCCAAGCGCTGGATCTGCAATTGATACCATTAAATCTCGTTCTCTCCCTGAAGTCGGTCAGGTAATTGACTACATTGTGCGGGTGCACCGATGGCCAATGTTTCTTCGGGTACGTCTTCGGTGACGACAGCACCAGCTGCAATGAACGATCCACGACCAATGGTCACATCAGGCAGTACAGTCGCGTTCGCACCGACGGAAACGTGATCCTCGAGTGTGGGGCCCTTCAAATCGACATCTTGCCGAACTGGGTAGGGATCATTTGTCAATACCGTATGTGGCCCACAGAATACGCTGTCGCCGATTTGGGTATGTGATGGAATATAGACGCCCGTCTGGAGACTAACGTGTGAGCCGATCGTCGACCGTCCATCGATTACCGTCTTTGTCCCAACTAAAACGTCATCACCAATCTCGGTCAGTTCACGAACCAGCGCATCATGGCCCGTGGAGAATCCATCGCCGATTACGACATCATCATAGATAATCGTCCCCGGTCGGATTGTTGCATCATCCCCAATCACTGGTGGACTCGAATCGCCGTCGTACTCGTAGCCGACAGTAGTCCTCGCATCCCCCTTCCACTCAGTTGCAGATTTCGTCTTCCGTGTCGAATTACCCATTATTGGATACACCAACTACGGCATACTTCAGTTATTAACTACTGTTAAGAGGATATACAAATAGGTATTGGTTGGAACATCCACCAACCCTAATGACGATCCGTGAAGTACCCCGCGAACGGTGGCGCGGAGCGTCCGTGTTTTGTCCCGCACTGCCAACGCAACGGACTTTAATTCCCCTCGACCTTCCCCGTATAGGGATCGGCTGGAATTAACACCCGAACCCACAAGAGGTCCGTGAGGGCCGGGGCCTCCACCAGCCCCCGACAACTCCCGTCTCACCGCCGTGGCGGGTTTTGAGAGGAGCCGCATTTCCAAACTTACCGAACAACCAGCGAAGGAATTGTGGTCTTCAATTCCATACTTTGAGGGTTGTGTTCTGGTCGTTATCTCTTGATAAGCCATGTGGTTTAATAAAAGCAAGGGGCTGAACGCGCTTCACCCCCGACTATGGTGGGTCGGGAGTACTCGCGCTACTTAACTTATAGAATAACTCAGAGTGAGAAAATTCCATCTGCTCGAAGTCTGAACCAACAGCAATCACAGCGGTCAACATCAGGAAGCTTATCCAGCCGTAACACCTCATCTCCGACAGTATGTGGCCACTTGGACACGCTGCGGTTGGGTATCTCGGCTCTGTTGAAATCCTCTTCTTTAGAGACCTATTCACGTGAATCTACTGTACACTACACG
>NZ_JASJOC010000011.1 GCF_030068615.1 Halostagnicola sp. A-GB9-2 | reverse complement strand
ACACGGGGTGGTGCATCGGTTCGTTGCTTCGGATTAAATCAAAGCGCCGTCTCCCACTTAAGGGACACGGTTCGCGATTCAACCCGAGTCATGGATCCACAAAGGATCCAGATCGCTACTCACCCCGTGGCAGGTTACACGCTCATAGACAGCGAGCGTGATTATCGTCCCCCGCCTATCTTGCATAGGGGTTTTTGCTTCGTAACAAACCAAAACGACGGCTTCCATTTAAGGGACTCGATTCAGTTGCAGAAGGGGATTACGTACCACGGTTAAGGGTGACTGACAGCATCCGGGAGAGACCTGTTCTCTGGAACCTAATTCGATTACTCGGCTTTCCAGCTCTGAAACGGAGGCTAAGCGATTTCGGGTTCGTAGCCAGCAAACGGATCTACCACAAGAAGCCTACCTCAGACGGGGAGCTCAACTCTATACGTGTCGGCGTCGAACGTCTTCGCCCATGGGCGACGCTGCTGGCGAGCCGACTTACTACGTGATCAGCGACCTTCACATCGGCGGCGACGAACAGCTAGGAGAGATCGACTTCCTCGAGGAGCTGCTCGAGTTCCTCGAACGCCTCGAGACGACCGACGAGGACGCGGAGTTACTCATCAACGGAGATATGTTCGGGCTGTGGGAGTTCACGCAGGTCGACGGCCCTGCGAAATTCGACCTGCTAATCGAGCGCTACCCGGCGTTGTTCGAACAGTTACGTGCGACCGGAGAGTCGATCCCCATCACGCTGTTGCCTGGTAATCACGACAGCGAACTGGCGGCCTACGACGAGTACGTAAAGCGGTTAGCCGAGTACAACGTCGACCTGGTCCGATCCGAGTCGATCACCCGGCCGGTGGGGAACCGAACGATCTGGTTCGAACACGGCCATCAGCAAGATCCCAACAATCGGTTCGAAGATTTCGGCAACCCCTACGAGACGCCGCTGGGGTACTTCTACAACGCGCTCGTAACGAGTCGGGCGGGGCAACTCTCCGATCGAGGGCGGAACAACTGGTTGAAAGACGTGCAGGCGGTTACCCCGACCGATCGGGTGCCTCGCTGGCTCGTTTCGAAGTATTTGTACCGCGAAATGAATCCACTCTTGCGGTACGCCGTGATCCCGTTTCTGTTGTTGTTCAATATCAGCGCACTCATCGCGGTACTTGCCGGACTGGACGTAGCTGGCGTCTGGACGATGCCGGTCGAGCGGACGGATGCGGTTCTCGACCAGTTGGGAGTGGCCGGCGAGGCTGTTCACTTTCTCCTCGTTGTCAACACGGTGGTTACCGGCATGATCCTCCTTGTAAGCGTTCCTATCTACTTTATTCTCCGTGATGTCACGAAGACCGTCGATCGGTTCGGGATTTTCGAAACGGAACTCACCGTTGACCCCGATGAACCGTATAAAGAGGCCGCTCGAGAAGTGTTCGACGAACGGCCTGAAACAGCGGTTTTCTGCTACGGACACACCCACCGGCCGAAAGTGACCGAACTCGAGGGGAGATTGCTCGTTAACACCGGCACGTGGTTAAAACGACTGCACCGTCGGGAGGTCTTCGCCGGGATACTTCCGCCGGTCTTCTACCCGTCCTACCAGCTCTGTGCCGTTCGTATCAGCGCCGAATCCGACGGCGTGGCCGTCGAGTACGAAGAAATTCAAAAACCCGATCCCCACGGAGACGAAATTACACTCACCGAGCGACTGCTCACCCTCGGTCGCGCACCCGCACCGGATCTCCCCGAGCGATCGGTCGTCAACGACGGAATATCGGAACCAACCGATGATACAGGGGAGCAAGTGGACTGAACGGAGGCCGCCGAAAGCGGTCCGAGGCGGCATGTTTCGAACTGGTGCTCAAATTACACGGAAATTTGTATCTGTCAGAGAGGGTACCAACGGAAACAATAATATGTCGCCCCGATGGAGCGTATGCGCGAATGGGCGCAGATCATATCGACATCGAGAAGGGAGAAGAGGAAGTGGCCAGCGGAGTATCCGGAAGGCTATACACTGTATTCGCTCTCCTCTCGATGCTCGTGGCTGGGTTCGCAGCATCGATCCTCTTTGGCGTTCTCGGGTGAAACCCTGCCGTCGGCTTCGCTTGGGGGATCGGATTCGTTCTGTTCTACGGGTGAATGACCGGTTCTCGATGTCCCTGGAAATACTGGTGAACCGCCTCGAGGTCAAGTGGTTCGAGACGCAGAGTGTCTCGTCATCAAGCGAACGCTTCGCGTTCGCGGACATCGCGAATTCTGGCGGGACGAAGTCCCCGCTGACCTCGCGGGAGTTATGTTCCCGCTTCGCTCCGATCCGTTCAGTCACGGAAGAGTACCTCTTCTGTATGACCCCGAGGCACTCGGTCTACTCCGCCTGTAGAACGAACTCGTTTGAGACGCGTCTGTACTTATCCTCGCTCTTGTGAGGAGACACACCGCTGGCTCTGTTGAAATCCTCTTCTTTAGAGACTTATTTACATGAATCTACTGCACACTACATGTGTGAAGTGAGCAACGGGCTTATATCAGATAATCTCAAATAAACAGCTATGAGTCGCCTTCAGACTATCTCAGAGACACTCTCTGATGAAGTTTGGCGATATGCAATCATTGCTGGTCTCGCGTCCACTCTGTTTACAATCATCCTCTATTGGCAATCGTACCCCGACTTCAGCCACCCTGTTTCTCCTGTGTTTTTCGCAGGTTTACTCGTCGGATTCCTTGCCAATAGACGTGGGATAGAGGCCGGTCAAATTGGGAAACGAACTGGGCTTGTCGCTGCGCTGCCGGTATTATGGCCGTTCCTTGACCTACTTGTGTTCATCTCAGGATTGAGCCAGCCACTAGGATTCAGTGGTTTTCAAATCATGGCTGTTATTTTCATATCTGTCGTCAGTATTGGAGTTTCTGTACTGGTAGGGATGGTCGGTGCGATACTCGGAGATTGGCTCACTGGAAAAATAGGTGATTATCGTCTATTGAACGGACAACTCGCTACTTAGCGTGCTATATACTACCTGTACTGATCGTTAGAGGGCTCGGTCGAGATTGTGGACGATAGACGCAAGGGCGAGTTCACGAAACTGCATCCACCAGGGTCGTGAACGGACGAACGCACCGTATCTTCGCTTGAGTCGAGAGCTCACCGTTTCGCTCTGGCTCCGTTGGCCGTAGAGTTCAGTATCCAACCGAGCATTCCACGCTTTCTGAAGTGAGGACAACTCACGGTGTTTGATGAGTGGACGAATCCCGTTCTCGAGGGCCATCGCTCGAATCTGCTGATCGTCGTACCTCTTGTCTCCAAGCAAAGCTCAGATTTTAGATGGATTGCCGTTGATGAGCGATGGTGCGATCTGCGTATCGTGTTTTCGGGTCGTTGTGATGTGGAGATCAAGGATCGCGTTTGCTCTCGTATCGACTAAAAGCGCGACTTTCAGCTGCTGAATCGTCAACTTCGCCCGTTTCGTGTAGTGCTTCGAGGCGTGACTGCGGTCGAAGCCCAAGGCGTCGATCCCCGCAACATCGTTGGTCGGGAGCAGTGCAATAGAGTGATTGAGAGGCACTCACCAGACTGCCATATCGAGTCTATCGAACGCTTTGCACAGCGTTGACGGCGCAGGAAGTTCGGTGAGGTTGATCGACTCCGAATCCGAGGCATCTCAATACGTTCGTCGAGAAATGTTCGATAAGTCGTGTCCTTCCGAACGTTGAGACACAGGAGAACGATATGCTGATGGAGTGTGTAGCGTTGTTTCGAGAACTTCGATGAGTATCGAGCCACAGCACCTTGCGCTAACTGAAATGCTTCCTTGACAAACCGGAGTAACTGCGGTTTTGGGAGGGTCTGCATTACTCAAACTACCGACTGGATCCATAACTCACTAAGAATTTCAACAGAGACACACTGTTCAAATCGCAGTCCGGTCGTCGAATCGGATCCGCCTCACAGCCGTAGCGAGGCGATCGTTGTCGCCGGAAGTTCGTGCCGAAGAAGCCACGCTCGAACGCATGCGCGCTCGAGCAGGAGGGAGTTGAATCGTCGCACATCTCGACCAGCGCCAGGGAGCTCCTTTTGTACGTTCCCGTCGTGGATACCACCGTGAATGCGGGCGAACGACGACTCCTGATCTTGAATCCGGTCAGCGGGAGCGAGGATCACGTCGACACCGTCGTCGAACTGGCCGAAGACCACGGGTTCGAGGTGCGGACAACCGAGGGCGAGGGTGACGCAAAGCGGATCGCCCGCAAGGCGGCGGCGGAGACGGATCTCGTCGCCGCGGCGGGAGGAGATGGAACAGTAAACGAGGTTGTAAACGGGATGTACGCGGCTGATGCGCTTTCGACGACGACCGTCGCCGTCGTTCCAGCGGGGACGGGGAACAACTTCGCAACGAATATCGGCGTCGAGGGTATCGACCACGCCTTCGACGTCATCCGACGGGACCGCCGGCGGACGATCGACCTCGGAACGGCCGAGGAACGGGCGTTTGTCAACTCCTGTGTCGCCGGTGTTACCGCCGAGGCGAGCGGTGCGACGACATCCTCGGGAAAGCGCCAATTTGGCGTGCTCGCGTACGTGTTCCGCACGATTGAGAACGTCCGGTCGTTCGACTCTCTTCCGCTCAGGGTCGAAACTGACGCGGGGTCCGAATCGACGATCCCGCGTACGGATCCGAACGCAGAACCGCGCGACGAATCGGTGGCTCAAACCTGGGAGGGCGACGCCGCATTCGTCCTCGTCGGAAATGCCAGGCGGTTTACCAGCGCCCGAACCGCTCAGGGAAACGCGGAGGACGGGCTACTCGAAGTGACGGTAGTCGAGGACGCCTCAGCCGTCGACCTGCTCGGCGATGCGATGCTCGAGGGGATGTTCGGCCGCGACGCCGAACACATCGTCCGCCTCCGCGCGAGCGCGTTGACGATCGAGTCCCTCGACGACTCGCCGGTCACGTACAGTCTCGACGGCGAAACCCTCAAGTCCGAACGTGTGAACCTCGAGACGGATTGTGGCGCGCTTCGAGTGATCGTTGGTGATGGCTACGATCCGAACCCCGACAGCGACGAAGCGTAACGCGTTTCGACGTGGGTAGTCGCAGTCACCGTGTAGCAATCGTCTGCGAAATCGGCTCGAGACAACTGATGCGAGCGTCGACTGGCTCGAGTTCGGCGATTCTAGGCACCCGTCGTCCGGCCGAGCGTCTCGTTCAGCCAGTCGAACGTTCGCCGGTGAAACAGCGATTGGGCCATGCTCTCGCAGTGCCCGCCAGCACCTTCGGCGTCGGTGAACTCGACGTATCGCGTCGGGGCCGTAAGCATCTCCGCGAGTTCCTTCGATTGGACGGCGAGCCGATCGGACTCGTTGTCGGTAACGAGCGTGGGACACCGGATCGCATCGGTGCGCCCTTCGAGCGTGTACGCCTGCAACTCGCGGACGTACTCGCCGAGCGAATCGATGTCGTGGGCGGCCATCCGCGCCCCAAAGAATTCCAGTCCCTGTGGGTCCTCGAGCTGTTGGTCGAGCGCCTCGTCGGCGTCAAGATCTCCCTCGAGGACGGCCTCCCGTCGCTCCTCGGGGACCAGCTGTAGCGAGAGGGAGCCGAGATCGTGGATTCCGGGGTCGACGACGAGCGCGGCGAGGCGGTGTTCGCCCGTGGCCGCTCGCGCCGCGAGGTAACCTCCGAAGCTTCGTCCGACCAGCGCGACTCGAGACGAATCGACTTCCGGCCGCCGGACGGCGTAGTCGACGACGGGGGCGAGAACGGTTTCGTACTCCGGGCAGAAGAAGAGGCGTTTCTCGTACAGCGTACCTCCCTGTCCGGGTCCCTCGAAGATGAGGCAGTTGTAGCCCCGAGAGAGGGCCGCCTTCGCGAGCATCGGATAGGACTCCTCGACGGGCGAATCGTAGCCCGGAAAACCGATTATCGTGGGCCGTACTGCTCCCGTGGCGTCCGGCGCGAACAGATAGCCCGAGAGCGTCGTCCCCTCGAACGGGATATCAACGACTTCGGAAGGATGGTCGAGCAACGAAGCCGCCGCTCGGAAACACTCGCGCTGGCGACGCCAGGCCTCGTGCAGATCCGGATCGTCGAGATCGTGTCTGCGGAAGTAGTACGCCGATCGGTAGTACTCGGTCGCGCGAAGAAACGACTCTCGAGCGCTTACCAGATGGTTGTCCTCGCGCGAGCCGTGTGCGCGGTTCTCGACCGTTTCGGCCGTCGCGAACCACTCGTCGTACCAGCTGTCGTAGTCGCCCCCATCGATTCGATCGGCGGTCGCGAAACACTCGCCGACGTCCGCACAGCCGTAGTAGACTTTTCCGAGCGCACGCTCGAGTTGGCCCTCGAACTCACCCTCGAAGTAGTCGGGAGACATAGCAGTCGGACTACGACATTGACAATAAAGCCGACGTACCGACATCGGTTCCCCGTCTGGCAGTCATAACCGGGAGAGAGGTGAAGACGTTATCGCAAAATCTCGGCTCGAGCGCAGTCGTCAAACCGCGCAACGCAACTCGTGGTGGAACGTTTAAACCGTCTAAACAGTGTCCAATGAACACACAGTGGTACGTTCGGCAAAGACGGTATCGCCCTACCGGTGATTGGCGCGTATGTTCTTTCTAACGAACCGAGTTCCAACGCACTACCGAGGCCTGACGGTCGTCCCTGCAAGACTTATCAGCGAATAATGGGTATCAACGGTCGCGATAGTCCCGGTACAATCAAGTGTCGCACTTGTGGTTTCAACGTATGCCCAGTCAGCTGAGGGATATCCGGGAGAGTATCGCAACATCTCCGGATCCCTCTGATTCGTTCACCGATCTACCGCGAAACGAGTGGCGCGATCTGTTTTTCGCGCTCCCCGAAGACGTTCGGAAGAGAGTCGTTGCCGATATGAGCCGTTCGCAATTAAACACGTTTGTTACTCGGCTCGATCCGGACGAAGTGACGGATGTCCTCGAGCATGTCGATGAAGAGGCCCGCGAGACCGTACTCGCCACCCTCGATAGCGAGCGGCGCGAGAAAATCGATTTTCTGCTGTCGTTCAACCCTGAAAGTGCGGCAGGGTTGATGAACCTTGATTTCGTCACCGTCGACGGATCTCGAGAATTCGACGAAGTGACCGAGCGCGTTCGTCGCTTCGAAGATCGTACAGGTCGAGTACCGACGATTTTCATCACCGATGAGAACAAACTCCTCGGCGAACTCCCGGGCGCGGCGCTCTCGGTGGCTGACCGGGAAAGAGAGACGATTACCGACTACATTCAAGAGACACCACACATCCGGTATGACCGCGACGACGAAGCGGTGCTCGAGGTGTTCCGGGAGAACCGCGAGCGAACCGTCGCAGTCCTCGACGAGGAGGACGATATTCTCGGCGTGATCCACGCCGACGACCTGCTGATGATGATCGAAGAGGCGCGGGGCGAAACACTCTACGAGTTTTCCGGCGTCGCCGAGGAAGAGAGCGTACTCGACAGCCCCGCCGAGAAAGTGCGGAGGCGGTACAAATGGCTAATTCTCAACCTCGGTACAGCGTTTATGGCTGCAGCGGTCGTCGGGTTGTTCGAGTCGACCATCGCCGCCGTCGCCATACTGGCCGCGTACATGCCGGTCGTCGCAGGGATGGGGGGAAATGCCGGAACGCAGGCGATGGCAGTCACCGTTCGGGGGATCTCCCTGGACGAGGTTTCGCTCAACACCGGAAAGCGCGTCGTCGTCAACGAGGTTGTCGCAGGAGCCATCAACGGGCTCATTACGGGGGCGCTTGTCGCTATCATCGCTATCGCCTTCTCCTACGGAGAGTTCGGTATCCTACTCGGTGCAGTTATCGGTGTTTCGATGGTTGCAAACCTGGTGATCGCGGGCTTCTTCGGTGCGATCACCCCGCTATTACTCGACCGGATCGGGTACGATCCGGCCACTTCTGCGACGATCTTTATCACCACGGCGACTGACGTGTTGGGCTTTTTCGTATTCCTCGGATTAGCGCAGGCAATTCTGTTGTAAGCGCACAGGTCGTGGAAGCCCCAGTCGAACGCGACGCTCGCACGATCGGCCTCGACGGTGTCACCCGTGTCGTCGCGCTCTGGACCCGGATCACCGCGTTCGACGGTGCCGCACTCGACGTGGTCGATTCCGGTTTCCGAATTCGGGTCATTTATCACCACGAATCATTCGGATAAACGGACAACGTGCGAGATAGTATCGGCTCTAAGAGATTCACTCGAAGAGAACGGAGGTGGCTATAGACAGTGGAATTTGAAACGTCGAATCGAGACGGACTCGAGGTGGAAGAGCCAACTCCTGGACAAACTAACCAGTTCCGTCGAGCAATCGACGGGTGAGTGAAACGGAGGGGACGTGCGCACTGGCGCTTATGTAGCTTCCACAGGAACCCACCCCTATGACGGAGGCAACCCTGCTCAAACAGAAGGTCGATCCGAAAGAAGTCGATCAGCTAAAAGACTGGATGGAAACGGTGCGAGACCGAAGTGGAGCGGCCCTCGAAACGCTCCAAAATGAAGGAGTGTACACGGAGACGGCGTTTCTCGAGGAAACGCCCGACGGGACGTTCCTCGTGACATACATCGAGGCCGAAGACCTCGAACAGGTCTGGAAAACCTTCGAGGAATCGACCCACGAAATCGATACCAAACACAAAAAGGTCATGCGGAACTGTCTCGAGGACGGAGAGAACGCCGGTGATTTCGAACCGCTCTATCACCTGGCAAACCCGAACCGGTAGTTCGGACAAGAGAGAGTTCGTCGACGGAATTGTCCTGAACGGAGCAGGATCCGAGCAGTTCTTGATACTGTCGGCTGTCAGTCGTTCCGATTCTCGTCGCCTCGAGTGTACGAGAACCTTCATATAGTTACAGCCGGCAGTATACCACACAATCGTCCGAAACTCGTCGAATTCGAGGCCGCACCGATGACGGAAATCGACCGCCAGCCGGAAGCCGAAACGGAATACGAGGACCATTTAGCGCGCAGTGAATCCGTCTGGAACCGATGGAGTAACTGGTACGGGATGAGCGAACGCGATTTCGAGCCGATCCGCGAAGAACTGATCGCGGACCTCGAGATCAGCGAGGGAGATACCGTCCTCGAGGTCGGTTGTGGGCCGGGCGTCAATTTCGGTCTAATTCGGAACGCTATCGGCGAAGACGGCAGGCTACTGGCGATCGATTACAGCCCGGCGATGGTCGAGAAGGCGAACCGGCGAGTCCAAGAAAGCGGCTGGGAGAACGTCGAAGTGATCCACGCCGACGCGACGACCGCCGATCTGGGCGGCCCCTACGACGCGGTCGTTGCGACGCTCTCCCTGAGCGTCATGCCCGATGTCGAGCGAACGGTTCAAAACGTCTACGCGGCACTCGAACCGGGTGGAACGATGGGGGTCCTCGACCTGCAGGAGTTTCAGTCCGGACCCGCAAAAGCGCTCAATCCGTTGTTGCGACGATTCCTTCGGTGGTACGCGAATTGGAACTCGGACGAGCACGTCCCACAGGTGATAACTGACGTCTTCGGGGGATACGACCAGTTCAGTACGTACATGCACGGGACCGTGTTTACGCTCCGGGCGGAACGACCACGAACCGGTGAGGATAGTTTTATTTGAGCACCAACATATCATTGAATATGGACGCATCTTCGCTACGCCTGCAACGCCACCTGATCGGTGCTGGTATCGTCGTGCTCGTTCTCAGCGTGTTTCAGTACTGGCAGGGTGCCATCAACTGGGGCTTCATCTTCGCTGTTGCGATTCTCTATTTTATTGTCATGGTTGTTCTCGACTACGTAACATCCGATGCCGGGGATCGGTCGATATGACCGTCATCCGGACCCGACTCGAATTTCCCACGGCGGTTTCGCAACCGTCACGGTCGACATGTTCGCTCTTCGTGGAAGTGTCTATCGGTCGCGTCAGAGGCTGAATCGGCCGGTTTTCGGAACAGTCCACCGTCTTCTAACTACGGGTTTATCGCCGCCGCCGACGGATGAAAGAGCGTGGAACAAACTACCAAAGACATCGTGGATCGGTTTCTGCGGGCGATGAACAACCACGACCTCGAGACGTTGCTCTCGTGTTTCCACGAGGACTACCGGAGCGAAACGCCGGCACATCCCGAACGTTCGTTTACCGGCCGCGAACAGGTTCGAAAGAACTGGATACAGATGTTCGAGACGACCCCCGATCTGTCAGTCGAGTTTCCGCGAACGACGGTTGCTGGCGAGACGGCCTGGATCGAAATGCGGATGCAAGGGACCCAAACCGACGGCGACGAACTGAACGTCCGGGGCGTCGTTATCAAGAGTATCCCTGACGGCCGGATTCGACGGGGGAGGATCTACCTCGAGCCCGTTCAGCGATCCGCGGACGTGAGCTGGGAAGAAATTTACGCGGGTGAAGAGACTAACTAGCCGCTGGACAACCGTCAGGTGAGAAGTACGCTCCAGCGGTCCGGTTTATTTACACTACTTCCTTGATGATTTCTGCAGGATTGCCCTGAACGACGACGTTTTCGGGAACGTCCTCGGTGACGACCGCACCGGATCCTATTACTGCTCCGTCCCCGATGGTCACGCCGGGGTTGAGAACCGCTCGACCGCCGATCCAGACATTATCGCCGATCGTCACTGGTTTTCCGTATTCGGGGCCTTTCACTCGTTCGGCTGCCTCGAGTGGATGCGTCGCGGTGTAGATATGGACACCAGGACCGAGCATGCAGTCGTCCCCGATCGTAACCGGGCAGGCGTCCAAAATGACACACTCGAAATTCGTGTAGAAGTCGTCACCGACGTGAATGTTGAAGCCATAGTCACAGCGAAACGGCGGCTCGAGGTACACATCGTCCCCGACGGAGCCGAACAGTTCGTTCACAAGCGCCGTACGTTGTGCTTCGTCGGACACTGGCGTTTCATTGTATTCCTCGGTAAGCTCTCTTGTCTCCCGCCGGCGGGCAACTAATTGCGGATCATCAGGATCGTACAACTCCCCGTTCACCATTTTCTCTCGTTCACTCGCCATAGTTTCGAGAGTAGTCGCCACTCTAATACGGGTTCTGTTGCGAGCATCTCGAGTACTCCGAGGCTTTTGTGTCGCTATCAGAACCGAGGAGCAACCGTCAGCTGTCACGAAAGAATCGTACAGGTCCGGAGATTCCTGCAGTCTCGCCCGTCCGAGGGGCTAAAAATAAAAGCGACCGACACTCCAAACGTCAGGGATTACGGTTCGACGAACTCGAGCACTTCGAGCGTATCCGTCGACTCATGGTACCAGGCGAGATGAGCGCGAAGCGGTGGCACCTCGGTCGCAGATGGACTGTAGGAGAGTAATTCTCCCTCCTCAGTTAGCGCCCAGATTCGATCACCGTCGGGGCTGAGGTCGCTCCCGGAGCCGATCGTCTCCTCACCGTTCGAAATTGTCGCCGTCAGGCCGCCATCGGATTCGTCGACGATCCGTAATGTCCCAGTCTCTTCGTCGACCGAGAGTTCGTACCAGGGATGGTCGTCCGTGGGATCACTCGAGCTCGTGATCTCGCGTCGTTCGACGTTCATGATAGACCAACTGCGACCCATTGGGCGTCCGGCGCGGCGAACGAATTACTCTGGTAGACCATCCATCGGGATTCGAACCCGTGCTCCGTCACGTCGATCGCCCGGAAAATCCCGATGGTAGTGTAGCTGGTCGAGCCGATGAAGACGATTGGCGGGGCCTCGAAGGAGTCCTCGAAATTCACCGACTGCTGGTCGACTTCGTACGTGTTCCAGGTGCCGTCGTCTGCCGCACCCGGACTCTCGTGGGAGACGATTCCCCTTTTGACGTCGATATCGCCCTGTCCACGCCCCTGGCCCTGTCCATTTCCTTGTCCGTTGTTTCCGTGTCTGGCCTGAGCGCTGCCCACGCTGGCGATACCGAGCGCTGCGAGAGCGCTCGCGATCACATGACGTCGTTCGAGAGGGAGACCGAATCCCGATTCGGCTGTCGGGGCGATTGCCGAAGTCGGCGACTGGACGCCGTTCGGGGATCGGCTCTGATCGCTCGAGCCAGGCTTGCCTGTGATCTCAGCCAATCGCGGATCGAATGGAGGGCGACCTTCCGTGGCCTCCCTGAGGTCGCCAGCCGGTTGTGGTTCGTCCGTCGTCGATTCAGTGGTGGTAGTCGGACGTTCTGAGGGGGTAGCCGTATGTTCAGTGTCGTTAGTCATGGTAGTTAGCAGGTACACTCGAAATGGTCATCGTCCAGTTCGGTTTCCGATTCCTCGAGTTCGGCGGCCAGTTCTTCGGACGGGTGGAACGTCCGTTGATGTCGTTCGCCGCGTTCGGGAATCTCCTCGACCGCGGCCGGATCGACGTCGAAGACGGACTCATCGGCGGTTCGCTCGAGCATGCTCACCGCCATCTCGTAAGCGGTCCTGATGAGTTGGCCACCGGATTTCTGGCCGAACTCGTCAGTCTGGCCGCGCATCTCGATCAGCACGCAGCCGATTCCCCGTTCGCCGTAACTGTTGCGGGCGATCCCGCGAGTGTCGCCGCCGGGGAACTGGGTGAGCGTCGTGTTGCCCTGCGAGTCGACATCATCGTAGATACCACGGCAGAGCTGTTTCGAAAGGTCCTGTGCGTCGGGGTCGGCCCCCGAAGCCGTCGGCCAGTAAATCGAACCGGTGATGTTCTCGCCCTCGTCGCTGACGTAGTGGTACTGATTGTGGAAGTCGGCGACCCAGAGCGGGTCAATTGCCTCGATCGTGTCCACGAGGATCTGCGCTTCGGGGACGGGATTTTCGGGATACTCCTCAGGATAGTTCTGATACAGTTCGCTCTCGGTCCAGTCAAACCAGTGGTATCGGTTGACATCCCAGCCAACTCCCGCGCCGTCGTAATCGGTGTAGATTCCGGCTGATTCGTCCCTGGCGGGTGCGTCCGGATCGACGTTGAACCGGTGGCGAAGCTCCCCGTACTCGACGCCGTCCGGGTTCGCCCGCGGCATCACGTGGAGGGTGAGCTCCTCGAGCAGGTCACTCCACTGTCCGCCTGCGGCGAGCTCCTCGAGCAGATTCAACAAGGCCTCGCAGCCGGTCGCCTCGTCGGCGTGTTGCTCGGCGAAGAGGAAGACATCCGTGTCACCGTTGCCGACGGTCGCGAGATAAAGGTCTCGACCCTCGTTCGACTCGCCCGCTGACTCGACGGTCACCCGGCCGTTCCCCTTGCGTTCGATCCGCTCGAGTGTGCGCTCGAGTTGCTCGTAATCGTGCAGCGAGTTGATGTTCAGCTGCTGGGTTTCGGTCGGCCATGGACCGCCCGGCCTAACGTGTATCTCGCTCGCACTTGGTTCGTGACCGCGACTCTGACCGGCCTCGCCGAACGCCGCCCAGTGACCGTCGACGGCAGTCGATTCGGTGCCGTAGACCATCCACCGGGTCTCGAAGCCGGTCGCGGAGACGTTGATCGCCCGGTGGAGGCCGACCGATGTTTCTTCGGTGGGTTCGATAACGACCGCTGGCGGTTCCTCGAAGCCCCAGTCGAACGCGACCGTCGCGCTGTCCGCCTCAACGGTGTCCCACGTGTCGTCGCTCGCCGAACCCGGATCGGCGTGCTCGACGGTTCCGTACTCAACGTGATCGACTTCCGCGTCACGCTTCGAGTTATCTGTTGACATTTGCCATCATTGGATCAACACATCGATCCTCATCATGTCGTTTTCGACGAGATTCACCGAGGGAGAACAAAGGTGGATATGCACAGTGTTCGCGGCGGATCACCGTGCGCGAGGACTGCGAAGCACGAGTCGTATCGTTCGAACGGTGCCACGGAGAGCGCTCGGGACGATCAGTCTCGATCGTAACTCGCGATCCGACCCCACGTCGACTTTTTTCCCCAGAGCCCCGATCGCATGCACTCGAGTTCGACGATCTGGGAGTTGTCGACGAAGAGGTTCACCTTCGGGCCGAACTGCTTTAGGTACCACTCGAATACCTCGGGGTCGGCCGCTTCGAAGACGCAGTTTTCGACCCCGAGCCCGTCCGCGATTTCGAACGCGACATCGGTCCGCCACTCGCGGACCCGCTCGGTGATCCCCTCGGATTCGACCATGACCTTGTACGCTCCGGCCTCGAGGTGGCGTTCGCCCTCCTCGATCGCGCTCGTCGGATCGATCGCCGACTCGGACTCGAGTTCTTCGACGCTCGAGGCGCCGCCGGCTCCGAACTGCACGTTTATTTCAGGTTTGGCCTTCATCCCGTGATCCTGGACGAGTTCGGTCAGCGCGACCATGTCCTCGACGTCGATCGCGAGGAAACCGCTCGATACCTCAACGACGTCGAACCCGAGGTCTCCCGCCTCCTCGACGTACCGCTCGACCTGATCGTAATCTCGGATCAGGACGTGCTCGACGAACCCACCCGTCGAAACCAACACGTCGTGTTCGTGACAGACTTCGATCAGCTCCGTCACGGCCGTTTCGGGCATCAGCGCGAACGAACCGCCGGAGAACTTGTAGATGTCAACGTACTCTCCCATGGTCTCGAGAATGTCCCGTAGTTCGCGCGATCCCATCGGATCGTAGTACGGCCCGCGGATTTCGGTGATACCGCTCTTGCGGGGCTTTTCCTCGCGTTCGTTGACGTGCAGGAAGTCGAATGCGCGATCGGACATACGACCGGTCTCCACGAGCAGGGCCAAAATGCTAACACGCCCTCGGATTCGTTCGAGTATGGCCGACCAGCGGATCGATCCTGCGGTGGACGACCGAGAACGGGTCCTACGGCAAGGTGCTCAGCTCGTGCAACCGGTTCGGCAGGTCACGCAAGCAGGGCCGTCAGCTCCGAGACGTCGCGAGATTCGAGCGTTTCGATCGTCTCGACGAGGTCGTCGCGGCGCTCGTCCGTGAGGTTCCCGTCCGTAATCGCGTCGAACTTCTCCTCCAGATCGTCCCAACCGAGGGGATCGAGCGGATGACCCCGGAACGCCTCCTTTTCGACCCGATACGTGGTTCCGTCGTCCATCGCGACATCGATCACCGCCGGCATTTCGCCGTCTTCGAACCGGTCGGTGAGGTCCCGGTCCTCGCTCACGTCAACGATGCGCAGCAGCTGCTGGACGTCGTCGCGCCGGATGCGCTCCGGTTCGTACTGCTCGAGCGACAGTTCGCGATCGATCAGCGCCGCCGCGAGCATGTACGGGAGCGAGTGGTCCGCCTGTGCCCTATTTTCGACCTCGTACCGGTTCCCTTCGCCGCCGCCGATGATGAGCTTCGCGCCGCCGAAGGTCTCGAGTTTGATCCCCGCGACGTCGTCCGGGTCGAGATCCTCGCGCTCGGCCAGTTCGATTACCCCTTCGACGGCGGACTGGGCGTACGTCTCCGCGACGTAACGTTTGCTCATCGCGTCGTGAACGCGTTCGCCCGGCGTCAGCTCGAGGTCGAACGGTCCCGATATCACGTCCTTCCACCCCTTCTGACCCTCGAAGAGGTTTCGAGGTCCGTCCATCCCGTTTTTCGCGAGCACCGCGGCGTAAACCGCGTTTCGCGCCGCGTTCGCCGACGCTATTCCTTTCCACTCGTTGATGCCGCCCGTTCGAGTCACCCGCAGGGCGTTGTGGCCGGTCCCCGCGATACCGATTGCGTCGCGGGTCTCCTCGAGATCGAGGTCGAGGAGTTTCGCTGCGCCGGCCGCCGCCGAAACGACGGTGTGGGTGACGTGGTCGAATCCCCGGTCTCGAACGGGGGCCTTCCACGCGAGTTCGGCCTGAATCTCGTAGGCGATCGCAAGCGCGGAGAGCAACGCCTCGCCCGATCGATCGGCGTACTCCCCGGCGGCGATGACGGCTCCCAGGTTGTCGCTCGGGTGCGGGGTCTCCCTCGGCGCCAGAAACGAATCCATATAATCGAGATAGCGAACCAGCGCCGTGTTGTGCATCGCCGCCTGTACCGGCGAGGCGCTGGCGTCGCGACCCCAGAGCGTGCACTCGCCGCCCGCCTCGAGTTCCCGGACGGTTCGAAACACCACCTGCGTGGGGTTGGCGGCCTCGGCGGCGACGGCGATACCGACCGAATCGAGGACGCGACGTTTCAGCGCATCCCGCGTTTCCGCCGAGAGGTCGTCGTATTCGGTCTCCTGGACGAATTCCGCGATCTCGAGCGTCGTCATAGGAATCCGCTTCCACCGGTAGCGCCAAACGTTTTGGCGTAGTCGGTGCAACCGATCGAAGACGATTCGGACGGTGGACGTGAACCAGCGAGAGGCGAATATCCTCGAGATCCGATAGCGAGTCGGCGCCGCTTCGCGAGTCGACCGCCCGGCTACGACCCCTGCCGTCGCAGGCTGGGACCATTTCGGCCCGGTCGGTGACGACCGACACGAAGTCCCATGAGCACGGAAACGATTCAGGACCTCTTCGAGCACGGCCTCGAGGACATCTACCACGCAGAGCACGAGCTACTCGACGCACTCGAGGACCTCGAAGAACACACGGAAGACGACGAAATCGCACAGGCGTTCGCCGAGCACCGTCAGGAGACCGAAGACCAGATCGATCGTCTCGAGCAGGTCTTCGAGGAGTTCGGGGCGCCGCCGGAGAAAGAAGAATGCGAGGGGATCGAGGGACTGATCTCGGAGTACGAAGGGTTCCTCGAAACGGATCCCGACCAGAACGTCCTCGATTACCACAACATGGCCGCAGCCGAGAAGACGGAGCACTACGAAATCGCCGCTTACGGGAACCTCATTCCGTTGGCCGGTCAACTCGGGCTTGACGACGCCGCGGACATGCTCGAGGATAACCTCCGCGAGGAGCAAGACGCCCTCGAGAAACTGAAAGAACTGACCGAGAGCTACGACATGGAATCGATTCCGTCGCAGTGAGGCGTTACGATGTGCATCGTCACGTCGCCCAGGTTCGGCATCTCGAGGTTCCGTTCCTGAAGGCCGACACCGGCGTCCTCCAGGGTCGTACCGCCCCGTATCGTCGCTTCTTTGGCATCCGCGTCGTGGCTAACGATCCCTGTCATCTTCTCGAGCGAGGCGATGACATCGTCCGTCCGGACGACCGGCGTCCACGAGTGGCCCCGTCCGGCGACGCAGACGTTCTTGTTTTCCTCCCGACAGCGACGGACGATCGTCTGAAGCTCAGATTCGGTTTCGGGTGCGACGATTCAGTCCGGCTCGGCCGAGACGCTCCCCGACCAGTTCGTTCCGCCGGAACCATCTCCTCGTACGGACCGGCCGGTTCGCGATCGGTGAAATACCGTGATCTCGGCCGTCGCATCCGCTTCGCCGGTGTTCAGGATGTAGACTGTTTCGTGGCTGATCGGCTCGGGTTCGGGTCTGTGCTCTTTTCGGGGATGTGTCCCTCCGGAATGACCCACGTTTGTTTCCCGGACATCGTACTCACTCCTCAGTGATGAGCAAGAACGGGTGGATAATAGAACGGCTTGTCCCTTCAGGGGAGATCTCGTAAACCCGTATTAGCTATATCGTTTGGGGGAGTTTCCGTGCCCGAGCTGCCTGTAGTACGCTGCTGGACTAGATTCAAACGAAGCGTCTCGGCACACACCCAGAGCGTCACTGCTTTCGAACACCATGAACGACGAGGAAGTCCTCGAGACCGTTCGCCAAAATGGACCGTTCGAATCGACAGACGAGGCGCGAGCCGTAACGACCGCGACGTTGTACACGTTCGGCGATCGGATGCGTCCGAGAAGGCGATCACCGACTCGGAGAAAGAACCCACCGCGGACTACTCGTTCGACGAATTCGTCCAGCGGGCCTCCCAACGCGAGAGCGTCCCCAGAGACGTTGCTGAGATTCACACCCGGGCCGTCGGAAGCACCCTCGCCGAGAGGATGAGCGAACGCATATCGACGCGTCTCGAGAAACACAACACGGAGTTTTTCGCCACACACTGCAGTTGCACCCCAAACAACCAAGAGCCACGTTGGCGCGATACCAGACCGAGGCTCGTTATTGCTATGTCACTGAAAGCCGCCTTCGAAACCGGTGAAGATGGTGCGATGATCGGCGCCGCTACCGAACCCCCACAATGGAGGCGAATCGCCTCCGCGGCGATCGGTGGCGGGCTCGTCCTGTTCGGACTCAAAAACCGCTCAGTGACCGGGTCGATAGCCGCGATCGCCGGCGGATGGCTCGTCTACCGTGGAGTCACGGGCCGGGACCGGCCCGAGCCAAAATACGATGCCGATGCCGAGACGGATATGGAAATCGGTCACGACGCAGGGTCCGGCACCGATTCAGAAGCCCAAGCGGACTCCCAACCGGGCATCAGTTCCGAAATGCTCCCCCGCTCTAGCGTCGATACGAGTGCGATCGTCGACCGTATTCGTTCCGAGATCGACACGAATACGCCCCGAATAGAGCGGTCGATTACCATCGGGGCGTCGCCCGAGGAGCTTTACGAACTCTGGTCCGAGCCGGACACGCTCGAACAGATTGTCGGCCCCGGCGGGAAGATCGAGACCGTCGACGCAGACGAGGGGCGCTGGCGGTGGACGATCCCCGGACCACTCGAGCAGGCCGTGGCCTGGGAGACCGAACTCGTCGACGAAGAGCCCGGGGAGTACATTCGCTGGGAAACACTCGAGGGGGAACGTCTCTCGAGCGACGGATCGGTCGAGTTTCAGCAGGCACCCGCCGATCGAGGAACGGAAGTAACCCTCCAGTTGGAGTTCCATCCACCCGGCGGCCCGTTCGGAAACGCGGTGATGAACGGAATCGATATCGTTCCCGGCACGCTCGCGGAGAAAACGCTCAATCGGTTCAAAAGCCTCGCGGAGACGGGAGAAATTCCCTCGCTCGAGACGAACCCGTCCGGACGCGGGACGGGCGATCTGATGTAAGTCGGTGTGAGTCGCCGACTCGATCCCTGCGAATCGAGGTTGTTCAGACCTCTTACTTCGGGTCGTAGATCCGTTACTTCGGGTCGTTGTAGGTTCGCGGATCCGGTTCGGGGGCGGCCACCTCGCCGTCGCCCGGTTGTTCGGCGAGATAGGAGAATTCGCCCTTGCTGTCCGGTGAGGAGCCCTCCGTCCACGGCAGGTTCGGATCCTCTTGTGGATCCCTGCGCGTCGACATGAACGCGTAGTTGACGTCCTGATTTTCTTCTTTCTGGGGAAAACTCGCGGGAATCGGTATCGGATCGTCGAGCGCCTCGATCGCCTCGATCCACTGGTTCTGGTGCATGGTGTCTCGAGCGATGAGATACGAGAGCATGTCCTCCATCCCGGGATCGTCGGTCATCTCGTACAGCCGCGTCGCGAGCAGACGACCGGTCGATTCGGCCATGACGTTCGCGTAGAGGTCCGCCGCGAGGTTCCCCGAGGCGACGACGTAACCGCCGTTGAACGGAACGCCGTTGCTGTCGACGGGCATCGCCGAGAGTCCGGCCGAAAGGAAGTGCCGCGGATTCTGACCCGTCATCGCCGCGTTGACGGCCGAGGTCTGCTTCGCCTCATCGCGGAGTTCGTCGGGCGCACCCCGGAGATTTTCCGTCACCGCGGTCGCGAGCATTTCGATGTGACCCAACTCTTCCGCTGCGGTTTCCATCAACAGGTTTCGAAACTCGCTGTACTCGCGCGGGAGCGCCCACGCCTGAAACATGTACTGCATCGCGACGCGAATTTCGCCTTCAGCGCCGCCGATGGCCTGCTGGAGAAGTTTCGCGAAGTGCGGATCCGGCTCTTCGACCGTAACCTCGTACTGGAGTTCTGGTTCTTGGAAGAACATACTTCACGCTCCTGACACTGATTCGACGGATAAATATTCCACTTGCAGTAGTTGGAAATATACTCTGCAGAGAGATACCGGTGTTCGGGAAGGGATCGCCTTGGAGAAGGTCTCTTTCAGGCCTCACGAAGCTTTTTTGCGGATCGAGTGGTCCGGTTGAGAGACTGATTTCAGATGACGAGCGACAACCCCTCCACGAGCGCGGGACCGTCGCGGCGACGGCTAATAAAACACGGACTGCTCGCGACCACCGGCGTCCTTCTCGGCGGACCACACGCCGTCGGTGCGTCCGCCTCCCCCGACGAGACCGCCCAGGTTGAGGTGGAGAACGCGCGAGGAATGATGTTTCCCTATCAATTCACGCCGAACGCGCGGTTCACGATAATCGAGAGCGACCTCGACTGGCGGCCCGGACGGATAGATAGCGCCTACGAAACGCACGTTATCCAGTACGAGTACGCCCGATCGCTTCGGGCCTTTCTCTTTACCGAAGCATCTCTGCCCGCCGAGGAGAACCGAACGTTCGAATTCGGGCCCCCACAGCACGCGTTGTCGGCCGATTCCGGACGGCGCCTCGTCGGTGTGACCGCCGAATCGGACGCTCGATAATCGACTCTACTCACCACCAACAAAATTATCCCTCCCTGTGGTACGTCGGCTGATGGACGTTCGAGAATTCCCCGTGCTTACGGAGGCCGACCGGGAGCTGATCGACGTGTTCGCGATCGGTCTCGGCGACGACGCCGCCCGAGTGCTCGCCTACCTCCAGCGTCGGCGCGAGGACGACGAGTTTTCGGACACGTCGACGGAAACGGCGGTTCACGTCGGAACGAACGTTAGCAAGAGCGCCGCCAAACGCTCTCTCACCGAACTGACCTCGGCGGCGATCATCGAAGAAACCACGGTGCAAACGACCGATCCCGGTCGCCCGCCCAAAGCGTGGCGCGCGGTCTCGACTCGAGACGAGACAGCTCGTCGGCTGTACGCACACCACGCGAAGCGGTTGCTCGAGCAAAGCAAGCGCGTCGAAGCTCGGTTGCCGGAGACTCGAGCCGCCGACGGGACGGGCGGTGACGATTCGGACGATGAAGCGGATCGCTTGGCCCGGCCGGACCTGGTTTCGATCGGTCTCAACTGGCAGCCAAACGGACTTCACCTCCCGCTGTTTGCCGCTCGGGCGAGCGACGATTCCCGCTCTTCGGTCGAGTTCGCGTTTCGAGAATACACCGGGTCCCGACGAGTGATCGACGGCGTGGAATCGGGCGAGAGCGACGTCGGAATCGCGGGCGCGGCGACGGTCGTTCGAGAACGGGAACGAGGGCGGCCGATCGTCCCGATCGCCGTCCTCTTCCAGCGCTCGACGGTCGTGCTTTTTACGACGCGTGAGCAATTTGGCGGATCGTTCGACTCGCTCGAGTGTCTTCGCGGGCGACGAGTTGGAATGCCGACCGGCACGGAGACGGGGTTGCTCGGTCGGTTGCTCCTCGAGCAGGCGGGGATTCGCGAGGCCGTCGAAGTCGTCGACGTCGAGGGGGAAGAGCGTGACGCGCTCGAATCGGGTTCGGTCGACGTCGTGACGGGAATGGGACCGGATCCCCATCGTGTCGAGTCGTCGACGCGGACGGTCGAGGTTCTCACGATGACCGACCAGTTCCCCGTCTACGGACCCGTCGTTATCGCGAACGAATCGACGCTCGAGACCCGACCGACGATGCTCGAAGGGGTGTTGGCGGCGATCGTCGACGGTTGGGCGAGCGCGGTCGAAGATCCCGAGCCTGCGGCGGCCGATATCGCCGCCGACTCCGACGAATCCGCCGACCGGATCGTCAACACGTTCGAACGGGCGCGGGAGGCGTTTGGAACCAGCGACGCCGTGCGAAAACACGGTTGGGGGTGGCACGCACCGAAGCCGTGGAGTAACCTCCGCGCGGCGCTCGCGGAGGGTGGAGCGTTCGACGAAAGTCGGGGAGGCACGCAGAATGGAGTATCCAACGATGATTGAAGTCGACGGGGTGACGGTCGCCTTCGACAATGGTATGGCGGTCGAAGACGTCGACATTTCGATCGATTCCGGCGAGTTCGTCACGATCAGCGGTCCGTCCGGTTGCGGGAAGACCACGCTGTTGCGTGCGATCTGCGACCTGCAAGAACCCACGAGCGGACGGGTGTTGGTCGACGGGGACGATCCGTCGGCTGCGCGAGCGGCGGCGAACCTAGGGTGCGTCTTTCAGCAGCTCAGCCTCTTTCCCCCGGAAGACAGCGCTTCAGAACGTCACCTTCCTCCGGCGGGTCGCGGGGAAGACGCCGCGGCCCGAACGGACATGAAACCTACCCAACGTGTTCGGGTCCGGCTGCGTGGCAGAAAAGTCCGACCCCTGTCCCCGTTCGACCTCGTCGACCGAGATACCGTGGTCCTCGTAGAACCCCTGATCGCGGGCAACGTAGTACGGCACGTGCAGCCCGCCGAGCTGCCAGTTCAACACCAAATCGACGCTACCCGTATCCGGCTCGAGCGTTTCACCCGGACCCTCGTCGCCGAAACACCCCGCCAGAGCGCTCAGTGCAGTCCCGCCCGCCGCTGCGAGGTATGCTCTCCGCGTGCGAACCATATTGGGGCGTTCCAGAAGCGAGGGTGAAAAACGGTTCCAGGAAATGTGTTAATAGCCTTCGTTCACCATCAATGGTATCTCAAGACGGTTACCTTTCAAAACGTTCATCCAGGTAGACAGGTAGCTTATCGACGAGAAACACCGCTACCGACTATCGGTCAGGTCCCAAATGATGCGCGGCCGACGGAGCGACTGAAACGGGAGTTATCGGTGGGAAATGGCCGAGAGCTACCGCGGAGAACCGGACGAGAGTTATCGGATCGAGAGTCCCTTCCCGCCGCTGTCTTCGGAAAACTCGAGTTCGATTTCGAGTTCGCGTTCACGTTGCTTCGTGAACTCGATTTCGACCTCGATCGGGTCTCGGTACTCGAAGGGGATTTCCCAATCAGAGCCCGCGACCGTGATCGATGTGTCGGCCTCGAGCTGGTCGGCGAGATCCCGAAGGAATGCGGCCGTCTCGTTTCGGGAGAGGTACACCTCCCGTTCGAAAAAGCCGTCGGTGATCGTACGCAGTTCTCGGTCTCGATCCTCAGGCAACGTGACCCGGTCGCTCATAGGTCAGCGTACGACGATCCACGTGATAAAGTCGGGACCAACGTTCAGCGTATCCGAAACGTAGGTGCATCGTACCTGCGAAATCCTTCTTGTGCCGGCCGTCGAAGATGTACGTATGTCACTCATCGACGTACTCGGGAACGGGACGCGCCTCGAGATTCTGCGCGAACTCTCCCGGGAACCGATGTACGTCTCCGAGCTCGCAGAGGCGACCGGAATGGACGGGAAAACGGCGGTGCATCACCTCTCGACGCTCGAAGAAGCGGAACTGGTCGAGTGGTACATGCGGGGGAACCGGAAGTACTACGTGCTCCGTCAGTCCCTCGAGTTGCGTATCGCCCCGCCGCCGGAACGGACGTTCGTCCTCCAGACCGAAGAAATCGAGACGGAGACGGAAACGGCGGGCCAGTGAACGAAACGGACGGCGAGAGCGGTTACGCTCGAGGACAGACGGCTATCGCTTGAGAGGGATTTCGGACACAGTTATTCGCGCGCCGATTCAAACGTCGGTAACTTGTGCGAGGCGCTGATCGTCACCGCAACCGGCGTCCCGGGTTCGAGCCACTCCTCGTGGGAGTGTCGGCTCTCGAGGACGGTACCGTTCTCGAGTTCGATCCGGTACCGAACCGTCGGCCCGTTGAACTTCCGGTTGACGATCCACCCGTCCGCGTCGTCGGCCGACCGCGGCATGACGGCGATATCGTCCGGACGGAGCAGGACCTCGAGCGGTTCCGACGGCCGGTCCCCCGACGTCACGAGTTTGTCGAACTCGACAGGACCGATCGGGGTTTCGAGCCCACCGTCAGCGGGACGACCCGTGAGGTAACTCGCCCGGCCGAGGAAGTCGGCGACCATTCTCGACGCGGGCCGCATGAAGAGCCGTCGAGGCGGCGCGATCTGTTCGATCGATCCTCCGTTCATGACGGCGGTTCGATCGCCGACCGAGAGCGCCTCCTCCTGGTTGTGCGTGACCCAGACGGCGGTCACGTCGACGGCGTTGAGAATCTCGGCGACGGTTTCGCGCATCCGGACGCGAAGCCCGGCGTCGAGGTTCGACAGCGGTTCGTCGAGCAACAGAAGGTCGGGTTCGGGAGCGAGCGAGCGTGCGAGGGCGATCCGCTGTTTCTGTCCGCCCGACAGCTCGTCCGGATACCGTTCTCGGTACTGTGCGAGGCCGACCAACTCGAGTACCTCCTCGACGAGTTCGTCCCGTTCCGTCTCCGTCTTGGATTCGAGCCCGAAGCCGACGTTCTCCGCGACCGTCTTGTGGGGAAAGAGCGCGAAGTCCTGAAATACGATCCCCACGTCGCGCTTCTCGGACGGGACGAACTCGGCCTCGCCGGCGATGGCTCGACCGTGGAACCGGACGATACCCGTATCGGGACGGTCCAATCCTGCGATGAGCCGGAGCGTCGTCGTCTTTCCACAACCGGACGGGCCGAGGAGCGTAAGGAGTTCGCCCTCGCGAACCGTAAGCGAGAGGGCGTCGACGGCGGCTTCCCCGGAGAACGCCTTTGTCACCGTCTCGAGTTCGAGCACGACATCCTCGTCCGCGGTAGCCTCCCCGTATTCGTCCGGGGGAACGATAGCAGAACCGGATTCGGCGGGAACTCTCGAGTAGCCGCCGTCCGGCGCGCTTCGAGTTCGGTCCGTAGGGTTCGTAATACCCTTCGGTTGAGCGGGAATCCCGGAGCGGTCGTGGTCCCGTTCAGTACGGAAGTCCTCGCTCGCGCGGCCGGAACCACCGTCAGCCGGATTTTCTTGGTCTCCATTCGTCCCTTCGCCGCCGGTTCCCGTATCCGAATCGTCGGTGAAACCGGTGCCGCGGCGAAGGGACGACCAGTACTTGCGCCCGTCTCCGGGGAGAGCACCGAGGATCGCGATGCCGGAAACGCAGACGAGAACGAGCGCAGGCACCGCCGCGTAGCTGTAGTAGGCGTTTCGCTCGGCCATCCAGATGAACGTGGCGAGGGACTCGAAGCCGGTGGGCCGAAGCAACAGCGTCGCCGGGAGTTCCTTCATAGCGTGGAGAAAGACGAGCGCGCCGCCGGCGACGATTCCGGGAACCACCAGCGGGAGCGTTATCCGTCGAAATGCCTGCGTCGGGGTACACCCCAGCGTCCGAGCGGCCTCGACGAAATGAGGGGTGACGTATACGAACGACGTGCGCGCCGCTCCGACGGCCAGCGGAAGGTAGAGCACAACGTACGCGAAGACGAGAATCGGGAGCGTCTGGTACAGCGCCGGCAGGTACGACGATCCGAAGTAGACGAGACTCAGCCCGATGACGACGCCAGGGATTGCAAACCCGACGTAGGTCGCACGCTCGAGGACCGTCGAAACGGGCGACCGATGATTGGCGGCCAGATACGCAACCGGTAGCGCGAGCACTGCGGCAGCGAGTGCGGCGAGCAGAGAGACGAACATCGAGTTGATCGCGTACTCCGGCCGAAATCCGAAGGCCCCGACGTACGTCTCGGGGCCGCGAACGAGCCACGACAGCAGAAAGGCGATCGGGAGCACGATTGCGAGGAGAACGACCAGCGAACAGGCGGCGAGGGCGGGCCATTTCAAACGCCCGAGGGAAATCGTGTACGAGCGCGATCCCCCGCGTGCACCGCCGTGGACGGACTGGTGGTCGCGAACGTGGTACTCGATCGCGAGGATAACGAGCGCGATCGCGACGAGGTGTAAGGACAGAAGCGCGGCGTAATCGTGGGCCAGCGCGTTGTACTCGACATAGATCTGGCGCGTGAAGACGTTCAGCCGCAACATCGCCGGCACGCCGAAGTCGCCGGCCGTCTCGAGGGCCGCGAGCAGCGCCCCCGCGGCGATCGCGGGTTTCGCCATCGGGAGCACGACGCGTCTGAAGACCGAGAGCAGATCCGTCTCGAGCGTGCGCGCGGCGTCGAGGTACGTTTTGTCGAACGAGCGCAATCCCGCGACCGTTGTAATGTAGACGAACGGGTAGTTATACAGCGTGAGGATGAACACCGTTCCGGGCATCCCGTATATCTCGGGAAGCGATGCGACGCCAAACGGGTCGAGCAGGGACTGGACCAGACCGTGCGGGCCCCAGACGGATATGTAGGCGTACGCGCTGGTGTAACTCGGAATCACCAGCGGCAGGGAAAGCGCTACCATCCAGAACCGGCTGTAGGGGAGATCAGTCAGAACGGTCAGTACCGCCAGCGGGACGCCGATGAGCACGGAGAACGTCGTGACGAGTGTAATGAGCAAGAGCGTGTTCGACAGCACCTCGAGGGTCGTCGGTCGAACGACGATCGAAAGCGTCCGTTCGGGGTCGACGCTCAGCGCGAGAAAGCCGATCCAGAGCACCGGAACGACGACCACCGCTGCGACGGCGGCGGCGAGCAACGTGAGTCCGGCCGGAAGCGCCGACTCGCGCTCGTCGTCGCGGACGTGATCGTCCGCGTCGGGGCTCCTCTCGTCGACTTCGAACGGGTCAGTGACTGGCATTCTGAATCTCCGTAATCGACCGTCTCCGGGTGTCCCACCGGGGTTCGAAACCGGTTATTTCCCGCTGGCGACTACAGCACGTCCTCCGATCGGAGCAGTTCGAGCGTCGGTTCGGGATCGGCCAGTTCGTTTAGGTCGAAATCGGGCGGATCGAACTCGTCGGTTCCGGGCAGTTCCTCGAGCGGTTCGACACCGTCTATCGTGGGATACTCCCAGGTTGTCGTCGCGAAGTACTCCTGAGCCTCCGCCGAGACGAGGTGGCGGACGAAGTCGGCGGCAGTTTCCTGCTCGTCGCTGTCGGCCATAACCGCGCCGCCGGTGACGTTGTACATCGAACCCGCGTCATCGTTCGTAAACGCCAGGTCGATCGAATCGCCGCCGTGATCGCGGACGACGTAGTGATTGGTCAACCCGACGCCGACCTCGCCGTCGCCCACGGCTTGTGCCAACGCGCTGTCGCCCCCGGGAGATGCGACGACATCCTGCTCGTCGACCATCGCACGAAGCCAGTCCCGAGTCCCCTCTTCCCCCTCGAGCAGTCGCATCACCGTGATGAATGCCTGGAACGAGCCCTGGTCGGGAGGCCACATCAGCGTCCCCCGGAAGCGTTCGTCCTCCGCGTACGCGAAAATGTCGTCGGGGAGTTCGTCCGCGTCGAAGCTGTCGGTGTTGTACGCTATCGCCCGGAACCGCCGGGTAAACCCCGTCCAGTAGCCGTCCGGATCCACGGAGTCCTCACCCGCCAGCTCGAGGACATCGTTGGGAAGCGAGACAGTGTATCCTTCGTCTTTGAGGTGAGTCATCGACTGGGTCTCGCTCCCGTAGAACACGTCCGCCGGCGTTTCGTCCTCCGTTTCGATGGCGCTGATGAGGTCCGCCGTATCGTCGTACCGAACCTCGAGGGAGAAATCGTCGTACAGATTCTCGACGTACTCCATCAGTTCGCCGATTCGGGGTTGGCTGCGCCCCGAGTATACCGTCAGCGATCCGTTCAGGTCCGGCATCTCTTCCATCGAAACCCCTCCCGGATCGGGTCGATCTTCCGCGTACTCGGGATCCCCGAGAACATCCGACCCGTCGTCGGCGTCGAGACACCCGCCCAAGAGACTCGCCGAGAGCGCGCCCGTCGCAAGGAGGTACGTCCGTCGATTCGAGAGTCCGTTCGACTCGAGCATATCACTGACTCAGGGGACGCGAGTATAAACCTCGGTATTTGGAGAGGATCTTCCCTTGGAAACGTATACACGCAATGTCCTCGTGAGGAAATTGCACGGACCCAAAGGATGTATTTCCACAGCCGCAGGGCTGTTCGTAACTGGGCGGAACAATCAAATATCTGTTATGGTGTCGAAAATCGATCGTTTCCAGTTCCTGATCGAGTGCTGAAGCGAGGTTGCGGGAAATATGACCGGTAGTAGGATACTTACGGACAGGTTCGGTGGAGGGTTCCCGATGGTCTAGTTTACCCGATGAACGACGTTGAAGACCGTCGGTGCGAGTATCGCCCTCCCGACCATGGCAACGACCGCGACAACCCAAGAGACCCTCGATATTCGCCAGCGACGAGATCAGGTTTCGATCGACGCCCTAGTCGCACGCTTCGGTGAAAAATCGGATTACTGTGGAAAATTCGACGTTTTGGCCGAGGGTTTTGGCTAAGATCGTGTTGTGAGGAGAACGATCGGCCCCGCTTATTGAACGCGACTTACTCTTTCTACCACCAGTGGGCGATAGCAATTGGGAGTTGTTACGGCGCGACAGGGAGATAGTGAGCGATCATACGCCAACAATGTCAGGAAATCAGAACTACCCCGTTTCACGACGAACCGTACTACAATCGACCGCAGTGGGCTCGGCAACGATTTTCGGAGCGACGGTCGCCGTCGGTCAGGAGAACGAGGTCGACGATGAGATCGAACTCGAGGGCCGAACGAGCGGCTGGATCGGCGAATCGCCCGACGAAATCGAAGGTGAGCGAAATCCGACCCTCGAACTGGTCGAGGGCGAAGAGTACACCCTCACTTGGGAGAACGGGGACGGAGCCGGACACAATTTCGTCATCGAAGACGAGGAGGGAGAAGAGGAGTTCGTCCAGACCGACGTGGTCTCCGGGACGGGCGAGACTCAAGCGGTCGAGTTCACGGCCGAGGAGGGCATGGCCGAGTACTTTTGCGGACCTCATCCCCAATCGATGCGCGGCGAGATCGAGTTCGGCGGCGAGGACGAAGAACCAGAAGAGGAAATCGAAGACGACCCGGACGAGATCATCGGCGACGGACCGACCGTGGGCCTCGAGACTGTCGCAGACGGCCTAAGTGCTCCGGTCAGCCTTCAGGTCGCGAACGAGGAGGAGGATCGGCGGTTCGTCGTCGACCAAACCGGACAAATACACGTCCTCGGTGAGGACGGCGTCGAAGACGAACCGTTCCTCGACATCGAGGATCGGATGGTGGATCTCGACGAGGGATTCGACGAGCGCGGCCTCCTCGGGCTGGCGTTCCACCCCGAGTTCGAAGAGAACGGCAGATTTTTCGTCCGTTACAGCGCGCCGCCAGACGAGGAAGAGATTCCCGAAGACGACGTTCCCGAAGCGTTCGACCACACGGACGTGCTGGCCGAATTCGAGGCGGGCGGCGGGCTCGAGGAGGGCGACCCGGACTCCGAGCGGATCATCCTTCGAATCCCCCAACCCCAGTTCAATCACAACGCGGGGCCGATCGCGTTCGGGCCCAACGACGGCTACCTCTACGTGGCGACCGGCGACGGCGGCGGCCAGAACGACGACGATCCGGGCCACGTCGAGGACTGGTACGACGAGAACGAGGGCGGCAACGGACAGGACACCGAGGAAAATCTCCTGGGCGGGATCCTTCGAATTGATGTCGATGACGGTGCAGATGAGGAAACCAACGAAAACGGGACGGGAGCGGACGACGAAGATGGGGACGAAGGGAACGAAGCGGACGGAGAAACCGACGCAAACGACGAGAACAACGCGAACGACGAGAACGGAGGAGAAGCGGCCGACGACGAAACGAACGACGACCGAGCGTACGGTATCCCCGACGACAACCCCTTCGCCGAAGGGCAGGACCTCGAGGGAGAAGGTCTCGAGGAGTACTACGCGTGGGGAATGCGCAACCCCTGGGGGATGTCGTTCACCGAAGACGGCGAACTCCTGGCCGCGGACGTCGCCCAGAACAACTTCAACCAGATCAACCACGTCGAGAGCGGTGGCAACTACGGCTGGAACGTTCGCGAAGGACGGCACTGTTTCAGTACGGACTCACCCGAGGACCCTCCGGAGGAGTGCCCTCTCGAGACGCCCGAAGACGTCCGTGGCGGCGAATCGTTGCTCGAGCCGGTGATAGAGTATCCCCAGCATCCGGACGATCTGGCCTACGACGAGGACGTCGACCGCGACGAGGAAGAAGCGGACGAGCGCATCGGAACCGCCGTCGTCGGCGGGTACACGTACGAAGGCGACGAGGTGACTGACCTCGAGGACACGTACGTCTTCGGCGACTGGAGTCAAGACGGCGAAGGGCCGGGAACGCTCTTTCTGGCGCGCCAACCCGACGACTGGCCCGAAGACGTCGACGACGAGGCGGACGAACTCGAGGACATGTTCGTCGATCCGCCGGACGAAGACGAGGACGACGAAGATGACGAGGACGACGAAGACGAACTCGAGGACATGTTCGTCGACCCGCCGGACGAAGACGACGAAGACGACGATGAAGCGGATGAGGAAGACGAAGAGGAGGAACTCGGCGTGTGGCAGATCGAAGAGCTCTCCGTCGAGGGAGACGGCGACGTCGTCGAGGACGGCGAACTGAACCACCTCGTCTACGGCTTCGGTCGGGACGACGACGGCGAAGTGTACGTTCTCACCTCCGACACGTCGACGATCGAAGGTGAGGGGCAGGTTCACCGGATCGTCCCCGGCGAGGACGACGAAGAAACGGAAGATGACGAGGATCAGGACGAAGCGGAAGCCGAGACGGACAACGGCGAGGACGACGCGGATACCGACGAAAACGCACCCAGCGAAACCGGAGACGACGGAAACGAATCAGACTGACGACTTTTGCTTTTCCGTACGAGTTGAAAATCGAAAGCGGCGGTTGCCGTTGTTCGACTCGAGGGCGGCCGACTACTCCTCGAGCGAGAAGACGGCGAGCGTGTTTCCGTCTTCGGCGTCGGTGTGGGTTCCGCCGCCGCCGGTGATCGCGACGAACTGTTTTCCTTCGCCGGGATCGTACCAGCTGATCGGTGCGCCGTCGACGCCGTGAGGGCCCACTTCGAGCTGGGCTAGCTGGTCGCCTGTCTCGGTATCGTAGGCGATCATAAGGCCGGTCGCGATACCCGCGAAGGTGACCCCGGTCGGCGTGGTCAACGCGCCGCCTCGCGGTGGCGGATCACCCGGAGCGGTCCACTCGCGCCACTTCAACTCGCCGGTGAGTGGATCGATCCCGGCGATCGCACCCGGGTGGCCGTTCCACTCCTCGGGCGGTTCCGTGAGCTCTTCGTCGGCTTCTTCCTCTTCATCTTCGTCGTCCTCGTCTTCGCCGGCTTCCTCCTCCTCGTCAGCCCCTTCGTCGTCGGGATCTTCCACGACCTCTCCCTCGTGGACCGGATCGTCTGGCTCCTCGACATCGGCGTCGCCCGGCAGTTCTGCCCGTATTGTGTCCATGCCGATGTAATTCTCGCCGGGTTCGTACTCGACCTCGAACCACGAGAATCGCATCGGTCGATTGAACCCTTTGACAACCATTGTCCGCGTCACCGGATCGTACGCGGGCGGATACGGATTGGTCCCGCCGGCCAGTTCGGGCATGATCCACGGCGAGGACTCGAGGTCGTCGTAGGGCGGCAGGGAAAACGTGTTCAGGTGCTGGACATACTCCTCGCTTCGCTGGTGGAGCTGTCCGGTCTCCATGTTGACCGTGAAGACCCAGCCGGTCTTTGACGGCCACGTCGCAAACTGCGTCGTCTCGCCGTCGAGTTCTTCCTCGAAAACCAGCGGCGGGGCCGAGGAGTCGTAGTCCCACCAGTCGTGAGGTGCGTCCTGATAGTGCCACTCGTGTTCGCCGGTCTCGATGTTGATCGCGACCTTCCCTGCTGTGTACGGATTGAATCCGGGCCGAACGGTGCCGTACCAGGGTCCGGGGTTCGCCGACGGGACGATGATCGTCCCTTCGTCGGGTTCGATGGCCCCGAGCGGCCACGCGGTACCGCCACCGTGCATCCAGGAATCGCCGACCCACTCATGCTCCGGTGTCATGTTGACTCGCCACTCGGGGTTACCCTCGAGATCGATCGCGTCGAAGAAGCCGGAAACCCCGAACTCGCCGCCGAAGCTACCCTTCATCAACAGGCCGTCGTAGATCAGCGGCGGCCACGAGGACGTCGTCCCCCGCGAACGCTCCCACTGGAGCTCCTCGTGCATCAGGTTATCCGCGACCTCGCCGCGGTAGACCGCCGCGCCGTTGTAGTACCACTCCTCTTCGCCGGTGTGCCGATCGATCGCGAGGACGCCGAGATCTAACGTGCTCTTGTAGATGGTGTCTCCGAGCACTACCGGCCCCCGTTCGGCCGAGGGCGTTTCGTCCGATGCACCGACGTACGGTTCGTAAAAGTGCGTCCAGAGGAGGTCCCCGGTACGCGCGTTTATCGCGTACAGCATATCCGGTCCGATCGTGAAGTACATGATCGGCGGATCGCCGTGGATGATCAGCGGCGATCCCTGGAAGTCATTGGTCTCATCGCCGGGCTCGAGTCGGTACTCGAGTTCGAGATCCTCGACGTTGTCCCGCGTGATGATGTCGGCCGTCACGTGCCGGCGGTTCTGATAGTCGTTTCCGTAGAGCAACCAGTTTTCGGGGTTCTCCCGCGACTCGCGGAGATCCTCTTCGGTGATGTCGACTTCTGGAATCTGGTCGGTGTCGTACTGTTCGACCTCCGATTCGCCCGGCTTTTCGTCCCACGGTGCATCCTCCGGTAGGTCTTCGAGGTGTGATTCGAACGTCATTGGTATCACCCGGACACCGCTATCGAGGCACGTTTGTCGTCGGTAATGCGGATCACGTCGTCGATCAGGAACTCCTGTCCGATGATCATGATCGCCGAACTGCCGCTGATCAGCGTCGAGAGGTGCTCGTCGGCTATCGATCCCTCGGCGAGGTCTCGAGCGGCGGCACCCATCAGATAGTAGCCACCGAGCATCGACTTGACGTCCCACAGACCGCGATCGATCATCTGTTCGGTCAACAGCACCTCGTTCTGCCAGAGGAAGTTGTCCAGTCCGTCGATCCACAGGAGAGAGCCTTCGGCGGATCGCTGGTGGAGCGGTGCGACGTACTCGTGGACGACACCTTCCTCGGCGACCTCGGCCGACGGATAGTCGACCGTCGGCATCCACCACGAGAGCTGCTCTCGAGTGTTTACGATGTTGACGACGAGCGCCGTCTGTTCGGGTTCGGTGAAGCCGACTTCCGAGAGCGTGGCCGGCAGCGTCTCGATGTTCAACAGCTGGCGCGTCGTCGTCTCGATGTGTTCCGGTTCGAACGCCGGCAGGTTCTGTTCGGCACTGGCGAAGAAACTGACGTCCGCCAGGTGCTCGTTGATCGCCCACGCCGGCTCTGTCAGCTCCGCGTAGGCCGACGATCCCGCCTCGGGAACGCCCATCGCCTCGAGTTCGGGGAGCTTCTCGAATCGCTCCGCGAGCGCTGACAGTTCGCTGTTCAAAAGCGCCGCGTCGAGCGACCCCGTCATTCCGGCGCGGATCGCCTCGCCCATCTCGGCGAGTTCTCCGGTGGCCCCGCTCGAGACTTCGGCGCGAAGGTCGGTCAGCGTCGCACCGACGGCGCCCGCACCGGCGACGACACCGAGCGCTTTCAAAAATTCGCGTCGGTCTTCACTACTCACCTCGCCGTAACTGTATCGTTCTCCGGGATTGGTGCCGTATGCCATGATACGGTGAACGGACCTCGAGCCGTGCATTAATGGTATCCACAAGTCGGATAGTACGGAACGTGATTTTCCGCGATCGATCCGCCCCTGTATTTACGAGTCGTCGAACAGAGAGAAATGGAAAGCGATACTACCGGTTGTCGGTTACTGAGTTGCCGTCTCGGAGACGACGTTAGCTATCCGTCTCGGCAACGATGTCACCTGTTCGTTTCGACAACAGTATTCGATAGACAGCCGTACCGAGGCGGAGCTCACTTCGGCTGGTATGTACAGGAAGTGTCGATGAGGAAAATCTCCGACGGTATTCGGTAAGAATAGTTTTTTGTCCACACAACAAGAAGGTGGACTAATGCGTCGGAACCGGCTTCTTCCACTTGGTACCACGCTTCTCGCGGTTCTCGTCTTGGCGACCGCCGCTCCCGTTCTCGAGTCGACGGCGATCTCCGCTCCGTACGACGTATCGGCCGACGCAGACGCCGGCGCTGACGGACTCTCGCTGATGGGCGTCTTGTTCCTGTTCGTGTCCGCGTTCGTCGAATTGGTTTTCGGCGTCGAACTCGATCAGATCGGACTCTCTGGCGCGTCCGGCGCTTCGGGCGGGCTGGTCCTGGTCATCGTGCCCCTTCTGACGGTCGGTCTCGTCGTCGGGGCGTTTTATCTTGCCGCACGTCGGTTTTCAGTCTCCTCGACGGACGTACTCACTTCCCGGTTGCTGGGTCAGTCTCGCTCGGAGCAGTCGCTCACCCGATCGTCGACGGACGAGAACTGGCCACCGATCGATCCCGAGTCCGACGTCGACAAAGCGTGGGCGAAAATGACGACGGCGATCGACGTCGATCGTCCGACCGCCAGAACGCCGGCGGAGTGGGGCGACGCAGCGATCGACGCCGGGCTCGACGCCGATGCCGTAAACGAGCTCACGCGTACCTTTCGAGACCGGCAGTACGGGGAAATCGACGAAACCGCCGAGCATCGCCGACGAGCACGCCGCGCCCTGCATCAGCTCGAAGATGATATAGAATGACGGGAGTGGCCACGAGGGTTCGTCTGCTGTTGTTAGCCGCGGGTTCACTTTCACTCGGTATCGGCCTCGTCGTCCTGGCACACCCGACAATCGAGTGGACGGCCGGATGGCCGTGGGCCGACGACACGCTCTTGGTCGGGTTCTTCACCGTCGCGTTCGTGCTGGCTACCGTTATCGGGTCGTTCGAACTCCTCACGCGAGAACCGAGCGGGGAGCCGGCGAAGGGCCCCGAACGCGTCGCGTCGAAATCCGCGCCAGGCCACGACCTCGAGCGAGTTCTCGACCGTCGCTGGTGGGCGCTATCGCCCCCAGCGGCTCACCGTCAGCGTCTCCGAGAGGAGTTTCAACGGACGGCGATCAGAACGATCGTCCGGACTGACGGCTGCTCGGCAGAGATCGCTCAAGAGCGGATCGATCAGGGAACGTGGACCGACGATCCGGTAGCTTCGGCGTTCCTCCGCCCCAACGCTGAGCCGTCGCTTTCCTCCCGAGTACGCGTCCGGCTTCGCTTTCATCATGACGCACGTCGGACGGCGAGGGCGATACTCGCGAGACGCGAGGGGAGAACGGATCGATGGTGAGAACCCGATCCGCAACGCGGTGGAACGTCGCGCTCGCTACAGCGATGCTCGCGAGCGCGACGGGCGTCCTGTTCGAAGAGCCGGTTTTACTACTGAGTTCGATTCCGCCCCTCGTCCTCGCGGGATACTCCCGCGCGACGGCGGCGCCCGACCCCGAAATCGAACTCGAGCGCTCGCTGAGCGAAACCGCTCCCGATCACGGACAGGAAGTCGACGTCACGGTCACGGTTCGAAACGCGAGCGAGCGAGCGCTCTTCGACGTCAGAATCATCGACGGCGTCGCACCGATGCTCCCGGTCCTGAAGGGATCGGCTCGACACGCGGCGACGCTTGGCCCACGCCGAGAAACGTCCTTCTCCTACACGGTTGTCGTCACGCGCGGCGTCCACCGCTTCGAGCCCGCGTCGGTGGTCTGCAGGGACCCAAGTGCCAGCACCGCCGTCGAAACCACCGCTCGGGCGAAAACGGAACTCGCTTGTCACACTCCAGTTCGCACCCTTCCGTTTCCCCGGTCGCCGCGACGCACGGGTGGCACGGACACGAGCCCCGGCGAAAGCGGGATCGAATTCTCGCAAGTCCGCACGTATCGTCCCGGCGATCCGCCGGGGCGTATCGATTGGAACCGCTACGCTCGAGACCGCGAACTGACGACCGTTACCTTCCACGAGGACCGACTCCGAACGGTCGTCCTCTGTCTCGACGCGCGGGCGTGTTGCTACCGGTCCGCCGGTCCAGACGAACCCCACGCCGTGTTCTACGAACGCGCCGCGGCTCGAGAACTGCTCGAGGCCGTCTCGGGGACGAACGGACGGATCGGTCTCGGAATCCTCGGACCCAACACAACGTGGCTCCCCCCACGGAACGGGGGCCACCACGCGGAGACCCTCCGCCGAACGCTCGCCGATCCCGATGCGCTCCCGCTCACGCCACCCGAGGGAGTACGTGGCGAAAGCGGGGGCGGAAACGAGCACGCCTCTGTCCTCCGATCCCGGCTTGAGCGCGGCACGGATGTCGTTTACGTTTCCCCCCTGCTCGACCGGGAGTCGATCGAAACCGCACGAACGATGCGAGGTTCGGGCCATCAGGTCACCGTTCTGTCACCGGACGTAACCGCAACGGGGTCGTTTGGCCGATTGATGGCCCGACTCGAGCGAGAGAATCGAATCGACGCCCTCCGCCGATCGGACGTGACCGTCGTCGACTGGGACCCCGAAACGCCCCTCGAGGCCGCGATACAACGGGAAATGCGAAAATGAACGGAACCGGCCTACCGGGTAACCCGACGAATCAACGGCCGCCGACGCTCAGCGGCGTTCTCGCGCTCGGCGCGGGAATCGGAGCGTGTTTCGTCGGATCCGTGGGACCGCTACAGAGCGCGCCATTGGCCCTCGAGACGGTCGGCCTCGTCATTCTTTCGGTCGGCGTCGTGATCAGTCGACGAGGTCGCCAGTTGGCCGGTCGGAGCTTGGCGATTGCGGGGCTCGCCGTTGCGATGTCGACGTTCGTCGCCGCGCTGGCGTTCGGGTTGTCGACCGCGCTACTGATCGCGTTCCTGTCGTGCGGCGTCGGACTCGTTGCGGTAGCGATCGGCGTCTACTTCCTGTCCGGGACGGCGGCGCGGACGGTCGTCCTCGTCGGGTTGACCCTGGTACTCGCCGGCGTGCTCGCGAACGCCGTCATCGTCGAACCGACGGTCTGGCGGTCGGCGATCGCGGTGACGCTGACGGTACTGGCGTGGGACATCTCCGAACGAGCGATCGGACTCGGTACCGAAGTCGGAACCGCTGCCGATACGGCGTCGGTCGAACTGGTCGGGGCGGGAGCGAGCGGGCTCGTCGGAGCCGTCGGAATCGGGACGGTGATCGTCGTAACCCGAATCCCGATCACCGTCTCGTCGGTTATCGGGTTGGCACTGCTGCTCGTTTCGGCGATCGCGTTCCTGCTGGCGCTCTCAAACCTGCCGAATCTCCCGGACGTGCAGGAATGAAATACGGATACGGACGGTCCACACGAGCGGAGATAATCGGAAAACGCCAACCCGTCAGCGTGGGTTCGGATCGTCCGTTTGCTCGGCGGCCGGCGAACACAAAAAGCGGATCGAGAACCCAACGAGCGGATCAAGAAACCAGCAGTCGACAGGTGTTGAAAAACCAGCTATCGACAGGTGTCGAGAAAACGGTGGTCGCCAACTGTGAATTTTACACAGCCAGCTTCAGTCACACGTCGGGAATCGACTACCAGTTCCGTTTAGCAACAGAAGAGCATGTATCCGCTGACATAGAACCCGTACCCGGGGACACCTGGTTGTCCGGGGCAGGCTTCAGTTTGTTCACAGCTCTGGGGCTCGACATCCCGACTGTCGCCGTCGCTGAAGGTCTCGATGTGACCTCCATCCGGAGAGACGTCCGATTCGGTGTCTTCTCTCACCGCCGCGATGGATCCGGTCCCGTCGGTGTCTACGAAGAGGGCCAACAGCCCATCGTCGATTTCTTTGCGAACGATATACGCGTCGTCGCCGCCGTCGGTCACTCGTTCGACGCCTTCATCGTCGAATGCAGTAGTGGACTCGTCAATCGGAAGTTCATCGACGGACCGGCGGACAACACGCCGCTTTCGGCCAGTTGCTCGAGCAAATCGCCGGCGTGCGCTTCGATCGCTTCTCTGACCTCGGTTTCGTCTTCTACTTTTTCACCGGCCACGCTCCCGATGGCGCTGGTCCCTATCGCACCCGCAACGCCAGCAGCCGCGGTACTCCGCAATACCGTTCGCCTTGTCACGGTTTCGGTTTTTCTTCGGCCACGTATTCTATTTATGTCTCATCGGTATACGATTATTCTAGATTGTATGAATATATCAGAATGTGAGCCACCGCTGCGAGCTATCACGCCTATCAGGGAGTTGCGCCAGTCCCGCTTCAGGTATTGATGGGGTGGAGCGATCTCGCCACCGCCCAGAAATACATCCGAATTTCTGGAACAGCGACCGAAGATGCACTCCGGCAAGCGCATCATCGATAACTAACAGGCACCTCACTACTCTTGCAGCCGCTGATGAATAGAGGGCGCATCTCTCACATGGAACCACCTGCAAATTCAACCAGGTTGGATCGATCGATACAGAGTGTACAAATAGCGTCAGCTCAGACGTGTAACCTGCTGAAAAATCGAGATTGTTGTCTGTCGCTGTGAACGACAGTTGTGTCTCGGTATTACTGTCGGACGACGTTCGCCGCGCGAGGCCCCTTGGGAGAGGACTCAATGTCGAACTCGACCTCAGTACCTTCCGTGAGGTCTTCGCCGCCGACATCCTCCATATGGAAGAACACGTCTTCGTCGTCGTCGAGGTCGCCGTCGTCAGTCGAAATGAAACCGTAGCCGCCAGTGTCGTTGAAGAAATCAACCTTACCGTTTGCCATTACAAACAAACAGAGGGTTGGATGAGGGATAACCCTTCCGAGGGTCGAGGTACCACGATTCATACAACTACTAAAATAACAAAGCCCCACGTTCTTCTCCGTTCGAGTTCCACCGAGTATCCGAACAAACCTTGAGTCCAACTTATCCACAAGGATACGGCAGTAGATTTCCCGCACTCATTCGTGCGTATACGGCACTTCTTCGAAAGGCTCTGTCGGGAAGCGAAATGTAAATTCGGCAGTTGGGACGGACGAATCAAGATACTTCAGCAAGTAGATGATTTTCTCGAGCGCTTTCAGATGAACCCGGATGGCCGACATCGCGGACGAACGCGAGCGACCCTGACGGCATCGAGGAGACGAGTTCACCGGCTTCGAACCGCTTACTAAACCGCATCCCTTTCACCAAGCCAACCGTCGCATACTTTCCGAAGAGGACTCGAGTCCGATCTGAAGGACAAGAAGAACGCCGGGATTCCACGGAATACCGGCTGCACCGCATCCGGCCTCCCTCGAGACATAGATCCGATCTCTCTCGAGAACGCTACCTACTCTCCCAACTCGCCGACCTCGGCTTCATCGTCCGCACCCTCACTGCCGCGCTGGCCGAGTTCCTGATCGATCATCAGGAGGCCGGGGCCGTCATCTCCGACGTGTTTCAGTTTGTCGAGGATGGCCTGTGCGGTCGCCTCCTCCTCGACTTGCTCTGCGACGAACCACTGGAGCATGTTTTCCGTCGCATTGTCGTTTGCTTCTCGAGCGAGCGCGACGAGGTCGTCGATCATTTCGGTGATTTCGACCTCGTGTTCGTAGGCCGTCTCGAAGGCATCGGCCGGGCTGGACCACTCCGTCGGTGGACTATCGATTCCAGAAAGCGTAACCCGCCCGTCTCGATCGTGGACGAATTCGTAAAGACGCATCGCGTGTTCGTGTTCCTCGTCAGACTGAGAACGCATCCACGACGCGAAGCCGGGGAGGCCTTCGCCCTCGTAGTAGGCCGCCATGGAGAGGTAGACGTACGACGAGTAGAGTTCGGCGTTGATCTGTTCGTTCAGCGCGTCTTCAACTGACTCTTTGAGCATACCGTCTAGGCGAACTCTCGGGCATATCATTATACTTAGGATCGAACCGGACGATCCGGCAAGCGTTCTGAACTGGCGTGGGCAACCAGATACGCAGTACCCAGGTCCGATTCGATGGGGTCACACGAAACCTAACTGCCGTCGTGTTCGGTTGCGGCCTTGACGCGGTGTTCGGTAAGATCCCTACCAGAACGGAGATCTACACGAGATAGCAACCGATCCGCCGCTCGAGGCGATTCGGTTCGTCGGGTTCCAACTCCGGGGAGCAGACGAATAGCTCGAGTCTCTATCGACGCTGGGCGATTTTCGCGTACTGTCAGAACAGATCGGAGACGAAACGCCGCGTGGCACACCGAAAATGCCGGCTTCGGTCGATTACGCCGACTGCGTGAGTTCGCCGTAGTCGAACTCCTCGCCGAGCTCCGAGAGGGTGTCGAGTTCGTCCTGTTCTTCCCGGAGGTTCTCCTCGAGTAGATCCGCGGCTTCGTCGAGACCGATCTGGTCGGCCATCGGGATGAGGTTCCCGTAGACGGCTATCTCGTAGTGTTCGGATTTCTGGCCGGCGGCGATGTTGAACCGATCCAGCGCGTCATCGCTCGGATCCTTCTCGAGGAACTCCTCGTGGGCTTCGATCATACCTTCGGCGACGGGGTCTTCCGCTCCCTCGGGCGATTCTCCCGCCTGATCGAACACTTGCTCGAGCCGGTCGATGTGATTTTCCGTCTCGGATTGGTGCTCGGCAAATCCCGACTTCAGTTCCTCCCGCGTCGAGGTGCTCTCCAGTTCCTCGAGCGCGTCGACGAGGCGCTGTTCGGTGTAGTAGGCGTGTTTCAGTCCGCTCAGGAACAGGTCTTTCGTTGAATCAACACTCATTGGTCCTCTGTATTGGTCGAGGCCATTCCGTTCGATAAGCAACAAGCTTGCAGGTGAGAGCGTGAACCGGCAGAGTCGCTCCACAGTTTGGAGTTTCGGTCGACCCACAGCGCGAACACCCCTCACGTTGTACAAGCTCTATGCGTTCTACACGTTCACACGTTCTGAGAGTTTTACAAATTCTATACTGTGCAAACATTGTACACAGTGTAGACTGTGCCACGTTTTTTAACGGTGTGAACTACCGGATCTCCGGCGCGTCCGGGCTGTGGTCACGAAATCCGGTCGCGAGAACGACGCATTTCGATTCGATCGTCGCGTGAGCGGCCCCGAGACGGAACGGGTACTCGCTCTCACCTCCCCCTTATCGATGTGTTCGACGACGTCGAAGTAGATGTCCCCGCCGTGGGTTTCGACATCCTCGAGGGCGTGATCTGCCAGTTCCCGGCCGGAGACATCCTCCGAAATCCCCAGCACGTTGTGAACGTGGCCGACCGCCGCGTGTCGGCCCCTTCCCTTTCGAAGACGGCGGTTCGATGGCTCAGACGCGTGGTATACTGCGCTGTGGTGAGTCCGGCTGGCCCGCCGCCGACCACGGCGACCTCGTACCACGGACAGTCGGTATCTGATATTCGAACGATCCTACTACTGCGGGTGTTGATCGTACGGCGTGAATTTGCGGCCATCCGAGCACAGGTACCGTCAGCGGTCAGTCCCGATCCGTTTCCAGACCATGAGACGGCCAATAACTCCAGACGACTTCGTCCATCGTCTCCGAATCCCGCTCGATACCGGGGAGGGCATCGAACACGTCCGAGAGAAAGACTGTCCAATCGTCGCTTGAGTCGTACCCCGCCGGATAGTCGCCGTACACTCGTTCGGCTAGCTCGGCCGCGGTTACCGTCTCTCGATCAAATAGAACCGTGAACGCGACTCGAGCCGCCGTTCGTTCGGCGTCGCTCATCTCGATTTTCTCGATCCCGTGACGAACGCTTCCGAACGACATGGGCCCCGGCTGGGGGTCGGGAACGTCGCGTCCATCTACGTCATCGGGAGTTTCGACGACGGGTACATTCTCGTACCGCCACAGCATCTCGTCCAGATCTGGCGAATCGATCGATTCGGATCGCGGGGGTTCGACGAGCGAGAGCCCGCGGAGTCGTTTTTCGACGCAGTCTCCCCACCACCGCTTGGCCGTGTCGTAATCGGCGGGCGACTCGCTGTAACAGCCGTCGATAAGTTCGGCCGTCGTCGCATCACCCCAGTACTGAAGGAACGAAAACGCCTTTCGGACGGCGTCCTCCCTGTCCGGAGGGAGTGAAAAGCCCTCAAGTGACGCCTCTACCGCCGCAGGGATATCGATACGGTCGTCGCGCTTTCCCACGGACGTCGCGCGAAGGACGCGGCGGCCGTTATCGGTCAACTCGTATCGGCCGCCGTCTCCCTGTCGAACCAGCGCGTTGTCGACCAGTTGCGATAAGCGCTCCTCGAGCGTCTCTCGAGAGGTCTCGAACGCGGCCTCGAGCGTGTCAGCGGTCAATTGTTCGTCCTCGAGCGTCTCGAGGATGGCCCGGCCAAACGAGTCGAGCGTGTTCGAACTCACGGTAGACTCGAGGACGACAACGTACTTAATTCGAACACGGAAATCCGACCAAGCTAGCGCGACATTCACAGGTAGTAATAGAACTGTGGCTGTGTGGGAACTTCCGTATCGAATCGTACGAGTGCACTACGTTCGACTACGATGGCCCTCCGTGCCGATCCCACCAAGCGGTGGGGTGGTCTGCGGTAGTCGGCACGGGTCTGCTCGGCACGGGTCTGCAGGGGTCGGCCGTAGTCTGCGCTCGGTCGTTAGGAGGAGAGTTCGTCGAACTTGTCGACGCCGACCTCCGCGACGTCCATGTCCTGTTCGACGGCGCCGCCGCTGACGCCGATGGTGCCGACGATTTCGCCGTCTCGCATCAGCGGGTAGCCGCCACCGAAGATGACGATCCGGCCCTGATTGGTGTTCTGAAGGCCGTACAGCGATTCACCCGGCTTGGACGGTTCGGCTAACTCGTGTGTGGGCATATCCAGCGACGCCGCGGTGAAGGCCTTGTTTCGCGAGATGTCGACCGAGGCGAGCCACGCATCGTCCATCCGGTGCTGGGCGATGAGGTTTCCTTCAGAGTTAGCGACGGTTATCACCATCGGGTTGTCAATCTCTTCTGCGCGCTGTTCGGCCGCGTCGATGACTTCCTTTGCCGTCTCGAGACTGATTGTGTCCACCATGCGAATTCTCCCCACACCGTAGAGGACCATAAAACAGCCCCGTGGTAATCGTCACAGATAGTATCGCCAGGCTAACTTGACCGGCCTTGAGACCAACCGACCCTCGAGACGACCGGAATCGCTCGGACACGGCCGAGTGTCAACAGAGCAGTGAGAATCTGTCGGATACCCCACATGAATCGTCGTGTTACAGACAGTAGGCATCGCCTCGAGCGAACCGTGCGAAGCGGAGACCGGGTTATGTTGCCGTTTTCGACCGTACGCGCGACGAACGAGAAGTTCTATCCCCCCGACATCGGGATTTCGGCTGAAATCGATTCTCGAGCATCGGTAATGAGTTCCGGCATCGAACGACGAACGGCGTGGGACCGATTGGTCAACACACCGGCAAAACCTCGACAGTGATGGCAGGTATCGAACACCTAGCCTGTCCTGTAGTACACGAATACTTCGAAAATGTTTATCGGTTGATTGCTGGAAGGCTGACCTTGGAGTGATAACATGTCACAGACAAGCATGAGACCGGAAATGTCGACAGCGGACCGACGTGATCTGGCGCGCAACCTTGGCGTCGAAGAGACGGCCGAGACGCCGGTGACGTGGGACGGTCTCGCGACGACACTCGACGCAAAGACCGATCCGGAGTTCGTCTCGAGAGGTCGGGAAATCAGAGACACGTTTTCGGACAGCCTCGACGGCGAGTTGCTCCGGCGGGAGCGAAACGCCCTCGATGACGAAATCGCTCGTCTCCCCGAAGTGCGTGCGGCGGGCATTCCAGACGAACCCGAGGGCCTGTACGAGGCGGTCGCACAACCCGGGTGGCGACTCTACGATCACCTCGTCGAAACCGGGTTTTTCGAGGGCATCGAAGAATTCCTGCCGAAGTTCACGCCCGAGCACGTGGAGTATACGGCTCGAGAGTTACTCCTCTCGACGTCGCTTTCGACGGGGCTCGACGAACTCGGGTTCGACGAAGAGGAAAAAACCGTTCTCCTTGCTTCGATCGTGAACACCAACGAGCGACTCGCTCGATGGGTGCCGTCGAACCAGATCCCGAAGGACGTCGAGTTCGACACGGAGAACGTCCCGCCGTTGCACCAACGGGCTTCGGGCGGAGCGCTCCTGTGGATCCGCGGATTGGATCGTCACCTGTGGCAGAACAGGGTGATAGTCACCGACAGCATCCTCGACGACGCAAACTGGCATACTGCTGCGATGCTCGGCGGACTGTACGTCACGGCGACCGCCGCGTGTGACATCGCCGCGCCCGACGACGAGAGGGAACTTTCCGACGGACAGTTACCCGCGGCACTCACTGCGGGAGCCGCGATCCAAATCGTCAGCCAGGAAGAGCTGATGAGAGACGTCTTCTACATCACGGACGACGTCCGCGCCGCAAGCAAACTTCGGTGATACCAATGGCACTACGCAACGACAGGGCCGTTCAGGCCGCACGAGATATCGAATTGAAAGAGATCGACGACGGGTATACACTGGTCGGCGGACCGGACGAATCGGTCACCGAGGACCACGACGCCGACCGCATCCCCGAGGAGGACATAACCCAGGAAATGCTCAGCGAGTCCGCTGAGAACCCCGAAGCGTGGTTGATGTACGGCGGCGGGTACAAACAACAGCGAAACACGACCGCCGACGTCATCACGCCGGACAACGTCGACGACCTCGAGCTCGAGTACGAGATGCAGGTCGGGACGGGCTCGAGCATGGAGGGAACGCCGATCGTGATTCCCGGCGATCCGCCGGTGATGTACCAGACGAACGGGCCGAACCACATCAAGGCAATCGACGCCAGGGAGGGCGAGGTCCTCTGGAGTTACACCTACGCGCCGCCGATCGACGTCCTGCTGTGTTGTGACGACAACAATCGAGGAGCCGCGGTTTACGGCGACAAGGTGTACATGACGACGCTCGACTCGGGCGTCGTCGCGCTGGACCGGTACACCGGCGAGGAGGAGTGGTACACCCAGACGGCCGATCACGAAGTCGGCTACTCCGCGACGTGGGCACCGGTCGTATACGACGAGACGGTCTATACCGGCAGCGCCGGCGGCGAATACGGCGTTCTCGGCTTCCTCGCCGCACTGGATACCGAGAACGGAGACTCCGTCTGGCAGGCAGATACGCTTCCCGACGACGAGTGGATCGGAGCCAGTCGAGACCACGGCTGTGGAACGAGTTGGATGACACCGACGATCGACGAGGAGCGAGGCATGTTGTACTCGCCGATCGGTAACCCCGGACCCGACTTCGATGGAACGGTCCGACCGGGCCCGAACTTCCCCACCTGCGGAACGCTGTCGATGGACCTCGAGTCCGGCGAAATACAGTGGGGGTACCAAGAGAGTCCACACGACGTCTGGGACTATGACTCGGCGGCCCCCCGCGTGCTGGTAAACGATCTCGAAGTCGACGGAGAGGAAACGGACGTCGTGCTCGGCTCCGGAAAGACCGGCTGGGTCTACATCTTAGACGCCGACGACGGACATCTCTACGAACGCAGCGAGGAGTGTAGCCAACACATCAATATGTGGGAGATGATCCCACACATCAGCGAAGACGAGCGGGTTCCGTTCGTTCCGGGGGCACCCGGCGGGAACGACTGGCAGCCGCCGTCCTACAGCCCGGAGACCGAACTCGCGTACTTCGTCCACCAGAACTTCCCGCAGGATCTGTACTGGCGGTTCGAGGAGTACACGGAGGGCGACCCCTACTGGGGCGGCGGCCTCGACGATCCGGCCGATGAGAACCCCGACGAGTGGAACGGATCTATCACCGCCTTCGTCGCGATCGACCCGACGACCGGAGAAGTCGTCTGGCGCGATTGGATCGAGAGCGAACAGTACATGTGGGGCGGTTCGATGGCGACATCGACCGGACTCGTCTTCAACGGCACCCAGAACGGAACGTTCGTCGCCTACGACGGCGAATCTGGCGACCGGCTCTGGGAGTACGAGTTCGACGTTCCGATCAGCGCCTCGCCGATGAGCTGGTACGATCCCGACGAGGGGGCACAGTACGTCGCCGTTCAGGTCGGGGGTAGCGGCTGGCTCCGTCAGGGAGAACGCGGCGATACGCTCGCCGTGTTCTCGATGGATGAGTGAGAACAACCGAATTGACGAGAAATTACACAACCAATGACGAACGATAACTCACACGACCAACTGACGCGGCGAGGAGTACTGAAAGGAACGGCAGCGGCCGCAGGAACGGCGGCAATCACGGGAACCGCCGGGGCGTATCGAGAGCATCTAAACGAGCCACTCCCGGCCGTACAAAACGATGTCGACGGGAGAACGTTCACGTTACTCGGAATTGTCAGCGGCTGGATCGGCGTCGCTCCCGCGGAGATCGACGGCCAGTCGGGCCCGACGCTCCGGTTACTGGAGGGCGAAGAACACGAAGTCATCTGGGTAAACGGCGACGGCTCCCACCACAACTTCGTCCTCGCCGACGACGAGGGCGACGCACTGGAAGCGACGCCGATGCTCGATGAACAGGGCGAATTCGAGGAACTCACGTTCACCGCAGAATCGGAGATGGCGGAATACTACTGCGAACCACACCCCGTCCAGATGCGCGGCCCGATCGAAGTGGTCGATCCCGACGAGGTCCACGAACTGCACGTCCACGTCGAAGACAGCGACGGCGACCCGATCGAGGCAGAGGTCTTCCTCGAGGACATGCACTCGTTCTCCGACATCGCGGCGCGGCCGGATCCGGACGAGGACTTCGAGCCGGCCAGAGCCCGCTTCGACATGCTCGAGGACGGCGACTACGAACTCGAGGTGTGGACGTACGGTCACGAACGGGTCACAGAGGAGGTGACGATCGACGGCGGTGACGAGGACGTTTCGATCGAATTGCCCGCGATCGAGACCGGCGACCCGGTCGAAACCTACTCGCTCACGCTTCAGGAAGGCGAATGGGTCGGCGAGGCACCCGACGAAATCGCAGACGAAGCTAATCCCACGCTCGAGTTCGAGGCGGGCGAAACGTACGCCGTCGAGTGGGAGAACGGAATCGGTCAGCTCGAGGACGAAGAGTGGGGAGAACCCCTTCCCGGCCACAACTTCGTCGTCGCCTCCGGCGGAGACACGAACGAATGGAACACCTACGTTCGCTCGGAATTTATCGACGAAGCGGGAGAAAATCAGACCGTCGAGTTCGTCGCCGAAGAGGAGATGGAGGTCTACCTCGACCAGTCACAACACGACGCGGTCGGCGACGTCGTCGTCGAGTAGTCGACAACTACAGACATCTCAGATTTTTCGTAGCTGGCGGCGAACGCGCACCGTGTCCGGCAGTAGACCGACGAATTCGACCCACCTCGAGCGCCGTGAGCGATCGCGGGTCCCTCGCGGAGTGACTCGACAGGTTGCCGTTCGAGCGTGGAAAGCCGTCGATCGTCCGCATCAACGCCTCCAATCAGGACGCTCTCGAGGCGGTGCGAGGACGCCGATACCGACGGCCGGCTCCTCCTCCCTGTTCTCGGTACCGTGGGGTTCCCCGCTTCGGAATCGATAACAATCACCTGTCGAGAGCGGAACCTCCTCCCCGTCGATCAGAGCGATCAGCGAGCCGCTGAGGACGTACCCGATCTGCTCGTTGTCGTGACGGTGGACCGGCAGCGTCGCCCCGGGCTCGATCCGCCAGTATTTCATGCACGCCCGTTTGCCGGTGGCGAGGTCGGCGAGGTAGACTCCGTCGGCATGCTCCTCGAACTCGACCTGCGCACTGTTGACGTTCTCCATAGTCACTCGCGATACACTGCCCACGAAGCCACGCATAAACATTCCGGTGATACGTTTATACCATGCTTCGTGGAAGGCAGTTCCCATGGCTCGTGGTGACACACTACGACTGTTCCACCTCCCGTTCTCGTTCGCGTTGCCACAGAAGGTGGCGAGCGAGCGGGGGTACTACGAAGCGGAAGGGCTGACAGTCGAGCTAGTCGAACGCGATCGGCGCACCGTCGACGTCAAGTACATCCCCGCGGACGAAACGCTGACCGGCGACCACGATGTCGACATCTATCCGGTGTGCAAGTGGGAGAGCCTCCGACGGACGTGGCGCATGGACGACGGCCGCGTCGTTGCGAAGGGGACGTTCGCCGACCAGCCGTACACGGTGTTCGTGCGACCGGACGCGGGAATCGAGTCGCCCGCGGATCTCGCGAACGCCGAGGTGGCCGTCAACCGCCGGACCGGCCAGGAGTACACTGCGATGAGGGCGCTCGAGGAGCACGTCGATCCCGACGAAATTACGCTCGTCCACCGCGGAATGCCCACCGATCGACTCCGCGCACTGCGCGAGGGAGACGTCGACGCCGTGACGCTCATCGAACCCCAGAGTACCCTCGCCACACACCTCGGTTTCGAGCGACTCCTCGAGTTCGAGAACCACGTGGGAATCGTCGCTTCCGACGCCGTCGGCCGCGAGGCGCTCGAATCCTTCGTCGCCGCCTACGGCCGCGCCGCGCGGGCGATCAACGCCGAACCAGAGGCCTTCCGCGAGGAGTACCTCGAAATGCTCGAAAAAGACCGCCGCGTCGCGCCCGATCTGTTCGAGGACGTCGACGTGAAAGAACTCGAGCGAAGCGTGTCGGTCCCTCGGTACGACCCGCCGGAGCTCGCCGATCGCGACGAACTCACGGCCCACCTCGAGTGGATGAAAGACCGAGACCTGATCGACGAAGCGGCGGAGATCGACGCCATCGTCGGCCCAGTGGGGGAAACCGATGCCTGACGGAACGATAGATGTCGAGGGCCAACAGGCCGAGTTCGACGACCACCACGACGACCCGGGCGATCGACCGATCCTGCGAGCACGATTCGAACACAACGGGAGCCCTCGGTACCTGCTCTACGCGATCAAACGCCTCGAGCTCGATCACGATCACGGGTTCCACCTCGACGTCAGGCTCGTCTCCGACGAACTCGAGGGCGGCGTCGAAACCGTCGAGGCGAAACTGCAGGAGGGCGAGGCGGACCTCATCGACATCGATTACATTTCGACCGCCCGCGAGCGCGCCGAGGGCGCGTCCATCGTCGCCTTCCATCCCTACGGCCGAACCGTCGGCGGGCTCGTCGCACCGACGGATTCCCCGATCGAGGGGCTCGAGGACCTCCGTGATCGGCGAATCGGCGTGGTCCGTCGGCTCGACAAAAACTGGATCCTCGTCCGCGCCGCGTGCCGGGAGTACCACGGCTTCGATCCCGACGAGGAGGCGACGCCCGTAGAGTCGGGCTCGAAGGTCGAACTCACTCGGATGCTCGCCGACGGCGAGGTCGACGCGATTTGCCAGTTCTGGCAGATCGTCCCCGAGATCACCCGGAGCGAGGACTACCGCGAGGTCCTCCCGATGTCTCGGCTCGTCCAGGAGCTGTCGGGGACGGAAAACAAACTCCCGATCTCGACGTTCCTGACGAGCGAGGAGTTCTTCTCGGATGATCGGGAGACGATTCGCGCGTTTACGGGTGCCTATCGCGAGGCCGTCGAGCGGTTGGGAACCGACGACGACCTCTGGGTCGAGATCCGCGAACGGCTGATGTACGAGGACGATCCCGCCGTCGGACGCGCGATTCGCGACGGCTGGCGGGACATGGTCGTCGCCGACTGGAACGAGGAGACGGTCGACGGAATGGAACGGCTGTTCGACCACCTCCTCGAGGTTGCAGGGGCGGACGCACTCGGCGTCGATCACATCCCCGAGGGGACGTTCCGGGTGGATCTTCAGGAGGACCTCATATGACGTCGATCACGTTTCAGCTCAACTGGGAACCCAACGGGTTTCAGGCCCCGTACTTCCTCGCGCGAGAGCGAGGGTTCTACGAGGCAGAAGGGCTCGAGGTAGCGTTCGTCGAGGGCCACGGCTCCCCCTACGCGGCCGAGCAGGCCGCCCGCAACGAGACCACTGTCGGACTCGCCGGGGCCAGCGCCGTGCTCTCGGTGCGGAGCCAGGGGTTCGAGCCGCTGGCCGTCGCGGCGGTCACAGGAAAGACCCCGGCGGCGGTTTACACCCTCCGGGACGTTTTCGGCGAACCCCTCGAGCGCCCCGAGCAACTCGCCGGGCGCACCGTTGCGCCGTCGGCGACGAAGACGCGCATCCTCGCGGCCCAACTGCTCGAGGACGCGGGGATCCGCGACGAGGTCGATCTCCCCAACGTCGATCCGCGGACCCACCACCGCGTGGAACACCGGCTGCTCGAGGGGGAGATCGATGCCGCCGTCGGCGTCGTCACCAACGGCCTCGAACTCGAGCGCGAGCACGACCGCACCGCCGACGAACTCCTCATCGGAGACTGGCTGCCGGTCTACGGCATGACGCTCGTCACGAGTCCGGCGTTCGCGGCGGACGAGCCCGAAACGATACGCGCGTTCCTGCGCGCTACTGCACGCGGATGGGCCGCGGCGACGACCGATCCGGCGGCGGCGATCGACGCGCTGGTGTCGCGAAACGCTACCCTCGAGCGGCGTCGGGAGATCGAACGCGAGAAGTTCGAGACTGCGTCGCGATCGCTCCAGTTGACCGATCAGCTTCGAGCGGCCGGCTGGGGAACCCACGATCCCGAGCGATGGCATCGACTCGAAGCCGCCCTAGCTGAGACCGACCTGCTCGAGGGGCCGGTGGAGCCGGACGACGCGTGGACGAACGACTACCTTGACTCGGACGCGACGGTGCTTACCGAGTACGCCGACCGAATCTCGGGTGATGCCTAATCGTGCGCGCGGTCGATCACATCAACGTCGACGTCGACGACCTCGAGTCCTGTTATGCCTTCTACCGCGACGAACTCGGACTCGCGGTAAAGCGCCCGCCGTCCGATTTTCAGGGCGAGCACGCGATGTTCGAGGCGGGCGAGACGGTGGTGACGCTCGCGGAGACGGGACGGGCCGACGGCTGGGAGCCGAACGAACTCGAGCACCCGCTGGACAAGGCCCACCTCGCGTTCGAGACCTCGCGGGCGGACTACGACGACCTCGTCGGCGTCCTCGACGACCAGTTTCCCAACCAGGGGCCGTACGACTGGGACGAGTTCGAGGGGTTCTACTTCCTCGATCCGGACGGCAACCTCCTCGAAGTGATCACGTACGACCCGCCCGCCGGCGAGCGCAAGCGGACCCTGCTGACGCACGACGACGTCGAGTGACTGTTCGGGAGCGCTTCCCGGATGACGACGGGAACGGCTGACGACAGGACCGAGAATCGGCGTTGGAACCTGTCTTCGTTCGAGACTGTCGACGAAAGGCGGCCGGTCATTTAGTACTGCACGGCTCGTGGTATGAAGTACCACATGAACCGTACCGAGACAATTCCCGTAACGGTCGTCAGTGGCTACCTCGGTGCCGGAAAAACGACGCTGGTCAATCGCGTGTTGTCGAATCCGGAGGGGCGGCAAATTGCGGTGATCGTCAACGACGTGGGGGAAGTGAACGTCGACGCGGAGCTGATCGCTCGAGCCAACGAGGACGACGGGATTATCGAACTCACGAACGGCTGTATCTGCTGTCGGTTGCAAGGCGACCTCCGCGACGAAGCGACGCGTCTGGCCGAGAATCGTGAGATCGACGCCTTGGTGGTCGAGTCCTCGGGGATCAGCGAGCCGATTCCGGTCGCTCGAGTGTTCACCGGGGGCGGCAAGACCGATTCGAGAGATCCATCCGACTCGAGCGACCCGCCCGACCCGTTCAGGCTCGATACGATGGTGACGGTGCTCGACACCTACGGTTTCTGGAAGGAGTTCGACGCCGAGGATCGGCTCTCGGAGGATGCCACGTCGACGCCGGAACGTCCGCTGAGCGAGGTGTTCGTCGAGGGGATCGAGTTCTGCGACGTCCTGTTGCTCAACAAGGCCGATATGTTGCCCGACGACACGCTCGAGGAACTCGAGGCGGTCGTCGAGGAACTACAGCCGCGAGCCGAGCGGGTGCGGACGACCTACTGCGATATCGACCCGGAGCTTGTGCTCGAGACTGATCGGTTCGACTTCGAGGAGGCAAAGCGATCGCAGGGGTGGAAGCGCCACCTTCGCAAAGCGGGCCGCGACCCCGATCACGACAGCCAATCCGATCACGAGCGTTCACACAGCCACGACCATGAGGAGCACGGACACCAGCAGGACGACGACCACCAACACGACCACGTGACCCCGAGCGCCGCCGAAAGACACGGGATCTCGACGTTCGTCTTCCGATCCGATCGCCCGTTTCACCCGGAACGGCTGGCAGCGTGGCTCGAGGAATGGGACGGCGCAATCGTTCGCGCCAAGGGCGTCTGTTTCGTCGCCGGGTACGAGGAGGTCATCGGCGTGAGTCAGGCGGGTCCGTCCGTCCAGGCGGGTCCGCTCGGCAACTGGCGACCCGACGACGAACGCCGAACGCAACTGGTGTTCATCGGTCGGGAGATGAACGAGGCACGGATCCGCGAGGAACTCGAGGACTGCTTGCTCGAGGACGCGGCGAAATTCGATGCGGCGGACGGGGCGGAGTCGGATGCGCCAGACACGGCGGAATCGAACGCGGATATCGTTCCTGATCCGTTCCCGCTCGAGTGAGAAAGTGTGTTCGGACAGCTACTCGAGTTCCTCGCTGAGTTCCGCCCAAGATTCGTGAAAGCCGTGAGTCGACTCGGATTCGACCTGACCGTAGCGTCCGTCTTGGTACACGTCGTCGTACTCGAGTAGCTGCGTCCAGCCATCGTGGTAGGAGTAGCTACAGTACTTGCACATACGTTCGGATACGGTTGTCATCGACATACGGTTTTCTCCGCCGGCGCGGACGGCCCGTCGAACAGGGCACAAGCACTACGGAGACGGTACGATGGAACGAACGTCAGTGATCGTTGGCCGAACAAAGGTCGTCGGATGGACGAAAGAGTCATGCCGTACGAGCGCTCGACGACGAGCATGGATCGAACGGGCGGGTACGTCCACAGCGGAGACGACACGGTCGAACGGGAGTGCGACCACTGTGAGTGGGACGCGGTCGCGGAATCGTACCCGACACTGATCAAGCGGTACCAGAACCACCTTCGTGAGAACCATCCGATGGTGTGGATGCGTAGCTAAGGATGGAGGCGTTAGTCAGCCGCGTTTCGCCTCGAGCCGGTTGGTTCGGGAACGACGTTTAGAGACCGTCAACGAGCCGGTTACGGCTCGAGCAGAACCTTGATGACGCCCTCCTCTCGGTCGTCGAATCGTTCGTACATCTCCGGTGCGCGATCCAGGTCGACTCGGTGGGAGACGACCCAGCTGGGATCGGCGCGACCCTCGATGATCATGTCCCGGAGCTGGCGGTTGTACTCCTTGACGTTACACTGGCCGGTACCGAACTTGTGGCCCTTCTCGAAGAGCTTCCCGAAGTCGATGCCGAGTCGGCCCTGAGCAGCCATTTCGTCGGGTGCGCCGGGGTCCGACGGGACGTACAGCCCGGGAACGCCGATTTCGCCGGTTGGGCGCACGGTCTGGATGAGCTGGTTGAGCACGATCGCGGGGTTCTCTCGAGCCGGATCGTAGGCGTCGTCGCCTGGATCCGTCTCGGGATCGATCGCCTGGTAGCCGACTGCGTCGACACCCTTGTCGACCTCGTCGCCGTGTGCGTCGACGATCTGGTCGACGGGATCGTCTTCCTCGAAGTTGATCCCCTGAGCGTCGCAGTGGTCTTCGGCCATCTCGAGGCGACTCTCCACGCGGTCGACGACGTAGATCTCGGCAGCGCCCTTGATCTTGGCACTGTAGGCGGCCATCAGCCCCACTGGGCCGGCCCCGAAGATGGCGATCGATTCGCCGGGCTGGAGGTTCGCGAGTTCGGTACCGTGCCACCCCGTCGGGAAGATGTCAGCGAGGAGCGCGAACGCGTCCTCGTGTTCGTCGCCCTCCGGTAATTTTAACGCGTTAAAGTCGGCGAACGGTACTCGAAGCTTTTCGGCTTGCCCGCCCTTGTACGGCCCCATCGCGACGTATCCGTACGCACCCCCCGCGAAGCCGGGGTTGACGTTCGTACAGAAGCCGGTATAGCCGTTCTCACAGTTCCGACAGAACCCGCAGGCGACGTTGAACGGCATCACGACCCGATCGCCCACCTCGAGAGTCGTGACGGCGTCGCCGACTTCGGTTACGAGCCCCATGTTCTCGTGGCCGAAGACGATCCCCGGTTCGGCACCGGTTCGACCCTCGTACATGTGGAGGTCCGACCCGCAGATACACGTCGTCGTGATGTCGACGATGACATCGTTTCCGTGTTCGATTTCGGGCTCGTCGACTTCTTCGACGGCGACTTCGTGCGGTTCCTGATAGACGACAGCGTCCATTGACATTTGGTATCAATCCTCAGGGAATTGACCACCCTCGTGTTTGTAAACGTTGTTGTGATTACAGGTGAGAGAGTTGTGAAAAATCAACCAGTGATTATTACTGACGATAGGAGAGTCGTCTCGAGGACGGTACTGAGAGAGTGCACAATCAACTCGGGTCCCTTCGAACGGCAACGGTAGGTGGCCGACCGTCCTGTAGTCGATCCGACGAGAGCCGCCACAACGCCCGGTAGATCGTCCCAAATCGACCTCGTGCCGGGCGGCTACCCGCCGACAGGCCGCGATGGACGCGATGTACACCTCGGCGGTGACCGAACCTGGATACGGCCCTTCGAGCCCGCTACTGGGCCCGTTCGGCGTGATCCTCTACCGACTCGTGAACCGCTTTCTTACTCCCGTCGAACGCCGCTGGTCGCGTACCGCCCGACGGTTACGATCCCGTCGGAATCGCCACCGAGACCGGCCGGCCGGAACCAGCGGGTTTCGGGTTTATACTCCACACCGTGATAGAGAACACCGGTTACGTATGCGTCTCCCTCTCGAGTCGATCTCGAGCGTTCGAAACCCCCGACACACGGGCGAGAATCGATGTCTCCCGTGTACGGTCGTAAACCTCCTGATCGCGGCCCTCCTCGCAACCGCGATCGGATCCATTGCCACGATAGCGGCCGGTGTCGTCGCGTTCACGGCGTTCGTTACCGTAATCGTGCTCCGCGGCTATCTCGTCCCCGGAACGCCGACGCTCACCAGGGAATACCTTCCAGCCCCAGTTCTCTCCTTGTTCGGGAAGCGTTCAACCGATCGATCGATCGGGACTGCTGAAATCGACTGGGACACGCTGGCTGCCGCCGGGCTCCTCGAAAATCAAGGCGCAGAACGTCTTCGCCTCCGTGCCGACGTCCGGGAACAGCTGTATTTGGAGGCCAGACGCTACCGGCGCTCGCCGCCGTCCGATGAGGAAATCGCCGCGATGGTCGACGGAGACGTTCGGAGACTGGACGACCTCGCCGTCACGGTCGACGGCTCACGCCGCCTCCGGTGGCCCTCCGTGCCTGCACTCGCGGCTGACGTCGCCGCTGCCGACTGTATTAGCGAACTGGTAACCGACTGGAAGACGCTCGAGGCCGGGGACCGGCGTGACCTGCTCGAACGCGTTCGGCTGCTCCTCGAGCGCTGTCCGACGTGTGACGGAGCCATCGAGCGAACCGTCGAGCGCGACGAGCACTGTTGCCAACGGCCTACAACCGTCGTGACAGCCGTCTGTAACGAGTGTAGAGCACCCATCGCGGAACGCGTCGTTTCCGATTCGAAGTCGGAACTAACCGAGAACCTATAGCGGGATACTATTTATAGACTGAGCGGGCGCAAAATAGAGGAGCCAGACAGGAAGCGCATGATGGTATGGCCGAATAATCAGTTCCCGTCTCGTTCGCGCTCCGAGAGGATTTCGTCGATGAGTCCGTCCGTATCGGCGGCCGCGAGTCGGAACGCCGCGTCGTAGAACTCCCGCCCCGTCAAGTTACGCACGTCGTGTTCGGTTCGCAACTGTGCGTCGACCAGCGCTTGTGCGTCCTCGAGATCATCTACCGTCTCCGGTCTGACGTAGACGGTCTTTTTCGTCGTATCGTCGAACGGAAATGCGGTCGGATCCGGTTCCTCGTCCATTTCGTCTTCCTCGTGCTCGAGTTCGACCCCGCCGTCGTCGGCACCCGAATCGGTCGACTCCCGGTCGCCCGCCGATTCGGTCTCCGGCGTTTCATCCTCGACGGCGTCACCCAATCCGGCGAAGCGATTATCCTCAGGCATCGACAACACCTCCCCGTTCGACGACGCCGGCGAGCGCATCCAATCGCTCGAGCATGTCACTCTCCGGGTCGTACTCCGCGAGTGGCTCACCCTCACGCCACGCGCGACGGAACGCGATTCGTTCGCGAAGGCCGGGCCCTGGTGAATCCGGATCGTCGAAGTGATCGGTTCGGGCGAATTCCGGCAGGTACTCGCCGAATTCGGACTCCTCCAAGTTGCCGATGATACGCTTTTCTTCGTTGTCTCCCGAGAGCGCGTTCGGAACGATCGCCATGATATCGAGATCGATCTCCTTTCTGATCGGGGTGATCTGTTGGGTGTACATCCGCTCGAACCCGCTGACGCTCGGTTCGCTCATCCGAAGCGGAACGATGACGTTCTGCGTAGAGATGAGCGACGCATCTGCGAGGGGACCGAGATTCGGCGGCGAGTCGACGACGACGTAATCGTACGTGTCCTCGAGAACCGGATCGATGATCTCGTTTCTGATCCAAAGTTCCCCGAACGTGGCGCTTCGAATGCTGTTTTCGACGCTATCTAAGTCCTCGTTTGCGGGAAGTACGTCAAACGAATTCGCCTTCCGAATGACGTCCCCGAGCGTCGTGTCGGAGCTATCCTCGAGCACGTGTCCGATGTGGACATCGTTTTGATAGGCATCGGCGAGTCCAACGCCTTCCGTCGCGTTCCCTTGCTGATCGAGGTCGACCAATAGGACATCGTTCGATCGGTTAGCGAGTCGTTCTGCGAGATTAATCGCGACCGTCGTCTTGCCGACGCCGCCTTTCTGAAGCGCGACGCTTACGGCACGTGAATTACTCATGTCGTTGAACACCTCGTTCGCCGCCTCCACCGTCGGAACCGTTCGAACAGCTCGCACTGTGTAGACAGTTTAAATCGCGCACACATCTCGAGGAGTCTACAATGTTCACACTGTGTAGAATGTGAGGGCAGTTTAGAAGGGGAGAGAAGTGATCCGTTCTCGAATCGCGAAAAACTCCGAGGTTACTCGAGGGATTCCGACGGAGTACGAATCGTCTGTCCCCGGCTGTAGTCGACGGCAGTATGCACCGCTCGAGCGGTTCGAACAGCTCAAAGCGTATACACCGTGTGAACATTGTAGACAGTCCATTTATTCGAGACGAGAAACTGAACGCGAGTACAACCCAGAGAATAGCCTGAACGGCAGGCGTACGTGCCTTCGACCGTCGGCGATGTTTACACAGTGTGAACATTGTGGAAGGTTTCTCGAACGTCAGCGCGAACGAATCCGGTGGAGACGTCGAATGACAGCGAAATCGTCACAGTGAGATGACTTAACACTACCGAAAACAGTCTAAACAGTATGCAGTGTTTTAGATGTTTACACATTCTACACTGTTCAAACAGTTCCCATTCGCCTTATAGGAGAGACACGAGCCACAATTCGAGTACAACGGAACGAACAGGAGAAATCGAGGTCGACGAACGCTAACTCTGTTCGAAACGCAAAACCGTTCCGAGCATCAAAGACATTCTAAACAGTGTGAACAGTCTACAATGTGCAAACAAAGTATACCGTCTATGCGTTCCACACAGCGTCCGCGGTTCAAACTCGCAAATCCCACCACAGCCGATGAGCTACCAACAGAATAGACGGTAACAGGGACATCGGAGAACGTTCAGAAGTTGTAGACTTCGCATACATCGTAGTCATCCCATGCCGTTTGAATGTCGCATGCAGTGTAGACGGCACACAACGTGTAGGTGGTACACACAGTATAAGTGGTGTACAGAGTGTAGGCAGTACACAGAGTGTAGGCAGTACACAGAGTGTAGGCAGTACACACAGTGAAGATTGTGTACACGTCCTACACCGTCTGAGAAGTCTTGGAAGTGCTTCGCGAATCTCAGCGATTCGGAGCGGATATCCTCGTGAGGACCGATAATTATTGTCCGAACTCAGCAGAGTATTCTCCTGAACGTTCACACAGTTCACACTGTGTAAACATTTCAACAACGACAGTCCAACGAGATCTCCATCAAACGTGACGGGTGAAATGAACCTCCGCAGAGCGACGCTCACCCGCTAAACTACGGTGATGTCGGCAACGTATTCACTCTCGAGTTTTCTCATTAACCCGATCCATGGTCGCTCATCAACCCGATCCATGGTCGCTCATCAACCCGAACCATGGTCGGATAATGCTATCGTAGGCCGTAACGTTGCACTGTATTTACCGTCTAGACATTCTACACATTGTAACCAATTACACAGAACGGGCAACCTCCAAGCACCACACATTGTACACGGTCCTGAAATTTTACACAGTGTAAACATTTCACACATAACACAAATTCCACACACAATAGACAGCCACACATAATAGACATTCTACACTTCATATACCGTGTACACGGAATGTCCATTTCCTATCAAATCTCAGGGACGAGCGCCATTACCGGTCGAACACCTTAGTAAACCAAAACGACTGGGGCTCGAGGCGAATATTCAAGGTTCCGTGACAGAAGTATTCACATAATGAACGAGGCGCGCGCGAATGGGGGTGTGCTACAGTGAGTGAACAAACGACTCGAGAGGTCGTCGTCGGCGAGGCGTCGGACGGTACGGACGTCACGATTCCCGTCGTCGAACTGCTGACCGGGCGAGGGTTCGTGACCGGAAAGTCCGGGAGCGGGAAATCGAACACCGCCTCAGTGATCGCCGAGGAACTGCTCGAGGCCGGGTATCCGTTGTTGATCGTCGACACGGACGGGGAGTACTACGGTCTCAAAGAGGAGTATGAAATGCTCCACGCCGGTGCGGACGAAGAGTGTGACATCCAGATCGGCCCGGAACACGCAGAGCAAATGGCTTCGCTCGCACTCGAGGAGAACGTCCCCGTTATTCTGGACGTCTCCGGTTACCTCGACGAAGACGTCGCGAGCGAACTGCTCCGGGAGACGGCTCGCCAGCTGTTCGTCAAGGAAAAGAAACTGAAGAAACCGTTCTTGCTCGTCGTCGAGGAGGTCCACGAGTACATCCCCGAGGGGGGTGGGATGGGAGAAACTGGAAAACTCCTGATCAAGATCGGTAAGCGCGGGCGAAAACACGGGCTTGGAATCCTGGGGATCAGCCAGCGACCCGCCGACGTCAAGAAAGACTTCATCACGCAGGCGAACTGGCTCGTCTGGCACCGGCTAACCTGGGAGAACGACACCAAAGTCGTCGGTCGAATTATCGACAGCGAGTACTCCGAACTCGTCTCGGAACTGGGTGACGGCCAGGCGTACGTCCAGACCGATTGGAACGATGTCGACGTTCGGAAGATCCAGTTTCGACGCAAGCGCACGTTCGACGCCGGCGCGACACCCGGCCTCGACGATTTCGAACGACCGGAACTCAAATCAGTTTCCGACGCCCTCGTCGGCGACCTTCAGGAAATCTCCGAGCGCAAGCAACGAGAGGAAAACCGCATCGAGGAACTCGAGCGAAAACTCGACAAGCGCGACGACCGAATCGAGGAACTCGAGGAGGAACTCGCGAACGCACGTGACATCTCAAGCGTCGCCCAACAGATGGCCGAGGCCTTGCAAAATCCGGACACCGTCCAGACGGAACTCCCCCAGTCGAACGACGAAATTCGCCGATTGCACGACGAACTGGTCGAACTCGAAACGAAACACGAGGAACTCGAGGACCAGATTCAGGAGAAAAATCACGTTATCGATATCCTCGAGGATAAGCTTCAGGCCCAACGCGGTCGAACGGAAAACCTCGCCAAGCGAAATAGCGCACTGAAAGATCGGATCGGCGAACTCGAGGAGGAGTTCGATGGGAGCCCACGGGAGGAATCGATCGTTCAGGCCGATGCGGACGACTTCGAATTCGGCTACGCGGACGTCGAAGACGGGTTGACGGTCGCAGACTCACAGATTATCGTCGCAAACGAAAAGCATGACGTCGACGAACTGCTCGAGACGACGGCTATCGATGACCGCCTCACCGTCGCTTGCGATCAGTCTCGGTGTTCACTCGAGACGAGTCGCACAGTGATCAAGGCGTTGGCCGAATCCGGCCCGCTAACGACTATCGAAGTGGGAAACCGCGTGGATCGGTCGCCCGTCGCAGTACAGAGTCTGCTCTCTGAGCTCAGAACTCAGGGTGTGCTCGCTCGGCCGTCCGAACGAGCGTATCAACTGGAGGATGAAATCCTCGCTGCGCTGACGGCGACGGCGGAAGAGGAATAAGAACTACCGGGCGGGGCCTGGAATACGTGCTTTTTAGGAAAAGATCGATAACGAGGATCGATAACGGAGTGGGTATCAACGAAGAGCGTCACCAACGGCCTCGATAGCGGACGACTCGATGTGTTGGTGGACCGGAAGGACGACCGTCGACCGCGAGAGCAGGTTCGAGGTTTCGTACGCAGGATTGTCCCGAACCGATTCCGACAGGCGCGGCCACGTGTTGGCCCCGTCAACACCCAGTTGCTCGAGTTGCCGGATGAACTCGGATGAGTCTGCTGTGCGGACGGGAAAGACCTGCGGGCAAACTCCCTCCGGCATCGAATCGAAAATCGGGACGACGTCGGATCGGGAATCGAGAACCTCGTTCCACGTGCGAAAATTCTCGCGTCGGTTGGATCGGATCGATTCGGGGTCTGCATCCGCAAATATCCGATGAGTCAGTTTGGACATCTGTGATTTCTCGTTCTCGTATCGGTTTCGAGGGGATGCCGTCACCCGTCCCAACCCGCTTCCGGAGACGAGTGTGTCTATCGATTCACGAACGCGAGTGTTTCGATCGAACAATTCGAACGCGATCGATTTGAGCAGAAACTGACAGTCGCTGACGTCGAGATGTTCCCGAACGCCTTCGTACGCTGATGGAGCGTAGTCATCGACGATAGCAGTATCGTTGAGATACAGTACGGCACCGTTCGGAACCGGGAACTGCTTCCAGAGGCTCGTTATCCCGATATCACCGTCGGTTCCGAGCAACGTCCCGTCGTGCATACTCAGCGGTGAGTGAGCGTTATCGTCGACGTGATAACAATCGTACTCGTCAGTGAGCTCTGCGATCGTCTCGAGACCGGGTTGTGGAAAGCCGAAATAGTTAACCGAGACGATCGCGGCAGTATCCGAGTCGATCCGGTTTCGTATATCGGAGACGTTCGGATGGAGGGACTCCGTAACGGCGTAGAATCGCGGCTCGAGGCCGATTTCGACGATCGGTTCCGCGACTGCATCGGGGAGGTACGCGGGAATAAGGACGTTTTGATTGGCTACCGAGATCGTCTCGAGGCCGTCACGAAGCGCAACCTTTCCTGCACCATAAAAGGCATACTCCGTAGCGAACTGTTCGATAAGTGACTCAAAATCCGCAGGATGATGGCTCGATAGCGACCAAACGGAGAGCGACGGTGTTGCACTGATCATAGATCGAGCACCATGTCGACGATCATACGAGGTCCCACCACGTACGGAGTACTGAACGGTCACCGTCTTAGTGATTGTGTGGGTACCGATTTCTCAGCGGACACAGGCACTCCCTACTGTCGTATACCCCAACTCGGGAGTGAAGCAAAGCTGGTGAGAAGCGTGTCCCTACGGCTTCCCAGCCATCGCATAACAAAGCCGAAAACGGTTAACTGCGAGGGTATGGAAGGTACGGACGACGATTGTGAACTCCTCGTCATCGGCATTGACGCCGGCTGTCTCCCGGTATTGCAGCCGTTATTCGATTCCGGAACTGCACCGACGTTACAACGACTCGTCGAAGGAGGATCGAGCGGTCCCCTCGAGTCGCAGATTCCGCCCTGGACGGCCAGCGCGTGGCCGTCGATCTACACCGGAAAGAACCCGGGCAAACACGGTGTCTTCGATTTTCTATCGTTCGACGGCTACGATTGGGACGTCGTCAATTCCTCACACGTTCGAGAGCGAGCGGTGTGGGAACTCCTCAGTGAAAGCGGCATCTCGAGTGTGGTCGTGAACGTCCCCGTTACGCATCCGCCGCGAGATTTCGACGGCGCACTCGTTCCGGGAATGACGGCTCCGGAAGATCCGGACTGTCACCCGAACGGAATCCTCGAGGACATCAAAGAAGAATGTGGCGGCTACCAGGTGTATCCACAGGGCGGGAACTATTCCGACGGAGAAATCGCCGGCTACGAGGAAACGATCGAACGGCGCGGCGAGGCGTTTCGATACCTCTGTCGACGCTTCGAACCCGGGTTCGGGTTCGTCCAATTCCAGCAAACCGACTCCGTCTTCCACGAACGTCCTGGCGATGCGGAGGCGATCGAGGCGGTGTACGGTGCCGTCGATCGAGAGATCGAAAAGACGCTGGAGGCGGTCGACCCCGAGAACGTATTGCTCGTCAGTGACCACGGAATGGGAACGGTCGAGGGCCACGAATTCCGCGTCAACGAGTACCTTCGAAACCGCGGAGACGTAGTTGGTCAAAGCGGCGGCGAAGGAATGCCGGACTGGTCACAGGCATGGCGAAACGACCTCCTGGACGGAGATGAGGCCGGCGATCACACGCCGGGTGCGATCGAACGCTCGATGAACCTCGCTGCCAAGTTCGGAATTACCACGCAGCGGGCCGCGAACACCCTCGAGATGGTCGGCTTGAAAGAACCGATCGGGAAGCGAGTTCCGAACGATATGATTCGTGCGGCCAGCGAGCAAGTGGACTTCCCGAACTCGACCGTCTACGTCCGCTCGAAAAGCGAGCTCGGTCTCAGGATCAACCTCGAGGGACGCGAACCGAACGGGCAGGTGCCGTCCGAGGAGTACGAGTCGTTCCGGTCCGAGCTGATCGACGAATTGCGAGCCCTGCGAACGCCCGACGGTGAACCGATGTTCGAGGCGGTAGAACCGCGGGAAACGTACTTCCACGGCCCGGAACTCGAGAACGCGCCGGACATCCTGACCGTTCCGGCCGGTTTCGACAACGCCATCGTCGCCGACCTCGAAAAAACGGAGTTCGGCGAGCCGATGGAGCCCTGGAACCACAAGCGGACCGGTATCGTCGCCGCTGCGGGTTCGGCGTTCGACGAGGGCGTCACGCTCGAGGATGCGACGATTTTCGACATCGCCCCGACGATATGTACGTTGTTCGAGGTCTCCATCGACACGGCGATGGACGGCGAGGTTCTCCCCATCGTCGACCCGGGTGATGAGACGGAGTATCCGGCGTACGAACCGGAACCGATCACGGCGACCGAAGACGGAGCTGTCGAAGATCGACTCTCCGATCTCGGATATCTCTAAGATGAGCATCGAAATCAGCGTCCTCGACCCGGAGGCAGACGCGTCCGAGTGGAACCGTTACGTCGAGCGGTCCCCTGGAACGAACCCGTTCTTTCGAGCCGAGGCCCTCGAGTTGCAGGCGGCGGATTCGGGGACGACGCCACACCTCCTAGCCGGATTCAAAGGACAGGAGGCAGTCGGGCTCTTCCCAATATTCGAGTACAACAAGGGGCCGATCACGGGGGTGTTCTCGCCCGCCCCGTTTTCCTGGTCGTGTTATCTCGGCCCCGCCCTGTTGAACGTCGACAAACTCAAACAGCGCAAAGCTGACCGACGAACGAAACGATTTCTCGACGGCTGTCTCGAGTGGATCGAAACCGAACTATCGCCCGTCTACAGCAAATTCGTCGCCGCCGAATTTCCCGACGTTCGCCCGTTCACCTGGAACGAGTACGATGTCGCACCCGGCTACACGTACGTCCTCGACCTCGAGCGGTCGACAGACGACCTGTTGGATCAGTTCAGCAGCGACGCGCGGTCCAACATCCGAAACGCCCCAGAGGACCAGTACGTCGTCGAAGAGGGGACGATCGACGATATCGACCGCATCGTCGATCAGGTCCGGTCGCGCTACGAGAGTCAGGGACGGTCCTACCAGATGAACAACGACTTCGCACGTGCGTTGTACGAACTGCTTCCGGACGGGGCGATACGGCCCTACGTCTGCCGCGTCGAGGGAGAGTTCGTCGGGGGCATTCTCGTCGTCGAGTCCCAGACGACGCGGTACAGATGGCAAGGCGGTGTGAAACCAGATATGGACGTAGACGTCTCGATCAACGACGTCCTCGATTGGCACGTGATTCGAGACGGTGCGGAGAACGGCCTCGAAGCGTACGACCTCGTCGGTGCGGGCGTGCCGAGTATCAACCGGTACAAAGCGAAATTCAACCCCGAACTCCAGTCCCAGTATACCATTACGGACGGCTCCTACGGGATGGACATCCTGATCGATCAGTATCGAAAATTCAGATAGCGTTCGATCTCGCAGTTTCTCGAGCCTCTTCTCCGGCGACATTCAGGACAACTCGAGCAATCCCGTGCTCGGACAGACGGTTAGCACTCGCCGATTTGGTACACTGACTGTCGTGCGTCGTCGAGGCTGACTCGGCTATCGACGATCGCCTCGTTCTCGAGCTTTCGTAACCCGTATCGGACCGTCCGCGAACAGAGACGCGACTCGGCGACGATCTCCTCTTGGGTCATCGGGCCCTCGTACTCGAGTACCTTATAAACCAATTTCGCACTCGGTGAAAGCGCTGTGAGGGCCGATTCGCCGCTCGGAGTGTCGGCGCTGGAGACTCCCTCTCGAACGTCCGTGGTGTTGGATGAGGTCATTGGTGGTGTTGATCGACGGGCGAGCTAGCTGCTACCGAGAGCGTTCTCGTCCGATCCCGTCCGCTCGAGAGAAACACCAACGCGAGAGAATAATACCGCTTTGGTCGTTCCAATCCGTAGGTGGCAACTACAAATTTGGAGCGTGCACAAGTCGGAATTCGATGCCAGTTCGGAACACGCACTCGGTCGCTCTCAAGGCGTACACACGTCGAGGTTTCTTTGAACTTCAGGGCACCGAACCTCGCGGACGACGAGATATCGAGTCGATCGACCGAAACCAGACCGTAAACGAATCTGTGAGATGAAACTGACCAACAGCCGCCGTTCACCCTATCGGTTAGCGCCGTCTGTCGACCAGCGACGAGCCGAACGTGAAAACGAAGAGACACGCGACCGCCGAGTAGTCAGAACATAGTAACGGCTGTACGAACACAGTTCAGTGTATGTTCGGAACCAGTGGCATTCGCGGTCGCGTCGGCGACGACGTGACAGCCGGGCTCGCCCTCGAAATCGGCCGCGCGCTCGGCTCGAATGGATACGATCGAATCGTCATCGGCCGTGACAGTAGAGCGAGCGGTACGATGTTGCTCGACGCGCTCGCCGCCGGAATCTGTGAATGTGGTTCCGACGCACTCGAGATCGAGGGCGAGATCGCGTCCACGCCGACGGTCGCTCGAGCGGTCGGCTGGGCCGGTGCCGACGCCGGAGTCGTCGTCACAGCGTCTCACAATCCGCCGGAGGACAACGGAATCAAACTCTGGACGCCGTCGGGGAAGGCATTCGGCACCGACCGACGGGCGGCTATCGTCGAACGGATCGAATCGGAAGCGTACGAGTTTGCTGCGTGGGACGAGACGGGGAGTCGAACGACACTTTCGGGAGCGATCGAATCACACGCGTCGGCGGTCCGCTCGAGCGTCGACGTGTCGGAACCCGTCTCCGTCGTCGTCGATGTCGGAAACGGAGCGGGACAAATCACGGCCGGCGTGCTCGACGATCTCGGGTGCTCAGTCCAGACGCTAAACGCCCAACCTGACGGCGCGTTCCCCGGACGGCCAAGCGAGCCGACGGCCGAGACGCTCGGGGCGCTCGAGACGTTGGTCGGAAAAAGCGACGCGGATCTCGGGGTCGCCCACGACGGAGATGCCGATCGGATGATGGCCGTCGACGAGACCGGAACGTTCGTCCCGAAGGATTCGTTGCTCGCGCTGTTCGCTCGAGAGGAAGCGAGCGATGGCGACCGCGTCGCGGCACCCGTCGACACGAGCCTGGCTGTAGAGGATGCACTCGCCGATCGGGGTGCCTCTCTGGTTCGAACGAAGGTTGGAGACGTGTTCGTCGCCCAACGGGCAACCGACGATGACGTCGTTTTCGGAGGAGAACCGAGCGGGGCGTGGATCTGGCCCGAGGAGACGCTCTGTCCGGACGGACCACTGGCCGCGTGCAAACTCGTCGAGCTGGTCGCGACCCGAGGCTCGCTTTCGGAACTCGAGGCCGAGATAGACACGTATCCGATTCGACGCGGCACCATCGAATCCGACGAAAAAGCATCCCTCATGAAGCGTGTCGAAAGACGTGTTATCGACGACTACAACGACGTCGATACCCGCGATGGCGTCCGTGTGGAAACCCCGAACGGGTGGTTTCTGCTTCGTGCGAGTGGAACACAACCCATCGTTCGAGTCACGGCACAGGCCCGCAGATTCGAGCGGGCCGCGGAACTATTCGACGAGGCAACCGAAGTGGTTCGGACGGCGTAACGACACAATACAGCGCCACCCCTTGCACGAGATTCATCCCGCCGTGTTGGCTCACCGAGTTGTTGATTCGACAGGAGTTACAACCTCGTACGGACTACCGAGTACGAACGGGTCGCTATCGAACTTCTTCTGGAATGTAATCAGACGTCTTCATCTCTCGATACGTAGAGCAGTCGGGGCAGGCGTGGACGACATCTCGGTTGTCCCCGAACACACGGGCGAACTGACGTGTAACCTGATTACCACAGGTGACACAACGCGGTGCTGTCGTCTGTTGGCCGGCGGTCATCGGCGTCCACTTGGTTTCGGTTGATTCCGTCGACATCATCCCTCCATTTCTACAGGATACTATTTACTATAGGCTGCATAACGGGGACTGCTTTCGAGAGATTTTATTTCTGTCCTCGTTAATAACACCAAAACAGTGTTCGGAATTCTAGGTCGTTACCGTCCCTATCTGCAGAAATTCAATATTTCCGAACCGTAATCCGTTATTTCACCCCGCTTTGAGCCAACAGTTCCGACCGATTCGATGTGATCAATTCCGTCTCCGTTCGAACCGGGACAGTCAAGTCTGGGAGCCAAACGGGTCGACGCCACTTCCGTCCGCTTCCGTGGAAACGCCGATGCGCTCGTTTGCGACAACGGTCATGTTTATCAGGTGTTGAGTTTATACCGTACTGGTTGCCTTCTAGATATGGAGGGCAGTCCCAAGCCTATCAACGGGAAATCCCTCCGGTACCGATTCCGACGTCGACCGAGGACGCGAACCCCGCACACACACCACAGTACGGAACGGGACTATGGGGGTAGTCTCGAGTCGTGCTATGGTCACCAGCGTCCTCGATTCGACCCAACGGGAACCATGCTCTCCGGGATGAAAAGACGACGAAGGGAAACGCAACTCAACCCTGGTAAGCGATGGCAATGATAGATTATGCGTTAGAAAAGAAGGTTCTATGCGGAATGAAGAATTGTATCCCGTATCACGGAGTGTAATACGAGTTCGCCCGGTTTACTCGACGGTGACGCTCTTGGCGAGATTTCGGGGTTTGTCGATCGGGCGACCCAACTGATCTGCCGCATAGTAAGAGACGAGTTGGAGTTGGACGTTCGCGAGAAGCCCGGCCAGTGCAGGATCCGTTTCGGGAATTTCCAGATGCTCGTCGGCCATTTCGGTCGCTTCGTGATCCGGCGGACAGAGCGCGATCACCGGCGAGCCGCGGGTCTGGGCTTCCGCTGCATTTTTCATCGTTTTCTCGTCCTCAGTTCCCGTGAAGACGGCAAACAATGGCGTATCCGGTGTGACAAGCGCGAGCGGGCCGTGTTTCAGTTCACCGGAGGCAAATCCCTCGGCGTGCTCGTACGTGATCTCTTTGAACTTCAGGGCACCCTCGAGTGCGACGGAGTATCCGAGCCCTCTTCCGATAAAAAAGTACGATTGGGAGTTACCGTACCGCCGGGCGACCGACTCGGCCTGAGATCGCTCGAGGAGCGTTTCGATCCGCGCCGGCATCGAGTTCAGTGCTTCGAGGAGCGATCGAAGATCCGTTCGGGGCTCACCCGTAATATCCGCCGTGATGCGGTTGGCTAACAACACGAGCATCACAGCCTGGGAAGAGAACGTCTTCGTGGCTGCCACACCGATTTCCGGGCCTGCTCTGATGAGAAGCGTCTCGTCGGCGACGCGGGAGGCCGTCGAGCCGATTACGTTGGTGACGGTCAGCGTCTTGGCTCCAGCGGCATCCGCACTACGAAGCGCGTTTAACGTGTCTGCAGTCTCACCGCTCTGTGTAACCGCTACCACCAGCGTGTTGTCGTCGATCGGTGGTGCAGAAACCGAGTATTCGTTAGCGAGTAACGCCGTCGAGGATATCCCCGCCTGGTTGAGCGCCGTCGATCCGTATAGCGCCGCATGATACGAAGTCCCGCAGGCGACGAACTGAACGGCATCGACGTTCTCGAAGGTCCCGGGCTCGAACCCCTCGAGGTCGATCGACCCCCGGCCGGGATCGATCCGCCCTTCGATCGCCTGAGCGATCGACGTCGGCTGTTCGTGGATTTCTTTGAGCATGAAGTGCTCGTACTCGCCTTTCCCGGCCTGTTCGGGGTCCCATTCGACAGTTTCACGCTCGCGGTCGATTTGGTTGCCTGCCAGATCCGTGTACTCGATGCCGTTGCCGTCGACGATGACGACGTCTCCGTCTTCGAGATAGACGACGGTGTCCGTGTACTCGAGAAACGCGGGCACATCGCTCGCGAGGAAGAAGCCGTCGTCCTCGATACCCACGACCAGCGGCGATCCCTGGCGGGCGGCGTAGAGAACGTGCTCGCCCGACCGCATCGCCGCAACCGCGTAACTTCCCTCGAGTTCATCTATCGCGCGTCTGAATGCGGGTTCAGTGTCCATGCCATCATCGATGAACGACTGGATGAGGTGTGGAATAACCTCGGTGTCGGTCTCGCTCGTGAATTCGTGACCCGTCTCGGCGAGTTCGGCTTTGAGCGTCGCGTGGTTTTCGATGATGCCGTTATGAACGACGGCGATATCACCGACGTGATCGGTGTGAGGATGGGCGTTTTCGTCGGTCGGCGGACCGTGCGTACTCCAACGGGTGTGGCCGATTCCGACAGCTCCTTCGAGCGGGACATCGTCGATCGATCGTTTGAGATCCGCAACCTTTCCGGATCGTTTCTGGACGTCGATACCACTGCCGTTCTGGACTGCAACTCCCGCCGAATCGTAGCCGCGATACTCGAGGTTCTCGAGACCCGTGAGCAACGGATCTATCGCACTTCCATCGCCCACGCGGGCGATTATTCCGCACATTAGTCGCTCACCTCGGAGACGGCCTGTCGATCAAACTCGGGAGGGAAATACAGTCGCGAAGACGGACACCAGTTTGCGAGGGTCTTTCCGGGATCAAGCGGTTGTGCTCGATCGCCAGCAACGGTCGTTCGTTTCATAATCGGATAGCTGTCCGCGGCAACTATTCGGGACGGGACGCGTGACGCGGACATGACTATAGCACAGTCCAGCCCAGCCCATTACTATAGATCCTCTAACTCCGAGCGTAGCACACCTGTAACGCGCGCCTATCGATCGTTCAATTCGAACGGAATCGTTTCCATCACTCTCGACACATCAACGGAATCCGGTATCTCCCAGTCGGAACTCGACCTGTTTGACCGATAGGGAAACGGTTGTCCACTTCGCCTTAGCGGCTGACTCGGGGCTCAGTAGGAGATATTTACACTCCGTACGAAATCCGAGTATGTCGTGACAAAACACAATGGGAAACGAATAGATGTGGAGTTTGGCCGGCCTACTCTCCTGTTGGGAGTGATTTCGGCGCACGCAATTTTACTCGCCTCACCGACCTGCACGAAGGACGCACGCGATGAGAGGTCCTCGAGCGTAGAAAGGGTACGCAGTCGATAGTAACACGAAGTGTCATCTGACTCGAGTTAATGGGGTCGATAACACGATTATAGGAATCCTCGTCACGAGACTGCTCGATCGTCGACTTCTCGCCGGAAAGTTCACCCGAAAAGTTGCCAGTCATAGGAAATCCCTCACAGAAATCCTACGACTTATTACCCACCCGTTCATTTTCTCCAATGATTGGGTCGATCGAAGCGAGAAGTGCGTAAACCGCTGAAAATTGCCGGTAAATGCCGAAACAGATGTACACACCATTCGCCATCAAGAGAGATACCGATCGAGTTGGCGCTATCGAGCCCAGAGGCAATCGACAGTCCCCTTCGATGGCCGACTACCGCTTCCCCACAAAAGTGATCTAACGAATGTCTCTTTCACCGCTCGTTCTGACCGATGCCGCGCTCTCACTCGAGGATCCGGTCCTCGTTTTTACTATCGCGATGGCCGTCTTCCTGGTTGGGCCGCTGCTCATCAAGCGCCTCGGACAGCCCGGAATCGTCGGAATCGTCGTTTTCGGGGCGCTCATCGGGCCGGGCATCTTCGATATCGTCGAACACTCCGACGCGATTGTTCTCCTCGGTGAGGTCGGTCTCATCTACCTCCTTTTTACCGTCGGACTCGAACTCGATTTGCAGGGGTTCAAAGAGGCGCCTGAAAACGCGGCGCTTTTCGGTCTCACGAGTTTCTTCCTCCCGTTCGTAGTGGGGACGATTACACTCACGACGATCCTTGACTTCGACCCGCTGGCCGCGCTCTTGCTTTCGTCGGTCTTCGCTTCGCACACGTTGCTCGCCTATCCCGTCGCCAACCGGCTCAACGTGACGAAAAACCGAGCCGTAACCGCGGTCTTCGGCGGAATTCTCTTTACGGACACGCTCGCGCTGATCGTGCTCGCCGTCGTGACCGGTGCTATCGCGGACGGACTCTCGGTGTGGTTGTTCGCCACGATCTTCGTCTCGCTCGCAATTCTCTTCGGTGCCGTCTGGTTCATCGTCCCGCCGATTTCCAGACGGTTCTTCCAGAACTTCAGTCAAGAAAGTTACTTCGAGTTCCTGTTCGTGATGGTCGCAATTTTTGCGTCCGCAAGTCTCGCGGAAGTACTCGAGATCTCCGGAATTCTGGGTGCGTTCGTCGCCGGACTCGCACTCAACCGGCAGATCCCACAGGGTGGAACACTCATGAACCGGATCGAGTTCGTCGGAAACGCCTTTTTCATCCCGTTTTTCCTCCTTCACGTCGGCATGCAAGTCGACGTCGGGATTATCTTCGACGGCTTCCAAACATTGGAGATTGCAGCGGTCATCATCGTCGTGATGGTCGCCTGTAAGGGGGCTGCAGCCTGGCTCGTTTCGACCGTTCAAGGGTACACGAACAACGAACGGAACGTCATCTTCGGCCTTTCGGTCGGACAGGCCGCGGCCGCGCTCGCGATTACGCTCATCGGCGTCGACGCCGGACTGTTCGGCGACGAAGTCCTCAACGCAGTCGTCCTGATGCTCGTGGTGACCGCATTGGTCAGTCCGTGGCTCACCGAACGGGCTGCGACCCAACTCGCACTCGAGCGCGACGTCGGGGCGGGCGACGACAGCCCCAAGGACCCCAACATCTTGCTCCCGCTTTCACACAACGCCGAATTACAACGGCGGTTGATGGAACTCGCCTTCGTAATCAAAGGAGAACGCGGAACTGAACCGATACACGTCATGACCGTGATCCAGCCGGACACCGAACGGCCGACCGAAGAACAAGTCGCCTCGGTCCAGGCCGAACTCAACGAAGTTGCTGACTTCGGCGGGGCCGCGGAGGTTCCCGTCCAGACGGAAGCTCGAGTCAACCACAACGTCGCATCGGGCATCGTCCAGGGAGCGATCGAGGTGCAGGCGAATCAGATCATCATGGGATGGGACGCCAACGAGACGTTCAGCCACCGGATATTCGGTAGCATTATCGATCAGGTGCTCGAGCGGACGCCGCTCCCCGTCCTCATCTCGCGGCTCGGTCACCCGATCAACACGACGAATCAAATCTTCGTCGTGGTCCCAATGGGAGCGGATCATCACGAGGGCTTCAACGAGGCCGTCCACATGACCAAACGCCTCGCCGCAAGTCTCGGCGTCCAGATAACGGTCCTCGTCGTCGAAGGGAGATCACACCAGTTCGAGCGGCTGTTCGATCTCGTCGAGGTCGAAGCCACGACGGAGTTCGAATCCGTCGACGAGTGGGGAGACCTCCTGCCGACGCTCGAGGAAGAAACGGACGAAAACGACCTCATCATCGGTATTTCCCCGCGACGCGGCGACGTCGGCTGGCAATCGGAACTCGAGGACCTGCCTGCGCGACTGGCAAACCTCCCGCCGGAATCGTTTATCATCATCCATCCGCGACAGGGAGAACCCGAATACGATCGTCGGTATCTCCGAATCGAGTAAGTGCTGAGGGAGTACACACCGGAGTTCCGGTGAAATTCGGCTCGAATGAGGGAGTTGCCGAATCTACCGAGACAGTCGTGTTACGAAGATTTTATTCGAGGTTCAAGATAGTTCGAAAGAGAACACCGCCGTATCAGGTCGAACTCGACGTGACGAAATCGACCTTCCCGGGACGACGTTGAACCCCTGAGACGAAATCAAACTTTCCCCGGACAGTTCGACATCGTCCCCCCTCAAGAAGCGACTTTATTCGGAACTAAACGCGATATATCGTGTGACGTGAGGGCGTCTCACGACGGGTGCAAATCGGCACACCTTTTTAGGGCCGGTGAAAGTCAAATACATGGGTTTTGGAAGCTACGACGAATCCGAGCAACAGCAAGAGTCAGCAGAGGAAGACGATGGTGAAGCGGTCACCGTCCACGAACATGACCACGACGGGAAGATGACCGTCGAATCCAGCGCATCCACCGACGAACTCATCTCACAGCTCGGCGAGATGAAAGACGACGAATAGGGTTCACTCCACAGTCGGTATCGACGATCGGCAGAGTTCAGCCAGACCCCGACGAAGCCGTTGCGATACTGCAGATTTCGAAACACCGATTTTCGTCGCCAACTCCTCCTGTGAAATAGCTCTGGGAACGTCAAAATATCCCTCTTCGTACGCCACCACGAGCAAATCCGCTTGTTTCCGTGTTAACGGAAGTAAACACCTATCGTTGCCATCCGAACCCCGAATGTTGTTGACTGACACCTGAATGTCCTGCTCGCGACACCGCTGGTTAAACCCGATAAGCGCATCTCGAGACGGAAATCGGACGGTAGCGGTCCACCCATCACGCGAACTCCGGACATCGAGAACGCGGCCTTCGACGGCCGCTGCGGTCGGGGTAAACCGGATAACCGATTCCGCAAGTGTTACTCGGTAGACCCGGTGATCGGAACAGCGCTCGTAGAGGACGGGGTTGTTCACCGTGTCATCGATCTCGAGGGCCGATTCAAACGCGTCGAAGTTGTCACCGAACACCGTGAGATACGTGCTCGTTCGTCCGGTCGGAGAGTCCGTCGTGTAGTCCGGTTCGATCGAAAGCTTCGGAACGCGCTTAATCGTCGGAACGCACAGTAACTTCCGGTGTGTGAGATGAATTTCCGCGGTGATACCCCCTTCCGCTCGAGGGATAACTGCTGTTCGTTCGGTCTCTGCGACGTGAGCGTTCATCTGATCACCCTCGTTCGAGTCAGCTTCGGGACAGAAAACGGCAATATGTCGCTGTAAGAATCGGTTACTGAGCGTGTACTCATCTACCAAACGATTCGAGTCCTCAAAAAAAGATCCGACTGCTATACAGCGAAATATAGCATTATCTATACGCTATACCTATTCATGCTCGCTATTTCGTGTATATTTCACCCCGAAGGAAACACGCTATTACGCGATTTGTACACATCGGGTGAGCGCTCGGGACAGAGTAAGTATTGAATACTGATACGATCAATCCTCACTACTGATCGAATAACAATTCGAACAATTTTCGCTGGGCTGTTCTGAAATGGCGCGTAAACGTCGGTTGAGAAACGCCTAACGCGTCGGCGATTTCCTCGCCGGTTCGCTCGCGGGGCCAATCGAAATACCCATTATAATAGGCAGTCTCCAACGTCTGGCGCTGGCGTTCTGTAAGACCCTTCTCCAGTCTGTCCTCGAACCGTCCAGACTGATCTCGAGGTGAACGTTCGGATCGACGGGTAATCAGTTCCGTGTTCGATACCTCGTCCTCGAGGAATTGTACCACTCGCCGCACCGATCGGTCCGCAGGGAGTTCGACCGTGATTCTGACACGGTTGCCAACAGGTTCCAGCGATCGGACTACTGCACCGTGATCAGCGAGCGAATCAGCGATCGTTCGTTCGGCGAACTGAACTTGCATCCTCATAGAATCGTGACCCCCAGTCATCGTCTGTACCGACCGAATGCCCTCAATTGCGGAAGACAGGGCCGTCTCATTCTCCTCCGGTATCGATGAAACCGATATCGTTCCCACGGATCCAAAGGTCGACCGCGCCACGACAGTCTCGATATCGACGCGCTGATCGAGATACTCGGCGAGAACCGTCAACGGATCGTCGCCAGTCTCGACGAGGACCTCCAGTTCGACCATCTGGTCTGCATAGACCGCCGACCGCAACTCGAGACGATTGATCAGAACGCCACCCACCTCGGCGAGCGCCGAGACGCCATCGACCGTCCACTGGTCGAACGCCGCCGGTTCGGTCGAACAGACCGTCAAACAGCCGTAGGTGATGCCCTGAAAATCGATCGGGGCGCTACAAATAGAGCGAATTCCGTGTTCGAGTGCCGTCCGGGCCCATCGCAACCCAGATGGTTGCGTCGTCGTTTCCTCGATCAGCGTTCGAGACCCGGACGTGACTGTCGCCGCTGCTGGAGACAGGTCCGTCCCCTCGAGAGAATATAACTGTTCTTTGAGATATTCGTCGCGTCCGCCAACCCAGGTTTCCGGAGTGACCTCCAACACTTCGGGAGTGAGACGACCGACCCACACCAGATCGGCGTTTTCTACGGCTGAGAGCGCCTCACAGAGACGTCTCTCGACCTGAGATCTCGATTCTGCACGCCCCAAGCGCCACCACGCGGCGTACAGACAATGTAACAGGGATTCGAGGCGATTACGCTCCGTCCGAAGGTCGTCGTGAGCGAGCGACGCCTCACGAATGACGCTCTCGAAAGATGGCCAAAATTGAGGATCCGATGGGATCGACCCGAGAGTCGTAAGCGATTCGGATGGCGGAGTCGGACCAGCGACCGTAATCGACTCGAGTCGATATCGTTCGGCCGCGTTTAGAATCCGAGCGACAGCCGCCTCAAGCGGCGTATGCGGACCGATAACATCGTGAGCGCCAGCCTCGAGAACCTGTTCGGCGTTTGCCTCCGCAACCGCGATTACCGGTCGATCACCAGCGGCGTCGACGAGCCTCTCAATAGACCCGATCGACGGTGCGAGGCCGTCGCGCTCTGGAGATTCTGACTCTTCTCCCGGTCGATCGGGTACACCGGCTCTCGAGCGTGATCCAGCGTCACTCCCGCTTTGGTTCGTGTCGTCGCGTTCGACGGGGTTCTCTACTCGTTCTGATCCCTGTCCGGGTCGAGTGAGGCCAGACACCAGACACTGTACCGAGACGCTCTCGAGGATATCGAGTGCGGTATCGACTGATTCGACACTGATAACCGAGCCGATATCGGTACACGTGTGCAAACCATCCTCGATGTCGACGGTTGATGACAGGTCGCCGATTAGTACGATCGTACTACCTTCTGTCGGCAACCTCTGACCGCTAGTCACCGTCCGACGCCTCCAATTCTGAAAGCTAATCGCCGAACTCTCTCGTCACACCCAACGGGCACGTCTCCCCTATTTCCCCGCTGAGAGATTAATTATCAACATCGTAATCGAAGGTAGGAAGCGATTACCGTACGGCGATATCTGACCTCCCCGACAGTGAAATAGCTACTGCCGTGTAAGCCAGTCACATCCGCTAAACAGCGATTATTCATCGGAACCGAGGTGTGTTCCGAGCGGGGCGAGTTCGATAGGTGAGAAATACCGTGATCGATTCGAGTGAAATCCGCGTCGGCCGGTGTGCGAGTCGAGTCCACTAGACGTGCCGGGGTCAGTATACCGTCGGGGGGTCAGTATACGCGTTGGGGCCAGTATAGCGGAGTTCAATATGTATTGACAAAAAATGCCAGATATACCTGACCCAGCCCCGCGATTATCATGACGGCACCGGCGAGGCGTTCTATCGTCTTCGTGTGCCTTACAATCCACCCAGCGTTCGCGACGAGTCCGACGCCGGTCGCGACGGTCAACGCGATCATCAACACGACGACGATTCCGACGTAGGAACCGACAACGAGCGCCGCCGGGACCAGATCCATGGACATCGCCTGAGTAACGACGCCGAGAAATACCGGTGCAACACAGCCAGCCGCTGCCAGCGCATAGCCAGCGCCAAAGATCCCGAAGCCGGTGAGTCCGGAGGGACGCTTGGGGAGCGCTACGGATACCGACGGTGCGAGATCCAATAAAACGAGGAATCCAAAGACGACGAGAACCCCACCGACCAGAGGCTCGAGCACCGTCATACTGTTAAGAATGTTTTGCCCAACCCAGTATGCCCCACCGAAGAGGGCCGCAAACGTTGCCAGAACGCCGGTCCCAGCGACGGACCCCCGAAGAACCGAGCCGCTCAGCGACGAGCGGTTGCCGTCCGATTGGCTCACATAAAATCCGACGTATCCCGGGAGAAGCGGATACGCACACGGCGAAAAGAACGTTGCGATACCCGCTGTAAACGCAAACCCGATTGCGGACGCGAGGGTAGGGTCGATCATCGAAGGTGACTATCCATTGAACGTGAGAGGTGATTGGCTATCCATTGAACGTGAGTAGCAGTCATACGTGATTATTCGTCGCCCTCGAGGATTGCCTCGAGTTCGGTGACGACCTGGTCCGTCGTCTTCTGGCCTGACTCTTCCCACCGGAGGTATCCAGCAGAATCAAACGCGAGGCCGATAGGCGTCCCTGCACCGTAGTGAACGATCAAATCGGACGTACTATCTCGTCCAACGGTCCAATTTGCGTCGTACTCGTCCCACCACTCGGCGATATCGTCGTCATCGACAACCTCTTTGCTCTGGTTGGTGACCGAGATGAACTGGACTCGATCGCCGAGCCGGTCGTGCGCCTCACGGAGGTCAGGCATCTGAGCCTGACAGGGGCTACAGTCCGTCGCAAACAGGTCGACGAAGATGACCTGATTCTCGTCCGGAACGGTGATCTCGCCGGCTTCACTCCCGGTTGCCTCGATGGTCTGTATCGACACCGGGTCGTGACGCATTTCACCCTCATCGTCCTCGAGTAGTTCCGAGACAGACGGGACGCCGTACACTGCCGCAGCGCCAGCGCTGGCGAGTACCCCCACGCTTCCCAGTCCCGCGAGGAGATCCCGTCGACGCATCGTTACTCGACCACCGCTCTGACATCATCGATGAGCTCTGTGGGCGTTTCCAGGTGAGCATACGGATACGACCGTTCGACGATACCGTCCTGATTGACGAGAAAGATCATATAATAGTGCGTGGAGGTTTCCTCGTCGTCATCGTCGTGTTCGTGGTCGTCACCATGGCTATCGTCGTGTGCGTCCTCACTTTGATCAGATTCATCGTGCTCGCCGGTCGAATCTGTTTCGGCGTCGCCGGTGCTCTCGTTACCATCATCGCCCTCATCGCCGTCGCCGTGATTGTGTTCGCCCTCTTCTGGCGGCTGAACCTCGACCGGTGCTCCGAACGTGTCGTTTACCAACTCGAGAGCCTCATCTTGCGTCTCGGGTCGAAGGAAACGCCAATTCTCTGCCTCGATATCGGCGTCGTATCGTTGCCCGTACTCGCGAAGCGCGTCGACGTCATCGGTTTCGGGATCGAACGTCATCGAAAGAAATGCGACGTTATCTTCGTATCCTTCCTCGAAAGCATCCTCCTGAACGAGTCGAAGAAGGTTCACGAGCGTGCCACACTCATTAGTACACGAAGTAAAGATGAAAGTCATCAGAAATGCTCGATCCCCAACGAAATCGTCCCGCGAAACCGCTTCGTCCGCAATCGGGTCTGGAATAGAAAACGACGGAAACTCGTCGCCGTGTATAGGATGGACTGCATCCGATAAATCCTGCTCTCGGTCGGGAGGACTCAGAGCCGTTTCGCTATCGTCAAAAAAATTGACGCTATCGAGACAACCAGCGAGACCGACAGATCCAACTCCCGCCAGCGAGCCCAGATACGAACGTCTGTCCATACGTAGACTGTAGGAGTGCACTATGAAATGCTCGTTGGTTCGTTACTGAAAACTGGGAACGGGACGGTGTGTCAGGTCGAGAATGGATACGACAATCGGCAAGTCGTCGAGATACCTCCCCGGGATTCCCGAGAAAAGTCCGAATTCGAAGATCGATACGTGACAAACTGCTCTCGACTATCATACCGTCCGCTACGAACGACGAACAGGGTAATCTCGACGAACGACTCGAGTCCAGAAACTCGGGGAAACAGTGAGCGAGAAACGGTCACGTTGTCAAATACAACTGATGGGTTGGATTACGGTTGGGATAACTAACCTCGAGTGTGATTTACGGAGGGGCATGTCGAGTTCGAATCAGACGAATATGCAGATTGGCTGTCCGGAATGTCAAACGATGGTCAACGCAAATATCCCACCAGGAACGGGTATTCAACCCGTCGAATCCGGCGGCAAAAATCATCTCCGTGGGACGGAAACCGATTGCAGTAACTGCGGTCACGAACTCGAGTTTTACTTTTACTAGCCGGATCCGTCGCTACCGACGCGAATTGTGAACAGTTCGAATCGGGGATAGACACACCGGGTTTCCGGTGAAGAGTGCAAAAGAGGAGACGATGATTCGGAATCAACACACTGGGAGGGTCAACACACTGGGAGGGTCAACACACTGGGAAAGTCAACACATTGTGCCGGAGAACCACGACGGGGAACGAAAGAACACACCTGATTTCCGGTGAATATTGAAAAGGAGCCGGATTGAGGGAACAGGGACACCATGTTTCCAGTGAAACTGAATGGGATAATCAGGCGCTACGAGAGTTGAGAGCGCTTGAAGAAAGCGAGTTCGGGATAGGATATTAATAGAATTTTTTCGAGCGCGCACACACCACGTTTCCGGTGAAACGGGGTGTGAAGGGGTGGGGGTCAGTTGCAGGTGGTGTGATTTCACCGGAAAGATGGTGTGTGGAAGGGGATGGACAGACAACAGTATTTAACGAGAAGGCGAGTAAAGTAGAACGATTTTCGTATTATTTACTGAATTATTGCATAGGACCCAATATAAGCAAGTATTAGAAGGTGATCGTCAAGAAGAATTGATTCTGCTGAAGGACTCGCTCAGAAGATAATACGGATAATACCCGTACCATCATTCTCGAAAATCTGCTCTCGAGCGGTTTCCGGTGAAATCGAACTAAACCGACATTTGTCTTCTGACTAAACCGCTTCAGTTAATGGACTTTTCACTTCCCTCCTATTAATAACCTTCTATATGGTCTAATCCAATGTCCTGGTTTACTAGTGGAGGAAAAAAGAACTCTAAGTTAACCCTATAACGCCAATGTATCAAATCCTTATTTTCTCTATACCAACCCATTACCAACCTGAATAAGTGAAATACGAAGTATCGTCACATCTCGAACTCCCTTCATAGACTCCGAGCACATACTATACTCGACTCGAGAGCGTCGTGCCGTCGATCGGGTACGAAACACAAGCGTTCTCGATATCCAGTCGTTCCCAGGTTACCAAAATTGAAATTGGAACGACTCGTTTTGACGTTTCACCGGAAACCCGGTGTGCCTGTCTTCTCAACAACCACACCCTACTGACGTACCATTTGTACCGATTCACCGGAAACGTGGTGTGCGCGCGCTCGCTCACTCCCACAATTGTTCCGGCCCCCAACTGCCCCGAACCCCACGACCGCCCCGAACCCCACGACCGCCCCGACTATTATCCGCCGCTGTTTTGACCAGTACCGATCCAAACAGTAAAGATAATTCACCGGAAACGTGGTGTCAATAACCTATGTCGAGTTCCGGTGACGATCTCTTCACTCGAGACGATCACATATTCGAGAACAAAGAGCTCCTCGAGATCAATCACTTACCAGAGGAGGGTCGAATTGTTGGCCGTGACGACGAGATTGCGGATCTCGCAAACGCAGTGAACCCCGCAATTTTCGGCCAGAGCCCAAGTAACCTCCTCATATACGGAAAGACGGGAACGGGGAAATCACTCTGTGCAAAGCACATCTCGGAACGACTCGTCCGGGTCGCGAAAGAAGAGGGTGTCACCGCTGAGTTCGCGTACGTCGATTGCGCACAGGATAACACGGAAACCCAGGCCGTCCAGACGATCGCTCATTCGATGAACAATTCGGAGGCTACCGACATCAAAATACCTGATAAGGGTCTCAGCACGTCGACCTACTACAAACGCCTCTGGCAGGTTCTCGATAAGCAGTACGGAGTCGTCCTCATTATCCTCGACGAGGTAGATAAACTCGACGACGACGATATTCTTATGCAACTTTCGCGCGCGGGCGAGGCCGGGAAACTCACCGATTGCAAAATTGGCGTCATCGGTATCAGTAACAAGATCAAGTATAAAGACCGGATGGACGAGCGAGTCAAGTCCTCACTGTGTGAACGGGAGTTCGTCTTCCCACCGTACGACGCCAATCAACTCCGTGATATCATGCAAGCGCGGAGTGATGCCTTCAAAGACGGTGTGCTCGAGCCGTCCGTGATTCCTCGCGCGGCGGCCCTCGCTGCGCGGGAACACGGGGACGCGCGAAAGGCGATCGACATTCTTCGGTACGCCGGCGAAATCGCACAATCGAACTCGAGTGAAACTGTTCGCGAGGAGTTCGTCGTACAGGCGCGTGAACGGGCCGAAACTGATCGATTCCGCGAACTGATTCGCGGTTCGACGCCACACTCACGATACGTGCTTCAAGCGCTCGCCGTTCTCTCGCTCAACGAATCCGACGAAGATGGCTTTCGAACGACGAGAATTTTCGATGTCTACGAAGAAATCTGTCGCCAGGAGGGATCGGACACCCTTTCACTTCGACGCGTTCGAGATCTCCTGAAAGAACACGCGTTCCTCGACATCATCGAACAGTCGCGACAGAGTGGCGGGAGCGCCGAAGGGAGTTATACCGAACACCAACTCCTCGAAGATCCGGATGTGGTGCAAAAAGTCCTCGTCGAGACGGTCGAGTCTGAGTAGTGACGGCCCAGTCTGCGTAGTGACGGCCCAGCAGATGGATCGTCTTTCCTGTCTCCATTTATCCTGTATTCGATCGTTCGGTTTTCTCGATAACGACCGCTGAAACGGAACTCTTCACCGGAAACCCGGTGTCCGACTGAATACTATTTCAGTTTCCACTTTTAACTCACCGATGCTCGGACGCGACTAACTCACCGATGCTCACGCGTTCATCGTGTGTTCGAGAACCCTCTCACAAACCGAGACTCTACCTATAAGTTGACCAGTCTTCTGCGATGACTACTATCGGGCTGTATTAGACTACCATGAGGTTGCAGGCGACGACCCAACCCGTAGGGAAACTGTCTCTCACCACCGAATGCGAAATTTCGAGGATCGAGGGCCGCCGATTGATCGACGAGACGTCTCTACTACCAACCGCACAGACACCACATCTCGGTCTCCGAAAGAAACTAACTCCGGCACCACTACCACCGGTGATTCTACCACTCCCAATGGCAGCAACTCCGACACCAACAGCAGTAACTCCGACACCAACAGCAGTACCAAACCACCCGATGTATCGGACGTTTGCCCCGAATCGCTGATCGTCGTTTCGAATCGCCAGCCGTATCGTCACGAATACGACGAGTCGGAGGAGGGATCGATCACAGTTGACGAACCAACTGGCGGGCTTACTGCGGGTCTTGATCCCGTTCTCTGTCGGTCCAACGGTACCTGGATCGCGTGGGGTGACGGGGATGCAGACGAACAGGTAACCGATCAGAACGATTGTGTACGCGTTCCGCCTGATGAGGAATCGTACACGCTTCGTCGTCTCTGGCTCTCTGATGAGGCGGTAAACTCCTACTATTATGGCTGGAGTAACCGTGTCCTCTGGCCGCTCTGTCACGGCTTTTCCCATCTGATCGACGACCGCCCCGGTGACCTCGAGTGGTATCGAACCATCAACCATCGGTTTGCGAGTGCCGTCTCCGAACACGTCTCGGAGAATACTGTGGTCTGGTTACAGGACTATCACCTCGGCTTCGCACCGAAACTGATTCGAGAACGGGTTTCTGATTCCGTGACGATCGCTCACTTCTGGCATATCCCGTGGCCGTCTCCGGAGACGTTCGTCAATTGCCCGGAAGGGAAGGAGCTATTAGAAGGATTGCTGGGCAACGACCTGCTTGGGTTTCACGTCGATCGATATGCGGATCTCTTTCTCGAGTGCGTCGATAGGTTCGTCGAAAACGCAACGGTCCATCGAAGCACTCGAACGGTTAGCTACGACGGGAACACGACTCGTGTCGTTGCAACACCGATGGGAATCGATGCATCGTCCTACGCCGAGGAATCCGAAGCCACCGACGAGAGTCACTGGAAGTCGATTTGCTCGAGATACGACATTCCGCGGACAAACACGATCGGACTCGGTGTCGACCGACTCGATTACACGAAAGGGATCCCACAACGACTTACGGCAATCGAGACCTTCTTCGATCGGAACCCGGAATGGCGAGGTCAGTTCACGTTCGTACAGAAGGCGACTCCATCACGCACGGATATCCCGGCGTACGAACAACTCGGCGAGGCAGTCCGACAGCAGGTCGATCGGATCAACGCACGGTTCGGCGCTGCTGATTGGCGGCCGATCGTCTACACAGAAGATATCCTTCCACAGGACGAACTGTGTGCGTTGTACCGTCGAGCCGATGTAATGGTTGTCAGCCCAGTCAACGACGGGATGAATCTCGTTGCGCAGGAATACCTCGCCTCGAGCATCGAAGAGGAGGGAGCGTTGTTGTTGAGCAATCGAGCCGGGGCTCACGAAACGCTCGGCTCCCACACGTATACGATCGCACCGGACCAACCGAATCACTTCGCGAATACGATCGAGCGCGCATTAACGACGGCTCCCGGCGAAAAACAGCGCCGAATGTCGGTCCTCCGAGACCGCGTTTTCGAGGGGAATCTCGAATCGTGGATGCGGGACCAGTTCGTCGAAATCCAACGGATCCATTCGAGTACTGATTCGATGGACGAGCGTCCGAACGAACAGCAGTCACCGGTATCATAGATCATGTCGGTCGATACTCCGACCCCAGTCCACGAGCGGTTGCCACAAATCCGAACAGCATTGGGTGTCGCAGATTCCGTGTTGCTGTGTCTCGATTTCGACGGTACACTCGCCCCGATTGTAGATGATCCAGCAGCGGCATCGCCGAAGGATTCTGCCGTGGATGCGCTTGATCGAATTACGTCCAATCCTGCAATCACGACGGCGGTAATCAGCGGTCGAAGCCTTGCTGACGTTCGTACTCGCATCGATGGACCGACCTTCTTCGCTGGTAATCACGGGCTCGAAATTCAACGCAGCGGGATTGTTTCGGTGCACCCGATCGCCAAGAAACGAGCGACGCTCGTCGAAGACGTTTGTTCGAGGCTCGAGTCGAAGCTCGATCCGATACCTCATTGTTGGGTCGAAAACAAACGATTAACAGGGACGGTTCATCTGCGATCGGTTCCCGAACGCTACTTCGATACAGTGGATTCCATAGTGGAGTCGGTAACGGATCGGCTGGGAAACGGCATACTGGAGCGTTCGAACGGAAAGCGAGTGATAGAAATCTCGCCCCAGATACCCTGGGGGAAAGGAAATGCTGTAGAGCTGCTTCGCTCGTCACTGCCGACGTCCCCGCTCGTTCTCTATATCGGTGACGACACGACAGATGAATCGGCCTTCGAAACGGTTGAACCGAATGGCATCGGTATTCGCGTCGGCGATGAAACCGAGTCCTGGGCCTCGTGTCGAGTTCGATCCCCTGATGAGGTCGCTTCCTTCTTACACTGGATCGGAACGACAAGGTTGTCGACCTCCGATCAGGAGCGAGAACGGCCTGTAGCCCACTCAGCGGGGAGTTTTGCATAGCCTATCGGTGGAACCATCACAGATAGACCAAAATCGAAATAAGTACACATAGGCGCAGAGCCGTTCGACACACTAGCAATTGTTTACTACCTCCCGAAATATAATAGATGAGATGACTTACAAATTCTATAGACGGATAATTGTTATTCTCCTTCCGGAACTAATTTCCATTACAAATGGTTGGATCGAAGCCGAAAGTATTAGTTACCACTGGAAATAGAGTAGAGTACAAGAGCAATCAGAGATGAAACTCAGACAACCTACCGACTTCCTGATTCTCGAGGCTCTCGAGGACAAAGGACGTAACGTCGCAACGAACCTTTCAGCACACACGGACAAAAGCCGAAAGAACATCAACACACGATTGCCAGTTCTAGAAGATTATGGCCTCGTGGAAAAGATCGGGCCTGCCAAACGCTCGGGACTCTACGAAATCACGTCGCTCGGAAAAGCGGCACTCGTCTACCAGGACCAGTACGATGAAGTAGACGATTTCGAGGAACTCATCGAAGGACCGTCTGCAGGTACTGCAGATTCGGCGGGAGACTCGACAGCCAGTTTCGCTCGTGGCGAAGAAGACGCCGACGACGAATAAGGGTTCACTGCTTGTCCACTACTAGTAAGTACAGTTGCGATAGTACTGCCTGAACGGAATACAGCGCGAGTTCCCCGTCCACCGTATGCAGAGTACTTTACACGACGGGTATCACGTTTGGTCTCCGTCGAAGACTGTTTGTGTTCCCTCTTCTAAGAACTCACAAAGCAGTTCCTGTAACGCCTTTCGGAGATGCTGATGCATCGTTGGTGGTGCGACATCCATCGCTTCCGCTATTTCTTCACCCGTACTTCCCCGCGGCCAGTCGAAATAGCCGCCGTAGTACGCCAACCGGAGCGTAGTCAGTTGTTTTTCGGTCAGTTGGTCGAGTATTCGGTCTCTCTGCTCCGAGACAGTCCGGACAGATCGGTCTACTTCTCGCCTCGCGACGAGTTCGGTATTCTGGTATATCTGTCCGAGGTTATTCAGAATCTCTCTTACATCTGCGTCTCGAGGGACATCGAGGAGACACGTTGTAACGCTATCTTCGACCGAAATATCACGGATAGTTACACCGAGGTTTGAAAGCGCTCTGACGCCCGATTTAACGAGTCGAAGTTCGGCGATGCAGTGCTCGTCGCCGTCGTGAACGATGCGATATTCCTGAACAGAGTTGTGCTGTTCAGCTTCTTTCCGAACGGTATCACCGCCGATGCCGTCGATAAGCACGTACTGATAAGTGTTACCCCTCGCAGTTGTTCCTGCCCACTTCAGCGAACACGTACAGTCGTATTTCTCCGAAAGGTGGAACGAGATGGAGTCTCCGCCGTCGATCCGAATCTCGAGTTCGACGACGGCGTCGGAAAAGAGCAGGCGACGGTTTTTCACCGCATTAATTGAAAATCCGATCGATTCGCCGAGTAATCGAAAGCTATCGCGCTCCCTTGATCCAAATGCAGTTGACCGGGTCGCAAAGACGGTGAGAACACCATAGACGAGGTCATCGTGGGCGATTGGAACAACCATCGCGGAATTGATATTCGAGTCAATCTTCACCCCCTCGAGTGGAACGGGTGGCTGGTCGACGCGATCATCGTCGCTGAACGATTGGATCTCTCCCGTTTCGATCGCTTGCTGGTATCTCAGGTCCTGCTCAATTACCTTCGTCAACTCTGCATCGGGGCCACCACTCCCGACTCGATAGAACACGTTGGAGTCCCCGCCAACTTCTCCCACGAGTGCACAACTGTAGAGTTCCGATTCGACGAGTCGATCGCACACGTTTTCCTCGATCGCCGGACGGGTGGGGGATTCGACGACCGTTTTGATTACTTCTTTGACGACCGCATTGATCTCGTTGGTACGTTCGAGTCGTTTGTGTCGCGATCGGAGCCGTTGTTCTTTCTCCCTCCAGTCCGTAATATCCCTGGCAAGCCAAACGACGGCGCGTTTTCCATGTATCTGTTCGTCTAAGAGAATAACACGGGCTTCGAACGTTCGAAGCCCCTTTGCCGTCTGGGTCTGGTATTCGATCGATTGGACGGATCCGCTTTCAATAGTTCGAGTAATACAATCCTGCAGGCTGGTCGCTACCGGTGCAGAAAAGACATCATCAAGCTTGAGTCCGAGTAGATCCTCCGCAGGGAAGTCGTATAATTTCGAGGAGTTGACGCTGATCTGTGCATCGAGATACGTCCCGTTTTCGTCAATAACGAAGGCCTCTTCCGGTAACGCACGCCCGAACAATTCCTCGTAGCTTTCGTCTGTTTGATCCAGAGAGACTTTAGACTGAGAGTGATCCGGAGAGGCTTCAGATTGAGAAGCTGAGTCGACGGTATGCTCGAGCTCAGTGACGACCCGATCGACGACGCCTGATGTGGATTCACTGGAGAGATAATCGGACGCTCCCGACCGAAAGGATACAGTTGCGAGGCGTTCGCTTCCGTTTTCTGGGGCGACGAGTACCTTCGATGACGTACTTAACGTCCGGATTTGATCGAGGACGGATTCAACGGTCGTTGGGTCCTCGAGTCCGAGAACGATTCCAGTTACACCGTTGCTCTCGAGCGTTGGTAGGGTCTCCTCTGGGGCGATAACTTGCCGCAAATTCACGCGGTCGTCTTCGTGAAGGGCTGTTTGCAGGCGATGGCGTTCCGATGCGGAAATCAGGATGACATCGTTGTTGGGGGTATTGTCACTCATGGAAATGTGGTGTTCTTCGAGAGGAGATGAGTGAAGAGTACTGTCTGACCAGCCATTCTATCAATCAATTATATTTATAAAACAAAAAGGTAGTGATATAATTCTCACATCTGCTGCGGGCGGTAGTTACAATTACGTGCTCTTGACGAGCATACTATCGTTGGACGAGTGAATACGCGCGTATCTCACAGAGTCGACTGCGATTCGGGATCCGGGGACGTGACTTCGATTGACTCGGAAAATATGATATTGTTGGGGCACCCCGATCCCCAACTGAGACGTCACGGCGTGTCTAAATCTCTCCTTGATCCTTCAAATCCTCGATGACGTCGTCGACGAACGCGTCGACGGTCTCATAGGGAAAGTCTCCGCCGGAAAGTTTCGTGTTCAGTTCCATTGCGGTCATCGAGAAGTCGCCCGACTCGAATTTCGTTCCAGGGCCGTTTGGAAGTGCTGGGACGAGGTCCATTGGACTCGAAATCGGGTAATCTGCGCCTTCGAACGCCTCGGTCATCTGGTCTCGGAGTTCAGCTTCATCTGCCATTGCAGTCGCTAGTTACGTTTGATAAATAATAAACCTGTTTATGCATATTATAGATGTATAGACAATACTAGGGCTTCCGTGAGGTCCACCTATTTTCATTCCAACCGGTGTCAGATAATACCCTCCTCATACGAGAGATATCCATTGGCTTGTCAACTGCAGTCTCTCACGGGTCTCGTCCTGCGGTCAGTAGCCCCCAAAACTATAATGACCTCTCACTACAACGTGTTGGTCATGGCGAAAGATACCGTCAGATATCCGGACGACGTCGTCGACGAGATAGATGCACTCGTCGCAGACGGTATGTTCGAGAGCAAATCCGAATTCTATCGGTTCTCTGCGGAGTATGTGCTGACGCTCATCGACCCTGACCACGAGGTTGAAACCTTCAACTTCGACGAAATCAAATCCGAACTGGAGATAACGGACACCGGTCACACCGCTATTGCGAATCCGGACGGCGGAACGTTCTTTCTCGAGTCGGTGATCACGGTTCGAAAACAGGGTCTCAGGGGTAATTTCGAGGCAGCGGAGCAATTCATCGATACCCACTACGACCAAACTGATCAGGAATGTATCATTCTCGAGGAACTGTTAGGTACCTACCGACTGCAGTCGGACTCGAGCTAATCGGAGATTCCACGGGTATCGAGACGGGCGCAGACAGGAAGTCGTTCCTCGAATAGCGCGCCATTCAGTGAACCGCAGCTATTCATTCGAACGGCGGTCCAAGAACCGACAGATCGACGTTGTCTTCGACGAGCGTTGCGGCCCGGTCGTACGGCGTTTCGGGCGTCGATCGTTGGTCGGCTGCATTCTGGGACGCCTGAATGGCGTTCTCGAACTCCGAACAACCCGCTTGGGCTGCGACAGATTCGAGAAAGCCCGCTCGAACGTTGGTGTTGTCGAAGAGACCGTGGAGATACGTTCCGAGAACGTTTTCGCGGGCAGCACTCGAGTCGCCCAACGGATGTCCGACGGGCTTGAGCATCGTCGTTTTACCGACGTGGATCTCGTAACCCGATGCAGTACCGGTAACTCCGGCGAGTAGCGGCGATTCGCTCCCACGAACCGAAACGTTGGTCTGCTCGAGCACCTTTTCGCCCTCGAAGGACGTCTCGACCGGGAGCAATCCGATCCCCTCGACGAAATCCGCATCTCCGGTTCCTTCGAGTGAAGCGTTCGTAATCCGCTCGCCAAGTAGTTGATACCCTCCACAGATGCCGACTATCGGACCGGAAAACGCGGCAATCTTCTCGTGAAAGTTGGCTCGACGAAGCGTGAGGAGATCATCGACAGTGTTCTTGGTCCCGGGCACGACGAGAGCGTCTGTAGATTCGGGGATTGTCGCTTCCCGTTCGACTGGGACGTATTCGACCGCTACGCCGGAATGGGCGGCGAGCGCCTCCAGATCCGTTGCATTTGAAATGTGTGGTAGGCGGGGAACGGCGATCGTCAGGTATTGTTCAGACGAGTGATCGTCGGCGACACCGATGGTTTCTCGTTCGTCCGTTGCCGGTAGTGCCACGCTGTCTTCTTCCGGAAGCCCCGGATCGTCGTACGGAATTACGCCGAGTATCGGAACGTTCGTCCGATCTTCGATTTCCCTGATTCCCGACTCGAGAAGCGAGCGATCGCCGCGGAATTTGGTGATGATCGCACCGACGACCCGTTCGCGAAGCGATTCGGGCAGTAACTCGAGCGTTCCGTAGAGACTAGCGAACGCGCCGCCGCGCTCGATATCGACGAGCAGTAGAATGTCCGCATCGGTAAAGCGTGCAGTTTCGACGTTAGCAAGATCACGATCGTGCAAATTGATTTCTGCGATGCTCCCCGCACCCTCGGCGATAATAACGTCGTATTCGGCCGCAAGTCGGCGGTAGGATTCTTCCGATGCCTCTCGTACGAACTCCCAGTGGTTCTCGTAGTAATCGCCTGCAGAGAGGTGTGTGAGTGCGTCTCCGTGAACCACGAGTTGACTTTCGCCGTTCCCGCGCGGTTTCAACAGTACCGGATTCATATCGGTCGTCGGCGTCCTCTCAGCGGCTTGTGCCTGGACATACTGGGAGACGCCGATTTCTCCCCAGTGAGTCGAATCACTCTCTCGAGTCGGTTCGGTGGCTGTTTGCCCGTCCGAATACGAACCGTCGGAACCCGACGGCCGAACAACGACACGAGCGTTGTTACTCATGTTTTGGCCTTTGAACGGCGCGACGGATACGCCGCGATTTGCGAGATTGCGGCACAATCCCGCTGCCACTGTCGATTTCCCGACGTGGCTAGCGGTCCCGGCGACGAGAATCGTTCGTGTCATCCGCGTACGCCGACTCCGTACTGTGGCGGTATCGTCCTATCGGTTTCTCGAGCCCGATCGACGGTGACCAGGCCTGTTCGTCAGCGGTCTCTGAGCCGATTCGTCAGTGTTCTCTAGAGCCGATTCGTCAGCGGTCTCTGGGATCGATTCGGTAACATCCCGTGACCTATTGCCAGTACCTTCCAATCCGCTCGCTCGAACTTCCCGATCGAAAACCGCTACTCAGGTAGACGCTATTTTGATTCTGTCACGTCATCGTCACCGTCTCCTTCATTGTCGTCGAAGGCGACACGCTCGCCGGGGTGTGGCTCGATGTGACTGAGTATCTCGTGTGGAATATATCCGATGTTGTACCCTTCTTCGTTGTGCAGTACGATCCCCTGTTCGTACTCCCGAAAGTCATAACAGTTGATTTCCTCGTACGTATTTCCCGGTTTGTAGATAACCCGCATACCAGATTATTGGAACTATATCTTATTCTGATCTATACCTGCAAATACAAGCACTACCCGTCTCGTTCTCGCAAAACGATCAAAACTCGGTTCCGCGTCTGGCACGCTGGTTTTCGTCGATCGGGTGTTTCTCTTTTCGAACGTTCGTGATGAGGTCGGCCTCGTCGACCAAATACTCGGGGTGTGTGTGACTTCCCGAAAGGACTAATTCGAGATCTTCGGGCTTGGCGTCGATCAGGTCGCGAACGTCTTTTTTCTCGATCAATTCGCGATCTGCGGCGTAAAGGATCTCGTCGAGAATAAGCATGTGAACGCCATCGCTGGGTTTCCCTGATAGCGAGAACGGTGTCGAGAGATCGGCCGTCTGGGCCGCCTCGAGGAGCTCCTTGGTTCGTTCGAGCCCTGCCTGTGCCTCTGCTTTGTGGTCCGTTTCGTCACTTCCGTCTTCCATCCCGTGCCAGCCGTAGTGGCCGAGATTTTCGTAGGAAATACCCGGTAGGGCCGCGATGGCGTTGTACTCGCCCCGTACGGCATCGACGCTCGAGGCACCACCTTTCATAAACTGAAGCACGTGGACGCGGTACCCGTGTCCTGCCGCACGCATTCCCATGCCGAGCGTTGCCGTCGTCTTGCCTTTGCCGTCACCCCACCAGACCTGCACGAGCCCGAACTCGTCCGGTGCGGCTGGTTCGATTTCGTCGGCTTCGGGGGAAAGCCCCTTACCGGGCGTGTTCTCGAGTGTCTCCTCGGGGGTTCGATCCGTGGTCATCGTTCGGCTGAGTTTGTAACTGAACGTAGTTATACTATCGCTTCGTGACCGATCGCGTTCAGTACGCTGTTTCGCTCGAGTAAGACGGTATACGAATCTCGGTCCGGCTACCAAATACGTCATTAGGCTCCGCTCCAAACGGAGAGTAATGCCAGTCGAGTTTCCGCCGGTCGAGGACGACGCCGATCTCGAGCGTGTCGTCACCGTTCTGGACGATGCCGCTTGCCGGAAGATAATCTCGACGCTCGACGAACCGATGACGGCCAGCGAAATTGCAACGAAAACGGAGTTACCGCTCTCGACGACGTACAAGAAACTGGACAGACTGGCGGAAGCGTCACTCGTTCGCGAAACGGTTGGTATCCACCAGGGCCGACATCGAAAATCCAGATATATCGCCGATTTCAGCGAAATCGCGATCGGTCTCGACGACGAACAGGATCTCCACCTTTCGATCGAACGATCGGACTCGCGACACACGGAAATCTGGTCCGAAATGTCCCCTAATTTTAGGAAGGAGAGCCGGTAGCTACCGGCTTTGTTTATCGTTCCAGCCGATGGGAGACAGTGTCAATTATCAGACGACAAATAGATAGTACACCGTAGTACCAATTATCTAGCTATATAATATATTTGCGCTAATGTATTTATAATGGTATATGTGCCAATTTGAGAAAAACTCCCCCTGAATAACTCACGGGTTCTTGTTCGTCGGTTGGTTAGTCTCGACATCTGGGTATTGATCCTCTACTAATATCACAATATTGCTATCCATCAGTTCAGTCACCTACTACGGATTACTGGAGTACTTACGACTCGGCTATATAATTGAACTTCTCTATCTAAATCTGCTAATATCTTCACAAGTTGTGGTTTATGCTCTCAAATATGTCCAATTGGCTCTCTAGAGTAGATGTTTGAAATATTGTGTTCACATAGCTGGTGGGATAATATAGCTAAACGACAGATCACGCTTTCATTCAACCGATCGAGTCAGCGGAACCGCTCATGTAATATTGCTCATATTGTACAATACAAATGGTGTACAAAAGATTCTATTTGGTGATTCTAATTCCTCATAACTACCCTCTTCGTCCCTCATGAAAATATAAGAAATAGTATGTTTCGTATTAAATGTATTATCTTATATGTTGCGGACGTCGACTAACCCAACGTCGTTGACGAGGACATCGATTTCACCAGTGTCGCCTCGAGTACGTCGACGATCCGCCTTCGAACGAACTGACGGGACAGCTACGATCGCCGATTATTTCGGAAGTTTATCCGCATCTTGCAACCCTTCCACGATATCGTCTGCGAGCGATTCGGGCGTTTCGTACGGGAATCGATCCTCCGTGTCGTCGGTGCCCTGGGCGGCGTTTCGAAGGTCCATCACCGACATCGAGAAATCGCCGGATTCGAACGTCGTTGCGGGTCCGTTCGGTAGCGCAGGTAAGAGTTCCATCGGGTTCGAGACGGGATAGTTGGCATCCTCGAACGCGTCAACCAACTGCTCTCGGATGTCTTCGGTGTCTGGTTTTGTCATCGTTCGTCTTCGCGTATCACCGCATCTCTTATAATAATTGTGTACTACGAGATGTTCTGACTCGTTTCATACGGATGTTGTAAGTCATTTCCGGAGCAACCGCGAGCTGTCCTACGGTTGCTCCGGTAAACCGTTACAGCAGACCGTATCAGTCGTCACCCGAAAGCGTCGCGGTTGCCGTCCCGGTGAGCAACGTTTTGCCGGTTTCGGTGGTGGCCTCGAGTACCGTCTCGACCACGTCCTTGTTTCGATCGATTTCGGTGACCGTTCCGCCTGCAGTGACGGTTTCACCCGGGAACAACTGCGACTGGAACCGGACGCCGAACGACTCGAGCGCACTGATCCCGAACCAGTCGGTGACGACTCGCGAGGAGATTCCGGCCGCGAACATTCCCTGTCCGAAGACCGTCTCGTTCCCGGCCGCTCGAGCGTACGGTTCGTCGTAGTGGATCGGATTGAAATCCCCGCTGGCACCGGCGTAGCGGACGAAATCCTGCCGTTCGATGTCCTCGACGGCGACCGTCGGGACATCCTCGCCCACCTCGAGTTCTGCTACCGATTCGATTTCCGGTCTCGTTACTGTGTCGTCTCCCTCGCGCGTCCGCACGCGTTCACCACTACTATTGGAGGTTGCGAGGGTCTCGCCGCGAGGATACTCGTTTGACGAGTCGGACGAGTCGTCGGTTTCCGCGCTTGTCTCTGCTGTCCTATCGGTCTCCGTATCCACTGCACCGTCGGATTCGATAACCGTCGCTCGTTCGGTGAGTACGAGCTCGCCGTGCTGATCCCGATACGCCGTTTCGAGAATTGCGAAGGTCATCGTTCCTGCCCGGTCACCGTCTCGCTCGTAGAGATTCGTCAGCGTCGTCGTTCCCGTGAGGATGTCGCCGACGAAAGCAGGCCGTTCGTACTCGTAGACGTGTTCGCCGTGAAGAATGTATTCGGGACGAAATCCGAGGTCAAATCCGTGACCCTCGACGCCATCGGGCGCGTACCGCGGGAAGTTCCCGACTCGAGTGTACGTCGGCGGCGCGGGAATCCTCTCGTGTCCGTTCTGCGTTGCGGCTTTCGTCGACCGGAAGACGGGGTTCGGATCCGTGACCGCTCGAGCGAACTCCGCGACTTTGCCGGCTTCTATCTGAAACCCTTCGACGGTGACCCGCGAGTCACCGACCAACTCCTCGAGTTCCGAAAGCGCTTTAGTTGGCATGTGTACACCCGAACTCTGTCGCTTGTGATGTCCGCCCGTCTCCCATCGTCGTCAAACCCGGTTCGTCGGCCGGTCGTGATCCCTTCATTTCTACCACTGTTTCGCGACGAGACAGATAATACTACGTGTGCTAATCTCGACTCGGTCCTCTCCTATCGATCTGCTCCGATATACTCCTGGCTCGAGCCCCACGGCGGAGTTTACGCATTTTTCACCCCGGTTTCCAGAAATAGAGTGATACACAACTACTATCACGCTCCCCAGAGTAGTGTCCTGTGAACCCATGAAATCCGCAGTTATCGTCGACGCCGTTCGAACCCCCTTCGGGAAACGGGACGGCTCGTTCAGTGAGATGCATCCGCAGGATTTGGCGGCGAAACCACTCGAGGCGCTCGAGGAACGCAACGATTTTTCGCCGGAAACCGTCGAGGACGTCATCTACGGTTGTGTCACGCCCGTCGACGAGCAGGGATTCAATATCGGTCGGGTCGCGCCGATGGTCGCCGGATGGGGCGATATCGTCCCCGGCGTCCAGCTCAACCGGATGTGTGGCTCCGGTCAGCAGGCGGCCAACTTCGCCGCGGCGAACGTCATGGCCGGCCAGCACGACGTGCTCGTCGCTGGCGGCGTCGAGCACATGACTCGCGTGCCGATGGGATCGGACGGGAGCGGCGTCTCCGAAACCTACTTCGAGTACTTCGACGAACTGACGACTCAGGGCGAGGGCGCAGAGCGCATCGCCGAGGAGTACGGCCTGACACGGCGCGAGGTCGACGAACTCGCGGTTGACTCCCAACAGCGATGGGCGAGCGCCTGGGAGAACGGGTACTACGACGACCAGATCGTTCCCGTCGAAGTCGAACTCGAGGGCGAGGTAAGCGGCTCGGACGCCCGTCGGAGCGAAGAGACGATTCCCAAGACTGCCGTCGTCGAGCAGGACGAACACCCGCGTCCGGACACCGACCTCGAGACCCTCTCGACCCTTCCGCTTTCCTTCCGCGAGGACGGAAACGGCGTCCACCATCCCGGAAACTCCTCCGGGATCGTCGACGGCTCCTCGGCGTTGCTGATCGCGAGCGAGGAGGCCGCGGCGGCACACGGCTGGGAGCCGATGGCTCGAATCGTCCAGACCGAAGTCGTCGGCGTCGATCCGGTGACGATGCTCACGGGTCCGATTCCCGCGACCGAGGAAGTCCTCGAGAGCGCCGACATGGATCTCGCTGATATCGACCTGTTCGAGGTCAACGAGGCGTTCGCATCCGTCGTCGCCGCCTGGCTCGAGGAGACCGGCGTTTCCTGGGAGGACGTCAACGTCAACGGCGGTGCGATCGCCCACGGACATCCGCTCGGTGCGACGGGTGCGATGTTGCTGACCAAACTGGTCCACGAACTCGAGCGCACGGGGAAAGACACCGCGCTGTCGACGATGTGTATCGGATTCGGACAGGGCGTCGCAACGATCATCGAGCGGGTGTAGCTCGGCGACGATCACCGACGATCTACCGCGGAGACGAAAAACGGCTTCTCCTGTTTCTTGAATTCAGTCCTCAAGCGCGTCGATACGACGGTCTTCGTCGAAACGCAGGACGTTCTCGAGTTCGTTCTCGTCGATGTCCTCGAACGCGTGACGGGCGATCGATCGGCGGTGGACCTCGTCGGCACCGTCGACGATCCGGAACGAGCGAACGTGTTCGTAGAAGTACGCCAGCGGCAGATCCTTGCCGATACCGTTTCCGCCACAACATTGGAGCGCGAGGTCGATACTGTCGTTCGTTACGTTCGCCGTGAACATCTTGGCCATCGAAACCTCGATGCGCGCGTCGCTCCGGTCGAGCTCCCGCGCGGCGTGTCGGACCATCGTTCGGGCCGCGTGCAGTCGCGTTTCCGCGTCGGCGATCCGATGCCGAAGCGCCTGTTTGTCCTCGAGAGCTGTTCCGAACGCTTCGCGCTCGCTGAGATAGGCTTTCGCGATCTCGAGGGATCGTTGTGCCATTCCGGAGTAGCGCATGCAGTGGGTGAGCCGTCCCCCGCCCAGTCGCATCTGTGCGATCTGGAACCCGTTGTTCTCCTTCCCAATCGTATTCTCGACGGGGACTCGGACGTTTTCGTATTTGATCTCGGCGTGGCCGCCCTCCCGTTCGGTGATGCCGTGGCCCCCGAGGTGGGGCACGTTACGGACGATGTTGACGCCGTCCGCGTCCGCGGGAACGAGGATGATGGACGTTCCTTCGTAGGGATGGGCGTCCAGATCGGTTCGTGCCATCACCAAGAAAAAGTCGGCCTCGAGGCCGTCGGAGGTCCACCACTTGTGCCCGTTGACGACCCACTCATCTCCGTCACGGATCGCGGTCGTCTGAAGCATCTTCGGATCCGATCCGCCACCTTGCATCGGCTCGGTCATCGAGAACGCCGAGGAAATGTCGCCCTCTACGAGCGGTCGGAGCCACTCCTCTTTTTGCTCTTCCGTACCGACCATCTCGAGCGTGTGCATGTTTCCCTCCTGGGGCGCGTTCGCCCTGATCGCGTGTGCGCCAATGAGCGAGCGCCCGACCTGTTCGAACGACGGAAGCATATCCTGAAAGTCCAGGCCCTGGCCGCCGTACTCTTCGGGAACCTGCGGCGCGAACAGGTCTCGGTCCTTCGCTTGCTCCCAGAGCTCCTCGAGTTCGTCCGTCGTAATCGTCTCACCGGTCGCGAGCGCTTCTCGTTCACGCGGAAGGACAACCTCCTCCATGAACGACTCTACTCGGCCCGCGACCGCTTTCGCCTTGTCGGAGTCGTGGTACTCCATGTGCCCGTATTGTTCTCAGCTATTGTAAATCTATATCATATCTAAATTGACCACTGGTTAGGCAATCTGGAACAATATTGGGTGTCGTAAAATCCAAACGCGTTACTTTAGACCCTTTGTTCTTCGATACATGAGAGTATAGCGACTATGATTGTCTTCTCTGTTGAAGGGATACGTTTTCTGATCACCAGCCCTGAACACCGACTCGAGACCGAGTGGGAACTCGCCGAATTTCACGGTCAACTGCGTGTGCGGTTGTGAATGCGATCGAAGTCGGCGGACAGTTTGCATCCGATCCGACTAACTGAACGAACGCTCGTAGTCGGACGGATTCGGTATCCTCACCAGTCTCTCTCGAAATTACAACCATATAGATGTAACGGCAATGGTCGGCGAACGAAACGTTGGATTCAATTGGCACATTTTACGCTCCTAAATGAATAACCGTGCAATTCGACCATATGTAATGGAATGAGGTTTATATCGGATGATCATATCAATATCGATGTGGTGGGTCCATATCTATCGATGATTCGGACTAAAGAGGCCGAACTAATTTATTTGGCTCGGAATATCGTTCTATGTAATAATTTAGTATTTAAATGTGGTCTACTGTCATGCTATTCTTCACATGGAGAATGGTACCTTCGAACACCATCTATCGGTGACATCCCTGGAGACGCTTTCGACCCTGCTGGTCCAGCGTTCGTATACAGATGCGGGCTATCTCGGCGGTCCGTTTTCGATACCGATATCGACCATCATCGTCTATAATCGATAATTTTATTATGTGTGTGTGATATTCTCGTTCTATGTTCGGTAGTAATGCTTGGGAAGATGACGATCACATCTCTGAGGAATCTGTCGATCCTGAGAGCAAGACGATCGAAGATATAGATCTTATCAAAAAACGGTTTCGACCGACGGCGAAGTTCATCGCCGCGTTTACGATCGGGGCGTTCTTTTTCCTCTTTCCGATGGAATGGGACGGTCAAACGACGATCCCACTCGATGTGGTCGTCACCATTATTCAGGACGCGGCGCTCTACCCCGTCGAGGTGTTTACCTTCCTGTTGATCGCGGCCGGTGGCCTCTTTACAACCATCTCGATGGCTCACTATCAGGGTATTATCTCCCTGGACCAGGCGACCGTCGATCGACTCGAGTTGGACTACTGGAAGACTTCTAACCTCTTCTGGGCGCTCCGAGTATTCGGTATCGTCGTTGCGATTCCGATTCTCTTCCGATTCGGTCCGGAGTGGCTTCTCAGCGATGCTACCTCGGGTGTCGTCTGGGGGGCATTGTTGCTGACGATCGCTCTCGTTATTCCGATCGGTGCAATTTTCGTCAACCTGCTCGCCGAACTCGGCGGTCTTCAGTTCGTCGGCACGCTCGCACAGCCGATCATGAAACCGGCGTTTAACCTCCCCGGGCGAGCGGCCTTAGACGGCTCAGCATCCTGGCTGGGTTCGTTCAGTATCGGGTACTACTTGACGCGAAACGTCTTCGACCGCGGGGGATACAACAAGCGAGAAGTGTTCGTCATCTGTAGTTGCTTTGCGACAGCAAACCTCGGTACCGTCGGTGCCATCGCCGCCGTGTTGGGGATTCTCCACGTGTTCCCCGTCGTCGTTGCGCTTTACTTGCTCAGCGTGCTGATCACCGCCGCAATTCTCGTGCGCGTTCCGCCGCTATCGACGATTCCGGACGAGTTCATCGCCGAACCGGATCCGGAACCGGTGTTCACGGGTAGCGTCCCGGATTACTTCCGCTTCGCGTTCAACGAAGCGGTCAAAACGGCCGAACAAGGATCATCTATCACGCGGGCCGCTGTCGTCGGGCTCATCGACGGAATGAAACTCACCGCGATGATGCTCGGAACGATTCTCTCCATCGGGATGGGTGTCGTTCTGCTCAACGAGTACACGGCTTTCTTCGAACTCATCGCGATCCCGCTAATCCCGGTGATGACCGCGTTTGGTATTCCTGACCCGCAACTGGCCGCTTCGGCGATCATTATCGGCGGCGCGGAGATGTTCATCGCGGCGACGCTCGTCGTCGGTGCCGAAACAATCACGCAGGTGTTCATCGTGATCGTCGTCAGCTCGCAGGCGATCTTCTTCGCCGCGTCGGCGCCGATGATGGTCGATATGTTCGACGACATTCCGATCCGGTTCCGCGATCTGTTCGTCCTGTTCGTCCAGCGAACGATCGTCCTCATTCCCGTCGCCGCCGCCCTGACTCACGGCGCGGCCGCACTCGGAATGCTCTGAGGACCGATTCGTCTTCACCCTGTTTTTTCGGTTTCGACGCTTCGATCGATCCCGCCGGAACGCCGTTTGGCCGAATCGGAGGGAAAGATGTTATACAGCGGAGAACGTTTGTCTGATAATGGCTAACGATACGAAGAAAATACACGCAGTTCAGCGAACGCTCGAGATCATCGAGACGATTAGCGATCTCGAGCCGGCCGGCGTGTCGGAAATTGCCCGTAACGTCTCGGTTTCGAAGAGCACGGTACATACGCATCTGGTGACGCTCGCCGAGGAGGGCTATCTCATTCGCGACGGGGACGAGTATCGGTTGAGCTGTAAGTTTTTGAGCATCGGTTCGTCCATTCAGGAACGATTCAGACTCTACCGTATGGCCAAACAGCACGTCGACGAACTCGCCCACGAAACGGGAGAGTCGTCGAACCTCGTTATCGAGGAGGACGGTATGGGAACGTGTCTGTACGCGACGAACCCCAAGGATTCGCCCGATGTTTACATGTCTGCCGGTGAGAAAAACTATATCCACGCAACCGCGACTGGCAAGGCAATCCTCGCCCATAGACCGAAATCGGAAGTCGAAACGATCATCGATCGTCACGGGCTCCCAAAGCTGACCGAACAGACGATAACGTCGCGCGAGGAGCTCTTTTCGGAACTCGAGGATATTCGCGACCGCGGCCTCTCTTTCGACCGCCAGGAGACGATCAACGGACTCTTCTGTATTTCAGCTCCGATCGTTGTCGACGAGCATGCGATCGGATCGATTAGCGTTTCTGGTCCCGTTAGCCGATTTGCGACCGATCCTCGGAAGGGGGAGTTGTGCGAAGCGGTCGAAGAAGTTGCGAACGTCATCGAACTTCAGTTCGTCTTTTCGTAAGGAACTCGAGTATCGGCCCAACCTCCCGTTTCCCAGAGCCGAACACCTTGGTCATACTATCGGACAGTCTCGCTCTCACGTGGTCGGCGGTGTCGACTCGTCGACGACGATCGAATTACCCTGGACTCACAACGCTACAACTGTAATGGCTAATACGGGCCTGAACCCCTTCTTTCAACCGAGTCGTTCAGTCTCGTCCCCGTTCTGCCGCTAATTTAGTAGTCTCTCCCTCTCTTCTTTTGTGTTCTATTATCGATACGCTGTCTTCCTCTGTCGAACACATCGGTATTGATCCACCGCTGACCCGGTTTACCAGCCCGTTCCCATCTCGATCGGTCGGGGAACGGTCCAGTAACCGAAGCGCGTGTGATTCACCGAAGAGCGTATAGTCCTCTACACGAGAGATGATATCACGCATGGTTAGAAAGGAGTTTGAACTCCCTGACGTCGGCGAAGGTGTCGCCGAGGGTGAACTCGTGACGTGGCTTGTCGAACCCGGCGATCAGGTCCGAGAGGATCAACCCATCGCCGAAGTGGAGACGGATAAGGCGCTGGTAGAAATCCCCTCCTCGTACGACGGTGTCATTGCGGAGCAACGGGCAGAGGAAGGCGAGATAATCGAGGTCGACGAAGTGTTCGTCGTGTTCGATGTCGATGATTCGTCCCTCGCCGACGACGCAGAAGGGTCGGCGGAGGCGGCCTCGTCCGCCGGCGACGGGACGTCGTCTGAACCGACCAACGAAGCCGGAGCGGCCGCGGTCACCGACGCTGGTGGCAATTCCGATTCGTCGGTTCCCGATGGACGCGTGTTCGCTCCGCCGAGCGTCCGGGCCCTCGCTCGAGAACTAGGGGTCGAACTGTCCGCGGTGCAGCGACAGGCGGGTGCAACGGACAGACGTCTCGCCGAATCTGACGTGTACGCCGTCGCGGATGGACACGCGGAGACGGAAGAGACGATTTCTCAGCCCGGTTCTGTGTCTCAACCTGGTTCGGATATGACAGAGGCCGAGCCGGTCAAGCAGGATGACCCAGCCGAGCAGGAATCGGACTCGTCTACCCCCCACCGCGTAACCGGTGAGTCCGCTTCGGTTCCAACCGAGCGAGTCGAGGCCGCCGGTCGAGATCGAACGCTGGCGATGCCGGCGACCCGTCAACTCGCCCGCGAGGAGGGCGTTTCTCTCGACGACGTACCGGCGAGCGAACGGCGCGACGGTGAGCCGTTCGTTACCCCCGACGATGTACAGCAATACGTACAGCGAGAGACGTCGCCATCGACCGAGACGAGCCGGACCGAGCCAACACCCGACGAACCCGATCGGGATCGCCCCGGCGATCGGATCCCCTACAGCGGGGTAAGAAAAACCATCGGCGAGCAGATGGCGACCTCGAAGTACACCGCGCCA
>NZ_JASJOC010000010.1 GCF_030068615.1 Halostagnicola sp. A-GB9-2 | reverse complement strand
GACTAATTCAACGGATTCGTAGGAGAATGAACGAAACCAGTGGAAACAGCAGAACAGTCACTTCCTACGCGACGTTAGTGAGAGTTCCGAACCTCTTTACGGCACCGCCGGACATAATCCTCGGCGCTGCGATAGCCGCCGGCGCGGGATACTCGATTTCGATCGATGGCGTCGTCGGTCTGGCGCTCGCTTCGATCCTGTTGTACGCGGCTGGAACGACGCTCAACGACTACTTCGACGCCGACGAAGACGCTCGAGAGCGTCCGGAACGTCCGATACCGTCCGGCGACGTATCGAAGCGTCAGGCGCTCGTGTTTGGAGTTGTACTACTCGGAAGCGGCGTCTTGCTCGCTCTGGTAGCCGCCGGTTTCACTTCCGGGCTCGTCGCTGCCGTGCTCGCTCTCACAATCCTCCTGTACGACGGCGTATTCAAGGGGACGTCCGTCGGGTTCCTGCTCATGGGCGGAAGCCGGGGACTGAACGTCCTCCTCGGGTCGACACTCGCCGTCTCTCCTACTGCGCTTCCGTCGTGGGCCGTCGCTGTCGTCGGGACTATCACCCTCTATATCGCGGCCGTCACCTTTCTCGCCGAGAGCGAGACGGGAGACACCGATTCGCGATCGATACCGGTCGCGATCGGAGGAACGGGAGCCGCCGTACTCGGTGTTCTCGCCGTCGCAGTCGTTCGGAGCCCGTCACCGGTGGAGGTCGCGCTCGCAATCGGACTTCTCAGTGGATTCACCGCATGGACCGGACGAGCGCTGTTTAGGGCGTACGCAGACCCCTCGCCGGCGACGATTGGACCGGCAATCGGCACGTGCGTAGTAGCGCTGATCGTGCTGAACGCGGCGTTTGCTGCTATCGTCGGAATCCGATGGTCGTTGGCTGCACTCGTGTTCCTCCTCCCTGCGATGGGTCTCTCGCGGGTGTTCGACGTTACCTGATAATCGCGACCGCTCGACGTCACCCGCTAGTCGCGGTCGTTCGATGACCCTGCTAGTCACAAGCGTTCGACGTTGTCAGATGCGACGGTAGAAGAGTGGGGTGATATACGAACCCAATTTGGGGAGCCGGTGTTACCGCTCGAAGTCATCGGTGCGGTGTTCGAACAGTCGTTCGCCCGTTTCCTCGCAGGTTACGGCGATGACTTTCTGTGACCGACAGCACGATTCGACCACTTCCTCGCTCATCTCCGTACTGCCACCCGTAGTCGGGCACGTCTCAAGGAACATCCGGAGCCCGTTTAGGAGCCGTCCTTTCTCCCGGGAATCATACGCATTCCAGTCGGAGACCCGCGAACGAAACAACCGGTTCGCCGCGATATCTGCGACGAGTGCGGGACGGGAAGCCCACCTCCCAACTTGGGCCGATTCGGAGCGGAGGCGGTGAGTCTCACCGTGTACAACGAGTTCGAAAGTTTCGGAATCGCCCTCGAATCCGAACGCGCTGGCGATTTGTGCCGCGGAAAGTTCCGAGTCGGCAATCGCTTTGCTTTCCTCGAGCCAGTCAGCTTCGAACGCCTCGGTAAGGCAGAGATCATCGCTCTCCGAACAGGGTTCGAGTACGTCGTGTTCGAGAAAGAACCGCTCGAGGTCGATCGCCTTCGTCGTCGGTTTACTGGCTGTCGGTTCGCCATCACGGGCACCGGCGTTGGTGGTATCGGTGGTGTCGCGGTCAGCGTCGATATCGGTGGTACTGCCGTCGGCGTCGATATCGGTGATCGCAGTGGTATCGCCGTCGGACGGTGATTCGGTCGCCGGATCGAGTCCACTCGAGACGACAGGCTCGGACCCCTTACCGAACCACTCGAGGACAGTCTGTGGAAGGTATCGTTTCGTTAGTGTCGGCGTTCCGGGAACGAGGTATCCCCGTAAATAAATCGCAGCGATGGATACGACGGCGGTTAACAGTCCTGCAATTTTCGATTTGCGAGCGACCAGTACACTGAGTACGGCCCCAATAGCGAGATTCAGTACCGTACACGGTTCGCATCGATTCTCGCCGGTGAATTCCGGTTGACGGACGGCCTCGAGTATCGATTTCGCCATTCTGTATTCGGGAAAGGAGTGCCACGGTATCTCTCTTTTGTTTACCGTCTAGCCGTCCACGGAACCCGCGAGTGACACGGGCCGATCCGAAGGGCCAACGGGGCCACCGAACTATCGGTTACGCTGAACTCGGTGACTCGGTTCGGGAGGGCGATGTCGGGAGGGCGAGTCTGAAAGCCGACTCGGAAAACGCGATAACAGTGTTCCAGTGACGGATACGAATCACGAAGCGGTCAGGGGAAGTTATTTCATGGTTTGAACGAATGCGTCCATATGACTCGACTTGCCTTCTCGACGAACGCGTACACCACCGTTGGACTCCCCGAGGCCGTTCGCCGAATTTCGGATCACGGCTACGACGGCGTTGAGCTCCTGGCTGACACGCCACACGCGTTCCTCGCCGATTTCGACGAATCCGATCGAAAAGAACTCAAAACCGCGCTCGACGAAACCGGGCTCGAGGTGTCGAACATCAACGCCAATACGGCGACCGGCTACTACGACGACGCTCCCCCCTCGTCGTTTTTCGATCCGACTATTATCACGGCCGACGACGAGGACAGAGCCTGGCGCGTCGAATACACGAAGCGGGCGATCGACCTCGCAGTCGCTGTCGACTCCCCGGCTGTCTGCCTCGCAACCGGCCGTCCGCTGCCCGGAAACCCGCCCGAAGAGGCCAGACGGTACCTTCTCGAGTCGCTCGAAGAAATTACGGCGTACGCCGAATCGGCCGATGTCTCGGTCGGAATCGAATTCGAACCCGAACTGCTCGTCGAGTGTACTGACGAAGTGCTTCGCCTCTGTGAGGAGGTCGAAAGCGATGCACTCGGCGTCAATCTCGACCTCGGTCACGTCGCAGTCTACGGCGAGGAGCCAGCCGAAAGTATTCGACGGTGTGCTGGCCAAATTACTGGCATTCACCTCGAGGATATCGTTGGCGGTCGGCGAGGGAAACACTACCACCGGATCCCCGGCGAAGGGGACCTCGACTTCGAAGCGATGTTTGGGGCGCTCGATGATATCGGATACGATGGGTTCGCAACCATGGAATTGTATACCTATCCCGATTCCCCCGACCAAGCGGCGGCATCGTCTTACGACGCTCTAGAACAGTACGTCTCTTGAGGACAACGGCAACTCTGAACTACTCTATCCTACTCGCCAGCTAAGATCGGTAGAATACGCCGACTATGGTCGTTCTCACCGAACGCGCTTTTGGGAACGATCCCGTTTCGGGCCGAACTGAGCACGGGCGGTACAAAAATCGCCGATCCTCCGTAGCGCGAGGAGGCGCAACTTACCAAGAACAGATTTCGAACGGACCCGTCTTGATCAGCGGCGCTCCTGTAAAACGAAAGCACATACTTGAGAATCACGTGAATAATTTAAGAACACAGTATTGAACGGTTCGAACGGCACCTGCTTCTACTAGTTGAAAGTTAGACTTCATTAGACGGAACGCGGCGGTCGGCGACTGAATAGTAGAATTTATAATGTACGAGAATTAACTCACATGCGAGATAGAACAACACATTAGGGCGTTACGATTGTACTATTGTAATATTAGACCCTATTTTCGGTGAAAATGTTGAAAAACTCCAGAAGTATATTTATTGGACTTGTAGTAAATTTGTATGGTGTGGTTTCCCGCCAATTCTCCACCATCATAACGGTATTATAACAGTATTAGATGGTTTTGTAATACACAAGTACCGATCTTTACTGGTGGTCGAGTAGAAACTAATCTCCGAAACCATAGGAGGGTTTTTATGTATGTGATTGGAGGTACCAAATATGGCAACCGGTGTTTGGATAGTTGGTGCGAGGGGAAACGTAGCGAGCATGTCGATGGTGGGGGCGCGTGCGATCGCAAGGGGTGAAATAGATACGACTGGTATGGTTACGGAGCGAGATCCGGTTACATCACTCGATCTTCCGGATATCGACCAACTAGTTTTTGGGGGTCACGACGTACGAACCCAGAGTATCGAGCAAACGGCACAAGCAGCACACGAAGCAGGGTCCGTCCCAAAACGGGAGACCCTTGAAGCGGTGCGTGAAGACCTCCGCGAGATAGACGAGCGGGTTACTATTGGAACTGCACAGCGTTGTGGACGGGTCGTAGAGGAGCTATCCGACGAACAAGCGACGGAAGAAGCAACGATACGCGACGTTATCTCGCAAATCCGCTCCGATTACGACGATTTCGTTAGAAAACAGAACGTCGATCGGTTAGTGGTCGTCAACGCCGCCTCGACCGAGCCGATGATCGAATCACCGGAGCAGTACGAAACGCTGGCGGACTTCGAAACTGCGATCGAAAACGACGACCGGAACCTTCCTGCGAGCACGCTTTATGCATACGCCGCACTGGTCGATGGACATCCGTACATAAACTTTACACCCAGTACCGGATCGGCGCTGGGTGGACTTCGGGAATTGGCTGACACGCGAAATGTTCCACACATGGGACGGGATGGGAAGACCGGAGAAACACTGGTCAAGTCGGCGCTTGCACCGATGTTCGCGGGGCGAAATCTTCGAGTTCTCTCGTGGGAGGGACACAACATCCTCGGAAACACCGACGGACAGGTTCTCGAGGACGACGCAAACGCCGCTGGAAAGCTCTCGACGAAAGGCGACGTTCTCGAGTCGATCCTTCCGGAAATCGGCCACAACCGGGTTCGGATCGACTACACGCCATCGCTCGGTGATTGGAAGACAGCATGGGACCACATCCATTTCGAAGGGTTCCTCGAGACGGAGATGAAGATGCAGTTCACCTGGGACGGTTCGGATTCGGCGCTCGCCGCACCGCTTGTCCTCGATCTAATCCGTCTCGCCGTTCACGCCGACGAACACGGTGAGGGAGGGCTTCAGCCACACCTTGCATCGTTTTTCAAAGCGCCGATTGGAGTCGACGAACACGATTTCTCCCAACAGCTGAACCGACTATACGACTACGCTGAACGCCACAATCAAGTGGATTAGTCGAACACATCCATGACAGATACCACCCATTCAGATTCCGATCTCACGGAGGGACCGACGAACAGCCACGACGATTCACTCGGAACTCGAGACGGTGAGAACGACGCCGAACGGGTCATCGTTCTCGACATTGTCGGACTGCAACCGCACCATATCGACGACGAACGGACACCGACGCTTCGTTCGCTCTTTCCGAGCGAAAACGTCGCTGACCTCCGTCCGCAGTTCCCCGCCGTTACGATTCCGGCCCAGACGACGCTCGCGAGCGGACAGAGGCCTCGTACGCACGGTGACGTGTCGAATGGAGAGTACGATCGCGAACGGGATGTCGCCGAATTGTGGGAGCGCGACCGCGACGACCGAACTCGGATCTGGGAGGCTGCAAGCGACGATGCCGGGTTGACGACCGGTGTGCTGTGCTTTCAGCACTTGATCGGAACGAGTGCTGATATCGCAGTCACACCGTCGCCGATCGAAGACGAGGACAACAATATCCTCGAGATGAACTGCTGGACGAACCCCGATGACTTCTACGACGAACTGCAAGAAGAGTACAATCACTTCCCGCTACACAGTTACTGGGGTCCCGGCGCAAGCGCGGAGAGTACGGAATGGATCCTCTCAGCCGCCACCGAAGCCATCGAACGAGCGGATCCCGACCTCCTCTGGATATACATCCCCCATCTGGATTACGTCGGACAGAGCGACGGTCCCGGATCCGAGGCGTTCAACGACGAACTGGCAGTCGTCGACGACCTCGTCGACGAGTTCGTGTCCGGACTTACCGGAACGGATCGCTGGGAGCAGACCGTCGTAAACCTCGTGAGCGAGTACGGGTTCCACGACGTGGAGACGCCGATTTTCCCTAACCGGGCGCTTCGTGAGGCCGGCCTCCTCGAGACGGACGCGAACGACGACGTCGATCTGTCACGGTCGGACGCCTTCGCGATGGTCGATCACCAGATCGCACACGTCTACGTAGAAGACGAGGCGATCGACCAAGCGCGTGCTGTCATCGACGACCTATCGGGAGTCGACGTCATACTCGACGAGTCGGGGAAGGTCGAGTACGGCGTTGATCATCCAGATTCCGGCGAATTCGTCTTGGTCGCAGAGAAGAACGCCTGGTTCCAGTATTACTGGTGGGACAATCCCGAGGAGGCACCGCCATACGCTGGGGATATGGATATCCACAAAAAACCAGGGTTCGACCCCTGCGAGCTGTTCTTCGGAGACGAGGGCCTGGTGTCGCTGGATCCGACAAAGGTGAGCGGTTCACACGGTCGCGTCGACGAATCGGCGTACGGTTGCTACGGGCTCGGCGGTCCAGCAGCGCCGACACTCGAGCTGGACGAAACTGCGGATGCGCTGGACGTGACACCGACGATTACGGATATGCTCGGGATCACCGAGTCGGTTTCCATACCGTTCGAACGGTCGTCGTTACTCGAGTAATCGAAACCGCGCGGGTGCGGCTTTCAACTTCTAAATCAAACCAATTAACGCCGTTGCCCGCAATTGGCGGGAGTAACCGATTTAGCTGGGTCGGTTCCATGCCCGTATCGGTACCGAGCGGGCTTTTCGTTCGATCGAAAATGGCCGCTAGGGAAAAGACCGAGACTGATCCGGGCGCTGAGCGACTCCGGAAACTAGATAGAAAATTGAACCATGATGCGGTGTCTCACCACAAGGTTTTTTTAGGTTGGTTCTACAGTAGAGGTGTATGTCTAATCAGAGGACTGGAGAAGAGAGTGCATCCAACAGCAGTAACAAACGCCGCCTCCTTCAGGGGATTGGAGGACTCGGTGCGATCGGATTAGCTGGTTGTGCGGACGAGACCGATGACGACGAAGAGGAGTCAAACGGGGGAGCCGAGCCCGACCCGGACGCCGCGACGAATTGGGACAACTACTCCGTCACCGAACTGGACGTTCACGACAATATGATGTCCATGGACGTCGCTCCCGACGGGCGCGTCTTCTACATCACCCGTGGCGCTACGTTCGGGCAGGAAGGGGATGGGACAGCTCGAGTCAACTACGTCGATCCGAACTCCGACGAGACGGGGACTGCACTCGAGCTTCCCGTCCGTATTACGGACGAAGACGGTGGGCAGGGGCTCGTCTTTGATCCGGACTTCGAGGAGAACAATTACGTCTACATCTTTTATACGCCGACGGAAGACGCCACGGAAGACATCGGCGAAAGTCCATACGCGGAGTGGTACGATCCCAGCCAGGACGAGGAACACGACGGGATCGACTACTCGTACATGCTGGTGTCCCGGTTCGAGATGGAAGACGACGAAATCGACGCCGACACCGAAGAAGAGATCATCCGCATTCCGTATCAGCGTGACCTCTGTTGTCACCTCGGTGGATACCTCGAGTTCGGGCCAGAAGGGGAGCTCTACATTTCGACCGGCGACGACTCCAACACGTTCGAATCGGACGGATTCGTTCCGATCGACGATCAAGACGCCCGACATCCGGCGTTCGACGCCCAGCGCACCTCCGGAAACACGGCTGACCTTCGCGGGAAGATACTCCGAATCATCCCGGAAGACGATGGTTCGTACTCGATCCCGGACGACAACTTGTTCACCGAGGATCAGGGCTACGGTGACGAAATCGAGGAAGGACTCGTCAAACCGGAAATTTACGTGATGGGACTGCGGAACCCATACACCATTGCTGTCGACGAAGAGACTGGCCTTCTCCACGTCGCTGACTACGGACCGGACGGCGAAGAGTGGGATAGCGATCGTGGACCGATGGGGCTCATCGAGTATCGACAGATCTGCGAAGCGAGCAACGCCGGTTGGCCGTTCTTCCACGCGTATTATCCGTACCGACGATACGATTTCGCGACGGAGGAATCCGGTCAGCCGTTCTGGCCCGACAACCTCAGAAACGATTCTGCGAACAATACAGGACTCGAAAAGCTCCCACCGGTTACGCCAGCCGACGTCTGGTTCCCGGAGAGCTCGGACAGCTACGTCGAAGCCCCAGACTGGGTCGATATGCCGAAACCCGGCGAAGTCTCGTGGCCCGAGTTCCCGGACGGTGGGTCCGCAAACACGGGACCACGCTACCGACACTCCGACGAATACGGAGAGGGTGCATTGGATCCGTACTTCGACGGCAAGCAGTTCATCATGGCACCGTTCAACGACAACTGGATGGGATACATCACGTACAACGACGACGGAAGCGTCGACGTGAACGAATTCCTTCCGGACGAGGACTTCGAGACCCCAAACGATATGGAGTACGGTCCAGACGGTCGATTGTTCCTTCAGACGTACGGACCAGGATTCAGCGGCGAAGACGGCCGAATATTCATGATCGAATACGAAGCCTAACGAGTCACCTGCAAACGGTGTACTAGGATCGGCGAACGAATAGCACGGATCGCCGCGAAAAAGGGCGACACGTTCTCCATTTCTCTCGGCCGCGTTCCACGTGTTGGCTTCCCGATCAGCCAAAGTCGAATACGAACGGGACCGACTGCGAGAACCCGAACCGGAACCGGAACCGGAACGACCGACGGGAAATCGGTCAGGAAGTGTTGACCCACTCGTTCCGTTCGTCAGCCCGTTCGATAGCGTCGAGCAGTTCCTGAACGCGGTACCCCTCTTCGAACGACGGGGTGTGATCGCTACCCTGTGCGACTGCCGAAAGGAACTCGTAGTTCGTGTGAACGAACGTGTGCTCCCAGCCGAGGATGTGCCCTGCGGGCCACCAGTGATCGACGTACGGATCGCTCTCGTCGGTTACGAGAATCGACTGGAAGCCTCGATCGTTCGCTCCCTTGTACTCGAGTTCGTTGAGGTTCTCGAGTGAAAATCGGAGACTCCCGTTCGAACCGTTCACTTCGATACTGAGATCGTTCTTGTGGCCAGTTGCGTACCGGCTCGCTTCGATATTAGCTGTCGCTCCGTTCTCGAGTTCCGCCTGAGCCGTAAACGCGTCATCGACGGTTACGTCTCTGACTTCGGAGCCGTCAGGTGTTGGTCGTTCCGGAACGAACGTCTGTAAGTTGCCGCTGATTCGTTCGATATCTCCAGCTTGCTGGCCGACGAGAAAGCGGATCAGATCGATCGTGTGCGATCCGAGATCGCCGAGCACGCCGCTGCCTGCCATCTCCTCGTCGAGTCGCCAGCTCCACGGTGCAGACGGATCTGCCAACCAATCCTGAAGGTATACGCCACGAATGTGGCGAATATCACCGAGCTCGCCAGACTCGATCAACTCCTTGGCGTATTGGATTGCGGGGATAAATCGGTAATTGAACGTCACTCCGGATGTCCCCGAGGACTGACGTGCCGCATCACGCATCCGAGTTGCATCTTCGAGGGTATGTGCGAGCGGCTTCTCGCAGAATACCGACGTTCCAGCCTCGAGCGCTTCGACCGAGGGGTCGGCGTGAACGTGGTTCGGACCGAGGTTGTAGAAGACGTCGACCTCATCGATGACCGCTCGCCAATCGGTGCTCGTCCGTGCGAATCCAAGTTGATCGGCGGCGTCGTCGAGTGCTTCCTGGTCCCGTCCGATCAGTACGTCCCGTTCGACTGCCGGCGCATCCGGAAAGAACATCGGCAGTCGTTCGAGCGCGTTCGAGTGTGCTTTTCCCATGAATCGATACCCCAGCATTCCGATGGATAATTCCTCAGTCATTGTTGTATTACGTCCAGTAAACTTCGCCAGGTGTCGTTTCGAAGACTGTTCGGTCGAGTAGCTCGATCGCTTTCTCTAATCCTTCTCGAGAAGACGTAAGGGAGTCCTCGTGTTCGATCGAAAGCGCACCGTCGTATCCGACCATCCGCAAGGTCGAGACGACATCCTTCCAGAACTCCTCGCCGTGGCCGTACCCGATGGAGCGGAACAACCACGACCGATCGGCTTCGTCAGTGTACGGCGTCGTGTCGAGAATACCTTTTTCGCGGACCTGTGACGCGTACGTCTTGACGTCCTTTGCATGGAAGTGGTGGATCGCATCGGCATCGCCGAGCAGACGAATAGCGTCGGTGATATCTATTCCCTGCCAAATCAGGTGCGACGGATCGAAGTTCGCACCGATCCGGTCGTTCGTCGCCTCTCGAAGTCTGAGTAATCCGCGAGGCTCGTGGACGAGCATGTTCGGGTGCATTTCGATTCCCACGTTGACTCCGTGGTCATCCGCAAACGCTGCGAGTTCGGACCAATAGGGGATCGCAACTTCGTTCCACTGGTACTCGTGAGCCTCGTGGTGTTCGTTCGGCCACGGCGCAGTAATCCAGTTCGGCACCTCGTCGTTGGGACCGCCAGCAGGCAAGCCGGAGAACGTGTTTACGGTATCGACGCCCAACTGCGATGCGAGTCGAATCGCTTCGCGGAGTTCGTTGTCGGCATCTTCCGACTTTTCATCGTCCGGATGGATCGGGTTATTGTGTACGGACAACGCCGAGACGTAAAGGTCGTGCTCATCGAGTGCGTTCTGGAGCTCCTCCTGGCTCTCCTCGTTGTCGAGATACTCGGCTCGAGGGAGATGTGCGTCGCCGGGAAACCCGCCACAGCCGAGTTCCACAGCGCCCACACCGTGATCGGATAGGTATGCGAGCGCATCTGGCAGTGATTCATCGGCAAGCGCTACGGTTAGAACACCTATGTCCATAGTTACACTGTTACGAACAACTACCTAAAATATGACGATATAGTCATTTCCTAGCACGGTAGTCGCTGATTTTCGACTTCCAGATGGAGTGTAACGAGACCGGCAGCTGATCGAACTGTCGTTTCGCAGGTTCATCGGCCGCTAACAGAACGGCGTGGGAAGTGGTGAAAGCTATCTCGAACATGAGTAATTTTATAATGTATGAAAACTACCTGGGTAGTGTAATGGTACCAAACATGGATACGCGGAACGGATCCGATGATACGCAACGCCATTCGTCGACGACTGGGGTTAGTCGACGAACGGTTCTCGCATCCGGGGCGGCCGGAATCGGAACTGCAGCGCTGGCCGGGTGTATGGATGGCGCCTCCGGGGGAGGAGAAACGAACATCGCTGTCATTTCGAGTCCTGCCGGCTTCGGCGACAACGCGTTCAACGACAATGCGGTAAGCGGTCTCGAAGACGCTGAGGACGACTTCGATCTCGAATTTACGCAGGTCGAGGAGCGAAGCGAGTCCAATTATCCGTCAGTGCAGGCCAACACCGCCGACGGTGACTACGATCTCATCATCTGTATCGGTGACAACCACACGGACGCACTCGTGGAGAACGCCGACGAGTATTCGGACCAAAACTGGATGCTGATCAACAACGTTGTCGAAGGTGCCGACAACGTTTCCGGATGGATCGAAATGAACAACGAGATGTCATTCCTCGCTGGCGTCGCAGCCGGAACGCTCACCCAGGAAGACATAGAGCACGAAGACAGTTCCACCGATCCGGACGAAGACATCGTCGGGTTCGTCGGTGGCGAACAGATCGACTTGATCGAAGCGTTCGAAGTCTCGTACATCCAAGGCGTCGAGTGGGTCGACGAAGACATCGAGGTTCTCGACGGCTACGGCGGGAGTTTCGACGACGCGTCAGCAGCGGCGAATCAGGCAGAGTCCCAGATGGACGCCGGAGCGGACATCGTTTGGCACGCCGCTTCGTCCGCCGGGGAGGGCGTTTTCTCCGCCGCACAGGACAACGGCCGCTTCGCGCTGGGCGTCGACACCGATCAGTCCGAATCGGAGGATTATCAAGACGTCATCCTCGGTTCCGCGGTGAAGGCCCTCAACCAGGCGACCTACGACATGGCAGAAGCAGTCACCGAAGACAACTTCGGTGACTTTGTCGGCGAACAGAACCTCAGCCTCGAAAACGGTGGAATCGATTTCGTCGTCGGTCAAGCCTTCGACGGTGATCTCCCCGATACACTCGACGAGAACCTCGAAGAAGCGATTCAAGCGTTCGAAGACGATGAGATCGATCTCGAGTGCGGACCGACCGGTTGTTAACGGCGCCGTCTTTTCAGTTCATATTTATGGGTGAGTTTCCAATAACAAACCATGACTACAAGTAACGCACCTCCAGCCGTCCAACTCGAGGGAATCACCAAACGCTTCGGGGATGTCGTCGCTAACGACGAGGTCGATCTCACGCTGGAGCAGGGCTCGATTCACGCGCTGCTCGGTGAGAACGGATCAGGAAAGACGACCCTGATGAGCGTTCTCTACGGATTGTACGATCAAAACGAGGGAACGATCACCGTCAACGGCGAAGAACAAACGTTCAATTCTCCCCGAGACGCGATGAGCGTCGGAGTCGGAATGATCCACCAGCACTTCCAACTCGTCGAGCCGATGACCGTTCTGCAGAACATCATTCTAGGTCACGAGCCGACTGAAAACGGATTAATCGACGAGTCCGTCGCCAGAGACGAAATCGAGGATATTTGTTCTCGATACGGGTTCAGTATCGACGAGGAGTTAGATACCCAAATCCGCGATCTCGATCTCGGGGACCGACAGCGCGTCGAAATCGTCAAAACGCTGTACCGAGGTGCGGAAATTCTCATTTTCGACGAACCGACGGCAGTTCTCACTCCACAGGAGGTCGAGGGGTTAATCGACCTGCTGAACGATCTCGCGGATGCCGGCCACTCGATGATATTCATCTCGCACAAACTGGATGAAGCGTTGACGGCGGCCGACGACATTACTGTTCTCCGGGATGGAGAATCTGTCGGCACCGTCAAGGCCGCGGATACTACCGAACAAGATCTAGCGCGGATGATGGTCGGTCGAGAGGTGATGTTCGATCGACAGTCACGGGAACCCACCTCAGGCGAACCCGTTCTCGAGGCGAACGAGGTCCACGTTCGGGACGACCGCGATATCGAGAAGGTTTCAGGCGTCGACCTCACCGTTCGATCCGGAGAAATCCTGGGCATCGCGGGCGTCCAGGGGAACGGTCAGACCGAACTGGTCGAAGGATGTACCGGACTGCGATCGCTCGAGTCGGGATCCGTCCGGTTTGCTGGCGAAGACGTCACAGAAATGAGCCGTCGGCAACGTATCGAGGAAGGAATCGCGTACATTCCCGAAGATCGACAAACGGAAGGGCTTGTTCAGGATTACAGCCTCGTCCGGAACGCACTGCTCGGGAACCAGACCATCGAACCGTACGTCAACGACGGCGTTATCGATTGGACGGCCGTCCGCGAGCACGCGGAAGATATCATCGAGGAGTTCAACGTTCGCCCGCCGAACGCCGACGCCGAAGCGGCATCACTGTCCGGCGGCAACCAGCAGAAGTTCATCGTCGGCAGAGAGATCGGCCACGATCCGGATCTCATATTCGCGTCGCATCCGACACGCGGTGTCGACATCGGCTCGATCGAGTTCATCCACAACCGGCTACTCGAACTCCGCGAGAACGGATTGGCGATCGTCGTCGTCTCGTCGAAACTCGAGGAAATTCAGAAACTCTCCGATAGAATCGCAGTTATGTATGAAGGCGAATTTATCGATATCGTCGATCCGGACAACGTAACGGAAGAGCAACTCGGCCTCCTGATGGCCGGCCAGCGTCTAGAAAATGAAGGAGAATTATCGGAACAAGAATCGAAGGGAGGAGCACAGGCATGAGCAGCGCTGACTCGAGCGGAGCCAGAACGGTACTCGACCGCGCCGCAGATCGGATGTTAGACGCGGGCGTACTCGAGCGGGTCGGGATCGCGATTGCCTCGACGACCCTGGCGCTTTTGATCGGTCTGGGTATCGTCGCCATGTCCGGGTACAATCCAGCGTTGTTCGCCAACCAGTTGATTATCGGCGCGATCGGAAGCGAGGCGGCGATGGCACGAACGTTACGGTTATCGACGCTGTTTATTCTGACTGGCGTCGCTGTGGCAGTCGCATTCCGAGCGGGCGTGTTTAACATCGGCGTTCAGGGTCAGTTCATCGTCGGCGGGATCGCGACCGTCATGCCGATCGTTTGGCTCGCACCGCTTCTCCCGAGTGGGCCGATCGGGGGTGTCACACTGATAGTAATCGGGACCACCTCGGGCATTATCGCAGGTGGGTTGTACGCGGCACTACCCGGCGCGTTGAAAGCCTACGCCGGGGCGAACGAGATTATTACTACCATTATGCTGAACTTCATCGCGATCGGTATCGTTGGCTGGCTCGTTATGGGCTGGTTCCAAGATCCGAACGCGCCATCGACGAGAACGGAACAACTTCCGGAGTACGTCGGATTCCCGCAGATCGTCTTTAGCAGTTCGAGTTTCTCGATCATCGGTCTCGGTATCACGATTGCTGTGGTCATACTCGTCGCGATCGTCATCGAACGCACCGGCTTCGGGTACGACATGGTGACGAGCGGTCATCAGCAGTCGGCGGCGACGTACTCCGGCGTGGACGCCAAACGAACCATCGTCGCGACCATGACCTTCTCCGGGATGGTCGCCGGTCTCGCCGGAGCGATCTTCGTAATCATGATAACTGGAAATTTCACCAATCCGGACGGAATTAGCACTTACGGGTTCGACGCCATCGCCGTAAGTCTCCTCGCGGCGAACAACCCGATCGGCGTCATCCCAGCAGGGCTTTTGTTCGGCGGGCTCGATTCCGCCGGATCGCACATCCAAATTCACAGCGACGTCCCGGCTCAAATGATCGACGGTATCGTCGGACTCGTCGTTCTGTTCGTCGCCGCGCCGGAACTGTTCCGTATGGCCGCTGCTCGAACGGGTCTCGGAGGTGACGACCGATGAGCGTCGCTAGTTACACCAGTCAACGACGGGTTCAGATCGGTACCCTCGGTCTCGTTGTTCTCATCCCCCTCATCGCCGTCGGTATCGAGACGTCGCTCTTTACCTACGGGTTCCTCAACAGATCGTTAGCGGTCGCGTCTCCGATCGCAATCGCGGCTATCGGGGGACTGTACGCCGAGAAAAGCGGCGTGTTCAACATCGGTCTCGAGGGGTTCATGATCTTCGGAGCGCTGACCGCAGCGGTAACGATGTTCGGACTCGGTGGCAGTTCGCCGGGACAGGGCTATATTTGGATCGCTCTCGTCGCTTCGGTACTAGTTACGGTAATACTGTCCGCCATCTTCGCCGTGTTACTCATTCGGTACAAAGCAGATCAGATCGTCGCCGGGTTAGCGGTCTGGTTTATCGGCCTCGGATTCGCGCCGGTCATTGCAACCCTCATCTGGGGGCGCAGAAGCAGTGGTGGGCTCTCGAGTATTAACAATGTCGTCGTCCCGGGACTGGCTGAAATTCCCGTCATCGGGCCGATATTCTTCGATCAATCGCCACTTATTCTCTTGACCTTCGTTTTCGTCGCCGTTTCCTGGCTCTTCCTTTACCGAACTCAGTACGGCTATTGGATTCAGGCTGCTGGCGAGAACCCGGAAGCGCTGGATACCGCCGGTATCGACGTCAATCGCGTCCGATACGCGGCGACGATTTTCTCCGGCGCGATGGCGGGATTAGCAGGTGCTGTGTTGCTCGCTCACCTCGGTAGCTTCAACGCTTCCGGAGACACGACAGTTGACGGGCGCGGCTGGCTCGGTATCGTCGCGTACCTCTTCGGGAATTACAATCCGATCGGGGCAGCCCTCGCAGCGCTCCTGTTCGGTGGACTGGATATGATAAGCGTTCAACTCCAGACACTCGGAATCAACCTCTCGAGCAGAATCGTCAACTTGGTCCCGTACGTCATCGTGGTCGTCGTGCTCACCGTCTGGGGGAAGACACAGATGCCTTCCTCCGTCGGAGACCCCTACGAAAGCGAAGACTAGCCAGCAAGCGATTTTTGCTATTCTGGAGCAGTGTCCCAGGACAGGACCGCGGCATCGGTATATCGATGCTGAAAAATGCGTTAATCGCCTTTCCGGTTGCCCGACGACTAGGGGTTTTGCTTATTCGATCTGGATCTCGCCGACCATTGCGCTAGAGTGGGGTTCACAGACGTATTCGCTCATCTCGGACGTCGCTTCGATCTCAAGCGTTTGTTCGTCGCCGAGGTTTCGAGTGATTTCCGTTCCGTAGTCTCGGACAGTATCACCGTTGTCATCTCGTACGACGATATTGTGCGGACCTGCATCGTCGTTTTCCCACGTGAGATCGTACTCATCGTCCTCGAAGAGAATCAACGTCGGATTTTGAACGTCGGCGATCATCTCAGGCTCTACGCCGACCCAACCGGAGGCGTCACCGAGCAATTTGATCGATTCAACGTCTTCCCACTCAGCCGGGTCGAGATCTTGTTCTACTTCACCGTTATCGTCGCCGTTGTCCTCGCTTTCGTTGCCGTTCTCATCGTCGTCACCGTTTGTTCCGTCACCGTTTTCCTCATCAGCTTCGTCGTCGTCATCAAGACATCCTGCTAGAAACGCTACAGAAGTGATTCCTCCAGCGAGCTTCAATGCTGTACGGCGAGATGTATGCTTAGCCATCAGTAAATTACCAGCATTCGTGGATAATAAACGTTTTGTTGTGGCTGGGCCCGGTTTAGCGGTGAGAATCCGGCACCGTGAGCGTATCCGTCAGCGTTCTGTTTAGAAAAGGAAGTAACACGAATTACCATTCAAAACCACCATTAGCGATTAATCATGATATTGGTTATTGATATGAGATAACATACGAAAAGAGTGTATGATAGCCATATATAACTACCGTAGAGAGTATATATCTGTAGTTACTAAAGTAAAATACTCTCTCATTCAGCATGTACGTACCAAGGAAAATTAGGAAAAAGAATTTATAGAGATATATAACCGGATTGAAGAACCTACTACGCCTGTAGTTACATTATCTGTAATTTTAGCAATATCGCGCTCACATTCGGATTCTTATGTATCTTATATTGTATTACAGAGAACGTCTCTTATAACGAAGAGATTCTTCGAGGAATCTCTTAAACTACTTCGATTTCACCGATCATCAATCCCGCGTGAGGTACACAGACGTACTGAGCCATCTCAGCGGTCGCGACGAACTCGAGCCACTGGTCTTCGTCGGGGTCGTTCGTCATTTCGGTAGACAGATCGTCGACGACGGCGCCGTCTCCGTCCCTGATTTCGACGTTGTGAGAGCCACCGTCGCCTGTCGTCCAGCCGAGTTCGTACGTTTCACCTTCGGCGAGGGTCAGCGTAGGATTCTCCTCGCCGTCGATTTCCTCGGGCGCGATACCGATCCATCCAGCCGTCTGGCCGTCGAGTTCGATGGCCGTGCCCGGTTCGATCGCTTCGTCCGGAACCGTGCCCTCGTCCTCGTCGCCGTCCTCGAGTTCGTCCGATTCCTGCGGGCGGACCCACGTGTTACGGAACTCCACATCGCTTCCGTCCTCACGAAGCCGAAGCGGCTGTTCGCCGTGGGGCTGATACGACTCGAGAGCGCCCTCGCCGTTCGGTCCGTCGACTTCGAGGCGAGTCTGGACGGCTACGCCGTTCAACAGCGCCGTCACCTGTGCCGGCTTCTCGAGTTCGCCGTCCTCGAACCGAGGAGACTGCCAGAGAATTTCGAGTTGTTGCCACTCGCCGGGTTCTCGAACCGCGTCGTGATGGGGCGAGGCCTGGTGGGTGTAGGCGCCGGCCCATTCGTCGGGCTCGACGGGGTTTTCCCACGTATCCACGATGTTGATTTCGTAGTCGCCCATCATCAGGACGCCGCTCGAGCCGCGTTGGGTTCCTTCATCGTCGACGTCCTCCGGGGTACGGTATTCGACGTGGAACTGTGCGTCACCGTACTCGTCGTCGCTCTCCCAGTCGCCCTCGCCCGACTCGAGTGTGAACGCGTCGTCGATGAGGATATCGGCGTCTTCGGGCGGCTCGCCCGTCGTTCCGAATCCTCCGGGCTCGACCTGTTCGGGCTCCTCCCAACCGCCGCCGGACGTATCGTATTCGGGAATCTCGTCCGGGTGCTCGCGGTCCTCGACTGGCCGTTCGGGGAGGTCGCGATACCAGATGTTCCGGAAGTGAACGTGGTCGTCCTCGGCACCGTGGTCCTGCAAGGCAAAGGGCACCTCCTCGAGGAACTCGCCGTCCTCATCCTGCGGGTGTCCGAACTCGTCGTCGTCGAAGTCATAGAGCGTGTCGTACCAGACGGGCCCCGGGATGTCGAGGTGCATCTGGACGGCCACGCCGTTGAAAAACACCGACGTCTGCGGATATCGAACCACTTCACCGTCCTCGAATCGGGGACCGCGCCAGATAATATCGAACTCTTGCCACTCTCCCGGCGGACGGATCGGCAGATCGAGCGGGGCGCTGCCGCCTCCCTCCTCGGCCATGTAGTACGATCCGGCGTACCCGCTCGGATAGGTCGGGTTGTCGTAGCTCTGGAGGATCTGGATCTCGTACGTCTCCATCATGAAGACGCCGCTGTTTCCTGGCCCCTGGCCCTCGCCCTCGAGACCCTCGGGAACGCGCCACTCGAGGTGGAGGTGGACGTCGCCCATCGCCTCCTTGGGCCGAAGGTCGCCAGTCCCGAGCTCAACTTCGAAGTAGTCGTCGTGTTCGATCCACTCGGCATCCTCTCCGTCGGGGTAATGTTCCCAGTCATCGAGCGTGGCGTCGTCACCGTTCCAGAGAACCGTCGCGTCCGCCGGCGGATCGCCGCTGAGCCCGCTTGCACCGGGTTCGACGCGTTCCGGAACCTCCGCTTCCGGTGAATCGCCCTGATATTCGATCACGTGGATTCCTGAATACATTCCCATCGTGACGAGTCGACCGTCCGGCAGAAGGTCCATGTCGTACGCGCCTTCGATGGGGTTGTCGGGAAGGAATTCGTCGATCTCGAGGCTTCCGTCTTCATTGTAGGTGAAGTAACGAATAACGTCCTCGTTGCTCGGGTTCATGAAGAACTGTTTTCCCTCGAAGTACGGATCGAGGGCACCATCTCCGTAGTCGTCGGAGTAGCGGTAGGCAATGCCCGCGTCAGCCGAACCGCCAGCGTCCAACTGCGGCCAGGTGGTTTCACCGGGTCGTGGCATATCCGCCCAAGGGGAAACATCCTCGTACGTTTCGAAGTTCTGGGGATGCCAAGCGAGTGCCGGTGTCACGTTCGGAATGTTCTCGATACCGGTGTTGTTCCGCGACCGGTTGCGGAGATTGTCAAACCAGAACGGCTGTCCCGGCTCGCCGGCCTCGAAGTCGTACTGCCGGTTCGGGTAGTATCCCTTGAAGAACGGATAGCCAGCGTTGCCCGGCTTGTCGAACAAGTGGTAGGTCGCCTGACCCACCGTTCCGAGATTCGAATCCCACTCGGTCGCGTCGTTGCCGTAATCACCGATGAACAGGAATCCGGTGTGATCGTCGACGGTGATCGTGAACGGGTTTCGAAGCCCCATCACGTAGAGTTCCGGGAGGAACTCCTCGTCGTCGTACGCCTCGCCGGTTTCTCCTTCCCACCATTCTTTGAGGTTTCCATCCGGGATCTCGTAATCACCGTCATCCGTGGGCGTGATCCGCAACACGCTCCCGCGCAGATCAGCCGTATTTCCGGAGGTCCGCTGCGCATCAGAGACGGCCGCAGGCCGGCCACCGACGTGGCCCTCGCGTTCGTCGGTCATCGACCAGTTGACTTCGTCGTCGGGCGCGCCAACGTTGTTGGAGTCGTCGCCCGTCGTGATATAGAGGTCGCCCTCGGGCCCGAACTCGAGATAGCCGCCGATGTGACAGCACGTCTCGAGCTGGAGTGGAATTTCGATGATGACTTCCTCGGACTCCGGATCGAGAACGTCCCCGTCCATTTCGAACCGGGAGACTCGCTGGAGCATCGTCGTGATGTCCTCGTGATACGGATTGTCGACGAGGTCGAAATCCTCGCTGGAGGGATGGTAGTAGACGTACACGTAGCCGTTTTGCTCGAAATCCGGGTCGATAGCGACGCTCTGACCGCCGAGTTCGCGGGCGTTCCCCCCCGTTATCTCCTCGGAACCGACGATGACGTCGAGTTCGAGCGCGACTTCATGCTCGCCGGTGTCGGGGTCGACGTAACAGACTTCGGCGACGTCGTCCCCGTGGGCAACGAAATCGGCACCGCGGCCAATGTACCAGATTTGGCCGTCAGGATCGACTTCCATCGCCATCGCTTCGCCGCTCGCTTCCTGACCGAGGTCGTGGACGTCGTAGTTAGCCCAATCGGTGGCTGCGTCTGCATCGGCTTCCCAGTCGTGCTCGCGGTGCCAGAGGACCTCATCGTCGACTTTCCCAACCGTCAGCGTTGCGCTCCGTTCGTCGTCTTCGGTAGCGACGATGACGGTGTACTCACCCGGCTCGAGTTCACTCGTATCGACGCCTTCAAACGTGACGGTATCACACTCGCCGGATTCGAGGCAAAGATCCTGTGAATCGACGATCTCATCGTCGATGAGCAGCGAAATTTCCTGAGATGCCTCGACGTTTCCGACGTTAGTGATCGTCACGCTGATGTCGACGGATTCCCCCTGGTCGACCGTCGTCTCCGAGAGCTCGAGGGTGTCCACCTCGAAGACCGCTTCTTCGGGCGCGCCGACATCGATGTCGCCCTCCATATCTTCCGGGTGTGGTTCACAGAGGTACGTCGACATCGCTTTGGTCGCCGTAAACTCGACGGTCTCCGTCTCGCCCGACTCCGAGATCCCGTCGGATGCGATGAGTTCCTCACCGTCGTCATCTACGATTGCGAAGTTGTGAAAGACACCGTCGGTATTCGTCCACTCGAGCGTGTACGCTTCGTCTGCAACTACCGAGAGATCTGGATTCGTTTCTCCTTCTATCGCCTCCGGCGAAACCCCCACCCACGCGTACTCGAGATCTCCGTCATCTCCCGGTGGTCCGGCGTGATCCGGCGGTCCAGCGTCGTCCGGTGCGTTGGCATGGTCCGGTGGTCCGGCGTGATCCGGTGGCCCTTGTCCGTTCTCATCCTGTATGGCTACTGCTTCGAGTTCGATTGTGTTAGTGCTCATTATCTTGTGTCGTTACTGACTCGAGTCTCCGATTGCGATTCCTAATCCGTTCACACCAGTGGCCGGTCGCCCATCGAAACGCGTCGCTGAGGGGAGTTTTCCTCCCTGGATAACCGGCAGCAAACTATTAGTAGTTACTATCCCTCGACTGATTTTGTCTCTCATGGTCCCATTCCAACAGTACTATCGAGAGCATATTATAAATAATTAACTACTAATATACTGAATAGTATTGATTTGGTTACATCAACTACTAGCAGTTGATTTGGCTAGTCCAGCACCAGTTCCGGAGTATTTTCGTCCGCTAGTAGTGCCGGCTATCGGTATCTCTCGGTCGTAATCGCGTAATCTCATTCCAATCGACTAACGAGTACATCGGCGGGACGATCACTCGTCTAGGCGCGGTAGTCAGTTCGCGATCCTCGCTGGCTGAATTTTTGCATTCGACGTAGCTCCAGGTCCCGTAGATGGGTTATTTTATTAAGCCACTCGCCGCGTTTTACGTTGGAATTGGCGTTCCCAAACGATGGAGTTCCCGTGACGTACGTGATACGAGAATAATGATAGTCAACGGCGATCTTAACGGTTTGGATGAATTTGGGCCGGGAGCGTAGACAAGATCGTTCAATGGAAGGAACCGACCCATTGGCTCCTTCGACGGACCGACGATAGCCGGAAACGCTCCAGTTCTGGCTAGTAATCCTCGCTGTCGTTTCACGAAACATACCGTCGTGAGGCGGAACGGGGCAATCACTGTTTCACCGGAATAACCGAAAACGCGGCCATATAGAAGTATATCGCGGTCGTATTCTGCTACGAATCAGTATCGTTTCACCGGACCAGGAAAGCGAACGATGGAACGTGTTATGTAAATATCTATGTTTATATTCAGTGAGTGAATATCACAAACACGATACGGAACACCACATATTACAATTACAATTGTATATTTGTAATGGAAAGCAATCCTGTTCCTTCATGGACGGTCAAAATCCCCTACATATTGAGTATACTTATAGTGAATGATTTTGTCAGAGATACATACGAGGAAAACACCTTACAGCGAGAGTTTGAACACTCCTCGGTAGAGTTTGTCGTGGTCAATCAGCTGTTGTGCGTGGGAATGAAGCGAAATTCGAATCGACAATGTCTCCTCGAGTTTCGCTGGAAGAAAGAACTCGTAGAACGCGACTGGTGTGCGGATGTTGGGAAGTCAACCACGATCTGAACGCGGTTCCTATCCGGTAGTGGTTATCCGTGCGTTCTCCCGTTCACCAGTGACGTTTCCGTTTTCCGTTCCGTTCGTATCGGTCACGTGTGCCGTTTTCCGTGCGCAAAATTGTGGCGTCAAGGAATGCCGACGGATCCTCGTTCAGCTAGTCCACCTCGATATCACCCTGCATCGATTGGGGGTGAGGCTGACAAACGTAGGCAGCCATCTCCTCGGTCGCCGTGAATTCGATAGTTTCCGATTCGCCCTCGTACGGCGTCCCTTCGGACGAGAGTATCTCTCCGCCGCTATCGTCCTCAATAGCGAAGTTGTGGAAGACGCCGTCGACGTTCGTCCACTCGACAGTGTACTCCTCCCCAGCGATCAACGAGAGGGTTGGATTCTCCTCACCTTCGATTCCCTCGGGCGAGACGCCTACCCACCCATCGGTACTCCCTTCGAGTCCGATTCCGTCGCCGTCGTCCTCCGGTTCGTCGTCGCTATCGCGGATCTCGATCCCGCAGAACATCGTCGCGTCGGCGTGGGAGACCGACTCGATCGACAGGGTCCCGTCGTCGACTTCGACGCCCTCAACGATGTGGGAAACCGCGATTCCGGTGTCCCCGGCCTCCACATAGATGTCGAACTCCTCGAGGACCGTCTCGCCCTGTACCAGTACGTCGAAGACGCGCTCGCCGACTCCATCCTGACCGCCGATTTCGGCCCAGTGCAACGTCACGTCGTACGTTCCGTTCTCGAAGTCGAGTTCAAAGGAAAGGTCCTCCGCCCACAACTCCGTCTGGTAAAGAGCGTCGTAGTCAGTGTCCTCGATCGAGCCGTACGAGTCGGAGCTGTCCTCCGCGGTCGCCGGCGGATCGAACCAGGATTCGTCGGCAAACTCACCGTCTTCATCGTAACTCGCCGATAGCTGGGGGACGCCGTCGACATCGTCGATGGCTTCAAACTCGAGATCGTCGATGACCACCGGCGTCTCCGAACCGGGATTTGACGGGTCGCCGCCTGCGTTCATCCCGTACGGCGCCGACAGCGGATCTTCGGGTTCGGGCTCGGGCTCCCCGTCGGTCATGTACTCGATGAGGTGTATCCCCCCGTCGTCACCGGTGAAGCTTCCGGGGGTGGAGTCGTAGTCCATCAAGACGAGCCGTCCGTCGGGCAACACCTCCATATCGGTCGGCGTCCCGAAGTCGTGACCCGGGAGGAACTCCTCGATGTCGAGCGTCCCGTCCTCGTTGTACGTGAAGTACCCCATCCAACTGTCGTTGTACGGTGCCAGTACGAACTGTTTCCCTTCGAAATACGGGTCGAGAGCGCCCTCGTCGAAGGAATCGGAGTACCGATAGGACGGGCCTGCGTTCGCCGAACCGAGCGCCGGGATCTCCGGCCAGGTCGTTTCGCCTCGCCGCGGCATCTCCGCCCACTCGGGGACGTCTTCGTACGTCTCGTAATCCTGGGGGACCCAGACCAGCGCCGGCGTTGCGTTCGGAACGTTTTCGATACCGGTGTTGTTCGGCGATCGATTCCGGAGATTTCCGGGCCAATGGGGCGGACCCGACGTCCGGGTTTCGAAGTCGTAGTAGCGATTCGGATAGTACCCCTTGAAATACGGGAATCCGGCGTTAGCCGGTTCGTCTAACAGGTGGTACGTAGCCTGTCCGACTGTTCCGAGGTCGGGATCCCAGCTCGGCGCGTCGTTTCCGTAATCGGCGACGAACAGGAACCCGGTGTGTTCGTCGACGTGGACGACGTACGGATTCCGGAATCCCATCGCGTAGATCTCCGGGAGGATCTCGTCCTCTCCGTACTCTTCGTCGGTCTCTCCCTCGTACCATTCGTTGAGATTCCCACTGGGGATCTCGTAGCCGCCGTCCTCCGTGGGTTCGATGCGCAGTACCTTTCCGCGGAGATCTGCCGTGTTTTGTGACGTCCGTTGGGCGTCGGAGATCGCGGCCGGACGATCGTTTACGTACCCTTCGCGTTCATCTCCCGTGAAATGATGAATCTGAGGGGTGTCCTCGGACGGAACCCCATCCTGATTCGTGTCGTCGCCGGTCGTTACGTAGAGTTCGCCGTCGGGTCCGAATTCAAGGTAGCCACCGATGTGACAGCAGCCGTCGATCTGCAGGGGTATCTCGAGGATAACCTCTTCGGAGTCGGGATCGAGGACATCGCCGTCCATCTCGAACCGCGAGACGTACTGGAGCATCCGCGTGATGTCCTCGTGGTACGGACTGTCGACGATCTCCATGTCTTCGCTCGAGGGATGGTAGTAGACGTACACATAGCCGTTGTCCTCGAAGTCGGGATCGATCGCGACGCTCTGGGCGCCCAACTCTCGAGGCGCGGTCCCGTTGCCGTGATTCGCCGGCGTATGATCGGTGCCGCCGACGATCACATCGAGTTCGAGCGCGATCTGTTGCTCGTCAGTGGCGGGGTCGACCCAGCCGACTTCGGCCACGCCGTCACCGTCGGACGAAAAATTCGCACCGCGGGTTACGTACCAGACCCGACCATCGGGATCAACGTCAATCGCCATCAGGCTGTCAATGTTGGATCCGACTTGTCTGGTGTGGTAATTGTCCCAGTCGATGGCTTCGGACGGATTCGTCTCCCATTCGTGATCGCGGTGCCAGAGCACCTCGGATTCTTTTGCCTCGACGGTGAGCGTCCCCTCCTGTGAGTCGTCGTCGCTGGCGACGGCGTAGGTGTACTCGCCTTCTTCGAGGTCGCTCGTGTCGACGTCCTCGAAGGTGACGGTGTCCTCGGCACACGCCTCGAGGGTCAACTCCTGGGAGGCGACGGTCTCGTCGTCGAGAATGAAGGTAATCTCTTGCGTGCTTTCGTAGTCGTCGACGTTCGTGATCGTGGCCGAGACGTCGAGAGTGTCACCCAGTTCGACGGTCGCCTCTGCGGGGTTGAGGCTGCTCACCTCGAAGACGGCTTCTTCAGGAACGCCTACGTCGATACCACCCTGCATGTCGTCGGGATGAGGGTCGCAGCGGTACTCGGTCATCTCCTCGGTTGCGGTAAACTCGACGGTCTCCGTTTCTCCCTCCGTTGCGGTCCCCTCAGACGCGAGGGCCTCGTCACCGTCGGCGTCCGCGATTGCGAAGTTGTGGTACACGCCGTCGGTATTCGTCCACTCGAGGGTGTACGATTCACCCGCAGTCAACGAAAGGGTCGGATTCGTTTCACCTTCGATTTCCGCCGGTGACACGCCGATCCACGCGTACTCGGCGTCGCCATCCTCGTCCGGCGGCCCGGCGTGATCCGGCGGACCAGCATGATCTGGTGGCCCTTGTCCGCCCGCGTGATCTGGCGGCCCCGCGTGGTTCGGTGGACCGTGCCCGTTCGTGTCGTCCTGTACAGTTACTGCTTCGAGTTCGATTGTGTTGTTAGCCATCGTCCTGTGAGAGTACTACGCCGCATCGAACCGTGTAGTTACAATGCCCATGCCCTTGGTGATCTACCGGTCGCGTTCGCGCTCGAGAGTCCGACTCGGTTGGCTTCTCGCGACTCCCGGTTGAACGATCGATACTGTTGTTCAGTGGACCGCATCGGTTGCCTTTGTCTCTCATGCTACTATCCGATAGCAATATCGAGAGCATATTATAAATAATTAACCGAGAATGTAATGTATATAGTAAATTAGTTCTATAGGACAAGTGTCAAGCGGGTTTATCCACGTTCTGTGGCGGAAGAATGTATCGCGATATATCCTTCGAACGGTATCGTCGTCTCTCCGTTTTCTCGACGAATTTTCGGTCGGTTGGTTTCCTTCTCACTCGTCGTCGAAGCAGTTTGGACCGCGAATGAATACGATACGACGGCCCATCGTGACGAGTCACCGTGAACATCGGATTGGTGTCGAACAAAGCGTCCGAGAAATAGAACCCACTAGCTATCCATTTCGAACCGTATTTGCGAGATTCGGCGGTAATCGTACTCAATTATTGTGGCTGGTTGCAATCTCCAGAGAAGCCCGTTATCCAAATATCTCTCTTCGCTCACCAAAACAATTAAGATGTTAGTTGGTAACTGTTACTCTATGCCACGAAAGTCAAGAAAACAGAATAGTCCAGATACTAGTGGGTTCAATGTGAATCGCCGCCAGGTCCTCCAGAGTATCGGCGCGACAGGTGTCGCGAGCGCCGTCATGACGGGATCGGCGTATACCCGCAGTAGTCCACAGACTGTCCAGCAGTTGCAGGCCGATCTCACTGACTTGGACCCCAACAGAGAAATTCCGACCGGCTCCCAGTTCTTCTCGTTCAACGAACTCGAGGGGTACTCGAACGCCGACCTGATCCATCTGAGCGCCGACGCGGGGCTGGATACGTACGAGCCGCCCTCGATCGACGACGCCGATGCGATGCTCGAAGCTCAGAACGAAACGGGCGTGTACATGAGCAGCGTCCACATCGATATCGAGGACGTCGAAGCGGATCCGGAAGGGGTAGCCGAGACCTACGAGCAGTTTGCCCACGAGGGCGACTATCCCGCCCTCATCGATCCGTACTACGGGGGCGAAGCGTTCTGGTCCGACGAGGATAACGTCCGCGAGTTCGCCGAGCGCGTCAACGCGGTCGCCGACGAGATGGCCGATCACGGCTTCGAGTTCGGCTACCACAACCACGACTTCGAGTTCCAACGCATCGGCGACGAGTACGCCTACGACATTTTCGCCCAGGAGGTCGAAGACCATGTCCACCTCCAACTCGACGTAGCGTGGGTGTTCGCCGGTGAGGAACGGCCGGATCCGATCGATTACATCCTCGAGTACGGCGATAAGATCCGATCGCTGCACATGAAAAATTGGGAGGCCGACGACTCGCGGACGCACGGCGTGGGCGAGCGAGGTAATGGCTCACTGACGGAGATCCACGAAGGAGATCTCAGCATGCGCTCGATCGCTACCGCAGCACGCAACGCCTCGAACGTCGAGTACCTCATCTACGAGTACGACAACTCGCCACAGCCCTACGACTCGTTCGAGTACGCCGGCGAGTGGCTCAACGAGGTCAACAGTCCGTGGCGGCCAGACGGTATCCCGGGCATTCCGGGCGGGACGGTTCACCCCGCGATAGCCGAAGCCGAGTTGGACGGCGACTGGATCGATCTGTTTGACGGCGAGTCACTCGACGACTGGACTCCCAAGATTCAGGGGTACGAAGCCGGCGAGGACCCCTTCAATACCTTCCGAGTCGAAGACGGGTTGCTCAAAGTCCGGTACGACGAGTACGAAGACTTTGAAAACGAATTCGGTCACCTATTTTACGACGACGAGTTCTCCCACTACGTCCTCCACGCCGAGTGGCGATTCCCCGAGGGCGAACAGCAGGTGGACGGCGGTGCGGCGTGGGCCTACAAGAATAACGGACTGATGCTTCACGGCGAACTGCCGAGCGAGATGGGAATCGACCAGGACTTCCCCCGTTCCGTCGAGTACCAGCTCGTCGGACCGAACGAAGACGGGTCGGACCGACCCCTCGGCGACGTCTGTACGCCTGATATGCAAGTAGAGGATTTGGACGGTGACCTCGTCGATGCCCACTGTTGGCACGAGACGACAGGCGATGCGCTGTACGCCGAAGAGACCTACGACGGTCACGATTGGGTGAGTACAACCGCCGTCGTTCGCGGGAATGAACTTGTCCAACACATCATTCGTGACCAGGGCATCGTCCTCGAGTATCAAAACCCACAACTGGAAGCCGATGGCACGATTATCGACGAGGGGACAATCTCCGTCCAGTCCGAAAGCCACCCCACCGATTTCCGGACGATCGAAGTGCTCGAACTCGATCCTGACGATGAGTTCGAACTGGGCGAGATTCCAGAGGAAGCACAACGTCTGGTCGAGTAACGCTCACCCGATCACTTCCACACCCACCCTACTCAGCTTGATCGAGTTGTCTTTTGCATCGATAACCCACCGAGTGCTGTGAACATCTCGAGGGACACCGCGGCGCTCACGTGGTAGGCTCAGCGCGGAGAAATAATCGCACGAAGTGCTCTTTGACCGGCGTTCTCGCTGTGGTATGCACCGCGGTGAAAACTTTCCCACAGTTCAGCGGACGCGTTGTCTCATCCGTTTAGAACCCCTCATTGAGAGTCGACCGATTCGTACTCGACCGGACGAGGAACTCGTTACTGCGGATCGGCCTGTTCTACGCTCACTTGGACAATTACGCTGATATGGCGGATGTCTCCGCTATCGCCTCCAACGAAAGCCGTTTCCCACCGCTGCGTCATGAGGGGTCTCTCCGTTGTCGCGCCGCTGTCAACGCGTTCAGCCGCTCGAGTGCTGTCTCACCAAAATCAGGGATGCCGTTCTTGAAGACTTCCTCTTCGAGTATCTTGATGTCACCGTCACACTCTGTCTCTACGGTTCGGTTTACGGAGGGACGTTGTTTCGGTTCGGTCGATCAACGAGCGCTCCCAGCGTGTCGGCCGCCAACCGTGACTGGATTGCAGTCTTCGATCGTAACCGCAATTCACTCTATTGGCACTTACTTATCATACACAATCGATTCGCCACGCAAAAACAGTCCGAACCGCTAGTTAGCGATTTTCGCTGGATGTGCCTCGGCGTCCGGAATGCCGGGAATCCCGTCAGGGTCCCATGGGTGGTTTATCTTATTGAGCCACTCGCCGGCGTACTCGAACGAGTCGTAGGGCTGCGGCGAGTTGTCGTACTCGTACACGAGGTGATCGACTTGGGATGCCCTGCGCGCGGCGGTCGCGATTGCGCGTTGGTTTAAATCGCCCTCGTGGATCTCCGTGAGAGCACCGTCGGCTTCGGACCAGTTTTTCATGTGCAACGATTTGATCTTGTCGCCGTGTTCGACAATATAGTTGAGCGGATCAGGACGATCGACGCCCGCATAGACCCACGCCACGTCGAGCTGGATATAGACGTGATCTTCGATGTTCTCGATGAACACGTCGTAGGCTCGTTCGTCCGCATCGTCGAGGTACTCGAACTCGAAGTCGTGGTTGTGGTAGCCGAATTCGAAGTCGTGTTCGGCCATTAGGTCCGCGGCCGCGTTGATGCGCTCTGCGAGTTCGATAACGCTTTCTTCAGTATCCCACTCATTTCGGATCGCAGGCTCGATGAGCGGCGGATTGCGGCCGTCGACGGAGAATTGCTCGTAGGTTTCGGCCATCCCCTCCGGATCGTCCTCGATATCGTCAATACCCACGTGTGCGCTACTCATGTAAAGACCCGTCTCGTTTTGGGCCTCGAGCATGGCGTCGGCGTCGTCAATCATGAACGGTTCGTACGAATCGAGCCCGGCATCGGCGCTCAGGTGAATTAGATCGGCGTTCGAGTACCCCTCGAGTTCGTTGAACGAGAAGAACTGGGAGCTGGTCGGGATTTCTCGCTCCTGATCCAGTTCTTCGAGGTTGGCCTGCACTCGCCGGATGTTTCGGGAATTGGTTCCGCCATGAACCGAGCCAGTCATGACGGCGCTTGCGACACCCGTCGCGCCGATACCCTGGAGAACTTGCCTTCGTTTGACGCTGAAATCGTCGCCGTCTTGACTATCCTGTTTGCGCGTCTTTCGTGCCATGAAGTAACAAATACCAACGACCGACTTAATTGTTTTGGTGATATTACCGTCACCTTCACACAAACTGGTCCCGAGCGAATACAACCCCTGCGACGACTTTCCGTGTCGCTTCGGGTAGCTAAACGGTATCGAGAGACTTGGGCCGTGTGCGAAGATGTTTCAAAAGAGTATCTATTCGCGGAAAATTACTATCAGTGGCGGACGTTCCCAACTGTTGATGAATGCGACAGCGATTCCACTAGTCATCCCAGGCGGAACGGAACTTCTGATCGCATTGGCTATCGTGATCCTGCTATTCGGTGCGAGGAAACTACCACAGTTAGCGCGCTCAACAGGTGGGGCGATAGGTGAGTTCCGGAAAGAAAAAGTAAAGACCGAAACAGAGTACCGGAGATGAGAACGGACGGAACCGCCAACGGACGATTGACGACTGACACCGAGGAGTTGAATACGAGTGTGGACAGATGAGTGCCCGTACTTTACTGAGTCCAGCGGTCGAATTTTGCGATCTGGGTGGTCAACGTAACGCACCTCGGCGGTGATGGCAGAACGCACCGTTTCGGCGTGTATAACGAACACTGATAGCCGAAACCGATTCGCGAGACCGATCAGGTAGACTCTTCTGAACCGAGCAGCGAATCGAACCCCTCGAGTACGTACTCGACTTCGTCGTCGCGAAGACACATCGGATTGATCGTGAACTCGTTTGCATGCAGGCGATCCGCGCCGACGAATATTCTGGGGTCTTTTTTCCGTAACGATTTCACGAGCTCCGTCGCCGTACAGTCCGTCTGATCCGAATGGACCGTAACAATCGCTTCTGGTGCAACCGACCTGTCCTCAGAGTCGCTCAGACGAGTTTCGAGACCATCTACGGTGGCCAGTTCGTTCGCGATCCGTTTTGCGATTTGACGCCACTCGAGTTCGTTTCGCTCGTGGTTCTCTTCGGCAAAGAGCTCGAGCGCTTTAAGTACTCCCGCGAGCTCTTCTTTGCCGACTTTCGTCGATCGACCGATTCCCTGTCTCGGTATCCCGTCCAGTTTGTCGGCATTGATAAGTTCGGGTGGCGGTGACCAGATAGTATCTTCGACGTGCATGTCGAGTTGTTGAAGGGCGACAGACTCGATCAGATCGTGTCGGCCGGCCATAATACCGGTCGTCTGTGGGCCGCGGATCGCTTTTCCGCCGCTGAAGACGACGAGGTCGGCACCCGCTTCGATGAACCGCGAGAGGTTCGTGACCGGCGGAACTTCGGCTGCGGCATCAACGATGACCGGGATGTTGTTCTCGGTGGCAAGTGCTGTCACCTCCTCTAGAGGCGGTTGTGTGTATGATTTCTGGAGGTATCCGATCGCAACCGTTTGAGCGGAGATCGCCGCTTCGATCTCCCACAGCTCGACATTGGAAGAGCCGGTTCCGAGATGATAGTCGTTCGTCCCGACGTCGACGATGGTTGCACCGGCAGCACGGAACGCGTGATCGTATCCGGTTCGGTGCGTTCGTGGCATCACGATTTCGTCGGCGATGCCTTCCGTATTCGGCAATCGATTCATCACCCCGAGATCATCGCCAGCGATAGCGGCCGCCGCTCCGAGCAAGAGGGCCGCACTGGCTCCGCTCGTCACGTACCCGGATTCAGCGCCCGTTATCCTCGCGATACGCTCGCTCGCACGAGCCTGAAGGTCCGATAGTCGAACGAACGAACCAGACATCGCTTGCATCGCTTCGAGTGCTTCCTGGCGTATCACACTTCCACCGATTCGGGTTTTGGTCCCGGCAGCGTTGATGACTCGGGGAACGTCGAGTTCGTCACAAATATTCGAAGTAGCCATATCAATCCGTATTTCGTGATACTAGCAACTGAATATAAAGGAACCGATGCACGCTAACAGTTCGTCGAAGGCGGTTGTTTCGACATCGTAAACGCTTATTAGTTCGATAGTTATTACCATCCTATGAACAAGGAGAATCAAATGGAAACGATCGAAGCGACGAAAACGACGTTCCGTATTTTGCAGGTACTGATCGATAACAGGGAACCACTCGGCGTTACTGAACTTGCCAGCCGCACAGACATCCACAAAAGCACGGTATACAAACACCTGTATACGCTGCGTAAACTTGGATACGTCGAGAAGAAAAACAGTAAGTACAGACCGTCTATTCGTTTCGTCGATTTCAGCCATCATGTCACAGAGCATGAGACGATGATCCAACCGATTGAATCGCTTATCGACGACCTTGCTGACACGGTTAACGAGACGGCGGGCCTCGTGATCGAACGGAACAATGTAGCGGTTGATGTCTACGTCACACGGAGTCAACCAGAACGCGATACAGCCTCCCACAATCGGCGTTTTCTCCACTGTAGCGCCGCTGGTAAAGCACTGCTCTCGGAGTGGTCTCCGGATGCGGTCAAACAGTACGTTACCAGCGAGGAGTTACCGGCGATTACCAACCAGACGTTGACCGAGCACCAGACCCTCCTGGACGAAATTTCCCGCGTCCGTGATCACGGGTTCGCATTCGATCGTCAGGAGCAGTACCAAGGAGTCAACAGTGTCGCGACTAGCGTCACACATCCCGATTTTTCCGCCGCTGTGTACGTCTCAGGAAAACCCGACGAACTCTCTGGAAAACGGTTCAAAGATATTATTCCCGGCACCCTCCAGAGTACAGCCCGAAAAGTCGAATCCAGCTTCGCGTAGCTTCGTTTTGAAAACGGTTGGCTCCTGCCTCCATGACCCTTGTTTACACTGACGAAACACGGTCGTCTCGCCACATATTTTTTACACACATACGGATATAAAGGAGGCCCTAATATTGTGATGAGACAACAAAGACCATGTATATAATACCCATTCATGATAGCATTGGAATCATTGTGTTTCGGCAAGCGAAACAGTTTCGAGTACGTTCTTCGACCACTATACCGAGACGATCGAATGCGAAGTCATGGGACAAGGAAAATAGATCTGCAATCGACGAACACGATCGGCGTAGGAGCGTAGTCCTGCTCTACTGGCCACCGCTCAGTGGCAGTCACCAATCGGTTATACTCCCGTCGTCTCGCCGCCAAACTGGATTGTGCCAGTCCAAGTTCTCTCTCGCTTTTTCGCGGACCGAAGATTCGTCGATTTCGATCCCGAGCCCCGGCCCCTCCGGAAGATCCAGATAGCCGTCTTCGAAATCGCAGATGAACGAATCGGCGAGGTAATCGTCCGCGGCGCTTTTCGGCGTTGTGCGGCTGTCGAACGCGTGGTCCTGAATCAGCAAATTCGGGGCGTACGCATCGACCTGCAACGACGCGGCGAGTGCAATTGGCCCGAGCGGACAGTTCGGTGCGATCGCCACGTCGTGTGCCTCGGCCATCGACGCGATTCGAACGAGTTCCGAAATGCCCCCAGCGTGGGAGACATCCGGCTGGACAACGTCGATCCCCCCTCTCTCGAAAAGCGGCTTGAAGTCCCACCGAGAGTACAGCCGCTCGCCCGTAGCCAGGGGGGTAGTCGTATGTGTCGCGACATCCGGGAGATGCTCGAGGTTCTCGGGTAAGACCGGCTCTTCGATGAACAGCAGATCACAATCATCGAGAGCCTTTGCGAGGCGCTTGGCCAGTGATTGTGAAACCCGTCCGCGAAAGTCGACTCCGATATCGACGCTCTCCCCAACCACGTCTCGAACGTGTTCGACTCGAGCGACGACCTCTCGCACCACCTCCGGAGGCTCAATGTGTCGTGCCTGCGTAACAGCGTCCATCTTCACTGCCGTGTAGCCGGCATCCACTAATCGCCTCGCTTCTGCCCCGACTTCCTCGATCCGATCGCCGCCAACCCACTGATAGACACGGATTCGGTCTCGACTTGGACCCCCGAGAAGTTCGTAAACGGGGACCTCGAGTTGTTTTCCTTTGAGGTCCCAGAGCGCTTGATCCACACCTGCAATCGCGCTCATCAGTACCGGTCCACCACGATAAAAGTTCCCACGATACATCGCTTGCCAGTGATCTTCGATTCGGCGAGCGTCCTTCCCGAGGAGATAACTGTCCATAATCTCGTCGACGGCTGTCCGAACCGTCCGCGCTCGTCCCTCAACGATTGGTTCTCCCCAACCGACGAGCCCGTCGTCGGTTTCGATCTTCAGAAAAAGCCACCGCGGCGGAACTTCAAACAATTCGTAATCTGTGATCCGCATACCTGTCATCCGTTATGGATCGTAATAAAACTCTTCGTACGAATCCGGGTTCAAGGGTTTGATTGATATTTATTGTCTGTTTCTACTACGCGTACTTTGGTCAGATAACACCTCGGTCGTACTTACAACAACCACCGCAGTGGGTCGGTCAGTGATACAGCCGAGACTAATAGATCCTGACTGAATATCTTGCTTATATTCGGTCCGTATCATAAAGTTTTATTTTGGTTGCGACCTACCTAACACAGGTAGTGTTAAATAATGCCACACAATTTTCGAAACCGACGGTTCGACATGAATAGACACGACAGTTCGCGAATCACCCTTTCGAATCGTATTATCGGGGGTAGCACACCCGGGTGCGAAAATTGGACAGGTGATCTGAGAGATTCCGCAACCTCTCGGTCGCGCGGTCGGCTTCCGTCAGCGCAAAACGAGGGCGACAATGAGTAAACTAACGAGACGTCACGTGCTCCAAACCGGCGCAGCTCTCGGAATTACGGGAGTCATTTCACAGGGTTCACCAGTAGCGGCGACGACGGCATTGCCCTCTCTCGAGAAATTCGTCCAACCGCTCCCGATTCCGGAGCAACGAGAGCCCGACGAGGAACGCGACGGAATAGATCACTACGAAATTCCGATAACGGAGTTTACCCAAAAACTACATCCTGATCTCCCGGAGACGACGCTGTGGGGATACGACGGCGTCTTTCCGGGGCCGATCATCAAGAGTCAACGTGATCAACAGGTGAACGTTTGTTTCGATAACAGCGCCCTTCCGGAGGAACATCTCTTCGAAGTTGACGACCGAATCGATGGAACGAGTCCCGAAGACTATCCTGACCAGTACGACGTTTCAGACGTTCCGGAGGTCCGAACGTCGACCCATTTGCACGGACTCAACATCGAACCCGAAAGCGACGGTCAGTCTCTGGCGTGGACGTCCCCCGCAGGAGTTACCGGACCAATGTACGAAAAAGACGTTCAGGAAGTCCCAAACCACCAGGCGAGACTATCAGGGGTGTATCACGACCACGCGCTCGGTATCACCCGTCTCAACGTGTACGCCGGTCTCGCTGGCTTTTACTTCATCGAGAGCGAAGCGGAAACGGAACTCGGTCTGCCGGAGGGCAAGTACGATATCCCGTTGCTCTTGCAGGACCGAGCGTTCAACGAGGACGGGTCGCTCGAATACCCGGACAGGTTCGTCGCGGATTACGCCGGCGACACGGCGGTTGTCAACGGAGCCGTCTGGCCGGAACTGGAAGTCGAGCCGCGTCGGTATCGCTTCCGGTTGGTCAACGGATCGAACGGGCGCGCCTTCAATCTCAGATTGGAACACGAGTCCGACGAATCCGTTCCGACGATGTACCAGATCGCCCCCGATCAAGGGTTCCTAGAGTCCGTCGTTTCGATCGGGTCGGACGAAGACCTCGATTCGCTCTTACTTACGACGTTCGAGCGCGCGGATGTCGTCGTCGACTTTTCCGAATACGCGGGAGAAACGTTCACCGTTACAAACGATGCCGAGTGGCCCTACATGGGCCAAAACGATGGAAGTGATCTCGACGAATTGCTCCAGATTCGAGTCACCGATCCGAGCGAGGAGCCGGCGGATCCGAGTGCAAATCCGACGGAGATAGATCTCCCCGGATTCGACGGCTTCGACGAAGACGACGTCGCGGAGACTCGGCACATGACGATGAACATGGCCCTCGAGGACGGATTGGGTATTAATCTACTCAACGATTCGCGGATGTTCGACGAAGACGCGGTCGTCGAACCGGAGCTCGGATCGACCGAAATATGGGAACTCGAGAACGGAACGAGCCATACGCATCCGATCCATCTCCACCTGGTCGGGTTCGAAGTAATCGGACGCGGGCCGGACGGGACCGACGACCCCGATCCGAACGAACGAGGGGAAAAGGACGTCGTCCGAGTCGAACCGGACGAAACCGTTCGAATCATGACTCGCTTCGAGAATTTTACGGGCAGGTACCCCTGGCACTGTCACGTCCTCGAACACGAAGACCACGATATGATGCTTCCGTTCGAGGTCGTCCCTGCAGATGATGAAGATGAAGGGCATCCGGAACCACCCGATCAGCCAGGCGAATGCGGTCCGCCGGACCACGCGGGCGAGCAAGGTCCGCCGGATCATGTAGGGGAACAAGGACCACCGGATCACGCGGGCGAGCAAGGACCACCGGATCATGCAGGGGAACAAGGTCCGCCGGATCATGCGAGTGGGAGCGGACGTACGTAAGCGGACAGAAAACGACAAATCTGTTTCCGACCCAAATCACTAGTTACAGACGGTCTGCGATCTGCGTGCCGATCTGCATCAACTGTTCGCGTTCAGCAGTCGTAAATTCGTATGTGTCGGGTTTGGCAATTCCAATCGTTCCCACAAGTTCGCCGTCCGAACTGATAATCGGCGCAGCGATAGAGCCCTCCATTCCAGTGTCTCGCGCACGGGATTCAGCGACGCCCGAGTCGTCCGTTTGTAAGTTACAGACTTCCACCGGTTCCATGCGCTCCGCCGCAATCCCCGCCATCCCTTTGCCGATCGGGATCGTTTTTGTCCTCGCAAGAACGGACTCCGGGATACCTTTGTGGGCGATGAGGTTCAGACTGTCTCCTTCTTTCCGATGGAGCGTTCCAGAAGTACAGTCGAACTCCTCGATAGTTTCGTAAAGTTGCGCCGTCAGTTCCTCGTCTCCGTCCGATACCTGGGTAGCGCCGTTTCGTTCATCATTCATCGGTGATGTGTGATAGTCTGAGTTCAACTCACTTGAGTTTTGTGAGAGAGGATTGGATACCCCAAGCCTGGGACGGTCGAGGTAAAACGCCTTCATCGGTGACCGGGTACGTGTCCACTGGTCGAGTACGCACTCGAAATCCGCTACGGCGAATCCGGCGTACGGAGAATTTGATAGATGGGTTTCAATAGTACGCACAATGGGTATTGTCTATATATTACAATACAACACGATCAGAGCTGATTCTTGCTATCGGATGATTTGAATAGGGGTCAATCCGGTCGCCACCTTTCTGCGTAGATATACCGAGCGACAGGAAATCCAAACCGTTCTGGACTCGTCGGAAACAACCAGTAAATATCCCTCTACCGGCTCATATGGGTGATGACTTCAACTGTCCGATCGAATCGACATCGAAAAGCCGTTCTACATTCTTACAAATCGGCTGACTGTACTCACTACTCGTGGGTTCCAATCGGGCAAACTTCGAAAGTGTTCTTGGTAGAAACGCACACTACTATATCGTGAAATTTCGAATTGATCACGTATCAAATAGACTCTCAACGGTTACAATCTGAACGGTGATTCAAACGCTGGCGTCGATGGGATAACAGAGAGACGGTTGCCCCTCGAGACGCCCTCCAGTCCCGAGGGGCCCGCGAACGAGGCAACTAACCCGGAAGCGGCGACCGTCCAGGCGGTGATGGTCATCCAACGAGGAGACGGAAACGCGACGGCGATGGGACCATAGTGTTCGGCTTCCTGTTCACGATGGGGACCCGCACAGACCGTTCACACGTTGTACTTGTTAAGTTCGATAACATTCGCCGTTCGGCAGAGTTGATCAACGATCTCGTTCGTCTCCCACTCGTCGTCGATGCGTGCGGTAGGTGCCGAGATGCTAATCGCACCAATCGTCTCCGGGTTGAACCGGATCGGAACAGCAATACAGCGAAGCCCTTCGAGACGTTCTTCGTTGTCGACGGCAAACCCGCGTTCGGACGTTCGGTCTAATTCCTCGAAGAGTTCGTCTCGAGACGTTATCGTTTGCGGCGTCACAGAGGGGAGTCCGTGTTGGTCGATGATTTCGTTGACGCGCTCGGTGGCGTAGTGTGAGAGTATCGCCTTTCCGAACGCCGAGCTGTGCATGTGGTGCCGACAGCCGATGTACGTATCGAGGTCGACGGCCTGATCACCCTTCGCTCGACTCAGATAGACGCCTTTTCCGTCTTCTTCGACGACGAGGTGGACCAGCTCACCTGACTCGTCGGCTAACTCCGTAATTTTCGGCCTGGCAACCTTGTAAACGTCCATCTCACTTCGGATTTGACATCCGATGTCGAGAAATTTGAGGCTGAGACAGTACCTGTTCCCCTGCTTGACAACGTACCCGTGCTCCTCGAGCGTACTGAGATGGTTGTGAACGGCGCTTTTTCCCATATCGAGTTCATTGGCCAACGAGGTAACGCGTGTCCCACCGATCCGGCTGAGTGTTTCAATAATGATTAATGATTTCTTGGTCGTTTGGACGGGGTGTTTGGCCGGTTCTCCCATACACAAGGTAGATTATTTGCAGATCAATAAATCTTGTTCTATTATTGAAAACAAATCGGAGTTCGTCGGTCAGTCAAGCGATTTGATCTGGGGTACCGATGCTGGAATTAGGGAATGGGGAATCGAATACGCATCGTTACTGTTAGCTATTATTCTTATATAGAGAACGGTCTAACGGGGTCGATCCTATCATGCATCATGCCGTCTAAGATGCAGACTGCACCGCGAATACTGTCGATTTCGAAGAAACACCGAAGGCCGGATATTTTACAAAGGTACGGTCGTAAGTAGAGTGGTCCTTTTAACGGATTCCAATCTGTTCTGGAATAGGGAATAATGAGCAGACCGTTTTCCCCCTCGTCCGATAGACAGGACCAAGAGGAGTCGCTTCAACTTCAAAAATCACGGAGTAAAAAATAGAGCGAAAAGATACTTTTAATAGATATCACGTCTCTTACTTAGATGGTAATCCGATAATGTCCGAGTTAACACTTCGACGAACGCAGCTGGCGACGCCAGCGAGCGACGTGAAAATGATGGAGAGCGCGGCTTCGAGTAATGCCGACGAGGTATTCCTCGACCTCGAGGATTCGGTAGCACCCAACGAGAAGGCCGAGACCCGAGATCCGCTCATCAACGCCGCGAACGAACACGATTGGGGTACCACGGTCCTGTCGTATCGAATCAACGGTATCGACACGCAGTGGTGGTACGACGACGTCATCGAGGTCGTGAGTGGGGCTGGAGAAAACATCGACGACATCATCGTCCCGAAGGTCAAAAGCGCGAGCGATATCCATACCGTCGAGAATCTGCTGGTCCAAGTCGAACGGAACAACGGCCTCGAGGTCGGCGAAATCGGACTCGAGCCACAGATCGAAGACGGCGAGGGGATACACAACGTTCACGAAATCGCCCACGCTTCAGACCGGCTCTCGAGCGTGATCTTCGGTCCGGGCGATTACTCGGCGGCAATGGGAACACCGGGGCTCGACATCGGACAATTTCCCGAGTATCCGGGCCACTACTGGCACCACGCCCTCTCGCACATCAACGCCGCGGCGAAAAGCGCCGGACTCCCGTGTCTCGATGGCCCGTACGCGGACATCGAGGACGATGAAGGCTTCCGTCAATCCGCCGAGAGTGCGAACATGCTCGGTTGTGACGGCAAGTGGGCGATCCACCCGAGTCAGATCGAAATCGGAAACGAGGTCTTCGCCCCCGATCCGGACGTGGCTGACCGCGCACAGCGCATCGTCGATGCCTACGCCGAGGCGATGGACGAAGGGAGAGGTGCCGTAAAGGTCGACGGACAGATGGTCGACGAGGCTACCAACAAAATGGCCAAAGAGATCGTCGAAACCGCCACCGCCGCGAATATCCTCTGACGGTCACGGTCCAATCCTCTACCGGCCACAATCGCCGCGACAATCGAATCTCGACGATTACCTTCGAAAACTGACTTCGATTTTACCCGCTCAGCGACGGTCAGTTACTCGAGGGGTTCCACGAGTTCGACCGTTCGGCCGTCGGGATCGGAAACGAACGCCGTTCGGGCGCCGGCTGCTGGCTGATCACCGGGTTCCTCCACGACACCGTAGTGATCGATAGACTCGAAGACTTCATCGACGTCGTCGACGCCGATAGCGAGGTGGTCCCACTCCGTCCCCCCTTCGAACGAGTCCTCCCCGTCGGTGTCCGAGAGTTGCAGTTCGATACCGTTCGCGTCCGCGATGTATCTGTTCTGCGTTTCGCCGTCAGGCGTTTCGAACTCCCAGCTCTCCTCGAAGCCGAACTGTTCGTAGAACTCGATGGTTTCGTCCGCGTCAGCGACGTTGACGTTGATATGGATAAGCTCCATACCGTTTGACCTGATGACTACCCTATTAAATTCACTGGTTATCCGACTAGAGTGTCCGCTCACGACATAACAGTATTACCGGTGGACACGGCTATCAACAAGCGCTTCGAACCCGACAAATTCGTGCCAAATAGTGTCATGCATGGATTTATGATAATCGGTAACACAATGAAAACTGATGGCCGTCAAGAAGCCACACGGTGACCTCGGTAACTACGAGGAGTTTCGTGATGAACTCGGACACGAGTACAGTGATGTGAGCGACTACGCCGCGCTCGCCGATGACCTTCGTTCGGTTGTCAGCGGCGAGGTGCGCTTCGACGAGTACGCGCAAGTACTCTATTCGACCGACGGGAGCGTCTATCAGGCCCGCCCAGCGGGTGCCGTTTTCCCCCGCGACAGTGACGACGTCCGAAATGCGGTCCGCGTCGCGGCCGACCACGACGTGCCGGTCATCGCTCGGGGTGCCGGGTCGTCGCTCGGTGGACAGGCGGTCGGCCCTGGCTGTGTCGTCCTCGATACGACGGTCTATATGGACGAAATTCTAGAGATCGACGAGGACCGCCGACGAGCGCGCGTTCAACCGGGTGTCGTTCAGGATCACTTCGACGACGCGGCGGAAGAGTACGGATTGAAATTCGCCCCGGATCCAGCCTCGTCGAACCGCGCGACGATCGGGGGCGGGATCGGGAACAACTCGACCGGCGCACACTCGGTTCGGTACGGAATCACTGACGCCTACACCGAGGAGTTAAAAGTCGTCCTCGCGGATGGATCGCTCATTCACACGCGCGAAGTCGTCCTCGATTCTGAGGAGTGGGACGAGATCGTCTCGAGGGACGACCGCGAAGCAGAAATATATCGGACCGTCCGTTCGCTGGTGGAGGACAACGCCGACGAAATAGAGTCGAGGTACCCGGATCTCAAGCGAACCGTCTCCGGTTACAACCTCAACAAGGTGATCTACGAGAACGCCGACGGGGATCGAGTGCTCAACCTCTCGAAACTACTCGTCGGCGCGGAGTCCACCCTCGGAATCGTGGTCGAGGCGAAGATCAGCCTCGTGACGCTCCCCGAGGAAACCTCGCTCGTCCTCTACTGTTTCGAGGACCTCCTCGACGCGCTCGAGGCGGTACCCGAAGCGCTCGAGTTCGACCCCAGTGCTGTCGAGTTGATGGACAGCGAAGTGTTCAGACTGGCCCGAGAATCCGAGCAGTTCTCTCGGTACGAGGAACCGATCCCGAACGACGCGAAAGCGGCGCTGATGCTGGAATTCGACTCCGAACTCTTCGACGACCTCGAGGAGCCGATCGAACGGACGAACGCCCATTTCGTCGACGACGGGGACGCCTTCGAAGCGATCGAAGCCTACACCGAGAAAGACCAGACGAAGCTCTGGAAGCTTCGGAAAGCGGCTATCCCGCTGTTGATGAGTCTCGAGGGAGACCCGAAGCCGTACCCGTTCATCGAGGACGCGACGGTTCCGCCCGAGGAACTCGCCGAGTACGTGGGGAAGTTCATGGACGTCCTGGCGGATCACGACACCTCCGCCGCGTACTTCGCTCACGCGGGAAGCGGGACGTTACACATCCGTCCGATCCTCAACCTGAAAGACGACGACGGCATCCAGACCATGCAGTCGATCACCGAAGACGTGACCGACCTCGTTCTGGACCACGGCGGGTCGTTCTCCGGGGAACACGGCGACGGACTCGCCCGCACCGCGTTCAACCCCAAGATGTACGGCGAGGAGCTCTGGGAGGCATTTCAAGCGCTCAAATCGGTTTTCGATCCGGAGTGGCGGATGAATCCCGGGAAGGTCGTCTACACAGACGAAGACCCGACGGACATGCGGGAGAACCTCCGGTACGGCGAGGGATACACCGCTATCGAACCCCAGACGAAACTCGACTTCTCCGAGGAGGGCGGGTTCGCGCAACTGGTCGAACTCTGTAACGGCTGTGGAACCTGTCGACAAACCGATGACGTAATGTGTCCGACCTACCGGGGAATGAAAGACGAAATCGCGACGACGCGCGGTCGCGCTAACATGCTTCGAGCGGCCATCTCAGGCGAGATTCCCGAAGAGGAGATGTACTCAAAACGCTTTCAGGAGGAGGTCCTCGACCTCTGTGTCGGCTGTAAGGGCTGTAAGAGCGACTGCCCGACCGGCGTCGATCTGGCGAAGCTCAAGGCCGAAACGAAACACCAGTACCACGAACGGCAGGGAGTCGGTCTGCGCGAGCGGCTGTTTGCGAACATCGACACGCTCTCGAGAGTCGGCAGCGCGCTGGCGCCCCTGTCCAACGTCGGCCAACGCCTGCCGGGAGCTCGCCTCGTGATGGAGAAAGTGGCCGGAATCTCCGCGGAACGGAAACTCCCCCCGTTCGAGCGAGAATCACTGCAGGATTGGTTCGAGGCTCGCGGCTCTCGAGTCGATCCGAACGAGGCCGATCGGAAGGTGATACTGTTTCCCGACACGTACACGAACTACAACTACCCCGTTCCTGGAAAAGCTGCCGTCCGCGTACTGGAGTCGGCGGGCGTTCACGTCGAAATCCCGGACGACCTCGGGCCGAGCGGTCGAGCGGCGTATTCGGTCGGGCTGCTAGACGCCGCAGAGGCGCGAGCAAGAGCGAATATCGAGCGGTTCGGCGAGTACATCGACGACGGCTACGAGATCGTCACCCTCGAGCCGTCCGACGCCGTGGCGTTCCAGGACGAGTATCTCGATCTGGTGACCATCCAGAAAGCGGAGACGGTCGCTTCGCACTCGTACGGCATCGCCGAGTACATGGACACATACCGCCTCACTGAGGCGTTACCGCTCGAGGAGACGGACGAAACGCTCGCCTACCACGGACACTGTCACCAGAAAGCGACCGGGCGGGATCACCACGCCGTCGGCGTTCTGCGTCGATCCGGTTACGCCGTCGATCCGATCGACTCGACCTGCTGTGGAATGGCCGGCTCGTTCGGCTACGAGGCCGAACACTACGACCTCTCGAAGGCGATCGGCGAACGACTCTTCGAGAAACTCGACTCGAGCGACGGGACCCCCGTGGCACCCGGCGGATCGTGTCGGAGCCAGATCGGCGACCGAGAAGCAGCCGAGACCCCGCCGCATCCGATCGAGAAAGTCAACGAACTGCTTCCGTCATCTTAGCCCGTGTTATCGGGCTCGATCCGCCGACAGCACCGCCCCGGCACAATCCGCCGGTCGTTTCCCAAAGAGGAGTTGAAACTCGGTCATTCGCTCGAGGCGGGGCGTGTCGACTAGAAGACGTCGAACACCTCCGGGAACACGTCGGGCATGACGTAGACGAAGAGCATCACCCAGAAGCCGACGAACACGGCGTAATACACCAGTGGGATCAGGTTCAGTCGCATGATGCGCCCTTCCTCGCCGACGAGGCCGACGGTCGCGAGCGCGGCGATTATGTTGTGGATCGCAACGAGGTTACCGATCGCGCCGCCGACCGCCTGCGCACCGACGATGATCTGCGTCGGCAATCCGAGCTCCGAGGCCGCTTCGAACTGGAACGCGCCGAACGTGATGTTCGACGCCGTGTTCGATCCCGTCATCGCCGCGGCGAGCGCGCCGATCAGCGGCGCAATAGCCGGATAGACCGGTCCGAACACGTTCGCGGTTGCGACGGCGAGCACTTCGATCATGCTCCCGACATCCGGAGCGTTCGGTGCCTCACCGGAGAGGAGCATGACCTGGACCATCGCGATGACGAACACGAGCGCGATCAGCGGAGAAACGATCTTCTCCCCGGCCTCGCGCCACGCGTTTTTCACTTCGGTCCCGTTCATCCTGAACAGCGGGATCGCGATGATCGCGCTCGCGAGCAACCACATCCCCGGTGCGAATCCCCATTCGATACCGGCTTCGTGGGGCGTTCCCAGGATGTCCGTCCACTCGAGGACGAACAGCGAACTGGTGAGGAACTCCGAAATCGGTTCGATCACACGGGTAACGACGAGCAACAGGACGAGAAAGACGTACGGTGACCAGGCCTTGAACAACGACATCGATCGACCGCCACTGGATGCCTGTGCAGCTTCCGCAGCCTCGCTGCCGTTTGACCCCGGCTCGATCGTTCCGACCCAGTGATCCGGCCACTCCGATCGAGGCGGGAAGTCCCATTCGTCCTCGGGGAGGAAGTATCCCGCTCTGAGCGTCGGAACGACGATAGCCGCGCCGACCATCGCGCCGATCAATGAGGGAAACTCCGCCGTGAGGAACCACGCCGACAGCCAGTAGGGGACTGCGAAGGCGACGCCGGCGAACAAACACAGCGGCCAAACCGACAGGGCGGGCTTGATCGATCGCTCTCCTTTCGGGCTAAAGAAGTAGACGACCATCGCCACCGCGAAAAGCGGCATGACGAACCCGACCAGCGCGTGGTAGGTTGCGGCCCATGCGGCGACTTCGACCGAGTATTCGGAAACGGACATCCCCTCCGATTGAATCGCCTCCCGGGTAAAAGAGACGCTCGCGAGCGGATCCTGAATTCCGACGATGATGGGTGTCCCGACCGCACCGTAGGTGACGGCGATTATGTGGCCGATTAGCGCCGCGAGCACGGCCGCGAGCGCGGGGAATCCGAGAGCGAGCAACAGCGGAGCGACGACGGCTGCCGGCGTCCCGAAGCCCGCAGCCCCCTCGATGAACGTCGCGAGTAGAAAGCCGAGGAGAACGATCTGAACGCGCCTGTCGTCCGAAATTGCGGTAAACCCCCTGTTGATCCGATCGAACGCACCGACCTGCATCAACGTATAAAGCAGGACGAGCGCGCCGAAGACGATCCAGAGGATTTCGAGGGCGGTCATCACCCCCACTATCGACGCCGCGGCGAGATACTCCGGCGGATTGTTCCACATGACGTACCCAATAATAAGCGCCGCTAGCCAGGCGATCGGCATTGCTCGCGTCGCCGGCCACAAAAATCCGACAATGAGCACGGCAACGATCATGAGCGGTAACGATGCAGCGATTACATCTACCACCATCTGACCATCACCCGTCTACTGTCTCGTATCGACTCGGTTGTGACTCTACTAGTATGCGACCCTGGGACACTCGTCCCTCTAATGGCTATTATAATCATCCCACACACCCATACATAACAAAAGATAATAAAATTATGGTGGGGCGAACGCATCCCGCACAAACACGATACTCGAAACGACGTTTCAAACGGACAACGAGGAGAATCGAATGTTACTCAGTTCGAATGAAACGTGACCGGGTTCGAATCTCCGGTCCGATCACCACTCCGTCTCGATCATCGCCTCGTCTCAATCTCCATCGATCACCGCTTTTCTGATCCCTCCCGAAGACATCCCCCGTTCCCGTGTGCCTTTGGCGCTTCTATCATCGCCGCCAGACTCGTTTCCGGCCAGAGCGTTACCGAACCCCCTTGTGCGATGATACCGATTTGACCGCAGCGAACGCCTCTCGAGTAGCGGGCACCATTCTATCGGTTTCCTCGAGTTTGGGGGTCGATTCGTCACCGAGTTCGTGAAATCGGATCATACGTAGGCCATAGACAAACAAGGTACAGTGAAAAAACGCGTTCACATCCACCGAGTACCAGATCTATTACAGTGGCAATCGAATCCGCACTCGATGAAAACGGTTGAACTCTCGACCGAACTCGATGCTCCTCTCGAAACCGTCGAACGGGAACTCTCTCCGACATCGATCGTCGAATATGCCAACACCTACGCGATCCAATCGGTCGACGAATCAGATTCGAAGACGGTACTGACTGTCATCGGAGACACCCTTCAATTAGTGCTCGAATTTACCGAACTTGACGACAGTCATCGCTACACGCAGGTCGGAGAGATCGGACCGTTCGAGGAAATGCGTACGGAAATCATGGTCGAGGGCGATGACCGGACTCGAGTCACCGTCAGGTCCGAGTTCACGTTTGGTGGCACGTTCTCGTTCATAAAGAACTGGCTCGGGACCAGCATTCGTTGGAGCGAACTCGAACGCCTCCTTACGAATATGACCGACGACCTCGAGCGGTCGGACGCCGAGTCGCGATAGATTGATCGACCAAGACAAGGGATTGCAAAGGACAGCATTCGTCAAAAGTAAGTTCTCATATCTTTACCAGGTTGATCAGGACTGTCACCGATCACCGTCACCAACTCACCTCACGGGTCAAAGAGGTGGTCACGGAAGTGACCTGTTAGAGAAACGATTACGGGTTTCAGGTACCGTTCCCATCTGACGCGTCCAGTCGTACTACCGAGAGTTCATTATTCGGGACGTACTCCGAGAAAGATCCGTTTTAGGGTACAACTCGGCAATTGTTGGGATGGTTGGTACAGAGTACCGAGTGTCCCATCCCTCGTCGCTTTCCGAGTTCGTCGCGGAGCTCATCCTGCTCACCGGGCTTCGGCGACGGTTGAGAGGTGTTCGATAGTCCGTTCTTGTTTCACCGAGCAGCCGCCGATAGATCGGGGGCGAATTTCGATGTCGTACGCATCGATCCCTCCGGACGAGCGTCGGAACCGACGCCGGCGTCAAACCGACATTCGTCGACAGGCCATCGGCGGTTCGTTCATTATTTCGACAACATCACCGACGGTATGCGTACTAAATATGGGAATATTATTTTAATGGGTTATGGCGCGATATTCGTTGTCGGAACGCTTCGTACCAACTAAACTCGTATTCGATACGGCACCAGGGCGGCTCAAAAGAACTCGCCACGAATGAGATTTCGGGAGTACCTGGCGATGCTGGATGAAACGTTGCGCAGTTCCAAACGATTGTGAAAGCCCGGATACGACCGAGCTATTCTCGAGTACCGAAAACGTTGGAACCGTATAATACGTACGGAGTAACGGGTGAATCGTCCGGCTGCTCTCGCATCCGGTGGAGACGACGAACGACCGGTTCCGCACGGTCTTCGACTGGACGCCATGGTATCTCCTGTATCGCGACGAACTGGATCGGGAACTCAAGACGAGGTCAAAACCAATAGGTTCGAGAACGCGCCGACGGGTATGAGTGGGTGGGCGAATAACCCACATCCATGTCCATCTACCGGTCGGCGGCGGGACGGCGGGCTCTCGAGCGGTGCTATGATACGGCCGTCGATCGCCTCGAGGTGGACGTAGACGAGCGAATCGTCGAAACGCGCTACGGGCCGACGCACGTCCTGCTCGCGGGACCGGAAAGCGCGCAGCCGATCTTCGTGTTCCACGGCGGGAACGCGACGAATCCGATGACACTCGCCTGGTACACCGCCCTCGCGGACGAGTATCGGCTGGTCGCGCCCGACACCGTCGGACACCCCGGAAAGAGCGCGGAGACGCGCCTCGATCCGGGCGGTGCCGAGTACGGGAAATGGGTCGTCGACGTGATGGACGCTTTCGACGTCGAGTCCGCACCGATGATCGGCACGTCCTACGGCGCGGGGATCATCGTCCGGACGGCGGCGTTCTCTCCGAATCGCATCGACAGCGCGGCGCTGGTGGTCCCGGCCGGTTTCGGGACCGGACCCGTCAGATCGTTACTCCGGATCGGAGTCCAGAGCGTCCTGTACCGGTACCTCCCGCGGGAGTGGGTGCTCGACCGAGTCGTCGCCGCGCTCGTCACCGACGCCGATTCGAACGACCTCTCGCGGGCGACTATCGCGGCCTCTCTCCGATACGTCGAACTGGAACGCAAGCTGCCCGACAGTACTGCGGCGGAACTCGAGGACTTTACCGCACCCGTCGCGCTCTATCTGGGCGAGGAGGACCCCTTCTTTCCGCCCGAAGCGATCGCGCCTCGAGCGCGCGAGCGCATTCGCTCGCTGTCACGCCTCGAGACGCTTCCGGGTGAGAGACACATTTTCTCCACGGACGGTCAAGCGGACGTCACCGCACGAATTCGCGAGTTCCTCGAGGAGTGCAAGCGTCCATGAACGCGTCCGCCGGTCGGACTTGAATCGTCGCTCGGAACAGATTCCGAACGAAAGGGCGATCCCTGCAAGCGGATCGTCTCGAGTGGGATCGGTTTGGTGAACAGTCGCTTCCTGGGACTTCTGACGCGAAACGATTCCTTGAGATCCTCCCCGCTCTGAAGGGCGAGGATGTCAATGAACATTCGCCGACCCATCACAACCGCGCCGACGTCTTCGGGTAACTCCTCGATTATTTCGTCGTCTCAGTTCGTCTTCCCGCCGTCGAGACCGTGTCGCTCACGCCAGCTCATCAGGTCGTATATCTACTCGTGAAGGCGGCCACCGTCGTCGCCGAGCGGATAGTCGGGACTGTCGTGGGGTCCGGCGACGTATCCGTCCAGCGACATCGATATGCTCGCACTCACGGCCGTCACTCCGCATCACCCGCCGGTCGACCGACGTCCGTCTCGAGCTTATCGAAGCTCTGACTCCAGCCCAGTTCCATCCCGTCGAGCGCATCGGCTACTTCGGGTGTCGCGGTCCGGACTTCCACCTCCAGCGTGAGTTCGGTCCTACCGTCACGGTCAGCGAACGTCACGGTCTGGCGAACCTCGAGCTGGAAATCGCCGTCGTCGTCCTCGAAGGCACAACTCGTGGCGACGAGTCGTTCTGGTTCTTTCACCTCGTGGAAGATTCCCTCGTCCGGAAATATCGTGCCATCTGGGGCTTCCATATCGATGCTGAAGGAGCCACCCGGTCGTACGTCCGTCTCGCAACGAGGAACCGTAAATCCCTTCGGACCCCACACTGTGCCACCTGTTCGGGATCGGTCCACGCCTCCCAGACTCGTTCGCGCGGCGCGTCGAACGTCCGCGCGATGGTCAGGTCGTGCTCGCTCGGTTCGAAGTCGTCGGATTCGTTTGCCGCCTCGTCGACCGGTTCGTTTTCTGTCATTGGCTTTCTGTCTCCAGATAGTCAGCGAGCGCGTCGAACCGATCCTCCCAGAACACGCGGTACCGAGTGAGCCAGCCGAAGGCGTCGGAAAGCGGTGCGGCGTCCAGGTGACATCGGCGCACACGGCCGTCCTTCTCGACTTCAATGAGGTGCGCATCCTCCAGTACCTGCAAGTGCTTCGATACCGCCGCCAGGGACATCTCGTGGGGTTCCGCTAGCTCACCGACGCTCTCGGGACCGCCGGCCAGTTGCTCGATGAGCGCTCGTCGTGTGGGGTGGGCCAGCGCCCCGAAGATTGCGTCGAGATCGGGGTCGGGGTCGAGATCAGAATCGTTCCGCGTTCGTTCAACCATCCGGTTAAATAGATGTCGCGCACTTATTTACCCGTTTAGTTAAATAAGAACGAATATCCTTCTCCCGGACCAATTGGGACGCTACGGACAAGCGTGGCGGCTTCGACTGTCGGTCGACATCGGTGAAGCGTCTCAGTTGCTACCACGAACGCGCTCGTGTCAACGATCGCACGACGGAGCACTCGCCTCGACGAACGCTGGCTCGCTCGAGCGTCGCCCTCGAACGATCAGTCCGCGAGCCGACCCGGATCGAAATCGAGGGGGCCACAAGCGATGGAGCCAGCTCCCTCGTCTCATACTGACCGGGACAGTAGCGCCTATATACACCCTTCCGAAAAAAGAAGATCGTGCAAACACTCTCATTGTCGGGACCGTGGGATCTTCGGCTCGACCCCGAACGCGAGGGCGGTATCGAAGCCCTGTCCGACGACGAAATCGACGGGACGGTGTTTCTCCCTGGGACGACGGACGAATACGGCTACGGAACGGAAATCGAAGATCGGCCACGAGATCATCTCCAGCGTACTCATCAGTACGAGGGGCCGGCGTGGTACCGACGAACCGTCTCCGTTCCCGACTCCTGGGCGAACCAGCGCGTGAGGCTACTACTCGAGCGGACCCGACCGACCGAGCTCTGGGTCGACGGGGAGCGAATCGGGTCACGAACGTGTTTGAGCACCCCTCACGTCTACGATCTCACCGGGGCAGTTGAACCGGGAGAGCACGAAATCATCCTTCGAGTGGATAACACGGACGAGTCGATGGACCGTCCGGGGGTACGTCGGTCACACGCGAGCACCGAACACACGCAGACGAACTGGAACGGCGTCGTCGGGGACCTCCGATTGGAAGCGACGCCGCGGGTCCGAATCGAGGACATCCGAACCGATCCAGATCCGAGCGACAACTCGGTCGGCCTCGAGGTCGCCCTCACCAACGCCACGACGAGCGTTCTTGACGGGACGCTTACGGCCGCCGCGCGGAGCGTGAATACCGATGAGGTTCACGTTTCAGAGACGGGCGCGTGCGCCGTCTCGATCGCCCCTGATAACGGAACGAACCCGGATCGAACGACCGTCGAGTTTACCTACGATCTCGGACCCGATGCGCTCACGTGGGACGAATTCTCCCCTGCCGTCTACGAGTTGACCGTGTCTCTCGAGGAAACAGACGGAGAGAACACCTTCGTCGACGAGTTCGAGACGACGTTCGGCCTCCGCGAGTTCGAAGCCGACGGCACGCAGTTTTCGATCAACGGAACGACCGTCTTCCTCCGGGGACGGACCGACTGTTGTGTCTTTCCCGACACCGCGTACCCACCGACGACGACCGCCGAATGGGTCGAGCACATGGAGACCGCAAAAGACTACGGCATCAACCACTACCGCTTTCACAGCTGGTGTCCGCCGAAGGCGGCCTTCGAAGCGGCCGACCGAGTCGGGATTTACCTGCAACCGGAGTGTTCCCAGTGGAACTTCGGCACCTCGTTCGTCGACGACGAGGGGTACGAGTACTTCAAGCGGGAAGCAGAGCGCATTCTCGACGCCTACGGTAACCACCCCTCGTTCGTCTGTTTTACCCTCGGAAACGAAAACAAGGGCAACGAAGAACGGATGGACGAACTCGTCCGCCATTGTCGAGCGATCGACGGCCGCCGACTGTACGCCTACGGGGCCAACAACTTTCTCACCTCGCCACACCCCGGAGCGGCCGACGACTTCTTTATCACCGCCAACGTTCCCGAGGATCCCGAAGCAAGCCACTGGGATGTCGACCGAACACCCATCCGCGGAACCGGACACATCAACGACTCCCCGCCGTCGACGACTGTCGACTACGAGAAGAAACTCGAGCCCTACGACCTCCCCGTCGTCGGTCACGAAATCGGCCAGTACCAGATCCATCCGAACTACGACGAGGCGCGCAAGTATCGCGGGGTACTCCAGGCCCGTAGCCTCGAGCGGTTCGAACGCTCGCTCGCCGATCGCTACATGGAAGGCTCGGACAAGAACTTCCAGAACGCTTCCGGAGAACTCTCGATTACCTGCTACCGCGAAGATATCGAGGCCGCGTTCCGGACGGCCGGTTTCGGCGGCTTTCAGCTTCTCGGCCTCGACGACTTTCCGGGTCAGGGCACCGCCATGGTCGGAATTCTCGACTCGTTCATGGAGTCGAAAGGACTGATCGAGCCCCACGAATGGCGACGCTTTTGTGACGCGCGCGTTCCGCTCCTCTCGTTCGACCGGTACACCTTCACGACCGGCGACGACTTCACTGCCGAAGCGGCGCTCGCCAACTACGGGCCCGGGACGATAGCGGACGCGACCACGGCCTGGTCGATAGCCGGTTCTGACGGGTCGGAACTCGCGACAGGGGACTCGAGCCACGCTGAGATCCCACAGGGAGATCTGGTAACACTCGGAACGATCGACGCCCCGTTAGACGACGTCTCCGCACCCGCTCGACTCGAGGTAACCCTCGAGGTTGCCGGCAGGGATGTCGAGGATGGCTCTGCCGTCGATCTGCGAACGTCCTATCCAATCTGGGTCTACCCCGAAGAGCTCGAGTCTGCCAGCGAGGCGGACGAGTTTGGCGTTTCCCGTCGGTTCGACGAGGAGACGCGAGAGCGACTGACGGACGGCGAGACGATCCTCTTGCTTCCGGAGCCGAGCGCGCTTCGATACGCTCTCGAAGGGTCGTTCCAGCCGGACTTCTGGAACTATGAGGTTTTCAAGCGAAACGGGAAGCCGGGTACCCTCGGAATGACGACGGATGCGGATCACCCGCTGTTCGACGCCTTCCCCACCGAGGAGTACACCGACTGGCAGTGGTGGTCCCTGCTGCGGCGTTCGCGCCCGATCGTTCTCGACGACGCACCCGCCGAGTTCGAACCGCTCGTCCAGATAATCGATACGATCTACCGAAACCACAAGCTCGGCGTCTACTTCGAAACCGCGGTGGGCGACGGAAAGCTCGCCGTCTGTACGCTGGACCTCTCCGGGGACGATCCTTCGGTCCGACAGTTCCGCCACAGCCTCGAATCCTACCTCACCTCCGACGCGTTCGATCCCGAAAGCGCGCTCTCGACCGGCGTCCTCGACAGCGTGCTCAACTCCGGACAGGACGAAGAACGCACCTACGGCGACGACGCCGGTGCGTGGGTCGAACACGAGTGAGTCCCATCGGTGGGTCGAGAGTCGAGGAACTGCCGCGATCGAAATAATCGATTGTGGACGCGGTGCTACGCGGCCTGCAACCCGAGAAACGAAAAGGGCTCGGCGTCAGAGAGTTGATCGGACGCGTCGCTCGAGAAAACCTCGGACTGGTCCGGTCCCAACTGGAGAGTCCGGACGTCGGAACCGGCTGAGAAGTCGACGTTGTCGAGTTCGACCCAGAATACGTTGGGGGCAAGCGCCGACTCGAAGTAGTAGACGCCGTCCTTGTGGTCCGCGACCGTCCGCCAGCGCGTCGACGAAATGTGTGGCTCGTCCGGCGTGGTAATGCCGTGGGGCACCGAGACGTTCCGGATCACGCTGAACACGTTAGCGGTCGCATCGCGGCGGTCCTCGACTTTGGGGATCGCGTCCGTGTAGAAGCGCGCCCGAACGAATCGGTCGGCCGGGCGGTTCGTTCCCGGAAGCATGACCGTGCCGCCGATCTGCTCCCAGTACTCGGCCAGCGCACGCTGCTTGTCGTACGTCGGCGAGTTCGTCATGATCTGGTAGTCGCGGTCATGATGGATGACCAACTCGCCGTCGACGTACTCCATGATCGCGCTGTCTCCCGTCGCATCCGAGAGGGAGAGGTGAAGCGCCGCCAGCCGATCCTCTCCCGGGACGTTCTGGGAGACGACCACGAAGTTTTCGTCGCGAACTGCCTCGACGGCCTCGGATACCGTGGCAAAATTATCGAGCATGTACTGCGCCCACAGCGAGATCGAGACGGCAGGTTCGTCGCCGTCCCAGTCCGGATACTCCGACTCGGGGAGCCACAGCAGGTTGGCCACCAGACCGGATTCGTTCATGCCGTCGGTGGTCGCGATGTCGTAGGCGGTGGCGACGACGCTTCCGTACTCGGCCGTCCACTCGATCGAAGCCGGACCGACCTGACCGTTGCGATCGATACCGCGAGGGAGCGCCCAGATATTGGTCCCGATATCTACCTTCCAGTCCATGGAACGGGCCGTGAGCGTCCGGCCTTCCGGGCCGAGATACACGAGCCGGGTACACATTTACGATCGACCTCCTGAGAAACGAGTCGACACTGTAGTCCTAAGCGTCATACCAGTGTTTGTACGCTGTCAATTTAGATAAAGTCCTAGCGCACCTGTCGTGGGACACGACAGTCAGTCGGGCACGAGAGTCGACAACGCACAACCACAACGTTCACTCTCGAGACAGGCCAGCTCTGCACAGTGGATCGTACCGGTCTGCCGTCGCGCGGCGACCGCTCGGTCGGTTCACGACTCGTTCCATCCAACAAAAATTCGTCCTTACCGACACCTGCGGCGCTCGAAACGGTCAGAAGCGGCTGAACAACTATATTCGAACACCATAGTGACCTGTCGAACAATCACTGCTTGAGTGGCAAGGGCCAAATTGATTTTGCTCGGCGCACATACTCATGACAACCCAGGATCTAAGCGTTTGTAGAACGGCTGGAAAATGTATGACCGGTAATTTGTCAATAACGGACAGACAATCGAAATAAGACTGGAGGTACCTCACCTCGGACCACGATATGCTCCTCTTCAGAGGAAGACGACAGAACGCAGATCAGCGACAACTCGTCGGGACAATCACACAGGCGATCATCCCGCGAACAGGCAAGACAATACTTCTTGTACGTTCAACTGGTGTCGTTGGTAAGTCGCGGGTCGAACGACTCACACAGCTTTGGAAATGTCCGTGACGCTGACGTTCTGGGGCCTCGTCGGGCTTGCAACGGTGGCTTGTCTGTTTATGGCGTGGTCACTCGGGGCGAACAGTAACTCACCCCCGTTCGCACCAGCGATCGGTGCCAATGCTATCTCGACGATGCAGGCCGCCTTCCTAATTGGGATCCTCGCCGCAGCAGGTGCGCTCACCCAAGGGGGGAGTATTTCTGAAACAGTCGGCGAAAACCTGATTCTCGAGACGACGATCACGCCGCTCGCTGCAACAACAGGATTACTGGTCGCCGCATCGTTCATGGCGTTCGGCGTCTACACAGGCTACCCGGTTCCAGCGGCGTTTGCGACGACTGGCGCGATGGTCGGCGTTGGCCTTTCTCTCGGTGGAGACCCAGCATTCGATACCTATCAGCGACTCGGGACGTTCTGGCTGCTTGTCCCGCCGACGTCGGGTGGGATGGCCTTTCTTACAGCGACGCTCCTTCGCAGAGATGATATCCCTGAAACCGTCAGCGTCCCCCTGTTAGCAGCCATCGTCGCGGGAATCCTTGCCCACATTCGACTCGGAGTGATCCCCAATCCCGAGCGTCCGCAGGGGTCAGTCGCAGAACTTGTCTCACACACGCTGGGAAGCCCAACCCTTCTCGGAATCGACTTGTCAGTTATTGCCATCACCATCGGATTCGCCGGAATCGCCTTTCAATACATTCGGCGAAAAGTACACGTGTCGGCCGAGCAAGGAATCCGGACGTTCCTCCTCGGTCTCGGTGGAATTGTTGCGTTTAGTAGTGGCGGCAGCCAGGTCGGACTCGCAACCGGACCGCTGGAGGAACTGTACGGCATCGAACTCGGGCTACCCGGAACCGCGTTGTTAGCCATTGGCGCGACGGGTATCCTTATCGGGGCATGGATGGGCGCTCCGCGGCTGTTACAGGCGACCTCTCGAGAGTACGCACAGTTAGGCGTGCGCCGCTCGATCGCGGCGCTCGTTCCCGGGTTTGTCATCGCCCAAACGGCAATCGCACTCGGCATTCCAATTTCGTTCAACAACATCATCATTTCGGGTGTGATCGGTGGCGGCTTAGCTGCGGGCACTGCGGGCGTCTCCCGGCGGAAAATCGCCGTAACAATCACCTTCTGGGTGCTCACGCTCACGAGCTCTATTGTGATCGGCTTTGGACTCTACCGACTATTCTCGACGCTTCTGGGTATTGAGTAAGGCGGCGACCTGTTCGCGGGAATTACCTGACGACCGTCACCGGCACGGGTGATTTACCGACCACAGCGGTAGCCACGGTCCCGAGCAGACGGCGAAGAGCGCTGCTTTTGGGGCCTCCGTGACCGCCTATCACCACGTGATCCACATCAGAAGCATCGATGTACGCGAGAATTATTTCCGCTGGCTCCCCTGTCTCGACCGCCGATTCGACCGTGCGGTTCATGGCCGAAGCCTGATGGCGGGACCGTTCGATCAACTGGTCAGCTCGGTCATATGCTTCATCGAGTCGCGCCTCATCCGCCTCCAGAATGTTGCCTTCACTCATGGTTGCGTCAAGTGGCGTCACGATATTCAGGACAGTGATACGACAGTCAAAGACTTCGAGTGCATGAGAGAGAGCATCGTCGGCTAATGGCGAGCCATCTAGCGGAACGAGCACGTGTGATGGGACCATATCCTCTGGTTCGAGACCGAGCATCTTGTAGCTCGCGTCGGCCTCCTTTGTTGTCGATCGGTCCTTCGGTTTGAACGAGTTACAGAACGCTAAATATGACTCCTAAATACAGCACGATTCTTCGAACCTACACTGACAAAAATTTCGAGTCAGTAATCACGTTCTTTCGAGTGTCGATGATCAGTTCGTCCAGTGTACTGAACGCGGTTTTGCGGTCAGTTTTGAAAAGAAACCGGCACTGCCCTTGCTGACAAGGGAAGGTCGACGATAGCAATGAGGGAACGGTAACCGAGGCGAACTCGAGGCTGGTGGAGGAGAACCCAGTGTCGATGTCGACAGTATCAGTTCACGAGTGAGCCAGCGTGCTCCGGACTCGAAGAGCGCATTTCACCGGCAGTTTCGAGACCCGGCCTCGGGGGAAGGGTTCGTTTGTGGACGGAATCGGCGTACATCGAGGCGATCTGCTCGGCGGTCTCGAAGTCGATAGCGAGCCCATCGGCGACTTCTTCGACACACGCGTTGTGATCGGCCTCGGCCAGTCGGCGCAAAAACGGATCGATTACATCGTAGGTCGCGCCGAGATCATCCTCGTCGGTTTGATCCGCCAGTAACCCTGCGGTGGGGTCTTTCGTAATGATCCGTCGTGGAAGTCCGATATGTTGTGAGAGCGACCGGACGTCCGACTTGTACAGATCCCCCAGCGGGTAGAGGTCCGCGCCACCGTCGCCGTATTTCGTAAAGTAGCCGAGCAGGAGTTCTGATCGATTCGCCGTCCCACAGACGAGGCGAGATTGCGTGTTCGCGACGTAGTAGGCACAGATCATTCTCGAGCGGGCAACCACGTTTCCGAGCGCCGAAACATCGTTTTCGTTGGGGGCCATCGAGGCCATCGCCTCCTCGAACGCGGCGACTATGGGCTGTAGCTGCATTTCGCGGAACTCGATACCGAGTCCCTCAGCGATGGTCCGAGCCTCCGCCGCGTTTCGGCTATCCGTTTTCAAAGCCGGTAGTCCCAGGCCGAGAACGCGATCGTTTCCGAGGGCTTCGACTGCCAGCGCCGTGGTGAGCGTCGAGTCGATGCCGCCGCTCATCGGGACGACGACTCCCTCCGCGCCAGCGTTCGTCACTGTGCGTTCGATGAACTCGCAAATATCCAGCTTTGTCGCTTCCCATCTGGCGGCATCGTCGAGGAATCCGTCTCGAGCGGTTGGATAAATCGTCTGCGTGGTGGTGTGTTTCGTACTCATTGGGGGCAACTCATTCGACACAGTAGTGAACGCCCATATACTATTTACCTACATCGGTTGTTATCTCTGCGATTGGTTGGGTTTATAGATGGCCAAATAACCTACTATGAGCCAAAATTGTTCTAATTATCCATTTCAACCTACGCCAGAGACGATCAAATAGGGTTGGTAGTTTTCTGACGGCAAAGACAGACTCTTCCCCTCGATAGCGAGGTGTGTACTGAAGACAGCTGGTGTCTCGAGGGAGCGGGTTCGATGTCGTCGGTAAGTTCATCGAGAAATGCCTTGACCGGCTTTCGGAACTCCTGTTGGGGAATCGTAAGGAGCGGATTAGAGCCGGTGAAGTGGTCCTGATCCATTGTGATTTCTGCGGGTTTCCCCCCGTTAAGAGTGAGGACACCAAGTTGCTCGAGAAGATCGACAGATCGAGAGACTGATGAGACATCAGCCCCAGTGATCGTCGCCAATTCCTTCTGCGTGAATTCTTCGAACGGGGTGTTAACGAGATGATGAAGGATATCCTGCATCGCCTGATACCGAAAGACCCGTTCCTCAGGAAAAGGGTAATCGAGGAGGACACGCGTTTGTTCTTGCATAATAGACAAGTTATTGCAGTATGTGCAAAATGTTGTGCTACATGCTGGTCGATGACGGACCCGGAACCTGGCACAAAATCCATCCCTCGAAGCTCGTTCCTACTATACGATCAGGATATCAAGTTCTACACCGACACACGAATCTCGAGCACGCAAACAATCCGTTCACGCCCGGCGATCGCGTCATCAAACCGGATGACGACAATCCAATTTATGGGAAGAAAGAGAGTCGAGAGAGATAGAAGACTATCAAAGCGACGGCGAATACCAACCCGATAATTCGAAGTCCCCCAGCGATCTGTTCACGCTCTTTCGGGAGAAGTTCTGGAATCCCTATCAGTATCCACAGTACGCCGAAGTGTAGTGCCGAAGATGATCCACCAGGGTTAATAATACTGTAGTAACCGTATAGTCCGAGGAAGAAGAGACCTATAGCGATCCATACTGCCCCCGTACGGCGACCATCAGGTTCTCTGAACAGTCGCTTAATCACAACCATAACTGTTGGTCTAGTGGCATCAAATAAACACCTTCGTGTCGATTAGATTGTATCTACACGGGATTAAGCTGCATTTCGTCAGGGAGGTCGATCTCGAGGCGGCTCACCTTGTGACGATTTCTCGCGCCTGGGACGACGAGCGGGCCCGAGCACGCGCCAGATGACTCGGGGTCGAAATAACACCGACGGCGGTTGCTCGAGCATGAAGACGGTCCACATGCGATTCGATAACCAAACGTCGGTGTGGGCGCGGCGGGTCAGACGGTTCAAATACCAGTCGAAGATGGCCGTCCGTCGAGGAAGCGATCCCTCGGTTTGTGGAAACTCGAGGTCGGCTCCGATCGTCAGGTCCCACGCGATATCGACGACATCCGAAGCGGCCTCGAAAAAGCGGTGTGCCATCCCGTCGCGCTCGCCCCCCGCAAGGACATGGTGGAGTGCCAATGCCTCTAACGCAGCGACCGACATTCCCTGTCCGTTGACCGGATTAAAGCTGGCGATTGCATCGCCGATAACGATCAGCCCCTCGGGAAACCGCTCGAGAGCTTCGTACCGGTACCGGCGGTTCGACCGGAAGGGATAGAAGGCGATGTTCTCGTCCGTCATCGGGTGCTCGTCCAAGAGGTCCGTTACCGTCGTGGTCGGCAGGCTCGTCGAGAACTCCCTGAAGCCCTCGGGGTCCGTCGGCGGATAGTCGCCATGTACCCCGTGTAAGTTGAGCAGCCATCGATTACCTTCGACCGGAAAGACGAACGCGCCGCGAGTACGAGGTGTCTCGGCTTCCATAGAGATCCCGAGGTGGTCGTCCGCAGGGCGCTCGATGAACGTCGAGGCGTACCCGATGTCGATGGTAACCTCCTCGAGGGGCGGCGGATCGTATCCGCGCTTCTCGAGCCACGCGGGCGTTCGACTCGTCCGGCCAGTGGCATCGACAACGAGATCGGCCGCGAGAATCTCCCGCTCGGAGTGTTTATTTCGAATCACCACCCCTTTGACTGCCGTTGCGTCTTCGTTAGCGACGTAGTCGACGAACCGACAGGGTGATCGCAGGGAAACGTTGTCGAACGAGTCGACGTGTCGGCGGACCAGGTGTTCGTAGAGGGCGCGCGTGGAGAGGTGCAACGATTGGCGGTCCGTAGTCACGAGGGTGTCACCCTGGACGAAGACTTTGAACTCCTCCCCATTTGCAATCACGCCACCGGCATCCAATAACTCGTCACAAAATCCCGGAAACAGGTCCTCTATAGTCGCCCGGCCGCCTTCTAAAAGCACGTGTACGTGTTTTCCCTGTGGAACTCCGGGTCGCGTTTCGATCTCGGCCGTGAGCTGGTCGCGTTCGATCACCGTAACCTCGTCGAACGCATCCGCGAGGACGCGCGTTGTGAACAACCCGGCCATGCTCGCGCCGATTACGACCGCGTGGCCCTTCCGAGAGGCGATCCGATCACCGTCGTACCGCGGGACCGTTGCCAAGGTCATTGGAATCAGCCGTCATGTCGTCTACTTCCCGGAGGGCGTTAATTGTTACCAATTATCAATGAGTGGGGCTCGTACTGCACAAACGCTTTGGAGTCGACATTCCACACCCAATACCACTATTACGTGATGAAATAATCGACCGCTGATTAAGGCGGATTACTACCCGCATTGACCGGAGCACCCGGGTTCCCGTGATACATCACTCGCCACAGTCTGCTGGCGGTTCGAGCGATCAGCATTCCTACTGACTGCTCGAGGGACGGCAAGTCATGTGAAGTATAGAACATGATAAATACTAATTCGGTCTCCTATTAGAAATCTCGACGCGCCGCTCGCGGTGCATAATTCCTCCCGGAAATCGTCGGAGTTTGGTGACAAGTTCGTCCTCCGTTTCGTACGTTACAATCCGCAAATCCCACCGCACTTGCGCTGACCGGATCATCGCACTGATTACGTCATTTTCGTGAGCGAAGACAAGTCGATCGCCATACGTCTCCGAAAACGTCTCGAGAATGCTCCCTGCTTCTTCTCCGACGCCGAAGTTGTGGCCAAGAAAGGGGAGAACGAACGCCGTTGCATTACTGCATCGAGTATACGCTATGCTTTGCGTTGCGGCATCGACCTCCGTCGTATCAACTCCGAGATCCAAAGCCAAGAAGGCGTTCACACCTGGATCCGTCCGTAACGATCCTTGTACCCGTCGCAAGAGCGCTTTGGCCTCGTCGATTTCGTCTTTGCTCCGAAAAAGCTGACGCAGCGGACCGGGCAGGTCGTCGATGTCGATCCGTTCACGTTCCGTTTCGCTCAATACGTAGTTGAGGTTGAACGATTTATACGGGCCCATCAGATAAAGAAGGAACCGATCGTATTTCACGTTTCCAAGTTGACCGCGGATAAAATCGCGCATAATTTCTGTGGTCATACCTACTCATGACTCACTATCTTATAAAAAAGAGAGTTCTCAGTAGTCTTCGGCTTGACAAAATCTAAATGATTGATAGTCGCAGGACAACACAAGATGTCGACCGACAGCAAACGGCCAACCGAGGAGAAGGCCCCGGAGGACCTCCTCCCAGAACAAAGCGTCCTCACCCTTGAGGAGTACGTCTAGATGCACACCGCTGTCGGTCATCGAACCAGATGCGAGATTTGCTATCGGCTCGTCCACGGCGGCGATATGAGCCCCAAGCAACTCGAGGAGGCCCTCGACGTGGACGACAGCACGCTCCACTATCACCTAAACGAACTTCTCGACGTGGGTCTCGTCGAAAAACGACAGCGCACCGAACGGGACCAGGATGGGCTGTACACGTACTACCGGGCCACCGTGTTCGGCTCGGTGACCCTCACGGACGGCGTCGACGAGCTAATCCGGGGCGAACGAGAATTCGACTCGATGTACGATAGCTCGAGCGAGTCGTAGCCGTCCTCCGTCTTCGTATTCGTTCGCAATAGCTAACAGGTTCATCGGCCGGATTTCACGACCTTCTTAACGGTCGGGAGTAAGGAATGATCGATGAGTATTCCCTCGTTCGTCATCGCCATCGCCGGCGGAACCGGGGCCGGCAAGACGACGGTGTCCCGAGAAATCGCCGATGCCGTCGGCGAGGCCGTGACGCGCATTCCGCTCGACAACTACTACAAGGACCTTTCTCACCTCGAGTACGAGGAACGAAAATCGGTCAACTACGACCATCCGTCGGCGTTCGAATGGGAGCTGTTGCGGAGTCACCTCGACTCGCTCTCGATGGGGCAAGCGGTCGAAATGCCACAGTACGATTTCGACGTCCACAACCGGAAGGTGGAGACGACTACCGTCGAGCCGACGGACATCCTCATCCTCGAGGGAATCCTCGCATTGTACGACGAAGAGATCCTCGACATGCTGGATCTTCGGGTGTACGTGATGACCGATGCAGACGTTCGAATCCTCCGTCGGATTCAACGGGACGTGATCGAACGCGAACGGGAACTCGAGGGGGTTATCGATCAGTATCTAGGGACGGTTAAACCGATGCACGAACAGTTCGTCGAACCGACGAAATCCGACGCCGATATCATCATTCCGGAGGGAGCTAATCGGGTTGCGGTTGATCTCCTCACCGATAAGGTGCAGGCAGAACTCGAGACGGAAAACAGCGATCGGAGCAAAGCCGTATCCTTCGACTCCTTGGACGGTCATTCATCGGCCGTCGACACCGAACCCGACCACTCCGGCTGAAAGTCCCACCGCGATCAACCGGGTTAGAGGAGCGGTAGCTGACATGTAGGGGACCGCTATTCTCGCTAGGGGAACCGTTGACAGCGAAAGGGAGATACCACAGCGACTGTCACTCGATTTTCCCGGACAGACACGGATTTTCAACACTCAATTCGAGTAGGTAGTTGCTACAAATGACGGTCATCAGTTTCTAAAAAATGATTGATACGCCGCCTGACGGAGAGGGTCGTATGGTAGGGTTCGACCGGCGACGGTTTCTCACGGCGACAGCGTCCGCAGCAATTCTTTCGTCGATAACCGGATCGGCGATGGCTCGCGACCCAGCGAAAGAGACTGCGGACGCACCTGTATCGGGATGGGAATATCTCACTGCGCCGAGTAGTCTGTACGAAAATTCCCTGCGAGTTGACGACGGCTACCTGCTGGTCGGCGGGAGCGACGTTCCGGACGAGTTCGGAACACAGGGACTGGCGACCAAACTCGCCCAAACCGGAGAACTGGAGTGGGAGGAGACGTACCGATCGACCCCCCAACAGGAGGCTCGAGAGATGGAGCCGCCGACGGGGCCGATTCCCGAAGATTGGCTAACGCTTCCACTCGAAACCGGCGACGGATTCCTGCTGGTCGGCTGGACGTATTTCGACGGAGCCGCGGTATACGTCACTCGCATCTACGATGTGGACGAAGACGGAGCCGTCCAAAGCGAGCAGTCACTCGGCGAACTGGAGGACGCCTCCGCGTTTAGCTATCTTCGAGATGGCATCGAAACCGAAGACGGCTTTCTCTGCTGTGGGGCAGAATCGCCGGGTATCATGCTCGGGAGCGCAGGCTGGCTCGTCGAACTCGAAGGGGACGGATCAGTCGCAGGGTTCACCAGATATCCGGCGACGGAGCGCGACCTCGAGACCACGAGCAGGTCCGACGTGTTCAACGCTATCGCGCCGGCATCGGACGGCTACGTCGTCGCCGGCTCGTACGAACCGGATTCAGAAGCGCCGCCCCGGGGGTGGGTACTCGGTATCGGCGACGATCTGAACGAGCGGTGGGACGACCGCTTCGCTCTCGAGGAAGACGAACCCACGCTCGTCTACGATGTCGTACAAAGCGATGTGGAAAATTATGACTTTCTGGTTGTTGGCGTAAGCGGCGCGGTCGATCGGTTCGGACGCTCGGCGCTCCGCAATCCGGAAGGAACGGGTGATGGGTTTGTGGCGGCGTACACAGACGATGGAACCCAGCAGTGGCTCGAAACGCTGGAAGACACGCCGCTGTTCTGTGCACAACTGACCCCGTCGGGCGTCGTCGCCGGGGGCGCTCGGAACGGGAACGGCTGGGTCGGAACGCTCGATCGGACTGACTTCCAGGCCGATCAGTCGAGTGTCGTCGGCTCCCTCTCTCGAGGACACGACGGTGGAGTCGTCGCCGCCGGGAGACGGGTCGACGGTGAACAGCCTGCAGCTTGGGCGCGAACGGTTTCGGTTTTGGGTGAAGATAAACCGCCGAAAGAGCCTCCGAAAGATGAAACGATCGAGTATCTCGACTGCCAGCGGGTCCGTGTCGTCGGTGATTATACGGATGTTATTTTGAACATCACCTTCGACCCCGGTGACGGCCAGGTTGGGACGATTAGCGAACCGGTCGGCGGTGTCGACGGAGAACGCCGTATCGACGCCGTAGCGGAGTTCGGACTCGATCCTGACAACACCGTCCTCGCGTCCGTCGAACTCTTCACCACCGAGGAGCCCGCGACGCCGGGGCTCGGCGATGAGGTGGTAATAAACCCGGATCTCGAGGCCTGTCTCCAGGAACAGCTCGGACACCTCGATATCGATTCTGGAGAATAGGATCGAGTTGCAGCATGCAAATCTATTTACCCACAACAACGTCAGACGCATAGCTGACGAGCGTCATCGAAGGATCACCGATATTTATATAACCCAACGTGGCAGCGAATTATATGACACGCAAGGAACTGATGAGCCTCCAAGTGGTCGAGAAAATCGCAGATCGTGAGGGCGTGCCATCGACCGAGCTCTCCCCGCCGATTTACGACGTGATCGACACGGACGCTCTCGACTCGCTTTACGACTCGGTATCCTCGGACCGAGTACAGCCGACGCTCGAGTTCACATATAAAGACTACTTCATTCGAATCGACTCGACGGGGCAGGTTCACGTCGAGGAGACCGGCGCAGTCGTCGACCCGGATACGCACGGCCTGAGTTGCTAACGAGGAAAAGTCTCCCCGCTTCCTCCGCCGTCCGCTGCATCCACTGTTTGCCCAGCCTCAGGTGTGGTCGACCTCGGAATGTGCGCCAGTCCTAGAACGTGAGCCGGTTTGGTGACGTGCGACGGGACCCTAATCACCCGCCAGTTCCAACCGGCGGTCGCGTTCGGGCTACCTGATGACGGTCACCGGAACCGGGGCACGGCGAACGACGATTTCGGCGACGCTTCCGAGGTGAAGCTGTGACGCTCCGCCGCGGCCGTAGCTACCGATAACCACATGATCAGCATCGGATTCCTCCGCACACGCGACGATCGATTCCGCGGGGGAACCAACTGACGTTTCCCGTTCGATAGGGTTTGCAATGTCGTGACCCTCGAGTGCCCGGTCGAACAGTTCCGATGCGCGTCGCTGTTCGGTCTCGAGCCATTCGTCGGTCAACGGTTGGTCATCGATATCCTCGGGGTTCGGATCGAACGGGTCGATCGCGTGGAAACAGAGGATGGTGGCTTCAGGAAACCGTTCGAGAGCGTACTCGAGACCGCGTTCGGACTGCTCGGAGCCGTCGAGGGCGACGAGGACGCGTTCGTCGGCGTTCATAGCCAGTCCTTCGAGGAGGAGTACAATAAGGGCCAGCCCGATAGCGAACGGATGAGAATCCGGACGTTCGTAGCCGCTTGCCAAACCGTTATTTACTCCCTCTTTATACGAAAAACGTGATGGACGACAACTGCCAGACCACGGTGAACGCCTTTCTCGAGGAGCACGACCTCGAGAGCCCGCCTGAAAATCACGTTCTGGATCTGTCCGCGGAAGTGGGCGAAATCGCGGGAGCGATCAACGCGTCGACCGAGTACGGTTCGAAACCCGAACGGGCCCAGGTGCCGAGAGACGAACTCGGCGACGCGATGTTTTCGCTGCTCGCGGTCTGTGCGTCGCTCGATGTCGACGCGACCGCCGCGCTCGAGGAGTCGATTGAGAAGTACGAACGGCGGATCGAAGAGTCGGGGAATCCGGGCTCGAGTTGAGAGAGTCGATGCCTTCTCTCATCGACCGCTTCGGGGATAATTCTCCTGCTTTCAGGATATTTGATTCAACAGCAACTCCCCGAAATCCCTGATAACGGAACACCCACGGTATGGAAGCTGACTGGCTCTACTCGGGCTCTCGAAGTGCAGAGTACGGACGAAGAGACTGCTATCGTCCTTGCGGAAGAACGCAAACTGTCGCCACACGAAACCGGCGATCATGCTGTTCAAGAATCGGGAATCGTCGCGGTATGACAGAGGGGACAGGTATTCTCTCCATCGGGATCGAAGACACGTAGATTGCCTTTTTGCCCGAGTCATTCGGGGGGAGCACGGTTGAGCACCGTGATTGGGACTGATTCACTGTGAGGTGTGGTGTCGAACCGGAACCGGTTTTCCCTGCCGCGTCGGGAACGTCTTTTCCGGGGGGTCGTCTAGCCGGTACCGATTCCGTTGGCACGACGAATTCCGAACCCGTTCCGACAACTCATCCTCTGGATCGGACTCGCGCTCGCCCGCCTCGGTTTGATAGACCGCGAGCGAGCGCGCCGGACAACCGATCTTGCGTGGCCCCGAATCGTCACCGGGCTCGCACGAATGTCGAAAAACGCCGTCGACGTCGCGATGGTCGGCGTCGCCGTCGGTTCGGGTGCCATCGCCGGAGTCGGGTTCGCTGCCCCCTACTGGGGGCTCGCCTTCGCCCTCGGCGGCGGCGTCGCGGGCGGAACGATCGCACTGGTCTCACAGCGGTACGGAGCTGACCGCTTCGATCAGATGGGCCAGGCGGTCCGCTCGAGCGTCGTCTGCGTCCTCGCGGTAACGGTACCGGTTGCGGCCGTGTTCTGGGCCTACCCCGTCGAACTCATCTCGCTGATCAGTAACAACGAGGAGGCGATCGAATACGGAGCCGAGTACCTGCGAGTCGTTGCGCTGGGAATCCCCTTCGCGGGGCTGAACCTGATCGGCAGTCGCACGTTCGTCGGGATGGACGACTCATGGACCCCGATGGTCGTCCGAGCGGGCGGCGCGGTCGCGAACATCGTCCTCAACGCCGTTCTTATCTTCGGCCTCGGGATGGGCGTCGTCGGTGCCGCGCTGGGGACCGTCATCGCGAACGTCGTCGTGACCGGCACGTTTGGCGTCGGACTGATCACGGGACGGCTTCCGGGCCTCGAGCCGTTCGACGTCAGCATCAGTCCCGTCGGAAGCTACCTCGACGGGGAAACGATCTGGGACCTGACGACGATCGGACTCCCCGTGCTCGGATCGAAGCTCGTCTGGACGATCGCCGAGTTTCCGATGCTCGCCATCGTCGATATCTTCGGACAGGATACCGTCGCCGCCTACGTCATCGCCCGCCGGATCTGGGGCCTGATGAACACGCCCGGTTGGGGCTTCGGCCTCGCCGCCTCGAGTCTCGTCGGCCAGAACCTCGGGACGGGCGACGAGTACACCGCCGAGCGCTACGGCAGGGAAATCGTCTACTTTTCGACGGCGGTCTATCTGATCGCCGGAGCGATCGTCTTCGTCTTCGCGGAACCGATCGCGCTGGCGTTTACCAACGATCCGGCGGAGCTATCGATACCGACGGCAGTTGGGCTCATACGGGCGGCGTGCGGGGCGATCGTCTTCAAAGGAGTGTACACGGCGGCCGCGGGAGCACTCAACGGAAGCGGCGACACGCGGTGGCCGTTCTACAGCCAACTGCTCGGGATGTTCGGGCTCTCGATCCCCGTCGCGTATCTCGGCGCGACAGCCGTGTCGATCCCGAATATCGGTCCGACTCCGATCCTCGAGCTGACGATTTCGGGCGGAACGATACCCGCACTGGGACTTACCGGGCTCTATCTCACCTTCTTCGCGGAGGCGCTTACACCCGCAGTGATCAACTACTACCGGTTCTCGACCGGCAGATGGAAGGCGATCAGTCGAAGCTACCGCCCCGATAAAGCGCCTGCTGACGACTGAGACGGTCTGCTGTAACGATTTACCGGTGGTGAGTCGAACCGTGTGAGACGAGCCTCGGTGGAGGAGCGAAGCGAGTCAACCGTTGCAACCGCAGGGCGGTCGCGGTTGTACTGGCAATGACTTACAGCAGTCCGTATGATAAAAGCGTATCTACGGGATTCAACGGGTCCGAAGCGAGCGCGACCGGCGGCGCTAGAATCCAGGAACGCCGACGGCATCGAATCCGGTCACGCCGATCGCGGCAAGCGCATAGAGCACGATCAGGACCGTCAACCACGCGAGGAGTCCGATCATCGCGGCAGCCGTCCACTCTCCCGGGTAGCGGAAATTGATGACCGCGATGTACGCGAGAAGAGCTAACAACGGCCCCAGTAACGGAATCCAGCCGACCAGAAAGCCGACAACGCTCCAGATTATCGCACCGATCAGTGCTGTAACGATCGCGTGATCGTAGTCGCCGGCACCGACGATGACGCGAGCACCGACGTATATTCCGGCTGCACCGATCAGGAGGCTCACAACGAAGACGATTGCTGAGGCGACTACCATAGTCGAGGTGTCAACTGGGGGACCGAAGTGGATAATGCTTGCAAACGATGGAACAATGCCACGAGCGACGTCGGTGACTCTCGAGTCAACTATAGGGCCAGCCTACGGTACGTTTGCCGCCTGCACAAATCACGCCCGAATGGAGAGTATATCCGATACCGCTCGTAAATTCGAAACGATAGTCACGACTGTGGAACGATACCTGCGAACTCGAGACGGGAGTGAATGAGGTGGGATATCCTCGGATCAGCTTGCCGACTCGACGTAAGCAAGGAGCGGACTAAGAACGCAACTCGGAGACCGTTCGGGGCTACGTTGACGTATCTGGAGCGTCGAGAGTGCGTATGTTCGATACAATCTTGATCCCGACGGACGGCAGCGAATACGCCAGGGCTGCCGCACAAAAGGGACTCGAACTCGCACAAACCCACTCTGCCCGCGTACACATCGTTTCCGTGGCCGACGCTGGACCGCTCGGGGACATTCGATTACCGGGTGACGCCTCGAGCGCCGAAGACGCAATGAGCGGAAGAGCCACGGAGTACGTCGAAGAAATCGCTGAGAAAGCACAGGAGCACGATATCGAGGTGACGACTGCAGTCCGGACGGGATCGCCGGGAAAACAGATACTCGAGGCGGCCGACGAAGTCGATGCCGACGTGATCGTCATGGGAACCCGCGGCCGGGGCGGGGTACACCGAATGGCGGTCGGGAGCGTCACCGACCACGTCATTCGATTCGGTGACATCCCCGTTTTCGTCGCTAATTCGGGATCCGAACAGTAACGGCGGAGTCAACTCGAAATTCGGTTGATCGCTTTCGTTCGACGACCGATCGACCAGCCGAGCAATGCGAGACCGACATAAATACCGATCGCGGGGAGGACGAAGGCCTCGAGAACAGTTTCGGGAGTGAATCCCATCGAATCCATAAAGAGCGCGATCAGCAGGGAGACAAGAAAGAGACCCAAACCGATATCTGCGGACCGCATCGTCGGTAACTCTCCGGGCGTCGAGTAGATTCGGCCGGTAAGGTACCAGACGATCGCAAACGTGAGCCAGCCGACAACCAGCGTGAGCGCGGTCATGAAGAGATCACCGGGGTAATATCTCGGAAGCACCGAGAGGTGAACGAGGACTGTAACGAGCAACGCGACCCCCAAAAGCGCGTACAACATCGGCGACTGGCTACTCCGGTCCATTCGTATACGAGAATACGAGGTTCCTGGGTTAAAGCGTTCGGCCCGTCGGAAATACACGCTAGTTCGGAATAAACCGTTTCAGAGGGAGGCGCGATTCTCGATCAGTCGTTTCGTCGAACAACACGGACCCTCGAGCGGTCGGAATCTCGAGTTTCGATTATCGAATCGAACACTGATTCCGAAGTGACCATCTGATAGGGTCGGTTGTCAGTCATTTCCGGCCAGCCGCCACCCCGCTCTGGCGACAAACCGGTACACAGGGACAACCGACCCTATGAGACAAGAATCTATTCCGCCGCTGTCGGAGTGACGGATCGACCTGTGATCCGATCGTATTGGCGAGATTCCGTGGTAACGCGAGATTGCGAGTGTCTCGGCCGGGAACGACGACGAGCGGCTCTTCGTCGGCGTTCGTACCGAATCTGGGGAAGATGAGGGCCGTTTTCCATTTCGACGGGAAAACCGCACCATTTTCGCCGACATGAAGGTGATCGGTACAGCCGGAAAGGCCCACTGTAAAGGCCCCGAAAGTAGTACGAAGGGTATTTCTGCGGGAGGGCATACCTTCCCAAGGCTGATATTTACAATACAATTCCATTTTCAAACAGGACTAGTTGTCAGCGATTCAGATTTTGTCGATCGAGTGAACAAACCCACGTCGCCTATTTCGATTGGACAGCGTTTTTGAGCACCGGGCCATCTATCCCCGTACATGCACACGTATTCCGTCTGGTCCAGCGAACGGGGGCCTCAAACCACTGCCATCACCGCGAGCCTCGCTCGAGCCCAGGCCGAGCGAGGTGATCGGGTTCTTGTTGTCGATTTCACACCGCCGGGCGGCGGTCTGACGGAGTACTTCGGCCTCGAGACACAAGACAGATACGAGGAAAATATCGTCTCTCACTTGCTCGAAGAGGATACCGAGCCGTTCGACGAACTCATTCGATCGGCAGAGTCGGGCGTCGACATCGTACCGACCCACGACTATCTCGCGGAACTCGACTCCATCCTCGAACAAAACGCCGTCCTCTCAGAACAGTCCGCACCACGGATCGGCTACGAATACCCGAAAACGGAACAGCTCCACCGAGTTCTCTCTGATTCCAAAGTATTCTACCAATACGATATTATCCTGGTCGATTCTGGAACAGGAATCAATCAGTGCGCCTACAACGGCGTGTACGCCGCCCCAAATGTCCTGATTCCGTTCGAAGCGGGCACACAAGTCGAGACGCTCGAGAGCGAATTCGAAACGATCGAAGAGACGCTCGATTCGATCGAGGTGGACGTGCTCGGAACGGTTCCTACTGGCCTCGAGTCCGACGGGACGGGCGAGTATGCTAACAACATCGCCGACGTGTCAGCCGAACTCCCGGCGACGGGCATCGGAATCGATGACTGTCCGTCGCTATTCGAAGACGTTCGCGTCGCGAAGACGAGCTTCCACGAGTTCGAAGCGAACGAGGAGTACCGACAGCTCGAGGATCACGAACGGGATATCCTGGAATCGGTAGAGGAACTCGCCGAGTACGTCTCGACGGAGCTGAAGCCCCCGTATTGAGCAGGTGGTAGAATAACTGCGAGCGTGCCCGATCCCTTGTTCGAGTGGCGGCCGTTCACGGCGAATATAATTCGTTGGTGTATCACTCGTTGGGATATCGGATATGAGTTGTATATTTGGCAAGAGTTGTTCGAAAAACTATCATATTTCTCATATAATCAGGAAACGACGTCATCGGCCACAAAACGGTGTGCTATATCGGTCCCGAAGCGGGATCGAACCAGAGTGACTCAGTCCAATTCGCTATCCGGTTTGACGACGACCTTGCCGAACCCTTCACGATCCTGAAGCATTTCGTGTGCTCGAGCGGCGTCGCTCATCGGTAACACGTCTCGGATAGCCGGTTCGAACGTTCCGTCCCAGACGAGTTCCATTACGTCGTCGACCTCGCCGGGCGTCGCCATCGTCGAACCCAGGATGTTCAGTTGGTTCCAGAAAATGCGATTGATGTCCGTTTCGGGAGCGCCACCCGCAGTGCCGCCACAAGTGACGAGCCGGCCGCCCTTGGCGAGGCTCTTGATCGAGTCACGCCAGGTCGGTTCGCCGACGTGTTCGACGACGACGTCGACGCCGCGGCCGTCGGTCTCGTCGTGAATCCAGTCGGCGAAGTTCTCCTCCTCGTAATTGCACACGTGATCTGCACCGTGTTCGCGTGCGTACTCTAACTTCTCCGCACTGCTTCCGGTCGCGTAGATTTCCGCGCCGGCGTAGTCGGCGATCTGTAATGCCGCGTGACCGACGCCGCCGCTCGCACCGAGGACCAGCACCGTCTCGCCCGCCTTCAATTCGGCGCGTTCGATCAGCATCCGCCAGGCCGTCTGAAAGACCAGCGTCGCCGACCCCGCCGTCTCCCAGTCGACGTGATCCGGCACTCGGATCAGGTTTTCCGCCGGAATCGCGGCGTATTCACCGTGAACGCCCGTGACGTGTTCGCCGATGATGTGAAAGGTCTCACAGAGCGAGGCCTCGCCGTCGCGACAGAACTCACACTCGCCACAGGAGACCCCCGCGGAGAGGGCGACTCGATCCCCGCTCTCGTATTGGGTGACGTCTTCACCGACCGACTCGACGAGACCTGCCGCGTCGCTGCCCGGAACGTGTGGCAGGTCGAGGTCGAGTCCGGGAAGCCCGCGGCGCACCCAGATATCGAGATGGTTCAGCGCGCCGGCTTTTATGTCGACCAGTACCTCGTCCGGCGCTGGTTCCGGATCCGGAACCGCACCGTACTCGAGTTCCTCGATTCCACCGTGTTCCGTGACTTTGACGGCGTCCATACGCAGACTAGTTGTGTACGCGCGGAATAGTTCTGGTGAAACCGGCGGCGAACGGAACGCAATTTCACACCGCACCCGAAGATTGACTGTCTCAGGCGAGACTCACGGTCTCCTGATACGAGCCGTACGTCTCCTCGAAGACCTGCATGATCTCGCCCATCGTCGTGTAGACCTTCACGGCATCGACGATCGGCGGCATGACGTTTTCGTCTGCCTCTATACACCGCGATAGTTCCTCGAGCGCCGCCTCGACCTCGCCGTCGTCTCGCTCGTCTTTTACGCGCTCGAGTCGCTCGAGCTGGTTCTCGCGGGTTGTCTCGTCGACGTGGAGAATTTCCGGAGAGGTATCCTCCTCGATCGTGTACTCGTTGACGCCGACGACGACCTCCTCGCCGCGTTCGACGCGCTGTTGGTAGTCGTAGCTCGATTCCTGTATCTCGCGGTGGAAATAGCCCTCTTCGATCCCCTGAAGAATGCCGTCTCGGACCGATCCGTCGCCAATTTCTCTGATCTCCTCGAGGTAGGCCATGATCTCTGACTCCATCTCGTTCGTTAGCGCTTCGATCGCGAAGCTCCCGCCCATAGGGTCGACGATGTCCGCGGCACCGGACTCCTCGGCGATAATCTGTTGTGTCCGAAGCGCGACGCGAACCGCATCCTCGCTCGGCAAGGCGAGCGCCTCGTCGAAGCTGTTGGTGTGTAGCGATTGGGTTCCGCCCAGAACGCCCGCGAGCGCCTGAATCGTCACTCGGACGATATTGTTCAGCGGCTGCTGGGCCGTCAACGACTGTCCCGCGGTCTGCGTGTGAAACTTCAGGCGTTTCGATTCCGCCCTCTCGGCGTCGTACCAGTCCTCCATCACGCGGGCGTAGAGGCGACGCGACGCGCGAAACTTCGCGACCTCCTCGAAGATCGAGTTGTGCGAGTTGAAGAAAAACGAGAGGAGGGGTGCGAACTCGTCGACATCCAACCCCCGCTCGAGACAGTCCTCGACGTACGCGAAGCCGTCGGCCAGCGTGAACGCCGCCTCCTGGGCCGCCGTCGAGCCCGCTTCTCGAATGTGATAGCCCGAAATCGAGACCGGGTGGAACTTCGGCGTTTCGTCGACAGCGAACTCGATCGTATCTGTGACGATCGAAAGCGACGGCTCGGGCGGAATCACCCACTCTTTCTGGGCGATAAACTCCTTGAACATATCGTTCTGGAGGGTCCCGCGGAGTTCCGAGCGGGGAACGCCCTGCCGGTCGGCGAGCGCGACGTACATCGCATAGATCACGGCGGCCGAGGGGTTGATCGTAAACGAGGTGGATATCTCGTCGATATCGATCCCTTCGAAGAGAATTTCGAAGTCAGCCAGCGTGTCGACCGCAACGCCTTCCTTCCCGACCTCGCCCTCGCTCATCGGATCGTCGGAATCGATTCCCATCAGCGTCGGCATATCGAACGCGACCGACAACCCGGTTTGACCCTGGTCGATCAGGTATCGAAACCGCTCGTTTGTCTCCTCAGCGGTCCCGAATCCGGCGAACTGTCGCATCGTCCACGTCCGACCGCGGTACATCGTCGGATAGGGGCCGCGCGTGTAGGGCGGTTCGCCCGGAAAGCCGAGATCCGACTCGTACTCCATGTCGGCAACGTCCTCGGGCGTATACAGACGATCGACCTCGTGGTTCGACACGGTCGCGAATCGATCCTTTCGCTCACCGCCCTCGAGTGACTGCTCGAGGGCACCCTCCTCCCAGCGCTTGCGGTGATTGCGAACCGTCTCGAGGTCGTCCGGGTCGTACATGGTCGTCAATGATGGTGTCGATATCCTAAACTCTTGTTCTCGTTCGCTTACAGTTTGCCAAATCGATCCGCTCGAAGCACGAGGAATTTCAGAACTGTTCCAAAGAAGGTATCAGTCCTTCAAGTTTCTCGCGATTATCTTCTTTTGGATCTCCGAGGTGCCCTCGTAAATCGTCGTGATCTTGGCGTCACGGTAGTACCGTTCGACGTCGAAATCCTTCGTGTACCCGTACCCGCCGTGGACCTGAATCGCCTCGTTGGCGACGTCGACCGCCGTCTCGCTCGCGAAGTACTTCGCCATGCTCGCGGCCATCGAATCGACGCCGTCCTCGTTCTTGCGCGCGGCATCTCGAGTGAGCAATCGGGCGGCCTGCACGTTGGTCTGCATCTCCGCAAGTTTCTGTCCGATCGCCTGGTGCTCGATGATGGGTTCGTCGAACTGTTCGCGCTCGTTCGCGTACTCGATCGCGTCCGCAAGGGCCGCCCGTGCGACGCCGACCGCCTGACTCGCGATGGCGATTCGACCGCCCGTGAGAATCGAGAAGGCCGCTTTGAGCCCCTCTCCGACAGGGGTGAGCCGATTCTCCGCCGGAATTCGAACGTCGTCGAACAGCAGCGTCGTCGTATCGCTCGCTCTGAGCCCGAGTTTGTCCTCTTTCTTTCCGACTTCCAACCCCTCTACGTCCTTGGGAACGAGAAACTGGGTGACAGTCGTTGGGTCGTCAGGGTCCGTTTTAGCGAACAGAATAATAACGCCACTCCGTTCTCCGTTCGTGATCCACTGTTTCTTTCCGTTGATGACGTACTCCTCGTCCCGGTCTCCGCTGGTGCTTTCCTCGAGACGGGCCGCAGTCGACAGTGCGGCCGGATTCGAGCCGGCGTGGGGTTCGGATAACGCGAACGCGCCGACGGGACGGCCGGCGGCCATCTCCGAGAGCCACCGCTTTTTGTGTGCGTCCGAGCCGAATTTTCGAATACAGGAGGTCGCCAAACAGTGAACGGAAAGGGCCGTCGCTACCGCGAGGTGTCCCGCTGCGAGCTCCTCGTTGACGATGCTATACGTGAGCTGATCCACATCGATTCCGCCGTACTCCTCGGGGACGGTGAGCCCGGTGAGATCGAGTTCTGCGAGTCCATCCCAGACGGTTTCGGGAAACCGCTGGGTTTCGTCTGCCTCCGAAACGCCGTCGGTGACCTCCGATTCGACGAACTCCCGGACGGAATCCCGAATAAGTCGTTGTTCGTTCGTGAGATCCATACCCAATCAACGAGCGTGTAGATAGTAAAATGGCGGGTCGTAATTGGACGGTTCAACGCTGTCTTTCAGCCTCCCGCCACACGAAAAGCGACGCCGGAACCGAGCGAGTACCAACAGATCGAGTTCGAACGGCCGGAGAACCCATTACGCACATATCGGTGTAATCAAGATGGTATCGATGACGTTCCGTGACTTGACGAAATACCGGATTACATCATAAATTGGAACGGTTGATTGCTCATGGAGGTCGAAACGGTCCCGTTTCTCAACCGACTCGAGAGGGCGTGAATGTGAAGTTAGAATCGGGTAGTCCCGCCGAGGAAACAACCGGCATCCGGAACATTTGTATCACCGGAATGCTATGGTAGACGTATGACAGTTGAGTCGGACAGTCGTCGACGAACGAAAGTCGAACGGGTGATCGACACCTACGATCTCGATGAGTGGGGTGCCCGACTCGAAGCCGAATGGCTCGGTGAAGGTGGGAACCGGACGAGTCTCCGCGATCTCGCGACGGAGTTTAATATTGCCATCCTCCAGGAAGCCCTTCGTGAGGCCGGTGGAACGCCAACACGCCGCGACGTCGAAAACACGTACGAAATTTTGACCGACGACGACGCGACATCCTCGGAGCGGATCCGAAAGCGACGGTCGCTCGAACGAACCGGCGTAAATATCGACGACGTTCGTTCCGACTTCGTCACCCATCAGGCTATTCACACCTATTTGACGACGGTTCGGGAAGCGGAGCTCCCGAAGAACGACGACGACGAATCGCGGCGGGAACGAAAGAAAGAAACGATTCAGCGACTGGCAAGTCGCACGCAGGTCGTTACCGATTCGACGATAGAAGAGCTAGTCCGAGCCGAATTGCTCACCGAACAGAACTATGACGTGCTCGTTTCCGTAACAGTCGTCTGTGAAAACTGCGGAACGACCTACACCGTCGGCGAACTCATCGATTCAGGTGGCTGCGACTGCTCGTCCTAAATTGCGCTTCGAACCGTGACAACCCGCGCTGAAAGGGATGGCGAACGAACAAGATCCTCCGCTGGTGGTGGTTATTTATACAGGGAACACAAACCTCTCTGTAATGTCAACAGCGAAGTCACTCGAATCGACAATCGATCTTACTGCGGAAAATATCGGTGGGATCGACGAAACCTCAGTCACGCTCCACCCCGGTGTTAACGTTCTCACGGGGCGGAACGCGACAAACCGGACGTCCTTTCTCCAGGCGATTATGGCCGCACTGGGGAGCGAACAATCGTCCCTGAAAGGAGATGCAAACGAAGGCGGCGTCGAGTTGACATTCGAGGATAGCGAATTCACTCGATCGCTCCATCGGCAGAACGGCAGTGTCTCCTTCGACGGAAACCCGTACCTCGAGGACTCCGAGCTCGCAGATCTCTTTGCGTTCCTTCTGGAGTCCAACGAGGCCCGACGAGCCGTCGGTCGCGGCGATGATCTTCGTGAGATCATCATGCGGCCGATCGATACCGACGAAATCGAAGCCGAGATTTCGTCTCTCGAGGACGAAAAGCGGGAGTTGGACGACCAGATCGCCGAACTCCAGCGACTCGAAGACGAACTTCCCGAACTCGAATCCGAACGAGTGTCACTCGAAGAGGAAATCGAGCGAGTGAGTGCCCGAATCGACGAACTCGAGACGGAACTCGAAGAACACGAGATCAACGTCGACGAAAGCCGAACGAGAAAAGAGGAGTTAGAAGATGCCTTCGCCGAACTCAGAAGCGCACGCAAGGAGTTCGAATCGGTCGAATACGATCTTGAGACCGAGCGAGAAAGTCTCCAGGAACTCAAACGTGAACGAGACGAACTCGAGGAAGCCATCGAGGAACACACCGCCGAAAACACGGAGTCTCCCGACCGACTCGACGGGCGTATCTCTGAACTGCGAGAACGAAAACGATCGCTCGATTCGAAACTAACCGAGCTACAAAACGTCATCCAGTTCAACGAGAACCGGCTCTCGGGCGATGGGATCGATCTCGACGGGGAGTTATCCGACGACGATTCCGCGGAACTAACCGACCAGTTGGTCGAGGAGTCGGACGAAATCGTTTGCTGGACGTGCGGATCCACCGTCGAACGGGACCGGATCGAATCGACGCTCGAACGACTCCAGTCATTGCACCAGAACACACTTGCTGAGCGAAACGACGTGCAAGACCAGATCGACGAGCTCTCGGAGCGAAAGTCCGAGATCAAAGAAAACGCTCAGCGACGAAGCCAACTCAAACGGAAACTCTCGTCGACCGAAGACGAGATCGAAATGCGCGAGGGCCAGATCGAGGATCTCGAAGCGCAACTGGGCGAATTAGACGAGCGCGTCGAGGACCTCGAGGCGGACGCGGAGTCGTTCGAAGACACCGACTACAGCGACGTTCTCGAGACCCACCGCGAACTCAACCGCGTCGAACTCGAACTCGAGGAGCTCGAGTCGGATCGAAGCGGTGTCGCCGACCGGATCGAGGAACTCGAGGCGACGATCGACGACCGGGGCGAACTCGAAAAACGCCGTACGGAGATCGATGAGGAACTGACGGAGCTTCGAACGCGCGTCGACCGGATCGAGGAGGATGCGATCGATGCGTTCAACGATCACATGGAGTCAATCCTTTCGGTGCTCCAGTACGGAAACATCGATCGAATCTGGATCGAACGCCGAGAGACGAGCGTTCGGGACGGTCGCCGGACCGTTTCAAAAACCGCGTTCGACCTTCACGTCGTTCGGACGACCGACGAGGGAGCGACGTACGAAGACACGATTTCGCACCTCTCCGAAAGCGAGCGAGAGGTAACGGGGCTCGTCTTCGCACTCGCCGGTTACCTCGTTCACAACGTTTACGAGGAGGTCCCATTCATGTTGCTCGACTCGCTCGAAGCTATCGACTCCGATCGAATCGCGTCGCTCGTCGAGTACTTCGAAGAGTACGTCGATTGCCTCGTCGTCGCCTTACTCCCGGAGGACGCCCAGCCCCTCCCCGAATCACATCACTACGTGACCGAAATCTAAGCCACCGTATCCTTTTTGTTGACTTGAGCAACCCTATCAGTGGCGACGGCCAAGTCGATCTCGACGAGATGAGCGTTACACAGATATGTGTGTAACGCGTTCTACAAAAGTGCCAAATCACACATATATAAATAGTGAGGGAGTAAATATGAAAAGAGGAATTGACAGGTGTTAGTACGAGCAGTGGAGAGAACCCCCATGGAGATTGTTTGAGAAGCCGACTTCAGTTATCAATTACTCGAATACAGAAAATATCACGGATTAGTCTACCAATTAGACACTTCGAAACTGCTCGGAGATGATCTTATAGATAGACAAATCGGTTAGACAGAAAAGCAGAATATCGGGTGGTCGTCGATCGAATGGGAGTCGTAGAAAGCGATGGTCACTGCGACCTACGACGCTTCACGAAGCCGGTCGAGGAGCGAATCGAGATCGATCGTCGTAACCGCCAGCGAAATGTTCTCTCCGCGAGCGAGTTCGGGTGCGAACTCCCACAGTTCGTCTTCGCTTACGCCGTGAAGGACGACGGCATTCGGCGTCGGGTTGATAACACGAAGGGCAATGAGAGCCCCCTTTCCCGACGTGTTGTTCGTAAACACCAGCGCACGGTTGGTACTTTGTCCGTAGAGGTTGTAGAATTCGCTGCTCGAGAGGTGCCGAATAGCTTCGACGCTGTCGACGACCGTGTGTCCCGCAACTGTATCGTGGCTTCCCGCTGCCAATTCCGTTGCCTCGATGGTTTCGTAACACTGCTGGAGCGAGACGTTTGCACGGTACTCGTGGAGATCCAGAATGATATCGCTATCCAGGCCGGCTGATAACGCTCGAGCGTGTTGACGGATATGTTTCCCGCCTCGGTACTCGTCGATATCGAGCAACGCGTTGACTGTGCGTCGGATCGTTCCGCTTCCGGGATTTTCCCTGCGTCCGGTTTCGTAATCGGAAATCACCGAGACGGAGACGTCGAGTTCAGCAGCGAGGTCGTTCTGGGCGATTTCGAAGTCCGTTCGCCATTTCCGGAGCGTCGCACCGGGGTTCTCGCTTAACGCGATTTCTCCTGCGATTTTTTCGGCTAGCTTATCCCGCGCTTCGACCATCATATGTAAGTAATGTGCCAATCAGTACTTAACGATGCCGAAAGAGTGCTTTTGCCGTCAGCGAAGGAGTTTCACTCCGGAAAGCAAGGACGGGTTCAATTCATCAACCTAGTGGTGTGAATTGTAGAACGGAACCGATAGTGTGGGTACTCAGAGAAACAGAGTTGGCTACGGACTAATCAGTCATATATCAAATTAGAAGGATTTATCCCCGGCCGAAGTAACTCGGTCGTTGCGAGGTTGCTCAGGATATTACTCACCTATTTTATTGTTTACAAAACCGAAACTGCAGTCGAAGCGTCTCTTTCACCCAGTAAACAAATGAAGTCACGGGACTATGTCGTAATCGTAAAACAACGAATTTATGATTATTGGGTTGAGATACTTCAATGAATGTACGACCTCACTGGATTCCAACGCGACCTGCTGTTAGTAATCGAAGGACTGGACGAACCTCACGGGTTAGCGATCAAAGACGAACTCGAGGGGTACTACGAGAAGGAGATTCACCACGGACGATTGTATCCGAATCTGGACACGCTCGTCGAGAAGGGGCTAGTCGAAAAAGGAGAACTCGATCAGCGGACGAACTTCTACTCGACTACGCGGCGTGGTCGCCGAGAGATCGAAGCACGACGCGAGTGGGAAAACCAGTATATCGACGCGTGAAAATCGAATCGGTGAGCAATTCACCGCAGTCTTTTCCGAGGCGCCCGCTGGTAGTCCGGAGGGTTCGATAGTGCTGTACCGTGCTTTTCTCGAGCGTCGATTTTGGGCACCACGTTTCCGCGGTCGGGGGACAGGATCGGGGTGGTGAAATTCACTGCACTAAACTGTCCTTTAGTACAGTGGTATGCATAGCGGCCGAATACGCAGAATATGGGCGAGAGAGAATACTTCGCGCCCAAATCTAAAATTGTACATTCTATAACGCTATATGAAATTCAGCGGAGCCAGTAACAACGGATCTGCATAAAACGGTGGACCACAACGCCCCTTCGTGTACAGGATCCGAGCCGTCGAATCGAGTCGAATCTCCCTCCTCTTCCATCCCGCAATCACAGCACACTTACTCCAATAGTCCGTATCGAATCGATATGGACACAAAGGTCACGGAGAACGGTGGGAATCTGTGAGACGGGTGTATGGGAAACGGCTCGGTCGTCAAGAGCGAATCGACCACCGAAAACGAGCGGAGCTCGAGAACGAGCAGAAAAATGCTCGTTGACGCGCTCAAATACCCAACCAGAGGAACGCCGGCCCTCGGCGTCGCGGGAATCGTCGTCGCCATCGCCATCGGCTATCGATACACCGTAGCGTTCGTCCCATCGGTAGCCGCCCTTGTTCCCGGCACCGCGACGATGATTGCGTTCGCCGTACTGGTTGGATACCTGTCTCACGTCCTCGTCGACGACGACCGGGCACCACCGCCGCTCAAGGTGGGGGCGTCGCTGCGATCCGGTTTCAAATCGTTGGGTATCTCGGTCGTTTTTCTCGCAATACCTCTCGTGCTCATGTTCACGACGGTGTCCTCATTCGTCGAAGCGGGATCCGACGGGGGCGAGATACCGGCGGTGTTCATGGTGAGTTCGACGGCGATGTTGTTCCTCTTCCTTGTGAGTGTCTACGCGCTTCCGGCCGCGGTAGTAGCCGCGACGAAAGCCAGTACGATGCGCGCTGCGTTCGATCGCGAGCAGGTGTTCCCTGCACTCAGAGAGCTACCGTACGTCACCGCCTGGATCACGGGCTTTACGCTGTTCGTCATCGGACTCGTACCCGTCTCGATTACGATTGGATCGGCCGATGTCGCCGGACTACTCTCCTCGCTGTTCGGCGCGTATCTCGTCCTCGCCGGCAGTCGTATCATCGCCACCGGATACAGGCGAGCGACGACGAACAGCTGACACGACGAATGTTGATTTTTCGTTATGAAAAGTCACGGATAGCGAAACGATCGAAAACGGCAGACGAATAGCGTCGGGTGTCTCCCTCAGAGCTGTGGCGCCTGGGACTCGGCCGTTTCGAGACGCCGGTTGTGCAACGCTTCACCGGTCTCCCCGTGGAAGAGGTGGATCGCATCTTCAGGAATGTGTGCGGTCACCGTCTGTCCGCTCTCAAACTGACGCATTCCGCCGATCGTCGCGATAATCGATTCCGCTTCCCTCGACGAGTCCTCGCTGTCGAACTGAAGGTAAACGATATTCTCGTCACCCATCGGTTCAATGACATCAATCGTCGCCGCAACATCGTGTTTATCCGATGGAGGGTCCTCGGAGATGCCGATGTCCTCGGGACGAATCCCGAGCACCGGGTCCGACGAATCCGAAACCTTCGTCGCGATCTCATCGGAGATCGAATAGTCGAAGAGATCGGCTTGCAGGATCGTCTCGTCGGCTTCACTGTGAAGATCCGTATCGATGAAGTTCATCGATGGTTCTCCGACGAATCCGGCAACGAACAGGTTCGCTGGCCGGTGGTAACAATCGAGTGGCGTCCCAACCTGCTGAAGCGTTCCGTCGTTGAGGATTGCAACGCGGTCACCCATAGTCATCGCCTCGGTCTGATCGTGGGTCACGTAAACCGTCGTGGTATCGAGTTCCTCCTGAAGGCGCTGGAGCTCCGTTCGCATTTCCGCTCGAAGTTTGGCATCCAGGTTAGAGAGCGGTTCGTCCATCAGGAAAACCGACGGGTCACGAACGATCGCTCGACCGAGTGCAACGCGCTGTTGTTGCCCACCCGAGAGTTCCCCCGGTTTTCGATCCAATAATTCCTCGATACCCATCATCTCAGCCGTCTCTTCGACGCGCTCGTCTATCTCGTCGTCGGGCATATCCGTCGATTCCTCGAGCCCGAACGACATATTCTCTCGAACGGTCATGTGCGGGTAGAGGGCGTACGACTGGAACACCATCGCGATATCCCTGTTCTTGGCGGGGATATCGTTTATCACTCGGTCATCGAGACTGATTTCGCCCGAGCTAATCGACTCGAGCCCGGCGACCATCCGGAGCGTCGTCGACTTCCCGCAACCGGACGGGCCGACGAGAACGAGGAACTCGCCGTCGTCGATATCGATCGATACCTCGTCGACGGCAACGATTTCGTTCCCGTCGTCTTCCGTGAATACTTTCGTAACGTCGTTGAGTTTCGTTTGAGCCATTATTGGAACCTCCGTGCGGGCAGATCCATCTGTCTACCGATCATACGCGAACCCCCTCCGCGAACTTGTCTGCGAACAGGAGATAGACGATCAACGTCGGGATTGCCGTAATCAGCGCACCCGCCATTCGAAGCGGGTAGTCGACACCCTCGAGCGCCTCACCGAGCCCCGACAGGATCAATGTCGCCGAGGCGGCGGAATCGTTGACGCTCCCGATGATCGTCAGCGAGAACAGGAACTCGTTCCAGATCTGGGTGAACTGGAAAATAAACACCACTGCGAACATCGGTATCGAGAGCGGCAACACGATGCGTCTGTAGATTCGCCAGACCGACGCGCCGTCGAGCCTCGCAGCCTCGATCATCTCCCAGGACATCGTTTTGTACTGGGATCGGAACAGCAACGTACAGATCGGTATCCCGTACGCGGTGTGGGTGATGATGAGCTCGAGAATCGTCGCGTGGTGTGAGGACAGAATCAGTCCGAGCCTGTGGTCAAGCATCGCGTACTGCGACCAGAACTGGGTGAGCGGAACGATAACCGCCTGATACGGGATGAAGATCCCCGCGATAAAGAGGACGAAAACCGCAACCTGCCCGCGCCAGTTAACGAGCGTTAGTCCGTACGCGGCCATGCTTCCCAACACCGCACAGAGAACCGTCGCGGGAACGGTGAACAGGAGACTATTGATGAGTCCCTGTGAAAGGGCGTTAAACGCGAACTCCCAACTCTCGAGGGTTGCACCGTTGGGACCTGGCGGCGCGAACGGTTGCGTGTTGATCAACGCATCGGAGGTCTTGATCGACGTAACGAATCCGGATTGGACTGGGACCAGATAAAAGAGGACCAGTCCGACCAGTGACGTATACAGACCTGCCTGAGTGAGTGAGATTCGATCGAGTACACGCTCGTCATCGGTGCTTTGACCTGCCGAAAGTGTTTCTTCGCTCATAGGTTACCTCGCTTGTACTGGGTGTACAGGTACGGCGCGATCACGGCCAGTGAAAGGATGAACAGCGTCAGTCCGATCGCGGAACTGTAGGCCCACTCGGAGTTATTGAATCCCTCGCGCATCATCTTGGTCGCAAGGATATCCGCTCCCTGTCGAGGCCGGTAGCCGTCGAAGACCGCGTACAGGAAGTCGAACGCCTTCAGTGCGAACAGCACCAACACGACCGTTGCACTGACTATCGCGGGACGCAACTGCGGAACAATTACGCGCCAATACATCCGGAACGTTCCCGCACCGTCGACTCTCGCGGCTTCGTACTGCTCGGTCGGAATCGACCGGAGCGCAGCAAGATAAATAACCATCGTATAGCCGCTGAACTGCCATACAAGTGCGAATATGACGGACCCAAGCACCAGTCGCGGGTCGCCAAGCCAGTTGTACGGTCCGAGACCGAACAATCCGATGAACTGATTAACGATTCCGTCATTGACGTTGTACATCCACCGCCAGAACTGCGCCGTGACGATGAACGACAGTGCAAACGGAAGCAGGTATATCGTACGGAACGCTCGACCGAAGCGAATCTCGCGGTCGAGCAAAATCGCCAGTACGAGTCCGAGAGCTAAACACGCGATCGTAAAGACGACGAGAAGGACGACTGTGTTCCAGGTCGCCTCCCAGATAGCCGGGTCCTGAACCATCCGCGAGTAGTTTTGGAGTCCAAGGTTGGTATAATCTGGACCGCCGAATCCGGAGTAATCCGTCAGCGAAAGAAGGAAGTTCCAGCCGATTGCCCCGTAGACGAACAGACCCATAAGGATGAGCGGGGGCCCCCAGAACGGCGCCGACTGAAGGAAATCACTATCGAGCCACCGCTTAACGGTCGAGCGTTCGTCTGTCGTACCACCATCCGTCCGGATGCGTCGCTTGTTCCGTATGGCACGTAAAATCGCTACAAGACGTTTCATGTGGTTTGTGAATTATACCGCGTTCATGAAGCCTTCGGTTGCATCGTCGACGTCGAATGGATCGGCGAAGTTATTGTTGAGAACTTCCTCGAGAGACGACTGCGTGCTCTGGTCGACGGCGAGTCCGTGGGCGAGCGTTGGCGGTTTTTCGGAGGCGGTCTCGAAGTCCTCGATTGTTTCCGTGAGGTATTCGTTGAACTCCTCCGTCGGGACACCTTCCCGAGTCGGGATTGAACCCTTGTACTGGTTAAACTCGACCTGTGCGGTTTCTCCACCGGCGAACCGGAGGAAAGTTGCCGTCTCCTCCGGGGCCGGGTTATCACCGGGGTAGATGAACGAATCGATGTGCAATCCGTACATGTCTTCAGTACCCGGGTATCGGATGGCGTCCCACTCCTCACCGTACTCGATGTCTTCGTTATTGATGTAGGCACCCGCAACCCAGTTACCTTCGTGAATAAACGCGGCATCGCCGCCCATGATATCCTGGTTAACCTCGGTGAAGCCGACCGAGGCTGCGTCGTCGTTGATGTAGTTATCGAGGATTTCCTCGAGGGTTTCGAACGTCTCGCGGACTGCGTCTTCGTCTCCATCGCCCGCGATGAAGTCCATGTAGGCATCGTATCCCTGCGTACTGAGCATGACGACCGCCCAGGTTTGCAAGATCGCCCACGCCTCGAGCGACATTGCAAGCGGCGTCGCGTCCGTTTCGGAATCGACCGTATCGAGCGCATCGATCAGCGCATCGATATCGTCGAGTGAGTCCGGATCGACACCGGCGTCCTCGAGAACTTCGACGTTGTAGAAGAGGTCGTTCATTCGGTGGGAGCCGATCGGAACGGCAGAATACCCACCATCGAACTGGCAGGCCTCGACGGCTTCCTCGACGTGTGCGTCCGCAAGATCAGCTTCGTCCCACACCTCCGACTCGATATCCCCGAGAACGCCGTCGTACTGTTCTAAGTTTGCACCTGGCCAGCCGGCAAACGAACCCGGCGGGTTGTCGCTGTTGAACCGCGTTGCAACCGTCTGATCGAGGTTTTCGTTTCCGCCACCACCGATCGCCTGGTCGTCGAGATCGATATCCGGATGTTCCTCTTCGAACGCGGCGAAAAGTGCTTCTTCGGCTTCTGCACCGTCTCCACCGGTCCAACCATGGAGGACCTCCAACGTGTTTTCGTCGTCCTCGTCTCCCGTGAGACAGCCTGCAAGTGCCATCATCCCGGCAGCACCTGTTACCCCTGCACCCTTTAGCACCCGTCGTCGCGAATGCGTGTCATTATTGGACATAATACGCTCATCTATGCTGAGGGATCAATCTTACTTAACGTTTATGATGATATTCGTATTTATCACCTTTTATAAAACGAGACGAACGTGCGCTCGAGAGGACCCATCAGCGAACTATTCGGTCCTCACCACTCAGCGAACTATCCGTTCCTCACCACTCAGCGATGCTTCCGTCGTCGTGGCGCCAGATCGGATTGTGCCAATCGACGTCGTTTTCTGCCTGTTCGCGGATGTACTCCTCGTCCAGTTCAATACCGAGACCCGGTTTATCGGGAACGGTGACGTACCCCTGCTCGTAGTCGAACACGTCGCCGTCAGCCAGATAGTCGAGGACGTCGTTCGTTTCGTTGTAGTGGATATTCAGGCTCTGTTCTTGAATAAGCGCGTTCGGAGCACACATATCCACTTGCATACAGGAAGCGAGGGCAATGGGGCCGAGCGGACAGTGCGGGGCGAGCGCCACATCGTACGCTTCAGCCATCGACGCGATCTTGTTCACTTCCGTGATACCACCCGCGTGCGATAGATCGGGTTGGATAACGTCGACCGCACCGTCCTCGAACACCGACTTGAAATCCCACCTGGAGAACATTCGTTCACCGGTTGCGATCGGAATGGTCGTATGGGACGCGATTTCGGGCAACGCGTCGTTGTGTTCGGGAAGAACGGGCTCTTCGATGAACATCGGTTCGTGGGGTTCGAGCGCTTTGACGAGCCGTTTGGCCATCGGCTTCGAAACCCGACCGTGGAAGTCGACGCCGATATCGATTTCGGGGCCAACGCTTTCTCGAACTTCCCGAAGTCGGTCGACGGCAGACTGCACAGCCGCCGGATCGTCGAGGCGCTGAATCTCGGAGGTTGCGTTCATCTTCAGCGCGGTAAAGCCCTGTTCGACTTTTTCGGCCGCCGCCTCGCCGACATCTGATGGTCGATCGCCACCAATCCACTGGTAGACCCTGATTCGGTCTCGGGTCGCACCGCCCAGCAGTTCATACACCGGGGCATCGTAGTGTTTGCCCTTGATGTCCCACAGAGCCTGATCGATACCCGCGATCGCACTCATGAGAATCGGACCGCCGCGGTAAAAGCCACCGCGGTACATCGTTTGCCAGTGGTCTTCGATTTCAAAAGGGCTCTCGTTTAGAATATACGCGTCCATCAGTTCCTCTACTGCCGATCGAACGGTCTTGGCACGCCCTTCGATGACTGGCTCTCCCCACCCGACGAGACCATCGTCGGTCTCGACGCGCAAAAACAGCCATCGCGGCGGAACTTCGTACAGTTCGTAATCAACGATTTCGGTCATGGTAGTACGACTCGTTCTGAAGGTCAAAAGCGCATCACATGTACTTGTCGGTCGAATTCGCCAAACTGCGGCAGTTCACGATCAGTTCTACAACGAACAGAAAGACACGACGAGGAAAGGACCGCAGGACCGGCAATATCGTTCTCGAGAGGAGAACAGATTTATCACGCTAGACACCTATCGATCCATACGGATGGGAGACGGGACGTACACTATCAATGCGACGCAGACGAGTTTTGAAATTCTGGAACTGATTCGAGACGAGGGAGGGCTGACAACGACGGAGATCGCAGACGAGATCGACCTCGCAAAGAGCGCTGTACACAAGCACCTCCAGACGCTGACCGACCTCCAATATTTAACTCGAGCGGAGTACGAATACTCGCTCGGACTGCGATGTTACACGCTCGGGGTCGCTTCACGAGACGCCCACGTCCTATTCGAACCGGCAATCCCTGCGGTCGAAAATCTGGCGAGCGTAACCGGCGAACACGTGAGTATTGTCGTCGTTGAAAACGAGACAGCGTACTATCTCTACTCGTGTACGGGTCAGAATCAACAGAGTCAGACCGAGCGCGACGGTGAAATGGTGGATCCATACCGCTCGACAGCCGGCCACGCGATTGTCAAACGAAGTTCACAAACAGCGTACACTCCCGAAAAGACACATCCCGACACGAGGATCTCTCACGAGCAGGGAATCACGTTTTCGATCCAGACGGGTGAATCGCCCCAAAACGCCATCGCAGTTCCCGTTACCGGGCCCGACGAGCAACCGATCGGTGCCCTCGAAGTGACTGGTCCAGCTCGGCGAGTCAGCGGGAAACGATTGAAAGAAGACTTTGCGGGACTCGTCATTAGTGCCGGAGCCGCTATCGAAAAGCGCGTTCGAAAGAATCGCTCCGAAAGCAGTTCAAAATAGTAACTATTATAGTTGTTCTCGTTAGGATAACAAGTACGAGCCGCGACGTAGTAGACGAGTTAGTCCTTATCGTTACATATATATGATTGTAATAGATTCGATTAGCGATTTTCCCACACGGAAACGAGAACGGTTGTTCTCGAGACGAGAACACAATGGCTCCTCGAGTGAGAAACGACGTTCTCCTAACAGGTGTGCTATGAATCACTACGAAAAACAGTACTATGAAATATAAATCGGATTAACTAACAAAATAATTATATTTGTGAAAACTCGAATACGGGCACAAATTCTGAGTCTAATTGAGTTTACAATGGTTTGGAGTTTTTCCTTCAAAATATACATTCCAACCATACATATAAACTATTTTAGTTTATTGGAAACTGCGATCACCCTATGTCTTATTGACAACATTTCAATAGATCTGTGTAGAGGGAGCGGTCAGCGATTCAAAAGGGACGGAACACCGAAACACAAATTTATAGGATGGATCCACTAGGAAACGAACGAATGGCTTGGGATGGGTATTCAAGTAACGATCTCCGTTTACAGTCAACAAAACGGTATCCAAAACGTCGCCCGCGAAGCCAGCGAGACGAACAATGGTGGCGATAAATCCATGTCAAAAGTCAATATCTCGGACGCCGTGGATGCATACTTACAGCGCAAGTCGGTTGGTGATAGCGCTGAGTCTGGGTCCGGAGCCTACGCGTCGAACGCCGAATCGATCCTCCATCGGTGGGTAACGTGGCTCGAGACGGAACAAAACACGACAGCGTTGCTCGCGCTCGACCGGCGGAATCTCGAGGCGTACGCCCGAGAGCTGGCAGATCGAACGGAGCGGGGAAAGTACGCCCCGTCCACCGCTCGAACGTATTACGCAGTTGTCCGCGCGTTTCTGTCGTGGTGTGTCCGGGGTGGATTACTCGAGACGAATCCAGCGTCCACCCGGAACGCGCAGGCGATTCTGCCGGTCGAAACCGACACGCAAACAGACGAGTTCTGGACGGACCGCCAACGGCAAACACTCGAGGAGTACGTTCGAGCGAGAGCGCTCGAGTCACTCCACGAAAACGAGGGGAATAGACGGAGTCGGCTTCGAGAGTACGCGGTCGTCGCGCTGTTAGCGCACACTGAAATTCGGGGCTCGGAGCTGTTCCGCGCACCGGATGACACTCGACGCACCGGTGCGACGTGGAACGAGGTGGACTTTTACACCGGAACGATACAGGTTCTCGGAAAATCACAGCGCTTCGAGGCCGTCCCCCTCCCAGCACGGGCTCGAACCCCCCTCCGTCGGTACCGAATAGCGCTCGACCCGCCGACGAACGAGTGGCCGTTATTCCCGACGCGACACGCACCTTCGATCGCCAACCACGTTCGCGAGGCACTTGCCGAACGCGGATACGACGAGGCTGAGATCGACTCCCTGTTCGAGGAGACGACGGCAAAGTCACTCCTCCGGGAGCACGCTATCACGCCGCCGGCCATCACGACCGAAGGGGCTCGAACGATCCTCAAGCGCCTCTGCAAGGACGCCGGGATCGACGTCGACGGCGAATATCTCACCCCGAGCGGCGTCAGTCGCGACCTCGAGGCCCCCCGTCGCCGAGCCGCGACAGCTCCAACGAACTCACTTCGCGTCTCCTTTCTCGAGCAATCGATCGCCCTCCGAGAGGATCACTACCGAGTGATCGACGTCGCTTCGTCGAACGAGTCGCGGAACGATTGAACTCGAGACAACTCGCTATGCAGTGAAATTCTCCGTACTGATGATGGCTGTACTCGCTGAGAGCGACAACGAAGGCGATAACGGACGAATCCTGTCGATCTATACGAGAAGGAGGAGCATAATTGTCAAGATCACCGTTAGTATCAAGACGGTGAGCCCGATACTCGCCCGGAGGTGAATCGTCGACGGTCGACCGCCATCTGCAGGCTGGCGTTCCTCGAGTTCGACCATCCAGTCCGGCATGCGGCGACCGAGCGCGTCGACGGCCAGCACGGGGTTGTTACCGATCCAATAGACCTGGCGGACGAGGCCGACCGCGGCCGCGTCAACTGCGCGGTAGGTGTCCGTGACGGCGACCATCGATCCGCGACCGACGTAGTAGGTAGCCGGATTGACAAACATCGCTGGATCACCGAGGTCGAGTTTCGAGAGCGGCTTGCGGATGATCTTGAAGCCGACGACCGAAACGGTTGCCAATACGAGGAAGTCGAAGAGGTGGCCGGGGCTGTACGGATGCAGTGTCGTTTCAAAGTCCGGGGTGACGACCGCTGACCCGTCGACCAGTGGCAAGAGGTCAGTAAAGACAGGCCAGCCAATTATCGGTAGGCCGAGGACGAGACAGGCGCCACCGACGGAGAACATCGCTACAGTCTGGCCCGTTTCTGCGTCCTTGACCGTCCGATCGCTCGGCCCGTGAAGGAAGACGTAGAAGCCGAGTTTGATGAACGAAAGGAACGTTCCGATCGCACCGATAAAGAGCAACCAGTACAGCGCCTGATACTCCGGACCGCCGTAGTATCCCGGATCCGCGGCGTCGAGAACCATTCCTTTACTCACGAATCCGCTGAAGCCAGGAACGGCGGTAATCGAGAGCGCACCGACGAGGAACGCAATCGCAGTGAGCGGCATCTCCTTCCAGAGCCCACCCAGTTTGTACAGGTCGTTCTCCCCGGTTCGATAGATGACGACGCCGACGGCCATGAACAGCAGACTCTTGTAGAGAACGTTATTGAACAGGTGTCCCATCGCACCGGCGATACCGATGGCGGACCCAATTCCGATCCCTGCGACTATGTACCCGAGCTGGGCCTGAATGTGGTAGGAAAGTAGAGCCCGCATGTCGTGTTGAAGGAGAGCGAAGACGACGCCGTAAACGGCCATCAATCCGCCCATATACGCGAGATACAGATGGCCATCGGGGAATGCGCGGTAGAGGATCAACGCGCTTGTCTTCGTCGTGAATGCCGCGAGGAACACCGATGTCGCGAAGTGGGGCTTTGGATACGTGTCCGGAAGCCAGGTGTGAAACCCGACAAACGCGACGTTAACACCAATTCCGAGGACGGCCAGCAGCGCGGGCACCGTGTGTGCGATTCCGACACCGTCAGCAACGCCAGCACCGTACGTGAACTCGCCGACCTGCGCGTAGTGAGCCGTAACGGCGAACAGCAGGAGGCTCCCGCCGATACCGTGGGCGATCGCGTATCGGTACCCCGATCGGATGGCATCACCGCCGTAGTTCCAGATCAAGACCGTGCTCGTTACAGCCATCAGCTCCCACATGAACACCAATACGAGCCAGTCGCCAGCGAACGTCGCACCGATCGCCGAAGCAACGTAAGCGAGCGCAAAGGCTCCCTGCACTCGAGACGCCCCACTCGAGTAGGCGTAGATTACGGCGAACGTGCCGAGAAAGCCGAGCCCGAGCCCGACCAGTCGACTAAATTCGTCGACAAAGAACGGCTGAATGTCCGCGAATCCGAGGAACGTCGTCGTGAGGTACGCACCGTCTGGAATTAGGTACGCGATAACCGTCACCGCTGCGAGGCTCAACGCCCCGAGCGCGTAACCGAGCACCCTCGGGAGGACGAGCATGAACAATGCGGCTGCGAAGACGATCAACGGTGGATACGCGTGCGTAAGGATATCGAGTTCTGTCATGGGAGCACCTCTCCGGTGACTTCTTCGACGACGAAGCTAACTAGCTCGAGGAAGATCGCGTGATCGGGAACGACTCCAAGTACGACCGCACCGGTCACGATCACGGAAATCGGCATCAGCATGAGCCACGTGCTCTCGCTGAACGGCGAGTGGCGTTTCCAGCCACCCGACGGTGCACCGCCATGGTGATGGCCGTGTTCGGCGTGATCATCATCTGCGTGGTGATCGGTCTCGTTGTGAACGTCAGTGTCCTCAGTTCGGGCGTCGTCGCCATCACCGGCCGGTGGACCGAACGGAACGTCCGCATCGCTTGGATTCATATCGACCGCGAATCCGTCGTCCTCGTCGGCCGCTTCGTCGCTTTCACCGTCTTCGTCCGCGTCACGGTCACCACCGTCGGTCGCGACGTCTTGCTCACCGGGCATCACGCCGTAGGATTCGCGCTTGCCACCCGGCGGGAACTCGAGCAACGGTTTCGCGTCGTGGCGATCCTCGCTCTCGAAGAACGCGGTGTAGACGACCGGCCAGAGGTACGCGATATTGAGTACACCCGAAATGATCAGCGCGAGTGCGAAGGGCCAGTAGCCGACATCCATCGCGCCGATGAGCATGTAGAACTTGCTCACGAATCCGGCGACGAGCGGGATACCGGCCATCCCTGCCGCGCCAATCGCGAACGCTGACATCGTAAGCGGCATGCGTTTGCCGATGCCGGCCATCTCACTGACGTAATCGGTGTGTGTCTCGACGTGGACCGCACCGGCACAGAAGAACAGGGTGAGCTTTCCGAACGCGTGGGCGGGGATATGGAACAGCGCTCCCAAAATCGCGATCGGTTCGAGCATCGAGAGCCCGAGGACGATGTAGGAAAGCTGTGCGGTGGTCGAGTACGCCAGCCGACGCTTGAGGTGGTCCTTTCGGAGCGCGATGATACTCGCGGCGAGTAAGGTAAACGCCGCCAGTATCGCGACGGGAACGTTCAACCCGACTTCGCCGACCACCGGCACCGAGAGCGGGAGATCCTGAATCGTCTCGACGCCGTACACGTCGAGGATCACACGCGCGACCCCGAACGCACCGGACTTGACGACCGCGACCGCGTGGAGCAGTCCGGAAACGGGCGTCGGCGCAACCATCGCGTCGGCGAGCCAGGAGTGAAGTGGCATTACCGCCGCCTTCACGCCGAATCCGGCGATCAGAAGGAAGAACGCGGCCTGCGCGTAGATCTGGTTGTCCTCCTCGCCGGCAGCTTCGGCAACCGCTTCCATGCCGCCGGTCTGGAAGGCGACCGTGGGATCGCCGATGCCGGAGGTGAGCCAGTAGATCATAACGGTGCCGGCCAGGAGGAAGACGCCGCCGCCGAAGAACGTGTACGTGAGGTACTTCCGGCCGGCGATCCGGGCCTCGTCGTCCTCGTTGTGAGCGACCAGCGGGTAGGTGACTAACGAAAGAAGTTCGTAGAAGACGAAGATCGTCACCAGATTCGCCGAGAACGCGATCCCGACCGCGGTCGACAAACTCGCCGCGAAGGCGGCGAAAAACCTCGTCTGGGCATGTTCGTCGAGTCCGCGCATGTAACCGGCCGCGTAGAACGAGGTGAAGATCCAGAGGAAACTCGCGAGCAACGCAAACAGCATGCCGAGTCCATCGGCCTCGAGGGCGAAGTCGATCCCTGCAACGAACTCAACACCAAGCGAGTCCGAAAGACTCCACCGGTAGGTGTCGCCGCCGAGCACACCGGGAAGCATACTCACGACGATTCCAAATTTCGCGAGCGCGGCAAGCACGGACCAGCTTTCACGAACGTTCGGATAGCGATACGACGCGATAATCAATACCATCGCGATCGCCGAGACCAATACGGCCGCGAGCGGGCGGATGGACGTAATCGGATCAGTCATCAATTAAACACCTCATCGACGAACGGCTCGAGCAGTTCGAAGAACACGTCACCGGCGAATCCGAGGATGACTGCGATAATCGCAACGGAGACCACCAACGCAAGCATCCCGAGCGAAACTGCGTCCGGGGAGCCTCGAGTCTGCGAACTGGCACCACCGTCGGTGGCCACCGGAGATCCTGCGTCAGTCGAGCGATGCGAACCGGGATCAACGTTGCGGGCCGGTGTAAAGTACATCTTCTCGAGCAGGCGAGCGGCGTAGGCGAGCGTCAACATCGTACTGAGGAAGATGACTGCCGCGACCGACCAGGCCTGTGCCTCGACCGCGCCCACGGCGATGTACCACTTGCCGATGAAGCCGACTGACGGCGGGATGCCGATGAGCGCGATGAGCAAGACGGCCATTCCGGCAGCCGGGACCGGTCGGTGGTGTGCCAGCCCGGCGTATTCGTCGACGGTTCGTGCACCGTAGCCGATGGCGATGACGCCCGCGGCGACGAACAGCCCGGCTTTCATCACGCCGTGGCCGATCAAGTGAATAATCGCTCCAGTTAGTGCGGTCTCGGTGACGACACCGTACGCGGCGACGACGAGACCGAACTGCGAGACCGACGAGTAGGCGAGCATCCGTTTGACGTCCTGCTGGATCACCGCGAGGGTGCTCCCCGCGATAACGCTGATCGATCCGACGGTAACGACAATTTCCCTGGCGTAGGGCGTCTGAATCAAGAATTCGGGTCCGAAAACGTCGAACATGATCCGAGCGAGCGCGTACGCCGAAACTGTCGACACGAGGGCGGCGATCAGCGGCGTCACGCCGTCCGGAGCGTGTTGATACGCGTCGGGTTGCCAGGTGTGAAGCGGCCACTGTGCGACCTTGATCGCGAAGCCGACGAACATAAAGGCGAAGGCGGCTCGGATGAGATTCAGCTGTTGGTCGTCGAGTCCGCCGTTCTGGATGACATCGGCCAACTCCATCATATTCAACGTCCCGGTTGCCATGAACAGGAAGCCGACGCCGATCAGGTAGATCGATGCGCCGACGGTACCGAGGATAAGGTACTTGAGAGCCGCGACGGCCGATTCGGGACCGTCGCCGCTCGAGATCAGGGCGTACGTTCCGAGCCCGACGATCTCGAGGAAGACGAACATGTTGAACACGTCGCCCGTGAGCGTGAGTCCGAGAAGACCGCCGACGAGCAACAGGTACCCGGTGTAGAACGTGTTTCCGCGCGGACCGGCGAGGCGGGTAAACGCGAGCAAGCCGGCCGCTGTCGCCGTGATGAGGACGACGATGAGCATCGAGAGCTGGTCAGCGATGAGGACGATCCCGAACTGCTCGTCCCAACCGCCGAGTCCGTAAATCTCGGCCGATTGGGTGCTATAGACCCGCTGGGCCAGGATCAGGCTGGCCGCGAAGAGGCCCGTCGTAGTAAGTGCGGTAACGGACCAACCAGTTCGCTCGAATCGAAGGCCGAGCACGATGGGGAGCGTGGCCAAGAGGATTGGAGCGACGACGAGCAATACCGGGATCAGTTCGACGTTACTCATCGGATCGCACCTCCCGAAGGGTGTCCTCGCGGAGCGTTCCATACTCCGAGTAGATTCGAACGATCAGTGCTAGTCCGACCGCGGTGAGTGCGATCCCGACGACAATCGCCGTGAGCACGATCACGTGGGGAAGCGGACTCGCGACGAGGAGTTCGCCCGGGTTTGAATCGGCGGGCACGACGGGCGAAGACCCGCCCTCGACGTAGGCCACCGAAACGAAGAACAGGAATATCGCCGTCTGGAACAGGTTGACCCCAATCAACTTCTTCACGAGGTTCTCGTTGGCGATCATCATGTAGAGTCCCACACCGAGCAGGACGAACATCAGGACGTACGCGTACCGTGTAGCGAGTAAGTCAATCATCGTCAGTCACCTCCGAAGGATCTCGAGTGCGGCGTTCGGGTGTAAAGCCCGCCGCCGTCGCGAAGAACAGCGTGACGACGACGCCGGCGACGATCAACGCGATCCCGCCGATCTCGATCGCTTCCATTCCCCAGACCGTTCCGTCGGGGATACCGAGTTCTGTCTCGAACAATCTGTACTCGAGGAACGATCCGCCGAGGGCCATCGTCGCGAGGCCGACGCCGACGAAGATGGCAACACCGCCGGCGACGAGGCCGACGATCGCGGAATTTTTGAGCCACTTTCGAGTCGGCTCGATGCCGAAGGCGAACGCGAGCATGAGGACCGTAACCCCGATAATCGCACCGCCCTGGAAGCTCCCGCCGGGCGTGTCGGCCCCGTGGAGGGCCATGAACATGCCGTACGTGAGCGTAAACGGGGCGATGATCTTCACCGAGGTCAGGATAACCTGGCTCTCCGTGTAGGTGTCATCGTACTGGTCGGCCATCAGACGAACACCTCCCGTTTGAGGACCAGCAGAACGGCGATCCCTGCGGCGAAGACGACGACCGCCTCACCGAAGGTGTCGAACCCACGGTAGGACGCGAGGACGGCGGTGACAGCGTTTTGCACGCCGGTGTCGTCGTACGCGTTCTGGATGTAATACTGAGTGACTTCCTCGTTCGCCCACGCTGGAGCGGTCTGAGAGCCAACCTCGTACATGTCGGGCAACACGGTTGCCAACATGACGAGAACGAAGCCGCTCACGACGACAACCGCCGGGACGTTGATCCGCTCGAAGAGTTGGTCAGTTGGTGGCCGAGAGGTTCGCGCAATCGTCAAGAGGAGGAGTATCGTCGTAACACCAGCGCCGATTGCTGCCTCGGTCATCGCGACATCGGGTGCGAGCAGGTACGTATACAAGATCGCCATTCCGAGACTATAGGCTCCGAAGACGACGATCGCAGAGAGCACGTCACGAAACAGCGCCGTCGCGATAGCCGTGAGCAGGATGAACACCGCGAGCGTGTACGCGACGAGACTCATTGGTCATCACCCTCGGTATTGTCGTCGTCTTTTTCCCACGGCGTAACGCCCGACTCCGCCGCCGAACGGGCGATCGCGTGGGCCGCTGTTGGGTTCGTGATGAATACGAAAAACAGCAACAGGACGGTATAAGCCGTCGCGTTCTGCCAGCCAAGCGCCAGCGCGACGGCCGCGAGTGCCAGCCCCGCTCCCAGGGTGTCAGTCTGGGATGCGGTGTGTGCACGCGCGAAGATATCCGGTAACCGAAGGACACCGACCGTCGAGACGAGCGTGAAAAACAGTCCGAATGCTAACAGGATGACGATAGCCATGAACTGCACGTCCGTCAACAGGGTAACGATATCGGTCATAGGACCCCACCCCGTTCGACCGTGAACTTCGAGATGGCGATAGCCATCAGGAAGTTGAGCAACGCGTAAATGAGCGCCACGTCGAGGAACCACGGCTGATCGAGCCCGGCTGCGAGCAGGGCGAGGATCACGACCGTGTTCGTCCCGAGGACGTTCACGGCAAGCAGTCGATCCTGGGTCGTCGGCCCCGCGACGGCGCGGTAGAACATTGCGATTGCGAGAACGACGAACAGGGCTGCCGCCACGAGAAAGATGTCATTAATGAGTTCAGTAGTCATAGGTCCTCACCCTCGATTATTTCGGTGTCTCCACGTTCTTTCGGCGTCGCGATAGACGCGGAGTCGCGACCGTGGAACACGAACCGGACCGCACGCTCGAGACTGCCGTCGAACAGGTCCTCACGTGCGCTCGGAATCAGCGTGTGCACGATCAGCCGTTGATCGTTCGCTCGCACGGCAAGCGTTCCGGGTGTAAGCGTTATGCTGTTTGCGAGCGCGAGCAACGGAAGTCCACTGCGAACGCGGGCATTTACCCTCGTTAGCGACGGGTCGATCGGCATCGACGGTCGCAGGATAACGACCGAGATCGCCAGGTTGGCCTTGACGATTTCGAAGATCAAATACGGCACGTAGAGGCCAAATCGGAGGGTCCGAAGCGGAGACTTGATCCGATCGGGGGCGACAGTGAAGGTGATATTTGAGAGCGTGAGAGAGACGATACCCGCGACGGCCGCACCCGTTACGAGATCGAACCAGTACGTCGGATCGCCCAGAATAAGGTAGAATCCGTAAGAAACCCAGAAAAGTGCAAACATTCGGTCGAAACTCGCCTGTCCGACAAGTCGTTCGTGCTTGGCCGGTCGTTCGACCGGAGCTTCGTCGTACTCGAGCCCGACGTTCGACAGTTCACGCTCGAGCGGTTGGAGCATCGGTGCGGTCACGCCGGGTTGGTATTCAGGATCGAGGACGACGCAATCGATACCATACTCGCCCGCATAGGTTGCAAACTCTTCGGCGTACTCTCGAGGACCAAATAGGTACTCTTTCGTCCCGAGAACGGCCGTGTGAACCGAAACGCTCACACTGCCGGCGTCCTCGTGGACCCAACTTGCCGCCCGTTCGAGGAGTTGTTCGGCTTCGCCAATAATCGATTCGCCTGCCGGGCCGTCACCGTCATGTGGGATCGCAACCACGAGGTGACACTCGAGTTCGTCGGCGTCCTCGAGAGCGGACTGGACGGCGTACCCGACCGTCTGACGGACAGTAACCGTGTCCGACAGCGGAACGAGTATTTTGTTAGCCGCCACGGCACGTCCCTCCGGGAGACCGTCGTGTGTTTGTCATAGCTTTACTGCTGTTACTCGACCCAAGCGGTACCCGTAGGAAAACTATTTCGTTATGAACCGGAGACGCAGGCGGGTTTGCGGAAATATCTGCAGTGACCGCCGTGAGACGTGGTCGCGACGAAACCCATTATTGACCGAATAGTGAGATTTTGATTAGATATCGAAACATTTAGTCACTTCCCACATATGTCAATTCATCTCATTTAGTGGAAAACACCCCGGCGCGCCGGCAGAGATAAAGTAGACTTTTATTAGATAAAGCATATTTGAGTACCATGCCAGTGAACCGAGGATTGCAATCGAACGGTGGCGACGAATGAAGCGACGGACGGACGAACAGCGTGAGCGACTCGAGCAGTTCGTCTTCGTCTGTACGAACGACCGAGATTCGGAGCACGCCTGTTGTGGCGACGTCGGCGCGACCGAGACGCTCGAGGCCATCAAATCCTGGCTCCGAGAGCGAAACGCCTTCTGGTCCCCGATCGGCGTCACCACGACGGGTTGTCTCGGACTCTGTAGTGAAGGAGGGACGGCGATAACGATTCAGCCCCGAAACGAATGGTACTCGGATATCCAGCCTGAGGACGTTCCAGCGTTGCTCGAGGACGAGTTCGGTCCGGACGCAGAGTGGGTTGGCGAGTCGCCTGCGGATAAGAGTCGAAACGAATCTTGACTGTTCGATATTCCCATTGCTCGAGTCGCCGGAGAGAGATCCACGGGCCGCAAAAATCCCGCTGACGACGAGAAACGTCGGCAGTGAAGCACAAGAACGCCGCCCGCATTCCTTGCTAACTCGTTTGGACGCCGAAGGCAGGACTGAGTCAGGAATTTCCCACCGGAATTGATGTTCGAAGAAGGACGCCGAAGCGGCTCTCGAACGGAGAGAAGACGTCCTTCGAGAGGTTTACTTATCCGGCGTTCGCACCGGTATTCATGAGCATCTACTCGAGAATTCGGCCGCTCGCGTTCAAACTGCCGGCCGAGACGGCCCACGAACTCGGGAAGGGGGCACTCCGGGTGGCACAATCGACGCGGCCGACAAGAGCCGGGCTGGCCGCCGCATACCGGTTCGAAAACCCCGCTCTCGAAATCGAACGGTTCGGAACCAAATTTTCGAACCCGGTCGGCGTCGCGGCCGGGTTCGACAAGAACGCGGAAGTGACTCACGCGCTGTCGGCGCTCGGGTTCGGGTTCGTCGAAATCGGAACCGTCACGCCCTATCCACAAGAGGGCAACCGGCGGCCGCGCCTGTTCCGTCTTCGGGAGGACGAGGCGATGGTCAACCGAATGGGGTTCAACGGTCACGGAATGGAACGCGTCAAGGAACGACTCCAGCGAGACGGGCTCCCGTCTATTCCCCTTGGTGTCAATATCGGCAAAATGAATACCTCGGGCGAGCGCGAGGCGATCGAAGACTATCGGCGCGTTTTCGACCGACTCTCTCCGTTTGCGGACTACGTTGTCGTCAACGTTTCCTGTCCAAACACGCCCGAGGAGTTCGACGAGTCTTCCCCCGAACACCTTCGGGCAGTTTTCGAGACGATCGAAGTCGAAAACGACCGTGACGTTCCGATCCTCGTCAAAATCGGCCCCGATTCCCCCGAGGAATCGATACTCGACCTGGTCGACATCGTCGAGGAGTTCGAGCTCGACGGGATCATCGCAACGAATACGACGACGAGCAGAGACGGACTCGAGTCGCCGAACCAACAGGAGTGGGGCGGGCTGAGCGGCGCTCCGCTTGAGGATCGGTCTACCGAAATTATTCGAACGATCGCCGAGCACACCGACTTGCCGATCGTCGGCGTCGGCGGCGTCGATTCGGCCGAAAGCGCCTACGAGAAGATCAGGGCCGGCGCTTCGCTGGTACAGCTATACACCGGTTTTGTGTACAACGGCCCCTCGACCGCGAAAGCTATCAACAAGGGGCTGGCCGGCTTACTCGCACGCGATGGGTACCGATCCGTCGAAGAAGCGGTGGGTGCCGATATTTCGTAACGCTCACCCCGCGGCCCTCGAGTTCGACAATCACCGTTTCGAGGTCCCCAGGTCTACACCTACAGTTTATCTACACCTACAGTTTGTGACGAAACGCTCGTAACGCGTTGTGGCCGGTGTCCGTCAGGGAGACCTGTTTGGATCGGCCGACGGATTCGACCTGAACATATCCGTTGTCGACGAGCGGCGTGATCACCCGGTTGTTTAACAGCGCAAATTTCGCTTTGTCGTTCGCAGGCTCGGATCTCGTGATGAAATCGAGTCCGGCTTCCTCTGCGAAGGTGATCAGATCGCTCTTTTTCGGCGTGTACGTCGAATCGTCCGTATCGTCGATGTAGTTCAGTATCTGTACCTGATCTTCCGTCGGCGTCTCGAGGGGGTACGACGGGAGTTGCTCGGCAACCCGCATCCCCTTCGTCCGCGGCGTCTCTTCGACGGGATGGGATCTGGACTCCGGGTGGACGTAATAGCCGCTCGCGTCGGTGGCCATACAGGCCAGCGCGGCACCGATCGCGGCCAGTTTTGGGCCGCTCGAGACATTGATTCGAACGATGTCGTCGGCATAACTATCAGCGATCGTCGTGATTTCGCCCAGAACATCGTACATGTCTCCGAGATCGATTTTGCGGAAATTGACGGAAACGCCGTGTTCGGTGAGTGTCGTTTCTAGCGCCGTGTGATAGTCGAGGCGTTCCTGCTGGGGGTCGCGGAGCAGATAGAGTATATCCGCGTTGTACTCCAGAACGGGCTCTTTGATTCGATCGAACTCGTATCCCAGCGGGGCGATGTGGACCTCGACGATTGACCGAAGTTCCGTGTCTCGTGTCATTATAGATAGTATAGATAGTAACTATACTATAGTAGTATCGTTTGTATTGATAGTATTGTAACAGAATTGAATATGTGTTGCGCTGTACGATCAGGTATGATTCAAACAACCGAAACACCCGAGACCGAGATCGACATCGCCGACGTAATGTCCCTTCTTAGCGACGAATACGCAGCAGGGATCCTCGAGGCGCTCAAAGAGAGTCCATCGACAGCGGCCGAACTGCGAGAGCGCTGTGAGGGTTCGAAGGTCACCATCTACCGACGATTGAACAGCCTTGAGGACGCGGGCCTCATCACGTCCGGTGTGAGCGTCCAGGCTGACGGCAATCACTGTAAGGTCTATTACCCGGTCGTCGACCGAGTCACGATCACGATTACTAACGAAGGGTTCGACACAAAAATCGATCGACGGTAGGCACTCGCTCCTGAAGAACGGATACCTGCCCCGGAAGATCTGCGTCCAACTGATACCCGGCTACTGAAAGTCCCACAGGAGCTCAGCCGCTTCTTTTCGTTCCCGATACTCCTTGCGAGCCCACGATACCGCGTTCGGGGTGTCGTTATAGATAATACCCTCGATGCCGGCAGAACCGTAAACGGTGATTCCAGCATATTCCTCGTCCGGAAGATCAAAAATCCAGACCGCGAACGAGTCGTCCAAATCCGTCAGAAACAGGGAGCCGTTATCGCCTTTGACGAGTTCGCGTAACATCTGAATGCGACTCGCGTCGAGAGAGTCGAACACCGCGTCATCTAATACGAGTTCACAGAACAGCCCCTGATTTTCCACGGATCGGGAGATGTCATCGAAGAATCTCGGAAAGACAGCGGGACCCGTTCCATACATCGCATTTGCAGCGTTGACAATCTCGTCGCTCCGCTCGAGCACCTTCCACGGGTGTCGCGGATCAGCGACGTTGATCGTTGCGCCACGGAGAAGGTCGAGCGAGACCGAATCAAGGCCAGTAACGTCCAACAACGGCGTCGCATCCTGAATTTGGTCGATTATTGTTCTGAATTCGAGACGGGCCTCGAGTGCCAGTCGACCGGTTTCAGTCAATTGAAATCGAGAATCGACTTTCTCGACACAGTCTCGTTCCAGCAAATCAGCGATACCGCGATCGACCGTCGATCGAGAAACTGCGATACGGTCGACGAGTTCGGGTTTCGTACCGGGGGCGTCCACCAGCGCCTCAAGTAATTCCTGTCGCCGAAGGAGTGCCCGTTCCATTGTATCTTCGACCACCAACGTTGGTCCTAGAATGGATAGGGGCTCGTATATATCCCGTGGCCGAGGGTCACTAATTACGGAAAAACACGGGCAAGAGAGAGAGAACTACGACGAATACTCTTTGAGAATACAATCGTTGGCTGTTGCGTACGTCCCAGCTTCGATACGCCTACGTCGCCGTCGTGACACTATTCTATGATGTGCTAGTTTCCATCTCGCCTGGTTCGAGCCTAACGGCGTCGAGACCGACCGGTTCCCGCACAGGTGTTGGGACCGATATCGACTTCGTGATAGACACCTGAACGACCGCGCTTTTCCGAAACGGGTTCCGGTGTTTTTGATATCGAGCGAGAAGCATCAGCAAGAAGGGGGTACTCGAGGGCAATCACGCGCCGTCGTCGAACAACCCCATATCGTCAGCGATTAGATCGGCCAGTGAATCGGCGACGTCGGGATCGACGACCGCCAGTTCCTCGCCATCGTGCAATCGCTCATTGTGTCCCGTGAGCGTCTCCGCCAACTCGGAAAGGGCTACTCGAGCCGTCGTCTCACACTGTTCGCAAACGATTGGGACGTGAGGCTGGTCCTCGGAGTCGTTCGGCATAGACACCGGATCGTTCGCTGGTATCCATGAAAACGTCCCCGGTTTCCGCGCTCCGTAGTGAGGACACTGGATTCTTTACCGAACGCGTTAGAGGTCCCGTATGCACGTCGTCGTCAACGCTGCGATGAGCGCGGACGGAAAACTCTCCTCGAGGCGCCGCGAACAGGTTCGAATCAGCGGAGACGAAGACTTCTCCCGCGTCGACCGCCTCCGTGCCGACAGCGATGCAATCGTCGTCGGCGTCGGAACGGTACTCGCAGACGACCCCCGGCTTACCGTCAAAGGGAGCGGGCACCGGGAGAGCCGCGTTGAGGCCGGAGAGTCAGCAAATCCTGTGCGCGTTGTCGTCGACTCGAACGCCAGAACGCCGCCGGACGCACACGTCGTCGACGACGAGGCTCGAACGTTTCTCTGCGTCGCCGAAAGCGCGCCGGTCGAACGACGGATGGACCTCTCCGAACGGGCGACACTCATCACGGCCGGTGACGACCGCGTCGACCTCCTTCGCGCCTTCGCGACGCTCCAGCAGGAAGGGCTCGAACAAATTATGGTCGAAGGCGGCGGTGAACTCATCTTTTCCTTACTCGACGATGGGTTGGTCGACGAGCTATCGGTCTTCGTCGGCCCGCAGATCATCGGTGGGCGCGATGCGCCCTCGCTCGCCGACGGGGACGGCTTCGTCGAAAACTATCCAGAGCTCTCGCTCGAGGAAATCGAGAAACTCGACGACGGCGTGCTTCTGAAATGGGACGTTCTGTACTGACGGCGATTCGATCCGGTGGGAATCGAATCAGCGGTCGATCGGAGCGGAGTTTCCCGTCACACCTTTCCTCGTCGACCACTGAGTAAGGGTATGGCGCAAGCGACATTCGGTGGCGGGTGTTTCTGGTGTGTCGAAGCGGCGTTCGAGCAACTTGACGGGATAGAGTCGGCGACGTCGGGCTACGCAGGCGGCGACACCGATACCCCGACCTATCGCGAGGTCTGTTCGGGAACGACTGGCCACGCCGAAGTCGTGCAACTGGAGTACGATCCGGAGACGGTCAGCTACGAAAAACTGCTCGAGGTGTTCTTTACGATTCACAACCCGACGACTCGCGACCGAGAGGGACCCGACGTCGGCTCACAGTATCGGTCGGCCATCTACGCTCACGATGACGAACAACTCGAGCTCGCGGAGTCGTTCGTCGAGGCACTCGAGGCCGAAGGCGGGTACGATGACCCGATCGTCACGGAAATCGAACCGCTCGAGACCTTCTACGAGGCAGAACAGAAACACCAGAATTACTTCGAAAAAAATCCGAACGACGCCTACTGTTCGATGCACGCGGCACCCAAAATGGAGAAGGTTCGCGAGCGATTCGCCAAACAGAACGCCTGAACGACTCCGCCCAAAACCCCTTGAAGATGGGGCTTAGGCTCTCTATTTAGCTAACGACGACTCGGTTCTGATGGGCAGTGGATTCTCTCCCATCTCCATGTGTGTGGTTCCCCACCCACTCGGTGTATCCACACCCACTCGGTGTCTCACGTGACGAACGCCCGTATCCTTCAACGGACTGTTCAATATTGGCCATTTTCCATATATATTAGAGATGCTATAAAGAAGTTGACTATACTGTGGCTAATCGATCTACGCTTCGTGCTCGAGATACTGGCGGCCCTCCTCGGTCTCCGCGAGGATGTCATCGAAGATCGCCGCCTCAGTCTGGAACTTGTGGACGCTGTGAAGCATCGTGTTATGGAACTCGGAAATGAGGTCCCCGTGGGCTTTGAAGAACTCGTGTACCCAGCGTTCCATCTGATCGTTCGTTCTGAACTGGGTGATACAGTGCCAGTGATAGTTGCTGTCTGCGGTGAAAAACATCAAAATATGCGGATCGTTCATCAGATCTTCGTAGCACTCTCTCCAGTTCTCCTCGAAGTTCGGAAAGTTGAACGCGATCCGGAACTGATAGTGCCTGAAAATCTCTCGGTTCGGAAGGATTGTCTCTCGGAATATTTCTTCTTCGGACATCGTCCGAAGGATTTCATTGATACGATTGTGTGAAAGGGTAATCCCGTACTCGGACTCGAGAACCTGACTGAGTTTCCGTGTCGATGCCGTGGGATGGTCCACTCTCGCTTTGAGAATAACGATGTCGCGCGGCGAGACGTCAAACGAATCGTCTTCTACCATTGTAGTTCTAGGTGGTCCAGTCGTAATAAAAAGTTACCTACAATGAGAGCGCATCGCTCGCTCGGTGAAACGCTCTCCCAGAGTTATCAATTTTGAGTATTAATATTTAATTTGTCAATTCTCAGGGGAGCCGTCATCGACTGGCACATTTCGAGACGGTCGAAAACCGATGGGGCGGCGGAATCACACGACATTTATACGGGGCGAAACCACGTCTACAGTACGTTACCAATGAGTTTTACGCGCATCTGGACAGTACGGTTCTCGGATACGGATCCGTTCGGTATCGCTCACTACCCTCGCATGATCGACGCGGTTCACGAAACTTCGGATATGTGTATGGAAGCCATCGGCTGGCCGTTCTGGGAGCTGTCCCAAACCCATGAGTTTGGGTTGCCGCTCGTTTCGATGGACTTCGATTTCAACCGACAGATAGCGGCCGGTGACGACGTCGCAATTGAACTGCTGCCAACCGTCGGTGAAACGAGCGTGCAGTTCGAATACACGGCCACTCACGACGGCGATATCGTGTTCGAAGGAACCGAGCACCGAGTCTGCGTTCCCATCGGAGGCGATAGCGGAATCGAGATTCCCGACGACCTTCGGCGTTCGCTAGAAACCGTCGACATCCAACTCGAGGGAGACTAATACTGCCGGCTGTACGTCGTTCACGATTCTCGTCGCCCCGGGGGTGCGAGAATCTTCACATCGTTACAGCCGGCAGTATATGGACGATTCGTCGACGAATAACTCCGGACACGTCCTCTTACGGTTGCGAATCACCCGCCGAAGGGGAACAAGGTCGTGTCACACATCTGAGGTGGCGAAAGCGATCAGCGACACTGGAAGGAGCCGTCTCCTTTATGCCGAGTTTTGTATTACATATAACGATAGAAATGCATATAACTCAGTAGTTGAAATACGTTAGTAGAATAGAACGTGTGGGAGAACGTACTTCGGTCGCGCAATCGACCCACCGGAGTGACGACAGGAAACGAGATCACCAACCTATGAAAACGATACTGTTGTGCATCGACACGAGCGTCGAACGAACAAAGACTCAAGTAGCGTCCATTACGAGACAGCCCTTCGAGGAAAGCCAAACGACGGTTCACATCTATCACGTCTTCCGTTCCGACGGCGAAAATGCGGACGTCGAGAGCCTGAGTTCCGTGAAGAAAGCCACAGAACTGCTCGAAGAAGAGGGGTTCACGGTCGAGGTATCCCAATCGGGTGGAGATCCAGCGCGAGATATCATCGAAAAGGCAGAGACTCTCGAGGCCGAGTCAATTAGCCTCGTCAGTCGAAAGCGAACGCCGACCGGGAAAGCACTCTTCGGGAGCGTGACACAACAGGTGATCCTCGAATCGGACACGCCGGTGCTCGTCTGTACACCGAAGTAAGCTGTCACGGCTTCCGTGATCCGGTGATACTCTAGCCGGGACGTTGTGACGTATTTGCCGTATTCGGGGCGTTATTGCTCACTCATGACGGCAACGACGGGAGAGGAAGCGCCCAATAGTATCGACTGGGTTACGCTTCCGAAGAGCGCTTTGCCTACGGGCGAGCGCTTCCGTCCGCCCACGACGAGATATCTGGCGGGCAACCGCTCTGCGACCTCGAGAATTTCCTCGGCCGGATCACCGACTCTGCCACGAGCGACGACTCGGTCGGTGGATTCAAGAACGTCGCCAGCGGTTTCGCGAGCGGTCGTTTGTGCCTCTCGAGCAGCGTCGTCGACGTAGTATTCGGGTTGGTTCTTTGCTCGGGCCTCGAATCGGTCTTCGGTCATGACGGAAAGGACGACCAGTTCGTCGTCGAACGCTCGAGCGAGATCGTCGGCCGTCGTCAGGACCGCTTCGGTCGAGTGATCGTCGTCGATTGCACAGAGGATTGCCATACGGTAGCATTCGACTGGAGTCTACTAAACGTTTAGGCAAACGAACCGTTCACCGACGTGATAGTGCACGTATAGAAGTGGCTGTCGGTAGTCGCGACGGAGTACCGCGGGAGCCACCGCGGTTGCAAATCGGCTCGAATCTCGACCACATTAAAATTTTCTAACACTAACTATAACTGCCAGGGGTGAGAGTTTTCTGTCATGGGTACAGAGAACGCAGACCACGAGACGGATCCGCATATTCCAACGCTCGAGCAGGTACTCGAACTCGACATCGAAGTCGACGATCCCATCGAAATCGGCGACACGGGCGATGGTCGACGGCGCATCATTCCGATTAGTGGAGGAACCGTCTCCGGACGGTGTGAGGGGACGGTCCTGGCCGCGGGAGCCGACTACCAGCTGTACCGGACCGAACGCGCGACCGAACTCGTCGCCAAGTACGCGTTCGAAACGGACAACGGGTCCCGCGTTTACGTCGAAAACGAGGGGATTCGCTATGCTTCGCCGGAAACCAGCAAGCGACTTCGGGATGGAAAGCCCGTCGATCCCGACGAGGTCTACTTCCAGTCGGTCCCCTCCTTCGAAACTGCCGATTCGGATCTCGAGTGGTTGACACAGAGCGTGTTCGTGGCGTCCGGTACTCGACAACCGAACGGAGTGAAGTTATTCGTGTACCGGGTCGGCTAATCGCGAATCGGCTGTTCGATTACCGCGTTCGAACAAAGTGTACAACTGACAAGTATATTATTAACCGGGACGAGAGCGTTTCGAATCGTGAGTAACCCGAGAGAGCGGTTGCGGTTCACTCACCTACCATCGTCGACGTACACGACACCGTCTTCGACGATCACGTCGTACGACGGGAGAACGATACCGTCATCTGCGACGTTTTCGCCCGTCTCGAGGTCGAACGACCAGCCGTGCCACGGACAGGAGATGATCTTCTCGTCGCTGAACGAGCGCTCTACGCGTTCGCCGGGGCCGACGAACTCGCCGACGAGCTTCCGTGAGACGGGACCCGTACACACCGGCCCGCCGTCGTGCGGACAGGTGTTTCGAAACGCGTAGAACTCGTCTTCGTCCCGGACGACGCCGACCTCGACGCCGCGAACGTCGACCAGTTCGTGGTCGCCCTCCTCGAACGATTCGGCCGCCTTGACCTCGACGAGTCCCTCGTCGCTCATAGGTCGAACACCTCCACAGCGTTCCCCGCCAAGATAGCCTTCCGCTCTTCGTCGGAGATGAAGGGGAGATCTGTGATCGTCGACGGGCTATCGAAGTCCCAGTGCGGGTAGTCCGACGCGTAGAGCAACCGATCGGTCCCCAACATATCGAAACACAACTCGAGGAGGTCGGGACTGGCCGAGACCTCGAGTGGCTGGGTGCCGAAGTAGTAGTCGGTGATATACTCGCTCGGTCGCTTCTCGAGCAACGGCGCCTCTTCGGGCCGTTTCAGGTACTCCTCCTCGAGGCGACTGATCAAACCAGGAACGTACGTGACACCCGATTCCATGAACACGATATCGAGATCCGGGAACTTTTCGGGGACGCCCTGACACGTCACGCTGACGAGTTGGGACATGTTCGACTCGAGAAAGCCGAGCGTGTGCGTCTCGAGCATCTCCTGATAGCCCGCTCGGACGTAGTCATCCAGTCCCGATCCGCCTGTGTGAAAGACCACTGGGTAACCAATTTCCTCACACCGTTTGTACAGCGGGTCGTACTTCCGGTTGCCGAGGGGGGGATTCGCGCCGGCGGTGATGAAACACGCCCCCTTTATCGCCGGTTCGTTTTCGACTCGGTCGAGGATCTCGAGGGACGTTTCGATATCGCTGTAGGGAAGCGGCGCGAGTCCGTACACGCCGTCGTCCGGATCGAGAACCTCCTCGAGCATGTACTCGATGTGGGCTTTCGCAAACGCCTGCGTGCGTTCGTCATCGGTTTGTACGCCGCCCATTGCGAGTGCGAGATGAGAGATCTGGATGCTCTGGTCGACGTCTAGAAACTCCATTCCCTCCCGAACTCTGTCCGGCGTTTCGGCTTTATCCGGGTAGTTCGAGTGTTCGCGTTCGATCTTCCCGTAGGCCTGGCGGTCGCCGGTCGACGTGGGGAAAAACGAACTCAGATTTTGTTTGACGCCCGCCGCGTCCCAGTTGCTCTTCTCGTATTTCGTCTTCCAGGGCTCCTCCATGTACTCGACGATATCCGTAAACGAGTCCTGATAGTGCCAGTCGCAGTCGACGACACGGTGTTCCGCCGCGTCAATCATCCTAGTTCACCCATGGCTGGTAGTACCACACATATAACGAGTCTCCATTTGACTATAAAGATTGTGCAGGTTCGATGCAACCAGTGCCGCTCCAGTATCTGCCGAATCCCATTTTCCGGTGCAAACGACGGCTAAAGCTAGTTTTCGTCCCCGCCACGAGTACATACTCTCGGTTGGAAGTCGTTCACAATTCTCGCCGCTCGGGGGTGCGAGAATTCACACATAGTTACAGCCGAGAGTGTCAGAATTCTCCTGTATCCGCGCGAACCGACTCGAATGCGTCGGCGAGTTGGGCGTGTTCGGAGTCGGCGAGTTCCCACTCGTGGATCGCCGTGACGCCACCGGAGTCGAGGGTAACTGGAACGCTGAGACAGCCATCGTCGAAGCCGTATTCGCCCGCCAGCGGCGTCGAGAGACATCCCGGAGAGGTAGTTTCCCCGGATAGTATGGAACGCACCACTCTCGTCACACCGGCGCTCGTGACCCATCTCGACGTTTCTGACGCACCTCGGCGCGACGCGATTTCGAACGGCACCGATCGAACGTACTCGAGGATCTCGGACTGCTGTTCGTCAGTCAGCGAAACCGGATCGTCACCGATTCGGGCTCTCGAGAAGATGGGAACGATTCCTTCGCCGTGTTCGCCCATCACCGGACAGGAAACTCGGCTCGGATGAACGTTTTTGCGATCCGCTATCGCGTACGCAACGCGGGCCGTCTCCGAAAGCGAGTAGCCGATGAACTTCTCGCGGGGCCAACCCGATTGCTTCCAGAGCCTGTAGGTGATCCGATCGATCGGATTCGTCAACACCACTACCGGAACCGGATCGACCGACTGGAGCTGTGAGGCGACATCGTCGGCGATCGAGCGGTTGGCCTCGAGTTCCGCCTCGCGGGCCCCGCGATCCGTAGCGTCGTCGGGTCGGGGTGCCGCGGCGGTTAGAACGACGACATCTGGATCGAGAGAACCCATTTCGTCGGTTCCGATACCCCGGACCGTCCCGTAGGACTCCGCCGTCGATTCATCGACCGGAGCGTTCGTGACGTGATACAGCGAGTGGGTGATATCCATCGCGTGGGCCCACGCCGGTTCCGGCGCTTTATCAACGAGTGATATATCTAGCGCCGGGTCCAGCGACGCCAGCGTGTACGCAACCGTCGAGCCGATCGTACTCGCACCACCGATTATTGCGACGTGCATTGTTCTCAAATCTCATTCTGGAATGTGGGCTTGGGACACTTATAGCATTTCATACGACGAATCCCGACCACCGCGAAAACCAAACTCGACCGATGATTCGTTGCGACCGGGTTATACTGCCGGCAGTAACTATGTGAAGGCCTCACACCCCCGGGGCGACGAAAATTGTGAACGACGTACAGCCGGCAGTATTAGTTCACGTCCACGAGAGGATTCGAAAGCGAATCAGTCGAAGCGCCCGGTCGAGGATGAATCCGAGGATCATGATCGCGATCAGCGTCGCGTACACTTGCACCGAATCGAACGATCGCACGCCCTGGATCTCGATGTGACCCAGCCCACCACCGCCTGCGACCATTTCGAAGACGAACGTGATGATGAGCGATATCGGTAACGCGATCTGAATGCCGGAGATGATACCGGGGGCTGACGCGGGCACGATCACTTTTCTGAGGAGTTGGCGATCCGAAGTCCCCATCATTCGTGCCGACCAGATGAGGTTCTCATCAACGTCTCGAGTCGCGTTACGAACGTTGATCGCGACGGGCCAGAAACAGCCGATAGCGACGAGGATAATCTTCGCGAGATCGCCCGTCCCGAACCAGAACAGGAAGACAGGAACGAGTGCGATGACCGGAACCGGATAGCCGACCTCGATGATCGGATCCCAGAACCAGCTCGCGACGCGATTTCGTGCGCTCAACACACCGACGAGAATTCCAAACACGCAGGCGATGACGAGGCCGACGAGCGCGCGTCGAACCGTCAGGTAGCCGTGGTGGACGAGCGTCCCGTCCAGCGTCATCTCGTAGAACCGAACGATGATATCTGAGAGCGGCGGCAGGAAGTAATAGTGGACCATGCCGAGTTGGGTCACGATTTCCCAGAGGACGAGCACGATAACGAGCGAGTAGATCGACTTTCCGACGTTTATCGCATCGCTGCGATCGACGGCGAGTTTGTTGCTTACGTCCATCGAACCACCTTCCGTTCTAACCATTCGTAGCCACGGACGGCGAAGAACGCGGCCGCCGAGATAATCACGAGGACGGCGAACATCTGCGTGTACGCGCCGACCTCGCTGTAGCGCAGAATTTCGAATCCGACGCCTTCGTTCGAAGCGATCAACTCCGCGCTCACGAGCGCGATGAACGCGATCGGGATCGCTTGCCGAATCCCCGTGAGAATACTCGGGATCGTTGCCGGAATAACGACCTTCAGTGGAATCTTCCACGAGGGCATTCCCATCATCTGGGCCGACCAGATGAGATTCTGGTCGACGTTCTGGGCCGCGTTGTAACTATTCAAGACGATCGGAAGCAAGCAGGCGAGGAAGACGATCAGGATCGCCGTCTCCGTTCCAACGCCCAGCCAGAGTATAGCAAGCGGGACGAGCGCCGCTTTCGGAATGGGGTAGATCAGCGCCAGGAAGACCTCGAAGAAGTCTTCGACCGGATCTGACCGTGCCATCCCGACGCCCAGTAACACGCCGATCGAAATGCTCAACGCGAGTCCAACGCCGACGCGGTACAGCGATATCTGTAAGTGGGAAATAACGTCACCAGTCGCAAGCAACTCCCAGGTGACGTACGCAACCTCCGACGGCGGCGGAAGGATCGCACTGGGGACGAAGGTCCCGCTGGCGAACTCCCAGAACCCGGCCGCGATCAGCAACGGGATCCACTCGAAGACGAACCAGACGAACCGCTGGAACGGAGCGGGCAACGTTTCCTCGAGGTCCGTCAATCGAAAGTCGGCGTAAGACATGGGTTTAGAGTTGTGCCTCCGGTTGTGTCTCTTCCCGTAGCGACTGCCATACCTGATTTTTGGTTTCGGTGTACGCATCCGACATGATGATGTCTTCTCTATCCTGCGTTCGATCGACGTCGATCTCGATGGTCGTCTTTTTGGTCCCGGGATGGCGCGTCATGATCATCACGCGTTCGGAGAGGTACACCGCCTCTTCGACGTCGTGAGTGATGAACATCACCGTCTTCTCGACGTCGCGCCAGATCTCGAGGAGGTGGTCCTGAAGCAGTTCACGGAGCGGCTGATCCAGCGCGCCGAATGGCTCGTCCATCAGGAGTATCTTCGGATCGTACGCGAGGGTTCGCGCGAGTGCGACCCGCTGTTTCATCCCGCCCGACAGCTCCTTCGGGTACTTATCCTCGAACCCGTCGAGATCCATCATATCGATGAACTCCTGTGCCGTCGCCCGCCGCTGTTCTTTCGGGACGCCGTCCTGTTCGAGCCCGTACGTGACGTTTCCCATCACCGTTCGCCACGGAAACAGCGCGTAATCTTGAAAGACGACCCCTCGGTCGGTTCCGGGGCCCTCGATCGGTTGTTCGTCGACGGCGATAGTCCCCGTCGACTCCTCGAGAAATCCGGCGACCAGATAGAGAAGGGTGCTTTTTCCGCACCCGCTCGGTCCGACGACGCTGAGAAACTCGCCACTGGGCACTTCCAGTGAGAGATCGTCGATCGCCTTCGTTCGTTCGTCCCCCGACTCGTACACTTTTTCCAGATTCGATATCGTTACGTGTCCTTCGACCATTTTGAGTGGTAGTAGTATAACATCCTATTTGAATATTGTGCGACTCGGTAACAGAGACCTATCATCCTACGTGATATACTCGTTGGTGTAGTGATCCCCTACGTCAAAGTGGTCAGCGAGGATCTCGAGATCCGCCAACTCGTCCATGATCCCCTGTAGTTCCTCGTCCTGAATTTCGATCTGGTCCCTGTAGTAATCGTTCTCGGTCATGAAGAACTCATCTAGCTGTCCCTCGTCGATTTCGAAGTGATCCGACGCGAGCGAAATTACTTCGTCTCGATTCTCTTCGATGTAGTCGACGATATCGAGGTAATCGTCCCCCCACGCCTGAATCTGGTCTTCCTTTTCTTCGAGCGCGTCGCCGGTCGCGACCGTGTAGGCGAACGGGTAGCCGTCCTCGAAGTCGTCGCCAAAGGCGTCCTGACTGTCGAACACGAGGTTGAAATCTTCGTTTCGCGGCGCGACCGCGTACAACCCCGGAAAGATTGCGGCGTCGAAGATGCCGTCTTCCAACCCTTCGACGAACGTCGCAAATCCCTGCTCGTTATACTCGACGTCTTGGTCCGAGTCCAGCCCAAGGTTATCCAGCTGTTTTTCGAACACCGCGTGGATTCCTGTCCCGGTCGCGTTCACGCCGAGGGTCGCCCCCTCGAGATCCTCCGGTTCCATCACGTCCGAGTCGGGCAACGAGTAGATCTCAAAGCCGAAATAATCAGGGTGAGCGTCCCAGAAGTCGGTCGCGATCGCGGTCAGGCCGCTCGGAACGGCGTCCCCGATGATAGCACTCCCGAAGCTTTCAGTCGTCACCAGGGACATGTCCGCTTCGCCCGCCGCCAGCGCGTTGATCGAGTCCGGCGTGCTCGAGTCCTGCGAAACTTCGAGTTCGTACTCCTCGCCGAGTCCGTCGAGTTCGTCCTGGATTTCCGGAATGTCGAGTAACGATCCCAGATTCTCGACCGGCACGACGAAGTTAAACCGGAGCGTATCCTCGTCGTCTCCCCCGAGACAACCCGCTAATCCCGCCAACCCAACGGTTGTGGCTGCTGCACCAGTCTTGAGGATAGTCCTCCTGCTATGTGGTGGCATATCGAGGATATTACCCCCAGTCCGATAAAAGGTTTGTGGTGAATTACCATGTCAGATGATAGTGTACACCATGATCCTGTCACGTTGGTTTGCTACGGAGTTGATTGAAAACCGATGAGACCCCCTCGAGTCGTTAAAACCCGTATCCCCGCGATTGACGCACATTCGAAGTGTTCGTCCCGAGGATTTTCCGTCACCGTCGCCCGAATAAATCGGAAAGAAATGCCACTATAGACAGATACATTAAACTGATTAGGCCAAGTTCAGGCATACCATGGACGACAGTCCGCGATCAGTTCCACCTGTGTCCGAAGACGTCGGTGTCGATCCACTTTCCCAGGGGGACCTCGAGATCGAGACGTATCAGGTGATACGTCCGGACGGGTCCTTCGATTCCGACCGAGTACCGGACCTAGACGACGAGGCGCTTCGCGATCTGTACCGCTGGATGCTCCTTCAGCGCGTGTACGACAATCGAGCGACGAAACTCCAACGCCGGGGGAAACTCGGAACGGTCGCTTCAGGACGGGGCCAAGAAGCCGCGATCATCGGCAGCGGCTTTGCGCTCTCCGAAGACGACTGGATCTTCCCGTACGGGCGCGAAGCCGGGGCGATGTTGATGCACGGGCTCTCGATGCGGGACTTGCTCCTGTACTGGCGCGGCATCGAAGACGCCTCGAAGATGGAAGGAGCGAACGTGTTCGGCCTGGCAATCTCGATCGGATCGCACATCCCGGTGGCGACTGGCAAAGCCTGGGGAATGCAACTCGGCGACGAAGACGCCGTCTCGTTCGCAAACCTCGGAGACGGCGCGACCTCGACCGGCGCATTCCACGAAGGGATGAACTTCGCCGGCGTGCTCGGGGTGCCGGCCGTGTTCTTCTGTCAGAACAATCAGTACGCGATCTCGCTCCCGTTCGACGGGCAGACGAACTCGAATACGATCGCCCAGAAGGCCCTGGCCTACGGAATGGACGGGATTCGAGTCGACGGCAACGACGTCCTCGCCGTCTACAACGCGGTCTCGACCGCTCGAGAACGGGCGCTCGAGGGGAACCCGGTGTTAGTCGAAGCGGTCACCTACCGTCGCGGTGCCCACACGACGAGCGACGATCCGACCCGGTACCGAAGCGACGACGAGGTAGAAGAATGGAAAGATCGCGATCCGCTCGAGCGCTATCGGTCGTTCCTCGAGGAAACCGGGCGCTGGGAGGAAATCGACGAGGATGCGATCGAGCAGGAAGTCGAAGCCGAGTTCGACGAGGCAGTGCAAGCGGCGGACGCCTTCGAAGAGCGCGCCATTGAGGAAATCTTCGCGTATCTGTACGAAGAGACGCCCCCGGAACTCGAGCGCCAACTCGAGGAGTTCCGGGAGCTACTCGAAGAACGACCGGACATGTACGAGTACATCGAACAGCGGCCAAAGGGGTGATTCAATTG
>NZ_JASJOC010000001.1 GCF_030068615.1 Halostagnicola sp. A-GB9-2 | reverse complement strand
GAAGTCGGGCGAGCGCACGCAAATGAATTGAATAATTCGTGCATTACTATAACCATCAAAGACCGCATCAATCGCTCGACGGACGAACGCCAGCTGACGAGGTGCTAAACTAGATAATGCCCGGAGGTGAATTTTCTATAGTAGGTGAGATGTCGTTCTTTTGGCTATTATGGCAACTGGAATCAAGCCCAGTCAAATCGCACTCCTGACATTATAAAATACTATTATTTATATAGATATGTTTGTGGTCTGGGGTCAGTAGATAGAACGTTTTCAAACCGATTCCAGGATCAGCAACGTAACAAAATCTGAAGCACTCGCGACCGAGGAAACCTGAACTGACTCGAACTGATCACTCAATACCGGATTCGTACGACTACGGCCCCATTTTCTACAAGTTGTATTTGTCCGTCTCTCTTCTCTACGAACGCTTCTCGAATTTGATCCATATCGTGGAACTTCCTCTCTCGGCGGAGCAGAACCACTCTAACAACTATTTTGTGGACGAGCGTTCCATCGGATTTCTCGTCACTGATTTCGACGACAACTTTATCATCTACTTCAGATCTTCAATCAGTACTTCCCCGCGTTAGCCGGTCAGTGCGATACTCTGTAGATCCTCCCAGCGTACTGGTCTTCCTGACCGTGGCGTTCACATTTCGTAAACGAGTCGTATTCTCTCAGATAGTAGCGTCATTATCGCCATTCCCTTTCAACTCCAAAGACATATTTTCTATTACATAATCTGTATATTATATGAACTCGAATAAATATCCCTGCCGATTCAGTCACTACTATGTCGGATATGATACACTCTCTGTCAGTTTTAGCCTGTTGCGAGGAATTTGTTCGCGAGTTCTTCAGCTCGAGTCTGCTCACTACAGAGAAATCTGCATCTCGGACGCCGTCGAGCAGGCTGTAGTGACTGGAATCACTCCTCGCGTTTACCGTACGTTTCCTCACCCCAACCATAATCAGACACTTCGTCGTTCCGTTCGAGGTAGTTCTCAAGTACCTCGTGTACCGCTCGGCCGAGATCGTCTAACTCACCGTCAATCATTGAAACCGTGCTCGAATCGAGCGACTCGGTCGTGTTTCGCTCCCGCCAGTCGTCCGAAATCATTGGGGCGTCGAAGCGAAGGCGGTCTTCGGTTGGGTCCCAGTAGAAGTCGAACGCTTGGAATAGGCCGAGGTCGCTGACAATTCGAACGTGCTCTTCATCGAGACTCGTATACTCGGTCCACTCGTTGAATCCCTCCTTCCAGGCACCTTCCTGAAGCAGGTCTTCGATGTCCTCGCGGTAGAAGTCCTCTGATCCGAGCGTCTCTTCTTGCCACTCGAACTCGCGCGGCATTCCTCGGTTCGAGAGGTCTGGTGGTTCCGGGACCTCTATATCGGGCGCCATACCAGTGGTTTCACTGGTAACACAATAAAGCCCATAGCAGTTCCAACCGAGACGGAATGAGACGCCTCTCGCAAGAGAAACCCCGTTACTGGATCGAGGGCGCGTATCGGTCAGCTTGGGGCGTGACAGCAGTCATTGCAACGATTGCCTGTGGTCGTCGGTTTATATCCCGAGCCACTCGTCGTTTCGGACCTGATATCCGTTCGTCCGACAGAACTTCGCCGCTTCTCGGCGTACCGCCCGGGACGTCGGGAGCGTTTCTTTGTCGCGAATTCGCTCGATGATCCAGTCGCTGATGGCCTGGATTCCTTCATCATCGTCATCGGCATCGATCGCTTTGAGTTCCTGGAAGGTCTTCTCGTACGCCTTGCGCTGTGACCAACTGAAATCCGTATTCCGAAGCGTCTTGCTGGCTTCCACGACCCGTTTCATGGCTTCGGCAACTGTTGGCCGCTGTACCTGCACTCGGACGGCAGCCGAAGAGTCGAACGTCTCCTCGTCTGTCTCCGGTACTAGTTCCTCGATACTGTAGCTCCCCTCGACCGATTCGATCTCACGATCGCCGATCGTCGCGACGACCTCGGTCCCCGTGGCCGGGAAGGTCAGCTCTTCGAGTTCCGCCTCGAAACTGGCAAGTTCCTCCGCTTCCACCGGTGGCTCTATTTCGTCCCCGCGCTCCAGTTCTGTGGCAATCTCACGCTTTTGCTGGCGTCTTTCAGCGTCGTGTGCTTGCTTGTCTCGGCCGCGCTTATCGTCTGCCATCCTCGGATTTTGGCTCTCCAGCCGGATAGCTCTGTGGTCGATAACAGGGGGTCGTATTTAGTTAAGACTGAAAAGTGAGTCGAAGCGAATTTCGGCTGGTCAATGGCTGAAATTGCTCGCAGATGCTCGAACGACGGCTGTTGGATCGGTGAGTACCAAGCCGACGTAAACGGGGCGATAAACATTGCAGACCGCTACCGTAGTGGAGAGAGTCACCGCCAAAGCGATCGGACTCCCCGGCAGAAGGCCGGTGACGATGACTCGGCTACGGATGGGGCCTCTTTGACCGGGCCACAAGACAGCCAAGCCGATGCTGAAAACCAGCAGGTGACGCCTGGAACGTATGCGTCTTGAAACCAACAGGCCGCTTCGCCCGGCCTGAAACCCCGTGGCGGGATTCCTCCGCGTGAACGCGGAGGAGGTCAATTACCTCCAAGTGCCAAGCTCGTGTACAAGGTCCTCAAGTACAATACAGCACTCACCCAACAAGAACTCGCCGAGGAAACGATGCTTCCCAAACGAACAGTTCGATTTGCGCTAACACGATTAAAAGAAGCTGGGCTGGTCGAGGGGCGAATTTCGATTCGGGATGCACGCCAATCAGTCTATTCGCTTACCGAAGATGGAAAACAGGTGCATGCAGCACCGATTGAAAATTAGATGAGATCTCACTCTAGTGCCTCTCACGGGATGCCAGAAACGTTGAGACTCACGAGTCGAACGAATCGATCTGATCGTGAACGTCGGCTGCCCACCGGTCGACAGCTGAATGCATCAGCTCTTTCGCTTCCGGGATCGGCGTCGGGAAATACTGATACACGTATCCTCCCCCACCCAGAATTTTCCGGTCGCGTTCGATCAGGTTCTTCTCGTCGAGCGTCGACAGCGATCGGTTCACACTGCTCCGGTCACGCTCGAGATCGTCCGCGAGCTCAGAGACCGTACTTCCCGGCGCCTCGAGCAGCGCGAAGTACGTGCGGCGTTCGTGGGCGTGAATACCGAACACGCACTCCAAAACCTGATCGAACTCCGGATCGTCGATACGCATCAAATCCTCCATATCCGGCTCTCGACGTGTCATTCGTCCTGTGACACCTCGATTTCGTCCGTTTCATCGGCGGCCTTAGCGAGCTTGTACCGTTCGAGGCACGTTCGCATATCCTCTTCGGTGTCGTACGTGAGGAGTTTAACCGGCGTATCGCAGTAATACGTCCCGTCTCGCTTACGGATGGCCATTCGCATGGTAGCCCCAAGAAATTCGATTTCGATCACAACTCGATTTCCAAGATCGACTGCATCAAGGATCTCCGTAGCGGTCAGATCTTTTCGTCCGACGCGTAGTATGTCAGTCATTGGTGTCACTCTCGTTTAGTATCGTCAGTTTTCCAAATTTTCTACACATCGATTGTACGTTGACAGTGCGTATGAAATAGTCGCCAGTAGAGAAGCAACACTGTCCCGACGAACGCAACAGTCGAGAGGGCGTATGAATTGGCGTACACTGCAGAGGCAACTGCACTCGTCGCTCCGGCAGAACCCGTCGTAACAGCGGCGAGAAGCGGCCAGCTACAGCCGATTGAGGTGAATAGCCCAAGAGTTCCGGGTGCAGCCGCACTCGCTACATCGAGGAGCGTACTATACAGGAGATCTGCCAAAGCGAGATAGCCAATCAGCATGTACGGCGAGAGAGCAACGTTGAGTTGTGGATGACTGTAGAAAATCGCTGGTCCGTAGCCAGGTGGAACGACCGTTGCGATCTCGAACCCATATACGAAATCGGCGGCGTGTTCTGAGTGTGCGTGGTGATCGTGATACGCGTGCCCTTCAGCGAATAACCCGCCGAAATACCCGAGGACGAGAAAATATCCCGTGGCAATTGCACCGGCAACGAGTCCGTGCAGTCGTGATGTCGGGACAGGATCCGTCTTCCAGACGGCCCAGACACCGAATTGAGCCAGACGAACGGATACAGATGAAACAGCATGAGTTGTGCCCCTCTGACGGAGACGTACGCGAGTACGAGTCGACAGCGGCTGTGTATGACAGGTACATAGCCGCCGCCGGGTTATGCCGAACGCGCGCCTTTCACTATGTATGCGAGACAGCTCCACAACGAACAACCGGTCTAGACGGTACGTCCTCGGTTCGTCGGCGGCCGTCGGTCTGGCTGCCCTCGCAGGCTGTCTCGGTAATCCCGGTTCCGTCGATTGCGGGACGGACGACGAAAACGCCGTGACCCTCGGTCCACCGACGGCTGACCGATCGCTTCCTCAGGAATACACGATCGAAGAACTGAACGACGCGAATCTGTCCGGAGGTCCAGGTCAAGACGGGATCCCCTCGATCGACGATCCGCAGTTCGCTCCCTCCGACGATCCGCCGGAGAACCTCAACGGGGGCGACCCGGTCTTCGGCGTCGAGCTGAACGGCGACGCAAAAGCCTACCCACAGTACAACCTCGTGTGGCACGAAATCGTCAACGACGTCGTCGGCGGCAAGTCGCTCGCGGTGACGTACTGTCCGCTGACAGGGATGGCACAGGGGTTCTACCGTGGCGAGAGCGAACTCGGCGTCTCAGGCCGGTTGATCAACAGTAACCTCGTCATGTTCGACCGCGGAACGGAGACGTGGTGGCCCCAGATACTCGCGTTGGGTATCCGCGGCCTACACGAAGGCGAGTATCTGGAGGAGTTTCAGGTCGTCTGGACGACCTGGGACCGCTGGCGCGAGCAGTATCCGGAGACAGTAGTGCTTACGGAAAACACTGGTCACATTCGCAACTACGGTGACGATCCCTACGGGGAGTACAACCCCCAAAGTGGCTACTACGAGAGCGAGAATACGCTGTTCAGTCCGCTGACGACCGACGACCGGTTTCCGATGAAAGCGGTTGTCATCGGAGCCCGAAACACCGATGGTGCGATGGCCGTCCCCAAGGACACCTTGCGTGAACGCAGGGTCGTCGAGGGGACGATGAGTGAGACGCCGTACGTGACCGTCTACGACGAACCGCTCGATACGGGATACGTCTATCGAAACCCCGCCGACAGATCAGTCGAGGCAGACGGTGGGAGGGTCCTCGTCGACGGTGACTCGTACGATCCGGCCGCGCTGTCCCTCGAGCGGGAGATCGGTTTCGACGCGATGTGGTTCGCCTGGTACGGCTACTATCCGTCGACGGTGGTTCACGAATGAGCACTATTGATCGACTCACCGGTCATCTACACCCCAGATCCCGGTTCGAAGAGACGAGAGCTGCGACGCTTCTCGTCGTTCGCCGATACGACTCGCTGGCGATCACGACCGTTGTGATGATCGGTTACCTCGTCGCCTTCCTCTGGGCTGTCGGTGACCTCGCATTTAGACCGGACGTGGCAGCCGATCTGGTCGTGATCGACGATCTGCTGGGCAGAATGTTCGACCGAACTGGACCCGCATCGTTCGAAGCCGTCGCCATGGTCGACACTGGTGTCGTACGAATTCTGGTGTCGCCGGTGAACGTAGCCATCGGACTCCTCCTTTCCGGCCTCGTCGGTGTCAATCTCGGGCTAACCTATCTCGCAATCGTACAGCCGGCTGCCTGTGGAATTAGTGCTGGATCGGGCGTGTTAGCGTCGTTTCCGGCACTGTTATCCGGAACGGTCTGCTGTGGTCCCGTCGTCCTGATCGCTCTCGGAATACAGGTGAGCGGACTCCTGTTGACTATGTTCGCGTGGCTGTTACCGGCAGGAATCCTTCTGATGCTTCTGAGCCTCGTGTACGTCGCCGGAAAGATCGACAGTGATGGAGTGTCGACGTGAATAGCGATCATCCGAGGATTTGATCGAACAAAATGCCATAACCAGTCTCGAAGTGGTAAACTAATTTTGTGGTGGTTGTGTGATCCAAATACCAGACCGAGATACCGTTACTGCCAGTACTAGCCCATGATATCGTATGGCATCAGAGACAGCAACACTAACAGACACGCAAACGAGAGTCGAGGCTTGGCAAGCCGGCCTCATCGGTGGACTCATCGGTGGCATCATTTTTGGCGTGATGATGACGATGCAGATGGAGATGGTCATGGAGATGGCGATCCCGGGGATGTACGGCCTCGGACCGTCACTCGCCGTCGGATGGGCGATTCACGTGTTCCACTCGATCGTCCTCGGCGTCGTCTTCGGGCTCTTGCTACAGACAACCGGACTCGGGGACCGACTCGATAGCAACCTCGCCATCGCCGTTGCTGGGCTGGCCTACGGGATCGTACTCTGGGTCGTCCTGGCGTCGTTCGTCATGCCGGCGTGGGTCGGCGCAATGACCGAGATGGCCCCGCCCGTTCCCGATTGGAACGGCCAGAGCCTGATGGGACACGCAGTCTACGGCGTCGTCCTGGGACTGGTGTACGCGGTGCTCGCCCGGTGAACCGGTAACGAACGTATTTTCTGTTCACTCGGGTCGACGACCGTCGGTCGACGTCTGGGAAGCGTCATTCGACGTCCGAAATCTCGATGGAGTGTCCGGACTCGGCCGCATCGTAGATCGCGTCGACAGCCACGATATCCCGACGGCTATCTTCGCCGCTCGGTTCCGGATCGGTTCCGGTGAGGACGCAGTACCCGAAATAGTCGAACTCTTCGACGACCTCGTCGCCCGGTGCGCCCCTGTACTCCATTCCGACGTCGCCACACTCGACGTAGATGTCGTGCGGGACGACGCCGCCGAACGGCGATGATACCGAGACCATTCCCTCGGTCCCGACCGCTCTGAGACCGCTCGCAGCGTGTGCATTGTAACTCGCAGTACACGAGGCTGTCACGGAACCGGGAAACTCGAGCGATACTCCGACGTCGAGACTGACGATTTCCAGTTGATCGTCTACGACGAACTGATCGAGGACGCCTGGGTCAAGTCGGACGAGTGGGTCGATGCTCTCGGCGTCGCGTAACCAACGTAACGTACGCACTCACTTCGAAAAATAATACCGTGAGTGAACGGTAACCTCGTTACCACGCTCTCTGCTCGTGTTTTTCACCTTCCACTCCGTCCGTAGTTGTACTGCATGGTAGAATTGTACAGTCTCAGGTGGTGTCCGTATTGCGCGAAAGTCGAAAACAAGCTCGAGTCGCTCGATCTCGACTACGAGCGTCACACCGTTTCACCGTTTCGCTTCCGCCGGTCGGACGTCAAAGCGGTAAGCGGTCAATCCGATGTCCCGGTACTGGTCGATTCCAAAAACGACGTAGCTGGTATGGCAGAGAGCGACGATATCGTGGACTACCTCGAGCGAACATACGGCTGATTGAGCCAACTATCGGTAACCTAGTAACGGTAGGTAACTATATGGCGCTACAGGGCATAGGACACCTATGGACCAGACGATACAGCAACTGGAAGTGTGGTGTGCCGGCGAGGACTGGTGTCCGGTTACCGCAACCGCGACGCTGATCGGAAAGAAGTGGCACACGGTCGTCTTGCACCGGCTGCTCGCTGAGGGACCACTCGGATTCAACGCGCTCCAGGACGAGATCGGCGGTATCTCGAGCAAGGTCCTCTCGGACGTGCTCGAGGATCTCGAGGAAAAACGACTGATCAACCGTGAGATCGTCAACGAAAAACCGGTTCGCGTCGAGTACTCGCTCACGGAACTCGGCGCGTCGCTCGAGTCGGTGATTCTGGAGATGGCCGAGTGGGGCCAGGAACATCTCACTGCAGCGGAAAAAGACGGTTCGATTGCGTAGGTATCTCGGTCGAGGGCTTTATTATTTCGCTCAATCACGAATCAATCCGGTCGGAATGCGGCGATAGACTGCCACTAATAACGTCACGTGCGCTCGTCGTCAGGCGTCGCGATACCTCCGTCAACGAGGTCACCAACTGATACACACTGGCGGCAGCCGTAGACCTCGTGGTCGTTGCCCAAATACGCGCGCGAACTGGGGCGAGACGAACTCCCCGCACGATCGACAGTCGGGCATTGTTGATCTCTCATTCCCCTCTGAGGATAGCACGCAATACAAACCGTTTCCGGATATGTATCTCTCATACACGACCGGTCAACTGATACTACGGACCGCGATAACAGTCTTCCAATGAAGACTACCGATCGGTCCTGTGTCCAGAACGGCGGCCAAACCACGTCTCAAACCGGATTCCATGAACTAGCGAGCGATCACCGATGACCGACACGTTCGTTATCGTCGGTGGAGACGCCGCCGGGATGTCCGCTGCGAGTAAAGCGAAACGCGACGATCCAGACCTCGAGGTCGTCGTCTTCGAGAAAGGACAGTGGGTGTCCTACGGTGCTTGCGGGCTGCCGTACTATGTCAAAGGCGAGATCCAGTCGCTCGAGCACCTCGTCTCGGTGACGCCCGAAGAGTTCCGCGAGGAACGTGATATCGATCTACGGACGGGCCACGAAGTCGTCGCGATCGATCCAGACGACAGAACGGTGACCGTCGACCACGATGGGGGTGAGACGGTGCAGTCGTATGACCATCTATTGATTGCAACGGGAGCGGAATCGGTGGTGCCGCCAATTGCTGGGACCGATCTCGAGGGCGTCTACACGCTCGGCTCGATGAGCGACGGGAAGGAACTTCGCGAGTACGTCGCACGGGCGCGAGACGGTGAGACCCTCCAGCAGTCCGACAGGGGACCGGCCTGTCGATACCTCGAGGAGTGTACCGGCCCCGTCGGCATCGTCGGCGGCGGTTACATTGGCGTCGAGATGGCTGAGGCGCTGGCCGCGAACGGATTCGAAGTCAACCTGTTCCAGCGCGGCGATCGCGTGCTGAAGGGGTTCAGCGATGCGACGAGTGATGCAGTTGCCGACCATCTCCGTGAGCAAGACGTTGCGGTACATCTCGGCGCCGACGTACAGGAACTCTCTGGCGGCGACGGTATCGAAGGCGTCGTCACTGACGACGAGCGGATCGACGTCAAGATGGTCCTGCTCGGAACCGGGGTGCGACCGCGAACGGCGCTCGCCGAGGACGCCGGCATCGAACTCGGCGCAACCGGCGCAATCGAGACCGACGCGTATCGGGAGACGAGTATTCCCAACGTCTACGCGGCAGGCGACTGCGCCGAATCGACCCACGTCGTCACGGGCGAGCCGGCGTACGTCCCGCTGGCGCTGACCGCCAATCGCCACGGCCGTGCGGTCGGCCAGACCGTCACCGTGCGGCCCACCGAAGGAGGGGAGATAGCCGGCACAGCGGCCGTCAAGGCGTTCGATCTCGAAGCAGCGCGGACCGGCATTCTGGACCATGGTGAGGCTCAAGCGGCCGGCTTCGATCCGGTTAGCGAAACGATTACGGCGAAATCCCGTGCCGGCTATTACCCGGACGGAGGGACCGTTACGATCACGTTGACCGCGGACCGCGAGACGGGACGCGTCCTCGGGGTGAGCCTCGTCAGCGAATTCGGCGAAGGGGCCGTCCACCGTAGTCACGCGATCGTCGGGGCGCTCACGGAAGCAGCGACCGTCTTCGACCTCGAGAACTACGATCTCGCGTACGCGCCGCCGTTCAATACCACGTGGGATCCAGTTCTCGTCGCCGCGAAGGTGCTTTCCGGAAAATTACGCTAACACGATACTTACGCCGCGAGAAACGCTTCGAGGTGGTCGAGATAGGTCTCCGGACGATCTTCTGGAACCCAATGGTTCGCTTCGTCTAGTCCGACCAGATCGGCGTTCGAGATAGGTCTCCGGACGATCTTCTGGAACCCAATGGTTCGCTTCGTCTAGTCCGACCAGATCGGCGTTCGAGATATCGTCTTTGAGACGTTCGGCGTACTCAATCGGCTGGAACGCGTCCTCGGACCCCCACAACAGGAGCGTCTCGGCGGTAATTTCGGTCGGATCGATTTCGGTCGTATGACTGGTATTCGTCCCGATAGCGTTTCTCGAGAGTGATACCCTCGCTTCCTCCGAATCCCACTGGGCGATCATCCCGTCAATGAATTCGTCGCTCGGATCCTCGCCGTAGAGCGTTTGCTGATAGATCTCCCGGAGCAGTTTCTGGAGTTCGTCGACGCTCATATCCTCGATCGTCGCTGGTAGCCCGAGGTCGACGATTCGCTCGATCGGCCACGAATCGTAACAGACGGCGTTCGAGAGGACCAGCTTCGAGACTGAACCGGGCTCGTGAACGGCGTACCGAAGGCCCACGCCACCGCCGAGGTCGTGGCCGACGCACGAGACGGACTCGAGATTCAGTTCGTCGAGCAAGCCGTCGATCATCACCTCCTGAGCCCGGATCGAGCGATCGAAGCCGTCGTGCATGGCGGAATTCCCGTAGCCGACCATATCCGGAACGATCACGCGGTACTCGGCGGTCAGTTCGGGTGCCACCGCACGCCAGAGGAACGACGATGTCGGAATTCCGTGTAAGAACACGAGCGGATCTCCAGAACCCTCGTCGTAGTATGCCACCTCGAGTTCGTGCTCGTCGACCGGGACGGTCGTCGACTCCTGTCGGTCGGACCACGTTTCGTACTCCATACTGTCGGCTGCGGTAGTCTGCCCGAAAGTGGTTGGTGTTGAACGTGCGTGGTCCGAGACGGCCGAGTGCAACGTCGACTGACTGGCTGGCGACAGGCCTTTTTCGTGGTGGGCCACGAACGATTCGTCATGCTTTCCCACTCGTCATATGACTGGGGCGCGTTTCCGCTCCCGTTCCAGCTTCCAGGTGAGTTCGATGCGTAACGATACCAGGTATCTCCCGATCGAAGACTACGGCGTCGTCGGTAACCTCGAGACGTGTGCACTCGTCGCGCCGAGCGGTTCGATCGACTGGTTTCCCTTCCCCCACCTCGAGTCGCCGAGCATTCTCGCCGCGATCCTCGACGCCGACCGGGGCGGACGATTTCGAATCGGCCCGACTGATTCCTTCGAAACGGATCGTCGGTACGTCGACAGGACGAACGTCCTCGAGACGACGTTTCACACGGCCGACGGGACCGCGACAGTGACGGACTTCATGCCCCCGGCCGGACAGGTCGATCATCCGAAGAAGGTTCTCTATCGGAAGGTCGAGTGTACGGCTGGTACAGTCGATCTCGAGGTCGACCTCGACCCACAGTTCGATTACGGACGGGCGGAGGCGAGCATCGAATCAGTCGAGAAGGGAGTTCTCGCCGAGGGCGGCGAGGAACGAACGCTACTGGAGAGTCCGGTAGCCCTCACGATCGAGGACGGTCATATCTCCGGGAACCTGTCGCTCGAGGTGGACGATACGGCATGGTTCCTCCTCCGGTGTACGGGTGCGGAGAACGCGAATACGGACCCTAATGCTGCACTGGAAGAAACGATCGAGTACTGGACCGACTGGGCTCACGATTGCATCCCCGAGGACGATTGTGCCTTCGAAGGTTCGTGGCACGATGCCGTCGTTCGCTCGCAACTCGTCCTCAAACTCCTGACGCACGCCGAGACGGGAGCGATCGCCGCCGCACCGACCACCTCGTTGCCCGAAGACATCGGCGGCGTTCGGAACTGGGATTACCGGTTCAACTGGCTTCGAGATGCCGGGTTCACCGTCCAGGCATTGATGAACCTCGGCACCGCCGGTGAAGCGAACACGTACTTCGACTGGTTCATGGATCTCTGTCGGGCCGACGACCCAGAGGCGATCCAGCCACTGTACGGACTCCACGGCGAGGCGGACCTCGAGGAACGGGAACTCGATTACTTCGAGGGGTATCGAGAGTCCAGCCCGGTTCGAATCGGGAACGGGGCCGCCGACCAACGCCAGCACGATATCTACGGCGAACTGCTACTGGCCGTCGACGAGATGCGTCAGCACGGACGCGAACTGACTGACGACGAGTGGACACGGATTCGAGACGTAGTCGATTACGTTCGCGAAATCTGGGACCAACCGGACGCGGGAATCTGGGAGGTTCGCGGAGGAGACGATCACTTCGTGTACTCGAAGGTGCTCTGTTGGGTCGCGCTCGACAGAGGAATCGCGATCGCGACCGACGGGGATCACGACGCTCCACTCGAGACCTGGCGGGAGACCCGCGAGACGATCAAGGAGAACGTTCTCGAGAACGGCTTCGACGACGACGTCGGAGCCTTCGTCCAGTCTTACGGGACGGACGCGCTCGACGCGACGGGACTGTTGCTTCCGGTCGTCGGCTTCCTCCCGTTCGACGACGAACGGGTCCAGGGGACGATAACGGCGATCCAGAATCGACTAGTCGAGGACGACGTTTTCGTACAGCGGTACGACGGCGAAGACGGGCTCCCGGGCGACGAAGGAGCCTTCGTGCTCTGTTCGTGCTGGCTGGTCAACGCGCTCGCGCTCTCCGGACGCGTGGAGGATGCACGATCTCGGTTTGAAGCGTTGCTCGAGTACCTAAATCCGCTCGGACTCGTCGCCGAGGAGATAGACGCGGAAACCGGAGCTCACCTCGGTAATTTCCCGCAGGCGTTCAGTCACATCGGAATCGTCAACAGTGCCCTGTACCTCGGGTACGCCGAGGGGCACGAGACGCCAGGTCCGGCACCGATGGGAATCCGACTCGGAGAGCCGACCGTGAACGGCGCACACAGCCAGCAGTCGCAATGATCGTCACTTGGCGCTTTCGGACGAATATTCTGTTCCATCCACTGCTAATGGTCAGTCCCCTTCCGCACTCGAGTGTTCACCCGCCTGGTGTCGCAACTCGCCGGCAATCGCGGGGACATCAGCCTGCGTAACGCCACCTTCCGCCTCGAGTTCGTCGAGCGACTTCGGAAACTCGCGGAGACTCTTATGGAGTGCGAGCCCCGCTTTCGCGCCCTGTCCCATCGCGACCGGGACCTGATTATGCCCGGGCGTAAGGTCTCCGACGGCGTAGAGGCCGTCGATCGACGTTCGGCCGTGATCGTCGACGACGACCGTCCCGTCGTCGTTCAGGTCGGCCCCGAGCGACGCCGCCAGATCGGTGTTGTACTCGGCCCCGTACATCGCGAACCCGCCGCGGTAGTCGCGGACGGCCCCATCCTCGAACTCCAGCGCCTCGAGCCAGCCGTCCTCGCCGTTGCGGACGCCGGTGACGTCCTCGTGGACGATATCGACGGGATGGTTCGCGAGCAGCACGTCCGTCTCGTCGCTCCACGTCGGGTCCTCGCCGCGCAGGAGGAGGTCGACGTCGGACGTGAAGTTGAGCATGATCATGGCGACGTATGCGGCGCTGTCGCCGTGGCCCATCACGTACACCGGCTCGTCGACGAACATGTACGCGTCGCAGTGGAGACAGTAGTGCAGGCCGCGCCCGGTCCGGGGCAACGGCGGCTCGGGACGCGCGTCGGAGAAGCCGGTCGCCAGGACGACCCGGTCCGCGAGAACTGATTCGTCGGTCGTCTCGAGTTCGAACGCGTCGCCACGCCGTTCGATCCCGGTGACGAACGCGCGACGGTACTCCCCACCGTACGATCGGAGCTGGTCGCGTGCCGTCTCGAGGAACTCGTTTCCGGAGACGGATTCGGGGATGCCGATGACGTTGTGTGTCTCCTGCATCATCGCCGCGCGGCCACCGCCGCGGTCGAAGACGGCAGTCTCGTGGCCGAGCCGAGCTCCGTAGAGGGCCGTCGTCAGTCCTGCCGGGCCGCCACCGACGACGACGATTTCGTAGCGCTGCTCGTTCGAATGAGTGGATGAGGTCGTCACGTTAGAGTCACCTTATGTAATCCAGTTACTTCTTGTTAGCAATAAACGTCAGCTAACCAGTACGGAACCCGGTTACCAGATGGTGATTGATTTTTGCCTACCGCCGAAATCGAACGTCTCATACGGTTTGCTGTATGTCATTTCGGCGCGACCCGTTCTGCGGTCGCGCTGGAACATCGGTACAACGGACCGTATCACCCGTGGTCGACGGTGTCGACCAGTTCGTGGATAGACTCGACGGTCAATGCCGGTTCGCCGTCGAACGGTTCCCACGGTGTCCCCTTCCGGTCGACCCAGACTCCCTGCATACCAGCGTTCTGAGCACCCACGACATCGAACCAGCCGGCCGTCACGTGTGCTATTTCGTCGATGGGCGTCCCAGTGCGAGCGGCCGCGTGGCGGTAGAGTTCGGCGTCGGGTTTGAACGTCCGGATCTCGTCGGCGCTGATCGTGGCTTCGATGAGCTCTCCGATATCAGCGTACGCTACCATCGACTCGAGCATCTCCGGATTTCCGTTCGAAACGACGTAACAGTCGTAGCCGGCGTCACAGAGCGCATCGAGGCCGTCGCGAACGTCGTCGAAGACCTCGAGTTCGTGGTAGACGGCGAGAATCTCGTCGCGCTCGCCGGTCGAAAGGGATTCGTCGTGCGCGTCGAGCGCGTACTGAAGGGCATCCCGATTCATCTCGTAAAACGGCTGGTACGCGTCGATGTGATTCTCGACGAACGTGTATTCGAGCGACCGGGAACGCCACAGCCTCGAAATCGACTCGGGGTCATTGACGCGCTCGGCGAGTGCCGTCTCTGCCGCGTCGACGTCGACCAGCGTACTGTACGAATCGAACGTCACTGTTGTGACGCGTTCGGGATCGAACGACATACTCCCATCGTCGGTCTCAGTCAGGATAATTTCGGGGGTGTCCGGGTTAGAATCGCCAGCGAGGGCCTGTCAGAAGCCATTTTTGAATATCGAGAGTCTGCGTGGTTGTCTCTTTACAAATGCTTTCTGGGAGTGCATCATCGGTGCCCAGCCGTGATAGGTATACCAGTACACTGTACACTCCTCTGTCCATGGATACGTCCGTTCCGCACTCGAACAGCACGAACGAAAGTTGAACGAACGTGTCGAGGATGCAACCGTCGCTATCGAACAGTTGGCCGCTCGAATTACGCACGTGCAATCCACGCTCGCCGCCGACCGAGCGGCCGGACTCGCCTGAGACGCAACTACTGGCTCCGCGACCGACCTAGGTACTTTTTCTCGAGTTGTCACACACGACGTACGTGCCCTCTGCACGGAACGATTCCGGACGAAAACTGTAGATTCGGACGCAAATTCAGCGGACGTTCAGCGTGTCGGTAGCGGGCTTGAACAGCGGAGGGATCGAATCAGCGAGAGCACCTTCGAAATCGAGACGCTCTCGAAACAACAACACTGACCAGATCGCCGCAGACATCGGTGACGTGACGGCTGCGGTCGAAGAAGTTGCGGCAACAACTGCGTCGGTCCGCGAACGAGGGGATTACGTCTGTGAACTCGCAAAGGAAGGGTGTACGTCCGCACACGAGCTGTCGGATCGGATGTCGAGCATCCACGACGGAACTCGGAACGTACTCGAACGAATGGAAGCCCTTCACGAACGGACCGACGAGATTGATTGTGCGGTCGAGGTGATCGACGGGATTGCCGACCAGACGACCCTCCTCGCTCTCAATGCATCGATCGAAGCGGCCCGGGCAGGCGACGACGGGGCCAGGTTCGCGATCGTCGCGATCGCCGTAGCCACGACGGAACTCCGGAGTGACGTGACCGCCACACGTGAGACAGCGCTGGTCGTTTTGATCTGTCCCTCACCGCATCATGCCCACCACCCCGTTTCGGATACGAATATCGCAAGAGGGCGGAGACCTGAAACCAGTTGCTGGTTCGATTCAGGTTCAAACACCCGCTTTCGCGAAGGTGAAAAAGGACGTCTCGAGGTGCTTTCTCCCCTGGTATCGGACGAATCGGAGTCGGCCACACTCCGGGTTATCTTCGAGTGGGCCCTGACGGGGAACGTCCAAAATGTTCCGGGATCCCAGACAGCTGTTAGTTTACGCGAGAAGTGCTCAAAAGGGCGTTTAGAACTCGTTGTCTTCGGCCTTCAGTGAGAGAACCATGACAGACAACCTCGAACCCCTCGCACCAGCAGAAGCGATGCAGATGTACCTCGACGAACGACGGCACGAACTCGCGGACGCGACGATCCAGTCTCACCGGTATCGTCTCAAGCAGTTCGTCCAGTGGTGTGAACAGGACGGTATCGACAATCTCAACGACTTTAGCGGGCGAGACATCCACCGGTTTCGTGTAAAACGGAGGAATGAGGACGGGCTGGCAACCGCCAGCATGAAGGGGCAGCTGGCAACCCTGAGAATGTTCCTCCGATTCTGTTCGACGATCGATGCGGTAGAACCAGGGCTCGATGAGAAAATCATCCTTCCGACGACGACCGAAGACGATGCTCGATCCGGATTACTGAATCCCGATCGTGCCCAGCAGGTGCTCCAGTTCCTCGCCCAATATCGCTACGCGCGCTTAGAACACGCACTAATGGAGGTCCTTTGGCACACGGGACTCCGTATCGGCGCAGCGATTGGGCTCGATAGGGAGGACTATAACAGCGATGAGCAGTACCTCACGCTTGTTCACCGGCCCGAGGAAGGGACCTCACTCAAGAATGAGCGAAAAAGCGAACGACTCGTCGCGCTAAGTGACCCGGTCTGCGAAGTCTTAGATGACTGGCTCTCCGTCAACCATCCGAGAACCGTTGATCAGCATGACCGTGAGCCGCTGTTTGCGACGAAGATCGATCGCTTGAGTCGAACCCGTGGCCGGACGATCGTCTACCAGTACACGCGTCCGTGCGTCTACACTGATAGTTGCCCTCACGCTCGGGATCTTGACAGCTGTGATGCCCAACCTACTGAACACTCACATGCGTGTCCTTCCTCATTGAGTCCCCATCCAGTCCGACGGGGCGCGATCACTCATTTTCTGAAATCGGACGTTCCTGAGAACGTAGTCAGCGATCGAATGGATGCCAGCGAGGCGGTTCTGGACCGTCACTATGACCAGCGATCTGAACGGGAGAAGCTTCGACAGCGCCGGCAGTATCTCCCGGACGATTAACTGACATACGTCTCGGAGATGTGGATGTTATCCCCCTCTATTCGCCAGCTACCCGCCTCGTAAGCAGCAGTGTTTCTCGTGCGTACCAAGCGTACGCTACGAGGAATATTCCCCGTTGCAGCGCGCCGGCGACATCAGTTGCCAACATCATACCCACTGGAAGCACTACCGACGCGGCGATAGCGGCCGCATCGAGCCAGCGAAACGTCAAGTCGTGATTCGTACGTCGCAGGACGATTGCTACCACGCCAAAAGCGAAACTGAAACCTACTGCCGTTGCGGCAACAGAGTGCAGGAGGTCCTCAATTGGGTCGTAGGGAAGATTCGAGTCCCACGGGCGGACGGAGAACACAGCCGCAGCAATCATGAATATCCCGAAGCTGATATGGAGGACTGTCCCCCAGCGGCCCCACGCACGGCGTTTCAGCGCTGCCAGCCAGATAACGCCGAGGCCGAAGAGGAGGAATCCGAGACGTGCGAGCCACGCCCCGTTAATCCCCTGGGCCGCCGATTCGCTCGTCGTATGGGAGATCCAGGAATAGCCCGCCGGCATGAGCACCGGGGCAAACGCCAACGCCAGAGCAGACGTCACGAGACACGCGAGGACCCCAGCTGCCGTGTACGCTTGTTCGTTAGTCATAGAAGTTCTTAGTCGAACAGCCTCTAAGAACTGATCTCGAAACCAAATTAGGTGGAAGAGTGTATTCTCATCGGCATCAAGCGATCCACCCGATGAACTCGACGTTCCGTTATTTGTCGTCGTGAGGTCTATTGAGCTATAGTGAGGACCATGTTTGGAGCCATACCGAGACGATTTCATCAACGCGCACGATCCGAGTCAGCCACGCATTTTCGACGAGGGGAAGAAACAACGGAAGTTTCCTCGACGGCACCCCGTCGGCACGACGGTGCGTTGATTCTGCTCCTGTTGGCCGGGCTCGTAACGAGTTATCATGTTCTTCTCCGGCCGTGGCACAGAACGTGGGGTGCCACCGACGAGGAGATCGGCCGACAGCTGCCGGGCGACGACCTCGTTCCCGAACCGAGCGATGAAACCACCCGCGCGATCACGATTGAGGCACCACGTGACGACGTCTGGCCGTGGATCGTTCAACTCGGACAGGGGCGCGGTGGCTTCTACAGTTACACTTGGCTGGAAAATCTCGTCGGTGCCGACATCCACAACGTCGATCGAATCGTTCCGGAGCTCCAGGAACTGGAGGAAGGTGATTCGATTCGCATGGTTCACGACGAGTACTGGTTACAGAGTCCGGCCACGTCAATGACTGTCAAACGAATTGAACCGGACCGAACGCTCGTTCTCCAAGGACACGACGGCGGGACGTGGACGTTCCACCTCGATTCGACGGGCGAGGAGACGACGCGTTTCATCGTTCGGGGTCGAAAGCCGAAGACCCGAACTGTCGTCGGTTACGTCCTTCGCTACCTGGCGTACGAACTCCCGCATTTCATCATGGAGCGTGGACTGATGCGTGGGATCAAAGTCCGCGCTGAACGCTTCGGTCGAAACGAGAGCATTTCTCGACTCGTCAGCCAGGACTGACGGGAGTGCGTGATCGCTGTTCGTACTGTTGATCTCCGGATGGGCGACCCGTTACGACGTGACAGCACGATGTTGCCGACGGAAATTGATCGCAACGAGACCGGTCGCAACTGGAACTGCAATGGTCCACAACCCTGCCAGCAGGATATACGCTGGATCGACGAAATACGTCAGGAATACCGGCACGGTGACGAGGCCGTTAGCGACGAAAAACCATCGAACCCACCGCTCTAAGCCGCGAGTGGTGAAGACTGGAGCGGCGGCCAAAAACGCCACTCCCATGAACAGATAGCCGAGCCCGTCTACTGCCTGGAGGAACGACCCGAATGTATCCGACAGCAAAATCGCTTCACTCTCACTCAGTTCACCACGTTGATCCCTCGGAATGTAGACGAACAGTTGTACGATATACATTATCGACACGTTCGATGCGTACAGGATTGCGAAGCTGACCCCCGTAAAGCTCCAGACCTGGCGGTTTTCGGGTGTGGTGTGATGGATACTGATCATCATCACCACGAACGCGACAGCGAGTACGAACGACGATGCGTAGATGATCTGCCACCCCAGAACTACCGGGATAGCGTTTGCCATCTCCAAGAGCGCAGCGATCGAAAACGTCCCGGCACTAACCGCTGTTACTAACGCTGACCAGAAGCCCAGACGAGTAACCGGGTCGCTGCCTTCACTCTGAATAGTCATCGTTGTTCCATCTCCATTGGTGCTAGAATCGCCTACCTCTGGAAAGGTGAAAGGTGCCGTACGTCGGTCACCTCGTACTTCACGTGCCTTTCAGGCTTCGTTCGCGGCGTCGTACTTCCGGGAAATCGCCTCGATCCACCCGAATTTACACCCCATCGCCAGGGCGAAACTGACGGTAGCTCGCACCGGCTGTCTGGTATAGGCAGCGTACAGTGCATACCCGGAAGCGGGAACGGCCAACGCCGTGAGTACGTTCGGCCAGCCGAGTCCGACCGTCCTATTACCCTGATCGAGCCACCACCGTTCGGCTCGGACAGCGCGAGTCATCCAACTATCCTCTTCGGGATCAGGGCGCGCGAACGCGACCGGGTTGATCACAGCAGCGAGAACTGCCACGACGAACAACCGCCAATCCCGACGATACACGGCTACGAGGAACAGCGGACCAATGAGTACCCGTGACCAGCCACTCTTCGAGTTCGCGTGGCGTTCCCAGAATGTGTCCTCGAGCCAATCGCGGAGTGAACCGCTGGTCGTCCGGGACATGCCCCAAGTGATGGCCGCTGGAGTAATAATACGAATGCCGGTCAGTTTTCTGAAGTCGGGGATCTATTCGCATTCACAGCCTGTAGCGAAGCAGTCCAGCCATCCCACTCCACAACCAACATCTGACAGAAATCGCGTGATTGATGCAAGACGCATTTCCTCGCAAGTCACTCCTGACCGGGAGTAGATGGCTTGTTGCGGGTACCACAAATCGTCCAGAGAACAGGACGTATGTATGGATGAAACCTCCTTACCATCATGCGAGACCACCCAGGAGCATTCCGACTGAAAACGCAACCGCAGCTGCGATCATTCCGATTGTCAGCATCTCTCCGCCGGCTGCATACCAGGTACGGTTCGTGACAAGGCTCCGACTCGCGCCGACGAGAAAGAACGCGACGGCAGCCGCAACAGCCGAAACGACGAACGTCGAACCTTCCGTCACGAACAGGGTAGCCTCGACACCAATGATATATGGGAGGAGCGGTGTCCAGCCAGCGAGGATGAACGCCAGAAATGTAGTACCAGCGGTACGTGCCGGTGGCTTTCCTCCGTGGGAAGCGCCATATCGAGCCTCCTCGTAATCGAGCGTCGATTTCTGGCTGAGGTAGTTGCTCATTCCCATCGAAAATCCGTCTGCGAAGAGATTTGCGACCCCGAGGATTAACACTATCGCCGGATCGAGCGCCGCACCGGCGACTCCGGCGACGACCGCGAAGGTCGTAACGATACCGTCGTTTGCACCGTAGATAACCTCCGAAATATAGCCTCCTGCGTCTTCGACCTCATCGCCGAGGAACCGTGTGATCATAGCGAATCAACAGGATGAAGACTATTGAACCCTCACCGGAGACTGGTTCTTCAGGGGGTACCACCGAATCAGATCAGAATAGTGACTAGTATGTCTCTCTATAACGCTGCCAGCACAACCCGCACGGAAAAACGAACGTCTAGAATGACTTACCAGTGAGATCCGTCACTGGAGGCCGAGCCCTTTTCCAGCCGCGGAGTGATTTTGGACTCCACCCTGCAATGAGGAGCACTGCTACGAGGACGTAGCCCGTGAGGACGAACGGGTACATCTGGGGGGCGAATCCCATAACTTCGCCCGTCAGGTTCACGAACGCGTGGAATACGAGCACCGCGAGGATGCTCCGATTCGTGTTGTTGTACATCCACACGTGAAAGAGCGTGATGAGTACGAGCATCGGCATCCACCACGACAGTTCTGGCTGAAACGTCGTGTGTGCATAGTAACCGGGCAAGAGAACGAAGGGCGCGTGCCAGATCGTCCACGTTATCCCGTTTGTCAGCCCTGCCGTGAGCGCACTGAAGCGTTCCTGAAGTCGATCCAGCCAGTAGCCCCGAAGGCCGATCTCTTCGGGAAGTGGAAGGACGAACGCGAACACGAGAATCGAGATCACCACCACCGGATCGAACAGGCGATCAGTCGAGATGAATTCCAGCGGTGCCGGCATGATACCGAACACCAGTGCGATACCAGCCATAACGAGATTGAACACTGGCCAGAACAGCACGAGTATCAGCCACCAGCGCAGACTGATCCGTCCGACATCGATCAGCCGGTGTCCGAGGTCACGTACCCCTGCTCGCCCATAGAGGAACCAACTCAGGAGAACAGCAGCCAGTAATGGACTCGTCCCACCAACGATGAAGAAACCGACGTTAGGGAACGACCAGACCGACGCATCCGATACGATGATCGGTACCCAGAACAGGTACGCCCAGCCGAGATAGATAACCGGGAATCCCCAGGGGGTACCTGCGCGTGCGAGAATCGCTACTCGGCCCGCAGTCCCTCTGTATTCGTTTCTACTCATGTAATACGCTTACATCCCAGTACCGAAAGCGGGAATTCGATTCTATGGAGAATTTCGATAGTTGTGATTAATGGCATGGAGGAAATGTATGTTGAGATGGATCAGCGTTCATCGAATCATGGATAGGTCTTACCGTTCAGGCTTCGTTACACTCTCATAATCTGACTGTGAATGTTAACCTCGCAGCCGTGCTGCTACGGACAGAACACGGATCGCTGTGTTCTGATCAACAATGGAGAGACGTAAGTTACTACAGGTAGCGGCTGGCGCGCTGGCGCTTACACAGGTGCCGACCGCGTTCGCACAGGATGAGGAGTTCAACGATGTGGATATCATGTTCGTGCGGATGATGATTCCCCATCACGAGAGAGCGATCCAGATGGCCGAACTCATTCCGGAGCGAACCGATCGGGAGGAATTACTCGATCTCCGGATGGAGATCATCGAGGAGCAAGAAGCAGAGGTCGATCTCATGTGTGACTTGCTCGACGACGCCGAGGTTGCTGGCTGTGACGAGGTGGGCGGTATGATGCCTCATGAGATGGGTGGCATGATGCGCGGTGATGGCATGGGAGATGGGATGCACGACGACGATGATGAGATGGGAGACGGGATGCACCCCGACGAGATGGAGGAGATGATGCCGCGAGAGCACATGATGACCCATGACGACGGGCGGGAACTCCGCCGCGCCGAAAACGAGGAGTTCGATTGCCTGTTCGCCGAACACATGATTCGCCATCACGAAGGTGCCATCGTGATGTCCGAGCACGTTCTCGACGAGGGTGAATCCGAGCGCGTTGCCGACCTCGCAGAGAATATTATCGAATCCCAGCAAGAAGAGATCGAACTGATGGAGGGGTGGCAAGATGACTGGGATTGTTGATGCCCGAATCCACTATTCGGGCTCTCTCGGGAATTTCTGTCCGAACGAGGGAAAACACCCCACAATAATTAGGATCTTGTGTAGCGAACAACAGGAACAGCGACCGTCTCCGAACCACTCCGTTAGTCCCTCGCTGGCGGCTCTTCAGTGAAGGACTCAACGAACCCCGGGAACGGCTTCGACGGAGGCACTACCCATGTCACAATACGATCCCGCGGATACACCCGATTCGCATCACGTCCACGAAGAGCAAACACGGGCTGAAAAGCCGACCGACCGTGATTGCCCGTGCTGTCGAGTCTGTGGACTGACTGCCGAGAAGACCGAAGGAACCGAAGCGCCGTCAGCTCGACGCGAGGATCGGGAGGAAGAACACACGGAACACGCTCACGAGCCGTCCGATCACGCACACGAAGAGCACCCCGGCCCCGACCACGAGGCGCACGTGGATCACGCCGGTCACGAGGAGATGTTCAAGCAACGATTTTTCGTCTGCCTCGTCCTCTCGCTCCCAGTTCTCTACTACAGCCCGATGCTCCAGGAGTGGTTTGGCTACGCCGCCATAACGTTCCCCGGAAGCATGTTCGTCGGGCCAGTTCTCGGCACGATCGTCTTCCTCTACGGTGGGATTCCGTTCCTGCGGATGGGTGCCGCTGAGGCCCGGAACCGCGAACCGGGAATGATGCTGTTGATCTCGCTGGCTATCACCGTCGCGTTCGTCTACAGCGTTGCCGCAGTCGCGTTCGGGATCGGCGAGCCGTTCTTCTGGGAACTCGTCACGCTGATCGTCATCTTTCTGCTCGGACACTGGATCGAGATGCGAAGCGTCCGCCGGGCGTCGGGCGCGCTCGACGAACTGGCGGCGTTAATGCCGGATACGGCCGAACGCATCACGGAAGATGGCGAAACCGAAGAAGTCAGAGTTGACAACCTCGAAACCGACGACCTCGTATTGGTTCGCCCGGGATCGAACGTTCCCGCTGATGGCATCGTTGAGGAAGGCGAATCGAACGTCAGCGAGGCTCTGATCACCGGTGAATCACGACCGATCAAGAAAGAACCGCGTGATGAGGTGATCGGCGGCACGACGAATCAGGATGGAAGCCTTCGCGTTCGCGTCACCGCGACCGGCGAGGAGACGACGCTCTCGGGCATCATGCGGCTGGTCGAGGAAGCTCAGCAGAGCAAATCACGAACGCAGGTGCTGGCCGATAAAGCCGCTGGCTGGCTGTTCTACGTCGCAATTTCCGTTGCGGTCGTAACGGCCGTTGCGTGGACGATAGCCGCGGGATTCGGTCTGACGACGGTCGAGCGCGTCGTCACGGTGTTGGTCATCGCGTGTCCGCACGCGCTCGGGCTCGCCGTCCCGTTAGTGGTCGCCATCAATACCACGATGGCGGCGAACAACGGCATGCTCATCCGAGATCGGATCGCCATGGAGGATGCGCGAAACCTGGATACGATCGTCTTCGACAAGACGGGGACCCTCACGAAAGGTGAACAGGGTGTTGTCGATATCGCTACGTCGGGAAGTTGGGACGAAGACGAACTGCTGGCGGTGATGGCTGCTGCCGAGGGAGACTCCGAACACATGATTGCGGAAGCAATTCGTGAGGAGGCTCGTGAACGAGGGCTTTCCGTCCCTGACGTACGAGAGTTCGAGGCGCTCGAAGGTCGGGGCGTCCGTGCAACCGTCGAGGTGGAAGCCGCCGCAACCCCCGGAGCGGCCGGTGACCAGGTTCGAGACGGTGAAACAGTCTACGTCGGCGGGCCGAATCTCCTTCGTCACCTCGATGTCGAACCCGATGACGACCTCAAAGCGTTCGCAGACGAGGCTGGTTCCCGTGGGCAGGGCGTTGTGTACTTGCTTCGGAACGGGGAAGCCTGGGGCGCAGTCGCGCTGGCGGACGTAATTCGTGACGCGAGTCACGAGGCGATCGAGGCACTCCACGACATGGGCGTCGAAGTTGCGATGTTGACCGGTGACTCCGAAGACGTCGCTCGGGCCGTCTCTGAAGAACTCGATATCGACACGTACTTCGCGGAAGTCCTCCCGGAAGACAAGGACAAGAAAATCATCGAACTGCAAGAACAGGAAAAGCTCGTGGCGATGGTTGGTGACGGGGTGAACGATGCACCCGCACTGACGCGTTCTGACGTCGGAATCGCCATCGGTTCGGGAACTGACGTCGCCGTCGAGTCCGCAGACGTCGTCCTCGTGGAGAACGATCCGCGAGACGTCGCGCATCTCGTCCGGTTGAGTCGGAAGAGCTACCGAAAGATGCAGGAGAACCTCGTCTGGGCAGCCGGCTACAACGTGTTCGCGCTGCCGCTCGCAGCCGGCATCCTCGCCCCGATCGGCATCCTGCTTTCACCTGCTCTTGGTGCCGTCCTGATGTCGGCGAGTACGGTCATCGTCGCAATCAACGCCCAACTCCTGCGACGGGCAGATCTCACAGTATAAGTTGGCCAACAATCAGTAGCTTACGGTCAAGGAAGACCGTTGAAAGACGGTGAGAGACGCTCACGAATCCATTAGCCGGGATGTTGTAGTAATCTACTATGCAGGCACGTATCGCTACGGAACTGGAGTGCACGCCGGAGCGAGCGTGGGTCGAAGTGCTCCGACCCGAGTTGCTGCTATTCGTCTCGTGGCCGCTGATGACATTCGCTCCGCTCGATCCCGAGTTGTTTCCAGCGATCTGGGACGACGGGCGGTACCTCGTTTCGTTACGCGCAATGGGAATCCTTCCACTTGGAAAACAGTGGATAGACGTCTCCAAGCCGACGGTCGAGACGACTCCCGGAGGGCAGCGATACCGAATCCGAGACGACGGTGAGGGAACGCTCGTCTCTCACTGGGACCACACCATCACGATCGCTGAGACCGAAGAAGGACACACTCAGTACATCGATGAAATCACGGTTGACGCCGGAATACTCACGCCGTTCATCTGGGTGTACGCGAACGTGTTTTATCGGTACCGACAATTTCGATTACGGTTCCTCGTCAATCGAAGGTTCGAGTCAATCTAATTCTCGCTTTGGTGTGCTGATTAACAATGATGACACGTGTATACGGTTGATAGAAAAGAAGGCTATGTCTGAGAAGTACAAAATAGAACTGTTACCAGATGCGAAGACGTGCTACAGGTACCTTCAGGTCGGGTTCAGTATCATCGTCCTTACCTTCCTAGTCGGACTGCTGGTGATCGCGGTTCCGAACCTGATCCCGATATACGAGGTGATCGTGATGCCCGCGCTGTTCGTTGGACTCGGTCTGCTTCTATACAGCGTCGGAACACACCTGCACATTATGCACCTAAATATGCTCGAAATGAGAGAAGAAGACGACGGACATTCCTGATAAGAGAGCCGAGTAGCACCCAACTGCTGATGAAAGACCCAGCAGTCTTCGGCTATGGCGAGAATAGATGAATGGGGATGAGTATCGATCGCTGGGCAACGAAGACGACGCGTCGGTTAACGAAGCTGAGCCTCGGGTATCGCATCGCGGTGTACATCGTCATCGTGGCCGTCATCGTGAGCGTCTATACGGCCTTTTACTGGTATGGTATGGCTGTATACGAGGACCGCAACCTCTCTCTCGCTGCCGCCCTCCAGACAGTCGTCCAGTCGTTGACGACCACGGGATACGGGCAAGACGCACCATGGGAAACGACGATCATGAACCTGTTCACGATTCTGATGCAATTCACCGGCATCCTGCTCCTCTTTCTCCTCCTGCCACTATTCGTCGTGCCCTGGTTTAGTCAATTCATCCAGCAACGACGGTTCGATACTGTTGAGCCACTCGAAAATCACGTCGTAATATCCGGACACACGCCGCTCGTCCACACGTTCATCACCGAGATTGAGTCACACGCTCATCAACACCCCTACGTAATCATCGAAACAGACCAAGATCGCGCAGCAGAACTCCGCGACCTCGGACACACCGTGTTACACGGAGATCCAGAATCCGAATCTGACCTCCGGAAAGCCTCGGTCGAGAAGGCACAGGCAGCGGTCGTCGCTGGCGACGATCAGTTGACGCTGAACGCTGCGCTCGCTGTCCACGATGTGGCATCGATGGTCCCGATAACCGCAACGCTTGAGGACGCGACACTCCGACAGTATCTGCACTCGGCTGGCGTCGAGTACGTCGTACAGCCACGACAGGTAATCGGACAAGCGCTCGCCACGCACTATGCGATGAGTGGGGGAATCCCGTCCGATCGAATCGTTATCCTTGGTCACGGAACGGTCGGCAGTACCGTTCGGTCGGCGTTGGAAACCTGGGGTGCGGATCCGACCGTCGTAGACATTGACGAGGACGAACACGTAGACGTCGTCGGCGACGCAACCACTACGAAGACACTTCAAGAAGCGGGCGTAGAAAATGCAGACGCAGTCATCATTTCGCTTCCTAAAGACCGACAAGCACTGTACGCAACACTACTCGCCCGTGAGTTGAATTCTACAGTCGATATTTTTGTGCGAGTGACGGAGAGCGAGGCAGTTGGACGAGTCAAACGAGCAGGTGCTGACTACGTACTTGAGTTATCGGATATCTCCGGACAGATGGTCGCTGCTGCCGTCCTCGACGAGCCCGTTAGCGGCACTGACAGTGATATCCTGTTCACTCGTCTGAGCGACCCGGACGGAGAACTCTCAGCACTCGACATTGACCGTATCATCGGTGTCACTCGAAATGATGAGTTGCACCTTGCACCTGATCACGATTTCGAACTCCAACAAAACGATCTTCTCATCTACGTAAGAGGGTGATACACCCAGCCGCTATCGATTCCGCCAGCTTGGCAAAAAGTCCTCTATTTCGCCGTGGAATCCGTCCCTTGTCGGTTTGTGACGCAATATCTCCGAAAACGATCGGAGAGAGGATAGGTGAAGCGGTGGTATGACGGTTTGATCGACGGTGAACTCCTAGTGACACTGTTTCAAACCATTCCTGTCGAAGATCCGGTAACAATCTTCGCGTTGGCGATGGTCATCTTTCTCGTCGCGCCACTCCTCTTGGAACGCCATCGATTACCCGGCATTATCGGAATCATCCTCGTTGGGGCTGCGATCGGTCCGAATGCAGCTGGTATTATCGAGCGAGGGGATGCGATCGTTCTCCTCGGGGAGGTCGGACTGATCTATCTGATGTTCCTCGCCGGTGTCGAGATTGATCTCAATAGGTTTTTTGATAACATCGACCAGAGCATCATCTTCGGCGTTCTCGCATTCCTCATTCCTCAGGGAGTCGGTACCGTTTTCGGGATGTGGGTGTTCGGATTTTCGTTGCCGACGGCGTTATTGTTCGCAGCTATCTTCGCCTCGCATACGCTGCTCGCATATCCTGTTGCCCGTCAATTAGGGATCGTCGGCAATGACGCCGTCACGGCAACCATCGGCGGCACCGTGCTCACGAACGTACTCGCACTGCTCGTTCTCGTCATCGTCGTCGCTTCAGCGGAAGCTCCCCTCGATTGGCTGTTTTGGGTGGAACTCGGGCTTGGTATCACGCTGCTCTTCACCGGGATCTGGTATATCGTTCCGTGGCTCGGTCGCCGGTTCTTTCGGAGCCTCGCCGAAGAGAGTCATTTCGAGTTCCTGTTCGTCATGGCTGCCCTCTTCGGTTCAGCGGTGTTCGCGGAAGTAGTCGGAGCCGAACCCATTATCGGAGCGCTCGTGGCAGGGCTGGCGCTTAACCGGCTCATCCCCGATCGAGGGCCGTTGATGAATCGCGTCCAGTTCGTTGGCAACGCACTGTTCATCCCGTTCTTTCTCCTCTCGATAGGGTTGCTCGTCGATGTGACTTTGATTGTTGGGGGGCGCGAGTCGCTGCTGCTCGCCGGGGCACTGATCGGACTCACACTCGTCACAAAGTTCGTCGCGTCCTGGCTGACCGGCCTGCTGTACGCGTATGATCACGACCAGATCGGAAGCATGTTCGGTCTCTCGGTCGGACAGGCCGAAGCGTTAGCGATCGTGCTCATCGCGTTCGATGCTGATATTCCCGGATTCGATACGGATATGATCAACGGCGCGGTGTCGATGATCCTCGTCGTGAGTCTGGTCAGTCCGATCGTGGTGGAGAAATACGGTCGAGCAGTCGTGACGAAAGAGCGGGGAGGGAAACGCGAGCCGACCGACGTTCGCCAACGGATCCTCATTCCGTTTACTCCGGTACCCGAGCACCACGAGAAGCTGATGAGGTATCACGAATCGCTGGTCGATCTAGCGTTATCTATCCGGGAGGAACAATCTACCGAACCGTTACACACGCTGGCCGTCGTCCACCCGGGACCGAAAACGGAGCAAAAGGTTGCGACCGCCGATGCAGCAATCGCACACACGGAAGAGTATGCTGCCGGCGCAGAGGTGCCGGTAACGTTTCACACGCGGGTCGATCACAACATCGCCTCCGGGATCACTCGCGCAGCCGTTGAAAACCGGATCACGACGATCCTTCTCGACTGGGACGGGATGCGGCTCTACAGACAACCTCTCTTCAGTCAGACTACGCGGCAGGTTCTCGCATGGACTGATCAACTCGTTCTCGTCTCCCGAATCAGGGAACCTCTCAATACCGTCTCCCGAATCGTCTTCGTGCTTCCACACGAGCTGTCACACGATCCAAACTTCTACGAGGTCGGACAAACGATCGAACGGATTGCAGCGGGTACTGGAGCGCCGATACGAGCACTCGTCGTCGAGGAGTCGGGGAATGATTACGAGCAACTGTTCGGAGAACACGAATCGAACACGCCTATTGAGAGAGAATACATCGATGACTGGGACCGATTGATTCGAGTTCTTTCCGAAGACGTGACGGCGGGCGATCTCGTGGTGTGTGCGAGCGCTCGCCGAAACACCATCGGTTGGCGACCGGAACTCCAGGAATTGACCGAACGCGTCCCGACGCTCACGTCGGGCGACTTCGTCGTAATCTATCCGCCGGTCGGTGAGGATACCGATGAGCAGCCACAGTTGTCGATGGAATAAAAACGCTCGAATTACCGAGATTTGTGAAAATGAGATCACTCCAAAATTGCGAACAAATGGTGAGAGTAACAACTGTAGCGATCGCAATCGTAGAGTAGCGTATGAGCCTTTTCGAAGTGGGTATCCCACTTATCGTTCTATTTGTCGTGTTTGGACTGACTGTCGGTATCCTCTTTGGGTTCTTCGGGATGGGTGGGAGTTTCTTCGTTACCCCTGCGCTTCTCGTTCTCGGACATTCCGCCCCTACTGCTGTCGGAACTGGGCTCGCGTTCGTCTTCTGGACGTCACTCACTGCGACGATTACGCATCGCGGCCTCGATCATATCGATTATCGACTCGGTTTCCTGTTGATTCTCGGAATGACGGCCGGCATCGAGATCGGGAAACGGGCATTACTGCTGCTGGCGGATATCGGACTCGCAGATCTCGTCGTCAGTCTTCTCTACGTCGTACTCCTCGCGTCAATCGGTGTGTTCGTCATCCGCGACGGACGACATCCCGCGATAGAAGACGAGAGTTCTGTCGAGAACCCGTCGTCTCTCTCCGCTCACCTCGAACGAGTCACCATCCCGCCAACGGTCACCTTTTACAATGGCATTACCCTCTCCGTCTGGGTGGTGCTTCCGGTTGCGTTGTTAATCGGAAGTCTGTCCGGATTCCTCGGTGTCGGTGGCGGATTCTTGATGGTCCCCGCGCTCATGTACGGCTTGGCGATGCCGGGAGCCGTCGCCGTCGGTACGGACATCTTTCAGATTACTATCTCCAGTGCGTACGGGGCATTCGTCTACGGACAGCGGGGAGCGATTCATTTCGCCATGTTGGTTCCGTTGCTCGTTGGCAGTACGGTCGGAACTCGTATCGGTGCTGTGCTCACTGACTATCTCGACGACGCGGAACTTAGAACGACCTTCGGCGCTATGCTACTCATCGGAAGTATCTCAGTGGCCAGCAAAACTATCAGCCATACATACGACATAGAACTGTTGCATACGCTTAGTTTGACGCTTCTCCTTGGAGGTGCGCTGGTGATGAGCGTGATCATCCTCTACCTCGGGGTGCGAAATATACGCGAAGAACGATCTGGTCTGTTTTGATCAATTAACGTATTCAAGTCATCCTCACTACCGTTCGAATTCATAATCCGAGAACTTACTGCAAGCATAGCGCTCACAGCGAACCGAACTCGTTGCTTCTATCTCTAAAGGCGACTATATAAACTCGTCAGAGGACGATCCGTGATTGATCACGTCCGGTTGCGTGAGAAACTCCATTCGCAGCCAAAGATCATCTACTCCTGAAATTTGAAGAAACAGAATCTGATACCGCTACATTATTGTTTTTCTTGGTTTTCGCAGTGCTCAATCACCCGCCTGGCCTTTCCAGAGCGTATCGCTACCTCCGAGGACCGGTTGGAATCTGCTAACGATAGTGGACGTTCATGCTGAAATCCAGCCTATTGATTTAAAACATGAGTGTTTACTGGGAGAGTCGTGCTATTTGACCCCATAGGAGGGGGGTTTGGAGTACAGTAAAGCACTCTGCCGACCTAGCTTAGATTGGGGAGATTCCGGGTGGAACCCCCCAGAGAATCATGGCAACGACAACCGCTTCCCAAACCGACGCTGCGTTCGTGGATCATCTCAACGTACCGGCGTTAGCGTTCGCAGGAGCGATCATGGCGGCAGTAGTCATGCTATTGCTCGGAATACTCGCTAATGTCGGTCTATACGAAGGAGCGGCCGCAATGATGATGGAATGGCATATGTTCTTCTCGCTCACGCTCGGCGGGATCATCACCGGTATGGTGGAGGCGGCGATCATTACGTTCGTCGTCCTGTACGTCTTTTCGTGGATATACAACACCATTGCCGCGAGATCCACTGTCAGCGAATGAGCAACAGATGCTCACTATATTTTAGAGTTGTTTCGTAATCACATCTGATCGCACTACCTTTCCTGCTGCGTGGGATTTGGGGACTAGATAACATACTTGGACAGCGTATATCAGAGTATGGCAACCGATGATTCACTGGTTCGGACGGTCCTGATCGTTATTGCTGCGATCCTGCTTCTGCCCTTCCTCACGATGGTAGTGATGATGCCGATGATGGGCGTATGGGGGTGGGGACACATGTGGGATGGTAGTATGTGGAACGGCACAGGAGCCACGTGGATGTGGCTTCTCATGTCGGTGGTGCCTTTGCTCATAATTCTCGGGACCGGGTACCTCCTGTACAGTTCGATTCGCCAGTCCAGTCCTCAACAAAGTGACACTGCACTCGCAGAGCTGAGGACGGCCTATGCCCGTGGCGATATTTCGGATGAAGAGTTCGAAGAACGCCGCGAACGACTCCAAAGCAAGGTGTAGTCTCTGGGAAAATCAGTTCAGAAGTCTCATTGATTCTTGAGAGTGGATCCAGTTTCTCAGGATCGAAGTCAGTAAATCATGCACGTGTCACCGTCCCGAATTCGGCTGGCTCAGAACCCCGCACATTTTGGATGATCCCGTCAGGTCGAAAAGTTCTGTAATAGAATAAGTGGCGAATTTGGCTTCCTGAGTGGCTATTACGCCAATTCTCTCAAACCATGGGCCCTGACGGATTCGAACCTTGGTCGGAGCGAAACTCCTCCCTGATTCGAATCGTCAGCGATCCATTCCGCGAGGCTCGCGTCTGCTTGCCTCGCTCCATGGGCCCTGACGGATTCGAACCATCGACCACTCGGTATCCCCCAAACCCGGCGATCCACCGGCGTTTGTTATGAGCCGAGCGCTCTAACCAGACTGAGCTAAGGGCCCTCGTGTCACCGATGACAGGGGGTGAAGTTAACGCTTACTCTTGGCTCTCGAGTTCCCGCCTTCGAAAACGGATTCGCGTCACTCGAGCAAACACTGGCCGAACAACTTATCGCCGGAGTCGCAGGAGAGAAACGGCGATAAGGGCGGCGAGTGCGGTCAGGATCCCGAGCCCAGGAATCGTTTCGGCAGCAGCGTCATCGCTTCCGTTTTCGCCACTGCTATCGTCAGAACTGTTCTCCGAGCCGTCGTTCGCATCCGAGCTACCGTTCGTGTCCGAACCACCGTCGGCTCCGTCGAGTTGCAACACGACGACAACCTGTCCGTGCGAACCGTCGGGGTAGTACGTCCAGCCACCGCCGGCTTCTTCGTACGATTCAGCGTCTTCTATCGGGTCGATGTCCGTATCCCAGCCCTCGTTTGCTTGTTGGATGTAGCCGACAACCTCGACGTCGTCAGCGTGTTCGCCGCTGAGAGAGGCTTCGCCGTACTCGATCGTTCCATCCTCGGGCATACCGTGAATTTCCATACAGTGGCTATCCATGTAGCCGTCGCCCTGTGCGAGATCCGGGGATGTACCGAACTGGTCAGCGTCGAGCGGTCGCTCGTAGTTCTCGGTCAGCGGGTACTCGACCGTGAACGGATCGGCGTACGTATGCCACTCGAGGGAGTCCCCAGTCGGGACTTCGACTGTCGTATCGGGGATGCTCTGGCCTTCGACGAACTCGCCCTCTTCGTTGACCAGTGTAACACAGATTTTTCCGGACCCGTCGCCCAGATACGGGCTTCGGTACTTATCGCGCGGGTTAACGTAACTCACCCAGTCTCCGTCGGGGTGAGCCGCCTCGAAGTACTGGTCGTCCGGCCCCGGTGCCGGTTCTTCGTACGCCTCCTCCGAGACGTTTTCTGTCGGCGGTGTCGCCGCGTACTGCTGTGAGTTAGGCATCTCGGTGGCTGTCACGCCAGCACCTGCTAACGCGACGACTGCGACGATGCAGCCAGCCACGATAACACTCACTGTCGCAATCTGTACCGTGTTTCGATCGGGGGTAGTGAACGGTAACCTGATCATGGGTAGGTATTCTGGATATTCCTCGATAGTGAGGGATTGACCATGACAAGTCACTCGACAAACCCCGTTGTAGATATGCAGGTGTTACCATACGGTATGAAGCTGCTAATCCCTCATCGAACCGAACGGCTCTCATCGAACGAAAACGCGAGGAGTATTCAGTATCGAGATCCCCTGATGGGCGCTCAGGCAGTCCAGACGGCCGGAACACTCCGTTTCCCATCACAGATACAGAACGTAGTATTCGCCGGTAACTGGTTCCTACTCGAGCGGATAACGAACTCACTGATTGAGTTGATAACCGGGAGTCGACTTCGGTGAAACCGTGGCCCCAAGGAATCGGTTTTTTAGATCACGAATCGACGAGCGTCACTCGGTATTTGCCCGTCTCGTCGTCGAGCTGGACCCAGTCCACCCCTTCGGTCGCGTCGATATTCCCTTCGTTCTCGCCGCAGACCGTGACCTGTTCGCCGTGGTCTGCTTCCGTAATCGTCTCCTGACAGACGTGCTTGCCCTCGACCGTGACATCGATATCGAACGGGTAGTGAAGTTGATTCTGAGCGCTATCTCCCTCGTAGATGTCATACTGTGATGTGCTCGAGGATTCGTCGGCCTCCACGAGTTGCTTCTCCGTACGAGGCTCGTCTTCTGCCCAGAAGACGCCCATCGTCTCGATTTGCACTTGCGTCTCCGTGTTCGCCTCATAGGAGAATTCCAGGCTTCGAGTCGTGTCTCCACGTCCCCATTCCTCCGGCTCGACCGAGACATCGACCGACGGAGAGACTGTGCTGACTGCCTGAACCTGCATCTCCCCGGGTGCTGAAATCCACTTCCCCGCATTGTCCGCTCGGACGTTCTCGATGTCGTCGAAGAACGCCTCGGTCGCCCCGATACTCGGATCCGAGATTTCCTCGGCGTACTCCGTTTCGAACGACGTTCCGGACGTAATGTTCTCGAGTCGTTCGTTCCCCGTTACGGGAACGACGGCTCCGTATGAGAGACTCGAGTGGGCAGTTCCGTGCTCGTTCCGGAGCGAAACCGTCGGTCCGTCGATTTTCATCTCATCGGCGTCGTGTTCGTAGGCCGAACTCGTTTCGTAGGCACCCCCGGTCGTTCGCTCGATGGTATTCGCGGCTTCGTTGGCGTCTGGGGGCGGTCCAGTTGGAAGGCCGAGGGCGATGCCGACCATCGCGATAGTGACGATGCTGACTGCGAACCAGACGTACCACGCGTCTGCGGGTGCCTCCAGATCCATGCTGGCTGTGGCCGCCTGTTCGTATTTAAACTCATAGCCGGCCAGTTTCCAGCGATACGGCACGTGAGGGGGAGTCAAAACTCGCTGTCGAGATTTGGTTGCTCGCTCTCGAGGAAGACGAACGGGTCAAAACACGATGTCGATCGCGACGACTGCGAAGACGTAGACAACCGTCGCTGCTGTGAGCGCTCGGCCGACGTGATAGCTGATGAGCGCGCGATCGAGTCCGTGTCGGAGCGCCAGCGAAAGCGGGATCAAGATGAAACACAGCGTGAGCACGAACACGCCGACCGACAGTGCCAACTGCTCGGTCGGAAATGCAGTTGCACCGTCGAGCGACGAGAGATCCATCTCGGCCATCATGTTCGCCAGACCAACAGTTGCCCCGGCGACGAGGGGCCCGAAATACGCGGCCGTGCTATCGAGGGTTCCCGTTACCTCCTCGAGGTTGCGTTTAGTTTCGCCCTCGAGTTCTTCGAGTTCCTCGAGGTGGTCGGCCATCGAAACGATCGCGCGCCCGGCGGGTCGTCCTTCGTCACTGGCGATGGCGAGCAGGGCTGCAGTACCGTGTGCTCGAGGGCTTGGAATCGACTCGAGCGCGCCGTACTCGCCGAGAAAGGCTTCCTCGACGCTGAGGTGTAGTCGTCGCTGGAGCCCGGCCGCCCGTGCGAAGACCTCGCCGGTCTCGGCGGGAACGCGGTTTCCAGCGAGTTCGATCGCCGATTCGACGGATTCTCCCTCTGCGACTTGCCGACCGACGAGATAGAGTGCGTCGGTCAGGTATGCTTCGACGTCTCGAACGTAGTTCCGCACACGCAAGACGGGGCCGTAGACTGCGAGTAAACTAATCCCGGTTCCGAGGCCGAGGCCAGCTACCGGCGCGAGTTCGGCGTAGCCAACCGCTCTCGCCCCGACATAGGTACCCAATCCGATAGCGATGCCACACAGCGCTCGAGTCCACAACCGATCGGGGACATCCGGGTGCGTGCGATTGATTTGTGGCGGTGGAAACGCAACCGGCCGTCGGACGAGCAACCAGAGGCTGGCGGCGACGAGAGCGGCCGGGAGGACGATATTGTAGAGCAAGACGACCATCCAGATGTTGACCGGGATTCCGACCATCGGGACCGACGGGACAAGTGCGACGAGTGCGAGCGGAAGCATGACGCCGAACGCGAACAGGGCAGTCGTCGGGCCGCGAATCGAGGCCGTAAAATCTGCCATCTGGTTGCGAGTGCCGTTGAGAATCGCTGACAGCGCCCGATCGAGCGTTCTGGTCCGTTCGGCTTCGGGTGCTTCCTGTGCAGTCGCGAGCAGGTGAGCCGACCGTCGAAGGGCCGGAAACCACTCGGCCCACTCGTCGGCGAACGACAGGAGCCCCGTTCGTGGCGTTCCCATCGACCGATCGATGTGTGCCGACAGGTTCTCCGACAGTGGACCACGACCCGTCGAGGCGGCGAACCGAACTGCACTCTCGAGAGCCGGTTGGACTTGCATTCGGAGAACCGCACGTCCGATCAGACTCGGCGTGTCGCCCAGGGCTTCGGTTCGGCGAAACGCCGCGAGGAGACGGGGAGTCGAGTGGACGGCGTGGACGGCAACCACCGGCGTTGCGAGTACGAAAAACACCACAATGGGGAGCGGAACCGGAAAAGCGAACAGCGGAATTAGGAGTCCTATCGAGCAGATGCCAGCACCGTATCCCGCCCGGACGACCGTCTCCGCACGAAGTGATGAGTCGATAAACGAGAGCGACTCGGCGAGCTCGTCGCTCGCCTCGACATCCCAGGGGTACGCTTTCGCGACTGATTCAAAGAGAGTAGCAATAGTCATCATTGAACTACGCGATATGACGGCTCGCGTAGGCCGCAGCCACCTCCTGGGGATCCGTTCGCCCGTCTTTGGCCAGCGACGAAATAAGATTCGTTCGCGATTCGATCGCTGCTCGAACGTCTGCATACGCTGCTGTTGGGCCGGCTAGTCGATCGACGAGTCGGCTCTCTCCGCGGCCGATCCGACCGGTCGAGGTCGCCTGCTCTCCCTCGAGCGCGTACAGCGGTTCGAATCGGATGTCGTCGCCGCTTCCGATCACCTCCTCGATCCTGGCGAGACGCCGCTTTTTCCCCTCACCGGTCCGATAGCTCTGTACAGTTACGACGAGGTCGGTTGCACCGAATGAGGATGGTTCGACCTTCAGGTCGGAAACGACGCGTTCGTAGACGTCAGCGGCACCGTCTCCGTGAATCGTCCCGAGGACCGCGTTGGCGTTCGCGCCGACGCGCATCGCCTCGTACAGGACGCGAGCTTCTTCGCCTCGGATTTCGCCGACGACGAGTGCACCGTCGCCGAGTCGAAGCGCGGTTCGAAGCGCCTCAGCGGGCGATATTTCGGGCCCGTCCCCCAGACCCGTTCGAAGCGCTTGTACGTCGCGACCGACGGACTGGAGCGGATCGACGGGCAGTTCGGGTGTATCCTCGATGACAACTGTTCTCGTATCCGGCGTCAGTTCGTAGAGCAACGTTCCGAGGAGCGTCGTCTTTCCGGCCCCACGAGTTCCCGCGATAAGCGTTGCCGCGTTGCGTTCGATCGCGACCGAGAGAAACGCCGCCACCGATGCGGATATCGTTCCGTTTTCGACGAGCGCCGGCAGCGTGAACGTCTCGTCGGCCTGTTCCCGGAAGGCAAACGCGATCCCGTCCGCAACCGGGTCGGTGACGCCCGCGATGCGGACGCCCGTTCCGTTCTCGAGATCAGCCGTCGCATCGACCGTCGGCGCCGCGCGAGAAAACGGACGCCCGCTGGTTCGGCGAACGCGGGACGCGAGCGCTTTCGACCCGCCGGAGGTCAGATAGATGTTCGTCGCCATCGATTCACCGTCGACGACGACCCGAATTGGATTCTGCGAAACCGGCGACGTGGCGTAGACATCGGTGATTCGCGGATCCGCAAACAGATCCTCGAGAATCCCGTAACCGCTCGTGTGTTTTCTGAGAACGCTGGTTAACAGCGGATCGACCGGTTCGTCGCTCACCGATTCGATAGCCCGCGACGGAGCGCGGTCGCCATCGACGTTACCGTCCGCGATCGCTTCGTACCCCTCCAGAAGGATCCTCGTCTGCTCGCCTAACGAAAGGTCGACGACTTCGAGTTCGTACAGCGGGACGCTGTCGTCCCTCGAATAGATCCGTGCCGTAGTACCTGTCTCGAGCGTTCGGATGTCCCGAAGTTGTGCGGAGTCGCTTACCGACGGATCGACGAAGTAGTGTGCGATCGACGGCCCGCCCAGCGGCGTCAGAATATCGTCGTAGTTTTCGATCCCCATCGAACTCTCGAGTAGGCCCGATTCGACGCCGATGTCGGCAATTTCGCCGATGCGTCCTTCGAGTTCGACGGCTACGTCGAGCGGATCTTCGGTCGCTGTATCGGCCAATCGCTCGTCACGTTCACCCACAAGTTCGATGAACCGGCCCGCTGCGGCGAGCACTGCGACGCCACGATCGGGATACCGATACTCGAGTCCGTTCGAGCGAACGAGGATGGACGTCGCCTCGCGGTCCTCGAGCGCTTCGATAACGGTTCGTCTGCAGGCGCTCGATTTGGCGAGTTCACCCGAACAGTTGTTCGCATCGACGAGTAACGTCCGTTCGTCGAACTCAACGTCACAACAGCAGACACTCGAATCGTCTGCCGAGCGAGAGAAGATTTCGGACAACCCGAACGCGCCTGCGACCCACTGGGGGCAAAGAGATCGCACGGAAGGCGGTGAGGCGTTCTTCGACATGAGCCGGTCTCCTTCGGCTTCGGTTTTAAACTCTCGGTGGATCTCCGTTGTCACGGATAACCGAGGGTAACAACGGGATCGCCTGCCGCATCGGTCTCGAGTCGGAGGACGATTGTCGTTTCCTCGCCGCTGCCGCCGAGCTCGACCGTTTCGTTTTGCGTTGAGTCTTCGGAGACGATCGGCGCGTCGATCGTTTGCTGGCGTTCGCTCCGTCCATCGACGCTGTAGGAGACGATGCTCGTCTCGTTGTGAACGCGATCGATACGGACATAGTCAGCAGGAACTGTCGTCAACGAGTCATCCGGAAACGTGAGTGTGACCGTCCGTTGCGGAGCGAGCGTACCGTCGTGGGAAACCTCTTCGTTCTCGAAGAGCGAAACCGTTGCGTCCTCGAGATCGCTTACGTCACCCTCGAGTTGTCGCTCGGTTTGGACGCCAGCAACGAGATCGATTGCCGGAACCGATAGCACGAGTAACGCAACGGCGAGAATCACCGCGAGAACGTACCTGATCATGTCGTATCAGTCCCGGCGACCGATTCGCTCGGTCTGGTTCATGCAGTCTGTGGATGCGTTTTCCTACTTAAAATCGTAGAATTCTGGGAAAGCTACCGGAGCACCACGAGAGCGACAGTTCATAACGGAGAAATCGTCAACGCTCGGTATGAGCTTCGTAATCGGCCGGGGTGCGGACCTCGAGGACGGCCCCGTCGGCCACCTCGGGAGTTATCGTGCCCTCGATGGCAGTACTGGCGCTGATCTCCACTTCGATCTGGATGGCCCTCACGCGATGTTAATCGTCGGAAAACGCGGGTACGGAAAGTCGTTCACGCTCGGTGTCGTCGCGGAAGCACTCTCCCGAGCACCCGGTGTCTCACCAGTCCTCATCGATCCGATGGGCGTTTTCGAGACGCTTGAGGCACCAACTGAGAGAGGCACTGTCTCTGCAACCGTCCTCGAGCGCCCGACCGTCGATCCGGGCGTGCTTGATCCAAAATCGTGGTGTGCGTTGCTTGGCCTGAGTCCCGAAAGCGGCGCTGGCGGACTACTCTGGCGTGGCGCACAGGAAACCGAAACGATCGACGAAATGCACGATCACATCGAGCAAGCCGATGCCCCACGTTCCGATGTGCGAGCGGCGAACAATCATCTCGGCCTCGCATCGTCCTGGGGTATTTTTGATACCGATGGTATCACGCCGGCGGACCTCGCCGGACCCGATGTAACTGTTATCGACGTCTCTGGCACCGATTCCGCACCGATGAACGCGGTCTGTCGAGCAGTTGCAGAGGCGCTGTACAGCGCTCGAGTGACCGGTTCGATTGACCGGTTACCGTGGCTCCTGATCGACGAAGCGCACACGTTTTTCGACGGTGTCGCCGCCCCGGCACTCGAGACGATACTGACGCGCGGTCGAGCACCGGGCGTGAGCCTCGTTTCGGCGACCCAGCGACCGAGTTCCGTCCCCGATGTCGGCATCTCTCAGTCCGACATCATCGTCTCTCACCGACTTACGTCCCGGACTGACCTCGAGGCGCTCGAACGCGCTCAACCGACGTACGTAAACGCCACGCTCGAGGAGCGGATGCCCGAAGCTCCGGGGGAAGTCATCGTGATCGACGACGCAACTGAGACCACCCACGCCGCGCGGATACGGTCGCGAGAAACGCCACACGGTGGGGACAGTCCGCGTGCAAGTCACGTATTCCCGGAGAACTGAACTGAGACACGGCGATCGTGCCAATCCTCGATCGGCGCTATAGTTTAAGTACCAAACCGGAACCAACGCCGGTATGAATCGCGACCTCGATAATGCTGTAAACGGTGGCTCGCTGGTAACCGCTGTAGCCAGCTTCCTTTTACTGACGTGCTTCTCGAGTCGCTCGCGAACCCGAGCAGTTGCCGATAGCTCGTTTCTATCCAAGAGCGCGACAACAAACGGCGTCGACGACACTGGTACTCCCGCTTTCCGTGACCGAAACACTCTCCTGAGAGGTGGCTATGTTATTCCGTCGATCGAATAGGGGCCAAACTGAGCCACTCGTTGCCCTCGTTGCCGTCTCCGCGTTCATCGTCGGAATCGGAATCTACGGCGTGTACGTCACCGACACGCTGCCGGGGACAAGCGATCGAACGCAGGAAGAGACAGCCATCGATCGAGTTTGGGCTGACCTCGAGGAAAGCGCCACGTTCTACGCTCACGACGAATCCCAAAACGTTGCGAGCGAAATCGAACCGACATCGATCCCGAACGGGGAAAACATGGCCGTTTCCGTCGAGGTACACACAGACGGGGGGCCGAAGCGGATTGCCGAGGCGCGGTTCGATGCCGACGGAGACGCACGTTCGCTCGAGAGCGTCGACGACTCCCCCCAGGATGCCGGCGTCGCTGAGCGGTTGGTTCCGGTAACGGTGGATCGCCAGGCGGCAGTTCGAGCTGGAACGCTCCGAGTCGAGGTGTGGTCTTGATGAGGGGTGCGTCAAATCGTGGCGTGAGTACCGTCGTGGATATCACACTCGCGTTACTCCTGATTAGTGCGAGCGTGCTGTTGATCGGGTTTCATCTCGACAGCTCCGATGAACCCGTACCGGATGACCGCGCCGATCAGGTCCTCCAGAGTTTGAGTGCGACGACCAGCTCCGTCCTGTACGATATCACCGAGGAGAACGGGGCAGGCGTTTCGACACTCGAAAGCGAGAACTTCGAGCCTCCCGGAGACCTCGATTCGGCGGAACGCGAATCGGTCTACGAAGTTGCAACGTATGGCTCTTCTATCGGCCTTCTCGCGGACGCGGCACTCACGAATCTTCGGATCGACGGGAGCCAGCGCTTCGCCTACGGAGATGCCTACGAAGACGCCGTTGATCACTCGATTCGGGGAACACACGTCGGCGGCGAGCATCACTTCTACGCAGTAGCGACGTGGGCTCCCTACGACGGCGCGTCACTCAACGGAACTGCGACGGCTGGCCGACAGCCACCCTCCACCGGTGACGTCTCGAGCGCGAGCACGACGGTTACGAGCGGCGTTCCGGAACTCGACCCCGAAGAACTGGCGCGTGAGTTCGAACGCGAAGAAACGAGCGACGTTGGGACACCGTTCATCGACGATGCCGACACCGATGGGTTCGACGCTGTTGCAACCGTCGTCGCCGAGTCGATCGTCGAGGGCTATTTCCCGTTCGAAAACACCCAATATTCCCTCGAGTCTTCACTCACCGAACGTTCGGTGACGGTCTACAACTACAAACAACTGGCAGATCCGGTGGACGTGACTGTCGACGACCACATTAGCGGGACCTCGCCTGATACGGCGACAGCAAACGAAACGCTCGTGGGGGATATCGACGCCGACAATGGACTTGGCGATTGGATCGCAACAGATATGCGAAACGGACCAGTCGGCGAGAAAATAACCCAGACCTGGCACGACTCAACTGCGGACAACGTCGTCGAACGGCTCGAGGAGACGTTCGAGGAAGTCACTTCGCCGGAGACGATCGACGTGACGGTTCAGGCGTGGGATCCATGAGTGGGCGTAGACGAACTCGCGGATCAGTTTCGATAGATCTCGATGATCGTGGGCGAGTTCCCTTCGCGCTAATCGCCGTATTGCTCTTGCTCTCGAGCGTGATGATCGTTGCAACGCTCGAGACTCGGCCCGACCCGACTACCGATCGAGACACGGAGATTGCGATGGACCGAGCCGTGGCGCAAGCCCAGGGAGAGCTTCGGACCGCGGTTCTCGAGGCGAGTTATCGGGCTGGAATGGCACCGATCAACTCCTCTGCAGAGAGCGAAGTCGATGCGATTGCCGACGCGGACGATCGGGACGAACGGTTCGAGAACTATGTCAAACTGCTCGTTTATCTGGAAGCGACGGACACACTATCGAACGCAGGTGGCGACGTTCGGTCGGATGTCACGGCGAACGTGTCGATCCCCGCTGTCACATCATCCGGAGATGACGAGTCGATCGATCCAGACGAAGCGATCGATCGGGTCGATCTCGATATCGGCCATTTCGATGCTGATGTCGAGACAGGAACCGTCGCGGCGACGGTCGAAGCGGTCGAATTCCGCGCTTCCCGAAACGGAGGCACGGAGGTCGAACAGAGTCGTCCAGTTACAGTAAGTGTCGGGACGCCAGTTTTCGAGCTAAACGACCGGCTCACCGAGTACGAAACCCAACTGAACAGCGGGTTCTTCGACGAATCGATCGGCTCGAGTCTGGATGGTCTTGGCCAGCATCTGGGCGCTCGCCTCTACCCGTTCGCCTACTTCAAAGCCGGTTGGGATCGGATGCAACCGACTCGAGGACCCGATCAGCACGATTTTGAGGAGGTAATCGACGTCAAGCACACTGAAGTCCTGGCAAATCACGCGATATTCGACGTCCAGAACGACGTCTTCGGAACGCAAGACCCGTATGCGGACCGAACGATGCGACCCGGATTCATCTGTCTGGCTACGCAAATCGGCAACGATCTCGCGGGTGGCGATAGTTCCGACGGAACCGAACAGCTCGTCGATCAGGCCGAGGCCGACATCGGAACCGATGCTGAGGGGGTCGAAGATGGGACGGTAATTGATGATGTCAAAGAACAGCTCTGTGACGGCGGTGAAGTACAGGAGTGGCTGTTCGGAGACGAAGCAACCGGTGAGCTCCCTAACATGCCGGATCTGTCCGACCTCCTCGTCGACGGGCTCGGTGAAATGGACGTGATGGACGGAACGGAGGAGGTGCCACTCGAGGATGTCGCTCAGGCAGCGTACATGGAGTACTCCGTCGAAGAAGCCCAAGACATCGTCGGGTGGATGGAAGACCGGACGAGCGATGAGGTAGCTGAGGGGAATATCGCGCCCGAAACCGACATCGACGACGGGAATCTCCCGGCCGGAGACGACGAGTACGATCGGAGCGTCCGGGACATCGTCGAGGAACTCTATCAGGTCGACCTCGAGCGTGAAACCGAATCAGTCCACGTTTCGGGTGGCATGCCAGATGCCGATTCTCCCGATGATCGAGCCAACTACACCGAATCCGACGACACGACCGTCGTCGATTCCGTTTCGGACATCCACGTTGATCACGACACGTTCGAAGACGGTGACTCGAGCGATCGAACCCTTCACGAAGTTAGCGCAGCGGCCGAACTCGATCTCGAGCGCTCTCAAACGTGGGAATCCGACGACCCGGAGAATGTGACACCACGGACGAAGACGTTCATTACCGACCGAACGGTGTCTCTCAGCGCGGATATCGCAATCGATGGCGAGTACGGGTTCGATCGGCAAGGCGAGTACTACGACCGTGATGAGTTCCCGGTCGAGGACCGTCCGATAGAGAGCGACTACGAGTCGGGGTACACCGACGATGACGGCTGGCGGGATAATTTCGAGGAAGGATTCAAATCCGGAATCACGGCGTTGACGACGGCGGAGACCAACGGTTCGGTACGCGCCGACTTTACTGATGACCTCGAGTCGCTCGAGGGCGAGACGATTTCCTCGACAGAGACGATTGAAGACGACACGGAAGCGATACTGCTAGACAGCGGTTCGTCGGAGATGGTCGAGTTGGACGACCTCAAACCGGATTCAGAAGACACTCTCATCAAGGAGGTTCGATCCGACCTCGAGGAGACCCACCACGGATTCCTCGAGGTCATCGACGAACACCCCTTCGAGGTCGAACGAACCGAGATGATGGAGACGCCGACGCCACCCGAACGAGCGATCGAACACGTGCAGAACGAATACGAAGACAACTTCGTCTATGACGATCTCGAGGGCGAAACTTACGAAACGCCGGCGGCGGAGACCATCGCCCAGGTGCGAAAGGCGTACTTCGATCGACTCTATTACTGGCTCGAACTCGTCGCAGAGCCCTACGAAGACGGGTTAGACGAGATGGGCGAACACGTTGACGACGCTGGTGGGAGCGGCATGGACGCACTCGATGACGTGCTCGGATTCACTCAGGATGCGTTAAACGCCGACGTGGACTACGAACCGGACGATATCGAGGGCTCGCCGGTGCTCGAGGATGCCCAGTTCGAAGCCGCTGGCTCGCCAACGTATTTGACCGCAGAAAACATCAGCGAGGACAGGGATCCGGCGGTACGTCCGGAAGACGATACGATCACCGACGTAGGTGGCGAAACCGAACACGCCCCGATGGCGATACACACGGACAACCGTGTCGGATGGCCCGGCGTACCGCTTATCCCGTACCCACCGGCGCTATACCTCGCACAGCTCAACAGCTGGAACGTCGAGGTACGCGGCGAATACGCCCGATTCGAGGTGAGTGCGACCGTCGGCGACGCCTCGAGTGGCGACCGTCTGTCGTTCGTCCGTGAACACCGACCGATCGAACTGGAACTCGAGGATGGTGAGAAAATCACCGTTGGAGCGAACAATCCCGTTGATTTCGAGAGTACGATTGAAGTAATCGTGATGATGCCTGGTGGTGTGATGGGGAGTGGTGGGGTTCCGAGTGTGGCGGATCCTGGTGAATCTATAGATGATGGGATCGAACATTGTTCACCAACATGGGATTTTGTTGGCCCAGATTACAATTCAGATAGCGTTGCTGAGTTAGAGTGCCATCCAAAATAGTTATATGCGTATAAAGTAAGAGAAAAGTCTAATATTTTATATAACTTAAATAATAAAATTGGCATCTATCTATACAGCACAATTGTGTTATCTGAATTGTCTGCATAAAGTAATGAATCTTCAAGAACTATCGGGCCGGTTGGATGTCCCGTCAACGTTGATTCCATTTCCCAATTTTTCTCACCAGTTTCTGGATTCAGAGCATTAATAACACCAGGTGAATTTACCGTTCCTGGTGTCCAGACGTAGAGTGTCTCACTAGAAATTGGCATTCTCCAGCTTGTCCTTCCTTTTAATCTTCTATTCTCCCATTCAGAAACCCGCTCTCCAGTTTCACTGTTTAAAACTGGCACTTCGGGAAGTTCTGTAGGCACATATACTCTACCATCATAAACTGTGGGTTGAGCAGGTCTAGTGTTCGATTCTGAGAAGTCATATAGGCTCTCCACATCACCAGATTCTATTTCAATTGAGATAACTTCCATATCCCTCACTGTATAAATTGTACCGTCAACAATACGAATATCCGGCTCTGCGCCACGAACATCATTAATCGCTTGGTTCCATAGGTTATCTCCTGAACTCCTTTCATAACCCTCAAGTAGAAAATCTTCGCCCCCTTTACGAGTCGCTACAATAATTCGTTCGCCATCAATAGCTAACGTTTCAATTTCATCAGAGGCTTGGATTTTGAGAACCTCTTCTCCTGTCTCTTCATCGATTCCGTATAGATATTCATTCGTTCGACCGTAGATTGTTTCTTCATAGATTCGAAAATTAAATAGTGTGTCGTGATCACTCGTCCAGAGTTTTTCCCCACTGTGTTCTAACGCTTCAACACCATCACCGGATACGTAAACTGCAGTATTCGAGACCGAAGGTGTAAAGATTGTATTCTCTTCTCCACGAAGATCTCCCCACTCATTTGGCTCATGCTCCCACAACGTCTCTCCATCTACGAGATCTATCCCATGGTATTTCCCCCCACGCTCACCAACGAAAACAGTCCTGTTTGCTACCACGGGGACTGTAGGACTGCTATCAACTTCCACTGACCACTCTTTTTCTGGTTCACTCTCGGGGCCGCTGTTCGGTGCAACTGCGGTATTAGCCGCATCGTAGTGGGCCATCGGCCAGACACCGTACTCCGCGTTCTCCTCGTCAAACTCACCGGGGCCGTCACCGTTCCCATCGTCTCCATTCTCGCCATCGTCGTTCTCATCATCAGCCGTACAACCCGCAAGGCCAGCTACTCCAGCCGTCGCTCCGGCACAGGTGACCAGCAAGCGACGGCGGGTCTGCGTCGATCGACCGTCAATCATGTTTCTCTGGAATCACCTATGCTAAATAATCTTTCCGGGATCAATATGGAATATTGACACGGCCGTACGAATACCCCCTCGAGTAGCACCTCCCAAATTGAGTTACTCGAGAGTACCGTACCAGTTGCTGAGTTCGTTGTTCCTCGAGCGGTCAAAAATAAACCCAACGGTAGAAGGGTTATGAAAGTTGAAAATCCGGCTACTGAACGCGGACCCGTTTACAAGCGGGTGACGTTGGTTGCGCGGGGACCTTTCGGTGCTTGTTCGATGTCGAATTCGATATCTGTGCCTTCTTCGAGGTCCGGGCCGCCAACGTCTTCCATGTGGAAGAACACGTCGTCGTCCGCGTCGTCTGTCTCGATGAAACCGTAGCCGCCTGTGTCGTTGAAGAAATCAACGTTGCCTTGCGCCATTACGATTATACCAAACCACACGACCCGTATAACAGTTACGTTATAGGATTCCTTTCGAACCGGAGATGATTGTTCTCCGAAGGTCGAGAACCCTCGAAAATAGCTCGCATCATCTCATGTTCGTTTATTATTTGTATTGTGATATTAAGTAGCTCAGAAAGCAGAAATATGATCTCTACCCTCCCTCGACCCGCTCTTTGTTCGCTGCCGTTTCATACCTTGGTAATACCGTGATAGGAACGAACGCATCCTCACGGGCGTTTTGAATAGTATCGTTTAGGTAGCTCGACCGGATAGCCGACGAGCATGACAACGACTCGAGCCACCCCGTCGATTGCACAGGTGGCACTGATCGGACTTTTCGTCACCGCGCTCGTGACGGCTCAGTTGACAGCGTCGAAAATCCTCGCGTTCGAACTCCCGTTTGCAGTTCCGATCACGGGTGCGGAACTCCTGCTTCCTGGCGCGGCACTCGCCTACGCGCTAACGTTTCTCGCGAGCGATTGTTACGCCGAACTGTATGGACGGAAAGCGGCCCAAATCGTCGTCAACGTTGCGTTCGCGATGAACTTCGTCGTTCTCCTGTTGGTCTGGTCGACGATCATTGCTCCGGCGTCGGAAACCTCACCCGTCGCCGCCGGCGAGTTCGCCGCCGTTCTCGGTCCCGCAGCGAATATCGTCGCGGGAAGTCTGCTCGCGTATCTCGTGAGTCAAAACTGGGACGTTATCGTTTTCCATCGGATCCGCGAGTACACCGACGGCGAGCGACTCTGGCTTCGGAACATCGGCTCTACGGCCAGCAGTCAGGCGATCGATACCGTCATCTTCGTCTCTGTCGCGTTCGCGATTGCACCGCGGCTGTTCGGCGTGGGGGTTGCTATTCCTCTCGAGGCCGTGCTTGGTCTGATGATCGGTCAGTACCTGCTCAAACTGGCAATCGCCGTCGTCGATACGCCGTTCGTGTACGCTATCGTCGCGATCGTTCGCTCGCGCGACGGTGATGGCGTCGAGGAACCAGCTTCGGCGTAGCTCATCGCCTTCTTTGCGGTCCAGCCGAATTCTGTCGGTGATTCGTCTCGAGCCGATCCGTACGATTTAGTGAGCCCCGGCCAACCCACGGGTATGGACGAACGTGTACGCGACCACGCCGAAGTGCTGGTCGACTGGAGCGCTCGAGTCGAGGCCGGGGACGACGTCATCGTTTCGGTCGGCCCCGAAGCTCACGAGCTAGCCGTCGCGGTCGCGGAAAAGCTGGGAGAACGCGGCGCGAACCTGTGTGCGACCTATAGCTCAGGTGAGATAGACCGTGCGTACCTCCGCGCTCACGACGGCGATTTCGACGAGGATTCGGCCCACGAACTGGCCCTGTTCGAGAACGCCGATGTCTCTCTCTCGCTCGGCGGTGGCCGAAACACGAGCGCGACTGCGGACGTGCCTGGCGAAACGCGTCAGGCCCACAGGCAGGCACGACAGGACGTTCGCGAGGCACGGTTCGATACTCGCTGGGTGTCGACGGTCCATCCGACGCGGTCGCTCGCACAGCAGGCGAACATGTCCTACGAGGAGTACCGGGCGTTCGCCTACGACGCGATCTGTCGCGACTGGGAGTCCCTGGCCGAGAAGATGAGCAACCTGAAGACGATACTCGATGAGGGGGAGGTCGTTCGACTCGTCTCGAGTGGCACTGATCTCACGATGCGAATCGACGACCGAACGGCGGTCAACAGCGCGGCGTCGGTCGCGTACGATTCGCACAACCTTCCCAGCGGAGAGGTGTTTACGGCACCCTACGCCACTGCGGGGGAGGTGACGTTCGACGTACCGATGACGCTTCAGGGAGAAACGGTTCGAAACGTTCGCCTCGAGTTTACAGAGGGTGAAGTCGTCGATTACGACGCCGAGCAGGGTGAAGCAATTCTCGGTGATATCATCGAGACGGACGACGGAGCTCGCAGACTTGGCGAACTCGGAATCGGAATGAATCGCGGTATCGATCGGTATACGGATAACATTCTTTTCGACGAAAAGATGGGCGAGACCGTCCACCTCGCGGTCGGACGCGCCTACGACGCCTGCCTTCCGGAGGGAGCCTCCGGCAACGAGTCCGCGGTCCACGTCGACTTGATCACCGACGTCAGCGAGGAATCCAGGCTCGAGGTCGACGGGGAGGTTATCCAGCGAAACGGGTTGTTCCGGTGGGAAGACGGCTTCTCCGGGTGACGCTCTTTTCGGGTAGACGGAGTCTGTGGTGTCCGATTTTGGACCCGCGCTCTGGTGTACCGTTGATTAGCATTCTACTACCGCGCCCTCGTCGGTGGGCTCCCAACCGAGTTGTGTCGCTAATATGCTCTTACACGAAGTACAGGAAAAAACCCACGACTGTAGTCGTGTGGAGGGCGTCAATGGTGGCTTAACTGAATTTAGCCGTAGTAAACTCTCCGAACGGTCCGAGAAACGACTTCATAGTAATACCCAACCGTCTCTTCTCACAGAATACCGCCTGACCGGTGGCGGCCAGTAACCGGTGGGATGGCCGTACCATCTCTTCCCGCGTTCGACAGTTGTCTGTCCGCCTTGCCGGAGGCGGTACATATCCGGCAGTACCCCCCTTCTGTGGATCGTCTCTAAGATCGACGCTGAGTGATCTCTCTCGTTCGAGCGTGTCGCTCCCGTTCGAACGTAGCGACCGTCCTTGAGTGTACCTACTGGCGGGGACGACGCTACCTCTCCGCTGTCTGTGGCCGCCAGTCGTCGGATTTCGAGTCCCGTACCGTTTTCGGTGTCTGGAACCAACGACAGAACAGGGACGACTATGCGAGAGTCACTCCGCGCCGGGATCGCCATCTACAACGACGGCGAGTTCCACGCCGCACACGACGCCTGGGAAGCACACTGGCTCGACCTCAAGGCAGGGACCGACGACGAGCAACTGCTCCACGGATTGATCCAGTTCACTGCGTCGGTCTATCACGCCCATAATGGGAACTGGGAGGGATGTACCGGACTGGCCCGAAGTGCTAGCGAGTACCTCGAGGTGCTCCCGGAGCAATATCGTGGCGTCGCTATCGAGGAACTTCGACCGTTTCTCGCCGACCTCGCCGCGGATCCGGAACTCCTCGAGCGACGACCACCGATCGATCTCGTTCACGAAGGATCCGTTCCTCGAGTGGCCGACCTCGAACCCGAAGCACTCGCTATCGCGGCACCTGTGCTGGCCGAAGAGTGGGGGTACGACGAGGCGGTTCTCGAGCAGGCGAGTTCGTACGTAGTACGTGATCTCGAGCGAGGGCGCGACGACAGTCGATTCATCTCGCTGTTGTACGATTTCGCCCGCGAAGCCGAGAACAGGGGGATCATCTACAGCCGACTCTCCGGCCACGTCGAGCGCAGGGCGGCGAAAGAATCCGACGTTGAAGGGCTGTTCTGAGTTCGAATCCGTCTTGCGCTGTTGGTTGTGTGCGTCTGGAGTCGTCGACTACTCTTCTGTCTCGACTTCCTCGCTCATCCATCGGATCGTCCCCTCGAGCATCTCCTGCAACGCCCGGGCATCCTCGAGTGTGAGTTCGACGTCCGCGTGGCCCGTGGCGTGGTCGCCCGCCATCGCGTCGACCGTAACCAGCAAGTGGCCGTCCTCAGCCGGCCGGACCGCGATGTCGGCGCGATCGGGGTGTTCGCGGGGTCCGCCGATCTCGAGGTCGTATTCGCCGCGTGTGACGCCGAGCTGTACGCGATCGGGATTCGACAGATCGAACGAGTCCGTGGAATCGCCGTCGTCGCTCATGGTCGTCGATTCGTGTTCTCGAGACATAGCTGTATGCGTCGATCGTACGTACTGAAAACCGCGACCGAAACTGCGTCGGGGTCGGAGATAACCGTCGTTCTGAGCGTCGAGCAGCCCTCTTTCTCGAGTCGCTCTCCCGTTCGAAACTAGCCGTTTGTCAGTACCTTCCTTCTCGAGTCCGTCTTAATCGTGATGGGCGGAGTTGTCCTGTGGCTCGTAGTCGAGGACCTCTCGAGCCCGCTTTAGTGAGTAGTACTTCCGATCGTTATCCGAGATGCCGTAGACGATTTCGTAGTCGTAGTCGGCCTGAATGCACCGATCGAAGAGGTGGGCGCAGTCGCGATAAGAGAGCCACATCGCCTGACCGCGCTCGTAGTCGATCGGCGGGTGCCCTTCGGTGAGGTTCCCGATGCGAACCGAGACGACGGAGAGGCCGTGTTCATCGTGGTAGTATCGTCCGAGGGTTTCGCCGGCGGCTTTCGAAACCCCGTAGAGGTTGGTCGGACGGGGGAGTTCCGTACCGTCGAGCAGGAATTCGTCGTCCGGGCGGTACATATCGGGCGTCCGCTCGTCGGTTTCGTACGCGCCGACGGCGTGGTTCGAGGAGGCGAAGACGACCTTTTCGACGTCCGTCTCGACCGCGGCCTCGTAGACCGTCCGCGTTCCGTCGATGTTGTTCGTCAGGACGCTGTTCCACGGCGCTTCCGGACGCGGATCGCCGGCCAGGTGGACGACGACGTCGATACCCTCCATCGCCTCGCGAACTGCGTCGTCGTCGGTGATATCGGCGACGACGAACTCGCCCGGGAGATCGTCGGTCGGCGGGTCACGATCGAGCAAGCGCCACTCGTAGGCTTCGGCGAGGTCGCCGAGGACCGCCTTCCCGACACGCCCCGACGCCCCCGTTAGCAGGACGGACTGTGCCATTCGTTTGGTGTGAAACACAGCGTCGATAAGTACCATGCGGTTCTGCGTCGGCGTGGGCAGGAACCAATTCCACCTATTGACGAATCCGTCTGCTCGAGTCACCGGTCGAAATACCCTCACCAGGCCACATTCTTCCCCAATCGGAATTTCCTTCCCGACCACGTACGAGTACTCGTACATGTCGACCGATACGAAACCGACGATCGCTGAGGAAGCCTGCTTCGAAGCCGGGATCAAGTTCGGCACACTCTACCATCAGTTCGCCGGAACGCCGATATCGCCCGATAGCGCACCGAGTCTCGCACGAGCGATGGAAGAATCGATCGAGAATCAGCCGCACTGTCGAGACGTCACCGTCGACGTTCAAACCGAGGTCCTCGAGGCCGAACTCGCCGAGTCGACGGCGGACTACACCGAACTGACGGGGAGATTTCTCGAGGTCGAAATCGTTGTCGACTACGAGGACTGTACGATCGTGACCCGCATGGAGATGGAAGACGGCTATCCGCTGATGGCCCTCGAGTCGGTTCGCGAACACTGAGCGTTCGGCGACCGTTCGGACAATCAACTCGCTCAACAGAGACGACGTTAGTTTCGAAACCAGGTCGCTATTTCGACAGTACCGTATTTCTTCCCCCGATTTTCACTTTCACTTTCGGGCTACCTTTTAAACCCGGGGCCCGCAAACGTGGTGACATGAGCCAAGCCTCGCTCGACGACGACGAACTGTTCGGCGAAGCCGCGACCGAAATGCGCGACGATGTCGAAGCCTCCCTCGAGGACGCCTGGGACGCCCTTCCCGACGCCGACGACGTCTGGGAGAGCGACGCCGACAACGTTCTCGGCGCGCTCAACGGACTCAAATCCGCACTCGATGCCGGTGACGCCGAGGACCACCTCCGTGACGCCAAAAAATGGTTCACGATGGGCCAACGCGCCGACGCCTTCGACGACGCCGGCGATCTCGAGGAAGAGATCGCGGATGTCGAGTCCACGATCGAGGATATGTCCGAAGCGAGCGATCAGGTCGGGGAACTCACGTCGACGATTCCGGCACTCCGGAGTAGTCTCGAGAGCGCTGACGAGGATGCGGAAGACGAAACTGACGAGTAACAGTGCTGTTCGAGACGGGCGATTCCGGCGCTCGAAAACCGAGCTAGTCCTCTATCGAAGTGTTTGACTCTCCGCCCCGGACCAATTACTCACATCTGCTCTGTGTCGATCACTCACTCGATGGCGATGTTCGGCGTTCGGGATGCGTTACGTCTCGCCCGTCGATCGCCTCGAGCAGGCGTGCGAGGCTCGTTCCCGCGAGTTCGAGCAGTTCTTCACCCAGCCTTTCCTCACCCTGGGTTGGGTCGCCGACGACGCCGTTTTCGCTGAACTCCGCCGAGTCGTGGGCGAGATTCGTGTGGCTCACCCATTCGCCCCAGGACTCGGCGGCCTCGGCTCGAGCCTCTTCGATTCGACCCTCCCGGACGAGTTCTGGTGCGATGTGTGACAGTAGCGCGGTCTCGAGTGGTCCGCCGTGGCCCATCTCGCTGGCGTGCTCGCCGACGGACTCGAACCAGGTGAACGAGACGGCGTAGGCGTCCTCGTTCCGTGAAATGTCGCTCGCGACCTCGCCGAGCGCGTCGACGTTGCCGCCGTGGCCGTTGACGAAGACGATTCGATCGAACCCGTGCGATGCCAGACTCGTTGCCGACTCGCGAACGTAGGCTCGGAACGTGTCCGGCGAGACCCACATCGTACCCGAAAAGTGGCGGTGTTCCTCCGCGATGCCGACCGGAATCGGCGGCGCGAGGACGACTTCTTCGTCGAAGCGTTCGGCCCCTTCCTCTGCGACCGATTCGGCCGTGATGAAATCGGTTCCCAGCGGCGCGTGCGGCCCGTGCTGTTCCGTGCTCCCGACAGGGATGATCGCGAGGTCCGTCTCGGAGCCGGCGAGCTCCGTCCAGGTGGCCGACCTGAGTTTCATGTTCGTCTTGAGGGCGGGTTAGCCCTTGTATGCACCGCCCGCTTTCCGTGCGAAGCCAGATCGAACAACCGGCCATCGTCGGTTCCTGTCCGCGATGGCAGGCCAAAACGGTTTCCGGATGAATGACGTTTATTCGAGCTATGACCGACGATAACCGCGAACTCGGCGTCGAACTCGGCGATCTCGGTGACGAACTCGAGGAGCGCGAGTATCCGGCCAGTCAGGACGATATTCTCGAGGACCACGGCGACGCGGAACTCGATATGGGCGAAGAGACGACGACGCTCGCGGAGATCCTCGAGCCCCTCAACGAGGACGAGTACGAATCCTCCGACGAGGTAGAGCAGGCGATCATGAATATGGTCGGCGACGAAGCGATTGGGCGCAAGAATTACAGCGATCGGACGCCGCCCGCGCCCGGAGAGGATCGACAGGATGAGGGTGGGCCGAATCAGGACGGACAGCAAGAGCAGGAGTCGTTCTGAACGGGTCCCGTGCGCTAAATCCCGTTTCAGAAGTTCGTCGGAGAGCCGTCTTTTACCGTCTCCGTTTCTCGAATTGATTGTCCCGTATCAGTCGTCGGTATTCCGCGCTTGCGTCCGGGCGGTCCGACGTTGGGCTCGCTCGATGAACTCCTGTGGGAGTTCGTCGATTTCGCCGGCCTGAACACCCCAGAGGTGGGCGTACAGCCCGTCGTTCTCGAGGAGTTCGTCGTGTGGGCCGCGTTCGACGATCTGTCCTCCCTCGAGGACGACGATCGTGTCGGCGTCTTTGATCGTCGAGAGGCGGTGTGCGATCGCAAACGTGGTTCGATTTTCGGTGAGTTCGTCGATCGATCGCTGGATGAGCATTTCCGTCTCGGTGTCGACATCGCTCGTCGCCTCGTCCAGAACGAGGATGTCGGGATCTTTGAGCACCGCGCGGGCGATGGCGACCCGCTGGCGCTGACCGCCCGAGAGCTTGACGCCGCGTTCGCCGACCATCGTGTCGTAACCGTCGGGCAAGTTCTGGATGAACTCGTGGGCCTCCGCGGCTTTCGCGGCCTCGACGATCTCCTCGCGGTCGGCGTCGAAGGTACCGTAGGTGATGTTCTCCTCGACGGTTCCATAGAAGAGGTACGACTCTTGACCGACGTAGCCGATCGATCTGCGCAAACTCGGCAGCGAAACTTCGCTGATATCCTGTCCGTCGATCCGGATCTCACCGTCGTCGACATCGTAGAGCCGAAGTAGGAGTTTGAGGACGGTGGATTTTCCCGCTCCCGTCGGCCCGACGAGCGCGAGCGTTTCCCCGCCCTCAACCTCGAAACTGATATCGTCGATGATCAGCTCTGTCTCATCGGCCGGCGGATTCATTTCTTCGGCCGGTGCACTCGCCTCGGTCGAATCGTCATCTGTGGTCGGTTCCAATTCTCGCTGTCGATCCGACTGCGGAGCGCCCTGTGATTCGTACCCTTCGTAGCTAAAGGAAACCGAATCGTACTCGACTCGACCGTCCCGGACCTCGAGGTTGTCTGCACCCTCCTCCCGGTCGATTCGTCCCGTCTCGTCCATGAGTCCGAATATCCGCTCGCTCGAGGCTTCGGCTCGCTGATACATGTTGATGACCTGCCCGAACTGGGCCATCGGCCAGACGAGCTGTTGGGTGTAGAGGATGAACGCCACGAACACGCCCTCCTGGAGGGTGCCGGTGAACGGGCCGGGTCCGCTCCCCATGAACACCCAGTAGCCGCCGACGACGAACGTCAGAACGAAGCCGACACCCGAGATGAGCTGCAACGCGGGGAAGAACTTGATTCGAAGGTTGATCGCCTCCCAGTTCGTGTCGAAATACTTTCTCGAAACGTCGTCGACCCGTCCTGACTCGAACCGTTCGGTGTTCGAGGATTTGATCACCTGAATCCCGCCGAGGTTGTTCTCGAGTCGGGAGTTCACTTTACCGACGCTCGAGCGCACGGCGGCGTACTTGGGTTGAATCTTCTTGACGAAGATGTAGGTGAAGACGCCGATCAGCGGCACGGGCGCGAGCGATATCAGCGCCAGCTGCGGATTGAGCCAGAACAGCAACGCACCGATACCGACGACCATCACGACGAGTCTGAACGCGGAGTTCAGTCCCTCGTTGAGAAACCGCTCGAGTTGGTTGACGTCGTTCGAGAGGACGGACATCATCTCGCCGGTCTGTTTGTCCGAGAAAAACTCCATATCGAGCCGTTGCATCTTGTCGTAGGTCGCGGTTCGAACGTCGTGTTGAATATCCTGCGAGAAGGCGTTAAAGCCCCAGTTTCGGACCCAGTGGAAGATCGATCCCAGCACGAACGAAATCGCGATGGCGGCGGCGACGAACCAGAACTGTCCCGTTTGGGTCGTGGGGAGCCACGCTTCGGGTAAGACCACGAGCGGGATCTGCTCGGCGAACGCCGCGTCGTTGAAGATGGCGTCGATGGCGACCGCGAGCAACAGCGCGGGCAAGAGATCCAGCGCCCGCGCGAGAATACTCGAGACGATCCCGACGGTCACCGAGAACCAGTACGGCCGTCCGAACTCGAAGAGCAGCCGTCGCATCGGGTTCTCGATGTTTTCCCGTTGTTCTTCGAAGGGATCGTCGTCGTCCCAGTCGACACTGCTCATTGAATCCGCTGAATGGACCGGCGGCAATAAGCGTTACCTACGAATCGAAACACCAGTTGGTGAAACGCTCCGAGCATCCGGACTCACAGGGACTCGAGATCATTCGTATTCGATGTCGATCTCGTCGCCGACACCGATTCCGCGTTCGTCGGTGTAGCCGCCCCGAACCTCGAGAACCCACCGTGCCTGGCCCGAGTACTCGAGGTCTTCGCCGTCCTCGTCGGCTTCCGGCGCTCGCGCCTCGTGGATCGTCGTAACCGCGCCGTCGCCGTCGACGAAGATAATGTCGATATCGAAATCCATCTCTCGCATCACATAGGTCTGCTCGCTCTCGCGTTCGTGGACGAACAACATGCCCTCGTCGCCCTCGAGCGAATCGTGGTCGCTGAGTCCGGTGTAGCGCTCCTCCCAGGTGTCTGCAACTTCGGCGTCGACGGTCGCTCGAGGCTCGCCGTCGCCGTCGGTGATCGTCACTGTCGCGTGATCGCTCGCCCAGGGAACGGCGAGGATTCCGACCTGAACGAGGACGAAGGCGACGACGAGTGCGAGTGCGACCACCAGAAGGAGTCGCGACGCACGATCCGTATCCATCACTGTTCTTTGCGCGACGAGAAAGTAAAGGTTATTCGCACGGACCGGTTTCGAGTACGTACGGGCTCGTGGTCTAGCTGGTTATGACGCGGCCTTTACAAGGCCGAGGTCGGTGGTTCGAACCCGCCCGAGCCCATTTCTGGGACGAACGATAGTGAGTCACAGAAATGTATGCGAGCGGCGGGTTCGAACGAGAGAAGTCGTATCGCGAACGAAGTGAGCGATCGTCTTCGCGTTGTTCGAACCCGCTTGAGTCCTCATCGAATACAGCCATCACAATGGAGGTATCAGTTGAGGCTACCAGAGGCGACCTCTAGACGGCTTTGGGACGGAACAGACCTTCCGGTCGTACGCCCAGCTTATCCTCCGCGAACTGGGAGAGCATCTTGGCTACTCACCGCCACCACTGCTAGAGCGTCTGATCGAAGATGCTCAGAAAATCCATAAGCAACGATCGATTCTCCAAGAGAGGCTCGTTACCCCTATCCAACCGACTGCTGAGGCTTTGATAAAGACCAATGGTCGGAAAAGTAACCTAACTATGCGTTCTATATAGAGTGAATAAACGGCGCTGGACACTGTGTTCAGGATAATCAAGAACAATTAGAACCGCTTATGTGATACTGAGGTAACATTATGATCATGGCATTCCAAGCGTTCATAGGAGTCGAATTGCTGATATTTGTAGGGATTATTCTAATCAACCTTGCTGTTATTTACTCCCTGTATAAAATATTCAAGAATGTCTATTCTCTCCATGGTTGATAAAATCAGTTATACGACACTACCCTTCCAAGAAAATACGCCAGGATCGGGCACACACGGCGTCGCTGAGCGTGCGCTTGATCACCGAACGGGCCGTCTCTGGTCGCGATCCAACGTCGTCTCGAGCAGGGATTGGATACCGACGAACTCGAAAACGTCGTCAGTTGGAGGGGCTCGATGTGGCAACTGTTCGAGTTCAGGTTTGAAGATGGAGCGCTCTGGAGTTTGCGGCCGGTGGATCTGCAAATTCCGGCGAATGGCGCGACAAATATGATAAAATAAAAGACATGTAGCGTGACCGTAGCGTGAGTAGTCAGTGCTTGAGCTTGGCGACGTTCTCTCGAATCTGGGTAATAAGTCCGTCTCCGGTTTCAGCCTGAAGCGCCGCGTTGAGGGTCGAGTTTTCGGGTTCGTCTTTGACCACGAGTCGAAGGTACGGCTCGAGGTACTCGAAGTTGTCGTCGAGGACGACCGTGTGGTTGCTCTCGTCGTGGTCGACGACGCCTGAGTCATCGAGTTTCGGAACGTGGCACTGCACGGACGAGACGTAGACGCTCTTGTACTGGTTTTTCGCGACTTCGTCCGGTGGGAGGTTGTGTTCCCAACCGGCGACCTGTTCGGCGAGTTTGGAGAGTTCGATGGGGTCTTCCTGTCCACGGAGTGCGTAGAGAAGATATCGCCGTCGGCGATTTGCCAACAGCTCCAGTATGGTGTCTGCGGACAGGTTGGTGTCTTCCTGGTTCGTGGTAAGCCCCTCCATAACAAGATATTACCACCCAGTCCGGAAAAGGGTGTCTTGAATATCTAAAAATCCGACAGACGGCGACTTGATTGACCGGAATTCGAGGATGTTCAATCAATGGCTAATGTCGGAGTGGAATACCACTCGATGGATGTGAATGCTGGTCCGTAACATGGCGGGTAGCATTCGAAATCCTTTTTTGTACCATCAACGGAGTGTGAGTCGAGCCGCCTTAGCTCAGACTGGGAGAGCACTCGACTGAAGATCGAGCTGTCCCCGGTTCAAATCCGGGAGGCGGCATTTCTCACCGCGAACAATTCGTGAGCGGTGAGAATGCGATCCGAGCGGATTTGAATCAGGGAGGAGCTTTGCTCCGACCGTGGTTCAAATCCGGGAGGCGGCATACTTTTTGCGAAATCCGCGAGCCGCACGTATGCATTCCCACGTGTCGACATCCCGATTCGACGCGACTTTCGCCGAAACCCTGCTCCGCTCGAGTGAAAACCAAACCGTTGCCGTTCAGTTCAACGAAACGGATGGAACGTTCGAATTCCGGAAACGCTGGTAACAGTTTCGCTCGAGCCGCACTCGAGCGTTTCACGCCCCTCGTTTCTGACAGGCACCTCTTCGCCGGGATAGAGTATCGCGCCGGGGTAGGTATTGAGAGATGAATAACGAGAGAAGTCAAAGCGACACGATCCGAGGTGGATGTCCTCACGATTATTCGGGTCGCAGTGTATTCTATGGTGTTTCGGAGCCCGCTCTACGCTTCGAATCGTCTCGAGTTCTCTGCCACTAGTCGACGACGCGGTCGGAGAACGGCGTCGTTTCGACTTCGGATTGGTGAAGCGAAACCGATCTCTCTTTAATTCGACCCAGGAACGAAATTCATATCAACTAATCTGGCGGTATGGGCGGGTTTGATGGGGTCATTCGACGTCATTTCGCACTGCATGACATCTGTTTCCATGAAGGATGTTAGCAAGTACTTCGATGGGGGAAACACCGTCGCGAACTATCGTCTCAACCTCGACGTTGCCGACGGCGAGTTCCTCGTCATGTTGGGGCCCTCGGGCTGTGGCAAGACGACGGCGCTTCGACTCATCGCGGGGCTCGAGCAGCCGTCGGATGGCGCGATATACTTCGGTGACGAGCGGGTCAACAGCCGGTCACCCAGCGACCGAAACGTCGCGATGGTCTTCCAGAATTACGCACTGTACCCACACTTGACGGTCGCAGAAAACATCGGTTATCCGTTGAAAGTCCGCGGGATACCGCCCGACGATCGGGATCGGAAGGTCGAGGAGATCACGGAGCTACTTCACATCGAAGATCAGGTCGACAAGAAACCGGGGGCGTTGAGCGGTGGGCAGCGACAACGGGTGGCGCTCGCGCGCGCTATCGTCAGGGAGCCGTCGGTATTTCTCTTAGACGAGCCGCTGTCGAACTTAGACGCCAAGCTCCGCCAGGAGATGCGTATCGAGTTGAAGCGTCTCCAGAACGAACTCGACATCACGACGATCTATGTGACCCACAATCAGGAGGAGGCGATGAGCATGGCCGACACGGTCGTGGTCATGAATCAGGGAACGATTCAGCAGATTGCACCGCCTCAGGAGCTATACAAACGACCCCGAACGGCGTGGGTTGCCCGGTTTATCGGGTCGCCGCCGATGAACCTGTTCCAGGGGACCCGCCACAACGGATCGATCGACCTTGGCGAAGCAGGTACCGTCGAACTAGACGGCGTGATGGATGCCGATGAAGCGGTTGTGGAAACGGCTAATCAGGACGACGCGAGTGCGGCCAGCGTGTTGGCGAACAGCGCCCAGGGCGATGTCGCAGTTGGCATTCGACCGGAGGATCTGGCCCTTTCGGCTACGCAACCGTCGTCGGGGAACGTGATCGAAGGGACGGTAGACACTATCGAACCGATGGGCGAATACATCCTCGTCAACATTTCCGTTAACGACCAAATCGTGAACGCAAAGGTGTCGGAGTGGACCGTCTCGACGGATGAGCGAGTCTACCTGACGTTCGACGACGACGACGCCTACCTGTACGACGACAACGGCGAGTTGGTGGGCTGAACCAAGAGGTCAGAAGTCACAGACTCATGAGCTTACGAGATCACATCGATGGCTTCACTGGCGATCACAAGCTGGGCGAGGACCTGAATGTCGACCGCGAGAAGGCGATTGCTATCGCGGTGTTTCTCGTTCCTGGGTTGACTCTCTTCATGATCTTCTCCGTCGGCCCGATCGTCTACTCAGCGATCGGGAGTTTCTACGCCTGGGATACCTTCACGATGCAGGACTTCGTCGGGCTGGACAACTGGATCCGGTCGCTCACCGATCCGCTCATTATCCACTGGTCTAACATACGGGAGTTTCAGTACCCGATGGGCGCGCTCACCCACAATCTCCTCTGGGTCGTCGTTCACGTGCCTGCGAGTACGTTCTTCGGTCTCGCACTGGCATTGCTGTTCGCCGATTTGAAAGGGCGCCGAATCCTCCGCTCGATGGTTTTCGCGGGCTTTACTGTCCCCCCGATAGTCATCGGGCTGGTCCTCATGTTCATCTACGATCCCCAGGCCGGGATCTTCAACGAGTTGCTCCGGGTGCTCGATCAGGGGCAGTGGGTCCGCAACTGGACGCAGTCGCCGCAGGTGGCGATCTACGCACTCATCGCGGGCGGAATCTGGGTCCATACCGGATTCAGCATGTTGTTGTACAGTTCGGCGCTTTCTGCTATCGATCCGTCCCTGATCGAGTCGGCCAAAGTCGACGGTGCCGGCCCATGGCGACGGTTCTGGGACATCATTTGGCCGCTGGTCAAGCCGGTGACCGCCGTGGTCGTCATTATGGGGATCATCTGGGTGATGCGAATGTTCGATATCGTCTACGCCGCCGGAGGCGCCGCAGGCGGGCCGAATCACGCCTACTCGGTGCTGGGTATCGAGGTGTATCGGGCCGCATTCCGGCCGGAGATCGACTACGGGATGGCGATGGTGGTAGCGCTAATTCAACTGTTCATCGTCGCCCCGCTCGCGCTGTACATCGCTCGAATGAACTGATCACACATGGTTGAAGACAACGCACCCGATTCCCGGACCGATCGTGACGCGGGCACCGAAGCGAAATCCGACGGCGGACGGTACCTGTCGGTCGAGGAGATACCGGAAACGGCACCAACGGCCGACCTCACGTGGCAAGAGCGGATCGCCAACGTCGTTCCGTCGAAGCGTCGAGGGCTCAAGTATGTCGTCGCGATCACCATCGCTCTCCTCTGGATCGTCCCCTTCATCGGGCTGTTCATGGCGTCGATCCGCCCGCTCTCGGAGATTATCGGCGGCTGGTGGCATATCGAAGGAATGACGATCACGTTCGAGAACTATTATCAGGCGTGGAATCACTCCACTGCGCCGATGAGTGTGGCGCTTCGCAACACGTTCATCGTGACGATCCCGGCTGTGCTGGTCGTAATGTTACTCGGGGTGATGGCGGCGTATCCCTTTGCTCGATTCGAATTCCCGCTGAAGACGACGCTGTTTTTCCTGATACTGCTAATCATGGCTGCACCACCGGAGCTCGTCGCGATGGGCAATTACAACGCCCTCCAGCGGTTCGGTCTGTTCGACACGTACATGGGGTTGATACTGATCCACATCGGTTGGGGGCTCGGGTGGGTCGTGCTGTTCTTGCGAAACTACCTGCTCGGCATCCCAAAAGAACTCGAGGAGGCCGCACGCATCGACGGGGCCTCGCGATACCAGATCTTCAGGACGATTATTCTCCCGCTCTCGACGCCCGCGCTCGTTTCGGTGGCGGTCATCCAGTTCACCTGGGTCTGGAACGCCTTTTTCTTCCCGCTGGTGTTCATGCGCTCGCCCGAACTCTACCTCGCGCCACAGGCGCTTCCGTTGATGCGCGGACGCGTCCAAGTCGAGTGGGGTATCATCGCCGCCGGATCGATCATGACGATGGCCGTGCCGGTGATTCTATTCCTCTTGCTCGAGCGGTACTACAAGCGCGGAATGGTCGCTGCCGTCGCGGATTGATCCCTTTTTTGGCTTCGAACCGCAATTCACCGCTACCTGTCGATAATACCGTTATCTGCGCTCAGAATGAGCCTGAAGCTGACCCTCGCAATTCGGTACCTATGGATGCGAACCGAACTTTTGCTCTGCGGGTGCGACGGAGTCGCTCCCACGGCAAAATCTTCAAAAGAGCGCTCGCGCTCTTTTGGACTGGGCGATTCCTTCGGAATCGCTTGCAGTCGGCGCCCTGCGCCGACGACCTCGCGGAATCTTCGATTCCGCTTAGCTTCGATGAAAAGCACGGTCGTTCGAGACGGTTTGCCGTCTCGTTGATGACGAAAGACGCTCGCGTCTTTCGAACCACGTCACCCCCTCATTCGCGCCGTTGGCGCGGATTCGAGGGTTCCTTGGCCCGCTCGCTCACTCCGTTCGCTCGCGGGTGCTAGCGGTAAGTCCTTGTCCTGTACTGAACGTGGATCGCACGGCGAATGCTGAATACTAAAACCGTGTTACAATCGACTATTACAACGGCACATACCCTGCTCGTGTCGCGCCAATGGTCACGACGATCACGAGCACGTTTGCGAGAAAGAACAGCCGCGATGACATCCAGGCGAACGACAGCAGGACTGCGATGGGGAGTGCGGCGATGAGCGCCGGCCAGAACCCCCGGATCGCGAGCGTGGCGAAAAACGCCGTTGTGAATACGTACAGAACGTCAACGGCGACGGCGTTGGCACTACTTCGTTGCATCTCCTGACCGACGACGATGACTGACTCAAGCACGCCGTCGCTGTCGCCGCCGTTTCCAGCGTCGTCGCTACCGAGGCCACCACTTCCGTCGCCGTCATCATCGTCGCTAACTGCAGCCACGTTACTATTGGTCCCCGACAGTCTCCTGTAACACGCCATTGAGTGATTCCACGACCGGCTCGATGTCCTGGTCCGGTTCCGCCCAGAGTCCGAGCAGTTGCGACCAGAACTCCGCCTGGAACGGGTCGCCTAACGCGTCATCCAAGTCGGGCACGAGTTCGACCTCGTCCGTTTCCTCCGAAAGTTCCTGCATAACCTCGAGGTCGAAGGCGTCATCCGGAACATCGAGGGCCGTGGGGACGAAGCCCCCGCGTTCGGTCCAGACCTGTTGACCGTCGGGCGAGATGGTGGCTTCAACGGCCTCTCTCGCCGCATCGATGTTCGACGCGTACGTGGGAACGGTAAACCAGTTGATGCTCGTCACCATCGCCTCAGAGCCGGGGAGCATGAAGTAATCCAGGTCCTCGGGGTCCTCGATCGCGCCGAACGCCGGCGTCCACGATCCCATGAAGTAAAGCGGCGTCTCGTTCTCCCAGAAGAACTCGTACTGGACGCCGAAGTCCCGTACCTCGCTGAAGTATCCCTGTTGAAGGAGGTCCTGTAGTTCCTCGAAGGCGGTGACGACGCGGTCGTCAGTGAACTCGGCATCGCCCTCGATGAGGTCCTGTTGAAGCTGAGCCCCGTCGTCCTGTCGGAGGATGAACGCTTCCGCCACGTCGCTCAAGGGCCAGCCGTCGCCGTTGCCCGAGGCAAGCGGCGCTTCAACGCCCTCGATGCCGTCTATTTCGTCGAGTAGACCGAGGAACGCGTCGTAATCGTCCGGCTCCTCGAGGCCGTGTTCGTCGAAGAACGACGGTCGATACCAGAATCCGGGTTTGATATCTCCGCCGAACGGAGCGGCGTAGACTTCGTCGTCGACCGCCACTGTCGCGTGGTCGGTGGTGAAATCTTCTTCGTCCCACAGGTCGCCCAGTGGCTCGAGGTGGCCCGCTTCTCCGTCTCTTCGAACCCGTCCTTCGGTCGGCAACACGACGATGTCCGCCGGCGCGATCCCCGTCTCGTAGTCTATCAACGTCTCCGTCAGGATGGTCTCGGTGTCTCGCGGCTCGTACGTGATGTCGAGTCCGGTTTCCTCCTCGACGTAGTCGACAACGGTGAGAAAGTCTTCTTCCTCGTCGTCGGTCCAGACGGCGGTCACCGTAATCGCCTCCTGTGCACTCGCCCCGCCAACGCTTCCTAGTCCAACCAGTACGACAGCTCCGCCACCAACACCACGGAGTACTCCGCGGCGGTCGATGTCTATGGTTTTGTCTCCCATACGATCCGTAGGCCGATCGTAATCTTAATAGTTTTCCACATGTCGATGTAATTACTGGAATCTATACAGTCGATTTTCAATATAGGTTGGCTTGACCAAGCGTTAGGCTCCCTCCACTCGTACCCTTCTCACGAGTGGTTCGGACACCACGTCGAACCGATTACCTCTGACGGACGCAAGGTGGTTGTTCTTCAGGGATTACTCGAGAGTGACCATTAGGTAACGCGATTATCACTCAGAACGAGCACTCCTCAACTACGCGATTGTCACTCACGCCCAGTGGAGTCGGTGATTGACGCCCAGCGGAGACGGTGTTGTAGTGCGAAAAAGTCGATAGGAGTCCGTGTAAACGGAGTCAGGTGCCGCTAGCAGTCTTCGTCGTCCTCGTCGGTGTCGCTGACATCACCGTCGTCAGCGGTCGCGTCGTCGCTGTCGTCTTCGGTTGCATCATCGTCTTCGGTTGCATCATCGTCGAAGTCGGTGGCATCGTCATCGCTCGCATCGTCCTCGTCTTCAGGACTGTCTTCGTCAGCGTATTCGTCACTGTCCGAGGCGTCGTCAGTCGCGTCGTCGTCCTCGGAGACGTTGTCAGTTTCGTCGTCGCTATCGGTGACATCGTCAACGCCCTCATCATCTTCAGAGGCGTTGTCAGCGTCCGCACCGTCGCTGTCTGTCACGTTGTCGGCGCTGTCATCGCCATCATCGAATTCGATGCCGGAGTCGGAGCTGTCATCGTCGGTAGCGTTGTCGTCATCGCCGAGGATGTCCCTTTCTTCAGGACAATCTTCGTTCATGTACTCGTCGCTGTCGAAGACGATGTCAGTCGCGTCGTTGGTGTCGTCCTCGTCGGAGGCGTCGTCAGCGTCCGCATCGTCACTGTCCGTCACGTTGTCGGACGTATCCTCGACACCGTCATCGTCGCTTTCGTTTGCTTCTTCGTCTACCTCTTCGCCATCTTCGATGGTTTCGCCGTCCTCATCGAAGTCTTCGTTCGTGTCCGTTGCAATAACGCCGGCACCGCTTACCACTGCCAGCGCCATCATCAGTGTCATCGTGATCGCGATCGCACGTGTTGATATGTTTGCCATTTTGTTGGTCTCGGTTGTGTACACCTGCGAGTAACTGTACTGACTGCCAGCGGGTGTACACCCCCTCCAAAGAGAGAGCGGACTGTAACTATCTGTCAGATAAGTCGCTTTCTGTTCGTCAAACGCTGTTCCTCATTTGCTCCGTGTCAATTATCGAGAGACACACATTGTTCTGGATATTGCAACAGTCCAAGCCCTCGAGAATGATGTTCCTGTACGTGCTATTTCGTATGAACGCCTCAATTACGCTCAATTGCGGCTATCAATGCTACCAACCCGATTGCAGGAGTAGTCGATTGAGTTTCGAGACCAGAATCGGTCCGGTGGCACAACCCGACTACTAATCACTGGAATGGCTCATGGTTCCTGGCTGGAAACGATCTCCAACCGGTGTCGACGCTCCAAAGTGACCTCAAACTGTGATCCCAGACTGGTCAATATTCCCAATCGACGGTTCGCTCAACGACGATTGGCTGACACGATAAACGAATCTCAGGAATCGAGTTCAGTGGGATGGCCCGTTCAATCACAATTTGGTGAACGTTAACATAGTAAGGAGTCAGTAGTATCCCCATTCAGTGCCAGATGGCACTAATGAAAGTTGCACACCTTCGGTTCTTCGAAGACTTCGGAACTCGTTCAGTGGCGATTCACGGCATCATGGCGATCGCGTTCGTCAATGCGATTCTTGCTGGCCTATTCATCACCGGGCAGGTGGGTCTCGTCTCATTCGTTGCGCTGCTCAATTTCACTGCCGGACTGTGGGTCGCTCATTCGATCCACTCGCTCGGCAACGTCGCGACCGACGATGAGTACAACGGGATCATCAACGAGATACTCGACATCGGCGACAACGAATCCAGCGACGGGATCGATTCCGGTCGGATCGGCCGGCTTTTAGCGCTTATCGCGGCCGTAACCGCAGTTTCGCTCTTGACCTCGGCACAGGTCCTCTCGGGAACGATCCTTTCGGTCGCCGTCGTCGCAGTCGGGGCAGTTGCACTCGTAACGGCCATCGTCGGATTCCTGATTGCACTTGGTGACTCCTACGACGAATCCCAGCGACGGACGATTGCGGCGGTCGAACGGAATAGGGAGGGGTCCGACTCCGATGGACAAACCGACTCATAGGCGATGTTCGCCCTCAATGCCAGCCGCTCTACCGACCTGTGATCCGGTATCTGGTTAGTTCTCACTACGGCGTTCTACTCAAGTCGAATTAATTTGGAGACAGACGCTCTACGAGTTGGTCGGCGACCAGACGCTCGTCTCGAGAGGTAGTCTGTCGTCCAGAAGATGGGGATACGCAGGCAGGAAGATGCTTTGTGCATACTGCGATGATGATGATGTGGCTTCCTGCCGTATCTTCGTATACTAACCCGGCACTCATATCGGTGTTCCCAAACCACTTTGGAACCCGTACTCGGACCGTATTGGGGATCGAACAAAATACTACAAATTCTCGAGATCCCAGCCGACGAACTCCTGTTCGGTTTCGACCTCGAGCGCCTCGAGTACGTGCGCGAGCCCGAGGTAATTCCCTGCGAGCACTCCAATGCCCAGGATCACCTCGTCGGCGTAGTGAGTCGCGACCCGCTCGTGGGTTGGGTCCTCGACTTGCCCGTCGACGAACTGTTCGACATACTCGACGATCGCGGCGTGTTCGTCCTCGAGCGCGTCGTGGCGCCCGCGCGAAACGGCGAGTATCGTTTCGGGCAACATTCCTTCGTCAAGAGCGACTCGGACGTGCTGATGCCACTCGTAGGCGGATTCGGTCTGTGCTGCCGTCGTCAGAATAACGAGTTCACGCTCGTGGGGGGTGAGCCCGCTCTGGTGCCAGACTGTCGAGAGATACTCGCGGAATCCCTCGAGGAGGTCGACGTTTCTTCCCAGCGTTCGGTAGACGTTCAGCGTGCCCCCCGAAAGCGAGTGGTCGGCTTCGGCGTCCGAATTCGAGAACGTCTCGAGTAGCGAGCGCTTCTCGGCCGGAAGCTCCTCCGGGTCGACGGGATCGAATCGCGTCATACCGGGAGGACTCGGCCGCCGAACAAATACGCGGTGGTCGGTTCGATTCGAGGCTCGGTCTCCCGACTCCTCGACTGCGCGGAACCACTATCGCATCTCTTTAAGTGCTTCTCGTCATAAGGTGAAGATACGAACGGCGACCCTCCTTCGTATTCGTTTTATTGCCGAACCATACTCACCTTCGTGCGTTCGATATGTCCACTGTACGACGGGCGTATAATCTCGGAGATCGAGGAACGTCTCCGAACTCAAGGAACCCGTCGGCGATGATCCCTGCGATTCGATAGTAACGATAGTTACGGATGTACTGTTACCATCGTGTGACCCCAGTCATTTCTCGATGGGAAATCAGCCAGGGAGTGAGTGTCGCATTTCAGTTCCGTTCGCCTCGAGACGGACTCGAGCCGTTCTGGAAGCGCTACTGGTTACCGTTCTCTGGTCGTCCTCGTACGTTCTGATCACGATCGGCCTCGAAGAGATTCCGGCGGTGACCTTTGCGGGGTTGCGCTACGGTATTGCAGCGATCGTCTTGCTTCCGTTCTTTCTACGCGGGGGCGGATATCAGTCCGTTCGTGCTCTCGAACGGCGGGAAGTCGGTGTACTTCTGGTGCTCGGCGTCTTCATGTATGCCGTCACGCAGGGTGCACAGTTCGTCGCTCTCCAGTATCTGAACGCAGCGACCGTCAGCCTCCTTTTGACGTTCACGCCCGTCGTCGTCGCCCTCCTAAGTGTCCCGCTCCTCGGTGAGCGAACCTCGAGCCGGCAGTGGTTGTGGCTGTGCCTGTTGTTCGTCGGCGTTGCGTTCTATTTCTGGCCATTCGCGTTCGAAACGCTCACGTTGGTCGGCCTGGCTATCATGGTGGTCGGCCTCTTTTCGAACTCGATTGGGGCAATCCTGGGCCGAGACGCAAACCGTGACGGGGCGCTCTCGGCGCTCACCGTCACTACCGTCAGTATGGGTTTCGGGGCGGGGATCCTTCTCGGAACCGGCGTCGTCGTGCAGGGACTCCCGCCCTTGAGTTTCCACAACTGGCTCATCGTTCTGTGGCTCGCCGTCATCAATACGGCATTCGCGTTCACGCTCTGGAACCGAACGCTTCAGACCCTCTCTGCGACGGAATCGAGCGTGATTGCGAACACGATGCTCGCACAGATCGCCGTTTTCGGGTGGGTATTTCTCGACGAGACGCTCACGTTGACGGATATTCTCGGATTGGCCGTCGTGATGATCGGCGCGTTGCTCGTGCAACTGGCGAACTAACAGTAACGGGTATCGATACTATACGCGTCCTCGACCGTAACTACGACCATGAGTCACGACTCACCCGTCCGCAGCCGAGTTCATGTCGTCCCGATCGGGTTCGAGTATGCGCGGTTGAAAGAGCCCATTATTCGGTGGAACGCCGATATCGTCGTCCCGGTAGAATATCCGGGAAGCGATCACGAGATCGCGTTTATTCAGGCGTTTTTGGAGGAGTTAGCGGAAAACGACCGACTCGAGGTCGACCGACGAACGTGCGACATCTTCGATCTGTACGACACGCTCGGGACGATTTCGAAGGCGATTACGGATTACTCCGAACAAGAGGTGTTCGTTAATCTCTCCGGCGGGAGCAAGATCACCGCCGTCGCGGGAATGATCGCCTGCATGGCCACCGGGGCACGGCCGATTTACGCTCGGCCGTCGTACGAACCGGAGGCGGAGAAGTTTCCCGACGAGCCGCTTCACGACGAGGTCGACGAAATCTTCGAACTGCCGCAGTATCCCATCGATCGACCGTCGGACGTTCATCTCGCTTTCTTGGAGTATATCGACACGAACACGACCGAAGACACCAACGGACGCTATCGAGGCGTCAACAAGGGCGAACTCATCGAATTTGCGCTGGCTCACGAGTTTCCGTTCATCGCCGAATCCGAAGCGACGACGCGGAAAGGCTACTACAGACTTCTGGACCGTCACGTGGTAGACCCGCTTCTAGAGCAGAAGTATATCGCTCTCGAGAAGATCGGCCGGAAGAAGTACGCGACGCTGTCGGACGGCGGACAGAACGTTCTTCGAGCGTTTCGATTTCGCATTGCGCACCTTCGTATCGAGTAGCGCCCAGTAGTGGGCGGGCGAGTACGCATCCTTCGAGAGTCGTTTGCTGTCCACCCGAGCGAGCGCGGATCCTTTAAGTGCTTCTCGTCACAAGGTGAAGATACGAAGAGCTTTTCGCGACCGTTACTCCTCGAGCAGTTGCGTTGCAGAGCCGTTTGCCTGGCTTCGTACACTAGTCAACCGGTAGTATAATTCGAGTGATATTTTCACCGATTCGAGCGAGGGTTTTTCCCTCTCTACGTGTGAGCCACGAACGAGATGCACGAAGGCGACTCCGGAACGCGCCTCCAGCGACCCGGAACCGTCGAGCACGCCCCGCAACGCGACCTCGAGAGCCGCGCCGGTGCGGGATCGGTCTCTCGAGCGGCCCTCCAGCGTGACGCATCGGTGCGCCAGTGGGGCGTCGTCACGCCGAGTGCGACCGTTATCGGCCGAGCTGAGTCTCCCGAGGCGGAGCTCTCGGATCGCGTTCGTCGACTCCACGACGAACAACACGGCGCGACGCCCGGATACAGCGAACGCGCTCACCGCCTCGATCGACTGCGGACGACCCAGGCGCTGTGTAACGCCCTCGAGGTGACGCCGTGGCAACGAGATCTCGCGCTCGGCGTGATGGACGAAATCGACCTAACGGAGTTCGGCAGCCAGCGCGCTATTCCGAAGGTCGCACTCGTCACTATTCGCCACGTCGTCGACCTCGACCGCCAGGCCTATTTCGGACTGGACGACCTCGACGCGTCGGAGCTCTCGGCCGAACGGATGGACGAACTGTTCGGCCAGTATCGCGCTCACGACATCACCGACGAACCGACGTTCGAGCGCCTTGCCACCGAGCACGGCCTCGATACGACCTCCCTCAATCGGCTTCGCCGCGTTCTCAAAGGCCAACTTGAGGACGAACTCCCGGCGTACGGCCGAAACCCGTGGCGGGACCCGAACTTGCCCGAGGCGACTGCAGATTCCGACGAGGAGTCGGTTGAATCGATGGCTGATGGATCGAACGACAGTGATTCGACTGGTCCCGATTCGACCGAGAATTGACGCGTTTTCCTCCCCGATTCTAACGGATAGGGCGTTGATCGCTTCTGGTGGATTTGTGTGGTCGCTCCTGGCCAACAGACCGTTGAGTTGTTCTCCCGCTCGAGAGAGCACGCCCTCACAACCGAAGCGGGTTCCGGGAGCTATCGACTTTTCCGTGGCGGGCCGTTACCACGGGTATGTCCGACACCGCGGATCGATTGACCGTCTACTCCGATTACGTCTGCCCGTTCTGTTACCTCGGGAAGGCCTCGCTCGAGCGGTATCGCGAGCGCCGCGAGGACCCACTCGAGATCCAGTGGCATCCGTTCGACCTCCGCCGGGGCAAACGCAACCCCGACGGCTCGATCGATCGCTCGGCCGACGACGGGAAAGACGACGCCTACTTCGAACAGGCCAAACAGAACGTTCGGCGACTGCAGGACGAGTACGACGTCGAGATGGCACAGGAACTCGCGATCGAAGTCGACTCGTTGCCGGCACAGATGGCGTCGTGGTACGTCCAGGACGAGTATCCCGAGCAGTGGGAGGCGTTCGATCGGGCCGTCTTCGACGCGCTCTGGAAGGACGAACGCGACATCGGCGACGTAACCGTTCTCGCGGATCTCGCAGAAGATGTCGACCTCCCTCCCGACGAAATTCGTGCCGCGGTCGACGACGATGAGCTACGGGCAGAACTCGAGGATCGGTTCGATCAAGCGTCACGACAACGGATCACCGGCGTGCCGACGTTCGTTGCCGACGGAAACGCGGCGAGCGGTGCGCTTCCGCCGGAACACCTCGCTCAACTCGTCGAAGAAACGTAGCTATCCTTTCAACTTCCCGAAGCTCCTGCTATCCGAGCTTCTCGAGGGCTTCGAAGAAGTTCACGGGCGGGCCCGCGAGCGTCACCGGATCGTCGGCGGTGGTCACCGTAACCGTTGTCGGCGGCTCGAGTCGTTGTCTGTTGCGCCCGTCGCTGATCGCGTAGGCCGTCTCGGCGTCGCGAACGGTGAGCGTGAGTTCGCTCGTGTTGTCGATCACCAGCGGCGGCATCGGCTCGGTCGCGGCCATCTGGGTGACGATGAGGGCGTCGACCGACGGTCGAATCAGGGGCCCGCCCTCGCTCAGGTTGTACGCCGTCGATCCCGTCGGGGTCGCAACGAGGACGCCGTCGGCGTGGCTTCGGGCGTACTGCTGGCCGTCGACGCGAATATCGATCGTCGCCCCGCCGCCGCTCCCTCGTTTCGGGCCGTGAACAACCACTTCGTTGAGCGCCGGCTCGAGCGTCCACCCTTCGCCGCTGGCGCGGAGCCGTTTCACGTCTCGGCCGCTGACCGATCCCGTCTCCCGGCGCTCGGCGACGAGGGACGTGACCGCTTCGACCGCGTTCTCCGGGGGCACGGCGTTGAGAAAGCCGACTTCGCCCAGGTTGACCCCGACGATGGGCGCGTCGCTGGCCTCGCGGGCGACGAACAGGAGCGTTCCGTCGCCGCCGATGCTGACGACCAGATCGAACGCGTTCATCTCCGCGACTGCCACGCAGTCTTCGCCGATCGTCTGTCCAGTTTCGTCGTCGACGACGACGCGGACGTCGTCGCTCTCGAGGGCCTCCACAAGTTGCGCCGCGAGCGACTGCGCTCGGTCGTTGTCTCGCTGGGCGACGATCCCGACCGCGACTTCGTCCTCGACCTCCATTGTAGCCGGCTATCCGCCCTGTAGTCAAAAACCCACTCGTTCCGCCTCGAGTCACAGACGACGAACGAGCCACGCGACGGTGTGTCGCGTCGGACACTTTGCGAGATCGTAATCAGTTGTTAGTGGCCTGTTCGCGGTCCATACTTTTGCGGGCTCCGTCTGATGACGGGACATGGCTCAACGAACGACAGCCGACGAGACGATGCCACGGCAAGAAATTGGAGCGTACCTTACCAAACTTGCCGAGGAGTTCGAACAGGGAAGCGAAGACGTCGCCGTCAGCGTCGGAAACAAGACGGTTACGCTTCACCCGCCCGAAGACGTCTCCGTCTCGATCGACGTCGTCGAACAATCGTCGATGATTCGCGGCCAGCGAGAGACCGTCGACATTCAGCTCAGCTGGAAGCCGGAACGCTGAGGCGACCGTTTCGACCCTGTCGTCGATCGGCCCAACCGGCTGAGGAACCCATCCCAGCAAACCGGATGGAGAAGTTCTTTTTCCTCCCGCCCCAGAGAGTTACCTGATGTACGAGACGATCCTCTTTCCTACCGACGGAAGCGACCACAGTGCGACCGTCGCCGAACACGCCGTCGACGTCGCCCAAACGCGCAACGCCGCGCTTCACGTCTTCTCGGTCGTCGACGATCGAGCCTTTCTGGTCCTCGATGACGACCGGGTCGAGGGTGTGCGCACGGATCTCGAGGAGAACGCGCTCGAGGCGATCGATCGAGCGGCGACGCTGGCGACCGAGCGCGGTCTCGAGACCGAGACGACCATCGAAACCGGTCATCCAGCTGAGTGCATTCTCGAGTACGCAGACGAGCACGATACCGATCTCATCGTGATGGGGACCAGCGGCGACGACTACGAGAACAACGTCGTCGGGAGCGTCTCCCAGCGCGTCGTCCGGTCGGCGTCTACCCCCGTGCTGACAGTCGGTCCGAACGTCTGACTGCTGGCCCATATGTCCGTTTAATCACATCTGGGCGGCTCTGCTGACACGATCGACGAGTACATTGATGTGTGCCGACGCCAAACGCAGGACAGATGCGTCGTTCGCTCGTAATCGGAACCGTACTGCTCGCTGTCGCGTTTCTGTTCCTCGGCGGTCCGTCGCTGTTGTTCTCTCCTTCGACCAGCGATATCGCTCCCGAGGAGGAAGACCAGCCGCGACCCGAGGTCCATTCCTTCGAGGACGCAGACAGCGGTATCTGGCCGTACTTGAGTTCCAGAGAACACCACGATAAACGGAGTCCGCTCAATATCATCGTTCGCGGCGACAGCGAGGACGTCGTCCAGTTGCTAACTGAAGAGTCCGACGGCGACTGGGAAGAGATAGACGAAGACGAGATGGCTACCGAGGACGAGCCCTACGCGTTCCTCGAGGACGATCACCACCACGCCACGGGGACCGAGTGGGGCGAGGCCGTAGGGACGACTCGCTACGCCTGGGTCGACCCCGGACCGGGTGAAGACCCACACTGGACGACCGAGACGCTCCAGCTCGACGACGGCGATTACTACGGCGAGCGAATGCACATTCGGCTCTACGAGGCTCCCAACAGCGACGACGAGTGGGTGGCCATGCAGGCCCACACCGAACACTTCGACTGGTTCACGCTCCGCCACCGCGTCGACGGCGTTGAACGCGCACAACTCGAGATCGAATCCGAGTTCATGGAACTACCCGGCGTCGATAGTCAGGAGGACGTTCAGCGAATCAATCTCGACAACTCCGGTCCGTCGGACGCCGACGGCTGGACGACCGTCGTCGATCTGTTTGGGATGGTGCTCGTTCCGTTTGCCCTCGGCCTCGCCAGTCAGCAACGCGTTCGCGAGCGGACGCCCGACCGTATCGACGAACGTCTGACCGACGTCGACCGTCGCCGGCTCGCGGCCGCGTACGATCGGATCGAAGCCGGTCACCTCGTCCTCTCGATGAGCATCCTCGCGATGTTCCTCGGCGTTCGGATCGGCGGCATTGCCTTAGAGCGAACTGTCGACGCGCTCACAATGCACATGATCGCCGCAATGCTCTATCCCGTCATCGCCGTCGGCATCCCCGTCGTGACGTACTTGGTTGCACACGGACTCACTCGCCGGCTCGACGCCGCTGTCGCCGCCTCGGGATCGTTGATCCTGGCGATCTGGCTCGATTACGGGCTGATGAGCGTCGACTCGCTGCCCGTCGACGTCGTCGCCCAGCGAATGCTCGTCGTCGTCGCACTGGGACTGATCGCGGGCGGCGCGGCCAAACGCGCGACTCGAGAATCGTGGCTGAACGATCTGCTCGTCGCCGGCGTCGCCATGTGGGTGCTGGTGTTAGGCGGGACGCTGTTTGGCTACTTCTGAACCCTCGAGAAGGCGTTTGCTCCTCGAGGATCGTTTCCCGCTCGAGCACTCTGCTGGCGCTTAAACGCTTTCGTCACTCGAAAAGTACCTTCTCGTACCGGCCGTGTTCACCGAACCGCTCCGTAGTCGCCTGACCGACACAACAAAAGTCGTCGGGACGCTGGAAGTCCCACGACATTCGATGCCAGTGGGACGGCCTCCTCGACTCTACCAGGCGGACCAGGCGGTCGTCGTCTCGTCGTAGGCGTAGACGCGCTTTGCGTCCTTCGCGAGGACCATGTCACCCTCGAGTTCGTTGCGGTCGCGCTGGTAGCCGCTGGCGTCGCTTCGGACGACGAAGGCGTCGATTTCGAACTCGTTGTCGCCGAAGGTCTCGACCTCGCCGACTTCGAACTCGTAGTCACCGGGGACGTGGACGGTGATGCTTTCGCTGTCGTCGTGAGAGCCGTCCTGCGGGTGGACCGTGATGTCGACCGAGACGTTGTCTACCTCTCGCGTCCAGACGGTTTCGACGTCTTTCGCATCTGCGGCCTCTCTGCGACGTTGCTCGGGGAGTTCGATGCTGGTCACGCGAACCGTCGAAAGCACTTCGTCGGTCTCGAGGATGAACTCGTCGCCGGTCTCGATGGTCTCGTCTTCGGGCGTCGTGACGTTCGCGGTGAAGGACTCGCCGTCCTGCGAGACGACGACGTCGAGGGTGACTTCGCGTTCCGGTTCAGGCTGGATCTTGTGAACGTGGCCACACTCTCCACAGCGGACGGTGATGCTGCCACCGCCCGGCGAGAGGACCTCGTGGACCGTCTCGAGTTCCGGAGAACACGAGGGGCAGGCCGTCGGGAGTCGATCGGGAATATCGCTCATAGCCCGGTGTAAGGGCCAGCGACCTAAAAGGTGCGTGAACCTGATCGTGGCTCTTCGCTAGCGTGGTCCGCCCGTGGGAAGCGTGACCTCCTCACCGTCGGCGAACACCGTCGGCTCACGGAGGATGCCGTCCAGATGAATCGGCGCGTCGACGTCGCCGCCGATTCCCGCGTTGTCGCCGATGGCGATGTGGACCGTGCCGCCGGCCTTCTCGTCGAGCAACACGGAGCCGACCAGTTCGGTGACGGCGACGTTCGTTCCGATGCCGAGTTCCGCCAGGTTGTACGCCGCGTCTCCGACTTCCTCGGCGGCGGTTTCGACCGTCTCCCGTATCTCGTCGTCAGAAATCTCCGTTACGAGGCCGTCTTCGACCTCGAACGTGAGCGTCTCTCCATCCTCGAGCAGTCCGTGGGGCATCATCGTGCCGTCGACGACGAACGTGCCGTCGGCCGTTTCGGGGCTGACGAACACTTCGCCGGCGGGTAAGTTCGACATTTCGCCCGGTTCGTGGACGATGCCGGTGTCCGAGAGGAACTCCCGGTCGCCAATTCCGAACGTAATGTCGGTTCCGGCGTCGGTCGTCACTCGAACCTCCTCGGCGTCGTCGACCTGTTCGCGAACGTCCTCGCAGTGGGAGGCGATGGACTCGTAATCGGCGTCCAGACCGACCGTGAACACGTCCTCGGTGATCCCCGGTAGCGTCGCGACTCGAGCGCCGGCATCGTTCGCGTCGGTGCGCGCTCGGGTGTGACTCAGACTCTTCGTCGTCGGGGCCAACACGACATCTGCCGCCGCCATCGCCGCCGAAACGGGCTCGGGCGGTTCCGATCCGTGGGTGTCTCCCGGCGGGTACCGGACGACCGCCACGTCGTCGGTCCGCTCACGTGCGGCCTCATAGAGCGCGTTCCCGATCGGCTCGCGCTTTTCGTCGGTAACGATCGCGCAGGACTCTTCGGCCTGCACGTCGAGACATTGTCGAATCGCCGTTTCCGCGGGTCCTCGAAGATCGGACATACCCGTGAGTGGGACCAGTACGCCGAAAGGTCTTGCTCTCTCGGCGTTCGCGGCGGTGGACATTCGAATACTGGTAGCGCCGATTCGAGCGCGATACGGGAACGTGATAGCTCGCGTAAAAACTCTCAACCGAGTAAAAACCGGTGGAGAAGGCTCGAAACGGTTATCCGATTCGACAGTGGAGTCGGGTGTATGATACAGGTCGCGATCAACGGCTACGGGACGATCGGCAAACGCGTCGCAGACGCCGTTCGGGAACAGCCCGACATGGAGGTACTCGGCGTCGCCAAGACGCGCCCGAACTTCGAGGCCGAGACCGCGCTCGAGAAGGGGTACCCGCTCTACGCCGCGATCGAGGAACGGGCCGACCAGTTCGCCGAGGCAGGACTCGAGATCGCCGGCCCGGTCGAGAACCTCGTCGAGAAAGCAGACGTCGTCGTCGATGCGACGCCGTCGGGGATCGGTGCCGAAAACAAGGCGCTCTACGAGGAGTACGACACGCCCGCGCTCTATCAGGGCGGAGAGGATGCCGAAATCGCAGATGTAAGCTTCAACGCGCGCTCGAACTTTTCCAACGCCGTCGACGCGGACCACGTCCGAGTCGTCTCCTGTAACACGACGGGACTTTCGCGAGTCATCGCTCCGCTTCGAGAGGCCTACGGCGTCGAGAAGGTCCGCGCAACGCTGGTCAGACGCGGCGGCGATCCCGGCCAGACAACTCGAGGCCCGATCAACGATATTCTCCCGAACCCGGTCACGATTCCGTCCCACCACGGACCCGATGTCGAGACCATCTTTCCGGATCTCGACATCGACACGCTCGGCATGAAGGTCCCGGCGACGCTGATGCACATGCACAGTTTGAACCTCACGCTCGAGTCGGACGTCGAGGCGGCCGAGGTCCGCGAACTGCTCGCCGACGAATCACGCCTGTTTCTCATTCCTGAGACGATGTCGATCGACGGTAGCGGCAAGTTAAAAGAGTACGCACACGACGTCGGGCGACCGCGCGGAGACCTCTGGGAGAACTGCATCTGGGAGGAATCCATCTCGACCGTCGGCCGAGATTGCTACCTCTTCCAGGGAATTCACCAGGAATCGGACGTTGTCCCCGAAAACGTCGACGCGATCCGTGCGGTACTCGGCGCGAGCGACGCCGAGGACAGCATCGCGACGACGAACGAGCAGATGGGTATCGGTTTCTAACTCGATCTCAAGCGTTCGGAACGATTCGGACCGACAGAAAGTTTTTGCCACGTGCCCTACTAGAGTGTTCCATGCGCCGAGATGATCGCGACGAACCCTTCGATGACCTCTTTCGTGAGATTGAGCGAATGATGAACGAAATGATGAACGGTGCGGATGTCGATTTCGAATCCTCTAGTTCCGTCGACAACGGCTTTGGATCGGATACCCACGTCGACATTCACGAAACCGACGACGAACTCCGCGTTATCGCCGACCTCCCGGGTGTCGAAAAGGAAAACATCGATCTCGAGTGTGACGGCAAGTCACTCACGATATCCGCACAGAGCCAGCACCGACAGTACGACGAACGCGTCTCGCTTTCACAGCCCGTCAACGAACACACCGCCGAGGCGACGTACAACAACGGTATCCTCGAGGTCGTCTTCGAATCGGCCGAGAAGTCATCGGATATTAGCCTCGAATAACCACCGTCACGAAGCCGATCACCCTCGCGTTCCGTTCGGATCGATTTCGCTCGCCGTCGAACCAGTCGCCGGACTCTCGTTTATAGCTTTTCCGTATTGTTGCTCGCCCGCGAGCGTATCGCCTCGGCGAGTCGATCGTAAAATCCCGCTTCGTATTTTGTTTCGTCGTCGATCGTCGGGCGCGCGTTCGTTTCGTTGACGACGACGCGGTCACCGCTTGCGAGCAGGTCGACACCGAGAAACGGAATCTCGAGCGTTCGGGCGACCGACTCGGCGAGTTCGCGAAGCGACTCCGGGAGATCGACGCCGGTCGCCGTCGCTCCGCGATGGACGTTGTGCTTCCACTGACCGTGTGCAATGGCGTTCTCGGGGAGCGTCCGCTCGACCGCCCCGACGCACTCGCCCTCGAGAATCATGACCCGATAGTCGACCGCTTCGGGAAGATACTCTTGGACGAGAAACGACTGGTCGCCGGTTGCTCGATAATCGTGGACCAGCGAGAGGTAATCGCAAATTCCGAGAAACGAATCGAGGTCGTGAGCTTTCGCGACGCCGGCCCCCCGCGTCGTCGAGTTCGGCTTGACGACCACCGGCGGTTCGAATCGCTCGAAGACCGACGCGAGTTCTGACTCGCCGACTTCGTTCGAGACGTACACCGAATCCGGAACGGGGATATCGGCTCGCTCGAGCCTGGCCAATACCTCCCCTTTGTTTCGCGATGTCAACACGCTCGAGTGGTCGTTTAGCCACGGGATGTCCAACAGCGCATCCGCGACGCCGCCTTCCATCAGTCGGCCGGGATAGACGAACCCCACGTCGTACTCGTCTGCAGACCACGGGGCGTCGGCTCCGATCGGTACCGTCCGCTCGCGGACGGGCACGTGGTGCGCTCGAATTCCCCGTTCCTCGAGCGGATCACCCATCCGCTGGAACGTCTCCTGATTGTTCGCGACCGCGAGGTCGATCATACTCGGGTATAAGCCGGCGAGACAAAAAACAGTAGAGTATTTGCCGTCGTCGTTCGGAGTGGGCCGACGAACACCGGGTCCCGCCTGGCCGACACTCGGAAGCTGGAGCCGTCGCTCTCCGTTGTCGAGTCGAAACGCGAAAATTCGGGCGTTACGCGATCAGTTCTTCCTCGCCACGTTCGACGACGACGCGACATGGTGGCGAGATCTTGTTGTAGGAGCGTCGAAGCGCGTCCTTTGCGAACTCGGCGTCCTCGACGTCACACCAGATCGTGAAGATGCGTTCGCCCTGCTGGATTCGGGCTGCCGTTCCGACGATTTTGCCGAACGACTGGCGCATTCCGTCGGAAACACGGTCTGCACCGGCACCGGTTGCCTGCTTGTTCTCCCGGATGACGTGGTGGGGGAACTTGCGCAGAATCATCTTGTACTGGTGCTCGCCGGCGCTTTTCAGCATGTGTCGGTTCGCCGACAGTCGAGAGGCCTCGAGCGATCCGTGGCGGATCTGGCACTCCTCTTCGGTGATCAGGCTGATCTGAACCGGATACTCTTCGGGATCGGCTGCGACGTCTCCCATCTTGTGCTGTGCGACCTTCGAACCCGGAATACCAGTAATATACTCCCGGCGCGTGTAGGCCGGTTTACTGATCTCCCGGTACATAGAGGCGGGTTTCTCTGACATGGCTGTAGTTACTTACAAAAACGGAGTGCTACCGTGCGGATAAAGGCTTCGAAGCCGTCGCCGTCGAAGTGTGGGCCGTTCACATTGTTAGATGCCCCAACTGGTCCCGTCGCCGAACGGTTTCGCACAAACCGTGTCGGTCGATAGAGCTCCGAGTGTCTTCTTCGAGTATACTCGAATTACGGTGTGCTCGAGTCAATGAGTCTGGTTATAGAACCTAGAAAACGGCTCTACTCGTCGGGGAAGGTCCTGACTCGAGACTCAGTTGCTGGGGATGTATTCGTCGTCGACTTTTTCGACCAGTCCCTGGGTCGAAAGGGAGTTCATCACGCTCAGCGTCGCCATTTTCTTCATGGACAGCGTTTCGCTGAGTTCTCCGACCGTCGCGCCGCCGGTCGTTTCAAGGTACAGGTACACGAGCTTTGCCTGCGACGAGTTGAGTTCGGTTGGGAGCGGGGTTCGGTCGGCGTTCGTCGTGGTGGTGAGCTGGGCTTTCATCAGTATGGAAACATCATCCACGAACTCTGGTATAAATCTATGGTGGTGTGGATATATACTGGGTAATAAATAATGATGTGATTATATGTATTGGTGGGAACTGACATAGATACAGGACGAAGACATTCTCGAGCGGAAGTGAGTAATACTCGTGTACTGGACGTTCTCCGTACGTATTTACTACTCGTCTGTAATCCTCTCTCGTTTGCCGTGGCCTCGAGGTACTGAATGGAATATGGCATAAACTCAAAGAAACTCCCCTGAAAATGTGCTTCGTTCTGCATGCGATTACTCGATCGGTATCGCAAAAACCCGTAGAACTATATAGAAATCTACATGCTTTATTTCAACATATGGTTCTCGATTATATGGCGGGGGATTTCGTATCGACGATGAACCACAAACCCGTCAACCGTCGGCGTGTTTAAGGGTCTTCCACCGATATAAGAGGGTATGTGGAAGAGTTTCCGGATCGGATCGCTGTTTGGCATTCCTATCAAGCTCGATCTGACGTTTTTGTTGGTCCTTCCCCTGTTTGCGTATCTAATCGGGTTCCAGATCGAACTGGTCGCAGATCTCCTGAACGATACGCTCGGCGCGGGAATCGATACTGCAACGATAACGAGCGGGATGATGCCGTGGATACTCGGTTTCGCAGCGGCCATCGGGCTATTCGTCGGTGTCGTCTTGCACGAACTCGGGCACTCGCTTACCGCACAGCGGTACGGATTTCCCATCGATTCGATTACGCTCTGGTTGTTGGGTGGGATCGCCGCCCTCTCGGAAATGCCCGAAGATTGGAAACAGGAACTCAACATCGCTATCGCGGGCCCCATCGTCTCTATTCTGGTCGGTGTCGGGTCCTACGCCCTCTTTCTCCTCACACCGGAGACCTTGGACGGCGCTCGGTTCGTCTTCGGGTACCTCGCGGTCCTCAACATCGCGCTCGCCGCATTCAATATGCTCCCGGCGTTTCCGATGGACGGCGGTCGAGTTCTTCGGGCCCTGCTCGCCCGGAGCAAACCGTACGCGAAAGCAACTCAGCAGGCTGCGACGGTCGGAAAATTCTTCGCGCTTATGATGGGGCTCTTCGGACTGATTCCGCCGTTTAACCCGATTCTCATTGGTGTTGCGTTTTTCATCTACATCGCCGCCTCGGGCGAATCCCAGCAGGTAACGATGAAAGCCGCGTTTCAGGACGTCACGGTTAGCGACATTATGACGCCCGCTCGAGACCTTCACACGGTCGATCCCGATACCAGCGTCGAGGAACTCATTCAGCGGATGTTTTCCGAACGTCACACGGGATATCCGGTGCTCGATAACGGCTATCTCGTCGGACTCGTCACCCTTTCGGACGCACAGGAGGTCAAGCCCGTCGAACGCGACGCGTTTACCGTTTCGGACGTGATGACGACCGACCTCCAGACGATTACGGCCGACTCCGACGCGATGACCGCGCTCGAACGGATGCAGTCGGAACGAATCGGCCGCTTGCTCGTTGTCGAAGGACGAGAATCACCATCGATGAATCGACCGGAAGATTCGCTTCACGAAGAGCGTGTCTACGATAATGGCGGATTCGACGACACGGTTCTCGACGAAGCGAGAACCGACGGAACTGACGAAGACGGCGACCTCGTCGGACTCATTTCGAGAACCGATATGATGACCGCGCTTGACATCGTCCAGAAGAGCGGCGAAGTGAACCACTCGCCCCAATCACAGGTTTCGGACTGAGCGTTACTCGATCGGAAACCGTAGGAGTGCCCCGACGCTTAGCGTCGGCGAGTCTATCGAGTCGCTCGTGGAGTTCGTGATCTTCGAATGATATAGTGATGTCCCGATCGGTGAGGATCTCTTCTCGAAGTTCGACCGGAAGACTGGTCAGGGGCCTGCTGGCGTTCCCAACCACTGTTTAGGGATTGGTCGTTCGAATTTTGATTATCGGTACCAAATAGCACGGTTGGCTGTGGACACTCGTCCGATCAAACACCTCTCACAGAACTATTACAACCTTATATTGTCTCCATCCATTTTCAGACTGGCGGGTCCACTTCTGTGCACGAGAAAAGTTTATAAAATGTAAACGATCACCGTTTAGTACTTTCGTACGTTTCCCGTTTCCATGAATCAGTACGTAGGTTTGAACCGAACCGTCGAAACTGGTGGTACTCTGTGACCGTGGCTCCCGAAACGGCGTTTTCTCGAGCGGCGTCGAACCGAGGACCACGTCAGTCCGATCGACGTGAACGTTCCGTCTCACCTACCGACGACGAATGAGCGAGCAAGTAAAGCAGGAGTCGGCCGTCGGCGGTTCAGACATTCGCGGTAGTCCTCGACAGGCGGTCGCGGTTTCGACGTTCGGGTATTTCGTCGGATTCGCCGGTGTCGTCGTCTACGGGCCGATCGCAACCGAGTTCGAGGAAGTGCTCGGACTTTCGGGACTGTTGCTCGGATTGCTCGTCGCTGCGCCGCAGTTAACCGGTTCGCTGCTTCGAATCCCCTTCGGCGCGTGGGTCGAGGACGTCGGTGCGAAGAAACCGTTCGCTATCTTGCTCGGCTTGTCGGTGGTCGGAATGGGCGGATTGCTAGTGATCCTTCTGACGGCGTATCCGGACGGCCTGACGATTGTACACTACCCGCTCATCTTCTTCTTCGGCTCGCTGAGCGGCTGTGGGATCGCCGCGTTCTCTGTCGGGGCCGTCGACACTTCCTACTGGTACAAATCCGACCGGCGAGGCACGATGCTCGCGGTGTTCGCCGGTCTGGGCACCACGTCCCCAGGGCTGTTTACGATCGTCTCTCCGTTCGCTCTGCTCGCGTTCGGGCTGACAGGAACGTACGCCGCGTGGTTCGCCTTCCTCCTCGTCGGAACGATCGTCTTCGTGATTTTCGCCGTGGACGCGCCGTACTTCCAGTACCGAAAGCAGGGGCTCGACGAGGACGAAGCGAAGTCGCGCGCCGAGGAGGCCGGACAGGAACTGTTTCCCAGCGGCGACGCGATGGAATCGATCCGCAAAGCGGCTACCATTCGCCGATCGTGGATGCTCACATCGCTGTTTTTCGTTTCCTTTGGCGGCTATCTCGCGCTCACGGTCTGGTATCCGTCGTACTGGGCCAACCTTCACGGATTCGACGTACAGACCGCTGGTATCGTCACCGCGGTCACGTTTACCCTTCTCTCGCCGCTCTGTCGAATCGGCGGCGGCGTGATCAGCGATCGACGCGGCGGAGAGGAGACGGCCTTGGTGAGCTTCGGAACAATCACACTCTCGACGCTCGTCCTCGTACTCACTCGCGACCCGATCACCGCAGTCGTCGCCACGGTCGTCCTCGGAGCGGGGATGGGAATCGCCAGCGCCGCGATCTACCAGTTACTCCCGAAATACGTCCCCGAAGCCGTCGGTGGCGCATCCGGGCTCGTCGGCGGCATCGGCGGCTTCGGCGGGTTCGCTGTCCCGCCGATACTTGGCCTCTTCGTCGACGTACGGGGCGTTTCTGGGTACGCGACCGGATTCGTCATCTACCTCGTCCTCGGTGTCGCCGGCATCGGCCTCGCCAGCATGCTCTACCGGACGCGATCGACCACTGTAGGCTCGAGAAATCCCATCCCCGCCGACGACTAACTTCGGTTGCGGTCGCTCAGGTTCACTCGTTCTGTCGTTGCTTTCGCTGGGGGAAATTGGCTGAAAACCGACGGACGGATCCGAGGAACGAATTCGGTTGCGAGACCCAGGAGGACCTCCTCGAGTTTTGGCGTTTCGCTCTTCCGAGTGTCGTCGTGAAAAGGTCCAGGTGCGAGAATTGAACCCGCGTCTCAGCCTCCACAAGGCTGAAGGATAGTCCACTACCCCAACCCGGACACGCGTGCACTTCTATGTAATCGCGGAGTACCTGAAATACGTTACGCTCTAGGGGACGCCGTGTTAGTGAGTAGCGCCCTCTCGAGCGAACCCGGTTCCGAGCCGTTTTTGACGCTCGCTCGCGTATCGTCGACCAACGCGTGGCCATCACCGACAAAATCTACGTCAAGAACCACCGCCAGTTGAGCTCCCAGCTCGAGACGAACATCCCCAAAGGGGCGTTCAAGGGGGCGACACTCGACATGCTCTTTCAGGGCAAAGGTCTCGAGAAGCTAGACGACGCAACGAGAGAGCGGGTGCTCGATTTCGCGGGCGACTTTCTGGACTGTAACTGCGACAACAACCCATACTGTGGCTGTCCGGAGCGGAAGTTCATCCAATACCTGCTCGAATTGCGCGCGCAGGGACTGGGCCCCGACGCCATCGTCGACGTGATGAGCGACGACTACATGGTCTATGCCTACTCCGGCGACGTCCTCTCCTTTCTCGACAACGGGATCCGAACGCTCGAGGCCGCCGAAGGACTCGCTCGAGTCGACGGCCACGGCGAAAAACGAGACGAGATTCGGCGAGTCAAAGACGATCTGGCGCGATAAACTGGTTCGACAACCGACGAGAGAGGCGGTTACCGCAGCGGATACTGCTCGTCGTCCTCGTCGAGGTCGTCGAGCAACAACACCTCGTCTTCTTCCCCCTCGAGGCGACTCCGAAGCTCGGAGACGTACGATTTGTGCTCCTCGAGTTGCTCCCGGAGGTGTTCGGCCTCAAGCTCTAAGCGTTCGTGTTCGCGGACGAAGCTCTTGGGAACCTCGACGGTCGGCGGATAGGTCGGTTCGTCGCCGGCGTCGCTCTTCCGGCTGGCGAGTTCCGACTCGGGAACGACCTCGACCTGTCCGTCGTGTTCGACCAGCAAATCGACGTAATCGCGAAACACGGCGGACAACGAGATGTCGCGCTCTTCGGCGATATCCTGTAGCGCTTTGAACGCGTCCTCGTTCACCCGGAACGAGATCGTCTTGTTCTTGTTGCCCATTGGTACCGTTTCTGTCTTCGATTCACTTAACGATTTGTCAGACACGCTCGGCGTGGTAACTGCCAGTTATAGGCAGGTAGAGTTCCTCCGCGGTGGAGAACACATAAAAATGTGTGAACGTGTCGGTAGCGGCCGATTCAGGCCGGCGTCTCGAGATCCTCGAGGCTTTCTAAGGCCTGTATCACGTCCCGTCGGTAGTTCTCGACCGGCGAATCGTACTGTTCGCGGGCCATCTGGGCGTATTCGTTGCCGGGCGCCGTCGAACCGCTCTCGGGGGCCTCCTGTTCGGCTTCCCACTCCTCGAAGGCCTCGATTCGCTCGACGGTCCGTTCGGCGGTTTCGACGACCCAGCGGTTGCGGATCGCGTCGTCGACGATCGAGATCGATTCGGGCCGAACGGAGACGTTGACGCTCCCGTCTTCGGTCTCGTACGTTCGGGGCTTGCCGACGATTGCCACATAGGCCGGCGGCTCCGTATCTCGGAGGACCGCGGCGGCTTCGGGCTGGTACTGGCCGGCGTAGACGAAAAAGGTCCCTGTCGGATCGACGACGCGGCCGCGCCAGTACTCGCTCTCGTCGCCGACGTCTTCGGTTTCGGTGAGCGTGCCGACGATGAACGCGCGGTTCGCGCGGTCTCCCGTCGGGAGCAACGCGTAGTTGGGCGCGCGTTCGTCGTCGCTTTCTTTGAAGGTGTACGTCGAGTCGTTGAATTCGGAGGCGAAGACGCGACGCGCGACTTCGCGGGTGAGTTCTGCCTGAGACATGTTACATCGACCTCGCTTTGATCAGCAGCTGTTCGGCATCGACCGGTCCGTCGAGTTCCTCGACATCGTCCGCGAGAACGTATCGGCCGAAGGTCGGCCCCTCGATGCGGTAGTACGTCCCGATGATCTTCTCGCGTATTTCGTCGGCGACCACCGTCGTGTCGAGGGCGTCCATCGCCATCTCCTTGCCCTCCTCAAGGCTGATCCCGGTCAGCGATTCGGTCGCCTCGGCGTCGAAGATGACTTCGTGGGCGTCGATGCCGTCGTCGACGACGCCTTTGATGCGGAGGTCGAACTCGCCTTCGACCTCGCCGTGTTCGTTACAGCGGCCGTTCTGGAGGACCCGCGTACAGTCTTCTTTCGGACAGCGCTTGATCAGGCCACTGCCGCTTTGCATGTCGACGAGCGCGCCTTCGATCTCGGAGGTGTCGTCGCCGACCTCGATGTCGTCCTCGAGTTCCTCGACGACGGTCGTGCTGTTGAGTTTGACTGAGTACCGGCCCTGGTACTCGTCGGTGACGACGTTTCTGAGTTCGTAGACGCCGCCTTCATCGAGTGCCGGAAGGTCGGATTTCGCCCATTTGGTGAACTTGATCGTTCCCGTCGGATCGCCGAGCAGACCCACCTGTGCGACGGAGTCGCTTCGGGGATCCCAGAGCTCGATGACTTTCGCGGTGATGTCGACCCACTGTTCTTCTTCGTCGATATCCTCGACGCTGACGGCTTCACTGCCGCCGCTTGCGATATCTTCGCGTTCGAGTCCCGCCTCCTCGAGGTAGTGGTTCGTGACGCTCCGGCGGCCTTCGTCGATCGGGACTTTGTACTCGTCGACGAGGGTCGTCAGGCGCTCTTCGACGTCGTCGACCGTGACGTCGAGATGGTCTGAAAACTGGTCGTGTATGTCTTCGGCGTGTTGTCGTAGGTCGCTCATGGTTTCTCGCCTCCTCCTGTGTATCAATGGGAGGCATACCGCAGTTCGTGCCCAATACTATTTAAACTGCCGCCACCGGAGCGAAAGTGATCACTGAGGGTTGAACGGCGTCCAAGCGGCGTTTAGTCGCCCATCTGGGACAGCACTCACTGTCCACGCTCGTATCCGCGGGATAGACATACCGACCCGCCTATTGGCCGTCCCCGTTCCAACCATCCTCCGGCGACGAACCTATGTGGCCGGCTCTCGAACCACCATCGAAGCCATGCCAGACAGGCGACGCCTCGAGCGATTCGTTCGCACGACACTCCAGCAGGCGGGCGAGCAGTACGAAGGGTTGCGCCGATCGACCGACGAGCAACTCGAGGAGGCTCGCAAGGCCTACGAGGGGGCCAAACACGCCCGCGAACTGCCGACCGACGAGGCCGGTCGGGCGAAAATCGTCTGTCGGCGCTACGCCGAACAGCGGGCGGCGAAGCTAGATGACGAGTATCGCCCCGCCTGTTTCGAGGCGGACCATCCGGACTGTGAAGGCTGTGTAGAGGACGTTCGTTCCGGGCGGATCGAGACCTGGTAGTCGGCCGTTATCGAGAATCTCTCTCTCGAGAGTTCCGTTCGCTCGAGCACTGGATCGTTTCCTCGCTCAGGAAGCCTGGGATCCGATGGCGACGGCCCAGATCGCCCCGATCAGCGCGACGACGGTGAGTAGGACGACTATCGTGTAGGAACCGGTGTAGGCGACGGTCGCGGTTCCGATCGGCGGAACCGCGAGCGAGAACGTGCCGATCCCCACGTTAAAGATTCCGATGACTGCGGTGTCTTTGGTTCGACTGTACGTCTGCATCAACACGGGAATGTAAAGCGTCGCGGAGCCGCCGAGGCCGATTCCGAGGAAGAAAATCGCCACCACCATGGCCGCGGACTCGGGGACGAGCAACAGCGCCGCACCGATCGCTGCGCTGGCCAGCGACGCGAGGAACGTTCGTCTGAATCCCGCTTTGTCGGCGACGAACCCGCCCCCGATCCGCGAGATGATGCTGAATCCGCCCACGAACCCGAACGCGAGCGAGGCACCGGCAGTGGACAGCCCGCGATGCGTGAACAGATCGATCGCGTAGGCCGTGAGTAGTTGGTACCACGCGAAGGAAAGCCCCATTCCGACGAACAATAGTCGAAACGCTCGGGTTTTGGCCAATTCGCCCAACCACTCGAGGATCTCTCCGGCCGAGGCGGTCGATCGGTCAGCCCACTCGGGCCGTCGACACGTGAGGCCAGCGACGAAGAACGCGGCCGCGGTGATCGACATGATCAGGAGAAATCCCTCTCGAGGGCCTCCGTAATCGATTGCGTACTGCCAGGCGGGAGGCAGGATGAACAGCCCGAGCCCGTTGCCGGTGAAAATGAGACCCGTCGCAGCGCCGCGGTATGACTCGAACCACCGAGGAACGATCGACGCGAGCACGACGAACACCGTTCCGAGCGAGAGACCCACCAGGCCGAAGACGATGACCAGTCCAGCGTAGCCGTCGACGACGTACAGTGATGGAGCGAGCAGTCCCGAAATCACGGCACAGACGAGCAGTATCGTGCGGGACGGAACGTGTGCGGCGAAGACGCCGACGACCCCGGCACCGATGTAGAACGTAAAGAGCATGATCGCGAAAACGGTCGAGAGCGCCACCGGGTCGATGCCGAACGTCTCGCTGAACGGCGTCAAGAACACGCCGTAGGAAAACGCCGTTCCGAACGTGAATATCATCGCTATCGCGCCGGTGAACGCCACGATCCAGCTTCGACGGCCATCGGGAGATTCACCAGCAGAGAGACTCACAACGGCATCATCCTCACCGAGGGAGAGAAAGTGTTCTGATATTCTCCGATAGCTACCCGTTCCCAGTCGTAGCGTACCGACTCTCGAGATTCGGGTTCGTCGCCGGTCGGGATGCTCTTCGACCGGTTCCTACGCTGGGTCGTCGTCGCAGATGACCCGTTCGACCAACTTTCGAGTGCCGTCGTCGTAGACGTAGCACTCGTCTGCGGCTTCGTCTTCCGTCTGCCGGTGGCTTCCGTCACAGAACGGAAACGAGTCCGAGAGCCCACACTGGCAGATGGCAACGTCGCCTTTTTCCTCGTCAATGTCGTCCGCGGTGAGTCTTCGCGGGCCGTTCGCCTCGAGTTCCACGAGTCGTGCCATTGCTCTTGACTCGAGGGTGTATCACCGAAAGCGTAGCGGTGGGCTACCCTGACTAACGATGGCGGAGAAGCGGTCTTCAGTCGCCGATGACGAGGGGGCCTTTCGGGTGTTGTCGAGAGACGTTCATCGGGCAGGTGTCGGGTGCCTGCGAGTCGTCCGAGGTCAGCATGTACTGGGGCCACTCGCGGTCGCCCTCGACGCCCCAGTCGCCCAGGTCGGCGTGGGGACAGACGCCATCGTAGTCCTCGAGTCGGTCCTGAATAACGTCTCGAGCCCGCTGACCGGCTTCAGTGTCGGCGGTGATGCCGTCGAACAGCGACCGGGGCTGGAATGTGATCTCGAGTCCGATCGGACAGTAGCGGCTCTTTCGGGTGTCGTAGAAGGGTGCGCGGCAGGTGGGAAACATCGGTTCGCCGCCGAAACAGAACTCCCAGTATTCGCTGTCGGGATCCGTGGGGATATCCTCCGGCCAGGGCTCGGGGTCGTGCGCGTGAAGCACCTGCAAAACGTGCCACAGCGCGTCGTGGTACTCCGACTCAGTTAGTTCCCGTTCGGGCGGTCGAAAGAACGTCACGAGCGAGGCCTGTTCGCTGTGGTCTTCGTACACCTCGAAGTACTCGAGGAGCGTTTCGCCCAGCGAAAAGAGCGCCTCGCTGTCGGTCATCGACGAGACGCAGGTGTAGAGGGGCTGGCCCTTCTCGACGGATTCGACGCCGAAGTAACAGGGAAACGGACTCCCGTTTCGCTCGCCCAGAATGCCGTCGGTAAAGCTCTCGAAGTGGGCGTTGACCCACTCCGGGGCGGCTCCCGACTCGACGCGCTGGGCGATCGTTTCCTGATCCATCAGCACCTGTACGCCGGACTCGTTCATATCCGCGATCTACAGACCGAATCGCTATGTGTTTTTCTCTTTCCCGAAGGATTCGGCGTTTGTACTACTCGAGTGTTCACCCTTTTAGACGATATGTTACCCGTTTCCGTCGGGCCGAACGATCGAAATAGGTGTACTGTTTATATCGAGCCATGCCCGATTGCACCCACTGTGGCGACGGGATGAATATGCCCTATTCGTGCAAGTACTGCGGCGGGGAGTTTTGTACAAGCCATCGCCGGCCGGAAGACCACGCCTGTCCGAATCTCGAGCGGGCACGCGCGCCGTCGACGGCGGACCGCTCAACGACAACCATCCGCCAGACAGCCGAACAGTTCGATGCCGAGACGTCGATCTGGAAACGCATCTTCGCGTGGAAATGGACGATTTTCGCCGCAGTGGTCGTACTCGCCGTCGGAGCGCTGGCGATCGGCTTGCTGTAAATCGTTTCGGTCCTCACTTACGGGTCGACAGCAACGGCGCTTCCAACTTCGATAGTACCGCCCTCGAGTATTCGAGCCCGCAATCCGCCCCGGTGAACCAGCGCGTCCCGAACCCCTCGTTTCTCGAGGTGGCCTTCGAGGAACGAACACGGCTCGCAGAGTTCGACGCCCAGACAAACGACGTCGCCGATACGAAACTCCTCGTCGACGAGGTGATTCAGGGCGACGCCCGTCGTCGTTACGTTCCGACGATGTGCACCTTGTTCGATCGCGATGTCGTAGTCGTCTTCGACGGCCTCGAGCGCCTCCCGTTCGATGAGCGTGAGGTCGCTTCCGTCGCGGTCGCCGAACGTTCCCTCGTCGTCGAAGTATCTGTCTCTCCTTATCCCCGCGTCCGCGACCGCTTCGACCCGTTCGCGGGACTCAATGGGGGCTCCCTGTTCGGCTGCGGTCCCGATCGAGACGACACGCCCTGAATCCATTGGGACAGTTTTCGACTTGAGAGCCCGTATTTCTCCCGGTTTTCTCTCTTGGCGTCGCTTTCGTCGTCGCTACCGTTGTGCCAGATAGCCGCCGATCGCACCGAACGCCAGCGGCAAGAGTATCCCGGCGAGGACGATTGCGGGCAGGGTTTCGGGTGCGAGCGTAACCGATCCGCCGAACAGTCCGCCCTCGGCGGTTTCTTCGAACAGGATCGTTCCGAGGAACGCGAGCGGAAGGTAGCCGGCGACGATCGATGCGCCGAGTTTGGCCCCTCCTTCGTTCGCCTGGCGGGTCTCGAGGACGCGCGTCGCGAGAACGTACCCGCCGGCGACGAGAAGTGCGATCGGAACCAGATTATAGACGAGCTCCGGTATCTGCGTCGACTCTTCCGAGAGGATATTGAACGTCTCTGTGCCGTTGAGTCCTGAGAGTTCCATATCGACGAACTGAGCGTTGTAGAACAGCAGGCCGATCATCTCGAACGTGCTTTCTTCCTCGCCGAGTTCGATCTCGCTATCGATCGTCGCGAGCACGAACGTCGCGATATATCCCACGACGAAGGTTCCAGCACCGACGATTGCACCCTGTTTGAGCGGTAATCCATCTACCTCATCTTGCACTGACATACGACTGGCAAGTCAGTAGACCTGTATAAAATTGTTGAACTATATTCGTGCTATCCGCTCGCTGTCGATCCCTGCTCTCGTCTCACTTCGAGGAGATGATCCCGCCGATTGCGCCGAACACGAGCGGAAAGATCAATCCTGCGAGCAAGATTGCGGTCGCCGTCTCCGGCTCCGCGCTACCGAACGATCCGTTGACGGCGAATACGTACGCGCTCGTCGCTGCGAGCGGCAGGTATCCGACGACGATCGTCGCACCGACCTTGACGCCGTCCTCGATTGATGCGCTCGCTCCGAGTGCCCCTCGTCCGACGAGATAGCCTGCCACGATGAGAACCAGTATGGGAACGATATGATAGACGAATTCGGGAAGTCCCGTTTCTGCCTGCGCGAACATCGTCGTCGTGGTGTCCAGTCCGATGACGTTCACTTCGATATCGACGAAGTGGGTGTTGAAGAACAACATCCCGGCGGCCTCGAACGCGTTCTCCGAGGCAAGCTCGGCAATTCCGTCGGAGTCGAACTCGAGGTCCGTCTCGAGGAGGAGAAAGGAAACGAGGTAGCCGACGACGAACGCAACCGCTCCGTAAATCCCGCCCTGTACCACTGGAACGTTCTCGAGCAGTCCGTCCGATTGTGTAGACATACCGGGAAGATTTTTGGAGACATATATAAGCTTCGTGGTCATACCCGATGTCTGGTATTTCGTCTCACGAATTGCTCTCATACCTCTCCCCCCGGCCGAACGGTCGTCGATTCGCGACTCTATCGAAGCCGGACTGGTTCGGTGCGACTGTATCAATCTAGCACCAGCAGCTGTGGGCGGACCTAACGTCATAGCCGATTCGAACGTTTTCTCCCGGCCGTTCTAGTCATCTGTATGGCTGACACAGATGAAACCACGATTTCCACTGAGGTGGACGAATAATGGCCTGGCAAGACTTCGTCTTTCTCGCCGGGAGTCTCCTGTCTGTCGTCTTTTTGGCTCCGACACTTCGGGACGCGGCCGCACGCGTTCCGCGAGCGACGAGCGTGCCGTCGATGGTGATCGGCGGTGTCTACTCGCTAACGTTCCTGACCCTCGATATGACGTTCTCAGCGTTCGGCGCGTTCGCAGCCTGTACGATGTGGTCGCTGATCGTCTGCTTTCGCGGCCCGGACGTGGGGATCGGGGAATCGATCCGGAAACGATACCAGAGCCGACAATGGTGGCTCGTCGCCGACGACTGCTACCGATGGCTGCACCGACTCGCCGGTTCTCGGCGTCCCGCCGAAAGCCGGTACCTCGATTCGCTCGAGCGCTGAAGACGGGACGCTCGCTCGAGCGCTGATAGGGCCGGTTGTAACTGTTTACCGGTCATTCGCCACCCCGATCTGGCGAATGACTGGAAATGACATACAACTGGCTCTACGGTCGTGATATCTTTGCTGACACTCGCCTCACCCGTCCGTTTTCAAGGAGGATTCCTCGTATTGCCGGGAAACACACAAACGTCTCGCTGTTGGATCCCCAGTAGTGCCACCGCCGATTCCAGATCCCGAACTGCACTTCGAGACGATCGCACAACGTGCTCGTGACGGGATTATCACGATCACGGTCGACAGCACGATACGGTACGCCAATCCTGCCATCAAAGATATCTTCGGATACCCGCCCGAGGAACTCCTCGGCCGATCGATTACCGAATTGATGTCGTCAGAGCAGGCTCAGCGGTACCGAGACAGCTTCGATCGATACCTTCGAACGAACGAAGCGACCCTCGATTGGGACGACATTCGCTTTTCGGGTCAGCATCAAGATGGCGAGAAGATACCGCTCAGCATCTCCTTGAGCGAGTTCGAACACGACGGAACGCAGTATTTCAGCGGCATCGTTCGCGACGTCACCGACCACCAGCGACGAGAAGCCCAGCTTGCCGGGCTCAACAGCTTCGCGCAGGAGCTGACCGAGGCCGAATCGCGCGACGGCGTCTGCGAACGGACCGTCTCGGCCGCCCAGTCAACGCTCGAGCAACCGATCGCCTCGATACTGCTGTACGACGAGGAGGGCGGTCGGCTCGAGCCGTGTTCGTGGACGCCAGCCGTGGACGCGCTCTCGATTGCGGATGACGGATCGCTGTTCGCGACGGATCGATCGATCCCGTGGGATGTCTTCGTTCGCCAGGAGAGTCGCGTGTTCACCGACCTCCTCGCGGAGACGACCGCCGACGCCGACGAAACAAATCTTCGAAGCGCGATTTTACACCCGATCGGAACCCACGGCGTGTTCGTGGTCGGGGCGACCGAAAGCGGGACGTTCGTCGATTCGGATATCGACATCGCGAGCATACTCGTCGCGAACGCGTATTCGGCGATCGAGCGGGTCGACCGGGAACGGGCATTGCGCGACCGGAAAAACCAGCTCGAGGAGAAAACCGAGACCCTAGAGCGCGTTCGACGAATCAACGACATCATCCGCGATCTCACGAAAGCGCTCCGTCAGGCGACCGAGCGCGACGAAATCACGTCGGATATCTGCTCGCAACTCGTCTCGCTGGAGCCCTACCGATTCGCGTGGTTCGGCTCGCTCGATCCGGCGAGCGACAAACTCGTTTCGGAGGCCGCCGCCGGCGTCGAAGACGGCTATCTCGAGGCGATCGTCGAGCTAGTGGATGGGCAACCAGTGGATCAGGATCGTGGGAGCGTGGGGCCTGTAGACGGGGAGAGACTCGATGACAAAACCGCGAACGGCGAGTCAGCGGATGTCGAGCCGGTGAACGCCGCGTCCGAGGATGACGAGTCGATAACCGCCGAATCGGCAAACGGGGAGACGGAAACCGACGATTCGACCCAGTCGCCGATCGAGCGTGCGATCCGGACGCGGACGCCCCGGGTCCAGAATACGATCTACAAGGATCCGCCGTTCGAGCCGTGGCGTCAGGAGGCGATTCAACGGGGCTACCGGTCGAACCTCGCCATCCCGGTCGTCTATCGAGACACGTTTTACGGGGTACTCGATCTCTATGCGACGACGGAGAACGCGTTCAATCAACTGGAGATCGCGGTTCTTCGAGAACTCGGCGAGACGATCGGCTACGCGTTGAACGCGGACGAGCGCAAACAGGCCTTTACGAGCGAACAGTCCGTCGAACTCGCGTTCGACGTTCGCGGCCGCGCCGACCCGATTCTCGACCTGGTTGAACAAACCGACGGTCAAATCGAACTCGAGAACCTCATCGAGCGCCGCGATGGCGCGACGACGATGTTCTTCGCCGCTCACGAGCAGGATCCGGGCGAGGTCAAAGCGTGGGCGAAAGATTCCGAACTGGTTCACAACGTTCGACTGCTGACGGATCGGTCGGAGGAGTGTCTGTTCGAGTGCGTCCTCGACGATTCGACGGTCTGGGCGCAGTTGCTCCACCGTGGGGCCGTCGTTCGCGAGGTCGCCACAACGGACGAGAGCGCGCGGATCGTGATCGGAATCCCACGAAGCGCGGACCCGAGAGCGTTCGACACGCTCCTCTCAGATCGGCTCGACGAAGCCGAACTCGTCGCGCGACGGGAGTACGAGGAGCCGGTCATGACGCCGGAGGAGTTCGAGGCCGAGTTCCGAGATCGGTTGACCGAGCGCCAGAACGAGGTCCTCGAGACGGCCTATTACGCGGGTTTTTTCGAGTGGCCGCGCGAAACCCAGTCGAACGAACTGGCGGACATTCTCGACATCGCACAGCCGACGACGAGCCGGCACATCCGCTCGAGCGAGCAGAAGTTCCTCTCGATGTTGTACGAGGACTCGAGGGAGTAGGTCGTTTCCCGACTGTTCGACAGACGAGTTTCCCGCGCATGAGTTGTCGTGCGGGTCCCAGCCGCTGGAGGTATCTACGACGTGTCTCAGCCGGTCGAAGATATCGACGAAAGCGGGATCGATAACGAAACTGGGAGTGACGACGGGAGCGGGGCTAGCTTGATAGTCTGTTATCGCGGGAGGTGATATCGTGATACTGGTAACGGCTATCCGGCAAGAGTTCTAACGAACACTGTACAATGAGTCCATTTGAGTCCGCGTCGACCCCCTCGCAGCCAGTTAGCCAACGAGTTGTTCAAGCGGTTGCTGAAAAGAAGGGTATCGACCCCCTCGAGCTCGATCCGATCTTCAACGCCGTCGATCCGGAAAGTCTGGATACCCTGTTCGAACCGACGAAATCCGGTCGCCCGCGAGCGGTGGGTTCAGTCACGTTTTCGTATGCCGAGTGTATGGTGACGGTCGATGCGGACGGGTCGATCGACATCGCTCGAGATGCGTTAGCCCGATCGTCGCCGCAGGCCAAACCGACGAGCGTCGACTAACGAAGAGATGATTTCGACCCCTTCCCCCAAATCGATCGCGAGGTGTGAACACTGCGGTTCCGTTATCGACACGACCGAGTGGCATCCCGCAGTTATCGAACCAAACGGCGATGCTCGAGTCCAGCTCTTCTGTGGACCGACCTGTCGGCAACAGTGGGGCCCGTCGTCGGTCGCGCGTTCGTAAGCCGGGATCTAGCGGCCGAACTGCAACTGTAGAACTGTATACTTGTCAATTATTACCGTGTCTCGTCACGAATTAGTCGAACACACACCACAAAGCATGTACCAAACGGGTAATTCTTCCCGTGTATGATTCACCGAAGAGCGTTCTTAGCTGGTGTGGGGGCGGCGACTGCAGTCTCGCTTGCCGGCTGTACGAGCCAAGCGGTCGGCGATTCCTGCGAGGAGGAAACGGTCGTCGACGAATACGACACGTACAGCGCCGGGCAAAACGTCACGTGGCGTATCGAGATGGAGGAGAACCAGAAGTTAGCGATCGAGGCGGTACAGACCGGCGACGGTGCTCGACCGAAACTCGAGGTCGAGAATCCGAACGGAACGCTCGTCGCGGAGGTCGGTCCGTCGGAGAATATCGATCGAACGGTGACGGCTCAGACCGACGGAACGTACTACGTTCGATTCGTCAACGAGGCGGTCATGACCAGTGGCCAGTGGGATATCACGATTACCCTTCGCTCGGAAGGCTGTTAGCCGAATCCCTGCCGAACCAAGTAATTTGAGGAAAACGCGACACGTAAACGGGGAAGTGCGCTCGCAAGGTTCCTTTCTCGCTTTTTATCTCCGGAAAACCGTCTGATAAACGGGTGTCTTTCATGCCGAAAACAGCCGTAGAACTACGATAGAGCGGTCTTGTATGGATATTTTAGCTGGCGACGAAGGAGCAAGCTGAGGCCGGAATTTGAATCCGATGGCGAGACGGTCTCACTCGCGTTGCTCGCGGCAAGCCGCTCACATTGGGGTTCTCACTTCGTTCCGAACCGCACACTGCTCGTGAGCATGCGACTCGCGTGTTTCAAATTCCGGATGTGGCTTTCGCTCCCCATCGTTGTTCGTTGCAGAAAGCCTAGGCCGGAATTTGAATCCGGGCTCTCGTCCTTACCAAGGACGCGCTTTACCGCTAAGCTACCCAGGCACGCATGTGATCGTTGACCCGAGTCGTCTTTATGCGTTTCGATTCACCGCAGGGCGTGGGTACGGTTCACTCGAGTCGTGGGCCGTCGCCAAACTCGTTGTGAATCCGTTCTAAAATCCGCTACGAATCCGTTCTAAAACCCGCTACGAATCCGTTCCAAAACTCACTACGAATCCGTTGCTGACGTCGCTGGATCCGGGCTGTGACCGTCCTCCGGAGTCGCTTCGGCCGGTTCGGGATCGTGTCTCGAAACGCAGTCCGTCGCGGGCGGGAACCTCGAGCCGGCAGAGTCGGCGATATCAGTCGCGGTCTCGAGCAGAGCCGGCGTCGGCGTTTTGCCGACGGCCGACGCGCCGGTGAGCGCTGCGAGCTCGAGGACGTTGTGCTCTAACTGTGTGCCGGTGTCGCCTTCGGACGGCTCGAGGTCTGATTCAGCTCGTCTGGTCTCGTTTCGGCCGAACTCCTGGACGGTCCTGACGGCCTTTCCGGCCGCGTCGGTACGCGCTAGCAGGTAGAATCCGCGGGCGACGAGGATGTCGGCCGCGAGGATCTCGAGATCTCCGGCATCGTCGCCGTCGCTCTCGGTCCACGGTTCGTCGTGGGCGAGCGCTCGAGTCAGTCGAAGCCCTTCGTAGATCAACTGGACGCCGGCGGCGTGGTGGTCGATCCGCTCGAGGTCGCTATCCGGTTCGAGTTCGCGCGCACTCTCGAGCGTCAAGACGGCGGGGACCATCGAGGCGTCTTCGAGCGTCTCTTCGATGAAGTCGTACAATCTGGGTGGCTCGACGTCCGAAACTGCATCGCGGGCGGCACGCCGACAGTTGTCGGCCCTATCCATTAACGGAAGGTTACGACGGGCCGGCCAAAGACCTTTGGAAACGGACGGCAGAGACGAGACATGATTGGTTCCCAAGCGGACGGGCGAGTCCGACGGATCGTCTTCGACAGGCCGGCCGCTCGCAACGCGCTCACGACCGACGCGCTCGAGGACCTCGAGGCGGCCATCGAGGCGGTCGAGGAACCGGTGATTCTGCTCGAGGGGAACGGTCCGGCGTTCTGTGCCGGTGCCGACCTCTCGGTCGTCGAGGATCTCGACCGCGAGGGAGCGGAGGCGTTCGCTCGTCGAGGTCAGCGCGTCGCCCGGACCATCGAGGAGTCGCCTGCCGTGGTCGTCGCTGGAATCGACGGGCCGGTCAGGGGCGGCGGCCTCGAGTTGGCGCTTGCCTGTGACGTCCGCGTCGGGACGCCCTCGGCGACCTTCGGCGAACCCGGCGTCACGTTCGGTCTCTTCGGTGCCTGGGGCGGCACCGTTCGACTTCCGCGGATTATCGGCGAGGGCGACGCCCTCGAGTTCGTGCTCTCGGGCCGGGTTGTAGGGGCCGAAGAGGCGCGCCGAATCGGGCTCATCTCTCGAATCGAAGCGGAACCGCACGTCGTCGCCGAGGAAATCGCGGAAAACGCACCCGATGCGCTCGCGGTTCTCAAGCGCCGAATCCGAGATGATCGCGAGCGGTCGATCCAAGAGCGTGCGGAAGCCGAGGCGTTCGGCGAACTGCTCGAGGCGCACTCGGCTGACGGACGGTCGCTACTCGAGTAGTCCGCCGGCGGACTCGGTGGGAAAACCGAAGACCGACGCGAAGCGACAGTCGACGTGATTCACTCGAGCGGTTCCGGTGCTGGCGGGGCGTTACGTTTGTGTTCGCTGGCTTCGTACATCCCGCGAACCTCTTCGATCGTTTCTTCCTCAACGGAGAGCAGTCGGCTGGTCGCCGTCGCCGAAAGCGGCCCGTCGATATGTGTCGCCAGGATCGAATCGAGCGTATCGTAGCCAAAGCCCATCTCCGACTCGTCGGTTTGATCCTCCCAGAGCTCTGCGGTGGGCGTCTTTTCGACCAGATCCTCCGGAACGCCGAGACTGCTCGCGACCTGTCGAACCTGTTGCTTGTAGAGGTTCCCGATCGGGTGGCAGTCGACGGCTCCGTCGCCGTACTTGGTGAAGTAGCCGACCGCGGCTTCGCTTCGGTTGCCGGTTCCCAACACGAGTCGATCCTCGTGGTTGGCGACGAGATAGTTCAGTATCGAACGCACTCGCGCTCGCGCGTTGCCGACTGCGACGTGGTCTCCTTTGGCTTCCGGATAGGCAGACAGCAGCGCGTCGATGATCGGTTCGACCTCGATCACGTCGTAGGTAATCTCGAGGTCGACTGCGACTCGTTCGGCGTCGCTCATGTTTTCGTCGCTGCTGACTCGCGCCGGGAGAACGAGGCCGTGGACGTTCTCCGAACCGAGCGCCTCGACGGCGAGGTTGGCAACCGTCGTGCTGTCGATGCCGCCCGAAAGTCCGAGAACCGCGCCGTCGGCTCTGGCGGCGGCAACTTGCTCTCGAACGAACGTCTGGATGTGTTCGCGTCGTCGCTCCAGTTCCCCCTCCGAAAAGCGAAGGTCGATCATGGGTCGGCCTACGGCGGGTGACTCCTAATAGGCTCCCCCGAACGAAAAAAAGTGTATGAATGTCCGATTCTCGTGATTGAACTACCGATCGGGAGACCACGGTCGCGCGATCAGACGAGCGAAACGAGAATCCAGGCGAGACCGATCGCAGCGAGCGAAACTGCGAGATTCGCGCCGGCGCTGACGACCGCGAGCCGTTGGTCGCCCCGCTCCCAGAGCTGGACGGTTTCGACCGAAAACGACGAAAACGTCGTAAACGAGCCGCAGATTCCGATTCCAACCAACTGGACGAGCGACTCGCTCGCGCCCGCGAAGGTCGCCAGCGCGAAAACGAAACTGCCGACGACGTTGACCGTCAACGTCGCCGCCGGGAAGTCCTCCCAGGACACGCGGAGGTAGATCCAGTGTCGCAAGATTGCGCCGATCGCGCCGCCGGTACCGACGATATGGGCTGGTTCCAAATCGAAGGCAAAAGCGGGCTCGAGCAAGACGGGAGCAATGCTCGAGTGGAGAGTGAGGGCCGCATGGAGGCCGAGAACGGCGTGAAGCTCGAGACTCGAGTCGCCCGCCACCGAGACCAGCCCGATCAACAGCGCGCCCGCGGTCGGGCCGTCGATCACCGAACTCACGACTCGTCACCCCGAAGCGCTCGAGCGAGTTCGCGGCCGCCGAGGACGCCAACGAATCCGATGCCGTAGTTTCCGGCGACGATGCCGATGGTTAACAGTGGATCGCCCGCCGTCGCCGTCTGGAGTGCGAACGTGCTGTAGGTCGTCAACGACGAGAGAAATCCGGTGGTAAAGAGGAGTCGTGACGTCTGGTCGACGAGCCCCGAATATTTCGCTTCGTACAGCAAAAAGCCGAGCGCGAGGCTTCCGAGCACGTTGACGAGTATGACCGCCTGCACGTCCGAGAGCTGTCCGAGGGCGAAAAACCGGAGGTTCGAGCCGGCGAAGCCGCCGATACCGATCAGTGCGAGCGTCTCGAGTCGGACGAGTGGGTGATCCGTTGCCATGGCTGAGTGGTCGAAACAGGGACCGTCAGCCGGTAGTCGTGATTTTCGTCGAAATCGTCGGTGTTTCGTTCGCGAGTACGACCGGCGGTTGGATCAGGCGGGCCCCATCGCCCGGATATCCCGGCATACTCATGGGGATACAAAGAGATTTGTGGATGAATTCGACGCTGACGCTTCCGAATCGGGACTCGCACGCGTCTCCGAGTTCGAACGGAAAGACCCAAGTTTAGACTGGCTCTAAACCGAGTATGGACGGCGACTCGAAGCGGCGCGGATTTACGCGCGCCTCGTGGGCGAACGTCCTCGGCAATGCGGTCAAAATCATCGTCGAGGGCGCTGCAGGCCTCTTATTCGGGAGTATCGCGTTGATCGCCGACGCCGCCCACTCGATCGCGGATCTCATCGCGAGCGTCGTCGTGCTCATCTGGGGCCGGAGTTCGTTCGACGAACCGGACGACACTCATCCCCACGGTCACGAACGGATCGAACCGCTGACGGCGCTGTTCGTCGGTGCGGTGATTGCACTCCTCGGGCTCAATTTGCTCTATAGTTCCCTCGAGGGGATCGTCTTCGGGACCGACGTAACGTTCAGCTACTTCCTGTTCGGCGCGCTCCTCTTTGCGATCGTCGACATGTACCTCGTCTATTGGTACACCGAGTACGTAAACGCGGATATCGGTTCGACGGCGCTAGAAGCGCTAGCGACGGACTGTCTCAACGATATCTACACGTCCATCGCCGCGCTCGTCGGGGTTGCCGGCATTCTCTTTGGGTTTCCCATGCTCGATCCCATCGCCGGCGGGCTCGTGAGCATCCTCGTCATCTCCCAGGGCGTCAGTATTGGCCGCGAAAACCTCGACTACCTCGTCGGCGCGGCGGCGACGCCCCAACAGCGCGAGCGGATCACCGAAACGTTGCGCGACCACCCCGACGTCAAGGGGGTTCACGATCTGACCGTCTTCTACGACGGCACCGTCCTCGAGGTCGAAGTCCACGTCGAGGTCGACGGCAACATGCCGTTTCGGCAGGCTCACGACATCGAGTCGGCTCTCGTCGACGATCTTCGGAACCTCGAGGATGTCGGCGACGCGCACGTCCACCTCGATCCCTCCGGAATCGGTGAGTGGAAGGACCAGCCCGATCGGTGGCGAGCGGACGGCACGACATCGGCTGAGGAGGGAGAGTGAGGCGGTTCAGCCGTCGAACTCGAGTTCGTCGCTCTGGATAACTTCTCCGAACAGCCACTCGGCGTGGTCGAGAGTGTACTCGCGGTGACCTTCCTCGATCGCACCGATACAGTCTTCGACCATGAGCGGGCGGAAGTCTCGAAGTCCCGCACTACCGCCCGTGTGGAGCACGCAGACGTTAGCGAGCGTCCCACAGAGGACCAGATCGTCGATTCCGCGAGCGTTCAGCCATCCCTCGAGTTCGGTCTGGTGGAACGCGTCGTAGGTGTGTTTTTCGACGACGTGATCGCCGTCCTCGACCGCGAGTTCGTCGACGAGTTCGGCGTCCCACGATCCCTCGAGGACGTGCTCTCCCCACTGCTCGAACTCGTCGTAGTAGTGGGCGTCTTCGAACTGTTCGGGCGGGTGAACGTCGCGCGTGTAGACGATCTGCGTTCCAGTCTCGCGAGCACGCGAAACAAGATCGGATATCGGATCGATAACTGATTCGCTCCCCGGCGCGTACAACGAGCCGTCGGGGTGACAGAACGCGTTTTGCATATCGACCACGACGACCGCGGTGCTGTCTGACTCGAGATCCATACTCGATTTTAGGCGAATGGTCGTAAAAACGTTCACGCCAGGTTTGTTCTGGTCCCGGTGCGCTCGCTCTGACCATCGTGCTTTTTACACTCGCTTGCCAAGACAGTGTATCTGTCTCGAATGAACCCGACGCGAACGCGGGTACTCGGTGTCGTCCTCGTCCTTTCGATAGTCTCGCTGTTAGTTGTGGTCGCCGGTGCGGGATTCCCCCTCCTGTCGATCGGCGACGGTCCGACGCAGGACCGGCCCGACGATCCGTCGACGGAAGACACCGTCGGGTACGTCGAGGGCTACTGGTACGACGACGAGCTTTCCGTCGACGAGAGCGATGACGGAACCGTTTCCGACGACGACCTCGACGGCGTTATCAGCCGGTCGATGGCTCGAGTTGAGACCATTCGCGGGCTGACGTTCCAGGACGAGGTCTCGGTCGATGTCATCTCTCGCGAGGAGTTCCAGGCCCAAGACGACGCGATGGTGACGGATCCCAACGCCGACGAACGGCTCCACGAGAACGTTCGGCTCGAGGCGCTGTTCATGGCCGATCGCCAGACTGACGCGATCGGCGAACACGAAGCGCTATACGACGGCTCGGTCGCCGGCTACTACGATCCTGAAACCGACGAAATCGTCATTGTCTCTGATAACTCCGACGAACCCGAGTTGAACGAGATCACGCTCGGTCACGAACTGCTCCACGCGCTGCAGGACCAACACTTCGACCTGACGAGTTACGACCGCGAGACGCAGGATCAGGACAACGCAAAGAACGGTCTAATCGAAGGCGACGCGGTCTGGGTCGAGACCGAATACGAGGAGCGATGCGAGGACGAGTGGGCGTGCACCCTCCCGTCCACGGACTCTCCGGAAGAGCCCCCGGCGATCAACTGGGGACTCTACCTCACGACGTTTTTCCCGTACGATGACGGCCCCGGATACGTCGACTCGATTCTCGAGGGAGATCGGCAGGGCGACGACGCGTACGACTGGGACGCACTCGACGCTACCTACGACGATCCGCCGGCGAGTACCTCCGAAGTGATCCGACCCGGCGAGGACCGCGAACCGCGCGAGATCGAACTCGAGGATCGATCGAGCGAGAACTGGAGTCAGCACGAAGTAGACGGAGAAGTCGCCAACGATTCCGTCGGCGAAGCGACGCTGGTCGCGATGTTCGCTGCTGACGGCCTCGACGGTGGGGAGTCAGTGATCGGCGTCGGCGAGTTACTCCCCGACGGACCGTTCGGCGAAATCGCGGGGATCGAGTACGATCACGACTACACCGACGGCTGGGCCGGCGACGAACTCGTCACCTACGTCGGCGAAAACGACTCGGTCGAGGACAGCGGCTACGTCTGGCAGACCGAGTGGGATTCGGAGAACGACGCCGAGCAGTTCCTCGACGGCTATCTCGAACTCCTCGATATCCACGATGCGGACGAGGTCGACGACCATCGGGACACGTTCGAGATCGACGACGAAACCGGCTATCCGGGAGCGTACTTCGTCGATCACGACGACGAGAGCGTGACCGTCGTTCGTGCGCCCTCGGTCTCGGAACTGTCGGAACTCGACGCCGACGCTGCGCCAGCGGGCGAGGACACGCTCGAGTTGGATGCGAACGCAACCGATGCGGGGGCCGAAAACGAATCTGACGCGGATGACTCGGACGAAACCGAGACGACCAGCGCCGAGCCGATACCCGGATTCGGAGTCGCCATCGGGCTGGCGGCGCTACTCGTGGGCGCGCTCGCCGCTCGTGTTTCTCGATGACCGGATCGACGCCGTCAGGACCGTCGCCGCGCTCGAGTCCTCCCGCGCGGTCGCGGCGACTCGGATTGGTCGCGATTGCCGTTCTGATCGTTCTTTCCGGGTGCACGCTCCCGTTCGGACCGAGCGGACCCGAGCAGTTCGACACGGACCGAGACCTCGGATACGTCGGAGAGTACGCCTACGACGACATCCTCGAGATCGACGATCCGGCGGCGCTTTCCGAAGCCGAACTCGAGGCGCTCAAATACCGGTCGATGGCCCGAATTGAGGTCGTCCGAGAACAGAAGTTCGAACACGACGTTTCGGTCGAGGTCGTGAGTCGCGACGAGTTCCGCGAGCGATCCGGCGTGATCGGCTCGGCAGATCCCGCCTCTCCGGCTACCAACGAACTATGGCGCGGAGCGTTCGTCGTCGACGGAGACACCGATGTCAACGACGCGCTCGAGGAACTCTACGGAGACTCCGTGCAGGGCTACTACAGCGCCGACCGGATCGTCATCGTCACCGACGATACCGACGAGATCCGGATCGATCGAACCACGTTAGTCCACGAACTCGTCCACGCGCTACAGGACCAGCAGTTCGGCCTCGAGCGAGAAGGCAAAACCGCCGACGAACAACGAGCCGAAAACGCGCTCATCGAGGGCGAAGCGAACTACGTTCCGCACCTGTACGACCAGCGTTGTGGATCTGCATGGGAGTGTCTGCCCGATAGCGGGGCGCCCGACGATCCCGACGGACCGGACGAACCGGTCGGTCAGCCGTCCAATATCGGCCTCTTCCTCTCGATCTACGCGCCATACTCCGAGGGCCCGACGTTCGTCGAGTCCCTCCATGAACGCTACGGTTGGGAGGCCGTCGACGAGGCCTACGAAAACCGCCCGGTGAGCACGTCGCAGGTGATCCATCCCGAACTGTATCCGGACACCGAGCCGGTCACCGTCGAGGTGCCGGACCGCTCGAGTTCGAACTGGGAGCCGGCGACGGACGACGACGGCGGCCCGCACGTCGAGACCGTCGGGGAAGCGACGCTGTTTGCATCGCTGTGGGCCAACGGCGTCATCGACCGGCCGATCGATGAGGGCGTCGACGACGGCCAGGGTGCGGAAAGCGACGGAACCGCACCCCTCTCGCCGTACAACTACTCCCACCCGACGACCGACGGTTGGGCCGGCGACAGCTTCGTCGCGTACCAGGATCGAGACGCCGAGGACGACCGACTCGGTCACGTCTGGCACCTCGAGTGGGACAGCGATACCGACGCCGAGCGCTTTGCCAACGCGTACGTCGAACTCCTCGAAAACCACGACGCGGCGGCGACCGACGCGGACGAATCAACCGCCACGGATGACGGCGGTCAAACGTATCTAATCGACGACGGGCCGTTCGAGGGTGCGTATCACGCCGCCGTCGTCGACGACCGAGTCGAAATCGTCGCCGCACCGACTGTCGGCGAACTCGCCGAAGTACACGACGTCGGTTCGGTCTCGAACACATCCATTACGCCCGCTTCTGAGCGTTCCCCGGTCGCTGTAGGGGCTACGGGATAGCCGGTGTTGCTCTCGTCCAGCGTCAAGGGTGTCAACACTTCGTCGTCACCGACAGACGGGTAGCTTTTTCGCCCTCCGTCGGAAAGCGAGGGTATGTCGAACCCGTTCGAGACCGTCACAGCGGAGGCGATTCTCGAGGGCACTGCGACCGACGCCTACTTCGACCGGACGCAGACCACCCTCGAGCACGCTGGAAAGAATCCTCACGTCGTCGCCGAAGTGACCGCAGATCAGTTCCCGACCGGCGAGTTTTCGGTCTTCACTGGGATCGCCGATATCGCAACGCTGTTCGAGGGACGAGCCGTTGCTATCGATGCCCTGCCGGACGGACAGCTCTTCGACGGTGGGCCCGTCGCCCGAATCGAAGGTCCCTACCTCGAGTTCGCCGAACTCGAGACTGCACTGCTTGGCTTTCTCTCTCAGCCGAGCGGCTTCGCGACCGCGGCCCTCGAGGCTCGACTCGCCGCGCCCGATTCGACGCTTCTCTCCTTCGGCGCTCGCCACGTCCATCCCTCGATCGCGACGACGGTCGAACGCGCCGCGTTACTCGCCGGCTTCGACGGCTTTTCTCACGTCGCCGCGGGGGAACTGCTCGAGCGCGAGGCCAGTGGAACGATGCCCCACGCGCTCATGTTCGCCTTCGGCGAAGGAAACCAGGCGGCGGCGTGGGAGGCATTCGACGAGGCGGTTCCCGAAGACGTTCCCCGAATCGCGCTAACGGATACTTTCTGGGACGAAAAGAGCGAAACGTTGCTCGCCGCGGACACGCTCGGCGACCGACTCGACGGTGTCCGCCTCGATACCACCGGTTCCCGCCGCGGCGACTTCCGACACATCGTTCGAGAAATCCGCTGGGAACTCGACGCTCGAGGCTTCGAGGACGTCGATATCTTCTGTAGCGGCGGCATCGGTCCAGCCTCGATTCGGAACCTCCGAGACGTCGCCGACGGCTTCGGCGTCGGGAGCCACATCACGAACAGGGACCCGCTCGATTTCAGCCTCGATATCGTCGAACTCGAGGGCGAACCCATCTCGAAGCGGGGCAAGCTCTCGGGTGTCAAAGACGTGTACCGGACTCCGGAGGGCGGCCACCACGTCGCGCTCGCGGACGGCGACGCTCCCGATGGGGGAAAAGCGCTCCTCGAGCCGCTGGTTCGAGACGGGGAGATCGTTCGAGAACCCGATCTCGAGGCGGCGAGCGAACGCTGTCTGGGGGATGCGGAGGCGGTCGGATTCGGAGATCCAGCGGAGTAGCACGGCTATCAGTAGCCGTCTTTCTCATTGCGGCCCCGGTGTTCGGCGTCTGTAACGTATCAACGACGCTGACTACTCTTCGACCCATTAGCACATTCAAGGGAGATCGAGAGGCGACCGGCTCGCTGACCGGGATTTCGTCGGAGAATTCGGTCGCCGATTATACCTGTTCGACGCTTCCGTCGGCTTCGCGTTCGCGGAAGACCTGACCTTCGAAGAGCGTGACGACGACATCGTCGTCCTGCCACGCCGTCGGTGGGAGTCGGGCTTTCCGACACGCTCGGTCGAGGTACTCGCGCTCGCTCCAGTCGTTCTGGACGGGGACGGTCGGGTAGAGCCAACCGCTTTTGCCGCCGCCGTCGACGGCGACGCCGTGGCTTCCGAGCTCGATATCCTCGAGCGGATCGTCGGTCAACAGTACGTTCTTGACGGTACACACCGAGACGGTGAGGTTGTCGAGTTCCGAGGGTGTCACCTCAGAACCGCACGAATCGTCGCTTGCAGCTTCGATCGCTGCGTCGACGATGACGTGTCCGAGTTGATCATCAGATCGGTAGCCGCCGGCACAGCCGCGGAGGCTTCCGCGGCCTCGAGTCGACTCGAGGCGGACGAACGCGCCCGTTCGCTCGTAAAACGCTTCTCGCATGCTACCTGGATGTTCTCGTTGACCGTTGAGTACGAAAGACTCGACGGATTCTCGTGCGAGTTCGGCCGCACGTGCACCGTCTTCGTAGGAAAGGTCGACGCCCTGTCGCTGGGACATACAAATGTACATGTATGTTGAGACCCTAAAGCGCTTCCATTCAGAAATCCGGTGAGTGTTGCCGACCGAGGGACTTATTCGGCCCCCGACCCTACGATAACTGGGAGAGAGAGCCTGGCTGCCGCGGCGGCTGACTCGGCGACGAGTCGGCTGTCCAACGTGTTCCGCCCCTTGAGGTCGGTTCGCGCTCGCGAGGAAAGTCCCCCCACCGTTCGGGCGGGTGACCGGATGCAAATCCGGAGCGGGAGACCGCTGGCTCTGGAACAGAAACGACACGTCTCGGCCCGACCGATGATGCGTGCGAACCTGACCGAGAGGAAGGGGAGTGAACCCGCAGAGGGCAGACAGCTGGCAAGTGCGATTCGAAATCGCAGATCGCTCGATGCGATCGGCTGTCGACGGCCGAGGAGCGATGGAACGGCGAATCCTCACCGGTGCAAGTTCGCGTCGCTGGTAGCCCGAACGCGCCGCGAGAGCGGGCGACGCGAACGCTCAGCCGAATGCCGGGATGAACAGAAGGGGGCTTATTCCTCTCACCCAGTTTCAACCCTTCGAGTGGCGACGCTCCGTGGTTTCGCGTCAGTAGGTAACCTCGAGTCTCGAGTACCGATTACTCGAAGTCGTCGACGATCTGTGGAACGCAACCGACACCCGATTTCGTGTACGCACAGTGATCGTTGACCTCGTCGGTCACGTTCAGGTCGGTGTAGTTGTCCAGGGTCGAACCGCTGTCGTCGCCGAGCAGGCCGCCGCTACAGTCGGCACCGCCGCAGCCGAGGCCGCTCGAAAGCGACTGGAGGTCGTAGCCGTAACAGACGCTGTCGTCGTTTTCGGAGTGATAGTTGTAGACCGCCTCAGCGCTGGCGTCGATGGCATAAGCGTACGCCCCCTCAGTACAGACCGAATCGTCGTCCGCGGCGGTGCCGACCAGTGTGACGGTTTCGATGACCTCCTCGCCGCCTAGCGCGGTGAGCGTCTCGAGACACGCCCGGCCACCCAGCGAGTGCCCAACCAGCCGAACCGTCGTTTCCTCGAGGTCGACTCGGTCGGACTCGAGCCACGACGCGAGCCGTTGACCGGCCGTCTCGGTTCTGCTCTCCGCGCGCCAGTAATTTCGCGTGTCCGCCTCCCACGAGGCCGCGGCAACCGGCGCGTCGTATTCGTTCTCTTCGAGGGCTCGCTCGAGCGTGTACGCCTGGTCCGTGCTCGTCTCGAGTCCGAGCCAGCCGTGGACGAAAACGACGAGTTCCGATTCGTCCTCGAGGTCCTCGAAATTCGCCGCTGATGGATTGCCGGTAGTGAGATCGATCTCCGGGTACTCCGCGGGTGCCTCCTCCCAGTCTTCACATCCCGTGAATCCGGTTGCCGAAGCCGACCCGGTTATCCCGGCGAGACCGGCACTACCGACGGCCGTCACTGCCGTCGTTCGAAGCATCCGCCGTCGGCTGACCGTCGCCGACCCACCTCCATTTTCGTGCGTTTCGCCGGTCGAGTTCGCGTGTGTTTCGTTCATATTCCCACTGTCACACCTTGATCGACTGCATCTCTGTGTTGGGCGCAGGTACGCGTCCTGCAGGCACATTCCAGTGTCGTTCGGTGGGCGAATCCTCGAGAAGGTCGCTGGGCTTCGTGATGACTCGAGTTATCGGAGTGACTTGTTCGGAGTGTTGTACTGGAGAGCTTTGGTGAGTCGCCATACGGCGTTAGGTTGGGAAATATTGGAGAGACTGTGACGGAGTCTACTCGCTCTCTTCTCGTGGATTCTTCTGAGGTTGTGGCTGGAATTGTTTAGAATAGCACCTCTCGGACCTACCCTTCGTCCATAGAAGTCGACGGCGTCTAGTGATTCACCAGAGCCTACTGAAGAGAAACGTCCTGACGGAGTCTTACACGAACGAAGTGAGTGTAAGGCACGGAGCGTCTCCGACGCTCCGGAGATTTGAACAGGTGAGAGACGGTCCTGCTCACCTCGTTTCGCTCGGTTGCGCGGGCTGCGACCCTCGTGTTCAAATCTCCGCATTGGAGTTTCGTCGACACCAGCCGCTCGCTGCTCACGGCTTCGCCGTTCGCTTTCCGTGGCGCGGACACGCCACGCATCGCTCACGGTTTGGTGTCGACAGAACCGTCCTGACGGAGTCCAACGCGAACGGAGTGAGCGTTGGGCACGTCAGGACCGAACGCAAGAGCGGGCGCTGAGCAATGCGAAGCGCCCGCGATAAGTGAGCGTCCTGACGGAGATTTGAACTCCGGTCCCTGGCTCCGCAAGCCAAGAGGATAGTCCACTACCCTACCAGGACTCAACTCAACGTACCGCCGTGTAAGTTAAAGCCCTTTCGAAACCCCGCTCTCTGCGTCAGATTCTCGAGAACACACCACACGACCCGTTGAACACGTCGTCGTTCGACGCCGCGACCAGCCGCCGGAGGTTTATATACTATCCCGAACCAGAACCGAGCATGACCGCAGAACCGATCCCCTCGACTTGGGGTTCAGAACGCCGGAAAGACGCGGTTTCCACCAGCAGCGACGACGATCTGACCGGTCGAATGGACAACGCTTATGCGCGGGCTACGCATGGTTCAGAGTAGAATGAGCGACATCGAGGGGGTTTACGAAGACCTCGAGGCCGACGTCTCGCTCGAGGAGTTTCGCGAGGCTGTCGAGGAGAAAGTCGAGCAGATGGGTGGGCTCGCGGACGAGGAGACCGCAGCGATGCTCATCGCTCACGAGGTCGGCGAAAGCGAGGTTGGCGGCGTCGCCGATATCGAGCCGGGAATGGAGGAAGCGAAGTTCGTCGCCAAAGTGGTGAGCATCGGCGAACTGCGGACGTTCGAACGCGACGGCGAGGACGAGGATGGTCGCGTCGTCAACGTCGAAGTCGCGGACGAGACCGGTGCCGTTAGAGCCTCGCTATGGGACGACCACGCAGAGGCCGCGATCGAGCAACTCGAGGAGGGTCAGGTGCTCCGAATCAAGGGCCGACCGAAGGAAGGGTTCAACGGCGTCGAAATCAGCGTGGACGACCTCGAGCCGGACGACGACACCGAGGTCGACGTGCAGGTGTCGGACGTCCACACCGTCGAGAACCTCTCACTCGGTCTCTCGAACGTCAATCTCGTCGGAAAGGTTCTCGATACAGATACCGTGCGAACGTTCGATCGGGACGACGGCTCGGAAGGAAAAGTTTCGAACCTCACGCTCGGCGACGAGACCGGCCGAATTCGGGTTACGCTCTGGGACGAGCAGGCGGATCGCGCGACGGAACTCGAGGTCGACGACACGGTGGAGGTCGTCGACGGCTACGTCCGAGAGCGCGACGGCGATCTCGAGCTTCACGTCGGAAACCGGGGGGCGCTCGAGGAGGTTGACGAGGACGTCGAGTACGTCCCCGAAACCACGTCGATCGAATCGCTCGAAATCGATCAGATGGTCGACATCGCGGGCGTCGTTCGATCCGCGGATCCGAAACGGACGTTCGATCGGGACGACGGCTCCGAAGGGCAGGTCCGGAACATCCGCGTTCAGGACGCGACGGGCGACATTCGCGTCGCAATGTGGGGAGACAAAGCTGACCTTGATATTGGGCCCGGCGACGAAGTCGCTCTCGCAGATGTCGAGATCCAGGACGGCTGGCAGGACGACCTCGAGGCGTCGGCCGGCTGGCGGTCGACGATAACCGTCCTCGGTTCCAGCGAGGAGGGGGCTGATTCAGCTAAGTCAACTGATACCGAATCGGCCGGTCTGTCGTCGTTTGCCGATGCCGGTGACGACGGCTCGGACGAGAGCGAGACTGCCAGTGCGAGCGATGGCGACGCAACCGCCGACTCGTCCGAACCCGAAACCGCAGACGAGCAGGGCAGCGAGGGCGAGGAGACCGAGTTCACGGGTGTCGTTGTACAGGCCGGGAGCCCGGTCGTTCTGGACGACGGCGAAACGACGATGAGCGTGGAGACGACCGCCGACGTCGGCCTCGGAGAAGAGGTCACTGCCCGAGGTGTGATCCGTGACGGCCGTCTCGAGGCGAGCGACGTATTCTGAGCGGCCGAGAGTGTCTCGGGCCGGTAGGAAAAGCGTTAAGGGAGTTACCTTCGGGTATGAAAACATGAACGTCGAACTCCCGTTCGCCCCGGTTGATACGATCATCCGGCGGAACGCGGGTGATCTTCGGGTGAGCGCTGACGCGTCGGAGGAACTCGCAAAGCGGATTCAAGAACACGGGAGCGAACTCGCGATCGACGCCGCCGAGCGCGCGATCGCAGATGGACGCAAAACACTCATGGCATCCGATTTCGAGGTTGAGACGGTGATCGACAAGGACGATCTCGAGTTACCGGTCGCGCCCGTCGACCGTATCGCCAGAATCGAGATCGACGACAAATACCGCGTCTCGATGGACGCTCGGATCGCACTCGCCGATATCCTCGAGGACTTCGCCGACAACGTCGCGCGTGCGGCGGCGATCCTCGCCCACCACGCCGATCGGCGGACGATCATCGAGGACGACATCGAGACGTACTTCTCACTGTTTGAATAAACGATGCAGTTTGGCTACAGCGAGGACTGTCTCGCACACGACCCTGGTCCGCGTCACCCAGAGACACCCGACCGGCTTCGGGCTATTCGAGAGCGGCTGAAGAAAAAACACGGCGTCAAATACGTCGAACCGGATCTGTCGACGATCGAGACGATCGCCGCTGTTCACGATCGAGATTACGTCGAATCCGTCGACGAGTTCTGTGCGGACGGCGGCGGTAACTGGGACCCGGATACGACCGCCGTCGAAGAGAGCTGGGACGCCATCTGCCGGAGCTCCGGATCAGCGTGCTGGGCGGCTGATGTCGCTCTCGAGGGCGCAGACGGTCGAGAAACGCCGTTTTCGATCGGTCGTCCGCCGGGCCATCACGCGGTCTCCGACGACGCTATGGGCTTTTGTTTCGTCAACAACGTTGCTGTCGCCGCCCAACATGCGATCGACTCGAACGACGACGTCGAGCGCGTGGCGATCTTCGATTGGGACGTCCACCACGGAAACGGGACGCAAGATATTTTCTACGACGACGGTGACGTCTTCTTCGGATCGATCCACGAGAAAGGGTTGTATCCCGGTACCGGAGAGATCGACGAGACGGGGACAGGCGACGGAAACGGAACGACGATGAACATCCCGATGCCCGCCGGGACGGACGAACTGGGCTATCTCGCGGCGCTCGATGGCCCGCTCACCGAGGCGCTCGAGGCGTTCGACCCCGATCTGATCCTCATCAGCGCCGGGTTCGACGCTCACCGTCACGACCCGATTTCGCGGATTCGGCTTCCGACGGAGGCCTACGCGCTTATGACCGATCGCTTCCGAACGATCGCCGACGATGCCGACGCCGCGCTGGCGTTCGTCCTTGAGGGCGGCTACGGGCTCGAGGTGCTCGCCGATAGCGTGGCGCTCGTCCACGAGACGTTCGACGGACGCGAACCGATCGAACCGGGTGGAGAAGTGAGCGATGACGCGGCGTCGGTGATCGAGGATGTCCGCGTCGCACACGGGTTGGATAACTGACCGAGCCGCCTTCTATTTTCGTACGCGTCGTTTCCGAACTATTCCATCACTGTTGGTTCAAGACGGTGGTTGTCAGTCCCGTGTTTCCATATCTCATTCACTCGGCGAGGAGAGGACTCCGAGATCCCTGACGAACGCCACCTGACGGTACATTCGACAGCCGAGACAGAATCCAGTTGTCGCACCGAGTGCCGCGAGCAACCCGACGACGGTCGTCAGCCCGTAGGCAAGAATGCTGGCCGATGCGAGATCAGCTGCTGTCGCGACGATGAATAGGATAGCTGCCGATCCCGTCAATCCCGCGCCGACGACTCGAGCGAATCGATGTGGGAGGGGGGATTCGGTCGTTTTTGGTGACCCGACGAAAGAGCGGGCAACCCGTTTCCAGAGAAACCCGTAGGGATCAATTTGCCAACTCGAGAGAACGGGAACGAGCAACAACGTTGCAACAACGTACACGAGGGCGGGTTCTTGAAGGAGGACGGCACCGAGTGAAAGTGCTGCGGTTATCGCTTGGCCGAATCGTGGCGCTCGTGGGTCGATTTGTGACACAATCTGTTCAACGTAGTAACGCGATTGAACGGTATAAGAATTCCTCAGGGACGGGGATCGTAGTACCGCGCCAGCTCTCGATCGAACTCCGCCAATAGTCCGATAATTTCCTCACCGACGAGCACGTCGTACTCGTCCTCGAGTGCCGTTTCGACGTGTGCGCCGAGTCCGACGTCGAGCAGGCGGTCGCTCTCGAGAAATTCCAGTGCGGTGGTGAACTCGCGCTCGCGTTCGGTCACGTAGCGATCGTCCTCGATGAACGGTCCGTACGCGTCTGGGTCGTCCGCGTAGGCTTCGAAGAACCCTTCGGCGTGGTTTCGGACGTGTACCGGTGGGCCGTCGTGGCGCTCGAGGGCTGGCCGTTCGGTAACCGCGAGTTCGGCGAAGATGACAGCGGTTTCGTCCGCGAACGTCGTCGCACGAAACACGTCGAATCCGTAGGCGTCGAGTTTGTCGGTGACTCCTTCGAGGGATTTCCGGAGCTGCGGATAGAGCTGATCCTCAACGAGGTCAGGGGCCTCGAAGCGCACCGCGACTGGAGTCGTAGCGCGGTTCGTGAGGTGGGCTTCGAGGGCGTCGTCTTCGAGCGGCGCGGGTTCGTGGGGCTCGAAAAGCGAGAGACTGGGTGACTCGAGCATTTTTCGGGCGTAGTGCTGGAATCGGGCGACGTTCTCGACCGAGCAGACGGCGGCGACGTTTCGCTCGGGGTCGGTGGGGTCGATCACGACGAGCGGGTCGTCGAATGGGGGGTCGCCGTTCTCGACCTCGGGGGTTCGAGGTGGCGACGCCGTTTCGCTCGCTCGTTCGTGACCCTCGGGATCGAGCCAGATCGGCGGCTTCCAGTCGCTGGCGGCTTCGAGGAGCGGTCGGAAGCCGCCGTACTCGCAGACGAGCAGTTCGGTGAGGTAACCGCTGAACCCCTGGGTTCGGAGGTCGCTTCCGTAGACGCCGATTCCCTTGGCGAACTGCTTCGTGACCCGAACCTCGGCGGCGAGGTTGTCGTCGAGGCGCTCGTTCAGATACTGGGTGTGAAACGGCGTGCGGTCGACTGCAGAGCGGATATCGGTCGCCGACTCGAGCCGGAAACAGGGGACAACGTCGATGTCGAACCCGTCGAAGATCCCCTTTACGTATGGGTGTTCGGCGTACTCCTCGTGACCGTCGGGCAGGGTTTCGTGGCCGACCTCGAGTCCGTACTCCTCGAGCGTGTCGCGCTCGAGATCGGGCGGAAAACGGACGAAGATGTCGATATCTCGGTCGCCGCTGATCCAGGTGTCCCGGGCAGTCGAGCCGACCTGCAGGACGTCCGCCTCGGGACAGCGTTCCGTCGCGGCCGATTCGGCCCGCTCAATGAGCGCGGTGGCAGCCTCGCGGAGCGCTTCCCGCTCGTCGTCGTCGGGATCGACTCGTTCGCCGATCCGAGCGACGACAGTCTCGAAGCTCGAGTCGTCGTTTTCGGCCGTGTCGTCGTTCGACTCGAGGTGTTCGGGATCCGAGCCGCCCCGGTCGGCGTCCTCAGGTGTCATCACGATAGGATACTCAACCACCGCGTGAAAGGGTGTCGAACTCGGTGCGGGCAAAACGAAAGCCCTATCAAATACCCACCGAGTACGTTATGATAAGCCGAAGTAGCTCAGTTGGTAGAGCACCTCGCTGTTACGGCGATTCAGGTCTCCTGTTCGCCGCAGATACGAGGTTGTCCCAGGTTCGAGTCCTGGCTTTGGCGCTTCTTCGTTTGTTGCTCGATCGGCGAGCGTCGCGTATCGGTTTCGGTTTGGCTTCGTTCTCGAGCACACGATTTCGAGAAATGAACCAGAACACGAAGTGGTGTCGAGCGACAAGGAGCGAGCACGCATGCGTTCTTCTCGTAAGCACTGTCTGTCTTCTCGGCGGTCATCATGTGAACAAAAGCCACGTCGGTTGCGACCGCAGGATCGTTGGACTCGAGGTGGTGTATGAGCCGAAGTAGACCGAGTAGCCGGCAGATCGCCGTTCTCGCGCTTTTGCTCGTGCTTGCGGTCGGTCTTTTCGCTCCCGTAGTCAGCGGTCACGCGTATCTGAGCGAAACGAACCCCGATCAGGGCGAGCAACTCGAGGAAGTCCCCGACGATATCGAACTGCTCTACACGGGCGACGGCATCCAGAGCGCGGACGTTTCCGTCACCGGTCCGGACGGTTCGGACGTAAGCGCCGACGCGGCGATCGATCCCGACGATACTCGGGAGGTAACTGTTCCGCTCGAGGTCGACGCCGGGAATGGTGAGTCCGAATTGGAATCGGACCACGACGGCATGTACATCGTCGAGTGGGAGGTCCTCGCGGACGACGGGCATACGACCACCGGGACGTTCTTCTTCGCCGTCGGCGACGAGGAACTCGATCGAGATGCCGTCCTCGAGATCCACGAAGACGGAGAGGACGACGACGACCTCTCCGCGCTCGAGTTCGGGTCGAACGCGCTCGTCTTGCTCTCGCTGGTCGGACTCGTCGGCGTCCCGGTAACGATGTGGGCGAGCGTCTATCCGGCCATCAGTTCGAGTGGTGTCTCCTCGGCCGTCGTTGACCGCCGTGCCAAGTGGTTGCTCGCGGGAGCGAGCCTCGCCGCACTCGTCGGCGTTCTCGGGATCGGCGTCGCTCGGAGCCTCGATTCGGACGGCTCGCTTTCGACGGGGGCGTTCGAGGAGTTCCTCGAGACGTCGCTCGGTTCGATCTGGGTCGCACAGCTCGTTCTCGCGACCCTCGTCGCCGCTGTTCTGCTGAGCGCGCTCCGGTGGCAGCTCTCTCGTCGTCGCTGGCTCCCCGTGGCGGCCGTCGGTGGGACGGTCGTTGCGCTGTCCGTGAGCTGGACGAGTCACTCGGCGACGATGATCGGCAGGCTCCAGGGAGTGATAACCGACGGCGGTCACGTTGGCGGTGCGGCGCTCTGGGTCGGCGGGCTCGTAACGTTGGCTCTCGTCATTCCCGGTGCACTGTCTCGGGCCGAGGAGTCCAATCGTCGGCGGATTGCGGCGACGGCCATCGAGCGCTTTTCGCTGGTGGCGCTCGTCGGGGTCACGCTCGCTCTGACCAGCGGACTGATCCTCGCCGCGTGGCACGTGCCGGATATCGAGTCGCTTCGTGAGACCCTGTACGGAACGGCGCTTTCGGCGAAGACTGCCCTCGTCGCGCTGGCGCTCGGACTCGGCGGGTTCGCCAGGTTCGTCGTCCTCAAACGATTACGGCGAGACTCCGAATCAGCCGCTTCAGACGGTCGTACGCTCCGAACGTTCGTTCGCGGCGTCCGCTTCGAGCTGGGCGTCCTCCTGCTGGTGATCGTCCTCTCGGGGCTGCTGACGACGGCACCGACGGCGGCGCTCGCCGGCGGTGACGACGGCCCCGGAGAGGCGACGATCGAGATCGAGAGTGACGACGTCGATCTCGAGCTGGTGGCGTTACCGGGTCAGGAGGCGGCCGGCATGATCCAACTCGAGGAGAACGAACCGGTCGTCTTCGATGCAACGTTCCTCGCGGAAGGTGGCGGTGGTGACGGAGACGGAGGCGGCGCTGACGGCGCGGACGATGCGGAAGCCGATGATCGACAACCGGTTTCAGCCGACGATCCGTCGCTTACGTTCCACCACGACGACCAGACGCTCGAGGTAGATCTCGAGGAGAACGACGACGGTACGTATTCGGCCGTTCAGACGTTACCCGATGCACACGAGTGGGAGCTCCGGATCGACGCATGGGTCAGCGAGACATACGTCAGTGAGTGGGTAGACGTCTACGTCGTTCCCGACGGAGAAGGCGGCGGCCACGACGACCACGATGCCAATGACGGTGCAGACCACGACGACCACGATGCCAATGACGGTGCAGACCACGACGTCGATGACGGTGCAGACCACGACGGCGAATCTGGCGACCACGAACACCACGATCACGACGAGCACGCGACCGATGATTCGAGTCCGTTGACCGTTCTCTTGCAGTTCGGAGCCGTCGCTGTAGCAGTCGTCGGAAGCGTTGCGGTTGCGATCGAAGCGACACGCGTTGGCGGAGACCGGAACTAGGTCGGGCCCTTCGACGGAGCGTGTGAACCGATGACTTGAATTCGATTACTGCACCAGAATCGGCAATAAGAGGCCGTTACAACGAACGGGTATGGTGACCCCAACCACTCGACGACGACTCGTACAGGCTTTCGGCGGCGGACTCGTCGTGGCTCTCGCGGGATGTACTAGTGAAGGTGACGACGATAACGGCGACGACGGACACGATGACCACGACAACGGCGATAACGAGAACGGCGATGGGCCGGGGAGCGAGGGACTCGTTTACGCCTTTGGTCCCGACGCGATCGGAATCATCGACCCTGAAGACGGCGAACTCATAGAGGAGATAACCGACGACGACCTCGACGGCTCCGAGTGGGGCGATCCGCGAATCTCACGGAATCACGAACGGATTTTCGTCAACGAAGGGAGCCGGAATCAACTGCTCGTCGTTAATACCGAGAATCAGGAGATCGAAGAGTGGATCGACGTCGGCGGCGATCCGACGCACATCTACAACCCGGTCGAGGGAGAGATCTGGACCCACGCCGACGACGAGGGAACGTTCTACGTCGTCGATTCGGAGGAGTTGTCGGTGATCGATGAGGTCGATATCGCCGACGGCGGCCACGGAAAACTCCTCTCTCACGACGACCTCGGCGACGACGCCTACGCGATGAACGTCACTGAAGCGGCGGCGATCGGCGTCGATCTCGACGCTCGTGAGGCTACCGACCCCGTCGAACTCGAGGACGCCGGTGGAACGCACTACAAGGCCTACGCACCCGAGACGGGCTATGCGTACGCCCAGCAGACGAATGGCGGAACGGCCGTTATCGACACCGAGACCAACGACGTGGTCGATGTCCTGGACTTCGACGGCGGCATGTATCTCTCGCCGGACGACGAGTTGCTCGGATGTATCCTCGACGACGAGATTCGCTTCGTCGACGCGACGAGCGAGGAGAGCGAGGTCGTCGATTCCGTCGAGGTCGACGGCGAACCCGCGGCGCTTCGGTTCCACGACTCCGATGACGGCCTGTACGCGTTCACCGCGAACATCGGATCGGCCGACGTGGTCGTGATCGACGTCGACGAAATGGAGGAAGTCGATCGCATCGACGCGGGCGAGGTCGATGGCGAGTATCGTGCCGGCGTCGCTGGCGGCGAGTACTTTCTCACGCCGTCGGATACTGATGGAACGGTTACGGTCGTCGACATGGAAACCCAAGAACTCGTCGAGACCGTCGAGGTCGCCGACGGCGTAGACACCGTCCAGTACGTCGGCGACTCGGGCGTGGGATACTCGAGCGAGTAGCGATGTGACCAGGTTCCGGCGACTGCCGGAACCGTTTCGGATCGAACGGAGATGCTTTCGTGCCAACGATTTCCGACCGCCACCCTCCGTTCGATTTCAGGCCGTCATCGGCCGACCGGCGACGCGAGTGCGGTCAGAACCCTGTCTTGTCCACATTCGGCGAATCAGGTCCCCGATTTCGGTCACACTCCTTCTCGACGCCGTTCGATCGCGTTCATCACCGGACTCGCGGTCACGCCGTGGATGATAATCGAGGTCAGCACGACGAATCCTACGATTGCCCACAGCCGCTCTGCGGCGACGATGAGTTCGAGTTCCGCGAACGAAACGTGTGCCAGCGCGAACGCGAGGTAGTAGAACGAGCCGATGCCGCGGATCCCGAAGAAGCTCACCGCAACTCGGTCGCCCCACGGCGCATTGGAGCCGACGAACCCCAGGAGTCCGGCGAGGGGTCGAACGAGGAGCACGACGGCGAGCCCGACGACGATGTCGATCTGCGTCAGCGGTGCGAGCAGGCCATCCGCAATCGCGGCTCCGAACAGGACGAGCACGGTCGCCATTAACGACCGCTCGACGAGCGCGGCGAAATCGTGCAACTCCCGGTAGTACTCGTGTTCCCACTCGTAGCGACGGAGCTCGAGCGCTCCGACGAACACCGCGACGAACCCGTACCCGCCGAGCAACTCTGCGACCCCGTACGCGAGCAACGTCGTCGCAAGCGCTTCGGCTCCCGACATGATCTCCGCTCGGTGGGACGGCGTCGGCGTTTGAAACACGACTCGAGCCATCAGGTGTCCGATTACGTACCCGCAAACGAGGCCAGCCCCGATCCTGTAAAAGATGTCGACGAGAATCCAATCCGCGAGCCACGTCCAGTTCGACGCCCCGTTCGCCGCGGCGACGGCCAATGCCAGATACGTGAACGGGAACGCGAGCCCGTCGTTGAGACCGCCTTCGGACGTCAGCGAAAACCGGATCGACCCCCACCGATTGACGGAAGCGTGTTCTTCCTCGAGTTCCGTCAGCGGCGCTCCGGCTTCGACGTCCGAGGCCAGAACGGGGTCCGTAGGGGCGATTACTGCTCCCAACAGGATCGCGGTCGCCGGGTGAAGCCCGAGTACACTCCAGCCGAGTACCGCGATGGCAGCGATCGTCACCGGCATCGTGATCCCGAGCAATCGCCAGGTTGCACTCCAGGTACGCCATTCGAACGGGCGATCAATTTTCAGGCCCGCACCCATCAAAGCGATGATGACGACCAGTTCGGTCAGGTGTTCGGTCACCGTCGAGTTTACGACGGGGTCGACCGTCGGCGCACCCGGGACAACTGCAAACAACCCAGCGCCGAGCACGACGTAGAACATCGGCAGCGAAAGCGGTTTTTCGGCCAGAATTCGAGGCAGGAGGATCGCGCCTAACAGTCCGATGGCGACGATAATAAGGGCGATCTCGTACGCACTCATCGCGATTTATTACATCATCGAACGCGTAAACGAAGATGCTTGCGTATTGCTCAGGACTTCCGTCGGGATCGCTCGTGCCTCAATTCTCGTGCAACCCTCGCTCGCCGATCGCATCGACCGCATCGAGCGGTACGAGCGAGTATTCGACCGTTTTGACGCGCTCGATCGAGCGAATCCGGCCGACGAACGTCGAAACGTCCTCGAGATCGGTCTCGAGGACGAAGCAGTCGAGACAGTAGTCGTCGACGTGACTGTGATCCGTCGAGGAAATGCGTTCTTCGTACTCGTGACGTAACTCCGTGACGCGACGTTCGACGTGTTGGGTATCGAAATCGTACAGAACGGTGACGATGGCGGCGAGTTCGCGACCTGCGAGTTGCTCGTTTTCGAACTCCGAAAGGAGGGTCCGTGCGCTCTCGCGAACGACTTCGCTTCGTCCGGTGTACTCGTGGTCCGCGGCGAACTCGTCGAGTCGTTCGATCAGTTCGTCGGGCATCGAGACGCTAACGACGGCCATATATCAATCTGTATCGCTAGTTTAATAGGATTTATTATTACTTGTCCGTTCATAGGGCAATAACTAGTATTAAGTTAACCACAGATCATACTAGGTCACACTATGAGTGACGACCGAATTCCGGTAACAGTTCTGAGTGGGAGTCTCGGTGCGGGGAAAACGACGGTTCTCAACCACGTTTTGACCGCGGACCACGGGATGGATGCCGCGGTCGTGGTCAACGACATGGGAGAAGTAAACGTCGACGCGGAGGCGGTAACCCAACAGTCGGATCTGGGCGGCGACGAGGAGATTGTCGAACTCTCGAACGGCTGTATCTGCTGTCGCCTTCGTGGGGACATGTTAGACGAGGTCGGCCGCCTGGCAGACCAGCGCGAGTTCGATTACCTGCTCGTCGAATCCTCCGGCATTTCGGAACCGATCCCCGTCGCCCAGACGTTCGCGATGGGTTTCGAGGATGCGACGTTCGATCCGACTGACACCTACGCGCTCGATACGATGGTCACCGTCGTCAACGCCCACAGCTTCTGGGAGTCGTTCGATTCCGGGTCGGCGCTTTCCAAGGGCGAGATCGATCCCGAATCCGGACGAGTCCCGGAGGAAGTGTTGCTCGACCAGATCGAGTTCTGCGATATCATTCTGCTCAACAAGTGCGACCTCGTCCCCGACGACGCACTCGAGGAGATCGAAGCCGTCCTCGAGGTGCTCCAGCCGCGAGCCGAGATCCGCCGGACGGAGTTCGGGAACGTCGAGACGGCCGATATCCTCGACACCGGACGGTTCGACTTCGAGGCCGCCCAGAATTCGGCGGGCTGGAAACATGAACTCAAACACGAACACCACCACGATCCGCAGGAAGAACACGGCGTGACTTCCTTTTCCTACGAACGGGACCGACCGTTCCACCCCGAACGAATCGCCGCACTCCTCTCCGACCTGCCGGACGAACTCATCCGCGCGAAAGGGTTCTTCTGGAGTGCGGGCCGCGAGGATCTCGCGATGGGGATCGACAAAGCGGGTACCTCCGTTCGGGCGGGCCCCTCGGGCCAGTGGCTCGCGACGCTCCCCGAGTCCCAGCGCGAGCAGTACTTCGCCGCCAGACCCGGCCTCGAGGAGGATTGGGACGACGAGTGGGGCGATCGCATGACCCGTCTCGTCTTTATCGGCCGCGAGTTCGACCAGGAGCCCCTCGTGGATCGACTCGACGACTGTTTACTCACCGACGAGGAGTACGCCAACGAGGACTGGGATCGGTACGCCGATCCGTTCGAACCGGAAGAACGACGTGAACTCGCGCTCGCAGATCAGTAAATGTCCGTTCCGGTTACCATCCTCTGTGGCGGGCTCGGCGCAGGCAAGACAACGTTGCTCTCGCAGTTGCTCGAGTCCGACGACCGTGATATCGCCGTCCTCGTCAACGACGTCGGCGAGGTAAACGTCGACGCGGACCTCGTCGAAGCGCGCACCGACCTCGAGACGGGCGACGAGGTCGTCGCCCTCGAGAACGGCTGCATCTGCTGTAGCCTCGGGAGCGAACTCTCCCGGTCGGTGATCCAGCTCTGGAAGGAACACGAGTTCGACTCCCTCGTCGTCGAAGCCTCCGGCGTCGGCGAACCGGAGCCGATCGCCCGCCAGTTCGTCCGCGGACCCGCGGGCGGCCCCTACGATCTGGACGCGGTCGTCACCGTCGCCGACGCTCGCCTCTTCTACGATACGTTCGTAGACGGGGACGAGAAGCCGGTCAGGCAGGGCCCCGACGAAAGCGGATCTCGCCCGATCGCAGACCTCCTGCTCGAGCAAGTCGAGTTCTGCGATCTTCTCGTCGTCAACAAGTGCGATCTGGTCAGCGAAACCGAACGAGATCGCGTCGTCGCCGTCCTCGAGACGCTCCAGCCGCGAGCCGACATCCTGACGACGGAGTACGGTTCCGTCAGCCCCGATGAACTGCTCGAGAGCCAGCGATTCGATCTCGAGGCCGCACAGGAGGCCGCGGGTTGGAAACGAGCGGTCAAAGAGAGCGACGGTGAAGCGGGGGATGACGATGGGAGCAACGAGCACGACAGTCACGGGGATCACGCGCACGGAGACCACGAGCACCACGAATCACTCGATCGGGACGATTCGCACGGTCACGCAGATCACGATCCCGCTGGCCACGCAGACCACGACCACGACGAGCACGGCGATGGTCACGACCACGCAGACCACGACGGCCACGACCACGCAGACCACATCCACCCTCCCGAACGGTACGGAATCGAGGTCACCACCTTCCACCGATCTCGTCCCTTCCACCCCCGGCGACTCCTCGAGTTTCTCGAGGACGTTCCGGACGATCTCGTCCGCGCGAAAGGGCTCTGCTGGATCGCCGGCCGTGAACGGGCGGCGATCACGATGAGCTACGCCGGAACCGAGACGAGCCTCGAGGTAACGGGCAGGTGGATCGCGAGCTTCTCCGAGGAGCGCCAGGAAGCCTACCGCCGCGGCCAGCCCGACATGCCGTGGGACGAGCAGTGGGGCGACCGCGAGGTTCGGCTCGCGCTCATCGGCCGGAATCTGGATCTCGAGGCCCTCGAGTCGCGACTCGAGGACTGTCTGCTCACCGACGCCGAGATGGATGCCGACTGGGGCGCGTACGACAACGACGCCCCGACGGGGATGGGAGATATGGTGACAATTTCGACTGGAACCGCTCCCAACCCGTCGAACCCGTAGAGCGGGTGGACCAGTATGGGGGTCGCCAGTTGTACACTTTAGCTATAATACCCTCGAACGCGTCCGTTCGATATGGCGTACGGCTTTCGCTCACTGGATCTCGAACCCCGTCCAATAGCCGAACTCGTCGGCTTCGTCCTGCTCGTCAACGTCGTCGGAAGCGCGCCGGCCCTCGTCACCTCGACGTCGACGATGTGGTTCCAGAACCTCGCGAAGCCTTGGTTCTATCCGCCTTCGATCGCGTTTTCGATCGTCTGGACCGTCCTGTTCACGTTGCTGGGGATAGCGTTGTGGCTCGTCTGGCGAGCCGACGGCTCCGGACGGCGACTCGCGTTCGGCCTCTTTGGAGTTCAGATGGTCTGTAATGTCGCCTGGACGCCGACGTTCTTCACGCTTCAGCAACCGTTACTCGCGCTCGGCGTTATCGCCGTCCTCCTTGTTTTGGTCGTCGCCACCGTCGCCGCGTTTCGGCGCGTCGACCGAATGGCGGCGGCGTTGCTGATACCGTATCTCCTCTGGGTGGCGTTCGCGACCGTTCTCACGTTCGAGATCTGGCGATTGAACGCCTGACCGATCCCCCGGTTGAACGCTCGAGCGTGTCTCCCTCGAGAAATCGGTGTCTGCAACGAGAAACCGTTATCACGAAATCACGAAAACGAATGGCTATGAACGCGATCGTCCTCACTATCGAAACTACCGCGGGCTCACTTGAGCAACCGTGATCGGCGTCCTTCGGCGGATAGCCCTCGTCACCACTGTCCGACATCGAGTCGAGGTGCGGCGACGGCTTCGCCATCCGCAAATACTCGTTGCACTCTCGGTCGGGATCGTCGTCGGGGCGATAGCCGTCGTCGGCTCGCTCCCGCTGGGTGCCTACGAGCATGTTTGGCCCCAGCCCGGCGCCTACCACTACGGCGCGCTCGCGGGCGAGAACGGACCCGCGGTCCTCGGGCGGGCCCGCGAAATCGGCGCGATCGGCGTCGTCGCGATCACCGCACTGACGGCGCTCAGCGCGGTCACGAGCGACGCCTGGGAGGAATCTCCTCCGGAACTCGTGACGGCGATTTCGGTTCCGGAAGCGATTCTCGGCGTGCTGGGGGACGAACTCCTCGAGAGTAGCTGGTTCGTCGCCCCCGTCGTCGGTGCGGGCGCGCTGGCGTTCGCGGCTGGGACGGGATCCCCGGCGACGCTCGCGGGGGCGACTGTGGGTGCGACTGCCATCGCACTCTCCGGACTGCTCCTCGGTGCCAGTCTGGGGCTGGGCGTTCGCGCCGTACTCCGTCGCTCGTCGCGACTCTACGCCGCTCGGTACACGATCGGCATGCTGAGCCTTTTTTTCACGTTCGTCGTCCTCTCGTTCAGTCGGCAGATCGGAAATCGCCTCGCCGCGACGCCGCTTGGCTGGTACGGCGACGTGCTGGTCGCGACGACGCCCGGCGTCGCCTCGAGTTCGCTCCGCGTTGGCGGCGCACTCACAGCGCTGGCTGTCGTCTTCGCGGGCTGTCTTCCGCTGACGATTCTGGCCGGTCGAACGCTCTGGTTCGACGAGGGGCAACGGGCCGGTTCGGAGACGAAACGAGACAGCGAGGGGAGTGAAGTAGGCGATGACGGGACCGAATCGATGGGGAATGGACTCCTGGGCCGTTCGATCGATCGGTTCGCCGGTCGTCCCACGGCGGGAGTTACACAGGCGGCCTGGCGACGGATGCGACGGGCACCGCGGGCGATGACCTACGTCCTCCTGCCGATCGGTCTGCTCTGGCCGGTCGTCATTCAACTGTCGTGGGTGTTCCCCCGGGCCGTTCCCGTCCTCGTCGTAACCTACCTCGCCGTCGCCGTCGGCCTCGGGACGACGCTCAACCCGATCGGTAACGCGCGGGTCGCGTTGCCCGCGATCCTTACGACTCCCGACGGACGGCGATCGGTGCTTCAGGGACACGCGTTAGCCGCGCTCGTTCCGGGTGTCCCGCTGGTCGTGACTGTCGCGCTGGTTGCGGGCGTCACGAGCGGCTATTCGCCGATCGAACTCCTCGCGCTGATACTCGTCGCGGCCGCGCTCACGACCGGCGGCGTCGGCGTCTCGCTCGGAATCGGCGCGTGGCTCCCGAACCTCGAAGGGCCGGCGACCTCGGCGACCCTGACGCCGCCCGAACTGTACGCGATGGTCGCGTTCCTGTTCGTAATGAGCGTCCTCTCCGCGCCGGCGATGGTGGGACTCGGAGTCGCCGAGCCCGTGGGTTCACAAGCCGTCGCTGCGGTGTTTGTGGTCGTGGCGACGGGCGTGTGTTGTGTCGGCGCTGGTTGGCTCGGCTACCGATACGCCCGGCGGTCGCTCGAGGCCTACGAAACGACGTGACTCGAGGGCGAAACCTGACTCGAGAATTGAACGTGGCTTGCGAGCGAAACCTGCGGAGAAAACCGGCTCCGCGATCAGTCGTCGGCGGGCGCGCCGCCTTCGACTCGCTCGGTCGGGACGGTGCCGTCGTCGTTCCAGCCGCGCTCGCCGTAGTACTCCTCGAGCGCGCTGTCGAAGTCGGGGAGCTCGTAGGGAAGCGTGTCCTCGTCCGTATCGAAGCCGCGCTGGTTGTTGAAGTGGCGCTCGAGGGTGACGATCCGGCCGCCGGTCTCGAGGAGCGTCTCGTAGTCGGTGTCGAGCAAGGTTTCGAACCGCTCGTGGGTCATGAAGTCCCGCGAGAACTTGCAGATGACGCCGCTGTCTTTGACCGCGTTCATGTTCTCCTTCTCGACGACCTTCGGCGGCTTGCCCTCGAGGCCGTCCTTTTCGAACGCTTTGTCGGCGTCGACGAGGGGGTACTCGAGCGAGTAGAACTCGGCGTACATGTGGTCTGCGCCACGGTTCGAGGTCGCAAAGGAAAGTCCCTGTCCGTTGAGCGTGCGGCCGTCGTGGGCCGGAAACTCCATCCCTTTGACGCTCCAGTTCTCGACGCCGAGGTCGTCGTGGAAGCGGTCGACGCCCTCCGCGAGCGTGTCGCCGACTCCCTCTCGGTGGGCAATCTTCTCGACGAGGTCGTGGATCAACTCGACGTTGCCGAACTCGTCTTCGCTCTCGAGGTAGGCCGCGACGACGTCGCCACAGGAGATGGTGTCCAGGCCGAGTTCGTCACAGAGCTTGTTCGATTTCATCACGTCGACGATGTCGTCGACGCCCGAGTTCGAGCCGAAGGCCATCACGGTTTCGTACTCCGGTCCTTCTGTCTCGAGGCCGCTCTCCTCGTCTCTGGTCGGGAGTTTGCAGGCGAACGCACACGCCGAACAGGTTCCTTTCTGGTATTTCTTCTCCGCGACCGCGTCGCCGCTTATCCCCTCGGCCCCGTCGAAGGTGAGCTCCGAGAAGTAGTGCGTCGGCAGGGCCCCGACCATGTTCGCGTACTCGGTCACCGAGGTCGTCCCCTGCTCTTTCATGATGTGATCGGACTGGGCGGCCTCGCGGTGGACGTCCATCTGTAGCGACGGAATCTCGACTTCTCGAGTCGAATCGCCGTCAAAGGTGATCGCCTTGACGTTCTTCGAGCCAAGCACCGCGCCGAGGCCGCCGCGGCCGAACGCTCGCTCTCGCGAGGTCATGATCGAAGCGAATCGAACGAGGTTCTCGCCGGCGGGTCCGATCGTGATCGTGTTTTCGGCGTCGAGGTCGTGCTCGTCGGCGATGTACTCGCACGTCTCGGTGGTTTCTGACCCCTCGAGTTCGGGGACTTCCTCGAACTCGACGCCGTCATCGGTTACGTGGATGACGAGCAGTTCGTCGCTCTCACCGGTGATCTCGACGGCCCCGTATCCCGTCGCGGTGAAGTTTCGCGAGAGAAAGCCGCCGGCGTTCGAAGAGAGCAACCCGTCGGTCAGCGGCGAAACGGCCGTCGCCGACATTCGACCGGTGAAACTCATGGTCGCGTGTTGCATCGGCCCCGTCGCCAGATAGAGGCTGTTTTCCGGACCGAATGGGTCCGCGTCGAAGGGAACCCGGTCGTGGGCTAACTTCGTTCCGACGCCGCGACCGCCGATGAACGACTCGAGCACGTCGTCGATCTCCTCGAGATCGGCCGTTCGATCGCTCACGTCTATCGAACACAACGGTCCCCGTGCATTTTTCATGTGAATTTCTGCGACGTGAAGTTGCAAAACGCTACCGATTCAACCAGTCAGGACAATTCGTGTCAGCGCTCCGTCGAGCCGCCCTCGGCGGAACCTGTTACTGTTTCAACTGGCACCCTGATTTCGACGCGTTCGCTGTCTCTCACCACGATCTGGAGGTTACCGACCGTCACCGTCGCCGTTCCCTCTCGAGGGGCCGAGTTCGTGTTCGCGAACAGTTGATCGAGCGCTTCGGGGTCGACGTGCTCGTAGAGCGGGCTTACCTCCTCGTAACTGCTCGTCGGAATCCGTTCGAGGAGACGAACGATTGCGCCAGTCGTTCCCTCGTTCGCCTGAATTGTCGTCTTATACGTGACTGTTTCTCCGGATCTCTGTGGATGCGTTCCCGATGAATCTGACATGGAATCCCTTGTTTGGCGTCGATTCGTCAGCTCTGTGTCGTAGTACGTTCTCGCCCTCCCTCAATATCGTCCTTAACGTCTTTAGGTTCTTTTCCGTCATCCGATTGCTGTCCAGTTCCCGTCACGTCGATTCCTCCACTCAGTCACCGCGCATCACGGTCTGTGAGAGCACCGTCGTCAAGCCGCGTCGCAAGCGCCCGGTGACAGCCGCACCCGAGACGCCGAGTTCGTCGCCGATTTCCTCGAGCGTCGCTTCCTTCGGATTCTCGAAGTAGCCTTCTTCGAGGGCGGTCACCAGTGTCTCGTACTGCTTGTCGGTAAGGTCATACTTCCTACTCGTCGAGACTTCGAGTTCCGCCTGTAATCGTTCGAGATCAAGACTGATGTCGTACTCGCGGACGCACTCTTGAAACGCTTCGATCCGTTCTTGCTCTTGGAACCTGATCTCGAAGCTCCAACCGTCGTCAGTCCCGACTCCTTCGATCAGCGTCGCGCGGGACTCGAGGACCGCGTCTGCAAGACCGGGAACCGAGTCGGACCAGCCGACTTTGTACAGTCGGCCGCCGTCGAATTGGTCGACTTCCGTTATCGTTTCGACGCCTCGATCCGATTGAATCGTGGATTCGATCTCGTCGTACTTTCCGTCGCTCCAGACGAAGATAAACGGCATGAGTCCGTGGTGCATTGGAACGACGCTTTCGAATTCGATAGCGAGATCAGAATGTTCCCGCAGTACGTTTCCAAAAGAAAACTCTTCAGGTGGCATCGTAAACTCAGCGACGAACGTCATTCCGTGGAGGATAGTATCACCCCCGGCATAACCTTTCGGTCGAACTCGTCTCCTGAGTCGCTCGAGGTCGATTCCTGCGACGGGCAGATGGGGTTCGATACCGCGTTACTCCGCGTAGATCTCGTCGACCCGGTCGTCGAACCGCTCGAGGATAACGCGACGTTTCTTTTTCATCGTCGGCGTGAGCATGTCGTTTTCCTCGGTGAACTCCTGTGGGACGAGTCGGAACTGCTTGATCGTCTCGTGTTTCTCGAAGTTCTCGTTGACGCGGTCGACTTCCTTCTGAACGTACGCCTGCACCCGGTCATCGTCGACGATCGCTTCGGGATCGTCAGGGAGGTCGATTCCTTCTTCTTCGGCCCATTCGAGGACGTGTGCGGTGTTGGGAACCAGTAGCGCGCCGACGAACTTCTCGCCGTCGCCGACAACCATACACTGTTCGACGACTTCGCTGGCGGCGAACGAATCCTCGATCGGTGCGGGTGCGACGTTCTTGCCGGTCGAGAGGACGAGGATCTGTTTCGCCCGCTCGCGGAACTCGATGTAATCATCGGGACGCAGGTGGACGATATCGCCGGTCCGGAACCACCGTTTGCCGTCCTCGTCTTCGGTGAACGCCCGGTCGGTCGCGCCGGGCTTGTTCCAGTAGCCCTGCGTGACGTTCTCCCCGTTGACGAGCAGTTCGCCGACCTCGCCCGGATCGTCGTCGAAGGTATCGTCATCGGTGACCGACTCGTCGATTTTGACGTCGACGCCCGGGACGGCCGGGCCGATCGTTCCGACCTTCGGCTCCTCCATTGGGTTACAGGAGACGACAGGTGCGGTTTCGGTTAGCCCGTACCCTTCGTAGATCGGGAGGTCCATTCCGTGGTACAGCGTCGCCAACTCGGGTGAGAGGCTCCCGCCGCCGCTGATCAACATCTCGATCTCGCCGCCCAGCGCCTCTCGAACGGTCGAGAACACCAGTTTGTCCGCGATCGAGTGCTTGAGGTTCAGGATCGGACCCGGCGAGTCGGCTTCGTGGTACTCCCGGCCGACGCCGGTCGCCCAGTGGAAAATGCGCTCTTTGACGGGCGACTCGCTCGCCTGCTCGCGGATGGCGTCGTAGATCTTCTCGTACACGCGAGGGACGCTCGTCGCGCTCTGGGGCTGGACGAGTCCGAAGTCCTCCTGAAGCGATTCCGTGTCCTCTGCATAGGCGACGCAGGCCCCGCTGGCGAACATCAGGAAGTGCCCCGCCGTTCGCTCGAAGACGTGTGCGAGGGGCAGGAACGAGACGACGGTCGTCTCCTCGTCGATCGACGACACGTCCTCGCCCTTGTCCGGACGGGGTCCGTAGCGCTTGCGCACCTGGTTCACGTTCGCTCGAAAGTTCCGGTGGGTGAGCTGGACGCCCTTGGGCTTGCCCGTCGTACCGCTGGTGTAGATCAGGCTCGCCAGATCGTCCATCGCGGGCTCGTCGACCCACTCCTCGTATGCCTCGAGATCAAAGTCCTCCTCGCCGCGGTCGTGGACCTCGGCGAGGGTCATGATATCGTCATGGTCGTCGTACTCCTCGAGCCGATCGACCGAGACGATGAACTCGAGGTCGAGTTCGTCTTCGACCTCGAGGACGCGCTCTAAGAGCTCTTCGTTCTCGACGACGACGCCCGACGCGTCGGGATCGTCGAGCAGGTATCGCACTTGATCCGGCGAGGAACTGGTGTAGACCGTGGTGATGACGCTCCCGATGCCGAGGAGGGCGAAGTCGGTCTGGGCCCACTCCATCCGGGTGTTCGAGAAGATGCCGACCCGATCGCCGGTTTCGACGCCGAGGTCACGAAAGCCCGCTGCGAGGTTTCGAACGATGTTCCGCATCTCCGTGTAGGAAATCGTCCGGAACCGTCCGGTGTCGGCCGCGGGAAGGATCGATTCGGTGAGCGATCGATCGTAAATACCGCCCTTGTACTGCTGTGCTGGCCGGTTCGCGTGCCGCTCGGCACCGTTCTCGAACATTCGCCCGAGCGTCGTCTCCCCGATTACCTCGTCGTCGTACTCTCGTTCGGCATCCCGCCAGTTCATATGCGTGTGACAGACGGTCCCGAGCGATAAAACATGTTGAAACGAGTTTCACATGTTTTCCGGTTTATATGCTCGCTTATCTCCGCTGGAGGTGCTCGAGGCCGCCTGAAGGGTCGATATCTGAGGATCGTGCGAGGCGGAGGAACAGTTCGGCGGTCGCTACCATTGTTAACCGACGAGCTGGCGTCCCGTTCCAAAACTCGAGTTCGCGAATGGCCGATCGCCGGATTTTCACTCCCGGTGATCGAGATAGCCGAGGACGCCGCGGGTGTTCATCGTCGCTTCGGCTCGAGCCGCCCGCTCGCCCCAGGCACCGACCGAAGCGGCCTGATCCGCGAACTGATCAATGACCGCCTCGTCGTCCGCGAGTTCCTCGCGTTTGTCCTCGACGTCGCTCACCCACTCGCGAAGAACCGCCGCGTACTCCTCGAGTGCGGCTTCGGCGTCGTCGCCGACCTCGCGCGGCCCGAAGTGCGTGTACAGGAGCACGTCCGGATCGATCGCCTTCAGCGTCTCGACGTCCTCGAGACACTGCTCGAGGTCGAAGTTCGACGGCGGCGAGGTCTCGTGGATCTCCTCGAGTTCGGGCACCCAGATCCCCGCGGCGTCGCCGGTGAACACCGCGTCGTTTTCGGGATCTTCGAAGACGACCTGGTGGGGCGCGTGTCCGGGCGCGGCGTGGACGCGAAGTTCGTGGTCGCCCAGATCGACGGTATCACCGTCCTCGAGTTCGACGATTCGCGATTCGGGGATCGGCTCCGGTTCGGCGTAGAACTCCCACCGGTCGCCGACGGCTCGTTTCGTTCCCTCGACCAATCGGGACGGGTCAGCAAGGTGACTCGCACCGATCGAGGGCACGTAGACGTCCGCGTTCGGACACGCCTCGGCGAGAAGGCCTGCGCCGCCGGCGTGATCGAGGTGGATGTGCGTGACCGCGATCACCTCGAGGTCCTCGCGGTCGATTCCGATCTCGTCCATCGCCTCGAGGATGCGCTCGTAGTTCGTTCCGACGCCGGTTTCGACGACCGCCGGCCGTTCGCTATCGAGCAGATAAACCGCACCATACTCGTCAGCACCGAACATTCCGGTGTCGACGTAGTGAAGATCCGTGCAGTCGCCGGCCGTGACTTCGTGGACGTCGCTCGTTCCCATACCGGTAGCCCCGTCGCCGGATCGAATAAAAGCTGGTATCCCGGCCGACTCCGCTCGATTTCAGTTCGCAGCTTCGGTTCCGATCGCTTCGAACGTTCCGACGCCGCACCGACAGCCGTCCTTCCGGCCGATCGGTCGGACCTCGCCGTCCGACGCCTGCTCGGCGGCGTAGATCTCACCGCAAGACGTGCAAACGGCGGCGACTTTGGTTTTCTCCGTTTCGCTCTCGGTAGATACTGAGTCGGCGGAGACCTTCGGAGTCGTACTTTCACTCATCATCCGAAGTAACGTCTCTCAGGGGGATACGGTGCGTGCTTCGAACTCGAGACTGTTTATAAGAAACCGGCTACTCTCTCGGTTTCGTTCCGCCGGCAGGCGCCTCGCCCGTCGAAACCGTGAGGACGTTTCGAGTGAGGTTTCCGGTTGCCCGGCGAAGCCGCTGGGAGACCGCGTTCGTCGAAACCTCGAGCTCTTCGGCGATATCTCCGATCTGTGAATCGCGGGGAACGGAGAAATACCCCATCTCGAGTGCGGCTACGAGGGCTTCGCGTTGTGGCGGCGTCAGGTCGTACTCTCGTTCTTTCGGTGCCGTCCCGTCGTACAGTCGCTCGAGTTCGAGCGAGTAGTTTTGCTCCCGAAAGTACTCCTGAAATTCTTTGAGCGTCTCCTGATCGACGAACTGGAGCTTGAGGTGCCAGCGTCCGTTGGCCGCCCTCGCCTCCTGGACGATCCCGTGTTTGTTGACGATCTGATCGATCATTTCCTCGATTTCCTCGGTCCAGGTGACGTTGAAATAGCCGATATCGTCGGTCACATCGATTACCTTGAGCTCCGCGACCGACGAATCGTTTCGAAGCGCGCTCTCGAGAGCGTCGAGATCGCCGTCCGTCGCCCAGAGAAACGGCATCACCCACTCCCGGCTGTGGGTCGCGAGTCGTTCAATTTCGATCGTCACGTTCGGAACCTCCTCGAAGGTTTCCTCGAGTGCGAACGCCTCCACCGGGACCGTGAACTCGGTTATAATACTCACACGAGTATCACGTGCCCGAGGAAGAAAGGTCGTTGGACCGGTCTGGCTGTTGGAACGTTCTCCACACCGCTTGCTGTTGAGGACAATGCTTTTCCTCGAGACCGTTGGTGCATCACGTATGGACGGAAACCGCTACGACCCGTGGGTGGCTCGCTGATGACCGACGGAACGACCTCAGAATCGACGTCCGACGAGGCCGACCCCTGGCAGGAACTGCTCGAGGACGCGGCGGCCATCGAGGGCGAGTTCCAGACCGCGGGCTGGGAGACGACCTTCGTCGAACCGGAGGCGGTCACGCCGGTCGATACCGACGACCGAGTCGGTCTTCGGGCGGCCGTTTCGGGCGACCAGTATACCGCCGTCGAGGAGCTGATTGGCCGGGACGACGTCACGTTCGCCGCGGTCGATGTCTACTACCAGACGGAAGGTCAGACGACGTTCGTCCTCGCCGTCGAACGCGACGACTCGAGCGAACACGCCGTGTTGCTCCCGCTGTACTACGACCTGCCCGATGCCCGGTCGATGCTCGAAGCCTCGCTCGCGGAGGGGCACCTCTTCGTCTACCTCGAGACGGCGGCCGACGAAACCGGTGAGGTCGACGGGACGAACGAAACCGAAGAAGGCGACGACCGGTGGATCGTCTTCACCCACGACGAGCCGTCGCTGTTTATCGATGCAGTCGACGAACTCGAGGACTAACGCTCGAGTCAGAACGCTACCGCCGATTCGTTCCGCTCAGGCTTCGTCTTCTCGGAGCTCCTGGCTCGCGTCGCGGACGTCGCGCATCACCGACGAGATTCGTTCTTCGGCCTCGAGTTCTTCTTCGACCGAGAGGTCAACCCCCTCGACCTCGAGGAGGAACTTCGCGACCTCGGTCGACTCGTACATCACGTCGTCGAGCTCTTCGGCGGTGAAAAAGTCACACATCGCGCCGTAGAGGAAGGTCGCGCCGGCGGTTCGGATCTTGTCCTCGAAGGAGCTTCGAGCCTGATTGACGGCCTGGGGGGTGTACGTGTCCGTCATGAAGGGGACGAGTTCAGGCAGGTTCTCGCCGATTTTGGTCATCTCGACGCCGGTTTCGGTCCGGAAGTCAGAACAGAGTCGGGCGATGGCCCACTCGCGGGCCGTGATGTAGGTCCGATCCCGCAGGAACTCGTTGACCCGATCGTACTGCGCGCTGTCCATCTTCTGGAAGCGCGCGTACTTCTGGACGTCCGTCGGTACGTCGCTCTCGTCGGCTTCGTCGGGCTCTGGAACGCCCGGCATGGACTGTTCATCTTCCGGGTCTTCGACGGATTCGCCACCGTCGAGAGTATTGGGATCGGCGACTGCCGAATCGACGGTGGGAGTTTCCACAGGGGTGGACTCGCTCGAGTCGGAAGACCGAGGCGATGATTCGCGCTGACCAGCGTCTCGTTCTTGCATCTCGTCCCGTTCAGGCCCATCGCCTTCCACCTCGTTCGATCCGGAGTCGTCCGATTCCGTCGACTCCGTCTGCGAACCGTCCTCGTTCATGACTGCTTATTCCCAAGGGCCAGAGATAAGGATTGTTCTCGACGCCGTTCATTCCCCGATCCTGTTACTCCGGTATTTTCGTCTCCGGCCGCTCCATGGGATATTTTCTCGAGGTGCGACTAATGCGATAAACTCCCATTGCATTTCGAGTGGTTCTGTGTGTTTTAAGATGATAAAGACCGTCCAGTAGCCTATGTCACAGACGCCAGTTATCGCAGCCGCGTATCGCACCCCGCAAGGGAAAGAAGACGGCGTGTACGCCGACCTGCGAAGCGAAGATCTCTCCATTCCGCTGATCAACGAAATCCTCGCCGACAGCGGCCTCTCGAGCGACGATATCGACGATCTGATGTGGGGCTGTGCCCAGCAACGCGGCGAACAGGACAACAACGTCGCCCGTATCATCGCGTTGCTTTCGGACCTCGGCGAGAGCGTTCCGGCAACGACGATCAACCGTTGGTGTGCCTCATCCATGCAGGCGGTCATCTCTGCATCGGACGCCGTCGCCGCGGGTAACCGTGACGCGATCATCGCCGGCGGCGTCGAGTCGATGACCCGCGTTCCGATGGGCGAGAACACGATGGAGGTCCACCCGCGGATGGCCGCCGAGTACAACGTCGGCGAACTCCAGATGGGGATGACCGCAGAGAAGGTCGCCGAGGAGTTTGGCGTCACTCGAGAGCAACAGGACGAGTACGCCGCACAGAGTCAACAGCGAGCCGTCGAAGCGACCGAAGAGGGTCGCTTCGAGGACGAAATCGTTCCGATCGAAACTGAGAACGGTCCGATCACCGAAGACGAGGGGCTCCGTCCGGGAACGACCCCCGAGAAACTCGGAGAACTACCGACGGTCTTCAAATCCGACGGCAGCGTCACCCCCGGAAACGCTTCCCAGATCTCCGACGGTGCCTCCGCGCTCCTCGTGACGAGTGAGGCGTTCGCCGAGGAGAACGACCTCGAGATCCTCGCGGAGGTCGGCATGAACAACGTCGCCGGCGTCGACCCCACGGTTATGGGAATCGGCCCGGTGCCGGCTACCGAGGGACTCCTCGAGCGGAACGGCCGCGATATCGAGGACTACGATCTGGTCGAACTCAACGAGGCATTCGCCAGCCAGAGTCTCTACTCGCGTGACGAACTCGGTATCGATCCCGACATCTTCAACGTCAACGGCGGTGCGATCGCGATCGGTCACCCGCTCGGTGCCTCCGGCGCTCGCCTGCCCGTCACGCTGATCCACGAACTCCAGAAACGCGGCGGCGGCCGCGGACTGGCGACGCTCTGTGTCGGCTTCGGACAGGGAGCGGCGATCGAGTTCGAGGTCAACTAAGCGGCGGTATCCTTCACCTTTTAGCCCAGATTTTACGAGGCCGAGAGCGAGCGACGCGAGCGAGTCGGTCGAGATAAAAGGTGGTCGCGTCAGGGAGCGGCGATCGAGCTCGGCGGTAACTGAGACGCGCTGGCCGTTGATTCTCGTTTCTGTGGTCGGATTGGGACGGAGCGATTTACAAGCTCCGAGCTCGAATTATCTCCATGAGCAACATCCTGCTGTTCGCGCTCATCTTCATCCCGTTGAGCATCCACCTCGGGGTCGTGGCGCTCGTCTATTACGATACGGGCCGGGTGCCCCTCGAGCGCAGGCGGTGGCTGTTGCTCGTCGGGCTGATTCCGATATTCGGGTTCTTCATGTACCTCTTCGAGCGCAGCGAACTCGAGTACGATCCGTCGGAGGACCCCTACGCGGGCGGTGGGTACAACATTCATCCATCGCGCGAAGACGATTTCCCGTTCTCGAGTGCTGATGGAAACGAGGCCACTCGAGAGGACGACGACCGAAGCGCTGAAAGAGACGGGTAGGACAACGCAGGTGAGAACGAAACGAGCGACGAGTATGCCGTTCACGTGCTTTCGTGTTCTGCGTTTGTCCTCTCGCTGTTTGGTTTCCTCCGTTACTCCGCCTGTGTTTGCTCTCGGTTCGTGGCGATCGAAGCCGCTCCGACGACCGCACCGAAGACGGTTCCGCTCAACATGACGGCGGCGCTTTTCGGCGAAATTTTGCCGCGTAGGCCGGCATGAATCACCATCAGCGTATCGAGCGTATCCACAAGAAGCGCGACGCGGCACCACTCCGCGCGTCGCTCGGACGGTGTGCTGAGTTGGCCGGTTCCCAGCCCCACCGCTCGAATGCAGGCGTATCGAATCGCGACCGCCGATGAGCGTCGTGGGAGATTCCGTACCACCGCCCGAGCAGCCGCGGTGAAAGGATTCCTATCGCGCCGAATACCACCCGGAGCCAGGGGAGCGTGCGGGCCAGTCTGTCGACGGAGATGACGCTGGAGTCTTCCGTTCGATTCGACGACTATCCTCGAGTTCGATCCGTAATCATGGACGGATCACTCGGAGTCGAACCGGTCCGTCGGGCTGGAGCGTTGCGCTCGGCGCGAACGAGAGCGTTTCGGTGACCGGTTCGAAGCGCCACCTCGAGAGCAAAGTTGCGAGGCTCAATCGAAGCTCCAGCAGCGCGAACCGCATGCCGATACAGTGACGCGGGCCGCCACCGAACGGGAAGTACGCGTACTCCGGGCGAGCCGACTCCGATTTGGACTTTGACGCTCCCCCTGTACGTCGGGTCGGGTCTCTCGACCAACGCTCCGGACGGAACTCTTCGGGGTCGTCCCACCAGCGGGGATCGCGATGGCAGGTCCACGGCGACAGCGCGAGGACGGTTCCCGCCGGAACCTGCGTCCCGAGCAACTCGACCGGTCGAGCGGGTTCCCTGAAGAACGATTGCACCGGCGGATACAGCCGGAGCGTCTCGTCGACGACGCGGTCGGTCGCCGGGAGCGCGTCGCGCGCGGCGGCGTCGTTCGGACGGTCGACCGGATCGCCGAACGCTTCGAATTCCTCGCGAAGTCGCTCCTGTTCAGCTGGCTCGTCGGCGAGCGAGTAAAGCGCGTACGTCAGGCCGAGCGCGGTCGTTTCGTGCCCGGCGAACAGGAACGTGACGACGTTATCTCTGAGTGTCTCGTCGTCCATCTTCCCGTCGGCGGTGGCCGTCACGAGAATCGACAGGAGGTCCGCACCGGGATCGCCGCCGTCCTCGAGGGTACGTCGGCGGTCCCGAATGATCCGATCGATGGTCTGCCGAAGTTCCTCGAGCGCACGTCGGTAGCGGCGGTTGGTCGGTGAGGGGATCCACTCCGGGAGAAACGCGCCGACGCGTCGGGAGTCGTATCTGACGGCGATTGCCTCCGCCGCTCGGGTGACGACCTCGCGATCCGAACCGGGCTCGATCCCGAGGAGGGTATCCGCGAGCACCGAGATCGTCAGGTCGCTCGAGGCCGTTGCAACGTCGACTACTTTGCCGTCCTCCCAGGAATCGGCCAGCTCCGCCGAGCTGTCCACCATCGCGTCGGCGTACCCCGTGACCCGGTCACGGTAGAACGCAGGCTGCATCGTGGCCCGCTGAGTTTGCCAGTCGTCGCCTTCGGCGAGAAAAATCCCGTCGCCGAGGAGGCTCCCGATCTGTCCTCGCATCATCTCGCCCTTGCGGTACGCGCCGTCGTCGTCGACGAGGACGGTCTGGACGGCCTCGGGGTTAGAGACGACGTAGCATTGATCGGTGAACACCCGGTACGGCATCAGGTCGTCTCCGCGGGCCGCCTCGAAGAACCCGAGCGGGTTTCGGGTTATCTGATGAAGATTGCCGATCACGGGGAGCGGCTGCGGGCGTTCCGGTCGATTGGTGTCGCCGGGAGCGGGTCTCGAGTGGTCCCCGTCTGCAGAGGTGGCCTCCCCGCCGTCCCCGTCGGCGGTCGGCGGGTCGTGACCGGTGCCGATACGCTCGGGAGCGTGTGTCTCCTCGGACATACGCAACAGTCGAACCGGGTCCGCCTTCGTCGTTGCCACGGACTCATCCGTGTCTTTATATGGAAAGAGGTGTCGGCATCGGTATGCGTTCGTTCACGGTGTCGATTCGGATTCCCGACCGGGCACTGCACCCGATGCACCGATTGATCGACGACCACCAGGCCGTCAACCGGAGCGAGATGTTCGAGTGGAACGTGACGAGCGAGGACCGGATTGGGCTGGTGTTTCGCGTCCTCGCTGACCGAGAGGTGTACGAAACGGCGCTGACCGAGGTCGCGTCGATCGACGACTACGAACTGGTCGAACTTCGGTCCGGAGAGCTGTATCTCTCCGTTTGGGACGCGCCGTCGGAAGGCGATCGAAAGCTCTACGAGGCGTTCATGCAAACGAACCTCGTCGCTGTGCCTCCGATCTCGTTTCTGTCCGGTCGCCGACTCACAGTACAGGTGCTTGGAACCGCCGTCGACGTCGAAACGGTGGTAGACGAGTTTCCGGACGATTTTGACGTCGAACTCGAGGCCGTTACCGCGATACGCCCGACCGGTGGTCGAGTGGGGCTTACCGACCGACAGCGGGAGACGCTGGCGACCGCCGAGCGGGTGGGCTACTACGAAATTCCTCGAGAAGGCACTGTAAGCGACGTTGGTGACGAACTGGGCGTCTCGAGCAGTACGGCCGGGAACCACTTGCGAAAGGCCGAAGCCAGGCTCGCGCGGAGCTACCTCGACGGGCGGCTGTCGCTCCGAGGTCGCCCGTAGCCCCGATGGCTGTCCGTAGATCGCTTCCCGAGGCCCCCGGATACGGAACCCGGGGTTGACCTTCTCTGCAATCTCCGTGCGGGGGAGCTATTATCGCCCTCGAGCATAGAGCCACTTACATGACGACAGACGAGACTCGACGCACGACGGACGAGCACGGCCACGACATCATCGACCCGCTGTACGTCGCGATCGTAACGGTATCGTCCTCTCGAGCGGCCGCGGCGGAAACTGAAGATCCGGAAACGCTCGAGGATCCCGGCGGCGACACGGTCGCGGCGTGTTTCGAAGACGAGGGTCACGAGGTGCGCGAGCGCGTCTTGGTCCGGGACGATTACGCCGCGATTCGGACCGCCGTTCGGCGCTTGGTCGCCCAGCGCGAGATCGATATCGTGGTGACGACCGGCGGAACGGGGGTCACCGCCGACGACGTCTCGCCCGAAGCGACCGCGTCGCTGTTCGAACGCGAACTGCCCGGCTTCGGCGAACTGTTCCGGTCGCTTTCCTGGGACGAAGTCGGAACCCGTGCGATGGCCTCTCGAGCCACGGCTGGCATCGCCGTCGACACGCCGGTCTTTACTCTCCCCGGAAGCACGAACGCCTGTCGAACCGCCTGCGAGAAGCTCATCGTTCCCGAAGCGCCACACCTTGCCGGACTCGCGACGAGCCACCGAACGGAGGCGACCGATCAGTCCCTCGAGGCGTTCCGGTCCGACGAGTGAATCGCTGATCGAGGAGGCAGTCTCCGGATCGTTCGAAATCACTGTCAGTCGCGTTTCGCTGAACGCTTCGCACCCGACCTTAGTGTCCGAATCTGTGAAGGCGCGTCCGTATAACGATCGAGTCGAACTCGAGAGTGTGATCGAACCGGTTCCCGCCGACGCGACTTCGCTTGGAATGATTCCAGAGTACCTCGAGACGGCCATCTACCTCTACTTCGTCGTGGTCGCGGCTATCGGACTCTTCCTTCACCGCCACATCTGGCGTGGCTACCGGCGGACCGAGCGTTCGGAAAACTGATTCGCGCACCGACTCAGTCGTTTTTAGCGCGGAAGACCCGGTAGGATCCCTGTCCGGTCGCGACCGCTTTCGTCTCGCCGTCGGCGGTCGTGCTCTCGACGGTGATTTCGCTGACGCCGACGCTCGAGCCGACGCGGATCACGTTCGCGGTCGCGCTCAGGTCGCCCGTCGCCGGCCGGAGATAGTTGACGTTGAGGTTAATCGTCGCGATGCTGGCCGCGAAGGGGTCCTCGAGTTCAGTCCGCAGGGCCAACCCACCCGCGGTGTCGATAAGCGTCGCGGCCACGCCGCCGTGCATGTCCGGTCGCCGATCCGGACCCGCCTCCGGACGGACGTTCGTGAGCTTCTCGTCATAGGGAATCGAGAGCGTCATCGTTCCCTCGCCGATGTGATCGACAGAGGTGCCAATCCACGACAGAAACTCCTGGTACTCGTCGATATATCCCTGTAGCATCTCCCCGAGATCGGATGGATCCTCGACGGAATTCGGTATTCCGATCGACTCCGGTGTCTCCTCGCTCATGCCCAGTTGTCTGCGAGCGGCCGCCTTGATCTCTGCGCTTTCGCGATTTCACGTTCACACCCGTTTATTGGGCCGGCAGCCCCTCGGTCGACTCGAGTGCGTTTTCGGCCTCGTGTGCCGTCAGTTCGTGAGGTTGCGTGTATCGAGTCAGTCCCGTGGAATCCGACCGCGGCTCGTCACGATATAGCGGGTTTTTTGTCTCAAGTAGCTAACTGTCTCGTATGTCGCGGGGTATTGGCGAACTCGAGCCGATTCAAGAACTCGTCCCCGAGTGGTTGGCGGTCGTCGTCGCCTTGCTCACGCAGCTGGGTGACATCTGGTTTCTGGCGTTCGTCCTCGCTGCGTTTTACTGGTTCGACGCGCCACGGCGGGACAATATTGCAACGGTTGCCGGCGCGTGGCTGGCCGGAATGGGGATGTACAAGGGATTGAAAGAAATCTTCGGCTTTCCACGACCGAACGAACCCCTACTCGACCCCGAGCTTCTCCCGAAGCTCATCCAACCGCTCTACGAAGCGACGGCGATGGCGACCGGGTACGGGTTCCCGAGCGGCCACGCGGTCAACACGACGATCGTCTACTTCGGGCTGGCGTACGTCCTCACGGTTAGTACGGCTCGCCGGCGCTTTGCCAGTGCGGCGGCGATCGTCACCACCGTCTGTTTTACTCGCCTCGCACTCGGCGTCCACTACCTCGTCGACGTCGTGGTCGGCGTCGCAGTCGGGCTGGCCTTGCTCTTGGCCGCTCGAGCCCTCATTAACCGTCGCCTCAGCGATCCGGCGACGATTACGTTCGGGTTGGCCGTGCTCTTCGGCGTCTTTTTCGTCGTGACGAGCGAGATCGACGCCGACGCGATTTTCATCCTGGGGGCCTCCCTGGGAGCGTTCGCCGGCTGGCAACTCATCATGCTCGGCCGCGAACTGGTCGCGGTTTCGCGCCCCTCTCGGGCTCTGCGCCCGATCGCCGTCCGGGGCGGATTCGCGTCGCTTGCCCTCGCGTCGTTGCTCGCGACCTACGAATACTTCCCGCTCCTGTCGGCGTACACCGCCGGCGGGACGATCGGCCTCACGACGGCGGTGATCGTCACGATCCCGGTGATGCGACACTCCGAGTACGCCCGCCGAGTCGGCGGTGCGATTTCGTTCTGGATCCGCATGGGCCTGCTCGGTATCCGCTATCTGCTCACCCCGAGTACGTGGCGGCGAGCCTACGCTGGACTTCGCCATCACAGTCAACGCCTTCTCGAGTGGATCCGAACCCGGTGAACCGCCTCGGGGTCAAGCCCCGGGGCCTTCTCCTAGACCGCTTGTAAAGCGGGCCGATGAAATCGCAGGCGATCAGTCGCGGTTGTGAACGCGGACCCGAACCGTTCGTCCGACCTCAAGCGATCGCTCCGGACAGATGAGCTTGGCACCGAAGGTGGCGTCTCGAGCGCAAAACAAGGAGAGGCCGGTAATCGGTTCACCGTCGACGGTGACGGTGACATCGTCCCACGCGATCGTCCGCCCGCTAGCGATGCCCAGGCGGTCGCCGTTCAGCGATACCGCCGATGTCTCGAGTGCGGGCTCGTCGGATTCGAAAGCCCGGCCTGACTCGAGCGCTCTCCTGCCGCCGAGAACCCCGCCGCCGTCGTAGTGTGGGAGCCCGCCGTCGAGAACCCTGCCCCCGTCGATGCGAATACCCGCGAACGCGACGCCGGGATTCGGATGGGTCGGGCTGTCGAGGATCGCGTAGGTGTCGCCGCTCTCGACGATAGTTCCCGTTCCGTCCCACTCGAGGGGCGTTAGCTCGACATCCGGTCCGATCTTGAGAAGGAGCGAGCCCGATGCGCGGTAGTGGTTTTGCTCGGGGTGACGAAAACCGACGTGGAGGTGGTTGTCCACCCACGGCGCGAAAAAGCCCGCGCGGACGAGCGTTCCGAGGGAGTCGCCCGCGGAGACGGTATCGCCAGCCTCGACGGTGGGTTCGACGTGGAGGATTCGGGCGACGAGGCCTTCGCCATCGGTTTCGGTTACGGCCTTGGATTCGCCGAATCCACCGCCACCTGTCGGCGCGTCGACCTCGAGCAGGATGAGGTGATCGTGCTCGGGCGCGTAGGGTTTCGACGGCGCGCGGACGTTTTTCGTCTCGAGGACGGTTCCCGAGACGGGGCTGGGCGCGTCGGTCGTTCGGCCGTCCCGGAGCGTGCCGGGGTAGAGGTCGATCGCGCGGCCGCCGTCGTGGGCCGGGTACGGAGAATTGTACAGCGAGAACCGCTCGTACCGGGCGAGCATCGAATCGGGAAGGGTGACGGCCATCTGTTCGTCTTCCCGTCTGCGCCACGAAGGTTTAGGCACGTCGGCGCGTAGCCCGTCGCAGTACGACGAATGTCAGTCACCGTCTTGCGGGGCCGAGCCGAGAGCGTCGATGCCGACCGAGCGGCGAGTCAGCGACTCCTCGAGATCGCATCCGGCGGAACCCCGGCGGTCCGCGTCTGGCGACCCCACAGGCAGGTCGCCTTCGGTCGGCGAGACGCCAGACTCGAGGGGTACGAGGACGCTCAAGCGGTCGCACGAACGCACGGGTTTCCGCCGGTCGAGCGGAGCGTCGGCGGCCGCGCGGTCGCCTACGACGGGGAGACGACGCTCGCGTTCGCCCGCGCCGAACCGGTCGAGGACTTTCGGCAGGGAACGGACGAGCGGTACGAACGATTGACCAACAACCTCGAGCGGGCCCTCGAACGCCTCGACATCGACGCCGTTCGCGGCGAACCCGACGACTCATTCTGTCCGGGTGCGCACTCGCTCTCGGTCGCGAACTCGAGGGATCACGCCGGTTCTCCGTTGTCCGCGGAGCCTCGGAAAATCGTGGGCATCGCCCAGCGCGTCCAGCAAGACGCTGCGCTCGCCTCGGGGATCATCGTTGTCGCGAACCGGGACGAACTCGCGAACGTTCTCGCGGGCGTGTACGAGGCGCTCGAGATTCCGTTCGATTCCGCGTCCGTCGGTGCGATCGCGAACACCGGCCGGAGCGGCCGCGGTGAGACCGGGTCGCGATCGGGCGGACGTCTCGACACCGAGCGCGTTCGACGCGTTCTCGAAGAGACGCTGGTCGGCGATCGACAGATAGAGGCCGTCAATGTGGACTAATCCTGTCGAATTTTTCGACTCGACGGACCGCGGCCGATGCCCCACGCTTTATGCTGACGACGCCTTAGAGTAAGGTATGGCCACGGAGCCGAGCGACGACCCGGCCGCCGACGCACGTGCGAGTTACGACTACGCGAGCACCGACGTCGACCGGCCGGGGTTGGTTCGCGACCTCGAGAACCTGGTCGAGTGTTCGGTTCGATTCGATTCGTACTCGCGCGAGCTGTACGCGACCGACGCCAGCGCCTACGAAATGACGCCCGTCGGCGTCGTCTTTCCGGAATCGACGAGCGACGTCGCCAGCGTTCTCGAGTATTGCGCGCGACGGGGAATTCCGGTGCTCCCCCGCGGCGGCGGGACGAGCCTCGCCGGGCAGACGGTCAACCGCGCCGTTGTTCTCGACTTCACTCGGCACATGACCGAAATCCTCGCGGTCGATCCCGACGGCCGGACCGCGACGGTCCAGCCCGGAACGATCCTCGGGACGCTAAACGAAGCGCTCGAGCCCCACGATCTCAAGTTCGCGCCGGATCCCGCCTGGGGCGACAAGAGCGCGATCGGCGGCGCAATCGGAAACAACTCGACGGGTGCACACTCCCTGCAGTACGGCAAGACTGACGCCTACGTCGAATCCTGCGAGGTCGTCCTCGCGGACGGAACGGTCACCCGATTCGGCGAGGTGACTCTCGAGGAGATCGATGAACGCGCCGACCCGGACGGCTCGCTCGAGGAGCGGATCTACGCCGAAATCGACCGGATCCTCGAGGAAGACGCGGACGAAATCGCTGAGGCGTACCCCGATCTCAAGCGAAACGTTTCGGGCTACAACCTCGACAGGCTGATTGCGGAGGCCCGCGGCCAACCCCTTCCAGGCGGCGAAGAAACCGGAGATCCGGGAACCGTCAACCTCGCTCGAGTGCTCGCTGGAAGCGAGGGAACGCTCGCAATCGTGACGGAAGCGACCGTCTCGCTCGAGCCGGTTCCCGAAACGAAGTCCGTCGCCCTGCTCTGTTATTCGGAGCTCCACGACGCGATGACGGACGTCGCGCCGATCATAGAGCACGACCCCGCGGCGGTCGAGGTGCTCGACGACGTGTTGATCGACCTCGCTCGCGGGACCGCGGAGTTCGCCCCCGTGACGGAGATGCTTCCGGAGGGTACGAACGCGACGCTTTTGGTCGAGTTCTACGCCGAAGACGAGGCCGAGAGTCGCGAGCGGATCGCCGAACTGCTCGCCGATCGGTGCCCGTCCGTCACGCCAGCCGGGACGCCCGACGGCGGCGTTTCGGAGATGGATCTCGGCGACATGAACGCGAGTCAGAACAATTCGAGCGCGCAGGAACCGGTCGCGATCGACGCCCTCGAGGCCTACGAGAAGGCCGAGCGAGCACAGCTCTGGAAGCTCCGCAAGTCGGGGCTCCCGATCTTGCTCTCGAGGACCACCGACGAGAAACACGTTTCGTTCATCGAGGATACGGCGATTCCGCCGGAACACCTGCCCGAGTTCGTTGAACGGTTCGAGGCGATCCTCGAGGCCCACGACACCTACGCGACCTTCTACGCCCACGCCGGACCCGGCGTGTTGCACGTGCGGCCGCTGGTGAACACGAAGACCGATATCGGGATCGACCAGTTGCACGGGATTGCCGAGGACGTGACAGATCTCGTGGTAGATCTCGGCGGCTCCGTTTCGGGCGAACACGGGGACGGCCGGGCTCGAACGCAGTGGAATCGGAAACTCTACGGCGAAGATCTCTGGGAGACCTTTCGGGACCTCAAGGCGGCGTTCGATCCCGACTGGCTCCTGAATCCGGGACAGGTCGTTTACCGTGAGGAGGATCCGGCGGATCTCCGGGAGAACCTTCGATTCGACCCCGACTACGAGTACGAGGCGGGCTTCGAGCCCGAACTTGAGTGGGAGAACGACAACGGCATGCAGGGGATGGTCGAACTCTGTCACGGCTGTGGCGGCTGTCGCGGCGAGCAGTCGACCACCGGCGGCGTGATGTGTCCGACCTATCGCGCTTCCCACGAGGAGATCACGAGCACCCGCGGGCGGGCAAACGCCCTTCGGCAGGCGATGAGCGGCGACCTTCCGCCGGGAGAGCAGTTCTCCGACGAGTTCACCGAAGAGGTGATGGACCTCTGTATCGGCTGTAAAGGCTGTGCAATCGACTGCCCGAGCGAAGTCGACATGGCGAAGCTGAAGGCCGAAGTGACTCACGAGTACCACCAGCGAAACGGCTCGTCGTTTCGCGATCGGCTGTTCGCGAACGTTTCGAACCTTTCCCGGTGGGGGAGTCGCTTCGCGCCGCTGTCGAACGTCCTCCCGAAGATACCGGGTTCGCGCTGGCTCCTCGAGAAGACGGTCGGGATTGCCGCGGATCGGCCCCTGCCGACGTTCCACAGCGACACCTTCTCGGACTGGTTCGAACGCCGCGGCGGGACGAACGTCGAGGAAGCCGACGCTGTCCGCGAGGTCGTCCTCTACCCGGACACCTACACCAACTACAACCATCCCGAGGCCGGCAAGGCAGCGGTTCGAGTCCTCGAGGCCGCGGACATCCACGTCACGGTCCCCAACGGCGTCGGCGACACGGGTCGCCCAGCGTTTTCGAAGGGCTTTCTCGAGAAGGCCCGCGAGACCGCTCGAACAAACCTCGAAGCGCTGTCTTCTCACCTCGAGGACGGCCGGGATATCCTCCTCGTCGAGCCCTCCGACGCCGTTATGCTGCAGTCGGACTACTTGGACCTGCTCGGTGACGACGCTCGGACCCTCGCGGAGCACACCTACGGCGTCTGCGAGTACCTCGACACGTTCCGGCTCGACGAGTCGATATCGTTCGTTTCGCCGTCGGATGTCAATCCGGACACGGATACGGATACCGACGCCCTCGAGCACCTCACCTACCACGGCCACTGCCACCAGAAGGCGACGGCGAAAGACCACCACGCCGTCGGCCTCCTCCGGCGGGCGGGCTACGCCGTCGACCCGCTCGATTCGGGCTGTTGTGGTATGGCCGGCAGTTTCGGGTACGAGGCCGAACACGCCTCGATGAGCAACGCGATCGCTGCCGTGCTCTACGAGCAGGTCGACTCGAGCGAGGGAGATCGGGTCGTCGCGCCGGGTGCCTCCTGTCGGAGCCAGCTCGAGGGCCATCCCGACGCTGAGGAGGAGCCGCCGACGCCGATCGAGTTGGTAGGGAAAGCGCTCGAGTAAGTCTAATTTTCATTTCATCCCAATAGGTGCAGATATTTGTGCGGTGGCTACATTAAAGCTAACAATCAAGTGAAAGCCCTCGGTGTGCTCGCGGGTGTTCTGACGGATATCCTCACTTCGTTCAGATAGAGTCGCCAGAACACCCGCGACTCCACCTCGCCCTTTCATTCCGCCAGGGCTCGCGATTGCCTGCCTTTCCCCGAGTCGTGCGGCTCTTGCGTTGCTCGAGTCGCACTCCCGGCCCGGCCTCTCGTACTCGCACACGCAGTCGACGACGTCGAACGCCGAGGCTGGGGCGGCTCGAGGTGTCGGGAGAGGTGCTGAAAGGAGGCGCGTCGAGGCCAAACGAGCACTCAGTTCCCGACCAACTCTTCGTACTGCGCGCCGGTCTGTTTCAGCGTTTCCGTCGAGTACAATCGTTCGTGGTCCACGGGCAGGTACTCCGTGGCGAGTTCGTCGATTTTCTCGTCGACGGCCGCCGGATCGCGTCCGTGGATCATCGTAAAGAGGTTGTAGGGCCACTCGAGGGCTTCCCGACGAGGCCGGTGATAACAGAGCGTGACGTAGGAGAGATCGCCTGCGCGAACGCCGCGTTCGTCGAGTTCGTCGTCGGGCACGTCCCAGACGACCATGCAGTTCGCGTCGAAGCCCGTCACGACGTGGTTCACGACGCAACCGATCCGCTTGATACAGCCGTTCTCGCTGAGTCGCTCGATCGCCTCGAGCACGTCCGAAACGTCTCCCTCGAGCGCCGTCGCCAGATCTCGATACGGCGTCTCCGAAAGCGGGAACCCATCTTGAACCTCGAGCAAGAGGTTGGCTTCGAACGAGGAGAGGTCTGTCGCCGCGTCCTCGCTGATTCGGGTGGGCGAGGCCTCGCTTTGCTCGACGCTCTCTGCGGGACGAGCGTCCGACTCGAGGCTTTGGCGGGCGAACCGGTCGGCGTTGACGACGGGGAACTCGAGGTCGATGTAGTAATCGGTCAGCATCGGCAGGTTGAGAACCGAACAGCCAGTTCGGGTTTCGATCTCCTCGAGGATTTCGTCTCTGGTCTCGCGAGAGCCGGCGGTCACGACGAACCACATGTTCCACTCGTGATCGCGGGCGTAGTTGTGGTTGACCTGCCGGTAGCCGTTGATGACCGCTGCAATCTCGTCGAAGCGGTCCTCGGGTGCGCGAACCGCAGCCAGCGTCGACGAGCCTATTACGGGCGGGTTGAGAACCGGACCGAAGCGCCGGAAGATCCCCTCCTCGTGAAGCCGCCGAACCCGCTCGAGGGCGTCCGATTCGTCAATCTCGAGTGCGTCGGCGAGTCGGCGAAACGGCCGTTCGGCGACCGGAAAACCGCTCTGATAGCTGTCGATGATCGCGGCGTCGACCTCGTCGACCGACTCGAGCCAGGCACCCGACTGGGTACTCATTGGCTTGCCTAGGGACGAGCCGAAGGTAGTGGTTTCGGATCTCGGGAGCGTTCCGGGGTAATTGTCTTTCGTTCGGAACCGAATCTCGAGCACAGACGGGCGGACTTTCGTGTCAACCGATGCCCGGAAGCGGGAGGCTTTTGCGCCGCCCGTTCGAACGACAGAATATGGCGCAAGCAACCCCAGAGTTCGGCGAATGGCCCTTGAAACGGCTGATGACCGAAGTCGTCGGGACCGGCACGAAATCGGCGGAGGACATGTCTTCCGAGCAGGCTCGAGAGGCCTTCCAGCGCATCCTCGCCGGCGAACCGGACCATACGACTCTCGGCGCGTTCTGGCTCGCGAACCGATGGAAGCACAACAACGCCGAGGAGCTCTCGGCGTTTACCGACGTGATGATAGAGGAGGGCGTCGTCGGCGCTGAACCCGACTGCGATCCCGTCGACTGCGGCGCGAACTACGACGGAAAGCACACCTCGGCGATCCTCGGCGTCGGTGCGGGCCTCGTCGCCGCCGCCGCGGGAACGCCGGTCGTCGTCCACTCCGGTGACCGCGTCCCGACCCAAAAAGAGACCGCGTACAAGCACGTCCTCGACGAACTGGGCGTTCGAACGGAGATCGAGCCAGAAGAGAGCGCCGAGATGGTCGATGAAACCGGCTTCGGATTCTACTACCAGCCCGAGTTCAACCCCGCCATCGACTCGTTGCACGACCGGCGCGACCAGATGGGCGTCCGGACGTTCGTCAACACCATCGAAACGGTCGCGAACCCGGCCAACGCCGACGTGCACCTGGGCTCGTTCTACCACCTCGCGTTCGCAAAGAAGATGACCGACCTGATCAAAGGGAGCGAGCACCTCGGGTACTCGCGCGTGATCATGTTCCAGGGGATGGAAGGCTACGACGACATCCGTCCCGGCTACACGAAGGTCGCCGAATGGGACGAAGCCGACGGCACCTTCGAGGACTTCGAGATCGAAACCGCCGAGTACGGCATGGAGATGGAAAGCGAGGACCTCGAAGTCGAGGACGTGCAGGCCGACTCGGCGACAATCACCGAGGAAGTACTCTCCGGCGAGCGAGACGATCACTTCGCCGACGCCATCGCTCTCAACGGCGCGCTCCGAATCTACGCCCGCGGCGACGTCGACTCGCTCGAGGACGGACTCGAGGCGGCTCGGGCCGTTATCGACGACGGAAGCGCACAGGCTGTACTCGAGGACCTCCAGTCGTTCTGAGGTCCAAAAGGACGTGAACTGACTCGATTTCTGTACTCGGCCGTTCGACTATTCTTCACTTCGTTCCCCGCTAACTCCGTGATCCGGCGAGACCCGATTGCGACGAATCGATTGGGCTCTCGAGCGACCTGTTACCAGTGTTTGTCTGAGGACACAGAACGCTGAACGAGATCGAGTATTGCGTGGAAAATCATGAACGAATTTATATAGTGTCCGCTCGATTGCAGATCTATGCGACTCGAAGACAAGACAGTGGTTGTCACCGGTGCGGCCGCGGGAATCGGGCGCTCGACCGCCGAACGGTGCGCCGAGGAGGGTGCGCAGGTTATCGTCACCGACATCGACTCGAGCGGCGGCGACGAGGTCGTCGCGTCGATCGAGGACGCTGGCGGTGAGGCGGCGTTTTACGAACTCGACGTCACTGATAGCAACCAGTTTCACGCAGTCATCGACGCTGTCGCCGAGGAGGAGGGTCTCGACGTGCTCGTCAACAACGCCGGGACCGGCCATCCGTCGTCGCGAATGGAAGAGACCGACGAGTCGATCCGCGACTTCGTCATGGACGTCAACGTCAACGGCGTCTGGAACGGCTGTCACGCCGCGCTCCCGCATCTCAAAGAGCAGGGCCACGGTGCGATCGTCAACGTCGGATCGCTCGCGAGCATTCTCGGGCTTCCGAAACAGGCCGCTTACTCGCTGAGCAAGGGTGCGGTGTTGAACTTCACTCGAGCGATCGCCGCCGAGGCGGGGCCCTACGGTGTTCGAGCGAACACGGTCTGTCCCGGCTTTACGAACACGCAACTGGTCGAACAGTATCTCGAGGGCCAGGGCGATCCCGAAGCCGCACGCGAGGAGATGGAAGCTGAGTACCCGCTCAAGCGTTTAGCCGAACCAGAAGAAATTGCCGATGCGATCTTGTTCCTCGCAAGCGACGAAGCGTCGTTCGTGAGCGGCCACGGATTGGTCGTCGACGGCGGCTTTTCGACCTGTTAAGACGACTGACCCGAATTTCAGTCCGCCCATCGCTTTCACTCGTTGCTCCGTTCTCAATCTCGAATCGCGACGCTCGCGAGCTTGCTCCCCGCCATCACCGTCGCTTCCTGCGTGAGCGTATAGAGGATTCCCCCGCGATCGGTTACGGCCTCCTGAACCGGTTCGTACGTTGTCGGGTGATAGATGGTCCCAAGACCGACGCCTATCGAGACGGGCTGGCCGAGCTCGAGTTCGGGATTCGGCCGGAACAGTCCCGACTCGTTCGCAGTAACCTGTCCGAGGTGGTTTCGCGCGACGGTCGGCTCCGTCGTTCGATCCGATCCGTGTTCGCGGGCGTACACCGGCGGAAGCATCTCGAGATGACTCAAGGTACTCAATAGTCCGTTTACGCCGTCCTCGACGACGTCCTCGAGTATCTGCTTACTGTGTGCCAGCTCGGGCGTTATCGACGGAATATCTTCTCTCGTGGCGGCGACCCGGAGCTTCCCAGCGAATCCGCGTCGGTGCCACTCGCCTGGGGCGTCCTCGTTTGCTTCCTCCGCGAGGAGAAGGTCGGTGCCAAACGCCTGTGCGAGGTTGGCGGATGCATTGTCGTCATCGAGGTAGACGACATGGGGGAGCATGTCCGGGCTCCCGGTGTGAAGGTCGACGACGGCGTCTGCGTCTTCGACGTACTCCCAGAGGCGGGCGGCCATGCGCTGGTGGAGGCTTCCCTCATCGTCCCCTGGCCAAACGCGATTCATATTGGAGTTGACGCTATCGAGCGCTTCCGGCGTCGTATAGGAGACCCGGTCGAAAGTTAGCGGATTCGCGACCGGAACGGCGACAATCGTTCCCGAAAGCGACTCGAGCGGAAGTCGGTCGTGGAATCGACGCAAGACCTCCGTACCGTTGATTTCGCGTCCGTGCTGGGCCGCTTGCACGTACAGCGTCGGTCCCGGTTCGTCACCGTGATAGGTGTGGACCGTGGTCGGTAGTTCTACGCCCGAGGGCAACCGGGCGAGAGTTACCTGCTCGGCCGTGTGCGTGCCGTCACTCATAGACACTCGTTTCACGGCCAGCGGTATGTACCTGCGGCCGCCGATGCCAACGAAGACCACTACCGTTTTCACTCGGCCGACCGTCTCGGTGACTATGGGAGACGTTACTGCGACACTGCACACGAACCGTGGCGATATCGATGTCGAACTCTACGACGACCGCGCGCCGCGGACCGTCGACAACTTTGTCGGCCTCGCGACCGGCGGCAAAACCTGGACCGACCCCGAATCGGGCGAGGAAGTGGAGGGCGAGCCGCTGTACGACGATGTGGCGTTCCACCGCATCATCGAGGACTTCATGATTCAGGGCGGCGACCCAACCGAGACCGGTCGCGGCGGCCCGGGCTACCAGTTCGACGACGAGTTTCACGACGACCTGCGCCACGACGACGCGGGCATCCTGAGCATGGCCAACTCCGGCCCGGACACGAACGGTTCGCAGTTCTTCATCACGCTCGGCGCCCAGCCCCACCTCGACGACCGCCACGCCGTCTTCGGAAAAGTCACCGACGGGATGGACGTCGTCAACGAGATCGGTGATGTCGACACCAATGCGAACGACCAGCCGAACGAAGACGTCGTCCTCGAGTCCGTTTCCGTCGACTACGAGTAAACCACGAGCGAACGCGGCCGATTACGACCTGTTTTGCGGCAATTCGCGGATCGAGTCGAGCGCGACCCGATATCGGTCACCGCCGGCAAATTCGATAGCGTTAGGTCATCTCCATCCCCACGAGCGATATCGACCGCTATCGACGACCGTTACTGACCGGAATCGCCTCGAGTCTCGGAGTGTTTCTCGCTGGCTGTGTGAACAACTCGAACGAGACGGACGGAGAGACGGGTCCCGACGCCGACAGTTCAGGGACGGGTTCGACTGACGAGCGTTTGATCGCGACGTTACACACGAGCGAGGGCGACATCGATGTCGAACTCTACGACGACCGCGCGCCGCGGACCGTCGACAATTTTGTCGGCCTCGCGACCGGCGGCAAAACCTGGACCGATCCCGAATCGGGCGAGGAAGTCGAGGGCGAGCCGCTGTACGACGATGTGGCGTTTCACCGCATCATCGAGGACTTCATGATTCAGGGTGGCGACCCGACCGAGACCGGTCGCGGCGGCCCCGGTTACGAGTTCGACGACGAGTTCCACGACGACCTGCGCCACGACGACGCGGGTATCCTGAGCATGGCCAACTCCGGCCCGGATACGAACGGTTCGCAATTCTTCATCACGCTCGGCGCCCAGCCCCACCTCGACGGCCATCATTCGATTTTCGGGTCGGTCATCGATGGCTCCGCAAGTGGCGTGAACGGAGGCCCGGAAGACGAGCAAAGCGGGTCTTCCAGTGGAATGGACGTCGTCCACGACATCGGGTCGGTCGAAACCGACGCGAACAACCGGCCGACGGAGGAGATCCTCCTCGAGTCCGTGACCGTTCACGATGACGAGTAACCGAACCCCCGAACGTGACGTTTTTCCGGTTCACCACCCCGAGAAGTCGCGAATATTCCTCGAGGTATAGGACGCAGCAGCGGCAGTATCGTTTCCTCCTGTTGTATTGTCACCATCCGTCGACCAATTGATGATGCATCGAAAAAACGCGATCGCGATTCACCCGATCGATTCCCGAACCGGTCTGTTCCCGAACGCTATGTGGGCCGAGCCCAGTCGTCCTCGAGCGTGACGACGCCTTCTCCGGCGGCGAAATTAACGCGCGTGTCAGGATCGCCCGTCAGACTGACCAAGCCGGACTCGAGTTCGTCGGGTCGGTCGACGCGAGCGACGGTCGTTCGATAGGTGTAATCCGCCGTCATCAGACACGGCCGGCGATAACACCCGAAGGCGTGGATGCCGTCTTCGGTTTCTTCGATCCGCTTGATGAACGGCGTTTCCGCGCTTGAGCCCCAGCCGGTCTGGGCGATCAGGATCACGTCCTCGTCGAAATCGGCATCTTCGATCAACGCCGTCGCCGGAATGTCGGGTTCGAGGGCGACTCGCTCGAGGTCGTCCTCGTCGGTGAGGAGGGTTGCATACAGCTGCGGGTCGCCGTCAGAGCCGCTCTCGGCACCGAGCCCATCGTCGAGCAGTATCGATCGTGCCGTCTCCTCGTGTTCGAAGGGAAGAGACGGTTCGTCGGGCATCTGGGCGCTGAGATAGAGCGGATCGCGATCCGAGTTGGGACCGCAGCTTTCCCGCTCGATTTCATACGGCGGGACATCGATCCGATCGAGATCGTCGGGGAGCCCCTGGCTCGGCCCTCCAGCGTCGCGATCACCGGGCCCGTTCGGGCTTCCGTCAGCCGTGGACCCGAGTGCTGGCGTTCTTTCTGCGCCGGTGTCGGAGAGACAGCCGGCGACGAGAGCTATCGAGAGCGATCCTCCTGTGAGCATGAGCGCTTGCCGTCGGGTATACTGCATGGGCGTGTTGTAATTCGATCGAAGATAATAAACAACTTATTCTAGCTAAAAAAATAATTTCATCACATAGTATTAATCGACGAAACTGATAATAGGTGAACCATTTCAGCGGCGGTTCAGAGCAGGCCGTCTCCTCGTGTTCCGTCTCGCTCGACCGTAACGTGAAAGTCGCCCGAATTCCGATACTCGAGTAATGAGCGACGACGAGATTACACGTCCGAGCGATGTCGGTTCAGCCGACGCCCCGCCGGTCGAGGAAAAGCCCTACAAGATCATCTTCGAGGCGAACAAGTGCTTCGGCGCGGGCAAGTGCGCCGAGGTCGCCGATAACTGGACGATGGATATCAAATCCGGATTAGCACAGCCCGAATCGTACTTCTTCGACGAGGAGGATCTCGAGGAGAACGTCCGCGCCGCGGAGGTCTGTCCGGCGAAAAAAGACGACGGCTGTATCCACGTCGTCGACCGCCGAACCGACGAGGAGATCGCACCTGACCCACACGGTGACGGCACGCTCAGCGTCGATTGGTAGTCATTGGGTCGTTCGTAATTCTCTCCCGGCATAGATACTCAGTCGTCGGTTTCGCTCGGCGAAACTCGTTCTCCGCTGAGGCTGGTTGAAAATAGGTATGAACGACCCTATCAGTGGGTCGTGTCTGTAGGTTAACTGGAATTCACTCGAGTACACACCGAAACGCACATCCCAAGGCGGTGGCAACGAGCAAGTACGTTTTGGGCGAGGGTAGCCAAGCAGGCCAACGGCGGTGGGCTTAAGACCCGCTCCCGTAGGGGTCCTTGGGTTCAAATCCCAACCCTCGCATGTTACCACGAACATCCGTGAGTGGTAACTGCGACAAACAGGATTTGAAGTAGAGAAGTCGCAGCCCGGACGCGATTGAAACGAGCGTCCTGGAACGTCTTCGCGTAGTTCAAATCCCAACCCTCGCCTTCTACACCGTCATCGCCCGCTGACCGAGCGATCCCGAACTCCTCAAGCCGTTTCTCTCGCCGGTAGCACCTTCACAATGGCGGCTCTGATAGCAAGACCGACTATGGCCAACGAATCGGGTACTCGAGCAAATCCGGTTTTTCGGTGGGCAATCATCGAGGGGAATCGCCTCACGGTCGCTGGACTCCTGCTCGGCGGGATTTTGGGGTTGCTGTGCGTGCTTCTCGTGACGAACCTGTTTCCTCGAGAGCCCGGAGAACCGCTTTACCTGCTGTTAAGCGCGTTTCTCGGTGGCAACCTCACGCTGATCACGGTCGTCATCGCGATCAACCAGTTGGTGTTTTCGAGGGAACTGGGGTCGCCGGGGAATCTCGAGCAACGAACGCGAAACGCCGTCGAGTACAGAAACGAGGTTCAATCGGTGATGGACCGGGAGGTAAGCCCCGTGATGCCGGGGGCGTTCTTGCGAGTGCTCCACGAGAACCTCGGAAATCGGGCTCAGCGACTTCGCGAATCGAGCACGGACGCGGCGAGCGACGAGTTGGCGGCGGAGTTCGACGACCTCGCGGGCGCGCTCCGTCGGGACGTCCGAACCGTCACGAAGGCACTCGATACGCCCGCCGCCGACGAGGAGATTTTCGGTGCCATCGCGGCGACGCTCGGGACGACACAGGCCGAACAGCTCTACGAACTCTCCCGAATCGAGACCGAATACGCGGACCGGCTTTCGGAGTCCCAGCGCGAATTAGTCGAATCGATCCGCGAGCATCTGCTTCACATCGACGTCGCTCGGAAGTACTTTCGAACCGTCTACATCACAAAGGAGTTGTCCTTTCTCTCGAGGATCTTGCTGTTCGTCGGGCTTCCGGCGCAGTTTCTCACCGCCGCGACGCTCGCGGTTTACGATCTCGCGGCGATCGAGGCGCTTCCGGCGACCGCTATCGTCGGCGCGACGCTGGTCGCGTTGGTCGCCTGCTTCGCTCCGCTGGCGATTCTCGCGTCGTTCGTTCTCCGGCTTTCATGGGTCGCCCAGCGGAACGCGACCGTCATGCCGTTTGCCGCCTCGGAGACCGATTATACGCTCTGAGTGAGTTCGCTCGAGCGTATGACGATACGGTGGAACGGATTCGGTTCGCTCGAGTGCACTCGCTGTCGGCTCGAGTCGTGACGAAACCGGCCCACTCGATGGTGTGGCCGCTCTACTCACCTACCGCCGCGTTAGGGAACACGAACCCGGCGACGATATACACCACGGCACCGGCGACGAGCGCCGCCGGGACGCCGACCAGGAGCTCGAACTCGGCGAACCCCACCGCGAAAAAGACGAGGCCCGCGACGGACAATCCGTAGCCGCCTGCGAGTCGGTGGTATCCGCGGACCGGATTACCGGAGGCGGAGTCCTCATTCGACTCGAGGCCGTCCGGTTGCATCATCAGGGGCAGGAACTGGTAGACGCCGAGGCCGATCAGAAGGCCGGAAACGGCGCCGAGTGCAGGATCTTCGAGTACGAGATAACCGATGAAAGTGAAAGCGACGATGTCGAAAACTGCGGCGGCCGCTCCGAGCCGTGTCGGCGTCAACGGCGTGTTTTCGAACCCTTCCGCCTCAGAGCCGTGTGTCCCGTCCATACCTTCGTATCTCTCACATTGAATTTATATGTATTATGGTTTGACAATCTCCCCCATCAAATTGCTACCCGGACGTTCGAAACGAGAGGTCAAGCGTCGGCGCCGAGTGGGTGAGCGTCCCCATCGAAACGATGTCGACTCCCGTCGCCGCATATTCGGGGACCGTCTCGAGCGTAATCCCTCCACTGGCTTCGGTAAGCGTCCCTTCGTATACCTCGAGTGCCGAGACGGCCGTCTCGACCGCTTCGGGGTCCATATTGTCGAGTAGAACGATGTCGGCACCGGCTTCGGCCGCTCGCGGGGCATCCTCGACCGTTTCCACCTCGACTTCGATCTTCGTCGCGAACGAGACTCGCTCGCGGAACTCGCCAATGGCTTCCTCGAGGCCCATTTCGGCGATGTGGTTCTCCTTGATCATGACCATATGCGACAGGTCGAGTCGGTGGGTGTCGCCGCCACCAGCGACGACGGCTCGCTTCTCGAGTCCGCGGAGGCCGGGCGTCGTTTTTCTGGTCCCTGCGATCCGAACGGCGTCGGATTCGCCTCGAGCGCGCTCGACCGCTGCCCGCGTTTTCGTCGCGATTCCCGAGGCGTGGCCGGCGAGGTTGACGGCAACGCGTTCGCCTCGAAGCACGTCGCGTGCGGGTCCCTCGACTTGGAAGACAACGTCGCCGGCGTCGACTCGAGTCCCTGGATCGACCGACCCGGTGACGTCGACGCCGAGGTAGTCGAAGACGGCACGAGCCGCCTCGAGGCCGGCGACGGTGCCGGACTCTTTCGCAACGAGTCGTCCCGTCGTCTCGCCGGGAACCTGATTAGTTACGTCGTGGTGGCCGATATCTTCGCGAAGCCAGTGTTCGATCTGCGTGTCGGATATCATGTTTGGATGCGTCGTATCGTTCGGTATCAGTCGTCGGCCGACGTGTTCGCATGTGTCTCGACGCTCTCGCTATCGTCGACGACGTAGTGACACCCTCTCGAGGTCGTATTCTCGCCCGCCGCGCGGGCGATCAACAGCGCTGTCACGCTCGCGTTCCGGAGTTCGTAGAGGTCTCGGGCGGTGCGCGTGCGAATGTAGGCGTCGACCTCGCCTTTGAGTCGACGGAGTACCGCGTTCGCACGCCCGATGTCGCCGGGGTTGCGTCGCAATCCGAGGTGCTCGTCCATCGTTCGCTCGAGCCGGCGCGATTTTTCCGCGGCGAAGCGTTCGGGGAGTTCGGGGTCTCGATTCAACAGGTCGGGAGCCTCGACGCGGTCGGGTTCGGGTTCGTCCCCCGCGGCATCTTCGCCGGCGCGGAGCCCCCAGACGAGCCCCTCGAGCAGGCTCGTACTCGCCAATCGGTTCGCTCCGTGAACGCCCGTTCGGGCGCACTCGCCGACTGCATAGAGACGGTCGAGCGACGTGCGGCCGTCCTCGTCGACGTCGATGCCGCCACAGAGGAAGTGTTCGCAGGGTGCGACGGGAATCTCCTCGCCCGTAATTCCTCGGGCGCGGCACTTCTCGGCCAGCGCCGGATACTCCGCCTCGAACTCGAGTGGGCTCACGTCGAGGACGACCTCGCCGGTCGCGTCGCGTTCGTCGGCCACCGCGCGGGCGACGATATCCCGCGGGGCGAGGTCTCCTTGCGGGTGGTACTCCGTCATGAACCGCTCGCCGTCTCCGTTTCGGAGGACGGCTCCCTCGCCTCGGAGCGCTTCTGAGAGCAAGAAGGGGTCGTCTCCCTCGGCGGCATCGTCGCCTCGATTCGAGTCACCACGCGCCTTGCCCCCGGCATAGGCAGTCGGGTGAAACTGGATGTACTCCATATCCGCCACGTCGGCTCCCGCAAGGGCGGCCATCGCGATGCCGTCTCCCGTGGCGCCGTCGGGGTTGGTCGACCGACTGTAGAGCGCGCCGATACCCCCGGTCGCGAGAATCGTCGCGCCCGCGTAGATCGGCTTCCCACTCGCTTGCTCGTCGGTGACGACGCCGTGGACTCGGCCCTCGTGGGTAAGTAACTCGAGTGCGGCGGTATCCTGGCGAATCTCGATTCCGTCGTACTCGTCGAGATGATTTAGAAACGGTCGGAGGATGTGCGTCCCCGTCGAGGCGTTGACGTGGAGAATTCGGTGTTCGGAGTGGGCGGCCTCTCTCGTGTAGTCGAAGGTGTCGTCCGCCGCCGGTTCGTTCCCGTCCGTGGAGGATTCGTCGCGATCTTCCGAAGACTCATCGAATTCGATTTTGAGTGTTGAAAGCAAAACGTCTTCAACCGCTTCGTCCGCATCCTCGACCAGCGCGTCGACGGCGTCTGGGTCGGCAGTCTGGTCGCTCGCCTCGAGAATATCCGCCTTGAGGCTCTTCGGATTGCCCCGAGTCGTCGAGATCCCACCCTGTGCCCAATCCGTACTCGCCCCATCGGGTCGGCTCGATTTCGTGATGAGGAGAACGTCTGCACCCTCTCGAGCGGCGGCGAGCGCCGCCGAACAGCCCGCGATGCCGCTTCCGACGACGAGGACGTCCGCGAACTCTTCTTGCTCTCGATCGATCGTGGTACTGGATTCGTCCGTCATGGTTAGATCTCGAGCATTCGTTCGAGGGCCAGTTCGGCCATCTCCTTTTCGCCGGGCGCGACCTCGATGACGTTCCGTTCGCGTCCCTCGAGCAGTTCCTCGAGGACCCAGGTGAGGTAGTTGGGATCGATCTGGCGCATCGCGTTACAATCCATGCACGCGTCACCACAGAGCGGCAAAACGTTCACCTCGGGGTGCCAGCGCTGGAGGTGGTTCGTGAGATGAATTTCGGTGCCGATCGCCCACGTGTCGCCGGGATCTGCGTTTTCGACCGTCTCACAGATCGTCGCCGTCGAGCCCGCTTTGTCGGCGGCTTCGACGACTTCACGGCGACATTCCGGGTGGACGATGACCTTCGCGTCCGGATCCGATTCGCGGATTTCCTCGATGTGCTCGACCCGGAATCGTTCGTGGACCTGACAGTAGCCGTCCCAGAGGATGATGTCGCTGTCAGCGACCTCTTCGGCGTCTTTCCCCTCGGGATCCCAGGGATCCCACTCGGCGATATCGTCCGCCAAGCCCAGCCTGTGGGCGGTGTTCTCGCCGAGGTGTTTGTCGGGCAAAAACAGGACCTTGTCCCCCTTTTCGAAGGCGTACTCGAACGCCTTATGCGCGTTCGAGGAGGTACAGACGAGGCCACCCTGACTCGCACAGAACGCCTTGAGATCCGCGTAGGAGTTCATGTACGTGATCGGGATGATCTCCTCGTCGGGTGCGGCGTCGGTGATCTCCGCCCAGGCGGCGTCGACCTGCAACGCTTCGGCCATTCCGGCCATCGGACACGACGCTTCCATCGACGGGAGGATAACGGTCTGGTCGTCGTCCGTGATGATGTCTGCGGACTCGGCCATGAACGTCACGCCGCCGAAGATGACGTACTCGGCGTCGGCTTTCGCGGCCTCCTTCGAAAGCTGATATGAGTCACCGACGAAATCGGCGTGTTCGACGATCTCCCGACGCTGGTAATTGTGTCCCAGAATCACCACGTCCTCGCCTAACGCCTCGAGTGCGGCTTCGATACGCTCCGTTCGTTCATCCTCTTCGAGATCCCGATACCCGGGTGGAAGTTGTTCGAGATTGTCGTATTTGAATAAACTTAGATCTGTATCGAGATCTGCGGTTTCCATTGTTACCATTGTATCTTCCTGTGGATTGTCCTAGTCCACAGGCCGCCATTGAATAACTTTTTCCTTCAATCACAGCGTTTGACTGATTGTTATTGACTGCCAATGCTGTGTCCGTCTCCCCTTTGACGGACGAAACTACCATCTCACTCGAACTGTCTTCACCCCCTGAATTGGAATCTTTTGGGTCGATGTCGTAGCGGTGGTATGACGCTCGAGGACTACTTCATTGACTTCAGACGGCGTGACTGGGAGCGAGAATCGATCGACGACACGGTTCGGATCGCAGTACTCGGAATCGGCGGCTTCGCACGGAACCGTGCGCTTCCCGGTATTCGTGCGGGATCCTATTGTGAGACGACGGTCCTCGTGACGAGTTCGGCGCGTCGAACGCGAGCCGTCGCGGACGAGTTCGATGTCGAGCACGTCATCGGTTACGACGCGTATCTAGCCGGCGACCTCGAGGCCGAATACGACGCCGTCTACATTTCGACGCCGAACGCGTACCACGGACGGTACGCACTTTCGGCGGCCCGACGCGAAAAACACGTCATCTGTGAGAAACCGCTCGAGGTAACGCTTGAGCGTGCGCGTGAGGTCGTCGACGCCTGTTCGACAGTAGGCGTTACGCTGATGACCGCCTATCGACTGCAACTCGAGCCGACGGTCCGACGATCCCGGGAACTCGTTGGCGGCGGCGTCATCGGCGACGTCGTGCAGGTTCACGGCGCGTTCTCCCATCCGTTGCTCGAGTACACGAACGCCGACACGTGGCGGCTGAATCCAGAACTCGCCGGCGGCGGCGCGTTGGTCGATCTCGGCATCTATCCGATCAACACCACGCGATACCTCCTCGATGCTGACCCCGTCTCGGTGTACGCGTCGACCCACTCGAGCGACGAGCCGTTCGACCGCGTCGACGAGCACGTTTCGGTCCAACTCGAATTCCCCGGGGGTACAACGGCGGCCTGTACGGCGAGTTTCGACGCCCACGCAAGCAGTCAGCTCCAACTCGTCGGAACGGACGGGATGATCTCGATTGCCTCGCCGTTCGGGGGCGTCGTCCCCCAGGAAATCGTCGTCGAGAGCGGCGAGATGCGAATGGAGTACACCGGGCCACCTGTAGACGAGGTCTGCGAAGAATTCGATTACTTCGGGTACTGCGTACAGACGGGAACGCACCCGGAACCCGACGGAACGGATGGTGTTGCGGACCTTCGAGTGATCGAGGCCGCCTACGAGTCCGCCGAGACGGGCGACCGCGTCGAATTCGAATCGTAAGCGAATTCGGGGCTGTGATCCGAGGCGCGTAAACGACCACGGGTCGGGTGACCCGTCGAACTCGCGCTGAGTCCTTTAGAACCGCTCGGGTGCCGCTTCTCGGATCGTTTCCTCGCGGAGGTCGGCAGTCGCCGGTTCGGGAACGACGACGATCGGCCGGTCGATGATCGTCTCCTCCGCCACCTTTCGAAGTCGGTTCCGTACCGTCTCAGGGGTGCCGGCGACGCCGAGATCGTCGACCATCTCGTCGGTAACCATCCCCGTCGCCTCGTCTCGAGCCCCGTTCCGCCAGGCGTTGGCGATTCGCTCCGCGGTGTCCTCGTATTTCGTCGCGACGGCCTTTCGATACCCCTCGCCGCTCCCGACGTAGTAAGCGACGTGTTGTCGCATCGTTTCTCGAGCCAGTTCCCGATCCTCGCTCGCCGCCGTCGGAACGTAGGGTGCGACGGTAATCTCGTCTGGATCTCTGTCCCGTTCCCGTGCGGCCTCGGCGACGGTCTCGAACGCCTCCTCGAGTCCCGAAAACGGGATATTGTGCGGGATCCACCCGTCACAGAGCCGGCCGACGACGCGGCGGTTCGCGGGCCCGAGTCCGGCGTGATAGATCGGCACGTCGGCCTCGAGCGCGGGAAAATCCGCGACATCGATGAGTTCGCCATCGTACCGGACGCGGTCGCCGTCGCCAGCGGTGAATTTTCGGACGAGTTCGATCGTCTCGTGGGCTCGCCGAACCGGCCGGTCGAACGACTCGCCGTGGAGGTCTTCGATCACCTTCTTCGTACTCACGCCGGTTCCCAGCACGAACCGGCCGTCGGACGCTCGCTCGAGAGAGTTGGCGGTCATCGCGAGCACGGCGGGCGAGCGCGAATAGACGTTGACGATAGCCGTTCCGAGACCGATATCCTCGGTCGCGATCGCCATCTCGGTGAGCTGGACGACGGCGTTTTCGCCCCAGAGCTCCGTCAGCCAGAGCCCGTCGTAACCGAGCGATTCCGCTTCTTTCGCGAGATCGGTCGGGTCCTCCCCGTGGAGTTCCGAGACGATGAGATCGAGTTCCATGCCGGCTTATTCACGTCACAGGGCAAAAACCTCGGCCCGTTCTTTCAGTAGCTCCCTCATCGTCATCGATTCGAAATCGACGGCGTGAGATATACTGCCGGCTGTACGTCGTTTACGATTCTCCCACCCGGGGTGCGAGAATCTTCACAGAGGTACAGCCGGCAGTATGTCCGTTCGTTGATTGGACAGGGAACTAACCAACACAATCTATCGTCTCGAAAATACTTATGCGTGTCACGGAACAATTACTCATGTATGAGTAAACTACTAGTCCTCACGACTCGAATCGCACGACGAGGAGCCAAAGTCCGACGAACGATCCGTCACTCGCCCGAGTTCGGGAACGAACCGGCGACGACTGACGACGGCCGGCCGGCGAAACACTGTCCGCCGGGTGGGTTTATTACCGGGTAAACGAAACCCCGTTCACGTTCTCGATTCTCGGTCCCCATATTCCTTCGTCCTGTCGACCACCGTTTATCAATCATCTCCTCTCTCTGTTTGTTCGCGTCCCAGTTCCTTCTGGTTCGTCTCTTATTCCGATTTTATCTCCGCTTTGATACGCTTCCCGAGCCGGCTAACATCGAAGACAAGAATATTATACGTTCCCAGGATGAACTGAAATACCGTTTTTGATCGCTTCCGAAGATTTGGTCTTCGAATTGTGTGCCTGACGAGAGCAACGGCTATGACAGCACCTGCCACAAAGAATAAACCGGTTCTCAATCGTTCTCTTTACGGGACACGTTACTACAAATGACAGGAAACCGTTCGTCACTCACTGAAGGGGGGGAGCCGGAAGCGAAGGAACCGGACGAGACGGGTGCATCTCCAGGCGCTGTGGAGGGTGACGTCGACCCAGCTACGAGTTCAACCGAAGCCGACCGAGAAACGTTGACTCGAGCCGGGTACACGCAATTGTTCGACGGAATCGAGACGCCGACGTTCGTACTCGATACCGATGGGGTGATCGTCGAGTGGAGCCGGACGCTCGCCGAGTTAACCGGGGCAACTCGCGAGGAAGCGGTCGGTCACGATCGGGCTTCGGAGATGTTCTATCCCGACGGTCGCCGAGCGAAGACGCTCGCGGACAAGGTTCTCGAGACGCCCGAACGGGCGCACGTCGAACACGACGTCGAACTCCGCGATCCGTCGTCGAATCGCGTCGGCGATACGAGTACGATGGTCGACCAACACGGTGACGAACGCCACATCGATTTCTCCGCGACGCCGCTGTACGACGATGGCGAGCTGATCGGGGTCGTCGAAGTCGTCATCGACCGCACGGAGACGACCAACGAACGCGACGCAACGACTGCTTTGATTTCGGAGGTCCAACAAACCACTGAGTCGATCAAACAGGGCAACCTGTCGGCTCGAGCCGAGCGAAAATCGACGTTCTCCACGCTCGATTCCGATCTGGTCGCAGTCGTCGATTCGATCAACGAGATGGCCCAGAACCTGGCGGATATCACCGGTCAGGTGAACGAGCACGCAGAGCAGATGGACGACGCGACCGACGAGGCCAACGAGGCGGCGACCGAAATCGCCAAGAACGTCTCACAGCAGAGCGAGCTGGTCGAAGACGCGACGACCGAAATTCAGTCCTTCGCCGCGGAAATCGAGGAAGTCGCCGCCGAGGCAAACGAGGTTAGCGCAGCCGCCGAAGCCTCGCTCGAGACCGCCGAAGAGGGCCTCGAAGCGGGAGACGCAACTCGGGAAGCGACCGAGGAAGTCGTCGAGATCGGCAACGAACTCTCCGAAACCGTCCGAGAGCTGTCCGACCAGATCAGCGATATCGACGAAGTGATCGAGGTAATTTCGGATATCGCCGACGAGACGAACCTGCTCGCGATCAACGCGACCATCGAAGCGGCTGGCTCCGATCAGGGCGGCGAACGGTTCGCCGTCGTCGCAGATCACGTCAAGGAACTCGCCGACGAGACGAACGAGCACGCTGACGCGATCACCAAGAGCATCTCCGCACTCCAGGACCAATCCGAAAAAACCGCGTCGGCGGTCGACCGCTCGCAGGATCGGATTCAACACGCTGACGACCAGATCGAGCAGATGCACAGTTCGCTCGAGGAGATCAGCGAATCCGTCGAGGAGGCCGCCCACGGAATTTCCGAGGTTGCCCGCGTAACGGACGAACAGGCTTCGACGGTCGAAGGACTCACTGGAACGTTACAGACTGTCAGGGACCGCTCAGATCGCTCGGAGGAGGCGACCCAGCGCATCGTCGAGACGACGAACGAGCAAGAGCAGATCATGACGACGCTTATCGGTCGCGTCGACGAGTTGACCGAAGCGGATCACTAAGACAGTCTGACTTTTGGAACTGGATTTGTAGTGCTCTGTGCACTTTATCGTTCGAACACCACTTCTCCATCGACGACGGTCATCGATACGTCTATCTCCTCGATCCGATCCGATTGTTCCCACGGCGACGCCTCGAGTACCACCAGATCCGCCCGTTTGCCGACCTCGAGGGTCCCGAGTCGATCCTCGTCGAACCCGGCGTAGGCTCCGCCGAGCGTGTACGCGCGGAGCGCTTCGGTGACCGACAGCCGCTGGGCGTCGGCGGGCGCGTTCACTGCGTGATGGACACCGAGTAACGGATCGAGCGGCATGCAGTCCGAACCGAGCGCGAGCGCAACGCCCGCCTCGAGCATCGCCCGGAGCCGGTTCGAGCGCCGTCGTCGCGACCGGCCGAGTCGCTGGTCGTAGAGGCCGCCCTCGCCCGCCCACTGGTGGAAGTTCGGCTGCATCGAGGCGATGATCCCCGCTTTCGCCATCCGCTCGATGGCATCGTCACTGGCGAGTTCGGCGTGCTCGATCCGATGTCGCGACCCGGCGGGATCTGTCGTCGTCTCGAGGACCGAGACCGTCTCCTCGATCGCTTCGTCACCGATAGCGTGTACCGAGAGCTGAAAGCCGGCGTCGTCGGCTCGAGTCGCGAGGTCCTCAAGTTCGCCCGGGTCGACGACCCATTGACCGCAGTTCCCGTCTCCGGCGTGATCGTCGCGTGAACCAGCAGCCGAACCGTCAGCGTACGACTCGCTCACTTTCGCCGTTCGACCGCCGATACTCCCGTCCGTGAACGTCTTGATCGCACCCGTCCGAACGAATTCGCTCCCGCCGTTCGTCGCGAGGCCGACGTCGACTGCGCTTTCGAGGTGGTCGCTCCAGTAGTTCAGCCGGACGCGACACTCGAGGTCTCCGCTAGCCTCGAGATCGCGGTACACTCGCGGTGATGCTGACTGTCTGTTCATGTCGTGGACGCAGGTGACGCCCAGTTCGGACGCGCGCGAAATTGCCGCGGTAACGAGTTCGCGGGTTTCTGCGTAGCCGGGTTCGATTGCCTCCCAGACGGCGTCGGTGGCCTCCTCGAGGACTACGCCGGTCGGTTCACCGCCCTTCGTTTCGATATCAGTTGCCGCCATTGCGTCGGCGAGCTTCTCGAGGGCGACTGTGTTCAACGAGGCGGTGTGCATGTCGACTCGAACCGCGATCACGGGCCGCTCGTCACTGACGGCATCGAGGTCCTCACGGGTGAGATATCGGGACTCGTTCCAGTCGCTTTCATCGTAGCCGAAGCCGAGAATCCATTCCCGGTCGTTGGCCGTCGCCTGCTCGCTCAGCCGCTCGAGTGCCACTTCGCGTGTGCTTGCCCCCGCGAGATCGGCGTGAACCAGGGATCTGCCGAGGTTCTCCATATGCGTGTGGGCGTCAATGAATCCCGGGAGGACGACCCGGCCGTTGCAGTCGATTACGTCGGTTTCGACGCCCTCGAGAAACGCGATCTCACGGGTTGGACCGAGGCGAACGATCTCACCGTCCCGAACCGCCATCGCCTCGTACGTCTCGGATGGGCGCTCGAGCGTGTGTATCTCTCCGTCGACGAACAGCCGATCGGCGGCCTCGGTCATGATCCTATCCGAGTGAGCATCGGCGAGCGCCAAAACCGTTTGGCTCACTGCGAACTGCCTTCCGGCGTCTGTTGGCTCGACCCTCGCCTTCGCGGCGAATCAACAACTGTTAGGTCCGAGGGCTGTGACTGGTGACTCATGACAGACGCAGATTCCCTCGCTCGACGCGTCCGCGAGGGCGACCTTCGCCTGCACGAACTCGAGGATCATGCCGATCACGACACCGCCGCGAGCGCGCGACGACAACTCCTCGAGGCCGACACCGACGCGGATCTCGAGGCGATCGGCTCCTACGGCTTCGATGCCGAGGCGGCCGAATCGGCGATCGAGAACATGATCGGTGCCGCCCAAATTCCGATGGGGGTCACTGGGCCAGTTTCGATCGATGGTGGCGCGGCCTCGGGCGAGTACTACCTCCCGCTCGCCACCACCGAAGGGGCGCTCTTGGCTTCCGTCAACCGCGGACTCTCGGTGCTCGACGACGCCGGCGGCGTCACCGCGCGCGTAACCAAACACGGGATGACTCGAGCGCCGGTGTTTCGCGTTTCGGGCGTCGCCGACGCCGCCGAGACGGTCGAGTGGGTCGAGACAAACGGCGACCGACTCGCCGAAGCTGCTGAGGAGACCACGAGCCACGGTGAGGTAATCGGCATCGAACCCTACGTCGTCGGCGACTCGGTGTTCCTCCGGTTCGCCTACGACACGAAAGACGCGATGGGAATGAACATGGCGACCATCGCGACCGAGGCAGCCTGTCGCGTCGTCGAGGACGAAACGCCCGCGTCGCTCGTCGCGCTCTCGGGCAATCTTTGTTCGGACAAGAAACCCGCCGCGATCAACGCGGTCGAGGGTCGCGGTCGATCCGTGACCGCGGATGTCGTCATCCCCGGCGAACTCCTCGAGGAGCGACTTCACACGACCGCCGCCGCGATCGTAGAGGCCAACACCCGAAAGAACCTGATCGGAAGCGCCAAGGCGGGGAGTCTGGGGTTCAACGCCCACGCCGCGAACGTCGTCGCCGCGGCCTTCCTCGCGACCGGACAGGACGAGGCACAGGTCGTCGAAGCGGCCAACGCCATCACGACGATGGATACTCGAGAACGGGAGCAGGCGGCCGAAGCGTCCGAGTCGGGCGACTCCGAGACCGTGACCGATCTGTACGCGAGCGTCTCGCTTGCTTCCCTCGAGGTCGGAACCGTCGGTGGCGGCACGAAACTCCCGACGCAAGCTGAAGCGCTCGACGTCGTCGGCGTCCGCGGCGGCGGCGATCCCGCGGGATCGAACGCGGACACGCTCGCGGAGGTCATCGCCGCCGGCGCGCTTGCGGGCGAACTCTCATTGCTCGCCGCCCTGGCCTCGAACCATCTCGCGAGTGCCCACGAGGATCTCGGCCGGTAGCGGTCGTTGCGAAATCGGCCGGTAGCGGTCGTTGCTGTGTCGGATAGCTAGCCCCGAAACTGGCCGCAGGACAGCATTCGCCGTCGAACGTGCTCGTCGGGTTTACTTTCACTTTTCCTTTGAGTTCCGTTCCGTACTATCGTCTCCGCTGTGGACAACAGACAGGTATAGTAGGCTCTCACAGTCACTTTCACTTTCACCACGCGCTGTTGGCTTTGGTATTTTCCCGTCGATCCTGTAGTTGACAATGCGTCCGTTCGGCGAGCACCGGCGGGCGCTCCACAGCATATGAGTTGTGACTGTTCCCACCCGGACCCGGAGCCAGATCCCGACTCGGCTCCGGACCCAGATCCGGGCACATCCGTTCACCCGTTGCTCGAGTTGCATCGCACCCACCGATTCCTCGTGGTGGTCGAATTCCTCCTTTCGGTCGCGACGTTCGGTCTTTCGCTGGCTGTCGCACTCGGGTGGCCCTAAGTCGGCGTCGCGGCTCCATCGCGTCGGAACCGAAGCGTTACGAGGACGATGTAGGCTCCCGAGAGAAGGAGCAAGATGAGTCCAATCCCCACCTGCAATCCAGTGGTCCCGAGGAGGATGAACAGCCACCCTGCCGCCGCGCCGCCGTGTCCCCACGCGAGATTTCCGTGGCCGTACGCGGCGTGTAGCGTTCCGACGGCGAGGAAGGTTGCGGCGAACACCCACATTGCTACCGCCGTCGTGTCGATCCCGACGATCGTCTGGCTGATGACCGTTCCGTACACCAGACAGGCCATCGCGATCACGGTTCCGACACCGATAGCGGTCCCCTGAACGTCGACCGTTTCGACCGTCTCTCCCATAGCCGTCGTTTCGAGCGGGCGGGGATAGCCATGACGATTCGACACTATCTACTACCCGTGTGGGGGCTCACTCAGTCCGTCGCCGGCTACGTGAACAGATCCTGGAAGACATCCCCGAACAGTATCAGGAGTATCCCCGCAATGATGATGAGACTGAGGAAGACGAAGAAGATAATCGCTGCTTGCCGCCCGGTAAGCGCATCCCCCTCGAGTAACTCACTTAGATCCATACTGATTATTCACCGTCGGGTTGCTTAAATCGAGGGCATCGTTCTCAACTGTCTTATTTTGCGGGTATCATAGCGACCGGTACTGCCCGCGTTGTTCGCTGACTTCGCCTTGTCTCGAGAGCTTGTCGAGTGCCTTTCGAACGTAGTCGGCCGAAATTCCCCGATTACCGGCGTACTGAACGATCTCGTCTTCAGTCGGTTTCTCGAGTTCCTCGAGCGCTCGGGTGACGACGTCTTTCTTGCTCCCGCGCCGAGTCGGGCCTCGCGGATCGCGGTCGCCGGCGGCGTCGACCGCTTCAACATCGAGCCCGGAGGCCTCGAGATACGCGGTTTCGTCGATGACCCCGCCATCGACTCTGGTCTCGAGGGTGGCATAGGAATCCATTTCGGCGAACGCTTCCCCCTCGCCCTGACGGTTCGCCAACATCGAGGCGCGAACGTCTCGCGCGTGATCAGCGTCTTCGGTTTCGACGAACTTCTTTCGTTTTTCGTAGGCCCGACGGGACCCACAGCGGGGGCACTGGGTCGTCTCCGAGCGCCCCTCGAGAAGCCAGAGATGCGAGCACTCGCTGCAACCGACGACGGCGTACATATCCTGACGGTAGTTCCCGCCGTAGTTTAACGTTCGGCAAGTGGAGTGAAAGTGAAACCGATCGGAACGGGGCCGTTTCCTCGAACGCGGGTTGCCGGCCAGTATCGCTTTGGATGTCTGTCTCTCGTTACCGCTGTCGAGGAAATCGTCTGTGGTCCGGAAGATTCCTCCGTGATCCCTGGAGATCAATCACGCGCCGTCACGAATCGCGGCGATGAAACCGTTCGAGGCGTGGACATTTTCGGCCTGCCGCGGGAGCACCCGGGCTGACGAGAGTCGATCTCGAGTTTGACACCGGCGCTTCTGTCGCTTCTCGTCGCTCTTTTGGGCGCTTCATAATCGAATTCTCGCACGACAGATCGACTTCATATTCGACCAGAAAACACTATCAAGATGATATGAACACGATCCAATACCACGGAGTTATAAACTCCCTTTGTCAAGGTGGGCCGATGGCAACGGAGTCGAGACAGGTGTACGGTGGTCGTATCGAAACGTTCGTCAGACAGTTAGGGCCGACGTGGCTCGCCGGTGCGATCGCCGCGGGACCGGCGACGATGGCGAGTCTGCTCACCGCGGGTGCGAGTTTCGGCTACGCACTGCTGTGGGTCGTCATTGTCTCTGCCGTTCTCGGGACGATCGGCCAGTATCTCGCCATGCGACTCGGGTTGCTCACCGAGAAGGGGATCATCGCCGTGGTCGAGGAACACCTCGGCGAGTTCTGGGCGTGGGTGCTCCTTATCGACGCCGTTCTCGCCTCGGGGCTCGCACAACTGGTGATCATGCAGACGCTCGCTGACGTCAGCGCGACGATGGTCGGCAGTGCCGGACTCGACGCTGCGGCCGATCCACGAATTTGGGGAGTCATCTGGGCGATGTTCCTCGCGTTGACGCTCGCCGGCGGCGGCTACCGATTCGCCGAGGTCGGTGTGAAGATCATCGTCTCGTTGGTCGTTCTCGCGTTCATCGCCGCAGCGTTCGTCGTCCCGATCGATACGGGAGCTGCGGTTTCCGGGCTCCAGCCCGAGATTCCCGCCGGTGTCGGCGGCGCACTGGTCGCGGCGGGTGTGCTCGGCGGTGCCGTCCACATCACGCTGTTGACTATGCAGAGTTACACGATGCAGGCTCGAGGCTGGACTCGAGACGATGTCTCACTAGCCCGATTCGACATCATCAGTTCGATGCTCGTCGCGTTCGGAATCTTCAGTCTCGCGATCTTCCTCGTCGCAGCGAGCGTCTTGCCCGAAACCGGTCTCGACCCGGCGACGATCACCGAAATCCAGGCCGCGGAGGCGCTCGGTCCCGTCGCTGGTGAATACGCCGTCTGGCTGTTTCTCCTCGGCCTGTGGGGTGCGGCAATCTCGACGCTCGGCGGGAACACGATCGTTCCGCCGTACCTCCTCGCGGACAAACTCGGTTGGGAGCAGTCCGTCGAGGACTCTCGATTCCGCGCGATGATCGTCGTCGTCGCGCTCGTCTCCGCACTCGGGGCGTTCCTCGGCGGTTCGTTCTTCCAGTTGCTCGTCCTCGTTCTCGCGTTCGGACTCGTCGGGACGCCGTTTGCACTCATCGTGATCCTCTACCTGCTGAACGATTCCGACGCGGTGCCGGAGACGAATTCGCTTCTCGAGAACGTCGGTGGAGTTGCCCTGCTACTCGTCGCGATCGTGCTCGCAGGTGAGTTCGTCCGCGGCGAGCTCGCGACAGTTACGGAGCCTGCTTCGGCGTTCGTCGTCGCCTTCGCCGTCGCGATGGCGCTCGCGATGCTCGGGCTCTGCGGTCGATATATTCGAGATAACGTCCTGTAACGAACGGGTGAGGGAGATTCCGGTATTGGAAAGACCGTTGCTCCCGATTTGGCACGCATGGCAGTCATCGTTACCGGTGGAAGTCGAGGAATCGGACGGGCGATCGCGACCCGATTAGCTCACGAACACGATATCGTCGTCAACTACCGCTCCGACGGCGGTGCGGCAGAAGAAACGGTCGAACAGGTCGAATCCGCCGGGGCGTCCGCGGTTGCGATTCAGGCGGACGTCACTGAACCCACCGAAGTGACAGCACTCCTCGAGCGGACGCGTGACACGTTCGACTCGATCGAGGCCGTGATCAACAACGCCGGTATCGTCGAGCCGGCCCCGATCGAGGACCTCGAGCCGGAAACGTTCGAGGAGGTCGTTGCGACGAACCTGACCGGGGCGTTTTCTGTCACTCAGGCCGCGGCCCCGGATCTCCGTGAAATCGGGGGCGATGTCGTGATGGTCTCGAGTATTGGCGGAACGGCTGGCACCGTCGACGCCTCCTACGCGGCAAGCAAGGCCGGGCTACACGGACTCACCCGCTCGCTGGCTCGAGAACTTGGCGACGACGGGGTACAGGTGAACGCGGTCGCGCCGGGACCCGTGGAAACGGATATGAACGATGAAATCGTCGACTATCTCGAGTCCGTCGAGTTCCGGGGCCACGAGGGGATCGACACTCACCTTCCCCAGTACGCTTGCGAACCCGACGCGATCGCTCACTCGGTCGAGTACCTAATCGAAAATTCCTACGTGCAGGGCGAAGTGCTCTGTGTCAACGGCGGCATGCAGTTTCGGTAGGGTGATCGGCGTCGACGGTCACTCGCTGTACGCCTCAAGTGCGTCCCACTCTCGAGCCATGAGTTCGCGGACGCCGTCGGTGAGAATCCCTTCGCCAGGTGAGGTCGCTCGGTAATAGGAGTACAATCCGTCCTTGTCGGGCGATTTCCGCTTTCGATTTTCGATCAATCCGACTTCGACGAGTTCTTCGAGATGGTAGTGTAACGCGTTCGACCGGACCTCGAGCCTGTCACGAAGTTCGCTGGCGCTTTGGGACCTGCCCTCGACGAGCGTATCGACGATTCGAAACCTCGTTTCGTTCCCGATCGACCGTTGCATCTTGAGGTACTCCTCGGCGCTGTTCGACGACGAGACCACCGATAACCGCCGAGAACGAGTGATGTTCGTCCACGAATCGGGCGTTCGGAGCGCGATGATTGCGGCCGTCCGCGATCGATGGGAGGCGCGCATCTACTCATATGACGACCGAGCGGATCTGGCGCGACAGCTTCGGCTGTTCGTTCGCTATCTCATTCGCAAGGAACGAACCGGCGAGTTAGCGCGACTCGAGTAAGTAGCAGGGACTCTCGCTTTTTTCGAGTACCCGCGGGATCACTCGAGAGACTTTTTCATCGCGACGTGGGGGATCCCCGCCTCTTCGAACTCCTCGCCGTATTGTTCGTAGCCGAGCCCGCGATAGAATCCGGCCGCCCGAGTCTGGGCGTGAAGCTTGAGCGTCTCCAGTCCGTCCGAACCAGCTTCCGTCTCGAGGGCGTCCATCAGTTCTCGGCCGATGCCGTTTTCGCGATGTGACTCGAGCACCGCCACGCGTTCGACCTTCCCGACGCCGTCTTCGGGCTCTCGAAGGCGTGCTGCCCCGATCGGGTGCCCCTCGCCGGTATCCGTTCGCTCGTACGCGACGAAGTGGACGGCGTCGTCCTCGTGCTCGTCGTACTCGATCTCCTCGTCGACGCCTTGCTCCTCGACGAACACCGTCTGTCGGACACTGAAGGCGTCCTCGAGGCCCTGCTCGTCGTCGACGCGAACTACAGCCATCACGTGAGTGTACACGGACTCGACGGTGAGAACGTTGTGGTTTTGAAATGGGGGCTCGACCAGTCTCAAGCCGATGAAAGAAGAAAAAACCGCAGTACTACTGTAGAACCTCTCTACGAGAGCTTTTCGATGTTGTCGATGACTTCTTCGGCGTACTCGCTCGTCGCGAGTTTCTCGGCGTCCTCGAGTTGGCGCTCGAGGTCGTAGGTGACCTTGCCCGAGGAAATCGTCTCCTCGACGGCGTCCCGCACGAGGTCTGCGGCGTCGTCCCAGCCCATGTAGTCGAACATCAAGCGGCCGGAGAGGATCAGCGCGCTCGGGTTGGCCATGTCCTGATTGGCACGTTTCGGCGCGGAGCCGTGGACCGGTTCCGCGAGCATGCGACCCTTGCCGAAGTTTCCGCCGGGTGCGATGCCGAGGCCGCCGATCTGTGCGCCGGCGGAGTCGGAGAGGTAGTCACCGTTGAGGTTCGGCATGGCCAGCACGTCGAACTCGTCGGTGCGCAGCTGCATCCACTGAAGCATTGCGTCGGCGAGGCGCTCCTCGACCATGATGGCTCCCTCAGGGATGTCGATGTCGTCTTGTTCCTCCCACAGGGAGTCGGGTGCGGCGAAGACCTCGTCGTCGGGGTACTCTTCGTCGGCGACCTCCATGCCCCACTCCGAGAACTGCCCCTCGGTGAACTTCATGATATTCCCTTTGTGGACGAGCGTGACCTTGTCGCGACCTTGCTCTAAGGCGTAGTCGATCGCTTCGCGGACGAGGCGCTTCGATCCCTTCTCGGTGATCGGCTTGATACCGATCCCGACAGGACCCTCGTGGATAGTCGAGTCAAAGCCCATCTCGTCTTCGATGAAGTCGCGGACCTGTTCGACCTCCTCGGTGCCCGCTTCCCACTCGATTCCGGCGTAAACGTCTTCGGTGTTCTCTCGGAAGGTCACCATGTCCATCTCCTCGGGTGCCTTTACCGGTGACGGGACGCCGTCGAGGTAGTAGGTCGGACGGACGTTAGCGTACAGATCGAGCGTCTGTCGCAACGCGACGTTCAGCGAGCGGAAGCCGGCGCCGACCGGTGTCGTGAGCGGGCCCTTGATCGCGACGCGGTGTTCTTTGATGGCTTCGACGGTCTCGTCCGGGAGATTCTCGTCGTACATCTCGCGGGCGGACTCGCCTGCGTAGATGCGCATCCAGTTGATTTCGCGACCGGTCGCATCCGCGGCGGCGTCGAGCACCTTCTGTGCGGCGGGACCGACGTCGCTGCCCACACCGTCACCGTAGATAATCGGGATAATCGGATTGTCGGGGATCTCGAGTTCGTCCTCGGAACCGTCCTTCAGCGTGATCTTTTCCCCCTGTTCAGGGACTTCGATCTTGTCGTAGCTCATTTCGTCTGTACGGTTCTTCGATAGGGGTAAAAGGTCTACCATTTCCCTCGAGAACCCTTTTAAGTCAGGGCTGGTGGTCGGACAAAAAATGGAAATGCCCCACTCATGCCGGTACCGACTCGTCCCATCGACGGATCACGAGGGCCACCCCAACCGCGATCAGTATCGATCCGAACCCAACGATCACGATCCACACCGGACTCGTCAGTAACGATTCCTCGAGCGCGACCCAGAATACGGAAAGCACCGTAATACCCAGAACGATCGATGCGCTTCCGCCGTCGGTTGGGCGCGTCGACGTTTCGCTCACCACTCGTCCGATTACGATCATCCCGAGGATCAGACAGAAGCCGACCAGAAAGACGAGTGGCGTCATCGTCGTCCGGATACACGGTGGATCGTGGTAAGTGTGAGGGAATCGGGACGATGGCCGACGGCTGAGCGATTGGATACCGACCGCCGCTACTCGAACCGATGGGCGACAGTGTGAAACTGAAGGATCGAAACCGAGAGAGTTAATCCGCGCGGATCAGCAGATCGGAGCGTGCAAATCGTCGTTCACGGCGGGGCCGGGAGCGATCCCGAAAACCCGACCGAGAGACAGGAGGTTCTCGAGGGCGCCGCCGATGCGGGCGCAGCCGAAGCCGAAGTTGTCGACGCCGTCCAGACCGCCGTCGGCGTTCTCGAGTCCTCACCGCGCTTCAACGCGGGCGTCGGGAGCGCCGTCCAGAGTGACGGCAAGATCCGAACGGACGCGGGAATCATGACCGACAACCGTTCGGTCGGTGCCGTCTGTTCGATGGAGGGAGTCAAGCGTGCGACTCGCGTTGCTCGGATAGTCATGGAAGAGACGCCACATACGTTCGTTTCGGGCGATCACGCCGTCGAACTCGCGGAGTCGTTCGATGTCGAGGTCGACGCCGACCTCTGGACCGATCGAACGCGCGAAAAGTGGGACGACCTCGAGGTCCCGGTCGGCGGCGCGCGGACCCAACTCGAGTGGATCGACGAACGGTTCGGTGAGACGGATGCTGGCGGACGAGATGGGGCGGACATCGACCGCGAGACGGAGGCTCCCTCTAACGAATACGAGTCCGATGTCCACCACCCCGGCGAAGATGGTGACCGCTACGGGGACCAGCGCGCCTGCGGTGACGAACACGACCACGATACCGTCGGTGCAGTCGCGTTCGACGGCGACTCCCTCGCGGCCGCGACCTCGACGGGCGGACGCTGGTTGGCCCTCGCCGGCCGCGTCGGCGACGTTCCACAGGTTGGGTCCGGCTTTTACTGTTCACCCGCGGCGGCGGTGAGCGCGACCGGAGCCGGAGAGGATATCGCCCGAACGACGCTCTCACGACGCGTAGCGGGACACGTCGAGCGCGGTCTCGAGGCGGGCGCGGCCGCCGAACTCGCCATCGAGGAGTTCGCGGAACTGACCGGGTCGACCGCCGGCGTTATCGTCGTTGACGCGCGCGGCCACCTCGGGTCGGCGTACAACAGCAATGCGATGCAAACGGCAACGGAACGGCAATAATATCGACGATCGTCGTAGCACATATTTATTATCGTCGATGAAAATCACTCGATAATGCTCCGCCCCCCACAGCATGCAGCACAACGATGTCCGCTTTGTCGAGCGACGCTGTCGAACGTTCAGGGCGTCGCCGCCTGTCCCGATTGCGAGTGGACCGGAGACACCGACTCGCCTCCCGTGTCCTCATCGTAACTGTCCTCCCGGCGACCCACACTCTTCGCGAGCGGGCTGAAGAGTGTCGTCTACCAATGCTCTGCGTCTATCCGCCGCGTAGCGTCGGGTTCGACCGATGGGATCGCGGACTCGGCAGGCGGAACCTCTTTTTGCTGACCGATACAACCCGGGTACATGAGCGAAACGGAAGTCGATCTCGAGGCGGAGATGTACGAAAAGCACCGCGAAGCCGGCGAAATCCTCTCGAAGGTCCGTGAGGAGACTGCAGAGCGCGTCGAGGTCGGTGCGAGTCACCTCGAGATCGCCGAATACGCCGAAGACAGGATACGAGAGTTGGGCGGAAAACCGGCGTTCCCGGTGAATATCTCGATCGACGAGGAGGCGGCACACGCGACGCCGAGTATTGACGACGAGTCGACCTTCGGCGAGGAGATGATCAACCTCGATATCGGCGTTCACATCGACGGCTGGCTGGCAGACACCGCTATCACCGTCGATCTCTCAGGCAACCCGGAACTCGCTGAGGCACCCGAACAGGCGCTTCAGGCCGCGATCGACGTGATCGAACCGGGCGTGGAGACGGGCGATATCGGCGCCGAAATCGAGGACGTGATCGACGGCTACGGCTACAATCCCGTCGTCAACCTCACCGGCCATGGACTGGGTCACTGGGAGCAACACACGAGTCCGAACATCCCCAATCGCGCCGTTTCACAGGGAACGACGCTCGAAACCGGCGACGTCGTCGCTATCGAACCGTTCGCGACGGACGGCGGCGGAAAAGTGACGGAGGGCTCGAGCGAGGAAATCTTCTCGCTCGAGCGGGAGGGGTCGGTTCGGAACCGGCAGGCTCGAGAGGCGCTCGAGCAGATCACCGGTGACTTTCGAACCCTCCCGTTCGCGACGCGGTGGCTCGAGACGGGTCGTCCCGAGGTCGCACTGCGGCGACTCAAACGCAACAACATCGTCCACGGCTATCCCGTCCTCAAGGAGGACGAGGGATGTCTCGTGAGCCAGAAAGAGCATACAATCATCGTCACGGAAGACGGTTGTGAGGTAACGACGAAGTAGCGTCGACTCTGGGAAACGTATAGACATTCTCTATCACACCTGCGACCAAAAAACAACGGACGGTGTTCCCACCGATCACCGTCCGATCTACGCAACTGTTTTGGTATCGTGTACCGTCGCTTCCGGGCCGTTTCAGGCGTTGTTCATTCGCTGGCTCGTTCGGTTTCCACAGCGCTGGCACTCGGCCACGCGGTAGGGCTCACGAGAGAACTGGGCGTTTTCCTGTTTCAGGCTCTCGGTTCGGATCTGCACGTTCACTTCGTGGACCGTTTCGAGTTCGCAATCGTCGCAGTGTTCGGTCATCCCGTTGAATGAGTTGTCTGTTGTTGCCATTGAAACTGGTTTAAGATTAGGGGCATCATAAACCCGTGTCCCATTACGGATATTGAGTCGTAATAATCGCAAGACGTGGGCGGGGTGGGGAAAATCACTTGCTGAGATCGCTCGAGATTGTTTAGAACCGGATTTAATGACTTATTAATCGACTTTCCCACGAATATGACAATCGGTTAAGTTTGTATTATCGGTTTCTTTGACAGCCAGACACATGTTTTGCGGTAGCAACCTTCGTGTTCACACGGGTCGACGTCAATAACTACGATCGCAACGATCGAGGATTCGCTACTGCCACTGATGAAATGCTTTAGGTTCGGCTCGAGTGGTCTCCCGTATGGACCAGGTGTTCGCACCGTGGCGAATCGAATGGATTAGACGTGAGGATAAAAACGCCGATATCGAGGACTGCGTGTTCTGTGAGTTCCCCGAACGCGATGACGACCGGGAGAACCTGCTCGTTGCGCGGAGCGGGCACGCGTTCGTTCTCTTGAACAACTACCCGTACAGCCCGGGTCACGTGATGGTGATTCCGCGCGTACACACGGGCGAGTACGCGGATCTCACCGACGAACAGCTGTTGGATCACGCCCGACTCAAACAGCGGACGTTCGAGGCCGTTGAGACGGCGCTTCAACCCGACGGCTTCAATGCGGGTCTCAACCTCGGAGAGGGTGCCGGCGGCTCGATCGGCGACCACCTCCACACCCATATCGTCCCTCGATGGAAGGGAGATACCAACTTCATGCCGGTTATCGGGGACACCTCAGTCATCGTCGAAGCGCTCGATGAAACCTACGAGAGCCTCCACGAAGCGTTCGCCGAGCAGGATGGAGCGACGGTTCCCGGAGACGCCCGGGCCGTCGTGTTCGATTGAATTCCGTCGATTTCTGGCCGGAATCTGGCCTTACGCGTAGGTCCGATCGAGATACTCGAGGATGTTTTCCGATTCGGCCATCGTGACACCGTATGCCTCGTCGACGACGAGGGGTACCTGTCGCTGGCCGGAGACGCGTTTGACCTCGTTTCGCTCCGAGTGTAGTCCTTCTACCCAGATGCTCTCGTAGTCGAGGTCGAGCGTCTCGAGTTCTTCGTCGACGGTTTCACAGTACGGACAGCCCTCGAGTTGGTACAGCGTGATCATACCCCGGCTTCGTCTCGAAAGCGCAAAAGAGTGGGTGTCGTCTGCAACCGACACCGAGAACTCCACCACCGTTGTGGTATTTCACGTCAAAAATCGCCTCCTTCTCGAATCTGAAACTATGGGAATTAGGAGCTAGAGCGGCTCTCCGAACGCATACACCGTATTTTGGCCGATAATCTCGAGGTCGACGAAGTCGCCGATTTCGATCCCGTGATCGTCGGCGTTTTGGACGATGATCTGACGGTACGCGCCGTCCCGACACTTCACGGAGTCGGCGGTTCCCTCCTCGACGACGAGTACGTCCTCTCGCACTTCGCCGACCATCTCTTCGTAAGCTTCGCCCACGATATCGAGTTTGAGGTCGCTCATCGCTTTCGAGCGTTCCTTTTTTATTGTGCCACCGAGCCCTTTCATCTCGGCGGCGTCGGTTCCCGGTCGCTTCGAAAAGCGCGTGACGTTGAGCTTTTCGGGGCGGGTTTCCCGAAGCAAGGACATCGACTGTTCGTGGTCGTGGTCCGTCTCGGTCGGGAAGCCGACGATGAAATCCGTCGAAAGCGTCCAGTACTCGAGGGTCGAATCGAACGTCTCGACGACCTCGAGGTACTCTTCGACCTGATGTTGCCGGCGCATATCACCCAGCACGTCGTCCGAGCCCGATTGGACCGGCGCGTGCAGGAAGTTATAGAGTTCCTCGTTCTCGGCGAAGACGTTCGCAAGCTCCTCACGAATGCCGTGGACGCCCTTCGGGTTGGCCATCCCCACGCGGACCCGAAAGTCGCCGTCGATAGCACAGATCCGCTCGAGGAGTTCGTGAAGCGTTCGTTCGCCCGTATCCCAGCCATAGACGCCCGTGTCCTGACCGGTGATGCGGATCTCTTTTGCGCCGGCGTGGACGAGCGCGCGGGCTTTCTCGACGTTTTCTTCGATCGGCGGGGAGTCGATCTTTCCGGTCGCCTGCTTGGTGATGCAGTACGAGCAATCCGACATACAGCCTCGAGCGATGGGGAGAATGCCGATTACGCCCTGAAGGATTGGTTCGGCGTCCGGCGTCGTCGTCGGGCACTCGCCGTTCGTGACCGCCTCGGGGACCTCGTCCCAGTGGAGCACCTGGCCGTCGATCCCCGCACCGGCGAACTCCTCGCCCTGTGCGAGAGCCATACAGCCCGTGATGAACAGGTCTGCGGTCTCGTCGGCCAGTTCTTCGGCTCGACGAAGCATGTTCCGTTCGGTCTTTTCGACGACCGTACAGGTGTTGAGGATGGCGACGTCGGCCCGCTCTGGACCCTCGACTTGATGGTGGCCCGCGTCGCGGAGCCGCCGCTCTATCTCGCGGCTCTCTCCGCGGTTCGACGTACAACCGTACGTCTCGATATGATACCGGGCCATTCGTCTACAGGGTAGTCTGGGCTCGTCGGTCAAAAGCGCGACGGATTCGGCGTTTCCGCGAGCGTCTCGGTACCCCTTCTCACTCGGGCTCGCCCGACCGTCCGCCCGTCTCCTCGAGTCGCTCGTAGTTTTCGTCGACCACCTGAACCGTCGCGATAAACGCCCCCAACACGACGGGGCCGAAGAAGAGTCCCATGAACCCGAACGCGTAGACGCCCCCAAGGACCCCGACGATGATCACGGCGGGGTTGATGTCCGCGTAGCGGTCGACCACGATGGGGCGAAGATAGTCGTCCGAGACGCCGACAATGATCGCACTGTAGACGAATAATCCGACGGCGAACACCGGCTCTCCGGTTAACACCAGGTATCCGACTGCGGGTCCCCAGACCAGGAACGTCCCGACGAGCGGAATAAGTGCCAGAACGATCATCAGCGCCGTCCAGAACGCGGCGTTCGGGATACCGGTCACGAAAAAGCCGAGCCCCGCGATGAGCCCCTGCACCATGGCTATCAGGACGTGCCCGAGGAGGACGGCCCGCATGACTTCGTCGAGCTCCGTGTACAGTTCGGTCTGTACGTCCTCCGGAAGCGGGGTCATCTCACGGACCCAGCCGTAGAGCGTGTCGCCGTCCTTGAGCAGGTAGTAAATGAGAAACAGCGCGAGCCCGATCCCGACCAAAGCGTGCGTAATCGTGCTGAGCCACGCCGTCGACTGCTCGAGCACCGTCGTTCCCAGTTGCTGGCCGAGGTCGGCGGCCGAGGAGGCGATATCGACTTCGAGGCCGAGCTCGGTCTCGATCAACTCCTCGAGTTCGGTTAGCTGAAGATCTTCCGGGTTGAGATCCTGTGCCATCCTCGCGGCGTCATCCGCGATAACGATTACGACGACGATGAACGGAAGGATAAACGCCACGACCGCGAGGATGACCAGCGAGAACGCGGCGATGGATCCGGACGTCCGTTCTTCGAGGCGACGCTGGAGGGGAGTGAGGACATACGCGATCAACACGGCGGTCAGGACGTACTGTGCGAACGGAAGAATCAGCAAGAACGATAGATAGCCGAAGGCGAGCAACAGGGCGAGGATATATCCCTTGCGACGGTTCACAGTGGTCCGTCAACGGATGCTCAGATAAAACCGGCAGGAACCAGATCGAATTGATGAATGTATCGTATACCGGTCCTTCGGTTAGGAAACCACCAGCTAATACCGCCATAACCTGTTCGTAGGCGCGACAGTCGTCCGCACCCGCCACAGTCTTTCAAGAATCTGGTGCGCTTAGAGGTATCCGAATGCCGACCCAGCTCGACCCCCTCTCCTTGTCGGCCGACCTGTTGTACGCAGTAAGGACGGCTGATGATGTAGACTGGTTGAAACGCCATCTCGCAACTCTCGAGCGATCGCACCTTCTCCGGTCGCTCCGTGGCCGAGAGCAGCGACTCGCGTTCTGGCTTAACTGTTACAACGCGTACCTCCATCTGCTGTGTGAGAGCTCTCCATCGATCATCGACGGAAGTTCCCTCGAGCGCTGGAAGTTCTATGCCCGTGATCGCATCCCGATAGCTGGCGTCTGGCTGAGCCTCGCGGACATCGAACACGGGATGCTTCGGGGATCGAAACACCCGTGGGGGTTGGGGTATCTTCCACGTCCATTTCCCTCGTCGTTCGAACGCGAGTTCCGCCTCGAATCGGTCGATCCGCGGATCCACTTTGCGCTGGGTCGAATCGGGGAGACCGGTCCGCCGTCAACAGTGTTCTCGTCGGCGGATATCGACGAGGAACTCGACCTAACGACCGAGTGGTATCTCGAGGAGACGGTCGTCTACGACGCGGGATCGAACACCGCCACCGTCCCGTTTCTGTTCCTCTGGTACCGCGGCGATTTCGGCGGCGGAAGCGGCGTCCTCGAGTTCCTGCGGGAGTACGACGCCCTTCCGGAGACCGCAGTACCGCGGCTCGAGTACGAGAGCATGTACGGTGAGGACTGGTCGATCGATATCGAACGGGCTCGAGACCGAGAGTAATATCAAACGGACCCGAGATCGAAAGCGAGAGTGACTGAAAACAGCACGGAGAGTGCAGATGGCAAACGGAACTACGTCATCGGGGGTTGATTCCCCCGACTGGATCACTCCTCGAGGTATTCGAGTGCGACCGACTCAGCTTCGAAATCCTCGAGGAACGCGCCTCTCCCGCCGATTTTGTACCGCTCCCCGTCGACGTCGATCTCGAAGGAGTTCTCGACGGGGAACGTCGAGGTGACGGGCCGGACGAGACTCTGCTGGACGGAGAGTACGGGACCCGAAAGCGTCGAGGGGAGGTCCCGTTCGCCGACAGGTGAACCCGTGACCGTGGCCTCGAGCGAAGTGTTGGCGGCCTCGTGGAGCGCGACCTGAAACACCGCGTTTCGAAACCCGTCGTAGGTTTCGGGGAGCGTCGCCGGTGTTGTGACGTATCGTTCGTCGGCGGTCGGCCAGTAGTTCGCCAGAAACGAGCCGACGAAGACGGGAACCAACTGCTCCTGGCTAAGCGCGATCGCTTTCGTCTCGCTGGTCGTACTCGTCAGCAACTGGCTGGGTGCGAGTAGCCCGTGGCGCTGGTCGGTCGTCATCATCGTCGGGACCAGCGCGTCCCAGGTTCGAACCGTACTCGCCGTCCCGGTAAACGTCGCGATATCCGGGTCGTTCTCGTCGGTCGCACTGAGCAAAAGCAAGACGAGAACGCCGCGATCGACCGTTTCCTCGAGCGTCGATCTGATCTGGGGGAGTACCTCGGTTGGCAGAGAAAGGGTGACCTCCGTTTCTGCGTTCCGTAGCAACGTCTCGATCCGTTTGAGAACCGTCTGGCGGGACTTGATCACCTCGAACTGCTCGCCGGTGCGCTCGGTCGCGGTGTAACGCGATCGGATCCCCGGCTCGATCGCTTCGACGCTTTCAGTTAAGCGATCAACGACTTCTTCGGGCGGAACCGGTTTGATAACGGTCGGCACGGCGTGATCGTCGACCTCGACGAACCCCCGTTTCTCGAGCGCTTCGCTGATGCTGTAGACGTATCGCTTGGAGACGTCGGCGGCGTCCGAAATCGTGCTCGCTTTCGACTCTCCGTGTTCGAGAATCGCGAGGTACGTGTCGATCTCCTTCTCGGAGAGCCCGAATCGCTCGAGCAGGTCGGTGAGCCCGTCTTGATCCATGTATATGCAGTACGTCACAGATTGGGTCGCCACCTGAAAAAGATTCGCTGTCGCTCGGTGACGATGGCGAGGCCGGTCCGTTGGTATCCAATCTGCTGTTGGTGCGGTTTTGCGATCGATGGAACGAACGGGCGAGAACGTCGGGCGAAGCGCGGGCGAAAAGTGAGAATAAATATTACAACAAACTTTAATCCTCGCGGACGTACTGGTGAGATACAATGACACTACATTCCGCCCTGAACGACTTCAAGCGCGTTCGGGGAAGCGATCGCCGCTTCGCTGGCGAGCGTCGGTCGACGGAGGGGCTGTTTTCCGGTCTCGACGATCGACTCGTTTTCGTGTCGCCCGAGGGCGCTATTAGCGACTACTCGTATCCACTTTCGGGACTGGTCGGAATCGACCGATCGCGGTTCGGTATCGACGTGGGCGAGAGCGTCCACTGGTTCGATGGCGGAACCCAGCGCTACGTCGACGGAACTGCCGTCGTCGAAACCACTCACCACGTCGGCGAGTACGCGATTTCACAGTACGATCTGACGCTCGGTCGACTCCATCTCACACATTTCGTCCTCGAGACCGAATCCGAGGAGGCGGACCGCAAACGCGATGCGCCGTCGGAAGGGACGGCGAAGACGGAAGTCGACACCGACGTTAACGCCGTAGATATCACGCTTCAGGCCTGTCTCGGCTTCGCACCCGACGGTCGAGCCGGTCGGGTCGGTCAGCTCTGGCACGACGACGCCGTTGAGGTCCACCACGACAGCGAACGGGACGTTCTCACCGCGTCGACGGGGCTCGAGGTGACAGGACAGGTCCCGGAAACGTTCGACGAACTCCTCGAATCCGAGCCGACGACGCTCCCGCGCGCGTCCGACGACGGTCGCTACGAGGACGGCCGTCTCAGTCCGATCGCCATGGCGGAGATCGAGCTCGAGGGGTCGACCCCGCGGACGACGGTCGCCACGCTTCTCACCGACGCCGACGAGCGGACCCGATGCGAGGCCCTCGAGTGCGTCCGTGCCGGTGCGGCCGATTACACGACTCGCGAGTCGCTATTCGAGGCGGGTCGAGCGCAGGTACGGCGTCTCGGTTTGGGACGGGACTCTCTCACGAATGCAGACGTGGCGGGCGCGTTCGAGGACCTTCGGACCCTTCAGCTGTTGCGGGCCTCGAGTGGCTCTCGAATCGCTGGCCCCGAATTCGACCCGTACTATCGATACTCCGGCGGCTACGGCTACACGTGGTTCCGCGACGACGCCGAAATCTCGCGGTTCCTGCTCGCCGCGGACCGTCGCGCCGGCCTCGGGCTCGAGGACTGGCACGAGGAAAGCGCACAGTTCTACATCGAGACCCAGCGCTCCGACGGCACCTGGCCACACCGGGTATGGCCCCACAGCGGTCGTCTCGCGCCCGGTTGGGCGAACGGTCGGCTCGAGGACGGTTCGGAACCGGCGGCGGAGTATCAGGCCGACCAGACCGCGAGTGTCGTGACGTACCTCGCGACCTACCTCCGCATCGTCGATCCATCGGACGAGCGCGTCCGCGACTCGCTGCTCGCCGCAATGGATGGCCTCGATGCCTCGCTTGAGGACGACGGCCTGCCGACCCGCGTCCAGAACGCCTGGGAGAACATGACGGGGCGGTTCACTCACACTGCGGCGACGTTTCTCGAGGCCTACGCGGCTATCGCCCGCGCGCCGCTCGAGGAGAGCGTTCGCGAGACCGCCGCCGAACGCGCTCGGGGGGTTTACGGTGCTCTCGAGGACTTGTGGGTCCCGGAACGCGGAATCTACGCCCTCCGACTCGACGATGAAACCGTCGACGATCGGCTGGACGGTAGCACGTTTGCGCTCGCGTCGGCGCACAACGAGTACGACCGGCTCGAGCGGGACGGCGACGGCGACGTCGACGGCGAATCTGGTCGCGCGGGTGTCGACAACGAACGACTCGATCGGCTTGTTTCTCACTTTGAAACGACGATCGAGGGACTTTGGCGGAACCCCGACGGACCGGTCGAGGGAATAGCGAGATTCGAGGACGATCCGTGGCGGATTCGGGACCAGGACGAGCCGAAGATCTGGACTGTGACGACGGCGTGGGGTGCCCACGCCGGGGTGGAACTCGAGGAGCTTCTCGCGGCGAACGGCCACGACGCGGCCGGGGAGTTCGGCGAGCGAGCCGAAGAACTCCTCGCAGCGGTTGAACCGGGCGGTTCGCTCCGATTCGACGGTGGGTACCTCCCCGAACAGGTGTTCGACGACGGAACTCCCGACTGTGCGACGCCGCTGGGGTGGCCTCACGCGTTAGGTCTCGCGACGAGAACCGCGCTCGAGGATCTCGAGGGGTCGACCGTCGGAACGAAGGCGTCGCTGCGGGAGTAAGGGAGATTCGGCGAGAATTTCGTTTTGCAGTCGATCGCGCGGTTGTTTTCGGTTCAGGACGTTACCATCGCCTGGGGCTCTTCGGACGAGCCGAGGAGATCGCGGCCGGTTTCGGAATCGAAGAGGTGGATATCGTCCTCGTCGAACGTGAGCGTCACGTCTTCACCAGGCTGGGGTTCGATAGCCGGATCGACTCGAGCGATGAACTCGCCCGCGATATCGAGGTGCAGGAAGTTGTCCGAGCCGACTGGTTCGACGACCGAAACGCGTGCGGTGATCGAGTTTCGATCGTCGTCGGTGAATACGACGTTCTCCGGGCGGATTCCCAGCGTGTACCGGTTCGAACTGAGGGAATCGACGTGTTGATCCACGTACGCCCTCGAGAGTTCGAAGTCGAACTCGCCCTCGAGTCCCGTCAGGTGGACGGTATCTCCCCGAGTGTCCCCCTCTACGTCGACGAAGTTCATCGATGGCGAGCCGATAAATCCGCCGACGAACTCGTTGGCGGGATTTTCATAGACGTCAGTCGGCTTTCCGAGCTGTTGGAGCTCTCCGCCCTCGAGGATGACGATGCGGTCACCCATCGTCATCGCCTCGTGCTGGTCGTGGGTGACGTAGACGGCCGTGATCCCGAGTTCGTTCTGGAGGCGCTGAATCTCCGCGCGCATCGTCGTTCGAAGCTTGGCGTCGAGGTTCGAAAGCGGCTCGTCGAAGAGAAACACGTCCGGTTCGCGGACGATCGCCCGCCCGAGCGCGACGCGTTGTTTCTGCCCGCCCGAGAGCTGGTCGGGTTTGTCCTCCAGCAATCCTTCGATGTCCATCATTTCGGCGGTTTCGACGACCTGTCGTTCCCGTTCGGCCTCGTTCATGTCGGTGCTCATCCGGAGCCCGAACGCCATGTTTTCGAAGACGGTCTTGTGCGGGTACAGCGCGTAGTTCTGGAACACCATCGCGACGTCGCGGTTTTTCGCGTGCACGTCCGTTACGTCCTCCGCGCCGATCGAGATCGTTCCCGATGTCGGTTCCTCGAGCCCCGCTAGCATCCGGAGCGTTGTCGTTTTTCCACATCCCGACGGTCCGACGACGGTGACGAACTCGCCGTCTTCGATCTCGAGGTTCAGGTCGTCGACGGCGACGACCGTTCCAACGTCGTACTCCTTTCGGAGCGATTCGACCCTGACTCGTGCCATTTGCCCACTGGTTCGTCGAGGGGGCGTAAAACCCTTTCCCAAAAATCGGAATGTGAGAGGTAATATTACAACACAAAATCTCAAAACCCGAGGTCCGCTGTTCGGATGGTGTGGGCGCTCAATCTGGTATTTGAGCCGAAACACTCCGTATTCTCTGTCAGCCACCTGTGTTCTACATAATTCTTCAACACACTCTATATTGGCTATAGCAAGCCTCTACCGGCCTATTTCTCGTTTACGTCCCAGATAGCGTGGCTTCGATCCTAACTACTAAATATATGAAGTCATAATACATCACTGTTTCCACCATGTCAATGGAACGCAGACAGCTACTTACGGGGATCGGCGGACTTGCAACGGTGAGTGTCGCCGGTTGCTTGAGTCGAATAACCGGGGGCGATCAGGGGACGACCGCCTGGTACGATTTCACCGAAGCGCAAGAAAACGCGTTCGAGGACTACCTCGAGGAGTTCAACGATGGCCGAGAGGACGAACTCAACGCCGAAGCGCCCGCGGAGATGGAAGAGGAACTCGAAACGGCACTTCCGGCCGAGCAGGGCCCGGAGACGTTTAACTGGGCCCACGACTGGATCGGTCAGTATCACGAACAGGAGTTCGTCTACGACGCGAGCGACGACCTCGAGATCGATCTCGAGGAAACGTATACCGAAAACGCGGTCGAAGCGGTCCAGTGGGAGGGTGCGATCTACGGACTTCCCTACGCCATCGAGACGGTTTCGCTGATGTACAACCCGGAGTATGTGGACGAACCACCGGAGACGCTCTCGGAGATGGTCGAGATCATGGAAGATCACCACGACCCCGAAAACAACCAGTACGGCCTCTCGATGCCCGCCGTCGATCCGTACTTCCCGAGCGCGTGGCTGCAGGCCTTCGGCGGCTATCTGTTCGACGAAGAGACCGAAGAGCTCGGCATCGAAGACGACGAGTTCATCGAGGGAATCGAACTCCTCGAGGACTCCATCTGGCCGTACGTTCCCGGCGATCCCGACTACGACAGTCAGGTGCCGGTTTTCAACGACGGAAACGCGCCGTTCGCGATCAACGGGCCGTGGGAGCTCGAGGGATTCCGCGACGCCGGCGTCGATGTCGAGGTTGCTCCGCTCCCCGATGTCGAGGGCGGTGAGCCGACCCCGTACACCGGCGTGCAGGTCTGGTACTTTACCTCCGAACTGGCAGCGGCCGACCAGGAGGAACTCGAGACGACCGTCGAGTGGGCCGAGTGGTACACGACCAACGAGGAGGCGATCGTCGACAACGCGGAAATGCAGGGACTCATTCCCGTTCATCAGGACTACGCGGAAGGCGACGACAACCTCGGCGAAGACGTCGAAACCTTCGCTGAAACCGTCGAGATGGGGACGCCGCTTCCGACCCACCCGAAGTCCGACCAGATCTGGGACCCGCTCGAGGAGGGACTCGAACGAGTGTTCCATGGCGACGAAAGCGCCGACGAAGCGATGGAAACGGCCGCAGAAGACATTCGCGACCGCTGGGACTAACACGCGCTAACTGAGAGTATTCATGTCTTCGTCACTCATCCGTCGCGCTTCCGACCACGGACAGCGACGTCTGCCGTTCGACGTTCAGAACGTCGGCCTCGCCGGACTCTTGCTCGTCGCTCCCGGCGTCGTGTTGTTTCTCTCGTTCATGCTGTTCCCGATCGCGTTTCTCGTCTACCTCTCGTTTACCGACGCAACCCACGCCGGAACGGTCATCGGCGGCGAGGCCTCGGTCGTCGGCTTCGACAACTACGTCTCGCTGTTTACCGATCCGCAGTTCTGGCGCTCGTTCGGGATCACGTGGCTGTTTCTCGCCATCAGTCTCGCCATCAAAGTCGTGCTCGGGATCGGGATCGCGATGGTCCTGACCCACGCTCGAGTCGTCGGGAAACGATACATGCGGGCGCTGGTGATCGTCCCGATGGGATTTCCGGCAATCTTCGTGATCACCGTCTGGGACGGCATGTTCAGTGGTGCCCGATACGGCCCGCTGAATCAGTTGGTCGCAACGTACAATTCTGTCGTTTCGGGACTCGTCGGGGCGCTTGACAGTCTCCTGTTCTTCGTGGCGCTTTCAGCGCCGGATATCCTGCTCGCCGATATTCCGATAAGTTGGCTAAGTGGCCGCTGGAGCGCCTTTTTCGCGTACATTACGACCGAAGTGTGGCTGGCGTACCCGTTCATGGTCATCATCATCGTCAGCGCGTTACAGGACGTGCCGATGGATCTCCACGACGCGGCGAAAGTCGACGGTGCGGGCTACGTTCACCGATTCTTCCACGTCACGCTGCCGTCGATCAAGCGGCCGGTGCTGTTCGCGTCCATCTTGACCGCCGCGACCTCGTTCCAGCAGTTCCTGATCCCGTTCATCTTCAACCGCGGCGGGCCGTCGCGACAGAACGAACTGCTCATCCTCTACGGCTATCGTGAAGCAATCGACCTGAACGAGTACGCGTTCGCCTCGGCGATCATGGTCACCGCCATCGCGTTCATTGGGATGTTCATGTGGCTCGCCGTCAAGAAAGGAAAACTCGCGGAGGGAATCGATTCCTAATGAGCCTTCTCAATCGCTACACCAGTTCCGTCGGTCGATGGACCGTTCGCAAACTAACCTGGCCGCGACGCGTCGCCGAGTCGGCGCGGACGACCGTCGAACAGGTACGAACCGGCCGCCGATCCGTCACCGACGTCGCGAAGACGGGGCTCGGGACGGCGGGCGCCTTCGCGATGATGCTGATCCTGTTGTTCCCGGTCTACTGGGTGTTCGCCGCGTCGCTCTCGCAGGGAGCCGGGTTGATGAGCACCGACGGCATCTTCGCCGATCCGACGACGTACAACCTCGACGCCTACCGGTGGGTGCTCTTCGAGTCGAACTTCGCACACGCGCTCGGAAACAGCATCATCGTCGTCTCGATCACCGTCGCCGTCTCGATGTCGGTGATCATCCCCGGCGCGTACGCGCTTTCGCGCCGGAAGTTCCTCGGCCGGCGCGGAATCCTCTACGGTTACGTCCTGTTCACGCAGGTCGGCGCGGGGCTATCGATCGCGACGCTGATCGCGCTCTACGCCCTGTTCGTCAACTTCGGGCTGGACAACAATCTCCTCGTGCTCGGCGTGTTCTACGCCGCGGGGGCGATCCCGTTCAACACGTGGCTGCTCAAAACCTTCATGGACAACATCCCCGTCTCCTACGAGGAAGCGGCCGTCATCGACGGTGCGAGCCAGTTACAGGTTATCCGCGAGGTGATCCTCCCGCTATCGAAGCCCGGTATCGCCGTTGTGCTGGTCTTTACGTTCCTCGCGGGCTGGAACGAGTTCATCATCGCCCAGACGCTGCTTCAGTCCCACAACTACACGCTCTCGGTCGAACTCTACTCGCTCATCGCGGGCGGGAGCTACGAAACGCCGTGGACCGAGTTCTCGGCCTTTGCCATCCTGTTCGCACTGCCCGTCGCTGTCATCTACTTCCTCGCACAGAGCTACGTCGAAAGCGGGCTCTCCTTCGGCGGGATGGAAGGGTAGTCCCGGTATTGTGTCGGTTTCCCTTTTCCCGCTGCCGACGCCGAAGCGGTGATATCACTCCTAAAATGGGGGCTTCTCGAGTCCGACGGACTGCAGGATAGTACAACCGACCGAAAAAACCGATGTCGCGGACAGACTCTCTGGGTGCTATGGAATTGGCGTTCGAAGCCAAACGCGGTAGCCACGTTTGGAAACGCGCCTCGAGTCTCAGCCCGCGTCGAAAACGCTGAATAACGCTCAGCGAGCGTGACGCGGCTTATGCCTCGTCAAAGAGCTCTTCGCCCTCGACCATCCGTTCCTCGACGACGTCCATGTCGAGGGTTAGGCCGAGACCTGGTTTCTCGGGGATCTCGATCGAGCCGTCCTCGATGACGTCCTCTTCGACCAAGTCTTCCCACCAGCCGAGTTCGTAGCTGTGGTACTCGACGGCGAGCGAGTTCGGAATCGCCGCACCGACGTGGGCCGAGGCCATCGTGGCGACGGGCGAGGCGACGTTGTGCATCGCGACCGGGATGTAGTACATATCCGCAAGATCCGCGATCTTTCTGGTCTCGCGCATGCCGCCGACTTTCGGCATGTCGGGCGCGATGATGTCGACGGACTGGTTCTCGATGAGCTGGCGCTGGCCGTGTTTGCGGTAGACGTTCTCGCCGACCGTAATCGGCGTCGTCGTCGACTGGGTGACCTCCCGCTGGACATCGTGGTTCTCCGGCGGGACGGGGTCTTCGAGCCACCAGATATCGTACTCCTCGAGCGCGGTTGCGAGTCGCTTCGCGCTGTCCGCGGAGAAGGTCCAGTGACAGTCGAAGGCCACGTCGGCGCGGCTGCCGACGCGTTCGGTGATGGCTTCGACGATCGAAACCTTGTGGTCGATCTCGGGGCCGCGAAGGTGGCGGTTCGCGCGGTCCTTTTCGTGACCGGACGGAACGTCGAGGTCGAACTTGAGCGCATCGTAGCCCAACTCCTCAACGACGCGTTCGGCTTCGTCGGCGCAGGCGATCGGATCGGCTTCGTCTTCGGTGTGACAGTCACAGTAAACGCGAACCTCGTCGCGGTACTTTCCGCCCAGAAGCTGATAGGCCGGGATCTCGAGGATCTTGCCCGCCAGATCGTGCAGCGCGACTTCGATGCCCGAAATGGCGGTGACGGTGACGCCACCGATCGAGCCCTCGCCCGACATCTTCTGGACGAGGTGCTCGGTCAGGCGGTCGATATCGAGCGGGTTCTCGCCCTGCAGGAAGGGCTTCATTCGCTCGATGAGTTCGGGCGCGCCCGCGCCCCAGTAGGCTTCGCCGGTGCCGACGATGCCGGCGTCTGTGTAGATGCGGACCAGCGTCCACGGGAAGTTACCGTCGACCATCGTGGTCTGGATGTCCGTGATTTCGACGTCCCGGCCGCCCCCGCGCTCGCGCGTGACGTTCATTGTCTCCGAGGACAGTTCCCGCATCGTGTACTCGGCGTTCGGATCGTGTAGCTGTGAGTAATCGACTCCCATGACTAATGAGTTACTCGTATCATAGTAATGTTTTTCTATCCTGTGAATACATTTCGCAGTCGGACTCGTTCGGTCCGTGTTTTCGTACCAGCGAGCCGGTAAATAGTCCTTGTGCCTGATTAGAGCGTATCGAACTCGACCGCCGTTTTGATCACCGACTCGTCCTGTTCGAAGGCCCGGTCGAAGTTCTCGAGGTCGTAGACGCCGGTTACGAGGTCGTCGGTGACCCACTCCGGAACTGACGAGAGGGTATCGACGGCGGCCTCGAAGTGTCCACGGTGGGAGTTAACCGTCCCGACGAGTGCCTTGTTGTGGAGGACGAGTTCCCGGTGGAGTTTCCCACCGTCGATTTCGAACGACCAGTCGTCGGGGACGCCAACCAGCGCGCCGACGCCGTTTGGCGCGAGCGCTTCGACCGTTTCGAAAGGGTGTCTCGCGTAGCCCGTCGCCTCGTAGACGAGATCCATCGGTTCGTGAACGTCCGGAATCTCGGAAACGGGCGTTTCTCGAGAGTCGACGTACGTCGCTCCGAGATCCTCGATCAACTCGATCGAGGGATCCGGCCGATCGCGCTTTCCGAGACAGTACGTTCGATCGATCTCGAGGACCTTCTCGAACATCGCGAGGGTGACGAGCCCGAGCGAGCCGTTTCCGAGGACGATCGCGGATTCGGGCTCCCAGTGGACCGTCGAGCGGGCCGCCTGGGCGTGCTCGAGAGCCTTCTCGGTGATGCTGATCGGTTCGACCAGAAAGCCAAGCGGTTCGAGGTCACGGGGGATCGAGACGAGTGTCTCGGCCGGGCTGGTGAAGTACTCCGCCATGAACCCGTGTTCGCCGACGATGCCGCGCTCGAGGTAGGCACCCTCGGGAGCCATATCGGGTTCGCCGCGTTCGAAGAACTCGTTGGTCCCGTTGGGCGGTCGACGCACCGTCGGGACGACGACGTCGCCTTCTTCGAAATTGGTTCCGTTCGGGTCCTCGACGACGCCGACCGCCTCGTGTCCGAGCACGAGTCGGTCGCTCCCGTCGGGGAGTTCACCGTGCGCGCCGCGGATGACCTCGTGGTCGGTGCCGTCGACGCCGACGCGAAGCGTTCTAACGAGCGCCTCGCCGGCCGCCGGCTCGGGAATCGGCTTCTCGATGACGGTGGGATCGCCGGCGCCTGGTTCGACTGCGATCGCTTTCATTGCTCGAACACAGACGACGCTCAACAATAAATTTACCTGGTCGCGAGTAAATACTCTCGAGGTGTTGCCGGGCGACGGACGACGATCGAAGGCGCGGTCGAATCGCCCAGTCCAAGCGTTCAATGTTCCCGACTGAATAGCACTACTATGACCCATATCGTCTCGCGCGAGGTCCGGACGCTCGTAACGCTCCACGAAGGGACCGACACGACCGCCCGCGACGAAGCGACGGACGAAATCGCCGGGGCGCTCGAGTCGCTGGCCGAATTGGAGACAACCGGAGGGATCGACTGGAACGGTCTCGATGCCGAGGTGTACGAACATCCCGCGGCACCGTTCGACCCGTACACGATCGCGATATCGTTTCGTCTTTTCGTCAGTGTCGATGCGGAGTCCGAACGAGCGGCGGAAGAAGTTGGTGCGAGGAGAATCGAGACGATCGTCGAGAACGCTGGTTTCGAATCCGTCTCATATCCGTCGCCAGCAACTGTAAGCGAGGAGTAACGAACCGATGCTCTTGGGCGAGCACGCCGAGGGGATGGCGGTACTTCCCTGCGGGACGGCTCAGTTCCAGAGTTTCGTCGCGTCGACGACAGCGAGTCCATCGTCATCTTCGACTTCACAGATACGGACGACGAGATGCGCCTTACAATAGTACTCGACGGTCTCGATTCCGGTATCGTTGTTCCGGACGATGAGCTGACACGCATCCTCTTTCGAGCAGTTCGTGGAACGCTCGCACATACCTGTTGAGAGGAGATAATCCGCTCGTCAATAAGTTGTTGTCGGTGGTCTCCCCCCGTCATTTATCAGGGGTCAGATACCGCGTGGTCACGACGTGGACCGCGTGCGACGAACACCCGTGGTCAAGCCCTCCGAGTGGCGGCCACACGCTCACGCGGCGGTCGTACCGCCCGAACTTATGGTTACAGCCGACAAGGGACCGACATGGAACTCGAGCTTCGATTCTTCGCGACCTTTCGAGAGGCCGTCGGCGAAAAAGAGCGACGCCGGACAGTCGAAGACGGTGCCTCCGTCGGCGACGTTCTCGGCGCTCTCGAGGACGAGTACGACGGACTCGAAGAGCAGTTACTCGAGAACGGTTCGATCCGACCGCAGCTAAGCGTGCTGAAAAACGGCCGCGATGTCGTTCACATGGAGGGGCCGGAGACGCCCCTCGAAGACGGGGATCGACTCTCCGTCTTTCCGCCAGTTGCGGGCGGGTAATCCGTTGAACCGCCGGCGGTTTTTTCGAGCCGATGTTCGCGGGTCCGGCCTCGAGGGCAGTTTCGCCGACGAAGATGGCTTTATTCGGCTGCTGACCGAAGACCGACTATGACACGGCGTATCGAGCGCTCCTTTCGAGGGATTTCCGAACGGCTCGCGATCCGATATCTGACGAATCTGGGGGGCGAACGGGTCGACGACGAGACGGTCGAGAGCGAGCGGTGGTCGGCGTCGATCACCTCGGAGACGGTCGAGATCGGTCCGTCGCTGACGCTCACCGAGGTGACCGTCGTCTTCGAGGGAGAGGACGATCATCTCGAATCGCTCGTCGAGGAGTTCGCGCAGAAAGCGATGCGGGCAGGTGGCTGATGGCGGATCCGATCGAGGGACAGATTCTGGTTCTCACCGCGGCGAAAGCCAGCGTTCCCCCGACTCGGCTCCCCGCGCTCGTCGACCGGGCACAGGAACGACTCGAGTCGGATATCGCACGGTATCGACGCGAGTACGAGACCGTCTTCGAGGACGACGACCGCTGTGCGTTCCTCGTCGAGTGGGGCCACTGGGAGGAACTCGGCGAGCGGTTCGATTGGGACCGTCGCGAGACGTCAGCGGTTCGTCGCGCACACGAAGAACAACTCCATCGGATCGGGAGACGACAGGATCGCCTCTCGGAGTTCGAGGCGGCACTCGAGATCCGAGATCCATTGATTATCGGGACCTGAAGCGGACGATTCTCCGGCTCGAGCAACAGCTGAACGGTTTCACCCCTCTAGCCGCTGGATCAGCGCCTGCCGGAACGTCCGTGGCGACCGAGCTTCGCCGCGGGCCATGAGGACCGTCCCGTCGGACTGCTGAACGATTCGCTGGGGAAGCGATCCGTATAGCGCCTGCGCGACGGTGCTCGTTCCCGTCGCTCCGACACAGACCGTCCCGTACCCCACCGTCGCCTCGAGCAGCGTTTCCTGTACGTCGTCGGCAACGAGCACGCGCGACTCGAACTCGTCCGCCTTGAGGCCGGCCGCCGCCGCGACGCTTTCGATCGTCTCTCGACCGGTTTGCTTCGGATCGATTGCGGCAGGCGCTTCGTCCGCGGCTTCCCCGTCAGAATCGGATCGATCGTCCGAATCCGGTCCGATCACGGCGTCTCCCTTCGGTTGCACATTCAACAACGTCAGCGTGCTCTCGGGGAACGCGCGCCGAAGCTCTCCTGCACGCCGAGCGGACACCGGCGCGTGCGGGCCGCCGCCCGCGAGCGTCACGATATCGTCCGGCGACTCGGATGGATCCTTGACCAGCGTCACGTCGCACGCGGCTCGCTCGAGCAGCGGATCGATCGTCGAGCCGAAGATCACATCGCGTCGACGTCGGCTCCCCGCCCATCCCAACAGCATGTGATTCGCTTGTTCTTCCTCGACGACCGAGAGCAGCGTCTCTCCAGCGTCTCGGCCGACGATCGCCCGCGTTCTTACCGCGACATCCAGATCCGTCGCGACGTCGCGAACGTTCTCGAGGAGCGCCTGCTGGCGCTCGACCCGCCGCTCTTCGAATTCGATCTGGGCGGGCGACGTCTGTGGTGGCACCTCGATCACGTTGATTGCGACGAGTTCGCTCTCGCCGTCCTGACTCGCGGCGCTCGCCGCGGCGTATTTGATAAGCGGGCGCTGAGTTTCCGGATTCGCGACGGGCACGACGACGCGGTAGGCGTCCTCCTCGAGCGCTTCGTCCGTTTGCGGGGCGACCGCTTCGCCGATGAGCGTCGTGGAGATTGCCTGCTCTTTCGCGTAGAATTGGTACCAGACGACGCCGACGCCGACGATACCGATTCCGATCGCCTGAACGTACCAGACCATCTGGTACATGACGCCGAGACAGGTTAGGAACCCGAGAGCGGGAACGACCGGGTAGAGGACTGCCGGGATCCGAAAGTCCGGATCGTACTCGTCGGGTTCCGCCCGACGCAGGACGATGACGGCGACGTGGACGAGCGCGTACGTGATGAGGAACATGAAACTCGCGACGTCTGCGAGGGTATCGATCGGAAGCGGGCTGGCGATCAGGAGGAGAATAACGACTCCTGTTGCCAGGATCGCCCGGTAGGGCGTTCGATATCGGTCGTGGATCTTGTTGAGCCAGTTGGTGAGGACCTGATCTCGCCCCATCGCGAAGTTGACTCGAGCGGCCGAGAGGATCGACGCGTTCGCCGAGGAGATCGTCGCCAACATCGCGCCGATGATCATGACGATCGATCCGATCGTCGCGAATTCCACGCGATACTCGCCGACGGCAAACGAGCCGAACCCGCCGGCGGCCGCGGCCGCGACATCGGCGACCGGAACGTCCGAATCTGCCAGATCCGGTACCGGGAGCGTGCCCGTGCTCACCAGCATGACGAGGACATAGAGGATCGTCGGCGTGACGACCGCCGCGATCATCGAGAGGGGAAGGTTCCGTCCCGGATCTTTGATCTCTTCGGCGCTGGTTGCGATCACTTCGAATCCAATGAACGTCACGAACACCGTCCCTGCGGTCGCCGCGACGACGGGCCACCCTTCTCCTTCGCGGACGAAGGGGGAGAGTAACTCGGCGTCGACGCTCGTCAAGCCGACGGCGATGAAGACGAGAATAAGCCCGAGAAGTAAGACGACGATAACGTTCTGGAGGGAGCCGGTTTCCTTGACGCCGCGATAGTTGACGGCTACGAGTACCGAGGCCATCGCCAAGCCCGCCAAGATAACGACGAACGCGTCTGAGGGCTGATTGGTGAGGTACTGACCGAATCCAAGCATATAAAACGCCGTTGCGAACATCAACCCGGCCCACATTCCCCAGCCGACGATCGTACCGAAGAAACTCCCCAGTGCGTGGTTGACGTAATAGTAGCTCCCGCCGGCTTTTGGCATTCCGGTCGCCAGTTCGGAAAGCGAAAGCGCCGCGAGCAACGCGACGACGCCCCCGATAGCGAAGGAAATCATGCTTGCGGGGCCTGCTGCATCCGCGACGATTCCGGGGAGCACAAAAATGCCGGCTCCGATCATCGTTCCCAGCCCAAGCGTGTAGGCCTCGACGAATCCCAGGTCGCGAGCGAGTTCTTGATCAGACATGATGTGGTCGTCCTCCCCGGTTTCGCGGGGCTTAAACCGCACAGGTGAAACTGCGTACTGTTTCTAGTCTGCGAAATCGGCGCAGAACATATATTTGTATCGGTAGAATTTTCGCTTCCTGAGCTATTCGAACTGAGAGTACGGTTTGAATAATCCGGGGAGTATTTATTGTTCGATCGTGAAAGCCAACTGAGTGACCAATGAGGGTGAGCCGCTATCGCTAATCAGCGCCCCGATTCGGGATACCGTCTCGACGAGATCGATCGACGGATAATCTACGCGCTGATGGCCGACGCGCGCAACACGTCCGCGCCCATGATCGCCGAGGAGGTCAGCGTCTCTCCGGCGACGATCCGCAATCGGATCGATCAACTCGAGAGCCACGGCATTATCCGCGGCTACCACACGTCGGTCGATTTCGAGTCCGCCGAGGGCGGGTTGACGACGCTCTTTCAGTGCAACGTTCCGGTCGAAAACCGCGAATCGATCGCTCAGAAAGTGAGCGCGATTCCCGGCGTCATCAACGTTCGAAAACTGATGACCGGGCGACGAAACCTCCACGTCGTCGCCGTCGGCGCGGATACGAAGTCTCTCGAGCGGATCGGGCGCGCGCTGTCCGAACTCGGCGCCGAAATCGAAGACGAGGATCTCGTTCAGGACGAACTTTCGCGTCCGTACGCGCCGTACGGCCCCGACGAAACGACGGCTGAACCGACGCCGATGGATGTGATTAGCCTGACCGGAGACGCCAACGTCGTCGAAGTCACCGTCGGCTCCGAATCCGAAATACGCGGTTATACGCTCGAGGAGGCCGGAAACAACGGTGTCCTCCCGGACGACCTTCTCGTCGTCGCCATCGAGCGGGACGGTACCGTGCTAACTCCTCGCGGCGAGACGACGATTCGCTCGGACGACGTCGTGACCGTCCTTTCGCGGGACGGCATCGACGACCGAACGCTCGATAGTTTCCAAAAGCCCGCGACCGAGTTCGGCCGAGAGCCGGACCCAATCGATCCGTAATGGTTCTCAAAGACGTTCTCACGGAACTGCTGACGGACGACGACCCACACTATGAGTGTCGAAACTGCGGGACGACGCTGGATGAAGAACGCGACGTCTGTCCGAACTGCGATTCGACCGAAATCGCCACGTACGAATTTAAGAAGTAATCGCGACTGATTTTTCGCTCACCTCACTGTCGTCGACGCCCGAAGCTTTGCTGTCGCCAAAATCGAGCGATCGAGTCCCCTTCGCCGGTGGCGGCGATCAGTCGTCGCCGGTGGCAGTCGCACCGCCGCTCGAATCCACGCCGGTTCCGGGGCCGATATCGATCTCGAGTTCCTCGAGTTTCTCGTCCGGCACGACGCCGTCGACCCAGCCGCGGTGGTCGTAGTACTCGTCTTTCATCTCCTCGAGTTCGCAGAACTCGCCCTCGCTCGCACCCTGTCCGGCGATTCCGTCCCCGCCCTCGAGGAACCGGGCTGGCAGGGAGTCGTCTGCGCCGTCGAAGCCGGCGAGGTTGTTGTAGTACCGCTCTAAGTTGTAGATGCGTTCGCCGGCCTCGAGCAGGTCGTCTTCAGTGTACTCGAGTCCGGTCATGCCGTTGTACTGGAGGACGTACTCCTCGATCCCTTCGGCGAAAGCGTTGAACTTGCAGATGTCGAAGCTGTCGGAGATGGCGTGGAGATCCTGGAAGGCGGCGGTCAGTTCGCCCTTCCCTTCGTACTCGTAGGGATCGACCTTCTCCGGTACGCCAAGGATTTCGGCTGCGGGCGTGTATGCGCGGAGGTGACACGCGCCGCGGTTCGATGTTGCGTAGGCGATGCCCATGCCCTTCATACAGCGCGGGTCGTACGCCGGAATCGTCTGTCCTTTAACCGCAAGAGAATTGTCGTGTGCGTCTTTGCGGTCCGCGACTCGACGCGGCCCTTCTGCGAGCAGGTCCGCGAGGTCGTCCTCGCGGCGAGCGATGTGTTCGATCATGTCGACCATCGTCTCGGAGTCGCCCCAGTCGAGGCCCTCCTCGAGTTTGCCCTGCTCGCTCATCTCCATGGCCATCGCCATCATGTTCCCGACCTCGATGGTGTCGATGCCCATGTCGTTACAGCGGTCGATCATCAGTCCGACGGCGTCGCGGTCGGTGTGGCCCGAGTTCGGCCCGAGCGCGTAGGCGGACTCGTACTCGTAGGACTCCATCCGGACGTTCATCTCCTCGCCCTTGTGCATCGTCTGGACCTCGACTTCCTTCTTGCAGGCGACAGGACAGGAGTGACAGGTCGGTTCGTCGACGAGGATGTTCTCGCGGACGTTCTCGCCGGAGACGCGCTCGGCGTCGATGTCGACGCCCTCGGCCTCGGTCATACTCTCCGTAGAGGTGTACACCCCGTTTTTCGTCGGGAGGCCGTCCATCTCTTCCGTGATGTTCATCAGGACGTTCGTGCCGTACAGCGAGAGGCCGCCCTCGTTGGGCGCAGTTACCTCGGATTCGGTGATCGCGGCCATCGCCTGTTGATGGCCCTCCTTGAACGTCTCCTGGTCGGCGGGCTGGGGCATCTTCGTCGTCGACTTGACGACGACCGCTTTGAGGTTCTTCGAGCCCATGACGCAGCCGGTTCCCCCTCGACCCGACGCTCTGTCGTCCTCGTTGACGATGCAGGCGTACTTGACCCCGTTTTCGCCGCCTGGACCGATCGCCATTATCGAGAGGTTCTTGCCGTACGCTCCATCGATCTCCTCCTCGATGGTGTCTCGAGTCTCGTGGACGCCGTTCCCCCAGAGGTGGGAGGCGTCTCGAAGCTCGACCTCGCCGTCCTCGATGTACGCGTAGACTGGCTCGTCGGCCTGGCCCTCGAACAGCAGGCCGTCAAAGCCGGCCCATTTGAGCCGCGCTCCCGACCAGCCGCCGTGGTGGCTGTCGGTGACGGTCCCGGTCAGCGGCGATTTCGTACAGACCGCGATCCGGCCGCTCATCGTCACCTGGGTCCCCGAAAGTGGCCCGTTCATGAACGCAAGGAGGTTCTCCGGACCAAGCGGGTCGACGTCCGGTCCCTGTTCGAAGACATACTTCACCCCCAGCCCGCGGGCACCGATATACTTCTTCGCGTCCTCGTCGTCGATCGACTCGTAGTCGACCGACTCCTCCCCGAGGTCGATGCGTGCGACGTTGTCGTGGAAGCCGCCAATATCTGTCATGGTAAATGCTCACTATTATCTTTGTCCTCCGTCGTGTTAGTCCTTCCCGACGGAAGGTAACCAGATTTAGTTACGCCGGCTGTCGCGGACCAATCAATACGGGCTCAAAACACACGCCTTTCCGTGGCTCGAGTGCAACGAGCGCGGTGGCAAGTTCTGCGCATTCGTAACCGATTGTGTGCACATTCCAACCGGCTAACTATCGGCTCACAACAGGAGCGCGACGATCGCGAGAATGATGAAGATCAACACGAAGATCCGTGCGATCTCCATCGAAATTCCGGCGACACCGCGAGCACCGACCGCGGCTGCAACGATTGCGAGGACGAAGAAGACGACCGCCCAGTACAGAAAGCCACCGTCACCGATTTGTAGCGGAGTCGCGAGTTCCAGCATACGCCGAGCTATCACGACGGTGCATATAAATGCCGCCGACCGTCCGGGACCGTTCCGAGTGCTAAGTTTAGACTACAGGCGAGTAAGCCGGGGTTCAATCCGCCGCTGACGGCGTTTCAGCCGTACTGTCGGCTGTCCCCCTGTGAAGCGTCTTGCACCCGCGGGGCGACGAGAATTGTGAACGACGTACTGCCGACAGGATCAGTCGTCACCGAAGAACGCTCGACAGAGTTTCGCCTCCGCATTGCGTAAGTGTTCGTGAAACGTCGGTCGCGAGACGCCGAGCGATTCGGCGAGTTCCTCGCCCGTAGCGGGTCGCGGCCACTCGAAATAGCCGCCCAGGTATGCCCGTTGAATCGACGCGAACTGGCGCTCGGTAAGCTCCTCCTCGAGACGAGCGGCGAACTCCTGTCGCGTTTCCCCATTTGGCTCCCTGTGCTGGAACGAGATGACATCAGTGCCGTCGTAGCGGTCCTCGATCGCCTCGATGACGGATCGCACGTCCGCGGATCGGGGAATCTCGAGCGTAAGTCGTGCCCGCCCGTTCTCCGCGGAAATCGCCTGTGTCCTGACACCGCGTTCGGAAAGCCAGGTAACGACGTTCTCTTCGGTCGAGAGCTCGACCAGACATTCGTCGTCACGTTCGACCAGTATCGATAGGTCAACGCCGTCGAGAGCTGTTGTGGCTTCTGCTATCGCCGCTGATACGTCCGTGCTGTCGTCCGACGACGGCCCAGTTGCGGTGAACAACGAGGAAGTTTTCGCTCCCGTTCGGTGAACCGAGCGCCGGTACTCGAGTCGACAGTCCGTCGCCCGCGAGACGGCGACGGGTGCGGCCGACGCGTCGGTGAGTTCGAGGTCGACGGCCACGACGGCGTCCGTCGCGAGCATTCGACTGGTTTCGCGAGCGTTAACACCGCTGGCGACGGCGCGAGCGAGCGCGGAGAGGATAACGGTCTCCCGGTCGGTGATGTCTCGCTCGGTTCCCGTCCGGACGGTAAGGACCCCGTATTCGATATCATTGTAAAACAGTGGGAACGCCGCCCGGGTCGATCCGCCGATCGTGTCGATCGAAACCGCGGCGGTCTCGAGCGTTTTGGTTGCCGGGTGTCCGTCGAGTTCGTCGGGAACGTCCGGTGACCGACCGGCAGCAGTCCGAACGTCGACGGTGCGGGTTTCGGGGTTTCGCTCGCCGATCCAGGCGCCGTCGTAGGCGGACTCCGCAACAATGCGATCGCAGACGGCGGCCTCCAGTTCGCTCCGGGTCGTCGATCCCGCGACCACGTCGGTGACATCCTGAATCAACCCTTCGACGCGCTCGAGGGTGTACTCGAGCTCCTCGGTTCGTCGCTCGGCCTCGAATTCGGCCTCTTTGCGGGCGGTAATATCGTTCTGGAAGCCGACGTAGTTGGTGAGTTCGCCGCGGCCGTCGTAGACCGGTGCGATCGTGACCTCGTTCCAGAATTCGGTACCGTCTTTGCGGTAGTTCTTGAGCTCGACGGTCACCGGCCGTTCGTCGTCGATGGCGGCTCGCATCTCCTCGACGGCATGGGGGTCCGAATCCGGCCCCTGAAGAACTCTGCAGTTCCGTCCGACGATGTCTTCGAACTCGTACCCGGATAGGTCCTGATAGGTGTCGTTAACGTACACCAGCGGATTGTCCTCGAGCGACGGATCGGAGATCGCCACCCCCACCGGTGCCTCGTTGACCGCACGAGCTTTGACGGCCCTGTCGTTCGTCGAGCTGTTGGCATCCTCTGTTTGCTGGAAGATGAGCGTCGCCCCATCGACGTCCCGATGAATACGCACGTCGTAGCCATCGTCCTCGAGTTTGACCTCCCGAACCGTCCCGGCCGTCGTTTCGTCGATTTCCGCTCGAAGTGTGGCCCACCGTCCCTCGAGGGTGGCGTCTGTGGCTTCTTCCTCTTCGTCGCCCGTGAGGCTGAACTCCTCGCAAGCGGCTTCGTTCGCGTACGTAACCGCCCCGTCTGCAACCGTCACCACCGGATCGACCATCTGCTCGAGCGCGACGGTCGCGTTCGACATCGAGTCGGACTCTTGATCCGTCGACTCCGTGTCGGACGTATCCATGTCCCTACGTACGCAGACGCTCACTATGAAGTACTGTGGTTGGGCGAGCCGAGGATCGAGCACCCCGAATGTTATTAAGCACCATGTCCTATGATAGCACATGTCTGCCCAACAGAGCCGATCACCTTTCGACCGGCTTCGACAGAAGTTCGATGATACTGAACGGCGGTGTCGACAGTGCGGATATGTCGACTCCGACGGCGGATGGCGCGTCCGGACGAGCGGTGACCGAGTCTCCTACCAGCACGTTTGTCCGTCCTGTGACGCCATCGAAACGCGGGAGCTTCGGTTGTAGTCTCGGTTCCGTAATCGCGACGCGATCAGGACAGTCCCGTAGCGTCGGCTACCGAACGCGAGCGGCAACGAAGGCGCTTTAGGCGTCCGACCGCTTCCTTCGATAATGAGTACACCCACGCCCGAAGTCTACGAGCAGGGCAAGGGCATGGACGCCCACAATCAGGTGATGCGGGAGATCCGCTCCGAGAAGGAGGCGAGTTACGATCCCCACCAGCCCACCCGCGTTTGGCTCGACGAGGATAATACGCCCGACGGCGTCAAGGAGAGTCTGACGATCATCTTAAATACCGGCGGCTGTCGCTGGGCCCGCGCCGGCGGCTGTACGATGTGTGGTTACGTCGCCGAAAGCGTCGACGGCGGGAGCGTCTCCCACGACGCCCTGCTGGATCAGATCGACGTCTGCCTCTCCCACGAGGCCGAAAACGCGGACGGTCCAGCGCCACTCATCAAGATCTACACCTCCGGTTCGTTCCTCGACGAACGAGAGGTGGGCGCCGAAACCCGCCGAGCAATCGCCGAAACCTTCGGCGACCGAGAACGGATCGTCCTCGAGTCCCTGCCCGATTTCGTCGACCGCGAGAAGCTCACGGACTTCACCGACGAAGGGCTCCAGGCCGACATCGCGATCGGCCTCGAGACCGCCACGGATCGGGTTCGCCACGACTGCGTGAACAAGTACTTCGACTTCGCAGACTTCGAGGACGCCTGCTCGACCGCGGCCGAGGTCGAGAACGCGGGGATCAAAGCGTACCTGCTGATGAAGCCGCCGTTCCTCAGCGAACCCGAGGCCGTCGAGGACATGATCTCCTCAATCGAGCGCTGTGCCGACGTGTCCGGCTGTCACACCGTCTCGATGAACCCGTGTAACGTCCAGCGCTACACCATGGTCGACGAACTCCACTTTAGAGACGGCTATCGTCCACCGTGGCTCTGGTCGGTCGCACACGTCCTTGAGGAAACTGCAGATGTCGACTCGATCGTCGTCTCCGACCCCGTCGGCCACGGCTCCGACCGCGGTGCCCACAACTGCAAGGAGTGTGACGACCTCGTCCAGAAGGCGATCAAGGACTTCGACCTCCGACAGGATCCCTCGGTCTTCGAGCAGGTCAGTTGTGAGTGCGAAGCGACCTGGGACGCCGTGATGGACCTCGAACGCGGCTACAATCAGCCGCTGACTCGATAACGGTTTTTGCGGGCACTTTTTGGGCGGGCACTTTTCAAGCTGGTACTTCCTTCGGATTCCGCCCCCAGTGACGGTGCTCGGCTATCGCGTCGACGAACGCCTCGAGGAACTCGTCGAGGTCGTCGTTCCGGCAGGTGACGACGCCGGCGTCCGACTCGAGGTCGCCGTCGTCGGCGATTTCGGTGTCCGGCAGATCGACCGCCTCGAACAGTTCCGTTCCCTCACCGACCGCGGCGATCGGCTTGTAGTGTTTGAACGCCTCGGCGACGAAGTGTTTCGGATCGCCCTGCTGAGTCATTGCGTCGACGCTCTCGCTGCCGCCGGGGACGACGACCGCGTCGAACGAAACCGAAGCCGCCGCGACGTGATGCTCGTCGGCGTCGACCGTCTCGCCGTCGGCCCCCGATTTCTCGCCGAGGAGTTCCGAGATGATCTTGACTCGAGCGCCCTCGTCCTCGAGGGCTGATCGGATTTCCGAGACGTGGTCGTCGTCGAACCCGTCGTCGACCAGCATCGCGATCTTGCGGGTCTCGATCGTGTCCGGGGTCCGGTTTTCCATGCTGAGCGACGGATCCTCCCTGTCGTGGTCCGGTAGCTCGTCGCCGGGCGATTCGGGCGGCTCGACGCCGATTCCCTCGGCAACGCGTGTGGCGAACTCGTGGTCGACGTTGTTGAACAGGTCGTAGACCATCCGCTCGCGGATCTCCATGCGGTCGACCTTGCCGAGTTCGAAGTGGGCGGCGTCGACGATGTTCTGCTTTTCGGGCTCGGACATGCTGTTCCAGAACAGCCGCGCCTGGTCGAAGTGCTCCTCGAAGCTGTCGCTGCGGTTGCGGATCTTCTGCCCGTCGATCTTCTCGGCGTAGTGCTCGTAGCCGCCTTCCTCCTCGGGGACCTCCTGTGGATCGTCGTCGCCGATCGAGTTCGGCTTGTACGACGCTTTCCCTTCGTTGATCTCCTGGCGCATGAAGCCGGCGCGCTGGTTGTTGTGTCGCTCGACGATGGGCCGGTTGATCGGGATCTCGTCCCAGTTCGCGCTGTTGAACCGATTGAGCTGGGTGTCCTGATAGGAGAAGAGTCGCCCCTGCAGCAACGGGTCGTTCGAGAAGTCGATGCCGGGGACGACGTTGCCGGGGTGGAACGCCACCTGCTCTGTTTCGGCGAAGAAGTTGTCCGGCGTCTCGTTGAGCACCATTTTGCCGATCGGCCGGACCGGGACCTCGGTCTCGGGGACGATCTTCGTCGGATCGAGGACGTCGAAGTCGAACTCCTCGGCCCGTTCCTCGTCGAAGATCTGGACGCCGAGCTCCCACTCGGGATCGTACCCCTCCTCGATGACGTTGTAGAGTCCCTTCCGGTTAAAATCCGAGTCCTTCCCCCAGAGCTTCGTGGTCTCGTCCCAGACGAGTTGATGGGTGCCGAGTTTGGGCGTCCAGTGGAACTTGACGAATACCGAGTCACCCTCGTCGTTGACCAGCCGGAAGGTGTGAACGCCGAAGCCCTGCATCATCCGGTAGGCTCGCGGGAGGGCCCGTCCCGAGAGGACCCACATGACCATGTGGGTGATCTCGGGCTTGAGGGAGGCGAAATCCCAGAAGGTGTCGTGGGCTGCCGACGCCTGCGGCATTCCGTCGTCGGGCTCGGGTTTGATCGCGTGAACCAGATCGGGGAATTCCATCGCGTCCTGGATGAAGAAAACCGGGATGTTGTTCCCGACGAGATCCCAGTTGCCCTCTTCGGTGTAGAACTTCGTCGCGAAGCCCCGAACGTCCCGGACGGTGTCGGACGACCCTCGAGAACCGACGACCGTGGAGAACCGGGTGAAGACCGGCGTCTTCTGGTCGGGATCGGTCAGCACCGAGGCTTTCGTCAGCTCCGAGATGTCGTCGTACTCGTCGCCGAGGTCGGGATCCTCGTAGGGCTGGAAGTAGCCGTGAGCTCCCGTTCCGCGAGCGTGGACGACCCGTTCGGGAATCGACTCGTGGTCGAACTGGGTCATCTTCTCCCGGAAGTGAAAGTCCTCCATGATCGTCGGCCCGCGCTCACCCGCCTTGAGCGAGTTGTCGGTATCGGTGATCTTGACCCCGTGATCGGACGTTAGCTGTTCGCCCTCCGGATTTTCGCGGACTTCATCGAGTTGGTCCTGTTTGCTCTGCTCATCGAACTCGCCGGCGTCGTCGCTCGTTCCCGCCTGGCTCGAGTCGGACCCAGATCCCGACTCGTCGTCAGTGCCGCCGTCACTTACTGCGGTTCGGTTCGATTCGTCAGTCGTCGCTTCCTCTTGGCTCTCTGTTGTGTTCGATGGCTCGGTAACAGCGTCCGTCTCGTCGGTCGGGTCGTGCTCTGACATAGATCGTATTTTCCTCGAGATGATCGTCACGGACCGAATTACCTCCACTGCCGATCGATGGACGGTCCGTTCCCTCGCCGTCTAGTGACCCACAACTAGCTGGATAAACGATATCCACACGCTTGCAAGCCGATGCAAGTGTCGTTCCTCGTGTGAGTTTCGTCCGTCCGCACAAGCAGTGTGTTGCCGATAGCGCGTGGACCTGGGACTCAAGAAGATGAGAAGTAGATACTGGAACGACTTCTTTATTCAGACTGGTGCCCGACACTGAATCGGAAAATTCGGTAACTACGTGTGGGAACTAACTACCGGGGTTCCGACCAGTTGCAGATGATGGTACAGGGCGCAAATTCATCACGGGTTACCCCTGGAATCGGTTCAAATAGAGCCGAGGAGAGCCCAAAAGAAGTATCATCGATACCATGATTACTATTACCATGGGGGGTCCTATCGATGAAATCGAGTTCATCGCCAGCTCGAACCACCGGGTCGGGATACTCGACATACTCGCCGAGGAGGGTTGTGATCGGAGAGACATACAGGCCCGGACTGGTGCCCACGCGTCGACTATTGGACGCGTGCTCGGCGACTTCGAGGAGCGACAATGGATCGAACGGAGCGGGCCGACGTACCAACTCACACTGCTTGGTGAGTTCGTCTCTGAACGGTTCACGGAGTTCCGTGATGCGATGGAGACCGAGGGGAAGCTCCGTGACGTCTGGCAGTGGCTTCCGCGAGAGATGGAGGGATTCTCCGTGGACCTGTTCGCAGACGCCGTCGTCGTCTATCCCGGCCCGGGCTATCCATACGAACCCATCGACCGCGTGATCCAACTGGTTGAGGAGAGCGACTCGATGTGGGGACTCGGGGCCACGATATTCAAAGCGGTTGCCAACGAGGCATTCTGTCGGGCCGCCCTCGACGGCATGGAAATCGAGTACGTGTACGACCCGGCAGTCCTCGCGGCGACGGCCAATTGGAACCCCGACCTGTTTAAGAAGGCCGCTGCCCGAAACCATTGCACCGTCCTCGTCCACGACGACCTTCCCGACAGGACGCGGTGCGGGATCGATGTCTTCGACGACCGGGTCAGTATCTGCTGTCACGATACCGAAACCAGAGCACTGCGTGCGTGGATCGACACCGACGCACCCGAGGCCCGAGAATGGGCCCTCTCGGTCTTCGAGCAGTACCGTCGGGAGGCGCGACCAGTCGACGAGGACGCATTGGACACTCCGGTCCCCGAACAGTTTATCGCTCCGTAGAGAAACCCACCAACCAGTCTGTCCTGTTTGCACGCCGTGCAATATTTCACTAGATAGTGTCATTATCACGGCCCTCGTCGGTCCAGATACAGCCAGGTGGACCCAACCATGACCGAATCAACATCACCCGTCACGGGAGAAGAGATGAAAACAGTCACGTCCGCAGACGGGACCGAGATTGCTTTCGAACGGACGGGAAGCGGGCCACCGCTCGTGCTCGTCCACGGGGGAGTCTGTGATCACAGGTTCTGGGAACTCTCCGACGTTCGATCCGCCTTCGCGGACCACTGCACGGTCTACGCGATGGATTGTCGCGGTGTCGGCGAAAGCGGCGACGCCACCGAGCGAAGCTCGGTTGGCCAGCCGGAAGCGTCCGCTTCCGGCAACGCCGACGAGTACGACTTGGAACGGGAGTTCGAGGACGTGGCTGCGGTCGTCGATGCGATCGACAAGCCTGTAACCCTCCTTGGGCACTCATCGGGGGCGCTCTTATCGTTGGAGGCGGCCCTGCGAACCGATAACCTACACGAACTCATCCTGTACGAACCACCGATTGCGTTCGGCGATCACGAACTCTACTCCGATGAGGTACTCGCTGAAATGGAGCGGCTGCTGAAAGTGGGTGAGAACGAACAGGTACTCGTGCTGTTCCTCCAAGAAATCGCCCAATCTACGCCGGAGGAAATCGACGCGCAACGCTCGGCTTCGGATTGGTCAGACCTCGTGGATGCGGCACACGTCTGGCCCCGCAGCTTAGCAGCGATCGGCGAGTACGAGTTCGATGCAGATCGGTTCGCCAATATGACGACGCCAACGATGCTGTTGTCCGGCAGCGAGAGCCCCCCGCTCTTGAAAGATGCGACGGCCCCGGTCAACGATGCGCTCCCGAACAGCCGGATCGTTACCTTCGATGGGCACGCTCACGAGGCGATGCTCACCGCGCCAGACCGTTTCATCGAAGCGGTACTTGCAGTCATCCGTCAGTAGAACTACCGATCGGCGATCAATCACCTTACATTTCCGTCGTCCGTCAATACGTCCCTACATAGAACAGCATTTCTGACGGTTATTGGATGAATTGCATCCTCTCCGATTACTGCTTGCCCTATATTTATCGCGACTTTCACATTCAACTCTGAATATAGAAACTCACTACCAACTACTGTGAGAAAATCGATCTGCTCGAGACGGCGTGGCTCCCAAGATCCCGTTGTCCGCTATCAGACGCTCTCGAGACCCCGAAGAACACCCTGTCCGTCGGTCCCGCCGATGTCGGGGAGCGTGACGCGTTCGGGGTGGGGCATCAACACCGCGACGGAGTCTCGGTCGCCGAGCACGCCGGCGACGTTGTGTTTCGATCCGTTGGGATTGGCGTCCTCGGTCAACTCGCCGTCTTCGTCGCAGTACCGAAAGAGCACACGATTTTCGGCCTCGAGTTCCTCGAGTCGGTCGTCGTCGATTTCATAGCGCCCTTCGCCGTGGGCGATCGGAATCTCGAGAACCTCGCCCTCGTCGTAAGCCTCGGTCCAGGGCGTGTCGTCGCGCTCGACGCGGAGGTAGACGTGCTCGCACTGGAACCGTGCGCTCTCGTTGGTCGTAAAGGCCCCGTCGGTGAGCCCCGACTCGCAGCCGACCTGCGCGCCGTTACAGACGCCGAGGACGGGAACGCCGTCTGCTGCAGCGTCGCGAACCTCCGCCATAATCGGCGAGCGAGCGGCCATCGCGCCGGCCCGAAGGTAGTCGCCGTAAGAAAAGCCCCCGGGGAGGACGATTCCCGTCGTCTCGGCCGGCAAGCCGTCCTCGTGCCAGACGATCTCGGCGTCGATCTCGAGGTGGGAAAGCGCGCGTTCGGCGTCTCGGTCGCAGTTCGAGCCGCCGAACCTGATGATTGATACAGTCATGGTGATCTTACTCCCGTTCGGCCACGTCGATATCGTAGTCGTGGATCGTCGGGTTCGCGAGCAGTCGTTCGGCCATCTCTTCGACTTCCTCCTCGGCGTTGCCCGCGGAGTCGGCCTCGAGGTCGATCTCGAAGCGGTCGGCCGAGCGAAGCGCCTCGAGATCGAAGCCCAGACGCTCGAGGGAGCGTTTGGTGGTCTCGGCCTCGGGATCGAGGACGCCGTGTTTGAGACGAACCGTCACCGTGGCGGTGTAGGCAGTCATTACGTGAATCCCCGTAACCGTGCTCAAAAACGCTTTCGGGTTACGTCTGTGATGCACGTTCGTGGATAGACGTTTGGCACTGGCGGACAGAGTCGATACGGATGCCATCGGGCTCTCACAGAGAATTTTAACAGTCTGTCCGCCTACGGTGGGCATTCAGCCGCCTCGAGCGCCCCCGTCTCGATCGCGTCCGTGATCCGATCCGCGCTCCGTCGTGCGCCCGCGATGTTGCCCGCGAGCGCACCCACAGTTCCCGCCGCGAGCGCGCCGGAGACGAACAGCGGCGACGTCGTTCCGTCCGTTCGCCGCCAGGCGAGGCTCTCGTCCTCGAGGACGGGCATTCCGCGATACCCTCGCTCGAGGTCCAGATCGGCGGCGAGCCGTTTCACGAACGGGTGCTCGTAGACCGGTTCGAAACCGGTCGCGAGCACGACCCGATCCGCCGAGAGACAACCGCCGTCCTCGAGCAGGAGACGAACTCGTTTCTCGCTCGCGTTCGCCGACGACCCGCTGTCGACGCATCTCGCTGAGTCGACCGCGCTCCGACGGACAGCGAGATCGTCGGTCTCGACCAGATCTTCGAGCCGGTCGTGGAGGTACGGCGGCATCGTCGAGTCGTTTCGGACCGATTGGACGGTTTCATAGCGCGCTCGAGAGCCCGGCGGGTGACAGTGCAGGTTGGTCTCGACGTGCCCCCAGTTGATCCAGCGTGGGTCGGCTTCGGTGACGGCCCGCTCGAATGGATGGCGGGCGAGCATCGTGACCGATTCGTGGGACGTCGCCGGATCCGTTCCCGTCCGACCGGGTCCGCGCTCGGCGAGGCAGGTCGCCAACTGGCCGGCGCTGATTCCGCCGCCGACGATCACCGTTTCCCCGACGCGCCGTTCGGGATCGAAGTCGTCGCTCCAGACGTGGTTCACCCCGGGCACGCCGTCGGCCCAGTCGGGGATTCGGTAGCGACCGCCGTGGCCGATCGCCAGCACGCAGGTTCGCGCGCGAAGCTCGCCCTCGTCGGTCTCGAGCACGAGCGCCTCCTCCCCTTCCCCCTCGGCAGTTTTCGACGCGGTTCGAATCCGCCGAACCGACGACCGCTGGTGAAGCGACTCGAGATCGTTGCCGTCGATCACGTAGTCGGCGTAATCGAGAAAGAGCGCGAGCGAGGGGCGGCGCGGGTAGCCGGGCGTCGGTCGGAGTTCGTTCTCGCGACCCCGCGATTCAGCGAAGCTCTCGAGGCCGAACGGTTCGGTACCGACGTGGTGGACGAACGTCGAGCGAAGTTCCTCCATGTCACAGGCCGCCGCCTTCCGGCGAAACGACTCGAGAAGCCGTTCGTGGGGATCGACGACGGCGATCCGATCGCGGTCCAAAGACGTCTCCTCGAGGAGTCGCTGGACGAGATAGGTTCCGTGGATGCCGCCGCCGACGATGACACACTCGAGCATTCAGGACCACCTACGCCAGGTTGTTATTTCACTCATTTGGTTTAATAAACATGGTTGGTGTAGATCGTATTTTTAACAAGATTTACACGACGAGCGCGCCGATCCAGGCGATGCACAACGCGAACCCGATCGCCGCGGCCGCCTGTCGGGCCAGCATTTTCAGCACGAACCGGGTCGAGACCTCTCGAGCCACGGTGATGGCGGTGACGAGACACGGAAAGAGAACGCCGGCGAGGTAGACGGCGACAAGCACCTGTACCGGAGAGAGGGCGGTAACGCCAGCGGTATCCGCGGTGAGCAACGCCACGCCGTCCTTGCGAATCGACGCGAGGACGACCGGTAGGGCGGCCTCCGCCGGCAGGGTGAACGCGGCCATCGCGGGCTCGAGGCCCACTCCCATGCGCTCGAGCGCCCCGAGGTAGTCGAGGAGCGCGGCGACCACGCAGATACCCGCGAAGACGGGGAGTGCCGTGGTAATAAAACTCGAGAGCGACGCTCGAGCCTCCCGCCAGATCGCCCGCGTTCGAGGCCGTTGAAGGAACGTTCGGCGATCGACGGCGAGGCTGGTCATCCGTGCCCGTTCGGGGGCGATGAGGCGAACGTAGATGAGCGTGGTCGCGACGAGGACCGCGAGGTAGGGGCCGACGAGCCAGGGCATTCCGACGGCGGCGAAGACCGCTAGCGTGGCTGGAAACTGGTAGGAGCAAGCCGAGCCGAACGAGATCGCCGAGATGGTGGTACAACGGGTGCAGGAAGAACAGCTCCGGGTGCTCGTGACCGCGGGGACGTTACAGCCAAAGCCCATGACGACGCGGACGAGGTCCCGACCCGTGAGTCCGACGCGGCGCATCGTCGGGTGAAGCGCGGTCGTGATTCTGGTGGCGAGCCCGCTGGCCTTGTAGGCGCCCATGAACAGCGCGAAGATGAGCATCGTCGGAAGCGCCCAGACGAACAGGAACGGACCCATCGCGAGCAGTCCGTACTCCCCGCCCAGAACGGCCGCGAGCGGACCGGGAAGCGATCCCGTCCACGCGACGGCCGGCTCGAGCAGTCCGCCGACGATCGGGTCCATCTCCTCGGCGACGGTGTTCGCGAACGCGACAGCGACGAACGCGGGTACTAACAACGCCAGACAGCTAACCACGGGCCCGACGTACGGCCGTTCGAAGACGCGCTCCGGCGGTTCGATTCGCCAGCCGACGCGCGTTTCGGCTCCGCCCGGAAACTCGCGGCCACCGCGAAGTACTTCGAAGAGGTCGCGGCCGTCCGCGGCTCGAACAGCGGTGGGTTCGGTTCCGCCCGTCGCTCCGCCGTCGGTTGCCACGCGGGCCAGACTTCGGGCGTCGACGGGCACGACGGGAACGCCGAGGTCGGCCTCGAGATCGGCGATCGCTCCCCACGCTCGTCCGCTGTCGATCCCCGTCGGTTCGTTGCCACCTCTCTCCGGGGCCGCTTGCTCGTTATCGACGACCGTCGCTCCGCCGTCTTCGACCCTGTCCCAGAACGTGACGACGACGGAACCGACACGACCCTGAACGATCGGCAGAAGATCCGCGAGGTCCCGGTCGATATCGGTTGCCGGGACGACGAGGACGACACCGTCTGCATCCTCGAGATTCGAAAGCGCCGTTCGGGTGGTTTCGGTGTCCGTCTCGAGGGTGAGACCCGGCGTATCGACGATCTCGAGGCCGTCCGTTCGGTACACTTCACTCGAGACCGTCGAACCGCCGATCGCTTCGTCGGTCGGGGCCGTCTCCGATAGCGCGTCGGCGAGCGCGGATTTGCCGACGTTTTCTTTTCCGATGAGGACGACGGTCTCCGGTTGCGTCTCGGCCGTTCGTTCACCGCGGTTCTCGGCCTCGTTCATGTCGTCGAGGTGGGCGCTGTAGCTCGCAGTTCTTGGACTCGACTCGGTTTGTCGCTATCACCCGTCATATCCGGGTGTGGGGCTTGAGACATCGGTTGGTCTTGGACTCGAGCGCCCAGTATAATAATACTGGCGAACAAAATAATAACTATTATTAAATTGGCCACCATATTGGCAACTGAATGCCCGAGAATACGATTCCCGTAACGGTCCTCAGCGGTACGCTCGGGGCCGGAAAGACGACAACGCTGAATAACCTCCTTCGCGAGAGCGAGGAGCGCGACGTCGCCGTCCTCGTCAACGATATGGGCGAAGTCAACGTCGACGCCGAACACGTCGCCGAATCCTCGGACATCACCGAGGAGGAAGAAGAACTCGTCGAACTCTCTAATGGCTGTATCTGCTGTGAGCTTCGCGGCGATCTTCTCGACGCAATCGGATCACTCACGCAGGCTCGCGAGTTCGATTCGATTGTCGTCGAGTCGACCGGCGTCGCAGAACCCCTGCCGGTCGCCCAGACGCTTACGCTCGGCTTCGATCAGTCCGATCTCGACCCCACGGAGTTCTACGAAGAGACCGGCATCGAGCCGCTCGAGAACTGCCACCTCGACACCACGGTCACGGTCGTCGACGCCCACCAGTTCCACGAGGCGATGCGCTCGGACGAAGTCCTCGACGACGACGGGACGAAAAAACACCTTGGCGACCTGCTCGTCGATCAGGTGGAGTTCTGCGACGTGTTACTCCTGAACAAGTGCGACTTGGTCGATGAGGAAACCCTCGAGAGCGTCGAAGAAACCCTCGAGACGCTCCAGCCGCGAGCCGAAATCGTTCGGACGACCCACGGCGCTGTTGACCCCGACGAGATTCTCGAGACCGGTCGGTTCGATTTCGAGGACGCCCAACAGTCCGCGGGCTGGGTGCAGGAGCTTCGAGAGCCCCACGAATCGGCCGAGGAGGAACACGGCGTCACCTCCTTCGTCTTCGAATCGCGACGGCCGTTCCACCCCGAGCGATTCGCCGACCTGCTCGACGAATTTCCCGAGAACGTCGTTCGCTCGAAGGGCCACTTCTGGCTCGCGGGACGGGAAGACGAGGCGGTCACGCTCAACGTCGCTGGCCAGTCGATCCGCGTCGCACCTGGCGGGCAGTGGATCGCCGCGCTCCCGCCCGAGGAACGCGAGGAACAGTTAGCGGAGTACCCGCAACTCGAGGACGCCTGGGACGATGAGTGGGGAGACCGTGGCATACAGCTGGTCTGCATCGGAACCGAGATGGACCACGAAACGGTCCGAGATCGGCTCGAAGCCTGCGTGCTCGACGACGAGGAGATGCGTGAGGACTGGGCGACCTACGACGATCGGTTCCCCTCGTTCGAGGTGCCGGACGAAGACGAACTCGATGGCGAAGCGCCCGAGGGTGCTTCGGAGGGAGATGAGGGGACGGAAACGTCGGCTGAGACGGACCACACTCACGAGCACGAGACGGCGACGGAAGTGGGCCTCGCCAAGTGAGCGATCGGACCGAGGCTCGAGGAGACGGTACGAACAGAAACCTACCACAGTGACAGCACACGATCCAACGGACGACGGTGACGCGGACGGGGAACAGGGGACGACTCGAGGAGAACAGGAATCGACTTGGGAAGAACAGAGAACGACTCGAGGCGAATCGAAATCCGGCGACTCACCGGCGGATTCGACCAGCGAAATCCGCTCGCTGGACTGTCGGTCCGTCGTCGAACCGGACGAACACGGAACCGAGATCTGTACGATCTACGACATGTCCGACCCGCGGACGAAACAGACGGCGTGGCTTTCCGCGGAGGACGATTCGTTCGTCGACCTCGAGGAGATGCAGTGAGACGACCACATGGCTCGACCACACGCCGCGATACAGACGCGACGCGCTAAGATACCCACCACCAATGTCAACCGCATTCCAGACCGCAGTTCGAAAAAACGTCCAGCGCGAGAACCGTTACGAAGCAATCGACCGCCTCGTCGAGAAAGGCGAGCGAACGAACCTCTCGATTATCGTCCAGATGGGCGGTCTCGACGGCGAGTTTCGTCGCCGCGCGCTCGAGGGGCTCTCTAACTGTCGCGCGACCGAGGAACTCGAGGAACTCGCCGAGGATACCACCGTCGCACCGTCGTTGCGTCGGCGCGCCGACGAACTGGTCTCCTAAGTATCTCGGAAGTAGTGTGGCCTGTGAGCAGTTCTGAAATCACAGTACCCACTCGAACCCGTCGGAAACGGCGCGTTTGCCGCCGGTTTCGATGATCTCGCCGTGGCCGGGGATGACTCGATCGAAGTCCCACGCCAAAACGTCTCGAATCGACCGACGGAACGCGCGCTCGTTTTTGATCGTGAGCCGCAGATCGAGCGGCGGCCTAACCCGCCCGTAGATGCCCGCAATTCGCGCCAGTAGACGTGTTTTCAACGGGCTCGAGGGGCCGATATGGAATCCGACGTCTCCGAGGATAAGCGTTCGACTCGGGCGATGGAAGTACGCGATCTCGGTGAGCCACCGGTGGCCGACCACGGCCGCCTGGTCGATGTCGGTCGCCCACCGTGGGTCGGGGACGTCACCCAACAGCCCGTCGAACGTCAAGTCCGGCCGCCGAACGCCGAGTCCGGGCGCAGCGAGGAGTTCGACGCCCGGGAACGCCTCCCGGTACTGCTCCATGTACAGATGACCGTGGAGCTTGCTGGCTGGGGCGACGAACCGAACGTCGCCGAGTTCTTCGAGCGCGGCCTTGAGTGCCGGCGTCAACTCGGCCGGCGACTGGACGAACAGGCCGCCGCTCGAGAGACGGATCACCGTCATGATCCGTCCCATCTCGACTCCCATAAACCGAAGCGGTTCCTCGTACGTCCACAGTCGATCCGCCGTTCGTCTGAGCATAATTTCTCTTCTGTCTCGAGTACGGGGCCCGAACGCATATACTAAAAGTAGGTGTGATACGGTCTGTTGTAAGTCATTTCCGGAGCAACCGCGAGCTGTCCTGTGGTTGCTCCGGTAAATCGTTACAGCAGACCGTATGAGAGAAGCAGGCCGTCAGTCAACAGTCACAGTAGTCCGGCTCGCAACAGGAGACGTCCTCGAGGAACATCCGCTTCTCCCGGTACTCCTCGAGCGGTTCGGTTTCCACGGCTAACCGCTCGGCGAGCGCCTGTGCGACGATGGCGAACCGCTGCCGGAACTTGTAGATGAAACAGAACGACTGCCCGTCGTGGGCGACTTGCGGGCCGACGAGGAACAGACCCGGTGTCTTCGTCGACTCGTCGTCGCCCGTCAGATCCGGGTGTTCGCCGTCGAAGTCGAACAGGTCCTCGACCAGCGTCAGGCTTCCCTCGAAACCTGTCGCGAGGACGGGCGGTGTCCTCGAGCGAAACCGCTCGCCGTCGGTCGTGATCACGTCGTAGCACTCGCCGTCAGTCGGTACGTCGTATCGTTCCTCAGGCCCACGTTCGTCAGTCACTGCCTCGCCGCTCGCGTCTCCATCTCCGTCGCCGGATTCGACCCGTTCGATGCGTTCGACGCGTGCGTCAGCAACGAGATCGATGGGCTGTTCGTCGGCCAGCGAGGCCTCGAGGCGCTCGTTCGTTCTCGGCGAGAGCACCTCGCTGGGATCGGGGCTGCGAAACTGCCACGTTCCCTCGTCGTCGAGGACCGCGGTCGAGAGCCCCGCACTCGAGAGGCCGATAGCCGCGTCGATACCGCTCTCGGCACCGCCGATGACGACGGTGTCGGCCACCGCCGTCGGTTGAGTCTCCACGCGGTCGCCGCCGGACGGTCGGGAGCGGTCGGTGGCCGGACCGTGTCCAGTCCTCGGAGCTGTCGTCGTCCCGGAGCCGTCCGCGGCCGCTCTCTGAACTTCGCGGTCGGGAGCACCCGTTCTGTCGGTTTCGGGGCTCGCTCGGGAGCGGAATCGATTCGCGTAGCGCTCCCAGGAACCGATGGAAGCAACGTGAACCGCGTGACTCGAGCCGGGAATCGAGCCGTCAGCGGGGTAATCGTACTGGCCCGCGGCCCAGATGACGTATCGGGCACGAACGGGCTCGCCGTCGGTCTCGAGCGTGAACCCAGCTTTGTGTTCCCGGGCCGCGACGGATTCGACGTCGACACTGGTCTCGATGGTCAACTCGTGAAACTCCGCGACGGCCTCGAGGTACTCCGCGTACTGCTCGCCGGTCGGATGCTCGCAATCGAGTGCAAGCGCGGGAGACGTATCGACGGTGATCGCGTTCAGATCGCGCGCGCCGAAGGCGTTGGCGGGAAACGACGGCGTGAGGAGGCGCATCTCCGCTGGCCAGTTACGAAACGACGCGCCGATACAGTAGCGCTCGAGGATCGCGTAGTCGATACCGAGTTTCTCGAGAACGACTGCCGTTCCGATTCCCGCTGGTCCGGCGCCGACGATCGCGACCTCGAGATCGAATGAACTGCTCATGGATACCATAGACGGCCCGGAGTTAATAAACAGAATGGTGTAGATAATAAAATTTGCTATAGTTTAGGGACTGGTCTAGTGTGTTGGGACGAATCACGGAACGGTCGCCGAAAGGCAGGGCTTTTCACGATTCACCGCATGAGAGCATACTGATGTTTCGACAATCGCTCGAGCGGAGGTGGCAGCGATGACGACCGACGTAACTGAAATTACGGTCGTTGGGGACGACGACACCGGGTTGATCGCCCGAGTGACGAGCCTCCTCTTCGAGCGCGGAATCAATATCGAAGATCTCGACCAGGCGGTCAGAGACGGCGTCTTCCGGATGTATCTCGCCGTCGACACGAGCGAGATGGTCTGTACGAAGGAAACGCTTCGAGAGGATATCGACGAACTGGGTTCCGACCTCGAACTGGACGTGCAGGTTCGGTTCCCGGCCGATCGGGATAACCAACAGATCGCCGTCCTCGTGACCAAAGAGAGCCACTGTCTCGAGGCGCTGTTCGAGGCATGGGCCAACGACGAACTGGGCGCAGATATTGGGGTCGTTATCGGGAACCACGACGACCTGGAACCGCTGGCCGACCACTACGACGTGCCGTTCCACGACATCGGAACCGAATCCGGCCAGCAGAACGAAGACCGACTCCTCGAGTTGCTTGCGGAGTACGACGCCGATTTGATCGTCCTCGCACGGTACATGCGGATTCTCAGCCCGAACGTCGTCTTCCGCTACGAGGATCGTATCATCAACGTCCATCCATCCCTTCTCCCGGCGTTCCCCGGCGCGGAGGCCTACCGCCAGGCCGTCGAGGAGGGTGTTCGCGTCGCAGGCGTCACCGCCCATTACGTCACGACCGATCTCGATCAGGGGCCGGTGATCACCCAGCGGGCGTTCGATGTACCCGATGACGCCGATCTCGAGGAGATGAAACGCCGCGGACAACCCCTCGAGGCCGACGCCTTGATCGAAGCTGTGCGTCTTCATCTGAACGGTGACGTCTCGGTCCACCGCGGCCGAACGACCGTCCGAGAGGATGGCGACGCCTATCAGTTAGGTCTTCCCGACGAAGTCGACGACTTCATTCCGGATCGTCCGATCGACGGGATCGGAAGCGTCGTCGCCGACGAGTAATGCGGTTCTGAGATTCAGTCGTTCGGATTGACCACGGTAAAACGGGTGTGTCGTCGCTCCGAACTTTCTTTCGGACTACTGTCTGCTTCCGGTGATTCAGGTGAAGGATTTCGTTGCGTTCACGCCCGCCATTCCTCGAGACAGCCGTCGCCACAGAAATTGTTGTAGGCGGCCTCGCCGTCCTCGAGTGTCGTCACGACTCGTCTGTTCGTGCTCTCTGTAACGGCGTCGCCGCAGTTGTCACACTGTGGTCCGGTATCGTTGTCGGTCGAATCAGCCATTAGAAGACATGAGGGACGAAACGCACTTTAACCAACCTATCTCGTCGGTATTGACCGCTCCGGGACAAAGACGTTTTAGACCCACTGAGATGGGCGAATTAGGTGTCTATTCTCGAGTCGCCCGATCGAACGGTTCACCTCGACGCCGGCGAACGGTCAACGGCGCATTCGACCGATTCGGCTTCCTCAGATTTGTTCCGCGTTCACGCCGACGCCTTCGAACAGCGGATCGAGTTCACTATCGAGTTGTGCTTTGAGGTTCTCGAGTTCACCCTCGGTCAGCGTCGCGGTCAGCGCGTCGGTCACGCCGTCCGCGTACCGTTCGGCGTCGTTCGGCTCGAGGTCGGTATTTTGCAGTCGTTCGCCGACCCGGTTGACGAACGCGTTACGGTCGTAGCCGGAACCGTCGTGGTCTGTGTCTTCGATTACTCCCGCTAGCTCGTCGGGGAGTTGCGTCGCGACGTCTTCGGCCTCGCCGGCGGTGAGCGTCTCCCCGAGCGTCTCGAGGACGGCGTCGGTTGCGACTTCTGCTCGATCGATCGTTTCGATGTGGCTCGCCTCGAGCACCAGCTGGTAGAACTCGCTGTCTTGCATGGTGGCGACTTTTCGAGCGACCCGCATCGAACTTGGGCCCTCACGTGCAAGCCCCTCGACTCGAGCGCGAACTCGACTGCTCAATCGGACACGTATCAAATACTCGTAAATCGGTCAAATACGTGTTTGCTATCCGACTGACGAGCTAGTTTACTATCTCGGAGCCGCTATATTGGTACGTTATGTCACAGCAAGAAGTGGAACAGGAGCTATACGTCGATCAGTACACGCTCGGGCTGGTCGGTCCCGATCAGGAGTGGGCCGGTACAGTTGCTGACGGGGGAACGATCCGAACGTACACGCCGCCGGGCTGTTGGGGGCCGATGATCACGCCCGACTTCCGGGGCGGCCACGAGGTTACGCGGCCGATCCGCGTCGAGGGAGCTTCGGTCGGCGACGCCATCGCCCTCCGCATTCGGGATGTCGAGGTAACGAGTATGGCGACGAGTACAGGGTCGATGGCCGAACGCGAGGACGCCTTCGGCGACGATCCGTTCGTCGACCACCGCTGTCCTGAATGCGGTACCGAGTGGCCCGAGAGCGTCGTCGAGGGAACCGGCGAGGACGCGATCAAGTGCGCCGAGTGCGGCGCGAACGCTTCCTCCTTTGGCTTCGAGTACGGCTACACCGTCGCGTTCGACGAGGACCACGAGATGGGGATCACACTTGACGGCGACGCCGCCCACGAACTCGCGACGGACGCGGCCGAGGTGATGGACATCCCCGAGAACTCGAGACAGCACCCCATCCTGCTGTACGAACCCGACGAGATGCCGGGCACGCTCGGCCGGCTTCGCCCCTTTATCGGCAACGTTGGAACGACCCCGCCGGTGACGCTCCCGGATTCGCACAACGCGGGCGACTTCGGCCAGTTCCTCGTCGGAGCCGAACACGACTACGGCATCGAAACACAGGACGACCTCGAGGCTCGCACCGACGGCCACATGGACGTTCCGGAGGTCCGCGCCGGCTCGACGCTCATCTGTCCGGTCAAGGTCGACGGCGGCGGGGTCTACGTCGGCGATCTCCACGCCAATCAGGGTGACGGCGAGCTCTCCTTGCACACCACCGACGTCAGCGGAACGGTGACGATGGACGTCGAGGTTATCGAGGCCCTCGAACTGGGCGGCCCGCTCCTCCTTCCAAACGAGGCGGATCTCCCGTTTATCAGCCGGCCCTACAGCGACGACGAGCGCGAGTTTGGCCGAGAGCTCGCCGCCGACCACGGCGTTGACCTCAAGGAGGACATGGGCCCGATCCAGGTGATCGGGAGCGGCGAGACGATCAACGACGCGACCCAGAACGCCTTCGACCGGGCGACGGATCTCCTCGAGATGAGCGAGGGAGAGGTCCGTTCGCGGTGTACGTTTACCGGCGGGGTCCAGATCGGTCGGCTTCCCGGCGTCGTCCAGCTCGATCTGCTCGCGCCGATGGACGTACTCGAGGATCGCGGGATCGATCACCTCGTCCGCGAACAGTACGATCTCTAGAACGACAACTGCTCGTCCTCTCGTGTCTCACCTAGCGCTGGCGGAGTCCGATCCGAGTAGTACCGTCGCCCGATCGCTCGACTGTCGACCATATTGAAAATCGCCTGTCGGGCCTCAGCGGGCGAATTGTAGGTATCCTCCGACATCGCGCCCAGAAGCTCCTCGAGCGATTCCGAACCGTCCGGTAGCTCGAGGGCGTACTCGCCGTACGTGTCGACGAGTTCCTCGTTCGTCGCGGGGTAACCGTGATCGTCGAGTTTCGCCTCGAGTTCGCCGAATACCACGCCAAGTTCGCGGGTGGGACTGTATGAGTTGTTCATCGTATCGACCGGCTGTCCCTACTACGAGGAGGGATAAACAACCGCGGGGTGAGCATGACGGCATCGCCAACGGCACCGCTCGTGCCGGCGATCGAAACGAAGAGCCGAAAACCAACGGGGTCGTCTCGAGGCGACGCGACCGATTCGGTAACAGCGCAATCGCGTCGGTTCGCTGGCGATCCGGTTCAGTCGGTCGGCTCGGCGGTTTCGGCGGACGCGTTCGATTGGGTGCTCGACGGCTGGTTCGCCGCGGTCGCACTATCCGGCGTCGTGATGAACGAGAGGTACAGCATGAATCCGACGAACAGTGCCAGCGCGACGCTCGCGGCGGCCGTGATACCGATGGTTGCATCGAACGGGACGATAGCTGGTGTCACAGCAGCGAAACTCTCGAGGGACATAATATGGTGCTAGTCGACCGTTTGGAGTCGCGGAATATGAGCGTTACTTTTTCGGCTCTCGGTGCGATACAATGTGGGTTGGTATCATCTATCGAGATAAGGGTATGCGGACCGGACGGGTTCGAAGACGACGGACACCGATACGATACGGATAAAAGAGGTCCTTAAGCGGATACTCGAGGGGGCCGAATGTGCCAGTCGACCACCGGACCGTGGAGAAATCGCGACTACAGCCGGCTGACCGCACCGATCGCACTCGAGAGCGGCGGTGCCTCGAAGAAATCCAGCCCGGTGTAGGCGTTGGTTCCGGCACAGTAGAGGTCTCGAGCTGTTTCGATCACGTCCTCCTCGAGTGGCTCCGGATCCCGCTCGCACAGCGATTTCCAGTCGGCGATGTCGCGGCGCTCGGCTTCGGCCTTCGCGTGTTTGACCGACTCGACCCACTCGGGCTGGGTGCGTTTGTGGTACTGCCGAAGGACCTCCTTCGAAAGCTGGGTCCCCTCGTGGCTGAATCGATTCTCGTCGAACGTGCCGACGACGTCGGCAACGCGGATCTCGCCCTCGAAGGTGAGACACTCGATTTTCCCGTCCTGGTGGGACAGCTCCGCACCGCTCGCCTGTTCGGTGATGATCTCGTTGACCTCCCGGGCGACGGACTCGAGGTCGTCGATCGAGGCCTCGCCGGCGATGTAGTCGGCTTCCTCGCGGTCGAGGTAGCGGTCTCCCTCCTCGTATTTCGTCGAGAACTCGACGATCGGTTCCTCGAGGTCGACCGTCTCGTCGGGCCAATTCTCGAACACGAGGCCGTGGTCCGCGGGCTCGGTCCGTCGGCGGAGACTCGAGCCGATCGGGACCGTGTTCCGGAAGACGACCTCGAGCGGGATCAGGTAGTTCGAGCCCGCCTCGGCGTGGTAGGACTCGTAATCGTACTCTCGACCCTCGTTCGGCAGATCCGGCACCTGCGTCAGGTCGATCTCCATCACCCAGGGCGGGCGCGAGGCGTCCTCGAGTTTGCTCACGCCGCCGTCCTCGCCGACGCCGCGATAGTGCGTCGGTACGCCTTCCGACTCGAGCAGTTCGAAGTTAAAGGCCCCCATCGTACAGAGCGTTGCACCTTTCTGCGGAATCGGATCGGGCATCTTCCCCCAGTCGAACACCGAGTAATCGTCGGTGAAGACGAACGCCCCGCGACCGAGCGAGTCCGCCGTTGCTTCCTCCTCGATCCGAAACTCCTTGACGCTCGTCATTCGTCACACCTCATCGAGTGGCCCCCGCGGTTCATACTCGAGTTGCCGTGTCCCCACCGTAAGAAGGTTTCAGTATTATTCGCGGGGCCGGTCGTGAGGTCTCCGCTGAGCCGCGACCGCTTCGAGGAAGCCCTCGTTCGTTTCAGATCAACCGAATCTCCGAGATAGCGGTGAGTTCGGACGCGTTCCACCACGTTTTTGCCGCTGTAATGGGTTCGTTGCGACGATGGAGCGACCGGTGACCGAGGCAGACCTCGCGTTCGAGCACGTTCCCGAGACCGACCAGTCGTTCGAGAACGCCCTCGAGAAGGCACGGAACGGGAACCGACTCACCGTCGACGATGGCATCGAACTGTTGACGACGGGAACCGACGCCGAAGGGATTGACCAGCGACGGAAAGAGCGGGTCCTCGAGGCCGCAGATCGTCGCCGCGCGGACGTCGTCGGCGAGGAAGTCACGTTCGTCGCAAATGTAAACAACAACGTGACGACCGCGTGTAACGTCGGCTGTCTGTTCTGTAACTTCAAAGACGCTGCCCACACCTTCGAATCCGACGCCGAGATGGAGAGTCAGGGCTTTACGAAGACACCCGCGGAGTCTCGCGAAATCGTCGCCGACGCCGTCGAGAAGGGCGTCTACGAGGTCACTTCGGTCTCCGGTCTTCACCCCGCATTTGCACTGGACGACGAACATTTAGAGATCCTCGAGGCCACCGAGAACCGCAAGGAGGTCAACTACAAGCCGCCCGAACGGTACGAGACCGACCCCGGAACCTACGCCGAGCAGATGGCGGCGATGAGCGTCGACGGCGTGCACGTCCACTCGATGACGCCCGAGGAGGCCTACCACGCCCGTCGCGGTACCGACTGGTCTTACGAGGACGTTTACAGCCGTTTGCAAGACGCTGGACTCGACACCGTTCCCGGCACCGCGGCCGAAATTCTCGTCGAGGAGGTTCGGGAAGTGATCTGTCCCGGCAAGATCAGCACCGACGGCTGGCTCGAGGCGATGGAAGCCGCGGCCGACGCCGGGCTCGGGCTCACCTCGACGATCATGTACGGCCACGTCGAGAACGAGGCCCATCGAGTGATGCACTTAAAACGCGTTCGCGACCTCCAGGAGCGCGTCGACGGCGCGATAACCGAGTTCGTTCCCCTCTCTTTTATCCACCAGAACACGCCGCTTTACGAGCACGACGTCGTCTCGAGCGGTGCGAGTCAGGACGAAGACGAACTGATGATCGCCGTCTCGCGGCTCTTTCTCGACAACATCGACCATATCCAGTCCTCGTGGGTCAAGTACGGCGATCAGCAGGGACTAAAAATGCTCTCCTGTGGCGCGGACGACTTCATGGGGACGATCCTCTCCGAGGAGATCACCAAACGCGCCGGCGGCGAGTACGGCGAGTTCCGCTCGGTCGAAGACTACGTCGAACTGATCTCCTCAATCGGACGGATCCCGGTCGAGCGCTCGACGGACTACGAAAAACGCCGCGTCATCGATCCCGACGATCCGCCGTTCGGGCCGCAACTCGGGCCGAAGGCTGACGGAACGGCGCTTTTGGCTCGAGACGGGGATACGGTCCCTGCGGACGACTGAGTCGTTTTGCGGGCTTCTGAGACGTCAGACCTCGGATCAGTACGAAAAGCTGAGCACGTCGCCCTCCTCGATTCCCCGTTCGGCGGTCCACTCGTAGTTGACCTCGAGGACGTACTGGCCGTAGCCCGGATAGCCCTGCTCGGAGCCGTCCTCGTCGGGCCCGGGTTGGGGCGCGTGGTGAATCCCCGTGATGACGCCCTCGCTGTCGGCGAAGACGATGTCGATCCCGAACGACATATCCGGCATGATGAACCGCAGATCCTGCTCGGATTCGTTGATGAAGATCATCCCGCGATCCTCGGGTAACTCCTCGGTATCGCTGAGCCCGATCGTCTGCAGTTCCTGCGTGTCGGCGATGGCCGCCGTCACTTCGCCGAGTTCCTCGCCGTCGGCAGTCGTCACGCTGACCTCGGTTTCCTCGTAGTCCTCGTGAACCGCCGGGGATTCCTCGTCGCTCGAGTTGTCGTCGTTCTCGTCCGGATTACCTGATTCATCGCCCTCGCCCGCGTTCGAATCATCGTCGCCGTTCGGGCTTGAGTCGCCGGTTGTCGAATCGCTTTCGTCGCTGGACTCGGTGCACCCGGCGAGGGTAAGAACCCCGGTGCTGGCGGCGAGCCCTGTCAGTACGGTCCGGCGATCCGGTGTCGGTGAACGAGGAGGTGCCATCTATTCGGTCACCGACCACGAAGGCACTGATAAATATTCGTCAATTTTCACGTGTACGTGGACGTTTACCGATCTCGAGATTCGAGGTCGAACTCGACGTCGGTCAGCTCTTCAGAGACCTCCCATAATTTCCGTGCCATCTCGCGATCGTAGGACTGCTCGGCCGACCGCTGGCGCTCCGGCGCGCCGCGCATGTTCATGAGTCCGCCGGGGCCGTAGTACTCTCCGCTTTGGACGTCACTCGCGGTCGCCGCGTACAGCGTCGGAAGCGCCCCCTTCGCGGCGGACTGGGCGAACACGGCGTTCGCCGCGTCCGCCAGTAGTTTTCGAACCCTCGAGCCGTCCATTTCGGGCCCCTGGGCCTGCAACGCCGTATCGGCGTAGCCCGGATGAACGCCCACGCTCATCGCGTTGGAGGTGGCGTTCTCGAGTCGCCGGTCGAACTCGTAGGCAAAGAGCAGGTTCGCGAGTTTCGACTGGGCGTAGGCACTCCAGCGGTTGTAGTCGTTTTCGCCCTGCAGGTCGTCGAAGTCGATCTCGCCCTGTTTGTGGACTCCGCTCGAGACGGTCACGGTGCGGGCGTCCCTCGCGAGGTGGTCGAACAAGGCAGCGGTGAGCGCGAAGTGTCCGAGATGGTTGACGCCGAACTGCATCTCGAAGCCCTGGACGGTTTCGCGGCGCGGAATCGCCATCACGCCCGCGTTGTTCACCAGCACGTCTATTTCCGCCTCCTCCGACGATTCGCCGTTTCGATCGACCGCGTCGTCGAACCGCTCCGCGAACGCTCGGACCGACTCGAGGTCGGCGAGGTCCAGTTCCTCGACAATCAGTTCGCCCTTAACGTCGGCCTCGAGGCCGTCTCTGATCTCGTCGGCGGCCGCCTCGCCGCGGTCCACGCTTCGACAGGCCATGACGACCGTCGCGCCGCGTTCGGCGAGCACTCGAGTGGCTTCGAAGCCGATGCCGCTGTTCGCGCCGGTGACGACGACTGTTCGCCCCGACTGGTCGGGAACGTCGGACGCGGTCCAGCTCATACGCGTTGTACGGACCACAGCCGTTTGATAACTCGGGTGGCGGTCGCCTCCGCTGGAACCGATTCGGTGCCGTCGAGACTGCGGTTCGGACGGATCACGCCTCGAGATGCGCGATCCGTGCGTATCGGCCAGCCCGCCAGCCCGCGACGAGCGCAACGATCGTTCCCACGACGGCGGCGAGGGCGAACCCGACGGCGTAGACCTCGAGGGGCGTCCGCAGGAGCCGTTCGAAGCCGACGGTTTCGGCCACGATTCGATTCAATCCCGCCGCGAGTACCGGTGTGGAGACGAGTCCGACGACGCCGCCGAGCAGTCCGATGATGAGCCCCTGCGCGCCGATCGTTCCCGAGAGAACCCATCTCGAGAGGCCGATCGCCCGGAGCGCCGCGAGTTCTTCGCGTTGCTGGGAGGCGACGAGCGCGAACAGATTCACCGTGAGGATAATACCGCCGACGATGGCCAGCCCGACCAGCGTCACGCCGCTTGCGAGGATGAGCGGCCGCTCCTCGAGCATCGCGCCGATCTGCTCGTCGCTGGCACGGACGTCGTACTCCGGATAAGTCTCGTCGAGGTCGGCCGCAACCGTCTGCCGGTCATGCCCGTCCGCCGCGTCGGCGGTGATAAACGTCGCCCGATCAGTGCCCGTGGTACCGGCGACTGCCAACAGATCAGGGAGCGGAACCGCCGTCGATTCCGAGCCGAGATACTGCGAGTAGTACGAGGAGGTACCGACGACGGTAAACTCGTATTCGGGAGCTGACTCCCTGCTCGTCCCGAGATAAACCGTGTCGCCGGGCGATGCGCCAAGCCGTTCGGCCGTATCGGGATCGAGGACGACTTCCTCGGTTGTCGGCTCGCCGCTCGTCATCGCCTCTTGGGCGTCCTCCGCGTCGGTTTCGTACCCGCCGCCTCGCTGGAAGTCGAACCCGGAGTGGGTCCCCGGAACGCCGACCCCCGACGTTCGCTCGAGATCACCGGGATCCGTCCCGACGTAGATCTCGTACATCGCGATCGGCGAGGCGGAACTCACGTCGTCGCGCTCGTCGAGTTCGGCCGTCACGTCGTGTGCGCCAACGATCGGATTCTCGGTTCCGCTGGCGGAGGGATCGACCGGGTCGCCCGAGAGCCAGATCCCCCGGTTCGCGCTCTCGAGTCCGTCCTCGCCGATGTCGACGACGCCGACGCCGAGGCTTGCGAGCAATGTCACCGAGAGGACGACGAGCGCGACGGCCAACACGGCGAGGACGGTTCGTCTGGGCGACCGCCGAATCTGGGCGAACGCGATCCCGAGGACGGCGCTCGTTCGAGTGGGAACGTGTCGGAGGTTCGCCACCGCTCTCAACGCCGCCCCGAATCGCCGGCTCATCGACCCACCTCGGCCAAGACGTTCGTCCTCGAGGCGATCAACAGCGGGTACGGCATCGCAAGCAGTCCGGCGACGAGCGCGACCGCGAGCGCGTACGGGACGAAGACGGGGTGGGCCATCGCGACGGTTCCCGACGCGACGGTTGCGCCGGCGACCGCGTTGAGGGCGAAAATCCCGGCGACGCCGAGGCTGATTCCGAGAACCGCACCACAGAGGGTTGCGACCACCGTCGAGGTGGCGACGACGGCCATCCGTCCCGACAGCGGAACGCCGATCGTCTGCAGGATGGCGAGCGTGCGACGATCCTGATCGACGGCCATCCCCATCGTCGTCGCGACGAACGACGCACAGATTGTCACGCCGATGAGCAGCGCGATCGCACTCGTCGCGAACGCCAACCCGTCGTCGAACAGCGCCGACGGATCGCCGCCCTGGTTCGATTCGACCGTCGCATCCGGATACGCCTCGCCGGCTGCCGTCGCCGTCGCCTCGGAGTCGCCCCACACGAGCACGCTGTCGGCGAGTTCGTCGTCGCTCGCCCCCGAGAACGTCTGTAACTCGCTCAGGTGAACGAGCGCGATAGGTGCGTCGCTGTCCTCGTATGCGCCCGCGGCGTCGTCGACATCCGAAACGGTGAGCGGCGGCATCTCCGTATCGGTCTGTCCGCTCGAGACGATCCGTTCGTCACCGTCCGAGGCCTCGAGCCGATCCGCCGCGGCGGGAGAGAGCACGAGCTGTCGCTGCGTCGGGCCATCGTACGATCCGTCGGCGTAGTGATCGTCACCCGGCTCAAGACCGTCTGTTGAGAGGCCCGCGACGGTTCGAGATTCCTCGTCGGGGACGACGCCCACGAGAAGGACCGTCTCGGAGCCGCCGTCGCTCGTCTCGAATTTCGTCGGTTCGACGAGCACCGGTGAGGCGTGGTCGATGCCCGCTTCCGAGCGAATCGCCGCCGCTCGCTCGTTCGACTCGCCGATTCGGGGACTCTCGACGCCGTCGACCGCCGAGAGGCTTCCGCTCCCTTCCGGCGCGATCTGGGCGTCCGCGTCGTCCTCTAGCATCGGTCCGCCGTCGGCTAGCGCGAGCGCGACTCCGGTGATACACAGAAGCAACGCGATGGTGAGTGCAACGACCGTGATCGAGGTCAAAATCCGACTCGAGCTGGTTCGGGTCGGCCGGTTCCACAGCCTGGCGACCGAGACGCCGACGATTCCGCGCCAGCGGTGTCGACGCTTTTCCTTGGGGTTGTCGTTCCGCGCTTCCTCGGCGTTATCGTTCATCCTCGACCACCGTCCCATCCCGGAGTGTCACCACTCGATCGGCGACGGCGAGCGTAGCCGCGTCGTGTGACGCGATGAGCACCGCCCGGTCGCGGCCGACGTCGGTCAACAGCTCGAGGACGTCCGCGCCGGTTTCCGTATCGAGTTCGCCCGTCGGTTCGTCCGCGACGAGGACATCGGGGTCCGTCGACAGCGCCCTGGCGATCGCAACGCGCTGTCGTTCGCCGCCGCTGAGTTCGCCGGGGAGGTGGGTGATCCGATCCTCGAGACCGACCTGTGTCAACAGCGTCGACGCTCGCTCCCGACGCGCCGATTTCGAGAGTCCGGCCTGCACGAGCGGTAACGCGACGTTCGCGCGGGCCGAGAGCGACGGTAACAGGTGGAACCGCTGGAAGACGATCCCTACGTGGCCTCGCCGAACTCTCGTTCGACCCCGGTCGGAGAGTGCTGTGAGATCGGTTCCGAGTACGGAGACGGTGCCCGCGGTCGGCACCAGCAATCCCGCGACCGCATGCAGAATCGTCGACTTGCCGCTCCCGCTCGGCCCCTCGAGGCCGACGATGGTTCCTCGTTCCACGTCGAGGGAGACGTTTCGAAGCGCGGTCACCGTTCGATCCGAACCCGAACGAAGCCGTCCGCCCGTCGAACCGTACTCGTGATTGACGTCCTCGAGACAGACGGCCGGCATCGCCCGGGCTTCGTCCGCCGTCTCGGACCCCGCCGACGCCGAACTCGAACGGCCCAGTGATCGATTGCGAATCCTCACGAAGTACTCGGGAGAACGGTGCGATGGCCCATTGTTTCAGTCTCGCTTCCACCGAACAGGCACCGGTTTCGAATCAACGGAGCGTCAGGAAGCGTCGGTTCGCTCGAGGCCGGCAAGATAGCCTCACGCGGGTGTTCTTTCGACCGTTCCAATTTTGAAACAGCGTAACTCGGTCTCGTCACCGTCGTGTCGGAACCCCCGCCGATTGCGGGCCGTGGACTCGACCGCGACAGGTCGCTGTTCGGTCTCCCTGTGACGCCGAAAGGTGGCCGTACACTCGTGTTGTCCCATCGCCGGCTCTCGGTTTTCCGGCCGCTTTCGCCGTCGCCGTATGAATCGATTATACCGACGATAGCGGTCGCTCGAACGGTTACGCCTGGCCAACAACCGGTTCGGCTCGACTCGAGGCCAGGTTCGTCGAATGGAGAGACTACGTTGTCGATTGAAACAGCAAGAACGGTCAAAAACGGTTGACTGTCTGGCTTTCGTGACGAAATTCAGGGCGTTCCCTCGCGAAGTACGGATCGGTACCGTTCTCCCGCCTCGTCCTCTGCCTCGAGTGCGTCCCGAATCGTTGGCGAAATCCACGCTCCCTCGTTCGCCCCCTCGGCGAGCACGCCGTCGAATTCCGCCGTCCGAAGTTCCGGCTCGAGGAACCGCTCGTACACCGGGAGCCGCTCGCGGAGCGGAACGTCGGCTTCCGAGGCAATCTCCTCGAGTTCGCGCAGGGCGGGCCAGGCGTAGTCGGGGTTGATGTGATCGTCCGTGATCGGCGACACGCCGCCCAGGTCGTCGATGCCACAATCGACGAGGTCGCGCGCCGGTGCGAGGTTCGGCGGAACTTGCACGGAGATTTCCTCGGGTAACGCGACCCGCGCCATCGCCGTCACCCGGCGCATCGTCTCGAGATCCGGCGTGTTGCCGGACCAGCGTTCGTTGGTGGACACCGGCTGGACGATCACCTCCTGAATGTGATCGTACCGCTCGTGCATCTCACGGATTGCGAGCAGGCTTTCGGCTCGGTCTTCCCACGATTCGCCGATTCCGACGAGAATTCCCGTCGTGAACGCCATGTCGAGTTCGCCCGCCGTTCTGATCGTTTGCAGGCGCTGGCCGGGATTCTTCCGGCGTGGCCCCGCGTGGGCGTCGACCGCCGCTGTCGTCTCGAGCATCACGCCCATACTCGCGTTCACGTCCGCGACCGCTTCCATCTGCTCGCGCGTCTGGTCGCCCGGATTCGAGTGGGGAAGCAGTCCCTCCTCGAGGGCGACCTCGCAGGCCTCTCGCAGGTACGTGTGAATCGAGTCGTGGCCCCACTCTGCGAGCTGGTCGTGAATCTCGGTGTAGCGTTCGTCGGGGTCGTCCCCAAACGTGAACAGCGCCTCCGTACAGCCGGCGTCTGCGCCGGTTCGACAGATGTCACGGACCTCCTCGAGCGTGAGAAGCGAGGCGTTCCCGGGGCCGTCGAAGTAGGTACAGTACGTACAGGTGTATCGACATGCCGTCGTTAACGGGATAAACACGTTCCGAGCGAAGCTGAGTTCCGGCGCTGGCTCGACGTCTTCGGCGGTCACAGCACACAGTCGATCGATCGCATCGTCGTCGATCGACAGCGAAATTCCATAGTCGCTCGCGCCGGGGATCATCCTACGTTCGACTGTCTTCGCTCGGCACATAAGGGCTTCACTTCGAGGCAATTCGTCGTGTGCGCCTCGTCGTTCGTGGAATCGCTTTATCGGAGTTCGGCGGAGCGAACGACCTCGAGGCGTCCCTCTCGAGAATCGAGTTCGAAGCCGAACTCGCGGAGGCACTCGGGCGTGTTTCCCGTTCCGTGAACGAGTACTTCCACCAGATCCGCCGGTTCGTCGATATCTGTGCCCAGCCGGAACGAGTCCACCGTCTCGAGAGTAGCATCGACTTCCTCGGCAATCTGGCGGTGATCGAGGTAGGATCCGCCGTGGTAGTCGACCCGAAACTCTGGGTGACGGACCACCAGCGCGTTTGTTCCGACGCCTCGGCCCGGTGCGATCACGACATCCGTTTCGGGTGCAAAGAGTTTCTCGAGCGCGTCGGGTGTCGTCAGCGCCAGATCGGCCATGACGATGGCGATTGCTTCTGGCGTTCCCGATTCGGTCGACGCTGTGCGAATTCTCGATCCCAGCGCGGCGTTGACCGCCTCCGTCAACGGTCGCTCGTCGACGGTCACCGGCGCGTCGATCTCGAGCGGTTCCGTCGAGAGTATCGTCGGCTCGTGGCCCGTCCCTCGAATCGAATCGAGCACGTCCTCGAGCATGACTCGAGCGAGTGTCGAGCGTTCCGCTGGGGATAACACCGGCTCGAGGCGCGTTTTCGGCGCGTCCGGAGCATACGGAACGACGACGTGCATCTGTCGATTTTTCGTCGCACGCGCTCAAAAATACGTCGAACCCACTGGAATCCGATTTTAATTAGCACCGACGCGATCACCCTCGATCACGTCGTAGAAAAGCGCAGTAGTCGGCCGAACGGGCACCGTCCCCCCGGGCGGCACCCGCCGAGAGCTGCTGGCGAGGGGGTTCCGCGCCAACTCGCTGTTTCTGGCGTCCCGCCGCAATCGTGCGGCGAGTCGCCTAGAACAGCGGCTCGAGTTCGTCCTCGTCGTCTTCGACGAGTTCCTCGAGGTTCTCTTCGCTTTCCTCCTGAATGTCGTCCATGTTGTCCTGTGCCTCGATGGCGACCTGCTGGAGGCGCTTGATTCGGGGCACGTTCGTGACGCCCGAGAGCAAGATCGCCGCCGAGACTTCTGGTTCGTTTCGCGGGAAGTCACCGCCGCGAACCTCCATGCTGCCGGTCTCCTCCTCGAGCCACTTCCGGCCGCGTTCGATGCCTTTCCGGTTCAGATACTCCGAGGGTCCGGAGAGAACCAGCAGCGCGCGCTCGGTGCCTTCGATCTCACAGGGTAGCGTGAGTCGACCGAGCGCCGCTTTTCGAACGAGACTCGTGATTCGGTTCGTGGTGTTTGCGGCGTCGAGGCCGTCACCGCCGCCATCGCCGCCGGTGAACCGCGAGAGCAGGCCGCCGCTCGTGTTGAGCTCGACCTCCTCCGAGGCGTAGCCGACCGTCGAGACGCCGCCGCCGGAGAGCGTGTTAATGATCTCCGAGGAGTCGACGACGCTCTCTGCGACCTCCTGTCCGTCGCCGACCTCGCCGGCCCCAAAGAGGACGCCGAACCGTCTGACGATCTCTTCGTTGATCTGGTCGTATCCGCCTTCGACCGATTCGCCGGTCTGTCGCCACGAGTCGTTGTCGAAGACCAGCAAGTTATCGACTTCGCGGACGAACGTCTGGAACGACCGTGCGGCGTTAAGGGTGTAGATACCCCCTTCGTCCGTTCCCGGAAGCACACCAAGTCCGTAGACCGGAATGGTGTAGATCCGTTTGAGGTGTTTCGCCAGGACTGGGGCACCGCCGGAACCGGTTCCGCCGCCCATTCCCGAGACGACCAAGAACGCATCGACCTCATGGGTCGGAATTGCATCGATCGCGTTCTGGACCTCGTCGATGTCTTCCTCGGCGATTTCCGCGCCGAGCTCGTTGTCTGCACCCACGCCGTGGCCCTTTACTCGGGCCTGGCCGATGAGTACTCGATTCTCCTCTGGTATTCGGTCCAATCCGATGAGATCCGCTTTCGCGGAGTTAACAGCGATCGCCGCACGGACGATTCCGCTGTTGGTTTGATCGTCGTATTCGAGGAATCGATCGACGATCTTGCCACCGGCCTGTCCGAATCCGATCATCGCCAGCTTCATAATTGATTAGGGGGCTCCGTGAATTGAAATCAGAGCAATCAGGGATATAAAGCTTGTGTTGGTGTGAGTTTCACGGATTCAAACTATTCGACAAAAACGCAAGACGGGAGCAGGGTTCAAGGGAGTTATTGCAAAGATAAAACAGTTTCATCGGCCCTGAGATTGAATATTTATATTAATCTTTGGGCGGCATGGTGTGTTAACAAACACCATGATTTTCGGGCCAACGGACTACAACCGCAGTTACGAAACCGACGCAGTTCGCTCCGGATCTCTCGCGTTCACGCCGAGATAATCCGGAAGAGTCCTGAGTTCGGCTTCGTTGACTCCGAACGCCGAAATGTTGTTCTCCGAGACGGTGTTGTCTATTTCGAGCGCTCGAGCCTGATCCGGTCCGAAGGGGACGAACGGAACGGGGCCGACCGCGGAGAGTCCGACGTTCGCAAGCGCCGTCGGGATCGGGAGGACCGCGACGGATCTGCCGTCTGCTTCGTAGGCGAGTTTCGTCACCTCCGCTAAGGTGTACACATCGGGGCCACCGATCTCGTAGGTCTGGCCAACGTGTTCACCGTCTTCGACGGCATCGGCCAGCATCGGAACGAGATCCTCGACCCAGATCGGCTGGAACGGCGTTTTCCCGCCGCCCGGCAGTCCGGTCACGTACGGCGTCGTCAGCGTCTTCGTGAACTCGACGAACTCCGCTCCGTCGCCGAAGACGACCGAGGGCCGGAAGATTGTCCACTCGAGTGTCGAATCCCGGATGACCTCCTCGGCACGCCCTTTCGTCCGGAGGTAGGCTGTTTCGGCGTGAGGATGGGCGTCGAGCGCGCTCATCTGGACGAAACGGTCGGTGTCGCCCTCCTCTGCGGCGCGAACGAGGTTTTTCGTTCCCTCGAGATGGACCTCCTCGTGGCTCGTATCACCGTTGGGCTGGAACAGCGGCGAGAGCGCGACGAGGTTGATCACTGCGTCGTGTTCGGCGACGGTATCCGCGATCGAGTCGTACGCGCTGACGTCGCCCATCGCGACGTCGACCCCTGCGGGGAGCGAGCCGTCGTCCGGACGCCGCGACAGTGCGGTCACGTCGTGGCCGCGACTCGCGAGTTCTTCGCACAGATTCGTCCCGATGAACCCGGTTCCGCCGGTGACGAGGACGTTCATAGGCAATATGTGGGCTCGAATAAATAAAAGTCGGTCGCCTACACAGGTTTCCCTCGACTGTGCTTGAGGGTGCGTTCTCGACCGTACTCGAAGAGCGTGCGGCCGCGACCGTCTCGGAGGATTATTGTATTCACCGCCGCGAACTCCGGACATGCTCGTCACGCTCGAGGGATTGGACGGAAGCGGGAAATCGACAGTCTGGGAGGCCCTCCACGACGTATATCCCGACGCGACGTTCACCACCGAGCCCACGTCCGGTCCGACGGGGTCGTGGTACGGCGAGGCCGTTTATCGCTCGATCGAGGACGAGGACGCGGATTCGATCGCCGAACTGTTTCTTTACACCGCAGACCACGCGGATCATCTCTCGCGGATCATCGAACCGGCCCTTGAATCGGGCGATCTCGTGATCTCCGATCGCTATTCGGACTCTCGATACGCCTACCAGGGGGCGACCCTCGAGGGAGAGATCACTCGCCCCCTCGAGTACGTCGTCGGCATCCACCGCGCGTTTTCGATCGACCCCGACCTGACGATCTATCTGGATCTCGATCCCGAAACCGCCGCGGCTCGCGCCGGGTCGACGAACAAGTTCGAACACGCCGAGTATCTCGAGTCAGTCCAAGAGAATTACGAACGACTTATCGACCAAAATCCGAATCGATTCGTCCGAATCGATGCGTCGCAGTCACCGGAAGCGGTTCTCGAACAGGTCGAGAACGTTCTCCAGAACGCGCTCGGAGGGTAACTCGAGGAACAAGCGGTCAGTGTGTTGTGGCCGGGAGCTGCGAGGTCCACAGGACCTCGAAGCGGAGTGGCGAAGCCGCAAAGCACGCCTCAAGCACTCGAGAGGCGTCTGAGTCACCGACAGCGCACACTCTGACAAGCCCTGCTTCACTTCGTTCAGCAGGACTACGGAAGAGCACGCTCTTCCGAGCTATGAGGGACCAGTGGTCCCTCGAGCAGTCGGCCGGCACGCCGCCCGACGACCTCGCGAACGCGACGCGTTCGCTCAGCGGGGAAGGGCAGGCGGCTCAACCATATTGTGCCGCGAGGTCGATCCGCGACCGAGCGGGCCGACGACCGACCGAGAGCAAACGCAGTGAACGGCGGGGAGAGGAGTGTCTTCGTGACCGAGAGCGAACGAAGGCTCGGAAGTCACAGCCCGTGAACGGAGTGAACTGGAACGTCTTCCGGTGCTTTTCATCAACGTTTTGCCGAGGGCGCGGCTTGCCGTGCCCGCAGAGCAAAAGTTTGGTGTCAAATTTCGCTCATTAGTCCATCCCGATGTACGTCTTCGTATCGGCCACGCCCTCGAGGCCCTGCACGTCCGAGGAGGCCGTCTGTAACACGTCGTAGACTTCGGGGACGTCGACTTCGGCGATGATGTCGTAGGTGCCGGCGACGATGTGGGCCTCCGCGACCTGCTCGAGCCCCCGAATCTCCTCGAGCAGGTGCTCGGATTTCCCGGCGGCCGTCTTCACCATGATGAAGGCGTGAACCATTGCTCGAGGTGTGGTACTCTCTGGCACGACTAAAGCCTTTGCCCGAATCGAACGCCCCCGGGAGGACGAATTGTCCTCTGTCAGTCCGCTGACAACGGCGTGAGTCAGGTCGTCGGAAACGCGAGCAATCGCCCGCTCGATGTCGTGATTTCGTAACGAAGCGCCCGCTCGGGAAATGACGGTCCGGGGGGAGACGGACGATTCTCGCTCGAGTTTCTCCACTACCTCCGTATCCTCCCGACCCTGTTCGTTGGGCGTTCAACAGGCTTTATGAGCCGAACACGGCGAAATGGGACAGCGTTCCAGACACTCCGAGTGATTCGCTAACGCAGGGCAAACTTATTCACGGGGGCGAGCGTACCCCAGTCCATGCGGTTCGTAATAATCGGGGCTGGACGGGTCGGCTTGCGCACCGCCCGCGTCCTGGGCGAGGAAGGCCACGAGGTGACGTTGATCGAACGAGACGAGGCCACGGCCAATCGAGCCCGCAATCAGGGATTTACCGTCATCGACGGCGACGGCTCCCAAGAGGCGCTTCTTGAGGAGGCGGGCGTCGAGGACGCCGACGCCGTCGGTGCGCTGACCGGCGACCTGAACGTCAACTTCTCGGCGTGTCTGATCGCCGACCACTACGGTTGTCGCACAATCTTGCGCATCGACGAGGAGTACCGCGAGCGGATCTATCGGAAGTACGCCGACGTCGTCGACGAGGTGATCTACCCCGAACGCCTCGGCGCGATGGGCGCGAAAAACGCCCTGCTGGGCGGCACGATTCGGGCCATCGCCGACATCGCACAGCACCTGCAGGTCGTCGAGTTGACGATCACCGAGGAGGCTCCGATCAACGGCTACACGATCAGCGAATTGCAACTACCCGCGGATTCGACCGTTCTCGCGTTCGGCAAGACCGACGGTGACCTCGAGATCCCGACGGCCGACGAATCGCTCGAGGTGGGTGATCGGCTGGTCGTACTCGCGGATTTCGCGGTGCTGAGCGACGTTCGCCAGATCGTTGTCGGCAAGACTCGAGGCCGGGCGGAGGCAGAGCAGGGGGCGGATATCGAGAGTGGAACGACGACCGAAGACACGGAGGCGAACACTGGAGGTGCCAACTGATGGTTACAGCATTCATTATGGTCAAGGCGAATACGGGCGAGGCGGATCGACTGCGGGACAACATCGAAACGATCGAGGGCGTCAAATCAGCCCACATCGTCGCCGGCGACGTCGATATCATCGCGAAAGCCAGGGTCGAGACGCCCGCGGCGGTCAAGGAGATCGCGGCGAACCAAATACAGGGAATCAGCGGCGTTGAGGATACGCAGACGTACATTGCGATGGACTAAAAACGAAGTTTCATACCAAACTTTTAGGCTGTCGTTCGAGAGAGCAAAGCTCTCTCGTGATCAAGCGAACCGAAGGGTTCGCCGACCTCGCGGGATCTTCGATCCCGCTTAGTGACGAAAGACGCCGAGGCGTCTTTCGAACCACGCTCTGGCACGCTGGCGGCGACGCCGACAGCGTGCCGTCGTTCGGTAAACCAGTAGTTAGTAATCCGGTTTCTTTATTCAAAGTATCCCGTAAAACTCGCGTTCAGCACGTGTGAGAGCATTACCAGCAGAGCTATCGGCCTATCTACTGACTGTCAAGAGTCGCGTGCTGAATAGAGAGAATAGCTGTAGCAAACTGATTAGTTTGTTCCAGAGAGTCTGCACTGAATCAGCTGATCAGTATATGTGCGAACTTAGCGCTGATTCATTTATCAGGGTGTTGATAGAGTCGTGTTGAATAGAAGACGCAAATGTAGCACGAACTATAGGGAATTATCGTGGAGTGTTGAGTGTTCAGTGCAGGCACTGTCTGGCGGCTCAGATATCGTAGCCTCTAAGCTACGGCACATACCCACAAGATGAATAGTCTGGTGTGTGATATGACGTCGCAATATGACGAACAGGAGGACTACGAGACCGCTACAAATACTTGACTGGAGAAGGCGGATCGTCAGTTTCACCTGGCAACCTGATATTGATGCGCCACTCATAACCGATCTGTTCCCGAATGTAAACAGATGTTTATATGACGTATTCTGGAAGTCATCTGAAGAAGATATTTTATATAGTATAATGTCTTCTTACATATGATTCGTAATGGTCGTGCCATCTATATTGAGAGTCAAATTGTGGTTGCAAAAGTGGCTTCTACCAGCCAGAAAAACTATCGGCCAGAACACAAAGTTAGTCCTTAGACACGTAGATGTCTTGTTTAGGGTATATTCCGAGTTGGTCGATAAGCGGTCCTACAGTGGAAAACAGAAATAATATTCGTTTTCCAGAACGTTCTCCGTGCCTCTTTGTCGTCTCAAACTGTTTTCCTGCGATATGTTATATGGCCATATTAGCTGACTGTAGACACCTTCGGTAGTAGATAATCTTTAACTCGGAACCAGTGCGTCGGGTTCGATATCAGTTGCGGATGGTAATTGAAACACACTTCTCTATTTAATAACAGGGTCAATACCCACTGTGGTGGGCAGGATCGACCGGCAATACGCATGCATAGGTCGGCTGCCCGGATGTACCAAATGACAGAACCTGATCCGGCCTCGGAAGGGGCCCGAGACTCGCGACGAGGAATACTGCGAACAGCGATGCTGGGCGGCGCTACGTTGATTGGATTCAGTGGCGTTGTATCCGCAGACAGTAAAAAAGACAAAAAGCACAAAGACAAGAAGAAGCGACCGCCGGGCCATACCGATAAAAAGAAAGGAAAGCGAGGAGAGCGCAAGCCCGGAAAACGCAAAGGCAGGAAGAAGCGACCGCCGGGTCATACCGATAAAAAGAAAGGAAAGCGAGGAGAGCGCAATCCCGGAAAACGCAAAGGCAGGAAGAAGCGACCGCCGGGCCATACCGATAAAAAGAAAGGAAAGCGAGGAGAGCGCAATCCCGGAAAACGCAAGAAATAGCCACTACGAATTTCCCTTCTGGACTTTTTTGGATAGAGAATAGACTGATTGATCGTTGTTCGGTATTCTATCGCGTCCATGCACCCAAATATGCGCGTTCTATCCACTATACTGAGCGATCACTACCTCCACAAATCGAGCCGAATCTCGTACAACATTCGCGCTCTGTATTCAGCACTCTTCTGTGAACATCACTTGTATTTGATAGATATTCTGCCGCTCGATAAGTACGTGTAGTGACCGAACTGTCCGATTCCGTTTCTGGTGTAATTCTGAATAGAGAAACCGCGCTACTATCGACTGAAACCCTCAGAAGAGCGTGCTCTTCCGTAGTCCTGCTGAACGAAGTAAAGCAGGGCTTGTCAGCGTGTGCCCTGACAGTGAGTCGTGCGACTCTCGAGTTCCTCGAGTCGCACTCCCGGCCACAGCTTTTCGATGTCTTCCTCTTCGCTGATTTCGCTGATCTACATCGGCATGCCGCCACTCTCTCCGTTCCCGTCCGCTGCCTGTTGTCCTTGACTCTGGGCGTTCTCGAGCAACGCCGCTGCCTCTCCCTCGTACTCGTAGCCGGGGACGATCCCCTGGGCGTAGGTTCCCTCGACGTACTCGATTAGCGTTTTCGCGTCTTCGACGCCCTCACCGGCGTCCCAGGCGACGTACTCGAGAATCACGCGGACCTCGTCCGAACCGCGCTCGAGCGTGGGCGCTTCGTGGGTGCTCGTATGGGCGAGCGAGAAGGTATCCTCGAGTCGACGCTCGAGGGTTTCGAACCAGCCGTCTTCGACGATCTGATCGACCGAAGGGCCGGCGTCGTCGTTCGTCGCGGCTGAGAGCGTGGGAACGGAGATTGTGACGTGGAACTTCCCGTCGCGCTTTCCTTGGCCCTCGTCGGCCGTGACGATCGTCTCGAAGACGGTCGTTTCGAGTTGGTGTCCGTCCCCATCGTCTCGGGGCGTAAACGCGTCGTGAGACTCGAGTTCGCGCTCGACGGCGGGCGGTTGGTCGGTCATTATCCCGACGAACGGGCGTGGCGAAAAAGGGTGTTACGCTGTGGTAGGGATTTGGGAGCTATCCGTACACGACTGTCTCCCTATCCTGACTGTTTCGGACCGTTTCGAACCGTTTCCCCTGAGAAACCCGCCCCTTCTCGAGGCGAACGCGATCCATAACTACAACCGTTGTTGTCGTTTGTCGGCGGCATGAGTATGGATAGATACGAAGCAGAACGTCGTCGATTCGCCAGATTGCTCGGTCTCGACGCCGAGATTGGTTCCGGACTGCCGATCGGCTCGAGAGCCGAAACCGAGGCGAAGGATGTCGATACCCCTGTTTCAAAACCGGGACGGAACGCCGATTGAACTAGGAGAGCGCTCGCTCCTCGAGGTACGTTCCGAGTGCGGTCGCGACTTCTTCGAAGTCCTTGACCGTGAGGCCGTCCGTGGTGGCGAGGAACCCCTCCCGGTCGTTGGTCACGCGGATGAGAAAGCCGTTGTCGAAGACGCGAATCGTGTAGTTGTAATCGCCGAGTTCTGACCCCTCGTAGGCAGTTTGGGCGGTCTTGAAGCCCCGCCACTCGTGGCCGATGAACGTCGAGAGATCTGCGTCGCGCTCGAGGTCCTCACGAAGGTACAGTTGCTCGAAGTCGTCTTTCGTGAAGTAGGTGACCGAGCGCAAGCTATCGCCGATGGCTGTCCGGGCAGTCGTTACGATCTGGTTCGACGTGTCGGACGTGAGTAGCCCTGTGGCCATACCAGAGGGGTAGTTCTCCGTGACCTTAATGACGGTGGCTTTCCGTGAGCGTCGGGACGGCCGTCCCCTGTCACCGAACGGATCGAGCGAAAGAGGTTAGACCTGGTCGATCGCCTGCTCGAGATCCGCGATCACGTCTTCGACGTCTTCGATCCCGACCGAGATCCGAACGAGGTCGTCCGTGGTTCCGCTCGCCAGCTTCTCCTCCTCGGAGAGTTGCTGGTGGGTCGTACTCGCCGGGTGGATGATCAGCGTCTTCGCGTCGCCGACGTTGGCCAGCAGGCTCGCGAGATCGACCTCGTTGCAGACGGTCTCGGCCGCCTCGTAGCCATCCTCGAGGCCGAAGGTGATCATTCCCCCATAGCCCCCATCGAGGTACTTGCTGGCGTTTTCGTGCGTCTCGTGGCTCTCGAGTCCCGGGTAGTTGACCCACGAAATTTTCTCGTGGCCCTCGAGATACTCGGCGACGACCTGGGCGTTCTCGGAGTGTTTCTCCATCCGAAGCGGCAAGGACTCGAGCTTTTGGAGGGTGACCCAGGCGTCGAACGGCGACTGCTGGTTGCCCAAATCCCGCAGGCCGCGCGTTCGAGCCGCGATTGCGAACGCTTGCTCGCCGAACGTCTCGTGGAAGTTGATCCCGTGGTAGGCCGGATTCGGTTCCGTAAGCTCCGGGTAGTCGCCCTCGTCCCAGGGGAAACTGCCGCCGTCGACGAGCACGCCGCCGACGGTCGAGCCGGCTCCGGTGAGCCACTTCGTCGTCGAGTTCCAGACGAGATCCGCGCCGTGTTCGAGGGGTCGACAGAGATGCGGCGTCGCGAACGTGTTGTCGACGAACAGCGGCACGTCGTTCTCGTGGGCGATTTCCGCGACGCGTTCGATATCGGGCGTCACGAGCGCCGGATTGCCGATCGTCTCGAGGTGGACGAAGGCGGTGTCGTCATCGATCGCTTCCTCGTAGGCCTCGTAATCGAGCGTGTCGACGAACTTCGTCTCGATGCCGCGCTTTGCGACGGTGTGCGTGAGATACGTGTAGGTGCCGCCGTACAGCGCCGATGCGGAGACGATGTTGTCGCCGACCTCGGCGAGGATAAAGGTCGCCAGATCGAACGATGCCATCCCCGAGGCCGTCGCGAGCGCTCCGACGCCGCCCTCGAGGGTCGCGATGCGCTCTTCTAACATCGCGTTCGTCGGGTTCATGATCCGCGAGTAGATGTTGCCGAACTCCTCTAAGCCGAACAAGTTCGCGGCGTGTTCGGTGTCGTCGAAGACGTAGGAGGTCGTCTGATAGATCGGCGGTGCCCTAGCTCCAGTCGTTGGGTCTGGCTCCTGGCCCGCGTGAACGCTGTTCGTCGCAAACCGGTGGTCGTTGGTATCTTCACCCATATCGACTCGTTCTCACAGCAGAAAGGAAAACGTTGCCGTCCATTTTGCGAGTTGGAAGACCCTGGAGCACGATGAACCTAGTTACAAGCCGACACCGGCCATCCGTCCCGGAGTGATTGTTCTCGTCTCGCCGACCACAGTGGTAATCCGTGACGTCAATTAGTCCCCGATTACAGTCCGAGACCCGAAAGCGCGAAAATAGCGGCGAGCGGGTCTCTCATCAGTACCAAGAGGACTCCCGCCGCGACGACGACGGTCGTCCAGACGATCATGATGTACGTTGTTTCACGGGTAAATGCCTCATCTTCTTCCGCCATCATCGAATCCTGATTGCTCATACGAAGCGATTTAGACGCTGCTACTATAATATTACGTGTGATTCGTATCCCTTGATAGATGTTTCCACGCATCATTCCATCCCGGAACGAGTCGATCGGAGCGATTTTCATCGCTCGGTGCCAGCCACTCGAGCATGGAAACGACCCGCCACTTCACGGTGACCACCTACGTGGTCAACGACGGTGCGACCGCGCTCCACCAGCACGAACGGATCGGGAAACGAATCCCGCCCGGCGGACATATCGACCGCGACGAACTACCCCACGAGGCCGCGATTCGAGAGTGTATAGAGGAGACCGGTCTCGAGCCGTCTATTTGCCGTGAGCAGGAGTCACTCGAGGGAGGTTCCGGTCGGTGCCTCCCCCAGCCTCGCCGTCAAATGCTCTACGACGTCAACGTCCACGACGGCACCGTCGGCCACCAGCACATCGACCACATCTTTTTTGCCAGTGTCTCGAGTCGAGAGATCGACCCGGGCCCCGACGAAGCCGATGTCGACGCCTGGGACTGGTACACGCGCGAAGAACTTCGGAAAAGGGATCTCGAGCAAGACGTGATCGAACTCGGTTGTGCGGCGATCGGCGCGGTAGATACGTCGCGCGAATCGACCTCGAGTTGACTCGACCCGGCGCTAAATCGACCCTGGGCAGACTCGATCCGGCGCTAAATCGACCCTGGGCAGACTCGATCCGGCGCTAAATCGACCCTGGGCAGACTCGATCCGGCGGGAACTCGTTGGTTCGACTCGACCGAAAAAACAGCGATCGCCGCTACTCCAGCAGATTCGCGCCTGTCATCTCCGGCGGCTGATCAATGCCGATCAGCTCGAGCATCGTTGGGGCGATGTCCGCGAGGGTGCCGCCCTCGCGAACCGTCCGTCCGTCGTCGCTTCCGTCGGGGCCGACGTAAACGAAGGGCACGAGATTGTAGGTGTGTGCCGTGTGCGGTCGTTCTTCGGTTCCCATATCGTCGGCGTTGCCGTGATCGGCGGTAATGAGAACGTGTGCGCCCTGGTCCTCGAGCGCCTCGACGAGCCGACCCAGTTCGGTGTCGACGGCTTCGACGGCTTCGACGGCGGCGCGGTAGTCGCCAGTGTGGCCGACCATGTCGGGATTGGCGTAGTTGAGCACGAGCACGTCGGGATCCTCGCTCTGGATCGTCTCGATCGCCGTATCGGTCACTTCCGGCGCGCTCATCGACGGTTGCAGGTCGTACGTCGGAACGTCCGGACTCTCGACGATCTCTCGGTGCTCGCCGTCGAACTCGACCTCGCGGCCGCCGTTTAAGAAGTAGGTGACGTGGGCGTACTTTTCGGATTCGGCCATTCGAAGCTGTGTTTTGTCCGCGTCGGCGAGCACCTCTCCGAGCACCTGTTCGGGCTGGTTCGGCGGGAAGGCGATCGGCTGGTCGAACGTCTCGTCGTACTCGGTCATCGTGACCAGTTCGATTTCCGGTGGGTTCGTTTCGAACTCCCACTCGGGTCGAACGTCGGCAAGCATTCGAGTGAGCTGTCGAGCGCGGTCGGATCGGAAGTTGAACCAGACGACCGAATCGCCGTCCTCGAGCGCCGGCTCGCCGGAAATCAGCGTCGGCTCGACGAACTCATCGGTTTCCCCGCGCTCGTAGGACGCTTCGACGGCCTCGACCGCCGAGTCGCCCTCGTAGTCGGCTTCTCGAGAAGCGATCGCGTCGTAGGCGCGTTTCGTTCGCTCCCAGTTCTGGTCTCGGTCCATCGCGTAGTATCGACCGGTGACCGTCGCCACATCACCAGTTCCGTGGGTATCGATCACGTCCTTGAGCGCCGCGAGGTACCCTTTCCCACCGGTCGGGGAGGTGTCACGGCCGTCCGTAATCGCGTGGGTAACCGCCTCGACGTCCCGATCCGCGGCGAGTTCGATCAACGAGTGGAGGTGCTCCTGATCGGAGTGAACCCCGCCGTCGCTGACGAGTCCGAGAAAGTGTACGCGTCCGTCATTATCGTGAGCGTGATCGAAGGCCGCATTGATCGCGTCGTTCTCGCGGAACGAGCCGTCGTCGATGGCGTCTGATATCCGGGTGTACTCCTGGTAGACGACCCGTCCCGCGCCGATATTCAAGTGGCCGACCTCGCTGTTTCCCATCTGGCCGTCCGGCAAGCCGACGCGCCGTCCGGCGACCTCGAGGCTGCCCGCCGCTCCCGTTCTCGAGAGCCGATCGAACACGGGGGTGTGGGCTGCCTCGACTGCGTTTCTTCCGCCGTCGTCATCACCGAGTCCCCAGCCGTCGAGGACGATCAGTGCCGCGTTCATGTGCGAGTGGAACGGGTCCCGCCGTATCTAGCTGTCGTTCACTGCGAAGATGGCGGAAAAATCGTCGATACGCTAAATGTGTCACCCCTCTTTTATTCGTGTTCGTACCTCGCTCCGCAGTCGCCACAGACGGTCCCCCGCCCGGGCTTGCTCCGCTGGGCGAACACCGCCCCGCAGTCGTCACAGATCATGAAGAGTCGATGCTCCGGCGGGACGCCCGCCTCGAACTCCATGTGGACCCACGCGTCGGGGTTTTCCTCGTCGCGGATCGTTACTCCGTTTTCGGATTGATGCCAGTTGATCGCCGGTGACTCCGGTTTGACGCTCCGAATTCCTCGCTTGGACATCGGGTATCAGAGTTATCCACGGCAAGTCATATACGTTTTCTGATAATAATTTACCCGGTCTCGAGTGAACCGCTCGAGCACCCCGGAGGTTCTCGCGGTTCGAACCGATCGCGGGATTTTTGCGGGTGGGGTCGGTGGGGTCGGTCATGACGCTCGATCCGGTTCACTTCGACGGTATCGCGCGGCTCGCGCGGCGGATCGACCACGGTGCCGACGAGCGGGACCACCGGGAGTTCGCCGAGACCGTCTGGGACTCGTTTCTGGACCCATTGAACGCCGACGGACGGACGATCCTCGAGCCGATCGACGAGGTTCGAAAGCAACTCGTCGACTGCGAGGACGTGGCGCTCCGCGATCGTCCGTTTCCGACCCAGCACGGTCTCGACGCGGGGACGATCAACCCGACGACGTTCAAAAACGGGCTCGTCATCGACATCGCACAGGCCGCGATGAGCGCGACCCCGAGCGATCTCGATCTGCACCGCTCTCGGACCGTCGTCGCGACGGTTCACTCCAACGACGAGACCGCTCGAGTCGACGATCGGTGGGACAAGTTCGACGGCGGGTACAGCCGCTCGCGCGCGGTGAAGGTGCCGCCGCTTCCCCGATTTGCAGAGGGTGTCGTTCACGCGCTCGCACTGTATCTCGCCGAGAGCGAGCACGCCCGCGAACACGCCCCGACGGTCTCCGATCTGCTCGTCCTCGACGGGCCGCTGTACCCCCGCGGACTGCTTCGCTGGGCCGACCAGCACCCCGACCTCGCGGACTTCCTGCTCGAGGATCCCCGACCGACGACGGTGCTCGAGAACTACGTTCGACTGGTCGAGACCTTCTTCGAGCGCGAGGTTCCGCTGATGGGATTCGTCAAGAACCCCGCGACGCGCGTGATAACGCGGACGCTCAAGCGGAAGAAACGAAAAGAAGGAGACGTCGGACTCGACGTTCCCTGGGCCGACGACTCCGCGATGTTCACTCGAATTCTCGAACGCGGAGAGTACGTCGACGACGTCGAGGGTGATCGCTGGGAGCGAGACACCTCCTCGTTGACCTACACCAACTGGTTCCGTTCTCGAGGGGGTGTCGATCGTCCGCTCTCAGTCGACGGTGACGCACTCGGCGTCGAACGGAACCTGTCACACGAGAACTACGAGGTCACGTTCTTCGTCCTCTACGACCCTCGAGACGATCTTCTCTACCGAATCGAAGCACCGTACGCGTTCACCCGTGATCCGGAGATTCGAGAACGGCTGACGATGCAAGTCCTCCAGGACGTGGCCATCGCCCACGGACCGCCGACGATCATCGACAAGGCGGACGAACTTGCCCGGATCAGCAATACGGAAAAACGGTCACTTCGGGAGAGTCTGGAGGACAGTTTCGAGACGACACAGGATCGGACGTACGACGATCACCGGTGGGGAGAAGACCTGGTTTGACAACTTTTCTCTCCGACAACGTTTGCATATATGCATCAATATAACTTATTAGAGTAGACTTATTCGGATAGTAGAAACCTATTAGTTGGTGCTTTCGCAGTGTGTGACTATGACCAAACAGTCATCGGACGGTAATAGTCACGACAAACGAGCGGATTTCATCCAGACCGAGAATGTCACCGCTAGCACTCGCCGTCGGTTCCTCGGCGCGACCGCAGGAACCTCTCTCGCTAGTCTGGTTCCCATTAGCGCGAGCACGACCGTCGGAGCCGAAGAAGACGACGAAACGGTAACGATCGTCCACGACACGCACTTTCACGGCCGGTTTCAGGACGCCGAGGAGGGCGAACTGAACATCGCGCGCTACTATACCGTCGTCCAGGACGTGCTCGAGGACGAAGACAACGCGCTGTTTTTGGGGAACGGCGACGACTTCGCGCCGTCGATGCTCGGCCTCGAGTACGAGGGCAAACACATGGTCGAGGCGCTCAATTACATGGACATCGATGCGGATGGCGTCGGGAATCACGAGTACGATTTCGGTGCGGACGTGGCGACCGAACGATTCGAGGAGAGCGAGTTCCCGTGGGTCGTCGCGAACTTGCTCGACGACGAGGGCGAGGCCGTCCCGGGAACCGAACGCTGGATCACGATAGAGGAGGGCGACCTGACGATCGGCGTCTTCGGACTCGTCTCGGAGACGTTCCACTCGCTGACCGATTATCCCGAGGAGTGGGAAGTGCTGGGCTATGTCGAGGGATCGCAGGAAGCGGTCGACGCGCTTCGTGACGAGGGCGCAGACATCGTCGTTCTCGCGTCGCACGTCTCGACGGGCGTCCACTACACGCTCGCTTCCGAAGTCGACGGTCTCGACGCGATCGTCGGCTCACATTCGGGCGTCGTCCTCGAGGAGCCCGCCATCGAAGACGGGACGATAATCAGCGAGTTCGGCGACGAGTTCGACCACGTTGGCTCGATCACGCTCGACGCCGACGGCGACCTCGTCAACTGGCAACGAACCGATTTGCTTCCCGAGGGTGTCGATCCCACACCCGAAGTCGACGAGTACGACGAGATCAGCGCTCGTAACCTCGCAGATATCGAGGAAGACGAGTACCTCGCCGACCTGACCGAGGAGTGGACCGAGGAACTCGAGGACGAACTCGGCCAGACGGCCTTCGAGAGCGAGGTCGAACTCAACGCGACGTTCGACAACTACGCGATCGAGACCAACTGGGGGAACCTGATGACCGACGCGATGCGAACCGTCGGCGAAACCGACGACATCGAGGTCGATATCGCCGCCCAGAACGGCGGCGGGATCCGCGGCGACTCGACGTACGGCCCCGGCGAAATCCCGGGAACGGCCGTCATGGACACGCTTCCGTTCCCCAACACGATCGAAGTCCTCGAGGTAACCGGCCAGCAGGTTGTCGACTACCTCGAGGAGGAGATCCGGCCGTTGCCGGACCAGGATTTCGGTGCACAACCCGCAATCCAGGTGTCGGGCGTCTCCTACGAGTGGTCCGGACACGAAGACGACGTCTGGGTGGACAACGTTTTCGTCGGCGGCGAACCCGTCGACAGCGACGAGACGTACTATCTCGCGCACAACGACTACACGGTCGGCAACTCGCCGACCCTCTCGGAAGCCGAGGTCGTCCTCGAGACCGGCCAGTTCCAGGGCCCGCACGTGTTAGAGGAACTCGAGTCCGAGGACGAGCCGGTCGCCCCCGAGCGGGAAAATCGGATGATCCGCGTCGACGAGGCGGTCGATTCCGCCGCAGTCGAGGAGGCCGGAGATGGCGACGAAAGCGACGAGATCACCCTCACCGTAGACGTACCCGATGGCGCGGACGAGGTCGTCGAGGATTCGTTCCGCGTCGCGATTCGGACGGGTGCGGACGTCGACGCCGAATCGGCAGACAGCGACGGGGAGACGGTCGACGTAACTTTCGACGAAGCCGCGCTGGTCGACCTGATCGAGGATGTCGACGAACCGGTCGCCCGACTGTTCGGAAGCTACGAGCCGGATCAGGACTCGTGGGACTACGAGTTCGACGTGCCGGCCTCGGACGGGTACGATAACTTCAAACTGAAATCGGACGTGAGCGCGTCGGCGGTGCTCGGTGAAGAACCAGACAACGGCGACGGAGACGACGAGTCCGGATCGGACGAGGACGAAACCCCAGGCTTCGGCCCGGCGGCGGCACTCGCCGGCGGTGCTGGCGGCGCGTACCTCTACGCTCGAAACCGATCGACCGGCGACGGTGAATCCGGTGGCGAACGCGGACTCGACGGCGAAGCCAACAAGACGACTGACGCGTAACAATTGGTGCGACCGGTCGACTGAATCGGGCGACTACCGATACCGCCGGCGACAAGCAAACGAACTCGCGGACCCAACGAATGCACATCCCCCGATAGGACATGGTAGACGAACTCACGTTTCTTGATACGAAATGGTAGCTGAATCTGAACACACCCGAGTCGAACGCGCCGTTGGTGCCCTGGTGGCGTTGCTCGTCATCCTCGCCGTGGCGGGAGTCGCCGTCGGCGCGGTTGCTGGGGCGGATCAACTCGCGGTCATCACGCCCTCACCGCACAGCGTCGACGCCGAATCCGGCGAGGAGTTTACCGTCGATATCACCATGGTGACCGACGGCGGTCACGGCGGCGAGGGCGTCGAATCCGTCGATCTGGTCGCCCAGTACCACCCGGAGTACCTCGAGATTACAGCCATCGAACCGGGGCCGTGGCTCGAGCAGGACGAGGAGACCGAGGTTCACGAGGAAGAAATCCTGGCCCACTCGGATGGAACGGCCATCCTCGAACAGTGGCGCGAGCCCGTCGAGGGCGGAGCGACCGGTAACGAGAGGCTCGCGACGGTTACAGTCGAGGTCGCCGACGACGCACCGCCCGGAGCGGCGAACATTAATTTCGAAGAAACGAGCGTGAACCTCGAGCGGTCCTACCCGATGCCGATTCACGATCAAAACGTTTCCGTGACGATCGATGACGAAGACGAGCCCGTCGAGTCGTTCGATCATCCGGAGCCAGATCTCGACGAACTCGAGGGTCACCAAAACGGGGAGCAAGACGAGTCCGGTGAGGACGGGACCGACGCGGCCGAGGACTCGGATAACGCCGATGATTCCGTTCCTGGGTTCGACGGAATTACGCTGATTGCGACCGCAATCGGTAGTCTCGTCGCCGTGTTCCTGTGGGGCCGAGACTGCGAGTAAACGACCGCGGGCGCGGTGGCTCGCGGCTTTTATTGTTTCCTCAAATTTAGTTGTGAAGCACTCCCTGTTCCGCAATGGAGCGGGATGAGGTTGGACGGTTTATATCCACTGCACCACAGGAGGTGGTGTTGTGACGTCCCGACCCGACCCGGCGCACCCGCAGTTGAGGCGGGGTTTTGCGAGGCCGGTAGTTATCCGCGCTGCTATGACTGTCATCGCCACCCTCCATTTTTGCAATCCATCGAACCGCAGCATTCACGCTAGCGTTCCGGTCACTATGGTCTTGTGCGAGATCACACGCATCATTCTGGCACGTGAACCAACCGCGATTCCGGATTCCTTTGTCACCACAACACGCACATCGCTGTGAGTTATACTCCGATTCGACATGCTGAACTGGTGTCCTATGTCGGTGGGTTTTGTAGGTGACTGGCCGTTCAAACTCGTAAAACGGCAGTTTGTGCAACCGGCGGTTCATATATGAACCGTAGTCCATGTCGTTGCGAATGCCTTCCAGCGATTCGAACACGACAACTGGGTTTGGGAACCATTCTACGTAGTATTCGATGACTTTGCTGAGTCGGTGGAGCGTCCACCCAGTGTAGTTCTCCACCTAATTCCCGATTCGGTGAACCTCACTGTGTTTGTCGTCTTGGATAATTCGTCTTTGGTATCGCTGTTAGACCACTTCTCGAGTGCGCTTTCGTAGACGTCGTAGGCATCGCACGCTTTCCACACGACCGCCTGAGCGTTGTTCTTAATGAATTCGTTTCCGGTCAGTGTGACTCGCTTCGCAATCTCGGTCTTACTGTAACCGAGTTCCCGCATTGCCCACGTATGATTAGCGATGGATTGAGCGTCGAACCGGGCTTGTTTCAGACGCCAACGCTCTCCGCTTTCGATGTGTAGGCGAAAGCGTAGCGTTTCAACAAGCTCATTCATCGGACACGTAACTTATCGCGCTATACTGGCTTAAAACTACGAATCAGTCCCACGTGACTTATCCAGTAGGTGCGACGGCATTCACCCCCGGGCACGGTGGCCGGGGTACTCTGCCTGTTTTCATTATAGAACGGGAGAGAAGGATCAGACTTCGGTTTCGGGCTCGCTCTTTTCGACCTCGAGTTCGACGTCGCTCGCCGTGACACCGATACGGGCAAACTGGGTTCTGACGTGTTCTTTGGCCGCCTCGACGGCCTGGTCTCGAGTGTCGAACCCGCGAGGCATTGGCGACTCGAAGGCGACGTTGACCTCTCGGTCGTTGATGAGCTGAGTCGTTCCGCCGCTGTCGACCTCGTAGAATTCGTCACAGACCCACACGTACGCGGCGTCTTCGTTCGGGGCACCGCGGAACGACGGTGCCTGTTCGCCGCGCTCGTAGAGCGTTCCCGTCAGTTCGGTACCGCCTGCGCGACCGCGTACCATCAACATGAACCATTCTACGGCACGAAGGTGCAAAAAGGCGTGGAGTTGCGGACACTGACGCCGGTGTTCCTCGCGGTACCATCGGTTGTGAAGTATCCCGGGTTGGGTGTCCCGGGGTACTTCATGGTTTAGACCGGCCCGCTGAAAGCCCGTTCAACGCACCAGAAACGGGTTCTCTATCCGTATCACTCTCTCCTCAGAAGGGGTATCAGACACGCTACCCAAATCCTTTTGGAAATGGGCTTATACCGATTGGGCGGATGTTCTGTTATAATGAGTTCGGACGCCCACTTCGGCGGCGATAGCAGACGAAATTCGTTGTCGAACATTCCGGCGAAGTGCTATGACGTTCTTCGACATCCACGACGCCTCCGCGTCCTCGAGATTCTGGGAAGCACCGGCCGGGAAATGACGGTTTCCGAACTGGTGACGGAGATTCGTGCTCGAGACGGATCCGGCGAGTTGTCCGAGAGACAACTCCGTACCAGTCTCGTTCACAGCCACCTCCCGCGGCTGGCCGATCACGACATCATCATCTGGGACGGGGAAACCGCGTCGGTCGGCACAAACGCACCGCTTCCGCCCACGAACGTAGCGGTCCTCCTCGAGGCGTGCTCGAGCACGGACGAAAAACTTCTCGAAACGGTCGTGCATCCGGTTCGAATGCCGACCCTTCGATTGCTCGAAGAACACGCCCAGGGCTGTTCGATCGACGTTCTCGCGGAGCAACTGGCGACGCTCGAGGTCGATACCATCTCGGATAGCCAGACGGCGAAAATCGCACTTCATCACTCGCATCTCCCCGCGCTGGCGGATATCGACGTTCTCGAATACGAGAACGGTTGGGTGAAGACGACCGATCATCCGCTCCCGACGATGCACTGAGCCGGCCGCTCGTTACCCTTTTCCGGTGTTCTGGTTTCCGTCCTGCTTCTCGGTAGCCTGAGCGCTATTTACTGTTTCGACGGTTTTTCCGCACGGATCGACTGACGGACGTCTCGGTATTTCTTTGAAGGATGAATAAGATATCGTGTATATGAGCGATCTGGGCGATTTCACCGACCACGCCGTCGACGATGGGAGCGGGGATTCCCTCGAGTCGACGACTGCAGACGACGCCCCCTCGAGCGACGGCGGGGCGGCGCAGACGGATACCGACGGAAACGAGGACGAGTTCGCGGTCACGTCCGTCGACCCTCGAGGCGAGGATGTGGGTATCGGAACCGTTTGCGTCTCGCAGGGGCTTCGAATCGCCGAGGACGAAGACGAGACGAGGGTGCGGGCGTACATCACGCAGGGGAACCGCTCCGAGATCAGAATCGGGACGTATCTCCTCGCTCCTTATCCCGACGGCGAAACGCTGTTCTGTCGCATTGCCGGCCTCGAGTACGCCCAGCAGTATCACGCGGACGACGCGACGGAGATCCACGCCCGGCGGGCGATGCGTCGCGACGACATCGACGAGGCCGACTTCAAGTTCATCGCCTCGCTCGAGCCGGTTGCCGTGTTGTACGAAGACGGCGCGGAGGGTGGCTCCGCGGACGGGGGAACTGCCTCCGGCGACGGCGAACTCAAACGGCGGATGACCGATCGAGTCCCCAAACCCCAGACGGTGATCCGGACGGCCGACGACACCGAGGAGATCAAAACGGGATTGAAGATTCCCGAGGACGGCGTCTTTCTGGGGCATCTCTCCGTTGGCGGCGAGAAGGTTCGGACGGCCGCTTCGCCGCCGACGATTGACTACCCGCTCAAGGACGATTACGATGCGGGCGACCCGCTGGTCTTTCGGCACTCGCTCGTGGCCGGCGGCACGGGTTCGGGGAAGACCCACGCCGCGAAGAACGTCCTCCGGCAGTACCTCGCCGAGGAGCGAACGTATCCGATGGAGGACGGTCGGGAAGTCCAACCCGCGATCGTTCAGTTCGACCCTCAGGACGAGTACGCCCAGATGCACGACGACAATCCCGACTTAGACGACGACTTCGCGCGGCGACTCGAGCGCGAGGGCGTCGCCTACGGCGGGGTCGAGAAGACGACGGCGTTCGTCCCGAAGATCGGCGATTCCTCCTACGCGGCGGGCCATCACCGCGCCGAACAGGTCGAGTTCACGATTCCGTTCTCGATGGTCCACGAAAACCCGTGGCTCGTCGCGGGGAGCGGACTCAACGACAACCAGTACGGCGCACTCACGAGCGTCCTGCTTCCGCGATTTCGAGACCAGTACGGCCCCGACGGTACCTACCGGGAGTTCACGACCTTCCTCGACGATCCGGCGCTTCGAGAGGAACTCGACGAATCGGGACGGGTCCACGAGGCGACCTTCGATGCCGTTCGCCGGCGCGTGCTCGGCTTCGGCCACGTCTTCGATCAGGACGCCCGGCCGATCACCGACCTGATTCACGAGTTCGTCCGCCCGGGCGGCCTCTCCGTGGTTCCGACCTACCACATCAGCGACTCGAGGGCGACCGAAGCCGTCGTGCTCGCGCTCTCGAGTCTGGTCATCGACCAGAAGCTCTCGAACGACCCGGATTACGACCGGATCAAGGAAACGCCCCTAATCCTGGGGATGGACGAGGCGCACAACTTCCTCACCGACGCCGACAGCGTGCAGGCGGGGAAGGTTATCCGAAAGTTCACAGAGGCGGCAAAACAGGGCCGGAAGGAACGGCTTGGACTCTTTCTCATCACGCAGGACCCCCAGGACATCGACGACGCGGTCTTCAAACAGATCAACACGACCGTCGTCCTCAACTTGGGCGACGAGGACGCCATCAAGAGCGTGAACATTCCGACTAATCTCGAGTCGAAGGTGCCCTACATGGAGAAAGGTCAGATGGTCGTTTACTCGCCCGACAACTCCGAACCCGTCGAGCTGATCGGGCTTTCGAAGTGTCTCACGAGACACGGGCGAGATTGATCAGTCGCCGGCCGTTTGGGATAGCCGAGGCGGCCGTTCGGGATGGCCGACTGAAGCAGCCGTTTGGCCGACCGAAACGGCCGTTTGGGGCGATTGATCGAAACGATTGAAGCGGAAAACCTGGCGAAGCGAACTCCTCATACTGCCGGCTGTACGTCGTTCAAAATTCTTGTCGCCCAGGGGTGCGAGAATCTTCACATAGTTACAGCCGACAGTATTAGCAGAAATTCTGCGTGGCGAACACCTGATCGTCGTCAGTGACGTGGATGCCGATACCCTGATTCTCCCAGTGATCGGCGAGGAGGTTCTCCTGATGGCCTTGCGAGTTCATCCACTGCTCGGCGATGCCGTAGCCGAGTTCCTGTTCGTCTTCGTAGTGAACGATACCCCGGTCGCCCGTATTGACCGGCGTGTCGTACCACGTTTGGGCGATGTTCTCGCCGCCGATGTACCCGTTCACGCTACACTCGTAGCCAGCGTCGTCGTACCTGTCGATGAACCCGTTCCCATCCGGATCGGTGTGTGAGAAGTAGCCGCGCTCGGCCATATCCTCGCTGTGATCTCGAGCGATGTCGCGAAGTTCATCATCGAACTCGAGTTCGTCGGCCCCAACCGCGACGCGTTCTTCGTTTACCGCTTCGTGGACGTATTGTTCGACGGCGTCGATATCTATCGCATCGGTTTCGACTTCGCTCGTGTCGTCGACCGCCGTACTCGAGGCGGAAACCGCGGTCCCGGCACCGAGTAGACCGATGACGAGCATCATTGTGACTGCTGTGATAATTGTCGATTTCGTTGGTCGTCTCATCCATATCGCATCTCGAGGTCGTTACTAATAGTAATATCGAATGATATCTAAAAAAATAGTGTCGCGCGATTTGTCGTCTTCGAGCGATGGATCGGTCGGCTGTCTCGGGACAGACACGGTATCAACTTCGGGTCACCCAGCAGGTAACTAGCTCGACTCGAGCAACGTACGCTCGAAAAATTCACTGATCGCGCTCGCAATTTCGCCGTGTTTCCCGAGAAAGAAGTGATCTCCCGATAGTTCGACGGATTCGTCGCCGCGCTCCGTTGCGGCCTCGACGATCGGGCTCCAGTCGACCGTGGTATCTCGCTCGCCGTACAGTACGCAGACGGGCAGTTCGGCTCGCTCGAGTCCCTCGAGTGCGTCAAGGTCTTCGCCGAGCCGTGCCGTCGGCGCGAGGACGGAAACGGCGTCACACGCCGCGTCCGGGGCGGCGATCAGCGCCAGCGTCGCGCCGAAGCTGTAGCCGAAGACGCCGACCCGATCATAGCGTTCGTTCGCCCAGCAGATCGCGTTTCGGACATCCTCACGCTCGCCAGCTCCCTCGTCCCAGGGGCCGTAGTCGAACCGAAGACAGGCGATTTCGGCCTCGAGCAACGCGTCGCTCACCGCGACGAGTCGCGGATCGGTGCGGGAGCCGCCGTGTTGGGGGTGGGGTGGACAGGCGATCACGATCGCATCTGGGTCGTCCCGGCTTTTGTTTCCATCATCGGATTCGGGCTCCTCGAGCGTTCCGCGAACATCGCGATCACCGGGCACTAGCACGTCGCTCATGGGTGACGATCGATTCCGCGGATAATCAAAACCGGTGTCCGCGTCCCGGCCGGCTGGCGTCGGCCGCTGACGCTCGGAAACCACGTCATTGTTGCTCAAGAAACGCTTGCAACTCCTCGAGAGCGCGGTCGTACTCGTCTCGAAGCACGCAGTGGCCCGCGCCCTCGACGTGGACGAGTCTCCCATCGCCGAGACGAGACGAAATCTCGCGGTGGCGCTTGCGGACCGCGTCGGCGGCGTCCGCCTTGAGAACTAGCGTCGGCGCGTCGATCTCTGCGAACACTTCGGCCGGATCCTGGCCACCGGCCTCGAGCATGCCGCCAACCGCCGGATCGACGTTCGCGTACGCATCAGCGAGCAGCGTCGCGAGGTCGCCGCGTCCGTCCGCGGCCAGCGCCCGCAACTCGGGATCGGTCTCGAGTGCTTCTGTGCGGTCTCGATCACCGGTAATTCGGTCGACGATGGGGGTGAGAAGATCGTCGTTGGGCTCGCGTTCGTTCCGATTTTCGTCGTTCCCGGTTTCGTCGCCTCCATTTTCACGTTCACCGCCGGCGGGCTCGAGTAGCAGTTCGGGATCCTCGAGTACGACGCCGCCGGGAACGTCGGGTTCGGCGGCCGCCGCGACGGCGACGGTCGTCCCGCCCATCGAGTGACCGTACAAAAGCGGGGATTCGTTCGCGATTCCGAGCGCCTCGATCACCCCGAGGAGGTCGCTCGCCAGCTCGTCGTAACGGTATCCCGTTTCGGGAGCCGCCGACCGACCGTGTCCGCGAGCGTCGTAGGCGATCACGTCGTACTCCGTTGCGAGCGGCTCGAACAGGGGGAGCCGCGAGCGGCCGTCGGACGTGATGCCGTGGGCGACCACCAGTGGTCGCCCCTCGCCGCCGCTTCGATAGTAGTGCAATCGGACGCCGCCGACTTCGAGGTTATCGTCGGTCCACCCGTCGGGAACCGCAGCCTGGATCTCCGTGTCGACCATCGGTTCGACGTTCGAGTGCCGTCTGCAAATTCCTTCCGTCCGGCGAACACGTCGCCGCTGTCCGGGCCGCTTCTTGCCGTCTTCCGGCCGATCGGCTGTTTCACACCACACAGACTGTTATCAAAGTGATGTTTTTAAGGGCCACGAGCGATACCTAGGGAGTATGGGCATCCTCTCTCGGACCTCTTACGTCATCCGGTCGAAAATCAACTCGCTCCTCAACCGGGCCGAGGACCCGACGCAGACGCTCGATTACTCCTACGAGCAGATGCGCGACCAGCTTCAGGACGTCAAACGCGGCATCGCCGACCTGACGACCCAGAAAAAGCGCCTCGAGATGCAACAACGTCGGCTCGAGGATAACGTCGAGAAACACAACGAGCAGGCTCGCACCGCGGTCCAGCAGGATCGCGAAGACCTCGCTCGGCGCGCCCTCGAGAAAAAAAAGACGAAGATGAACCAGATCGAGGACCTCGAGCGTCAGGTTTCCGAGCTCCAGAGCCAACAGGATCGGCTCATCGAGCAAAAGGACGAACTCCAGAACCGCATCGAGGAGTTCCGAACGAAGAAGGAAACGATGAAAGCTCGCTACGAAGCCGCCGAAGCGAGCTCGACGGTCTCCGAAGCGATGACCGCGACCGGAGACGAGTTCGAGGACGTCGGCCGAGCGATCGAACGCGCCGAAGAACAAACCGAAGATATGGAGGCTCGCTCCGCCGCGATGGACGAACTCCACGAATCGGGTGCCTTCGACGACGTGCTCTCCGATAAGGACAACATCGACCGAGAGCTCGAGGAACTCTCGACCGACAGCGGCGTCGAAGCCGAACTCGAGACGCTCAAGTCCGATGTCGGCGGTGGCGAGACCGAACCCGAACCGGAACCCGACGCGGACATTGAAGCGGACGTCGACGAGGAAGAGATCGAAGACCTCGAGGCGGAGGTTCCGGACGAGGAAGTCGAAGCCGAACTCGCGGAGCTCCAGGACGAAGAGCAGTAATCAGTATTCGATTCGCTGATTGTTTTCGGGGTTCGATAGCGTCTCACTTCTGCTACACATCAATCATATTGTCCTCGACGATTAGTCCCGATCACGACCCGCTCGACCGTATGTTTATCAGTCCGATTGGCTTATCTGGAGTCGATGAGCCTTCGGGACGATCTGAGCGCGGGGGTCAACGTCGTGTTGCATTTCGTTCTTCTGGGTGGCATGGCCTGGGCGTCGGGGCAACCGTTTCTCTTTCCCAGTCTCGGCCCCTCCGCGTACCTGCTCGCGACCGGCGAACAGCCTCGAGCGGAGGGCGCGTATCACGTAATCGGCGGGCACGCCGTCGCCGCGGTCTGCGGATTGATCGCGTACTTGGTGCTCGCCGACGGACTGGTCGTCGTTGACGCCTTCGAACAGGGCGAACCGTTCTCGAGCGAGGTCGGCAGGCTCGCACTCAGCGGAACGATCGCGATGGTCCTGACGACGATCGGGATGCTCTGGACCAATACGAATCATCCGGCGGCCTGTGCGACGACGCTGATCGTCGCCCTCGGGCTCATGGCGACGCTCATCGAGGTCGTCGTCATCGTCCTCGCCGTCGCGATACTCGTCGGATTTCACGATATCGTCGTCGAGCGCGTTCAGAATACCTACGGCGTCGAACCGGAAGATCCGCGATAAGTTGTCGTTGCTCGATGTTTCGGGTTTACGCCGGCGTTCCGAGGACAACGATATCGTAGTCGGCGATATCCGCCGGCGGCTCGAGGATAACGACCTGAAACTCCCACTCGGAGCCGCCGCTCAGATCGCCGGTCGTGTCGAGGTACCGGTCGATCTGGGTGCCGTTTTCGTCGTAGACGCGAACGCGAACTTCCACGAGTTCGATTCGGTCGTTTCCGATGTTCTCGACGGTTCCCTGGACGGTCGAACCGAGGTATCCGTCCTCGAGAACGAACTCGTGATCGACGATCGTGATTCCCTCGAGCGGGGTCACTCCTTCCGTGATCTCCTGTTTGGCGACGCTTTCGGCCGCGATCATCTCTTCGGCCGTCCGCTCCTCGCCGTCGATGTCACCGACGTCGCCGGCTTCGTAATCCGGTTCATCGCCGATATCGATGCCGTTGCAGCCCGCGAGGATTGCGGCGGTCACCGTCCCGCCCACGGTGAGAACGGTGCGGCGACTCGGCGAGTTCGGAGCCATCAGGAGGCTCGTCCTCGAGCACGTGTCGTTGGTGTCTTTCGAACCATTGCTTCCACGCGGCTCCGCCGATGGCCCCCGGTCGCTCGAGCAGGTCGCCCCTCTCTAGCGCATTGATCGTCTCGAGGGTACCGACCGTGTGGGACGGTTTCAAGCCCCCGTAACCGATCACCGTAACCGATCATACCCGGATCGACACCGTGGACGCATTTGAGTGTAGGCCCTGAATGGAGCGATCGTTCGGGTGGTTTCGGATCCTCGACCCCTCCTGGGCGGTCGTTCGTCCGATATGCAACGTCGACCATTATTGTCGGTCAGAGCGACAGTACTGCTATGGGGTCTTCCGAGACGGACGAGACGCTCGAGTCTTACGGGACCGAGATAGGCGAACGGACCAGTTCCGTGACGCAGTTTCGGGAGTGGATTTTGGTCGAGGGAGACCGGCTCTTTATTACTCTCGTGCTTTCGGCCGCCACGTTCGTGCTCTTTCTCGTATTGAACGAAATCGGATTCATCTCGTTCGTCAACGACGACTCGATCACGCGACTCGCGGGTGGAATGATCGCGGGGACGTTCTCGCTCGTCACGCTGGTCGTCTCGATCAATCAGCTGATCCTCTCCCAGGAGTTCGCGACGGCCGGACAAGCCCGCGGAGAGCTCGACGGCGTCATGAAGTTTCGCCGTGATCTCGAGGAGAAGACCGGCGTTCCGGCGAGTCCTGCATCGCCCACGAGGATACTCGAACTGATCGTCAAGGCGATACACCACCGCGCGGGAGCGCTCGCCGACGCCGTGGACGACCACGATAATAGCGAATTTAAAACGCACGTCGACCAGTACGTAAACAGCGTTCAGGAGCGGACCGACCGGGTCGACGAGACGCTCGAGGAGACGTCGTTCGGGACGTTCAAAGCGGTCTCCGCGTCGATCCGGTACAACAACGCCTGGCAGGTGTACGTCGCAAGACACCTTCGCGGGCGCTACGCCGACGAGCTTTCGGACGAGCAACTCGAGGCGTTCGACGATCTGATCGGGACGCTTCAACTGTTCGACGTCGCACAGGAGCACTTCAAGACGACCTATCTTCAGCGGGAGCTCACCCGTTTTTCCCAGTTGACGATTTATTCGGGCGTTCCCGCGATTCTGTCGGCGATCATTATTGGGCTCGTCTACGCCGATTTCGGCGGTGCGAGCGTCAGTATCGTCTATCTCCCGATCGTCGTGAGCGCACTCATCGCGATCGTCGTCTCGCCGCTTGCGCTACTGGTCTCGTACATCCTGCGCACCGCGACCGTGACGCGCAGGACCGCTTCGGTCGGTCCGATGTTGCCCCAGAAAGATCCCGACGCTGGGCCGTTCGACGTCTCTTACGGGGAGGACGATGGTGATGAATAGTCGAGACGGCGTCGCGTTTGTCTTTCGTTCGCGTTCGAATCTACGAGCGCCACTAACGAGTTCGCACACGCTCTATGAGTAACGATGAGAATCTCGTGAGTAGCGACGAGGCGATCGATGAGGAGGTGACCCAGAGCGACCTGGTTCACGAGCGGCTTCGCGAATCGCCGATCAAGCGCTGGATCGTCCTCGACGGGAACCGCTACGCCCTTACGGCGCTGTTCTCGATCGTCGTCCTCCTCGTCTGTGCCATCATCGGGTTTGCGGGGTACATTCCCGTCACGGATCCCGAAACGGCCACGACCCTCGTCGCGGCCATCGTCGGCGGAACCCTCCCGTTCATCACCATCGTCCTCGCGATCAACCAGCTCGTGCTGTCCCAGGAGCTGGGGTGGCCTGGAGATCTGGCGGACCGATTCGAAGCGATGGCGTCGTTTCGGCGCGACGTCGAGGCGCTAACCGGAGTGACTGTCAGTCCGGCCGCACCCGCCGATTTTCTCCAACTCGTCGTGGAATCTGTCGTCGACCGCGCCGAAACGCTGGAATCGGCGGCGGATCGCGTCGACGACCCGGAACTCGCGACGCTCCTCGAGGAGTTCGCCGACGCGGTCACCTCCGAGGGGAAAATCGTCTCTGACGCGCTCGAGGACGCCGATTTCGGCACGTTTGACGCGCTTTCGTCGGTCCTCGGCCACTTCAACGGTGCCCACCTTTATGCCGCTCGAACGATCCGAGAGGAGTACGGTTCGGAGCTTCCCGACGATGCCGCCGACACGCTGTCGGTCCTCGTCGAACTGTTCGGTCACCTAGCCGTTGCCAGACAATCGTTCAAGACGTTGTACATGCAACACGAGCTGGCTCACCTTTCGAAACTCCTGTTGGTCGTCGGGTTTCCGACGCTGCTCGGCGGCGGGATCTTCATGATGACCTACAGTTCGATCATCGACGCGGTCGGTGATCCGACGCTCCTCGTTCTCGTCGTCAGCGTGGTCGTCACGGTCGTCTTCCTCCCGTTTATCGTCCTGCTGGTCTACACGTTCCGTATCGCCTCGATCGCGAGTCGGACGGCGGACTTCGGTCCGTTCGTCCCGCGGGTCGATTTCGAAGAGTAGACGCCGTTTCCCCTACCGTCGACTTCCGGTCGCGGTAGTTCATCCGCTCCGACTGTCGATTCGCTCGATCCGATGGTGCGTACGGATTCCGATAGCGATGGCAACATCGTGGGGACCGATGGCGACCGCGGCGACGAGCATCGACATTTATTTCCACGCCGTTGTGCCAGTAATCGTGTACACCGATGAGCGACGAGGGTTCGCAGCCGGGCGATACGATGGCCGAGCGGAGCGTCGACTCGACGTTGAAACACGAACTCCTGTTGAACGCCAACCGATGGCTCGTCACCGCCGGTCTCATGGTGTTCGTGTTCGTCGGGCTGTTGGCCGCGAGCCAGATCAGCCCCGTTTCGCTCCGATCTCTGCTCGAGACGAAAGAACCCGTCCACACGTTGTTTCAGGGGCTCACGACCGCCTTGATTACCGGCGTCACACTCGTCGTCTCGATCAATTCGCTCGTCCTCTCCCAGGAACTCGGCGCGGTTGAGGACCAGCGCGAGCGATTAGACGGCGCGATGGAGTTTCGAGAGGACGTCGAATCGTCGATCGACGCGCCGGTGAGTCCGCCGGAGCCGTCGTCGTTCCTGCAGGCGATCATCGCCGCCTCCGAAGAACGGGCACGGGACTTTCGAAGTGCCGTCTCCGACAGCCACGACGAGGAGTTCATCGACCGCGTCGACGACTTCACCGACAACCTCACTACCCACGCCGACACAATACGTGACGACCTCGAGAACGCGCAGTTCGGCACCTACTCCGTCGTGAAATCGGCGCTGGATTACAACTACTCGTGGAAGATCTTTCGCGCCCGGCGAATCGAACAGTCCCACGCCGACTCGTTCACCGACGAGGCCCGCGACGCCTACGACGAACTGCTCGAATCGCTGAAACTGTTCGGACTCGCTCGAGAGCACTTCAAGACGCTGTACTTTCAGTGGGAGCTCATCAACCTCTCGCGGGCGATGATGTACGTCGCGGTTCCCGCCCTGATCGTCACGGCTTCGATGATCCTCTTTTTCGACGCGAACGCGGCGACTGGGTCCTTCCTCGGTATCGACGCGCTCGTCTGGATCGTCGCCGCCACGACGACCATCGCGGTCACGCCGTTCTTGATCCTGGTCTCGTTCGTCGTACGGATCGCCACGATGGCCAAGCGAACGCTCGCGATCGGCCCGTTCATCCTCCGGGAATCCGGTCGCGGCGAGGATATCGACTGGGAGTGAGTCGCAGGTCGATCCACAGATCAAATATCGTTTCTTGCAGGAGCAGGGACCAGCTTTAGTTGAATCTTGAGTGTCGTTCGCTACCGTGACTTGTACAACTCGTAACACGACCGGGATCGAGTCCGCGGAGCCGAAGCGCGCCGATCACGGCGGGAGATATCGATGAAAGCGCTCGTCTGGCACGACGAAAAGGACGTTCGCGTCGACGAGGTTCCGAAACCCGAAATCGCTAATCCGACCGATGCGATCATCGAGATCACGGCCACCGCCATCTGCGGATCCGACCTTCACCTCTACAACGGCTACATGCCCGGAATGCGAGAAGGCGATGTGCTCGGCCACGAGCCGATGGGCGAAGTCGTCGAGGTTGGAAGCGAGGTCGACCGACTCGAGGTCGGCGACCGCGTGGTCGTTCCCTTCACGATCAGCTGCGGTTCGTGCTGGTTCTGCGGCGAGGACCTGTATTCGCTCTGTGACAACACGAACCCGAACGCCGAACTGATCAGCAAGACGATGGGCCACTCTCCGGCCGGCCTCCTCGGATTTTCACACATGTTAGGCGGCTACGCGGGTGGACAGGCGGAGTTCCTGCGGGTTCCCCACGCCGATGTCGGCCCGATTAAAGTCGACTCCGACCTCTCCGACGAGGAGGTGCTGTTCCTCTCGGATATCTTTCCGACGGGATACATGGCCGCCGAAAACGCCCAGATCGAAGACGGCGATACGGTCGCTGTCTGGGGCTGTGGCCCGGTCGGCCAGTTCGCCATCCAGAGCGCCTGGATGTTCGGCGCGAATCAGGTGATCGCGATCGATCGCATCCCCGAGCGCCTCGAGATGGCGCGCAATCACGGCGATGCGGAGACCCTCAACTTCGAACACGAAGACGTCTACGACCGGTTGATGGCGATGACCGGCGGTCGCGGACCGGATCGGTGTATCGACGCGGTCGGTTCGGAAGCCCACGGCACGGGACTGGCCGGCGTGACCGATCAAGTCAAACAGGAAATACACCTCGAGGACGACCGCCCGCACGTCCTGCGCGAGGCGATCAAGTGCTGTCGAAAGGGCGGCACGCTCTCGGTCCCCGGCGTCTACATGGGGCAGTCGGACAACATCCCGTTCGGTCCCCTCATGAACAAGGCGATAACGGTGAAATCGGGCCAAACCCATGTCCAGCGCTATCTCGACCCGCTCATGGAGAAGATCGATGACGGCGAGATCGACCCCTCGTTCGTCATCACCCACCAGGTCGGCCTCGAGGACGGCCCGGAGATGTACGAGACGTTCAACAACAAGGAAGACGACTGCATCAAGGTCGTCATGACGCCCTGACGGTCTTTTTGCTTAACGACCCCTTCTCTCTGACATTCGTTTCGCCTGACATCCTTTCGCTTTGACGGCCCTTCCGCTCTACCGATGCCCGTCCGTCACGGTTTCGTACTCACCAATCGATCCACTCTCTCAACTCGTCGGGCATCACGTCAGGTAGCTCGCTCTCGGGGAGGGCATCCCACTCGAGTCGATCCTCGCCCGGCTCTGCGTCGGTGTCGAACCCGTTTTCCGCCGGCGATTCTCGCTCTCGGTACTCGGCCGGCGGCGCGTCGTGGGCGTAGACGCCCTCGGGGTGGTCGACCGTCCAGACGTGCATCATACAGGGGGTCCGGCAGGGGAGTTGGAGTGAGCGGTCGCTCGAGTCGCCCTCGTAGACCTGCTGGTAGAACCACCACGCGAATCGCCCCGGGAGTCCGGCGTGGTAGTGCCACGGCGCACAGCGATTTTCGTCGCCCGCGTGGTCGTGGTGATGGTCTCCGTTCTCGTGGTCGTCCTCCTCGCGGTGATCGTCGCCATCGTGGTGGTCGTCGTCGTGATCGTCCCCGTAGTGGTCGTCATCCTCGTGATGGTGGTCGCCGCCGTCACCCTCGTGATGCCCATTCTCATCGTCGTAGTGGTGTCCGTCGTTGTGGTGATGCCCGCCCCCATCATTGTGGTGGTGTCCGTCGTCGTGATGTCCGTCGTCGAAGTCGTCTTCCTCGCCCTCCGAATCCACTTCGTACACCGCCGGCGGCGGATCGATCGCCTCGCCGTCACTGGTCGCGATGAACATCACACCGATCGATCGCCACGAGTCGTTGTCGACGAGGACCGACTCGGGCCGCTCGGGGTCCATGACGCTATCGTCGCTGATATGCTCCGGGCTCAACCAGTGAGACCAGTCGTCGTCGTCCGTCGAAATCGTGTCGAAGTACGGCTTGAAGCCGGCCTCGAGTAACGCATTCGCGTCTGGATACTCCTCCTCGAGCGTTTCCGCAACGGCCTCGCGAAGCGCTTCGGTTTCGGGGTGGTCGTCGGTACACCCCTCCATGCTCGCCCCGTCGCAGTGGCCCATGCTCGGCTCGGTCGTCGCATCGGGACATCGGTCCGAGAACCAGTCGACCGTGTTGTTCTCGGTGGTTTGTGCCGCACCCGTGCTCGAGAGCGCGAGCGCGCTTCCGGTCGCCGTTAACATCGTTCGTCGGAGGATCCTCGAGGTGTCGTCGTCACGCATATTATCGTGATCACCACACCGACGGTTGTAAATCTCAGCTCAGGCGGTTTGAACGGTCTGAAAATATGAAAGACGGTTCCCGACAACGGTGCTATCGGCGAGCAATAGTTTGGTCTGCCTGAAAACCGAACCTGGGACGGGAACGAGGCCGTGACTATTCCTCCTCGATAACGAGTTCGGCTTCGAGCGGTGCGGTTCGCTCGAAGAGCCGATCACCGCCGAACGTTCGAACCGCGGCGGTTCCCGACCGAAACCGATCGTAGGAGGGACCGAGTTCGTACGTTTTGGACACCGATTCGGTCGGCTCGAGCGTGGTCGACTTGCGGACCTCGACGACATCGGTGACGGTCGTTCCCAGCGTTTTCACGCCGTTTTTTTGCTCGTACGAATCCGACCAGAGCGTGACGACGGGACGCCCGGACCGGTAGCCGGACAACACGCCGAACGGTGCCGGGAATCCGGACGCGATTCTGACGGACTCTTCTATGCGGGCTTATCATTGACTATGAGCCAGAGGAGAATAATCACCCTCTTCGGCAAGAATCCACATCGTTTCGCGTTCTTCGTCGGTAGCATCCGATGGATAAAGTACGCATTCGTTGGCCGAGCTTGGGTTGTCTATTACAACAACACTCAATTCACTGCGGCCAGATACCCCTTCTCCAGTGACAGTCATATTGTGTGTGTATCATACTTAGGAAGCAGTGCGTGGTCTGGTGGAGGGTGCGTTTGAACGAATTGTTCGAAGCCGTCCAGTAGCAGGTTAATTGCGTTCTTGTGTGCGTCTTTCTGGCGATGGATATGGGACGGGCGAATCGGTTGTGTATCGTAGGAATCAAATGCACCGTATGGCACGTTCCCCTCTCGTTCGAGGTACTTACGTATTTCGAGCAGTAGCGCATGAAGGTGGATGAGTTCTTGGATTTTCATGCGACAATGCATCACACCAGTCTTCATAAAGAATTTTCCAACACACTTTGGGTGTAATAATATTGGTGACACTCTGAGTCCCGCAGCATATATCTGTCAGTTTCTGGGTAGCTTTTTGGCGTCTCCGATACTTCCCTGTCCTCTACTTTACGAACAAGCATCCCTGAGATCGTGTTCTCATTCCGTGGCTTCGATGAACTCATCGAGCGGTTCCGTAAGTTCGTCTACCTGTTTACTGTCCTCTTCCGTCGAGTACCGAACGATGATGACGTCCCTTTGATCGGTGTGACGTGCTGAATCGACTTGGTTAATTCCCCGCCATATCCCGGTCACTTCGACGAGACCGAAGTTCTCATGCTCGTAGGTTTCGTCCCGTTCGACTACTTGATCCGACTCGGAGCCCGGTAGATCGTCCGAGTTACCCATACGAACCAACCCTATCTATAGAATTATCCGGGTTACAAACCGTCAAAACCGCTCACCCCTTTTCACCTCATCACTGTGGCGATCAAACTCAACGACCCCGTCAGCTCTCAATTCGGGGAGGTGGACGTGATGGAGTTCGTAGACGAGGGTGACGTACTCCTCACAGGAGAGGGTTTCATCATCCCAGAGAATCGGTGTTGCAGGTATAGTTACATCCTCTGATAATGCACATATTACTCGTCCCTTTTGCTCTCGCAGAGCAGTCTCAAACTGCTCATTACTCTCAGACGGTTGTCCACTCATAACCATCATTCCGACTACGCGTTCTCCGTCGGTTTGGCCTCGATGACCCCCTCGCTGGATACGGTCACCTCAAACCCTTCGTACGGAAATGAGAGGTACCCATTTCTCTGTCCTTCGTTGGCTGTCGGGGAGAATAATTCATCGAGCGCATCAGTATCAATCGCGGAGTGGAGTGGTGTTAATTCGTGGGGATCTTTTTGGTCAGCAGCCGCTATCGCCGCGACAATTGCTAAACTCGGCTGATTACGACTACTGTCGTACTCTGCTCGGTAGACACCATCATCAACGACGAATTCTATGGCTTCTATTGAAGGAACGATTTCGACAGTACCCACTGTCTTATTGGAGAATTCCATCACTAGAACAGACGGGGTCCATTGGGATGACGCTGGATTTTGCTTGCGCAACACTCTTTTAAGTTGGAGTTGTACCTATCACTCTTGTGGCGTTATTAACGTACTCGCCACAAGCCGTCGAAGGCCCCGTTGTAACCGTGAAGAAACAGCTTGTCGGCTGATATCGAGTTCGTCGGCGAGATCATCTTGCGTGGCGTCACGCGGCGAGTCAAAGTAGCCGCGAGAATACGCCAAGACCAACGCGTTCCGCTGTCCTTCGGTTAGGTCGTACTCCCGATCCGACTCAAGTGGCGAAAGCGCGTGCAATTGAGCGAGTTTGATGGGAACATCGTTCTCGTGGCAGTACGTCTGGAACTCAGAGACCTTCTTCTGATCACTGCTTCTGACTTCGAACGTCCAGCTCTCCTCATCACCCAATCCAGAAAGGAGGGTGACGTCAGTGTTGACGATCGCGGTGAGAACGCTTTCGTGATCGAGGTTCCAATCGATTCGGACAAGCATCTGATCCTCCAATTCGTCTATCACTTTGAATTCATCGACCCCTTCGTCGCCACTCATATCAGCCGAGAGTTCGCTGATGTTCTCCGAATAAATCCAGAAATAGGGAACAACGGCATCCTTTGTCGGGACAACCCGGTCCAGTTCGATGCTGGCGTCTGGCAACGCCTCGAAAACGGCGTTCAATGGGAATTCGGGTTGATCGATGGTGAATGAGGCTTCGATGGCCATAGACACGAATAGCGATGTGGCCCTTTGAGTTGCTTGTTGACCCAGTATCCTTCAACGTACTGTACAGGCGAATTTCTCTTCTGTCAACAGACGTTAACAGGTCTATGACTGGGATCGAATTCGATGAGATTGATCGCTCAATCCTTCACGAACTTCAAGCGGACGCACGCACGACTGCGACCCGCGAGTGAGCGCGCGCCACCGCATGTACTTGGCTGGTAAGGTGCAATAATCCGTAAGTTGTGCTGACCGTTCGTCGGTAGATGTAGTGAGGAGACCGAACCGCGCTATGCTTCCCACTCTCAGTTCCTAACCGCGCCGGTCCCCGACCGCTCGAGTCCCGCCAGATCGATCTCCCCACCAGGCATCGGAACGCCGTCGTAGGGGTCCTCGGCGAGCAGGAGTGAGCCATCGAGGTCGGCATAACCCAGCAACGGTGCGAGGTGGGCGGCCGCCGCAAGCGAGGCGTTCGATTCGGTCATACAGCCACACATCACCTCGAGGCCCTGGGCTCGAGCGGCATGGATCAGTCGAATCGCCTCGCAGAGCCCGCCACATTTCGCGAGCTTCAGGTTCACGATGTCACAGCGGTCGGCGATCTTCGGCACGTCGGAGCTGACCAGACAGGATTCGTCGGCGGCGATCGGGAGTCTCGAGCGTTCGTAGACGTACTTCAGACCCTCCGGGTTCTCGGCGGGGACGGGCTGTTCGACGAACTCGAGGCCGTAGGGAGCGAGCTGGTCGATCCGCTCGACCGCCTCTTTGGGCGTCCAGGCTTCGTTCGCGTCGACGAACAGTCGGGCTTTCGGGGCCGCCTCCCGAACCGTCCGAACGATCTCCTCGTCTCGGTCGGTGCCGAGTTTGACCTTGAGCGTGCCGAAGCCTCGTTCCCTGGCCGCTTCGGTCTTCTCGCGCATCGTCTGTGTGTCGTCGATCCCGATCGTGTAGGAACTCTCGAGCGTTTTCGTCGGATCGAGTCCCAAGTATTGATACAGCGGAATCTCGAGACGCTTCGTCACGAGATCGTGGAGCGCGATGCTTACAGCCGTCCTCGCCGACGGATTCCCCTTGATCGACTCGTACATTCGGCGTTCGATCCGCTCGAGCTGGTGCGGATCGCCGACCGCCTCGACGATCTCGAGGAGATCCGGCAGGACGGCCTCGACGGTTCCCGCCGTTTCGCCGTAGTGTCTCGTCGGAGCCGCGCCACCGACGCCGACGGTGCCGTCGCCGTCCTCGATCCGAACGAAGACGACCTCGGTTTCGGTCGCCGTGCCGCGAGCGATCGAAAATGGCTGCTCGAGAGGAAGCGTTCGTCGCTCGATTTCGGTCGAAAATTCGCTCATAGTACCGCCTCGAGGATCGTCTTCGCGTCGAATCGAAGCACGTCCGTCGCCGGTGCCCCAAGCGCGTTTTCGTAGGCCTCGAGCTCCCGGCGAGCGTCCTCGTCATCTTCGATCCCGGACGTGTTGAGCGCACCAGCCACGACGGACGCCTCGTTGACAGGTGCCGCGAGGTTCTCGTAGAGGTCGACGTAGGTCGAAACCGTGGGAAGGGAGAAGGATTCATAGCCGTGGATGGCCTCCCGCCCCGCCTCGTGACAGAGCACGAGCTGGTCGGCCATCGCTCCGTGGAGGATGCCACAGGTTACGGCGGAGTAGGCGGGGTGGACGATCGATCCCTGACCTTCGACGAAGAGGTAGTCGTGCTCGTCGCCTTTCTCTGTGATCATCTCCTCGACGGCCCCCGCGGTGAAGTCACTGACGACGCGGTCGACGGGATTGCCCCAGCCCTCGATCATGATCCCGGTCTGTCCGGTTGGGATCACGGCGGCGTCGTGTCCTGCCTCGCGAGCGGCCTGAGCGAGTTCCATCGAGACGGTCATCTTGCCGACCGAGCAGTCGGTACCGACGGTGAGGATCACGTCGGCCTCGACGTCGCTCGCGACACCCTCGCTCACCGTCAGGTCGGCGGGCGGTTTGCGAACGTCCCGGATGTCGCAGTCGTTTTCGGTCGCCAGCGCCGCGAACTCCTCGTCGTCCTCGAGGAAGTAGTGTAACCCGGAGATCACGTCACAGCCTCGCTCGAGGGCGTTCCGAACATCGTTGCGCCAGCTTTCCTCGAACTCCCCGCCGATCGGGGAGATGCCGATCACCAGCGCGTCGACCGGTTCGTCGATGTCGGCCATCCGCGAGACGATCGGCGCGTCCTGCACGTCGGGAACGAAGTCGGCGACTCGAGCGCCCGCGTTGTCGCGGTCGAGGACCGCGATGGGGTCGTCGTCGCTGTACCGAAGGATGCCGAGCGCGGTTTTGGCTCGCTGGGGGAACTTCTCGTGAGCGAGAATCGCAATTCGCATACGCGGAACATGGCGAAGGGGCCACTTAATCGTGGACCTCACGGCGAACCAGACGGTCAAGAAACGGTCCACAGATCAGTCCCCGGTCAGTCAGAACACGCCCAGTTCGGTCGTCCAGAACGACCGATGTGCGTCCTCGAGCGCGGATTTCGGGTCGCCGGTCGCGTCAACCGCGGCCGTCGCATCCGGTTCGAAGTCCCCTTCGCCGGCGAGCGTCTCGACGACGCCGCGCTGGCCGGCGAGATAGAGGCGATCGGTGTCGAACTCGGCGAGCGCCCGGTGACAGCGCTCGAGATGGTCGTCGATCTGATCGTCGCGGATTCGTTCGAATCTGGCCTGCGAGAAGCCGCCTTTCGAGTGGCTCCCTTTCACCTCGCTTTCGAACCCGCGGTAGTCGACCCGGTCACCGTCTTCGTAGATCCCTAGCGCGAACAGATCCGCGCGAACCAGCGCGAGCGCGTAGCTCCCGGTCGGGAGGAACCACTCGCGTTCGAGTTCGAACCGATCGCTCCAGGTCGGTTCGAGATTGGATTCGGGCAGAACCGGCGGCTCGAGTCGAACCGAAACGAGCCCGGCGTCGTCGAAGCAGACGAGACACGGATCGCCGTTCGTCAGGAGAGATGCACGCTCGCCGACTGCGTCCTCGACGAGCTGATAGCGTTCCGCGTCGGACCTGTCGGTGTCTTCGCGCTGAGGGTCGAAAAACACGGTACAGGCACCCTCCGGTCCCGTTCGAACGGACGCGACCCGGTCGAACACCTCTTCGAGTCGCGCCCCGCGAAGCTGTTCCCGACGCCGAAACTCGAATTCGTCGTCTGATTCGTCTTCGTCGACGCGCTCGAGTTCACCCTCGAGCTGCGCGATTCGGTCCTCGAGCCGATTCTGGCGCTCTTCGGCCTCCTGTTTGGCGGTGACGGCGTCCGCCTTCCGGTCGGATTCGGCCTCGTAGCGCCTTCGGAGTCGCTCGGCTTCCTCCTCGAGTTCTTCGATTCGGTCCTTCAACGACGCGCGACCGAGCAACTGGTCGATCATCGAGAAAAAGCGCGAACCGGGGCCACTTTTAAGTTCCGGCGTCGGGGTGATCGTCCGGCGAACTCGTCGGCGACCAGCCGCCCGCATACTCGAGTAGCTGTCGTGCACGCTCTTTGCGCGCGAGAAACACTTCCTGTAGCGAGGGCGGATTCCTGATCCGCGTCGTCTCGAGGACGGATTCGGGGACGGCGAGCGTGTTTTCGGGCACGCCGTCGTCGCCGTGGACCGCGAAGTGACCCGACTCGAGTTTCATCACGAGCGGCGTATCGAGTCGCTCGATCCCCTCACCGGTCGCGTACACCGCGTCGTTGATTCGTTCGTGCTGAGAACTGTGCATGAACGCGTGGTCTTCGTCCGTCGGCGTAACGTACAGCCGTCCGAGATAATAGCTCTGCGAGAACACCTCGAACATGTTATCTAGTACCACGGAGTATGGCCTGATAACAGTTCTGCAGGTACATTTATGACGAGCGCTTTTGGATCGGATACGAAACGCATCGTTCGCAAGTTGATCGCCATTTCGACCAACCGTTCAAAAACATTTCCGAACGGTACACGCTGATTTGACGCGGGGAATGTTACCCGTTTGATCAATACCCAACGAATCATACACAGCGGTTTTTAAACGCTCAAACCGAATCTGAGCGGCGGATGCATTCGACTAAACGGTCAGAACGAAGGTTTACCTTTTTACGAAGTTCGTCCGGATGATGAATCGATGACTGGGACTCGTGGTGTCGCTATCGTGGTACTGATCGCCGTTGTCGGTCTCGCGATCGCACCGCTTGCAACTGCTGGGTTCTCTGGTTCGCTCGCCGAATCGGCCGGGGGCGTCGTCACCGACGGGGACGATGACGCGGGCGAGGAGCCTGTCGAGAACGATGCGGGCCACGGTGACGGCGAGGAAGGCACCGGGTCAGCGGCCGGCAACGGTTCCTCACCGGAAACGAACGTTACCGAGTTTATGCAATCGAGTGCGGCAGAGACCGAGACGACCGTCGAAACCGGCTTGTTCAACGCTAGCTACAATAACGCCGACAACGAGTCACGGGAAGCTATCGTGACCGAGCGAGCCGATACGATCGAGAAACAGATAGCCGATCTCGAGGACGAGAAGAACGAACTCGAGGAGAACGAGGACGAGATGAGCTCGGCCGCGCACAACGCTCGAATGACGCGGCTGACGGTCCAGATAAGTTCGCTGGAGAACTCGATCGAATCGGTCGAACACCGCGCGAGTGATATCGGCCTCAATATGAGCGGGCTCGACACCCTTCGGACGAGTGCCGCCGATCTCACCGGACCGAGTGTCGCCGAAGTCGCGACGAATCTCGTCGGTGTCGATATGTCTCCCAGCTTTTCGGATGGCATTCAGGAACAGGTGAACGACACGGTGCCGTCGCCCGACCTCGGTGATGTGGGTTCGCCGAACTTGACTGACGACTCGGTACTGCCGACCGACAGGCTCTCGAGTTCGGAAGCGACCGACGATATGCTGGATAATAACACCAGTTCCGAATTCAAACCTGACGAAGGCGAGGTCAGCGAACTCGTCGAGGACGAGCGTATTGAAGATGATGTACTCGAGGACGAAGAGATAGTACTCAACGGGAGCGAAGACAACGAGAGTGTGATTGACGAGCGCGTGATTGACGAGCGCGTCCTCGATGATGCTGCTCTCGACGAAAATGAGGACAACGAGAGTGTGATCGATCGTTCCCTTTTCGACGAGAGTACCGACGACTGAAACGTAGCGACAGCGCGTAACTGACGATAATTGATCCGTTCGGTCATTTCCGCCGTGTCGTACCGCTTCCGGGCTACATCCGGTTCGTCAAATTTGAGCGTTCTCCGCTCGACTCTCGCTCGAGACGACAACAAGCGGCGACTGTTCGCTGAGAGCAGACACGCTTTTCAGCGACCATCGTCTAGGCTCTCTCAATGGACTCCGCCGCGTTGCTCGATTTGTTGGGGAACGAAAATCGGAGACGGATTCTCCAGCTTCTGGCCCGCAAACCGTGCTACGTCACCGAGATCTCGGAATACCTCGGAGTGAGTCCCAAGGCGGTCATCGAACACCTCCGGAAGTTAGACGAGGCCGGACTGGTCGAAAGCCGAGTCGACGACCAACGCCGGAAATACTTCCATATCGCCCGAAACGTTCGCCTCGAGGTCAACGTCTCCCCGTACGGATTCGCCAGCAAGAGCGCGTATCCGGCGAACAACAGCGTCGATATCACCACCTGCCGACATCTCTCGGTGGACATTTCCGCCGAAGATGATGAGGAACTCGGGGAACTACTGGAGACGCTCGAGCGTCTGGAAACGCTCGAGAACGAACTTTCGCTCGCCCAGCGCTGGGTACAGGGACAGCTCTGTGATACGCTCGATCAGATTTCGGAGGTCGTCGGGACGGGGCCGGAGAGCCGGATATACACCGACCTCCTCGCGAGCGTTCGCGGTGAGCCGAAATCGGTTTCGGAGATTGCCGCGGATATCGACACACACCGAGAAATCGTCGCGGAGTTGCTCGAGAAGATGGCCGACAAGGGAGTCGTCCAGCGAACGGAACGGGGCTGGGAGCTGACGACCGACGGTCGCTAATCGGAGTCACGCAAAGCGAACGACGACGAATTCGGAGATTTGCTCCCGATCGACGGATCCCTTTCTACTCATTTGCCTCTGATGGGTTTGGGGAGGCTGACCCCGAAATCCCCCGCCGCGCTTTCTTCGGCTCGCTTCGCTCGCCTGTAGTGCTATCCGCACGTAGACCTGCCAACCGCAGATTGCTAGGGCCGGGAGCGCGTGTCTTCGTAGAGGGCCGCGCGACCCGGGGAAGGGCAGGCCTGCATTGCGGGTTGCGGTGCTGTTGGACCTGGTGGAGTGAAGGGGCGAAGCCCGTTGGCGCTTGTCTGGTCGCCACAGCGACATATCGCTTGCGGCGATAGGGGCCGCTGTGGGACCGCCAGCGGGCTGAGGGCCTTCGTCATCAGTAGTGTCTCTCGAGTGAGAACGAGAAGGGGCACGTCCGTTCTCGCGGCCGTCCCTCCGTTTGGTCAGTAGCTCAATCGACGTCTCGAGCCAGTCCGTTCTTCAGATCGCGGCCGAAGTAGTAGCCGCCGAGGCAGGCGAGCGCGCCGGTGGTGGTACCGACGGCGAGCAGGTTCTGGCCCGATCCGAGCATCGCAAAGAGCGTGAAGTTGAACATCGCGGCGACCACGCCGACGGAGACGCCCGCGGCGGTCATCTCGAGGTACCGGCGCTTCGACGTGAGCAGTCCGATCAGAAACGCGGCGGCGAACATGCTGATCATCCGACCGGCGAACGGAATTACGGTGTTTCCGGCGAACAGTCCGGCCCCGATAACCATGACGAGGGCGAAGTAGGCTTTTGGCGAGAAGTACTGCGTCGGAGAGAGTCGCGGGAGCGAAAACAGCGACGTCACCGACGAAAGCCGGGAACTACTCGAGTCCAACGCAGGTTCGGCGCTGGGCTCAGAATCTGCTTCCGACCCGAACGAAGGCATCCACGATCCCGAATCGCCCGTCTCGTTCTCGAGGCTCGACTCCGATTCGAACCCGTCGGTTCCTGCTGACCGCTCGTCGGTGTGAGCGCTCGAGTTCGACGATCCGGACGAGTCCGACAGCAGGCTCTCGGTCTCTTCTAAGAGCTCGTCGGTAGATTTTGGTTCCCGGCTCGTCGTCACCTCGTCCGAGCGATCGCTCATGGTCGATTTCAGGCCGGCCGACACCATGGGCCTTTCCCTGCACTGGTTCGCCATACGGTACCATTTTACATGTTTCCCGTTTCTGAAAGGGACGCACTCGAGCGAACACCATAGCGTTGCAATATTAAAACCGAATATAGAAATAATAACTTTACACAACTACTGCGGTTTGGTTGACATGGAGCTCACACGACGATCGGCTCTCAAAACCGGTACCGGCGCACTGATGGTCGCAGCGACGGCTGGCTACGCGACCGCCCAATCGGATGACGGAGCGGCGACGCTCGAGTTGCTCGCCGAAGAGAACATCGACCACAGGCACGCGTGTCTCCACGGCGATTTCGACGAACGGATACCGCTCGAAGCTGGCGAATTGGACGACGGTTCGCCGACTGTCGACGACACCCACGTCATCTGGGAGGTAACTTACGAGGGGGATCAAAAGTACGTAGTCTTCGACGCGGACGGTCACTTCGCCGACGGCTCGTTCGTGTTTTACACTGCCGACGGCTCGGTGACGGCCGTCGAGGGGACCGAACTTGAGCGAGGGGTCGTCGACGACGACGAACACTGTGACTCGCTCGACGAATACGTCCAAATCGAGCCCGAAGACGGCCGCATCGCGCTCGAGCTCGTCGAAGAACTTCCGGACGAGGGCGAACCGGATGACGAGGACGACGAAGCGGACGATGACGATGAGGCTGATGACGATGATGAGGACGGTGAACCGGACGGTGACGAGGGCGACGAAGCGGAAGACGATGACGACGATGAAGATGGCGAATCGGATGATGGTGAAGATGAAGCGGAAGACGATGACGAGGGCGACGAACCAGAAGACGAGGACGAAACCGAGGACGACGAAGCGGAAGACGATGACGAGGGCGACGAAGTGGAAGATGACGATGAGGCTGATGATGATGAGGACGGTGAACCGGACGATGACGAGGACGACGGACCAGAAGACGAGGACGAAACCGAGGACGACGAAGCGGAAGACGATGACGACGAACCAGAAGACGAGGATGACGAGACGGAAGACGAATATGTCGGTGCGGACCTCGAGCTTTCGGTTTCCGGCCCGAGCGACGTTTCGTCCGGCGAGTCGGCACAGTTCCACGCGACCGTGAGAAACCGGGGCGACACTGACGCAGAATCCACCGTTTCCCTCGAGGTTGGAAGCGCTACCGACTCGACGACTGTCGATGTCGATGCGGGTGGCTGTCGCGCGGCGTGGCTCTGTGTCAACGGAAACGACCTCTCCGCGGGCACTCACGACTGGACTGTTACGTCCGGCAGCGAAGCTGTGACCGGGACGCTGACCGTCATTGAGTCGGACGAATAACCGACTCACTAACCGCGTTTTTCGCCAGCCCGCTATTTTTCACGGTTCACGGTGTGTACTGACTCGATGGACGTGGACCTGGTTGCGCTCGGAATCCTCGCGATCGCAGTCGCACTCGGGGTCGGATACGCCGTACGATTCCTGTATCCACGTCTCGACGCACCCGAAGAGTCGCTCACGTCACTTCAATTTCTCACCGCGCTGATCGTCGGGATCCTCCTCGCACTCGGAATCGGATTGATCCTCGTCGGCGTACTGGTTTGATCTCCGAAAGCGTGGCTTCAAGTCCGACCGTCTGCAATCAACGGGTATGAACCCAGGCGATCGCATCCGAGTCGATTCGGACGACCGCACGTACGAAGGCGTGTTGCTCCCCTCGAGCACCGACGACCACCTCGTCGTCAAACTCGAGGGCGGGTACAACGTCGGGATCGACCGCGACGGATCCGAAATCGACGTCCTCGCGGAGAACGTCTACGAGATCGACGGTGCACAGGACGACGAGAGCGACGAGTCAACGGTCGAGTTCGACGACGATCTGCCGACGATTTCGCTCATCTCGACGGGCGGCACCATCGCCTCGACGGTCGACTACCGAACGGGTGCGGTGACGGCCCAGTTCGACGCCGAAGACGTGCTTCGAGCTGTGCCGGACCTCGCCGGCCGAGCCAACTACCGCGGCCGCGTCGTCGCGAACATCCTCTCTGAGAACATGGAGCCGCCGATCTGGCAGGAACTCGCGCGGGCGGTCCGCGACGAGATACAGGCCGGTGCCGACGGCGTCGTCGTCATGCACGGCACCGACACGATGCAGTACTCCGCCTCGGCGCTCTCGTTCATGCTCGAGACGACCGTCCCGATCGTCTTCACCGGCAGCCAGCGCTCGGCGGACCGGCCGTCCTCGGACAACGTGATGAACGCCGTGAGCGCGGTCGAAGCGGCCAAAAGCGACTGCGCGGAGGTGCTGGTCTGTATGCACGCGAGCGAATCCGATACGACCTGTGCGCTGCATCGCGGGACCCGCGTCCGCAAGAACCACACCTCGCGCCGGGACGCGTTCGAAACCGTCGGCGGAGAGCCCCTCGGCACCGTCGACTACGGGAACGAGAACGTCTCGTTCCGCAGGAACTACCAGAAGCGCGACGCCGTCGACCTCGAGCTCACCTCCGAACTCGAGACCGATGTCGAACTGGTCAAGTTTACGCCCGGCATGGATCCCGCCTTCCTCGACATCGCAGAGGGCTCCGCGGGACTGATTATCGAAGGGACGGGACTGGGTCACGTCCACACCGATCTCATCCCGAAAATCGAAGAACTGATCGACGACGGCACGACGGTCGTCATGACCAGCCAGTGTCTCGAGGGCCGGGTCTGTGACCGGGTCTACGACACCGGCCGCGACCTGCTCGATGCTGGCGTACTCGAGGGCGAGGACACCCTGCCGGGCACCGCGAAGGTCAAACTGATGTGGGCACTCGAGAACAGCGGAGACGTCGAGGAGGCGATGGGCACCTCGCTGGCGGGCGAGATTCAGGATCGATCGACCCCCTGGGAGTGAGACCGATGACCGACTCCAGTACCGACGCGGACGAACGGGACGGCGACCTTGAGGTCGAAATTCGCCGCGCAACCCACGACGACTACGAGGACGTCGCATCGTTCACCGGCACGATCTGGGAAGACCGCGGCGGAGACTACATTCCCGAAATCTACCACGATTGGCTCGAGGACGACGACGAGGAGGGAAAGAAAACGTTCCTCGCCGAGATCGATGGCGACGTTGCTGGCATCCTTCAGGGCGTCATGCTCTCGCCCGAAGAGGCCTGGTTCCAGGGCATGCGCGTCAATCCTGCCTACCAGCGCCGGGGCGTCAGCCAGCGGTTGAACGAGGCCTGCTTCGAGTGGGCTCGAGAGCAGGGGGCCACGATCGGCCGCGTGATGGTCTTTTCCTGGAACTCGCCGTCGCTCGGTGCGGCCCGAAAGAGCGACTTCGAGCCGATAACGGAGTTTCGGTTTGCCACCCCCGAGCCCGACGCTGACGCCTCCGGACCGCTCTCGGTCTCGAGCGATCCCGCGGATGCGTGGCGATTCTGGATGGGGAGCGACGCCCGCGATCACCTTCGCGGACTCGGACTTGCGACCGAAGAGAGCTGGGCACTCAGGGAGCTGACTCGTGACGACTTCTCGAGGGTCGCCGACGAGACGGCCCTGTTCGTGGTCGAGGGTGGCGAAGCCGACGGCGACGACGACCCGACGCTGGGCGAGCGAGCGGGTGCCCGCGCAACTGCGTATCGAACGCGGACCCTCGAGCGAACCGACGACGACGGAGCCGAGGTGACGATCGCCGAGTACGGCCTCGGAGCCTGGGCCAACGTCGACGCGGCGCAGTCGCTGTTTGCGGCGATCGCTCGAGACGCCGCTTCGCTCGGGGCCGACGGGACTCGAGTGTTAATCCCCGAGACGGTCGAGTACGTCAGTGACGCCTCCTACGCGGGTGCCGGTGTGGCCGACGAACCCGATTTCGTTCTCGGAATCGATCTGACGGGGACGTAGCTACCTCGAGAACGCGTCGAGGGGTGCGAGAAAACAGTTGGTGTCCGTTCGAAATCGGTGCGTTCGATCGCTATTTTGCTCTTCCCGTTGCCGTCGAGGAGGATCAGCACTCTTCTCTCTCGTGCCCGCTACCCGCCGCTGACGGGTGGGAAGAGCGCCAGTTCGTCGTCCTCGTCCAGTTCCGTCTCGAGTCCCTCCTCCTGGGTCAGGACGTTCGTTCCGTTCCGGAGGATGTTGATCTGCGAGCGCAACTCGCCGTCTTCGATGACTCGCTCCTCGAGCGCCGGCCGGTCCTCGAGGAGAGCCTCGAGGGCGTCTTCGACCGTCGCGTCGTCCTCGACGTCGACGGAGACGTGCTTGTCGCCCGCCCGCTCGGCGAGGTCGGCGAACAGCTTCCAGTTCATGTGCGGGCGTATCAGTGCCTCGGGCAAGTAGCTACCGCTCTGGGAACACTCGGATACCGACCCGATCGGTCCCGAGCGCCGGCCGTCGGTGACAGTCGAGTCACGCCAAACGAAGAGGCTTATTTGACCGCACACCGGACCGTGTGTATGGTCGGCGAGCGCCTGCTCGAGTGGCTCCCGAACAACTGGAAGTGGCTGGTGACGACGCGGGTAGCCGTCACGCTCGCGCTGCTGGTCGCGTTGCTGTCGGTGATCACCGGCGTTATCCAGATCGGTCAGGAGACCGTCGCTCACGGACCGCTCACCGGAACGGTCCCGATCGTCGTCCAGGAGACGGTCGGCTTTACGGGCGCACTCACCGGATTTTTAATGGTCGGAAGTACCCTCGCCCTGCGGCGCGGATTGCGAGCCGGCTGGTACGCGACGTTGATCCTCCTTCCCGTGACCGCGATTCAGGGCCTGCTACAGGTGAGCGAGTACTCGTATCCGCTCGTCGTCCTCTCCGTGCTCACGATTCCGTTCCTGCTTGCCAGTCGCAAACGATTCGACAAGAAGCTCTCGTTGAACACGACGCAGCTGGCCGCCGGGGGCGCACTCGTCGGCGTGCAGGCGTACGGAACGTTTGGAGCCTACGCGTTGCGAGAGAGCTTCGACGGGATCGACGACCTCCTCGACGCCTTCTACTTCACGCTGATTACCTCGAGCACCGTCGGCTACGGTGATATCGGACCCGAAACCCAACAGGCAATCTTATTTACGATGTCCGTCGTCGTCCTCGGTGTCGCCAGTTTCGGTATCGCGATCGGTGCCCTCGTCGGGCCCGCGATTCAGTCTCGCATCTCGAAAACACTCGGAAAAATGACAGACTCTCAGATCGAACTCATCGACCAGCACGTGCTCGTGCTCGGCTACGGCGAACTGACCGAACCGATCGTCGACGAACTCGCGACCAGTAATCAGTCCTTCGCCGTCGTCACGGCGAACACCGACGCGGCCGAACGACTCTCCGATCGGGAGATCCCGGTCATCGTCGACGACCCGAGCGACGAAGAACCGCTCGAGCAGGCACACATCGAACGGGCCCGGGCGGTCGTCGTGGCGACGAACACGGACGCGGAAGACGCTTTGACGATCCTCACGGCTCGACAACTGGCCCCCGACAAGCCGATCATCTCCGCCGCGACGGATCGGGAGAACATCCCGAAACTCGAGCGAGCGGGCGCGGATACGGTTATCAGCCCCGCTTTGCTCGGCGGACACCTGCTCGTCAGGTCTGCGCTGGGGAGCGACGATTCGGAACTGATCGAACAGATCGTCGGCGACGATTGAACTCACTGGAGATCGTTCGACTTTTCGCATCGCTCGAGCATCTCGAGCGAATTGGCTGCGCCGCTCGTGCAGCCGCCGCCTCTCAGACGACGAGCAGTTCGTCGACGATGACTAACAGGACAAATCCAACGATGAACGCGCTCGTTGCGGCGTCGGCGTAGCCGTGTCCGTGCGAGGAGGGGATCATTTCGCGGAAGACGACCGCCAGCATCGCACCGGCCGCAAAACCGGCCGCGACGGGGAACAGTCCCGCCGCAATCACGACGAGAACGTATCCGAAAATAGCGGCCCCGACCTGCGGAACGAGACCCGATAGCGTCGTGTACAGGAAAATCTTCGCGTTCGAGACGCCCGTTTCCCCGAACGGCACTGCGAAGGCAAAGCCGTCCGGAATATTCTGGAGTCCGATAACGACCGCGAGCAAGTACGCGACATCCTGAAATCCGGACGCGAACGCGACGCCTATCGCCAGCCCCTCCGGGGCGTTGTGAAGAACGATTGCGCCCCCGATCAACAGCGCCCGTCGAACGCTTGAATCCGGGCCCGCGGGTGTGACGCTTCCTTCGTGACGCCACCCGGTAAACCGTACGTGAAGGTGTGGAATAATCTGATTCCCGGCTAACAGTACCAGACCGCCGAGAAACACACCGGCGACGACCGGTTCGAGTCCGCCTTCGTCCATCCCGGGGAGTATCAACCCGAACACGCTTGCGCCAACCATAATCCCCGCGGCGAGACCGAGGGCGGCGTCGTACACGCGGTGGGTGACGGTCGCGCGGAAGAATACCGGAAGTGCCCCGAGACCGGTCACCGCGCCGGCGACGGCCGTTACGACGAGCATCGTCACGAACTCGCTCATACTCCCTACACTCAACCACTATCCCTGAATAACTACGCCCGGAGGTACCGCACGTGAACGGTTCGCCGTCTCACAAAAGCGCTTTTTGTCTATCTCGGAGCGCCGTCGAGAATCTCGAGTCCGCTCGAGGCCCCGATTCGTTCGGCACCGGCCTCGATCATGTCCATCGCTTCCTCGTAGCTTCCGACGCCGCCACTGGCTTTGACGGGCAGGTACTCGCTCATGAGCTCGACGTCCTCGACGGTCGCACCCCCATCAGAGAACCCGGTCGAGGTCTTGACCATCGCCGCGTCCGCATCGAGGGCCGCCTGACAGGCCTCGTGTTTCTGCTTGTCGCTCAACAGCGCCGTCTCGATGATCACCTTCACGGGAATCGGGACGGCGGCGACGAGCTCCTCGAGTTCGGCGGTGACAGCCTCGAGTTCGCCCGCTTTTAAGCGCCCGATGTTGATCACGACGTCGAGTTCGTCCGCGCCAGCCTTCCACGCCAGGACGCCCTCTCTGCGTTTCGTGTCGTGGTCGTTCTGTCCGTGGGGAAACCCGATAACGGTCGCGAGCGTGACATTGGGTGCGTAGTCGACCGCCTCCTCGAGGTAGTACGGCGGGATGCAGGCGTTCATTCCGTGCTCTGTGGCGTCGTCGAGGACGGCTTCGATATCCGCGGGTGTCGTCTCGGGGCCGAGAACGGTGTGATCGATCGAGCGGGCGAGTTCGTGACGGTCCATACTGGGTCGAACGACCGAGAGGTGAAAAACCCGCACGATTCCGTTCATCGCTCGAGGAAGTCGCCTAATGAGTTGAGCGCAAGTCGACGGACTCGAACCCGTCTCCTCGAGGATCGGAAACGGTTAGTCACTGGCACGTACCAGTTGCCGTATATGGTGTTCCCAGAGGGATTTGCCGTTCCGCCGGTGGAATTTCTGCTACCGCTTCTGGTCGCCCTCGTTGGTGTTCTCGCACTGTTGTGGGTGAACAGTCCAGCCGTAACCGACCGGACGGTGATTGCGTTCGCACCCTGGATGGTGCTCGGCTCGACGTTGCATGTGCTCTATCAGGTCCAGGCGATTCCCGGACCGATCGACGTCCTGTTCGGCGCGCCGACCGTCTACGTCACGACGGCCGTCCTCGCCGGGTTCGTCTGGGTCGCGAGCATATACCTTCACGGAGCCGAACTCCAGCAGTCGGTCGAGACGCCACTCGGCGTCAGCGGCGCACTGCTCTTTCTCGTCGCCGCCGGCTACGCGATCAACACGGGCTTGGACGCCGGAACGATCGACGCGTTCTGGCCGGCCGTTTCGGTCGTCCTCTCGGTCGTTCTGACCGCGCTCGCCTGGGTCGGACTCGAGCGGTGGGCGAGCGAGACCGCCGCGGTAACGGGCCTGACTGGCCTTCTGGTCGTGTTCGGACACGCGCTCGACGGCGTCTCGACCGCCGTCGGCTACGATATTCTTGGCGCGAGCGAGGAGGTTCCCGCTTCACAGCTGATCCTTCACGCCGGCGAGGCGCTCCCGACGTATGATCTGCTCGGTGCCGGCTGGCTGTTCGTCGTCGTGAAGGTCGCCCTCGCGATGGCCGTCGTCGGCCTGTTCAAAGAGTACGTTCGCGACGCGCCGCGACAGGCCCGGCTCCTGCTCGCTTTCATCGCCGCCGTCGGGCTCGGCCCCGGCGTTCACAACGTGTTGCTCTTTACGATCGCGTAGCCGGCTCGCCACGAACACTTCTTGCAGTCGCCCTCGAGGTTTCTCCCGCCTCCTCGAGCTCTCGCTCTCGCCGAACCCGCAGAACGGAACCGTTTTTCTCTCCCCGGTCCGTTTGCCGAGTCGTGAATGGTCACGGTGCTCACCGCCGGTCACGTCAACTGGGACGTGACCCTTCGCGTCGATAGATTTCCCGAACCCGACGGCGAGGCGTCGATCCGCTCCCAGCGACAGTCAGGCGGCGGGAGCGCGGCCAACGTCGCGACCGCGCTGGCCGGACTCGAGGTCGAAACGGGACTCGTCGGGAGCGTCGGCGACGACGAGAACGGGCTGTTAGCCAAGCGCGACCTCGAGGACGCGGGCGTTTCGGTCGACGGGCTTCGAATCGTCGAGGACGCGGCAACCTCCGTAAAGTACCTCCTCGTCACCGAGTCGGGCGCGGTGTCGGTGCTTGGAAACGACGGCGTCAACGAAGCAATCCGAGCGGCGGACGTCAACCCGGAACGAATCGAATCAGCCGATCACGTCCACCTCACGGGACAACGTCCCAAGACGGCCGCCGAGATCGCACGCGTTGCAACGCGTTCGGGATCGACTGTGAGCTTCGATCCCGGCCGTCGACTGGGTGATCGCGAGTACGGCGAAACGCTCGCCCTCTCCGATATCATCTTCGCCAACGATCGGGAGATCGACGCGATGGTCGACGCCGACGAGGACGTCACGGAATTTACCGAAGGTACGGTCGTCGCCAAACACGGCGAAGACGGCGGCGAAGTCCACACACCGTCCGAGTCGTTCGTCCACTCCGGCTTCGAAATCGACTCCGTCGATACGAGCGGGGCAGGCGACGCCTTCGCCGCCGGCTTTCTCGCCTCGACGCTTCGAACGGACGACGCCGAGGCCGCACTCGAGTACGCCAACGCCTGTGGAGCACTCGCTGCGAGTCGAAAGGGGCCCCGAAGCGTCCCAACGATTGACGCCGTCGACCGATTTCTCGAGTCACGAGGGTGACCAACACGGATATATAAGTAGTCGTGAAAGATTCGAACCCAGCACCTGCTGAAGTTCTCAGCGGGTGTTGTCTGACGGCAGTTATATACCCGACGCCGTTGCCCGTTTGAATAGGAAGTCACGATCCTGTGACTGAGAGACATGATGAAAGGTATCCCCCGGACGTCTGCACCTGGTGACAACCGCACGCACGTCCAATACGACCGGCGCGAAGATGAGCCGCCGAGCGTCGCCGTTGCAACAGCACTCGCATCGTTTCACGGCGAGGATGTGACCGCTGGCAGTACACAACTGTACCAGTACATCGATCCCGATGCACTCGATTCCCTCTTCGGATCCACCTTCAGCGGAACCGATCGAACGGGCGGCAGAGTGCGTTTCGAGGTCGACAGCGCGACCGTCGTCGTTCGGCCCGAACGGGTCCACGTCTACGCCGAAAACTGATCGCGAATCACCTCGAGACCGCTCGAGGTTCCGGCTATTCACAGACCGCTCGCCGCTACCGACGTTCGCCACTATCGGTGCTCGTTACCCACCGCCCTCTACATCTTTACTGTCGACGTTCGCTACTACCACTCCCTCTCCTCGAGACGACCGGGTTCGACACTCGAGTTTCCCGCTCGATACGGCGACTGCGAGGTGACGACTCGAGACGGACTGGAGAAGGTTTTTCTCGCCGCCCACGGAACCGGTGCGTATGGCGACACAACCGCATCTACTGGTTGATGAGGGAGATCTTACGGACATCGCGCTGATACCCGGCGATCCGGGTCGCGTCGATCGAATCGCGAGCCACTGCGACGAGTCCGAGACCATCGCACAGAACCGCGAGTACAAGGTCGTCAACGCGACCTATAACGGCAGAGAGCTGACGATCTGTTCGACCGGGATCGGCTGTCCGTCGGCCGCGATCGCTATCGAAGAGCTGGCGAACGTCGGCGTCGAAACGTTCGTCCGCGTCGGAACGACCGGGGCGCTCCAGTCCGATATCGAGATCGGCGACATGATCGTCGCGACCGGCGCGGCGAAAAACGAAGGGACGAGCAAACGGTACGAGGCCGTCGAGTACCCCGCCGTTCCGGACTACGACGTGCTCTCGGGACTCGTCGACGCCGCCGAGGCGAACGACGAGGACGTTCACGTCGGTCCGATCGCGAGCGACGACGCCTACTACGCCGAGACCGACGAGCACGTCGCCGACTGGGAGGACGCGGGACTCCTCTCGGTCGAGATGGAAGCCGCCGCAGTCTTCTCGCTGGCCCGCCGCAAGGGACTCCGAGCGGGCGCTATCTGCACCGTCGACGGCAACCTCGTCGAGGGAACGCAGAAAGGAACCGACACCGAGGACGACGAACTGCCCGAGAAAGCGAAGAACAACGTCGGCCGAGCGATCGACATCACGCTCGAGGCCGCGACGGAACTCTAAGTTACCCGGCCCTCTTATCGAAATATAACCCACGCCTCGCCGGTCCAATCGATTGGTCTGCGGTGGCGCGCGCTGCGTCGCGGCGAACGAAGCGAGGCGTGAACGGAGTGAAGGCCTCGAGAAGCGAACGGTGACTATCAGGAACCGTGAGCCGCTGCGAGCCGCGGCGCGATGATGCACGAGGTCTTCGGTCACTCGGTGACCGAACGGCTTGGAAGTCGCGAAGCGCCTTCCGGTGGATGAGCGAGGGGAGCGCGACGCGTAGCGTCGCGAAACAGCGAACGGCGAAGTCGTTCGAAACGGCAGGCCGTTTCGTGACTGAGCGAATCTTCGATTCGCGATGTCCGCGAACGGGACGCGTTCGCTTGATGACGAGAGACCGACGGTCTCTCGAACCACCGTGAGCTGAGAACGAGCGAATCGGTTGGGGAGGATGTGGTCCTCATCGTGGCTCGTGCGAGCAGGAACGCTCGCAGCGACGATCAAAACGCCCGGCTCTGTTGAAAACTTCCAAACCTGACAATAACGGTGTGCTGAATACAAAGCGCGAATGTGGTACGGAAGATGGTTTGGATGGAACGGCATCAGACCGGTAGATACCGAAAATTCAGTCTGTGAAACGGTATAGCTATCCAGACCCACAATATTGTCCGTTGTATGAACCGAGACATATTCTGGTCACCGGTTGCCGGGGTTGGGATAGAATCTCTACACCTCATCGAGGATTCAACAGGTATCGTTGCTGAGAGCGTCGTCATTGGTTCGGTTGATGGCGCATCGTTTCGTCTCCACTACGAAGTTGAATGCGACCGTCAATATCACGTTCAGCGAGTGAACATTGCCACCCTCGGCCGGAAATCAGAATCAATAACACTTCGAGCCGATGGTGGAGGCAAATGGGCAGATGGCCAAGGAGAGGAGGTATCGGCACTGAATGGATGCATTGACGTGGACATTTCAGTAACACCGTTCAGCAATACACTACCAATTCGACGTTTAAAACTCGACCAAAACGAGTCGGCCGAGGTGCAGATTGCATATATCACAGTGCCCGAATTACGTATTGAGGCTGTCTCTCAGAGGTACACCTGCCTCGATCCAATCGACGAGAATGGCGGATTGTATCGCTATGAAAGCATATCCAGTGGCTTCACGGCCGAGTTACCTGTTGACTCGGATGGACTCATTATTGATTATCCAGGATTGTTTGACCGAGTCTTACTCTCATAACCGCTGATAAATCAGCACTCGCAGGAACGGCCTATCCGGACATGTAGGCCCGAATAGAATGAACCAACCATACTGAATATATCCTCTGTGTTCAGCACGACTACTGAAACCTATCACTAATTGAGGGATTCAATAGAGCCAACCGCGCGTAGCAATCCCAGAACGCTCACAGCGACGAGAACACGGGGAACCTCCTTTCGATCTCAGCAGCGCCATCTAGATGGGCTGTCACCGCTCGATAGACGAGAGATACGTTTGATACGGACTCGAGTCACACTAACTCGTCGTAAATATCCGCTAACTGCTCGAGCGAGTGCTCCACCGAGAGCATCGGCCGCCGCCGTCGGCAGAGATCCGACAATCGATCGTTCTCCGCGAGCGTGCGGTTGATCGCCCACTGTAGATCGCCGATGTCCCCCTTCTCGTATCGATAGCCGGTCTCGCCCTGAATTACGGAATCGGTGAGCGCCCCCGCGTCGACGGCGACGACCGGCGTTCCACAGGCCGTCGCCTCGAGCGCGACCAACCCCTGCGTCTCGACGGGACTCGGGAAGACGAACGCGTCGAGCGCCGAGTAAAAGGCCGGAAGCTCCGCTCGCTCGAGGAATCCCAGAAAGCGAACGTCCGCATCGGCTTCCGCCGCGTGGGATTCTATCGATTTGCGGGCGGGTCCGTCTCCGCCGATGACGAGCGTGAGGCCCGTTCCCGCCACGCCGTCGATGGCCTCCTCGAGGTTCTTCTCGGGACCGTGTCGGCCTGTGTAGCCTACCAGCGGGCTGTCGAGTCCCTCGAGGTCGTATTTTTCGCGGAACGCCGTCGGATCGACCGGTCGAAAGAACTCCGTATCGATGCCGTTCGACACGATACTCACGTCGACGTCGGCCTCGACGTTCTCGAGGAGATTCCGACGAGCGAAGGCCGTGGGGGCAGTGACGTGATCGACGTGCTCGAACACGGACCGCTCGTAGGACCGCGCAATCCGCTCGAGGCTGCCGACGAACGGATCCGGCACGTGCTGGTCCGCTCGGTCCTCGAGCAGGGTGTGATAGGAGGCGACGACGGGAACCTCGTGTTTTCGTGCGAAACGAATCCCTGCGATTCCGATTGTAAACGGCGTGTGAACGTGGACGATGTCGGGCGTCTCGAGTTCCTCCGGAATCCTCGGCAGTCCGAGTCGATATCTGGGGTAGAGCGGGGCTGGAACGCTCGGTAGCGTGTACTCACCCTCTTCGGGATCGTAGTCGTCCATCTGTGGGAAAACGACCGACATCGAGTCTCGAATACGAGGCCAGCGCTCTCGCCAGAGCGAAACGGTGTAGGTGACGCCGTTGACTGTCGGATAATAGAGGTCGGTAAACGCAGCGACGCGTTCGGCTTTCGCCATCGATTGAATCTGCACTGGTCGATCGTATAACTATTCCGTCGGTCCTGTCCCGGACTGGTTCAACTGCTGGTCTCGGAACGCAGCCGAGTCGGGATTCAACCGAACCGAAACGCGGCCGAATCGGAACGCAGCCGAATCGAGACTTATTCGATTCGAAACGAGACGCCGTGATTCTGCAATAGCGACCGCATTCGCTCGACCCCGGAGACTTTGTCCCAGCCTTCTCCCGTGTAGTGTTTGTACGGATGGCGCAACCAAGAGTACTCGCGGTGGGCGAACACCTCGAGCGATTCGCCGCTGGCCTGAAACAGCGCGATGTGGAGTTGCCACGTCGAGAGCGGCGACTCCCGTTTGACCCAGCTCCCTGCCGATTGGCGGCCGTCATTGTGGATCTTCAGCGATGCGATCGGTTCCGGCGCAAACTCCATCGCCTCGAGGTCGGTTCGGAACTCTCCCAGTCCGCGTTGGACGGTTCCAACGTACTCCGCGGGGTGTTGGGTACACTGTGCGAACCCGCCGAGGGGCTTTTTGACTCGGTGAAGCGTCGGGAGAACCCGCCGTCGAACTCGCGTCGTCAAGTCAAGTGCCTCTCGAGGTGCGGACAGTTCGTCAGTGCTCGTCACGATCCATTCTATCCAGCCTGAGAGCAAAGCCTTTCTGGATACTGTTGCGCTCGAGACTAGTCTTTACATATCGCTGAGTCGAATCCCGTCCTCGAGGAGTCGCGCGTTTCGTTCGCGATCGAGATGCTCGCCGAGGTCGTCGTGTTCGTACAGCTGGGCGATCACGTCGGCGTAGAGCGTTCGCCACGCGATGGCGTAGATCGGCGACTGACCCCACGCGCGTAGCTCCGGGACGAACTCGTCGTGGGTCTCGAGGCGGTCCTCGAACCGTTCGATCACCTCGAGCACGCTCGCGGCCGCCTCGCGTTCGTCGTCGGCTTCGTCGATCGCTCGATTGAGGCGGTCCTCCCAGCCCGCGACGGCGTGTTGCATATCCATCGCGGTGTCGTCGCTGCCTTCGGGCAACCGCTCGAGTACCGGCTCCGGAACGCCGAGTGAGATGTCGTCCATACTCGAGAGAGGGGCGGGTCCGCCAAGAAACCTGCAGTCGGTCTCGGTCGGAACGTCGAACCCGTCGGCGGTTCACTCCCCTCGGTGATACACTCCCGTCGGCGATTCACTCGAGCCACGTCGCCAAGAGGACCTCGTCGACGAACGACCCCTCGAGGCAGTACTGGCCCTCGCGTTCGCCCTCCCGTCGCCAGCCGTTCTCCTCGAGAAAGTCGATCGCCCGTTCGTTCGTCGCTGGCAGGCTCTGCGTGATTTTTTGGTAGCCCGCGTCCCTCGCCCACTCGAGGCCGTACTCGAGCAGACTCGAGCCGATCCCCTCTCTACGAGCGTCGGGGCGAACGCCGACGGTCACTTCGGCGGTGTGTCGAAGCGACGGGAGTTCGGGCGCGTCGAGGTGGAGCCAGCCGACGAGTTCGCCCGCTCGCCTTGAGCCCCCCTCGGCGGATCCGGCCGCCGACTCGTCGTCCGGATCGAACTCGGCGACGAAGAACACGCGAGATTGATCTTCGTTTGCTCGAACGAGTGCGGACTCGCGCTCGAGGCGTTCGGCGACGTTCTCGGCAACGACGTACTGGCCCTCGGTTGCGACCTCGCGCATGGCGTCGACGAGTTCGTCGCGATCGGATTCTCGTGCCGGACGGATCCGAGCGATCCCGTCCTCGAGTTCGTGTTTCGCCTCCGGTGCCGTCACTCCGACGCGGAGGCGACCGTTCGTCTCGAGCAAATACCCGGCCGTTTTCAACTCGTCGACCGCCTCCTGTAGCTGGTCGGTCGACGGCCGAACCTGTTTGCGGTAGACGCCCGACCGGGCCGGCTTCGAATGCGATTCGCTCGAGTCGATCCGGATCGCTCGAGCGAGTTCGGACTGCGAGACGGCCCCGTTCTGCTCGACGTACTCGTACACTCGCCGTTGAACGGGATCGTCGAACGAAAACGTCGGGTGGGTGCTCATAGGACTGAACCCGTCGACGGCGGGCATAATTATGGGCTCCGTACTGGCGATTTGACTCGACGGGACGGCGGGAACAGTGGGTTACCACGTTTTCTCGTCCATTTTGCCGCCCGACCTCTGGTCTGATTGGCGCCGCGCATCCCGGTAACGCCGTTTTATCGTCCGGCCCTTGCATCGGACCTCGAGACGGCTACGTGCCAATTTAATATCGCAGTATATGGTTCATAAACTTCTATCGGTTCGAGATAACAGCATCTAAACGGCACTACTGAGTTCGAGGACGGGTTTCGAACAGCTGCAGCTATCTGCTGGAAACTCGAAGCGATTCGGGCGGACATGCCCATTGGACACGAATCGTTCAGCGACCGGCCGAATCCGCTGATTTCTGCGTTGTTACGTAACGCTCTCATCGAGAACCGTAACTGACACGGGGACTGCAAATCGACAATCGTAATCGAGTCCGAACCTCCAACCCGTGTTCGAGGCGGGAAGGACACTGTTACTTCCTCTTTCAATTTACCGACGCCCCGTGATCGTCTCGCCAACTTCGCTGCCGGTTCTGCACTTCAGGAGCCAGACGAAGCGATCTCTATTGCTCTGGCAGGTTGATCGCGTTTTCCATACTCCGTATTGCCGCGATTTCGAGGAGTTCTGCAAACGGGCGTGTCTCACGGTACTCGCGTTTCCAGCGTGACCTGCGATTGGTACCTGAAAGCACGGTACGAATACCTGAAGACACGGGTCGACTGTTGTATTTACCGCGCGTACGAGGAAGCGTCTTACACCCTGTCGCGACCCGCGATCGAGTCGCTGTGACGGCCGCCGGCGAGAACTGCTTTTTTACCGGCGGTATGGAATCTGACGGTGAGTCCAGGAACCGTTTACCCTGGGTTCGAGACGTCAGGTTGTCCTCGCTTCAAATTTGGTGACTCGAGCGCGGTTCGAACTCGAGCGTGCGTAAATCGAGTGTTCGAGTTCTTTACACGAGGGCTCTCACAGTCGTGAGGGTGAAGGATAGTTTTCGGCTGTATCGGCTGTCGAGCTCTGAGTCGTTCGATCAGTCAGATTCGGTGGTTTTACGATTTCTCCCGGCCGTAAATCGTATACTGCGATATAGAAGGTGTACTGCGACCTTTCGGATCGAGCAGCGTGAGGCCGCCGTTGGCCCCCGTTAAACGCCCTCTGACTCCCGAGCCAACCGAATCCGTCGATCAGTCCGATTTCGGAACTATCGGAACCACTGCACCGTCGCTTAAGAGACTGGAACGAAAACCGGACGGTGTGATCGTTGACGACCGCGTCCTGCGCGAGGAGTTCGTCCCGAGCGAGGTGGTTCACCGCCACGAGGAGGTCACCCACCTCTCGGAGACCCTCGAGCCGTTGCTCTTCGACACCCGGCCCGAGCCCGCGTTTCTGTTCGGGCCGACCGGCGTCGGCAAGACCTGCATCGCCCGATACACCGTCGAACAGCTTCGCGAGCAACTGCCGAGCGCGCGGGTCGCCTACGTCAATTGTTGGCAGGAGTACACTCGATTTCGAGTCCTCTACAGCCTACTCGAGGCCGTCGACCGCGCGTTCGACGTCCACCGGTCGACGCCGAAAGACGAGCTGTTCCAGCGGCTTTCGGACGCGGACGACCAGCCCATCGTCGCGATTTTAGACGAGGTCGACCAACTCGAGGAGACCGAAGTGCTGTACGACCTCCACCGACTGCCCCACGTCTCGCTCGTGTTGATCGCAAACCGCGAGGAGGAACTCTTCGCGAGCTTCGACGACCGCGTTCGGTCTCGGTTGCGCGCCGGAACCCGAGTGCAGTTCGACCGCTACGGCGCGGACGAACTCGTCGCGATCCTCGAGGAGCGTGCGGTACAGGGGCTCGCACCCGGCGTCGTCGACGAGTCTCACCTGCGTACGATCGCCGACGCCGCGGCCGGCGACGCTCGCGTCGGCATCGGTATCCTTCGCTCGGCCGTCAACCGTGCGGATCGACGCGGACTCGAGTCGGTCACCGACGACGTGCTCGAGGAGTCGATTCCGGACGCGCGGACGGAGATTCGGCGCAAGACCGTCGAACAGTTGATCGAACACCAGCGTGTCCTCTATGACATCATCACTGAGGCGGGCGAGATCGAACCCGGGGAACTGTACGCGGCCTACGAGAACCAGGTCGACGACCCGAAGACGAACCGAACGCTCCGAAACTATCTCACGAAGATGGTCCACTACGATCTGATCGAGGCCGTCGGCGAGCGGCGAGGGAGAACGTACCGCCTTGTCGAAGGCGGCGAGAATGCGGGCGAGTAATCGTATTACTGGTTATCCGCCCATCTGTCGGCGGGTGCCGGGAAAAGCTTCCCGTGGCTGGCCGAGCGATACCCGCTATGAGCATTATTGCGGAATTTACGATCCCGGCGTCGGAGTTCGTCTTCGGGGACGTGTTCACGGACGCCCCGGACGCCACGATCGAACTGGAACGGATCGTCCCCGCGAGCGATTCGTTGATGCCGTACTTCTGGGTGACGTGTGAAGATCACAAAACGGTCGAACGAGCTGTCCGAAACCATCCGGCGGCGCGCAACGTAACACGGCTTGATTCTGTAGACGACCAAACGCTGTACCGCACCGTGTGGGAGGACGACGTTCACGACCTTATCTACGGGATCGGTCAGACCGAAGGCGTGATCCTCGAGGCTTCCGGCGACGAGCGCTGGTTTTTCCGATTGCGCTTTCCGAACCACGATACGCTCGCACGGTTCTACAATTTCTGTACTGAACACGAGATCTCGCTCCACATCGAGCGTGTCTATACGCTGACCGAACACGTCGAGGAGGGCCGACAGCTGGGACTGACGGCCGATCAGCGCGAGGCGCTCGTTCTCGGCCTCGACCGCGGATACTTCGACTCACCGAGCGAGGCGTCGCTATCCGATCTCGGGGAAGAACTCGGTATTACCCAACAGGCAATGTCGAAACGGATTCGAGGTGGGATGAAACGAGTTTTGACGAAGGTTCTTCTCGACTCGACCGATCAGCCGCCGAGAGAATAACCGTCACCCCACGTCGTATATACCCGTTGTGCAAACAACTCCCGTTCTTATTTCGGTTTGTATTTAATCACGAGTCAAAGATGGGCACCGCTATCCATTCCACCAGTTTTCGCTCCGAACCGCCGTCCGAAAGCGAGCGTGTCCACTCCGTCACGATTACGGAGTGCGACGAGTCGCAAATCGGGTGATCGATCGATGTCTCAATTCGAAGATTGGCTGGCGTGTCCCGAATGCGACGGCGACAGCGAGGTCGGCGTGCTCGCGCACAGAACGGAGATAATCCTCGAGTGTTACGGGTGTAGCTACGTTTCGGAGTTCGCGATCGGACAGGACGTTCCCGTCAATAGTCTCTCCGAATCCGCTATCACGGATGCGGCGTCACAGGCGACAGCGACCGGATCGAGCGAGGAGCAGGACGAGGGTCCCGGCGACTCACGGTAGACTGGGGCCCTCGGCCAGCGCGTGCGAACGCGCCGTCGTCTACGGACGTTCGATCCGTTTGAGAACACCACCAATCTACATCCCCGTCGGCGATGTCCATCAGTGTATAATGCCCGCAAACGCCCTCTCGACACCCCTCACCGTTCTCACCGCGGCGTTCGCCGTTGGCCTCGGGCTCGTCCACCTCTTCGTGGGCAAACTCGAGTTCCTCGACCGGGTCCCACGAAGCCGCTGGCTGTCGTTCGCGGGCGGCGTCTCCATCGCGTACGTTTTCGTCCACATCATTCCCGAAATTCACAACGCCGTGGTGACGCTCGAAGGCTGGGGCCCTGTCGCCATCTTCGCCGAGCATCACGTCTACCTGATCGTGTTGCTCGGGTTCGTCGTCTTTTATGGCCTCGAGCAGTACGTCGAAAAATCTAACGCCGAGGCTCGCCAGCTCGGCCTCGACCCGAGCGCTGGCGTCTTCTGGATCCACGTGGGATCGTTCGCCGCGTACAACGCCCTCATCGGCTATCTGTTGGTTCACCAGGAGGAGCCGGGCGTCGTCAGCGTAACGACCTTCGCCGTCGCGATGGCGCTTCATTTCGTCGTGAACGATTTCGGGCTTCGGGCTCACCACGGCCGGCTCTATCACGATTACGGCCGGTGGGTGCTGTCGGCGGCGGTCCTCGTCGGTTTCGGCGTCGGCTACGCCTTCGAGATCGCCGAACAGCTCGTTTCGGTGCTCTTCGCTTTCCTGGCGGGCGGAATCATCTTGAACGTCATCAAAGAGGAGTTGCCGGCCGAACGCGAGAGTCGATTCTGGGCGTTCGCACTCGGTGCGGCCGGGTACGCTGCGGTGTTGTTGTTCGTGTGAGGCCGACCACTGTTTCGGAACCGAGCGCCGATCGCGAACGCTCGAGCGTTTGCCCGCTGAAGACGCGATGTCCGGACGAATCGGTTCCTATCGGAAATGCGGAACCCGTGTTCCGCCGCTTATGGGCCGTCCGGGAAACACTCGAGTATGTCACGCCTCGAGTTCGAACCCGGATTAACCAGCTACCGAGTCCCGTCGCCACGATCGCCGATCCTTCATGAACTGGTCTGTTCGCGACTCGCCGAGACCCCCGGACCGGCCTACTGGATCGACGCGGGAAACACGGCCTCGCCGCAGGTGCTGTACGATTGTGCCTCGAGCCCCCGTGTTCTCGACTCCCTTCGTATTGCACGATCGTTTACGGCCTACCAGCACCACTCGATCGTCCGCCGAATGGTCGAGAACGCGACTCTGCGAACGTCGCTGATCGTCGCGCCGAACGTCGTCAGCAGGTACCGCGACGACGACGTTCCGCCGTGGGAGCGCGAGGAGTTACTCGCCGCAAGCCTCGAGACGCTGGCCGAACTCGGACGGGCGCTCGAGATCCCGGTTCTCGTCACCACCTCGAGCGACGAGGCTGAGGCGACGGTTTCCGAGCACGCGGATCACACCGTCGAGTGCGTTCGAACGCGAGAGGGGGTCCGCCTCGAGGGCGACGGCGCGGAGACGATGGGCTATTGGCGGGGGAGCTACTGGCAGACGACGATTCCCTACTGGGTCGATTGCTGTGGCGTCGCCGATCGGATCGACCCCGTCGTCACTGCGGCCGACCGCGGGCTGTTGGACATGTACCCGGAACCGGGTGGCTCGAGCGGCGAGGCGCTTTCGAACCCCGAAACGGAGGTGTCGGGCTGATGGGTCGGACGAACCCGACCTACCGGGACGCGATCGCGAGCCTCGAGTCCGAGTGGGGGCCGATGCGCCGAGCGCTTCGCCGCGAGTATCAGGGTGATTTCGATCGGCTGTTCGACCGTGCTCGAAATTTCGCCGACGCGGCCGGGTACGCGAACGCCACCGATCCAGAACGCGCGCTCTTGCTGTCGCTGTTGCTCGCCCACGAGGTCGAGCACAGGCGGCTGTGCGACCGGCTCGCGAAAACGGAGGCGCGACTCGGGGCGCTCGAGTCGGCGGACGCCACTCGGGAAGCGGACGGGATTGACCGAACGAACGAGACGCTCGAGTCGAACGCTTCAGTAGCACCGGACGGCTCGTCCGAGGAAACTGAGGCGCGGGAGGACCGCTCGTGACCGACCCCTACACCTTCGAGTTCGAGGACGGACTTGTTCGCGAGTGGAACTTGACCGAGGAGGGCGCGACGTTCCGTGAGGTCGAGGACTATCAGCCGTCGATGTTCGTCTCGGGATCGGAGGACGTACTCTCGAGCCTCGAGGAACGGCTACGGTCGGATCCGAAGGTTGCCGCGACGGCGCGAGAGCGCTGGGCGACCGACCTCCATGAGAGCCACGTCGACGAGCGCTCGGAGCTCCTTCGAGTCTCCCTCGAGCGCGTCGGCGAGGTGCGAACGCTGGCTCGAGAGCTACGCGGCGACGCGCTCGAATCCGAGCGGTACGCCCCGGGAACGGTTCGGCTGTACGACGTCGACCTCGATCCGGGCTTTCGCTACTGTCTCGACAACGGCATCGATCCGACCCCGGAGCGGGGGTCCAGAGCGATGCTGGGACCCGACCGCGGTCTTCGAACCCTCGAGATCGAAATCGACGAACCGGGGTTGGCCACCGAGGACGTTTCCGAACTGCGACTCGACGGCGATCTCGTCAGCGGCGATCCGGAGGACGTTTGCTGGTCGATCGGTCGCCGTCTCGACCGCATCGACCCCGACGTGTTAGTGTTGAGCCACGGCGAACTTGTCCCCGTCCTCGAGTCGGCGGCGGCGGAAGCCGGACTCGAGGCGTTCCACCTCGGACGGCTTCCCGGCTGGCGTCGGGTTGCGGGGTCGAACACCTACGAGAGCTACGGCTCGGTCGGTCACTCGCCGGCCAGATATCGCGTTCCGGGACGAGCGATCGTCGACCGATCGAACAGCTTCCTCTGGCATCAGTCAGGGTTGGCAGGATTGCTGTACATGGTCGAGAAGACGGGCCGCCCCCTCCAGGAGGTCGCGTGGGGGAGCATCGGTACGCTGTTGACCTCGAGACAGATTCGATTCGCGCGCACCGAACACGACGTGCTTGCGCCCCAGAACAAGTGGGAGCCCGAGCGGTTCAAGGATGTCTCGACGTTGCACGCCGGCGATCGGGGCGGTTTTACCTTCTCGCCGGAGGTCGGTCTTCACGAGGACGTCCACGAGATCGATTTTGCTTCGCTGTACCCGCGGATCATCTGCCAGCAAAACGTGAGTCCAGAGACGATCGGTTGTGGCCGTGACCACGGGTCCAACGGCACCGAGCCGTCGACCGTTCCCGAACTCGAGTACGATCGCTGTTCGAAACCCGGCTTCCTTCCGGAGGTTCTCACACCGCTACTCAACGATCGTTCCGGGATGAAGCGCCAGCTCGAGTCGGATCCGCTCGCAGACGACGAGGCGAGACGGCTCCGCGCCGAATCGGGCGCGATCAAGTGGGTACTGGTCTCCTGTTTCGGCTATCAGGGCTACCGGAACGCCAAGTTCGGTCGCATCGAGTGCCACGAAGCCATCAACGCCTACGCGCGAGACATCGCCCTCGAGGCGAAGGCTCGCCTCGAGGACGGCGGCTGGCACATCGTCCACGGCATCGTCGACAGTCTCTGGGTGACCGCGTGCGTGGACGATCCGGAGCCGCTCGAGGACGTCACGCAGGATATTTCGAGTTCGGTCGGTATCGAACTCGAACACGATGGGCGCTACGAGTGGGTCTGTTTCGTTCCGTTGCGAGAGTCGGGGACGGGGTCGGGGCCCGACGCGAGTTCGAACTCGCGCTCGCGGTCCGGTTCGAGCCCTCTCTCACACTCGGGTTCGGCACCCTCGGGCGCGCTCAACAAGTATTTTGGCAAGCGAACGGACGGCACCTACAAGTTCCGCGGGATCGAGACCCGCCGGCGGAGCACGCCCGAGTTCGTCGCCGAGAGCCAACGTGAGTTCGTCGAGGTTCTCGACGGCGAACGCGATCCGGCGGCCGTCTGTGAGACGCTCGAGAAGCGGATCGGGAAACTCCGTCGCGGAGCGGTCGACCCCGGTCAGCTCGTCCACACGAAACGGATTTCGCGCCGACTCGGGGCCTACAGCCGGCGCACGCAGACGGTCGCCGCCCTCGAGCGATACGACCGGCACGGAATCGATCGCCACCCAGGTCAATCTGTCGAGTACGTTGTCGTCGACGACGACGCGGACGGGCTCGGACGCGTCCGCCTCGCGTTCGAGGACTGCTCGTCCGTCGACGACGACTATTACACGAGTTTACTCGTGAGAGCCTGCGAGAGCGTGCTTTCGCCGTTGGGATGGGATCGTCGCCGGATTCGCGAACACCTCCGGGACGGCCGGACGGTTCGGCTCTCGACGTTCACGTCGACGGACTGACCCCGCGTTCTTGCACATTCTGGCCGTCTTGTGGTTGGCAAATAGCAACGCTGAATCGGATCCAAATCCCGTTCAACCGAATCCGACTGTCCGTCTGTCTAACGCATTGAGCGCTACATTTACGGCGCTTGGCCGTCTCTCTTCGATTCATTCTAGCATGGCAACCTCGGACCAATCTCAGGACGCACTTCACTCGCGCGTTCGACAACAGGAGGCGGTCACGGAGATCGGTCAACGAGCCCTCGAGTCCGACGATCTTGATAGTCTGTTATGCGACGCGGCCGAAGCCGTCGGAGAGACGTTGCAGGTCGATAACTGCGGCGTTCTCGAGCTGTGTACTTCTTCTGAAACGCTCCGCTTGAGAGCGGGTATCGGCTGGGAGGAGGAGGTCGTCGGCTCGGCAACTACCCCGATACGCGAGGAGGTTCATGCGGGACGGGCGCTGTTATCCGGGGAGCCGGTGACCGTCTCGGATATCGAGGCCGATGCCCGGTTCGCCGTGACGGATCTGCTCGCCACCCACGAGATCACGAGCGGGCTCGGCGTTAGCATCGGGCCACCCGACGATGTGTGGGGCGTTCTGGGCGTATACACGACGACACGACGGGAGTTCGCCGAACACGAGGTCACCTTTCTCAAAAACGTCTCGAACCTCCTCGCATCCGCAATCGCCACGGAGCGAACGAAACGTTCCCTCCGGAACGCGGAGACGATCACCGATCGAATCGTCGAAACGAGCCCGGTCGGAATCACTCTCATCGACGCCGACGGTCGGAACGTCTTCGCGAACAAACGGGCTGAGGAACTCCTCGGTCGACCGCTCGAGACGCTCCGGTCGTACGACCACGACGACGACCGGTGGAATCTCGTCGACGAACACGGCGAGGCGATTTCGGGCGACGAGATGCCGTTTTCGCGGGTCAAAGAGACCGGCGAGCCAGTCTACGACGAGACCGTCGGGATCGATCATCCGGACGGCACACGAATGTGGTTGTCAACACACTGTGCACCGCTTACGACCGACGACGGCGAGTTCGACGGTGCGGTGTACGCCCTCGAGGACGTGACCGAACAGACGCGCCTCGAGACCGAACTCGAGACGACCCTCGACCGCGTCACGGACGCGTTTTACTCGCTCGACAAGAACTGGCGGTTCACGTACGCAAACGACGAAGCCGAAGAACTGATCGACTTTCATGATCAGGGGCTGGTCGGCAAGACCGTCTGGGACGAGTTCGAGTGGGCGGCCGACTCGAGGCTGCGAACGGAGTACGAGCAGGCGATGACGAGTCAGGAGCCGACGTCGTTCGAATTCTACTATCCGGAGCCACTCGAGCGCTGGTTCGAGGTCAACGCCTATCCATCCGAAACGGGGTTATCGGTCTACTTTCAGGACATCTCGGAGCGCAAGGAGATAGAACGGGACCTTCGAGCGAGCGAAGCACGGTTTCGCCAGTTCGCGGAAAACCTGGACGAAGTCGTCTGGATGAGTTCGGTCGACACCGACGAATTTCACTATGTCAACCCCGCGTACGAGGAAATATGGGGTCGATCGAAGGAGTCTATTTACGATTCTCCGAGATCGTTTCTCGATGGGATTCACCCCGACGACCGAGCGCGCGTTCGGGAGACGATTCCCGATCGGAGCCGGGGGGAGTACGACGAGGTGTTTCGCGTCGTTCGGCCGGACGGGTCGATTCGCTGGGTCCACGATCGGGCCTATCCGATTACGGACGAGGACGGAACGGTCACTCGAATCGTCGGCATCGCCGAGGACATCACCGGACGGCGGGAGATGGAACAAGAGCGAAGAGAGAACACCAAAACGCTCCACCGTCTCTATGCGATCGCGTCGGATCAGAACCGATCGTTCGACGAGAAGGTCGATCGAATGCTCGAGATCGGGCGCAACCGACTCGGTCTCGAAGTCGGATTCCTGGCGAAAACCGACGAGCGAGACGACCAGTTCGAAGTGACACACGCGAGCGGCGAGAGCGACGAGATTTATCCGGGATCGATCGCACCACTGTCGGAAACGTACTGTCGGCGAACGATCGATGCCGACGGGTTGTTCGGGTTCGCCGATATTTCGACGACCGACTCGATCGACGAGCCCACATACGATCGATGGGAACTGGACTGCTATCTGGGCGGAGAAGTGATCGTCGACGGCGAACGCTACGGAACGTTGTGCTTCGAAGACAAATCTCCCCGTTCGTTGCCGTTTACGCCGGCGGAGGAGACGTTCGTCGAACTCATCACGCAGTGGGTGAGCTACGAACTCGGACGCGAGAACCGAGAACGCCGGCTGCAGCGGTACATCAGGTACACTGATGCGATTCTCGATACGATCGACGACGTGTTCTGTGTCATCGACGCTGGGGGCCGTCTCAGACGATGGAACGAAACGGTTCCCGAAGTGACGGCGTACTCGCCCGCGGAAATCGAGTCGATGGAGGTGTCCACCCTGTTCGATACCGACGCGTCGACCATCGAGAACGCGGTCGACGACGGCTTCGAAACGGGGTATGCGCGTATCGAAGCGCCGATGCGAACGAAGGACGGGCGAACGTTTGAGTACGAGTTCACCCTTTCCGCACTCGAGAATCCCAGCGGTGAGACGGTTCTCGCGGGAATCGGTCGTGACATCACCGACCGCAAGGCGCGCGAACGCGAGTTGGCCCAGTACGAGCGGATCGTCGAGACGGTCGAGGACGGGATCTACGTGCTTGACGACGAATACCGGTTCAGACTGGTCAACGACGCGTACCTGGAGTTGATCGGCTACTCGCGCGCGGAGATTCTCGGCGAGCACTGCTCGGTCGTCATCGGCGAGGAAGTATCCACGACGGCGGCCGAGAGCTCGGTTGATCTCCTGCGGGCCGATCAGGAGGCGGCAACCCTCGAGGCCCACGTCGAACGGGCCGACGGCGAGCGGGTGCCCGCGGAGAGCAAGTTTACGCCGCTTCTGTCCTCGGAGGGCGAGTACGAGGGAACCGTCGGCGTCGTTCGGGACGTTACCGAGCGAAAACGTCGCGAACGCGAACTCGAGGAGAGCGAGCGTCGGTATCGAACGCTCGTCGAACAGTTCCCGAACGGCGCGGTTTCGTTGTTCGACGAAACATTGCGGTACACGCTTACAGGCGGGCAGGCGTTAGACACGGTCGACGCGACTGCCGACAGTATCGTCGGCGCGACGATCTGGGAGCGGTATCCGGAGTCGTTGGCGGCGACGCTCGAGCCGCACTTCCGGGCCGCCCTAGATGGTGAACGGCGCTCGTTCGATTTCGAGCACCGCGATTCTCACTGGCACGCGCATACGCTTCCGGTCAGCGACGAGGAGGGGGAGGTGTTTGCGGGAATGGTGATGATACAGGATATCACCGAACGAGTTCGATCCAAGCGAAGGCTCGAGGAACTCGTCGACGAACTCGAGGAGTCAAACGGACGCTTAGCGCAATTCGCCTACGCGGCGTCTCACGACCTCCAGGAACCGCTTCGAATGGTCTCGAGTTATCTCACGCTGGTCGAACGACGGTACGGAGACGCACTCGACGAGGACGGACGGGAGTTCATCGATTTCGCGGTCGACGGCGCGGATCGAATGCAAGAGATGATCAACGGACTGCTCGCGTACTCGCGGATCGATACCCGGGGCGATCCGTTCGAGCCAGTCGACTGTAAGCGGGTTTTCGACGACGTTCTGGCTGATCTGGCGGTGAAAATCGCAGAAACCGATGCCGAAATCACCGTCGAATCGCTTCCGACCGTCTACGGTGATCCGGGCCAGCTTCGCCAACTCTTTCAGAATCTATTGGACAACGCACTCACCTACTCGGGCGAGGAGACACCACGTATAACTGTATTCGCGGCAAAGTCACAGGCATCGAGGACGATTTCGGTGCGTGATTCGGGAATCGGAATCGAACCGGCGGACACCGATCGAATATTCGAAGTGTTCAACCGACTTCACAGCACCGAAGAGTACCCTGGTGCCGGGATCGGTCTCGCACTCTGTCAGCGAATCGTCGAGCGACACGACGGCCAAATACGGGTCGACTCCACCGCGACGGAGGGATCGACGTTCTCAGTACAACTACCGGCACCCCCACAAACAGATGACTAATACATCGACGTCCAACGCCGAACCCGCTCGGATTTTACTCGTCGAGGACAACCCCGGCGATATCCGGCTCACGAAAGAGGCGTTCAAACGCGGTCGAATCGAGAACGATCTACACGTTGTCTCCGACGGCGCTGACGCTCTCGAGTTTCTCTCTCAGGAAGGCGAGTACGCGGACGCCCCGCGTCCGGATCTCATCCTGCTTGATCTGAACCTTCCACGAATGAACGGCGACGAGGTCCTCGAGGAACTACAGGACGATCCGAATCTTCAGCGGATACCGGTTATCGTTCTCACGAGCTCCCAGGCCGAAGAGGACGTTATCACGTCGTACGATCTGAGTGCGAACGCCTACCTGACGAAACCGGTGGATCCGGACGCGTTCATCGAGACCGTTCGCACCTTCGAGAAGTTCTGGTTTTCGATGGTTCGACTGCCCCCGGAGGATAGATCCTCATGACCAGTACCAACGTTCGCGAGGAAACCGAAGGGGACCGACCGGACGCGGTAGAACAGCAGACAGCGGCCGGTGACGAGGGGAAATCCGCGGCGGATCAGGCGGTTCACATCCTCCTGATAGAGGATAACCCCGGAGACGCACGATTGATCCAGGAGATGCTTCGCGACTCCGAGGAACTCACCCAGCGGTTCAATCTCGACGAACGAACGGACGAACGGCCGACCGTCACCTGCGAGACCCGACTCGAGGACGGCATCCAGGCGCTCGAGACGGCTCGAATCGATGTCGTGTTGCTCGATCTAAACCTCCCTGACAGCAACGGTATCGAAACGCTCGAATCGGTCCACGAAACGGCCGAATCGGTCCCGATCGTTGTGTTGACGGGCGTTCGAGATCAGGAGATCGGCGTGCGAGCGATCCAGCAGGGCGCACAGGATTTCCTCGTCAAAGACGAGGTCACGACCCCGTTGCTCGTCAGGACGATCTATCACGCGATCGAACGCGCTCGACAGCGCCGCGAACGCCAAAAACGGCGACAGGAGATGGAGGCGCTCAACCGCCTCAATCGGATCGCCCACGACATTACCCACGCGGTGATCACGACCGACACGCGAATGGAACTTGAGCAACAGGTCTGCGATCAACTCGCGGAGTCGGACGCCTACAAATTCGCCTGGATTGGCGGCGTGAATCCGGGAAGCGACGAAATCGTTCCGCGAGCGGAGGCTGGCACCGACGAGGAGTACCTAGAGCGGATCACGATTTCGACCGGTGACGACAAGCATGCGGAGGGTCCCGGCGGAACGGCACTCAACACGCAGGAGGTCCAGATCACGTCCGACGTTCGCACTGATCCGGATTTCAAACCGTGGCGCGAGGTCGCACTCGAGTATGACTATCGCTCCGTCGCGTCGATTCCGATTAACCACGAGGAACTCGTCTACGGCATCCTCGCCGTGTACTCGACCTCCGTAAGCGCGTTTACCGGTCCGGAAAAGGACATCCTATCACGAATGGGCGATGTCATCGGACACGCGATAACGGCGATCGAACGCCGAGAAGCGCTGGTAAGCGACGCCGTCGTCGAACTCGAGTTCCAGATCGACGAGCTAGCGAACCCGCTCGCCGACCTGTCGACAGCCGAGTCGGTAATGATCCGCTTCGATCGGTTGATCTGGGAGGGAGAAACATTGCTCGCGTACGGCTCGGCGGAGGGAATTCCGCAGGAAACGTTTCAGGAGAAAGTCGACCAAACCGAGGGGTTCGACGACGTACGATTCCTCACGAACGGCGACGAGGAGTTCGAATTCGAGCTGGTCGTTCCGGCCGTCGCTTCGTTGTTCGAGACGATCGCAACCCACGGCGGCCGGATTACGTCGATAACGATCGACAACGGCGAATTCCGGTTCGTCGTCCAGCTCCCGCAGGGTCGTGATACCCGTCAAATCGTCGAACTCGTCCGGGACCGTCACGACGGCGTCAGCTACCTCGCCCAGCGATCGTACGACCAGCGCGAAACGGACGAAATAGGCGCACAATCGGTACTTCAGGAGGGGCTCACGGAAAAACAGCGAATGGCGCTCGAGACGGCCTACGCGGCCGGCTACTTCGATTGGCCGCGTGGAAGTACCGGCGAGGAAATCGCCGAACGACTCGATATCTCCCCGGCGACGCTCAACCAGCACTTGCGGACCGCCGAGCGAAAATTCTTCGAGTCGATGTTCGAGTCGTAGTCGTTGACGATCTCTTGGAATGCAATAGACCTCTCGAGACGGATCACGCCCCGCGAGGTCCGGTTGCGGAGGGTGCCGTCTCCGCGTCGCCTCGACCGGCGAAAGCGACGGCGGCCATCGAGATACCGGTGATGAGGAGGCTCACGCCGACGATCAGGCCGATCGCCCAGGCGGCGTCAGCCGGAAATCCCGTCCAGAGCATGGCCGCTAAGACGAGCGACAGCACGCCGCTCGCGACGATCGTCCTGCGGCCGGGTTCGCCGGCCATCCGGACGCCCATCCACAGTTCGGCGATCCCGTCGACGAACAGGTACGCGACGAGCAAGATCGTCAGGCTCGCGAGCGCGACGACCGGGTTCGCGAGGACGAAGAGACCGGCGGCGAGGCTCACGACGCCGACGACGAGTTGCCACATCGACCCCTTCCACCCTCGAGTCGTGATCGAGTGTGCGCCGTGGACAAGTCCGCTCAGCACGAGCAGTGCACCCAGCGCGACGGTTACCGACAATCCGGTTACGACCGGTAAGGCTATCGCGAGGATGCCGATCAGGCCGATAACACCGCCCGCGATCGCGAGTGTTCGCCAACCATGTTTAAGGGAGTATTCTGGGGTTGATTCGTCTACCGTTGCGGTTGAACTCATTGTGTTACACCAATAGGAGAGACGACTCGAGAGTAGATATACTACATAGATTGTTTGACAGTAGTTCCGAAGGCCGGACTGGTCCGAAACTCTGAGAATGTGTATAATTCACACTTCGGCCGCTAAAACGCGGTTGTTCTCTGATCCTGGTCTGACCCATACGTATAATATCGATCACTATCGCTACCTACGCGTGACAGCCGGGAGCGATAGCATCCCGTTTACCTGCCACGACCGTGAGCACCGCAATTGTTACAGTCGGCAGCACCCCGACCCAACCGCCGTGGGCGGGACTGAAAGGGGCTGGCGGGCTCGAGGCGCGAAACGACACAAGGACCGAAACGAACGAAGTGAGTGAGGACCGCAGCGAGTGCCAGCCCTCGAGCACCCAGGGGCTTTCGGGCTGTTGTCGGTATCCGTTTTGTTTCTCTTATAGCGAGCGTCTATAAGAGGTCGAGAACCGCTCTTCGCGGGTATCGTTTGTCGTCGTTACCGCTCTTCGACGTGGCGGATCTCCGCGCCGATGCCGCGCGTACTCTCGACCATTTCCGTCCCGAACATCTCGGCGCGGCCGACGCCGAAGGCCTTCGGGCCCTCGACGATGACCTCGTCGCCGACGCGGATGTTCTCGTCAGCGTCGACGATTCCCGGCGCGAGCACGCTGCCGTGGGGAACGAAGTTGTCGATCTTGACGCGCTTTACGGGCGCGTCGCTTTCGACCCACTGTTTCGCTCCCTCGAGCGTGAACGAGAGGGTGCCGTACTGGCGGACCATCGTCGCGAGTTGGGTCTCCTCGCTGTCTCGAACCTGGATCTTGGGATAGCGGCTGGTCGTCTGAATGTCAGTGAAGAGCTTGTCGCCGGCCCCGTCGCCGAGCAGGTAGTCGGCGATGGCACGAACCGTGTTGTGTTCGCGCTCGCGTTTGCTGTATTTCAACTCGCCCGAAAGCTCGCTCGAGAGGGCGGCGATCGATTCCTCGTCGGTCGGATGGGCACCTTTCGCGACGGTGTAGGTAACGTTCAGGTCGAGCGATTCTTCGACCCGCTCAACGATGTCTCGGTACCCTTCGTCGGGGACGTGGGCGACGATTCGGGGATACTGGTTGCGCTCGAGGTAGCGCTCGAGCACCGTCGCGACGAACTGTTTTTCGTCTTCGGACCAGCGACCCGTGACGACGCTGTCGTAGTGTTGGGCCGGGTAGGTCGTCTCGAGTTCCTGGGGAACGACGCCGATGGGCGAGGTCATCGACACCTGGTGGGCCCGCCACTGGATCGCGTCGTGGAACTGCCCGTGACTCTGTGACTCGCTGTAGGGCTTTTTCGCCGAACACGGGGTGAGCACGAGCGGGTTCTTGAACCGGTTTCTGTACCGGCTCGTCACGCGGTCGGCGAAGCGCTGGATCTCGACCCGTCGAATCGCGTCGGACGTCGAGGCGTCGAGGTCGGCCTCTCGAAGGATCGGCGTCCGCTCCTCGAGGTAGCTCCACTGGTCGTCGAGTTCGCGCATCGCCGCGGTGAGCCACTGATCGTGTCGGGCCTGCCCTTCGATGTAATCCCGTAGCCGCCCGTCTCGAACCCGCTGGCGGACGATCGATAGCTCGGCCTCGAGCGCGGCGACGTTGTGTTCGACGCAGTCCTCGCGGTCGAAGGCCTCGGGATCGGTCTCCTCGCTCAGCGGGCTGGGTAGCTCCTCGAGATCCTCGAGGAAGTACTCGGCCTCGCTCGTGAGGTACTTGCCCTGAGTCCCTTTGATGATCGCCCTCGAGGCGTCGAAGGCGTCGACGCCCGCGTAGGCCAGCAGGGCGACGTTCCGAGGCGTCGCGACGCCCGAGAAGATCAAGGCGGTGTCGGCCGGAATCGCCTCGCGAACGCTGACGACGGCCTCGACCAACGCCGCACCGTGGCCGATCGCCGACCGAGCGTCGGAGACGATGTACGCGTCGGCACCCGTCTCGGGATCGTCCGGCTCCGGAATACCGTGGAATTCGGCGCTTTCGCTCGAGACGACGGCGGCGCTCGGAAACTCGACGTCCGGATACTCGACGGCGAACGATTGCTGGACTTCCTCGTCGGTCCCGCCCGGAAATCCGCGGTGGGGGAGCACGGTGAGGGCGGACTCGTCGCCCTTGGGAAGCTCCCGTTCGGCCGCCCAGAGCGAACCGGCGTCGGAGAGGACGTCGTCGACGAGTCCGGGGGTCCGAACGGACTCGGAGAGTCGAAGTTCCCCGAGGCGCGCGGCCCCGTCGCGCGCGTGAATCTCGAAGTAGTCAGTCATAGTCGAACTGGTGTCGGAGCGCGAAAGAGACTGTCGATACCGGCCGCATCGATTCGTCCCGCTCGAGCGGTGCCGTTTTCATCCGCTACTCGGGCTCTCACTTATCCTGGCCGAGCAGGAGATACAACACGACACTCAGCGGCGGAGCGAGTATGACCGCGAGCGCCCACAGCGCGGGCAACTATGTGCTGTTTTTCTTCGCGTCCGCGTACACCCAGACGATCGCCGATCCGACGAGCAAGAGCAGGAGTATTCCAAACGGGGGCGCGAGATCCGGTGGCGGTGCCTCGAGCAGGACGGATGCAAACATGTTTGACAGATATAGTTTCCAATATTAAGTAAGATCTCTCTCGCTGTGAGCAATGGCAGCGGTGCCGAAACCGAAACGGCCGGAAGCTTCTTGCTGCTACTGTTTGGATTGTGACATCATACAAAATGCTGCCATCAGTCGAGCAAGTCGTCCCGGAGCGGGTACAGCGGAGTTACCTCGCGAAGTTCGGTGTCGTACTCAGTATCGTCCTATTAGTTACGTTCGTCGCCGCCGTTTTTTTCTACGTCGATATTTCGAGTGCGCTCACCGACGACGCACAACAGAATATGGAACTCACCGCGGAGGACGAAGCCGAGGAACTCTCACATTGGGTCGAAGACCACCAGCAGACAACCCGTCTCCTCGCTTCCCACGAGACGTTCGCCGGTGACGACGAGGCGGAAATCGAGGCGTTACTCCACGAAGAACTGGACGAACTTCCCGAGACGACACAAGATATCCATTACTTCGAGTCCGGACTCGGTACGACCAACGCCGTCATCGAACAGAGCACCAACGACGACGTGACCGGAACGGACGTTCGTCAGTTGCTCGGCAGTGCGAACGTCCACGTCGAGGAAGACGGCGAAATCGAAGAACGCGGCGTCCGCGACCTCGAGGCGGACTTCGACCCGACGTATACGGATACGTACCACCACGACGACGAGTACAGGCTCGGATTTCTCGCCCCGATCTACGCTGATGGAGAGGCTGACGGGATGATCATGATTAGTGTTAGCGTTGAGGAACGCGCCTCGATGTTCCACAACCCGATCGAGGGGAGCGACACGCAGGTACTCGACGGCGGGGACGGAACGGTGCTATTTGATTCGGCGGGAACCGACGACCTCATGGGCTTCTACCGATCCGATGAAACGGAATCGATCATCGAGGACGAAGACGACGAGGTTGGCGTCGCGGAGTACGATGACACGGACGAACTCGTCTCCTGGGCGTCCGTCGACGGCACCGACTGGGTGCTGGCGTCTCACGCCCCACAGGGAAGCGCCTACGCGCTCGCCGACAACGTCGGCAACTCGCTGCTCTTCCTCGTCGGGATTTCGCTTCTCGGGTTCATCGCCATCGGCCTCCTCCTCGGTCGGCCGACGGCCCGCGCACTCGACGACCTCGCCGACGACGCACGCGCACTCTCGGAGGGCGACCTCGAGGTCGAAATCGAGTCCACGGACCGATCCGACGAACTGGGGCGAGTCCAGAATGGATTCGCCGACACCACGGACTACCTGCGGACGGTCGCCGATCAAGCGGATGCGATCGCTGGACAGGAGTTCGACGATCCAGCCCTTGAGGAGGACGTTCCCGGCACACTCGGCAAATCGCTCGATACCATGCAACGGGACCTCGAGGAGTTCGTCGCCGAGATCGAGCGCTCGCAAGTCGAGGCACAGGAGGCTCGCGACGAAGCACAAGCGGCACAAAAGGAGGCGGAGGACCTCGCACGGCGACTCGAGCAACAGGCCGAACGCGTCAGCGAGGCGATGGCAGCGGCCGCGGACGGCGACCTCACCGAGGAACTCGACGAGGACCTCGACAACGACGCGATGCGGGAGATCGCCCACGCGTTCAACGAGATGCTCGACGAGTTAGAGGAGACGATCCTCACGATACAGCGCCTCGGCACCGAGGTCGACGAGGTTAGCGCCGACGTCGCCTCTCGGGTCGACGAGATCGAACGGGCGACTCACGACGTCAGCAAATCGGCCGAACAGATCTCCGCGGGAACGGACCGTCAGGAGACCAAGTTCCAGAACGTCCTCTCGGAGATGAACGATCTTTCGGCGACCGTCGAGGAGGTCGCCTCGACATCCGAGACCGTCGCGAACGTCTCCGGAGAGACCGCCGACCGCGCCGAGGACGCGAGCGAAGCGACGGACGAGATCCTGACCGAGATGGACCGCCTGGAGCGCCGAACCGAAACGATTGCCGAAGAGATCGGTTCGCTGGACGAAGAGATGGGCCGAATTAGCGAAATCGTCGATCTGATCGACGAGATCGCGGATCAAACGAACATGCTCGCGCTAAATGCGTCGATCGAGGCCGCTCGAGCCGGCGAGGCGGGCAAGCGGTTCGAAGTCGTCGCCGACGAGGTCAAGGAACTCGCCGAGGAAACCGCCGAGGCGACCCAGCAGGCGGATTCGCTGATCGGCGAGGTACAGGAGAGCACCGACGAGACTGTCGGGAGCGTCCGCGAAATGCGCGATCAAGTCGACAGCAGCGTCGACTCCGTCGAGGACGGGATGGAGGCCCTCGAGGACATCACGACGCAGGTCGAGGAAGTGAACGACGGCGTCCACGGGATCAATCAGGCGACGGACGAGCAAGCCAGAGCCAGCCAGGAAGTCGTCTCGATGGTCGAGGAAGCGACCGACGTGAGCGAGGAGACGAACGCCGAAGCCAACAGTGTCGCCGCGGCATCGGAAGAACAGACGGCTTCGGTCTCGGAAATCGCCTCCGGAGCGCGCTCGCTCGCCGAGTCGGCCCAGGCGTTGAACGGGTCCCTCGAGGCGTTCGACGTAAGTGAGGGTCGCGAGCGCGATGAGAAAGCTAACCGAGAGGACACGGGCGAGACGCTCGAGTACGACGACGCTACCGCCTCAGAGTAGCGCTTTACGGCCGCGCTGCGACCGCGATGGTTTTTCCGATCGTTTCGTCAATCTGGGCGGCTAACGAACGATTTGACGATCCGCGCTTCGCCCCGGCGAAGGATGTTACTCGCCGTCGATTTATCGATCTCGAGCGAGTCGGCAAGCTCCGAAAGCGTACACTCTCGTGGAATCTCGAAGTACCCATCCCGAATCGCAGTCTCGAGGACTTCTCGCTGGCGGTCGGTTAGCAACTCGTCCGTCTCCTGTGCCCCGACGAGCGAACGGAGTTCGTAGGACAGCGGTGAGCTCTCGAGTACCTCCTGAAATCGATCCAGCTCTTCGCGCGTACCCGTCAGATCGAATTCGTACCAACCGTTTTGGACGGTAATCGGGAACTCGATCGTTTGTGCGGACTGTTCGACGAAGTCGTACAGAGCGGTATCTGTCGTCTCGTATTTCGCGAGCACGCGTCTGTCGTCCGACTCGAGCAGTTCGTAGGCCGCTATCGACGGATGATCGGCCATTTCGGCGGCCACGTCGTTCGGGTGGTCCGTGACCGTCTCGCCGAGTTCCAGTGCCGAGTCCTCAACCCGGTATCCGGACAGCAGTCTGAACGTAGCCTGTGGAAACGCTCTGGAAAGCTGGGTGATCCAGATGTCCGGCGGGAGTTGTATTTCGAACGTGGCGCTAATCATTCCTCTCGTCTCGGGCGTGACTACGTCCATCGAGGGGAAATACCGAACGCTCTCGCCGTCACGAAACCAGCGGCGTAACTGCGAGCAGGAACGCCGCGAGCAAGAGTCCCGCGTAGACGTACCCGACGGCCCAGACGAGCCGCCGAGGATTATCGATCCGACCTTGCTGTTGGGCGACAGTTGACAGGTACCCGACCAGCGGGAGCACTTGCAGTGCGTGGAGCCCAACGAAGTGTGTTACCCGAAAGTCTCCGACGAGCGTCCAGCCTACCACCGGGAGTGTGTATCCGCTACCCACGGTGTTCGTATTCAACGCACCCATCACCCCGCCTTCGAATGCACCGACGACGAACAACCCGCCGCCGAGCGTGATTCCCAGCGCGAAGGCCGGGTGCACGTCGAATCCGTTTCGAGCCGCCCGGACGAACAGCCAGGCGATCAACAACGTGACTCCGACGATTACCAGCCCCATCGTCTGATAGACGACCGCGTCGAACGCTGTCGCGGAGTTAAAATGCGATTCGGTACCACGAAGGGCTTGACCGGAAATCGCAACGATTTCGATACAGAGCCCGATCGCGACGCTCCACGAAACCAGCCGGAGGAATCGCCCGGGGACCGATAGGTGAGGTGTGAGCCAGGCGAGGGTCCCGGTAAACAACCCGATCGAAGCGGCGAACTTCGCGGGCTTGAGCCAGACGGGCTCCCCGCCAACGGTTCTGTAGTCTACTCCGAGCCCGACGAGAAAAATCAGTAGCAAACCAACGTGGGCCGCCGCGGTCCAGAATAGAACCGGATTTCTCCGCCGGAGCTCCTGCGGGAGCACCGCTACGTCGTGGACAGACCACCGGCGTCCGGCGTCAACTGTCGAAGCGTCTCTATCGTCCATGGGTAATCGATGGCACCAAGTATCAAATATGTCATTCCAACATGTTGGTGTCGTCCATCGGCAGTCGCCCGAGGAAGGCACCAAAATGAACCGACCGCCGAACCTCCTCGCCAGCGCCTCCGATAGTACCCTACTGAATGCGGTGAGAAAGCCGTCCAAAAGCGCTACGCTCGACCGAGATACGCTCCCGTCGCCGACGTGTGTCCGCGGTTAAACGAGAGAATTTTGATCTCGATTACGTCTGCGACCTCGGCGTCCGAAGGCACGTCTTCGACGAAAACGACGAAGCCTTCGACCTTGGTCACCGCCTGACGCTCGCCCGAATGGTGGACCGTGAACTCCTCGATCCCGACCGTTCGCTCGTCGCCGACATCGACCGGCGGCTCTCGGTTCTGGGCCTCCCGGTGGCTCTTCGCGGATTGTCGCCGGTCGCTCGAGGATCCCCCGCCTCGGAACCGCCTGATCAGCCACGATCCGAAGAGGACGATCACGATGGCACCGAGGGCGAGCGACGCTGCTCCGATCATATCTGTACAAAGTATCCCCGCGCCTCTTTGCTGTTCTGGTGACGCGTCGTCGGATGGGCGGCGAAATCGCGCTTGCACTAACGGTGTTCTTTCGTCAGGTCGATCGTCTCGACCGAGTCGGGAACGCCCTCGAGCACCGCCGCGGGCCAGCCGAGGTGACCCAGTCCGAACTCGGTGCCGGGGTTTTCTTCGACCAGTCGGGCGACGCCCTCGGCGGCGGCCTCGAGCGCCCCGTCGTCGATCCGGTCGGGAACCTCGGCGGTGAGCGGATAGCTCTTCGAGAGCGCCCGCGGGAACGGCCCGAAGGGGGGTTTGACTCGCCAGGCGTCCTCGTACGTCTCTGGTCCGTCGGAGTCGCCTTCCGTGAGAAAGAGGGTGTCGGGAACCGAGAGCCGCTCGAGTCGCTCCCGGTGGCGGAGCACTTCGGGACGGCGAGCGCTCTCGTGGGAGGTATAGAAGAACGCGCCTTTGGAAACGGGATCGGCCGCCTCAAGCTGGTCGGCGTGATCGAGCAGCGTTCGGTAGCCGTCGAGCATCGTCGGGTGGGCGCGAGCGCGTTCTTCGACGAGCTCGAGGAGGTTTCCCGCCCGAATGGCCTGTTTGATGCGTCGAATCTCACCGAAGGTGACGTGGAGGTTGTGGGCGGCCAGGGTCTTCTCTCGTTCCTTGTTCGAAAGCGAGCGAACCTCCTCGGGCGAGTGCTCGATACAGACGGGACACGAACACGGGAAGTACTCGATATCCTCGAGGTGTTGGGTACCACGAACCGTAAGATAGCGGTCATCGCGGGCGTAGAGGGCGTAGGCCGCGGAGTCGAACAGGTCACAGCCCATCGCGACCGCGAGGGCGAACATCATGGGGTGGCCCGCGCCGAAGAGATGAACCGGCGCGTCGGCACCGAGCCCGCGTTTTGCGGCGGCGACGACGTCTATCATGTCGTCATACCGGTAATCGTTCATCAGCGGGACGACCGCGCCGACCGGGAAGACGTCGAGGTCGGTCGCGTCGGCGTGCCGACTGGCCTCCTCGCGGAGGTCAGGATAGGTCGATCCCTGGACGGGCGCGTTGATCAGCATCTCGCCGACGTCGACGCCCTCGGCGATCTCGAGTCGGTCTTTGGTCGTCTCGAGTTCGTCTCTTGCCTGTTCTCGAGAAACGTCCGGCGGCGTGGGGATATCGACCGGCGTTCCGATGTCCGAGCCGATGTCGGCCTGAAACTGGAGGATCTCCTCGGTGGTGACCGTGATTTCGCCGTACTCCGAGAGCTGAAAGGAGCCCGAATCGGTCATGATCGCGCCGGGGAAATCGAGGACTTCGTGGAGCCCCTCCGAGAGGGCCCGTTCACGAACGTCGTCGGTGTTGTAGATAATGTAGGAGTTGGTGATAAGGATCTCCGCGCCGAACTCGTCGGCGAGTCGGCGAGGGGAGATCGTGTCCAGATTCGGATTGATCACCGGAAGGAGCGCCGGCGTTTCGACGGTGACGCCGGCACGTGGCACGGTGAGTTCGCCGATCCGTCCTCCGGCGTCTGTGTCTTGGAGTTCGAAGCACTCTCGCATCTACCGTGTGTTTGCGAGCGAAGCGGTAAACGTTCCGTTCCATCGACCGCGATCGACGCGAATGGCGAGTGCAAGGATAACGGTCATTCGCCGCGAACGATATCCCGATTCCCTCGAGTAGGGCGGGGGTGGCTCACGAGAAGACGATAGTGAATCGGCCATTAGTGACCGTTTCGGGTTTTCTAACAGTGGTTTCTCCGAGATAATGGTGTAACAGTCACCTCGTTTTAGCCCGGATAGCGGCGTAGCATCGGGGGCATGGTTTCACGACCGCAGAAAATCGGTGTTGTATTCGTCGCCCTGTTAGTCGCCCTCTCGGGGGGTCCAGCCCTCGCCGGTGCGACAACGGCCGCCGACGACACCGGAGACACGAGCGCAACGCTAGAAAACGTACAGGTGGGCACACTCGACCTCGACAACGTTACCGTCGAGGACGCAACAATTGATGAGCTAAACGTCGAGAACCTCGATATCGAAGACGAGGCGGAACTCGGTGAGGAACTCGACGATAACGGCGCCGCTGAGGACAACGAGACTGATGAGAACGAAACTGAGGAGAACGGTGCCGCTGATGAGAACGGCGTTGAGGAGGACGCTGACGTCGTAACCATCTCCGACATCGAAATCGAGTCACTCGAGCTCGAAGATGTCTCGTTCGACGACCTCGAACTCGACGAAGACGAGATGGATGATGAGGAGATGAACGATGACGAGAACGCCACCGACGAAGACGAGATGGATGACGAGGAGATGAACGATGACGAGAACGCCACCGATGAAGACGAGATGGATGACGAGGAGATGAACGATGACGAGAACGCCGCCCAGCAAGACCTCATCGACGAGGACGCTGACGAGCTAACCGTTCAGCAACTTACCATCGAAACGATGGATGTCGAGCAGATGACCATCGACGAACTCACCGTCGAAGACGATGATGGCATCGTCGACCAGATCGGCGACTGGGTCGGTGGCATCTTCGACGATGAGAACGATGAAGCCGCTGAGGACAACGAGACCGAGGACAACGGTGCCGCTGAGGATAACGAGACCGAGGACAACGGTGCCGCTGAGGACAACGAGACCGAGGACAACGGTGCCGCTGAGGACGAAGACGGCCAGACCGAAGAACTCGACGAACTCACCATCGAACAGTTCGACGTCGACGACATCACTATTGAATCGATGACCGTCGAGTCACTCGAGAGTGACGACGAGGCGGACGATCCCGCAGCTGACGAAGAGGACAACGAGACTGAGGACAACGGTGCCGTCGACGACAACGACGCCGCTGAGGACAACGGTAACACCCAGACCGTCACGCAAGCCTCCGCATCAGCGATCACGATCGGTGATGCGACGGCACAGACGCTCACCCTCGGAGACACGACCGACCTCGAGGAAGAAGTAGAGGAGGAAGACGCTGAGAACGACGAGATGGATGACAACGAAACGACTGACGACGAAGCAAACGGCGTTGACGACGAGGACGACCCCGCCGATGACGAGAACGGTGCCGCCGATGAGAACGACGAGCAGCCCTCGGTCGTTGCACTAACCTGATCAGGGCAACGATAGCGACGAGGTTGCTTTAGCACGTTCGACCGCACACTATTTTTTGGCGCTCACTCGTTTCCGAAGAGTCGATAGTACGAGAGTGCGAGAACCGTCCGGCCGTCACGGATCGTTCCGTCGGCGACGGCTTCGGTAAGCTCCTTGAGCGTCGTCGTCGCGACTCGGATGCTCTCGTCGTGATCGAGTTGCTGGTCGGCCGTCGGCCGACAGCCTCGTGCGACGAAGAAGTGAACGACCGTGTCGGCGAATCCGTTGGCAGGCTCGACCGTTACGAGCGACTCGAGGGAGTCCGCTTCGTAGCCGGTCTCCTCGCGAAGTTCTCGTCGAGCGGCTGCCTCGAGGTCGACGTCGTCGGATTCGGTGCCGCCGACGGGGAGCCCACGGTTGACTCTGGAAACCGCCTGTCTCCACTCCTCGATGCAGACGACGTCTCCATCGGGGGTCAGCGGAAGGATGCACACGCTGGGCGGCTCGGTGAGGTAATCGAAATCGGTTTCGGTCCCATCGGGAAGCTGAACGGTCTCGTTAACGATATCGAAGCCCGGACAGGAGTAGGCTACCGTGCTGTCGGTCGTCTCCCACGCGAGCGAATCCTCGTCCATGCCGGCCGATACGCCGGTCGCCCGCAAAAATACAGCGACAGTGGCTCCGATCGAGCCATCGAAGCAAAACCGTAGCGAGTAATCACTGCACCTCGAGACGAACGAAACCGCTTCGGAGAACGTACACGCTCTATAACAAAGCCATAGATCGATGAAGGTCGTTACTCAGAGGGTGATCCATGGACCAGCTAACAGGATTCCAACGCGACTTGTTGTACGTTATTGCAGGAATGGACCGTCCGTCCGGTCAGCAGATTCTGGACGATATTAACAGGTACATCGACCAACCAGTTACGCACGGTCGACTGTATCCGAACCTCGATACGCTCGTCGAGTTCGAACTCGTCGAGAAAGGAGAGATCGACCGGCGGACGAACTACTACGCGTTGACCCCAAAGGGTCGACGCATTCTCGAACAACGACAGGAGTGGATACAACGGTACGTCGACGCCTGATCGGTCGTGTGCCGACGCTTTCTTCACTCCTTCCTCCTCGAATCGGTAGCTACCAACGCCCCTCGAGTGGCGTTTCAGGCTGTTCGGATGGTAGAATAGTCCAGCATAACAGTCCTCGAGCGTCGACTCGTTGTCGTGTCCGTACTGCTCGGGTCATTCGGGTGCGATGAGGACAGAATGGACTGAATTGGTTGGTTTATCCGGACGGATGAGGATAGAATGGACGACTGGTCAAACAGTATTAGGAGACGAAGACGCTCTCCGTTCTCGACTACGGAAGCTGATTCCATCGCAGTGACCAAAAGGAGGAATCTTCTGTGAGGCCAGCCTCTGCGTCAGTAGTCCGTCTCGTTACCGGCGGGTCCGTTGCCGTTTGCCGACTCGTTGTCACCGTCGTACTCGTTGTCGGGTTCAGTCACCTCGTCCGGACCTGCATCGTCTTCTGGAGCGGCCTCGGCGTCAGGTTCGTCCTGGTACTCCTCAGCATCGTCGTCTGCCGCTTCGGGGGCTTCGTCCTCGGGCTCGGGTTCGGCAGGGTCCGTCGGGTCGTCGTCTTCGACTAACGCCATCGGACCGTCTTCGGTAAGGGCGACGTCGAACGCTTCCTCGTTCGCTTCCGGCTCGAGGTAGCCGATCGCGTAGGCGGTGTACGCGCCGCCTTGCTCGAGGGTCACGTCGACGCTGGCAACTGCCTCTCCGGCCTCGTCGGGGCCGTTTGCAACCTGGTCGTTCTCGTAGTTGTCTTCTGTGCCATCCTCGTCGTCCATCACCTTGTCGTGATCGCCGTCTCCGTTTTGGTCCACGTCGTGTTCTGTCTCGTCGGCTCCATCGCCATCGTACTCGGGAGCCTCGCCACCCGCGTCCGGCTCCTCGGCTCCGTTCGCAGCGGGGAGCACGTCGAGGCTGTAACTGCCGGCGGGAAGCGCGACGTAGTTCGTCGCCATGCCGAACGAGACGTTTTCGAACAGGTCCATCGAACCGTCGTTACCGACCACGTCGACCGCAGGCGCGTCCGGGGACGCATGTGCGAGCCGAATCAACGCGGATCCGGCGTCGGTCAGGATCAGCGGGCTGAACGTGTCGGCCTCGAGCTCGCCGATCGCCGCGACCGTATAGAACGCCTGCCCGAAGTGAACGTCGTCCTCGAAGACGACGGCTTCCGCGTCGCCCGCCGCGGTGATCGTCACCGCCGCTGTTCCGGGCTCGATCTCGAGATACGGCGTCACGTCGTTGTAGCCGACCGACTCGAGAACCTGTTCACCATCGAGGTAGATATCGACCGCCGGCGCGTCCGGCGAGAAGTGAGCGACTCGAACCGCCGAGACTCCGTCGGGAACCTCATCGTCGCCGGTCTCGTCGTCCGGCGCTCGCTCGTCGTCTTCGTGTTCGCCGACCGCCAGTGCCGATCCAGTAAGCGCCGCTCCCGCTCCCAGTGCGCCAATCGCCGATAGCGTTGCGCGTCGTGTTGTCATCATTAGACACTGTACGGTGGGTGCGAGATCGCCAAAAGGGAGATAGTCAGTTACCCTGATTGTCGAATACTTTCCTCGCTGAACTGTTCGTAGGCAGAGACTGTCAATTATCGGGCCCGATGTAAGGGGTGCGTGAAACCGAGAAATCATCACCTACACGTGACAAACGGCGACTCGAGCCACAGTCGCCGCGATCGGGACCGCCCGTGTTTGGATCGCGTTTACCGCCCGTCGGTACCCAGTGACACTTCCGAGAGATCGGATTCCAGGGCGGCCACCTCGTCGTTGAACGAGTCGACGAACGCCCCCACGTCGTCGGCGAGCCGCCGGAGTTCGGATGCGGCGGGCGGGCCGTACTGCGAGACGAGATAGGTTCCGTCGGAGCCGCCGACGCGAAGGTACGACACCTCGTTGCCGTCCCACTTGAGCTCCCAGCGGGTCCCCGATATCGTCGTCGAGTAGGTTCCGTACTCGCCTTCATAGCGGTGTAACTGCCCGGCCATCTGGGTCGCGGCGTCGTGAATCCGCCGGACGATCCGGTCGCGTTCTGCGACGAGATCTGCCGCCGATTCGATCGCCGGGAACTCCTCGGGAACGTCCTCGAGCACGTCGTCGAACGACGCGACGTACTCGTTGTACGCGTCGATGAACGCCCCGTAGTCTTCCATCGCCACCTCGAGCGCCTCGGGATCGGCCGGCTGTTTGGTCGAGACGACGTACGTTTCGTCGCCGGAGTTTGGCTTGTGTCGGAGATACTGGATGTCGCCGCCCTCGTATTTTACCGTCCACGTCGCGGCTTCCGTGTCGAACGTCTCCTGACCGTAGTCGCCGCCCTGCAACAGGGCGAGTTCGCGGGCGATCTGGCCCGCGTGTGATCGTACTCGAGCGGTCACGTCGTCCCGCCGCTGTGTGACCGCTTCGGTTTCGGCAACGTCGCGCTCTAGCCCATCAGTCATTCGTTCGACTCGAGGGTCCCGATGCCGGTAACGGTTGCGCTCGGCCGCAACGCTCTCTCGAACCGGGGAATTTCCTTCCCGGATTTCGTGTTGTGTGGGCCGGCTGTGGCCGTTCACTCGAGCAGTCGCTCTCGACTGATCACCTTGCGAAATGTTGGCACAAATATTGCCAACACAAGGAACGTTTTACCAGTTTTGTCTAATAAGTAAATGGCCCTGTCGCTGGGAGTATTAGCACCCACTTCCATCTCTCAGGGTTGTCAGAGGCACGAGTCTCCGTCACGGGACGACGGGGATTCGACGTTGCAGATGTCTGATAGCTACCTGCGACACACGGGCGGATCACAACGGGCGGGGTCAAGCGCGACTGTGGTTCGCGTTCACCGATTGGGTGAACGCATCGGTCTCGCTCGTACGATTCGTTCGAGAGAATGTGATTGGTGAATCTGTGAGCGGCTGCTCGAGAACTCGTTTCGAACTGTCGGTCGGTTCGTGTTCGGGTGCGGTGAATGATACTCTCACAGGATAGTTCAAATCATTGATGAGAAACGTTCATAACACCAGAATTGACAAACGTGTGTCTGCCTTCCAGTCCAGCAATCCGAGGATATGAGACGATAGCCAGTGTTTCCATTATTGTCGGTGCATTCGGTGTAGCATGACCGAAGACGCGGGAATTGGTGCAGTTCTCGCTATTATCACTGCACTGCTTGTCCTTTTTTCAGAATGGTCCTGGCTCTCGAACACATGGCATACGATTCCTGAACGCTCAGTGGCGTTTACAGAGTTACCGCCGTCGCCTTCCGCAAGATCACTGTTGTCCTCCTGAAGTCCTGCCCCGCTTGGATCAATTTCTCCTCCCTCGAGGACGGATCGCTCCGCTCACGGCTTCGCCGTTCGCAGTACCGCGGCCTCCCGTCACGTATCGCTCGTTGTCGTGAGGTGCGGGAAAAGTGGGCCGGCGCAGATGTCGAACACGGGAAGACGTTCCGGGTCGCTCCCTTCGGTCGCTTTCCGGGCGTGCGACTTCCCTGCTCGAATCTGCTTGGAAACCATTCTCCGCAACGCAGATCGTTCGCTATCGCTCACAGGTTTGCGTTGCGGGAGAAGTGGGCCGGCGCAGATTCGAACTGCTTGAAGTCTGACACATGCTCGCTCGCGCTGCGCGTGTGCCAGCCTTCTTTGATGACACTCAGCCTGACGGCCTCGCGTCATTGCGCTTACGGCCTATCGGTTCTCACTCGCTACGCTCGTTCCGCTTCCGACTCCACGAAGGAATCGAGCCGTCGCTGGCTGGCCCGCAATCAAGCCAACCCTACACCCAGTCAATATCACGTTAGCCGACCAACCGACCGGCTCCACGCCGCCATCGCCTCAACGGGAACCTACTGCAATTCCTCTGGAGCAACCCCAATAAGGCAATCCATGACGAACCCAGACGAACTCGAACCACTCGAACCAGACGAAGCCGTCGAGATGTACAAACAGCAGCGCAGGAGCGAAGTCGCCGAAGCCACCCTACAATCGCATGGCTACCGACTCAAACACTTCATCAAATGGTGCAAGAACGAAGAAATCGGGAACTTGAACGACGTCGGTGGACGCGACATCCACCGCTTCAGGCTCTGGCGCTCAGAGCAAGTCAACCAGACCACACTAAAGTCACAGATGGATACACTGCGCGTGTTCATCAGATTCTGTGAGAATATCGACGGCGTGCGTGACGGCCTCTCTGAAAGCATCGACTCACCTGCTGTCGATCGCAAACCTGTTCGTGAGAAAGACGTCGTACGGGAGGAGAAAGCGAACGACATTCTCGCCCACCATGACAAATTCAGTTACGCAGGAATTCATCATGCTATCGCGCGCCTGATCTGGGAGACCGGAATGCGCGCTGGAGCTGCTCGGAGTATCGACCTTGATCACCTCCATCTCCGTGAAGAATTCCTTGAGTTACACCATCGGCCCGAACAGGATACGCCGTTGAAAAACAAGGAGAAAGGAGAACGATCAGTCGCAATCTCAACGCGCACCGTCAACATCCTCCGAGACTATATTGGTGAACACCGGCACGATGTAACCGACGACCACGACCGAAAACCACTGTTCACCACTAAGCATGGACGGATCACAAAAAATACGTTCCAAACCTACGTCTACAGACTATCAAGACCGTGCATGTACGGTAAAGACTGCCCGCACGACCGCGACCCAGACCACTGCGAAGCTGTCCAAGGACGCATGACCGCCAGCAAGTGCCCAGACAGCGTCGGCCCACACGCGTTCCGCAGAGGCGCCATCACCCACTTCTTGTCGATGGACACTCCTGCTGAAGTCGTCAGCGACCGACTCGACGTCTCAAAGGACGTCATCGACGAACACTACGACTCTCGCTCGGAACGCGAGAAAATGGAGCTTCGACGGCGCTACCTCGACAACATCTAACCCTACTCTTCGTCTCTTCGTAGCACACTTCCACGGTGTGCTCGCCCATGACCTTGATCTCATCAACGAATTCAACCTCGTCCCACCAGAACTCCTTCATCTCTTCCCACACCTCATCAACAGCCGCGTCAAGCTCTTCAGAGCCCTCGAGTTCCTCTGCGCGATCGTACATAATAGTCGGATAGCGATCTATCTCAAACACCGTCGTTTTTGCGTCGCTTCGAGTCGGCCACGTCTCCCCATCGATATGTCTGATAAAGTCCTTCGGGCTAATGCTGAATTCTAGGTGTTCGGTTGGAGTCTTCACCCGCGCCTGTTGATGTCCGTCCCAGTTCTCAAATGCGACCCGCATGGGATCACCTGGAAATTGATTGTGCTCGTGCGCCTTTTTATTCCTTCACGCGATGAGATTGTAAGTGAATCGAGAGCGGCAGCGTCTTCTGTAGTCATATTCTGAATGTTGAAGCGACCTACTATACACTTGTTCATAACAGTAGATAGTAGCACAATTTCTTTATTTAGAGACTCAATGAAACTCGCGGTAAGTACAGTGCAAGTAGTTACCGAAGCGGCTATCGATCTATCCGAACTATGCCAAGAGCAGCCTGCTGAATATAGAGTATGAGGTGACCACTGACACATAGCTCATAGTAAACATTATGAATTCCTATAAACAAGCCATAATGTTAAGGAACGGTGCCGTCTTACAAGTCCAAATCCGATACCAATCTTAGGTCTCCCCCGTAGCCAATTTCGCCAGGCATGCGCGGCGTATATATCACACTCTGTTCATATTTAAATCTCCCCACTTCGAGGGCTCGACTTGCAGCCAATTTCAGCGCACCTAAAACTGAGATGGTAAAAATCCACCCCTGCATTCCATATTCTGGAACGAATTGAGTTAACCCTTCAACTATCAATTTGACGTTCTCCGGTACGCCCGCCACACTCACCGTTCCTGAAATTGTAACAAAATAATCATACAGCGGTTTCAATGTCTCATACCAATCTTCATGAATCAATAACGCGGCAAGCTCACTGCTATTCGTCTCTTTGAAATGTAATGGAAATATCTTCTTTCGGTCTAGCACTTCTGAGTATGTATTTTTGCAATCCTCATTATCATCTGCGTCTTCCTTTGATGAGAAAGGATTCTTCACGTAGCTTCGTGTAGGAAATGGAAATATCTTTTCCGCAGCAATTTTTTCTTTGTCCTTAATCTGATCAGGTATTTCCTCTTCCTCCACCATGTGAATCGATATGGTGTTCTTTCTAATACGATTTACGCCGCTCACAGTCAATCTGATAACCGTTCCCTAGAATATTGAGCTAATTAAATTTACTCAATTTGAGAACGGGACTGATAACTGATATGCGCTCTGTATTCATCACGACTCTTCGAACAGATACGCTGGTTGGTAGGAACCCCAGCGGTCAATAAGCATACGTAGTTGACGTTCAGTACAGGTGAAGCACGTATCGTTCAGTATAGGGCAAGACATTACTGGAACGATCATCTCCCTCTCTGATAGCCACCATAGGTGAATACAGAGCATATGCCAATCACACGCCAACCTCGTGACTATGTCGATTCTGGCATTTACCATAGCTGCAAAACGGAATTTGCTCGGTGGACAAAGACCAACCAATTGTAATAATTGATTTGTAGAGTATCAAGTATTATCAGCCGGGGTTGCAAGTGCTTAGTATGACTCCAAACGCCAACGACGAGACTGTCGAATGGGACGACGTCGACAGTGAAATTTACGAAAGAATTGTGGCTGGATTAGAAGATGGTGAGGGCGTCGATCGAGTGGAGACAAGATACGATCTGCCGTTGAATCACGGGGGTTCTAAAGAAGTAGATGTGGCAGTATGGACGAACGCAACTCATCACAGTGTATTCATCGTTATTGAGTGTAAATTCTGGAGCTATCGTGTTGATCAATCCGTGATCGCGGAAACCATGAATAATGTAGCGAACTCAACTGCAAACATTGGTGTGGTTGTATCGAAGAGCGGGTTTCAGTCAGGCGCAATCGAGCAAGCGCTTGGGGCAGGAATTGAGTTATACGAACTCAGGCGCATCGAAGACGAAGACTTGGAAGGAAGGATTCAAACGGTCAATAACTCGGTCACGATGAACGGCGATCCACTAACGGTTCAAGACATTAGAGTGCTACCTGTCGACGATTCACTCCCGGAAGCTGATATCGAAGAAGACCTCAAGTGGATTCGAGGGACGCCAGAAAATGAACTTAGAGTGTACACGCCTGATCGAGAACCGACCAGTAAAACCTTCCAGACACTCGTAAGCAACCTTCCTCGAGACGAACCTGGAACACACACCGAAACGTTTGAAGACACACTACTTAAACTGGACACAAATTACTACACACTTGAATACATCGAATACCTTATCGAAGAAAGACCTAACAGCTCCACTCATAAATCGAGTATAGACATCAACGACCTATACGACCTCGTACGAATTAACACAATCCAGGACTCCACAAGTGAAACAACTCCCGATAATGACCCAGTCGAGTTTGTGAACTTAAACGAAGCCATCACCGCATTCACTGCCCACCACTCCCCCAGCGAGTAACACCAGCCAATCAATCCACGTACTCTAACCGCACCCTCACTCAACCCCCCCCCTAATGCGCCATCTCTCTGGGTATCCCACGCACACCACTCCCCATCATGGTCAGCGCTACCCCTCATTCGAGGCGCGGTCGGGAATTCGATTTCCAGGCCATCGGGGAATCTCGAGGTGGTCGAATTTTAGAAGTTTGCTGAATGCACTCTCTAAATTTAGCGCGCCATTCTTATCAGCTGTTGAGAGTTACAACAGAACCGACGAAACGTGAGTACTGTTCTTTCATAGGTCACAACAGCAAGTGGTGCACAAAATTCACCAGAGATCACATGGGATTCATTAGGTGTTACTCATCATATCCCATGTGAGATGGCATTCATTGGAGAGCTAAGAGAGAAATGGGACTCTGGCAAACTCCCAGTAAATAATGAGAAAGTAGTGAGTTTCGTATTGGCCTGTTTCCTGAAACAACAAAGAGATCAACATTCCCAGTATGCCTTCGAAGTTGAAAAGATCAATAATATTGGGAACTCGAACCATTCTGCTCGCTTCTCACCTGATGTTGATGTTTGGGAGCAAGTACAAGGATGTCCGATGTCGGTTAATGCCTATGAGGTGAAAGGTTACTCTGGTGACTCATCCAATCAAAAATCGAAGATATACAGTGGCATCGGCCAAGCTTTAACGCTTTTGACCCAGCCTTACAATCACGATCCTGTATTCGAGCATGTATATTTGGCTATACCAAAGCAGTCACTAGATCGAAATTGGGCTACTGCGGTGCTCCGCGCGATTTCAAAAACACCGGTAGGCTGTATCGCGATTGGTTTAGAGGGGTATGAAACAGTAGTTGAAGCTGACCGGAATCCATTCTATACAGATAATCCACGGCAGACGCCAGAAATGGTCACTGCTATGGTTAGTGACCCAAAGACTGTGCATAGACCAGGGTCAGGAATGTATAAAAGGGCTAGACAACTTCAAGACGAATTTAACTTCTGACAAATACGCTTACACGTACAAAACCACCTTTCAAAAATAGCACTGTCCGTTTGCCTCGAATCTCACGAATCTCGGCCTGATTGAGCATCCGAAGATGGATGAACACTACTTTTTGACTGAGGATGGGTGGGGCAGCTCGGCGGCGAGACACCGTTCGACACAGAAGAGACCTGGTCTTCAGTTTTATACTAGCGGCTTGAGCAGTCGCTCATAGAGGCCCTTGATGCAACTGCTCAACACGCTTCGGAATGGTATCAACACTAAATCCAACCGGCCAACTAAGACGATCTCTCCCAGCGATGCATACTCGCTCCTTCAAAATGAGCGGCGACGTCTCATCATTGAATTCCTCGCAACCATGGGCGGTACTGAAACAGATGCAGCTACGATCGCTGATCACCTCGCTGAACTTGGCGATGACAGAAATTCGTCCTACATCAGCTGTATTCAGCAGCACCTTCCACGGATGGCTAAGTCAGGTGTGATCGAGTTTACGGAGTCGAAGGAAGTGACGGTCTGCCCAGAGCTGCAAGCGGTGTGGGAAGCACATCAGGTCGTCGAGAAGAGTCTCGAGTAATACTCGGTACCTTCAGACGACGGTCGGGAGTTGCGCTACGGTGTTCAGTTGGTAAGATCTTCTCGTAATGCTCGAACTTCCTCCAGCACGTCCTGAATCGAAGCTGTCTCGGTACCTTCGCATACTGCTTCGCGCAGTTCGTCGGTCAACGCTGGTTCGTGTTCCTCGATGATTGCTAAGTCTTCTTCGAGGTTGCCGATTCGGTTTCTGACTCTCGTTTTGACTTCGGGTCGGCGTGGGTTGTTGGGTTCGTTGGGGATGATTTCGCGATCTCGTTCTGTTAGTATTCCTCTGTCTCGCATGGTTATTGGTAAGAGTCACGTGTATTTAATTCCTTTGTCCATGGGACAAGTTATTGTCGCAGGCGCCAAACCCTTTTATGTATCTGATGTATACTAATATTTGCAAGATGAATCAGACAGAAACCGAAGACGCATGGAATACCCTCCGCAGAACACTCGAAACGTGCGAAATTGTCACTACTGACAACCTAACCAGCGATCACATCAACGACTGGGCCGCACGTACAGTGCTGCACCAAGCAACCGACATGGGATCAGTCAAAATGCGACGTGACAGCCACGGTCTCTACGTAAAGAAGGTGTTTTTGTAATGATGAAATCTGACAGTCTCCAAGGAATCTCTCCGCAAGAGTTCGCAGACGATGTACAGTGTCCAAACTGCGAGTCCAGCAACATGACTAACCGCGGTCAGTCCTGCAACGACTGTGAATGGTCTTTTCCAAAACTGTCCACCACCCGTATCACGGGCGATCACGCGCCAGTGGAGAAATGTGTCTTCTGTGATACAACCATGCAAATCGGTGACCAATGCCGGGACTGCCTCATCTCGCGCGGCCTCGGTACAGGCGAAGAAGACGTCAGTTGACACCGTTCTGTCCAAGCCAAAACAATCAACCCTATTACTAACGCCTTAGCACCATCACTAAACGCTCATCCTGACCAATAAATTACCATAGCACCGATAATTCCTCCACAGCAGAAAATAGTAACCTCGTCACGTCCTCGGCAAATCGAACAGAGTCGGGTCGTACTGCGTCTTGAGCATATCATACATGTCTTGATAGGACAGGACATCAGTAACCGGCGTGTGAGGCACCTCAGACCATTTCACGTTCTCCGGTTCGAATGTCGCGCTCTTGAGTCGTTGGTTAGTATTGTGTAACACACCCTCACCGGTCAACAGAGGCAACTCTTCCGGTACGGTGTCAATATCGAGCCAATCCCGTGCCAAAATCACGTTCAGGCACCGATTAGCGATATTTCGCGTCGGTGAGATCCAGAACTTCCTCGAACAGTCAACGTGGCCAAGCTTGGTGAAGTCCTCAAGCACCTCGCTTTCCCGATTCAATCCGGTCTCAACCTCTACAACAGCGAATATCTCCATCTGTGACGTCTCGGGATTATTCTTGCGCACGACTACGTCGATAGTATGCTCTTCAATCAGATGTTCAACGTAGTACTCGACAGTCACCCTATCGCCTGTGTGATGCTCCACCGACCTCTTCAGATACTCGCTGACTAACCGACAGCCCAGACTGTGCGTTACAGACTCGCCCAGGTCACCGATATCCGGCCCTTGAACGCGCACATCAATACAGTCCAACGCGTTGCTACTGAGGCAGTAGAACGGCTTGTAGATCAGACGCTGTCGCTCCTGCCCATCGATGCTTGGATAGTAAATTAAATCAGCCTCAAACAGCGCATCAGTATCTGCATCAAAGTAGTCCCGAATTACTCCGTGACCCTGCATGAGGGTTTGTAGGAACCCGGTTTCGTTCTGATATTCGCCATCCACCTCGCGTGTGATAGGAGTTATCCGGCTGCTTTGATTCCGGAGACTCGCCATCGCTTCGACGAACTGCCAGTCGTCTTCGTCGATACCGAAGCAATGGCTGTACCAGCGCTTGAGGCGTTTCTGTGCCTGCTGATACTGTTCGGCTTGTACGTCTTGGAGGATGCTTTGTCGCGTCCAGTCAGTTTTGCAGTCGTCGTGCTCGAAGAGAGTGGTATGTTTCGACACCCTATCGTTGGCTTTGAGTTTGCTCATGGATTGGCCATATGTATACACTCAACACCATGGTGAATAAAAGTCTGTTGTATACCTTCCGAACAATCAAGAGCGAATACATGACATACCTAGTATGTTTTTACACGCAATTTGATAGCAGCTTACACGTTTTCTTTCGGCCATTCCCGAGATGCCAAATATCCTTATTTCTTACACATAATGTGTACGGAAGAGACCGGGTAAAACAGCCCTGAAACCTTCAAATTCGCATCTTCCGCTATCTGAAGATATACCCCTATAATGAAAAAGCTAAACGAGACCCTCAAAATGGAGACCCAAACCCAAAACATCAGACAGCAGACACACTTAGAGAACGGACGAACACACCAAGGACACCCACAACAGCAGAGCCAAAGCGTGGTAGTAAACGCAGCCCTGGCCGCTCTCACAATCGACCCTCCAACCAATACCAACTCCTTGGTACTGTCCAGCACTCGTCACCCAAGAGGCGCCCCCAACAGAAAATGATAGCAACACGCGTCCGCAATCTCCGAAGAAACTGCCTCAAAGTCTTGAAAGTACCCGCTTATTGCTCAGATGGGCAATATCAACTAACGAATGGCCGATAATCTATACGATTCTTTCAACCCTCACCACAATCCGACAAGTCCACTGATCCTGTGACCTAGCAAACATTCGCTCAGTATGGCCAAGGGACAGTACCCGACCATCGTCCGAGGCAGATACTCCGACAGTCGAGATCGCCACTGACACCCCCGTCATATCTCTCACAGGAATCGGTGACGTAACAGCCAAAGCCCTCGTATCCACCCAAAGATCAACACGGTTGGCGACCTCCGCGAGACCCCCCGAAGCCATCCTCGAAGCCACCGACCCCTTACCGCGAAACCATCCGATAACAAGCCGACATCCCCACCGCAATGCCCGACTCACCGGCTAGTGCCACCGAGAACGTCACGCCCAATATCGACCTACTCGATCCCATCCCGCACGACCTCTACCTCCCACCACGACACGTCGGCCACCACCCTGCCAGCAACCCGACTGCGGCCTCCCCAGCGGCCCAGGAATACGCTAGACGTACTGCATCGGTCACGCCACCCTGACGCCACTGTAACCGTCGCACTAGCCGGCTATTGCGACTCTACCAATCCTCGACCCAATACTTGTGGTCGGCCCAATTCTCTCGCACCGCCGACCGCCAAGCCTCGAGACTGATGTCCTTCTGATCAGCGAAATGGATCAGATACGAGAGATAAATCACGCCAGCTGTCTGTGATCCATACGTCTCGATGTAATCAATTGTCCGACTGACCAACTCTCTCAACTTGCTATCACGAGTGCCGACATCACTGAAGAACACATCCTTCTCCACCACCGGCGAGTCCTCATCCCCATCGTCCCATCCTTCTGACGCGTGAGGGAAGCATGAACGCAAATCCGGGTACTTCTCAGTGACTTTCGATTTATTCCGTTTCGCAGCGTCTTTCTTTGCCTCAATAACCCGATCATAGATCTGGTTCGGCTTGAAATTAGGATCAGCCGACGGATGCGGATACCAGACATCGAGATCCTCACCGTACTCATATTTGTATCGTCGAACAGATGAATCGTGTACGTCGAGAACGTCGATAGCATCATCAAGTAACTCTTCAGGAATACTGTCTAGGTTCACTAACTCACGATTCAAGAACCCACGCACAGCCGCCACACGCGGCTCCGCGCGAGGCGCCACGTCCTCGCCCCAATCTCTCTCGGCAGGATCAAGCTCCACGTCGTGATCGACCGACAGTTCGTCCGGGTGATTCTCCGTGTCGACACTCAATCCTGTGCCAGACTCGGACTCATTCTCCGTGTCCGACTCGACAGTGTCAGTCGTGCTCGCCGTCTCTGCGTCGCCCAGCAACGCATCGCACAGTCTATCAAGTTTCTCCGTCTGGCGCTGATTAATCGATACTAAATCATCGCGATCGTCATAGGCTTGCACCATCTTCTCCAGCATCTCACGTTTTGTGCAGTTGTTCTGCTCGGCATGCTTCCCGATGATCTCGTCGACATCAGTCGATAACCGCCGACGGGCCGTATCTTGGGACATACAATTCGATTCTATCGACCCAGCGGGGACTAATAAGAGATTGGATATACCCAACCCCATCCAACCGGGATCGTTCCATGGGACATCACCAGTCAGTTCCAATCCCGGGATGGGGCTTCTTATATAAATAAACGGGACAGGGAACCAAACTGATGATGAAGAAAATCTCGACTAAAAGGTAGGAAAGGGGGTCAGGGAGTATTCAGGATGCGAACAGATACAGCACCGCACGCGCTAAAACTAGATCTGGGAGAGCACAACCAGAGACAGCCACGTAAGGCAGCCTTCGGTTCGTACCTCTCCTCTCTTTGCCTATCAGGACAGCCTACAGTATATTTTGCATACGTAGGAATATAAACGTTCTGGGGTAATATAAGAAAATAGATATAAGACGACCAAATCATACAAACAAGCACAACTACACCGACAAACGGAACAAACATGCCCCTGAAAACACCAGCGGCAGACGACCATCAAAACCATGATCCAAACTTCCGGAAAACTCGAAAAAGTATACCCGACCGACTAGTACTCCTGACACCCTCCACCCACCAACCCCGTTATATATATACTTCATCATCAGTTTCATAAATTGTCCCATTCACTTATAAAGTGCGTCCCATATCTGAATACTTCGAGATCCTTGACACCCCTACCCCCAAACTCACCACATTCTCTTCATCATCAATTTCAGATGTCGCCCCATCTGTTTATAAACTACGTCCCACCCTAGATCCAACCATCGCCCAATTTTTACCCTTCCCAAGACAATCCCACAGTATGACCGAAATGACCGACGAAGAAGTCGAAACGGAAGCCGAGAAAATCGTGAGAGAATCGCTGGAGATGGGAGATACCGGCCCCATCACCGCAGTTGACGGAACGTGCACAATCTGTGGAGACGACGCAGTGTGGCAAGATCCCGAAACCGACGAATACCTGTGCGGAAAACACGCCAAAGAACGATTCACCGATCGCCACAACTGATATTGACACACCCCTCGTTGTGAATGGCGGCATATCTCTCTGTCTTCCCGAGAATTCCTATTCGTGGCTTCCTTTAAGCACAACACGCGAGACAGTCCGGATAGTCCGGTCATGGTTATTGGGACGTCTTCGACCGGCGAACCCCACACTCGAGGTTTCACAATATAACGATACCCAACTGATGCACCCCAACATCACCTCTCGAACCCCACCTTTCGACCCTCGACATACCCGCTCTAACCCACCGTTTCGCACTTGTCCTATTACTACGAAACACATACGCGAATACCCCCGGAGATCAACCCAATATCCTAACCCACACCCCAACCTTTTTCGTTCTTTCTTAAGAAAAGGTGAAACAAGGCGCAAACACGCCCCAATCACGCTACTCACTCACATGCAAATCAAGACTCTCAAGAACCAGCTTCGACTCATCCCGAACGAACACGAGTATCGAGAACACCTCGTCGACGCCGCCGACAGCTTCCGAACTGAAATCATGCTTCGAGTTGCAGGAGAAGTCGGCCTCCGCGTCGGAGAGATCGCGAACGCACAACCTCGCCACATCCTCGCCGCCGACGATCCTTCCCTCGACGCCCACTTCTTGGCCGTTCCAGAAGGAAAAGACACCACTGGAGAACTCGAGAACGGAAAATACCGAGAAGCATACCTCCCCTCAGACGTCGAACGCCTTCTCACCAGGTTCATCCGCACGAACAGCATCGGACAGACCGAACCGATTGTTGGTGTCGGGAAGCGACGCATTCAGCAGATCTACGAAGATATTGGAGAAGTCGTCGCTGATAAAACTGGACGTCGAGAATGGGTGCGCCTCAGTCCCCACGATCTTCGAGCATACTACGCGCACACATGCTTGGTGCGAAAAGGGATGAATCCCGAAGTCGTAATGTCCGCTGGTGGCTGGGAAGACTACGAATCGATTAAGCCGTATCTCGGTGGCGCAGACCAAGAAACCACCACCGAAGCCTTCGAAGAAGCAGGACTCTCATAATGCCTCTCATCTCCTCTCTCATCGCCTTCTTTCATCAACGCACCCATCCAAGCGCTAGCCGGTCGAACGCGGCTGCACTGGCATACTGCGCCTACTGCGACAAACTCTAACCCTGTCCCTACCCCAACAACGTCACCGACACCCTTCTTCGCGGTGAAGGATCAATTCTCCTCGAGTGCGGACATACCCACACGCTCGAACTCGAGCAGTAGTTGGCTGTTTGGGTGGATAATCAGATTTAACCCCCTTATGACCAAACAACTCGCTAAACGCTCCCCCTAAGAGCGCCAACACCAGCGACCAGCATACCCATGTCCGCAGAAAACACCGATACGGAATCCAACATCGACGATGAAGACGAACTGCCTGGAAACAAAAAAGAACGACTCGTTGCACTCCATGTCCTCGACATAGACGACGAGATAACCAACAAAGAAGCAGCCACCATCACCGGTGCCAGCGAAGAGTACGCCCGGCAAGTGCTGAATTCTCTCGACGGAAAAGAAGGGTACGAGAAAGCCGACACAGAGGATATCGAACGCGTCTCTGACAACCAGGAGCTTCTCGACGCTATCAGCGAACGTACCATCGCCCTCGGTATCCTCGACGAAACAGACCCAGAAGACACCGAAGAACAAACGATTGAAGAACCCGATACAATGCCCACATCCACAACCGCAAAAGCCACTGCATCTACTGGGCCGGTTAGCGCTACCAGCGCACTCGACGAACTCGAGGAACTCGTGTCTGTAATGGATGTGCTCGAGCGCGAAGCAGACGCAGCTGGCGACTCAGGTCGTGCGTTCGTCGCCCAAGAAGCTCGATCCCGTGCTGAAGCCGCTCTTAACGCTCTCACAGAGTAGGGTTTTCTGATCCTCTCTCTTTTGCTAGCCGAATCTTATAATCGCGCATGGGCGACACAGCAACACCAGGGCCCACACCCACCTTCACTGATCAAACACGAACCTCAATCTCACCACGATCGATAGCCTGCTGCACAGACTCCGGCGGAGATTCACCCGACCAGACGTGGATCTCAACCTCCTGTGCGTTCGCACTATCGTCATAAAGTCGGTAATCAACCAGCCCCTTGATATCTTTCTCAGGCACGTTCTTCCAACCAATCCAACTGTCTTCAGTTCGATTCCAGATTGCCAAGTGCACACTGACAGCATACCCAACCAACACTAAATAAATTTCCACTTGGATATGTGATGGATAGAAGTCACAGGGCACAGTCACACATCACAGTCACAGGGCGCAGTCACACATCACAGTCACAACGGTCTCAGATCTCGCCATCGCACATCGACCGCCTCATCTCCCTTGGTTAACTCGATGCGATACAGTAGACTATCACGCGGATCACCAGTAACAAAACCAGCATCATCTTCTAATACCTCAACCACTGTCCCATGACGCCCATGGAGACGCTCAAAATCAGGGTCATCTTTGTCCGGGATGTCAACCCGCACTTCGTCACCAACATCAAGCCAATTCATATATCTAGATAAACTGAAAGAACCACCGAGAGAATTAGAGGTATCTCTCGTAATCGAAGTAATCGTTGTTATCGATGTCGTTGGCGATGATATCGACACCACCAGCATAATACTCCCGCAGGAGCGTCACGAGTTCCTCACCGGACTTCTCGGGGTGCCTAATTTCGATGAGCGTTTTCAATACACCCTGGGGATCGAGAGAACCGATACTTGTTCGGTCGGCACCATCCAAGCTGTGTTCACTTCTGTTGTTCTCCTCAAGACCCACAGCAACAGCTAAATCGACAACACGACTGACAGCAAGGTCGTTTTCGTCTTCGTTTCGGAATTCCTCATTGACGTGCTTCTTGATTTTGGTGAGCTTTTCGCTGTCAGCGTGGATGGTGGCGCCGCCTTCGATGGCATCGAAGCTCATTGATCGACCAACTCCATTGTCGAATCCATGTTCTTGTCCGGTTTAATTACGTAATGCACACCGGTATAACCCTTAATTGACTGCTCAAGCTGCTGGAGTTCAGCGTCGGTTACCAACAGCACAATCGGCTCTTCAAGCGTCGTGAAGAACTGCCCCTGCGCACGACTGTTGTCGAGGTCTAGCCGGCCAGCCACGGTGTCGAATACAATCGTCGTGGAGTACTTGGCGTACTCGTTAAGACCGAAGATGAACGACAGCGCCGTCAGCTGCGTTTCACCTGCCGACGGCGGATGGTCGTTCATCGCCTTCTTCGAACCATTATTTTTCACCAGCTCCAGAACGAATGAGTCATCGTCCTCGGCATCACCGGCGAAATCAATGCCCTTGTAGCGACCCTTAATAAACTCGGACTGGCTAACCTGCTTGAACACCTCGTCCATCTTCCGCTTGATAGCCTCCCGCTTTTGTTCGATGTGAGCCTCACGAATGCCATCTAAATGGTCGATGGCTTGTTCCGCGGCTTCGATTTTTTCGATAGTGTCGTCGATGGTCTTCTGGCCCGATTTCTTTTGTTTCTCCCTTTGAATGCGGTCACGCTCGCTCTGTAAATCTTTGATTTTCTCTGCCTTCTTATCGAGTTCGTCCTGAATCTCGTCGAGACGTGACTCTAACCGGTTGATATTCTCCTTGTAGCGCTGCTTTTGGCCTTCGGCATCGGTAGGGCGCCCGCCAAACTCCTCCATCAGTTCTTGGCGTTTACCCTCCTCCTTTCGGATCTCGTTCCGGAGGCGCTGAATTTCGCCCATCACTTCCCCCGGGATGCGATCCGGAGGAGATGCGCTGTTTAGGGTGTTGATCCGTTGACGTAGTGAATGAATTTGGTCAGTAAGCGAAGCTTCCGATTCAACGTCTTCTCCGCCGTTTGCGTGTACCTCGGGGACGACCTCTACGTGTTCCTCGCCACAAATGGGGCACCGACCGTCTAGAGCTTCTTGCTGAAGCTCTTCTACTATTTCTTGCTTATGCACCGACGACCGGAGTTCGGTCAGGTCATCGGCACGCTCCTGCAAGTCGTCGACGATGTCATCGATCGTGTCTTCCAAGATAGCATACGGGAGTTGAGTCCACGCATCACGGAGGTCATCAAGCTCGCTGGTTTTCGAGGCCTTCAGTTCCGCAATGTTGTCTTCCCGAGACTGGAGTTGCTCGGCGAGTTCGTCGTCGTACTTCTCTAATTCCTCGCGCGTGTCCTCGAGTGTTCGTTTCTTGTTTCCACGTTCGTCACGCAGCTCATCCCGTTCTTTTTCCAACTCTGCGATCTCGTCGCGAATTTGCTTGTATTCCTGGTTGAGTTCCTCCCGCTCGCTCTTCTCCTCGCGTGCTCGTTCCAGTTCTGGGTCGTACTTGTTGTCGATGACGTAGTCGAGGTCTTCCTTGGCGTGGATAATGGACTGGTGTTTGAGGATGGTCTCAATGTCTTCCTTGACCTTTCGACCAGTTTCGTCATCGATAAGTTTTCGAATACGCTCGCCGTCAAGGAAGAAGAACTCCTTCAGCTGCTCGGGAAGCAACTCGTTGATTTCGTCTTGTGCGCGTTCTCCCTCGTATCTGTTTTCGCCGTCTATGACTAGCTTGAGGTCTTCGTAGGCACGTTCGAGGTCAGGGTTGAACGAGGATATCTCACGTCGTAGGAGGTGGTCAATGTTGTCTTCGGTAAACTTGATTTCGACGAACATCTCCCTCTCGTCTTCCTCTCGGGCGGTTGCGTTCCAATTTTGGCGGAAATTGTCGTACTCGGAATCACCATATAGTCCCCATTGGATTGCTTTGTGGAAGCTTGTTTTCCCCGCCCCCTGCGGGCCTTCAATGATATGGATTTGACCGTCAGAGATGGTGAAATCGACTTTGACGTCTCGGTATGGGCGGAAGTTCCGCAGTTTAACTCGCTCAAATTTCATGTATGTTAGTCTCGGTCGTTCAGATATTCGTTAATGAAGTTGTCCATATGACGCTTTTTGTCCTGACGGGTGCCATGGTGTACACGTGGGTTCTCCCACTCGAGGATCTTCGTAACCAACTCGCGTTCGTGAGGATCGTCTATTTCATCCTGAACTATTTCTCGCAAGTCTCTGTCGAGAGTCATTCGTATACTGCAACCTGATTCCGGAGTCTTATAATATCTAGGTCATTTTGTTCCCGATTCCACGCGGCCTCGTTCATTCGCTCAACACGCAGTAGCTCCTTCTTAATCAGGTTGACTTCAGCAGTGGATAAATCGGCGTATTGGAATGCGATTTCCTCTTGGGCCACAGGTAATGTAATAAAGTCGTGTATTTGGGCGCGAGTTTCCTCCTCTGCTTTGCGTAACACTCGCCCCCGGCGCTGAACAGCCTCGCGCTCCGACATGGAGTTTGCTACCAATACCGCTGAGTCACATTCCGGGACGTCGATACCCTCGTTTAGTACGTCGATGGAGACTAGAGTGTCAAGGAACCCATCTTCAAAGTCGGACATGAAGCCGTCTCGCTCATCTGAAGAGAGCGACCCAAAGAACAACCCGATGTTACGTGCCGAGGATTCGTCGATAACTGATTTCACCCGGCGAGCATGGTCTCTCGTATTACAGAACACCAATGTCTTCTCCCCTAACCCTCCGATTACATCAGCTGTCACCACGTCTTTCGCCTGGCACTCTTTCAATACGCGCGCTCGCTCCATGATCGCACCGCGCAGCGGTGGGTTTCGATCGGCAACCTCAGTAATGGGATCGTTCTCAGAACTTCGATAGCGCTGGTACTTCTGGGCGATATCCTTCGAAAGTTCGTTGTACTCCTCACGTTCGACCGAGTTTAGCGTGACAGTGTGGACATGATATTCGTACTCGCTGAGTACGCCGTAGTGTTCAATGGCGTCCTCGAGCGTGATAGTATCGACGACATCGCCGAAATATCGTTCGATGAATTCGTCTCCGTCATCACCACGTTCTGGTGTCGCACTCAGTCCAATTCGGCCACCGGTCGGTTGGAATTGGTCAAGTGCTTCTCTCCGGCGCTCAGACCCAACATTGTGTACTTCGTCGGCGATGAGAATCTGGTCTGAAGAGCGAGTTCGAGTGTTGACCATCTCAAATATTTTTGACATTGTGCCCGGGAACATTGTCGAGACAACAACCAACGGTGCATCCCGGTCGGTAAGCAGCATGTCGTAGAGATCCTTCGACCAGTCCTCATCTCCGGTACACTCAATCACAACCGAGTTCGGGAAGAACTGCCCTACGTTGTCGGATGAAGCCCATTGTTTGACTAAATCCGTTGTCGGTGCGAGTATCACGATGACAGAGTCATCAGTGGCGACCTCGGAAGCAGAAAACAGGGATGTCCAGGTCTTCCCGGTGCCGGTTGCATGTTCCAATAGGATTCGGTAGTCGTTTTCGAGGAACAGGTCGATTGCATCTTGTTGGTACGGACGTGGTGATGGGCCATCCTCCTGTTCCTGTGCTACGTTCGTAACTTCGTCCCAGTCCGGTTCGTACCTGGGTTTATACTCCAGAATGTCAGACTCGACAGCCTCAGGGAAGTTGAATACTCGAGCACCGTCGGCGCGATCGTCCCAGAGGGACTCGAACTCGTTCTGGTGGCTTTCGACCTTGGTAGCTTCGTCCCAGTCCTCAGTTGGATGTGTGACCCAGCTTCTGTTCAAGTCGAGAGACTCGCGGTTTCGCTGGAGAGCTTTGAACGATTCGTTTGGTGAGCCAACAACTGAGATGCTCGCATTGACGTCAGAGAAAATCGCGACTTTTTGGTGCCACTGGCCATAGTCGCTGCTTCGAGGGCGTTGCTTCTCATCGACAATCGCCCCAACCTTGATATCCAGGATATCGTTGGCAATCAACCACGCTAACGCTTCCAATACCTCTTCAGAGCTGCCGTCTTCGACTTCCTCCCAGTCAATCTTGTCAACCAACACATCGTCCGTCTTGCCGCGTTCAATCGCTTCGATATCGGACGGGAATAGTTCTATACCCGTAATTAGTCGAATCTTCCCTCCGTTGTCGATGAACTGCTTCAGCCCTTCTGAGAAAATCGATATTACCGATGAGGAGAAGTCGCCTGTTATGCGATCGTAGGTTGTGCTTCGTCGGAGGGCAGGGATGAAGAACTCCCGGAGGTGGTCGGCACTGCCGGGATAGTAGCCATCCCATTCATAGTCACGAAGAGACATTTGTGTGGACAGTCGATACGTTGCTTATTGAATCCTTTCCACAGACGGCTGTAGACGCGAGGCTTCTTCTTGGTGACTGTTCAATATCTTACTCAGATACCCGTCTATTACGGTTCTCACCTCGTCTTCGTCTTCGTCGTCGGCTCGAGCGGCTATACACAGCCGATCGAACAACTCAGCTAATCGAGACACCTGTCCGCTGGTTAGCTTGTCCGGGTCAATGACTGGAACTTCCTTCAGTTCATTCGGTTCGATTTTCTGCAAGCCCTGAGCGTACGTACGGCCACTTTGCGCCACGATTTGGTCAACGACATTGCTGTTTAGATACGCACAAATGGCACGCACTTGCCGGTCGGAGTAATCGTCAAAATAGACACTATGGAGGTTATTCAGGTTCCGCGCGTCGATTTTGTTGTGGATGAATCGGAACCCATTCTGGGTCATGTATGTTGCCCAAACATCTGCGGGTTTACGCCGATCTACTCGGTACCAGACTGCTCTCGATTGGGCAAGATAGCTTTCGTTTGCGCCCTGTTCGAGACCGTGTTTCAGATACTCACGCACGCCTTTGCTTCCCAGCGAACTCGTTTCACCATCAACGTGGTACAGCAGCCATCTTTCTTTGTTCACCTCACCCCACTCTTCGAAATCATCGTCTATGCAATCGTAGTGTTCCACACTGGTGGAATTGCGAATTAGCGGTGAGAGATATTGATCCTCGATGTCCCATTCTTCGACCTGTTCATCGGTCAGGCAGAAGTAGTCGTTATCGCCGGTAGCGATCCCGCGTTTCAGTCTGCCGACATCACGGAGTGGTTTGAGATCGGGGAAGCGTGTGACTGGATCTGGGTCAAAGTACTTCGTCCATTTCTCCTCTGGCTCAAGTTGACCCTGTTCGGTAACCCAGACGCTGCCAAAGTCACAGTCCGTGGTACCTGTGCTAATCACATCCAGAAGGTCATCTGCGTCCGGCCACTCGTTGAGCTCAACGAAGCGAGTATGAGTCTCAGAACTAGGATTGTTGTCACGTTCGAGCAGGACAATACACGAGGTGGTCTTGACATCCTCGAATGTAAGTGAGTCGTGGTCGTGGAGGATGACAGCGTTTATGTTGAAATTGTTCAGAAGATATTCTTTGAGGGGGGTGCCGTAGTTTGTTTCGAGGAATTCTGACGGCGTGAGGAATGCCATCCGTCCTCCCTGCTTCAGGAATTGCGTCGCGTGAATGTAGAAGTAGAGAAACATAGGTGACCGTCCAGATAGCGAGAGGCCCCCTGCTTCCTCTTGTACTTTCTTTTTGATCCATGCCTTGTCCTCCTGGCTCAGTTCGTGATGTCGGGAGTAGGGCGGGTTAGAGACAATCGCGTCTACTTTCTCGGAGATAGATGTAGTCGATGGGTCGATATGCTCTTTTGATTCCGGTAGATCAATTTCGAGAAAGTCGCGATGGTAGAAATTCGGGGTTCCATCCCCATTGATGAGCTTAATCGCGGTAGTGGACATCACCACTGCAAGTGGGTTGACATCCACACCGTGCATTTCTCGAACGCTGCTTTTACCCCGGTGATCTTGTTTCCGTTTGTAAGCTTTTGCTGTCAGTGCTCCTGCACCCATGCCAGGGTCTAATACTGTGTCGTCGGCGCTGGTGATTGCCCAGTCGGCTAGCACTTCGGCAACGTGGTCTGGCGTACGGAACTGGCCGAGTTTCCGCCGGGAGTCCTGTAGTATGATGGACTCGAACAACCACCCTATTGTCTCGGCAGGATCGTCTGCGTTGACGAGAAGGTGTCTTGGTTCAATTATTTTTTGCAGCGTGTTTGAATCAGCGGTGAACGCCACTTCGTCGAGGATGCACTCCTCGAACGCGTTACTGCCGATGGTGGATTTCGCCTCAGCAAAGCACTCACGAATGTCCGTGTCTGCATTGAGACTGGTTAGCTCGTATCCATCGAGCCGATGGTGTGAGTAGAGGGCGCTTTTTAAGAGAACGTTGAATGCGGCTTGGTGTGCGACGGTCAGGAGGGGATTTTTCGTGCGATCGAGGCCGTGATATGATGTCCAGTCGTCAAGACGGGCCAGAATCTCACTGTCAACTGCGTCGAATTGTTCATAGATTGCGTTACCTCCCTGCGAAATAGCATCTTTTAGTGGCGGTTCCTCAGACATTTGGTTATATATGTGAATTTGAAGTACACGGGCCTTTTATAGTTATTCACCAGCGACGGGTACCGATTAGTAATTGTCGACGTGACTAAGACGTTGATGATTGGAGCGCACTATGACAGAGTGTGACAAAGTGGGCCAGCACACTCACACATCTGGCCCTGGTGATGAATGGGTTTACGAAATCCACCGGAAATAGTTCTTCCAAGAAAGACACGAATGAGCCGTAACAGATAGACCAGTAGCGTACAATCACACCTCTCGTTGTGAGTAAACCACATTCTGACTACAAACAATCATCACACCGGTCTCAAGTCCTGCCACTGCACATTGACCGTCTTGTCCCCCTCGGCTAGCGCGATGCGATACAGAGTACTATTACGCGGATTTCCAGTCGAAGCACCCGTATTGTCCACCAACGTGTCTAGAACAGTACCTCGCTGCCTATGCAGGCGTTCAAAATCCGGATCAGTCTCATCAGAAATATCGATCTGAACCCAATCACCAACATCAAATTCTCCAGTCATCACACTAGGGACGTCTGAATAGTTTCTGCGAGCTCCTCCGGCACCGGCAAGTCTTCGATCACTTCCGATTGAATCCGAATGTGATCAGTATAGGCCTTCTACGCATGCGCTTCGATCCATTCCTTCGCTTTCTCGGAATTCAAGTAGGTGAGCAGCTTATCCAACTCGATGTGGTTCTCAGGAACGATATAGTCTACAGAATGCCGGGGAATCACACTCCCCTCCGGTTCACCCCAGAACTCCGGTTCCTCCGCCACGTGCAACTGTCGATACCTCAACCAGCACTTCCATTAAGTGCTGTTTGAGAAGCTATCCATAGTCCGTGAGGTTACCGTTTCTCCAGAAAGATCACTATCCTCACTTGCATGGACATACCACCATTCTGGTAACATGCACTGATTGTTTTGAGGATCAGGTTCATAACATTCATTCGGATACTTTGGTAGTTTCTCCAATTCACCAGTCAATTTACCAGGCCATTCGACCTCTTCTGGAAGCTCTTTCGTTAACATATATGTGAGGCCAGCGACATCCACTGGCGCACTCGGTACCCTAGGCGCATCTAGAACCTCGAGATCAACTACCTCCTCATTCTGAATGGCATATTGTTGCTCCAGAACCTCTAAATCGATTGATTCTGGGTCGTACTGCACATGGAATATCGGATGGCCATCGTCGGGTGGAAATTCAAAATCGAAATGATATCCGTTCTTTATTTCGGCAGGGAATATTCCTGTACTCGGGTTCCGCCCCCCTAACACCTTCAAATAGACAACCCTCATTGTGGATTTGGAAGTCTCGTAAACGATCCCTTCATCAGTTTCTCGCCCAATGATAGTTTGTTCAAATACGGCACCAATATGCAATTTTTGACCATCTACGCCATCATCAGAAGGATATGGAATACCTGTAAATTGGAACATCGCCCCTGGTGGACTCTCTACTTCTAACCCTTCCTCACTCCTGTTAATATCTGTTAAGAAATCAGAATCATTACTCACAGAGACGTTCAAAACGTTCTTCAGTTGGTTACAAAAGCTATTGAATTTAGAGAATACCTTTCCTTGGTGTTCTCCACCTAACTGCTTGAATTCAAATTCTCCGTCAGTCATTGTAACCTACTGCATCCACGGGTTATACTCCGCATGCTTCGCCACACTTATCCGCGATCGAGTAGCCCCCATTGGCAACCATCCCCCACCATCTTTTGAATGATCCTTACATACTGGTTTCTGAATCATCACTCCGTAATACCTTGCTTCATGATCACCACCCATTTCCTCATCGTGACATCTAGAGGTGTTAATTGGGTCACAGCCAAGGTGCTCAAATAATTCCGGCCCATCTGGAATTCCACTATCTTCAGCAGTCATGTGGTTTGCCCGAATTTGATCTACCTGTGGCTTCCACCACCATTGATCCATCTCTGAAAATGGGCCCTCATACAATGCGTCGCTAAATGGCTCCTGATACTGCTCGTCTTTCTTAAATGCTTCATGATCCACGTTGAGATAAGCAGCTGTGGCGACCGCATTCAATAAGCCACCGGGGAACTCCAGGAGCTCATTATAAATCCAATATCCGAGCAACGTGGTGAATTGACGGTCTTTCTCAGCTTCGGACATCCCGTCAATCTGTCCAACTATTGTTCTCGGATTCCCCCACTTGTATTGATCCATCTGCGACCTAACTGCTTGATCCGCACACAAGATCTCAGCAATTGGATGTTGCTCTTCAGCACCTTTTAGTGAGAGGTACTTCGTCCGAATTTCTCGAAATGCTCGCGCAATATTAGCTGCATCTGTCGCTAACCGCTCGAAATCACGACTCGGGTCAAGCTTGATAACGTCCTCTTCATACTCTTCGATGCGTCGTTTCGTCTCATCCTCTTCATCACGCTCTCGGTGATAGATACACAACGGGATGTTCTCCTCGTCACATACTTCACGGACATCTTGCTGCCGAACACCATGGTCTGTATCCTCGGTTAAATCTTCATCCAGGATTACTAAGAGTGGAAATTCTGGATCAGCTAATGTTTCTCTCAATGGTTCGATCACGTCAAAGGACTCAAACTCTGAATCTGGCTCAAACTTTTCCAGATTCAGATCTTCGTTAGTCATCTCCTCCTCCCAAGCGTCCTGGAATTCCCGGGCACGGCTTGGTCTGTCTTCAAATAAAATAACGCTCTCCGTCTCAAATGTCATATTGGATATCGTACTTCGAACGCCGTCTCATATGGTTCTGGTGGTTCCACCAACTCAATTTCTCCACCTTGTGTTTCCACTACGTTCTTTACAATATACAATCCAAGGCCAGCGCCAATACTTCCAGGGCCTTCTACATTAGTTGTCGAGTACAGTGGGTCAAAGATTTCATCTTCCTCCTCTTCATCAATTCCACTTCCATTGTCGATGACCCGCAATTTATGGTATTCACCGGTATTCTCCGCCTCGAATCGGATCTTATTCCCCTCCTCCGGAGCAGCCTCCTCAGAAACCGCCTTAATTGCATTCGTGAACAGGTTTGTCACTACCCCAGAATACACAGCGATGTTCATTGTAGGCCCATCTAATTCAAAATCAATTTTGTTTTCAACTGTAATAGAGCGCCGTATAGTGTAGGACTCGAACCGGTTCACAACATGTTTGACCTGCATTTTCGGATTGATCTCCTGAGTCTCATCACCCTCAGACAAGCCCTTCATAAAGTTCTCAGCATACCCCAAGTGTTTTTTATAATCATTAATTGTAGACTCTGTCTTCTCAAGCACCTCCTGTGTCTTCTCGTCCCGCTCTTCCACTGGTATCGACTTCCAGTGTCGAACTAGCTTTTGAGCGTTGTCTAAGATCTTCGATGACTCATGGCTCATGAAGGCGGACACAGCACCCAACAAATTCATCGACTCAACAGCTTTTCGTGCCTCTCGCTCAGCTTCCACCGACTCCTCAGCTTGCCTCTTCAGCTCCCTCACCTCTCCAACCAACTCATCTTTCTCTGAAGAATCAACGCCTGATGAAGTCTCAATTTTATTTACCGTCGACGTAGCTACCTTATCAAGCTTTGATCGGCTCCGATTTGCCTTTTCGATTTTTTCCCTTCGTTCAGCCTGCTTGTGAATAATCGCAATGCCTTCGAGCGCACCACGCACAATATCTTGGAGTTGATAGAAGGCTTCGTTCTGAATGAATCCTTGACGATCCATTGCCGGAACTAATCGATCGGTTTCATCCTCTTCAGACTCTTCGCCAGGTCGATAGCTTGAAACCTCTACAGCGCCCAAAACCTGGCTTTTCCGCGGTAGCCCCAGTTGTGCACGACGCATGTCGATGCTCAATTCATCTCCCGGAAACAGTGCCTCGGTGATAGGGGAGCGCCAATCACGTACACGCCGAGCGTGTGACTCAGAGAGATTCAACCAGTCATTCCCTTTGTCACCATACGGAGGCATGCGGAATCCTTTGTCCATCACTCGCACACCTCCATTCTCATTAAGCCATGTTCGAACCTGACGGCCATCTATTGTTTCCATCCCTCTGAATTGGCCTGAAGATTTATCGAAAAACCGCACTTCTCCTTCTAACTCACCAATATGATTCTTTTCCAGCTCATAGGTATATTCAGATGGCCCGCCGAATGACTCGGAATCATGGTTATATTGATAGGTGACAGTTCTCCCATCGAGGTTAATTTCGGCGAGAGCAGTCCATCGATCGTAAATTTCTTTTGCTGGGCTCTCAGTGACATCTTCCTCACCAGGAGGTGAGAAATACACTGAAAAACCTGGATCTTCTTCAGATTCTGGAGCCACATTTGATGGTTCTGGCTCATACGGGGCAGACACTATATCTAAGACGCCATCAGAAACCTGTTCAAGTTCTGATTGAGACCAGTCGTCTCGCAGTGCAGAAATTTGAAGACAGGTTCCTTCATCTGATTCATCAACATCATCAAACAGTCGGTACTCAATCTCCATTTCGCTGAGCCCAGAACCGCTTTCGAATTCACGCCAATCGAAGTTCGCTACTAATCGACGATGTTCGTCAGCTTCAGGGTCGTATGCGACCGATTCTAACTTCAGTTCCAACCCTAAGTTACGAACTGCGAATCGACCAACGCCTTTAGAGCCCGTGACCTCACGATTGTACCTCCGACTCGTGGGGTTTTCACTTCTGTTAGATGTAGCGATCGTCATCCAGTGGTCACGGAATTCTTGTTCAGTCATTCCATGACCATCATCCTTCACAACAAGGGTTTCACCACTATCAGTTAGCCAAATATTGCACTTTGTTGCATCTGCATCATACGCATTCTTAATGAGTTCGGCAAGCGCCACTTTACGCGAGGCTATCAACCGTTCTCCGAGTTCAGACAGTAACTGGCTATCACTCGAAAATCGAACAACCTCACGGTCAATTGGCTCGAGTTGGGACACTGCTAATACTTCCTATTTTGAGAGGAACGTTATAAAGGTTCTCGGCTAGGTCGCCCAGTAACGTACTTAGGTACATCCTCGTTGCGGGCCAACTGACAATAGTTAGTGGTGGCTGTGTTTCGCCGCCTGAAAAGACAGGGTTGAGGTTGTGATAAGCAGGGCTGCAAATACGACTGGCGGTGCGGTGAGTGCATCGATGTGTCCGAGGTAACTGATTATGAGCATGGTCACTGTGAGTAGGAGGCCTGCAAACTGGCGTAGACCAATAACTTGGCGCAGATTGGTAGTAGACATTAGCGGTTCTTCGTGTGAGGGATAGTGATCTCTATTGTGTGTCAGTGCGCGCGGATAGGAGGGCTGGTCAGAGGTTTTTTTTCGGTTCGCGCGGGACGACTATTCGGCTCCAGGAGGAATCGCATGACAATGGGAACCCGTGGTTGCGATGCAGTTCAGTTCAACCCCCGCGGGAGCGCAAACGCTCCGCCGAAACCGTCGCCGCATAGCGATTACACTCGGCGGCAAACCACGGGTGGAGTAAGATGGGCCGGCGCAGATTCGAACTGCGGTTACGGCCACCCGAAGGCCGAAGGATACCAAGCTACCCCACCGGCCCGCATTCGATTCGAGTACGCCGAGAGGGTTAACGGTTACTGGATCGGATCACGTCTCGAGAGGCCGCGGAAGTCGATAACAGTGCGATCAGTTTCCCCATCCCGTCAGCGCTTCACCACAGCTCGGCGATTTGTTGTCTCGTTTCCGCAACTGAGCCGGAGTTATCGACCGTCTGGTGAGCGATCGTCGGCGGCTCGAACTCCGATTGGAGCAGTTTGTGGACTGAAAAGTCGGCATCGCTCTCGTCGTTTTCACGCTCGTTGATCCGCTCGCGAACGACCTTTTCGCTACACGTAACGCGGACGAGATCGAACGTCGCATCCGTTTTGCGGGCCACGCGACGCGCCCGGTCGCGGAGCGATTCCCGGCGGAAGGTTCCATCGAGGACCGCAATACCGTCTTGCTCGAGTGCCGATCGCGTCCGGTCGAACAGTTCGTCGTACGTAGCCTGAACCTCCTCGTCGGTGTACTCCGGCTCTGGAAACAGGTCTTTTCGGACGACGTCGGTTCGCATCAGGGTGCCTCCGGTGCGTTCGGTGAGATCTCGTGCGACTGTCGTTTTTCCCGTCCCGGGCAGTCCACAGACGACGACGAGACGTTTCTGTTCGGACATTCGGCGTTCGACCGGAGAATGTCGCGGCGGGGTTTAGTCGCTTGTGCTTCGCCTCGAAACTGGCTGGTCGCACAGAACCGCTCGTAGCCGTCGGTGCTCAGAACCGCTCGTAGCCGTCGGTGTCGAGAACGTGATGAGCGATGGTAATCGCCTGGTCCGCGTGGAGGCGCTTCGGGCCGAGCCGAAGCCGCCGATCGGCGTGCTCCTCGAGGAGTTCCTGTTCGTCCGCCGTGAAATCGCGGTGATCCGAGAGGACGAAGACGGAATCTGTCGGCACCGACGCGTCGACGACCGCCTCGCCGCCCTCGTGAAGCTGGACGACCGTACCGTCCTCCGCGACCGCCTCGAGCGTGGCTTCGAATCCGCGTCGGTAGAGTTCGACGCCGGGGCTCGGCTCTGCCGGAAGCGCGCCGATGGCCTCCTCGCGGTGCTCGAGGGCCGTCCGAACGAGCGCGGCGGTCGAACGCTCGTCGGGGTGGAGATTCCGCAGTTCGCTCCCGTTGAAGGTGATCGCGAGTTCGTCCTGAATCACGAGGTGGACGCGAACGTCCTCTCGAATGCCGTGGGAGGTCACGAACGATGCGGTGATCGAGCGACAGAGCGCGTCGAGTCTCCCCGCTCCGCCCGCGAGGTCGTCGAGGGAGAAGTTCGGTTCCGTCGGGACGTCGTGCCCGATGAGTACAAACTGGCGCATATCCGGAACGTGGGTCACCGCGGGGATAGCACCAGCGGTTCGACAGCGGCGAAACCGTCTCGCGGTACTCTGGGCACCCTCCTCGAGTTCCTCGAGAACGTCTTTTTTCCGCCAAGCCGGGATGGACTCGAGTGGCGAGGCGATCTGCAGAGATATAGCGGGAGTACCTCGAGGACAAGCCTCGGGGCACTTCACATAGCGACTACGACTCCGCTTTAGTCCCCCGGCCTCGAGCGAGGAGCGATCGGACGTACCCCAGCCCGGGCATGCCGTCGCGGTACCAGACGATCGCGGCGGCGGCGAACAGGCCAAACTGGACGATTTCGTACGGGCCGAGCGCGTAGTAGGTAAGGATGGCGTCGAGGATACCGCCGACGGGTTCCTCCGGCGGCTGTTCGACCACGGGCCAGAGGAGGTACTCGGTCCCCGAGAAGTCGCCCCCGAGCACCGATGGCGGGATATCGGTGATGACGTGCGAAACGTGACCGATGACGAACGCCGTCCCGACCTCGAGACGGTCGAACCGAATCGCGAGCGCGTAGACGACGGAGACGAGCGCGATCGCGAAGAAGATCGAGTGACCGAGCGTTCGCCCCCCGGGAAGCACGTCGAACGTCCACGCCAGGGGTTTGTCGACGAGGTCCGGAAACTGCGAGCCGATCGCGAGCGCGATCGCCGGCAACGCACTCGGCGGGCGGTCGAATCGGCGATGCGTGTAGATACTGTACAGCAAGTACGCGACGCCGAGGTGTCCCCAGGGCCACATTATCTCTCTGGACGTTCTCGGGACATCGAAATAGCCGTGTCGACTCGCGGCTCCGACCTGCAGGTGCATGGCCAACCCCTTCGGTATCGACCGGCGGAGAGTAGTGATATGGCAACGACCCAATGCGATGGCAGTCGGTTAGTCGCCCTTCTCGAGGGGCGGGCGTGTCCGTCCTGTTCGGACGGGCGACTCGAGAAAGGACGCTACAAGGGAAACGAAGCGGTCATCTGCGATAGCTGCGAGACGCCACGCGCACAGTTGTGGTGAGCCCAATCGAATGCACCGTCTAATCGAATCCACGTATGACTGAACTACAGATCCCGCCGGAAGCCGACGAACGAGAAGCGATGGAACTGGTCGACGAACTGGTCGATATCGGCGACATCGTCGACGTCGAGAGCTACGCGATGACGGGTGAGGAACGCATCGAAGTGACCGGTGAGATTACGGGGAGCCGTGATCCCGACTCCGAGCCGGCATACCTCGAGCTCGACGGACAGCCCGTTGGCGAGGGGAGCGTTCCCTACGAAAAGATCGAGCGCGTCATTCGGAGAGAAGAGCGATAATGCACCAGGCACGAAGTTCCCTTCGAGTCGAATTCGACGCCGGAACGAGACGATGAGTGTGTGCCGCTGCTCTTCTTGAACGCTGTCGATAGCCTTTCAAAGACGCTCTCCCTCAAGTTGAATACGTGTTTACGATCGTTACGACGGTCCTCGTGGGCGCCGTCTTCGGCATCGCGTTGGCCGCCCCGCCGGGACCGATGAATGCCATTATTGCCGAGGAAAGCGTTCTCCGTGGATGGAGAGCCGGATTCAGCGCCGGACTCGGTGCCATGTTCGCGGATTTCGTCTTTTTCGTCGGTGCACTCGCGGGCGTCGTGGCGATCATTGATCAGTATCCGGTAATCAGGCCCGCTCTCTATCTTGTCGGCGGCGTTCTCATGCTGTATTTTGCCATGGGTGCGTTTCAGGAAGCGCGCTCCTCGAGTGGCTTTGTCGATGCGACCGACGGGGATTCGAACGGCTTCCGGAAGACGTTCGCCCTCTCACTGACGAACCCCTACCAGATCGGGTTTTGGCTCACCGTCGGCGTCGGTCTCCTCCAGTCCGGCACTCTCGACATTTTTGCTCACGTTCCGGGCGCTAGCGAAGCGCTTTCGGGGGCGCTGGTCGTCCAGACCGGTTCGGCCGCGCTGTTGCTCGGCTTCTTCATCGGGATCGCGGCCTGGATCGTGAGCTATCCGGCGGCGCTGGTTTCAGTGGGTCGGCGTATCGACGCCTTCGCTCCGGCTATTTCGGTACTAAGCGGCGTCGTTCTCCTCGGCTTCGGTGTCGTTTTCCTCGTAATGGGGGTCGGTGGTGTCGCTTGATGGTGTTTCCCCAATAACGTCACTTGAGGATTCTTCCGAATGCGTCGCTCGGCGAACGAGTAACGGGGCTGAGTCTTTTCACTGTCCGGAAAAATCGTTACGGCGTTTCTGTTATCCGATATACCGCAGGTCGTCGTCGGTCGGCATCTCCATCGACTGCTGTTGTTGCTGTTGTTCCATCTCCTGAATCTTGCCGATGACGTCTTCCATCTCGTCGGCACGCTCGTCGAGGGATTCGTACTCGAGTTCCATCCCGACGACCTCCTCGAGCACTTCCAACACTGCCCGAGCGCTCTTGGGATCGACGAGGTAGCCGCTGGTTTCGCCCATCAAACACGCCGCGTCGAAGCCGCGTCGCGCACCGAGTCCGAGCAAGAGGCCGCTCACGCCGACGATGCCGCCGGCCGGTTCGTCCTCGCGGAACTCGACGCCGACCTCCTCGAGGGGTTCGACGCGGGATTCGTCGGTAACTGCGCCGATGACCGCGTACTCTTCGATGAGCTCGCCCGTCGGAACCCCGCCCAGCGAGTAAATTTCCGACGTATCGAACTCGTCTGCGATGTCGAGAAACGCGGTGGTGAGCGCGTAGTGGCCGGCGTTGGTCTGTGCCTGGTGATCGCCGGTGAGCACGAGCATGTCGCGCCCGTCGGGGTTCGATACCGCGTGAAGCGTCGCACAGGTCAGTTCGGCGACGCCGTCCTCGATCGTCACCTGCGGTGGGAACTCGCGCGAATAGACGCGTCGAATCACGGTACTCTCTTCGTCGAGTTCCTCGAGAATGTGTTCTGCGGCGAGCGTTCCGACGTGTCCGACGCCGGGAAGCCCTTCGACGAGCACTGGGTCGTCGACCTCGACCTCGGCAACTGCGTCGATCTCGAGTTCGTCCATACCCGTATCAGCGATTGCGACGCTTAAGTGCGCGTCGGTACTCGCCGTGTTTGTCGGTCGGATCGAACGGTGCCGGCGCGCTGTTGACGGCGTCGGCCCCACACTCCGGGCACGTCTCAGAAAGCGTGTACACCGGACGTTCGTGGGCCTGTTCCCACGCCGAACACACCCGTATGTTAGATTTCATTCATTGTCTCCTTCGCACGCAACAGTGGGCGTGCGACGACTCCTTTTCACGTTCTTACTCGTCGTCGGTCTTGCGCTCTCGGTGGTACTCGCCGTCGCCGCCCTGTTCTTGGATCGCCGCAACCGCGCGGCTCGCGCTCTCTTCGAGCTGGGATTCGGCGGTCTTGTAGTTCGGCGCACGGACCTTGATGCGGTACTCCGGTGCACCGACGTAGACGACTTCGAGTTCGACTTCGTCGGGCACTTCGCCGTTTCCTTCGGCGGCCTCGAGCGCCTCACGGATGCCGTCGACACCCGACGGAGAGGCGTTCTCGAGGTCGACATAGCCGGTGACATTGACGTAGGGCACCGAGACGTTTTCCCGAGCGGTTTCGACGAGTGCGTCGATCTCGTCGTCGGAGAGGTCGGTGTCCTCGAGCGCTTCCGCGCCGTGGATCGCCGCCTGCTTGAATCCGTCATAAAGGCTTCCGTGGACGCCGATCAGTTCGTTTGCGATCGCCGTGTAAGCCTCGTCGTCGCTGTCCTCCTCGAGCGCCAGATCCATCCAGTTGTCCGCCTTCTGCTCGTTTTTCCAGTCCTGGATCTTGTCCGAGCGCTGGTGGTCGTTGACGTCTTTTAGGGAGAGATCGATCTGTTCGTGGGATTCGTCGACGTCGAGGACTTTACAGACGACGATCTGGCCTTCGCGGACGTGGTCGCGGACGTTCTTGATCCAGCCGCTTGCGACCTCGGAGATGTGAATCAGGCCGCGCTTGTCCTGATACTCCTCGAGATCGACGAAGACGCCGAAGTCCTCAATCTCGTCGATCTTGCCGACGACGAGTTCGCCGGGGTCGGGCCAGCCACTGTACTTCATCGTGACTCGACTGTCTCTACGATCTCGTGGTCGATTTCGGCTTTGCCGCCGGTCGGTCGGGCGAGCGTCGTTCCGCAGACGGCACACGCGACCTCCGTGGAGGCTTTTCCGAAGACGATCTGTTCGTTCTCGCAGTCACCGCAGTGGACGTTGTAGTAAGATCCTGCCATTGTAATCACTCCTGGAATTCGATTCGGCCAGCGCGCCATCCTTCTCGAAGGTGTGCGTTGCCACACTCGCTACAGCGGTATTTGAGGTCGGTCTTGTTCGTCGGTTTGTTCCCACTGGGAACTTTCGAGAACTTCCCGGAGTTACCGATCGAAGACGTCTGGCGTTTTCGCTGTCGGTCGGCAACCTTTTTCATCCCAGTCTGGCGACCGGTTCGAACCTTCTCGACTTCGTGCTGGTGATGTTCGTTACAGTGCGGACAGTACGTATTGAATCGGCGTGGCATCTGCATGGTTAGTTCACTTGAAGCAGGCTATGATTGCGCCGCTTAAAACCCGTTTGGTTCGTCGTCGCGGGAACCCCCCGACTGAACCCACACGGCGGTCGCGTCGGCAAGGGAACACGGTTTGGCGGCGACCATCATACTGCCGGCTGTAACTATGTGAAGATTTTCACACCCCGAGGCGACGAAAATTGTGAACGACTTACAGCCGACAGTATCAGTTTGGCTCGAGGAGGAACGTTGGACTCGAGCCAGCTATTCATTCCGTGCTCGCCTCGCGGGCGGGCGCAAAGACCAATTATGTTGGGGAGATGATTTCCGTTGAGGCTGGTGAATGATCTCTATTGAGGACGGTAGTCGATCCTGCAGTGGTACGTCCCGTTGCTAGTTCCCAACTGCGGGCTTCGAAGCGTTTAATCCGTTACCGTTCGAATCGCCGACTATGAAGCGGCTTATCATCCACGGCGACCCCGGTATTCGGAAGGGGGCTGTTATCGACTACGACGGGGAGGAGCTGGTCTGCTTCGGTATCAGTCGCAACGGCGAGTGGCACGGTCCCGAGGAGGTACAGCTCTGGTGTACCGTCGGTGCCGAATCCGAGTTCGACGAGTTCGAACGTCGAGAGTTTCTTCCGCACTTCCTCGACGTCGACCGCGTCGACGCCGAAGCCGTCGATGTGATTCGACCGAAGGGCGACCTCGCGGTGTAACCGTCGATAGACAGTTGGCAAGCGTAGTTTCGAACGGCCGATACGGCCGACTCGAGTCCAGTTCAACGGGAAGCCGCTGTCAGAACCCTTTTCCTTACCGATTGGAAGTAATAGATACATATGGGTCGGTCTGCTGGTGTCGTTGTCCCCGCTATTCGGCCGGATATCGGTCTCAGTGAACGTTCTCCTCGAGAACTCGAGAAGCGACTCGATCCGAGAAGGGTGCCGGTACACGCGACGAATGTGCCGGTCCAACAGACGGCAACCATAGCACAGTTGTCCACTCAGGATCCACTAACGGAATCGTGCGGTCTCTGATGAGCTGATGAGTAAGTCATTCACGGAGATTCTCCGAATTCGACTGTCCGCGCTTCGGTCTCGAGCTCGATTTACGCAGTTTGCCGGTGTCGGGCTCGTGGGTGCAACGGTCGACAATGTCGTTCTGTTCGCACTCGTCTCGCTCACGGCGCTCGGTCCCGTCGGCGGGAAAGTCATCGCCTGGATTTTCGCGATCAGCGTTATCTTCGCGATCAACGAACGTTGGACGTTCTCCTCGCACGGAAAGATGGGGCCACGAGCTCTGGTTCGTCGCCTTCTTAAGTCCTATCTCGTCCGATTTGCCGGGTTTCTCGTGACACTTTCGGTGTTGACCATCCTGGTGTATTGGTTCACTGTTTGGTTCATGATCGCCAACGTGGTCGGAATCGGCGTCGGCTTTTTCGTCAACTACACCTGTGAGAGCCTTTACACGTGGAAGGTACACCGAGACTAACGGTAGAAACCCGCATACGGTAGCCGAATCACAACCCTTAACTAGGCAAACCCGATATGATATGATAGCGGGATGGGATAGCCAGGAGATTCCGGCGGGCTCATAACCCGCAGACCGGTAGTTCAAATCTACCTCCCGCTACTTTTCAGGGATTAATACCGAACGCCGAGCGTAGCGAGGCGTGAGGCGGAATCCCTGAAAATGGTTTAGAGTAGATTTGAATGAGACGAGGCGCGCGCAACGAAGTGAGCACGTCTCGGCGTAGTTCAAATCTACCTCCCGCTATGTTTTAGTGCGAACCAACTCGAGAGTGCGTCTCGACATAGTTCAAAACATCTCTCGCTACTTTTGAGACGAGCACTATCCGGGCGTAGCACGGTGGGAGCCGGAATACCGAAGACGGACAGGCCGGGTCAAAAGGTGATACGAAGCCGAGACGGGATTTGAGTTATCAACAACCGCGAGGAAAGGTCGAACCCACCGACGGATTCTGCGCTACCGCACGCGCGGCATCTGACCGAGAACCGAATGCCGAATTTTCGGACCGAGACAATTATGAAAAGCTGGTGAACTGTTCTGTTCCCGTATTCTCGAATGTGCAAATTTCTGTTCGAACGTGCACACCAATACACAAAAAACTCCATGCGAATTTTCGCAATCTTCTCCTACCGACTATGGACGTGTGCCTGCTAATACCGCTAATAACTTTCTAATTTGCCAATAATATTCTCGACATAATGAATGGCAATACTAACTTATTTATGGTTTCCCCGTTGTACGTGTGATGTAGTATAACATGATCAATAATCTCCCAATACGAACGTTGTGGGTGTACTGTGTAAATTGGGTGCTCGTTTGATGAACGTTCCAGGGAGAGACAGAGATACAAACAAAAATGGAGAATACAACTATGTCCCGACAATTGAGTTCACGTGAATCGATTATTAATCGCCGTCGCGTCCTTCAGGGGATTGCAGCAGCCGGTGTCGCCGGCGTCGCCGGCTGTCTCGGGGGGAACGGTGACGAAGAAGTAGATATCGACGCCGCACTCGAGCGCAACGAGGTAGACGTCGACGAAATCGTCGAGGGGGGTCGCCTCGAGTTTGCCATTCCGAGAAGCAGCATTTCCGACTACGACCAGGCTCAGAGTACGCAGGCCGAAGACTCGGTGGTTTTCGAGGCCGTGTACGACGGATTGTTGACGACGAACTCCGACGCCGAATCCTACCTCTGGATGGCAGAGGAGTACGAGGCCGACGAGGCTAACGACGTCAGTGCGACCGATTACGAGGAGTATATGATCGAGGTGGAACCCGCCGAAGTCGAGGACGGGATCCCGATTTTCGATCTGGACGACGACACTAATCTCGTCTTGATACAGCATCCGGACGATCTCCCCGCAGAAGACGGGGAATCGATTCGAGTTATCACTCGAGACGAAGCCGCTGACGCCGTCGCCGACGGTGTTTTCGGCGTCCGGGTCGAGGGACGACTGCACGAAGGGATCGAGTTCCACAACGGCGAGGAACTCACCGCGGAGAACGTCGTTCGCTCTTACGACAGATACGTCGGCTCCGACAATCAAGGGCAGATGTTCGATAGCTTCCTTCACGCCGAAGCGACCGACGGCGACGACGGATACGAGTTCGAACTCTACGCTCAGGATCCAGACGCTGCGGCTTTCATCGAGTTGCCGCCCATGATTTACCCCTCGGAACACTTCGACGTCCCGGCCGGGGAGTTGGACCCGCGCGACGACGAGGATATGGTACCGATTGGGACGGGGCCCTACGAGGTCGCGGAGTTCGACGAGAGCCAACAGCTCCTCCTCGAGCGCACCGATAACTACTGGGTCGAAGAAGTCGGCCTCGAGAACATCCCGTGGTACGACGGACCGGCGGACTTCCCGGAGGGTCCCGTTATCGACGAGATTAACATTCGATTCGTCGACGACAGTACCGGGCGGAGCAACGCCTTGGAAGACGGCGATGTCGATATCGCCTACGAGTTACCGTCCGAGGCCCGCAACAACTTCCACACGTCCGATGATTACGTGGTCTCTGCGACGGAAGCGCTCGGCTTTAAATTCATGCAGTTCCCGATGGACGACACCGACACTGGCGGTGCCTTCGCCGAACGGGAAGTCCGACAGGCGGTCAGCGCGCTTATCCCTCGCCAGCAGATTGTCGATCTCGTCGAGCAGGGGTGGGGTGATCCCGCCCAGGTTCCGTTCCCGTCGCCCGCCGCCGATCTTGGAACGGCCCAAGAATACGACGAAATCGTCGAGGAGGACTGGGCGTACAACGTCGAGCCCGATGTTGAGGAGGCAGAAGCCTTGCTCGAGGAGGCGAGCATCGAGACGCCGGTCGAGGTCGTCATCGAGACGAACTCCGACGACGACGAACGGGTCGATAAGATGGAACTCGTCGTCGACGAGTTAAACGACAGCGGCTTGTTCGAGGCCGAACTGGAAACCCCTGCGGAACTGGGTGACTGGACCTCGGAACTCTACACGGATGAAGCTCGAACTGATAACGCAGAACGTAACGCTCCGGCCGTTATCGGTCTCGCCGGAACTCCTGACACCCACGGGTTCATCGAAGCGATCACCGACCCGGATAATTATAACGGCTGTTGTAACTTCTTCCTGGCGGAGGGGGTGCTTCCGGACGAGTTTGTCGATCAATTGCGGGGCTGTCGGTTCGGTGTCGACGTCGCCGAAGATCAGGACGCTCGACGGGCGGCGTACGACGAGTTCTGGCCAGAATACGCGGATATGTGTGCAAACACGATCGTCGACTACTCGTTGAACACTGGGACGACGAACACGGATGTCGTCGGGTTCAACGTCCATCCACAGACGCAGATCATACTGAGTTACGCGCTGTACAACCCCGCGGACGAGCAGATCATCTACCTGGATCGGTAGCGCAACCCGCTCAAAATTCATATAGGAATGAGTTTACAAAAGTACATATTACGGCGGGTCCTCACCTCTATTCCGGTGTTGTTCGGCGTTTCGGTAGTAACGTTCGGAATTATGCACGCCGCTCCTGGCGATGTCGTCAGTCAGATGGTCGCGGCAAATCCCAACGTTCCGCCCGGAGAATCCGTTCGACTCCGCGAGGAGTTCGGACTCAATGACCCCATCTGGGTCCAGTATCTCGACTGGATGCAGGGAATCTTCACCGGTGATTTCGGCGAGGTGTACTCCTCGAGTCGGAGCGCCGATACGATCGTCATGGCGCGCCTTCCGGAAACGCTCTTGCTCGGAGCGTTCGGTTGGGTGTTCGCGATACTGATCGCCGTTCCGGGAGGAATTTACGCGGCGGTCAACAAAGACGAACTCGGCGACGATGTCAGTCGATTTGCCGCCCTGTCGGGCATCTCGATCCCGAACTTCTGGCTGGGATTAATGTTGATGGCGATCTTCGCCGTCCAACTCGATCTCTTCCCGACGCTCGACCCGCAGACAGGCTTGCTCTCTCGAGAGATGCTCTGGTGGCTGATTCTCCCGGGAGTCACGATCGGAACGGCGGCCTCGGCGAACATGATGCGGATCATGCGGACGTCGATGGCCGAGGAACTGAACAAGGAGTACGTGACCGCAGCGCGTGCGAAGGGGCTCCCCGAACGAACCGTCATCCTCAAACACGTGTTGCGAAACTCGCTCATCTCGGTCACGACCGTCGCCGCGTTCCTCACCGCGAGTCTCGTCTCCGGGTCGGTCGTCGTCGAGGTCGTGTTCGCCTGGCCCGGCCTCGGGAGAGAACTCGTCGAGGCGATCCAGCTCCGGGAGATCAATCTCTTGATGGCGATCACGCTGCTGACCGGTGCGGTCGTCGTGCTCGCGAACTTGCTCGCGGACATCGTCTACGCACTGCTCGATCCACGAATTAGGGACGAATATTAACACAATCTATGTCAACAGAACGAGGACGAATTCAGATATCGGGGTTCGAAACGGGTGGTGGCGAAGACTGGGAGTCAGAGACCGCACAGGAAAAACAGGAGGAATACGTCGAACCGATGAGTTTGTGGCGGCGGATCGTGAGTCGCCTCGCGCGGGACCGACTGGCGCTCATCGGAATCGTCGTCGTCGTGCTGATGACGGTGACCGCCTTGGTGGCACGCCCCATCTCCGTGTCCGGCATGACCGTTCAACCCTTCTCGCTCGCACCGTTCGACCCGACTGCCACGGCGGTCGGTGGTCGACACGACGCTCCATCGATGACCCACTTGATGGGAACGAACCGGCAGGGACAGGATATGCTCTCTCGAGTGATGGTCGGGGGCAGATACAGTATTTCGATCGGCCTCGTCGTGACCGCGATCGCGGCGACGGTCGGCGTGATCTACGGCAGTATTTCGGGCTACTTCGGCGGCTGGGTCGATAGCGTGCTGATGCGGTTTCTCGACCTCGTGTTCGCGTTTCCGGCCCTCGTCCTGGCACTGATCCTCGTCGCCCTGTTCGGCGGCGGATTCTGGCCGCTAGTCGGTGCGTTCGCACTCGTCGGCTGGGCCTCCTACGCCCGTATCATCCGCGGCGAGATCCTGAAGGTCAAGCAAAACGAGTACGTCCTCGCCGCGAAGGCACTCGGCGCGCGGGACCGCTCGGTTCTGTTCAGACACATCATCCCGAACGCGATCGCACCGGTGGTCGTTCAGGCGACGCTGAGTATCGGTACCGTCGTTATCGGCGTCGCGGCGCTTGGGTTCCTCGGGATCGGATTTAGCCCCGGAACCCCCGAGTGGGGGACGATGCTCGACGCCGAGCGCGACACCCTCGCTACGGGTGCCGGCGGAGCGTGGTACTGGTGGGCAACCATCTTCCCTGGACTTATGATCTTCCTGTTCGTCATGTCGATGAACATGATCGGCGACGTCATCAACGACGCACTCGACACGCAGGTCGACGACGTTGGCCACGGAGGTGGCGGCTAATGGCTCTACTCGAGATCGACAACCTGACGGTTTCGTTTTACACGTCAGAGGGCGTTGTTACGGCTGTCGACGACCTCTCCTATACGATCGACGCCGGAGAGAAGTTCGGCGTGGTCGGCGAAAGCGGTGCGGGAAAGAGCGTCACCGCGTTGTCGCTGTTGCGCCTCATCGAGAGCCCCGGCGAGATAGAGTCGGGGTCGATTCGCTTTTGTGACCCCGACACCGTCGAGGAACTCGAGGAATCCTATCCCGAACACGTCGTCGATGTCGGCGAGCTCCGCCGGGAGTCCGATTTTGCGAACGTCATCGAGCGCCTCGAGGACCGCGGCGTCTCGGGGTTGGACGTGACCGGCAATCCGGAGCACGAAACCGCGGACTTACCGCGATTGCGTGCGGACGGCGAACTCGGTATACGCGATGTCATCGATCAGGGATACGCATCGGAGCTCGGCCTGATCGGCGAGGAGGATTTCATCGTCCACGACGGCGATACCAGCTACGTCGAACTGCTCCGCGCGCCGGAGCCGGCCGTTCGACGGCTCAGGGGGAACAACATCGCCATGATCTTCCAGGACGCCCAGACCGCACTCAACCCGGTCTACACCGTCGGCGAACAGATCGCCGAGGCGATCAGACACCACCTCGATTACGGCGACGAGGAGGCCAAACAACGGGGCATCGAACTGCTCGATACAGTCGGGATTCCGGACGCTGAGAACCGGTACACCGATTACCCCCACGAGTTCTCCGGCGGGATGCAACAGCGAGCCGTGATCGCGATGGCGCTCTCGTGTGATCCCGACGTGATTATCGCCGACGAGCCGACGACCGCCCTCGACGTGACGACCGAGGCGAAGATCCTCGAGCTCTTAGAGGAACTCACCGACGAGTTCGATACCGCGGTCCAGCTCATCACGCATGACCTCGGCGTCGTCGCCGAACTCTGTGACCGGGTAATGGTGATGTACGCGGGCCAACCCGTCGAAAAGTCGCCGGTCGAAGAGCTGTACTACGACCCGAAACACCCCTACACCGTCGGGTTGATGAGTTCGATTCCGCGAATCGGCGACGACCGCGACCGGTTGCAGACGATTCCCGGAACGATGCCCGATCTGATCGAAACGCCGTCGGGCTGTAGTTTCCATCCCCGCTGTCCGTACGCAGAAGAGATCTGCAAGCAAAAGGAGCCGCGATTGGTCGAGTTCGATGATGTCGAATCGGGGACCAGATCAGCGAAATGTCTCGAGTACACGGGTGACCTCGAGGACGGTATCGGATACACGGTTACCGTCGAAGACGATCACACCCCGACCGAATACGTCTCAAGTGAACATCATGAGTAGCCAGAACGAGCCGATCTTGCGAACGGAAGCCCTCACGAAACACTACGAGTCGAGCAGCGGGTTCATCGACAACCTCCTCGGTCGGTCACAGCTCGTCAAGGCCGTCGACGGCATCGACCTCGAGTTGTACCCCGGCGAAACGCTGGGGGTCGTCGGCGAAAGCGGTTGCGGCAAGACGACGCTCGGTCGATCGATGCTTCGGCTTATCGAACCGACCGGCGGCTCGATTACGTACACCAAAGAGACGGCGGACGGCGAGCGCCGCGAGATCGAGTTGACGGATCTCTCGAGTTCGGATCTCCGGGACCTCCGGACGGACCTGCAGTACATCTTTCAGGATCCGTTCTCGAGTCTGAACCCTCGTCTCACCGTCGGCGACATCGTCGGCGAACCGTTCGACATCCACGGTATCGCTTCGGGTGAAGAACGAAACGTGCGAGTCCAGAGCCTCCTCGAGACCGTCGGACTCAATCCGAGCCACGCCTACCGGTATCCACACGAGTTCTCGGGCGGTCAGCGACAGCGGATCGGTATCGCACGCGCATTAGCCGTCGATCCGGAGATCATCGTCTGCGACGAGCCGGTGAGCGCCCTGGACGTCAGCGTGCAGGCCCAAATTCTCAATCTCCTCGAGGATCTGCAAGCGGAGTTCGACCTCTCCTACATTTTTATCGCTCACGATCTGAGCGTGGTCGAGCACATCGCGGATCGGATCGCCGTCATGTACCTCGGCGAGTTCGCCGAAGTCGGGACGACCAGCGAGGTGTTCTCGGAACCGTACCACCCCTACACCGAGGCGTTGCTTTCCGCGATTCCCGAACCGGATCCGCTCTGGGAGGGGGAGAAGATCCTCCTCGAAGGACAGGTACCCTCACCAATCGACCCGCCGACCGGCTGCCGGTTCCATACGCGGTGTCCGCGCGTAATCGCCCCCGAGGAGTTCGATGTCGCCCAATCGACGTGGCGATCGCTGTTGAATTTCACACTCCGTGCCGAGGACGCTCGTTCGGTTACGGAGCTGTTCACCATTACCGACGAGTCGGCTCGAGACGACGTGTCGACGCTCTCGCGGATGGAAATCGACGAACTGGTTCGCGAGGAGTTCGGTATCCCCGAGCGCGTCTCGGATCCGGCGGCGGAGGACCTCCTCTCGAGTTCGATCGACGAACTCCACTCCGAAAACGTCGATGCCGCCGCAGAGACGCTCGCCGAGCGGTTCGTTTCCCCATGTGAAACGACTACTCCGACGGCTATCGAGCTAACTGAGACACACGAGATCGGCTGTCTCCGCTACGCTGATCGCTACGCTACCCGAACGGCCAAACGCGGGCGCGAGGGTGCCGACGGGACGGCCGCCGACGATTGATAGGGTCGGTTGTCCCTGTGTACCGGTTTGTCGCCAGAGCGGGGTAGCAAACAGAGCGGGGTAGCAACTGGCCGGAAATGACTGCCAACCGATCCTATGGGCCCTCGGAACAATTTAGGTGCTCTAACCACTATTATTCGGTAATGCGCCGGATATACGAGTCGGATGCGCTTTCCCGGGACGACGATCACTTCTCCCCGAACGAGAACTCGTCCTCGGAGCGTCCCCAGGCAATGCGGTCCGTCAACGGGTCCGCCTGGAGTAAGCGTCTGATTCCGCATCTGCTCCGCCGCCGTGCCGTTTCGGTGCGCGTTAGGACGCCAAAGACCGAGTTTAGCCCCGATACGCCGATCCCGTTTACGGTGACGATGAAAAACGCGTTGCCGATTCCGATCACGATCAGAACGCGTTCGCCCGTTCGCTGGACGTGGTCGGTTGACGGCGCTCAGGAAGCCTCGAGAGTCGAGACGAGGGACCCGCCCGACAGGAGCGGCGAGTTACACTTCGATCGGGGCGAACGAGTCCGGTTTCGAAAACGTTGGTCGCAGCTGTTTCAGGTATCCAACCGGGAGTGGGAGCCGGTTGCCGAAGGTGAGTACACGATCAGCGCGGCCATCAACGTCGACAACCCGAAACGAGACGGGTTGTACGACGAAACGACCGTCCGTATTTCGCCGTGAATCGGATTCGGAACGCGACTCTTATCGGATCCCAAGGGGAATGTCCGCGACTGAAGTCGCGGGAGTAGTCACTCGGCGGTCTCATCGCCGGTTGCGTCGCTTTCGCGTTCGTCGTCCGTGTTCGACCTCGCGGCGACACCCTTCAACGCCAGATCCACATCAGCGCCGTCGTCGACACCCGTCGGCTGTTTTCCGAACCGCTTTAGGAGCCAGTCTGGGCCGTAGGTCTTCGTGAGCCGCGGTGTCCCCGGAACGAGGTATCCGCGGAGGTAAATCGTTACTCCCAACAGTGCGGCTATCACCGCTCCGATAGCCGTTGCGGCGGATCGTCCGCTGGTAGACAGCGCGACTGCCGCGGCCGCGAGTGCGAGCCCTATCGCGACCCCGACGTTCAGTATCGTACACGGAGTACACCGGTTCGATCCGGTGTGTTCGGGTCGGCGGAACCGCTCGAGCAGGTCTCTAAAACCCATTGCTACGTATCTCTCCTGACTCGGTATGAACGTTGTTCCCAATCGGACCATCGGCCACGACACCATCGGCCACGTCGCGACAAAAGTCGGTCTCAACCGGAGCCATCACGCGTCCGGAACGGCATCGGCGGAGAACTCGAGCAATCGCCGACCGCAGTCACGACAGTTGACCGTCACGACCTCGAGGTCGCCACAGCAGGATTCGACCGTCTCGTCACTGATCGAAACCTCGCCGTTGCAGAACGGACACTCATCGTGAAACGACCGAAGCGATTGGAGTATGTTGTACCGTTGTCTGCCCGGAACGTCGGCCCAGCGGTCGGTTTCCGTCTGTAGTTCCCTGTCGGTTGCGACGTCCAACTCGAGTGCCGCGTCCGACGGCCAGTTTCGAACCGTCGCGTGGATCTTGTACGCGGTGTACTCCCGACCGGGATCCGTTACGTCGTCCTCGTTCGCTCCGAACATTGTAGCGACGTCGCTCGTCTCGACGCCGTCGGCACGAACGCACTCGAGTTGCGTTTCGATCCGCTCGGTGAACTCAGGAGCAAAACGTAAGTTCTCGCCCCGTTCAGTCGGCTCGACGACCTTGAGGTCGAGAAGGAACGCCTCGGGGTCGACGGCGTTCCGTTTCCGGTACTCGATCCGGTCGGCCGCCGAGTCAGAATCAGACATACTGTCATCTGTGTGTCTATCACAAAAAGTCATTCGACGATTCGCGGTGGAACAGGATGCTCGGACGGGTATCGAGTGAGAAGTATCCGAGTAATCGTTTTCGGTGCCCCGCTTTCATAGGTCGGTTGTCCCTGTGTACCGGTTTGTCGCCAGAGCGGGGTGGCGACTGGCCGGAAATGACTGACAACCGACCCTATCAGGACCGTCACCACAACTCGTTTCGCGCGGCTGTATCGGATTCTCGAGTATCGAGCGTATCGTTGATCGCGTCGCCGATCAGATTGATCGACAGCACGAAGAGGAAAATCGCACCGCCGGGAAAGACCGTTACCCACCAGCGAACGTCGCCCCCCGGCCCGTGGATGATCGAGTCTCGAGCGCCCTCGAGCATCGTCCCCCACTCCGCGGTCGCCGGCGAGAGACCGAGGCCGAGAAAGCCAAGCGCGGCGACGCCGATGACGACCGTTCCGATGTTGAGCGTCGCGAGGACGATCACCGGCGGGATGGCGTTCGGGACGATGTGTCGGAATATGATCGATAAATCGCCGGCTCCGAGCGCTTTCGCCGCGACGACGTACTCCGATTCTTTGACGTTCAGGACTTCCCCGCGGATGAGTCGAGCGTAACTCGCCCACCCGAACAGCGAGAACGCGATCACGAGTTGCCAGTAGCCGCTTCCGAACATCGCAACGATAGCAAGCGCGAGTACGAGCCCCGGAAACGCGAGGATCATATCGACGAGACGCATCAGGAACTCGTCGATCCATCCGCCGTAGTACCCCGAAATCGAACCGTACACGACTCCCACTGTGCTCGTGATCAGGACGACGATGAGGCCGATGGAGATGCTGTACCGACCGCCGGCGAGTACCCTCGAGAAGATATCGCGGCCTTCGCCGTCGATCCCCATCGGATGTGTAACGGATGGCGGATCGTACGGCGAGACGTCGTGCGTGAGCCAGAGGATATCCGAGGGCGGATACGGTGCGAGCGAGACCGGCTGGACGGTCACGCCCCAGATCTCGATCGGACGAGCGAGGATCGCGACGATCGACATCGAGACGACGATGCAGAGACCGATCAGTGCCGAACGGTTTCGACTGAATTGCCACACTCCGCGTTGCCAGCGCCGGGGTGATTCGGTGCGCGTTTTCTTCCCCCGATCGGTCAGTTCTGCCGGATCGTTCGAATTCTCCCGATCGGTGACGGGCTCGGTATCGAATCCGGTTATTCGTATTCGGCCGCGCTCGGTTCGTCCCTTACTCATATCTGATCCTCGGATCGAGCACGGCATAGATGATGTCCGCGAGTAAGTTACAGAGGACGACGAACAAGCCGGTAAACAGCGTGATCGCTACGACGAGGTTAATCTCGTGGCCGTGAATCGCTTCGACGAGTTCCTGTCCGAGCCCGGGCCAGGCGAACACGACCTCGACGACGATAGCGCCTGCGACGATACCGGCCGTCAACGTTGCCACGAGCGTAACCACGGAGCTCAGCGAGTTGCGAAGAACGTGTTTGTAGACGACCTGGCGCTCCGGAAGTCCTTTCGCCCTGGCGGCGGTGGTGTATTCCTTGTTCAGTTCCTCCGCCATCGAGCTCCGAAGCACTCGCATGATAGACGCGCAGGCGGCCGTCCCGACCGTAATTCCGGGCAGTATCAGGTGCCACAGCATCGACGGATGGTAGAGCGGTTCTCGCGGTGGCTGGACGTTCCACCACCCCGCCCAGAGAACGAACGCGAGGATCAACAGGAGTCCGAGCCAGAAGTTCGGAACCGACGCCCCCGACAGGGCGACAACGCGGCTGACAGTGTCTCCGACCGTCCCCTTTCGGACGGCGGCGTACACCCCGGTCGGAATCGCGATGCCGAGGGCAAATAGCCAGCCGAAGACGCCGAGTGCGACGGTTTCGGGGAGCCGGAGGAAAAGTACTTCCGAGACCGTTCGGTTCGTCCCGTAGACATCGCCGAGGTCTCCGGTTACGACGTTTCCGATCCAGGTCAGGTACTGCTCCCAGACCGGTCCGTCGAGGCCGTACTGTGCGCGAAGTTGCGCCTCGTCGGCCGGTGCCACGTTCGGGTTCTGGGCGACCATTCGGCTGATCGGATCGCCCGGCGTCAAATGAACGAGCGAAAACGTGATCACCGAGACGCCAAAGAGGATCGGAACGATCAACAACAGCCGTCGAACGATAAACCGTCGAAGGCTCATTGTTGGACGCTCGAGTCGTACCCACGATCTTCGATGACTTCCTTTATCAACTCGACTGCGGCGTCCGGATCGAACTCGTTTTTCTCCCGAAGCTCGGACTCGAGCGCGTCGTAATCGGCCGTGCCCGTCCCATGTGCGAGTTCCGGGAGCATCGTCCAGGCCGGCTCTCCCCAGCCGTCGAGGACTTCGTCGACGATCTGTTCTCGAGGAACGAGGTGATTGACGGCCTTTCGGAGTCGGTGGTCGTCCCAGGGCTCGACGGTGACGGGATACTGGAAGAACTGATAGCCGCCGCTCTGGACCGAATCGACGATATAACCGTCGTCCGAGTCGTACTCGTTGAGCGTCGAAGAGACGAGCCCGAACGTCACGTCGATTTCTCCGTTCTGCAGGGCGGCGCTCCGAGTCGAATCGTCCGAAATGATGTCGATGTCGATCTCGTCGATTACGGGCCCGGCGGGGAACCCGTCGGGGCCGTCGTACCACTCGAGGGTGTCGAGCCCGTTCTCCTCGAGCCAGTACCCGTCGTTTTTTGTCGCCACGAAGTACTGTCCGTCTTCGAACTCCTCGAACTCGTAGGGACCGGTCCCGATCGGTGCTTCTCCCTCGAGCGGATCGATTTCGTTGGCCCCCAGCTCCGCCTGCTCGAGCGCGTGAATCTCGAAACCGGGCAGTTCTCGTTCGGCCTCGGCGTCCGGGACCTGCGCGTAGATATCGACGGTGTACTCGTCGACGGCATCGACGTGGAGCACCGAATCGAACGTCTGCGATGACATGTCGGAGTTTTCGTACCGCTCGACCGTCGAAACGACGTGGTCGGCGGTCAGTTCCTCGCCGTTGTGGAACGCGACGCCCTCTTGAAGGTGGTATCGGTACTGCATTCCGTAGACGCCCTCGTCGACCGCGTCGGCTGCGCCTTCTGGCGTGAGCACGCGGGCCTCGTCGTCGTCGATTCGGTCGTCGTCCGGGTGAACCGCGACCGCTTGCACCGGGCCGCCCTCGCCGAACTCGAGAACGCCTTTTTCGTCGGTCGGGACGGTTGTCATATACGGTTCGTACGCCCTGCGGTCGATATCTTGGACGTCTAACGCCTCGTACCGTTTTGCGAGCCAGGGATAGATGTTCCCCTCGGCATCCATCGTGGTCAGCCCTTCGAAAATAAGCGATTGTGCCGCCACCGAGTGCGTATCTGTGCTATACGGTGGATCGAACGAACTGATGTTCGCACCGATTCCGTACCGAAGCGTGCCACCTTCCTGGTAGTCCGACCAGTCAGTCTCAGCCGGGCGCTGTGCGTTCCGATCTACCCAGGTCAAGGCTTCTTCTGACGGAGAGTGGAGCGCATATTTCAGTGTCCACTCCGAAAACGGGTACGGGGAGAACCCGCGGACGGCCGCCCGTCGAACGTACTCCTCTGTGAGGAATGTAATGATGGAGCTTCCCCGGAACTCGGCTAACTCGTGCCAGACCTCGTCGTATCGCCGTTCCCGGAGTTGGGGGTCGTCGGCGACATCCGTTCCGAATCGGGCGCGATCGATCAGTTCGTCGAGTTCGTCGTATCCGAGTCCGTTCAGGTTGCAACATTGCCCTCGGTTCGCCGTCCCGTGGAGCGAGTCACAGTAACTCTCCGGATTGAAGGTCCCCGAGAGGCTGAGAAACGGAACGTGTCCGTACTGGGGGTAGTCGTCTTCGAAAACCCGCTCGAGGAAATCGTCGAAATCGTGCTCTTCGACATCGACCTCGAAGTAGCCGGTGCTCTCCATCATCTGGGCGATAGCGGCTGTCCACTCGAGTCGGTCGCTGTTGTCCGTATCGACCTCTAACTGAACCCCGAGGGGAAACGACACTTCGTCGTCCTCGGTGAGACAGCCTGCCGTGGTTACAACGACGGCCGAACCGACCCCGGAGAGCAGTTGGCGACGAGTTAGGGCCTTCGACGACCGGTTGTCCCATTGGTTCATGACTCAACCATGTGACTCGGATACACACTCTGTTGTTGTTTCAAATCGAATTAAATATTCCGTCGGCCGAATTTTCGGGACCGTGATCAGTCTCCTTGTTCGTCGACGATAACGACCTCTCCGTCGACGACATCGACGTTAATCAAGGTTTTGACATGATGGTCGATGTCAGCGACTTTGTTCTCGCCGCCGACTTTCTTGATGACCGCAACCGTGTCGATTACCTCGGCACCAATACCGTCTAGGGCCTCGAGGACGGCCGCGAGCGTGCCGCCGGTCGAGAGCACGTCGTCGAGAACGAGGACGCGCTCGCCCTCGCGAACGTCGTTGATGTACATCTCGTTTTCCGAGTAGCCGGTCTGCTGGGAAATCGCAACTTCGTCTTCGAGGCCGTACTTTCGCTTTCGGATCACCGTCAGCGGGATGTCCGTCATCAGAGACACGGCAGTAGAAATATGGATTCCCATGGCCGCGGGCGTGACGATACGGTCGACCTCCTCGAGGTTCGCTTTCCGAATAATCCGAATAACGATCTCTCGCAGGAGGCCGGGATCGAGTTTCGGAACGCCGTCGCTGATCGGATGCACGAAGTAATGATAACCCTCTTTCTCGATAATCGGGGCCTCGAGCAACGACCGTTGTAACTGATCCATGTCGTGGATGAGTCGGTTAGGGAGTAAAAGTTGACGATCCCTCGGCCACCGACGGAATCAGTTGAAGAACCGATAATTTCAGTAACGCGGGTATTCGATCGAGCACTCGTCAGATCGAGGCCTCGTTCCCGAGAACGACGGCGAGTGATTCGGCGATCTCGCCGCCGAGTCCGGCCTTCGTTCCCTCATAGCGCGCCGCGTTCTCCTCGTGGACTAGTAGTGCGCGGGTCCGATCCGAGCCCATAACGCTCGCGTCGTTCGCGACGACGAACGTTAGATCCGTGCGATCGAGGCTCGTTCGCGCCGTTTCGATCATCGCCTCGTCGTCGCCGGTCGTTTCGGTCTTGAAGCCGACTATCGGGAGATTCGGATATCGTTCCCGGACTTCGTCGATCACCTTTGCCGTTGGCTCGAGATCGAGCGTTCGGTCCGCTCCGGAGCGAAGCTTTTCGGCGCTCGACTCGACCGTGTAGTCGCCGATCGCCGCCGCCGAAACGAGCGCGTCGCCGGTCGAGCAGCGCTCGATCGTCGCCTCGAGCATTTCCCCGGCGGTTTGGACCTGCTCGAGGGCGGCATACGGAAGTTCGGCTCCGCCGTCGGTAGCCGCCGACGCGCCGGCGATCGCCGATGCTCGAGCGATGGATTGTGTCCCGACGACGCCGTGGACGAGCGTCACGTCCGCGCCGCGAACGTAACAGGCCCGCGCGACGGCTCGTCCCATCCGTCCCGACGAGCGGTTCGTCAGCACTCGGACGGGATCGATCGACTCGCTGGTCGCGCCGCTCGTGACAACGACGTGTTCGCCCTCGAGCGAGCGGTCGCCGACCGCTCGAGCGGTTTCACAGACGATGGCTTCCTCGCTGGCTATCTTCGCTTTTCCCTCCTCGATCCGGGGATCGACGAACTCGACGCCCCAGTCGTCGACGGTTTCGATCGCCTCGAGGACGCCAGGATGGTCGTACATCGGTTCGTGCATGGCGGGGGCGATGACGACTGACGTATCCGCTCCCAGCGCGGTCGTCGCACACGTTGTCACCGGCGTGTCGTCGACGGCGCCGGCGATCTTTCCGACCGTGTTCGCCGTCGCCGGCGCGATCAGCAGGACGTCGGCCCAGCCGTCGTAGCCGCACAACTCGACGTGCTCGACGCCGCCCGTGATCTCCGTCACGACATCGTTCTCCGTGGCGAACTCGAGCGCCCACGGATGGATGATTCCCCGGGCGCTGTCGGTCATCACGCCACGAACTTCGGCACCCCGACGTCGCAGTTCGTGGGCGAGTTCGACCGTCTTGACGGCGGCGATCGATCCTGACACCCCGAGCGCGACGTTGACTCCCTCGAGCATTCGTTTGTCTTTCTCGGGGGAGGTATGTTAAGCGTAGCGAGGGATAACCGGCGTTGTCACGTGTGGCTACAGACCGCTGTTTTCCTCCTCTCGATCCACGCTGGGATGCATCGTCGGCTTCTCCTCGAGCGGTTCCTCGAAGGCCTCGAGGATCGTCTCTCGGGCCGCTTCGTCCCGTCGAAGCCGTTCCTCGTCGTCGATCTCTTCACAGCCCGGCGGCACGTCACGGTCACGGCCGGTAAAGTATCCCTCGGGGACGACCCAGTCGTGATAGAAGTTGACGTCCGAATCGTGGATCGCTGTCAGCCCGACTTTCGAGCCGTGGCCGGCGGCGACGATCGTCTGGTGTGGTTCGCCGGCGAGACGCCCCGCCGCGTAGACTCCCTCGACGGCGGTTCGTCCGTCTTCGTCGACGCTCACGTAGTGCTTGCTCCCGCGTTGCATTCGACCCACGTCCAGCGGGACCAGATACTCGCTGTCGGACCACGAGGCGGCGATCACCCGTTGGGCTTCGATCGGCTCGCCGCCCTCGGTCTCGAGGACGAACCCCGATTCGGGATCCGTCTCGTCGATTTGCTCGACGCTCGAGACGCGTCCGAGTTCGACTTCGACGCCCGCGTTCTGTGCCTGTTCGTGGACGAGGCGCAGGTACCGCCGTGCATCGATTCCGTCCGGAAAGCCGGGGTAGTTCTCGAGGCTGGCGTTACGGGCGAGGATGGATTCTCCGCCGTCGATGACGATGGTATCCAGCCCTGCTCGAGCGGTGAAGATCGATGCGGCGAGTCCGGCGACGCCGCCGCCGACGATACAAATGTCTCGCATAGTCAGGTGTTTTCGTCCGGTGTATAGAAAGCTAGTGACTCCTTCGAATCGCGACTATACGGAAATTCTTACGTTCAGCGCGGCCATAGTGACACTGTGGACAGGATCCTCCTCAGCACCGTCGTTCACCGTCCGCCCGAGGACGTCTTCCCCTACGTCGTCGCTTTCACCGAGTATCCGCGGTATACGGAACACCTCGAGTCCGTTCGCAAGCGCCGCGAGGGCGACGCGGGCGGCGTCGGCGCGATCTACGACCTTCGGCTCGCCTGGTGGAAACTCGGCTACACCGCCCGCTCGGAGGTCGTCGCCGTCGACAATCCCCACTCCCTCGAATGGGAGCTCCGCAAGGATATCGACGCTCGCGGAACGTGGCGGGTCGAGTCGGAACCCGAAGCCGCTCCCGAGGGCGTCGAAACGGCCAGTCGTATCTACTTCGAGGCGGTGTACGACCCCCACTCGGCGGACGGCAACGCGATCTCGCTCCCCCGATTCGTCTCGCTCGATTGGGTGATCGGCAAGGTGCAGCCGCGACTACTCGAGGAAGCTCGCACAGTCGTCCAGCGACTCGTCACAGATATCGAAGGCGAGCCCCGCGAGGTCGAACTCAGGGTACACGAGACGCCGTGATCGTCCCGGTACGGACCGCTACTTTCTGCCGGAGGAATAACTTCGAGGGATAGAAACGGACTTACACCTTCATCGAATAGCTATTCGCATGTTGCAGGTGGCGCTCACGTGCGGATAATCATCGTCGGCGCAGGTGAGGTCGGCTCGAACATCGCGGCGGGGCTCGCCGACGACCACGACGTCGTCGTCGTCGACAGCGACTCCGAACGTGTCGAATCGATCACGTACTCGCTGGACGTCCTCGCCATCGAAGGCGACGGGACCACGCGAAGCACCCTCGAGGAGGCGGGCATCGAGGACGCGGACATGGTGATCGCGAGTACCGACGGCGACGAGACGAACATCGTCGTCTGCGGTGCGGCGAAAACGGTCGACGATCCGTTCACGATCGCTCGAGTGAAGAACACGACGCTGTTGCGGACCTGGGAACAGGCCGACGGCGCGTTCGGCGTCGACTTCATGGTCTGTACGAACCTCCACACCGCGGAGACGATCGTCAAGATCGCCGGTCTTCCCGGCGCACACGACGTCGACACGTTCGCCGACGGCCTCGTCCAGATGGCGGAGTTCGAGGTCGACCCGGAGAGTCCGATCGCCGGCGAGACCGTCTCGGAAGCCGATCGGTACGAGTCGCTGACGTTCGCCGCAATCTTTCGCGACGACGACGTCGTCATCCCGACGGGGGAGACGGTAATCGAACCCGACGACGCGATCGTCGTCATCGGCTCTTCGGAGAGCGTTCGCGGGTTCGCCAGTTCGCTTACCCCCGCACCGACGCTCGAGGACGCAAACGAGATCGTCATCGTCGGCGGCAGCGAAATCGGCTACCAGACGGCTCGGCTGTTCGAAGAAGAAGGACTGTCCCCTCGTCTGATCGAAGAGGACCACGAACGCGCTCGAGAGCTCGCCGAGTGCCTGCCGGAGACGCTCGTTCTCGAAAGCGACGCGACCGATATCGACTTTCTCGTCCGCGAGCACATCGACGAGTCTGACATCGTCGTCGCGGCCTTAGACAGCGACGAAAAAAACCTGCTCGTCTCGTTGCTCGCGAAACGCATCGGCGTCGAACGAACCGTCGGCGTCGTCGAGTACGGCGAGTACGTCGACCTCTTCGAGACGGTCGGCATCGACGTGGCCGTCAATCCGCGACTCGTCACCTCCGAGGAGATCACGCGCTACACCCGCGAGCAGCGAACCGAAAACGTCGCGATGCTCGAGTCGGACCGCGCCGAAGTGCTCGAGTTCGAAATCGACCACGACAGTCTGCTGTTCGGCAACCGCATTCGAGATGCCATCTCAAAACTCCCGGACGGCGTCGTCATCGGTGCGATCACTCGAGACGGCGAGTTGATCACCCCGCGTGGCGAGACGACCGTGGAGCTCGGCGATCACGTCGTCGTCTTCGTCGAGACTGAGGTCTTGAGCGAAGTCGCGGCGGAACTGTAACCGCGCTCCGTTGGGACTGTTCCTTGCTATCGTCCGTCATAGCGTGTAGTCGTGGGACCCATCTTCGCTCTCGAGGAACGCCGTCAGCAGATCGATCGTCGCGGCGATATCCTCGAGGTGTGCGGTCTCCGTGACGGTGTGGAGGTATCGGGTCGGAATCGAAATCGCGCCGACCGGTTTCGCTCCGGCGCTGAACTGGAAGCCGGCGGTGTCGGTGCCGCCCGCGGGGAGGATCTCGTGTTGATATTCGATTTCTTGATCCTCGGCCACGCTCCGTAATCGGCGGTGGACTTTCGGGTTGGTGATCACGCTCGAGTCCTTGAGTTTGATCGCGGTTCCCTCGCCGAGTTCGGTCACGTGCTCGCCCTCGGAAAACCCGGGAACGTCGTTGGCGACGGTCACGTCGAGAGCGATCGCCAGGTCCGGATCGACGTCGACGCCGAGCGCGCGGGCCCCTCGGAGACCGACCTCCTCCTGGACGGTCGCACAGAAGTGGATCGTCGCTTCCGGATCCTCGATCCGACGCGCCGCCTCGAGCATGGTGAACAGACAGACGCGGTCGTCGAGGGCCTTTCCAGTCACCGTCTCGCCGACGCGTTTGGTTGTCTGCTCCATCGTGACGAGGTCGCCGACTGAAACGCGCTCCTCGAGTTCCTCGGCTCGGAGCCCTGTGTCGACGGCGACGTCGTCGACTTCGGGCGTCTTCTCTCGTTTTTCCTCGTCGAGAGTGTGGGGCGGCGGCGAGCCGATGATTCCTGGAATATCGCCGTCCTCGGCGTGGATCGTGACCCGCTGGGCTTTGAGCACGCGGGCGTCCCACCCCCCGAGCGCGTCGAGTTCGAGGAACCCAAAGTCGCCTTCGCTACCACGAACGTGGCTGACCATAAACCCGATCTCGTCCATGTGAGCGGCGACGGCGACCGAGTGCTCACTCCCACCCTCGAGCGTTCCGACGACGTTTCCCATCGGATCTGTCCGAACCTGATCGACGCTCTCCTCGAGCGCGTCGATGACGTGTGCTCGCACTCTGTCTTCGTACCCCGGCACCGCACTCGTTTCCGTGAGGTCCACTAACTCCTGAATGTCTATCGATTCGCCGTCCATATGGGCAATTGCGTGATTATCGTTGATAAACTCGAGGAACCGTCTCGGCACGATCCGTCAACGGTGTTATTCGTTCGCTATCGGTCGGGTAACCGCGAGATATTAACCCGTCGCTACGGTATGGTGTGCCATGAGCGAGGTACGCGTTGCGGGTGTCGGACTCACGCCGTTCGGGAACGTCCCCGAACGGACGAGCCGGGACCTCTTCGGGCAAGCGAGCATTGATGCGTTCGAGCACAGTGGTGCTCCACGGTCGGACGTCGACGGTGTTCTCTACGGAAACTTCATGGGTGAACTCTCCGAACATCAGGGCCATCAGGGGCCGTTGATGGCCGAAGCGGCGGGGGTTCGGGCTCCGGCGACGCGGTACGAGTCCGCCTGCGCCTCGAGCGGCGTCGCGGTAGCCGACGCCGTCAAGCGGATCCGAAACGGGGAGGACGACGTGCTCCTCGTCGGAGGTGCAGAGCGGATGACGAACCTCGGAACCGCGGGCGCGACCGAGGCGCTCGCCATCGCCGCCGACGACCTCTGGGAGGTTCGGGCGGGGACCACCTTCCCCGGAGCCTACGCGTTGATGGCTCAGGCGTACTTCGAAACGTACGGCGGAGAACACGAAGATCTCGCTCACATCGCCGTCAAGAACCACGACAACGCACTCGAGAACGAGAAAGCCCAGTACCAGCGAGCGATCGACCTCGAGGACGTGCTCGAGGCTCCCCAAGTTTCCTCGCCGTTAGGGCTATACGACTCCTGTCCGATCTCCGACGGAGCGGCGGCGCTCGTGCTCACCAGCGAGTCATACGCCGAGGAACACGACCTCGACGCGCCGGTCGCGATCACCGGCACCGGACAGGGCGGCGATCGAATGGCGCTTCACGACCGCGAGTACCTCGCGCGCTCGCCCGCGGCACGCAAAGCGGGCGAGGAGGCGTACGCTGACGCCGGTATCGACGCGACCGACGCCGATTTCGCGGAGGTCCACGACTGCTTTACGATCGCAGAAGTCCTGGCCATCGAAGCGCTCGACATAGCGCCCGTCGGCGAGGGACTCACCGCGGCTCGAGACGGCCGAACGACGGCCGACGGCGAGACGCCGGTCAACCTCTCGGGCGGACTGAAGGCGAAAGGCCACCCCGTCGGTGCAACGGGTGCCTCACAGATCGCTGAGGTCACGTCCTTGCTCGAGGGCGCACACGTCAACAGCGACGCCGTCGCAGACGCGACGACTGCCCTCGCACACAACGCGGGCGGAACCGTGGCTTCTGCGACGGTTCACGTGTTGGAGGTGGTCGAATGAGCGAGCCTCTACGAGCGAGTTCGATGACGCCAGACCGTTCGTCTGGAGGGAGTCGAATGAGGGAGCCTTGCGAGCGAATTCGATTACGCCAGAGTGAAGCTCTGGAGGTGGTCGAATGAGCGAAGCAAGAGACGCCGGTTTCGACGACTGGCTCGACGCCGCCGAAGAGGATCAGGCGTACTACCTCGAGTGCTCGGAGGGACACGGCTCACTTCCGCCGCGTCGGGTGTGTCCGGAGTGTGGTTCGACCGAACTCGAGCAACCACCCCTTCCCGGTACCGGGACGATCGAGACGTTCACGGTGACCCATGTTCCGACGCCGTCGTTCGAGGAGGACGCGCCGTACGCGACCGCGATCGCGAACTTCGGCCCGGTTCGGCTCACCGGTCAGGTCGCCGGTCTCGACCTCGAGAAGGTCGAAAACGGCCTCGAGGTCGACATCGCGGTCGCCGTTTCGGAAACGACTGGGGATCGAGTGCTGACGTTCGAACCAGTGTAGGCTCGGTCGAGTCGGTGTAATCGCTCCGTTCTTCTCCGCCTCTCTCTTAGCGCGATCTGTGCTCCAGTGTTCGAAGCGACTCGATCCGATCCTCCGTCGGCGGATGCGTGTCGAACAACCAGCGTTCGAGTCGGTGGAGCCACGTTCGAAGCCGCCAGTACAACGGCTCGGTGTCCCCTTCGGGGCCGAGCATAACCTTCTCGAGCGTTCTCGGCTCGAGGAGAAGAATCGAGAGCGACGAGACGCCGGACACCTCTCTGAGATCTTGGGCTGGCGTGTCGGCGATACGCGTGTCCAGTTCCGAGAGCACGCTGGCGAGTACGGCTGGCGACCCGGTTACTTCCGCGGCAGCTTGGTCGGCCGCTCGCTCTCTGGCTCTGGAGAGTCGAGCCGCGGGTCAAAAATAGAGGTGATGCGAACCGATTTCGTCGCGTCCGACGGCCGGCGACGGCGGCTCCCGATCACTTACTCCTCGAGATACTCTCCAGCCAACAGCTCGACGCGCTCGCGAGTCTCCTCGGGAATCGACTCAGCGGGCGTGTTGATCGTTCCCTCCAGCGCCGACCAGGCGTGGCTCTCGAAGTCCTCTGGCATGGTTCGGATGGCGTGTTCGACGACCTCGTTGATCGACTCCTGGTTGGCCTCGGCGTTCTCGAGGACCTCCTCGAGCGTGACCTCACTATCTGTTTTCCAGACGTCGTAGTCGGTGACGCCGGCGACCGTCGCGTAGCTCAGCTCCGCTTCGCGGGCGAGTTTCGCCTCGGGTATCGCCGTCATGCCGATGATGTCCCAGCCTTGCTCGCGGTAGAATTCGCTTTCTGCTTTCGTCGAGTACTGCGGGCCCTCGATACAGACGTAGGTGCCGTTTTCGGCGGTGGTCGCATCCGTCGCCTCCCGCGCGGATTCGGCGAGGTGAGCGACCATCTCCGGGCAGTACGGCTGTGCGAATCCCATGTGGACGACCATCCCGTCGCCGAAGAACGTCGGAGTGCGGTGTTTCGTCCGGTCGAAAATCTGGTCCGGGACGACCAGCGTCTGGGGCGGGAGGTCCTCACGGAGGCTCCCGACGGCGTTCGTGGCGATGACGCGGTCGACACCGACGGATTTGAGCGCGTAGATGTTCGCCCGGTACTCCGCATCCGTCGGCGTATGTTGGTGGTCGGTTCCGTGTCGCGGAAGGAACGCAACCTCCTTCCCGCCGAGTTCGCCCAGGGTGATGTCGTCGCTCGGTTCGCCGTAGGGCGTCGAGACCGATTCCGTTCGGGTGTTCTCGAGTGGCAGTGCTTCGTAGATTCCGCTGCCGCCGATAACGCCGATTGTCATGACACAGAGTGGGGAGGCAACTGACAAAACGATACGGGTTGGGTGTCCGGCGATTTACGACCTCACTGATATCGACGGGCCTCGGACCGATATCGACGGACCTCTGAGAAAATTGCCTTCGCAGTGTGATCGTCCGCGTTTTGGCGGTGAGACCCAATCCTGCCATGTGGAATGTTGCCAATGGCTACGAGCACTCATATAGATGGCATGCTATTTCGAATCGTAATGCCCTCCGAACACACCTCGAGTGAGAGCGATCTCACGGACGGATCGCTCGTCCGGCCCATGTTCCTGTTGGCGTGGCCGCTCGTGGTTATTCAGCTCCTGCAGGTCGCCTACAACGTCGGCGACACGTTCTGGCTGGGAGCGCTCTCGCCCGACGCCGTCGGCGCGTTGAGCCTCGCCTTTCCGCTGATTTTCTTTTTAATTTCGATCGGCGGGGGCTTTACCGCCGCGGGGGCGATTCTGATTGCTCAGCACACCGGAGCGGACAGCGGCAAGGGCGGGTTGATCGCCGGCCAGACCGTCTCGTTCATCACGCTCGTCGCGATCGGAATCGGCATAATCGGCTTTTTCGCCACGGACTCGATGCTCGCGATGTTGCCCGCCGACGCGGAAACGGAAGCCGCGATCATCCCGCTCGCTTCGGAGTACATGCGGGTGTTCTTTCTCGGGATGCCGTTCCTGTTCGGCTTCTTTATCTTCGTTTCGCTGATGCGCGGCTACGGCAACACCCGCGCGCCGATGGTCGTGATGTTCGTCAGCGTCATTTTCAATCTCGTCATCGATCCCGTGTTGATCTTCGGCGTCGGTCCGTTTCCGCGCCTCGAGATACAGGGCGCGGCGGTCGCGACCGTGCTCTCGAGAGGGTTGGCCACGGCGATCGGGTTCTACGTCCTGTTCTATACGGACGTCGGCCCGAAGATCGAGGCGGAGCACCTGATCCCGCGGCCGAAGTACGTCTCCAAGATCACGAGGTTGGGCGTCCCGACGGCACTCGAGCAGTCGATGAGTTCGCTCGCGATGATCGCGATGACGGCGATGGTCGCGACGTTTCCGCCGGCGGTCGTAGCAGCCTACGGACTGGGGAACCGCCTCATCTCGCTGGCGTTTCTCCCGGCGCTGGGGATGAGTCAGGCGACGGATACCATTGTCGGCCAGAACCTCGGTGCCGACAAGCCCGAGCGCGCGGAGCGGGCAACCTGGCTCGCGACGGGGGTGATCGCCGCGGTGATGGCAGTTGCCGGAGCGATCGCGTTCCTGTTCCCCGAACCGATCGTCTCGGTGTTCCTCACCGCGGAGGTCGACGGACGGGCGGAGACCCTCGCCTACGGGACGACCTACCTACAGATCGCCGCGTTGATGTTCGTCTTCATGGGCGTCATGCAGGTCTTCCTGGGTGCGTTCCGCGGCGCGGGCAACACGAAAACCGCGCTGGTCTTTTCGGTGGTGGCGCTCTGGTTCGGCCGCGTACTCGTTACGGTCTACCTGCTGTTCGTCGCCGACTGGGGAACGACCGGCATCTGGGTGGGCGTCCTCGTCGGTGACGTCATCGGCGCGATCGCCGCCGGCGCGTGGTTCACTCGAGGCACGTGGAAGAACGCGATCGTCGACGACGAGGATGGCGAGGATACAACGACCGATGAAGACGACGACCGGGACGACCCGCCGCGGGAAGGACCCGAACCCGTTCCGACACCCGCAGCTGAAAAATGAGCGGGAGGCACGCAGGACGCCGAACAGCCCCTCGTCGCCGTTACCGCCGTCGTTCTCTCGCCGCTTCGTAGCTCTCTCGAGCCCGCTCGAGGAGACGCCGTCCGATCTCGGTTCGGATCCGCGGCGTCGCGGTCGCGAAGAACTCGTCGAGCGCCTCGTACTCCGCGAACTGCTCGTCGTGAGTGGAATCGTCCGCAGTATCGTATCGCTCCTCACGCTCGTAGTAGACCGCCTGAAAACACATGTCCACGAGGTCCATGTCCTTGACGAACCGGGCCGTCGGTGACGCTCGAGTCTCGTACTCGTCCCAGATCGCCCGGAGGTCGCCGTCCTCGTCGAACGGCTCGAACAGATCGGTTATCGCGGCCTCCTCGAGTTGTTCTTTCTCTCCGGGATCGACGGTGTCAGCGGTCGAGTCAGCTCGCGTCGCGAAATCCCCTGTTTCGGCTTCGGCGAGATCGTGGACGACGGCCATTCGGAGCGCACGATCCGGATCGACGCCCGCGGGTGCGTCGTCGTGGTCCGCGTAGAGTAGACAAAAAAGCGCGACACCCCACGTGTGCCCGGCGACGGATTCGGGGTTGTCGACGCCGCGAAGCTGCCAGCCCGTTCGTCCCTCGTCTTTCAACAAAAACGCGCGAAGAATCGTCTCGAGCTGGTCGTCGACATCGTTCTCGGTATTCGGCTCGTTCTCGGGGTCTGTCATGGTAGTGCTTGATGAAACGAAGCGTATAGGAACGGAAACGAGGCGTATCGGAAAGACGGTTACTCCTCGAGCAGTTTCCAGTGGCCTGGCGCGGTCATCTCGAGGAGGTCGCGCCGTTCCATTTCGGTCAGGACCTCGCTCAGCCGGTTCGGCTGGGCGATTTCCATCTCGATCCGTTCGACTTCGTGGAAGTGGTTGAGATAGTGGCGAACGTCGTCTTTCGTGTAGGACTCCTGATCCGCCTTCTCCATCGCGCTCGTGATCAGGTCGACCATGTCCTCGATGAAGTTCCACGGGTAGACGACCCAGGTCCACTCCTCGAGTCGCTCGCCGACATAGTCGGGTTCGAACTCGCTGGTGCCGAGCAGTTGGAGCGTTGCGGTCCGAACCGAGCCCGCGTCGCGGTCCGTGACGTACTCCTCAGCTCGTTTGATCGAGCCGCCGGTGTCGGCGATATCGTCGATGATGAGAACGTCCTTGCCCTCGACGCTTCCCTCGGGCATCGGATACCGGACCGTCGGCTCGCCGGTCTTCTCGGCGGTGCCGACGTAGTGTTCCATCTTCAGACTCGTCAGGTCGTCCATTCCCAGGAAATCGCAGACGCACCGCCCCGCGAACCAGCCGCCTCGAGCGAGCGCGACGATCACGTCCGGTTCGAACTCGTCGTGACGAACCTCGTCGCTGACGTCCCGACACAGGCTGTAGATGTAGTCCCAGTTCGTGACTGTACACTTGAAGTCGTCCGGCAAGTCGGACATTCTCTTGACTCCTCCTGCCCGATGAGAGGAAGTGCGACCCCTTAAGTGAGGTGAAACTGGCGACGAACGGCCGTGCGTGTTCAGCATTCAAATTTGATCGATAACCGTTGATTGAAGGTGTAATCTCCGCCAAACAATTATGTTCCTATGGATCTAACTGTTGGTTATTACGGAGCGTGTGAACTGAACCCATGCCAACAACGCGAGACTACGAGTACCTCCTCGAGTGCGAGAACGTGATCGGCGTCGACTACGACGAGCGAGCGGACAGCGTGACGGTGTACGTTTCACAGAAGGTTCCGCCCGACGAACTCGATCCCGAAGACGAGGTGAAGACTCGCATCAAAGACATCGACGGCGTCGACATCAACGTCGAGGTCGTCGACTGTGGGTACGGCGAGGAAAGAACCGGCTTCGACGCGCTGTCGGTCCTCGAGCCGAAACCTGATGCCGCAGAGGACAGACAGGACCGCCACCGACCGGTGCCCGCGGGCGTCAGCGAGATCAATGCCGAATCCTCCGCGGCGACGGCGGGTCCGTACCCCGCCCGGGTCGAGGACACGTCGGCGGCGACCTGGAGCGACGACGCCGAGGACGGCGACCTCGTGCGGCTTTCGAATAACCACGTCTACGCCCGCTCGAACGCCGCGGAACTCGGCGAACCGATCGTTCAGCCCTCGCCGCAGGACGGCGGTGAACTGGACGAGGACGAAATCGGCGAACTACTGGGCTACGTGCCAATCGACGACGGCGTGCTCGTCGACGTCGCCGCGCGGTCGGTAAATCGCGACGACGAGTCGACAACCGCGTTCGAACTCGAGGAGTCGTGGCCGACGGCCATCCGACGCGGGGACTACGACGACCTCCAGGGAGAGACGCTGACCAAGAGCGGCCGAACGACGGGCGTCACGAGCGCCGAACTCGAGTCGACGAACGCGAGCGTCCGGGTGAACTTCGGCGGCGAACACGGCCCCGTCCTGTTCAGGGATCAGCTCATCGCGGGCTACATGTCCGAGGGTGGAGACAGCGGCTCAGCTGTCTTTTCCGCCGACGGCGAACTCGTCGGCTTGCTCTTTGGCGGTTCGTCACAGCAGACGATCTTGAACAAGATCAACAACGTCGAGGCCGAATTCGGCGTCGAGTTGCTCACCGACGAGCCAGAATCGGACGGTGAAAGTGACGGCAACGGCGACCTCGTTGACGAGGAGATCCCGATATACACGACATCCTTCGACCGAACCCTCGAGTTCGAGTTCGTCGACGCCGAACTCGAGCCCATCGCGATTACGCTCGACGAACCCCCTCGTTCGGGCGAGTCCGTCCCCGTCACGGTTACCGTCCTCGCGACCGACGCCGGGGAGTACTGGCTCGAGGTCAACGACGACCGCCAGACGTTCTCGATAGAGGACCTCGAGGGGGCGACGAACGAAGCGATTGAGGGGGAGGTGACGGCGACGGTGTCGGTTCCCGCCGACGAGGGTGAAGGGCTGGACATTCAGTTGCAGGGCGGTCGCGTCCGTCGTTCGTAGGGCGGGAAGACCGCGTGTTGAACAGGAGGTTGCGCCCGCTCTACCGTCTACGGCATCAGTGTCTGGTCGATTGGCTCTTTCCAGTGGTAGGAGCAAACAGAGGCCCAACTGCTCCAGTAAATTCTATCCAATATAAACTCGGCAAAATAGATATATGAGCTGATTAGCTACTTGTGTCTATGCCCTCCAGACGAACGTTCCTTGCTGGCGCAACAGGGGTCTCCCTCACAGTTGCTGGTTGTCTTGACCGTCTTCCGTCTTCGCAAGGTCTCCGTGGATTGACGACACAGGAGCCTATTTTTGCTGATGAAGAAGATCGGTGGGACGATTCACAGTTCGAAGCAGCCGTATTTTCAACACCTGATGAGGCAAGAAATGCGCTGAACACCGACATCGAACCATACGAACATAAAATAGAAGAGTACCTGGATTTCGATTCGGACAGCGAATTTCTCGCAATATGCGCATCAACGGTGGAGTTTACCCCACAGGGGAATCTCAAGGGCTGGTGCCCGCGACGCGAGATCGATGGAGACCGGTTCGTCTTTCGTTTTCCATTCGAAGAGTGGCCGGACGAACTCAGTGACCCCTACGAAAACAGAGTCATCATGAACGTGTGGCATCGGAGAATGACTAGTCCTCCGACACGCGCGACAGTTGAGTTACAGTTCCTCGAGGGTGATGGGGACGCTCGTGTGTGTTCTGATTGAAGGCGAACCTAGTGCCAATTCGTTTTCGTCGACATCTATTCTCGTCTCGAGACAACATTATTCCTGCTCGAAAACAATAGTTATATGACAATACAGGATGCAACAGCAAATGGAAGCCACACACTCCGCGCACGGGGGCGTTCGTATTTGAAATGCCCCGGGTGGTAGTGACACCCGAGACGTGGCTTCCAATCGCGCATTGGATCGGTTGCCATGATTGGATTACTTCTCCGCGGGCTTAAACATCCCGTCCGACAGACGAATCGAAGTCAACTATCGCTCGCTGGCGCATACGCGCTGTCAGTTACGACTCACGCGCTTGGAGGTGAGTACAAGCGATGACCCCGCCGACGGACGATTTGGTCGTGGATATCGTTCGGACCCTCGAGAAGCAGGGAATCCCTCGAGATTCCTACCAACTCGCCAGCGAGTTCGATCCCGAGGCACTCGCCCGATTGATCGAATCGGGTGGAAGTGCGGTCGAGGTCCGCCTCGAGGTTCATGGCGTCTCGCTCGTCGTGACGAATCTGGGTGCTCGAGTCACCGACGAGGTGCCGTCGGCACATCCCGAGTGTCCCCAGTGTGGGCTCCCGGTCACCGCGGTCGTTCAACTCGTTCCGACCCACCACAACGCGTACCCCTGTGGGTGTCGGGTTAGGGAGGATCTGCTCGAGTAATTGGGGTTTGCTCGAGTAAGACTCGAGACGCGGACCACCGTCGGTACCAGTAGAACGTAGCACGGTTTCCGTATGCAGTTTTGAGAATGAAAATCGCGATCAGTACAGATAGATGATGGAACGCAATGACCGAGTATTTACCTAAACTTTGTCAATAACTGGATGGGAGAGACCCGAATACAGTGACCGAGGCGAGAATGTGGTCGACGAGTTCGGCAGTTGTCGGCAGCTCAGTTCGCCGGCCTCGAGAGCCCTTACTCGGTCGATTCCTCGACGCCGATCGACTCGTCCGTGCTGGCCTTACGGCGGAGCCACTCGAGGCCGAGGGCACCGCTGACGACGCCAGCGCCGGTCGTGAAGCCGGGCATATTGTCGTCGTCCTCTCCGGATTCGGTCGGATCATCATCCGATTCGTTGCCGTCGTCCTCTCCGGGTTCGGTCACATCATCATCCGATTCGGAACCGCCATCCCCGCCGGTTCCGCCGTCGTCTTCGTCCCCGTTGTCCGGACCATTTTCACCGTCGCTACCGTTTCCACCGTCACTGCTATCGGTGTCCGAACTACTCTCTTCGTCATCGGTTCCGTCTCCATCGCCGGTCCCGCTGTCATCACCGTCTTTGCAGTCACAGTTAGACTCCTTGTCGTCATCGCCGTCTGAATCATCACCATCGTCTGAATCGTTACCGTCGTCCGGCTTGCCTTCGCCGTCTGAATCGTCATCGTCGTTCGGCTCGCCTTCGCCATCTGAATCGTCACCATCGTCCGGCTCGTCTTCGCCATCTGAATCGTCACCATCGTCCGGCTCGCCTTCGCCATCTGAATCGTCATCGTCGTCCGGGTCGTCATCGTCGTCCTGATCAGCGTCTGACGCGCGCAGCGCGACCAGGTCGCTATCCTCGTGGAGGTCGCTATGCTCGAGGATGTAGATCGTCCGTTCGTCGACGGCGACGAGCGAACCGAGGGGAGACTCGAGGCTCCATTGTTCGGTTCCGTCCTCGAGGTCCAACCCGAGGATCGTTTCGGGATCGAAACTACTCCGAGTAGCGATTACGGTATCGCCGGCAATGAGACATCTTCCGAAAGTGAACCAGCTGTACTCCCTCTCGCTGTGCGACCAGCGCTCGCCGGCACCGTACTCGTATCCGGTGAGTCTATGTACCCCGATCGTGACACAGTGTTCGGGTGCTGCAACTATATCGAGCATGTTGGTGTACGCCTCTTCCGAAAAACTCAACTCGCCCGTTTTCGGATCGTGGTGGTACACCTTGTCGACGTCATCGGCGATCATGTGGTGGTGGGTGAAGACGCGGTCCGATGTCACGACGATGGTCGAAATGGGTCGAATGGGGTCGATAGCCTCGAGAACCCACGCGTCGTCGCCGGTCTCCCCCTCGAGCGCAGCGATTCCGCCGAGGTCGCCCGTCTCCGTCATTGCGTAGACGAAGCCGTGGCCGGCGGCGACCGGTTCGGCCTGGAACGGTCGCGGCTGGGGATCGCCGTCCGCCTCGTCGGCCGACTCCACGTCGACGTCGTCTCGATGCCACCGAGTCGAACCGTCGTCGGCCTCGAGCGCGTAGAGGCTTCCGCCGGCGACGACGTAAACCGCTCCGTACGCGGCCGTTGGATTGGTGATCTCTGAGTCCCCCGCGTCGAACTCACGTTCCCACTCTACCGTGCCGTCCGCGGCATCGAGCGCAGTCACGTGGTTCTCCCCGCTGAGATAAATCGTTCCGCCAAGTACGGTCGGTCGACTACTCATCTCGACGTCCGTCCGCCACGCGACCGTTCCTTCGTCAGCCTCGAGCGCGTGGAGTTCGCCGTCGTCCGTCCCGACGTAGGCCATCCCGTCGACGACGGCGATATTCAACTTCTCTGTATCATCGTGTGATTTGCTGTCTGGAAGCGCGGCCTCGTCGTACCGCCAGGCTTCGGTGTCCGGTTTCGGGAACTCGCCCTCGAGGGGCAGGTACCGAGAGTTCCCCGCGTTTCCGAGAGCCGAGGACCAGCCCGGCGGATCGCCGACTGCGACCGAACTCGAGGAGGTCCCCACCGACTCCGTCGCCCCGTTCGCGGCCGTCGAACCGGCCGATGCGAGCGCGCCGCCGGTCGACAGTGCTGCACAGGTCGCCAGTATAGATCGTCGTTTCCACGTTGTCACACCAGTCAAGAGCGGAACTAGTCATATCATTATCCAGTTAGTAGTCTGTTGTTTCTTTTTCCACAACTGTTTCACACCGACTGGGACCTGAACTGATACGAGCGCTCTTAGCCCGTCTCGATGCATCAGCCGAATCTGAGAGATTTGCCCCATTCGCAGCTGTGCGTTCCACTCAAACGGTACGCAACCGCCACACCAGATTTATAATCTAGTAATATAACCTAGTTATCGATGACGACGACCCAGATTCAGGCCGCCCGCAACGGCACGATAACACCCGCGATGAGACGCATCGCCGAGCGAGAGAACCGCGATCCCGAGTTCGTTCGAGAGCAGGTCGCCGAGGGACAGGCCGTGATCCCGGCGAACGTCAACCACGAGACGCTCGATCCGATGATCATCGGCCGCGAGTTCTCGACGAAGGTCAACGCGAACATCGGCAACAGCGAGACCACGAGCGATCTCGAGGAGGAACTCGAGAAGCTCCACGCGGCCGTCCACCACGGAGCGGACACGGTGATGGATCTCGGAACTGGTTCCGATCTCGACCGAATCCGCGAGGCGAACGTCGAACACTCGCCGGTGCCGATCGGGACAGTGCCCCTCTACGAGGCCGTCAAACGCGCCGGCAGTCCCGAGGAACTGACGCCGGAACTTCTCCTCGAGGTGATCGAAAAGCAGGCCGAACAGGGCGTCGACTACATGACGATCCACGCCGGCATCCTCGCCGAGCACCTGCCGCTGACCGAGGGGCGAAAAACGGGGATCGTCTCCCGTGGCGGCTCGATCATGGCCAAGTGGATGGAAGACCGCGGCGAGCAGAACCCTCTGTTTCAGGTCTACGACGAAATTTGTGAGATTTTCCTCGAGCACGACGTCACCTTCAGCCTCGGCGATAGCCTCCGGCCGGGATGTATCGCCGACGCTTGCGACGAGGCCCAGTACGCCGAACTCGACACGCTGGGCGAACTGACGCGACGCGCCTGGGATCACGGCGTGCAGGTGATGGTCGAAGGACCGGGACACGTCCCGATGAACAAAATCGCGGAGAACGTCGAGCGCCAGCAGGACGTTTGTGACGGCGCGCCGTTTTACGTCCTCGGGCCGCTGGTGACCGACATCGCGCCCGGCTACGATCACATCACGAGCGCGATCGGTGCCGCGATGGCCGCACAGGAGGGCGCGGCGATGCTCTGTTATGTAACTCCTAAAGAACATCTCGGGCTCCCCGACGAGGAGGACGTCCGAGACGGCCTCGCGGCCTACCGGATCGCCGCCCATGCGGGCGACGTCGGGAACGACCGACCGGGCGCTCGAGATTGGGACGACGCCCTTTCCGAAGCCCGATACGCCTTCGACTGGCGCGAACAGTTCTCACTTGCGCTCGACCCCGAACGCGCGCAGTCTGCTCACGACCAGACGCTTCCCGAGGACAACTACAAGGAAGCTCGCTTCTGTTCGATGTGCGGCGTCGACTTCTGTTCGATGCGGATCGATCAAGATGCGCGCGAGGATGGTGAGATGAAGGACCTCGAGCGAAACACCGACCTCGAGAACTCCCCGGCCGCGGAGGTAAACCTGCCGCCGGTCGGAACCCACGATGCCGAGGCCGTAGAGCGATTCGAAGCAGATGCAGAGAGCGTGACGGCGACCGACGGCGGCGAACTCGAGTCTCGCCGGACGGACTCGACCACCGGGGGTCGGGGTCGGACATCGTCGGAAGAGTAACTGCTTCCTCGGGAGTAACCGCTTCCACCGATCGTCGCGCGTGCCACCTCCCCACGCCGTCGTCACGACTATTGCCCCCTGTCACGTTGGCCCCGGCATGAACGACGAGGCGCGGACGGTCAACGTCTATCAGGTCGACGCCTTCACCGACGAACCGCTCACCGGCAACCCCGCTGGCGTGATCCCCAACACGAACGGGCTCTCCGACGACCAGATGCAGTCGATCGCCGCCGAAATGGCCGTCAGCGAGACGGCTTTTCTCACCGAAAGCGACGACGCCGACTACCGAATCCGCTACTTCACCCCGACTCAGGAGGTCGACCTCTGCGGGCACGCGACCATCGGCACATTGGGCCACCTTCACGAGAATGGCGTTCTCGAGCACGGAACGACGACCCTCGAGACGAACGTGGGCGTCCTCGAGATGGAGATCGAACCCGACGGCACGGTCTGGATGACTCAGGACGAGCCGACGATCCGGGAGGTTGACGTGGGCTATGACCGCATCGCAGACGCGCTGGGCGTCGAGCAGACAGGCCTCGAAGGGGCCAGCGCGGACCTTCCTCTGGCGGTCGCCTCGACCGGTCTTCCGTTTCTCGCGGTTCCTACCACCTACCTTTCGGATCTTAGCGGTGTAGAGCCGGATATGGCGAAAATAGAGGCGCTCACCGACGAGGTTGAGGCGACGGGTGTTTACCTGTTCACCTTCGACACGCTCGAGAGCGAATCGACCCTCCACGGGCGTATGTTCGCGCCGGGAGCGGGCGTTCCCGAAGATCCCGTCACGGGAACCGCGAGCGGGGCCGTCGGTGCGTACCTCGCGGAGTACGAAGCGCTTGATCCGTTCCCCGACGAGTGCGTGTTCGAACAGGGTCATTTCGTCGATCGCGCGGGAACCGTCGGCGTCCGCGTGGACGACTCTGTGCAGGTGGGGGGTGAGGCGGTGACGATCCTCGAGGGAACGCTCGCGGTTCCCCCCACAAAAGACGACGACATTCTCGAGGCCTGAGTATCGCGGAGAGTCGACGAGAAGAGTGTCACTTGTTCGTCGGAGCGAGTCGATTCAGTTCGAATCGATTCCGTCGAAATCTATTTTGATCCGTCCGGAACGTTGCTGATTCACGCGGGACGATGCTTATTTGCCCGGCTCGTATCCGAAAGTACTGAACCGTTGTCATACGGTCTGTTGTAACGATTTACCGGTGGTGAGTCGAACCGTGTGAGACGAGCCTCGGTGGAGGAGCGAAGCGAGTCAACCGTTGCAACCACAGGGCGGTCGCGGTTGTACCGGCAATGACTGACAGCAGTCCGTATCAGGCGAGCGGGTCCTCCGCGTCCGACGATTGATCGTCTTCGTCGGTGTCGTCCGTTTCGGATCGAGCAACACTGTCTGTTGATGATTCCGTGGACGAACGTTCGTGGTCGGTCGGTGACTGATCTGGTTGGGACGGCGTCGTTGATTGCCCCGAAACTTGGTCGGCTTCCGAATCCTCGGGGGTCGAGAATTCGAATCCCGAGTCCGGCGACTCGCTCGAGGAAGACCGGGTACCCCTGTCTTCGAGCGCTCGGTTGTTGTCGGCGGGTTGGTTGTCTTCGCCCAATTGATTGTTTCCGGCCGATCGAGGTTGTGGCCGCGCGGTCGATTCCGTCTGTTCCTCGCTTGTCGATCGCTCGGTACCTCGTGTCGTTGGCTGGGTTGCCTCGGGGGTACTCGAGGCTGATTCCGAACTAGTCGTTTGTGATTGGGAACCAGTTGTCTGCGATTGCGTCCCGGCCGTCTGCGATTGAGTTCCAGTCGTCCGTCGCTGGGTATCTGTCGCCTGTGTCTGGCGCTCGGACGACTGCCCCGACTGTCCCGAATCGTCGTCTCGAGGGTTCTCATCGTCGGTTCGCGCCGCCTGCTGGTCGGCCGCCGATGCCTGTTCCTCGGCCCGCGTTTGGGTTGTGGCCTCCGACTCGGTAGCGGTCCGTTCGGACGACCGGTCCGACGAGGGGGTCGCCTGCTGAGTACCAACCGACTCCGTTCGCTGGTCGATTTCCGACTCGAGGACCTCGCGTTCGTCGAACGCGGCGGCGTGTTCGGAGCGCTTGAGCTCCTGGACGCTTCGACGAGTTTCCGCGACGTCCTCTTCCATCTCCGCTAACCGCTCGTCGAGCGCTTCGACGACCTCGCTCTTGAGACGACCGTGGTCGAAGCGCTTGGCCGCGGCTCTGCCGGACGCTCGAGGGAGCGACCAGAAGAGCGCGTACGTCTTGCCGATCTGCCAGACGAGAAAGCCGAGAGCCGCGAGTGCGAGCGTAATCACCGGATTCGCACTTTCGACCGCAGTTTGGACGTTTCCGTCGATAAGCAACGTTTCGATCGATCCCCAAAATCCCAGCACGAATCCGAAGACGGCTATGGCGGTTCCAAAGAGCATCGCTCCGGCCGTGATCAGCCGGTTGAACAGCGTCCACTTGGCGGCGTTAGAGAGGTCCATACGGTGAACAGTAACTCGAGTTGTATAATCGCTGTGGGATACCAATCAGTTGACAGACCGATTGGAAGGGAATGACATGTAGCAAGCGCAAGCCCCCGAACTGTGCAAATGAGAACGGCATTCTCCGCCGAATCCGGAGTTACTACATACTGCCGCCAGGCACACACAGCGCCAGTCAGTGGAGATACTCATTCGAACCTGAGTAGTGACTGTGACAACGCGTTCGCAACCTTCTTTATCGGTAGCGCTGTCCACGCAACTAGAGATGGCTGTACTCTGGCTGGACGAGATCAGCGCCGACGACCTCGAGACGGTCGGCGGCAAAGGTGCTTCTCTCGGTGAACTTACGGGGGCGGGCTTACCGGTTCCACCGGGATTCGTCGTCACGGCAGGTACCTACAGATCGTTTATCGAAAACGCGGAAATCGACGAAGAGCTGTTCGAGGCCGTCGACGTCGACGTCGACGATTCGAGTGCACTCGCGGCCGCGGCGGACCGCGCACAGGAACTCATTCTCGAAACGCCGTTCCCCGAGGAGCTCAAAGAGGAGGTCCTCGAGGCCTACCGTAAGGTTGGGACGGACGGGTCGAGCCTGTCTGATCGCGAAACGTCGTCCCGCGAAGGCGATGCGTTCGTCGCCGTTCGGTCCTCGGCAACGGCGGAGGACTTACCCGACGCCTCCTTTGCGGGTCAGCAGGATACGTACCTGAACGTCACCGGCGAGGACCTGTTGGATCGCGTTCGCGAGTGCTGGGCCTCGCTGTTTACCCAGCGAGCGATTTACTACCGACAGGAGCAGGGATTCGACCACTCGGCGGTCAACATCGCGGTCGTCGTCCAGCGGATGGTCGACGCGGAGAAATCCGGCGTGATGTTCACCAGCCACCCCTCGACGGGCGATCCGACGATGATCATCGAAGCCGCGTGGGGGCTCGGCGAAGCGGTCGTGTCCGGTGCGGTTTCACCGGATAACTACGTTATCTCCCGAACCGAGGACGACATCGACGTCACCGTCGCCGAGAAGAAGGTCATGCACGTCAAAGACGAGGAGACCGGCGAGACGGTTGAACGCGACGTTCCGGAGGAAAAACGCACCGAACGAGTGCTCTCCGAAGACGAACTCTCTCGACTCGTCGAACTCGGCGAACACGTCGAAGACCACTACGACACACCACAGGACGTCGAATGGGCGATGACCGACGATGAGGACTTCATGCTCCAGTCCCGACCGATCACGACGATCGACGAGACCGACTCTGAGAGCGAGGTCGACGTATCCGGCGCTGGAGCCGCCGTCAACGCGGCGAAAGGCGTCACCGATGGAAGCGGCAGTGTCCAGTCCGCTGAGAGCGGATCCGGCACTGGGAGTTCATCGAGTGGAAGTGACGACACATCGGACGCCACTGGCGAGATTATCGTCGACGGACTCGGCTCGAGTCCCGGCACGGTAAGCGGCGCGGCGCAGGTCGTCACCAAGCTCGACGACCTCGCGAAAGTCGGCGAGGGCGACATTATCGTCACCGAGATGACGATGCCCGACATGGTCCCCGCGATGAAACGCGCCGCGGGGATCGTCACCGACGAAGGCGGAATGACCAGTCACGCCGCGATCGTCTCCCGAGAACTCGGCGTCCCTGCCATCGTCGGGACGACGAACGCGACGACAGTGCTCGAGGACGGACAGCTCGTCACCCTCGACGGGGACAAAGGAGCCGTCCTTGAGGGCGAGACGGTCGATCCCGAGGAGGAGACCGAACCCGTCGAGGAAGTTCGTCCGCAGTCGCCGGTCAAACCGATGACGGCGACGGAGGTCAAGGTCAACGTCTCGATCCCCGAAGCGGCCGAACGGGCCGCTGCGACGGGTGCCGACGGCGTCGGACTGCTCCGGACCGAGCACATGATCCTCTCGCTGAACCAGACGCCCGAAAAGTTCATCGAGGAGAACGGGACGGACGCCTACATCAAGGAGCTGATCCAGGGAATCCGAACCGTCGCCGACGAGTTCTACCCGCGACCCGTTCGCGTCCGAACGCTCGACGCACCGAGCGACGAGTTCCGACAGCTCGAAGGCGGCGAAGACGAGCCCGTCGAGCACAACCCGATGCTTGGCTACCGGGGCATCCGACGGAGCCTCGACCGAACCGAGGTCTTCGGCTACGAACTCGAGGCGTTCGCCCGGCTCTACGAGATGGGCTACGACAACGTCGAGATCATGCTCCCGCTGGTCAACGACGCCGAGGACGTCTACCGCGCGAAAGAGCAACTCAAAGCGACGGGAATCGATCCCGAGAAACGCAAGTGGGGCGTCATGATTGAAACCCCGGCTTCGGCACTGAGCGTCGAGGAGATGGCCGAAGCGGGCATCGACTTCGCCTCGTTTGGGACGAACGACCTCACCCAGTACACGCTCGCGGTGGATCGAAACAACGAGCACGTCGCCGACCGGTTCGACGAACTCCACCCCGCGATCTTGCAACTGCTCGAGGACGTCATCGAGACCTGCCGGGAACACGACGTGGAGACGAGCATCTGCGGTCAGGCCGGTTCGAAGCCGGACATGGTCCAGTTCCTCGTCAACGAGGGCGTCAGCTCGATTTCGGCGAACATCGACGCCGTGCGCGACGTCCAACACGAGGTCAAACGCGTCGAACAGAAGCTCTTGCTGGATTCGGTTCGCTAACTCGACTGCACGACCATCGACACGGTCATCACGCCTTCTCCTCTTCTCGACCGGTTTGCTTTCGAGTCTGAGTTCGAGCACCGGTGATTCGGTTTCAAGCCGAGTCAGCGGTTCTGTGCGGAAACGCAACGAATAAACCGAAGACCGTCATTAACGAGAGTATGCAGGTCGAGCCGCAGACGTTTGACCGGGTGCTTTCGTCGATGTGCACCGAGCCCCACCCGGACGCGCGTGCGGCGGCCGAACGGTTTCTCGCGACGAACCCCGGCGATCCGGGAACCTATCCCGCCGTCACCGATCTCGAGGAGGAGGCCATCTCGATGCTCGGTGAGATCGCCGGACTCTCCGATCCCGCAGGGTACGTCGCCAGCGGCGGAACCGAAGCGAACATTCAGGCGGTTCGCATCGCCCGCGACCGATTCGAGAGCCGAACCGACAGTCGAGCGCTGGACCGGACCGGGAACCCCACGCCGAACGTCGTCATGCCCGAATCGGGCCACTTCAGCTTTCAAAAAGCGGCGAACGTACTCGGCGTCGAGTTGCGGATCGTGCCGACTGATCGGGACCACCGAGCAGACCTCGAGGCCGTCCGCCACAGCGTCGACGAGGACACGGCGCTGGTGGTCGGCGTCGCGGGAACGACCGAGTACGGACGCGTCGACCCGATCCCGGAACTGGGCGAGATTGCACGATCGGTCGGTGCACTCTTTCACGTTGACGCGGCCTGGGGCGGATTCGTCCTTCCGTTTACCGACGACGAGTGGAACTTTTCTCACGCTCCGGTCGACACGATGGCCATCGACCCCCACAAGATGGGACAGGCCGCGGTCCCTGCCGGCGGGCTCCTCGCACGCGACGAGACGCTACTCGACGAACTTGCGATCGACACACCCTATCTCGAGTCGACTTCTCAGGCGACGCTGACGGGAACCAGATCGGGAGCCGGCGTCGCGAGCGCGGTCGCCGCGATGGAGGCGCTGTGGCCGGGCGGCTACCAGCGCCAGTACGCTCGTTCACAGCGCAACGCCGACTGGCTCGCCGATGCGCTCGTCGCGCGCGGCTTCGAGGTCGTCGACCCGACGCTGCCGCTGGTCGCCGCCGACGTCCCCGTCTCGACGTTCGACTCGCTCAGGCGAGAGGGGTGGCGCATCTCCCGAACGGCGACTGGCGAGATGCGCGTCGTCTGTATGCCCCACGTTACGCGGTCGATGCTTGAGTCGTTCGTCGCGGATCTGGATCGACTCCAGTGTCGCGCGAGCGTGCCCGTCGTAAGCGACGATTGAGGTGCTGTCGCTGTAATTCGGTATTTCGACTACTGCGCTGACGGATCGACACACGTTTTTCGGTCGACTCGAGAGGAACCACCAACGAGGAGCGATGGATCACTTCGACTGGATCGCGTTCGCGGGATTCGTGCTGTTGACAGTGAGTTCGCTCGCGCTCGAGGGGATCGTCGTCGCGGCCGCGTTCGCGGGGTTTTTGCTCTCGCTCGCCTCGTGGCGGCTCTACGACGGGCGGCCGTGGGAGGCCCTTGCCTGGCTCATTTTGGTCGGTTCCACACTCACAATAATCTTCGAACCCGGCGGCGTCGTCTTCGTCGCCGGCTTCTTCGGCCCAATGTTCGTCGGCGTCGGCCTGCTCTTTGCCAGTCGGCTCGAGTGGCTGCCGGATATCTGGACGGTAGACGAGCGCGCAACGGAATAGCGTTCGACGGCTCGGTGGGGTCTGGAAACGATTGACACGCCCACGAGCGAAAACCGGCGGGTTTTACGCCCTCGGTCGACTCAGCACACGTATGAGCCACGACGAGTTTCCGACGGACCAGCCAGCGGTGGTGACGTGTGGGTTGCCCTACGCCAACGGGGACCTACACGTCGGCCACCTGCGAACGTACGTGGGCGGCGATTCCTTCGCACGCACCCTCGAGACCCTCGGCCAGGAGACGGCCTACGTTTCCGGGTCGGACATGCACGGAACGCCGGTCGCCGTCAACGCCGAGCAACAGGGCGTCGACCCCGAGGACTTCGCCCTCGAGTGGCACGAGCAGTACGCCGAGACGTTTCCGAAGTTCAACGTCGAGTTCGATAACTACGGCCACACCCACGACGAGACGAACACGGAACTGACCCAGGAAATCGTCAAAACGCTCGAGGACGAGGGCCACATCTACGAAAAGGAGATTCAGGTAGCCTACGATCCCGTGGCCGACGATCACCTTCCAGACCGCTATGTCGAAGGGACCTGTCCATACTGCGGCGAGAAGGCCCGCGGGGACGAGTGCGACGAGGGCTGTCAGCGCCACCTCGAGCCGGGCGAAGTCGAGGATCCGAAGAGTACGATCACGGGCAACCCGGCCGAGTACCGCGAACGGACTCACAAGTTCTTCCGCGTCTCGGAGTTCTCGGAGTATCTCACCGAGTTCCTCGACGGCCTCGAGGGCACCTCGAACGCGCAGAATCAGCCGCGCCAGTGGATCGAGGAGGGCCTGCAGGACTGGTGTCTCACCCGCGATATGGACTGGGGGATCGATTATCCCGGCGAGGAAGAAGAGGACATCGTCCTCTACGTCTGGGTCGACGCGCCCGTCGAGTACGTCTCGAGCACCAAGCAGTACTCCGAGCGAGTCGGGAGCGACGAGTACGACTGGGAGCGCGTCTGGAAGGACGAGGGCGAAATCGTCCACGTCATCGGCCGGGATATCATCCAGCACCACACGATCTTCTGGCCAGCGATGCTCGAGGGGGCGAACTACAACGCGCCACGGGCGGTCGCCGCGACCGGCTTCATCACGATCAACGGCAAGGGGCTCTCGACGAGTCGAAATCGCGCCATCTGGGCGAAGGAGTACCTCGAGGAAGGGTTCCACCCCGATCTGCTGCGATACTACCTGATGACGACGGGGGGGCTCCAGCAGGACGTCGACTTCTCGTGGGACGCCTTCCAGGAGAAGGTAAACGGCGAACTCGTCGGCACGGTCGGCAACTTCTGGTACCGCAGCCTGCTCTTTGCCTACAGAAACTACGACGGAACCCCGGACGTGGGCGTCTCTCCGGACGTCGAGGATCGCATCGAGGGAGCCATCGGCGAGGTTCGCGAGGCCGTCAACGACTACTCCATCCGCGGGATCGGTCAGGCCGCCACGCGACTCGCGCAGTTCGGCAACGAGTACATCCAGCGCCACGAGCCCTGGAAGCTCACCGACGAGGAGCCCGAAAAGGCGGCGCAGGTCATCCGCGACTGCGTCCAGATCGCGAAAGCCGTCGGCGTCCTCATCGCGCCGATCACCCCCGACAAGGCCCAGGCGCTCTGGGAGCAACTCGGCGAGGACGGCGCCGTCGAAAACGCGCGAATCGAGGACGCGCTCGAGGCACCGCCGCGTCGCTTCGCGGAACCCGGCGAACTCTTCGAGAAGATCGAAGACGAGCGCGTCGACGAGTTGAACGAGAAACTCGCAGACCGCGTCGCCGCCGCGGGAGACGACGGTGACGACGAGGAGGACGCAGCCGAGGGAAGCGAGACGGCAGGCGACACCGACGACGACAGCGACAGCGACGACAACGACCCCGCGGGCGACCTCGAGCCCCTGCTCGAGGACCGAATCGGCTTCGGCGAGTTCCAGGATCTGGACATCCGCGTCGGGCGAATCGAGGTCGCCGAAGGCATCGAGGGTGCGGACGACCTCGCGCGACTCGAGGTCGATATCGGCTTCGAAAGCCGGCAGGTCGTCGCGGGCATCAAGCAGTTGCACGACCTCGAGGAACTGCCCGGCGAGAAGATCATCCTGCTGGCGAACATGGAGCCGGCGGAGCTGTTCGGGGTCGAATCCAACGGTATGATTCTCGCGGCGGGCGACGAGGCGGATCTGTTGACGACCCACGGCGACGCCGACATCGGCGAGAAGGTTCAGTAGCGGATCGCGAACGTTCGTCGCCTTGTTCGAGTTTTAAGTCGACTTCTTCCGAAGCGGAACCGTATCAGACGGGGAGGCGAACCATGTTCCAGTAGTACAACAGCCAGCAGAAGCCAGCCGCGGCACAGACGACGAGCGTGTAGTGGATTCGCGACCGTCGACTCCAGTACCCGTCTCGCCAGGCGATAATCGCGTAACACGCGGAAATCGCCGTTCCGGCGACGCCGAGAAGCGGGAACACGAACAACGCGGTAAACGCCAGCGGCGGATCGCTCAGTAGCGTGTACGGGTACAAAAGCAACAGGACGACGGTTCCGAGAACGAACCCGAACAGACACGCGATCGTCGTGCCGGCCGTCCAGCGACCCCACCGACGCGGATCCGTCAGAGTCCCCTTCTCGAGGGTCCGTTCGCTACTGCTCGAGGATCCAGCAGTCCCCGTCGGAGTCGTTTTCGCGCCGGGCGGTCCGATCGCATCCAGTTGTCCGGCGGATTCGGGTTCGGGATTTAGACTCGATGTGGAACGCGGTTCGTCGTCGCTCGAAGCGTGGCGCTCGCCCGAGGCTGGCGCTTCCATCGAAACGCGCTGTTCCGGTGGGATTCCACCGTCCTCGCCGTCGTCGCGAAGCCAGCGCCAGCCTCGAGCGAGCGGCCAGCCGACGGCGCCGGTGAGCATCCCGAGCGTCGTTGCGCCCGCGACGCCGGCGTGTAACGCGGTTGATTCGTGCCACGAGCGCCGCTCGAACGCGTGAAAGCCCAGGAAGAGGTATCGAATTTCGTCACCGTCTTCCCCGAAGGCCAGGAGTTCGTCGCCGTCTTCTTCCTGAAAAAGAAGCGGTTCGCGTTCGATCCACCGCGTCTCGTCGCCGAGGTCGGTCACGAGCGCCCCGTCGTCGGCGACGGACACGTCGATCGATCCGGCCTGTGCGACCGACCAGAACTTCGCGTACTCCGACTCCGCGACGTTGACGCCGCGATAGCTTCCCTCGAGTTCGTCGGCGTGCTCGGGGCGACCGTCGGGCTCCAGAGCCGCGGCTCCCGATGACTCCTCGAGCGGGAGGTACTCCTCGAGAAACGCATCGACGAAGTCGGCGCTCGCGCCGGCGGCGCTGTCGGTGTTATACGCGAGAAAGAGCCCGAGGTCGTGTTCGGGGGCGAGCAGGAGTCGGCTGTGGAACGAGCCCGGTATCTGACCGTTGTGTTCCAAGAGGCGGCTCTGGCCGCCGGAGGAATCGTCCTCGTCGCCGGAATCGCTGGCGGTGCCTCGAGAGCGCTCGAGAAGCCCGAACGCGATACCGTCGAGTTCCTCGTGGTGGGTGAACCACCGTTCGTGCATCTCCTCGACCGTCTCTTCCTCGAGAATTCGTTCGCCGTCGACGACCCCGCCGCCGAGGTGTGCGCGCACAAACGCCCCCATCTCCGTCGCAGTCGCGGCCATCGATCCGGCGGGCGCGAGCTCCAGGGACAGCTCCCGCGTTTCCTGGGGCGTTCCGCCGAGCGTGGTGTACCCCGTCGCGACGCTGGTATCGGATTCCTCGGGTACGGGCTGTTCGAACGTCGACGTATCCATCCCCGCCGGTTCGAAGATATTCTCCTCGACGTACTCTTCGAAGGGAGTTCCGGTTACGTCCGCGACGACCTGGGCCGCCAGTGCGGTCCCGTAGTTGGAGTAGGACGCGACCGTTCCAGGTGGCCGAACCAGTTCGGGTTGTTCCTCGATGAGAACTGTCGGAAGCGATCGGAGATCGTCGGGATCCCGAATCCACGTCCCCCCGAATCGCTGTTCGAATCCGGCCGTATGGGTGGCGAGGTGGGCCATCGTGATCGGCTCCCACTCCGTCTCGGGGATGGACACCGACTTGAGGTACGTGGTGATCGCTTCGTCCGGGTCGATTCGGTCGGCTTCGATCAGTTGCATCACCGCAGTCCAGACGATCGGTTTCGACACGGATCCGGTCACAAACCGCGTTTCGGCCGCGTCGACGGCCGGACCGTCGACCGACGCGTTTCCGTACCCCTCTGCGAGCACTATCTCGTCGTCGTGAACGACGGCGACGGACGCACCGACGACGTCGTGTTCCTCGAGGCTCGTTTGCATGGTTTCGTCGACGAAGGACTCGAGATCCTCGAGATCCTGCACCTCGAGTGAACGACTGCGATCGGGTTGCGGTTCGGTCGGGTCCGGTTCTTCCGATCGAGCCGACGAGCTCGTCTCGGATTCGGCGCGACCGTTTTGTGGAACACAGCCCGCGATCGATGCGGCTCCGAGAAGGGCGGATCCTGCGAGAACCCGCCGACGGGAACGTGGATTCGACATTGAACGAGTCGATTCGTTGTGATCCCGATGACATATGTGTTTGGAGCAATCATTTTCTCCCGAACGACGTTCGATCCACGTTCACTTCGCCCGACCGAGCAATCATGTCCAGACAGCACCGAAAGCGGGACAAACGACCCACCGACCCGTTCAAGCCGCTGGGAAACGAGACTCGTCTCGAGATCCTTCGAACGCTCTACGATCATCGCCAAACGGTCTCCGTTACCAGCGACCAGCTTCCGTATTCGACGCTTCGAGAGCGAGTCGGCGTCGAAGACAAGGGGAACTTCAACTACCATCTCAGACAGCTTCGCGAGCAGTTCATCGAGGAAGGTCCGGACGGATACCGGCTGACCTTCGCCGGCTTCGAAATCGCGAAGGTGATCGATATGGACGCCTGGCGGTCTCACGAGGAACGCGGGCCGGTTTCGCTCGCCAACGGTTACGGAGGCGACGGTGCTGAGGAGGCGGGTATGGTCGGTGTCGTCAGTGGCGAGACCGACAGCAACCACGATACGTCGCTGACGGCGGTGTACGAGGACAGCGTCGTCAAAATTCGGCGGGGAGAGGCGACCTTGTTCGCACACGCCGTTCGACCCGCCGGCGCAGCAGGTCGTGAAATGTCCGCCCTTCTCGAGGTCGCCTCGACGTTGTGGCGTCACACGATCGAGCAGATACTCGAGGGGATCTGCCCGTACTGTCACACCACGGTCGAACGATCGCTCACGATCGAATCGGACGGACCGTGGGAGTACTCGTTCGCGGCGAACTGCCCCGAATGCGGTTCGCTGGGTGGATCACACGTCGGCACTGCACTTCTCAATCACCCCGCGGTCGTCTCGTTCTACTGGGATCACGGCATCGACGTTCGCGACCGCCGGTTCTGGGAGTTCTCGTTCATCGGCGACGAGGCCGTTACCGTCCTCGACGAGGAACCGCTCGAGTTGCGAATCGACCTCGAACTCGACGGTGATCAGCTCGCGGTCGTCATCGATGACGACGTGTGCGTCGTCGACACCGACCGATCGGGTTCGCTCGTGTGATTCAGGGTGTCGGGGGCCATTATACCGCTCGGCGAACGATACCGCTCAGACCTCGTCGACGAGTTCCGCGAAGTCGTCCGTATCGATGATCTCCATCGTCTCTGCCTCGAGGCCGTGTCTCCGAAGCGTCAGCGCGGACTTGAACGCGCTCTCGCGGTCGGGTGCCTCGAAGATGACCAGGAAGTCGTGACTCCCGAGCATCGCGTAGGAGTCGACGATTTCGGCCTCGTGCTCGGTGAACTCGCCCTTGATTTCGCCCCAGATCGAGGCCAGTTCCTGGACGTTCTGTACGTCTCGGTCGGCGACGTCGACGAACGCGGTGTAACTGGGCATCATCGGGGTTACTTGACTACCGGGGAAAACGCTTTGGCCGAAACGCGTGTTCGAAAAAGATAGACTCGAGTTCGAGTAAGTCACCACAACTTTTTTGCGGTGCTCGCGCTACCTCCGGGCATGAGAAACGCAAAGATCGTCTGTACGCTCGGTCCGGCGACGAACGACCGGGCGACGATCGCCACGCTCGCGGACGCGGGAATGTCGGTAGCTCGACTCAACGCCAGCCACGGGACGCCGCAAGATCGATCCGATCTGATCGATCGCGTCCGAGCAGTCGACGAGGAGAAGGATCGCCCGGTGAGCGTCATGCTCGACATGAAAGGGCCGGAGATACGGACCGCCCCGCTACCGGAGAACGAAACCGTGACGCTCGAAGCGGGCTCGGAGATCCGGTTCGTCGAAGGCGACGCCGCAAACAGCGACGAAATCGGGCTCTCGCTGACGATCGATGCCGTCGAAGCGGGCGACCGAATCTTACTCGACGACGGCCTGATCGAGACAACCGCCCTCGAGCGCGATTCCGACGGGATACGGGCCCGCGTCGAGACCGGCGGGGAACTCGGCGGCCGGAAGGGCGTCAACGTTCCCGGCGTCGATCTCGGACTCGATATGGTCACCGGCAGCGACCGGGGCGACCTCGAATTGGCCGCGGAGAAGGAAGTCGACTTCGTGGCCGCGAGTTTCGTTCGCGACGCGGACGATGTCTACGAAGTCAACGAGGTACTCGAGAATCTGGGCGTCGATATTCCGATCATCTCGAAGATCGAACGCGTCGGTGCGGTCGAGAATCTCGAGGAGATCATCGAAGCCTCCTACGGCGTGATGGTCGCACGCGGCGACCTTGGCGTCGAGTGTCCGATGGAGGACGTCCCGATGATTCAAAAACGGATCATCCGGAAGTGTCGCGCGGCTGGCTGTCCGGTCATCACGGCGACGGAGATGCTCGATTCGATGGTCCACGCGCGTCGACCGACTCGAGCCGAGGCCTCCGACGTCGCAAATGCCGTCCTCGACGGCACCGACGCGGTCATGCTCTCAGCCGAAACCGCCGTCGGCGACTATCCGGTTGAGGTCGTCGAGACGATGGACAGCATTATCAGGGAAGTCGAATCCTCCGAGGAGTACGCGGAGGTCCTCGAGCAACGGGTCCCGACGGCCGGAGATGCTCGAACCGACGCGCTGGCCCGGTCGGCACGATTTCTCGCGCGCGACATCGGTGCCGATGCGATCGTCGCGGCGACCGAATCCGGCTACACCGCGCTCAAGACGGCGAAGTACCGTCCCGGGGTTCCGGTCGTCGCGTCCACACCGAGTCACGAAGTCCGCCGGAAGCTCGCGCTCTCGTGGGGCGTCACCCCGCTGTACGCTAGTGTCTCGGATCAAGGGGCTGACGCGGTGGTCGAACGGGCGGTGCAGGCGGCACTCGATGCGGGCGTCGCCGACAGCGGCGATACCGTGGTCGTCCTCTGTGGAATGATGACCGAACTCGAGGGAGCCAACACGACCAACATGCTGAAGGTCCACGTCGCCGCCGACGCGCTCGCGACGGGGCGGGTAGTCGTCGACGGACGGGTTTCCGGCCCGCTCACCCCGCTTTCGGACGGCGACCTCTCGACGGTACCCGACGGAGCGATTCTCGCGATCGACTCCGAGTTCGCCGACGAGTTCTCCGGCGATCTCGAGAAGATCGGCGGGATCGTCGACGCAAGCCCGGGGATGACCGGCTATCCCTCCCTCGTCGCTCGAGAGATGGACATTCCGATGGTCAGCAATGCGGACCTGACCGAAATCGAAACCGGAATGACGGTCACGATCGACGCCGAGCGCGGGGTCGTGTTCCAGGGTGCGGTCAGAGGCCGGACCGACCGACCGAATTGAGGCGTTTCGAGCTGGCGACGAGTACCGCGGATTTTTGTCGGCGGGGGTTCTAACACGGATATGACTGAAGACCCGTCCGGACCCAAGTCGGACGACGAACCCGCCGGCGGGAACGGGGACGAGGAAGGCGGCGTCTCGTCTCGAGATGAGACGAACCCCGAACGAGATCCGTTCGACGAGACGTTCATCGTCAAAGAGGCCGAAGAAACCGACTCGCAAGCGGAAACCGAAGACGAATCGTCGACGGTCGGCAACTCGTGGCTCGATGAGTCACCAATCGAGGAGGCGGATTCAACTGGCGAGAGGATATCCGACGAAAGACGAAACGACCGGACCTCCGGCTCGGGCGACGAGCAGTCCGACGAGGATTGGGGACGGATTCCGATCGACCTTGGACGCGAGGACGACGGAGCCGCGGAGTCTCCGGACGCCGACGCTGAATCTGTGGATGAAGACGATCCACATCGGCCGGAACCGAGTTCGACGCCGGTCGTTCCCGGCGATCCGAGCCTCGAGGGTGCAGTGTTCGTCGTGCTCGGTGCGGTCGCGATGATTCTGGTGATGTTCCGACTCGCCTCGGTGATGATCGCCTGAGCGGGGCAGTAAACATTTAATCGGGGCGAGACCTTAGCAACACGCATGGTGGAATCCCTCCTCACTAATATCCCGCTGTTGTTGTTCGCGGCGGGCCTCGTCATGATGGTTCTCGAGGCCCTCTCGCCAGGTGCACATCTCATTGTCATCGGTGTCGCACTGGCTGGTGCCGGACTCATCGGGTTGTTGGTCCCGGGCGGACTCGATACGATCGTCCTTGCAGGATTGACGTTGGCAATCGGTACGGTCGCGGCCTACGCCTACCGCGAGTTCGACTTCTACGGCGGGAAGGGAACCGCGCAGACGAGCGATTCCTCCTCGCTTGCGGGAGCGACGGGATACGCGACCGAGAAGATAACGGCTCGCAGCGGCGAAGTCAAACTCGACAGCGGTGGATTCGCCCCGTTTTACAGCGCTCGAACGACCAGCGGCACCATCGAGGAAGGCGAAGAGATCATGGTTCTCGATCCGGGCGGTGGGAACGTGCTGATGGTCGAAGCCGTCGGCGCGATCGAGGCGGACGAAATCGACCGCGCGCTCGCTCGCGGTGAAACGGCAGACGAAGCGGACGAACAGGCGTCCGAATCTCCCGGAACGGATTCCGACAGCGGAACGGACGCAATTGAGATGGACGACCTCGATGAGGCCGAGGACGAATCCGAGGTCAATGCCGACGATTCGATGACGGAAACGGAGTCGAACTGAGGTCGACAGGTCACCGGATATGTTGTTCTGACAAGGGAACGCTTTTTAGCTCACCGACGTAAGGTCATTCTATGCTTCCGGAACTTATCCCGCTGCAAGGAGTAGCCAGTGTCGGGCTATTGATCGGTGCCCTCGTACTCGTTGTGGTACTCGCTGCACTCCTCAGTGCCGTCGAAATCGTCGACGCGTACGAAAAACGTGCGCTGACGGTCTTCGGTGAATACCGCAAACTCCTCGAGCCAGGTATCAACATCATTCCGCCGTTCGTTTCGCGGACGTACCGGTTCGATATGCGGACACAGACCCTCGACGTGCCACGCCAGGAAGCGATCACGCGCGACAACTCGCCCGTGACCGCAGACGCCGTCGTCTACATTAAAGTGATGGACGCGAAGAAGGCGTTCCTCGAGGTCGACGACTACAAGAAGGCAACCTCCAACCTCGCCCAGACGACCCTCCGTGCCGTGCTGGGTGACATGGAACTCGACGACACGCTCAACAAACGCCAGGAGATCAACGCAAAGATCCGAACCGAACTCGACGAACCCACAGACGAGTGGGGGATCCGCGTCGAGAGCGTCGAAGTCCGTGAAGTTAACCCGTCCAAAGACGTCCAGCGTGCGATGGAACAACAGACCTCCGCCGAGCGGAAACGCCGTGCCATGATTCTCGAGGCACAGGGTGAACGCCGGAGTGAAGTTGAGAAGGCAGAAGGTGACAAACAGAGCCAGATCATCCGCGCCCAGGGTGAAAAGCAGAGCCAGATCCTCGAGGCCCAGGGTGACTCGATCTCGACCGTCCTCCGCGCTCGCTCGGCCGAATCCATGGGCGAACGCGCCGTCATCGATAAGGGCATGGACGCCCTGACCGAGATGGGCCAGAGCGAGTCCACGACGTTCGTCCTGCCCCAGGAGCTTACCTCGATGGTCGGGCGCTACGGCAAACACCTCTCTGGTAGCGATGTCGAAGGCGACGGTGCGGAACTCGAGAGCCTCGAATTTGATGAGGAGACCCGCGAACTGATCGGCCTCGACGACATCGCCGAAATCATCGGCGAGATCGACGAGGAAGCCGAGATGGACCTAGAGGAGATGGAAAAACAGGCCCGGGCCATTAAGGAGGGCAAAGACGCCGGCACGATCACTGATCCGGACGACGTTATCGAAGATATGGACCAGTCTTTCGAGGGTGACACACAGCCCGAGCCGGACGCCGACTCATAGGATTCAGTGAACAACGCGGAGCGAAACTCGTTTTACGATTCGCCCCGTTCCAATTGATAGATAGTTATGACATCACCCGATGGGGTCGACGAAGAAAAGCGATCGACCCTGCGCCGGTTTGCCGCTGTCGGTGCCGCGTCCCCACTCGCCGGGTTTTCGGCGTCGGCCGCCGCAGACACCGGCGAAAGTGATGCTCGTGACGCGATCGCTGGCTACCTCTCGACGACGCCCGGTGCACACTTTTCGAAAATTCGTGATGACCTACAGCTCGGCACGGGAGAGACCCAGCACCACCTCAGACGCCTCGAGGAACTCGATGCGGTCGAGCAGTACAGCGACGGCGATTACAAGCGGTTCGTGCTCACGGGTCGGTTCGACGAGTTCGAAAAGAACGCCCTCGGCTATTTGCGCCGCGGAACGTCCCGAGGCATGTTGATCGAATTGCTTCGAGATCCGGACGCAACCGCCGGCGACCTCGCCGACGCCCTCGAGGTTTCCCCGCCGACCGTAAGCAAGTACGCGGGCAAACTCGAGGAAGCCGGGCTCTTGTCTCGAGAGGACGGTTACACCGTTGAACGGCCGACGACCGTTCTGTTGTTGCTCGTGCGACACGCCGACTCCTTTGGCGAACGGGCGACGACGCTCGCCCGCGAGTCCGACGGACTGCTCACTTACGACGGCTGAGCCCTCGCCAACGAGGGTGAGCGCTCGTTGGCCCCGCGGCTGACTCCTCTTCGTCGGCGGCTGAACGCACGGCCGTCGCAAAGTTTCTTCTCTCGACGCGGATTGCTCTCACTGTTACAGTTTACCCGAAGCGATTAGTTGATATCATTGTGAGTTACTGGCCTCGAGTAAGTCGAGCAGTTCCGTAAGCGAGTCGAGTTCGTATGTCGGCTCGGACGGAAGTTCGGTCGAGCGGTTATGGGGGCGTCGAACGAACGCGGTCTCGAGACCGGCGTTGTATCCGGCGATGATGTCGACGCCAGAGTCTCCGACGTAGAGTCCGGCGTCGACGCAAAGTTCGTCGAGGGTCGCCTCGAGATAGGCGGGGTTCGGTTTTCGTCGTCGGTAGCCGTCCATCGATGGATCGCGACCGCGGACGGTCTCGAATCCGAACTCGAAGTGTTCCTCGACGAATTCGGCCGTTCTGTGGCGGTTGTTCGTCACGAGAGCGATCGTCGTTCGGTTGGCGAGCTCGTACAGCGCCTCGATGTCATTGTACGCGTCACGTTTACCGGTTCGAACCCGTTCGTGGGTCAGTGCGGACGCGCGGTCGTCTCTCAGTTTCCAGAATTCGTCGGGATCGATTCCGTGCGCGGCCGCGCGATCAGCGATGACGCCGGTATCGAATCTGCGAAAATCCTCGCGCTGTTCGGGACTCGGATCGACATCGAGTTCGGCCAGTGCGTACTCCGTCGCATCGGCGTAGACCTGCGGGTCGGTTCGCGGTCCCTCGAGGATGATGCCGTCCATGTCGAAGAGGATCGCTTCCATCGTTCGGCTAGTCGTCGTACCGGGTCAAGTGCTATTCGGAGACGGAAACGTACTGTTTCGTGCGGTAATACTCACATACATTGAGAGAAGCGGACGAATCGAAGGAAAACCGAGTCGATCGGAGACAGACGGGGTGGGAACGAAGGTATGACGCCGAACGAAGAGATGAGAACGAGCGACGACGAGACGCTAAACGAGACGAGAACGAGGTCTCTCTATCGGTGACGAAAACATTTTTCCAACATGTTTCAGCTACGATGCTACGAAATCGCAGGCACGGGTCGCCGTCGTAAGGTGGCTCAGACGTTGACTTTCCAGGTCGTACTCGAGGAGTAGCCCCACTTCTCGATATCGACATCGTATTCGCTGTTCTGAAGGGCTGTGATGTTCGAGCCGACCTCTTTGGCAGTCATGCCGAGCTCCTTGCCGATCAGTCGCGATTTAAAGTAGGTCTTCGTTGCGGCGTTTTCTCGAAGATACTGCAGGATCTGTCGCTGTTTGCTCGTGAGGTCAGAACCTATTGCAGTGCTCATACGTATGGGGATGCCAGCTTCGGCCTTATGGGGTTTGGTACGTCCAGTTAATGAGCCGCTGTCTGGTGATTTTCGGGGCCGGTAATGGATGAATAATCTGATAGAAAGGGCTTGTTGGTACGGCCGGTTAATACATTCCATCGAGCGACTCTCAGAAAATCGTGAAGGGGGAGAATCATATGATGGCCGTCGGCCGTCTGTCACGCGATCCGAACTGCATGGCCCTGCGTAGCTCCTCCCGGACCGGTCACTTAATCGCTCTCGTAGTGGGTCGTAACGAACGGACCGAACGCGCATGCGACGGCTTCGGCGAGCGCCTGCGTTCGGGATGTCAGCCCGCTCGTCAGCGCGCCGGCCGCCCCTTCGGCTTCGGCGATGTTCTCCGTTCCGAGTCGCTCGTCCATTACGGGCCCGAGCTCTGCACCCTCCTCGAGGCGGTCGCCGACTGAGTCGGGTAACCGAAGCGACGGCCCGCTGGCGACTTCGATCCGTTCGCCGTCGGTAACGCTCGCCCACATAATGAGTCGGACGCCGGGGGCTTGCTCGAGGCGCGCGACGCCTCCCTCCAGCCCGACACCGTAGTCCGCGTTGGTCGCCTCGAGCGCGCGCCGAGCCCGATTTTTCGCGCCGGTTACCGTCTCCTCGATAGACGATGGCTGTTCGCTGACGCCGGAATCGACGGCGACAGCGGTGACTGAGCCGTCGAACTCCGCGACGATACGTTCGACGGCGCGTTTCTTGACGGGATTCGTACTCCCAACGACGACGTCCATATCGAAGACGGGACGCGTGAGGATAGTGTAGTTTGCTTTTTGGCCGCGTTCGTTGCTCGTCGAATTCGAAGCTGATTTGAATGTTTTGATAATTCATACCACTTCCGACGAATTACCTGTTTTCGAGCGTTGTGAGGGCACGATTCCGAAACCCTTATCCCCCGAGTCTAAGAACGAGAAAGGTAACGAATCAGTCCGGCTTTTCCGTGTCGTTTCGCCGGGCAGTATCCGCCATCGTATGACCAACGCAACATCAAACACGAGAGTACGTCGTAGCGAACAAGAAACAACCGAAGAGACCGAAGAGACGGAGCAGAGCGACCTTGACTGTCCCGAGTGTACGGGCAATCTCGTCGTCGACGACGAACACGGAGAAACGGTCTGTGAAGACTGTGGACTCGTCGTTGAGGAGGACTCGGTCGACCGCGGTCCGGAGTGGCGCGCCTTCGACGCCGCCGAGAAAAACAAGAAGTCCCGCGTCGGTGCACCCACGACCAACACCATGCACGACAAGGGACTTTCGACGAACATCGACTGGCGTAACAAAGACGCCTACGGCAACTCGCTTGGCTCCCGACAGCGCGAGAAGATGCAACGCCTGCGCAAGTGGAACGAGCGGTTCCGGACCCGTGACTCCAAAGAGCGGAACCTGAAACAGGCCCTCGGCGAAATCGATCGGATGGCCTCCGCGCTCGGCCTTCCGACGAACGTCCGCGAAACTGCGTCGGTTATCTACCGCCGCGCGCTCAACGAGGACCTCCTCCCCGGCCGCTCCATCGAGGGCGTTTCGACGGCGTGTGTCTACGCCGCCGCGCGTCAGGCGGGCGTCCCCCGAAGCCTCGACGAGATCGCCGACGTCAGCCGCGTCGAGAAAAACGAAATCGCACGCACGTACCGCTACGTCGTCCGGGAACTCGGTCTCGAGGTCCAGCCGGCCGATCCCGAGAGCTACGTCCCGCGGTTCGCGTCGGGACTCGACCTCTCGGACGAGGCCGAACACCGCGCGCGGAGCCTGCTCCAGAACGCCAAGGAGAAGGGCGTTCACTCGGGCAAGTCGCCGGTCGGCCTCGCGGCCGCCGCCGTTTACGCTGCCGCACTGCTCACGAACGAGAAGACGACCCAGGCGGCCGTCAGCGACGTGGCGGACATCTCCGAAGTGACGATCCGAAACCGATACCACGAACTGCTCGAGGCAGAAGAAACCCTCGGCGCAGCATAAGTTCCGAGAACGGTCGTTTTTGCTGTTGTTTTCACTGACAGTACCGACAGCGACGGATACCGTTCGATGGTGAGCACTCCTCTCTTAGAAATTGTCCCGCTGCGACGAAACCGGAACGTTAAGTGGCCGTCACCCCGAGAACAACCCACAGTCATGACCTGGATCCGTGCGATATCCGCTGCGATCCTGTCGGTTATTCTGCCTGGAGCGGGACACGCCATGCTTCGCGATTGGGCGCGGGCGCTCCTGTTCGGCGGCTTGTTCGCGCTCGGAATTTACTTCTTCGTCCCGACGGGGGATATGATGGCCGCCGAGTCGATGACGGAGATGGTCGAGACAATGAACGCGGAAACGAGCACGGTGAACCAGTTCTTCCTGATGTTTATCGTCCTCTTCGCCGCCATCGACTCGACGTTTCGCGCGCTCGGGTTTCCGCCGAACGGCTCGCAGGATACCGACGGACCGACCTGTCCCAGCTGTGGAAAGGAACTCGACGACGACCTCACGTTCTGTCACTGGTGTACGACGCGACTCGAGACGCCCGAAGAAGACACTGAAACGATTTAGAAGAAGCTCGATTCGACCCAAACCGGTCGTTGGCAGCTACTTTTCGATGATGCTCTCTTCGACGGCTTCGCCGAAGTGGCGCGCGGTATCCTCGTAGTACAGGAGTAGTTCATCTCCTGTCTCGAGATCCGTCACGGCCGTTCGTCCGTCCGCGGTCGGGACCTTGATCGTCTCTGCGTTCTGTAACAGCGTCTCGATCCGGTCGCCGTCGTCGGTCTCGAGGGCGATTCGGAACATCGGCCGTTTCTCGATTTTGACGCGGCCGACGATGGCCTCGCGCGTGTTCCCCTCCAGGTCGACGAGTTGGACCTCATCGCCGCTCTGGAGTTCCGAGAGGTACTTGGTACCGCCGTCGGGCGTCCGAACGTAGGCGTGGACCGCACCGGCGTTGACTCTAAACGGACGAGAGGCGACGTAGGGCGATTTGGCGGTTTCCGCGTGGACGAACACCAATCCGCGACTCATCGAGCCGACGAGCATTCCCTCATCGTGCTCGAGTAAGCTTCCGGTATCGACGCAGACTCGATCCGCGCTCCCGACCTGCTCGATGTCACGTACTTCGGCGTACTGCAGGTCCAGATTTTCGCGTTCGGCTTCGTCGCGAACCTCGACGGTGCGTCGGATCTCGTCGGGATCGTCCGAGTCGAGCAGGACGGCGTCAGCGCCGATCTCGAGCGTTTCGAAGGCTGTCTTGGCCTCGTCGGCGTTCGTGACGCCCGCGACGAGGGTCGTCTCCTCGCCGATCCTGGCGATCAGGTTCTCCAGCGGGATGATCGTCCAGTCTTCGCCGGCGACGATGGTGTACTCTGCTTCTGCCGCGGCCGATTCCGCGAACGTCTCGTACTCTTTCCCAAGGATGCGGACGTACGAGCCCCAGTCGACGTTGCCGTCTCGCCGGAGCGTCGAGAGATCCGCCGAGCCCGAGAAGTCGTTGGGGAGGTCGACGGTGCCGTCGCCCTCGCCTTCCTTCCCGACGACGACCGTATCCGGCTGTGCGGTCGTCTCCTCGTTTTCAGCGTTGTCGATGAGCGTCACGTCGCCGTCGGTTCGAAACGCCGCGACGTTGATATCGCCGAGTTCACGCACGCGTTCGATATCCTCTTCGTCGACCAGTACCCAGTCTGCGCCGGCCTCGAGTGCGGTTGTGATCCGCGCTCTGCGCTCGTCCCAATCGCCGACAGTATCGTCGGCTTTTATCCAGACAGCTCTCGTCATAACTCGACCCTCGAAGGGGAGTGGCTTGAACGTGGCGGATTCGTCAGTCGTCGCCGGAGTCCTTCGTGTCTTTGCGTTTGCCCTCTCAGACTGTCGCTCGCTCTGGGCGAAAGGTTCAGGGTGCTAACGCCACTATACCGGACAGATGTCGTACGACGCGATCTGTTTCGATCTCGATAGCACCCTCTGCGAGCCGATCGAAGACCGCCAAGCCCTCCTCGAGACCACCTTCGACCGAGCCGGCGTCGAGCAGTTTTGCAACACCGCTCAGCTTCGCTACGCCTCACGTGATCTCCCAACGGCCGATACCGACCGGCAGTTCTTCGAACATCTCTTTTCCGAAGCCGCCGATCGGGCCGGCGTCGATCCGTCCGTCGCACCCGACCTCGCGACCGCCTACCTCGAGACGATCGATCCCGCACGGGTTCGCTTTCGCTCGGGCGCGGAGGCGGCGCTCGAACTCGCGGCCGAACTGGGACCGGTCGGACTGATCACCAACGGGGGCGAGGAGACCCAGAGCAAAAAGCTCGAGACGCTCGGACTCACCGACGCCTTCGACGCGGCGGTGTTCGTCGACCCCAAAAACGGCGTGCCGCCGAAACCGGATTCGACGCCGTTCGAATTGGCTCTCTCCACGCTCGAGGTTGACCCGAGCGAGACGGTCCACATCGGGGACAACCTCCACGCGGACATCGCCGGCGCGAACGCGATGGGAATGGATTCGGCGTGGATCAACCTCGGTCACGGAACCGAGGTCGAACATGAACCGACCTACGAGTTGACGTCGCTCGAGGAGTTCGAGTCGATCGTCTAATAATAGTATTTTTCACCGCTGCAAGGGCTACTCCGAAACGGAACCAACGAACATCCGGCCGGTTGTATCGTTGTTACAGGGCAGGAAGATGCCGTCTGTTCACAACTCAGGAAGATGCCGTCTGTTCACGACAACCCGGTTTTTGCTCCGGTCGGTGGCCCGCTTGATCCGCGTGAGTATCCCCGCGGCCGCGGCGATGTTCTCGGGGAGTTCGAACGGATCGTGCCCTAGTTCGTCGCGTTTTCGACAGACCTGCAGGAACGCCGCGAACGCCGACTCGGTCTCGAGGGGTAAGTAGACGATTTCGACGGCGGAGCCGTCCGTTGCACCCGTGCTATTCCTCTCGCTTGCGTCGTCAGTCTCGTCTGCTCCGGCGTCACTCTCCTCGCCGTACACGATCTCCTGCCAGCTCTCGAGGATGGGTTCGACGGTTCGTCGCGGCGCTTCCATTCGTTCGGTCCACGTCTCCGCGTCGAGCGAGTCGTCCTCGAGGACGGCATCGAGCGACTCCTCGAGTGACTCCTTGCCGTCGGTTACGTACGCTGTCTCGCGTTCGAGTTCGACCAGGTCGGCGAAGGCGTCAAATTCGGCCCGCTGGATCGGGACGGCGTAGGCGATGTCGTGACTCTCCGCAGAGACGGTATAGGTCACGTCGTATCGATGGCTCGAAAACTTCGCCCGACCGTCGCCGTCGCCAACCTGCCCGAACATCGTCTCGAGTACTCCCATACTCGGACGAGGTGAACGGGGAAATAAAGTCTTGTGAGAACCGTTTTGCCTGCTCTCTCTCGAACTCTCGTTCAACCCGCCCAGATCCCGTCCCAACTGGCTACCACTCTTCCTCGAGAGCGGCCTTCGTCCCGCCGTAGCCACTCGCACACTGCCAGGTTCGGCCGCTCTCTGTGTGTTCGACCTCGTAATCGCTCCCGCACTCGCCGCAGCGATAGCTTTCCGGGGCTTTCACGGGTCTTGACGCGCGGTGTCTGTGGGCCTGCCAGTCACAACTTTCTGCCAGACACCGAATCACGTACCGCGGCTCGGAGAACGTCTCGCAGTGGCGGGGCGCGTCGAGTTCGGCGGCCCGCTTTCGAAACCGCTGTCCGTGACCGGACTCGCCGAACTGCTGGAACTCCCAGGCGTGGACGAGTTCGTGTCGAACGACGGCCGCGAACGACTCCCAGTCGTAGCTCTCGTAGGCACGACGGGTGAGGACGATCGTCGCGACCTCGCGCCGGCGGTCCCAGCGACAGGCACCCGCTCGGCGGCGCGCTCGCGTTGAGACTTCCCATTCGACCGCCTCGAGGTCGACATCGATATCGACGTCTCTGGCGTGGATTCGCGCCCGTGCGAGTAGCTCGTCGTCTACCGTCAACGCCTCCTCGTCGGTCACGACCGGGGCAGACGAACGGAATTACCGTAGTGATTTCGGTCCCGACACTGCTCATGCGGCCCGCTCGAGGATAATTGAGACGCATTCGGGAGAAATAATAATCGAAACGCGGATAAGAACTCAGACTTCGAGTGCGAGTCCGGCTCGCTCGAGTGCGTCGTCGACCGAAAGATCGTCGTGGACGACGCCTGCGACGGCCGTCGCGATCCCTTCGGGGTCCTCGTGCTGGAAGATCGAGCGGCCCATCGAGATGCCCGCCCCGCCGGCGTCCATCGCGCCCCGGACCATTCCGATCGTCTCGCGGTCGGTTCCCTTCGAGCCGCCGGCGATGACGACCGGGAGTCGGGTCGATTCACAGACGTGTTCGAAGCTGTCGGCGTCGCCGCTGTAGCCGGTTTTGACGATATCTGCACCGACTTCTTCGGCGAGACGCACCGCGTGGCCGAGCGCTTCGGGGTCCGCGCCGTCGACGTCCGGTCCGCGAGCGTAGGCCATCGCAAGAACGGGGATTCCGTAGCGAGCGGCCTCGGAGGTTACTTCCGAGAGCTGGGTGATCTGATCGGGTTCGTGGTTCGAGCCGACGTTAATATGGAAAGAGACGGCATCGGCGCCGACGCGGATCGCGTCCTCGACGGTTCCGGTGAGTCGCTTGTCGTTCGAATCCGGACCGATCGAGGTCGAGGCGTTGAGGTGGACGATGTAGCCTCGTTCGTTTTTATTCTCGTGAACGCGAGGAGCGATCCCCTTCTGGGTCAGGACGGCGTCTGCGCCGCCCCGTGTCACCGCGTCGATGGTCGATTCGATATCTTTGAGGCCCGTTACCGGGCCCAGTGTGATTCCGTGGTCCATCGGAACGATGACGTAGTTGCCATCCGTCCCGATTCTGTCGAGTCGCGCGTCAGTTCCGGTAGTCATTGTGGGGTTGTAGCAAGTTTCGCGTTATGGATGTTCTGGTTCTGGCAGTCTTTCCGTGCCGTCGAGGGCCCCGTCTTTGAGTTCTCGAGCTTTAGCCTCGAGCCGCTCCGCGGTTTCCTCGACGGGGCGGTCCTCTTCGTGGCCCTCGGCGACGATATCGACCAGCGCGCTGCCGACGATGATTCCGTCAGCCCCTGCCGCACTGATTCGCTCGGCGTGCTCGCCGTTCTTGATGCCGAATCCGACCGCTTTGGGAATCTCCCAGCCGGCCAGCCGGTCGAGGCTCCCTTCGGTCTGATCGGAGACGTCGTCGCGCGCGCCGGTCGCGCCGAGTCGGGCCTGGACGTAGACGTAGCCCGAGACGCGGTCCATCATCTCCTCGAGTCGGTCGCCGCGGGTCGTCGGCGCGACGATGAAGACGAGGTCGAGGCCGAACTCATCGCAGGCCTCCCGGAGCGGCCCGGCTTCCTCGGCGGGCAGGTCGGGGACGACGAACCCCTCGAGGCCGACATCGGCGGCCCGCTCGACGAACGACTGCGGCCCCTCGGAGGGACCGTACTGATAGATAAGGTTGTAGTAGGTCATACAGACGAGCGGAACGTCGACCTCGAGGTCTTCGACGAACTCGAAAAAGCGCTCGGGCGTCATGCCGGACTCGAGCGCTCGCGTGACCGCCTGTTGAATTGTCGGCCCCTCCGCCATCGGTTCGGAAAACGGCAGGCCGAGTTCGATCAGGTCCGCACCGCCGTGAGCCAGCGCCTCGACGTACTCGAGGGACTCCTCGTAGGTCGGATCGCCGACGGCCAGATAGGGGACGAACGCCGATTCGTCTTCGAACGCCGTCGCGATGGCGTCCGGTTCGGCTTCGGAGGTGTCTCCCATCAGATCCCACCTCCGGTCTCGAAGACGGACATATCTGGGGCGCTCTCGAGGCCCCGCTTTTCGGTCTCCTCGATCACCGTTTCGAGGTCCTTGTCCCCCCGGCCGGAGACGTTGACGATAACGGTCTCGCCTATGTCCTCGCTCGCTTCGGACGCCTCGTGGAGGTAGCCAAAGGCGTGGGAGGTCTCGAGGGCCGGGATAATCCCCTCGTCGGTCGACACCCGGTGGAACGCCTCGAGGGCGGCCGTGTCGTCGACGTTGACGGGCGTCACGCGTCCCTCATCGACGAGGTGTGCGAGCTCGGGGCCGACACCCGAGTAGTCGAGACCGGCGCTCACGCTGTGGGACTCCATGATCTGTCCGTGCGAGTCCTGTAAGAGCGTCGTTCGCGCGCCGTGGAGCACCCCTTCGTCGCCGGTCGACAGCGTGGCGGAGTTGGGCGCGACGCCCGCCTCCTCGTCGACCTCGAGCGAGGAACCGCCCGCTTCGACTGCGTAGAGGTCGACATCCTCGTCGGGAACGAAGTGGTGGAACGCACCCATCGTGTTCGAGCCGCCGCCGGCACAGGAGATGACGGCGTCCGGAAGGCCGCCGAGTTGCGATTTTGCCTGCTCGCGGGCCTCCTCGGAGATGACGGCCTGGAAGTCCCGGACCATCGCTGGGAACGGGTGGGGGCCAACGACGCTGCCGATCACGTAGTGGGTCCGCTCGACGGTCCGGGACCACTCACGCATCGTCTCCGAAATCGCTTCCTTGAGCGTGCCGCGACCGATGTCGACGGGGTTGACTTCCGCGCCGTTGATCCGCATCCGGAAGACGTTGGGCCGCTGTCGGTTCACGTCGGTTCGACCCATGTAGATCTCGCAGGGCATATCGAGATGGGCCGCCGCCATCGCCGTTGCGGTGCCGTGCTGGCCCGCGCCCGTTTCGGCGATGATCCGCTCTTTGCCCATGTACTTCGCCAGCAGGACCTGTCCGAGGGCGTTATTGAGCTTGTGTGCCCCGCCGTGGACGAGATCCTCGCGTTTGAGATAGACCTCGCGGCCGTACCGCTCGCTCAGTCGGTCGGCTCGGCCGAGCGGCGTCGGTCGTCCGCCGAAGTTTCGAATCCGGCGCTCGAACTCGTCCATGAAGCCGTCCTCGTTCTCGAGGACGTAGCGCTCGTAGGCGTCCTCGAGTTCCTCGAGCGCCGGCATCAGCGCCTCGGGGACGTACTGTCCGCCGTAGCGACCGAACTCGCCGTCGGACGCCGCTCGGTCCGTCTGTTCTCCGTTTCGTTCGCGTTCGCTTTCACTCATACTCGTGTCAACCTCCGGGTGTTCGCCTCGATATCGACCTCATCCGCGTTCGCGTGATCCATTATCGCGCTGCCGACCAGCAACGCGTCGGCCCCCGCCTCACGCATCCGTTCGACATCATCAGGGCTCGAGACGCCGCTTTCGGCGATCAACGTGACGTCTTCGGGAACGTCGGGCGCGACCGACTCGAACGTGCCCAGATCGACCTCGAGTTTCGTCAGGTCGCGATTGTTGACGCCGATGATCGACGCGTCGGCCTCGAGCGCGGCCTCGAGTTCCGCGGCGTCGTGGACCTCGACTAAGGGCTGGAATCCTCGCTCGCGGGCGGCCGCGACCAGTTCCGGGAGGTCGTCGACAAAGCGCGCGATCAGGAGGATGAGGTCGGCTTCGACGACGTCCATCTGTGGTTCTCGAAGGACGAAATCCTTCCGAAGCACGGGGACATCGACGGCCTCGCGGACGCGGGTCAGTGCCTCGGGCGAGCCCCCGAAGTGTTCGGGCTCGGTCAGCACCGAAATCGCGCTCGCGCCACCCTCGACCATCGATTCGGCCAGTTCGACGGGATCTTCGTCCCGCGTTCCGTCGCTCGTCGGGCTCGTCGGTTTGACTTCCGCGATCACCGGCACGCGATTCTCGCGCTCTGCTCGCTCGAGTGCGTCGGGGAACGAACGCGCGTCGACGGAGAGCCGATCGCCGTCTTGTTGTGGGCCGCTCTCGCTGTCGGCCTCGTCCCGTCCCCGCTCTCGGGCGGCCTCGAGAATCGACCGGACCGCGGGGGCAACCTCGGTTTCGGAGTTCATTATTGTACATCGACGTACTCATATGTACATAAGACTTGCGCCATCCGGCGGCGGCTGGCGAATATTCAAGTCCACGCCGCTCCGAGGAAGCGTATGGAGGACGTTACCGACGCCGGTATCTACGCGCGTGAGTCGCCGTACCTCGAGCGGTTCGTTCAAATCGGCGTCGCGAGCGGGCGCGTGTTGCGCGTCACGTTTCCGGATACGCCCGATGAGGACGCCGAGACGGAACACCCGATTCTCGAGGAGATTGACGACTACCTCAGCGGCCTCGAGGAACCCGACTTTTCGGACGTGACCGTCGCGCTCACTGTTCCGACGGACCAACGCAAGGTGTTAGAACAGGTCGAGGCGATTCCCTACGGCGAGGGAACCGACGTGGCGGGGCTGGCGCGAATGACGCCCGGACTCGATCCCGACGAGCAGGAAGACATCACACTCGTTCGAACCGCGCTCGCGGAAAACCCGGCCCCGATTCTCATTCCAGATCACCGCGTGCGAGACGGACCCAGCGCGGCACCGCCGTCGGTCGAGCAGAAGCTTCGATCGCTCGAAGAGTTGTAAGCTCGAGAACCGACCAGTACGAACTTCCCGGCCGCCCGTTCAGGGCGAGGTCCACACGAGATAGATGTAGAGCCCGATCCCGAGAAAAACCAGGATCGACGCGAGCAGATTAAAGACCTGCTCGCCGGTCGCCAGCCAGAGAAACTGTGCGAGTCCCCCGCCGATGAGCGCCCCGGAAGCGCCCGCAATCGTCGCTGTCGGATTCGCAGATTGAGTATACAGTAACGACCCGATAGTGATGGCAATGAGGCCAAACACCACCTGTGCGGCGAGAATTGCCAGCGGGACGCCGAGTGCCTGTCCGAGAATCAACAGCGCAAAATAGAGTCCGACGCCGATCACGATCGCTCGATACACCGACTGTGACGACTCCTCAAGTTTCACCATAGCTCACTCGAGGAGTCGGTTTCCCTTAGCTTTCGAGGGTTGGCCGCTCGAGACGGGGTCCTGAGTGGAGGCTCTCAACCGTCGTCGCCGTCGGTCTCGAGGACCGCCGCCCAGTCGAACCCGATCCCTTCGTGGACGACGAACTCGAAGGCGTTGATCAGGTAGTGTGCGACGACGACGACCAGAAAGCTCCCGGTAAGAACGAACGCCGCCGCCAGTACGAATCCGAGCGCGCCCGTCACGATCACGCCGACCGATCCCTGCATGCCGTGGCCGAGACCGAACGCGATCGAGGAAACGACTGCCAGGAACCACGGCGAGATACTAAAGCCGGCTTCGAAAACGCCGATCAGCGCCGCTCGAAAGAGCAACTCCTCGAAGACGGCGATGACCGGAAGAACGAACCCGAGGAGCACGGCCCACTCGCCGACCGAGTCCGGCCCGAGCAACTCGCGAAGCTCCTCGTCGTGGTCGAACCCGATCCAGGTCGAAATCGCGGCCCCGATCTCGTTGGCGACGTATAGCGCGATTCCAAGTCCCGTTCCGATCACGAGTCCCGTGATGAGATATGACTGTGAAAACGCGAGGCCGAGCGCTTCGGCCGGAATCCCGGTGTAGATTGCGGCTCCGATCAACACGACCGCGAACACTCCCTGCGAGAGCGCGACGTTGGCCAGTAACATTTCCGTGGACATCTCGGCGGGGTCCGGACTGGTGGGCTCGTCTCGAGTCGAGTTGGGACGAACCGAATCGGAGTCGGGAACGTCGGACTGACTGTCCGCGTTCGAGCCGGAAACGAAATCGGCTTCGGATGGGTACCGGGCGGTTTCCGTCTCTGCTAGCGAGGAGTGGAGTGTGCTCTCGTCTTTCTCAGCTTCGCGTCCGTGCCGGTCGATCGCAGTCCGATCGTCGGTGACCGCTTCTGATTCGGCCTCCGTTATGAACGGATCCGCGTCCGAATCGTCGGTCTTGGGCGCCCCTCCCGATGTGGATCCGTCCGATCGATCGGCCGACTCCGCGGTCCGTGAAAACGCAGACTGCGTGAGGTGAGAAAGAACCAGTAACAACACGAGGACGACGATCGTAATAGCCGCGAACGCCGTCCAGTTCGGCATCTATTGCGGGCTCGGGTTCGAACCGCCGGTCTGGGAGACCTGCTGATCGAACGCCGATTCGGTGATCTGCTTGAGTCGGTTCAGCAGCGAGTCCTTCTCGGGCTGACCGATCAACGCGACCTCGAGGACCTCGCTGATGTTCGAACACGGGATTATCTCGATCATTTCCTCGTATTCGTCCTCGATCATCACGTCCTGTTCGTTCGTTTCGGGGATGATGACCTTGTCACAGCCAGCTTTCGCAGCGGCTTCGATCTTGTGAGTCACGCCGCCGACCGGGAGGACGTCGCCTCGGACCGAGAGCGAGCCGGTCATCGCGACCGTCTGGTCGATCGGGATGTCCTCCAGGGCGGAGATGACGGCGGTCGCCACCGTAATCGAGGCGGAGTCGCCGTCGACGCCGCCCTGGCCGGCCTGGACGAACTGGATGTGAACGTCCTTCTCCGAGAGGTTCACGTCGGAGAACTTCTTTATGATCGCCGAGACGTTCTGGACCGATTCCTCGGCCATCTCCTTTAGCTGGCCGGTCGCAATGACCTGGCCCGGGCCCTGTGCGGGCGCGATCTCGGCCATCACCGGAAGCATGATACCCGAGTCTTCGCCCATCACGGCGAGCCCGTTGACGCGTCCTTCGACGCCGTCGTCGGTGACCTGCAGTTCGTAGTCCTTGCGCCGTTCGATGTAGTCGTCGGCGAGCTGTTGCTCGATCGAGCGCGAGCGGTCCTTGGCCTGCAAGACGTCGTCGCGGTTCGTGAACTCGCGGTCGTCCGCTCGAGCGATGTCGCCCGCGACGCGGACGAGTCCGCCGAGTTCACGCATGAGCAAGGAGAGGTGTTCCTTGCGCCCTGCGCGGCGTTTGGCCTCGAGGATGACCTCCTTTGCGGCTTCGGGCTCGAAGTGCGGAAGCCGGCCGTCGCGTTCGATCTCCTGGGCGATGAACCGGACGTACTTCCGGCGCATTTCGGGAGTCTCCTCGATGGTGTCGTCCATGTACACCTCGTATCCATATCCCTTGATACGGGAACGGAGCGCGGGGTGCATGTTCTCCATCGCGTCCATGTTACCCGCGGCGACCATGACGAAGTCACAGGGGACTGGTTCGGTCTGGACCATCGCACCCGAGGATCGCTCGGACTGGCCCGTGATCGCGAACTCACCCTCCTGAATCGCCGTCATCAGCTTCTGCTGGGTGCGGACGTCGAGCGTGTTGATCTCGTCGACGAACAGCACGCCCTTGTTCGACTTGTGGATCCCGCCGGGTTCCACGCGGTCGTGGCTCGGGGTCTCCATCCCGCCGGACTGGAACGGGTCGTGACGGACATCGCCGAGCAGCGCACCGGCGTGAGCACCCGTTGCGTCCTCGAACGGTGCCGTTCGCTGGTCGCTGTGGTCGACGATCATGTTCGGCACCATCGCGTCCGTGCCGCGGGAGGTGTACCGGAAGAAGAACCAGATGACGACGGCTGCGATCACACCGAGCAACAGGCTCGTCTGACTAATGATGGTGTAGCCGATGATGATCGCGATGATGATCCACATCAGGATCGAGCGCATCTGGTTGCGCTTTCGAGCCTCCTCTTTGTGGGCGTCGATGATCTGTTCTCCCTTCCCAGCGGGAACCGTCCGGACTTTCGGCTCGTTGCCGTCGTCGGGATTGTGATAGACGAGAACGTCTTGAAGGTCCTCTTGAGGCAGTAGCTGGCTCATCGCTTTCGCCAGCATCGACTTCCCGGTCCCGGGAGAGCCGATCATCATCACGTGGCGGCGCTGTTTGGCCGCTTTGATGATGATGTCTCGCGCTTCGTCCTGCCCGATCACCTGGTCGACGAGCCTGTCGGGGACCTCGATATCGGCGGTAGAGTCTATCTGGAGGCCGCCGAGCAGGTCGTCGTCTTCGATCGATTCGTCGATTTCGACGCCGGGATCGACGTCGACCGTACTGCCGAGATCCTCGACAGTTTCGATGTCGTCGTCCTCGTCCGCCGGCTGTTCGTCGCGCTCGTCTTCGTCATCGCCGAGGCTCGGCCCGTTCGTTTCACTCGCTCGATCACGTTGGTCTTGATTGTCGTTATCAGCGTTGATTCCCTCGTCCGCGGAATCGATGTCGTCGCGGATCTCGTCCCCGTCGACATCCTCGCCGCCCTCCTCGAGCGACTCCTCCGCTCCCTGTTGCTCCTCGGTTGGCGGGTGCAAGGAGGGGTCTTCGGGAGGGTCGTCAACATTCGTGTCGTTACTCATAGAATGCTATTCAGTACCTGTTTCGAAGGGATTGCGACTGATATACTTTCTCCATACGGTAGCTGTCGCAGTCGCCTCGAAGACGGGTTCTATCCGCTGTTTTGACGATATTGGGCTGACAACGAACGGTTCCATCGGCTGTTACAGTATCTTCCTGGCGCGTTTCAGGTCCTCGCAAGCGTTAGGACCCTCACAAACGGCGGGTCCACGTCCGAAACGTCTGCTCGGAGTCGCGACGGAGAGACGCCGGTCGCGAAACCGCCCGTTTCGGGCACGGGCGGCGGCTTCGTACCGCCCCCGTCGATCAGTACAAAAATTCTCACGACACCCCCGCGACGAGAACCGTCCAAACTCGCCACGCTTAAGCAAGGCGGCCTGTCACTATTGGTCATGACCCGGGGGTTCTATATCGGGCGGTTTCAGCCGTTTCACAACGGCCACTACAACATGGTCAAACGGATCGCCGAGGACGTCGACGAACTCGTTCTCGGCATCGGAAGCGCCGGCGATTCGCACTCGACGCGAAACCCGTTCACTGCGGGTGAACGCATTATGATGATCACGAAATCCCTCGTGGAATTCGACCTCGTGACCTACGCGGTCCCGATCGAGGACCTCGACCGAAACTCCGTCTGGGTGAGTCACGTCCAGAGTATGAGCCCGGATTTCGACATCGCGTACTCGAACAACCCGCTCGTCATCCAGCTCTTCGAGGAGGCCGGCGTCGACGTCCGCCAGTCGCCGATGTTCAATCGGGAGGTCCTCGAGGGAACCGAAGTCCGCGAACGGATGATCGACGACGAAGACTGGGAACGGCTGGTTCCCGACCCCGTCGTTGAGGTCGTCGACGAAGCGAACGGGATCGAACGGCTGCAGATGGTCAGCGACTCCGACTCGAACGGGCACTGACTTTCGAGTATGATAACGCTCACATCCGATTTCGGCTCGCCGTATCCAGCAGCGATGAAAGGGGTCCTCTACCAGCGAACGGACACCCGCCTCGTCGATATCGCCCACGATTTTCCCCGAGGAGACATCCGAACGGCCGCCTTCTGGCTTCGAGAAACCCTTCCGTACTATCCGCCGGCGACGAATCTCGTGGTCGTCGATCCGGGCGTTGGAACCGACCGCCGTGCGATCGTCTTCCGTGCCGGCGAGCACGCACTCGTCGGCCCGGACAACGGCGTCTTGCTTCCGCCCGCTCGAGCGCTTGTGAACGCCACCGAGGGGCCGCTCGAGGCGTTCGAAATCGACGAGTCGGCAACCGAGAGCGACCTGCTCGATATTCCGCACACGCCGGTCGAGATCCCGCACACGCCGGAACCGACGGACGAAAGACCCCCGAGCGGTCGAAGTACGACGTTTCACGGACGAGACATCTTTGCTCCGGCCGCCGCGGCGGTTCACGAGACGCCACCGGATCGGCTCGGATCTCTCGAGGGGCTAGCACCGATCGACTCGATCGATTCGCTCGTCGATTACAAACTCCCGACCGCGGCTATCGATTCCGATCCGCCACGAGCGCGCGGCGAAGTACTCGTCGTCGATGACTTCGGGAACGTCATCACGAACGTTCCCGGCGAGTTCATTGCTGATCGAGAGTCGATCGATGCGAACGGCGAGCGCGTCCCCGTCGGAACCACGTTCGCCTCCGTTCGCACCGGCGAGCAACTCGCGACCGTCGGCAGTCATGGCTACGTCGAACTTGACGTCAACGACGGGCGCGGCGACGACGCGTACGATCTCGGGAGCGGCGACGGAGTACTGCTCGAGCCCTGACGCCCAGACCCACTACACTTCTCGCAGCCACTCCGATTGGTTCACACCACGCTGATGAGGTTTCACGACGAGCGATGAAAAACGGGGGCTTGGGGCTATCCCGGTTTCGAACCGGCCCCGAAGAAACCCGGTTAAGCGGCTTCCTCCACCGGAATTTCGGCGGCGTCTTCGACCTTGTTCTGCGGATCGATGATGATTTCGCCGTCCGATTTCACCGTGACGTCGCAGTGGGAAAACGAGAACGAGACGGCTCCGTCTCCGATGCGGGGTTCGTCACCGCGCCAGTGGACGAAAATCGCGTTCAACGCGTCCGGATCGATACACTCACCCAGCGCATCCAGATCTTCGGGCTCGACGCCGAACACCGACGAAACCGTGACGAGCAACGCCGTACTCACCGGTTCGAATTCGTCGTCGTCACACCACGTGTGATAGGTTCCGCGAGTATCGTCGTAGTAAACCACTTGACCAGTTGCTTCACCGACCTTTCGTAGTCGATCCGGCGGCGAATTCCCCGACATGACCGGGATGATTTCGGGTGTTAATACTTAACAATGCTGGCCGCTTCGAAAAGGAAACGCGGTATCGGTCGTTCTCACTGTACTCGAGGGCTGTGTGCAAGAGTCCGTCCTACTCAGCCGAGATGACGTCGTCGATGCGAGCGATCATGGTCGCCGCTTCGGTCGCACTCTCGACGGCTTCACGCTTGACGTCGGCCGGATCGACGACGCCGTGCTCGAGTGGGTCGCCGATCGTAACGTCTTCGTTGTCGGTGATCAGGCCCGCGCGTCCGTCGGATTCGTGGACGGCCCGGAGATCGACGAGGGAGTCGATCGGATCCTGTCCCGTGTTCGCAGCCAATGTTCGGGGAATGATGTCGATCGCGTCCGCGAACGACGTGACTGCGAGCTGTTTGCGGCCTTCGATGCTGGCCGCTTCCGAGCGGACCTTATCGGCAATCGCGATCTCGGTCGCTCCTGCGCCGGGGACGACTTCGCCCGAATCGAGCGCCGTCGAGACGACATCGAGGGCATCGCCGATGGTGCGCTCGAGTTCGTTGACGACGTGTTTGGTGCCGCCGCGGACGAAGACGGTGACCGATTCGGCGGCCGCGCCGCCCTCGATGAACGCGAGGTCGTCGTCGCCGTAGGTCTTCGTCTGGATGTGCTCGGCGTGGCCGAAGTCGGCTTCCTCGAGGTCCTCGAGCGAGCCGACGCGGCTGACACCCGTTGCGGATGCGACGTCTCGAGCGTCGGAGCTGCCGAGATTCTCGAAGAGAAGGACCCCTTCGCTCGCGAGCTTGGCGGCGACGCGGTCGTCGACACCGTCGGTCGTGAACACGACGTCTACGCCGCTGTCGACGATCGTTTCGGCGTAGCCGTCGAGTTCGCCTTCTTCCGCGTCGATCGCCGCGTTGAGCTGGTCGATCGAGTCGATTGCGTACTCGGCATCGACCTCGCCGGTCCGGAGCTCGAGTTCGACGTCGAGGAGTGCGATCGACGCGTCTTCGACATCGGTCGGCATCTCGTCGTGGGCGGGTTCTTCGTCGATGACGATGCCCGAGACGAGCTCTGTCGCGTTCGAGGAGGCACCGACCTGCGTGTGAACGGAGACGTTGTCGCGTGCAACGCCGTCGTCCGTATCGACGTGACGGATGGTTTCGACGACGGTTTTGGCCAGCTCTTCGGTCGTCAGACCGCCGGTTCCTTTGCCGGTCATGCTCGACTCGGCAACCTGTCTGAGAATGTCGTCGTCGACATCCACTTCGCTTACCTGCTCGTCGATCGCCTCGAGTGCGATCCGGGCGGCTTCGTGATACCCTTCGACGATGGTCGTGGCGTGAACGTCCTGTTCGATGAGGTCCTCGGCTTCGCCGAGCAGGTTGCCGGCGAGCACGGACGCAGTCGTCGTTCCGTCGCCGACCTCGTCCTCCTGGGACTCAGCGACTTCGACGATCATCTGTGCGGCCGGATGCTCGATATCCATCTCGTTCAAGATGGTCGCGCCGTCGTTGGTGATGACGACGTCGCCGCTCGAACCGACGAGCATCTTATCCATACCTCGAGGGCCGAGTGTCGTCCGTACTGACTCGGCGACCGCTTTGCCGGCCATAATGTTCGACGACTGGGCATCGCGGCCCTGCGTTCGCTGACTATCCTCGCTCAAAACAAACATCGGCTGTCCGCCCATGCGTCGCTGTTGTGCCATAGTTGAATCCTCACTAACTATGTCATCAGCACTTCTATATAACTTTTTCCCTCCTACCTCGGTTCCCTCTGGCGATTGGTCGTGCGAAGGACAGTCACAGGGCTAACGCCGTCTTCCGATAGGGAAATATGGGATGATCGACAACAAGTGGCTGGGATGCTGGAGCTGGAACACGGGTTTCGGATCGTCGACGTCTATACGAGACTAACGCCCGTCACCGGAACGAGTGGGGGAACCCCGAACCTGTCGCCCGACCGACTCGAGCGAGAGATGCACCAGGCCGGAATCACGAGAGCGGTCGTCTTCCCGCGGGCGACGCCGGAGACGAGTTACGTGGCCGCGAACAATGGCGTCGCGCGCCGGAGCGTCGACAGGCCGTTCGTCGCGTTCGCACGCATCAACGGCTCCGAACGAAGGGGATCGACGCCCGCAAATCGGCTTCGAAACGTCGTATCTGGCCGCAAGGAGTTTCATACGACCCCCGAGGACGTCGAACAGTACGCCTACGACGATCGGTTCCACGGATTCGTCCTCGATCCGCGAGTCGACGGCTACCCCGATGAGACCGTTCTCGACGTTCTCGAGGATGTCGGACACCCGATCATCATCTGCGGCGGAAAAGACGCCCCACCAGCCCGACTCGCCGAGACGTTCCTCGAGCGGTCGATTCCCGTTATCGTCTCTCACTTCGGCGGCCACCCGCTCGACCGCGACCTGATGAACGAGATGATCGATCTCCTCGATACGTACGACGACTGCTATCTCGAGACCAGCTTCGTCAGGTATCGAGACGTGCTCGAGCGCGCGCTGCTCGAACACCCGGATCGAGTCCTGTTCGGGAGCGGTGCGCCCGACTGTCACCCCGACGTGGCGGTGATGGAAATCCTCACGCTCGACGTTCCGGAGGATAAGCTCTGGCGCGCGTTTTCGAAAAACGCCTGTCGCGTGATCGAATCGCTCGCACCGGATCACGACTGACCGGGCGACCGTTCGAACGGACGGTTACTCAGACTCGCGTCGGTCGTACACCTGCACTGCGCGGTCGTGTCTCACCGAAACGCCGTTCGGATTTCGGCGCATCGACCGGTCGGCGTATCGAGCCCGAACACCGTCGGCGAATCCGCTCGCGAGATTTTTCGTCACCGAAAGACCGTCACCGAGCCAACCCGTCGGCGTCGTTTCGCCGGAAATAATGGTCCGGATAGCCGAGATGCCGTCTCGAATCGCACTGCCGCCGATCCGTCCGAGGACGGTCGGTCGGGGCCCGTAGTTCTTCGCCAGTCGGTAGGCCAGGGATCGATACATCGCTCCCCAGTCCGGTTCTGGCCGACCCCCGTCCGTTTCGACGTCGTAGCGGGTGGCCATCTCCCCGTTCCAGGTCACGTCGAACCCGAGCGCGCTCACTCGGTGAGCGCAGTCTCGAGAGCCATCGACGGACAGGTACTCGTCGAAGCCGTCCAACGCCTCGAGCACCGTCGAATCGAACGCGACGTTATCGCAATCGAACGGCGTTACGGTCTGGCCGACGATCGTTCGCGGCTGTCTCGATTCCGAATCGACGAGACCCGACACCGGTCCGGTGACGATATCGGCGCTCGCTTTCATCGCGTTCTCGATCGCGTCGTACCATCCCTGGTCGATAACGTATCCCCCGTCGAGAAACGCCACGACATCGCTCGAGGCGGTCTCGAAACCGACGTTTCGAGAGACGTTGGTGTTCCGTTCCGATATCTCGACGAGGACATCGACATCGCCTCGTTGGCGGACGACGCCGGTCGTTCCGTCCGAGGAAGGGCCGTTAACGACGATGATTTCAGTCGTCGACGGCGTGCGCTCGGCGAGCGCGTCGAGACTAGAGAGCAGTTGCTCCCGGTCGTTGAGCGTCGAGACGACTACCGAGAGCTCCATACGAATATGTAGACTCTCCCGACAGTAAAAATAGACTGGGGTTCTTCTCTCGCCAATCAGTCAGAGAGTAATCAGTTAGTGTCCGGTTCTCATCTGACGCGAGTATTCCAGTAGGAAACCGAAGCGAGATGATCGGTGAGTGCAACCTCTCCGATCATGGTGTCGAGACTTCGGATCGGGGACGCGAGCGCGTTCGGAATCGATCGGTAAAAGCCGTACGGAACGATGAAGTCGTCCTCGACGTCCTCGAGTTTTAGTTCGGTCTTAGCCAGCAAGACGCTTACCTCGCTTTTCGAGTACAGTCGCGATCCCATCGGGAGCGCCCAGTTGTAGATACTCCGCGAAGAGAACCGGTTGAACGTATCGAAGACGATCTGGTCGCGCGACACGCGGCGCATCTCGCGTAGGAATCCCTCGGGGTCGTCCGCGAGGTGGAAAAATCGCATCGCGATGACCGTATCGAAGTGGTCGTCCGGAAACGGCAGTCGTCCTGCGTCGCCTCGGAGAAACTCGAGGTTCTCCGAGACGTTCGCTTGCTTTGCTTTCTGGCGTCCACGCTGCAACATCGCAGCCGAAATATCGAGTCCCACGACGTTCGCACCTTGTGCTGCGAGCATCACGGTGAATCGCCCGGTACCACAGGCGATTTCGAGTACGTCTTTATCCTCGAGGGGAGTAATCGCCTCGAGTACGGCTTCTTTCTCACGCTGGTCGATCAGTTCGCCACCCTGAGAGAACCGTTTATCGTCGTACTCCTCGGCGACATCGTCGGCCTGGTACCACTCCTGTCCTTTCACACTGGAAGAAACTACAGGCGTCGGAGGATAAAACGATACTGGAAGCCGATGAGCAACGGCCTCGAGACTGATTTCGTCCGTTCGGCGACGAACGGCGGTGATAACACCGCAATTGCGCTCTCGCAGACTCGGTCCGAGGGACGATGGCGTCGTCGTAGCGGCTATCGGATGCCGGCAATGGCCTTCGTCGCCGAACGGAGAGCGGTGACTCGAGGGACAGATTGCTTCCGACCAGTCGAACAACCGGCTTCTTCGCTTCACTCGAGCAATTGCCATCCACCGAGTAGCCGCCTGCGGCGCGCTCGGACGGCTTCTCACGGCTACTGTCCCGTAATCACGCGGTCGGGTCGGATCCGAACGATCACTCGGGAACTGTCTTCGTCGTCGTGGTACGGATACTCCTCGCGGTCCATGTATCGCTGTGCGAGGCTGTCGATGTGTTCGACCGCGCCCTCGGTCGTCAGTTCCTCAACTTCTCCCCGGATCGAAACGTACCGGTATGGATCGTCCGGATCTGTAATCGAGAGGCCCACTTTCGGATTTTCCGAGACGTTTTCTGCTTTTTGTCGACTTCGAACGGTGTTGACCAGGATGTAGCCGTCGTCGTCGGCGTCGATCCAGACGGGGGTGACCTGGGGCGTTCCGTCGGGCATAATCGTCGAGAAGTGCGCGATACTCTCTCGCTCGAGCAAATCTGCGTACTCGGCTGGAACGGATTCCATACTGGGTGCGACGATTGCCAACGGGAAGAGCGGTTCGCAAAACGAATATATATGCTACTTATACACCTATTACAAACTGGATTATTCGTATTCCCATATAGGGAAGCTTTACCATCGTCCATTCGCTGGGGATGGTATGAGCATGAGTACGGCTGACGAACAGGCCGCCGCCGCCGAAGACTCACTGACCGAAACCGAATACCGCGACCGCCTTCGTGACTTGCCGCCGAGTGCAAAGCTCGTCGCGAAAGTTCTCGAGACCGATTCCCCGCTTTCCCAGGGCCAACTCGCCGAGGAATCGCTCCTTCCCGACCGAACCGTTCGCTACGCGCTCAATCGTCTGGAGGACGTCGAACTCGTCGAATCCCGATACAGCTTCCGCGACGCGCGCAAACAAGTTTATTACCTGAACCACTGAGTTACCTACCTGAACCACTGAGTCGCGATCGGTGTCGCGACTGCGACTTCGATCCGAATTCGGAGCCGGTGGGGGTAACGCGCCGGGGAACGTGTCGTACCCAGCGCCGGCTGAATACCGTCGTTCGACTAGTTTTCGTTCGGAGCAGTTCGCGCCGATCACCAGTCGTCTCGTTCTCGACGTAGTACGATGCACAGCAGTTCCCGGGCGAGTACCACAGCCGGCTTCCATCCGCGAGCGCAGCCGGTCGCGAGCGTGTCGTAGGATATAATGAACGGATCGAACACAGACGCAAAACCACCTGTTTGCACCGTTCGTTTTGATGGAGTCTGGCGGATTACTGGAGCGCCCGAGATCCGCTGAGTGTGTCGCTTCGGTTTGACGGGAACAGCGTTATCTTCATCGACCGACTGGCCTCGTCCATGAACTCCTGGGAGCCAGAGGCTCTCGTTACGTCCGCTGTCGACACCCTTCCGATGAATTTCGCTATTCTGGACGAGGAGGGAACGATCTTGCACACGAATCGTACGTGGCGGGAGTTCGGGGAGGCGAACGATATCGAGCTTCGGCCAAGCACTATTGGCCTCAATTATCTCGAGGTAACTGCCCAGTCCGAGTCGGAGACCGCACGGGCGGTCGTCGCCGGCTTATCCGAACTTCTCGAGGGCGATCGGGAGATTTTCGAATTCGAGTATCCCTGCCATTCACCCGACACAAAGCGCTGGTTCCTCATGCGGGCGGCGTCGTTTGCCCACGGTGAGCGGGAATACGTCGCGGTCGCACACTTCGATATCACGGAACGCCGCGAATATCAGCAACAGCTCGAGCGCTCGAATGAGCGACTCGAGCAGTTCGCTCACTCCGTATCTCACGATCTCCAGGAGCCGTTGCGAATGGTCTCGAGTTACTTGCAACTACTGGAGCAACGGTACGGGGACGAACTCGACGAAGACGCAGAAGAATTCATCAAGTACGCTGTCGATGGGGCCGACCGAATGGAGTCGATGATCGAGGGACTCCTCACGTTTTCACGAATCGACGCGCAAGGAGACACCTTCGAACCGGTCAATCTGGAGGAAATCATCGATGAGGCGTTGGCAAATCTCGAGATGCGAATCGAAGAAACGGCCGCCGAAATCACCGTCGAATCGCTCCCGACAGTCCGGGGTGACCCCAATCAACTCCGTCTCGTTTTCCAGAACCTGCTGGATAACGCGATCCAGTACAGCGGCGATGGGTCGCCTCGAATCACGATCTCGAGCGAGCGGGAGGGCGAAGAGTGGACCCTCTCGGTCAGCGACGAGGGGATCGGCATCGATCACGAGGACGAAGACCGCGTTTTCGAGATGTTTCAACGCCTTCACAGCCACGAGGAATATGTCGGAAGCGGGATTGGACTTACGATCTGTCGACGTATCCTCGAACGCCACGGTGGCGAGATATGGATCGATTCGGCTCCGGGCGATGGAACGACGATTTCGTTCACATTGCCGGCCGTCGACGATTCCGTCGATTGATTCCGTGGTAGCCGGTTGATTCCGCGTCGTCGTCAGACTACTTTCTCGCCATTCGACTAATTGGCTCTTGGTCGACCGAACTCACAGTTCGCAGTTCCGATACGCATTTTTGGTCTCGAGCGAATCACCGTCTATGGACGTCACTCGCTTTTCGATTCCCGTCGAGACCGCCGCGCCGGGAGGCGAGACGAACGCGTATCTCATCGGGACCGACCCGGCGGTGCTCGTCGATCCCGCGGATCGAACCGACGAACTCGACGAACTGGTCGAAGCCCGCGGCGTTGAGCACATCGTGCTCACCCACACGCACCCGGACCACGTCGGCGGCGTCGACGCGTACGCCGCCCGAACTGACGCCACGCTCTGGGCCCACCGCGGTCATATCGATCAATTTCGTTCGGCGACGGGACGGGAGCCGGACCGGCTGCTGTGGCCGGGATCGGAAATTTCGATCGGGGACGAGTCGGATCGAACCGAGACGATTACCGTGCTCGACGCGCCCGGCCACGCCAGAGATCACGTCGCACTCGTCGTGAGCGATGGCGGGCCCGTCGTCTGTGGCGACTGTGCGATACGGGACGGAAGCGTCGTCGTCGGTGCCCCTGAAGGCGAGATGCGCGCGTACATGAGCACGCTCAGACGCCTCTGGGCGATCGACCCGCCCGAACTGTTGCCCGGCCACGGCCCGATCATCGATCACCCTCGAGAGGCCCTCGAACGGCTCCTCGAGCACCGAATGCGGCGAGAACGGCGAGTCCGTGAGGCCGTTGACGCGGGGGCCGAGACACTCGAGGAGATCCTCGAAACCGCCTACGAGAAGGATCTCGCCGGGGTCCGGGAACTGGCTCGAGCGACCGTCCGGGCCCACCTCGAGAAACTCGCGGTCGAAGGGAGGGTTGTCTGGGACGGCGAACGAGCAAGTCCATCGGAGCCGTAGTCCATCCCCCAATAGCCGAGGGGGCTTTCCTCGGCGGCCGCCGACAGCGACTCACTTTTCCGCCTCGGCGACCAGGATGAGGTGTGCAGTCTCTCGAAGCGGAACTCGAGCAGGCCCGCGACCTTTCGGTGAGCGAACTCGCGGACGCGATCGAATCGATCGGATTCGAGTGCACGCGCTGTGGCGCGTGTTGTACCGCCGAATCCGGTGTTGATGGTGGCGACCCCGGGATGGACGGCGACGACAGCGCCACAACGGTCGAAGACGACACCGCCGGCGAAGCCCACACGGCGACGGTGTTTCCCGACGAAGTCAGAACCCTTCGCGATCGCTCGAGTGACGACGGGTCTCTCAGCGACGAACCGCGAGAGCCGGCCGATAGAGAGGCGGTTGACGGAGGACCGACCGGCGGCGAGCACGTCGATGAGTGGCGAGACGTCGCTCGACCGATGCCGTACGGACTCCGCGAAGACGACGACGGCGACCTCGAGGGCGAAACGTTCGAGTGGGCGTTACAAACGACCGCCTGTGGCGACTGCGTGTTCTACGAGGAAGACGAGAAGGGAGTCGGCGGCTGCCTCGCCCACGAGGATCGGCCCCTGATCTGTCGAACCTATCCGTTCAGCGTCGCGCTCGCGGGGACCAGCCAGCCGATGGGGGAGGCCGTCGACGAGGAGGGCATCGTACGCGCCCACGAGTGCGAAGGGCTGGGTCGGGACATCTCCCGTACGGACGCGAAGGAGCTTGCCGACGCCCTGAAGGAACGGGCTGTGCGAGAACTCGAGGAGGCGATTGCCGTCCGTGACAACTACGATCCGGCTTCGGCTGGCACGGCGAACGTCGTTGTTCACGACTCAGAAGGTGCAAAACGGATCGATGGAACGCCGATCGAGGAGTAGCGGCTCTTCCGTTTGCCTGGCCGTGACCTGTCTCGAGTCCGTCTCGAGCGTGGTTCGATAGTCGATTCTCGAGAATTGAGTGCGTTCGGACGAGAGATCACCAAAGATATTATTCGGCTCCTCGAACGCAGACGCATGGATCTCGACTGGGACGGAATCTGCCATATTACGAAGGTCGATCCGGCGAAAACCCTGCCGTCCGATCTCGGCGTTCTCGAGGGGACGGATCTCGTGATGATCGGTGGCTCAGACGACGTCACCGAAGCGAATTCGCTCGAGGCGATTCGGGCGATCACGGAGGCGATTCCGTCGGTCCCGGTCTTTCAGGAACCGTACGATTCGAATCAAGTCTCGAAAGAAACGATGGAACTCGCCGATTACCTCTCGGTCCCGGCCGTCTACAACGGTGATTGGGACCATTTCGTGGGAAAGCACGTTGAACTCTTCACTGAGGTCGCAGAGAAACCAAACGAAGTGCTCGGCAGTAGCGTGCCACTGGTCGGTGGGTTGGTCGAATCGAAAGGCGTCGACAGGGTTTCCGAACTCGTGACGAACGTTATCGGTGAGGGCTACGTCGTCCAACACCTCGATTCCGCCGCGGCCGCGGTTTCCGGCGTCGATTCCGTCTACACGCCGAAAGAAGTCGCCGGTGCCGCGCTCGCGACCGAAACGTTCTACGGCTTTCCGATCTTCTACATCGAATATTCGGGCACCTATGGCGGCCCCGAAGACGTCGAAGCCGCCTCGAAGTACCTCGAGGAGACGACGTTGCTCTATGGCGGCGGAATCGACAGTCGGGAGAAGGCGACCGAAATCCTCGAGGCCGGTGCGGACGCCATCGTCGTCGGTGATTGTTTTCACGAGGATCCGTCGACGTATCTCGAGACGATTCCGGAGCGCTAGTCTCAGCCGGTTGATCGAGCTTCGAGGCCTTCAGCTGACGATCTGTTCGGGTTTTCGACGCGTTCGACTGCAACTGCTTCGGACCCAGTTCTTCGAACCGAGAAAGAGAGACGATACTCCGATCTCCACCCATCACCGGATGTATCGCTCGTCCGCGAGGGGTCGATTCCTCAGCGGATTAGAACGTCTCTTCGATAACTTCGCCGACCGCGAAGTTCGACTTGACTTCGCTGACTTCGACCTTGACGCGTTCCCCGACGTCGGCGCCGGGAACGATAATAACGTAGCCGCGTTCGACGCGAGCGATTCCGTCCCCTTGCTTGCCAATGTCCTCGATTTCGACGTATCGAGTTTCGCCGACATCGACCGGTGGCTGCGGTTCGGACGGCGGACTCGATCGTTCTGCCGTGATGGATGTCTCTTCAGTCGCCTCGTCTCGCGAAATCAGCGCGACCTTGTAGATATCCCCCGGTTCGACGTCGCCGGTCTCTACTTCCTGGCGTGGTACTTCGATAACGTATCGATCCTCCTCTTCCGAAACATCTGTACTGAACAGACACAGGAGTTTTTCAGATATTTCCACAGTTAGACCCTCACGTTTCTGTCTGAATCGCATGCATAATAGAACTACCGACAGAACGCTCGCGTTTTCGGGCGTGTGGACGGCGATTTCGGACTGTGACTGGATCGGCCGGATCGTCAAATCGCCAGCCCACGGAGGGATTGTGAGTTAATAGCTCCCAACGCGTGGCGTCGAACGATTTGTCGAGGGGATAACGTGCGAATAAGTAACAGCCTGTTCGATTCGGTCTCCCCTCCACAATTCAGTCCGCTCGGTTTGGCGAATTCGCCGTCGCGAACCGCGTCAGATCCGCGTCTACACCGGCATCGGCGTCGGCGACGGATCCGTAGGGCCGATTGACCACGATGTCGCCCGCGCGACTCGAGCCAATTCCCGGAATCGCCTCGAGTTCGTCCATCGAGGCGCTGTTGATGTCGAGTGGGTAGGGAACACCGGAGACCGACCGATAGCCGTGATCGACGACGGCGACGTCGAGCGTTCGGCCCAACTCCAGTTCTCCGGGGATGCCGACGAGAAGCGGGTATGTTCCGAGCTGGCGACCGAACGTCGTCCCGTCCTGGTGGTACTCGAGGTGGATGTCCGGGAGAACGGTCCCCTTCGGGGCGACGCGCCCGAGCATCGGGTTGTCAATCTCCTCTCGGACCTGTTTCTTGTAGCGTTTGAACAGGTCCTTGTGCTCGTTTGCGATCGTCGCCCCGGTATCAGACATCTCGGTTCCGTCGAAGGACATGACTTGCCGGATGTTGATCCGGCGAAGCATGAGTCCCTCGTCGTAGACGCGTTTGAGAAACTCGAGGTTTCGTTCGTAGGTCTCCTCGCGTTCGGCTTTGAGTCCGTGCAGGAGGTTAATTCCGGGGAGAAGCTTCGGTAAGCGTGTCGGCGAATCGCCGCCCACTCGGTCGATTTCCGAGCGGTCCTCGGGTCGCCAGCCTGCCTCCTCGTTGACGATCTTGACCGCCTCGAAACACTCTTCGGCGCTAACGTTGAGGTTGTTCTCCTCCTGAACGAGCGGGTCGGCAGACTCGAGTCCGAACGCGGCCGTATCGCCCGGCGTGTTGTGCTCGGCGATGATCCGGATCCCCTCCCGACTCTGCTCGGGCCACTCGACGATCGTGATGGGATTCATATTGTCGAGGTGAAGCGTCTCGAGGTCGGGTGCGACCTCGCGGATCCCGCTGTAGAGCTGACGGAGCGCATCCGGGTTCGGGGCTTCGCCGTCGCCGCCGTAGGCGAGGATGTCGGCCTGCCGTCCGATTCGGAAGTGCTTGACGCCGTGGTTCGAGAGCGCGTCGACCTCGCCGACCACAGTGGGCGCCGGCCGGAACGTCGGGTTTCCGTAGAGCGGTTCGGTACAGAACGAACACCGGTAGGCACAGCCGCGAGAGGTCTCGAGTTCGCAGATGAGGTGCTCGGGATGGTTCGGATGCTGTTCGACGACGAACGCGCCCTCCTGGGCCCACCGCGTGACTTCGTCGACGTCGCGCATCCTGTTGTTGAATCCCTCGAGACCGCTCTCGACGAGATCGTAGACGGCCGCCTCGACGTCGCCCTTCGCGACGAAGTCGAAGTCGAGATCCTGACGTTCGGTTTCGGTCGCGCCGGCGTTTTCCTCGCCGACGCCGAACTTGACGGGGCCGCCCATCAGTGTCGTCCCGCTCGCCGTCCAGGCGAGCTTCCGGACTTCGTCCGGTTCCGCAGGGGTCCCGCCGACGTACTTGCCGGGAACGGTCATCCCGCCGAGGTAGACCAGCAGATCGGCCTCGTCGACGTCCTGCCACCGATCGGGCTCGTCGCGAAGTCCGTCGATCGTGTGGTACGTAATCTGCTCGCGCGGGACGCCGGCGTCGACCAGCGCGCCCGCCGCGTAGCGCGGATACGTCGAGATGTACGGTGGGACCCCGAAGTGTGCGGGCTCGTCGACGTAGCCGTCGACGATCGTGACCGAGAGCGTTTCGGGGTCTGTCATGGCACAGTGGTAGCGTCTCGAGGCCTAAAACGGTGACTACACGACTCGAGTGTGGGGCTTCGGACCCGTATCAACCTCCCTTGGTTCATACCTGCCCTCTTGGCCCGCACCGTCCCTCTCGAGCGGCTCCGGGACCCAACCGTTCATAATCGTTCTCGCACTACTGTGGTGTATGCCACCGACTGAAGAGATCAAGTGCACCGACGACGACTGCTTTCTCGACCTGTTCGAGAACCACTACACCTACGACGTTCCCGAGGATCACGACGTTTCGGCGCTTTCGTGTCCGGTCTGTGCGGGCACCGACTGTCTCGAGGTCGTCGAACTCTAGCTATCGGACTCCGGAGCTCCGATCGTCTCTCCTCAACGAACCCCCTCACCGAGACTCTTCGGTGAACTCGCAAAATCGTTGCCGTCGGCGATTGTACTCACTAACACCCCGACTGCGGGTCGGCTTCGTCAGACGTTATTTTCCATTCAGCAAAACCAATATCAACGAGCGTCTCCTAGGACCTCTCGTGGGTATGTACGCTAGTCAGTCCCTGCGTGTGGTCTCCGCTACAGGTGGTCCGGTGTGGCATTGAAAGATATCGGCGGCTCGGTCGGAAACGTGTTGTACCGACAGATCGGCCGCGTCAGTAGTTACACCCAACGAAAGCGCTCGTTACGGTCCGATATTCTCGAGAACGAGACGTCGTATCTCGTCGTCTTCGATGCGCCGGGTGCCGAAGCCGAAGAGCTACAGGTTCGGTATCTCGACGGCACTGTCAACGTTCAGATCGATCGGTTTCGACAGTTCCACGACGGATTCCGAATGCGCTTTCCCGGCCGCTCGATGTCGCTCGAGGGCGATGCCGAACTTCCCGACGACGCGATCGTCGAACCCGATGCGGGTACGGCGAGACTAACGGAGGTCGGTACGCTCAACGTCGAAATACCCAAAGACGGGACCGGAGAGGGAGCGGGAGAGTATTCGGAAGACGTCGCGGTCAGCGATTCCGACGGTGCGGCAGAAGACGTCCCGGTCGACGACGCCGAGGGCATCGAAGGCGGCGAACCCGGAGCCGACGAGATCACCATCGACGACTGATACTGCCGGCTGTACGTCGTTCACAATTCTTGTCGCCCCGAGGTGTGAGAATCTTCATAGAGGTACAGCCGGCTGTATGAGGTCCTACAACTCGTTTTCAACCGATCCGTCGCTTCGTTCCGACCGTTCTGCCGTTAGGAATCGACGTTCATCCCTTCGACGATATCGAACGACTCGTCTCCGTCGAATCGGGTCGGATCGAATCGCTCGAGTCCGCCCTCGCCGAGCACCTTCGACGCGAGGCGTTCGCCGATCGCGGGTGCCCGCATGAAGCCGTGGCCCTGGAAGCCGGTCGCGACGAACATCCCCTCCCGCAGTTCGCCGACGAGCGGATCCCGATCCGGCGTTGCAGTACAGAGGCCAGCCCAGGATCGGTCGACCTCGAAGTCGATCCCATCGAGTCGGCCATCGACCCGTTCGTGGAGGTCCTCGACGAACTCCGGTGAGGCCGTCAGGTCGTACTCGTCCGGATCCGCTTCGGTCGGCTCGGTTCCGTTCCCGACGAGGATTCCGTCCACGTGGGGCCGTAGATAGAAGCCGTCGGTCGCGTCGTAACACATCGGTTCCTCGAAGTCACCGCTCGCGACGAGCGCTTGCACGCGGTACGGTTTCATCGCGATCGAGACACCGGCCTCGGCGAGCAGTCGTTTCGTGTGTGCGCCCGCAGAGACGACGACGGCGTCGACTTCGTGCTCGCCTCGAGCCGTCCCCGATCCGTCGCGGGTTACGATGCGAGGTGGTTCCGCCTTCACGCCGACCGGCGTGTTCGCCTCGAGAGTTGCACCGGCGCCGGTCGCGGCGGCCGCGAGACAGGCCGTGTACTGGGCGGGGTCGGTGTATCCTGCCGCACCCGCCACGGCGGCGACCGCCACGTCGTCGCTCCGAAGGGCCGGAAAGCGCTCGCCGAGTTCCTCGCCGTCCATCTCGAGGGCGACGATGCCGTTGTGTTGCATTCGATCGACTTGCTCTCGGATCGCGTCCGCCCGCTCGTCGTCGCCGTCTCGAGCGAGCCAGACGTAGGGACACTCGACGAACGGGAAGGTATCGTCGCCCGAAAACGCGCGAAAGCGCTCTATCGAGTCGCCCGCGATGTCGGCGTCGAGCGAGTCCGCGAACGCGTCGTAACAGAGTCCCGCCGCCCGTCCACTCGCGCCGCTTGCGACATCGCCGCTGTCGTATAGCGTGACGTCCGCACCCCGGCGTGCCAGGTCGTACGCCACCGTCGAGCCGACGGCTCCGGCCCCGACGACGGCTACCTCGAGTCCCGCGCCGTCCTCGTCGAACGCGTCGGCACCGATCGCGAGCTCCGCGTCGGTGGCTGACTCGCTCACGGCAGATCACCGTCAGTCACCGTCGATCACCGTTGTTATTCGAGGTCCAGGCGCTCGAGAAATCTCTCCGCGAGGTGTCCATCGAGAGACGGGAGGGCGGTCGTGTCATATCGACCACTCGGCGTCGGAGATCCTTATTATGCCGGGATGGCCATCAAAATTAGAACGGGTTTCATTCGTTCGCGGACCGATTCGTTCGCGGACCTTCGGCCGTGAGAACTCGGCTATTCGAGGAACGCCTCGAGCCCGGACGCGGGATAGCCGACGACGGTCGTCGCGCCCGCCTCTCGCAGGCTCTCGGTTTGTTCTTGGACCACAGCTTCCGGTCCGACGAGTGCGTAATCTTTCGCCGCCTCGAGGAGGATCTCTCGAGATCTCCCCTGTGCGCTCGCGTCCGTCCGTGCCTCCTCCGGGAGCGCCTTCGAAACGGGGCGACGACGGGCGACGTACGAGCCGATCGCCTCGAGAATCTCGTCCTCGTCGTCGGCGAACACCGTCGGCGCGTAGACCGAGATCTCGTCGTCGAATCCGGCGTTGCGCAGGGATCGAAGCTCCCGTTCGGTCGTTCTCGAGTACAGTTCGAACTGCGTCGCGCCGGTCGCCATCGCGATCCGCTCAACGCCTTCGGTGCCGACCCAGGCGTCGGGGTCGCTCTCAAGGGCGGCACCGAGTCGCGGCGAGACTGCTCGCGTCTGTTCTTCGTCCGTGAGATACGCGGCGTGTCCCGCCACGAGAATTCGCCCGACGCCTTCGGGGAGCTTCCCGAGGAGCGTCTCGTCGCCGAGCGGATCGAAGCCGTCGGCTCGGACCGGCGTCGTCAGAAACACGTCCGCCGACTCCGAGAGGGATTCGAGGGCTTCCTCCTCGGGGAGGTGCGCCCGTCCTTCGTAGTCGATGACGATCGTCTCGACGGGGACCGACGCGGCGTTCGAGACGTCACACTCGGCTGGTTTGAGCGCGATCGCGTCCAATCCGGCGCGGGTTATGGGGCTCGTGGCTGTCAACATGAACGATTACCTCACGCGATGCCGTCGTTCGGCGTTTGAAAGCGCCGATAGCGACAGTTCGTCGATGCGGTTGTCCGTGGGTGCGGGATGTGTCCGCAAAAGGGTGGCGTTTCAGACGCCGGCGACGGATTTTCTGACCGTTCAAAACGGTGAATTTTCGACTCGATCGTCCGGTTCGAAATCGGTCGCCAACTCGAGGAGTTGGACCAAAATGTTCCCCGTCGCTCCCCAGACGGTGTAGCCGTCGACGTGGAAGTAGTGAACCACGGCCTCGCCGTACGTCGGGTGGCTCCGTCGTTCGCATTCGTAGTTCTCCGGATCGAGGAGCCCGGACAGCGGAAGGATGGCAATTTCGGCGACTTCGTGTTCGTCCGCGTCGTATTCCCGATCCGGGACGCGACCCACGAACGGCGTGACGGCGTACTCCGTGATTGTCCGAATGTCGTCGAGCTGGCCCACGATTTCGGATTCGTGGTCCTCGAGGCCGATCTCTTCGGTAGCTTCCCTGAGCCCGGTCTCGAGGATCGTCTCGTCCCCGGGTTCCGCGCCGCCGCCGGGAAAGCTCATCTGTCCGGGATGTTCGCCGAGGTGATCCGCTCGTTTCGTAAACAGGAGGTAATCCTCTCCGTCGCGGTCGATAACCGGTGCGAGGACCGCGGCGTCGTAGGCCTGATCATCGATACGGGTCGGCTCGTAGTCGGCTATCGCGTCGAGGTGAAGGCGTGACATGCGCTCAGTCGAGTCCCTCCTCGAGGCGTCCCCGCTCGTCTGCGAGTTCGACCGGTGCCCACGCCTCGATGTCGTAGCTCACTTCGAGCAGGTACTCGAGTCGTTCGTCACTGCGCGCTCCGTTCAGCGCCTCGTCGATAGCGTCGGAAAACCGGTCTCGAGCGGTCTCGCCGAGCGCCTCTCGGTCGAACCGCCGTCGGTCGATGTCGAGAATGTGGGGAACGTCCTCCGCGTACTCCGGAACCTCGGGGAACGCCGCCGGCCCGGAAACGTAGAACTGATCCTCAGCGTCGAGGGTTCGAGGGTCCGTCGTCATCTCCGCTACGGTACACTCGAGCAACGTAAACGACTCGAGGCCGTCGTCGATCGCCTCCTCGAGGGCTCCCTCGTCGATCGAGCGACCGTCCGCGCGAAACGCGGCCTCCGAGAGCGCCCGCTCGAGTTCGTCGCGGGAGAGTCCGCCGAAGAGGTCGACGACGCCAGCGAGTTCGTCAGCCGTCGCATCCATACCCACGCTAACGGCGGGTCCGCTGATAGGGGTTTCGAGCGAATACGTTCGGTCGTACTGAGACAGCGCGAAAAAACGATGATTCCCGCGTCGCGGAGCCGGGATATCCCCAACCGCGCTCGTCAATCCTGCGTTCCCGGTTCGAGGCGCTTTTCGGGCCACGGCTGGGCCGCCTCGAGTACCGCTGAGGGGTCGAGCGACGCGTCGACCCACCGCGGGAGTCGTCGATCCGAACCCGGCGGTTCGATCGAGCTTGCGTAGCGCTCGAGTTGATCGCGTTCCGCCGAGACGTCGTAGGAGAGGTCGTTGAATCTCGCATCGGCCTCGTACTGGCTGATCAACTGCCGCCCCGCGTCGAGGTACCGCTTACGGAGCGTTCGGTACTCCGGCTCGACGCCGCGTTCCTCGAAGACCCGCAACAGTTCGGCGGCGACCGCTCTGCTCATCCCCTCGAGCCCGGCGTCGCCGGCGACGGCTCGGTGGTCGTGTTCGTGCCGACCGAGGTCGACCTGTGCTGTTCCCTCGAAGCCGGCGTACTCGAACGCGTCGCCCAGCGTTCCGACCTCGAGCCCCCAGGCTCGCGGCGCGCGGAGTCTGCGGACTAGCTCCGACGACGCCGCGAACTCGCCGGCGAGGGCGTACCGGAAGGAGCTGAGGTAGGAAACGATCGGTTCGTCGTGGCGCGCCTCGAGTGCACGGACGAGCGGCTCGTAAAAGAGGCGGAACAGTCGCCCGTAGAGTTGACCGTCCTCGACGCGCGCGTAGTATCCCTTCGAGAACTCGAACCCGTTCCTCAGCGGTGCTAACAGACGGGCGACGTGGTTTCCCTCGTAGCTTCGCGCGTCCGCGTCGTGAACGACGACGTACTCACACGCCTCGGCCGCGGGGCCGAGCGCGAGCCAGACATCGCGCCCTTTTCCGAAGCCGTTGTCGAGCCCGACCGTCCCCAGCAACTCCTCGACGGCTGGTGCGTTACACCAGAGAACCGACAGTGAGAGGTCGAACGACTCGAGCCAGGTGCGAAACGGCTCGATCCGATCGGGCGAGGCGCGGACGGGAACGAAGACTCGGGCCGGATCGACCGCCTCGAGTTCGGCGAGGACGCGCTTGGCCGCTGGACTCTCGTGTTCCCGATCGGTCATCGGAACGACGACGGCCGTTTCCTCGAGCGCGGCTTCGACGTCCCCGACCCGAGGCGTCGATCCGAACTCGTGGAGCGTGGCAATTCGCTCCTGGACGTATTCCATCGGTGGACACTTCGAGCGGAGAACCAAAACGGCCACGACTCGGGCGAGCCACGGCGGATAGGATGGCTCAGCCGCTCACGGCGGGATCGTTCGTGAGTTCGGGGGAGCGTTTGGATTATCTCGAGCCGCCGTTGGGAAGCAGGTTTGCGAGCCAGAGCCCGATCAGTGCGACGATCAAAACGACGAGCCCGCCGGCGAGCCCGGTAAACACCTCGTCGAAGCTGAATCCGATGTCGACGAGGCCGCCGACGAGGACGCTCCCGACGGCCTGAATGGGCATCATCGTGCCGCTGAAGACGGCGTAGCCGCTCCCACGGTGAGAATCCGGAAGGGAGGCCAGAATGTAGGTGTCCGTCGCCGGAAAGAGGCTGTGCATCACGTAGCCGATCACCGCCGAGATGAGGAAGACGGCGAGGAGACTTTCTGCGAGGATTAGGCCGACGAGACAGATGACGAAGCCGATCAGAACGGCGAGCATGAGCGGCACGAACGAGATTCTATCGGCGATAACGCCAGTGAGCCAGAACGCGGGGACGCCGGTCGCAAAGACGACGGTGAGCAGGATCTGCGAGATTCTCTCGGAGAATCCCTTCGATTCCACGAGGTAGACCACGTACATGTTAAAAACGCCGTTCCAGACGAGCCCCGCGAGGCCGACGATCGCGATTCCCGTGAGGATGATCTTCCACTGGGCGAACAGCGCCTCGGTGAGGTTCAGGTCCGTGCGTCCGGCACCGGGGAGGTCCACTCGGCGCGCGGTCAGGTAGAACGCGAACGCGGAGATCACCGCCCCGACAGCCATCAATAGAAAGATCACCCGCCAGGCGGCGATCGGGAGGAACGCGATCGCGTAGACGGCGGCGACGAGCGGCGGTGCGGCGACCGCCGCGAGCTGGCTCGCCATTCCGTTGATCCCGATCGCACGACCCGGTCGGTCGGGAAAGAGCTCGCTCACCAGCGGCATCGCTGAAACGTAATAGACCCCGCTCGCGATGCCCATCAATAGGGCACCGACGTAGAGAATCGAAAGCGAGGGAGCGAGCGCGGCGAACACCGAACCGCCGGCGAGGATGAGTCCCGTTGCGAGCACCACCCATCGCCGGGGAACTTTCGTCAGGATGTATCCCGTCGGAAAGCGCGGCGCTGCGCTTCCGACCCAGACCAGCGTCGCGAGGAGACCAACCGCGCCCGCGCTCGCACCGAACGTGGTTCGAAACGGCTCGAGAAGCGGCGCGTAGATCATCCGGCCGAGGTTCACCAGAAAGACGAGTCCGCACAGCGACCCGAAGACTGCCGTCCGGCCGCGAAAGCGCTGGGTCACTGGATCGTTCATACGGTAGCTGTCGGTCGCTCCCAAGTCATGCTTTCGAATCGAAACGCCATAAATGACAAGTTTCGAGATAAAAACAGCCCCTGTCTTTTTCTCCCCGACCTTCGTAGGGGGTGAACATGCAATCAATCCGGAAGGCACTTCGTAAGGGTGAACTCGATAAGGACACCTACGAGCGAGTGGTCTGTGCTGACTGTGATAAACCCCTCAAGACCGAAAACGATCCGGATACGATCACGACGATTCGGATTTGTCCGGAATGTAACACGAAGTGGAAGGAAATCCGGTAACCGCTCGATTCGTCCGTCGACTCACACCCTCTTTTCGGTCGATTTCGACTGATCCGTTTTGGCCCGATTCGCTCGAGTCTCGATTCCCCCGACGACCGGCTTCGTCGACCGAGCGCCAGTCCACACCGTGCGTGGTCGAACATCCGCCGCGTCGGTAGAACGCGCGTTGTGCTTCAGGACCGATCGCCAGCCATCGCCGAGAATAACCGGTCTTCGAACTCAACGTGGCTGATTCCGTCCGACGGGCCGATGCCGCGCATGTGTTCGACCGAGAGCTGACCGCCACCCATTCGGGCGTGACCGCCGGCGTTGGCCATCGGAATGTCGCTGACGACGTGTCGAAGGGTCTCTCCCATGTGAACCCTGTCGTCGCGCGAGCGCCCGGAGAGGTGTAACGTCCCGTCGTTTTCTCCGTAGACGACGACGGCCGTAACTCCCTCGAGGTGCATGAGTTCGTCCGCGGCCTGTGGAATCGCGTCGACGTTGCCGATCTTCCCGACGTCGCAGGTGGCGAACGAACCCTCGACGCGCTTTTCCGTGATCGCTTTTGCTTTGATCTGTAACACGTCGTCGCTTACCTGCGGGTTGGCGATCCGATCGAGGCTGTCCTCGTCGATTCCCGAGAAGAGAAACGCACATGCGTCGAACTCCGCCCTCGAGCACCCTTTTGTCAGGTTGTTCGTATCCGACTGAATGCCGTACAACAGCCCCGTCGCGAGTTCGGGCGAAATTTCGAAGTCGCCGTCGTCCTCTTCCTCTTCGGCCATCACCGCGTCCATATCCTCGAGATACTCGACGATGATCGTCGAGGCCGCGCCGTAGTCGGTTCGGACGTCGGTAAACGACGTTCCCGCCCCGTTGCCCGGGTGGTGATCGACAACGACGACCGGCTCGACGGTTTGAGCTCCCGTGAACCCACGCGGCGTGTTGTGATCGACCAGCACCACGGTCTCGGCCGCGAGGTCGGAGCTCGATTCGACCGTTTCGAGGTCGAGGTCCAGGACGGTCCTGAACGCGCGATTTTCCTGATGTCGTATCTCGCCGGGATACTGAAGCGTCGTCTCAGTGTCGACCGAATCCGCGATTTCGGCGACGCCCATCGCACACGCCATCGCATCGGGGTCGGGGTTTGGGTGCATCAACACCGCCACTTCGTCGTGTGTGGCCAGAACCCGCTTGAGACGCGAGCCGGGCGGTCGGCGAAACCACCTGACGAGCCACCAACCCCCCAGGAAGATTCCGACAATCCCCAAAACGACTAACGAAAGGACGAGCGGATCCGTCGACTCAGCGAAATCCACAGCGCCGTCGACCGCCAACGCGCCGTCACTGCCGGACGCGTCCCCCGGCAAACGGACTCCCCGATAGCTCATACCCCACTGTTAAATCGAGCCACCAAGAATTTTCCCCCATCTGACTCGTTTCAACCCAGCAATAATTGGCAGTAGTGTTCACTCGTTTGCCGTAGCGTTTCCGGAATAGTCATCGATAGCGGCCCGATACCCCGCACGAAACGTCGGATACGCGAATTCGTACCCGAGCGACCGCAATTTCTCGTTCGAGCATCGTTTGCTGGTCAGAATCCGCCGTTCGGCGGCCGCCGAAATGTCCCCTCCCTCGAGTCGTTCGGTTTTCGTCTGCTTGGGCGGCTCTTCGACGCCTGCGGCCTCGGCAAGCCAGTCGGCAAACGCCCACTTCTCGACCGGTTCGTCGTCGACGACCTGCACGACCTCGCCGCGTGCGAGGTCCTCCTCGAGCAGGAATCGAACGGCTCCCGCCGCGTCGTCGCGGTGGACCATGTTCAGATATCCCGCCGTGACCGGCCCCTCGAGATATCGCTCGAGCCGGTAGCGTTCCGGTCCGTAGAGGCCCGCGTATCGGGCGACGGTGCCGTCGAACCCGTATTCGGGCGGGAGTTCGAGCGCGACGCGCTCGGCCTCGGCGAGCACCTCCGTCTTCTCGGTGGTCGGCTCTACGGGCGTCTCTTCGTCGACCCAGTCGCCGTCGTGATCGCCGTGAACGCCGGTCGAAGACGTGTAGACCAGCCGATCCGGCGGATCGTCGCGCGACCCGAAGGTTTCGATCGCCGTGCGAAGGCCCTCGACGTACACCCGCCGCGCTGCACTCGCGGCGCGTCCGCCGCTGCTCGCGGCGAATACGATGGCGTCGACGGCCGGCACGGACTCGAGTTCGCGCTCGTCGGTGATATCCGCTTGAATCCCTTCGAAGCCGTGGGATTCGATCGTCTCGATACCCTCGCTCGAGCGTCGGACGCCGATCGCGTCGTGACCGCGCTCGGCGAGCTGGCGACCGAGTTCGCAGCCGACGTGGCCACAGCCCAAAATTGCAACTCGCATACGAAAATTCGGGGGCGAGACCCCATAATGCCACCGCTGTGGTAGCTATTCTTCCGAAGAATTGGTTTCTCGCGGGTGAGCGGTATCGCTTTCGGCAAGTCGGTACCTGCCGGACCCGATTAGCCGAACGCGCCCCCGCTTGTGGAGCCGATCGCACGCGACTTCGACCGTCATCGGGTGGTCCTCGAGAACGGACGCGAGTTCGGCCATGTCGAGCGGTTCCCGCTCGGAAAGCTGCCGGAGTATTCGCTGTTCGGTATTCATTCGCTGGTTCCTTGTGCGTCGCTCATCGGTCGTCCTGGTATTCTGCATAGACATCGAGAATCTCTGTATAGCGTTTTCGAATCGTCACACAACTCACGTGAGCAATGTCGCTCACGGCTTCCTGGGTCACGTCCTCGTTCGACAGCCGACCGGCGGCGTACAGCGCTGCGGCGGCGATACTCGCCGGACTTCGACCGCTGTGGAGCGCCTCGGCTTTCGCCGCCTCGAGCAACTCCCGCGAGAGCCCTTCGGCTTCGTCGCTGATCTCGAGCGCGGAGGAAAACTGCGGAACGTACTGGAGCGGATCCGCTGGCTCGAGTTGAAGGTCCAGTTCCTGAGAGAGATATCGATAAGCTCGCTGAATTCGAAGCTTTTCGACACGGCTCACCGTCTCGAACTCGACGAGTGTCCGCGGCGTCCCGTGTTGTCGCGCGCCGGCGTAGAGACTCGCCGTCGCCATCCCTTCGATGGATCGGCCCGGCAACAGTTCGCGCTCGACGGCGCGCCGATAGATGACGCCCGCCGTTTCTCGACACGGCTTTGGAAGGCCGAGCGCGGAAGCCATCCGATCGATCTCGCCGAACGCCTGCTTGAGGTTCCGCTCTCGAGCGTTTTTCGTGACGAATCGCTCGTCCCACGTTCGGAGTCGCTTGAACAGTTTGCGCTTTCTCGCCGAGAGTTGCTTTCCGTACCCGTCCTTGTTTCGCCAGTCGATCCGCGTGCTGAGCCCGTTGTCGTGTCGGAGTTCGCTCGAGGGCGCGCCGACGCGGCTCCGAGATTCGCGCTCCTGGGCGCTAAAGGCCCGCCACTCCGGGCCGCGATCGATCGTTTTCTCCCGTACCACGAGCCCGCACTCGCGACACGCCGTTTCTCCCTGTTCGGCGCTCCGCTGGAGCGTGCCGTCGCATTCCGGACACTCGGTCCTCGAGTCGGGGGATTTCGTCCGATCGATGGGTTCCTGTGTGTCGACGCGAGGCGGGGTCTTGGTGCGTATGTTGTCCATGGTTCGGAGCGGTTGTGATTCCTGGAAGCGACGAGGTTGTGGTCATCTAGCACATTCGGAGCGGGGCATAAGAGCGCGGGGCGGATTCCCAGCGAATAGGAATCCGCTTCGCGTTCCGACACGCCCTCAGCGGTCGGACTCGACCCAAACGGGTACGGCAGACGGCAGACATCGTTTGATACGGGCTATAACGAGGTAATAACCGCTCGAATATCACGAGAGGGCAACGGCTCGAAACGGGTGAAAACAGTTCAGTTTTTGACGCCTCAACGCCGAATCAGGGCCCGACTCCCTCGAGTGCCCTAGTTGCCGATCGCCGCGATTTCGTCTTCGAGCCAGTCGCTGAACCAGCGAACGCGTTTGAGCCGCTGGTGGGCGATGCTCTCGGCCGCATCGCTTTCGACGCGATTGGCGGCCTCGAGACCGCGCTCGAGGACCCGATCGACCATCTCCTCGGAGTCCATGTGCGTCCGAGCTTCGTAGCCCATGCGCAGGAGCATCAACGCGATTCCGTTCGCGCCGACCTTATCGAGCAAGTCGGCCTCGATGAGACACTGGGTCTCGAGTGCGAGGTCGTCCAGGTCGCCCTGATAGGAGTGGTATTCGACGGCTCGACAGACCTGCGAGATAAACGACTCGGGATACTCACCGCGGGACTCGAGGTACTCGCGGGCGACGCGAGCACCGGCTTCGGCGTGCAGTTCCTGATCGGTCTCGAGTTTGGCCACGTCGTGAAACAGTCCGGCGACGCGCGTAACGTCGACGTCTGCACCTTCTTGTTCTGCGATCTCCTCGGCGAGTGCGACGACGTTGAGGATGTGGTTGTGTCGGTACTCGGCGGAATGCCAGGGGTACCAGCGCATGCGACCACCTTCGTCCTCTTTCTCGACGCTGGCCGCTAGATACTCGAAGACAAAACTTTTCATCGCCTCGAACTCAGCGTCGGATACCCTGTTTTCTTTTATTTCGACGCCCACGAGAGATCCCTCCGCAGCAAACGAATGATAGTCATTACCGGAATATACGGTCGTTTCGCTCTTTAGCCTTTGGTTCGGGCAGGTTTTGGTTCCGGACGGTCGTATTAGGTGGGCAACGACGACACCTGACGTGCTTTACCGTTTATGGACACCATTCACATGATTGATACTGACACACCATAAGGAACGACCGTTAAAGTCAAACAGACGGCCCGGAAACGTAGGCCTATGAGCAGCGAACAGGAAGCGGAGTCGATTCGGTGTCTCGTCTCGAAAGTCGGTCTCGACGGACACGACCGCGGGGCACACGTCATCGCTCGAGCGTTCCGCGATGCCGGATTCGAGGTCATCTACTCCGGACTGCACAAAGCGCCCGACGAGGTTGTACAAGCCGCGGTCCAGGAGGACGTCGACGTCCTCGGCATTTCTATCCTCTCGGGAGCCCACAACACGCTCGTCCCGAAGATCATGGACGGTCTCGAGGAGTACGGTGCCAAAGACGACACGCTCGTCCTCGTCGGCGGCGTGATCCCCGACGAAGATCGACCGGCGCTCGAGGACGAGGGCGTCGCCGCCATCTTCGGTCCAGGGACCTCCATCGAAGAGACGGTCGACTTCGTCCGCGAAAACGCCCCGCAACGATGAGCGCGGCGGACGACCAGCTTCTCGAGGAACTGCTCGCCGGAAAGCATCGCGCGCTCGCCCGGACGATTTCGAAGATCGAGAACCGGTCGCCGGGCTACCGCGATCTCGTTTCGAAGCTCTACGCGCACACTGGCGAGGCGGACGTTATCGGCATCACGGGAAGCCCCGGTGCCGGCAAGTCGACGCTGGTCGACAAACTCGCGGAAACGTACCGCGAGCGCGGCGAAACGGTCGGCGTCATCGCCATCGACCCCTCCTCGCCGTTTACCGGCGGCGCGGTGCTGGGCGATCGCATTCGGATGGCCTCGACGGTCGGCGATATGGACGTTTTCGTGCGCTCGATGAGCGCCCGTGGCACCCTCGGCGGCCTCTCGACGGCGACCGCGGACGCCGTCAAAGCTATGGACGCCTTCGGAAAGGACAAAATCATCATCGAGACCGTCGGCGCGGGCCAGAACGAGATCGATATCGTTCGCACCGCCGACACCGTTGGCGTGCTCGTCCCGCCGGGCTCGGGCGACTCGATCCAGACGCTCAAGGCGGGGATCCTCGAGATCGCCGACGTGTTCGTCGTCAACAAAGCCGACCGGCCGGGAGCCGATCGGACCGTCAAGGAGTTAATGGAGATGATCGACCTCGGCGAGGGCGGCGGATTCGGCGGCGGGAGCGGCCATCACGGACCCGACGCCACGGATCACGCGACTCACGATGCCGGCGACGCGGCAGATGTCGGTGGATCGAACGCCGATTCGGCAGACGCAGACGTCTCGGACGGTGACGCGAGCTGGCGACCCCCGATCGTCGAAACCGTCGCCACGAAGGGTGAGGGAATCGACGAGCTCTTATCGGAATTTGCAACCCACCAAACCTACCTCGAGGAATCCGGCGAGCAGGCGGAAAACGCGCGTCAACGTTACGCCGAGGAGATCAGGACTCTCCTCAGAGAGGACGTTAATGCGCTCCTCGAAGAGCGACTTCAGGATGCCGGCGGCGTCGAAGCGTTAGCCGACGCGGTCCGAACCGGCGACACCGATCCGTACACGATCGCCGACGACCTTCTCGAGCCGGTCGAGGAGTGTCTCGAGGGACTCAAAACGGAGGAGACTCCGGAGACGAGTTCGCAGTCCTAACACTGTCGGCTGTCCCTCTATAAAGATTCTCCCACCCCGGGCGACGAGAACTGTGAACGACTTCCAGCCGACAGTATACGCAGTCGTCAGTGCGACGCGGCCGGTGCGGCTTTTTTCGCAGTGATACCGTCTGCGGCCGATCGAACACAGCTTCTGTAGACCGGCCGCAAGTTGAAGGTCGTCGACGACGAACCACGGGGCATGAAGCTTCGAACGGTAGTCGCCGGAGCCCTGGGAACCGCTGGTGCAGCCGTCCTCGGAAATCGCTTGCTCGCACGACGGGCGGGTGACCTCGAGAACCCCTTGCCCGGCGTCGAGCGAACCTATCGGTGGCGGGGGATGGACATCTCCTATACGGTCGCCGGCGACCCCGACGCGCCGGATATGCTCCTCTGTCACGGCATCCACGCGGCCGCCAGTAGCAACGAGTTCGATCCGATTTTCGAACGCCTCGCCGAGGACTATCACGTAATCGCCGTCGATCTCCCCGGATTCGGACGGTCGGATCGACCGCCGCTGGTATACTCCTCGCGGCTGTACGGCGAGTTTATCCGGGATTTCGCGAACGACGTGGCGGACTCGCCGATCCTCGTCGCGTCGTCGCTTACCGGCGCGTTCGCCGCTGAAGCCGCCGAAGAAGCGGATCTCGAGCGACTCGTGCTCATTTGTCCGACGGCTGAAACCGGGGACGAACGGCCCCGGCTCCGAACGCTCCTTCGGACGCCGGTCATCGGCACGACGCTGTTTAACTTCCTCTCGAGCAAGCCGTCGATCCGCTACTTCTACGACCGCGACGGCTACTACGATTCGGCCAACATCGACGAGGAACAGGTCGCCTACGGCTGGGAGAGCGCCCACCAGCCGGGCGCGCGCTATGCCCCAGCGTCGTTCGCGTCGGGCACGCTCGATCCCGATTCCGAGTTCGACCTCCAGACCGAACTCGCCGCCCTCGAGACGCCAACGACGCTCATCTGGGGTCGTGACGCCGAGTTAGTTCCCCTGCGCGACGGGCGAGACCTCGCGGAAGCGGCTGATCTGGATCTGGTCGTTATCGACTACTCGACCTTACTCCCCCACGCCGAACACCCTGAGAAATTCGTCGAGTACCTCGCCGCGGAGCTTCCGCATCTTGGGGAGTAATTGGCGAAAACGCGCTCGAGAACGAGCGAATGTGTCGCCCTCTCGAGGGTCGTCAAATGGCGATTACCATTTCGAATCCGCGATAAGTGCAGAGATAACGACGTTGGCATCGATGACCAGCTTCATTCGCCAAGTCTACGTCGATTCTTCTTCGACGTGCTTGCGTCCTTGTTCGTTTATTTTATTGGCGATTTCCTGAACATCGCGCTCGGTGAGTTCACTCTCATTGGTAAGTTCGTCCATCATCTCGAGCGTCTCAATCTTCTCTTGGATGGCCTGTCGCGTGACCTCACTCCAGTTGATTTCCGGGTGTTTTTCCATTTGGTCTTTGAGGTCGTCGTCCACGTTGACCGTGATACTAGGCATACAGAAATCTATGCTGACACAGAATAATGTGTCTTCAGGTGACCTCATACCAGTGCACGCAGGAGTCTCTCGCCGCGAAGATCGTTCCGCTCGACAGTCAACCGAATCCTGTACTCGGGGCGACGTGACCACTGTTGAAAACACCAGCATCCGCGAATGACATCCTCCCCGGCGTGAACGCCGGGGTTTCCTCACGCTGGGGGTCTCGCTTACCGACCCACGGAGGCAACTTGCGGGTTCGTATGCTCCTCGTTGGGAACTGAGCGTGGTGACTCTGACCATTCGTGGTCGTCCCACTTGAGGCATACAGGCCGTGCCATCGGCCGTACTACGCTGTTGTGCCGTCTCAGGAACGTCTCGCTCGCCGTTAAGTCCGCGTGACCGTCAGAGCCGAAGGCGCACGTGAGCGAGTCTTGATGCCGAGTCGTACGGTCGGTCGAACCGCAGTTCGGACACTCTTGCGAAGTCCACGCTTCCGTCCGAACTTCGACGGTGATGCCGAACTCCTCGGCGGTACACGCGAGACGATTGATGAACGCCCGGAACGCCCAGAAGTTGTGCGTCTTCGCGTTCGATCGGACGGACCACGACGTTTCGAGAACGTCGGTGAGATCGCCGACGTACACTGTCGCAACACCCTCGTCGTACAACCGTTCGATGAGGTTGCGGCAAAGCGCGTCTTGGGCGTGGTCGCGTCGGCGCGTTCGACGCCGGTATAGCGAGCGAATCTGCTTGCTGCTGTACCGACCATCTCGAAGCTTCGACTGAAGCTCGGCGATTCGGCGCGTGGTTTCGCGGAAGCGGTCGAACAGGCCGCGGCCTTCGTAGAGGTACTGCTGGCCGGTTGTGGTCGTACACGCGACGAGGTTGTTCGCACCGATGTCCAAGGCAGCTTCTTCCGAAGCCAGTGGTTGTGCCAGTCGAGAATTGTCTACGGTGACTGGCTGAAAGGCCCTGAACGTCTGTGCGGTCTCGTCGTAGTACAGTTCGAGCCGACCTTGCTTGTCGTACTCTTTCCAGTTTGGTTCTCCGCGAACTTCGAGGCGAAGGCGTTCCCGCGCCCCGAGTCCGTACTCCTCCTTCAGGTCGCTCCCGACGAGGATTTCGAGGCGAGAGTATTCGCCCCATTCGACCGAGTACGATGTGTTGCGGATGTACGTCTGAAGGTCGCGTCCTTCGCGTTCGTTGCCCCAGAAGCCGGGCTTGCCGTTGGCTTCTCCCTTCTTTTGGAGCGCGAAGAACGACCGCCACGCTTCGCGGTTCTTGCGTTCGATTTGCTGAACCGTCGAAGCGCCGAGTGTGCCGCCATACCGTCCGCGGTACTCCTGCTCTCCCACACGTCGCCATCGGGGTCGGCGTAGTGTTGGCGGCGCTCGTAGTTGATTTCGTTCCAGAGAGCGGCTGAAGCGTCCAACAGACCACGAAGCAACTCCTCGTCCGCGTCGGACTGAGGAACGACTTCGAAGGTGTTGGTCCGCTTCATCGCTATCTACTGCTACGGCCGGAACTAACATAAACATACGGGTTCTCGTAGATAGTATGTCGAACCACGTCAACATCGAAGTACCGGACGACGAACAGTACGAGCGTATTAAGCGCGTGAAAAACGACCACGGCCTGACGTGGCGAGGGATGCTAATCCACGCTGCCGACGACTTGGTGGCCCCAGACCAGCAGTGATCGGCGGACGCGGAACGGAGCTTACGCGATTCACGCCCGTTGAGCAAACCGAAGGTTTGCGATGCCCATCAGAACGCTTGCGTTCTGAGGACGCCGTAAACGGCGGGACTCTCTCGCTGAATTAGGTAGCGTGGAACTGAACGTTCCGTGAACCGTTCGCGCGGCGTAGCCGTGCGAAGACGAAGCGAGTGGTTCACCGACGGAGCGGGGTGAAACCTCGCAGCTGCGGTGTTTGACATTATCAGAATGCCGTGTGTTCTGACGGCATCAACGGATTTTGCCGGGAGTTGTGGCAGGCGTCTACGACGCCTGCCGATTCCCCCAGTAACAGAGGTTACTGTTACGTATTGCAGTTTTCGAGCCGATCTTAAAGAAAGGAATTATGCTCTGTCTACTGTTGTTCCTCGAGAGCCAACGAGTCGAGGATAAATTCGTCGATGGCTTGGCGGGCCTGTTCGGGGGCGTCCTCGTGGCCGAGGGAGATCCGTCGGCCCCGCGCGGCGTGGATAACGTCCGTGATGAGTTGCCCCATGCGTTGGGCGTCGACGTCGCGGAACGTTCCCTGTTCGATCCCCTCTTCGATGACTTTGACGACGCTTCCCCGAAGCTGTTTGTAGTGTTCGTTGAAAATTTCTCGGTGCTGGTCGTCGTTCTGGGCCTGCGTGTACAGTTCGTGATACACCTTCATGCGGTCCCAGTGGGTAAACTCGCCAAATTCCGGGCCGAACAGACACTGGTCGATCCGGGCGTCGAGTTCCGTTCGGAGGTCCGCCTCCGCCTCAACTTCGACGCTCCCCTCATACTGCTCGATGACGTACTCGAGAAACGAGGAGAGCAGATCGTACTTCCCATCGTAGTGATAGTGGATGACCTGCCGAGTCAACTCCATCTCTTCGCCGATATCGCGCATTCTGAGGTCCGAGTACCCGTGCTTGCTCAACGCACGAAAGGTCGCCTCCATGATCACTACTTCGGTGTCTTTGGAGGTCACTTTCCCGTCGGACTCGCTCATAGGGCTACTCTGGGAGAACGCTATATAATTTGATTGCTCCGGAGACCACTGTCCGCAGAATGTTTACTGAGCAGTAAATTTTTATCCTCGTGGTAAGACTAGCCAACTGCGCATGTCACGAACAATCATACGGAACGGCACAATCGTCTCGCTCGACCCGGAGATCGGACAACTCGAGGGCGCGGACGTCCTGATCGAAGACGGCGAAATCGTCGATATCGGGCGCGGTCTCTCCGCGTCGAACGCCGACGTGATCGACGCGACGGATCGGATCGTTCTCCCGGGATTCGTCGACTCGCACATCCACCTCTGGCAGACCCAGGTGCGGGGGATCGCCGGTGACTGGTCGCTCATGGGCGATTACTTCGACGACATGTTGGGGAACATCGCGGGGCTCTACGAATCCGAGGATATGTACCTCGGGAACCTCTTCGGTGCGCTCGAGAAGCTCCACACGGGAACGACGACCGCGCTGGATTGGTCCCACGCCATCAATACACCCGAACACGCAGAACGGGCCGTCGACGGGCTGAAAGAGGCCGGGCTTCGGACCGTCTACGCCTACGGCCCGCCCGGAAACGACGCGGCGACGTGGTGGTTCGACAGCACTGAGAGCCACCCCGAAGAGCACGTCCGACAGCTCCGCGAGGAGAAAATCGAAGACGACGACCTGCTCTCGCTCGGATTGGCGCTTCGCGGTCCCGACTTCACGACCGAGGAGGTCGCCCGGAGCGATCTCGAACTCGCGCGCGACCTCGGCGTCGTCGCGACTATTCATATGGGCGCCGCGCTCTGGCCCTCGTCGATCTACGGCGAGGACTACCAGGGCTTCGGCGCGATTTCGGACATGCTCGGCCCGGACGTCAACGTCGCCCACGCGAATCACTTTTCTCAGGAGGACATCCAACACGCCGTCGATCAGGGCGTCTCCTTCTCGGCGACGCCGGAGGTCGAGATGCAGATGGCCCACGGCATCCCCGTTACCGGAAAGGTGCTCGAGGCCGGCGGGCGGCCGACCTGGGGCGTCGATGTCTGTTCGGATATCAGCGGCGACATGACCAGTCAGATGCGCGTCGGCCTGCAGGTCCAGCGAATGCTGGATAATCAGAAAACGCTTGAGAACGACGAGGAGGTCACCAGCGTGAGCCTGACCTGCCGAGACACGCTCGAGATGGCGACCATCGAGGGCGCGAAGGCCCTGGGCATGGAAGACGAGATCGGCACGCTCACGCCCGGTAAACGCGCGGATATCGTGACGATTCGAACGGACGACTTCACGACGGCTCCCGCCCACTCGCCCATCCAGACCGTCGTCTTCCAGTCGGATCCGTCCCACATCGACACGGTGCTCGTCGACGGCGAACCGGTCAAACGCGACGGCGAACTCCTGAACCCTGCGGTGAGCGAGGAGTTCGACCGGTTCGTGGAGTCCGGACGTCGACTGATCGACGAAGCGGGGCTGGATCTGTAGCGGTCGGGTTCCACGATCGGACCCGACAGCGCCCGCGATCCGAACCGAAGACGTAACTCGTGACACGATAACTAACAGCACGCCAAACATGCGAATTGGACAATACGAATCGGCGAACACGAATCGGCCGTGGTGTGGCGTATCGACAACCGACGAAACCGTGGTCAACCTTTCCGAGGCAGGAGCGCAAGCCGGCCTTGAGATTCCTCGAGCAACGACCGATCTCCTCGCCGACTGGCAGTGGCGTCGGAAAGCCGAACTCGCCCTCGAGTACGCCGAGGAGACGGGAACAGGAACCTACGACGCCGAGGACGTGACACGAGTAGCGCCGGTTAGCGACCCGAACAAGATCGTCTGCGTCGGCCTCAACTACCGCGATCACGCCGAGGAGGGCGACAATCCGATTCCGGACGAGCCCGTGCTCTTCTCGAAGTTCCCGACGGCGGTTACCGGGCCAGAGAGCACCATCTCCTGGGATCCCAACCTCACCGAAAAAGTCGACTACGAGGCGGAACTCGTCGTCGTCATTGGCAGCGAAGCGCGACGGGTCAGCGAGGACGACGCGCTCGAGCACGTCGCAGGTTACCTCGTCGGCAACGACGTGTCGGCTCGAGACCTCCAGCACGGCGACGGTCAGTGGGTTCGCGGCAAGAGCCTCGATACCTTCGCGCCGGTCGGCCCGGAGCTCGTAACGACGGACGAACTCGAGGATCCCCACGACCTCGAGATCTGGGCCGAGGTAAACGGCGATCGGCTCCAGGAGTCGACGACCGACAACCTGATCTTCGGCGTCGACGAGCTGGTGTCGTTCTGTAGCCAGGCGTTCACGCTCGAGCCGGGCGATCTCATCTTCACCGGGACGCCGCCGGGCGTCGGCGTTTACCGGGAACCGCCGGTCCTGCTCGAGGACGGCGACGAGGTCACGATCGGGATCGAGGGCGTCGGCGAGCTGACGAACACCTGTCGGTTCGACTGATCGGCCTCGAAACTCGCCGCTCTCACGCAGGCGTTTGCACGGATCGTGGCACCCCTCCCTCCTCACTGCCAGTGTGAACGCGTTCTCGATTCGACTTGCGTCGAAGGGGGGCTGAGGGCACGGTTGTGGCGTCCGCTCCGTTCGGTCCTCAGGGGCGTTCGGGCTCGACGACGCTCTCGTCGATGATATCGGCGCCCGACTGTTCGAACGCCGACCAGTGCGTTTCGATCGCCTTGTTGTGTACCACGCCGTCTTGTTTGACGATACGTCCGTCGACCAGTACGGTGTCCACGGTGGAGGTGCCCGCCTGGAACACCGCCGTTTCGACCGGGTCGTGAACGGGTGCGGTGGTGATGTCGTCGGTACGAAGCAAGACGATGTCGGCCCGCTTGCCCGGCGTGATCGAGCCGATCCGGTCTTCCATCCCGAGTGCGCGTGCGCCCTCGATGGTCGCAAGCTCGAGCGCGCGTCGGGCGTCCAGAGAGACCGATTCGATCTGTTCGTTTCGCTCGACGGCCGGCTGGTTGTCGAGCGCTCGCTGCGCCTGCAGGGCCATCCGCATCTGGGTGAACATTTCGCCGCTGACGTTCGACGTGATGTCGACGCCAAGGGTCGGTGTCGCGCCCGCCGCTATGGCCTCGCCGAGAACCGGCATCCCCATTCCCATCTGCATTTCGACCTCCGGCGTGATCGAAATCGAGCCGCCGGAGTCGCCGATTAATTCGAACTCTTCTTGCTCGAACCGGTTCCCGTGGACGTAGTTGAGATCCGATCCCAAGAGATCGAGTTCCTCGAGATTGTAGATGCCGCCCGGACCGAGCGAGCCGATGTGCATCGAGATCGGGATGTCGAGTTCTCGGCCGAGGGTGATGTCGTCCTCGACGACCTCGTCGGTCGCGTAATCGGGACCGCGAATACCCATCGCCAGCGTCACCAACCCGTCGTTGGCCGGGAACCGCTCGTCGTGCAGTCGCTCGATATCGGACGGATGCGGTTCCGTGCTCGCCTCCCACCACGTATCGCCGTCGTCCCCGGGTGGCCCGTGAGCGAACACCGACCGAATACCGGCGTCCTCAAGTCCGTCGATCGCCCGATCGGTGTGGTCCGGGGAGTTCGCGATGTGGAACCAGTCCAAGACCGTCGTCGTTCCGGTGTGGAGTTGCTCGACCGCGCCGAAGAGGTTCCCCAAATACGCGTCCTCGGGTTCATACCGGCTGCTGACATCGCCGAGCATCAACTCGAGGTACTCGGAGAACGTCCAGTCACCGGTGGTGCCGCGGACGCTCGCCTGCCAGGTGTGCAGGTGGGAGTTGACGAACCCGGGGAGGACAATGGCGTCGCTCGCGTCGACGATTTCGGCGTCGGCCTCGTCGATGGTATCGGCGATTTCGACGATCTCTCCGTCCTCGATCAACACGTCCGCGTGCTCCTGAACGCCCACGTCGGGATCGACGGGGACCAGCGTGCCGTCCTTGATAATTGTCAAGGACGAGCCATCGGATGGGGACCCGGACATGTCCGTTGCCGAGTCGTCGCCGAATCCGAAACAGCCGGCAAGCGGCAGCGACAGCGCTGTCCCGGCACCGAGCTTGAGATAGTTCCGTCGCGATACCGTCCGTCCATCAGCAGTTGTCGGTTCCTTCATCGTCGGGTCACAGTTGATGATTACCTCGGTGGGAGAAGTGGCCTCGTTTGGAACGTTCCAAACGGGATGTCGTCGTCGCTGTCAGCTGGTCGTTTCTCCACCGATTCATCAATCGGTCTCATTGTGCTGAAGACTCGAACTGGGCGACCGATCCCGAAAACCGAGTTGACTCAGGAGGAAACCGACATTTCGCTTTCGGGACTGGCGTCTTCGCCGGAGTTAGTCGACTCCGATGGGTCCTCGACGAATCCCGAAAGGTAGCGCTTCGCGAGCCAGGCTTCTGCACGCGTAACCCGATACTGGAGCGTCGAGACTGGTATCCCCTCGTCGTTTGCGATTTCCTGTAAGGATACCTCACGCGGCGACTCGTAGTAGCCGTACTCCACCGCCGTTTGCAGTGCCTCGCGTTGTTCGTGGGACAGATCCTCAGCGGCCGATCGGCGATCGTCCCACTCGGGCGAGTGATCCACGCGCTCGAATCGTAGCTCGAGGCCCGACCTGAGATGAGCGTCGATCGTCTCGTAGATCGGGCTCAACGATGCGTCGTTTTCGACGAGGACGCGCCACTTGTACGTATCGTGATACTGTTCTGCGCGGAACAGCGCCCCGTCGCCGAGAGACTCTCTCACCAGGTACGGCACCGATCGACAGCCAGGGCCCTCGGACTGTTTCGAGTAGATAACGCGACGATTTGCCGTCTCGACGAGCACTTCGTGTGACCAGTCGATCTGGCACCCGCCGACGCCCTCGAGATTCGTACACCGATGTAACCCCTCGATCACGTCGTCGTAGGCCAGTAGCGACTCGGTCGGTCCCGTCACTTCGTCCAGTCGCCACATCGTCCCATCGGAGACGTTACACGAGATCGTCTTCGAATACAGCCCCGGATTCTCGATGAAGACGTCCATCAACTCGTCGGCACCCCTCTCGTACGTAATCGTGAATTCGAAAGCTTGCATGAGTATTGTGTTATCGAACAGCCCGTAAAGACTGGTTTTGGAATATTCCAACTGCCCTCTGCATTCGTCGCCCGTGGTGTTGCTGCGGTTCCGGCGAACACGATCGAAACGTCATGCGATATCGAACACGGCGCGCGGATTCTCGAGCACGACTGTTCGAATCGCGTCCTCGTCGATACCGTACCGATAGAGTTCGAAGATGGCCCGCTTCAGCGCGAACGGATCCGTCCGGAGTACGTTCGCACAGTCCGTGTCGATCATGATCCGTTCGGGGCCGTATTCGTCGATCGCGTCCGCGACGTCCGCGGCGTCGACGCCGATCAGCCACGAGTGGCCGATGGTGTAACTCAGGTAGCAGTCCGTGTCCTCCATGAGATACTCGGTGTTGTTTCCGTCCGCGTGCGAGGCCACGACGCGCTCGTCGTCGATCCCGGCGTCGTCCATCGCCTCGACGTCGAGTTTGACAGCCTCGAGCGCCGGATTGTCGCCCTCGAGGACCGGATCAGCTCCCAGTTCCGTATTCTTCTCGTAGCCCGGAACGCCGATTTCCGAGCGGTAGGATCGACCTGAATCGCCGGACTGGTTCGGCGTGTGCAAGAGCACCGGCAGGTCGTGTGCGTCCGCGAGTTCCATCTGCCCTTGAACCATGGCGCGTTGCTCGTCTACGTCCCAGGCTTCGACGTGCTGGGCGGGTGTGACGCCCGTCTCGCCGACGGCGACGACCTCCTCGAGCTCGCAGTAGTCGGCCATCGCCTCGAGCAGTTCGTCCGGGTTCTCGATGCGGACGCCGGTGTGGATGCCCAACCCGAGGTTCGCCTCGAAGAAGTGATCGCGCTCGATGGCCGCGCGGCGGTTCACCGCGTCGTCCCAGAGAAAGCGGACATCTTCGGCCCTGACCGGCTTGTATGGCGTCCAGTGGTAGCCGGAGGCGACCATCACCATCGACTCGCACCCGGCGAGAGCATAGCGCTCCCGGTCCTCCCACGAGAGCGTGTGCGCGTGGTTGTGGATGTCGATCCAGGGAAGATTGAGCAATTCGGTTGGGAGATCCGGTCCCTCCCCAAGGTGTGTCGCATCGGTCGGTCGTTTCGTCGGGTGTGTCGGTGTCATGGATCTGTGGCTTTCGTGGTACGTCGGACGCTGGGATTTGCGAAAGCGATGTCGTCCCGGGTGGCCGAACGAATCCGTCTCGAGTACCCTCTTTCGTCCGCCGGCACTTAGCGTTTTACGGCCTGGTAAAACTTTATCTGTGTGTCTAACTCACACACTGGTCGTATGCCATTGTTGATCGGCACAGACGACGGCCTGTACCGGGTCGACGAAATTCCGTTCGACCGATCGGAGGCGGAATGCGTTCTCGAGTGTGACGTGGTGACGGCCGTGAAATCGTGGGATCACACCGACGGCGTCTTCGTCGCGTCCTCGAGTGGCGCGTACCGGTCGCACGACGACGGCGAGACGTGGGAGGACCTCGAGGTACCGCTGGGGGACCGCTTCTGGCACGCCGGCGAGAGCGAGGTGTGGTCGATTCTGGCGACGGCCGACGGGGCGCTTTACGCGGGCACGAACGATCCGTACCTCTATCGGTCGGTCGACGACGGGGAGACGTGGGACGAACTGAAGGGGTTTCGCGATCTCCCCTCTCGAGGCTACTGGGAGTCCCCGATCGATCCCCACTACGCGCGATTGCGGGCGCTCGAGGCCGTCCCCGGCCGACCGGAGCGGTTGATCGCCGGCGTCGAAGCCGGCGGCATCCACCTGAGCGACGACGGGGGGCAAACGTGGCGGGATCGGCGGGATACGATCGTCGACGACGTGCATCAGATCCTCCCGATTTCGGCGGACGTCTGGCTCGCGACCACGGGGTATCTGGATCACGAACTCGAGAATCTCGGACTGGGCCACGCGGTCGGCGCGGGCGGGCTCTACCGGACGACCGACGCCGGCGACTCCTGGTCGCGCCTCGACGACGGGAACGACTTCTCCTACATCAGGTGCGTCTTCGTCCACGACGGCATCGTCTTCTTCTGTGGCGGGGAGGAGGCTCCGCCGGCCTGGGTCGAGGACGACCACGAGGCGGCGCTGTTCGAGTCGACGAACTTCGGACGCGATTTCGATCGGGTCCCCTACCCCGGCGAACCGCACGAAATCGTTGAGACGTGGGACGTGTACAAGGGGGACGTCATCTGTGGTTCGGGCCTGTTCGACGTGCCCGATCAGCGTGACGACGTAGAGGGCCGAATCATGCGACGGGACGACGACGGAGAGTACCACACCGTCGGCCGACTCGAGGCGAACGTCAGCCGACTCGAGGTGATCTGAGTGTCCGATCCCGGCTCCTCGAGTGAGCCGCCGTCGGCCCTCGGCCGGGCGCTGTACGGCGGCATCCTCGCGTACATGGCCGTCGATGGATTCAAGAACAACGAAAAGCGCGTCGAGGTCGCTCGAGCGAAGGGCGTTCCGGTTCCGGACCTCCTGGTTCCGTTCGTGACCGGCATGCTCTTCGTGGCGAATCTCGGCATCCTGCTTTGGAAATTCCCTCGAGTGTCCGCCGGTGCGCTGATCGTCTTCTTTTTGACCACCACGCCGTCGATCCACGACTTCTGGACCATGGAGGGCGAGGAGCGGCAGGCGAACAAGACCAATTTCCTGAAGAACGTCGCCTTGCTCGGGGGAGCGGTCATCTTACTCGAAGCGGCGGACCGAGACGCCTAGAACCGCTTGTCCGTTTCCGAGTGCCGTTTCTGGTTGTTATACTACGAGTCTGTCGGACGGGATGTTTAAGCCCGCGGAGAAGCAATCGTATCATGGCAACTGACCCTTGACGGGTTCGGAAGCCACGTCTCGGGTGCTCTTACCACCCAGGGCATTTCAATACGAACGCCCCCTTCCGTGGAGTGTTGGCTTCCATTTGCCATTACGCCCTGTAGTGTCATATAACTATTGTTTCAGGTGGGGAATAATGTGTCTACGGGAAGTGCTGCTGCGTTGGACAACAAGACGAACGCTGGCAACAGGAATTTCCACATCCTCCCCAGCCGATTCGCTCGCTCGCAGGCTCACGGTGGTTCGAAAGATGCTCGCGTCTTTCGTCATCAAGCGAGATCTCTGATCTCGCGGACCTCGCGAATCTGTGATTCGCTCAGTCACGAAACGGCAGGCCGTTTCGAACGACTTCGCCGTTCGCTGTTCCGCGACGCTCCGCTCACTCATCCCTCGTGCAGTTTCACTCGCGGATCGCTATCGCGACCCGCGAGCAGTGCGCACCACCGCACGTAGCGTAGCCATCACGGTGCGGAAACCCCTTTCAGTACTTCACTCAGAAATTGGGATCCGAATAGGAACGTCACCCTCTAAAAACGGCTACCGAAGCGACTAGTCCGCAATCGCTTCACTCGGCTCCGCTTCCACGCCCGCTTGCTGGATCCAGAGGTCGCCGAACAGTTCGTCCTGCTCGAGAACCACGCTCCCTCGATGCGCCAAAAACAACAATGCGAGGTAGGTCATGACTCGAGAGCCGCCGGTTTCGTCGATTTCGGCGTACAACACTTCCTCCCGGCCGTTCTCGTATTGGGTCTCGAGGACGCTTTCGACGTCCTCGATCACGTCCTCGATGTCCTCCTCGTGGGTGGTGTGGGTTACGTCGCCGGCGGTCGGCTCGTCGTCGACCCGAAAGTCGTCGCCCGAGTGGTAGCTCAGCTCTTGCATCCCGCGATCGTAGCCGCTGGGCGAGTCGCTCGTGTCGTAGCTTCGAGATTCCTTCCACCAGGTGCCCCGTTCGGCGTCTCGAAGCTCCCGAACGAGCTCGTCGAGCGTCTCCGGCTTCCCGCGGGCGGACTTGCGCTCGAGGCGTCGATCCATCTCGGCCTCGAGGCTCTCGATGGGGTCGAAGCCGGGTTCGTGGTCTTCGGCGGGGCCGTCGTCCGCGAAGGGAGCTTCCCACGGCGGCAGTTCCTCCTCGTCGGGCTCGTCAGGCGAGAACAGTTCGTCGCTTTTCATCCGCAGGAGCACGCTCGCGTAAAACAGCGCCCGACCCGACGTCCGGAGGTCCGCCTCGTCGAGCACCTCGAGGAACTTGTCGGTCACGGCGACGATGTCGATATCCCACGGGTCGATCTCGCCGTCTTTGGCGAGTTGGACCAGGAGTTCGACGGGTTCGACTTCATCGTCATCGTCGTCCTGCTCTTCGCCACGCTGGGCGGAGCTCTCGAGGACGTCGCTCTCCGTTAGGTCGTCTCCAGCCGCCGCTTCTTCGCTGAACGAAAAAACGTCGTCATCCGCGGAGTCGCTCGAGCGCTTGCGTTCTTCGTGGCCCGCGATATTCAGTGGAATATCGTCGTCCGGAGAGCCGGAGTCGGATTCACGTTCTCTATCCCTTCCGCCCTTAGTCATCCGCCGGCACCTCCTCGGCGCTCAGGTCGATACCCGTCACCGCGCTCACGTTGTCCTGTTGCATCGTCACGCCGATCGCCCGCTCGGAGCGGTCGAGCATCGCCGAGCGGTGAGAGACCACGACGAACTGGGCCTCGCCCGCGAGTTCGTCGACCATCTGTCCGACGCGTTCGGCGTTGACCGCGTCGAGGAAGGCGTCGATCTCGTCGAGCGCGTAGAACGGCGCGGGGTTGTGTCGCTGAATCGCGAAGATAAAGGCCAGCGCGGTCAGGGACTTCTCCCCGCCGGACATCGCGTCGAGGCGCTGGATCGGCTTGTCGCCCGGCTGAGCTTTCATCGTCAACCCGTCCTCGAAGGGGTCTTCCTCGTTCTCGAGGTGCAACGAGCCAGTCCCCTCCGAGAGCTTCTCGAAGATGTCCGTAAAGTGTTCGGCGATCGACTCATAGGCATCCATGAACGTCCGTTTCTTCTGAGATTCGTACTGTTCGATCCGCTCGCGAATGCCGTCGGCCTCCTCGACTAGCGTGTCTCTTCCTTCTTCGATACGCTCGAGATCGTCTCGAACCTCGTCGTACTCGTCGATCGCGAGCATGTTGACCGGTTCGAGTGCTTCCATATCCGACTCGAGCAGTTCGATCATCTCGATAACGGTCTCGTGGTCCGGAACGTCTTCGGGATCGTAGTCGCCGACCTCCTCCTCAAGCGCTTCGAGTTCCCACTCGAGATCGTCCGCCCGCTCGCGGTTGTCCTCGAGTTTGCTCTCGACGGTGTTGACTCGATCCTGTTGTTGATCGCGGTCCGTCTTCGCGTCGCCGAGTTCGTCTTTGAGCTCACGGCGATCCTCCTTGAGTTCGGTGAGCTCTTCTTCGAGTTCCTCGACTGCTTCGCGTTTTGCCTCGAGGACGCCGCGTTTGTCCTCGATTTGCTCCTCGAACTCCTCGATTTTTACCTCGTGTTCGGCCCTACGGTTCTGGGCCTCCTCGATATCGTCGTGGAGGTCCTCGATCGCGTCCTCGGCGTACTGCTTCTCGAGTTCGAGTTCGTTGAGTTTCCCGTCGAGCTCGTCGATCTTGTCCTCGCGCTCGTCGATCTCGCCGTCGAGTTCCTCGATCTGGGCGGTGAGTTCCGGAATCTTCGAGTCCGCGAGTTCGGATTCGAGCTCGTCGATATCCGCTTCGATCTCCTCGATATCGGCCTGTTGTGTCTCGATCTCTTCGGAGATCTCGGTCATCCGCTCGTCGACGGACTCGCGTTCTTCGCGCAACTCCTCGAGTTCGTCCTCGAGGCGATCGATGTCGTCCTCGAGGTCTTCCCGACTGTCGTCGATACCCTCGAGTTTCGACTCGATCGAGCGCACTTCGTCTTTGGCGTCCGTCTGACGGTCTCGGGCGTCGTCGAGTCGGTCCTCGACGCCCCGAAGCTCCTCGCGAACCGATTCGCGTTCGTCTTGCAACTCGGTGATCTGCTTTGCGACCCGCTCGAGTTGGCCCTTGCCGCCGCCCGAAAAGGAGTACCGCGAGCCCTTTCGCGAGCCGCCAGTCATCGCGCCGCTTTTCTCGACGAGGTCGCCGTCGAGGGTGACCATCCGGTAGTCGCCCATGTACGAGCGGGCTGTTTCGATGTCTTCGACGACGAGGGTGTCGCCGAGGACGTACGAGAAGATGCCGGCGTACTGGTCGTCGAAGTCGACGAGGTCGTACGCGAAGCCGACGATACCGGGGTCCGACGGTGCGCTCGGCAGGTTGCGTTCGCGCATCTTCGTGATCGGCAGAAATGTCGCCCGGCCGGCGTTTCGGGATTTGAGGTACTCGATACACTGCTGGCCGATCACGTCGTCGTCGACGACCACGTTCGCGAGTCGGCCGCCCGCGGCGGTCTCACAGGCCGTGGCGTACTCGCCGGATACCGTCCCTAGCTGGGCGACCGCGCCGTGTAAGCCGTCAATTCCCGAATTGAGAATTGTCGTGACGGCACGGCCGAACGAGGAGTCGCCGCTCTCGCCCGCGTTCGCCTCGAGTTCGGCGTACTCGGCCTGTTTAGCCTGAATATCGTCGTCGAGGTCGTCGAGATCATCCTGCAGACGCCGTTTCTCGCCTTTGAGATCCTCGACGACGCCCTCAATGCTCTTCCGATTCTTTTCGGCCTTCTCGAGTTCTCGTTCGAGATCCGATCGCTGGCTCTCGAGTTCGGGGAGTTCGTCTTCGGTCTCCTCGATCGTTTCTTCTTTCTCACTGATCGCGTTCGAACGCCGGCGCGCTTCGTCAAGCAGGCGATCCTGCTCGCGCTGAAGGTCGTTTTTCTCCGTCTTTTCGTCCTCGAGTGCTTCCTTTCGCTCTTGCAGTTCGGCTTTGACCTCGTCGTACTCCGTGTCGACGGCGTCGATCTCGGCTTGGAGTTCCTCGCGTTCGGCTTCGCGTTCCTGAACCTCGGACTTGATCGAGGCCTTCTCGAGTTTATGCTCGCGCATCTCGCTCGTGAGATCCTCGACTTGCTCCTGTTTGCGGTCGATCTGGACGAACGCCTCGCGCCGATCGGATTCGGCCGACTGGATCTGGTCCTCGCTGGACTCGATCTTGTCCTCAAGTCGGGAGATATCGCCTTTGACCTCCTCGATCTCGCTTTTGATGCGCAACTGCTCGTCCTCTCCCTTGCGCTCAATTTCGGCGTTTAAATCCTCGAGGTCCTCCTGTAGACGGACGACCTTGCCCTGTCGCTCATCGAGTTCGCGCTGGAGGTCCTCGAGGTCGCCTTCGAGTCCGTCGACCCGTTCCTGGACGTTCTCGAGTTCCTCGCGTTTTTCCTCGAGTTCGCTGGCCTTCCGGTAGCCTTCGAACTCCTCTTTCTCGCGGCGGAGTCGTCGGTAGCGAAGGGCGGTCTGGCGCTCGTCCTCGAGCTGTGCGAGGCGCTCGCGCTTTTCCTCGATACGGAGTTCGGCTTCGTCGATTCGCTCCTGGACGACCTCTAGCTCTTCGAAGGCGTCCTCTTTTTTCGCGTCGAACTCGGCGACGCCGGCGATTTCGTCGATAATCCCCCGCCGGTTGTAGGGCGTCATGTTGATGATCTCGGTGACGTCGCCCTGCATGACGACGTTGTACCCCTCCGGCGTGACGCCCGCTTGTGCGAGTAAGTCCTGAATATCCGAGAGGTTGACCGAGCGATCGTTCAGGTAGTAATAAGAGTAGTAGTTGTCCTCGGTCTCCTTGACGCGCCTGCGGATTCGAACTTCCTTGCAGTCACCGACGTCGTCGCTTCCTGCCGCGTTGACGACCTGCGAGCGCTCGAGGGTGTCGTCGGAGTTGTCGAGGATTACCTCTACGGTCGCCTCGCGGGGGCCGGCGCTGTTGTCGCCGCCTTCGTGACCGGGATTGTAGATGAGATCGGTCAGTTTCTCGGCGCGGATACCGCGCGTTCGAGCGAGCCCGAGTGCAAAGAGGACGGCGTCGATGATGTTCGACTTACCGGAGCCGTTCGGACCGGTAATAACGGTAAAGTCCTCGTAGAACGGGATCTTCGTTTTTCGGCCGAAGCTCTTGAAGCCGTCCAGAACGAGTTCCTTAATATACATCGTCTTGCGAAACCTCCATAGTTGACCTCCCTCGGCGAGAAATCACGGCGATTATCCGTACCGGTCGGACCGTGACCGCTTCTCGCGAGCGGTCGCAGGAATCTGTTGTTATGCGACGATAATGTCGTCGCTACCTGAGTCTTCCGCTTCGTCCTCGCCGGAATCGGCGTCGGTCGATTCTGCTTCCGAGTTGGCCTCGGCGTTTGCGGCCTCAGCCTCCGCCGCCTCGGCGTCTATCATTTCGTCCGACGCCGGCTCCTCCGACGATGCTTCTCCCTTCCGGCTCGTCCGTCTCGAGGCGGCTCGCGTCGGCGTTTCTGTGTCCAGTTCGGCCTCGAGGACGCGGATGCGCTCTTTCGATTCGACGAGCTCTTCGGTGAGTCCTTCGACCGTCGACTCGAGTTCCGCAACCGTCGATTCCAGCTTCTCGACGCGGTTTTTCGACATACCAACTAGGGGTTGGTCCGGATACATAAACGTACGTCAGACAAGCATACTCGTATTGGCAGGAGTTGTGGCTCGATATCGGATCGCCTCTGATGGCGTGAACACGCTCTTGTGACGACCTGTTGCTGGTTGTGGTGAACGTGGTGCGAGCCAGACCACGAGACCGTCGTTCGCGTCGGAACTCAATTCGAACCGCGGCGGTGATCACCTGCCACTTTGAGGAGGACGAATCCGAGGGCCAGCATGAGCACGCTTACGACGATCCAGGGGAGGTTCCAGGCCTCCGTGCCGTGGACGACGTTGTGCAGATCCAACACTTCGTGACTTACCACGCCGTCGACGAGGTTGAACAGTCCCATGCCGACGACGATCGATCCGAGGAGAAACAGCGTCGAAAGCGCCTCGTCGGTGCGGTTTACGACCCGCCACACCATCCCGAGACCCAGTGCCGTTACCGCGACCATCGCGAGCAAAAACACGCCGTCGAACATGACGTTCGTTCGAAGCCCGTCGTAGCTGTAGGGATCGTAGAATCCCGAAAACAGGTGATGAGTCTGAAAGGTGAGATGAAAGATGATCACGTCGAGTACCGCACCGAATCCGATGCCCACGGTCACTCCGGCAAGGAAGAACGGCCGACGGCGCGACGGACCGTTCGCTTCGCTCATGGATTCTCCGACGGAAACGAGACGCAAAAATCATCACCCGTCAACTGCGCGTTCGTTCCGAACGCCGAAGAGAGCGATTCGAGGCCAGCAACGTGACTTGCTAAACTCGAGACCAACAAGTGTGGCTTACCGGACTCGAGATCGACGCCCCAGCGAAGCGAATCGAGAGCCGCGGCTCGAGGACCGGGAGTCGACGGAAAGACAAAATGAACGGAAATCCGCAAAACGAAACGCGGGAAGGCGACGTCGTTAGAGCAGGCCGGTCTTCTGGAGTTTCATGAGGTCCTCGGTGTCGAGAGTCTCTCCTTCCTTGAACTTCTGGTAGATCTCCTCGGCTTCCTCCTTGGCCTCCTCTTTTTTCTTGTCCCGCTGGGACTTGCGCTCTTTTTCCTCTTTCTTGTCGAGTTCGCGCAGGCGCTTTTGAACGCGGACGAAGTCCTCGTGGTGCTGGTCAGCGGCTTCCTGAGCTTCGACGAAGGACTCGTGCATCTCGTCGGCCTCGTCGCGGATGTCGTCGGCCTCTCGATAGGCCTCGATCATTTCGTTGTGGTGCTCTTGGGCCTTGTCGGCGAGTTCGGTGACCTTCTGGTGGTGCTGGGAGGCCTCCGAACGCACTTCCTCTGCCTCTTCGACGAGCTCTTCGAGGTCGTCGTTTTGGTCGAGCTTGTCCTTTCGCTCCGCATACTCCTCGCGTTTGGACTCGATCTTCTCGATGAGCTCCTGTTCTTCCTCACTCGAGAGGACTTCGGTCTGCTGTTTGAACTCGAGTTGCTCGATCTCTTCTTCGAGCTTCTCGAGGTCTTTTCCCTCGTCGAGTTCCATGTCGGATTTGAGCTTCTCGACGCGGTCGAAGAGCTTGTTCGCTTCCGCGTTGAGCTCGTTTCGGCTCTCTTTGTGCTCTTGTACCTGTTCGTTGAGCTCGTCGCGTTTTTCGCGGTGTTCCTGTGCCTCGTCAACCTTTTCGCGCGTCTTTGCGTTCAAGTCGTCGCGGCTGGATGCCCGCTCGGAGGCCATCTGGTTGAGATCATTCCGCCGATCTCGGAGCTGGCCGGCCATCTTGATGAGCTGGCCTTTCGATTTGTTTTCGAGGTCGTCTTCTGTGAGTTCGATGTTTTTGGATTCGTCTACCATGTGTTAGTAAACCTTCTGTGCCATTCCCGCATCGGCGACAGCATACGCTCAGAACCTGCGAAATCTCGGTGAATAAGATTTCCTGTCATCGTTCGTCGAGCGATACGCGCCCCGATGGCGTTCTGGTACCTGTAACTACTGCCGCACGTAATTTAAATGTACCGGTACAAAACCCCCTGAAAACCGTTAGCAGGGGGCCCATAACGTGTGTTGGGGACTAGCATGGGGGTCGCGATTGCACATAAATGACGGACGCTGTCGAGCGAGCAATTTTCTCTCTCACTGTCGATCAACCCCAAGTATGAGGTTACGCTCAACCGTTTTCGAGTGCCTATCGAAGCGCGTGTGAACGAGTCAGTTTCGAAGTCCGCTCGAGCTACTGGCCGACTGTCAGTCTCCGTTCGGAGCGGTAACGTTTTTCAGGTGACAAATAGTTAATTCGAGCCGTGTAGTTCGTCTCCGTTTTACTTTCACTTTCACTCTCCTGTTGGCGGAGATTGACATGCCTTCCTGAACGAGACGTATCTATGCTGGAAGAACTCTCCTGTACGTGCGAACACTGCGACCAGTCACTCGAGTCAGACCGACTGATACTCTCGATGCGAACCGAGGACGGAACGCGCCGAGCCTACGAGTGCGACTGCGGTGCAGTCACTATCACCATCGTCAGTGACGACGGAGCCGAAATCGGTCGTCCGGCGAATCGATAACGGCACCGAAATCGAGTGAGAGACTCGTCGATGTCGGTTCGCTCGGACCCAGAAAGACCGCCCATAGAAGCGTTTTCGGCCTAAAATAGGTTCTCGAGCCGGTCGTCGGCGAACTGCTCGGCCGGGTCTTCTTTCGGCTCGTCCTCTTGTTTTTGCGCTTCGCGGGCGCGTTCCATGAACTGGTCGATCCGGTCGGAACGCTCGACGCCACCGAGCAAGACGAGCGCGGCGACCCGATCGCTCTGCAGGGGGAAGTCGCCACCCCGGACCTGCATGCTCCCGGTTTCGTCCTCGAGCCAGCGGCGAGACTTCTCGACGCCTTTTCGCGGGATCACGTCGGGCTTCCCGGCGATGACGAGCAGCGCCGCATCGGCGGTCGTTGCATCCGGGAGACTCGTCCCGGTCAACAGGGACTGTCTCGAGACGTTCATCACGGTTCGAATGTTCTCCTCGCTGTCATCGGCGGCGACCTCGCTCGCGTAGCCGAGCGCGGCGACGCCGCCTTCCCGAAGCGTGTTGATAACTTCGCTGGAATCGACGACGCTTTCGCCGACGCCGTCTATCCCCTCGCCCGACGCGAAGAGGAGTCCAACACGTTGAGCGATGTTCTCGTTGATCGTTTCGAACGCTCCTTCGACGCTCTCTCCTTGTTCGTGCCAGGCGTCGTTGTCGACCAGGAGCGTCGAATCCGCCTCGCGGACGAGCGTCTTCAGAGACCGTCCAGCGTTCGCCTGATATAGCGCCCCTTCGTTCTGTCCTGGGAGGATCCCGAGCGCGTAGACGGGGATGTCGTAGACTCGCTGGAGGTTGTTGACGAGGACTGGAGCCCCACCACTGCCGGTCCCGCCACCGAGACCGGCGACGACGAATACCGCGTCCGCGCTCGAGGTAATCCGACCGTCGATACCGCCGATAACTTGGTCGATGTCACGTTGCATGATCTCTGCGCCGAGTTCGTTATCGCCGCCGACGCCGTGGCCGTTGACGCGGTCTGCACCGATGAGTTGCGTATCAACGAACTCGAGAGACTGGAGGTCTGCTTTCGCGGAGTTGACGGCGAACCCACCTTGAATCGCGTCGAACTCCATCTCGGCATCGAAACGGACGAGCCGTTCGGTTACCTTCCCACCAGCCTGACCTACTCCGATCAGGGCTACCTTCATACGACTCTCATGAGGGGGAGGGCTGTTGAACGTTGCGGGGTCGGTCGAGGGGAACCGGGTGTACATTTAAATACCGAGACGAGGCCAGGACCTCCATGAGCGATTTCGAGCGGCTCGAACGGCGACTCGCCGCCGTCGAACGGGCACTCACGGAGAGCGATCGACCGGTCCGCGACGTTCCGGAAACTGCCGCTATTGCCGACGATATCGACCGACTCGACGAACAAACGGAGGAGTTGGCCACTCGTATCGCCGAACTCGAGGGGAGTACACAGGCACTGCGCGGCTACGTCGGAAACGTTCGCTCGGTCAACGAGAGCGTCGAACGACGCGCGGATTCGGCAGTCGCAACCGTCGACCGACTCGAGCGTCGCGTCGAAGCGCTCGAAAGAGCAACGACGGACACGAACACTACCGTACTCGTTTCCGGAATGGATACACAGACGCACGCCCCTCCGACACGCGCGAGCGAGCAACGAGAACAGAATCACCTCACTCATCGTCGTCTCGGGGAATTGAACGGGATCGATCACCAGCAGGTCGAAGCCCAACTCGCCGCCCCCTCGCTATCGGACGAGAATGCGGGGGCGCGTGATTCGACGGGGACCGCTCCACCAGCAGTCGATGGATCGTCGACCGAGAGCGACGTCTCAACGCCAGATACCAGGGCCGGTCGATCTGACGATACTCCCCTTCTCGAGCGGATCCGACGCGTGCTTTCGTAAGGTGCTGTCCCAGTCGGTGACGATGGCTATCGGGGGATACCTCCCCGTCACTGCTCGAGGGTGTCCGACCGCGGGGAGCTACTCGCCGACGCGAATCTCGACGGGTCAGCTTCAATGGCAACCCATTTGAGCCCGTTTCCCGTTCGAACCGATATGTTCTACGAGCAACGAATGTCCGTGCCCGATTCGCCGGAGCAACTTCGATCGGAGTACGAAGCCGACCTCGAGGAGATCATCGAAACCACCGGTCTCGATCAGATCTCGCTGTTGACAGGGGTAGACGAGGAAACCCTCGAGGCGATCAGAACGGGTGAAACCCCGTCGCTGTCGCTCGAGGACGCGGCCCAGATCCAGTCACAGGGGACGGACGATCCGGATCCGGAGACGATCGAAACGATGGCCTGTGAACACCTTTTGCTCGGCATGTCGACGGCCGTCCTCGACGTCGACGCCGTCGAGAGCGAACTGGGGATCGATCTCGATGCGAAGGAAATCCAACAGAAAATCGAGCGTCGAGCGCCGATGTCGTTCGAGGAGTACGTCCACTTACAGCACGTCATCGCCGGTAACGCGCCCTAACGCAAACTACCCTTCGAGCACTTCGTAGGCCACGCCGGTATCACGGAGCGCGTCCGTAACCCGTCCGACGGAGTCGATCGTCACGACCGCGACCACCTCGAGGCCGCGTTCCGCCGCGTCGGCGGCGACTTCACCGGCGGCGAAGTTTACGGCCGGAGCAGTTCCGGCCTGTCGACAGGCGACGACGGCTTCGACGCCCGTCGCCACGACGAGGTCTGGGCCGTCGCAGGTCTCGCTGACGAACTCGTCGGAAATTTCCCGACTGCCACCCGTCCGGACTGCGGGAATCTGAAGAACCGTGACGGAGCCGGGCTCGAGTTCCATGACGCCCTCGAAACTCGTGACGCCGACGTCGGTGCCGGCCTCGGCGTCGGTCGTGGCGACGCCGGTTGCCGGGCCTTCCTCTCCAGGGCTCGCGTGTAACAGCCCTTCCTGAACGGACAGCGTCACGGTCTCTCCCTCCTCGATGTCGTCGGTCGCGATATAGGCGGCTTCGCTCATCGCGTCGAGAACGTCTCCGGTGACGTGATCTGCGAACCGGCGAACGTCGTCGGCGGCGGTAAAGAGCCAGTCGACACCCTCGTTGGTAACCCGGTATCGGGAACGCCCCTCTTTTTCGACGAGACCGTCGTCGACGAGTTCGCGGATGTACTCGCTGACCGCCTGACTCGTCACCCCGACGTCGTCTGCGATCTCTCCCTGGCTCACCGCAGGCTGGCGCTCGGCGATCTGGACGAGGATCCGAAACCGCGTCGCAGCTCGTTTGTTGTCGAGGACATCGACCATACACTGGTCGTTAGGCGACGACACCAAAAAGGGGTGTGGTCGCGGGGAGCGCCCTTTCCCCACCAACCGTCGCCGAACGAGGACGGTTCCGACCTTTTAACTCCCGGCGATTCGACGATTCGAGCATGTCTCGGCCGATATTGATCGATACCGATCCCGGATGCGACGACGCACTCGCACTTTTGCTCGCGCTCGAGCGCGACGAACTCGACGTCGTCGGCATCAGCACTGTCCACGGAAACGCGCCCGTCACCGACACGACGAGAAACGCCCGCTCGCTCCTCGAGTTCTTCGACCGAACCGAAATCTCGCTCTCGAAGGGGGCGACGCTTCCGCTTACGGTCGAACTCGAGACGGCCGAACACATCCACGGGGAGGGAGGGATCCGCGGCGAACTTCCGGAACCAACGAGTGAGACTGCACCGATCGAGGGACACGCCGCGCAGTTCATCGTCGAGACCGCACGGGAGTACGAGGGCGAGCTAACGCTCGCGGCGATCGGACCACTGACGAACGTCGCACTCGCGCTCGCGATCGAACCCGACCTTCCGGACCTGCTCGACGAACTGGTTATTATGGGCGGTGCAGCGTTTACTCCCGGAAACGTCACGCCGCTCGCGGAGGCCAATTTCCACTCGGATCCAGAGGCGGCGGCTCGAGTGGTTCGAGACGCAGAGCCGACGATCGTGGGACTCGACGTAACGAACGCCGCGAACCTCCCCGCCGACTGGATCGACTCGCTCCCCCAGGAGAGCCCGCTCGGCCGATCGATCGTCGAATGGCTCACCTACTACTCCGGAGACCAACTCGAGCAGTACGACTTCGAAACGACGGCGATTCACGACGCGCTGGCGATTGCAGGTATCGTCGACGAGGGGCTCCTCGAGACCGAATCCTACCACATGACTGTCGGCACCGACTCGGATATCGATCAGGGAGCGCTCGTCTGTGACGTAAACGACGTCACGGACGGAGAGCCGAACGGTTCGGTCGCACTCGAGGCCGACTTCGAACGGTATCGGGAGCTATTCACGGAGACGGTCGACCGAGTGGTCGCCGAACGCGGAAACTAGTTGTAAATCCGGCGGCCGATCGCGTTCTCTTCGATGAAATCCCAGTCGTACTCGACGCCGAGGCCTGGGTCGTCGGGAACCGGAACCGTTCCGTCGTCGTCGATGGACTCGAGCGCCTCCGAGTAGTCGCCGAGGTACACCGGCGGCTGGGTGTTCGCACAGTCGGGATGGACCAGCGCGAGTTCGTAGTAGTTCGCGTTCCGAATCGCGGCGATGCACTGTCGTTGTGCGGGCCCGGGCGCGTGAAACTCCACGTCGAGGCCGAACCCTTCGGCGATTCTGGCCCGCTTTATCGCGCCGGTAATTCCGCCGTCGTACTCGGGATCCGCACGGACGAAGTCGGTCGCGTCGTTCGCGATGAAGTCGGTAAAGGGCTCGAGCCCGCGGACGTGTTCGGTCTGGAGGATCGGCGTCTCGAGTGATTCCCGAAGCTTTCGGTGGGCGTGCTGGGAGATGCCGCCGTCGCGGTAGGGATCTTCGTACCAGAAAAAGTCCTGCTCGTCGCAGGCGCGGCCGACCTTGAGTGCGTCGCCGTAGGTCTGGTACTCACAAGCGGGGTCGATCATGAGGTCCATCTCGTCGCCGACGCGGTCGCCGACGGCGTGGACGGTTTCGATTTCGCGGTCGATATCCCGTGCGGCGTCGCTTCCGCCCCAGCCGTGTATTTTGAAGCCGGGGAAGCCAAGTTCGAGACACTCCTCGGCGAAGTCCGCGTAGGCCTCCGGCGAGTCGAGGCCGCCGTTGTCGTCGGCGTGATAGGTCGAGGCGTACGTCGGGAGTCGTTTCGTGTAGGTGCCGAGCAGTTCGTGAATCGGCACATCGTGGTACTTCCCGGCGAAGTCCCAGAGCGAGATATCGACCGGCCCAATTCCCATCCGGTCGTACTTTCGTAACCCTCGTTTGATCTCGCTCCAGTGGCGTTCGCGCTCAAGCGGGTTCTTCCCGATGAGATAGTCCGCAAACGTGTTGATCTGGGCGGCCGCCGGCGAGTTTCCGCCGACGTACTCGCCGGTGATCCCGACATCCGTTTCGATGCTGAGTGCGAACAACTTTCGCGTGGTCGTCGATCCGGGCTCGTAGACCAGATTGAACCCGTTCTCGTCCGTCCCGACGTCGGACAGTTCGTACGAGAACTCGATAGACTCGATTTCGGTGATCTGTGGTGGCACGACGAAAAGAGGGACGGCCACCTACATAAATTTCTGTCACGTGGGGGGACTGTGTACGCAATCGTCTAGGTTTCGTTCGTTCGCGGCATCGATCTGTTCGGCCACGACGCTGGGCCCCTCGAGCGCGGATCACCGAATCGTGTCCGGAATCCGCTCGATGACGTCCGTCGCGACGACACCGGGCCCCTTGTCTGCGGTCGCAAGTTCGCCGGTCTTCCCGAGAACCCAGGCGGCCAGTTCCGCGGCCTCGTCTCGAGCCATCCCCTGTCCGAGCAACGAGACGGTGATCCCGGCGAGGGTATCTCCCGTTCCGGCGACCGTCAGTGCGGACGTTCCGGTTTCGTTCTGACTCCGTTCGCCGCTCGCGACGATCTCGTCGACGGTACCCGTCAGCGTGAGGACGGCTCCGGTCTCGGCTGAAAACGCCTCGAGGGAGCCGTACGTCTCGCGGATCGGGTCGTCTTCGGCTTCGCTGGGTGTGAGGACCGCTCTAGAGAGGTCCGCCTCGAGTGCGGGTTCGATCGCGAGCGCGTCGACAACGATCGGAACGTCCGTCTCGGCGATCGTCGCTTGAACGGCGTCGCGTTCCGCCTCGACGAGCCCGGGTCCGATGACGAGCGCGTCGGCCCAACCCCCGAGCTTTCGGGCTTGCTCGAGCGCGTTTCCGGTGAAGCGCTCGTCCGGGTACCGGCTCACGAGCACGTTCGGCGAGTGGCCGGCGACAATCCCGTAGATTTCCTCGGGAACGAGCGCGCGGACGTGGTCGGATCCCGTTCTGAGCGCCGCCTGAGCGACGAGTGCAGGCTGGTTTGGATACTCGACCGTTCCGCCGATGATGCCGACGCGACCGTTTTCCGTCCCCGTCTCGCTACTCACACCGGCGAGCGTTTGCTGGAGTCGTCCCATACCGGGTGTTTCCGTCGGCGGGGGTAGGCGTTCGGCAAGCGTGCTCCGGGGAACTCGAGAGGGGGAGAAATTCGAGCCGATCGGCGAGTCGAGAGGGGGAGAAGCTACTACTACTGTTCGCGTTGAGTACGCATCGCAGAAAGCCACGATTGGAAGTTCTCTTCTCGCTATTCTGTCGATACATATCGTCCATCATCTATGAAAATAACTCCGTAAAACAACGACCTTTTGATTTGAAATCGACACCTCATAAACATATTATGAAAAATTTTAAGATAATCAATATGGATATTCATTGCCCACACATAATTAACTATCTTTATATTATTCATTAGCTCATATATGACATAATTTTAACTCGCTACCGGAGGAGTCGCTCACAGTCTTTAAACACTTCCAGCAATTTGGTATAAAGAGCTAATGAAACGCCCGACCCGTCAGAAAGAACGTGGTGAGCAGACATCGCATGAAACGACTGAACAAGAGGGCGTTCAGACCTGTCCTGAATGTGATTCGAGTTCACTCGTTCGAAGTGCAGATGAAAGCGAAGTCAGCTGCGAAGACTGCGGGTTGATCCTCGAGGAAGAAACGATCGATCGAGGGCCTGAATGGCGAGCATTCAACCACACCGAGCGCGATAATAAATCCCGTGTTGGAGCCCCAACAACGCAAACGATGCACGATAAGGGCTTGACGACGACGATCGACTGGAAAAACAAGGATGCCTATGGTCGATCTCTGTCTTCAGACAAACGGAGTCAGATGAACCGACTCCGGAAATGGCAAGAGCGCATTCGAACGAAAGATGCAGGTGAGCGGAATCTCCAGTTCGCGCTTTCGGAAACCGATCGAATGGCTTCCGCGTTAGGCGTTCCCCGATCCGTCCGGGAAGTTGCTAGCGTCCTCTATCGACGTGCTCTCGAGGAAGACCTCATTCGAGGACGCTCTATCGAAGGTGTAGCCACGAGTACACTCTACGCGGCCTGTCGAATGGAGGGCATTCCCAGGTCACTCGAAGAAGTTTCGGCGGTCTCTCGTGTTGATCGGAAAGAGATCGGACGCACATATCGATACGTGGCCCAGGAGCTCAATCTCGAGATGGAACCCGTCGATCCGAAAAAATACGTCCCGCGATTCTGTTCCGAACTCGATCTCCCTGAGGAGGTACAGGTGAAGGCCAACGAGATTATCGACACCTCAGCCGAGGAGGGGCTGTTGTCTGGTAAATCACCGACCGGCTATGCTGCAGCTGCAATCTATGCCAGCGGACTCCTTTGCAATGAAAAACGGACTCAACGGGAGGTTTCAGATGTCGCCCAGGTAACGGAGGTAACTATTCGAAACCGATATCAGGAACAGATCGAAGCGATGGGTCTCCCGACGTGATTTGACGTCCGCCTCGCCCTGAGGCACAAGGACTCCCGCGTTGGGATCTCGTGGTTTACGACAGAACGTGTTCTCGCGGTGCAAAGAGAAGTGTACGGCGCGAAGCTACTGGTTCGTTTCAACGAGTTCTGCCTCTCCGTATGTCTCGTCGACAGAAGTGACCCGAACAGTGGCCTGGATAGCCCCAATGTCTTCCTCGAGGAATAGAACGAATCCACTTTCCGTCTTGCAGACGAGTGTTCCATCAGATTTCTCGTCAACGATATCAACGGTAATAACGTCACCTAGCTCTGGTTTTCCACCAAGCGATTCTCCACATCGCCAGCAGTCCGTATCATATTCTGTCGATCCTTCCGGAGCATTATTCGCCCCACATCGTGGCGTTTCACACTTGATGAACGAGTCGTGTTTTCCCGGATGGTAGCGTCCCACATCGACACTGTATCCGCTCGTTCATAAAAACGTGCCGCCACGGTTGATTGGTTCGAGGCCGATGGACGGGATCCAATAGAATTTGTCTACGACACCGTCGCAGAGACGCCGATCCCGAAATGAACATATCGCCGTACACAAAGCTTGAACCGGTCAGGGAAAAGTCATCGTAAGTTATTTTTCCGGAAACCGCTCGAGAACTACGACGTCGAGGGTGGCGTGTTTCTCGGCGATGGCGATAAATCGGTGAAGTATGCCTGCCAACGACACGGCCTCGATTTCAGATGGGAAATTTCAAACTCCTTCAGTAATGTCTACGCAAAGCTGGCTGAAGAGTGGGTTAGATCGTTCGTCTTCACATGGACTCAGCTTATCAGAACACCGTGGAGCAGACGAGACGTTCTCTGAACACGGTGGGACAGACGAGCAGTGGAGAGGCGTCCGCGAATCGGAATTCGATCGCTAAAGCCCGATGATCTACCGGGTAGAAGGCTGGTGGCAGCGCAGACCTCTCAACGGAAACGAACGATCGACCCAAGAATCTAGTACGGTGGCGTCGTAGCACTACGCCATGTTCGAGGATCGAACCGACGCCGGCGATCGACTCGCATCGGAACTCGAGCGCCGCGGAACGACGGCCGATATCGTCCTCGGTATTCCTCGCGGCGCGCTCCCGGTCGCACGGCCGGTCGCAGACGCTCTTGGGGCGGAACTCGACGTAGTCGTCGCACGCAAACTGGGCGCGCCGAACAACCCTGAACTCGCGTTAGGTGCGGTCGCCAGCGAGGGGAGCGTCTGGCTTAACGACGCGCTCGTCGAGCGGTTGAACGTCTCCGAATCGCATCTCGAGTCGGTTCGCGCCGACGAGGCCGAAAACGCCCGCGAAAAGGCCGACAGATATCGAGAGACGCCCGGACTTCCGGATCTCGAGGGAAAACACGTGGTGGTCGTCGACGACGGCGTGGCGACGGGAGCGACCGCGATCGCGTGTCTTAGACAGGTCCGTGAGGCAAACGCGGCTCACGTAACCCTGGCCGTTCCCGTCGGGCCATCGGACTCGCTCGCTGATCTCGAGGACGAAGCCGACGACGTGATCGCGCTGCGTTCGCCGGCGGACTTCCGGGCCGTCGGTCAGTACTACCGGACGTTCGGACAGGTGACTGATGAAGAGGCTATCGAGTACCTCGATCACGGGTAGGGGTGGACTCGAGAATCCGTCGTCTCCCACGGATCACGAGGTCGACGATCGACTCATAATAAACGTAAAGAGGAACAGTCCGGCAGCGACGAGTGCAACGTTCGTCAGGCCGTATTCGAGCATCCCGATGATGCTGCCGCCCCAGACGAGGAGCCAGGCGAACGCCGCCGACAGAACGGCGTTCAGGATGGCGAGTATCCGCGGATCGCCCTCGGAGGACTCGAGCCCGTCTCGAAAGCCGGCTCGATCGTCGTCGGAGTCGCTCATGGCAGAACAGGTGTTCGTCGCTTACTTAGTCGTTTCTGTGGCCGGATTTTGAGGCTCGCCCACGGGTTTGGTTCTCCGGTGTCAACCCTGAAACGGGCGCTCGGAGCACGCGTTCTTCTCCCTGTTCGTTCGGGAACCGATTCTCGAGCGTTTCGGCTTGCTCCCATTCGTCGTCGGTGACAAGCGATGCCTCGAGCTCGGATCGAAGTTCGGATTCCTCGAGACCGGTTCCGATGAATACGAGTTTGGTCTCTCGGTCGCCGTGATCGTCGTCCCATTCGAGATTCGGTCGGTTCGACCGGTACAGCTGTCGGTCGACTTCGGGAAGGGCCGCGATCCACGGCCCCCGAACCGTCGCCCGAATCGAGGGGCCCGCCTGACCGATTCCGAGTTTGATGTCCCGACCCGCGACCCACGCGACTCCCTTCGACCGGATAACGTTCTCGGGGAGTGATTGGAGGAACTCGAGGAACCGCTTTGGGTGGAACGGACGTCGCTTGCGGTAGACGAACGAATCCACGCCGTAGACTTCGTCGGGATGGCGGTGGTCGTGATCCGTTTCGCTGTGGTTGCCGTCCGTCTCGTCGTCGCTGTGGCCGGTCTCGTCGTCGTTGTGATCGACATTTTCGCGTTCGGCGCGTTCGTCTTCCGCGAGCGCGCGTTGCCAACCCGCGAGCTCACCGAGTTCGTCGGGATCGAATCGGTCCGCCTCGAGGAGTCGATCCGGATCGACGGCGCTGAACGTAGTTCGAATCAACCTTGCATCCGGTTGGAGTGCGTTCACGAGCGCTTCCGCCCGGTCGAGTTCCTCCTCGGTACACAGATCGGTCTTATTGAGCAGGACGATCGAGGCGACCTCGAGCTGTTCGATTAGGAGATCAGAGAGCGGTCGCACGGATTCGTCCTGGTTCGACCCGGGACCCCCTCCGTCGTTCGCCCCTCGGCGTTCCGGTATCGATTCCCCCTCGAACGAGTCGAGAAAGAGCCGCGTATCGAGGACGGTGACCAGCGAATCGATTTCGTACCGGGCCGCGACGCGAGAGGTCGTCGTAAAGAGCCGCGCAACCGGTTCGGGCTCGGAAATGCCCGAGGATTCGACGATCAGCTGGTCGAACTCCCGCTCTCGAGCAAGCCTGACGACCGCCGTCTCGAGATCGTCCTGGAGTTCACAACAGATACAGCCGTTCGACAGCTCGGCGACACCCCCCTCGACCTCGAGTTCCGAGTCCGCCGCGACGAGTTCGGCGTCGACGTTGACCTCGCCCATGTCGTTGACAAGGACGGCGAGGTCGCGCTCCCCAGCGTTTCGGAGAAGATGATTGAGTAACGTGGTTTTGCCGGCACCGAGGCTCCCGGACAGGACCGTCACGGGAACCGTATCCTGTTGCATGCGTTCCGGTATGCACCCCACGACCTACAAAGGTTGTAGTCCCGACTAATCGGGACTCAGTTTAGTCTGATCGGGATTCAGTTCGATTTGTTCGAGGGTCAGTAACCGACCGATCAGTTTGTGACGATCGAATCGTCAGTTGCAGCCAACGCGGCCTTCTCGTCGGATGCACCAGATAGCTCCTCAACCGCGTTGGTCGGCGCGGTCGATTCGGTAGTCGAGTCGTTGGCCTCGATCGTGTGTCCCGTCTCGACGTGGTGGGTGATCGCGAGCCCAGATCGATCGCTCGTCGAGTACTCATCGTCCGCCGGAAGCATCCAGTCACAGTCGAGACAATAGTGGCTTGCATCCGGTACTGAATTGCCGTCTGACTCAGCTTCGCCCCCGCTCGCGTCGACGGGCTGGTCTCCCGACTCCTCGAGCGTGATTGTCGGACCGCCATCGCTGTCGTCTTGCTCGACGACGATGTGATAGCCCTGATACGTAAATTCGACGGTTCCGTATCTCGATTCTCCGTTCCGTCTCGTTTCGAAAAGTTCGTCGAGCGCCTCGGGGTTAATAACGTCGTACAGTGGCGCATCGAGTTCTGTTGGATCTATTCCTTCTTTCTCGGCGATTTTTCGAACTACCTGGACACTTAGTGGCTGTGAGTTGGACCGTGTCTCGAGTGGTCCAGAGAGTGTTGTTTCCATTGGTCTGTTTCAAGGCTTGACTCGGTATAAAGACTCGGGAATAATCACTTTCGAATCCCTCGCAAGCAACCAAAAAACGAACGATTCCGGATTTCAGCCACGAGTGACCGAAAAGATCCATTCAACGAACGATCTAAAACAAAATGATTGTTCATGTTAGTCTTACTCGTCTAAAGTTGACTCGAGAAAGACCGAAGCGGGAGAGTCACGCTCACTCCGTAGTAATATCTCGTCGGTGATGTCATATCCACGGTTATCGATCGTTGTTGCGATGCGTGTGATCTCGTCGTTCGAGGCGCCAACGACTCGAATGTGGACGTTTTTCCTCCCGGTCATCATTTCGCGAACATTGACGACGCCGTCGATTTTGTGAGCGGACTCGACGAGCGACTCTCGCTCGGCGATTGGAACCGTACAGATGAACAGGACTTCGAGCGGGAGTCCCGCCAGTTCGTAGTCGATTTTCGGGCGATATCCCAGAATCACTCCTCGCTCCTCGAGTCTCGTTATACGTTTTCCAACCGTGCTCGGGGAGACGCCGACCTGCTCGCTGATATCGGCGTTGGAGTTATTCCGCGCGTCCTGTTGGAGGGCGTACAGAATCTCCCGATCGATATCATCGAGGTCTTCAGACATGCTATCGCAGAAACCATCGTGGGTGCGTATAAACGGTCGGCATGAATCACCTAGCCGGCAAGTCGGTAGCGCTCTCACGGACGCCGTATCGTAGACAACGGCACTCGAGAGCGTGCGCTCTGAACGACGGCACTCGAGAATAACGCCGTAGACGGCCCTCTCGAGGATGCCGTTCGGGAACAGCAGATTCACCCGAGGACCGTGCCAAGGGAACCGGAACCTACTCTTCGGCGATTCGGCTGCCACCGGGCGGCATGAAGTGTTGAATCTTGTCCGGGCTGGCGATCTTCCGGACGAACGATTCGTCTTCGAACCGTTCGCGGAGTTGACGGTAGATCCGCTTTGCCGCGTCGGCCTGTGCGTACCGTCCTGGTTCGATATCGATCGTCGTCACCGCCCGCTCTTCGATCGCCGACGGCGGACCGCCGATGACGCGCGTATAGGGCTCACACTGGACCCCTACAGTGACACTGACTGGCGTACTTTCGTGATACGTTCGATCGCCCCGAACCGCGAAGCCCCCCTTCTCGAGGTACTCGCCGCTTTCGGGCGTTTTCGTCACCTGATCGGAGTCGACGACGTAGACGTCGCCTGCGTACCGTCCGTCCTTCCAGACCGACGAATAGGAGACTGCGAACTGTGCCGCCTCCTCGACGCTCGAGTCGGGAATCTCGATATCTTCCGAGGAGGCCTCGCTCGGATCGGTCGCTTTAAGCACGGTGACGGGCCCGCCGTGGGCCTGCGTGTGGAGCACCTTGTCGCCGCGCTCTAAGTACTTCTTGACCAACTCTTCGTTCTGATCCGCGTTGCGGCCGCCGATGACGAGAAAGTCGTCGCTCGTGTGAAACCACCGGAACCGGTCGAACCACGGTTCGTTCTCGCGGATCGGAATCGACGACTGTGAGAGCCAATCGCGGTCCGCCCGTCCGTCAGCCGCGTCCTCGCCGTCGTCGTCTTCACCGTCGTCCGCTTCCCATTCCTCCCGTCGACGCTTCGCGTCCTCGAGGTCCTCGCGAGTGTCTTCGATGGCCGCGAGCGCCCCTTCTTTCTTCTCGGCGATCTGTTTGGCTTCCGTATAAAGTTTGTCCGCGTTCTGCTCGAGACCTTCGTGAGCCAGTAGACCGATCCGTTCGCCGTCGATATCGACGGTCACCGTCCCCTCGCTACCGTCGACGTCGACGACGGCCTCGGCGGCTTCGATGCCGCGGTCTTTGCCCTCCTCGAACCGTTCCTCGATTTCGTCCCACGGACGGTCCTGTTCTCGCGCCTCCCGTACCGTCGAGAGGATGTCGTCGACGAGGTCGTAGTTCGCGTACAGCAACTCCGCCTGCTCGCGCTGGGCCTCTGCCTGTTGTTCGAATCCTTCGATGGCTCCCTCCTGCTGTTCGATGATCCGTTCGTATTTCGCGACCTCTTCCTCGAAATCCGGCCGTTGATCGGTCGGGTCCGGCTCCTCGTCCTCGAGTTCCATTCGGAAAAAGTAGTCGTCGAGTGCCGTCGCGAAGCTGTCGTAGGCCTCGCCGGCGAGTTCCGCGTGTTCCTCGAGCGGGAACGGAGTGACGTCGACGACGCTGTTTGACGAGCGGTCGTCATCGCCGTCGGCGTTCCCGTCGGAGTCGCTCGAGGACTCCTCGGCGTCGACGTAGATACGCGGATCGAAATTTCCGTTTCGGATATCGAGTGCGAGTCGCTCGATGGCCTCGTAAATCGCGTCGTACTCGTCCTCGGTCGCGTCTTCGATGTCGAGGGCCTTCTCGACGCCCGCGCGGGTACAGACCTCTTCGGCGTATAGTCCGCCGAAGTTCAACTGCGTCGCGAGCGTTCGAACGACGTCCGTATCGGAGTCCTCCATCTCGAGGTCGAACGCCTCGCGGGAGACCGTCAGCGGATTCGTCCGCGAGTCAGGAAATTCGTACCTCGAGCCGGGGACAACGGTTCGGGATTTGAGCCGGACGGTCTCGAGGCAGTCGATTACCTCGTACTCGCCGTCGGTCACCGCGATATTGCCCTGTCCGAACAGTTCGACGATGATCCTCGTGGTTCCGTCCTCGCGCTCGAAGACGAACTCGAGAATACGGTCGAACTCGAACTGCTCGACGCCCGCGAAATCCGCCCCGGAGAGTCGGTTTCGGAGCATCATTGCGAACTGCGGCGGTCGTCCGGGAGCGTCCGGAACGCGCGTCGGGTCGACCGTGTGGGCGCGCTTGGTCTCGCCGACCTCGCAGATGAGTTCCGTGCGACCTCGATCGAAATCGCGCATCTTCAGCCGCAAGAGGTCGTCGCCGTAGAGATAGGCCTTGTCGACCTTCGCGCCCTCGTAGGCACTCAGTTCGCGAACGAGCGCGGCGAGGTCGACGCTGGTGAGTTCCCGCTTCGGATCCATACCTCCAACTGCTTCGCGCGGCCCAAAAGGCGTGTCGTTCCGCACGACGATGCCTCGAGTGAGATGGCTGGCGTTCTACTACCGTTCGAACGGCGGGGATGTGGTTCCCGAGGCCTGTTACCAGAAGTCAAACTCCAGGTCCGAGAGCACTTCTAATCCGTCGGAAACGGAACTCGAGGTTTCGGCCGGCTCAGTCGTAATGTCTTCTGTCACTGCCGTTTCGTCGTCCGACGTAACGTCCGAGATCTCTACCGATTCGTTCGACGTTTGCACCGATTCGTTCGTGACCTCTTGTGAGACCTCCGTTGAATCGTATTCCGTCGCTCCGTCGTCCGAAAAGTCGTCCGCTGGAGTATCCGGTTCGTCAGGTAACTCGAAATCGTATTCGTCGGCGACGTTTTCCGCCGCCTCTGCCTGCTCGAGTGACTCTTCGTAGCTCTCCGTTGCCGAATTCGAGACTTCGTCGGGCAGCTGTGCCGTCGCGGATCCGGTAAATAGCGCGCCGCTCACCGCGGCGACGCCCGTCGCTTGTAACACGGACCGTCGATCGTACCGGGACTGTGCTCGCTCGCTTGTATTCGTGTCGTCCATTAGTATCACTGCTCGCAGGGAGCACCTGATTCCCATCGAACGAGGGAGTAAAACCCCAGTATTGTCGATACGAACACTCTCGACTAGTCGAACGTTTGTTTCGATCTTCACCGTCTTTGGGGTGACACTACGAACGAGTGGACGCGACTAGCGTTCAGTATCCCCTCCTTTCGAGTCCGTCGCTACGAGACGGTTCGCTACCGATACTGCCCGCCACAACTCCACTAAGACTGTACTCGAGGGATACTTCGTCTCGCATTCAGAAAGCCTAATCAGTCACAGTCTCCGTTGTGCTCACATGAACGGAGTGCCCCACCCAATCGCGATCCCCTCTCTCGAGCGGAGTCACGGAGGGGTTCGTGACCGATGACCGAAGAACGTGACGGCTGGTCAGATATATACCGTCTCCCGCAGTTTTTCGACCGGCTCGAGGACCAGCAAGCCGTTTCGATCAAAGAAGCGGTCGACGAACTGGAGATCGACCTCGAGATGGATATCGAGGGCATCGTCTATCACGATCGCGGCATTCGCGTGCCGGGCTATGATGCGATGTTCATCCAGGAATCAGAGGAGACGAGGTCCGTTCCGGCCTTCAGCGTCGAAGTCGGTGCCGTCGGACCCCGCAGTGCCTGGGGCGTGTTCGACGCCTCGAAGGAGTGGGACGCGTACCTGCTTACCGCCGACGACGTCGCCGCGATCGCATGGGTGAGCGACGACGAGTTCACCTTCGAGGAGTCCAAGCAGTTCACCTCGAAGGATACGGCGATCGGTGCCGGTCGCTTTTCGTTCGGCGTGTTCCTCTACGAGAGCACCGAATGGAATTCGCTCGTTGAGGAACTCGAGCAGACCGACTCGCCGGCGTATCTCCACCACGACGACGGCTCTACGTACTACCCACAAACCCAACCGGAGTTCTACAGGTACGTCGATTCCTCGCCCGAGGAGTTTCGGGAGAGCGGAGGCGGTGCGCCGGGCTATCTCGGCTTGCTCGAACTCGAAGTAACGATCGACGACTAGTCTCGACCGGCCGCGACGACTCCTTTACCAGGTCTTCTGAACCAGCCGTTCGCGTTTTCTGGAACAGCCCTTTGGTCCTCTGAAACCAGCCAGCGATCGATGCTCACCGGGACGAACCAGCTACTGATGTTTCTCCGGGAATGGAGAACGTAAACGGGGCCAGCACGCGATTCCCTGCGTAAACGGTGGCCGTCGTGCGAGTAGCTGTTGGGCCAAGGATGGTCCGCTCAGGTCGGGGGAGACCCGAGCGAGATAGGTGAATACGCGTCGCCACGATCGGACGTGGCATACACGATGACAACGCGATGGAACGGGGTGGTTCCACGGTTGGAACGGGGTGGTTCGGTTACATTGCCAGAGTGGGAAATCGGCAATGTTGGCCGACTGCTGTCGGCAATTTGTAATACTAATTGTCGCCGTATATGTTTTATGGCGTTGGTTGGTTGAATTTTACGGAAGCCCGAAAGCACATAGATGGCGAAAATAACGAACCCGGTGCTCGAGAGTGCCGATTCGTGTACTAGATCTGCTGGTACTCATTAACGACGGTTGAGAACGGATCGAACGGCGGGCGCTACAGTCGCTTGCTCACGTACGGGCCGTCCTGATGATACCCCAGTTTGTTCCGATAGTACTCTCGAGCGCCGATACCCGAGATGACGCTGAGTTTGTCGTAGCCCGCGTCGGCGGCCAACGCTTCGGCTCGCTCCATTAGTCGGCGGCCGTACCCCTGATGCTGGTGTTGGTCAGTCTCGCCCTCGTCGCCCATCGCGACCTCGGTGCCGTAGACGTGGAGTTCCCTGAGAAGCGCCGCGTTCTCGAGTTCGCCTCTGACCGGCTTGTTCGGGAACCGGAGCCGGCAGAAGCCAATCAGGAGGTCCTTTTCGAAGTCCTCGAAGCTGATGAAGTGTTCCGTCCCGCCGCTGGCCTCGTAGGTCATGACGTCGAGTTCGACGTTCTCGGGCTCTTCGTCGTTCATCCCGGCTTCGCGACAGCGGATGCACTCACACTCCCAGCCGTGTTCGTCCATCCGTTTTCGCGCGAGCTGGCGGAGGTTCGACTTCCAGACGCCGGCGTCGATGAAGTCGGCTGGGATGTCACGCTGGACGCGCTGGAGGCGCGTATAGCGGGGGATCATATCCTTGATCTCCGCGACAAGCTCTGCGGCTTCCTCGTTGTCTAACGGATCGTACTCGCCTTTGTGCCACCAGTCGTAGGTCGCCGTGCCGCGGACGATCAGTGTCGGATAGATCTTCAGGTAGTCGGGCTTCCACTGCTCCGCCTCGAAGATGCGACGGAAGTCCTCGAGACACATTTCGTGGCTCATCCCCGGTTGACCGGGCATCATGTGGAAGCCGACCTTAAAGGCCGCGTCCCGGAGTCGTTGGTTGGCCTGGATCGACGCCTGTACGCCGTGACCGCGGTGCATTTCGCGGTTGATCCGCTCGTAGGTCGTCTGGACGCCGACCTCGACTTTCGTCCCGCCGAGATCCAGCATCCGGTCGATCTGTTCGGGGTCACACCAGTCGGGTTTGGTCTCGAATGTCGTCCCGATGTTCCTGATGTCGCCCGTCTCGTTTTCGGCGATGACATCCTCGAGATACTTCCACTCGTACTCCTCGGGATCCTCCGCGAAGCTCACGCCTTGAGCGGGTTCGGGTTCCTTGTCGACGTCGTAGTCGTTCATCGCCTCGAGCGCGCGCTTGACGAACCACTCCTGGTAATCGTGGCTCCGGGCGGTCATCGTCCCGCCCATCAGGATCAACTCGACCTTGTCGATGGGGTGGCCGATCTCGCGCAACTGCTCGAGGCGGAGCGTGACCTGTCCGTACGGGTCGTAATCGTTCTGGACGCCGCGTGCGGCCGCGGGTTCTTCGCCCGTGTAACTCTGGGAGGAAGAGAACTCCGAGTCCGGGCCGCCGGGGCAGTAGAGACACTTCCCGTGGGGACATCGCTCAGGAGAGGTCATGATCGCCACCGGCGAGACGCCGGAGGCGGTTCGAACCGGCTTGCGCTGGAGCACGGGCTCTAGGTCCTCGCGGTACTCCTGTGGCGCGTAATCCAGCAGTTCGGAGTTTTTGGGCACCTTGGGTGCCGAGTGCTCCGAACAGGCCTCGAGTTTGGCCTTCTCGACCTCGTCGCGCTCGACCTCGCCATTGATGATCCGCTCGACGAGCGTTTCACAGACCCGCTCGAACGCTTCAGTTTCGGTCGGGTCGGGCGTGTCGGTACTCACTACCCCGTTTTCGGGGCTGTCGGCGAATAAGCGTGTCGGACTCGAGGACGGACCCGAGAGCAGTGAGACTCGATCAGGCCGGGAGCTTCTGTACCGTCGATATCGCGGACCCTCCGATCGCGCGTACTGTGTGAAACTCGACAGACAGGTAGACTCTCCGGGATGCACCCCGCTCGTAGCACGTACTCGGTCCATTCGAATTCCGCAGGGTGACTGTTTAAGGACCGACCCGAGGAAAATACCTTAGCTAATGTCACCGGACCTGACGGTGGTAATTATCGCGGTCGCGTTACCATTCGTCGCCGCAGGACTCACGCCGCTACTGTTTCGTCTCTTCGGCGAACGAACGGGGTACGTCGGAGCGGCGGTCGCGTTCGCGTGTTTCGGACTGCTCGCGTCCCAGTACGGCTCCGACGGAACGGTCGCGCTCTCGTGGATTCCGTCGCTCGAGATCGCGCTCCGGTTCACCGTCGACGCCTGGGCGCTGCTGTTCGCCTTGCTCGCGAGCGGCATCGGCGTTCTCGTGTTCGCGTACTCGCCTGTCTACATGCACGGCGAGTCGGGACTCGCGCGGTACTATGCGGCGTTGCTCGCGTTTATGGGCTCGATCATCGGCGTCGCGCTCGCGGCAGATCTGATCGCGCTCTTCCTGTTCTGGGAGCTGACGAGCGTCTGCTCGTTCGTCCTGATCGGCTTTCACACCGCCGATCGATCCTCACAGTACGCCGCTCGAATGGCGATGTTCGTCACCGTCGGCGGCGGGTTGTTCTTGCTCGTGGGACTGCTGTTGCTCGCGTTGGTCGCCGGGAACGTCCTCGACGGCTCCGCGTTCGATCTCGCGGCAATTCTCGCCGAACCCGAGGCGGTCCAGGCGGGACTGCGCGAGCGCAATCTCTTCGTTCCGACGTTGGCCCTGATCGCCGTCGGCGCAGGGGCGAAGTCGGCCCAGATTCCGCTCCACTTCTGGCTGCCGAACGCGATGGCCGCTCCGACGCCGGTCTCGGCGTTCCTCCACTCCGCGACGATGGTGAAAGTGGGCGTCTACCTGATCGGACGGCTTCGACCGCTGCTGACGAGTACCGAGTGGCTGTTCCTATTTGCGACGGTCGGACTCGCCACGATGACCGTGTGCGCCGCACTCGCGGTCGCCTCGAGGGATATCAAGGAGTTACTCGCCTACTCGACGGCGAGTCACCTCGGGTTGATGGTCGCCGGCTTCGGGTTTACGTCGGTCGTCGGCGCGGAGGCGGGCGTCTTCCACCTCTTCAATCACGCCCTGTTCAAGGCGGCGCTGTTTCTCGTCGCAGGGATCGTCGCGCACGAGGCCGGAACCCGGCGGCTCGACGAACTCGGCGGTCTTCGCCGCGATCTTCCAGTAACTGCGGCCGTCACCGCGATCGCCGGGCTCAGTATGGCCGGTATCCCGCCCTTTAGTGGCTTTTACTCGAAGGAACTCCTCTTCGAAGCGACGGTCGAGGCGGCCTACGGACTGGGGACGCTCGGCTGGATCTACCCCGCCGTCGCGACGATCGGTAGCGTGTTTACCGTCCTCTACTCGCTCCGCTTTCTCGCTCTCTTTTTCGGACGGCGACCCGACGGGCTCGGACGCGTCCACCGGCCGCCGATACTGTTGCTCGCTCCTCCCGCGCTCCTCGCGGCGCTTACGGCCGTCGTGAGCGTCTATCCGGATCTCGCCGTGCGCGCGATAGTCCAGTCGGCGGTCGACGTGACGGTTACGGATCCGCATTCGATGCACGTCGGTCTCCCGAGGGCGTACTCGCCGGCCGTCGAAATGAGCGCGATCGCGATCGGTCTGGGCGCTGTCTCCTACTTCTCTTTCGGACGCATTCACGGGGGAATCCGTTCGATTCCGGTGGCCGTTCCACCGATCGGTGCGAACTGGTGGTACGACGTCGCGGTCGACGGCCTCACCGAAACGGGATCGAGGCTCGCGTCGACCGTTCACAACGGCCTGCTCCGGACGTACGCGACGTGGACGCTCGCCACCACTTGCGTGCTCACGATCTCCGGCTTCGTCGCGACTCGAGCCGTCGTCGGCGCGACCGTCGGGATCGAGGCGTCGCCCGAAATAGGGCTCGTCTTGCTCGTCGCGGTCGTCGCCGGCGTCGCAGTGGTGCTCTCTCCTTCTCACGTCGCGGGCATCCTCACGCTCTCGATCCTCGGATTCATGATCGCAATCTTCTATATTCTCGCCAGCGCGCCCGACCTCGCGTTAACCCAGCTCGTCGTCGAGACGCTCATCCTCCTCGTCTTCCTGCTCATCCTCGAGGAGATTCCCGAGTACTACGAGGTCGGTCTTGGAAAGGTCGCTCGGGATGCCGTCCTCTCGATCGGTATCGGCGTGACCGCCTTTCTGACGGTCATCGTCACCACTTCCGCTCGCTCCGAGGGAACCAGCGACGTCGCGCGCTACTACACCGAACGAGCCGTTCCGGAAGGCGGGGGAACGAATATCGTCAACGTCGTTCTTGTCGACTTCCGAAGCTTCGACACATTGGGAGAACTCGTCGTCGTCGCTATCGCCGCAATTTCGGTGATCACGCTGCTCGTCATGCGCTCCGGAGGTGACGCTGAATGACGACAGTCATCATGCGGACGACGGCTCGCGCGGTCGTCCCGATTATCCTCGTCGTCGCACTCTCGCTGTTCGTCGAGGGCCACAACCTTCCTGGCGGTGGCTTCATCGCGGGCGTCCTCACGACGACCGCGTTTGCGCTCCTCTATATCGCGTTCGGACTCGACTTCCTCGAGCGCGGCGTCCTCGGTCGCGACATCGAACCGGGAAAAACCCCCTCGAGAGATCGCGTTGTCATCGCCTACCGTCGGGTGTTCAGCTTTGGTCTGGCGATCTCCGTCGCGAGCGGGCTGGTCCCGCTCCTGTTCGATCTCCCGTTTCTCTCCCAGACCTACGTCGAGTTCGAGAACGTTCCGTTGTACGGCCACCTCGAGCTCGCCAGCGCGCTCGCGTTCGACTTCGGCGTCTACTGCGTTGTCGTCGGCGGCCTGTTGACGATCCTCTCGGTGGTGGGTGCAGAATGACGGCGGTCGTGCTCGCCGCCGTGGTTGGTTCGCTGTTCGCGCTGGGAACGTTTCTCCTTCTCCGTCGCGATCTGATCCGGGTCGTCTGGGGGTTGGCCATTATCGGACAGGCCGCGAACGTGTACCTACTCGCGATGGGGGAAATCGCCCCGGCATCGTTCGAGGCGGTTCCGATTCTCGCCGGTCACGGCGAGGAGGCGTCCCATGCACAGACCGCCGACCCGCTGGTTCAGGCGCTCGTTCTGACCGCTATCGTCATCTCGTTCGGGATGACCGCGTTCGCGCTCGTCCTGAGTTATCGGGTGTACGAGGAACACGACACGCTGGATCTCTCCGAACTAGGTGATCAGGACTGATGGACGGACTCGTCATCACGCCGATGCTCGTCGTTCTCGTCGCGGCGGTCGGAACGCTACTCTTTCGCCGTCAGCCCCGCGTTCGACTGGCCGTGAGTCTCTCCGGGGCCGTCGGGTACGCGGTCGCGGTCGCCGCGCTCGCCTGGTACGTCGTTATCGCTCCCGCCGCTCCCGGTATCGCGACGTATCAGGTCGGAGACTGGCCGGCACCGTTCGGCATTACGCTCGTGGCCGACGGCCTTTCGGTGTTCATGCTGTCGATGGTCGCGACGATCGGACCGGCGTCGCTGGTGTTCTCCGCGAGGTACCTTCCCAAGTACGATCGTCGGACCTTCTACTATCCGCTCTCCCATTTCCTGTTGCTCGGCGTCACCGGCGCGTTTCTCGCCGGGGACCTGTTCAATCTGTTCGTCTGGTTCGAAGTGATGTTGATGGCCAGTTACGTCTTCGTCGCATACTACGGCGGCCCCCAACATACTCGCGCGGCGTTCTGGTACGTCGCGTTGAATCTCGTCGCCAGCGCCGTCTTCTTGCTCGCGGTGGGCGGCATCTACGCGACGACCGGAACGCTCAACATGGCCGACATCGCCCAGCGGCTGGCGGATCCGGCGGCCGCCGGGATCGATCCCGCGCCGGTCGTCGGACTCCTTGCGCTGTTGCTCTCCGTCTTCGCGATCAAAGCGGGACTCGTTCCGTTCCAGTTCTGGATTCCGACCGCCTACCGCGCTGCACCGCCGCCGATTACGGCCCTCCTGGCCGGAGCTTCGAAGAAGGTCGGCATCTACGCGATCATCCGCCTCTCGTTTACGGTGTTCGCCGGCGCACAGGTTCCGGTCTCGCTTCCGTGGGTTTCGGGCTCTTCCCCCCTCGCGTTCGTCGGCCCCATTCTGTTCGTCATGGCCGCCGGAAGTATCCTCGTGGGCGGCCTCGGCGCGGTCGGTCGCGACTCCGTCGAGGGCGTCCTCGCGTACTCGAGCATCGGACAGGTCGGATTCATCGCGATCCCGGTCGCGATCGCCGCGACCACCTCGAGCCCGACGTTGCGACGGGTCGGGATCCTCGCGGCGCTGGTGTACGCGCTCAACCACACGATCGCGAAGGGACTGCTCTTTCTGGCGGCCGGCACGATCGAGAGCGCGACCGGGACGACCGACCTCGACGAACTGGGCGGGCTGGCCGGTCGTTCGCCCGCGCTCTCGAGTGCCGTTTTCGTCGGGACGCTCGCGCTCGTCGGTATTCCGCCGCTATCGGGCTTTTTCGGAAAGTTACTCGTGTTCGATACCGCGGTCCGGGCGGGCGCGGCCTCGGTCCTCGCGCTGTTGCTCGTGGGGTCGCTGCTGACCATCGCCTACACGAGCCGAGCGTGGAACCGCGGATTCTGGGGGGTGCGGACGCCGGCAGTCGAGGACGCCGCCGTGGATCCGATACAGGTAGCCATCCTCGTTGGACTCGCCGCGGCGATACTCGCGGTCGGCGTCGAATTCGAATCCGTCTACCGGTTCGCCGATGCCGCCGCGACGGCCGCGCTCGATACCGAGTCCTACGTCGAGGCCGTCGACCCGCAAGCAGTCAACGGGGGTGAGCAGCCGTGAACGTTCGAACGTGGCCCGTCGCCAGCCTCGTCTTCGCCGCGCTGTGGGTGTTCATCCGCGGCGTCGAACTCGCGCCGGCGGCGCTCGTCGGCCAGTTCCTCTTCGGACTCGTCGTCGGACTTCCCGTCGCGTTCGTCTTCCGGCGGCTGTACGTCAAACGGATCGACCTTCAGCAGGGAGTCTACGCGGCCCCCTACGCCGGGCGCTACGCCGCGACGTTCGTCGCCGAACTCATCCGAGCGAACTTCGACGTCGCCTATCGCGTCCTCGCTCCCGATCCCCGGATCGAACCGGAAGTAATCTTGATTCCGCTCCGCGTTCGATCGGACATCGCGGTGACGATCATCGCGAACAGCATCACGATCACCCCGGGGACGGTGACGCTGGATCACGATCCGGAGACCAATGCGCTCTACGTCCACGTGATCGACGGCCGCGACCTCGAGTCGGTCGTCGAGCCGATACGAACCTGGGAAACGTACGCACTCGAGATGTTCACCGAGAAACGATCGCCGGACGATCCGGCACCGGAAATCATCGTCGACGGAGGAACCGGAAATGAGTGATCCGACGATGGGTGCGCCGGTGCTCCTCGAAATGACGGTAGCAGGCGCACTGATCCTCGTTAGCGGACTGTGCGTACTCTGTAGCTATCGAGTTATCCGAGGACCTACTGTGCCGGATCGCGTGGTTGCGCTCGACACGATCGCCACCAACGTGGTTGCTATCGCCGTCCTGTTTGCACTCCTGACCGGGCGCGGACTGTTCGTGACGGTGAGTCTCGTCCTCGCCATCATCGGGTTCATCGCGACCGTCTCAGTCGCGAAGTTCGTCACCGAAGGAGAGGTGATCGAGTGATCCGCGAAGCGATCGTGATCGCGCTGGTCCTCGTCGGCTCGTTTTTCCTGACGGTCGGAACGATCGGCCTGCTTCGGCTGCCGAACGTGTACAACCGGATGCACGCCACGAGCAAGCCCACGACGCTCGGGACCGCCGCGATCTTTCTCGCGGGCTTCGTCTCTTTCGGACCGGGAAGTGAGGGACTCACGTCGCTCATCGGAATCGTCTTTCTCTTCATGACCGTGCCGACGGGCGCACACATGATCGCCCGCTCGGCACAACGAATCGGCGTTCCGTTCCTCGAGGGCGTGACCTGGCCCGCCGAATCCTCGCAGGCGAGACGGACCGACGAGACGGGAGAAGAGACCGACGAGTAGCGAGTCGCGTGCGACGGACTGACGGACACACGCTGTGGCGACTGACGAACTGGCTACTCGCTGAACCATTCGAGGAACGATCGAGGTCGCGTTTCGATCCGGGCCCGCGAACGAATTCCGACTGGTCCGTCTCCGGTTTCACTGATCCACCGCTACGTCTCGTACTCGAGGTCGCGATCTCGATCTCGAGCGTCGCCTTCGGATCCACGCCACTGCTCGACGTCCTCCAGCGTCTCCGTCTCGAGCAGCCGCTCGAGTTTTCGTTCGAACTGCGCGTCGGTCAGCTCGCCGGCGGCATACCGAGAACGGAGCGTTTCGAGGGCTTCGCGGTTGTCCTGGCCTGTGCTGGTCTCTCGACCACTCTGGGATCCCTGCTGAGTCGGTGTTCCATCGTTCGAGTCCGTTTCACCGCTCCACCACTCCTCCCAGGATTCGTCTCCCCACCAGTCGTCCCACCATTCCGCCTTGTCCGCTTCGTCGCCGAACAACAGTGCGACCAGCGGGACGACGACGATGTACCCGACTAATAGGACCGCGAGCCAGAGGTTGCCGCCGATCCCCGCAAACATCAACCCGAGCCACAGGCCAGTGACGATCATCGAAGTGATCTCCGTGATGTTCTCACGGACTCGAGTCGCCGGATCGTCACTCATGGATGATAGTTCTCGGGCGACGACGAAAGATGTTTCTTCCGATTTGTCGATCGAACGGCAGGACGAGTGATCCGAGGTTAGGCGAGGGTTTCGCCGAGTGTCTCGACTGTAGCCTCTTTGACGGCGTCGCGTTCGCCCGAGAGGTATTCGATGTGGCCGTCGCGTCCGCCGACGACCGAGACGCCCGCGTCGGGAACGCGCTCGGCGATTTCGTTGCCGAGTTCGCGGACGTCAAGCGTTTCGGTCGAGCGGACGTGCAGTTCGTCGTCGCCGACGCCGAGCGTGACGAACGGCGGATCGGCTCGCGATTGTTCGCGCCGGTGGAGCGCGTCCAACAGCAGCTTCGTCGTCGGGAAGTTGTACCGGTGAGTGAACGAGCCGGTGTCCAGAATCGACAGGGTCACGCCGTCGATGCCGCGAGCGGAGCAGTTCTCCGAAGCGGCCTCGAGTTCGGTCTCGAGTTTGTCGCGGAACTGTTCGGAGACGTGGGCCGCGAGGTCCCCGTCGTCGTCGAACAGCAGGTCGATCACGAGTTCGCGTTTGTCCTTGTAGGACTGGTAGAACGCCTCGAGCGCGACGGCTTCGCGGCGTTCGGCGAGGGTCTCCTCGTCGTAACCCGCTTCGGTTGCGAGTTCGAGGTACGATTCGGGAGCGTCCTCCCAGTAGCTCACTGCCGGAAGGTGCCCGAGGTCGTCTCGAACGTCGTCGTTAACGGCGGCAGCGACGTTTACGCTGAGCGCCGTCGAAGTGAGATCGGAGACATCGGCGTCGGCAAGCGACGGTGCGACTGCCAGCGAAACCGACTCAGTAATCTCCTCGTCGGCGCGACTGTCGTCGATGACGACCGACTCGGTGTCGTACAGCGAGAGGAGGTCGTAGCCGTCGGCCGATTCGGCGGTCGAACCGGCGTCGACGAGGACGACGAGCGGCAGCTGTTCGCCGTGTCGCTCGCGAGCCTCGAGCATCGAGGTGACGTCGTCGGTCGCCGCGTCCATGTCGTAGACGCGACCCTCGAGCGGCCGTCGCTCGAAGTAATGATAGACCGCGTCGTCGCGGGTGTGTTTCTCGCGGATCAGCGGCAGGACGGCGCGTTCGATCGCGGCACCGGCGATGTAGCCGTCAGCGGTCGCCTGGTGACGAACGACGATCGGTCGCGATTCCATCACCGCGCGGCGGATCTCCGTTGCGGCCTCGAAGAGTTCGTCCTCGACGGCCGAGACCGCCTCGTGATCGTCGAACAGTTCGAGCGCCGGCGGACGCGCTTCCTGTTCGATCGCTTCTTCGAGTCGCTCGAGAATGCTCTCTCGCTCCTCGTCCGTGAGCACTTCGAGCGCCTCGGTCTCGACCTGTAGGTCGCCGTGGTGGCGCTCGACCTCACCCTCGAGGGCGACGACGTCGTCGAGTTCGACGTCGGGGTAGGCGCGGACGCCTGCCTCCTCGAACGCGGCACACTCGACGGTCCCCGTTTCGTCGCTGAGTTCGAAGACGGTCGGGCCGGAGGTCTGCCGGATGCCGGTGATCTCGCCCTCGAGTCGGACGATACTGGCGACCTGTGACTCGATGGCATCGACCGTCGTTCGGTTCAGCGACGGTTCGGTTCCGAACTCGAAGTCGGAGTCGCCATCGGCTTCCTCGGCTTCTTCGACGTCTTCAGCTTCTTCGGTTGATTCTGCAACCGACTCGACCGCGCCGGCGCTTTCGGTGGTGGCGGCCGTTTCGGTCGGGCTCGTCGTCTCGGACGATCCGCTTTCGGTTGCCGTCGAGCCGGTCCCGTTCGTGACGGGTTCGGAACCCGTTTCGGACGGCGACGCCGTCGTCTCCGTTGGGTCGTCGACCGAAGTCGTCTCCGTTGACTCGTCGGTCGAAGATTCGTCCGTTTCGGGTTCGTCCGAGCTCCCGTCCTCGAACTCCTCAGGGAGGAGTTCGTCGTCGGCGGTTTCGATCAGTTTGCCGCGGAAATCGCGGTCTTGCTGTCTGATCGACCAGCCGAGGTCGATGTTTCCGTTGTCTCTGACGTCGAGAACCTGAACGTAGACGCTGTCTCCTGGCTCCCAGTCGAGACTCTCGAGTCGCTGGTCGAGTTCGCTTCTGTGCAACAGTCCGGTGACGTGATCGCCGACATCGACGAAGACGCCGAAGTCAGCGTACCCGTCGACGGTACCCCGGTAAAACCGACCGGGCGAGAGCTGTGAGGCGGAGGTGCCTTCGAACTCGAAGGCGACGTCCTCCTCGTGGGCCTCACAGACCAAGCCGTCTACGGGCTTGCCGCAGATGATACAGTTACCCATCTACTCGCAACAAGCAGGTTCGGCCTAAAACTGTTGTCGAAATGCGTCCGCGGGAGTCGTCGAAGCGATTTCCACGAGTATATCCAGAATGTGGGTGTTTAGGCGCCTCTAAGCCGAATATCCGATTTCGATGCCGTCCCTTCGTATCGGCGCTTCAAACGGATGGCTGGACTAGACGGTCGGCAATTGACGACAGTATCGACATCTGATTTTTCGGAAAAGACGAGCGGTTATCGTTCGCGTTTCGACGACAGCCGCTCGACAAGACAGCTTCCCGAGCGACCCATACGGACTGCTGTAAGTCATTGCCGGTGCAACCGCAGGCCGATCGCGGTTGCAACGGTTGACTCGCTTCGCTCCTCCACCGAGGCTCGTCTCACACGGTTCGACTCACCACCGGTAAATCGTTACAGCAGACCGTCTCACTCGAAGACCGGCGAGTTCTCCTCGAGTTCCTCGACGTCGCTGACGATCTCTCGAATCTGTTCGGGAAACAGCGACACCTGCACCTCGTTTCCGTCGTCGTCCTCGAGGACGAGCTTGACGCGTTTGTCGCCGAACTCTCGGGCTTCGGCGGACTCGACTTCGAACAGTTTGACGGTCGCGGACTTGTTGGCCGCGCCGACGTTCTTGATCGATCCCTCGTTCAACTCTACCATGAACTCCTCGAGATTCAGCGTGAGCATGGTCGTGCTACGAGCGCCGGATAAAAAACGACACGCATACGGATTGAGAGGGTCGTTCGTAATTCTCTCCCGGCGTAGATACTCCGTCGCCGGTTTCGTCCCCCGAACCTCGTTCTCTGCTCAGGCTGGCTGAAATAGATACGAACGACCCTATGACAGCTCCGCTCTCCTCCAAACTTAAGTTATCGTCAGACAATAGCCCGAACGCTATGGAAGTCACCTGGCACGGTCACTCGACGTGGCACGTCACCGTTGGGGAGACGGAGCTGTTAATCGACCCGTTTTTCGACAATCCGAAGACCGGCCTCGAGCCGTCCGACATCGAGACGCCGGATTACGTCCTGTTGACACACGGGCACGCAGACCACATCGCCCACGCGGGAGCGTTCTCGGACGCGACGCTCGTGGCGACCCCAGAGTTAGTGTCCTACGCCGAGGACGAATTCGGGTACGAGGACGCCGTCGGCGGCATGGGGATGAATATCGGGGGAACCGTCGAATGCGGTGACGCCTACGTGACGATGCACCGAGCGGACCACACGAACGGCGTGATGACCGACTACGAGTACGACGTCGGAATGCCCGGCGGCTTCATCATCTCCGATACGAAGCCGACGCAAGTCAGCGACGAGGAGTCGACGACGTTCTACCACACCGGCGATACCGGACTCATGAGCGAGATGCGCGACGTGATCGGCCCGCACTTAGAGCCCGACGCCGTCGCCGTCCCGATCGGGGACCACTTCACAATGGGGCCGTGGCAGGCCGCCATCGCGGTTGACTGGCTCGACGTCGATCACGCGTTCCCACAGCACTACGACACGTTCCCGCCGATCGAACAGGATCCCGAGGAGTTCGCGAGCGAAGTGGCGGCGACCGGAAGCGACGCCGAGGTTCACGCGCTCGAGGCCGACGAGCCGTTCGAACTGAGCGGGTGACAGTTCGGTCGTCCGCCAGACCAGTCGTACAACCCGTTCTCGACCGACAACCCGTTCTCGAGCGCCGCCTCTCGGGCGACGAACCGCTCCCAGTGCGACAGTGAGTCGGGTCCGACGCGGCCGAAGTTCGGCGTTTTCGCGAGCAGGGTATCTCCTCTCTACTGAGGGCAACGTTTACACGCTCGGCTGTTGACCGTCCCAATGAGATGTCCAAAACAGTAACCACGACGTCCGAGGAAGGATTCAGCGCGACGAACGAAACCCGGGACTTCGAGACGACCATCGACGCGACGGGCGAGGACGCTCCCGACACGCTCGAGGCCCTGCTGGCCGCGTATGGTTCATGTTACGTCCCCGCGCTCCGCGTCGGCGGAGAACAACGTGGCGTCGACGACATGGGACGGATCGAAATCGACGTCAGCGGCGAGCAAAACGACGACGACAAACTCGAGTCGATCGAGTTCGACATCCAGGTCGAAGCCGACGTCGACGACGAAACCGCCGAGAACGTCCTCGAGCGCGCGGACGAACTCTGCAAGGTCCACGACGCGCTGAAAAGCGAGTTGCACGCCGACAAGAGCCTCGAGGGCGGCGCATTCTAGTCGACTGAGCCTTAGAGACGCTGCAGAACCGATTAATTGAGACCCACTGGCCGATCGAACCACTGGCCGATCGAACCCACCGATCGATCGATCGATACCAGTACTCGATTGCAGACCTCGAGGCCTGAACTGGTTTCCCCAACGACCTTACTTGCACGCTACCTTTTCACTTTATGAGTGCGCTGAGCCATCTATTGCCTTCCGGGCGTGTGGCCTCTCCGAGACATCTAGTCCCATCAAGACGCACGTTGGCTTCGAAGCGTGTCTTACTCGTACTGGCCGTGGCGACGATGCTCGTCCTCGCCGGCTGTACCAGCATTCCGGGAACGGACGACGAAATCTCGCCGTCGACGGCCGATGTCGACGGAGAGCTCGAACTGCATCACATCGATGTCGGTCAAGCTGACGCCACGCTCCTGATCACGCCCGACGACGAGACGATCCTGATCGATACCGGCGACTGGCAGAGCGACGGATCCGACGTTATCGAGTATCTCGAGGACCGCGGCGTCTATCGCGTCGATCATCTGGTTGCGACCCACGGCCACGCCGACCACATCGGCGGCCACGCGGCGGTTATCGAACACTTCGAGGACGAGGGCGACGGCGTCGGTGCGGCCTACGATTCCGGCGTCGCGCACACGAGCCAGACCTACGACAACTACCTTGACGCGATCGAGGAACACGATGTGCAACTGTTCGAGGTCGCGGAAGGGGACGAGCTCCCGGTCGATGACGAGGGGCTCGAGGCCTCGGTCCTGAACCCGCCCGAGGGAGACTCGGGGGCCGACCTCCACTACAACAGCGTCGCTCTCTCGATCGAATTCGGCGAGTTCTCGTATCTCACGACGGGCGATGCCGAGGAAGACGCCGAAGAGCGAATGGCCGAAGAGTGGGGTGACCACCTCGAGAGCGACGTCTATCAGGCGGGTCACCACGGTTCGTCGACCTCTTCGACCGCTCCGAAACTCGACGCGTCGACACCCGAAATCGCGGTCATCTCGAGCGCGGCAGAGTCACAGTACGACCACCCGAACGACGAGGTGCTCGAGGAGTTCGGCGAGCGCGATATCGAAACCTACTGGACCGCCGTCCATGGCGACGTGGTCGTGACGACCGACGGCGAATCGAGCGCCGTTTCGACCGAGCACGAGGGCTCGAGCGACCCCGAGGATCTGCTCGAGAAGAAATCGAACGACCAGGCTGGTAACGAGGACGACGCCGCAAACGTTATCCGAGACGCAGACACCCCGATTGATACCACCGGAGGTGTTGCACTCAGCTAATGTCGTCCAAATACACGGCCGTCCTCGACCGGATCGTCGACGGGAAAACGGCGGTGCTCCTGCTCGAGGAAGACGGATCCGTAACCGAGGAACGAACTGTTCCGATCGAGGAGCTTCCCGCCAACGGCCGACACGAGGGTGCTGTCTTCGAAGTCGACGTGAGTGAGGATTCGATCCTCGAGACAGCCTACAAAGCCGAAGACGAACGGGAGCGCCGCGAGCAAGCCCAGAATCGATTCGACGACCTCTCCGAACGACTTTCGGACGAGTAGCAGGGCGGGCGGAATTCGCCTGCCGAAATCCGCAACTGACACAACAGGAATGGGCAGTTTCAAGCCCGTTCTCGAGACAGCCCTACGTATGATACGCTCGTTCGACGGGACGGAGCCCCGGATCGCAGACTCGGCCTACGTGGACGACGCCGCGGTCGTCATCGGCGACGTCGTGATCGAAGCGGACGCCAGCGTCTGGCCGAACACGACCCTGCGCGGCGATCACGGGACGATCGTGGTCGGCGAAGGTGCGAACGTCCAGGACAACGCCGTCCTCCACGAAGACGCCGAACTCGAGCCCTACTCGACGATCGGACATAGCGCGATCGTCCACAACGCGACGGTCGCCGAACGCGCGCTCGTCGGGATGAACGCGGTTGTTCTCGACGGTTCACACATCGGCGAGAAGGCCGTCGTGGCGGCGGGAAGCGTCGTGACGGAAGGGACTGACGTCTCGCCGTCGACGCTCGTTGCGGGAGCCCCCGCCGAGCCCAAAACCGAAATCGAGGGCTCGAGGCTCGCAGAGACCGCCGAACGGTACGTCTCGCTCTCGAAAGAACACGCAGAAACCAGTGAGCGGTTGGACTGAGTGGGATTGCTCCGGTCGATTAACTATATCGCCGAGACCGGTCAGCAGGTCTGCCAGCCGCCGTCGACGTGGAGCAGTTCGCCCACGACGTAGGCGGCGTCGTCGCTCGCGAGGAAGAGATAGGCTCCCGCAACGTCCTCGGGCGTGCCGGCGCGACCCAGCGGGACCGGTTTGAGCAACTCGTCGTTTTCGACCTTCTCTCGAGCCTGTTCGGCCCAGCCGTCGGTGAACTCGGTCGCGATCTGGCCCGGCGCGACGCCGTTGACCCTGATTCCGTCCTCAGCGTACTCGAGGGCGGCTCCTCGAGTAATCATTCGAACCGAGCCTTTGGACGAATCGTATGGAACCTGTTCGAACTGAGCGTGATTCGAACTGATCGAGGCCGTGTTGATGATCGCGCCGGGATCGTCCCGTTCGAGCATCTCTTCTGCGGCGATCTGCGTGCCGAAAAACGCGCCCTTTGAGTTGACGGCGTGGATGCGATCGAACTCCTCGGGAGTCACGTCGGCCATCGATTTCGGGATCTGGAGTCCGGCGTTGTTGATCATCACGTCGATGCCGCCGTACTCGCGGGCCGCCTCGACGAGCGACTCGAGCGACTCGCGTTCGGTCACGTCGGTCTCGACGTAGACGCCGGTTCCGGGGCCGTCCTCGAGCAGTTCGTCCGTCGGGATGTCGGCGTCCTTCGGGTCGCGCTCGAGGTCGCCGTTGAGGACGGTCGCGCCACACGAACCGAACCGACGGGCGATTTCGCGCCCGATTCCCGAACTGGCTCCCGTGATGACGACCGTCGAATCGCCGTAGTCGTAGGTTGGACGGACCATACCAGACATTGTCATACAACGGGCATAAATCACCGTGTCGCCTTTCGCTCCCGGAATCTGCCGACCAGTCGATTGACTCCGCCGATCGAGAGGACCTCAAGCGGGTCCGAAATGGAGAACCGAGCCCCGACGCCTCCCCTTTCGTCAAGTTGATAGCGCGAGAGTCCGTCACTTCGACGTGAATATGTCGTCTCTCCCCGCGGCGACTGGTATTTCGGCGGCCGGTGCGTTCGACTCGAGCGCCGGCCTCGAGGCCGCGAACCCGGCGACGATGACTCCGGCAATTACGGAATTGACGCGGGTGACGATCATCGGCTCGATCGCACTCGTGGATCTGCTCGCATGGGCGTCGATCGGGATTTTCGTCCTGGCCTTCGTCCTCCAGTGGCGCGGCGCGATCGACCCCGCTCGCCACGTCGCCGCGACGGCGTGGGTGTTGTTCGGGTTCTTCTGGCTGTTAATGACGCCACACTACTATTATGAAATCCAGAGCCCACTCCAGAGCATACTCGCGCTCGTTGCGCTCCCGCTGTGTGCGTATACGGCGTATCTGCTCGTCGGCGGTCGAGAGTCGTTGCTGTTGCTCTCGAAGGCGGTTGCGATCATGGGGCTGATCTATCTGCCCGCAGAGACGATCCCGTTTGTCCGCACATGGTTGATCGAGACGACCGCGGCCCAGACCCACTACGGCATGGAACTGCTCGGTCACAGTCCGGGAATCGTCGAAGGGAGCAACGGGTACGAGAGTCGGTTCGACTTCGACTCCGAGGAAACCGTCACGGGTCGGACGACCTACATCGTCATGGCCTGTACCGGACTCGGCAGTATGGCCATCTTCGGCGGTCTCATCGCCGCCGTGAAAGCGCCGCTCAAACGGAAAGCGGTCGCGTTCGCCATCGCGATCGGCGTCATCTGGTTCCTCAACCTCGTCCGGAACGTCTTCATCGGCCTCGCATCGCCGTGGGGCTGGTTCCAGCAGGAGACGATCGTCCACATCATGACGACCTATCTGGGTGCGGAGGCCAATCGCGTCTCCTACCTCGTCGCCCACAACTACATCTCCCAGGTTGGATCGGTGATCGCACTCTTGGGGATCACCTACCTCCTCATCAAGATCCTCCCCGAGATCCTCGAGCCCTTAGAGGAGGTACTCTTTATCCTCTCGGGGAACGAATACGATCTCGAGGAGGCAGTCAACGTGGACAAGACGACCGATGGTGGAGACTGAGTTTTCGCTCGCCTCGCGTTCGGTTTTCATCCCGCAGGCGGACGCACTCGTCGCCGCCGATCTGCATCTGGGAAAAGGAGCCGCCTCGAGAGTCGAGGTGCCGCTCGATGATTCGGGCGACAGCATCTCCCGTCTCGAGGCGCTTCTCGAGACACACGAGCCGTCGACAGTCGTGATCGCTGGCGATCTCTTGCACTCGTTCGATCGGGTTCCACGCGGCGTCGAATCAGCTATCCAGGAGATGCGAGAGCTGATCGACGCGTTCGGCGCGTCGCTCGTCGTCACGCCCGGCAATCACGACACGATGCTCGAGGGAGTCTACGACGGAGCCGCTCGCGAGGAGTATCGACTCGAGGACGGCAAGACCGTGGTCTGTCACGGTCACGAGGAGCCGAGTTCGACGGCCGAACGGTACATCGTCGGCCACGATCACCCGGCGCTCTCGGTCGACGGACGGAAACTGCCGTGTTTTCTCTACGGACCCGGCGCGTACGACGGAGCGGACGTGCTCGTCTGTCCGGCGTTCACCCGACTCGCTCGCGGAGCGACGGTAAACGGGATGGGCGGGCGGGACTTCCAGTCGCCGCTGGTTCGTGACTCTGACGGCTTTCATCCCGCGGTTCGAGACGAAGGGAGCGAGGAGACGCTCTGGTTTCCGTCCCTCGAAGCGTGTCGAGGACTCCTCTGAGCGCCACGAGAGGAGATGTCCGCTACCAGAGATTCATTCGGACTCGTCGACGACGACTGCGCCTTTCATGCCGACAGTCTGGTGTGGGGTACAGACGTACAGGTACGTTCCCGCCCCGTCGAACTCGTGTTCGAACGTGTGGCCTTCCTCGTCCGAAAGCTCGCTTTCGAACTCGGGTTCGTCAGCGTCGCTCGCGTCTTCGATATCTTCGTCTTCCTCTGCTTCGGGGTCGTGGACGACGTCGTGCTGGCCGCCGTCACCGGTCCACTCCCAGACCACCGTCGTCCCTTCGGAGATTCGGATCGCGGGGGGATCGAACTTGAAGCCGTCGTCACCTGTCCCCACTTCGACGGTCACCTCGTCTTCGTCGAGTTCGTCTTCGGTCTCCTCGTAGTTATCGACGTCGTCGAACCAGTCGCCGTAATCCGGCTCGTCGCCGTCGTCGTTGTCCTCGCTTTGGGTTCCGTTCTCGTCCTCCTGTGCAAAGACTGACGAACTCACGAGTCCGCCAAGCGGAATACTCATTCCGAGCGCTTTGACGATCGTTCGCCGGTCGAGTTCTGACATACCCGCTTCTGTGCCGACGACGGTAAAACCAATATGGCCTGCATACTGCGACTCGTCCACGAGTTGGCAACAGTCAGTTGAACGAACGTCGGTCGAATCACCCCTCGATTCGTTCGAATCGGTTGCTCGAGTCAGTTTGTCGAATCCGGTTCCGAGTCGTCGTCGCCAGCCAGCGGCTCGTCCTCGGTCGCTATCTCTTCGACTTTCTCCTCGACCTTTTCTTCGACGGTTTCTTCGACCGTCTCGTCGACAGTTTCGTCCACCTTTTCATCGACGGTTTTTTCGACCTTTTCTTCGACCGTTTCGTCTACCGTCTCGACGACCTTCTCGTCGACCGTTTCGTCAACAGTCTCGACGACCTTCTCGTCGACCGTTTTCTCGACTTTCTCCTCGACCGTTTCGTCTACCGTCTCGTCGACTTTCTCGTCGACGGTCTCTTCGACGGTTTCTTCGACCGTCTCGTCAACCGTCTCATCGACCTTCTGATCGACAGTCTCCTCGACTTCTTCCGTTCGTGGTCGTCTATCGACGCGCTCGTTCACCGACTCGAGTTTGTCAATGACTTCGTCGACTTCTCGAGTGAGCGTTTCCTCGACGTTTTGTGTAACCTCCGCGGTCATCCACTCCGGATCGAATCGAGCCATCTTCCAGACGACGTGGATGACGTAGGAGATCAACACGCCAAGCCCGAACGCGATACCGACCTCGGTTCCGACGAAGTTGATGAGCACGATCGAGACGAAAATCATCACACCGTAGGCGAGGTCGACCAGGAAATCAATTCTGGACGGATTCACTGTTCACCACCTTGAAACGCGTATCTACGTGACATACTCGATGAAATACCTCTTACCGCTACTTACCGCTCGAGCGTTAATAGTCATGTGTTCGGTTGCGCGGACAAAACAGTCGGCACGAAACGGTGATTCGAACTTGCTATGAACCGCCTTGATTATCCGTCGAAGAATGCCAAAATTGGCCGCCAGCCACACCACAAACTCGGGAGTGCTGATCGAAATGACGCCGTCACTCGAGTTCTCGTTCGCTTTAGGGTCCGCTCGAGTCACTTTCGTTTCAGATCCCGGCGACGAATCTGAGAACGAGTCCGAGGAGAATAGTGACGATTCCTGCAATCGTCGCGATCGGCGGAATCGGGATGAGCAAAAAGACGACTCCAAGAAGGATCACGACCGTGGAAATTTGGATCACATTGGGAATTCAAGAGATCAATATAAATGGATGAGGCAGGCACGTGCAACCCCGAGCCGTCTCGCGAAAAGGCCTCTATTCTGTATGAAACGTCCTCCGCAGGTATTTCACCCCGGCTTCCGTTATCGACGTATGGTCGAAGCGAACGTTCACCTGCTCGAGCGCGGCACGATAACGACCGACGCCAACAACATTCTCGAAGGGCACACGGTGGGTTCGGCGGCGGATCCGAACCCGGGAACGGTGATGGCCGACGGGCCGGTGTACAACCTCGTCATCGAACACCCGGAGGGAACGATCCTCTGGGATACGGGCTCCCATCCCGAGGCGGATTCGGGCCACTGGCCCGCCGAACTGTACGCGGCGTTCGAACACACCGGGATTTGCCCACTCGAGGAGGACCTCGAGACGGCGGGATTTGCCCTCGCGGATATCGACTACGTAATCCAGACGCACCTCCACCTCGACCACGCGGGCGGGCTCTACGCCTTCGAAGGGACCGATACGCCGATTTTCGTCCACAAGCGAGAGCTCAAGTTCGCCTATTACAGCGCGAAAACGGACGCGGGAAGCGACGCCTACATCGGCGCAGACTTCGACAGAGACCTCAACTGGCGCGTCGTCCACGCCGATCGCGAGCAGCACTTTACCGACCTCGAGTTCCTTCACCTTCCCGGCCACACGCCCGGGTTGCTGGGCGTTCGACTCGATCTCGATGGTGCTGGAACCGTGATCCTCGCGGGCGATCAAGCCTATACGCGGGAGAACTACGACGAGGGCCACCCGATGGGCGGAGACCTCCTCTGGAGCAAGCGGGCGTGGGTCGAGAGCCGACGATTCCTCGAGGACGAACAACGCCGGAGCGACGCCATCGTGCTTTGTGGCCACGACGAGCGGGATCTCGAGACGATTCGGACGGAGTTGTGAGGGAAGAAGCGCTGTTATGAGACGGGTTGTTCATCGTCCGAACCCGTTTCGCGGTGTTCGATACCCGTTTTTTGGGCGGGCAACTCGACCGTTTCACCGACGGAGCTGTCGGCGATCGAACCCGCTCGAATTTGAATTTGAACGCTCGTTCTTCGTGACCTAATACCGTGGCAAAAGGTTTCTTCCACCATATTTGGCCAGAATATTGAAACAGACGAAAGGGAACGAATGGGTATGTACTGGAGGATGGGTACGAGCCATATCGCAGGTGCTGGAGGACCGGACGGATGAACGGCGGTGTGGGAAGGCGACAGTATCTCTCGGCGGCGACTTGTGGTGGGCTGGTCGCCCTCGGTGGATGTGTCACGAACGCCTTTTCGGACGGTGAGAGCGAGGATCGACTGCCTCTCTCCGATCGAACGCTCCGATACGGCGTCGTGCTTCCATTATCTGGAGGGCTCGAGTCGATGGGCGAATCGCTTTCGAACGCGACCGACCTTCCGAGAGTTGAACTCGAGGCGTCGGATCTCGACGTGCATATCGAAACCGAGACGGCCGACTCCGAAACGCTCCCAACGGCCGGGGTTGACGCCGCGGCGACGCTGGTCGAAGAGGGGTATCCGGCCATCGTCGGAGCGGCGGGGTCCGACATCTCGTTACAGATGACACAACAGGCGACGATTCCGGCGGAGGTTGTCTCCTGCTCGCCGGCAAGTACGTCGCCGACGATGTCGATCCTCAACGATCGAGGCTACTCGTTTCGGACGGCTCCGGACGACTCGTTGCAGGCCGTCGTCGCCGCGCAGTTAGCAACGTCCGAACACGACGCAACGACTGCAGCAACCCTGTACACGGCGGGCGATTACGGTCGCCAGCTCTCTGGAGCTTTTTCGGCGTCGTTCGACGGCGAAATTCAGCGACAGATCCCGTTCGCCGGGGAGCGCGAGTCCTACGAGGAACCATTGAGCGAGGCGCTGGCGGACGATCCGGACATTCTCTTTCTCATCTGCTATCCCGAAAGCGGGATCGCCCTGCTCGAGGAGTACTACGCCGATCACCAGGGCGAGGAGACGGTTTTCGTTAGCGACGCGTTACAGGAGGACACCGTTTCCGAGGGGGTCGCCGATCCGATGGCGAACGTCTTCGGAACCGCGCCGATGTCGACCGGTCCCGGCCAGGACGCGTTCACCTCGCTCTATCGTGAGGAGTACGGAGTCGACCCGGACGTGTTCACCGCGAATAGCTACGACGCCGCGGCGACCATACTGCTGGCGAACGCCGCCGCAGGAGCGAACGACGGTGCGGCGATCGCCGAGCGGATGGCTGACGTAACCGAAGGCGACGGGGCGGAGATCTTGCCGGGCGAACTCGCTGACGGTATCGAACTCGCCGCGGCGGGTGAACCGGTCCGGTATCGGGGTGCGGCAGGCGAAATCGAGTTCGACGAAAACGGCGACGGCGGCTCCGTCGAGTACGAGTACTTCAGATTCGAATCCGACGGGATCTCCGTTCTCGGCGAACGGACGCCGGGGGAGGGAGCCCAATGACCGATACCGACCCGACGACCGCCGTCGATCCGTCGAACGAAGCCGGGGTCGGCTCGAGCGATACTCCGGATTCCGACGGACCGTCCGGAACTGCCGGCTTGATCGTGAGCCGACTCTCGAGCGCCGTGCCGTCCGCGATTCGCGGAAGTTTCCGAGCCAAGTTCGTCATCTCGATTCTCTTGATCGTCGTCGTCCTCTCGGTCGTCGGCGGACTCGGTTACGTCGACGCGGAAAACACCGTCGAGAACGACGCCGAAGAACAACTCACGGCGACGGTCGACATGCACGCCGATTCGATCAACGAGTGGATGATCTCGATGGAGTCACAGACTCGATCCGTCTCCTCGTCCTCGGAGCTGGCGGGTACCGAAGCGGAAGCGGCCGAAGCGCAAGTTATCCAGGAACAGGCGACGCTCCCCGTCGACGTCAGAGAAGTCCACGTTATCGACACCAACGAGGACGAAGTCCTGACGAGTACGAACGGGGAACTCCGGGATGAGTCGCTCTCGAGCGTCGACGAGCCGTGGACTGACATCGAGCCCGGCGTCGACCTGACGGCGGCTAACGATGTCTGGCACTCGCCGACCGCCTATCAGTCCGGGACCCTCGACGATCAGGTGATGTCCTTTGCGAGCCCGGTCGAAGGTGACGAAGCGCGGATCGCCGTCGTCGTCGGGACGATCGAGTACCGCGTGGACGGGCTCCAGCAACTTCACGAAGATCAGGAGACGATGATCGTAACTACCGACGGCGAGACGGTCCTCGCGAGCGACGAACTCGGCGGTGACCCCGACGAGAAAATCATCGAAGAACTTGGAACGGTTCGTGACGGGACTGCGTTCGACCGCGGCGACGACGGTCTGGTTACCGCCTATGCAGCAACTGCGGACAACAACTGGGTTGCGGTTACGACGGTTCCGGAAGAACAGGCCTTCGCCGCGAGCGATGCGGTCGGCTGGAGCGTCCTCTTCGTCATCGGCGCGGGGGTCATTTCGTTGTTGCTGGGCTGTTACTTCCTTGCCCGACAGACCGTGACGCCTCTGGAGGATCTCCGGAACCGTGCCGAGCGAATGGAAAACGGAGATCTCTCGGTGGATCTCCAGACGGATCGGATCGACGAAGTCGGTCAACTGTATCAGGCGTTCGACGAGATGCGCGAAACGCTTCGGACGCAGATCACCGAAGCTGAGCAGGCTCAGACCGAAGCCGAAGCCTCGAGAGCCGAGGCCGAGACCGCGCAGGCGGAAGCCGAAGCCGCACAGGAGGAAGCCGAAGCGGAACGCGAGCACGTACAAACGGTGATGGACGACCTCCAGCGTGCGGCCGATCAGTACAGCACGACCATGCGGGCTGCGGCCGAGGGCGATCTCACCGTTCGCGCAGACGTGCAGATCGACAACGAACAGATGGCTGAAATCGGCCGTGAGTTCAACCAGATGTTAGCGGAGATGGAAGGGGCGGTCGCAGACGTCAAACAGTTCGCAAACGACGTGACGGCAGCGAGCGAGCAGGTCAATGCCTCGAGCAGGGAGGTCCAACACGCGAGTGAACAGGTCGCCGAATCGATTCAGGAGATTTCCGATGTCTCCGAGCGACAGAGCGAAAAACTCCAGACGCTCGAATCGGAACTGGCCGGACTCTCCGCGAGCACGGAAGAGATCGCCTCGACGGCGACGCAGGTCGAAACCGTCGCGGAACGAACCGTCGACTCGAGCCACCGCGGCCGAGAAGCCGCCGAAGAGGCGATTTCGGAGATGAACGAGGTCGAGACCGAAGCGGAGCGGGCCGTCGACACGATCCGATCGCTCGAGGCGGAAGTCGAGCAGATCGACGAACTCGTCGAGGCGATTTCGGACGTGGCCGATCAGACCAACCTGTTGGCCCTAAACGCCAGCATCGAAGCGGCTCGAGCAGGTAACGGCGGCAACTCCGATGGGTTCGGAACGGTCGCCCAAGAGATCAAGAGTCTCTCGGCCGACGCAAAAGAGACTGCGGGCGAAATCGAGACACGAATCGAGACGATCCGCGAGCGGACCGACGAATCCGTCCGCGTCGTCGAGGAAACGAGCGATCGAGTCCAGCAGGGGACCGAGGCCGTCGAACCGGCGGTCGAATCGCTAACCGAAATTGCCGACTACGCCGAGGAAACGAACGGCGGCGTCCAGGAAATCTCCACCGCGACGGAAGAACAATCCGCGTCGACCGAACAGATGGTCTCTGCCGTCGACGAAATCGCCACGAGCAGCGAAGAATCCGCCGCGGAAGCCGGAAACGTCTCCGCGGCCGCCGAAGAACAGACGGCGTCGCTCACCGGCGTCACGGAGAACGTCAACAGCCTCGCACAGCAGGCTGGGGAGCTTTCGGATACACTCGAGCGCTTCGATACGGACGTGGCGGATGCCCGCGGCGGTCAGTCCGCCCGTTCGAGCGAATCCGCGGCGACCGATGGCGGGTATTCGGAGAAGTAGTTCCACGCGCCGTGCCGTCGGTTACCGGACCTCAGCCAACGGAACGACCGACTCGAGATCGATATCGCTCGCGATCAGTTGATACTCGCCGTCGTCAACTTCGGCTAGACCCTCGTGAACGAGGTGGTCGAGGTGTGCAAAGGCTTCACCGGGGCCGTGGACGATGTGAATACCCTCGAGTTCGCCGAAGAGTTCCGCGCTGACGGTCCAGGGGTCGGCGGGCCCGTGTTCGGAGAGAACGTCGACGACCCGCTCAGTTCGGTCGCGGTGGTGGTCGATGATCGTTAGCGCCCGATCCGTCGGCTCATCGATCGGGTCCCGATGACCGGGCCAGACGCGGTCGTAGTCCCGGTCGACGATCGCCTCCAGCGTCTCGAGGTACGTCGCGAGCGGCTGATCAACTCGAACGTCCGCCCCGCCGACGTTGGGCGTGTAGACCGGCAAAATGACGTCGCCGACGAAGGCTTCGTTTCGCTCTGTGAGCTCGTAGCAACACAGCCCTAGCGCGTGCCCGGGCGCGTGAACCGTCTCGAGGGTGTACCCGCCGACCTCGAGGACGTCGCCGTTCTCGATCGGCGTCACGGTCGGGTGGGTGTCGTTCAATCCGGTAACCGCCTCGACAACGCTCAAGAGGTCTTCCTGTTTCGACTCGGGAATGCCCCACGTCTCGAGGTACTCCCGTCGACGCTGGTCGAGGGCGGCGATTGTTTCCTCGTCGCCCTCGATGATTGGCGCGTCGGCTTCGTGAGCGTAGACGGCCGCGTCGCTCTCGGCCTGGATTTCACCGGCGAGACCGGCGTGATCGGTGTGAAAGTGAGTGAGTACGATGTCGTCGATATCGGCGAACTCGTAGCCGTATTCGGCGAGCCCCTCGCGAAGATCCTCTCTGACACCTACCGTTGCGATACCGGTATCGACGAGCGCGAGTTCGTTCCCCTCGTGTAACACGTACGCGTTGTTTTGGCCTTCGAACTCGTTGTTTCCCAGCGTAATTCGGTCCATGGGTTAATGACACACAGTCCCGGCTAATAACCGGCCCGATTGCGGAACTGGGGTTCCGCGAGTTCGGAGTGAGAGAGGGGTCGGTGAAAATAGCGCGCTTCGACGGCTCCGTCCCGGCTATTTCTCGAGTTCGGCCCGTAACAGCTGATTGACGTCGCCGGGGTCGGCGCTGCCGCCGGTCTTTTGCATGACCTGTCCGACGAGGAAGTTGATCGCGCCGTCATCGCCGCTCTCGTAGTCCTCGACGGCGTCAGGGTTCTCCTCGATGGCCTCGACGACGGCCGACTGCACCTCGTCGTCGTCGGTCTTGCCGAGTCCCGCCTCCTCGACGATCGAATCCGGATCCTGTTCGTCGTCGAGCATATCTCGAAGCACCGTTTCCCGCGCGTTTTTCGCCGTGATCTCGTCTTCGGCGACAAGTTCGACGAGTCGGGTGACTTCCTCGAGTCGGTCCTCGATGTCCGTGATCTCCATGTCGCGGTAGTTGAGTTCGCCGAGCAGGTTGTCCGCAACCCACGTCGCCGCGAGGTCGGGATCGAACTCGTCGGCGATGGTCTCGTAGAAATCCGCGACCTGTTTGGTCGATGTGAGCTTCGATGCCGCCTCCTCGTTCAGGTCGTATTCGGACCGGAACCGCTCGCGTCGGGCGGTCGGAAGCTCCGGAATCGAAATCTCGTCCTTCCAGTGGGAGACCCGAAGCGGCGGCAGGTCGGCTTCCTCGAAGTACCGATAATCTTTCTCCTCTTCTTTCGAGCGCATCGAGACCGTAATCCCACGGCTCTCGTCCCAGTGGCGCGTCTCCTGTTCGACCACGCGGCCGCGCTTGATGGCGTTTTTCTGCCGGGTCTCCTCGTAGGCCAGAGCCTTTTCGGCACCTTTGTGACTCGAGATATTCTTGACTTCCGTGCGGTTTGCGGCCTCGAGTGCGTCGATTCCGATCTCGCCGTTTTCGTCGGCCTCCTCTCCTTCGATAATCGAGAGGTTGGCGTCGATGCGCAGGCTCCCGTCTCGACCGGCGTCGAAGACGCCGAGGTACTCGAGGACCTCCTCGAGTTCGGCGAGGAACGCCCGCACTTCGGAAGCGCTCCGGAAGTCGGGTGCCGTGACGATCTCCATCAGCGGTGTGCCGGCCCGGTTGTAGTCGACGAGCGTGTAGTCGGCGGTGTCGATGCTCCCGCCGACGTGCTGGAGGCTCCCGGGGTCTTCCTCGAGGTGTGCCCGCTCGATACGGACATCTCGCCGTTCGCCCTCGACGGAAATCTCGAGTTCCCCCTCCTGGCAGATCGGCTCGTCGTACTGGGTGATCTGGAAGTTCTTCGGCAGGTCGGGGTAGTAGTAGTTCTTCCGGTGAAAGCGCGTCTCCTCGGGGATCTCCGCGTCGATGGCCTTACCGATCTTGACGGCCGCTTCGACGGCTCCCTCGTTCAACACTGGCAACGCGCCGGGCAGGCCGAGACAGACCGGACAGACGTTCTCGTTGGGGTCGTCGGTCTGCTCGGTCGAACAGCGACAGAAGATCTTCGTGTCGGTTTCCAGTTGGACGTGGACCTCGAGGCCGATGACGGTGACGAGGTCGCCCTGCTGGACGGTCTGGGCAGTCATTGAATGCCGGTTCGACCCGACGGGGGTAAAGCGTAACGGGATCTGGACGACAGCCATTTGCCAGTCTCCGCCATCGCACATCGGACGAACGACCAGCCCGTATCGGGACTGTATGAATGGTAGCGCACAATAAACATGAGGGGAGATACCGTACGTTCTCTATGGAGCTCCCCACCTGGTTTCGCGACTTGCCGACGTGGGCGACCGTCCTGAGCGTGCTACTTGGAGCACTCGTTGTGATGACGGGGCTCTCGATGGTCCTCGGCGTCGTCTTCGCGGGAATCGCTCTCGGCGTCGAACTCGGCAGTATCGCTCTCGGAGTCGTTGTCGCGCTGTTCGGACTGGCGATCCTGCTCGTTCCCGCCGTCGTCGCCTTCATGGTACTCTCGAGCGACGACGAAGACAACGAAGACGACGAGTCGACCGAGAAAGCGGACCCGATCGAGACGCTCCAGCAGCGATACGCGAATGGGGAAATCGACGAAGAAACGTTCGAAGCGCGCCTCGATGCGCTCCTCGAGGAGCAGGACGAGGACGGTCCGCGCCGAACCGATCGAAATCCGCGCGCGGAGGCCGGTGGCGATACACACTCCTCCGAGGATCCGAGACCGGACGATGTCCTCCTCGACGAGGGCTAATTGCCGCGGCAGCGATACGCGAACGGGAAAGACGAGAGTTGTCGGCCTCTCTGTTCGAAACCGTCGACCCGCTCGAGCGAACTACCGGTCCTCCCTCGTTCACCGCGCGTTAGCGTTCGTCGTCAGTCTCGTCCTCACCAGCGGCCGGCATGGGGCCGATAGTCACTTCCGCCGTTCCGAACGGCTCGAGGGGTTTCTCGAACGTCGCAGTGAGTTCGGTGTTCGGGAAGAATCCGATGACGGACGCGGTTTCGTCGCCACCGTTGGAGAGGCCGTGCGGTTCCATTTCGGGGACGACCGCACACTGTCCAGCCTCGATGTCGATCGTTTCGTCGCCGATCGTCGCCTCGACTCTCCCGGCCGTTACGACGAGCAGTTCCTCGTTGCTATCCCGATGGGACGGAAGGTAGTTTCCCGGTTCAATCTCGAGAGAGACGATCATCATCTCCTCGGCGCGTCCGCTCGCGTTTGGCGCGCCGGGCGTCAACGGGAAGTAACCGCGGACTCGAGCGCGTTCGTCGCCCTCCTGATAGACGTCCATCCCCTCGAATCGGGTGAGGTCGACCGCTCGATCCGGTTCGTGCTGTCTTTTCGATGTTGTTGCCATGATTTGCTCACCGTGATGATTGCGGACCGTCGCGCACAGTCGTGAAAATGCCGACGAGATGGGCGGCCTGAATCACGTACGACTACGCCCGCTCAGACTATAACGGTTTTTCACGGTAACGGGAGGAACTGATCGACCGACAGGACGAGAAACTGGCCCGACTCCGGCGAGCAACCTGCGTACTTCGAGGGGCACCCAGCCGAGCCCTTATCTCGCCTTCTCGAGTCTCTCAAGCGCCCCCGGATTCTCGATGCTGTCCATGTCGCCGAGTTCTTCGCCCGTATAAATCGACTCGATGGCCCGGCGGATGATTTTCCCCGACTGCGTTTTGGGGAACTCGTCGACGAAGAGGATCTCTCGCGGTCTGAACGGCTTTCCGAGCTCCTCGCCGACCTGTGTGCGCAGGTCCTCTCGCAACTCGTCGCTCTCCTCGAGACCGTCTTCGACGATGACGTAGGTGACGACCGCGGTGCCGCTCGTCTCGTCGGGAACGCCCACTGCGGCGGCCTGATTGACCGCCTGGTGGTCGATAAGCACACCCTCGACTTCGGCGGGGCCGACCTTTCGCCCGGCCACGTTCAGCGCGTCGTCGGCCCGGCCGTGGAGGAACCAGAAGCCGTCCTCATCCATCTGGGCCCAGTCGCCGTGGTTCCACAGTGGCGGCTTTGCGAACGTCGACCAGTACTCCTCGAGATACCGGTCGTCACCCGACCAGAGCGATTTCGTCATCGATGGACAGGAGTCTCGAGCGACCAGAAAGCCCCGGTTGTGGTCGTCTTTGATCGACTCCCCGTTCGCGTCGACGATGTCGATGTCCATTCCGAGACCGGGCCCGCCCAGCGTACAGGGTTTGAGCGGCTCCGTCGGCATCGGCATGAGGAAACAGCCACAGATTTCGGTCCCACCGGAGATGTTGATGATCGGACACTCGCCGCCGCCCACGCGCTCGTAGAACCAGCGCCAGGATTCGGGGTCCCACGGCTCGCCCGTCGACCCAAGGATTCGAAGCGAGGAGAGATCGTGGCCCTCGAGCCACTCTTCTCCATGCTTTCGAAGGGCCCGAATCGCCGTCGGCGAGATGCCGAACTGCGTGAGGCCGTGTCGGTCGATCACCTCCCAGAACCGGTCGGGATTCGGATAATCTGGCGCGCCCTCGTACATGAAGACCGTGCCGCCGAACGTGTGGACGCCGATCAGCGTCCAGGGACCCATCATCCAGCCGATGTCGCTCACCCAGAAGAACCGATCCGCGGGTTGCAGGTCGAACCCGAAGTGGAGTTCTTTCGCACACTGCAGTTGCACGCCTGCGTGGGTGTGGACGATCCCTTTCGGCGTCCCCGTCGTCCCCGAGGAGTACAGTAGCATCGACTCCCGACCCGACTCGAGGGATTTCGTCTCGTAGCTATCGTCTTGGGCCTCGATGGCGTCGACCCACCACTCGTCGCGGTCGTCGGACCAGGGAATTTGGTGCTTACTATGTTCCTCACTCGAGCCCAGTCGATCGTAGACGATCGTCCGCTCGACGTGTCCGGCCTGCTCGATCGCCTCGTCCGCAGTTGATTTGAGGGAGACGGGGTCGCCGCGTCGGAGAAAGCCGTCGCCGGTGAACAGCACCGAACACTCGGCGTCCTCGAGTCGCGTCGCGACGGCGTCGACGCCGAAGCCGGAGAAGATCGGCACGGCGATCGCACCGACCTTGAAACAGCCATAGAGGATCGAGACGACCTCCGGAACCATCGGCATGTAGAGCCCGACGGTGTCGCCCGTTTCGATCCCCCGCTCCTCGAGCGCGTTGACGACCTGATTCGACCCTCGGTGGAGTTCGTGGTAGGTAACTTCCCGGACCTCGCCGTCCTCGCCCTCCCAGATCGTCGCGAGTCGGTTTCGTGCCGCCTCGTCCACCGCGGCGTGTCGGTCGACGACGTTGTGGGCCACGTTGAGCTTTCCGCCCGGATACCAGTCGGTGAACTGCGGTCCCTCGCTGTCGTCTCTAACTGACTCGTAGGGCTCGAAGAAGTCGATTTCGAGATAGTCGACGAGTTCGTCCCAGAACCAGTCGACGCCGCTTTCCTCGACGCCCTCGAGTTCCGTCGTCGTGCGTTCGATCAGGTCGTCGTAGTCGGCGATATCGTGCTCGCGCATGAACGCCGCGACGTTCGTCGACTCGACGAACGACTTGCTGGGTCGGTGGACCACTTCGTCGACGTCCTCGAGACCGGAGTGTTCGGACATTGTTACTCGTATACACGATATCAAGCCCTCGGACAATAAGTCCTCACCGAGCGTTTCGTTCCGCGAGCCGAACCCGTTGGTCCTCGAGATCGAAGAACGCCGTTTCGTATCCCTCGTGTCGCGAGAGTTGGGGCGGCGCCTCGAGCGAAATCGAAACCTCGTCACCGACTTCGAACGCCTCGATCTCGAGATCGGCTCCGTAGTGATGCTCGAGGTTGGGATCGATCGCTTCTGCGAGTTCCGTGCTCGCAATTTCGGCTCCGTCTCGAATGACTGTCGCCGAAAGGGAGGCAAAAGGGAGGATACAGCGGTTGTACGCGGTTCGGGGTGAGACGGCGAGGTACGTCTCAGCCTCCTCAACTATGTCGGACGCGTCGGTCACATTGGTCACGTCAGCCCCACCCGCCGCGCCCTCCCCGGCGGTGACTGCGAACTCGATATCTCCATCGGAGGTGACGCCTCCGTACGCACCGGGAAGTGACGACGGGTCGGGCGCAATTGAGGGCGGCGGGTGGGTATGGTGGTCGTCGCGTGATTCGCACGCACCGCCCCGCGACCCGTTCATCAACTCAAGCGCGCCCGGATCGCCCCGTCCGTCCTCGACGTCGAGTAGGGTCCGATCGAGCGAATCGATTGCCTCGCTCGAGTACTCGAACTCGACCTCGAGCGTCGCCAGGGGTTCGAATCGGTCGCCGAACTCGCCTAGTCGCTCGAGGCGAACCGGATCGATCGTCAGTTCGGCGACGTAGGTCCCGTCCTCGGATAGTGCGACGTTTTCGCCGTAGTGAAAGCCCATTCGCTGGGAGAGCATCGGCCAGAGTCGTCGGTCGGCGATGCGGTCGCCGTTTCGCCGAATCAATACCGCGATATCGGTTGGGAGCACCATTTCGGTTTCCTCGTCCCAGACGCTCGCCATCAAGTGAACTGCGTGGTCCGATCGCAGATCCGCTCGGCTTTGCTCATCGCCGGTTACGGTCCAGAACGAGTGCGGACGAGTTGCGAACAGGGCGACCGCGTACTCGTCCGCAGTCTCGAGCCCGTAGGTCGTCATCTCGTCGATTTTCGGCGGGACGTAGATGCCCGCCGGCGGATCGACGACGAGTTCCCGCCAAGCGTCCTCGCGCCGGAGCGACTCGAGGCACCCGGACGTACTCGTCCCGAGGACGCCACAGCCACATGCCGCGAGAAGTTTTCGCCGTCGCATCGCTGGTGGGTTGCTATGCCGGCGGGAGTGATAGCACGGCGGCCTGCAGATGCGCCGAACGACAGTCGCGAGGCGGGCACGTCTCTCCGTTTTCCGTCTCGAGAAGACGAGTCGAGACGTGAACGCTTAACAGATGGGCTCCCGGAGGTACGTCCATGCAACGAGGTGTCTTCGGTGGTTAGTCGTACCGGATTGGGGCGGTTCGTGATCGTCGCCGCCTGCACGGCGGTGTTCGCGATCGCCGGCGTCGGGCTGTTCGTCGTCGTTCCCGAATCGCTCACGCAGCTGTTCGGTATCCTCCTGGCGCTCGCGGTCGTCGTCATCGGGATCCGAATCGCGGGCAACATCGCGCGTTCGGTGTTCCCCGGATACAACGTCGCGGAAGTCGCCGTTGACGGTCCGATCAGTCGTGACGGCGGCGGCGGTCCGCTTCCCTCGAGCCCGAGCGCGACCCCGGCGGACGACATCGTCGACCAGATCGACCGGGCGAACGAGGACGGCAACGTCGACGCGTTGCTGGTGAAGCTGAACACGCCCGGCGGCGAGGTCGTCCCGAGCGACGACATCAGGCTCGCGGCCGAGCGGTTCGACGGGCCGACGATCGCCTACACGACTGATCTCTGTGCTAGCGGCGGCTACTGGATCGCGAGCGGTTGCGACGAACTGTGGGCTCGAGACGCGAGCATCGTCGGCTCGATCGGCGTCATCGGCTCTCGAGTCAACGCAACCGGCCTCGCCGAAAAGGTGGGGCTCTCCTACGAGCGATTCGCCGCGGGCGACTTCAAGGATGCCGGCACGCCGCTCAAAGAGATGGACGACGACGAACGCGCGTACTTACAGGGGCTGATCGACGACTACTACGAGACGTTCGTCGAACGGGTCAGCGACGGTCGCGACATAGACGCCGAACTGGTTCGCGAAACCGAAGCCCGGATCTACCTCGGCGAGGACGCCCACGAGATGGGTCTCGTCGACGAACTCGGCACGAAACGGGACCTCGAGGACGAACTGGCGGATCGATTGGCGATCGACGACGTGACGATCGAGGAGTTCGAGCCGCCGCAGCCGCTGATGCGAAGGGTCGGTGGCGGCGCCCAACAGGTCGCCTACGCCTTTGGTGCCGGGATTTCCGGGATTGCCGAGGATCGGGGCTTCCGACTCCGAACCTGATCGACACGATTCCCGGCAAACGGGAACCCGTTTCGAGCCCGAATCCGCTCGCAGACGAGCGAAAGAGTACGTGGTTTTATCGTGGCAGGGCGTCGAACGTCTACCGTGACTACGCTGGTCATCTGTCTCGACCGGACCGACGAGGTCGGCCGCCGAACCGGCCTCCAGTCCCCGATCGTCGGCTGGGAGGCAGTGCGCGCGCTCGTGACTGATGTCGGACTCGCGGATCCCGAGGACTCCGGAGTAAACTGTTTGCTCGAGTCTCTCCGGGTCGCCCAGAACCTTCGAGACGAGAACGAAGAGACCGTCGTCGCGGTCGTTTCGGGCGAACGCGATTCGATGGTCTCGGCGGATCGAGCCGTCGCGCGCCAGCTGGACGAACTCATCGCAGAGCATGATCCGGATTCGGCGGTTGTCGTTATCGACAGCGCCGAAGACGAACGCCTGGTTCCGATCGTCGAGAGCCGCGTGCAGGTCGACTCGGTCGATCGGGTCGTCGTTCGACAGGCCAGAGACATCGAGTCGACGTACTACCTGCTCAAGCAATTTCTCGCGGACGAGGAACTTCGCCAGACGGTGCTGGTGCCGATCGGACTCACCTTACTCGTGTTTCCGATGCTGGCGACCGTCTTCGGCCCCGCGGTGGGTGCGGCCGCGATCACGACCGTCATCGGGCTCTTCCTGTTGTACAAGGGGTTCAACATCGACGAACTCATGACCGGATTCGCACACCAGATCAGGGAGTCGCTGTACACGGGGCAGGTGTCGATCGTCACCTACGTCGTCGCCGCCGGGCTCACCTTCGTCGGCATCTTTGCCGGTGCACTGGGCATTTCCGGCCTCGAGGAGCCCCAGAGCGGGGAGGTACTTATCCCCGCCGCCACGTTCGCCTTCGAGGGGGTCCCGTGGCTCGCCGCAGCTGCGCTTACCGCGAGCGCCGGGCGCCTGCTCGACGAAATCATCGGCGAACGGCCGTTGCGGGCATCCTATCTCAACCTTCCCTTTATCGTCATCGCGATCGGACTCGTCGTTCGAGGCTTTTCAGCGTACTTCCTCGAGACCCAGGGCGAAATCGGTCCGCTGACGGTTCCCGATCTCTACCTCGGTTGGCGATCGGTCGAGAGCTTCCAGATAACCGCCGGCGAACGCCTCGCGATCTTCGTCGTGGCTGGCTTCCTCGTGAGTCTGATCGGCGTCCGAATCGCCTCCTCGTTCAGTGGCACCGTCCCGGAGGACGAACCGGACGCCGACTCGGAACAGGCTCGAGACGGCGAGGCGACTGCAGCCGAACTAACTGATCGCGGTTCTGAGTCCGAACTTACAGACGGCGGTGCGAAGTCGAAAACCGACGGGAACCGGAGCCGGGAAACGGAGCCCGGTCGAAGCACGAGGTCCGAAACGGACGACGACGAACATACGACGGACGAGAGCACGAACGCGGATCAATGACATCCTCCCCGGCGTGAACGCCGGGGTTTCCTCGCGCTGGGAGTCTCGGCTACGCCGAGTCCACGGAGGCAACTTGCGGGTTCGTGTGCTCCTCGTTGGGACGGGGAGAGCGTGGTGACTCCAGCCAGTCGTGGCTGTTCCACTTGAGGCACACGGGCCGTGCCATCGGCCGTGCTACTTCTTCGTGCCGCCTCAGGAACGTCTCGCTTGCAACGAGATCCGCGTGGCCTTCGAAGCCACAGGTACACGTCAGCGTGTCTTGGTGCCGAGTCGTGTCCTCGGCCGAACCGCAGTTCGGACACGTTTGAGAGGTCCACGCTTCTGTGCGGACTTCGACGCTGATACCGAACTCCTCGGCGGTGTCGGCGAGCCGCCCGACGAACCGCCGGAACGCCCAAAAGTTGTGCAGCTTGGCGTTCGTCCTAACCGACCAATGTGTCTCGAGCACGTCGGTTAAGTCGCCGACGTACACTGTCGAAACACCCTCGTCGTACAGTCGTTCGATCAAGTCTCGACAAAGCGCGTCCTGTGCGTGCTCGCGCCGCCGCGTCCGACGACGGTACAGCGAATCGATCTGTTTCGACCTGTACCGGCCGTCCTCGAGCTTCGACTGAAGTTCGGCGGTCCGTTGCGTGGTCTCGTGGAATCGTTCGAACAGGTCGCGGCCTTCGTACAGGTACTGCTCGCCGGTCGAAACCGTACAGGCGACGATGTTGTTTGCGCCAATATCCAGAGCGGCGGTTTCGTCCGCCAGTGGTTGTGCCAGTCGAGAATTGTCGATAGTGACTGGCTGAAAGGCCCTGAACGTCTCGCTCACATCGTCGTAATACAGTTCCAACCGACCCTGCTTGTCGTACTCGTTCCAGTTGGGTTCGCCCCGAACCTTGAGCCGGAGGCGTTCTTGGTATCCAAGACCATACTCCTCTTTCAGGTCTTGACCGACAAGAATCTCGAGACGGGAGTATTCGCCCCACTCGACCGAGTACGACGTGTTTCGGATGTACGTCCGCAGTTCGCGGCCCTCGTCTTGATTGCCCCAGAAGCCGGGCTTGCCGTTGGCTTCGCCCTTCTCCCGGAGTGCGAAGAACGAACGCCACGCTTCGCGGTTCTTGCGTTCGATCTGCTGAACGGTTGACGCGCCGAGCGTACCGCCGTACCGTCCGCGGTATTCGTCGATCTCCCAAACGTCGCCGTCCGGGTCGCCGAAGTTGGTTCGGCGCTGATAATTGATTTCGTTCCAGAGTGCGGCTGAAGCGTCCAACAGGCGTCGAAGCAACTCCTCGTCCGCGTCGGACTGGGGTACTACTTCGAACTCGTTGGTGCGCTTCATCGCTACCTCTGTGTACGAACGAAGCTAACATAAACCTACGTATTCTCGTAGATAGTGTGTCGAACCACGTTAACATCGAAGTCCCTGACGACGAACAGTATGAGCGCATCAAACGCGTGAAAAACGAACACGGCCTGACGTGGCGTGGGATGTTGATCCACGCCGCCGACGACTTGGAGACTCCGGCCGGGGAGTAACCGGTGGTTCGCGTAGTCGAGTGACGCGATTCACGCCCGTTGAGCAAACCGAAGGTTTGCGATGCCCATCAGAACGCTTGCGTTCTGAGGACGCCGTAAACGGCGGGGACTCTCTCGCTGAATTAGGTAGGATCCGCGCTGACGCGCACTCGCACTCGGTAGGGTCCGCGCCGACGCGCACTCGCACTCGGCATCCATTTATTCCCGGCGACGTACCGTAGCGCATGAGCGACCAAGCTGGCGCGTGGATCAGCCTCTTTTCCGGCGGAAAGGACTCCTCGTGGGCGCTGTATCAAGCGTTAGAGCACGGATTGGCGGTCGAACGGTTGGTGACCGTCCATCCGACGGGCGACTCGTACATGTACCACGTCCCCGAAACGGACCTCGCGACACTCGCAGCCGAAAGCGTCGACATCCCGCTGGTCGACGTCGAACCGGACGATTTCGATGCGAGTTCCGCCGAGGATTCGGGCGAGCAGGGCGACGACGAACTCGAGCCACTCGAAGCCGCACTCGAGGACCTCGAGCCCGAACTCGACGGTGGAATCGCGGGACTCACCGCGGGCGCGGTCGAGAGCGAGTACCAGACGAGCCGTATCGAAGGGATGTGCGACCGACTCGACTGTGATCTCTTCGCCCCGCTCTGGCAGAAGGATCCCAGAGAACTTGGTGAGACGATGCTCGAGGCGGGATTCGAAATCGTGATCATTCAGGTCGCGGCCCACGGCCTCGACGAATCGTGGCTGGGACGGACGCTGGACGAGGACGCGCTCGAGGACCTCGCGGAACTCAACGACGAGTACGGCGTTCACCTGCTCGGCGAGGGTGGCGAGTTCGAAACGCTGGTCGTCGACGGTCCGCACATGGATCGACGCATCGACCTCGAGTACGAGACCGAGTGGGACGGCACCCGCGGACGGATTCGAGTGACCGAAGCAACGCTCGAGTAGCTCGATGACGACCGCTCCAAAAAGAGGGCGCGCGGCTTCAGGAATCGAGCACTAACGGTTCGTACCACTCGCGGTTCGCTCGGTACCACTCGACAAACTGACCGACGCCGTCACGAATCTCCGTCGAGGGCTCGTAGTCGATCAGTTCGTTGGCCTTCGAAACCTCGGCGTGGGTGTGTCGCGCGTCGGCCTCTTTCGGCTCGGTGTACTCGATGCCGACATCCGCACCCGTCTGGTCGATAACGTGCTCCGCGAGGGCTTCGATCGTGATCGTTCCCGTCGAGCCAACGTTCATCACCTCGCCGTCGGCCGCCTCGGTCTCGAGTAGGGAGAGATTTGCGTCGACGATGTCGTCGATGTAGGTGAAGTCGCGCGTTTGCTGTCCGTCGCCGTAGATGACCGGTGGGTGACCGTTGAGACATCTCGAGGTGAAGTTCGTGATCGCCATGTTGGGTCGCATTCGCGGCCCGTAGACCGTGAAATAGCGAAGGGAGACGGTGTTTACGTCGTAGAGGTCGTTCCAGATGCGACAGTAGTGTTCTGCCGTGAGTTTGGTAACGCCGTAGGGGCTCTGTGGAACGTTCTGGTGTTCCTCATCGTAGGGAAGGTACTCGACCTCGCCGTAGACCGACGAGGAGGAGGCATTGACGAGCCGTTTTACCCCGTGTTCGTCGGCCGCGAGGAGGAGGTTGAGGAGACCGGTCGTGTTGATCTCGTGGGGTTTCTTTGGATTCTCGACGCTCGTCCTGACGCCCGCCTGTGCGGCCTGGTGGTAGATAAACTCGATATCGTGCTCGGAGACGACCTCGTTGACGAGCGCTTCGTCGGTGATCGAGCCGTTGACGAACGTAAATCGGTCGCCGCCTTCCTCGCGGCACAGCTCGAGGTTTCGCTCCTTGATCGCCGGGTTATAGTACGGATCTAACACGTCGAGGACGACGACGGTATGTCCGTGCGATACCAGCCGGTGAGCGATATGAGAGCCGATAAAGCCCGCCCCACCGGTGACGAGAACGTTCATACTCGCCCTAGATGAGTAGGGGTGGTTAGTCGCTTACGGACCATGCCAGATTTTGAGATGAATCGAGCTGGAACACAGAGTCGACGTTTCAAACGGAGTCTCTCCGCTTGGTCTCGCGGTCTTAGTCGGTGCCCTCGGCGATAACGCCCGAATCATCCGCGATCCGTTCTTCGGCTCGGTCGCGGTCTTCGGGATAGCCGACATCGATACGCCAGCCGTCCATTCGAAGCGCGTCGATAGTCCGGCCGGACTGGATCAACAGGTCGATCGCGTCCGGGAGTTCGTACTCGCCGCGATCGGATGGCTGGACGAGGTGACAGGCGTGGAAGATCGCCGGTGTGAACGTGTAAAAGCCGGTCATCACGAGATTCGACGGCGGCTCATCGGGCTTTTCCATGACTTCGACGACCTCGCCGTACTCGTTCGTATCGAGGACGCCGTATCGGGAGGCCTCTTCCCACGGCACCTCTTCGACGAGGAACGCGGCGTCGGCGCGGTCCTCGCGCTGACGGTTGATCACGTCGCCGAGGTTCCCGCGGAAAATGTTGTCGCCGAGCATCAGGACGAAATCGTTGTCGATGTGGGGTTCGGCCTGCAAAATCGCGTGGGCGAGGCCGAGCTGTTCGCGCTGGTGCGCGTAGGTGATCGGCACGCCCTGATACTCGTCGCCGTAGCGCTCGATGATCTTCTCTTTCATGTAGCCGACGACGACGACGAACTCGTCGACGCCGATCTCGAGGAGATTGTCGAAGACGTCCTCGATGAGCGGTTTGTCGTTGACCTCTACGAGGACCTTCGGCTTGTCTTCTGTGAGTGGCCGAAGGCGTGTACCTTTGCCTGCGGCGAGGACGACAGCCTGCATATCGAAAACGGTCACTACGTGAAGACAAATACTTTCGGTTACTTCGACAGGATCGTGTCCGTTCAAGAGATAATTCACCTCGAGAGAGCCTCGAAGCAATTCCGGAGCGGGCGAATTATCTATAGCCGAGCGACTCGAGCCGGTCCAGCACTTCTTCCTCGTCGTCATACTCTACCCCCTTGCCGTCCGAACCGTCCGACGTTTCGGATCGCGCTTCGTGAGCCGAGAGCGAGGCGGCTAACTCGTCTCGAAGTTCGGCCGCCTTCTGGGGGCGCTCGTCGACGAGATCGTCCGTCTCCTCGGGATCTCCTTCGAGGTCGTACAACTGCTCGCTCGCGCCGTGGGGCCGTTCGCAGTACCGACAGGTCGGATCCCCATCGACCGCCTCGAGGTACTTCCACCGGTCGGTTCTGACGCCCCTGAATCGCTGGGTGTTCGCCTCCTCGAGCAACAGCGAATCCCGACTCTCCCAGCCCGCTTCGTCCTCGAGAAGCGGTCGAAGGGACTGTCCGTCGGTGTCGAACGCGGATTCCTCGCGATTGTCGTGACCATCGAGGATGTCGAGAACCGTGGGTGCGACATCGGTGATACTCACGAGTTCGTCGGACTGCTCGGCGCTCTCGCCGGGTGGCCGAACAATGAGCGGAATCCGAGCGGTCGATTCGTAGAGCCCGTGGTGTTCGAAGTAGATGTCGTGTTCGCCGAGTGACTCTCCGTGATCCGCGAGGACGACGACGAGGGTCTCTTCGAGCAGTTCACGGGTCTCGAGGGCCTCGAGAAGGCCGTCGATGGTTCGATCGGCTTCGGTCGCCGCCGCGTCGTACTGGGCTCGGGCGAGCGCGGTGCCGACGCCGACATCGTGGTCCTCCCACCGTTCGTTGTCCTGATTGACGACGCCGCCGGGGGTGAGACTGTTCGCGGTGATCGAGCCCGTCGGGAACTCCGACGCAACCTCCGAGAGCGGCCTGTTCTCGTAGTCATATTCCTCGAGATAGCGCTCGACGAGGTCGTCGTCCACGTCGTAGGGCGTGTGCGTGTCCATCAGGTGGACGAGCGAGTAGAACTCCTCAGCGTCGTCGAGAAAGTCAGTAAACTGCTTGACCACGCCGTCCTCGTCGTCGCTTCCCGTTCGACCGGTGAGGGCGTTGTACGTCCTCGATATCGTATCTCCGATGGCGGGGTGAATTCCGTACAGCAAACTGCTCGCTGACTTCTCGAGGGACTTGAGACGCCAGTGGGCCGAGGACAGCTCTGGATAGCGATCGAAGCCCCGTCGATGCCAGCGACCGAGGGGGCGACCGAACGCGCCCGTATCGTATCCCCGTTCCTCGAGGGCGACCGGAAGCGTCGGTGTCCCTTCGATCGCTCGCTTTTCCGCGTCCGTGACGTGTGATCCGTGATTGACGACGCCGTGTGTTCGCGGAAGTCGGCCGGTCTGTAGCGATGTCAACGCGGGGTCGGTCGCATTGATCGTGCTGTAGGCCCGCTCGAAGCGCGTCCCGGAAGCGGCAAGCTCGTCGATGGTGGGCGTCACCGGACGCCCGCCGTAGGCACCCACCCGATCCGTTCGAAGGGCATCGACGACGACCACGAGTACGTTCATCACCGTTAGTATTCAGTTCTCCGTCTAAAACGTGATGGTCCACAGTCTCTAAACGCCCGACGAGTCGTCGCCGTCTCCGCACCGACGCTCAATTCGGCTCCTCGTCGCGTATTCGCCGTTCGTCGAGGGCGACTCAAGACTCGGCGGGGTTTAACGGCGTAGCCGTGCGTAAAACGGGATTAGCGTCCCCCAAACGGCATAAACTAATCAAAAAAGACATGCCAGTCGAATCTCAACCTGCTCCTATGCCCGTCAGTTTCTCCCAGTGGGTGCGAGAAAGCGTGGATCATCTCCGTTCCGACGATGGACCGTTTGTAAAACGGATCATTCGGAGCATGTATTTTGTGTACGTTTCTTTCCTCTTAGAAATCTCTTCTCGAGTGCCGATCGGAACGAACGTCTACGATCGCGAGTGGGATATGCTGGTCATACTGGACGCGTGCAGGGTCGATGCGATCGAGGAGGTTGCGCCCGAATACGAGTTCATCGAATCGGTCGATTCGATCCGATCTGTCGGCAGTACATCCTTCGAATGGATGCCGCTTACGTTCACCAGAGAACATGAGGACGACATAGCCGAGACGTCGTATATCACCGGGAACCCGTATACTGAGTCGGTGTTCGAACGAAAGGACCATCCGCCGGTTCGGGACGCTATTCCGTTCGGCCCGACGGATTACGACGTCGTCGACGACGACGATTTCGATCACCTCGAGGAGTTGTGGAAATACGAGCAAGCGGGCGATTTCAACCGCAAGCCTCCTCGGTTTACCACTGATAGAGCGATCTCCACCGCCAGATCTCGAGATCCGGAAAAACTGATCGTCCACTATATGTACCCCCACAATCCGTTTCCGCTCGCCGACGAGGGACTGGAGAAACCGTTCGACGACCTCAAAGCCGGAAACGTCTCTCGCGAAACAGTGTGGGAACTGTACCTAGAGAACCTTCGGTACGTTCTCGATGACGTGGAATTACTGCTCGAGAGTACCGACATGGACCGAGTCGTTATCACTGCCGACCACGGGGAAGCCTTCGGCGAGTACGGGTTTTACAAGCATATTATCGGGTGTCCATTGCCCTGTGTTCGACGGGTACCCTGGATCAGAACGTCTGCCGTCGATACCGAAACGTACGAACCGGACCGAGAGGAGTTACCGTCCCGGACGACCTCGGCCGAGGAACGATTGAAAGGGTTAGGGTACCTATAGGCGTATCGACTCCCCCTGCCCGTCGAACTGTGGCGTACGGATCTACCCCTACCGTCGAACTTCGTTCCCGGACCGCGACGGTCGTCACGCTTCTCGCAGATAGAGATTTTCGCGGATGAAGTGTCGTCCCGAATCCTGTTCTTCCGCGTACATAGGAACTTTATACTGATCAGTGCCACTCCTCGCGTACATGGGCCTCCTACGCAATGCGGCTGACGTTTACAATCGTCACGGGCTTACCGGACTCTGTCGAAAATCCGTAAAATTCTTCGCCGATAACCCCCAGTACTTTTTCTACGCGATCACGAACGCGATCTTTCGCCTCAGATACGGGAAAGGGACCGACGTGATGAGCGAAGACTGGGACAATTTGATCATCCTCGACGCGTGCCGGTACGACGCGTTCAAAGATCGCAATACTGTCGACGGCGATCTCCAACGCCGGGTCTCTCGAGGCTCGTCGAGTCTCGAGTTTATCGAAGGGAATTTTACGGGACGAACCCTCCACGATACGGTCTATGTCACCGCGAACACGTATTATACCGCGGCCGGTGACGACACGTTTCACTCGGTTGTCACGTGTTTCGACCACTGGGACGAAGACCTCCAGACGGTTCCGCCGAGCGGCGTCGTCGAGGAGTCGAAGCAAGCGTTCGATCGAAACCCGAACAAACGCCTCATTATGCACTTTATGCAACCGCATGCCCCCTATATCGGATCTACCGGGCAGGAGCTTCGGGATAAAATCGAGCGCGATGTCGATGTCAGAGGGATGACTATCGAACGAGGAATGGACGATTGGGACGAACCAGGCGACGAACCGGACGACGATTCGAGGGCTATTCAGGCGATTCAGGCACCCGCGATGGACGGTATCGACGTGACTGACGAAGAGGTGAGGGAGGCGTACGACGAAAATTTGGACGTCGTTTTGGCGCGCCTCGAGGAACTCCTGTCACACCTCGAAGGGAAGACAGTTATCACTGCCGACCACGGCGAACTAATCGGCGATCGCGTACCCCCGTTGTTCCGGAAGCGGTACGAACACCCGATCTACCTCCATACTTCTGAACTGTGTCTCGTTCCCTGGCTGGTGATCGACGACGGGGAACGGCGGACGATCACGTCCGATCCGCCGGAGCGGTACGATTCGGTGGACGAAGCGGACCTCGAGGAGAAACTTCGAGCGTTCGGCTACCGCTGACGGATGTCCTTGAGGTCCGGGTGGGACGATAACTCGGTCTCCCCGGTCCGTGCGACGTGATCACGTCGCTGCTGCCACCGGGCGTGTCGAACGACGACCCGAATCGGTACCGCCTCCAGTTCTAGCACTTTGGCGATCGACAATCGGTGGTTCCCGCCGCCGCAAAAGACGAGGTCCCCGTCCCGCCCGATGCTCACACAGACCTGATCGAGCGACGACGCTATTCTCGAGTCGGCACCCTCGTACTGCTTCGTCGGATCGTACCCGCGATTTCGAATGCTCTCGTACAGTCGGTCGATCCGCTCGTATCGACGCTCGAGGTCGTCTCTCGAGAAGCAGCCGTCGGCCTCGCCCTCCTCGTCGATTCGGCGGCACAGTTCGCCGTAGACGTCTGTCTCAGTCCACGCCTTGCCGTCGATGTACCGCTGCTCGACCGAGCGGTGCTTGATCGACGCCTCGTAGGGGGTCGTCTGAAGGTCCCAGTCGCCCCCTCGAACGGCCCCTGTCGCGAGGTACTTGTCGATGGATCTGTTGGCTACCGAAATTTCGTTTGGATCGACTGAGACGAGCGTAAACGGGTCCGCGAGGGCGTCGTACGGGCCGACCGACCGGTAGTACTCCAATCGGGCGCGCGCGACCACCCGAACCAGAAGCGGGTGATGACAGAGAAACGCTCGTCCGGACGAGACGAGACCGCGAACTCCGCCGGAAGAGAGAACGGATCGCGTTCTCTCCAGTAGTGTCATTGATCTGGGGTACGGAGAGATCGACTAAATAATCCGTGATTTAGAGTCGGACCGGCAGTGACTCCGATCCGGCAACGGTTCCGATCTGAGCCGTTAGCTATTCCGGCTCGAACCGTCAGCGACTTATCCGCTGCTTTTGGAACGATTCATATGCCGCTCCGACGAGTTCGACAGAAAGTTCGCGACGTCGGAGTCCTCGAATTGCTCAAACGCGGGATTGAAACCGGGGCCGCGCCGAGGCTGTTCGCGGGCAAACTCGCACTGGATACCAGAATTAGCTACCTCAGGCGCGCGGAGCTCGCTCGAACGCCGGGTGCCGACGTGTTCGCGTTCGGCTCCGAGGAGTCAATCACGCTCGACGCTCCGTCGAGTGCACCCTCGGAACTCGAGCGGATGGCCGGTTCGTTTTCGCTCGGGCAACCGTTCGTCTGCCGACTGCCGAAGGCTCGACTCATCGGGCGGGACTCCTTATCCGTTCGGCCGGACGGCTCGTTGCTCCTCGAGACGTCGCTCAGTCGGCGCGACACACTCGAGCAGTCGCTGTTGGCGGACCCGTCCCTGCTCAGGCGGGCGCTGTGGGATCAATCATCGCTCGGGACTCCGAGCGAGGGGGAGCGTCGTCTGCAGACGGTGTGCTCGCTCGTCGACGGCTGTCTCGGCGGCTACTCCCACTGGACGTTGACCGCACTCCCGCGACTCGAGGGACTCCGGCGGTGGGAAGAACAGACTGGCGAGCGCGCGACGATTCTCGTTCCGGATAACGCGTCGAGTTGGGTTCTCGAGTCGCTCGCGTTTTTCGGGTACGGACCTGAACGCGTCGAAACGTGGACCGGGGAGCCGACGACGATTGAAGGATTGCTCGTGCCCTCGGTTCGCTCTCTCGAGCAGCCCCGGTCGACCTACGCCCACCGGTTCACGTACGATCTGTCGTACAAGCTCACGTCGCCGGCTGCCTGCCGGTGGCTCCGGTCCGCCGCTCGAGAAACGACTTCCTCGCAGCGTTCCGACACCAGCTCCGAAATCGAGACCCGCCCTGCGGGCCGCGGTCGACGGGTGTACATCTCGCGTGCGGATGCCGACCGGCGACGGGTCCGCAACCGAGACGAACTCCTCGATTCACTCGCGAACCGCGGGTTCGAACGCTACACGCTCTCGTCGCTCTCGTTCGCCGAGCAAGTCCGACTCTTTCTCGAAGCGGATATCGTTATTGCTCCGCACGGGGCCGGCCTTGCCAACTCCGTGTTCGCGAACGATTGTGCGGTAGTCGAACTGTTCGGCTCCAAGATCAAACCGACCTACTGGATGCTCGCCGCCGCGCTCGGCCTTGAGTACGAGTATCACCTCTGTGAGTCTGTCGGGGACGATTTGCGGGTCGACGTCGCGGCGATAACCGATTCGGTCGAAGCGCTCCTGTGATCGCCGCGAGCCGACGGCGACACAGAACGGATTATAGTCGAGAGTAGCCGCCGCTCGATGTCTGCCCCTTGAGTTGTCCCAGCCGCTCGAGTCGTTCCATAAGGGCTTTTCGTACACATGATCAGACTGATAGCCGTGGCACCGAAAGACGCGGACAGACGGGTGGCCGTCGACGCCACCTCGACGCAACTATGAGAATCGGTCAAACGTCGTTCCTCCAGTTCGTTACCGAGATCGCCGCCTCGGCGATCGGTTTCGTCGCGACGATTTATTTCGCTCGCGTCCTCGGTGCAGAAGTTCTTGGCTACTACTCCATCGCGCTGGCTGTCGTCACCTGGCTCGGTATCGGCGGCAAGATAGGCCTCTCGAGTGCGATCACCAAGCGCATGAGCGAGGAGACCGATTCGTATGCGTACTTCTGGGCGGGCGCATCGATCATCGGGTCGATATTCGTCGTTCTCGCGATCGGCGTGCTCGTCTTCCAGGATCAATTGAACGCCTACGTCGGCGAGGACGTCCACCTCATCGTGATCCTCATGTTGGTCGCGGTTCTGTGTAACTCCCTGTTCAACGCAGCCTTGCAGGGCCAGCACAAGGTGCACATCTATGCTGTTCTCAAGCCCCTGAAAATCGGTGGTCGGGCGCTCGTCCAGGTCGCGCTCGTCCTCGCCGGACTGGAACTTACTGGGATGCTCATCGGCTACTCGACGGGCTGGATGATGTCCGCATTCGTCGCCGCTATCGTGCTCACACCGCCGTTCGAGCGGCCCACGCGTCGCCACTACAAACGACTCGTCGACTTCGCGAAGTACGCGTGGATTGGGCGAGTACAGGGCAAAACGTTCAGCGAAGTCGACATTCTCGTCTTGGGGGCGCTCGTCTCGAGCGCGCTCGTCGGCGTGTACTCCATCGTCTGGGCGCTGTGTTCGTTCTTCCTGATTTTCGGATCCGCAATCAGTACCGCGATGTTCCCCGAGATCAGTAAGCACGATACGGACGGCGAGCACCGTCACGTTGCGAGCCTGACGACGGAGGCCCTCGCGTTCGCGGGGTTCGTCCTCATTCCGGGAATTATCGGCGGGATACTCGTCGGTGACCGTGTGCTGGCGATCTACGGCACGGAGTTCGTCGAGGGCCAGTACGTCCTCCCGATCTTGCTGTTGGGTTCGTTACTGTACTCGTACTTCGATCAGTTGCTCAATACGCTCAACGGGCTCGATCGGCCGGACATCGCGTTTCGCGTCAACGGTCTGTTCATCGTCTCGAACGTCGTCGCAAACGTCGGTCTCGTCGCCGCTATCGGTTGGACCGGTGCTGCGATCGGAACGGCGCTATCGGCTGGGCTGGGACTCATCGGCGCGTTCTATGCGCTTGGTCACCACCTCGAGTTCGAACTGCCACTGGTCGAAATCGCTCGCCAGTGGGTCGCAGCCATCGCGATGGGCGCTGTCGTCTATCCTGTTACGACGTTCGTCAGCCCACCCTCGGAAAGCCTCGAGTCAACGGCTGTCACCGCGGCGATCGTCGCAGGCGGTGCCGTAGTGTACGTCGTCGTCCTCTTCGCGATGTCACCTCACTTCCGTGATGTCGTTCGAAACAACGCCCCGATCGAAATTCCGCGCGTTACGGGTCGATAACCGCGATTACTCTATCGTCCGGTCTCGAAATCCGGCGAGTGGTATCGGTCGCTGAATAACGACGGCGACCGCTTGGTACAGCCCCGATCAGCAAACGTCCGCGTAAATTCCGAGAATCCGGTCCCCGATCCGATCCCAGCTGACTTCCCGAACTTCTTCGCGACCGTTCGAACGGGTTTCCGTCTCGAGAACCGAGACGAGGTGATCGACCAGTTCGTCCTGAGTTTTGCCGACGCCCGAGGGCGAGACATCGGCGAGTCGCGTGCGCACGTCGCCAACGGTGGTCGAGACGACCGGCAGATCGCAGGCCATCGCCTCCTTGACCGTGTTCGGTGAGCCTTCGTGTTTCGAGGTGAGCAACAACGCATCGGCGGCGTTCATGTAGACGGGGACCTCCTCGTGGTCGACCCCGGAAATGGTCTGGAGTTCGATATCGTCTTCGAGGCGCGCTCGAGCGTCCTCGACGACGCGCTCGGCCAGGGGATAGTTCTTGCGCTCGTAGTCGGGCGAGTAAGGGAAGAGAACGTGTTTTTTGTTCGGCTCCCAGCCGACTCGCTCGCGGGCCTCGGCATGGTCCATCGGCTCGAAGCGCTCGAGGTCGATGCCGCTCGGGAGGATATGTGCGTCCCGGCCCAGCAGTTCGCGCATCTCCTCGCTTCGAACGGTGATCGCGTCACAGCGCCAAGCGCAGGCTTTCGATACGTACCCGTCGAAGCCGATGACGTCGGATCCCCACAGCGTGAGGACGACGGGAAGCGATAGCTGGGTGATCGCGTAGGGGGCGGTGAGCCCGTAGTTCGCGTGAATTACGTCGAAGTCGCCGTCCCGGAGCGCTCGTCGCACGCGCGGGAAGTACTCGAGGTACTCCCATGCACCGCGGCCACTTCCCATGTCGCCGTCGATCTGGTCTTCGCCCGGAACCACGACCACCGTCGTGTCGACGCCCTTGGCCTCGAGGGTCTCGATCTGCTGGTCGAAAAACACCTCCCGAGAGGTCGTCAGGTGGAGGACTCGAAGCGGACGATTTGAGGGCATCGTCGATCAGGACTCCTCGCCGATCAGCGACGAGTTCGATTTCGAGAGTCCATACAGGTAGCCAAAGCCGACGGCCGCGGTGAAGACGAAAATCGCGACAAGCTGTTTGACCTTCGGAAGCGATGGGCCGGCGAGGAGGCTCTTGAGTCGTGCCGGCACGAACCCGATCATGAGCTGTTTCAGGTAGTCGTTTTTATCGCCCGACGCCTCGGGAAGGAGCAGGTCCATGATCCGCTTCGAGTAGCCCTGCCAGAACGAGCGGAAGACGAGCCAGCGAAACTCCCCGCGGTACTCAAAGAGCTTGTGGTGGACGACGGCGTCCGTATTGTAGATCACGCCGGTTCCGTACTTGTTCGCGATTCGGATGCAGACTGGAGCTTCGTGGGCCTGGATATGCCTGTCACCTTTGCGGCCGGTGTTCTGATCGTAGCCGCCGACGTTCAAGAACACGTCTCGTCGGTAGGAGATGTTCGAGCCGTAGGTGTTTCGCAGTTCCTCCATGTGCTCGCCCATCCCACGTTCGTCACAGCCGACGAGCCAGTAGAACTCCGCGGGGAAGAAATCGGGCTTTTCGGTCACCCAGTCGGCCGCGACGTGGCCGCCGACGGCGTTCGCGTCGGTCTCCTCGTAGACTCGAGCGAGTTCGTCGATCCAGTCGGGTTCGGCGACGGCGTCGTCGTCGATGAACGCGACGACCTCGCCGTCGGCGAGTTCGGCACCTTTCGTCCGGCTGTAGGAGATGCCCTTGTTCTCGTCGTTACAGTGCAGGGTAACGCCCTCGTGTTCCCCGTAGTCGTTTTCGACGCGCTCGAAGACGTCCTCGTTTCCGTCGACGACGATCACGGTCTCGAGGGGGTCGTACGTTTGTGCGAGGACGCTATCGACGCATTCGGAAAAGACGTCGTAGCGCTCCATCGCGTACGTGCAAATGACGACGGAGACCTTCATCGACGGTCGGTTACGGTGAACGGCGAATAAGCCTTTTTGTTCGGCTGTCGTGAGTGTCGGCTCTGCCGAAACGGAGATACGACACGTACCGTACTGATTGCATGATTTGCCGTTCAACTGATAAGATCGCGCATTCACCGGAGATAGCCCTCCATATATCGAATAATCCGATAGTTGAGGCGACGAGGAGATGACAAAGCTTATTCTTGGCTTGGGACAGTTCCAAGTGAATGAGTACCGACACCGAACACGTCGGAGAGGAAACGGAGTCTTCCTTCCTCGAGACGTTGAAGCAGTGGTATCATCTTCCCGTTATCGGGATTGTGATGCTATTTATGTACTGGGTCCGGGTCCGGCCCCAGAATAACTTCACGTACGAAGACGGCACGCCGATGCTCGGAGGTATCGACTCGTATTATCACTGGCGGACGATCGAGTGGACATCAGAGAACTATCCGTATACGATGCCATTCGACGTGTTTACCGGGTTTCCGTCCGGACGATACGTCGGCCAGTTCGGCACCCTGTTCGATCAGCTTATCGTCACGGCGGCGATGATCGTCGGCCTGGGTGATCCCTCTTCTGAGACGCTCTTTACCGTCGCCATACTGTCCGTTCCCGTGATGGCCGCGCTCGTCGCGATCCCCGTGTTCTTCATGGGCCGACGGCTCGGCGGGACGTTCGGCGGTATCGTCTCGATCGTTATTCTCGCGCTCGTCCCCGGCCAGTTCCTCAGCCGGACCACGGTCGGCCAACTACAACACCACGTCGCCGAAGTGTTGTTCATGGCGATTGCCGTGCTGGCGATGATGGTTGCGCTTCGGGCCAGCGAACGAGAGCAACCGATCTACGAACTCCTGCTTGACAAGGACTGGGGGACGCTCAAAGCGCCGACAATCTACAGTGCCCTCGCGGGACTCGCGCTGGCGCTGTACATTTGGGTTTGGCCACCGGGCGTCGTCCTCGTCGGTATTCTCGCGATTTTCTTCACCGTTCAACTCTGTCTCGATTACGTTCGGGGTGTTTCACCCGACCACGTCGCCTTCGTCGGTGCCGTGAGCATGGGCGTCACTGCGCTCATTACGGCACTGCTCATCGAAGAGTGGAGCTCGAGCGCGACGAGTTTCGGCTACGTCCAACCGACCGCCGCACTGTTAGTCGGGGTCGGCTGTGTGTTCATGGCCTGGTTAGCACGACAGTGGAACAACCGAGATATCGACCGGATGTATTACCCGGCGGCGATCGGCGGGTTGATTCTGGTCGCGTTCCTCACCATGGCGCTGGCGCTGCCGGAACTCTTCGATACGATCTACGACAATCTCGCTCGGCGGCTGTTCCCGTTCGGGGGCGTCGACACTGATGCGACGATCCAGGAAGCGCAGCGACCGGATGACTTCCTCTCGACGCACGTCTTCAATGAGTTCGGAGCGGCATTCTACACGATGTTGCTCGGCATCGCGTTCCTCATTGCGAGACCGTACTTCGATCGCGAGTTCCGCGCCGAATACACGCTCGTGATCATCTGGGCAATATTCCTGACGAGTATGGCCGCGACGCAGGTTCGATTCTCCTACTACCTCGTCCTCGCGGTGGCCGTGCTCAACGCGGTGTTCATCGCGGACATCGGACGGATTATCAACCTCGATCTCGAGGCCGGTCTCGAGAGCGCCAGACAGATCGAAACCTACCAGATAATCGTTATCGGGATGGTCGTGTTGGTCGTCTTCGCGTCGATCCCGCTTGCCGTCGGCGGGGGCGTCTGGACCCTCACCGCATCCGATCCAGAGGAAGACAACCCCGGTCCGTCGCCACACTCCGATTCGATGATCTGGCAGCCGTCGAACGAGTGGCTCGCAGAAAACACACCCGAACCGGGTAACTACGGCGGTGCGGACAACGCCAGCGAACTCGACTATTTCGGCAACTACGACTATCCGGACGGCGGTGACTATCAGTACCCCGAGGGCGCCTACGGGGTCATGTCGTGGTGGGACTACGGCCACCTGATAACGACCCAATCCGAGCGGATTCCACACTCGAACCCGTTCCAGCAAAACGCTCGATCTTCCTCGGCGTACCTTACCGCCGACTCGGAAGAACGCGGCGAGATGATCCTCGACGCGATCAGGGATGACGCGGACGTCGACTGGGAAGACGTCTCCGACGAGGAACTCGAGGCCGCTCTCGAGGAAGTCGACGAGGGCAACGAAGAGATGCGCTACGTGATGATCGACGGCTCGATGGCCGGCGGCAAGTTCGGTGCGATCACGCAGTGGACCGGCCCCGACCGGCAGGCGTACTCGCTCCCGGCGGACTACGAGGAGGGCGAGACGATCACCGCCGAGGACCTCGAGGACGACGACTTCGTCGACGAGACGCTCTACGGCCAGACGATGCTCTCACAGCTGTACTTCGACGACGCCCACGGGATGGAGAACTACCGGCTCGTCCACGAGAACAACATCCAGACGACCACCTTCATCAGTTACGCCATCATGGACGGCGACGAAGTCCTCATGGATGACGGCCAGCCACAGATGGGCGTCAACCTGGAGTATACCCAGGCGCTCAACAACGAACTCAATCAGATCCAACGGCAGTCTCCGTACGACGTCGAGACCTTCGGCGGGCAGGTCGGTTCCGGCGTCAAAACCTTCGAGCGCGTCGACGGCGCGACGATCACCGGAAACATCGACGACGACGAGCTCGCTGGCGACGACAGCGCGATGATCACGGCGACGCTCGAGCTCGAGACCGAAGGTGAACGCACGGTCGGCTACGCGCAGGAAGCCGATATCGAAGATGACGGAAGCTTCGAGCTGACGGTACCGTATGCGACCGAAGAAGAACTCGACGTCGACGACGGCTACACCGAGAGTAGCGTCGAGGCGATCGAGGACTACAACCTCACCGTGACGTCCACCGAAGGCGGCCTGGACTACGTCCACCAGTACTACGGCGAAGTCGAAGTCTCCGAGACCGCGGTGGTCAACGGAGAAGAGGTTGACGGCATCGAGCTCGAACCGGCCGAAGACGACGAGGAAGGCGATCCGGCTGACGACGTGGAAGACGGCGAGCAAGCGGATGACGGCGAAGCGGCTGACGAGGGCGAACAAGCGGATGACGACGAAGAAGCAGACGATGACGCTGAAGACGAAACAGCGGACGACGGTGATGAAGACGAAACTGAAGCTGACGGCGAGGACGAAACCGAAGAAGATGACGAAGAAGACGAGACTGCGGCCGACGCGGAATAACCCGAAGTAGTTTCGTGGGTACATTTCGATTCTGACACGTCCCTGGCAAGTGAGAACGCTTTTCCCGACACCCAGAATACCCTCGAGCGATGCGTGAATTTCTCCTGGTCTACTGTAAGGGGTTCTCGATGGGTGCGGCCGATGTCGTCCCGGGGGTTTCGGGCGCGACGATCGCGCTGATCGTCGGCATCTACGATCGGATGATCCATGCGATCACGGCGATCGATCCACGGGAGTTCGGCCCAGCGGTCCGGGTTCACACTCCGGAGGGGCGCGAAGCGTTGCTCGAGTTGGTCGAACGAACGGATGCGCTGTTTTTGCTGGCGCTCGGACTCGGTGTCTCAACGGCGATCGTGGCCCTGTCTCGACTGATGAATTACGCGGTGAACTCGCTGCCAGTACCGACGTACGGCTTTTTCTTCGGCTTGATCGCCGCGTCGGCTGTCGTGTTATACGATAATATCGAGACGTGGACGCCCAAACGCTTCGGTGTAGCGGCAGTCGCGATCCTTCTCGCACTCGCCATTACCGGAGTCACCGGTACTAACGCCTCTCACGGCCTGCCGATGGTCTTTCTCGCCGGTGCCGTCGCGATCTGTGCGATGGTGTTGCCCGGCGTGTCGGGTGCCTTTTTCCTCCTCATACTCGGTCAGTACGAGTACATGACCGGCGTGTTGAGTACGTTCGTCGACGGCGTACTCGGACTCGTCAACGGCGAATCGCTCACTCCGATCATCGATGCGGGCGGTATCGTCGCCGTCTTCGGCGTCGGTGCCGTGATCGGGTTGTTTTCGATGGCTCATCTCGTTCGCCATGCCCTCGACCGGTACCGGGCCGCGACGCTCGTCTTTCTCGTCAGTTTGATGGTCGGGGCGCTTCGACTGCCACTTGAGGAGGTGCGGGGGAATCTCAACGAGACGACTGCTGGGTCGCCGACCGCCGCCGTGCTCGCCGCGGTAATCGGTGGATTCGCGGTACTGATCGTCGACCGGAACACCGACGATCTCGAGTATTAGTGGTCTGAGCGACGGTAGTTCGGCGAATTGTGCTCTCCCGGATACTGCGCCCGGCGGTGTCGATGCACTCGTTTCCATCGTCGCTTAGAACCCAGATTTGATGGAAATGAGGCGAGGAAATCGTCTCTCTGCTTGCATTTCTCTTCTCGCAATACGCTGAACTTATTATTTTGAGGATATATTTTACATAAAAAATCTCCGAGAACATAAGATAAATTTATTACCAATGGCAACAACTGATAGAATGCAATGTCCGCAACAGATGCCATGAAAGATTACCTCGTATCGCACCCACGAATGATCGGCGCGCTGTTCACTCTGGTGCTGTTGCTCAGCCAGGTTGGAACGGCGGCCGCTGGGACGTACACACAGGTTGGTCCGTAAGACTTCGTCTCAACAAACTATCCGAGAAGTACAGCTGTTCCGATATGGTACGAATATTCGAGGAGCGTTTCTACACTCGGTTCATCAGACTTTGTCAGACCCGCATCAGCAGTCTCTTTCGGTGTCGCATTAAGTCTCTTTAGTTAATCGGGAGCGGTCCGATACCGTCGTTCCACCGCAAGTCGCCGTCGATTAGAACGGGCAGTTCCGTCCAGGTGAGGTACTCTTCTAACGGCTGTTTTTCAACCCTCGAGGCCGGTGGCTGTCCAGGACTTAGGTGCAAATCGTCGACAGCTTCGAGTGCAGATGCCGTCACCGAACCGAGTTTAAATTCCTTCGTCGAATACGACTGCAGTGCGAACCCGAACTCGGAATCGTCGTGCTCCTCGAGGGAGATGATCGACGGAGCTCCCCCCTCAGTTTGGGCGATATCCACGGAACCGTCGCCGACGATGAGATACTCGTCACCGAGCGTTGAGTTCTCTCGCGTAATCTCGAGCGCGCCTCGGAGCGAAAAGCCACGGTTGAGCAATCGGGCCATCATTTCGCCGGTTTCGACGGCGTACTCGTTTATGACGTCGTTGTACGTACTCACGCCTCCGTGTGCCCCACGTTGAGTGAGTGCAAGTCCCTGTTCGTACGAGCGACAGGCGTTCAGGAAGAAAACCCCGACATCAACTGACTCGAGCGTTCTCACGTCGAGATCCCCATCCAGGCACTTGATACCGTCTTCGGTGGCGTGGCCAATATAGTGGACGAAATCGTAGCCGCCGTCAGTCAGCAGTTCTGCGAGACGATCCGTACTGACGCCGAACTCGGAGTCGATGTCGAACGGAAGCGTTTCGCGATTTCCGTAGGTTTGGTCCAGAAAATCGTGTTCGTCCGTCATCCGTGCGTCGTTACAGACGAGCAATATCTCGATCGATTCGCGGAGCGAACCGCGGGATAATTGGCTTCGATAGGCTTCGATCGACGCTTTCGACGCACTGAGCGGGATATCGTCACCGAACCACGCGTGTTCGATGGATTCTTCCGTGACGCTCGGTGTGACGAACGGTGAACCGTTCGACGGTAGATCGGGATTTTCGGTCCTGTACTCACTCGCCGAGCGGACGAATTGGGCGTTTGTTGGATCCTGTCGAGCCACCTGCTGTCTCGAATTCCCTCGAGTTTCGCGGATGATTCCGAGCTCGTTGACGATAAACGGAAGCAGTTCGACGTTCGAAGGAGTGGACGGAAGGTGGGCGGTCAGCGGCCAGCGAGGGATATGTTGTTCGATCCAACCATACGGGATGTCGAGATACCGTTCGAGCTGTTCGGACAGTGATAGCGAGTACGTCTCGGCGAGGTCGAACGGAATCTCACCCTCCAGCGTCGTTCGTTCGTGAAGTTTGTTCCCGAAAATACCTTCAGTTCGGGTCAAGCAGTCGAGGAAGAAGATCTGTTTCAGTAGTCGAGCGAACTCATCTTCTAACTCACACTCTGACCCGAGTGAATAGTCGAACTCAGCTGTTTCGAGTGTTGGCTCGGACCCTGGCTGAACGGTCGCTCCGAGATAAAACGCGAGCGGGGCGGCGTAAAACAGGTTCCGGTAGTCCGGCGGGATCGTTATCCGAATGTCGTTATCCGGTTGGTCGATCGCGTCCGGAATCTGCAGTTCGTCTCCGAGTTCGACGAGCGGAGGATGCCCCCGGAGCGTCGGCCACGCCCGTTCCGGACTCGTCGTTTTTAGCGCCGAAGGAAACGCCGAGACCGCTTTCATCATCGGTTCTATCTCGCGGGGAGTCGTGATCGTCTCGGCGGGGTGTTCGTGAAGCGATCTCATACCGAGTCCGACAGTCGTTTCGGTACCGAGCGATATTCGAATCGACTTCATCCCCACTTGTATCATAGCCGGGCAATCGAGTTGCACGTACAACCGAATAGGCCCACTGAGGCCGACAAACTGCGTTCCGTCATCGAAACTAATCGAATCACCCGCATCTAAATTTTGTACTGCTCGACCCGTTTCGTTGTGAATTGTGACAGAATAGAGTTGATCGAAAACGAGTTCGGTCGTTTCGAACGTACAGGATTTATCCACGGGAAAATGGAAGTTTTCCGTCGGCACCGGCGTCGGAAAAATAGGTTTGGAGGTCTTAATTTGTAAACGCCGTTGCTCGATCGAATCATATACTTCGAGCCCGGTTGGTTCTGTCGTGTCTTTGAATTCAATACTCATACTACCTCTTCACTATCTATCATTTGTGTGCAGACTACAAAAAATAACCGCTCGTTGATTCGTTACCGCACCGCGACGAGCGACCGAAACGCGATCGGTGAAAATCGCGGTTCGACCGTACTCGGGCGACGTCCGGAGCCCGTCGACGGCAGTCCAACGCGCTCGAGAACCCCGCGATCCGCGAGTTCGTACAGAAATCGAGTGACGGTACTCGCAGTCACTGATGACTCCGATTCGATCTTGCGTGCGACCTCGCGGATCGGCTCCGACTCGGCTGAAACGGATAATAAATCTAGAAGAACCTGTTGGCGGTTTTCCGATAACGTCAGCGTTCGATCAATATGGATCCCGTCCGTCGGCACGTCTGCCATCGCCGTCTCAAGGTGTTCATTGCGAATCTGTGTCGCATCATCGTCGTTTGCGAGGACCGCTGCGACGTACAGTGTTGTGAGCGCGTCGTGAGCGCTTCCGTCAGCCCAGTCGGCGATGTCGCGGATGGAATCGTGGTCCAGTGCACCGGCGGCGAGGCCGGTCGATGCCCGATCGGCGACGATATCGACGAGTTCGTGCTGGCGGTACGCCGGGGCCGTTATCGTCGATCCGTGCCATTCGTCGGGTTCGCGCGTGCCGACAACGGCGGTTCCGACGTGATCGCTGACTGGCTCGAGCAATTCGAGAACGCGCTCGTACTCGAGAGTTTCAGGTTCGTTGTGGTGATCGATCGCGACCACCGCGCGGTGGTTGGGTCGCTCGAGTTTGGCCACAAATCGTTCCCGAAGCTCGTCGGTTCCGATCCCGCTTTCGGGAACCGCCTCGTCGGTGATCGTCGAAAGGGCTTCGCGGTAGAACGCGAACGGCGTCTTGACCCGGCGGCCATCGATGTAGAGGAACCACGTCGTCGGTCCGGTTCGTTCCATTCGCGTCGACGTTCCGATCACCCGGTCGGAGTCCCCGAAGGTGTCGTTCAGCTCCGCGAACAACGCCGTAACAACCGCGGAGGTCCCCGACCCCGCCGGCCCGACGACTGCGAACGGTGGCGGTAACTCGCCGTCGAACACCGGCTCGAGAACGTCCAGACAGCGCTCGAGGACGGAGCCTCGACCGACGGGTTCGGACGAGTGGACGGCGGGGCTGAGATACGCTTGATCGACGACGAGCTGTCCACCGTTGTGTGCGGACTGTCGCCGACCGATTCGTTCGTGCAGATCCATTACACCGCTTCCTCTCCGCTCGCTTTCGTTGCCTCCGGCGTTTCGGAGTCGGCCAGCGCCGCAGAAAGCACCTCGAGCGGGTGTTTGATCTCGTAGCCGGTTCCGTGTTCCATCTGCATGGCACAGGTCGGACACTCCGTCATCCCGGACTCGGCGTCGGCCCCTTCCATGTGCTCGAACATCTCCCCGCCGATCTTCATCGACGTCTCGTAGTTCTCTTCTTTCCACCCGTAGGTGCCGGAGATGCCTGAACACGAGTCGCCGACGTCCTCGGCTTCCACGCCGTCAATCGACGAGAGGACCTCGACGGTCTGGCCATCGAGGCCCTGATTCCGCGCGTGACACGGCGCGTGATAGGCAAAGTTCGACATATCGACGCTCGCTGTCTCGAGTTCGGCCTCGAGATCCTCGTGAATCCGGAGGTACTCGAGGGCTTCCCAGGTGTGGGTAGCGACCGTTTCGGTATCCTCGAAATCGAAGAGTTCGGGGTACTCCTGGCGGAGCGACATCGAACACGACGTACAGGAGGCGATGACGTCCGCGCCGTCTTCGATCGCCGAGGCGAGTTCGGCGACGTTCGTCTCGGCGGCGCGTTCGGCGTCGTCGAGCATCCCGTTCGCGTACATCGGCGTCCCCGAACACCGCTGGTCCGGAACCAGCACCTCGTAGCCGAAGTGTTCGAATACCCGAACCATCGCCTTCCCGACCTCGGGCGTGTTGTAGTTCGAATAACAGCCGTGGAAGTACGCGACGCGCTTGCTTTCGTCGTCGCTCGAGTCGTCTCGTCTCTCCCTGGCGTCTCGAGCGTTCTCCCTCGAGGCCTCGTGTCCGCCTCGCGTTTCCCACCACTCGCGGAACGTCTCCGTCGCGAACGACGGAAACTCCCGTTCGCTCGTGATCCCCAGTAGCTTCTCGTTTATGACCTGTGTCACTGTCAACCCCATCATGAAGTTTGTGAGGCGGGGTACTTTACTTCCGATGCGAGCCATCGTCCCGTAGTTCGAAAGCAACCGATTCCGCCAGTACTCTCGAGAGAACTTGCTCATGTTCTCCTCGACGTACTCGCCTCTTGCCGTGTTATGCATCTGCGAGAGGGGTACTTCGGACGGACAGGCGTTATCACAACGCATACAGTTCGAACACTTCATCACCGACTCGTCGATGTCGTGGTCCTCCTGGCGCTTGAGTCGCCACTGCTCGGGCCCCTGGAACTTCGGTCCGGGGAACTCGTCGTCGACCTCGGCGACGGGGCAGTTCGTGTCGCAGGTCGAGCACTTGTAACAGTCGTCGGCACCCGGTCGGAGGTCCATCTCCTCGGCCTCCGGGAACACTTGTACCGGTTCGAACTCCTCGCTTCCCGATCCGTCGTCCGTTGGCTGTTGTGCATCGCTCATCGAATCACCGTCGTCCGTCGATTTGTCCTCAGCATAATCGATCGACCACTCGCCGTCCGTCGACTATATCGACCACTCGCCGTCCGTCGACCGCATCGCCCGCCCGCTTCGTCCGTCGGTCGAACCGCTATCATTCGCTCGCCTCCTGGCCTGCACGGCTTCCGGCCGCGTAGCCGGTCGCCAATGAAACCCCGCTCGCGGATTTCTCCGCGGCGGCGTCGAACCCGCCCAGTATCGCTCCCGCCGCTCGGAGGTTCGAGAACTCGATGTCGTCGGCCTCCTCCCCATCGGATTCCTCGAGCGGTCGGAGCTCTCGGTCGACCGAAAGCCCGAATTGAGCGAACGGGTGGTCGCCGAAGGCGTCGTCGACGAACCAGTCGTACCGATCCGCGCTGTGTGCGACGTGACAGTCGAAGATCGGTTCGAAGACTCGATCTCGATCGGATCGGACGCCTTTGCCGACCAGTCCGCCCGTCGCGAGAACGTACTGCTGTGCGCTGTAGGGGACCTGCTGTCCGTTTCGGTCGACGACAACGTGGTCGATCCGCTCGATCGTATCTGAACCGTTCGCTCCATCGACGGGCTCGTAATCGACGACGGGAACGCCGGTCGTCACCCGAACCCCCGCCTCCTCGAGCGCGTCGTACAACAGCTCCTCGAGTCGAATGCCGGGAAGACTCGGCGGCCCCATCGGCACTTCGAAGACGTCGATCCCGAGTCGTTCCTCGAGGTCCCGGCGAACGGTGTCTGCGTGTTCGTCACCCAACACTGCGGGGAGACCGACACGGGATTCGTCCTCGAGTTCGGTTCCGATCGCGTGGGCGAGCGCCGCCCGTGCGGGTCCGTCGCCGGCACCCGTATCGACCGACTCGTCTCGCTCGAGGATATGTGCGTACCGGGTAATCTTCGCATCCGATCGCCGTATTCCCGGGAACGAGAGCGTGATACCGCGGCTCTCGAAGGGAACCTCGGCCGCCTGAAGGTGGGCCGAAGCCAGCGGGGCGTCGAAATCGGGAAGGGTCTCGAAACCGACCAACAGGGCGTCTCGAGGATCGCTTGCAATCCCCGCGGCGGTCGTCGCCGGGTACCGAGCGGTCGGTTTGACGGTGCCGCCGTGGGTCGGAACGAGCGCGTTCGCGTCGGTGTGCTCGCCGGCATAGGCGTCGCCAGCGATCGAATCGAAAAACAACAGCGCCTCGCGTACCGTCTCGAGGCCGACTCGTTCGTACGGATGGCCTTCGGGGAGGGACGGAATGGCCTCGAACGGATCGACCAACGGTGTCTCCGTTCCGGAGCCGTCGCCCCCGTCATCCCCGTCGTTCACTTCGTCGACGCCCGTCGGCATGTAGCCGAGCACGTCGATCAGGCCGCTGGCGTGACGGAGGGTGCTCTGCTTGTAACTGACGAGCCGAACCGTCGCGTCGCGTTCGGCCGCCGAGAGGGCGGCCGTCGCGCCCGCCAGGCCGCCGCCGATGACCAGCACGTCGTCTTCGATGGCCATCTCAGCGATCCCCCCCTGGCCCGCCGTCGAAGGCGTCGTAGGCTACCCGCTCGTCGGCGCTTGCCGGATCCCCGTCGCGGTTCATCGTCGTCGCGTGCAGGGAGTAGTTGAGCATCGCCTGCGAGAGCTGTTCGCCCCAGAGAGCGTGGCGTTCGCCCTTCCACCGCTCCTGAAAGAGTTCGTCCAACGCCGCTCGAGTCGTCTCCTCGTCGTACTCGGGGTGTAACTCGCAAGCCATCTGCTGGCAGCAAAAGCCGCCCTGACAGTTCCCCATCGAGGCTCGAGTCCGGATCCGAACGGCGTTGAGGTCCGACCCGGATTGGCTGATCGCATCCTGTATCTCAGCCCGCGTGACGCCTTCGCAGTTACAGATCACCGGGTTGGGATCGTCCGTCTCGAGAACGTCCGCGGATCTGCTCCCGAGTCGCTGTTTGCTGCGACGCGCGACCGGCGATCGGAGCCCGAAGTCGTCCATCGCGTCCTTGAGCACCGCGAGGTTCTCGCTCCCCGGTAGCGCCGCGTCGGCGGTATCGCAAGTCGCTCGCACACCCAGTTTATCACAAACGTGATCCGAAATCTCCTCGGCCATCGCTCGGTAGGTGGTGAACTTGCCGCCGACGATAGTCGACATGCCGGCAACGCCGTCCCTGTCGGCGTGATCGAGCAGGAAGAAATCCCGCGTGATGTCGGTGGGATCCTGCGTCCCGGTCCCCGGCGGTTCGTAGAGCGGTCGAACGCCCCAGAACGAGCGGATCGTCCGGGATTCCTCGAGGATCGGGAGCAGTTCCGAGAGCGTATCGATCATCATGTCGACCTCCCAGTTTTCTTCAGGGTAGTCGTCGGGATCGTCGACTTCCTCGTCGGTCGTCCCCAGAATCGCCGTCGTTTCGTGGGGCACGACGATGTCCGCGTCGCCCTTCGGTCGGCACCGGTTGATGACGGTGTCGACCTGCCGCACGTTCATGATCGTCATCACGCCCTTGGAAGGCCGAACCGCGACCTCGAGGTTCGCCATCTCGCCGATCTGGCCAGCCCACGCGCCGGTCGCGTTGACGACGTAGTCGGCCGTGATCTCCTCGGTCGTTCCGGCGGAGCTGTGAACCCGTTTTCCGGGTCCCGAGTCGTGTCTCACTTCGACGCCGTAGATGTCGTCGCCCTCCCGAAGGAGGTCGACGACCTCGGCGTGGGTCTCGATGCGCGCGCCGTGCTTTTCGGCGTCGAGCGCGTTCGCGACGCAGAGCCTGAACGGATCCACGGCCCCGTCCGGGACTTTGATCGCGCGTTTGACGTCGCTCGCGAGATACGGCTCGACCTCTCGGGCTTCTCGGCCCGAGAGGACTTCCGCGGGAATGTTACACTCCCGACATCCGTCGAGTTTTTTCCGGAAGTACTCGTCGGGATCCTCAGGCCGTTGGACGAACAGTCCATCGGTCATCTCGACGCAGTGTCCGGCGATATCCCGCAAAATTTCGTTTTCCTCGATACACTCCGTCGCACTCGCTTGATCCGAAACCGCGTACCGGCCCCCGCTATGTAGGAGTCCGTGCATTCGACCGGTCGTTCCGCCAGTCAGATTTCCTCGCTCGACGAGGGTTACCTCGAGGCCGCGTCGAGCCAGATCCCTGGCGATTCCACAGCCGGTCGAGCCGCCGCCGAGAACGAGAACCGCCGTATTGCGTGCCATCCCTTCATCAAGACGTTGGCCCGAGCCCTCTTTATTTTACCGACGCTCCCATACCGCCCATAACAATCCTACCGATACGATATATTTCCGATCACTCTCAGGGTTGGAGCCGCATCCAGATTGATATTGCGAGAAATAGAACCCAGAATGAACCGAGATGTAGCCCAGTGATCGGGTTTATCTGGTGTTTAACTTCGTTGTCGAGTTTCGAACGAACAGTATGTACGGAAACATTTATCACGATCGTAGATATTGTTTACCAGTAACACGCGATCGGCAGTAAACAAATCGCGTGCCGCTCCAGGGTGACCATCAGTGACAGACTCAACATACGTCGGCGCAGTCGATCAGGGGACGACCGGAACACGGTTTATCGTCTTCGACCACGGCGGACAGGTCGTTACGAACGCATACGAGAAACACGAACAGATCTATCCGGAACCCGGCTGGGTCGAACACGACCCGATAGAAATCTGGGAAACGACAAAGAGCGTTATCACGACGGCGCTTGGTCAGGCGGGGATCAGTCCAGAGCAACTCGAGGCCATCGGTGTGACCAACCAGCGCGAAACGACGGTGCTCTGGAACGCGGATTCCGGAAAACCGGTCCACAACGCCATCGTCTGGCAGGACAGGCGCACGACGGATCGGGTCGAGCAACTCGAGGAAGACGGCATGGTCGAGGAGATTCGCGAGAAGACCGGTCTCGAGGCCGACGCCTACTTCTCCGCGACGAAAGCGGAGTGGCTCCTCGAGAACGCGGATCCGATCAAGCTCGAACGAAGCCGGCCGGAAGACATCCGCGACCGGGCCGAAAGCGGCGAGGTGCTGTTCGGTACGATAGACAGCTGGCTCATCTACAATTTGACGGGGAACCACATCACCGAGGTTACGAACGCCTCGCGGACGATGCTGTACAACATTCACGACCTCGAGTGGGACGACGAACTTCTCGAAGAGTTCGACGTTCCGCGCGAGATGTTGCCCGAGGTCCGACCCTCGAGTGACGACGAGACGTACGGCACGACGGATCCGGACGGATTCCTTGAGGCGGAAGTGCCGGTCGCCGGCGCGCTCGGCGATCAGCAGGCCGCTCTCTTCGGCCAGACGTGCTTCGAGGCCGGCGAGGCCAAAAACACCTACGGGACGGGCTCGTTCTTCCTGATGAACACCGGCGGCGAAGCCGTCGAGAGCGACCACGGCCTGCTCACGACGATCGGCTTCCAGCGCTCGGGCGAACCCGTTCAGTACGCCCTCGAGGGCTCGATCTTCATCACCGGGGCGGCGATCGAGTGGCTCGAGGATATCTCCCTGATCGACGATCCCTCTGAAACCGCCGAACTCGCTCGGAGCGTCGACTCCACTGATGGCGTCTACGTCGTGCCCGCGTTCACGGGACTGGGCGCACCCCACTGGGACCAACGTGCGCGCGGAACCATCCTCGGAATGACCCGCGGCACCCGTAAGGAACACATCGTCCGGGCGACCCTCGAGTCGATCGCCTACCAGACCCGTGACGTCGCTGAGGCGATGGTGGCTGACTCGGGCATCGAGATGACCTCGCTGAAGGTCGACGGCGGCGCGGTGAAGAACAACTACCTCTGTCAGCTCCAGTCGGATATCATCGGCTCGGAGATTTCGCGACCGGTCGTCGACGAGACGACGGCGCTCGGATCGGCCTACGCGGCCGGGCTCGCCGTCGGCTACTGGAGCGACGTCGAGGGGCTTCGCGACAACTGGCAGATCGACAGACAGTTTGAACCCGAGATGGACGCCGAGGACGCCGACGAAATGTACGGACGGTGGTCCGACGCGGTGGACAGGTCGCTCGACTGGGCGACGGACGGTGTGGATGAATGATCGACGCACTGTTCGATCTCGCGAACATGATCGCCGCGCTCGGCGGCGGCGCGTTCGGCGCGGCGTTCGGTCCGCTTCCGGCGTTCGTCTTCACCGGCTTCATGGTGATCGCCGGCGAGGCGTCCGTCCTCGCTGGCGGTGACGGTGCCATCACCGACCAGATCGCCTTCGGACCGGCGTTCTCGCCAGCGGTCAGTTTCGCAGGCGGCGTGGCGGCGACGGCCTACGCCGCGAGGCGCGGATACATGGACGGATTCGCCAGCGATTACCATCAGGCGAAGAACATCTCCCAGGCGCTCGGAACAAAACCCGACGTTCTGATCGTCGGTGCTTCCTTCGGACTGCTCGGCTGGTGGATACAGGTAGCCTCCGATACCCTCGCGCTTCCGTACGATCCGATCGCGATGGGTGTCGTCCTCTCGGCGATCTTCCACCGACTGATTCTGGGCTACAGCATCATCGGGACGGTTCGCGGGAGCAATATCCTCGATATGAGCCCGTTCGAGCGCGGAGAGCGACGAACGGCCACGGATGGCGGAGAAGTCATCGCCGCAGATAAACCAGCCAACGGTGCCGCGAAAACAGCCACGGAGCTCGGACGGTTCGCCGTCGAACCGTGGCTTCCCCACCAGTACAAGTGGGGCCACGTCGCAACGCTCGGCGCGTTCGCCGGCATTCTGGGCGGCTGGATCGCCATCGCGAGTCAAAGCCCGTTCCTGGCGTTCGGAATCAGCGCGGCGTCGTTGTTGTTCCTCAACCTTGGCATCGAGAAAGTGCCGGTAACCCACCACATCACGCTCCCCGCCGGGACGGCCGCACTCGCCGTGATGGCGAGCGGAGACGCCGTCATCGCCGGAGTCGGCCAATCGGGTGCGCTGATCGTCGCGCTGATCTTCGGCGTGATCTGTGCGCTGTTCGCCGAACTCTTCCAGCGGGTGTTCTTCGCCCACGGCGACACCCACGTCGACCCGCCCGCGGCCGCGATCGTCTTCGGGACGCTGCTGGTCGCAGTTCTGTACTTCGCGGGGGTCTTCCCCGACGCGTCGTGGGTCCCGACGCTGTAAGCGCGGCGACCAATTTACGATCTCATTTTCGACCCAAATTGAACGCGAGGCCGATTCGGCCGCAGTCGTGATGCAAAATATATGGTCCACAATCCTCGTTACTACGTATGGAACGCGACCCACCGCTGGTCCTCGACATCGACGGCACGTTGACCCGGCCCGAAGGCTGGGGAATCGATCCCCGGCTCTTCGACCCGCTCCTCGAGTGGGAGGCTCCGGTCGTGATCGCGACCGGGAAGGCGTTTCCCTACCCCGTCGCGCTCTGTCACTTCGCCGGCATTCCGGAACTGGTCGTCGCCGAAAACGGCGGCGCGGTCTATACCGGCGACGACGTCTTCTTTACGGCGGACCGCGATGCCGCGGAGGCCGTCGCGCGAGAGTACGAAGCCGCTGGCTACAGTCTCGGCTGGGGTCCCGAGGACACCGTCAACCGCTGGCGGGAAACCGAAATCGCGGTCCAGCACGACCAGCCAGTCGAACCGCTTCGGGAAATCGCCGACGGCTACGGTCTCGAAGTCGTCGACACGGGCTACGCTTACCATGTCAAAGACCCAGCGCCGAACAAGGGAGATGGCGTTCGAACCATCGCCGAACACACGAACCTCGACCTCGAGGAGGCCGTCGCCGTCGGCGACTCCGAAAACGACGTCTCGACGTTCGAGGTCGTCGGTCGATCGTTCGCCGTGGGAAACGCCGATGACGCGGCTCGAGGGGCCGCCGACGAAGTGCTCGAGGACGTTCACGCGGACGCGACGCTAGGGGTGATCGAGCGGGTTCGGTCCGCGTAAACTGCTATTCGACCGACCGTTTTTGTCCGACTTTCCGAACGCCGTTTTCCCTGAGTCGCGGTGTTGGTCGACGGGAGAAATACCGAACACTCGAGTAATACGTGATTGAACGTGATCACTCTGAGATTTACCCGCTGGAACGATCGAAACAGCGACGAGTAGTTGGATATTCGAACGGTTCGAGCCGCGATACTCGTTCGTCGCGCGACTGAACGATCCCGCTCGAGCGTGCGGTGTGCGCTCGGAAGTGCGCAGTAGCTCCCGAGGATGATGAGACAACCACTCATTGATAACCGTGTGGGATTCGGCGGATGCCGGCGTTAGCAAGCTCTCTCCGGCCGAAACAGTCAATATTCATTGAATATATTTACAACAATCATCTTCTGAATCAAAGGCTATATTTACGCTCCATCGAGTACGTTGTTTTGATGATGTGGCAAGACTTCGTGTTCATGCTTGGAAGCTCACTTTCGATCGTTTTCCTCGCGCCAACGTTGCGTGACGTAAGCGCTCGTGTCCCCCTGGGAACGAGCCTGCCGTCGATGCTGGTCGGTGCCGCGTACGCGTTTACGTTTACGACGCTCGGGATGACGTTTTCAGCGATGGGCGCGGCCGCAACGACGATCATGTGGTCGTTAATCGCGACGTATCGCTCGCCGGGCGACGCCTCACCAGTGACTGGATCGTTCGAGAAAGCGACGGTGTTCGCTCGAGACGCCTGGCACGAGGCGAAACACCGCAGTCTCATGCCATAAGGCAGTAATAGGCTATTGATTGGCAAGGTGAATGCATTCGGCGACAATCGTACTTTTCAACCCGGAAACGACGGTCGTTTCTCGGGTTTTACACTCCACTCCCTCGAGTGACAACTCCCTCATCGTTCGAGCCGTCACCACACGTCTTTTGTCTCATCACTGCGATGCTCGCCTATGAGCGATTCAGACGAGACCTTGCAGGTCTCTGATCCCGACTATCATAGCGAGAACCACACGGCCGCCCAGACGTGTGGCTGGACCGCGAACGCCCTGCGCGGGGAGGGCAAGTGTTACAAGAATATTTACTACGGCATCGAGTCCCACCGGTGCATCCAGATGACCCCCGTCGTCCGCTGTAACGAACGCTGTGTCTTTTGTTGGCGCGATCACGCGGGCCACGCGTACGAACTCGACGGTGTCGAGTGGGACGACCCCGAAGCCGTCGTCGACGCCTCGATTTCCCTCCAGAAGAAGCTCCTTTCGGGCTTTGGCGGCAACGAGAAGGTCCCCGACGACGTGTTCGAGCAAGCGATGGAACCGCGACACGTCGCGATTTCGCTTGACGGCGAGCCGTCGCTGTATCCCTACCTGCCGGAACTCATTGAGGCGTTCCACGATCGAGACATCACCACGTTCCTGGTCTCGAACGGTACCCGCCCCGAAGTTATCCGGGAGTGTGACCCCACCCAATTGTACATCAGCGTCGACGCGCCCGAACGCCACACCTTCGATCAGGTCGTCAAGGCGATGGAGGACGACGCGTGGGAGAAGCTCCTCGAGACGATGGACGTCCTCGCCGACAAAGACGAGACCCGAACGGTGCTCCGAACGACGCTGATCAACGGCGAAAACATGCACAGCCCGGATCTCTACGCGGCGTACTACCAGCGCGCGGACCCGGACTTTATCGAACTCAAATCCTACATGCACGTCGGTCACTCTCGAGGCCGGCTCGATCGCTCGTCGATGCCCGACCACGAGGACGTCGTCGAGTTCGCAGAGGAGGTTAAAACGTACATGCCGGAGTTTACGGAGTGTAAAGACGTTCCCGCCTCGAACGTCGCGTTACTCTCGAAGACGAAGGACACCTGGGTGCCGAAACTGAAAAAAGACAGCGAGTTCTGGGCGGACGACCCGGTTGTGGGTGACTAATCTTCGGTATCGGCCACGCGACGAGGGAGCGGGGACCCGCTCGAGCAGTTCCTTCTCGCATCGGTGACTTTTTGCCTGCAGTGGCCGAGTATCAGGCACTGCGAGTAAACGTCGACAAACCCCATCACAGTTTTGGGACGCGTTCCACATCCGGTATGCTTATACGTCCCCCAACCGAAGCCGCTGGTATGTCATTGACAACCGAGTCCGCCGTCGGGCACGACGAACTCGCCGTGCTCAAGCTTCTCGCCCTCGAGGGTGGGCTCTCCGGCGACGTGAAGATATCCTGTTCTGCACTTTCCGATCGGCTCGGCGCATCGAATCAGACTGCCTCGCGACGGTTGCAACGACTCGAGAGCGGCGGGCTCCTCGAGCGCGAGACGGTAAGCGACGGCCAGTGGGTAGAGATCACCGACGGCGGCGAAGGAATGCTCCGAGCCGAGTACGAGGATTACCGTCGCGTTTTCGAGACGGGTGCGGAGATCGAACTCGAGGGAACGATAACCGGCGGGATGGGCGAGGGTCGTCACTACATCTCGCTCCCGGGATACAAGCGTCAGTTCGAGGAGCGACTCGGCTACGATCCGTTTCCGGGGACGCTCAATGTCGACCTTCGTGAAGATAGCGTTCGCCGCCGAAGCGCGATGTCTTCACTCGAGCCGGTTCCGATCGACGGCTGGGAGGACGACGATCGAACCTACGGCCCAGCGGTCTGCTATCCGGCGACGGTCGAGACGGCCGACGGCGAGACCTACGAAAACGCCCACACGATCGCACCCGAACGAACGCACCACGACGACGATCAGCTCGAGGTCATCGCACCCGATACGCTTCGGGAGGAACTCGGCCTCGAGGACGACGATCACGTGACCGTGTACGTGGGTGATCGCTAATGCGGACGGAAACGGGATCGGAAACGGAGGCTCAGGAAGCGACGACCGGCGAAAGCGAGTTTCGGCATGCACTCGAGTCGCTCCGGTCGGGCGATCCGGTTCTCGTTCACGACGCAGCGGATCGGGAAGGCGAGACGGATCTGATCTATCACGCTGACGCTGTCACTCCCGACGCCGTTTCCCGCATGCGTAACGATGCCGGCGGACTCATCTGCGTCGCACTTTCTGACGACGTTGCCGACGCGTTCGACTTACCGTTTTACACCGACGAGGTCGACCATCCGGCGGCGGCCGATCACGAACTGGGTTACGATGAACGCGCCTCGTTCTCCTTTACCGTCAATCATCGGGAGACGTACACGGGAATTACGGACAGCGATCGGTCGACGACGATTCGCGCACTCGGGGAGGCGGCCGACGATCCGTCGGCGACCGACTTCGCAACGGAGTTTCGCATCCCCGGACACGTCCATCTCCTCAGAGCCGCCCCCGACCTGCTTGCACAACGGGAAGGCCACACCGAACTCGGTCTGGCGCTTGCAGATGCCGCCGAGCTTCCACCGGCAGTCGTCGTCTGTGAGATGCTCGACGACGAAACGGGTGCGGAACTAACACCCGCTGACGCCCGCGCGTACGCCCATCGCTACGGCTTTGCGTATCTCGAGGGCCGGGATGTCCTCGAGCGACTCGGCTGATTCGACGGCCGCGTCGTCCATCTCGGTTCACCTGTCGGCTTCTGACCGCTGATCGCGGAATTCGTTCGGCCGAAGATATCGACCGAAACCGCGAACGTTCATTACGGAGGGTTCCGTCTGCCCGCGTATGGGATTCGACGAGATGGATGTCGACACGATCTGGATGGACGGCGAGTTTGTCGACTGGGACGACGCACAGATCCACGTGCTGACACACGGACTTCACTACGGCAGTGGCGTCTTCGAGGGAGCACGCTGTTATGATACCGAAGAAGGGCCAGCTATTTTCCGCTGGGACGAACACTTAGAGCGGCTCTACCAGTCCTGTAAGCCCTACGAGATGGAGATCGACCACACGCGCGAAGAACTCACGGAAGCGACCGTCGACCTCATCCAGCGACAGGAACTTCCCTCGTGTTACATCCGACCGATCGCGTTCTACGGCTACAACTCGCTGGGCGTGAGCCCCGAAGACTGCCCGACCAGAACTGCGATCGCCGTCTGGCCGTGGGGAGCGTACCTCGGCGAAGACGCCCTCGAGAACGGGATCGAAGTGATGATCTCCTCCTGGCGAAAACACGCCTCGAGTCAGATTCCGACGAACGCGAAGACAACGGGACTCTACGTCAACAGTATGCTCGCTGGCGAGGAAGCCCGCCGCAATGGTTATGCCGAAGCGATCGTGCTCAACAAAGAAGGGGCCGTTGCCGAAGGGCCGGGCGAAAATCTCTTTATGGTCCGAGACGGCGAAATCTTCACGCCCGGGCTTTCGGAGTCGATTCTCGACGGCATCACACGCGATACGGTGATCACACTCGCTGAAGATCTCGGCTACACCGTCCACGACAACGTCTCGATCTCTCGAGGAGAGCTCAACACGGCGGACGAACTGTTCTTTACAGGCTCCGCCGCGGAGGTGACTCCGATCCGCAAAGTCGACAACGTCGTTATCGGCAACGGTTCGCGCGGTCCCGTGACCGAGGAGCTTCAGGCCAAGTTCTTCGAAGTGGTCGAGCGCCGAACCGACGAGTACGACGAGTGGTTCGACTACGTCTAAGTAGCTATTGTCAGTTCATTCGTTCGTTACGTTCTAAGAACTCCGGCGGGATTCTGACGCCGGTTCGGTCACTCGTTGCGCTGGGATGAGACGTCACTATCACCGGATTCCGTTTGCTCGTCGGTGACGGCATCTTTGACTTCCGAAGCCTGTTCGCTGACGGTTTCTTTGACCTCCGAAGCCTGTTCGCTCACCGTTCCCTTGACCTCTGAGGTCTGTTCGCTGACGGTTTCTCTGACCTCCGAGGTTTGCTGGTCGACCGATTCTTTGACTTCGGACATCCGTTCATCAACGACATCGATGGGGACGCCCGCGTCAATCCGTCGATCCTTTTCCGCATCGCCGAACCCGGCGCTCAAGACTCGAGTGAGCGCGTCTTCAACGTCTTCATCGAGTTCTGTCAGACGGTCCGGCTCGACTTCGATGACGAACCCCGTCGTGATGTTCGGCGAAGTCGGCAAAAAGAGCACGATGCGACCGTCATCGGTTTCCTTTCCGGTCTTGAACGCCGTCATTCGAAGTCCGTCCCACGTCTCGAGTTTGACCGGTTTCTGTAGCGATTCCTGTTCGCCGAAGGCAGTTTCGGCGGCCATCTTCGAGGCGTTGTAGACGACCCGCATCACCGGAACCCGATTTGCGATATCGTCGACGATTCGCTCGAACAGCCCGCCGACGGTGGTTCGCATGAGGTAGCCGACGGAGAACGTCAAGATCGTAAACACCGTCAGTACGACGAGGACGCGAAGCAACTGGGCGAGCTGTTCGCGGGTCTGTTGGGCCTCCGCGCTGTCGCCCGGAATCAGCGGCTCGAGGGCGGACGGCTCGAGAATAAGACCAGGAACCAGCCCGGCGATAAGTCCGTAAACCCAGTAGATGACATAGAGCGTCACGAGGATCGGGCCGAGAACGATGAGCCCGCTCGCAAAGTCCCGTTTCCACGAAGCCATGTAGTGAAGCTCACACTAGGGGATTAAGAGCCCTTCCCTTTGCCGAGCGAGGGGGAGTCGACAGCGGCGAAAAGCTAACGCTTATGCTATCGAACAGACACATATCTCGTATGTACAGCGCACTCGTCGCGATTATTTCGTGTCTTTTTCTCCTCGCCGGTATCGTCGGCGTGTACGAAACACGGTTGTACGATTCCGGGGATCGCACTGAGGCACCGCGTCTCTTCGTTCTATATACCCTCGTGATGGGGCTCGTCGGCCTTGCGGGCGCAGCGTGTCTGTTGTGGCTGCTCAGCGGGCGGAGTCTAGACGCACAGGTGTTCACGCCGATCGTCATCCTTTCCGCGTTACCCACTGTCGTTCAGTATTGGATGCACCGCAAGATGGGACGGAACTCGAGTCCGTTACCCGCCCACGTGAGCAACCGATTCCGCAAGCGATACGGCGACGGGAGCTGAGGGAAGCCCGGATATGGGGAAGTCAGAACCCAAGAATTCCACGGTCGTCGCGATCGAACTCGTTTTGCTCGCGCTCGGCCCGCCGCTCGCGTTCGGGCTGGGTGTCGCTGCGGTGGGCGGGTGGGACACGTTCGTCGCGGGCGCGCTCGTTGGCGGAGTCATCGGCATCTCCGCAGCCTCGCTCCGTCGCGAACTCCACGGAATGGGCGGCGGAGATTGACGTCGAAGTGAACGTCGTTTCTCGAGACGAATCACCAGCGGTTAAGACACGCTGGTTCCTTCCGGGAAATATGGGTATACTCGAGACAGTTGCTATCGCGTTCTGGGTCATGTTGCCCGCCTACGTTCCGAACAACGCCGCCGTGTTAGCCGGCGGCGGACGGCCGATCGACGGCGGTCGGACGTGGGGCGACAAACGCGTTTTAGGAGACGGAAAATCTTGGCGCGGCACGGCCGCCGGCGTGATCGCCGGGATCGCACTCGCGGGGATTCTGACGTTCTTTGCGTCCGATGTTAGCAGTGCGGTCGGATTCGACCTGCCGGAGTTCACCCCGCTCGCCGCGCTCGGACTCGCCGGCGGTGCGATGCTCGGCGACATCCTCGCCTCGTTCGCGAAACGGCGGACGGGACGACAACGCGGGGCGATGTTCCCCGGCGTCGACCAGCTCGATTTCGTCGTCGTCTCGCTGCCGCTGACGGCGTTGCTCGCACCCGAGTGGTTCTTCGACTGGTTCACCCTGGGCGTTATTCTCGTCGTCGTCGTCCTCACGCCGGTGCTTCACGTGACGACGAACATGATCGCGTACAAACTGGGACTGAAGAACGAACCCTGGTAGCCTCGAGCGAACGATCGGACATCCGATTCCTCTTTTCGGCACTAGTTGTCGGGACTATTCGGGCGTCGCGGGAATCTCTTTCACTGCATCCGGAAGGTCTTCAGGGACCGTCCACGAAATAACGTGGTCGCCGGCAGCTTCCTCGAGCGCGGCGAGATGGGACGCGGCCATGCCGTTATCGTACTGTTCGCGTCGTTTCGCTTCCGTTTCGTAAACGCGCTTTAGCAACCAGAGAACGTCTCGGATGTGAGACTGATGGTGATAGAGGTATCCGAGCTCCCAGACGTGCCCGCCATCGTAATCTTCGAGGACGCCGACGACGTGGGTCGCCATCCCGGAGAGGATATCGAACGCCGGGGCCCACAGTTCCACTTCCTCGCCGGTGAAGCCAAAATCCTCGAGTCGGAAGGCGGTCGCCGAGCGCCGCTCGTCGAGAAGGGCACAGACTGTCCGTCGCCGTTTTCCCGGGCCGTCGTCGCCACCGCGTCCGATCACCAGGTACCGCTGATCGGCCCGTCTGATGTCCGCAAACCGTTCCCCGTGGAGACGGTTTTTGAGCCGTTCGTGCTGGGCCGGTGTCAGAGAGAGCGTGTTTCCGTCCGCCTCGGCTAACTCACCGGAATCAACGCCGTCGATATAGCCGTTGTTGGGGTCCGTCCGTGAAGCGTCATCAGGGTTCGACATACGCCGACAACGAACGACGAATCAATCAATGTTCCGATCAGTTTGATGAGCATTTAGGGTATTGTTTGAGAATTATCCGAGATCTACTTAAGAAATGATTGAGAGCCACTTGGTATACACTGAAGGATCACTCGAGAAATACTTGAGAAACACTCGGTCTCAGCAACCAAGTGTTTATGCCGGATGAACCAGTAGTAGTCGATATGCACCCGCAAACGACGCAGCCCAACGGCGGTGGCGGGAACGTAGGGCCGGGGACGGAGTTCAACACGTGGAAGGCGCTCCAGAAGGCCACGGACAAAAGCCGCGCGAATCTCATTGCCGACGTGATCGGCCATCCAAAGGGCGCTCCGAGCGTCGACGAACTCGATTACATGAACCCGAGCCTCGAGAAAGACGCCATCAGAAATCACCTGAAAACCCTTCAGAGTGTCGGCGTCGTCGAAGCGCTCGAGATCGAAGCGGGGGAACGAACTCGAGGATTCCCCTACAAGTTCTACCGAATCACGGACGACGCACGCGAGCTGTTCGACGAAAATGGGTTGTTCCCGCGGGACCCGTGGCGACGACAGTACGAACGCGTCGAAAAGACAGGGGAGATCGAAGAACTGCAGGAGATGCCGCGTCCGAACCTGTAACCTGCCCTTCTGCGTTCTCTCTTTTTATTCGCCCGTCTCCAGCCTCGAGCGGAGATCCGTGATCGCGTCGTCGTGGGCTTCGTGAGCCCGATCGAAGTTCGTCGGCTCCTCGGTCATTCCGAAGAAGCCGTGGATCATGTCGTCGTAGTTGTGGTAGGTGACGGGAACGCCCGCCTCCTCGAGTCTGTCGGCGTAGGCGGCGCCGTCGTCTCGAAGCGGATCGAAGCCGGCGGTGAGGATCGTCGCCGGCGGGAGTCCCGAGAGATCGGCCGCGAGCCGCGGTGCAGCGTAGACGTTCCCCCGTTGAATCTCGTTCTCGAAGTAGTGGTCCTCGAACCACGTCATCTCGTCTGCGGTCAGGAAGTAGCCGTCGCCGTTTTCCTCGTAGGAGTCAGTCTCGGTGATGTCTCCCGTCGCGGGGTAGACGAGCAGTTGCGCGGCGACGTCGGGGCCGTTCTGATCGCGTGCGAACAGGGCCGTTCCCGCGGCGAGGTTTCCGCCGGCGCTGTCGCCCGCGAGGACGATTCGTGTCGGGTCTGCGTCGAGGTCGGGAGCGGCGTCTGCGGCCCATTCGAGGGCGGCGTAACAGTCCCGAAGTCCGCCGGGAAACGGGTGTTCCGGAGCGAGTCGGTAATCGACGCTGACGACGGGATAGCCGGATTCCGCGGCGAGCTTTCGACAGGTTCCGTCGTGGGTGTCGATGCTGCCGATGACCCACCCGCCACCGTGGAAGTACAGGAGCAGCGGCCGATCGGATTCGGGCTCGTCGCTTGGCTCGTAGATTCTGATTGGGAGGTCGCCGTCGGGGCCGTCGATACTGCGGTTCTCGATCGACGCGAGTTCGATCGGCGAGTCGCCGCGATCGATCATGTCCTCGAAGAGTCCTCGAGCGGCCTTCGGCGAGAGGTCGCTAAAGTCCGGCGCGTCGATCGATTCGTAGACCTCGAGAAACGCCTGTACGTCGGGGTGGGGCTCGTCGGCGCGGAACGCTTCCATTGTTCGACATACTTGGCTCCGGGATAAAAAGCTACGTCCGCCGGAAATCACTCGTTCCGCTCGCCGATTCGGCGATGTGAGCGGCCGCGTTCCACACCGTTTATTTCGTCTCGGGTCACTGCTTCGAGCATGACCAATCAGGACCTCATCGAGTCGCTCAGCGCGGCCGATGCAGTTCGGTTCGGCGAGTTCGAACTCTCCCACGGCGGAACCAGCGAGTACTACGTCGACAAGTACCTCTTCGAAACCGATCCCGACTGTCTCGAGGCCATCGCCGAGGCCTTCGCAGACCGACTCGACGAGGACGACAAACTCGGCGGCGTCGCGCTCGGGGGCGTTCCGCTGGCCGCTGCGACCAGCGTCGCCGCGAGCGTTCCCTACGTCATCGCGCGCAAGCAACGAAAGGACTACGGAACCGCGAATCTGGTCGAAGGCCGACTCGAGGAGGGGGAGGAAGTCGTCGTCGTCGAGGATATCGTCACGACCGGAACGAGTCTCGTCGACGCCGTCGAAGCGCTTCGGGATGCGGGGGCGACGGTCGAACGGGCGCTCGTAGTCGTCGACCGCGAGGAGGGTGGCCGAGAGAATGTCGAAGAGGCGGGCGTAGAGATGGAGTCGCTCGTGACCGCGAGCGAGTTGCTGGAGTCCCGATGACCGTGTTGGAATCCCGGTGATCGTGGTTGCGTCTCGCTGATCGACGGAGCTGATCGCCCGATACCGGTATGTCGAATTCACTCCTCGGTCGTCCCGTTCATTCTTTGTGGCTGTAATATCGGTACACCGCGAGCGCGAACGCGAGGATACCGACGACGGCGAGGCCCCCGCCGACGAGCACCTGCCCTTGGATCGCCAGAAGCATCAACCCGAGACTTCCCGCCAGCAGGCCGGCCTGGACGAGCACCAGAATGTAGACGAAGGTCATCAACCGTTCCCGAGGAATCTTCTGAATGTCCTCCTCGAACGCGGCGTCGTCCGACGACGACTCGTCCCCGAGCGGGAACGAATCCTCGTCGTCTTCATCGAACGGGAACGGATCGAACACCATGGGTGTACGAACTGCTCGAGGCCTGAAAACAGTTCAGTCTACACCGGTCCCCGATAGCGGTCGTTGATCTGCGAACGACCGCCGTTGTAACTGCTCTCCGGACGCCTGCGAGGGCTCGTTCGCCGCTTCACCATCACAACGCTTTTAACCTACTCGAGACTACGCGTAATCACGATGGTAGGTGTCCGTTTTACAGGGCCGTTCGCCCGCTTTTAACACTCACCTATCGTTCGTCGTCTCGAATTCGGTCGTTCGACGAACGGCACGTGCGCGACACCACTGGACTTCTCGACGGAGTCCCACCACTTACTCATAAGACACAGCCACAGCCATGTCAGAACCAGACTCACAAGCAGAATCACAGGAACAGATCGTCGTCGTCCTCCCCGACGGATCGGAGCTCGAGGTCGACGCTGGCGCGACGGTCGAAGATTGCGCCTACGAGATCGGCCCCGGACTCGGTCGGGATACAGTCGCCGGAAAACTCGACGGCGACCTCGTTGCAAAAGAAGCACCCGCCTACGACGGCGCGGCACTCGAGATCATCACGGAGGGATCGGACGAATCCCTGCGAGTCATGCGCCACTCGGCGGCTCACTGCCTCGCACAGGCAGTCGAACGCCACTACGACGACCCGAAGCTCGCTATCGGGCCGCCGACGGACGACGGCTTCTACTACGACTTCGATGGCCTCGATATCGACGAATCGGATCTCGAGGCCATCGAGGCGGAGATGGAAGAGATCATCGAGGAAGACTACGAGATCGAACGCGAGGAGGTCTCGATCGAAGACGCCGAGCAACGACTCGCCGACGAGCCGTACAAACTCGAGCTCCTCTCCGAACTCGCCGCCGAGGGCGAGCAGGTCACCTTCTACAGTCAGGGCGAGTGGGAGGACCTCTGTGCCGGCCCCCACGTCGAGTCGACGGGCGAAATCGGGGCCGTGAAACTCCTCGAGATCGCCGGCGCGTACTGGCGCGGCGACGAGGACAACACGATGCAGACGCGGATCTACGGCACGGCATTCGAAGACGAGTCGGACCTCGAGGACTACCTCAATCGCCTCGAGGAAGCCGAGGAGCGAGACCACCGAAAGATCGGCAACGAGATGGATCTCTTCTCGATCCAGGACGTCACGGGTCCCGGTCTCCCGCTGTATCACCCGCCGGGGAAGACGGTCCTCCGGGAACTCGAGTCCTTCGTCGAGGAGCTGAACGAGGACGCGGGCTACGATTACGTCGAGACGCCTCACGTGTTCAAGACGGACCTCTGGCACCGTTCGGGTCACTACGAGAACTACGAGGACGACATGTTCATCTTCGACGTCGGCGACGACGAGTTCGGCCTGAAGCCGATGAACTGTCCCGGTCACGCCGCTATTTTCCAGGACCACTCCTGGAGTTACCGGGACATGCCGGTTCGGTACGCGGAAAACGGGAAGGTGTACCGGAAGGAACAGCGGGGCGAACTCTCCGGACTCTCGCGAGTCTGGGCCTTTACCATCGACGACGGTCACCTGTTCGTCAAGCCCCAGGGGATCGAACACGAGGTTGAGACGATCATCAACATGATCACCGACGTCCTCGAGACGTTCGACCTCGAGTTCGAGATGGCACTCGCGACGCGACCCGAGAAGAGCGTCGGGAGCGACGAAATCTGGGAGAAGGCCGAATCCCAACTCCGATCGGTGCTCGAGAAGCGCAACCTCGAGTACGACGTCGAGGAGGGCGACGGGGCGTTCTACGGGCCGAAGATCGACTTCGCGTTCGAGGACGCTATCGGCCGCAACTGGGACGGCCCGACGGTCCAACTCGACTTCAACATGCCCGAGCGCTTCGACCTCTCCTACGTCGGCGAGGACAACGAAGAGCACCGCCCGGTCATGATCCACCGCGCGCTCTATGGCTCCTACGAGCGCTTCTTCATGATGCTCATCGAGCACTACGAGGGGAACTTCCCGTTCTGGCTCGCGCCCGAACAGATCCGCGTGCTCCCGATTTCGGATTCGAACCTCGGCTACGCTCATCGCGTCGCCAACGAGTTCGAGGAGTTCCGCGTCGAGGTCGACAACCGAGATTCGACGCTCGAACGAAAGATCCGCGCGTCCCACGACGACCGCGTGCCCTACCAGATCATCGTCGGTGACAACGAGGAAGACGACGGCACGATTTCGGTGCGGGACCGATTCGAGGACCAGGAGTACGACGTCGAAATCGACGCGTTCCGAGCGCACCTCGAGGCAGAACGCGACGAGAAGCGACCCGAGCCAGACTTCCTCGAGGAGTAACTCGACGGAATCGCCGCGCCCATTCGTTTACACTTTCGTGCTGATTCTTCCGCTTCGCTCTTTCGAAATATCCATATTTGTGGAATCGTGCATATCCATATGAACAGAGCTGAGAAAGCAGCCCTCCAGTTGCGCGCCGTCGACGTGTTGTGCATGCTCAAGGAAACCCGCACCTACGACGAACTCGAGGCCAAAACCGGCCTTCCGGCGGGCGACCTCAACCGGTACGTCAACGGGCACGTGCTTCCGGGGACCGACCGCGCTCGGGCCGTCGTCGAGGATCTCGGGAAGGAGGCCCTCGCCGAGGAGCTCGAGGCGCGGATCCAGGTCGACGGCGAAGGATACGTCGATAACTCCGGCGTGGTCTTCGATCAGCCGTTTTTGAACCTCGCGGCCCCCGTCGTCGCCGACAGTTTCGGTTTCGAGCGGCCGGACGTCGTTCTCACGGCCGCAACCGACGGCATCACGCTCGCGGCGGCGCTCGCGAGCTACTACGGAACGCGGTGTGCGTACGCGAAAAAACGAAAAGAGACAGCAGTCGAGGAGTTCATCGAAGCCCGCGAGCGGCTCGACTCCGGCATCGAGATCACCTACTATCTGCCGGAATCCTCGGTCGGCGAGGGTGAATCCGTTCTGGTCGTCGACGACCTCATCCGCTCGGGCGAGACGCAGGAACTGCTCCTCGATATCGTCGAAACGGCGGACGCGAACGTCGCCGGCGTGTTCGCGCTGATCGCGGCGGGCGACGACGGTATCGAACGGGCACGCGGACGGACCGATTCGGTCGTCGATGCGCTCACTACCGTGAAGGCGTAATCGTGGGTGGATCGGAGCGGGGCGATCGCTCGAGTCGGCCCACCGAAACTTGACATTCCCAACCGTCTGTGACGAACGGCGGCGCTTCTCGGGATTTCGTTGATCTTTCGTTAACGTTCTCCAGATAGTGACGGCTGAGGCCAAAAAATCGCTGTGCGCGAGGATATAACATGATGAATCATTAGGTTTATGTACGTCCCCGCTGACCATCGAAGTACGACAATGACGAAGACAGTTATCCTCGGCGTGATCGGCTCCGACGCACACGTCGTCGGCATTACGATCCTCGAGCAGGCGCTGAACGCGGCAGGGTTCGACGTCATCAACCTCGGCGTCCAGAGCTCCCAGCAGGAGTTCGTCGACGCCGCCACGGATCACGACGCCGAAGCTGTACTCGTCTCTTCGCTTTACGGCCACGCCGAACAGGACTGTCAGGGATTCCACGAACGAGTCGCGGACGCGGACCTCGAGGACGTGACGACCTACATCGGCGGCAATCTCTCGGTCGGCCAGAACGATTTCGAGGAAACCCAAGAGAAGTTCCGTGGGATGGGCTTCGACCGCGTCTTCAACTCCGAAACGGATCCCGAAGACGCGATCGAGGCGCTGCGCGCTGATCTCGACATTCGGCCACCGGAGTCCGAGTCCGAGCGCGAACGTACCCAGACCGTTTCGGTGTAATGTCTAACGCACCGATTACGTAACTGGGCGCTCGCTCCTATCAATCAATTTTGAGCAATTCGTTACCGCAGTTCGGCTTTCTCGAGTTCGTCGAACAACCCTTCGACCCGTCCTCGAACCTCGTCGCGAATCTCGTGGACTTCCTCGAGCGCTCGCCCGTGAGGATCCGCTAGGTCCCAATCTCGAACGTCCGTTTCGGCGTCGATCTCGAGCGTCGAACAGCCCATGGTCGCGACGTACGCACACGACTCGAGTTCCGCCTCGGAGATCTCTTGAGGCTCGCGCTGGGCGAGGTCGATCCCCTCTTCGGCCATCGCCTCGAGAACGATGTCGTGAACGGAGTCGGCCGGATGGGTTCCGCCGGATCGGATCTCGATGTCGTCCTCGAGATTTCGCCGGTCGCGCTCGCGTTCCGCGTACGCGGTCGCCATCTGACTCCGTCCGGCGTTCTGGACGCAGACGAATCCGATTCGAACTGGATCTGCGGACATAATCGACGTCAGGGGGTCGACCACCGTAACCGTTCGTATGACTGCTATTGTGCGAAACGTAGTCGTCCTGACCGTCGATCGGGGCGGGGCGGACGAGATCATATTCGTGGGGTGGGCCTCCGCCGGGAAACTGGGCGCGATCGTCGCCAGATTCTTCTTCATGTTGCCGACGTTCGGCTCGAATCCCATCACTTCCGCTCGAGAACCGGGGGTTACCTGACGATCGTCACCGGAACGGGTGATCGGCGCGCAACCGTTTCGGCGACGCTTCCCAGGAGAATCCGACTCGCACCGGTCCGGCCGTGGCTCCCGACGATGATCTGATCGGCCTCGTGTTCCTCGACGTAATCGACGATCGAGCGAGAGATACCACCAATGACGCGGTCCGTGTCGATCTCTACCCCGTGTTCGGCGGCGAGTTCGCTGGCGTTTTTTAAGATCTGGTCGGCCTGGTTCTCGTGGTGTTGTTGGATCTGGTCGTAGTTGGCCATCGCTCCGCCTTCCATGCCGGTTGCCGCGTAGAAGTCTCCCGGGTCGAGGACGTTTAACGCCGTAATGTCGGCGTCGGGGAACTCGGTGACGGCGAACTCGAGTGCGTCGGTCGAACGGTCCGAGTTGTCAACCGGGACGACAATGCGTTTGCTCATACGCGAAAATACGGTCGGGAACAAAATAAGTGTCTGCCCGATTCCCGGCTGGTTGTCTTTCTCGGTATCTCTATGTCTCTCGCGCGGCGTCGGGGTACGGTTCGAGTGGAACCGCTGCGGCAGTTGGGTGGTGTCGGGCACTCGAGAGTGAAATCTCTCGAGACGAGGTATACTGTCGGCTGTAACTATGTGAAGATTCTCGTACCTCGGGGCGACGAGAATCGTGAACGACGTACAGCCGGCAGTGTCTCAAAATCGAGAAATCGGCGGCTTACTTCGCGTCGGTGCTACCGCCGTTGTTCGACGGACGGACATTCTCTGCGCCTTTTCCACGGGTGTGGAGTCCGCGGTTCGATTTACCCGCGTTGGTGAGGCCGCGGAACGCGCGGTTGGTGTGGTTATCGTTGCAGATCCAGCCGAGATCATCGTCGTTCTCGATGGCCGGGTGGTTCGGATCGACGAGGATCACTTCGAACCACTTCTGGCTGCCGTCTTCTCCGACCCAGTAGCTGTTGAGAACCCGCATGTTGGGGTATTTTCGGGAGACGCGTTCTTCACCCATCCGCTGGATGTTCTTGCGTCGACCGATTCGGTTGACACCCTGACGTTTCGTTCGTCGACCCGCCTTGTGTCGCTGTTTCCGAGCGGTTCCCTTGCGGACCGAGACGCGTGTGAGGACGATTCCCTGTTTGGCCTTGTAGCCGAGTTCGCGCGCCTTGTCCAGTCGCGTCGGGCGGTCGATACGCTCGATTGCGCCCTGGTCGCGCCAGTCCTGTTTTCGCTGCCACTGCAGTTCACCGAGCTTTCCGTCGCCCGGGTTCTTCCATGCCTCCTTGATGTGGGAGTAGAAGCTTCGTGCCATTTGTGTATCTGCGGGCGTTTCCTGGTTCAGAACTCATCGAGACAATCTCGTGCGTTCCACATCCCGACCTGTGACGATAGTCGAACAGGTGCCCGCTGTCGCCCGCGGACCAGCGAGTCACGTGCAACTATCCAACTTGCGAGTATAAGGGCTTCGAAGCGTCGCGCCTCGAGTCGTGCGCTCGAGTTACACGCATCAGCTCGTCCCGGACGGTAATCCGTGACCCGAACTTTTATTCCACGCCTCGAGCCGCTTTCCGCTCCTCAGAGGCACCGAAGTATACATAAATGTCTGTGAAAAACAATATGAGATGACGATCGAATCCCGGCGACAAAAAGACATCCTCCTCATGCTCTTTGCCGTGCAGTTCTCCCTGATCGTCCTCGTGCTGGCGTCGTGGATGTGGCCTCTGTTGTTATTCCCGCTTCTTCTCACGTTTCACGTAATGAAAGCCGAATACACCCGTCGCCTCGAGGAATATCACGACCGGGCCGAAGCCGATCCGGCCGACGATTGACGGCCGCTTCACTCCGACTTGAGATCGTGACAACGTGGTCATAGCTGGTCGGCTACTCGGGCTTGACAGTACGCAGTAGACCGAATCTGCTTTCGAAGAATCAGTCGACGAAGTCGATATCTTCTTCCTCGGCACTCGCACCCTGTGGCTGGACGGATTCGCCGTTGGGCTGGCCGTAAATCTGGGGCGATTCGACGCCTGTTACGACGATCATGGTTCGCATGCTGCCCTCGAGACTCTCGTCGATCGAGGTCCCCCAGATGATCCGTGCGTCGGGGTCGATGCGGTCGTAGATTTCTTCGACGACGCCTTCGGCCTCTTCGATGGACATGTCGTTGCCACCGGTGACGTTGACGAGCGCGGAGCTAGCGCCCGAAATGTCGACGTCGAGAAGCGGAGAGCGGAGCGCAGTTTTGACCGAGTCCTCGGCCTTCGCTTCGGAGTCGGATTCGCCGAGTCCGATCATTGCGACGCCGCCCCGTTCCATCACGGTGCGAACGTCGGCGAAGTCCAGGTTGACGAGACCGGGTTTCGTGATGAGTTCGGTGATACCCTTGACCGAGCGCATCAGCACTTCGTCGCTGACCTTGAACGCCTGTTTGACCGGCAGTTTGCCGACCGAATCGAGCAGGCGGTCGTTCGGAACGACGATGACCGTATCGGAAACGTCTCGAAGTCGCTCGAGACCCGCTTCGGCGTTCGTTCGTCGAACTTCGCCTTCGGCCGTAAACGGCGTCGTGACGATCGAAATCGTGAGCGCGCCGGATTCTCGAGCCGCTTTCGCGACGACGGGGGCCGAGCCGGTCCCCGTTCCACCGCCGAGTCCCGCGGTGACGAACACCATATCGGAGCCGTCGATCGCGTCGTAGATGTCCTGTTGACTCTCGAGGGCGGCCTCCTCGCCGACCTGCGGGAGTGAGCCTGCCCCGCGGCCGCCGGTTTTCTGTTCGCCCATCAGGATCTTCGTATCGGCCTCGATTTCGACGAGGTGCTGGACATCAGTGTTGGCCGCGACCAGCTTCGCCCCGTGAATTCCCTCTTCTCCCATCCGGTTGACGGTGTTTCCGCCAGCACCGCCACAGCCGACGACTGTAATATCAGTCTGGAGATCGTCGAGTACGTCGAGTAATTCGTCGTCGGTCATCGTCCCCGAAGTATTGCCGTCGACCGCTTCGGCCTCGTCGGGGAGGTGCTCAGGCTCCCCCTCCTCGGCCTCGTCGATGGCATCGTCGATTATAGAGTCCATCCTTGCCCTTGACTTAACGATGGAGCATAATTACCTTTCCCCTACACGTCAGCCGTCTGTCTGACGCAGTAATCGCTTCTTACGTGTCGGCCAGCTGATCGCGAAAAAGCTTCCTGACGGGCGCTGTAAGGACATATTACCGTCGCTGGAATGAATTTACAAGGGAAAGTATTCTGTCCGATCGGTACGAACGTCTTCAGGATTGATAGCTTTGCCGTCGACCGTGACCGACGACCCGTTCGCGAGCGCGCCGAACTTCGGTCCCTCCGGAACCCCCGCCTCGGCTGCGAGTGCCGGATCGAACGCTCGCTCCTCCGCAACGACGGTTTCGTCCTCGAGTCGAACTCGGTCGTACTTTTCCTCGAGAACGCTCGCGAGCGATTCGATCAGCGCCGGCGGAACCGTCTCCGAGGTGAACGCCGCGGTCGATCCAACTCGACTGCCCCCGTTCTCGGTCGTGAACGCGATGGTGTTCGCCTCCACGCTCTTGCGGACCCGATCGGGGTCGATTCCTTCCGCAGTGTCGATCAACTCCGCCGGAAGCTGGACCGCTGAGAACGCCTCGTCGGCCGCCTCGCCATCCTCGAGATCAACTCGCTTCTCGCCGAACCTGATTCCCTCCTCGACGCGGACGAGTTCGGACTCGATCGCGCGGACGAGATCGATCGGCCGGTCGCCGACTTCCCGAAGCCACGTTTCACTCGCGATTTCGTAGCCCAAATCATCGATGACGCTCTCGAGTTTCGGCCATGTTCCTTCGACGACCGCGAGTTCGGTTCCGCTAGTTTCGAAGGCCGAATCGATTACGTCGCGGTGCTGTTCGGGGTCTCCCATGTCCTCGAGAGCCCACTCCGAGGCGATGTGGCCGACCGCCCACGGCGTTTCCTCGACGATCCGCTGGTATCGCGGGACGTAGTGGTTGCCGCCAAACCCCACGACCTGTCGCTTGCGATGGGGTGTGACGTCGCGCCTTTCTGGATCTCCGAGCTCGAGAATTGAACGGGCGACGGCTCGAGCCCCGTCGGGATCCTCCCACTGCGGTTCGTCGCTACCGAGTTCTACGAACAGCGAGGGACAGCCGACATCGGTTGGGCCGTGGTGCGTACACTCCATCCCCACGTCGTAGGCCTCCGGAGCGTGTTCGTCGAACGCCTCGAGGAGTTTCGCGTGGGCGTTCGGACACGTCTCCGCGAGCGCGTAGTCGTCGCCGCCGTACTCTGCGGGCCCGAAGTTGCCGGTGAAGTGTGCGGTCAACAGCGCGCCCGTGTCGCCGGCGTGTTTCGAGGCGAACACCAGCAGATCGGGGTCGCACTCGAACGCGTCGACGGGGCGCTCGAGATCCAGATGACGCGTCTCGAACGAGCGCAGTTCGAACCCCTCGGTGCGGTAATAGGTGCCGCCGCCGTCGGCGTCTGGTCGCGAATCATCCGACTTGGCCTCCCAGTCCCCTTCCTCGAGGAGGAACGAACAGATGTGAGTCGAGGCGCGGTCGGCCCGACTTTCGACGATAGCGATCACGCCACGGAATCGGTCGGGCTCGATTGAATACGTGACGCTTTCGGTCGTGGTGTCGCGTGACTTCGGCTAGATCGTGGGTGGTTTTCAGGGGAGTAGGAGGTAGACGAACACCGCGTACCCGACGACGAGACCGGCTCCATCCAGCCTCGAGAGTTGTCGTCCGTATCCCATCATCGCGACCAGAACGAGGGTAAAGACGACCAGAATCGGAAATTCGAACAAGAGCGTGCTCTCGGAGACTCGAATCGGCGTAATAAGGGCGAGAAGGCCGATGACCGCCAGCACGTTATAGATATTCGACCCGACGACGTTTCCGATTGCGAACTCCGTTTCGCCGCGGACCGCACCGACGACGGAGGCGGCGAGCTCCGGAAGCGACGTCCCGACCGCGAGCACCGTCAGTCCGATGACGAGATCCGAGAACCCGAACGCGGACATGAGTTCGGTCCCGCCGGAGACGAGCCATCGGGAACCGACGACGAGTGCGATCAGACCGCCGAGAACGTACGCGACGTCGGAGATCTCGATCCCGTCTCCGGCGCCGGGATCGTCGACGAGCGGCGCCGGATCGGCTCTCGACGAGTAGACGAGATAGGCGGTAAAGCCGACGAGCACGGCGAGCAGGATCGTTCCCTCGAGGCGACCGATCACGCCGTCGACGCCCATGGTGACGAGCAAAAACGCGGCGAACACCATGAACGGGACGTGTCGCTTCATCGCCACCTCGCTGATCGACAATGGGTGGATCAGCGCCGAAACGCCCAGGACGAGTCCGATGTTGGCGATATTCGAGCCGAGGACAGTTCCGAGACCGATATCGGTCGAAACGTCGAGCGCCCCGGTCATCGCGACGGACAGTTCGGGCGCGGTCGTCGCGAAGGCGATTACGGTGACGCCCACGGTCGCCGCCCGGAGGCCGATCCCGAGCGCGAGCCGCCCTGCACCGGCCACGAGCAACTCTGCACCCGCGTAGAGGACAACGACACCGGCCGCGAGTAGAGCGATGGCAACGAGGAATTCCGAGCCGACGGGCATTGGCCTCGCATACTCGAGAGCGGCGTATAAGCTGTCCGGATGGAAGGCTGTCTCCGCTGTCCAGAACAACGACGAGGAGCCGACCACAGGCAGGTGGTCGCCAGCCCTGAAACGTCTATTGTGCGAACCAAGAAAGCGCGACGAAACGCTGCCGAAGTCACACCGGTTATATCCCCGCCGTCACGAGCGTTGGTATGCACGTCTTTGGAATCATCGGAAACCCCATCGGCCACTCGCTCTCGCCGCCGATGCACGAAGCGGCGTACGACGAACTCGACCTCGAGGGACGATACGTTACCTTCGAACCAGAACCGGAGGATCTCGAGGCCGCGGTCGACGGCGCGGATGCGCTCGGCATCGAGGGAATGAACGTCACGATCCCGTTCAAACAGGACGTCCTCGAGGTCGTCGACGCGGACGACCTCGCGACGCGCATCGGAGCCGTCAACACGATCGACTTCTCCGGACCGACGCCGACGGGTCACAACACCGACGCGGTCGGGGCGATCAGGGCACTCCGCGATCACAACGTTGCACTCGAGGGTTCAACCGCCGTTGTCGTCGGCGCCGGCGGCGCGGGGCGTGCGATCGCGTTCGGGCTCGCCGACGCGGGTGCGACCGTCGATATCGCGAATCGAACTGAGTCGACGGCTCACGAACTCGCCGAGGTCGTCCCGGACGCAACGGGACACGGCCTCGAGTCGCTCGAGGAGTTACTCGCCGACGCCGATATCGTGGTCAACGCGACGAGCGTCGGAATGGAGACGGACGAGACGCCGATTCCCGCCGGGGCGCTCCACGGCGACCTCGCGGTGATGGACGCGGTCTACCGACCGCTCGAGACGAGACTGCTCCGCGACGCCGCGGCGGCCGGCGCGACGACGATTGACGGGGCGTGGATGCTCCTCTACCAGGGGGTCGAAGCGCTCGAGATCTGGACCGGGGAGGATGCCCCCGTCGAGACGATGAACGAGGCCCTCCGACACCGTCTGTAGGTCCCTTTCCTGTCTCCGGATCGAACGGGTTTAAGTGAGCGAATCAACAATGTTCGGTTAATGGGAATCCTTCAGAAGCTGAAGTCGATGCTCGGTCTCGGTGACTCGGGATCCGAATCGGCTCGTTCTCGAGACGTCGGGGTCACTGTCGAACGTGAGCGGACCCAGAGCGAGACGAACGAGGACGGGGCTGATGATGCTGCAGCCGCCGGATCGACGGCCTCGAGTTCGACCGGTTCGATGACTCAGTCGACCGATTCGACGGCAGAGGCCGCAGAGCCGGCCGAAGCGACCGGCCCGACCGAAGCCGATGCGACGCCGACGACCGAAAAGACACCCGAACAGGACCCCGCGCCGGAGGTGGACGATGTCGACGACTCCGAAGCCAGCGACGACTCCGAAGCCAGCGACGACTCCGAGACCGTCGAAGACGACGACGGGATGGCCACCGACGCCGATACAACCACCGACGACGGGGACGAGGCTCCATCCGACGACGGCGAACCGGACGACTCCGAATCCGTCGAGGACGCCGCGGCGGCCGGCACCGCGGCCTCGAGTTCGACCGATTCGATGACCCAAACGCCGGACTCGGCGGCCGAGGCCGCAGAGCCGGCCGAAGCGACCGGCCCGACCGAAGCCGATGCGACGCCGACGGCCGACAAGACGCCGGCGGAAGATGAGCAAGCCGCCGACTCCGAATCTGACGACGAGGCCGAATCGGCGGCGGCTGAGGTGGCTGTCGACGGCGAGCCGACCGACTCGATCAAGGGAATCGGTCCGGCCTACGCGGACCGACTCACCGAGGCGGGCGTCGAAACCGTTGAAGCGCTCGCGGAAGCCAACGCAGCGGAACTGGCCGACGACACGGATATTTCGGAGACACGACTGCAGGGTTGGATCGACAGAGCGCAGGTCCGATAACCGTCAGTTTGGCGTGTTCAGGTCGCTTTGGCGCGTTACAGAAGTCAATTTGACCCGTCTCTCCTTGAGACGACCCGCTGTCTCCCGACGAGTTGTGTTCCCATCTGGATTCCACAGAGTCCGCCTGCTTCTTTCTTGCAATCGTTCCCGAAACCGCAAGATGATTAGTTCGGTGACTCGTTCCCGGACGTATGACTGCGCCGCGGGTCGTGACATCGCTCGAGTCCGTTCGAGAGACCGTTCGATCCGAACTGCAGCGGGCGGGCCGAGGCGAAACGAGTGAGAGAGTCGAGACGACGGGCGTTCGCGTTCCGATCGAAGTTCGCGTTTCCGTCGACGATTCGTTTCTGGCGTACCGACGAGCGCGTAAGGGGGCTGGCGGTGCGTTCCTCGAGACGACCGGCGGACAACCCGGCTGGGGCTATTTCGGCGTCGATCCGGTCGACAGACTCACCGTTAGCCGGGCGGTCGCGACCCGAGACGGAGACGACGATCAGTCATCGTCTCCCACACTCGCCGCTCTCGAGGGACTGCTCGAGGGCGATCAGCTCGTTCGTGGCGACTGTACGGTTCCTTACCCCTGTGGAGCGATCGGCTGGCTTTCCTACGATATCGTGCGCGAACTCGAAGAACTTCCCGAATCCGCCGTCGACGATAGAGACCTGCCACAACTCGAGGTGGAATTCTACGACCGTCTCGCCGCCTGGGAGGAACCGACCGACGGCGAGGTTACGCTCCGCGTGACCGCCTGTCCGCGAATCGATCCCGACGGCGATATCGAAGCTGGCGGAAAAGCCGTCGCGGACGACGCCATCGAGTCCGCGTACGAACGCGGCCGGAATCGCGCGCTAGAACTCACACGGGACGCGATCGAGGGCGATATCGATTCACCCGATCCGCCCGTCTCGACGCCTGAGGCGACCTTCGAGAGCGATTGCGGCCGAGAGTCCTTCGCCGAGCGGGTACGTCAAGTGAAAGAATACGTTCACGACGGCGACACCTTTCAGGCGAACATCTCGCAGCGACTCACTGCTCCCGCCGCGGTCCACCCCGTCGCGGCCTACGACGCGCTCCGGCGCGTAAACCCGGCTCCGTACTCCTGTCTGCTCGAGTTCCGCGCCGCGGATTTGGTGAGTGCGAGCCCCGAACTCTTACTCGAGCGCGAAGACTCGTTCGTTCGGACCGAGCCCATCGCCGGCACCCGTCCTCGGGGCGAGACCGCTGTGGAGGATCGGGCGCTCGAGGCGGACATCCTCGGCGACGAGAAAGAGCGCGCCGAGCACGCGATGTTGGTCGACCTCGAGCGAAACGACCTCGGGAAGGTCTGTGCCTACGGCTCCGTCGACGTCGAGGAGTACCGTCGCGTGGATCGGTACTCCGAGGTCATGCACCTCGTCTCGGACATCACCGGACGGCTTCGGGAGGGCGAATCCCTCGCCGACGCAATTGCGGCGGTCTTCCCGGGCGGCACGATCACCGGCGCTCCAAAGCCCCGAACGATGGCGATCATCGACGAACTCGAGGCGACCCGACGGGGACCCTACACGGGAAGCGTGGGCATTTTCGGCTTCGACGGCCGCGCCACGCTGAACATCGTGATTCGAACCCTCGTTCGCCACGAAGACGAGTATCACCTCCGGGTCGGCGCGGGTATCGTCGAGGACTCGGTTCCCGATCGGGAGTACGACGAAACTCTCGATAAGGCTCGAGCCCTGCTGACCGCTGTCGACGAGGCCCTCGGGGAGCGAGCCGAGATGGGACTCGAGAGCGGCGGTGATGGCGAGGAGCTGGATCGGGACGATGGAGTGTTCGAGAGCGTCGGTGATGCTGAAGAACTCGAGAGCGACATTGGAGAGCCGGAGGGTGATCAAGATGAGTGACGGAACGACGATTCTCGTCGTCGACAACTACGACTCGTTCGCCTACAACCTCGTCCAGTACGTCGGCGAAGTCGCCGACGAGGTCGTCGTCCGGCGCAACGACGAGATCGACCTCGAGGACGTTTCGGCGCTCGACCCCTCCGGAATCGTCGTTTCACCGGGGCCGGGAACGCCCGAGGACGCTGGGATTTCGATTCCACTGTTCGCAGAAACCGAGTATCCGGTTCTCGGCGTCTGTTTGGGACATCAAGCACTCTGTGCGGCTAACGGATCGGCGGTCGTCCACGCGCCCGAGGTCGTTCACGGGAAACCCTCGCTCGTCACTCACGACGGCAAAGGAATTTTCGCGGGCGTCCCCGAACCGTTTCGGGTCGGGCGCTATCACTCGCTCGCGGTCGAACGCGGGGAGCTTCCCGACGCGCTCGAGGAAACCGCCAGCACGGCCGACGAGCGCGGGGTGTTGATGGGCGTTCGCCATCGCGAGAAACCCCACATCGGCGTGCAGTTCCATCCCGAGAGCATCCTCACTCGAGAAACCGATTCGGAGGTCAGGAAGGAGGTTGAGAGAGCTTCCGAAAACGGGAGCCGTAATGTTCGGACTCGAGGCGAATCGATCTCGCTCGAGGTCGGGAAACGACTGATCCGGAACTTCTGTACGTTTGCGGCGGAAAATACGGAGCGAACCGCAGAATCAAGCGGGGGTGACTCGAGGTAACACGATGTCCGACCCATCCGAAGAAGTAACCTATCACGTCGACGGCGACCTCGTCCCCGCATCGAAGGCGACCGTCCGCGCCGACGATCGGGGCTTTCGATACGGCGACGCCGCGTTTGAGACGCTCCGCGCCTACGGCGGCACGGTTTTCGAGTGGGACGCCCACGCGGATCGGCTTGAGGAAACCTGCAACGCGCTCGGGCTCAACCACGGGCTCTCGAGGGTGGACCTTCGGTCGCGAATCGACGAGACGCTGTCGGCCAACGAACTCGAGGACGCCTACGTTAGGCTCTCGATCACCCGCGGCGTCCAGCCCGGCAAGCTGACGCCCGATCCCGACGTCGACCCGACAGTCGTCGTCTACGTCGGGTCGCTTCCGCGAGGTGGAATCGACGGCGAACCGGTCTGGGACGAGCCCGCTATTCTCGAGACGGTCGACACTCGGCGGATTCCCGACGAAGCAGTGCCCGCTTCGGCGAAGACCCACAACTACCTCAACGGGATTCTGGCGCGACAGGAACTCGAGGACGGCGACGAGGCGCTCCTCTGTGACGGCGAAGGATTCGTCGCTGAAGGAGCGACGAGCAACGTCTTCTTCGTCGAGGACGCCACGTTGTACACGCCGACGACCGACGGCCCCGTTCTCCCGGGGATCACACGGCGCGTCGTTCTCGAATGCGCTGAGAGAATTGGCGTCCCCGTCGAGGAGGGGCGGTATACGCCCGAGAGACTCCGAAACGCCGATAGCGTGTTCCTGACGAATACGACGTGGGAACTGCGACCCGTCGGCTCGTTCGATGGGGGAGCCGTCGGCGGTGACGGGGCCGAGAGCAACGGAACCGGCGGCAACCGAGGGAACGACGACGGGAGGGTTCTCGAGACGCTCTCGCGGGCGTACGACGAACGCGTCGAGACGCAGTGTTACTGACAGCTCGGTTAACTGGTACTGACGGGTTGATTGACTGGTACTGGCGGCTTGGTTGGCTTGTTCGGCACGCGTTCCGAACCGCTTGACGGCACTCGAGCAATTAGCTCTCAACGTCAACGACCGCCGGGGACTCAAGGAGCTCCCGTTCGCTGTCGGAACACTCGAGGACGAACTCGGACCCGAACGCGTTGGCCGGGGTCTGTGCCCCCGACGGAACTGTTCCCTCGAGGACTCTTCTCGCGGCCTCGACGGCTGATTTTGCGGTCAACGCGTACGGGTTCGGCGTTCGAATCCGGCCCCGTACGGTCCGTTCCCCGTTTCGGACTTCGCCCCAGACGACGGTTTCGCCGGTCTCGAGCGTTGATTCGCCGGGTCCGTGGATCAGCGCGTCGATCGCCGGCTCTGCCAGTGTTTGCACCGGGCGACTCTCGAGGAGCCAGGCGGCCGACCCGAGGGCCGACATCGCCGGGTCGGTCCACGAGGGCATGGCGGCGTACACCTCGACGTTCTCGATGCCGGTCGTCTGAGCGGCGGTGACTACGTCCCCGAGCGGGATCGTCACCGCGTGTTCGGGGCCGTCGCCGAAGTCGATTTTTCGGCTTCGAAAGCCGATCGGTACCCGGACGAGCGAGCCGCTTTTGCGGATGACGTTAGTGGTTGCGCTCCCGCTGAAGAGCGTCTTCGCCGTGCCGCGTGATACGTCTCCCGGCGCTGGAATTCCACGGCGCGAATCCATCCCCGCCACGCCGATCGCGAGTTCGTCCGCGCTCGGCAGTCGCTCGGAGAGAAACGCGGCCAGGCAGTCGGACGCAACCACGTCGAATCCGACCCCCGGAAGTAGGGTAATCCCCTTTTCTCGAGCGCGGTCGTCCTGGCGTCGTATCCGATCGAAGACGCGAAACTCGCCCGTGATGTCCAGATAGTCCGTTCCCGTCTCGAGACACGCTTCGACCAGCGGCTCGGCTGTTTCGACGAATGGCCCGGCACAGTTCAGGACGGCGTCGAACTCGGCGAGGTGGGACGCCATGTCGGCCTCGAGGGAGAACGTTCGCCCCTCGAGATCGTTCTCGTGGGCCTGTTCGCTCACCTGCTTTCCGTCCCGTCCGGCGATAGCCGGTGATTCGCCCCGCGAAACGGCCTCTCGGACGATCAGCCGACCCGTGTATCCGTAGGAGCCGTAGATGAGGAGCCTTTCCATAGGCTGTTGTGGGCGGGACGTCTGTTAAATCTAAGTCAGACGATTCGTACGTTATGTTCGCAGTGTCGGAGACGACCGATCCGCTTCGAACAATCTCGATTAAGAAGTCGAGGGAGGGGACTCAATCGACCCGCGTCGACGAACCGAACTCTTCGTTTGGGCCCTGAAACCCGCGTAATTCGGGACCGTTGTTCCCGCTGGGTGAAAACACCGTTACGACATCGTTCGGACGAACCTCGGTTTCACCGTGGGGAGTGATGATCGAGTCGCCGCGTTCGATCGCCACGACGAGCGTCCGATCCTCGAGCACACCTTCATCGACGGCTTGCTCGAGCGTTCGGCCGGCAAGCGGTGCCTCTTGGTGAACGGTGACTTCGACGATTTCGGCACCACCGCTCAAGCTGATGTAATCTGCGAGGGGCTCGAGACGCCGTCTGTCTGCCGGTCCGTACGGCGTGTACGGGAAATTGTGTTCCTGCTGTAACAGAAATTCGTCTTCGATTTCGATTGCTAACTTTTCCAGTTCTCGCCCGATCCGTCTGAGATCCGTGGTATCCGATCCGACGGCGAGTACGTGAAGGTTCATGCGCCCGCCCATCAACTCCCGAACGTTGATCACGCCGGATATCGCACCTACTTGACGGGCTACCCCCTCTACGTCCCCGAACTTCGCGTGGCACAGAAACAAATTCATCAACGAGCCGTCCGCGTGTTCGAAGTCAACGGTTGCGCGGTACCCCTCGATGATTCCGTGCTCCTCGAGTTGTGCGATCCGGTTTCGGATAGTCGCACCGGAGACGTTAACGTCCGCCGCGATCGCCGGAGCCGACGTGTTCCGAGCGTCGGACATTAACGCATAGACAATCCGCCGATCGATTTCGTCGAGTCGATAACTGCCACCAGTTCCGTCTCCCATACGTTGTTCTGCGGTGCTTTGAAATATATATCTACGGTACTCTCGATCAATCGGTAGAACGCGGCACGTCTTCGATTACCAGTATTTGGTCGATTTCCCACTCTTTTTGCTGTAAGACAGTCCACGGAGGATAGCGGGCAGTAACTGTCCTACGTTGATTCGTTAGGGAGTGCGATTACGGGTACTTGGTCTATCGCAACGAGATCTCGGGTTTTGTCCCCAGTCAGCAATCGAGTGATCCGTCCTCCCTCTCGTGGAACGAAGGCGATCGCGGTTCCATCGCTTTCGGTAGCTGCCGCTACAATCTCGTCGATGACGCTCGTGCCGTACCGAAGTTCGGTTTCGAGTTCGTATCCGGCCGACTCCAGAGATTTTTCAACGCGTTCGAATATCTCGTCTGCTTGCCGCTGTCGCGCCCCGATCGGGGCTTTGTCAGGTGAACCACCGCCCTTTTCGATTACGTGAACAATGTGTAGTTGTGCGTCAGCATCAACGTGTACTTTCAGCGCGTCGCACGTCTTCTGAGCGTCTTCCTCAGTAGCAATCGGGACGATGACCTGCTCGAGTAGTTGTGACGTCATTGGCTGTCGGTCTCAGTAACTGCACCCGTTTGCGGGAAATGCGAACGAGTGACAGCTTCGTTGTCTGTAGTAAGTCGGTCCCAGCACTGGATTGAATTACCTCCCATATGACAGTATCTTCGATACGCCCATATATATCTCCCTCACACAGGAGTAAAAAGATAACATGCCTTCAGAATTCTATTTCAAAACCAGACCTTTATTGAGGGATACGTTGCCTTCAGCACTACCTGCTCAGTTGGACGCACAGAATTACGTTTCGTAGAGACCGGCACTCTTGAAGACCGCGCCGATCAACACTGCAATGGGTATTATCTCTAGACGCCCAATCCACATATTGAACAGCAACATAACTTTGGCCGTCTCCGGCATGTTCGACCCGGTAATGCCTGCGTCAAGCCCGACGTTACTTTGTGCGCTCATCACATCGAATATCACATACTCGACCGGATACCCCGGGGAAAGCGTCCACAGGAGGACAGCCACGCCGACGATAAGAAAGGCGATCCAAAGGACGAGGACGACAGCAGCCTCAGTGTATTCGCGCTGGACCTGATTCTCCCCGAGGGTTCGTTTCCCGAGGGAAAGCTGTCGAATCGCACTATCCGGTGAGAATACGTTTCGGATTTGCCACACTGTTCCTTTGACTAGTGTGATGACACGGATCAGTTTGAGACCGCCGACTGTCGATCCGGCTGCCGCACCGGTCAGCATGCCGAGGCAGATAAAAAGTGTCGCACCGGCGGTCCAGGCACGTTCCGTCCCATCTCCAATCGTCGTTGTCCCGAACCCGGTGTTCGAAGTTGCGGAAACGAACTGGAACAACGCAGTCCGAAACGTCTCCTCGACGGTTTCGTATTGACCGTTCAGAGATAAGACTGCAGTGAGGGTAATCGAACCCGCGGCGAACCAGACGAATACCCATCGCGTCTGAATATCGGCATAGAAGTTCCGCAATTCGCCCTTGAGAATGAGATAGTGGATCGGGAACGCGATACTGCCGGCTATCATCACCGGGATGACGGCGTACTCGATCAGTGGCTCGCCATAATAGCCGATCGAATCGGCGTGGATCGAAAACCCGCCGGTGGCGATAGCCGTCATCGCGTGATTGACCGCCCCCCAAACGGGCATTCCAACGACGAGAAACAGAGCGATTGCAACGATAGTAAAGCCGAAGTAAATTTTCCAGATTTCACGGACGGTCGAAACGATACTGGGGTGGATTTTCTTCGAACGCGCTTCGCTTTCGTAAAGCGTGAGGGAACCGCTTCCCGGCCGTGCGAGGATAGCGACGGTGAGGACGATAACGCCGACGCCGCCGACCCACTCGGTGAACGAACGCCACCAGTGTAGCGACCGAGGCAGGTCGTCTTCAACTGTCGCCATCGTCAATCCCGTACTGGTGAAGCCGCTCATGCTTTCGAAGATACCGTTGATCGGTTGACGAAAGACAGCAACCGTGTCGTTTATCGACGGCGTGTTCGTCCACGCTGGAAGCGGGTCCAGCGTAATCGTCCACGCGATAACCAAGAACGGTAGCGCGCCGAAAATACCGACGACGCCCCACGCAGTCGCGGCGATGAGCATCCCGTGTAGCTTTCCGGGATCCGGCGCGTCGGTGAAACTCCGGGCGAGAGCAACGCCGATTGCGAGCATGAGTAATCCAGAGATCACGAATGCTGGCACTGCATAGTATTCGCCGTGCACCACGGCGATCGGAACGGAAACGAACGCCATGAGCGAGACAACCTGAACGATCCGTCCGACATCCCGGACCACGGTCTTGAACTGGATAGCCATTAATACTCGCCCGTGAATGCCGCGACCGCATCAGCGAGCGATACATCGTCCGTGAACAGCGTAATCTGATCACCTGCTCGAATCGTCGTATTCCCTCGTGGAGCTCGTATCTCTTCACCTCGTTTGAGTGCAACGACGAGACAACCGTCGGGCAACGCTCCGGATTCCGTCGCCACCTCGAGAAGCTGACCGCTCATCGGCGCATCTTCGGCGACGGTTAACTCGACTAGCTCGGTGTTGTCGTCGAGTTCGATGAAATCACTGACACCGGGGTACCGAACCGAGTGATAGAGATAATCAGCGATCAGCCGTTGTGGATTTTCGATGAGCGTGACCCCGATTTTCTCGAACACTGGTAGATTCTCCGGGTCGTGAACGACGCTGACGAGGTTCGTAACGTCGTGTTCCTGTGCGAGCAACATTACCATGATATTGACGGCATCGACGTTCGTGGTTGTGATAACGGCGTCAGCACGATTGATGTCCGCATCCCGGAGTGTGCCGTTTTTCGTCGCGTCGGCGTTCAGAACGAGACAGTCGTACTCGGAAGCGACAGCGCTTGCTCGTTCCTCGTCGTTCTCAATGACGACGACATCGTTTCCATCTGAAACTGCGCGCTCGATCAAGTTCGAGCCGATACTTCCCGCGCCGACAATTACGATATACATGTTTGGATCACCACGTTAGGTCGCTGTGTCGTTCGAGTCACTCGATTCGACTCGTGAAAATGCGATTACGGGCTGTTCGTTTTCGGTAACGAATTGGTACGGATCCGTTCGTGAGAGGAATCTTTTCAGGCGGCTATCGGGTTGATGCGTAAACCCGATCGCTGTTGCGTCAACGGATTCGGCGGTGGCGAAGATTTCCTCGACTGGGTCCGTCCCGTATCGGAGTTCGCTTTCAATATCGATCCGATCTTGAAACCGGTCCGCAACGATGCGAAAAATTCGTTCCGCGACATTTTTTCGGGCTTCGAAGGGTGCTTTGTCGGGATACCCTTCGGTTCGTTCGATGACGTGAACGACGGTAATCTTCGTTATTTCTTCATCGATGAACGGCTCGAGGGCGTCGCAGGTAGCGGTTGCATCGTCCTCAGTTCCGATTGGGACGACTACGTGTGCCAATAGCGGATCAGCCATCGCTAACCTCCGTGACGACAAGCCGTTTATACTGCCGTCCGATTGATGTTGTGAGTGTCACCTTACTCCACACTGACAGCATTCAGGATTCGATAATATAAATCTATCTAATATCGGAATCCGAAACACTAGTTATATATGGGGGGAGAATATGGAACATTCCCCGGAGATGAGATACGTCTTGGGTCGAGAACCCGATCTCCCCAGTGGTGGATCACTACGACGGAGAAGTTGGCTAACGCGAGAGTCGGCTTTCTAATTCAAAAGTGAGCTTGAACGGAGCATTGTGTATCTGAAAGTGGCTACCGCAGCTACTGGGAAGACAATACATTTATTTGAATGCCGAATCAGGCACCTTTATATGTGCAGAATTTCGGAATCCGAAACCAGTGGGCTCTCCGGAGCGGTCTCCCTACGCGCCCAACGGGGTGTCGGCTGCGATGGCTGACCAAGAGCTCGCTCGCGATCTTGGATTCTTGGAAGCCTATACGCTCGGTCTCGGGACCATGATCGGTGCAGGTATTTTCGTCCTTCCAGGAATCGTTGCCGAAAGCGCGGGCCCCGCAAGTATGGTTTCGTTCACCATCGGGGGTATCATCGCGCTACTCGCGGCACTTTCACTGTCAGAACTGGCGACGGGAATGCCAAAAGCCGGCGGGAGTTACTACTACGTCAATCACGCGCTCGGGAGCTTTTTCGGAACGATCGTCGGCTTCGGGATGTGGGCCGGGCTCATGTTTGCGACGGCATTTTACATGCTCGGATTCGGTCAATATCTGCTCGACCAGCCCTCGAGCGCTCTTACCGTCGTTCTCGTGGCACTGGTCATGTCGTCGCTTCTCGTCGCTCTCAACTATCGTGGTGTCAAGGAAACTGGATCCCTACAGAACGTAATCGTCATCTTTCTCATCGCACTGATCATTTCGTTCATCGGAGTCGGCCTGTTGAACGTCGATACGGACCTCCTCGTCCCGTTCACATCGGACGGTGGATGGCCGGCGGTTGGTGCGACTGCTGGAACCGTCTTCGTGACGTTCATCGGCTTTGAAGTGATCGCGACCAGCGCCGAAGAGATCAAAAATCCCGGTCGGAACCTCCCACTGTCGATGATTGCGGCGGTCGTCACGCCGACGATCCTCTACGTCCTCGTGATGTTAGTGAGTACTGGGACGCTTCCGATAGGCGTCCTGGCCGAGACCGACGTTCCCGTCGCCGATGTCGCAGAAGTGGCGGCCGGAGCGTTCGGTTCGGTAACGATCGCAGGATTTACCCTCGAGTTCGCCACGGTCGGCTTTAGTATCATGATCATCGGCGCAATTCTGGCGACGATTTCCTCCGCGAACGCCTCGATTCTGTCCGCCGCGCGCGTCAACTTCGCAATGGGGCGTGATCAGATCCTGACGAACTGGCTCAACAAAATCCACAGCGACTATCAGACGCCGTTTCGCGCAATCGTTGCGACGGGGGTTGTCATTCTTGCACTCATCATAAGCCCGCTCCCGATCGATACGCTCGCCGACGTCGCTAGCTTCATGTTCCTCATCACGTACGCGCTGGTTCACGTCGCCGTCATCGTCCTCCGACGAGCGGAGCCTGACGATTACGACCCGGATTTCCGTATCCCGTCCGTTCTATACCCGGTCGTTCCGGTCGTCGGGTTCGTCGCGTGTCTTATCGTGATGGTTCAAATGGGGGAATCGGTCGCCACCGTCGAAATCGGGGGCACGCAGGTTTCACTGTGGCTCTCATGGGTGCAATTGATCGGTCTCGGAATCGTCGCCTTTGGAATCGTCTGGTACCAGTTCTATGCCAAGGACCAGGCCCTTTCGACAACCCTCATCGGAGAGGCTGTTGCACCCGCCGGAAGCCAAGCGGTCGACGACGACGTCTACCGCGTGGTCGTTCCCGTTTCGAATCCGGAAACCCAACATCCACTTATTCGCTATGCAGCTGCCAGCGCCGCAAATCGAGATCAACCCGGTGAACTGGTCGCAGTCAACGTGATCGAAGTCCCCCCGCAGACGTCCCCTTCCCAGATCGAGTTCGAAGAGGAACGGGTCGAGAACCAACGGGCACTCCTCGAGAACGCTCGTGACGCCGCCGAAGAACTCGACGTCTCGATCAGGACGCGGGCTATTGTCGGTCGAGATGCGGGTGAAACGCTTCTGTCGGTTTTAGACGAAGAACAAGCCGATCACGTCCTTCTCGGGTGGGGGGGTGAGCGCAGACGACGGGACGTGCTCTTCGGATCGACGATCGATCCGCTCCTCGAGCGTGCTCCATGCGAGGTAACGCTCGTTCAGAATCCGAGCGTCAATCCGGAGTCGATCGTCACGCTTGCGGGAGGTGGACCACACGCACCCGCCTCGGCACAGCGTGCCGGCGAACTCCATCGGGTATTCCCAGAGAGTACGCTTACCTTGTTGAACGTCCAACCGACGGCTGACGGGAGGGAAGAGAGCGATCCAGAATCGGCCGGGCGAGATGTAATCAGGAACGTTGCGACACAAGCCGAACTCGACGAGGACGAGTACGAATCGCACGTTCTGGTCAGCGACGATGTTCGCGGCACGCTCATCGATGCCGTCTCGGAGTACGAAACCGTTTGTATCGGCGCTACGGGATCGAGCACCGTCGCACAGGCCCTTTACGGATCGGTACCGCAGCAAATCGTCCAACAGAGCGATGGCACAGTACTAATGGCTCGCGGAGAGAATAGAGCTCCACGAACGTTCCGTCAGGCCATTATACAGCGGTTAGAGAGGTGACTGATCGATGGAGCAAAATATTCAGTGTAATCGTTCAACCGTGCTAGTCCAAAGGTGGTTCCTGTGCGCGTAATCGTCGTCGGTGCTGGTGAAGTCGGTCAGTCGATCGCCAGCAATCTCGCGCCCTCTAATGACGTGATCGTGATCGATCGTGATGACCGGGTCGTCGAAGAACTGACGTACTCCCACGATGTCCTTGCCATCCACGGAGACGGGACGACGATAGAGACGCTTCGCGAGGCAGGCGTCGAGCGAGCTGATTTAGTGATCGCTTGTACCGATAGTGACGAGTCAAACGTCGTCATCTGCGGGAGCGTCAAGACGGCGACTGACGCCTTCACCATCGCTCGTGTCAGGCGACGGACCTTGCTCGAAACCTGGGAGGGATCCCAGGGCGGATTCGGCGTCGACTTCATGGTCTGTACGGATCTGTTGACCGCCCAGACGATTTTCCGCATTTCGGGACTTCCTGCGGCACAGGACGTCGATACGTTCATCGGCGGACTCGTTCGTACGGCAGAGTTCGAAATTGCCACGGATAGTCCGATCGCCAATCAGCCCGTCCGAGAAGCCGATCGATACGACTCGCTGACGTTCGCGGCGATCTTCCGCGACGACGACATGATCGTCGTCACCGGTGAGGCGGTAATCCAGCCGGGTGACCGCGTCGTTGTCATCGGAAGCGCCGATTCAGTAACTACATTCGCAGACGATATCACAAGGAACAATCGGGCCGACAGTGACGAGATCGTCATCGTCGGCGCGAGCGAGATCGGATATCAAGCGGCTCGAGAGTTCGAGAATCACGGCTACCGTCCGCGACTGATCGAGCAAGATCACGATCGCGCTCGCGAAGTCGCGGAGGAGCTCCCTCACACGACGGTTCTCAAGAGTGACGCAACTGACATCGAATTCCTCGGGCGAGAGCACATCGACGAAGCCGATATCGTCATCTCTTCGCTCGGTAGCGACGAAAAGAACCTGCTTGTGTCACTACTGGCTCGACGGCTCGGTGTCGATCGAACGGTTGCTATCATCGAGAATCTCGAGTACGCCGAATTGTTCGAAACCGTCGGTATCGACGTCGCGATCAACCCCCGAGAAGAAACGTCCGAAGAGATCGTTCGATTCACACGGACGAACCGTACCGAGAAGGTCGCGATGCTCGAACACGACCGTGCGGAAGTAATCGAAATCGAAGCCACGCTCGACAGCGATATCATCGGACAGCAGATCCAGGATTCGATGGATGCCCTCCCAGACGGGGTCATCATCGGGGCGATCTCTCGGGGCGGTGAACTCGTAACACCTCGTGGCACGACGGTCATCAAACCAGGGGATCATATCGTCGTGTTTGTCGACTCGGAAGTCCTCGATGAGGTCGTTGAGGCGATCTGATGCGCCATTACTTCCGGGTCGACTGGCGCGCCGGTTTGAGCCTCGTTGGGACGCTCCTTACTTTTCTTTCGCTTGCGTTCGTCGTCCCGATAGTCGTTGCGTTAGGGTACGGCGGTGAAGATCTCTGGGTATTCGTCGTCTCGATGGTTCTCACGGCCGGATTCGGCATATCACTTCGACGGTTCGATCCCAATCCCACTCCGGGTGCTCGAGAAGCGTTCTTCGTGGTTGCGTTCACGTGGTTGTTCGCGGCTGTCTTCGGAGCTGTTCCATACATTCTGACGGGAAACGGGACGATCGCCCATCCCGTAAATGCCCTGTTCGAAAGTATGAGTGGCTTCACAACCACAGGGGCGACGGTGATGGGAGATATTTCGTTTGATACGCACTCCCGGGCTATCATGATGTGGCGCCAGCTGACCCAGTGGCTCGGTGGAATGGGAATCATCGTTCTGGCCGTCGCAATCCTCTCGCAGATGGCTGTCGGTGGTGCCCAATTGATGAAAGCCGAAGTGCCCGGTCCGGGGATTTCGAAACTCACCCCTCACATCGCCGAAACTGCTCGCGTGCTGTGGATCGCCTATATCGGATTTACCGTCCTCTTGATCGCGTTACTGTACACCCTCCATCTTGCAGGCCTCGCGCCGAATATGGGCCTGTACAACGCGTTTGCCCACGGGTTTACGACCCTTCCGACCGGCGGGTTTTCCCCGGAAGCCCGGAGCATTGAGGCTTTCTCGCCGATCGTTCAGTGGCTCATCATCCCGTTCATGTTCATCGCTGGCGTCAACTTCGTGCTGTGGTGGTACGTCATCTCGGGAGATCCCTGGGCTATATTACGCGACAACGAATTCCGATTCTATTTCGGTGCTGTAACGGTGTTTTCACTCGTCGGAACCGTTCTTCTCTTTTTCGACGCAACCCTTCAGACTACAGAAACTGGCCAGATTGGCGGAAACATAGAACGATCGGCTCGGTACGCCGCGTTCCAGATCGCGTCGTTGACCAATTCGACGGGCTATGCGAATATGGACTTCGACGCGTGGGGCAATCCGGCGAAAGCGCTGCTGTTGTTCGTGATGTTCCTCGGTGGGTCAGCTGGTTCGACCGGTGGCGGAATCAAAATTCTTCGTTGGCTGGTGATCATCAAATCACTGCGACGTGAGATTTTCACGACGATCCATCCGGAAGCGGTTCGGCCCGTTCGAATGAACGGAAAAACGCTCGACGAGGAAGCTATCCGAGGAATTTACGCGTTCACACTGCTATTCCTTATACTGTTTTTTAGCGGGTTCCTATTGCTTGCTGCCGACACATCTCGAACGGCAGACTTCGATCCCCACACGCTCGACCTTCTAACAGCGTCCATCGCAACGCTCGGTAACATCGGACCAGGCTTCGGTGTCGTTGGCCCAATGGGAGGGTACAACGAGTTCCCGATGAGCTCAAAGCTCCTCATGATTCTCTATATGTGGATCGGCCGCCTCGAGATTTTTCCGGTGTTGGTTTTGCTCACAGCCGCGTACTGGCGATCCTGAAGGGACTCGAGTTCATCCCGATTCGGGTAGGCCCTGGTCATCGGCTTGATACCCTGTCGTCGACTTGTGCGGAGAGCAAACGACCGGCGAGGGCGTTTCGCGAATCGCTCCGAAGCCACAGAAGACGGTTCTCAGTGACGATCGAATCCGATTCAACCCGTCGGAGATCGGTTTTTAACAGAAGGAGGTAACAGTGATCATCTCCAGCGTACGGACTTCGCTGTCGGATTTATCACGTAATGCTCAACGTTCGGCCGGTCGTGTTGTCGGAGACCGCCCGAACGCGTCGGTTCGCTCCTGCGTCTCTCGAAACGAGGTCCGTAACGTTCACCACAATACGATAAAAACCGATAGCTGATGGATCCGACACGCCGTATCGCAGCGCTCGAGGCTGTTCCCGACGAGTCGACGTACGTATTTCGCGTCGTCGAGACCGACGGCGATGCGAACGAGGTCCGGGAGGCGATACTCGTTCGAGAAAACGGCGGAATCGAGTGCTGGCTGAACTACTGTCAGCACTTTACGCACATCAAACTCGACAAGGGATCGGGCGCTTCGATGCGAAACGGCGAGATTATCTGCGAAAACCACGGCGCCTACTTCGAGGCGGGTTCGGGAGAGTGCACGTTCGGGCCCTGCGAAGGGGCCCATCTCCCCGATATCGAGGTCGCAGTCGACGACGGTGCCGTGTATCTCGCCGACGATGCCTACGACCTGCTTGGCCCCGGCCCGATCCCGGAGGACGAGGTCGATCGCACCTCGACCTCGAACGTCGAGTTCTGATCGGGTATCTCTCCGTTGTCCTCGAGAAGTGAACGCGGACCTCGGGCCCAGCGGCTTCTCAAACGCACCCACACGACCGAGAATTGCACCAACGCGACCGAGGCCTCTCCTCACTCCGAGTACCGAAGCGGGCCGGGCGAAACGAGGTCGCGATCCTGATTGTACTCGACTAACTCGGCTTCGACGAGCCGCGGAAGGTGATCGTGGTACAGCGAGATGTAGACGTTGGCGACCGTTTGGGCCGATATCTCCGAGACGGGCTCGCCCGTTTCTCGCTTCGCAACTTCCTCTGCCGCGTCGGGGAGGGTGATCGATTCGCCGTAGTTTTGCATCACCTCGAGCAAGAGCCGTCGGCGCTGATCGGCAAGCAGTTCGAGTCCGTCTTCGACTGCCGTCGATGGCGCTTCCTGGGACTCGAGCCAGTCGAGTGCTGCCAGGACGAACTCGGCGCAGTCGGTCGTTGAGTGGGCTGGCGTAGTCATGAATTCCTCGAGCCGCGGCGGGTCACGTACAGCTTCTAGCCTGCCCGGTAAATATTAGTGTCGAAACGCTTCCATCTCCGTCCGGTTCTCGATACTGTCTCGAGCGAGACAGCATCCTCGGTAACGGAACGTGGGGTGCTCATTCGATGGTGAAGGTCGGTTCGGCTATCGACTCGCTCTTGCAGGAGGGACACCGCGACGGAAGGTTAAGCAGGTCGTCGTAGTCGTCGAACCCGCAGTCGCGACACGTCGGCGGTGCCACGAGAAACTCCTCGCCGTCGCCGTCGACCGATCGAGCGACGTGTTTGGCGTGTCGAACGATCGAATTGGGTGTTAGATCAAGTTGAACTGCCAACTCGCTCGGCGTCGCAGCGTCTTTTCGGAGGGCGTCTGCGAGACGCTGTCGGGTCGTTTCGTCTGCCTCTCGCATAGTTGCTTGGAGTGGCCGGGACGGCTTACGTGTTGGTATTCGCTCGATGGGCGGTCTGAAACTGTAGAAAGGGTAAGTGACTTACATCCAGCCGGTGAAATCCGTGCCATGAAGGCCGTCGTCCTTGCAGGTGGGTACGCGACCCGGATGTGGCCGATTACGAAACATCGGCCCAAGATGTTCCTCCCCATCGGCGACTCCACCGTCATCGATCGGATCTTTCAGTCCCTCGAGAACGACGATCGGATCGACGAAGTCTACGTGAGCACGAACGAACGGTTCGCGCCGGATTTCGAGACCCATCTCGCAGAGACCGAGTTCGAAAAGCCCCGCCTCTCCATCGAAGATACCAGCGAAGAAGCCGACAAGTTCGGCGTCGTCGGCGCGCTCGCCCAACTCGTCGAACGAGAAGAAGTCGACGACGACCTGCTCGTTATCGCCGGCGACAATCTGATCAGCTTCGACGTTTCCGACTTCCTCGATTACTTCGAACGAAAGGAGACGCCGACGCTCGCCGCCTACGACGTCGGCTCGAGAGAGAAGGCGTCGTCCTACGGCCTGGTCGAACTCGAGGGCGATCGAGTCGTAGACTTTCAGGAAAAACCCGACGACCCGAAGAGCACGCTCGTCTCTATCGCGTGCTATGCGTTTCCCCAAGATGCGCTGTCGCTCCTCGGGACGTACCTCGAGGACGGCAACAACCCGGACGAGCCGGGCTGGTTCGTCCAGTGGCTCCAGAACCGGGTGCAAACGCACGCGTACACGTTCGAGGACGCGTGGTTCGATATCGGCACGCCGGAGAGTTACCTCAACGCGGTCGCCTGGCACCTCAACGGGAAGTCGATGATCGCCGACACGGCCACCCTCGAGAACGCCACGATCGGCGACAACGTCCACGTGATGGACGGCGCGACGCTCGAGGAGACGGATCTCGACCACGCCGTCATCTTCCCCGACGCCACGGTTCGAAACGGCGATATTCGTCGCTCGATCATCGACGAGGGGACCCACCTCGAGAACTTGGATCTGGCGGGTGCGCTCATCGGGGCACACACGACGATCACGAATCACGCCCCGGAGGGCCTCGAGTAGGCCCCGGCTCACTTCGTACGCTTCGCCAGTTGCTCCCTTCGAGCAACGTCCACCCCCGACTTCGATTCGCCGATAGGACTATTTCGTTCCAACCTGAATTCCCTCGAGCGAACAGTATGAGTACCGTCGAGGCGATCCTCGAGCGACGCGCGGAAGGGATACCCTACAAAGCGCTCGCAGACGCGTTTCTGGAGTTCGATCGATTCACCGGATCCAACCCACTCCTTCTGGTTACGGAGGCCGCCGCTTCGACGACCGGCCAGAGCTTCACCGGCGGGATCCAGCCGACCGTCGAGCGATTTCGCGACTCGTTCGTCGAGAGCGGTCGGCTCGCGTCCCTGTCGGATCTCGCGTCGCTCACGCTCGAGGACGACGACCTCGTCGAAGCCGTCGGCGCTCGGCGCAAACGCCACGTGCTACTCGAGATCGCCGATCGACTCGAGCGTCGTCCGGAGGACGGCGACCTCGAATCGTTACAGGTCTGGGCGGCCGAGGCGGACATCTACCGGTACGAAGCCGACCCGATCGGCGGTATCTCCGGCGTCGGCCCCTCGAGCGTGCAGTACCTCCGGATCCTCGCCGGCGTCGACACGGTCAAACCGGATCCTGCGGTTGCGGCGTTTCTCGAGTCGATCTCTACCGAAATCGATTCGCCGGCGCTCGACGCGTCGAATCCGCTCCGTTCGATCGCATCCTGTGAGTGGCTCGCGATGAAGACGTCGTTTCGTCGCCTCGAAATCGATCGAATCGCGTGGTGGTTGGGGGCGACCGACGCCGAGAGGACCGCTGTCGGCGAGTAATTCCGTCCGGATACCACGCGGCTTCCCGGCTCGTTTGCAGAGGAGGTCGCTCACAGACGAGCCAGCACGTCGAGGTGGCGCGCGATCAGGCTGAGTTCGCCTCGCTCGAGCTGGGACAGCCGCGTATCGACCCACCGCTGTCGATCCGTCGGTGCGAGCGCCGTCTCCGGATACGCCGCCAGCGCCCCGTCGATCGTCTCGAGAAGCTGTCGGAGGAACGCCTTTTCGTCGGCCGGGTACGCCCCGTCGCGGGGTCGGACGATCCAGTCGGAGCCGCCGACCTCGAGGAGGTCGAACTCGCTCCCAGGTCGGTCGAGGGCCGCGAACAGTTCTCGCCCCGCCCGACTGCTTCCCGGTCGGTCCCGAATCTCGTCCATGTGGCGGTTGTACAGCTCCGTGAGCCGCTCGTCGAGCGGATCGGGGGGCGAGAACGTCGTCGTCCCGTCGTAGGTGATCGGCGCGTACAACAGTCCGCCGGTTCGGAGCAGATCCGGAATTCGACCCAGCGCGTACTCGAGGTCGACGGTGTCGAGGACGGCGCTTGCGATGACGGCGTCCGCCTCCGAACGTTCGCCGTCTCGATCGGGAGCTTCGAACGCGTCGCCCGCCTCGAGATGTACCTCGACCGTTTGATCGGCGCTCCGTTCGTCTGTCGATCGAGCCAACACGCTCGATCGCCTCCGTTCGACCTCGTACCCGGCTTCCTCGAGCCACTCCGGCAGGTGTTGTCGGGCATACTCGACGTTCCGTTCGTCGAGGTCGACCAGCCGATAGGAGACCGACGGCGCCAACGCGTCCCGCTCGGCGAGTCGCGCGACCATAGTCCCAACTCCGCCGCCGATCTCGAGAACTCGAACTGGTTCGTTCGGTCGGCCGTTCGAGTCCTCGAACGCCGCGAGTTCCGCGAGGCCATCGACGAACGCCGACCAGACCCGGTCGTTGAGCGCGCGATCGTCGACGGTACGTTTGTGCTCGAGGTACGCTTGCAGTGACTGTGTCATGGTGATGATACTGATGTGGAGGTTGATATTTTTGTCACGGGGACGACTCCGACTCGAGGGTCGACCGCGGAGCCGATCCGGGTTCGGAGCGGTCCGAGTCCGACGCCCGTTCGATCAGGAACGATCGAACTCGAGTCATCGTCTCCGCCCAGGGCGGGTGTTTCACCGCGGTCTCCAGCGCCGCCACACCGAGTGCCGTGAGGCGGTTTCTGTCGGCCTCGAGATGCTCGACTATCGCGGTGATCGCCGACGGGCGAGACGGGTCGACGAGGTATCCGTTTCGACCGTGGTCGACGAACTCGTCTGCTCCGCCGACCGTGCCCGCGATCGGCACGACGCCGTACTCCATCGCCTCGAGGTGGACCATCCCGAACCCTTCGTAGCGAGCGGGAACCGCGAGGACATGGCTTCGCTCGAGGACGCACTCGAGTTCGGAATCGGTCACCCTGCCGGTGAAGGTCACCCGGTCCTCGACGCCGCAATCGCGGACCTCGGCGACCACCGACCGGGCGTAGGCCGGCTCTTCCTCGAGACTTCCGACGACGGTCAACCGCCACTCGCAGTCGGCTCGGCCGAGCGCGGATACCACCGCCCTGGCGCGCTTTCGGCGGATCACGTTTCCGATGAACGTCACTCGAAGCGGGTCGGCGGCGTTCGTGGCTCGCCTGCTCACTCGAGCTGTCGGAACGCCCGCACCCTCGACGCGGCCACCCGGGGGTGCGACGGTCGCTGGAAGATTCGCGAGCGCCACCGTCCGATCGCGCGTGTCTCGGCTCGTACAGACCGCCGCGTTGACGCTCTCGAGATACCGCCGCTCTATGGTTCGAGAGAGCGGAGCACGGATCCCGTTCGCCCCCGCGGAGCGAAGCGAGTGGACGATCGAAACGATCGAATTCGGTCGCTCGAGACGCGAGTTGAGGAACACAAGCGACGGGTGGCACAGTTCGTCCTGGACGAGCACGTCGTACGGCTGATCCAGTCTCGTACGGAGCGAGCGGGAGAACCCGTCGGCAAGGTTCCGGAGAGACGACCGTCGCGGAATAGAGATCACATCGACGCCGTCTCCGCGCGCCTCGAGCGCCGAGACGAGTTTTCTATCGTACCGGTAGCCGCCCGACGTTTGCTCGAGATCGCCGTAGACGACCAGCCCGATGTTCATCCGCCATCAGCTCCGGTCCGATGCCATCGGTGTTTGTTCGCGCATGTGCCGCTCCGCCTCGTGATCTGTCGGTACCGAATCGGTGCCCGACTTGAGCGCTCGCTCGTGACGTACCGTCGCGATATCGTCTTCCGCCATCGAGATCCGGAGCCGAGTCGCCGTTGGCGGTTCGAGGGATTCGAGGAGCCGATCGCCGAAGATCCGCGAGAAGTGTTCGACGCTCGGATTGTGTCCGTCGAAGGACTCGAGTTTGTTCAACGATTGGTCGCGGAATCGGCCGACTGCGGCGTCGACCGCGTCGTTGAGGTCGTCGATATCGACGAGATAGCCGTGTTCGCCGAGCGTCGGCCCGGCGAAGGTCGCCGTCACCGTGTACTGGTGAGAGTGAAGAGTTCCCTCCGGACCCGCCTCCGCAACCGTGAGGGCGTGTTGCGCGACGAACGATCGGCTGACCGAGACCTCGTACATGGCCCCGCGTACATCGACCGGCACAATAAACGGGTGGCCCACCGGGTGGGGATGATGGCTGGTAGGAAGGTCGCGAGTGGAGTGCGTTCGTGCGTTAACGGCCGTCATTCGTAGCTCAACAGTACCTGAACCGCTTCGTCCGGACTTGTTTCGAGCAGTCGATACGCCTCTCCGGCTCGCTCGAGCGACAGTCGATGCGTGAACAGTCCGTCGAGGTCGAGTTTCTCGAGCCAGTTCCAGGCGACGGCGTGGCGGCGTTCGCGCGACCAGCGGCCCTCGTGTCTCGGCGGGATCGTACTCACCTGGCTGCTTCGGACGTCGATCCGATCGCGGTGGAACCGCCCGCCGAGATCGAGCGTAACCGGGTTGGTGCCGTACCATGAGCCGACGATCACCCGGCCGTCGAACCCCGCCGTCGCGATCGCGTCGTCGAGGGCGGCCGGACTCCCTGAGAGCTCGTAGGTGAGATCCGCTCGCCCGCCGGCGATCGACTCGAAGGCGTCCGAAATCTCGACCCCCTCCGCCCCGTCCGCGGTCGGCTCAAGCGTTCGGTCGGCTCCGAGTTCTCGAGCGAGCGCTCGACGATGTTCGTATCTGTCGACGGCGACCAGCGTTTCGATCGGCGTCCGTGCGAGCAAGGCCGTCGTCAGGAGGCCGACGACGCCTTGACCGAAGACCGCGACGCGTTCGCCGATCAGGGGTTCGCCGTCGAGGAGAAATGAAACCGCCGACTCCACGTTCGCGAAGAGGGCGGCCTCGCGTGCGCTCACGGCGTCGGGAATCTCGAGCAGTGACTCGGAGTCGGTAACGAAGTGACTCTCGTGTGGATTGTACGCGAAGACGCGACGCTCGAGCCACTCCTCGGAGACGTTGCGACCGACGGCGGTCACCCGGCCGACGGCGGCGTAGCCGTAGGAGAGCGGGAAGGAAAAATCGCCCTCGAGGGAATCGATCGACTCGTCGGCCGGGAGTTCTCTCGGGGCGTCGCCACGGTAAATAAGTCCCTCGGTGCCCGCACTGATCGCCGATAGGGTCGTTCGAACGCGAACCTCGTCCGGCCCAGGGTCGGGAATCGAACGGGAACGAACCTCGACGGAACGGGGACCGATGAACTCGAGTCGGCGTGCGGTCATCGGTCGAGTCGCCTCATCGGAAATCGCCTCTCAGTACCGCGGGTCCGGTCGGAGAAACAACGAGGGAAGGGAGTATCACAGTGGTCTGCTCATCCCCACGGCTCCACTTTGGTAGGGGTTCGTTACTGCAGTTTTTGACTGATTGGGACGGCCAAACGTCTTCGGCGGGCGCGCCTGACTCCGATCGAATCCGCAGGCCGTTTCCGAGGCGAACGGAAGTCGTTTCCGGGGCATCGGACGCCGTCTTCGGATCGAGCAGTCCTGTCCCGATCGAGTCAACCGGTTCGTCTCCCGGATCGTCTGGTAACGAGCACCCAATCGATTGCGAAGTTGAGCAAGAACGGGATCGCGACGGCGGCGGTGAGCACCATTGAGACGTGCTCGTCTACGACCGGAAGAAACGCGATCCAGATCGTGAGCAGGGTGACCGCGGAGAGCGGCGCTCTGGCCCGATTCGGCGGTAGCTCCCGAACCGGTTGTCCCCGACGGCGTCGCCACCAGAGACCGAGAGCGAACGCGTACCGCGCGACCCCGACCGCGATGAAGGCGATCGGGGCCGTCCCCGCGGTGACGACCGCGCTCGCGCCGACGAGCGTCGTCAGCGCGTCGACCTCGGTGTCGAGGCGGCCGCCGAGTTCGGTTACCGACTCGGTCGCGCGGGCGATCGCCCCGTCGACGCCGTCGAGAACCGCGGCGATTCCGAATAGTATGCTCGGCACCCAGGCCATCAGGTCCGTCGTCGGCCCGACGACGAGGAAGCCGACCAGCACCGCGAGCGTTCCGGCTCGCGCGATCGTGATCCACGACGCAAGGGTGATCCGCTGGTGGCCGATCCGACGGTGCGTCCGTTCGATCACCGAACCCACCACGAGCAGTTCGAGCCCGAGGATGAGGACGACCCAGCCCAGAAACTCGAGCGTGAGGATCGTCGACCAGACGATACCGACCACGGATAGCGCCGCTGCGACCATGAGTGCGCTGCCGAGAACGGTCGTTAGCCAGCGTCCGAGCGGCGTTGCGGAACGGGTCTCGAGTATGGGTTTGATCACGGGAGGACGTGTAACTGGTGGAGAGCGAGGCGGGAGCGCTCACGGAGCCCGATTGGTTTGATTGCCATCGTCGCCACGGAGCAACAGAACGACGAGTATCCCGATCAACAGTAGCTGTGCGACCTTGTCGACGGCTTCGCCGCTCGAGAGGTCGCCGAGACCGGACGGTTGATTGAACGCGTACCAGATGACGACCTGTGCGCCGACGAACGGAATTCCGGCGAGGTACAGCGCGCGACGTCGAATCCCGAGTAAAAAGAGAATCAGCGCGCCGAAGAATCCAAGACCGGCGAGGACGAAAGCGACGGCCATCGGTTCCGGTAGAAACGCGATTCCGAGGGCGAGGTGGATGCCGCCGCTCAGGATGACGAGCGCGACGGCGGCCCACTCTATCGGCGTTCCCCCCGCTACCTCGAGACCGCCGGGGAGAGTCATACCGGCCATAGACGATCCATACCGACCCCATCCACGACGCGGAAAAAGCTTCTTTGGGTGGTTATCAGCTCTTTGGGAGATCACTCACATCGCGGGACCCCCTTCGTTGGAAGGCCCCCCATTCCGGGAGAGAATCCCGCTGGTAGTTCTTTAATCCCCCTCGTGGTAGGCCCCAGCGCAATGTCATCAGATGACGTCACAACCCTGCTCACGGAAGCGTACCTCGACGAACTCGAGACGGTGATGAATTACCTGACCAACGCGATCGTACTCGACGGCGTTCACGCCGAGGAAGTCAAGACGAGCCTCGAGGAGGATGTCGACGAAGAACTCGAGCACGCTCGGCTCCTCGGACAGCGGCTCAAACAGCTCGATCAGTCGCCGCCGGGTTCCGAGCAGTTCGAGCCCCACCAGTCCTCGCTCCAGCCGCCGGCGGATACGACGGATGTCCAATCAGTTATCGACGGCGTGCTCGAGGCCGAAGACGACGCGATCGAAACGTACCGTTCGTTACTCGAGGCGGCAGAGGCGGCGAACGATCCGGTGACCGAAGACGTCGCCGTTACGATTCTGACCGACGAGGAGGCCCACCACTCGGAGTTTCGGGGATTCAAAAAGGAGTTTCCGATGGATTAGCCCGGCTCGAGACCAGTTCCCAGTGAGATTCGAGATGAGCGCCGCGTCGAATCGAAACCGGTTTCTCGTCGGTACCGATCCACAGGCAACGAGCGACGGCCGGCCGCGATAGTCTCATCCGTGGGGAACGTTTTTCTCGTCGCGCTTCGACCCAGAGCACATGAGCGATTTCGATCTCGACCTGATGGCAGTCGAGGATCACATCGACGAAGAATTCGAGCTCGAGGGGAGTATCGTCCTCGGGGTGCTCGACGGTAGTACCGACCCGAACACGTGGCTCGAGGGCGTTGCCAACGGCAACGTGCTGGTGCTTCGCGGTGAGGGCGACATCAACGAACTGGCTTCCGGTTTTGCACGAGACGTCAAAGAATCCGGCGGGAACCTGGTTCACTTTCGCGGATTCCTGATCGTGACGCCTCCCGGAATCGACGTGGATACGAGCCGCCTTGGATAGGGAGGGCGAGAACGATCTTCGATTCGGTAGTCCCGCGAGCGCGTTGGTACTACGACACCGATATCGGTCGCACCCGTGATCGTTATCGGAGTATTTCGTATCAAATTCACCCACTATGGCTCGGTAGTACAGCTCCCTATTGCTTGGATATCGTTTTCAACAAGAACTATTGATGGCGTGATTTCACAGAACCTGAAGCTGTCGAGTGTACATCATTTATTTGGGTGGTTTGCCAGAATATATTTACGATTTGGAACTGTCTTTATATTTGAATGTCGTTTGATACGCACGAGGGTGATGATGAAGCAGGTGATATTACTGAAGACCTTGAAACTGACATCGATACGGTTGCTGAAACGGATATCAGTTCGGATGCCGACCACGAGGCTGCTACGGAGATGGAGGCTTCGATTGAGGCGCTGACCGAAAGCACGGTCGAAATCGGTGATCGACTCGAGGAGATTCACGACGAGGCGACGGCACAGTACGACGCCAACATGGAGGTAGCTAACGAGGCGTCTAACCTTTCCGCGTCCGTCGAGGAGATCGCCTCGTCCTCGGAGGAGGTTGCGGCCGCGAGCGAGAAGGCCCAGGATCTCGCCGAGACGGGCCAGGAGTCGGCAACCGACCTCGCGACTGCGATGGAAGAAATTCAGGAAGCGGCGGATGTCGTCGCTCGGGATGTCAAGGCGATCCAGCAAAGCGCCGAGGAGATCGACAAAGTGGTCGAAGTTATCAACGATATCGCCGACCAGACGAACATCCTGGCGATCAACGCCTCCATCGAGGCTGCCGGAGCCGACGGAAACGGCGACCGATTCGGCGTCGTCGCGTCGGAAGTAAAGTCACTCGCTGAGGATTCACAGACTCGTGCGACCGAAATCGAGGGGATGATCGAAGACGTCCAGAAGAACACGGGCACGGCCGTCGAAAACCTAGGTGCGAACAACGACCGCATCGAGGAGGGAATCGAGACGGTCGATCAGGCGATCGACATTCTGGACGAGATCCACGAAACCGTCGACGACGTTTCGGAGGGGATCGCCCAGGTTGCGGACGCGACGGACCAACAGGCGGCCAGTACAGAGGAGGTCGCGAGCATGGCTGATCGAACCGTCGCCAGTGCCGAAACCATCGCCGAGGAGACTCGAGAGATCGCCGACGAAGTGCAAACCCAGACCGAGGAGATCGAAGAAATCAACCGAACGTTCGAACACGTCGTCGACGACTTTTCGCCGAACGCCAACCCGCAGGTATAGCCCATCTCGTCGTCGCTGGTCGGGCCAATCGTTCTCGAGTAGCGCTCTGAAGATTCGACTCGAGCAGTCGATCGATCGTCGACTCCTCGAGCGTCGCCATTGTTCCTTTGTAGACGCCGGTGGATGCCGACGATAGTCAAACGTCGCGGACGGTAAGCAAACTCAAGAGGAGACGAACGTCAGGTGATGGCCGTCCGGATCACGGACGGCCATCGTCTCACTATTCTCGCTTTCGACGCGCTCAAGTCGGCAAACGCGGTCGGCGACTGCCGCAACCGCGGCCTCGGGATTCGCCGTTTCGAATCCCAGATCGACGTGGACGCCGCCGCGAGCGTCCGCGATTCCGAGCTGGGGTTCCCACAACTCGAGGGCCATTGGCCCGTCCATTCGAACCCGGGTTCGTTCGTTCCCCCGATCGACGGTTTCGAACCCTAAATCGGCGTACAGTGATTCTGCACGTTCGAGCGATTCGACCTCGAGAACGACCTCAAAAATCCCGTCGATCCCCGGCCCGTCGACGTCGGATTGGCCGAGTTCGACGCAGTTTCCGTCCGGATCGTAGAGGTACAGCGACTTCGCCGATCCGAACTGGACCTCCTCGAGATCGTAGTCAGGCTCGAGCCGGTCCCACCAGTCGTCGTAGGTTTCGGACGGAATCGAGAACGCGTAGTGGGTGTGGAGACCGCCCCGCGGAATGCTCGTCGGCCGACGGAGCAGGAGGTCGGTCTCGCCGGCCTCGACGACGAGTTCGTTCGCTCGCTCCGACCGGACTGTCATCGAGAGCGTTTCCTCGTAGAACCGTCGGGCGGGCGAGCGGTATTTCACCTCGAGTCCGAGCCAGGCGAGGCTAGTTAACATACGGCTCTTTACTTCAGGCAGCCGCATAGAAGCGTCGCCCGGGTCGAAACGAGGAACCTCGTTTCGTCCTTCACATGTCGATGATCTCCTCGATTTATCACGGAGCTACTCGTACGACGTGCTATGACCTTTCGCGTCGACGAATCTGCGTCTAGTCTCGAGGCGGTCGACCGATTCGACGGGGGCGTGAGCTGGATCGCCCACCCCGACGAACGGATGCAACGGGCGAGTCACGCCCTCGAGCGCAACGGGGAGGTCTGGGTGATCGATCCCGTCGATGTGGACGGACTCGACGAGTTGCTTGCCGAACTAGGAACGGTAACGGGCGTCGTTGTCCTGCTTGACCGTCACAAGCGCGACGCGGCGACGATTGCGAACCGCCACGGTATCGAGGTCTATCTGCCCGACTGGTTCGAGGGCGTCGCCGAAGACGTCGACGCCCCCATCGTTCGGTTCGGTGCCAAACTCGCGGATACCGGACTCGAGGCCCACGTGGTCCGCAATAGTCGATTTTGGCAGGAGGTCGGACTGTCCGATCCGACTGACGGGACGCTTGTCGTCCCCGAATCCGTCGGCGCGTCCGAGTACTTTCTCGCCCGCGGTGAACGACTCGGTGTTCACCCGATGCTTCGTGCGGTGCCGCCGCGAACGCAACTCGAGCAGTTCGATCCGAGCCGCGTGCTAGTCGGCCACGGACCAAGCGTGCTCGAAAACGCCGACGCCGCACTCGAGGACGCGCTCTCGGGCTCGCGACGGCGAACTCCGTGGCTTTATGGCGGAATGGTCAGGCGACTCCTTCCCGTGTGAACGGCGGCGAATTATCGCCAACGGGTCGACTGTCGCCAGCGGGTAGATTTTGTTGCGGGACGGTTGGTAACGGCTGAGTCGCTTCGGCAGCGGTTTACGATCGCACGGAATCGGCACTGGTCCGAAACTCGCGGCTCGAGAACCAATTCGTATGGGGGATACAGCTAATTAGCATCCGGCCGTAAACGTTTGCGTGGTCTACATCACACGCGGTCTGGTCGACATCCTGCTGGATCTCGCCAGCGACGCCGACCCCGACGACGTGACGACCGGGGTCTCAGTCACACCCGCTGGTGAGCTTCAGGGTGCGAGGGAGGTGCCGCCCGAGACGCCGGTGTTCACCGACTTCGTGCTTCCCGACATCGGCGATTCTGTCAACGCCGTCTTCGGCGTCGATCTTTCGACGCCCGCTCGACAGTCACAGGGTCGGTTTAATTCCCACCCGATCCACAAACTCGAGGTGACCAAACGCGACGACTTCGCAGAGGTCATTTTTATCGCCGTTCCGCCGTGGACGGACGCCACCGATTCATTCGGCGCGTTTAACCGCCGCGGCGACCGGCTTCCCCTCGAGATCATCGACGCGGAACCGCCGGCTGAATCGCTCCCCGGCGGTCATTTCCTCGGGTAACTCTGCTTCGAGAGCGCGTTGTCAGGGCGGCTCGTGAGCGGTCGTATTATCGGGTTCGACCGGTCGAGAAGTACGTTCCGAACCGATTACGAGTGTATCCGAAAAGCGCTACTCGAGGTAGCCGAGTCCTTTCAGTTGTTCGGTGATCTCTTCGAACTCGGCCTCGGTGAGTTCACCCGTCTGCTGGTGCTGGATGACGATACTTCGGAGCAGGAAGCGGACGAGGTCGCTGGTGCTCTGAAAGCTCGTCCCCTCGATCGTTTCGTCGACGCGATCCGCGAGTTCTTTCGGAATGGACACGGTCGTGTATTCGGTCATACCTGAATCGTTCGCTGGAAGCCCCAAAGGCGTGTCGCCACGACCGGCCACGGCAACGCTCACGACGTTCTCGAGACGGGGCGGTGGCGCGATCGAAAACGGCCGGGACGCCGATATCCATACCCATTTTTATCTCCAACTCCGAACAGGGGTATATGGGAGTCCGGCCACCATCGAACAATGACGATGACGACCCGGAGAGCGTCGAGTTCGGCATCGCCGCCGTCGATGCCCGATTGCGGCGATCCGACCTCGATTTTCCGGCGACAGAGGACGACGTGTCGGCTGCGCTCGGCCACGAACAGATCCCCTACGACGTCCACGGAAACGCCGTCGCCCTCGGGGTTATTCTCGAAGAAGTCACGCAGGCTCGCTTCGAATCGCGCCAACAACTGCTCAACGCCTTGCATCCGGAGTTCGAGGCCTATCGCGAAGAACACTCGGGCGGGGTCGTCCAGCAGATGCGGTCGATACTACCGTTTTGACGCGCCGAACAGAACGAACGTTGACGTACTGAACGGAACGAACTCGAGAAATCGGTCGTCCGCTCGTTTCATCTGGACGGTTCGAGTTTCGGAGTTCGATTCGGGGCTCAGTCCTCTCGGTTCGCTTCCCGCGTCACTTGCTCCAAGTGATTTCGCTGTTCGCGGTGGAGCGTGACGATCATGTCCGAGAGCACGCCGAACATCAGTAACTGGACGCCGAGGAGGATGCCGGCGGCCGATACCATCGCGAGGATTTCGTGGCCGACCCCGTACCAGATCCACTGCGTGAGGACGTAGATCGATAACAGGCCACCGGAGATAATCCCACCGACGCCCAAACTGCCGAAATAAAACAGCGGATTGCTCGTTTTTGCCAGTGAATACAGCGCCAAGATGATCGTCCCGCCGTCCCGAACCGGGTGCAGGTTCGTTTCGGAGTCCTCAGGCCGGGCGCTGTAACTAACCGGGACGACCGTCGTCTTCACGTTGTGTTTGACACACTCGACGGCGAGTTCGGTCTCGATCGTAAAGCCGTCCGAATCGAGGGAGAGCCGCTCGAACGAATCCGTCGTGAACGCTCGGTATCCCGAGAGGATGTCGTCGTACTCGGCCCCGTGAATGAACCGGAACGACCGGTTTATCATGCGGTTTCCAAAGCCGTTCAACGCCTTCATCGCGTCGTCGTCCATATCCGCGAACCGGTTGCCGATCACGTGCTCGTAGCCGTAGGCCAGGGGTTCTAGCATCCGTTCGGCGTCTGTCGGATCGTAAGTACCGTCCCCGTCGAGCATCAGGACGTAGGGGACGTCGACGTACGCGACCGCTTCGCGGACGGCCTGTCCCTTCCCCGAACCCGACTGAACGACGACGCGAGCGCCGCGCTCGCTCGCGATTTCGCGAGTGTCGTCGTCGGAGTCGCCGTCGACGACGAGAACGTTCGTGTATCCGTGCGTCTGGAACCCTTCGATCACGTCGCCGATAGTTGCGGCCTCCTCGAGCGTCGGGATGAGAATACAGACCTCCTCGGGCGAGATCTCACGCGACTTCTCGCTCATGGCCACCACCTCTCCGCCACGAGCGATCGGATCCACGTGAGCGCCATCGTTTGCCATCGCAACCAAATCTCCCCCGAGAGCGCAAAAGAGTACTGATCGATCGCTGAACGGACGGTCTGCGTTCGTAGACGACCGCAGTCTGGGGTCGCTTCGGTTCGCAGACGGCCCCGAACCGCGGACGTTCCGGTTCGCAGTGGTGGCGACTGGAGAGACACGGCTACCAGGTCAGCCCTTCGTACACCTCGAGCCCGTGCGTGTCGACGTCGACCCGCCGGCCGTCGACGACGACGCGTCGTGCCATGCCATCGAACGAGAGGTCGTCGAACTCCTCCCAGTCCGTCGCGAGGACCGCCCCGTCCGCGTCCTCGAGGGCAGATTCGGCCGTCTCGGCGTACTCGAGATCCGGGTATCGCTCCCTGACGTTGTCCATCGCGACGGGATCGTACGCCACGACGGTTGCCCCTTTCGCGCGGAGGGACTCGGTAACGTCGAGCGCTCGAGATTTGCGGATATCGTCCGTGTCGGGTTTGAACGACAGCCCGAGAACGGCGATCCTCGCCCCCTCGAGGGGGACGTGTTCGTCGAGCGCGTCGACGAGTCGACGGGGTTGTTTGTCGTTGACAGCGACGACGGCGTCGAGCAGGTCTGGTTCGTACCCCTGTTCGCGTGCGCCCGCTCGAAGCGCGTTGACGTCTTTGGGGAAACACGAGCCGCCCCAGCCAAGGCCCGAGCGCATGAACCGCTCGGAGACCCTGTCGTCGAGGCCGACCGCCTCGAGGACCTTGTAGGCGTCCGCGCCGTACTCCTTGGAGATGTTTCCGAGTTCGTTGACCAGCGAGACCTTCGACGCGAGGAAGGCGTTGTTCGCGTACTTGATCAACTCGGCCTCGCGAACGTCGGTTTCGACGAGATCGGTTTCCTCGCGCTCGAGAATTGGCGCGTAAAGCTCTCGCAACGTCGCCGCCGCCGAGTCGTCAGTCGTCCCGAACACGACCTTATCGGGCTCGAGGAAATCGGCGACGGCCGTGCTCATCCGGAGGAACTCGGGATTCATGGCGAACTCGACCCCGTCACCGATCTGCGTTTCGGCGGCCTCGGTGACGGTCGGTGCGACGACCTCCTCGGTGGTTCCCGGCAGAACCGTGCTCTTGACGACGACGAGGTGGTCGTCGGACTTGTCGGCGAGGGTCTCGCCGAGCGACTCCGAAGCGGCTTCCATGATCGCCAGATCGAGGCTGCCGTCGTCGGCCTGGGGCGTCGGCAGACAGAGAAACGTGACGTCGGTCTCGCAGACTGCGTCGTAGTCGGTCGTCGCTTGAAGCCGCGAGCCGGCGTGTTCGGCAATTCGCTCCTGTAGTCCCGGCTCGTGGATCGGCGCGTCGCCGGCGTTGATCGACTCGACGATCTCCTCGTCGATTTCGACGTTGATCACGTCGTGGCCGATGTCCGCGAGGCAGGCGGCGATCGTCGTTCCGACGTAGCCGCTCCCGATGATAGAGATCTTCATGCGGGTGCAAACGGTCGGTACCGATTAGTTAGTTTTGGGTTGAGACTCTTCGGAGGCTACAATCAGCCGTTCGATCGTCTTCGTAACGGAGACGGTCAGAGACGTTTCCGCTCGACTATTCCCGCGGCATCAACAAGGTGAGAAGCGTAACGATTCCCACGAGTACGGCCAGGATCACGTAGCCTTCGTCGAAGTAGCCGCGTTCGGCGATCAGACCGAAGAGAACTGGCCCCGTCGCACCCAGCATCGAGGCGCTCGAGCGGATGAGCCCCAGTCCGGTTCCCTGGATGTCCGGCGGGATCGCTTCGGCGAGGTACGATTGGGTGACCGCCCCCGACCCCAGCATCGTACTGATGAGGACGGTCACGCCGACGAGCGTCCAGATTCCCTCGACGAACGGGAGGACGAAGAGACCGACAATCGAGCCGCCGAGAACGATCGGTAAGGAACCGCGGAGGCCGATTCGATCGTAGGCCATGCCGGCGGCGGGTTTGGCGACGACGCCGACGGCGAAAAACAACCCGAACAGGGTTCCTGCGACCGTAGTAGAGAGCCCTTTTTCGCTGACCAGATACGTCGGGTAGAACGCCGAAAACGTCTGCCAGACGAAGATAAAGAGGAACAGTATCACCCCGATGATGACGAACCTCGGCTCGCGAAGCTCGGAGAAGACGTACGTGACGTGTTCGCTCGAGAGGTCGTCGGCGTCCTGGGTTCCGGAATCGTGTTTCGGAAGCGTCAGCCAGATCACTGCGACGGTAAGACAGAGAAGCGGCAGGACGAATCCGAGCCCGAACTGCCAGGCGACTCCGACCGCGAGGACGCTCGCGACGGGCGGGAGGATCGTTTGTCCGATATCCCCAGACGCCATCGTGACGCCGAGTGCACGACCGATACGATCGGGATAGAGCTCGGAGAGGGCCGTAATCCGCGCGATAGGGTACTGGGAGAGTCCGAGACCGATTACCCCGGTCGCGACGAAGAGGGTGAGCGCCGTCGGTGCGACGAGGACGAGACTCACTCCGACGATGACGAACGAAACGCTCGCCGTCAGTATTTTTCGCTCGCCGAGCCGATCCGCGAGGACCCCGCCGGGAACCTGTCCGATCGCATAACAGAGCCAGATGATGGTGACGAGGAGCCCGGCGGTGGTGAGCGTGAGTCCGAAGTCCTCGCTAAAGTACGGGAGCAAAACCGGGTAGATCATCCGGGTCCCGTTCAACAGCCCCCAGCCGAGCGCGATGGCGATCAACGTTTTGCCGGTCCCGCCCGCCCAGAGACCGGTCACTTCGCGACGAACCAAACTCAGGTAACTCATCAGAAGGCCAGTTAGTGGGGCTTGTCTCGCGCTAATGAAATCGTTTCTGGTTCCGGGGATCCGGAATTTTCTACCGGTTGTCTTGTGGCGAGTATTCGAGTCTCGGGCCGGATACAGCCGGGCACCGAACTCATCTTTCCGTGAAGGCGTGTTTCTCTCGGAAGAGATCGGACGATGAATCCGGGAATCTCCCGCTAATACACCTTACAACGTACTTATCACAACGGTAGAATGGTACTAGTTTTAATTCAACTGTGTGTATTTTTGACACCTATGGATAGAAGAACTGCACTCGTGTGGATCGGCGCAACGACGGTCGGTAGTTCGTTCCTATCGGCAGCCGGCGAAGCGGCGGCCGAGGACGACGCGACTCCCAGCGGACCGTGGCTCCCCGACGAACAAGGCCGATCACTCGAGGCGTTCCACGACTACGAGGAGTTGATGAACGCTCTCGAGGATATCGAGCAGGACAGTCTGGGGTGGCTCTCGCTCGAGACCATCGGAACCTCGAAACCGAGCTTTCAATCACGTGGGAAGCTATCGGTGAATACTCACATTATTGCCCGATAATAATCGGCTATAGATATTGGGTAGCCAAATAACCATCACTCTCTTCCGTTGTATGTCAGCGTCATGGTTCAGCGTATCAGACGTCGAGCGGTTATCGCAACGAGCGGCGCACTCGGCATCGGAGCGTTCGCCGGTTGTATCGGTGAGGATATCGAAGACGAAGCGGAAAACAGCGGAGACGATGACGGTGAAACGGATATCGGCGAGGCTGATCCGGACGCAGACGGTGAGATCCTCTCGTGGCACGCGGGCGGAACGAGTGGGACCTACTACCCGCTTTCCGGCGACTTCAAAACGATCGTCGAGGAGCACACGCCTCACGGCCTGCAGGTCCAATCGACCGGCGCGAGCGTGGAAAACGTTGGGAGGTTGAGCAGCGGGGACGCCGAGTTCGCCCTGATTCAAAACGATATCGCACACTTCGCGTCCACGGGGACCGGGATCGACGAGTTCGACGGCGAGGAAGTCGAGAACCTTCGCGGTGTGGCATCGCTCTACCCGGAAACGATCCACCTCGTTACGTCAGCCGATTCGGGCATCGAGAGTATCGAGGATCTCGAGGGGGCGTCGATCAACACCGGCGACTTGGGTAGCGGAACGCAGGTCAACGCCTTGCAAATCCTCGAGACCGCCGGGATCGACGAGGGCGATTTCGACGAACAGAACGCGGATTTCGAGACGGCCGCCGATCAGATCCGCGACGGCGATGTCGACGCGTCGTTCGTCGTCGGCGGTTGGCCGGTCGGCTCCGTCGAAGAACTCGCGACGACCGAAGAGATTTCGTTGATCGAGCTCTCGGACGATCTTCGCGAGGAGATTCGAGACGATGCCGAGTGGTTTGCCGACGATACGATCCCAGGCGGAACGTACGACGGGGTCGACGACGATGTCGAGACGGTTTCGGTGCAGGCGATGATCGCCACCCACGACGGGGTTGACGATGGGATCGTCGAGGAAGTCACGACCGCCATCTTCGACAACACCGACGACGTCGGGCAGAAATCGGACTTTATCGACGTCGATTCGGCACAGGACGCGATGCCGATCGATCTACATCCGGGTGCGGAGGCATACTTCGAGTGAGTCGATCACCAGTCCTCACCGGTCCGCGGGCTCAGCCGCGAACTGTCTCGGCGTTTCGGCGTCCAACACCATCACCGTCTCAGTAATCGCCCCTGGTTGTCTCGACGACCGCCGCTGCGGCTGTCTCGGCAACAATCCGCTCGAGGTACCGGCCGAACAGCTTCCCTGGCCGGATACGCGCTGAACAACTCCCCCGACCGAACGCACACTGAACAGCCCCCGACCGAACGCACACTGAACAGCCCCCGACCGAACGCACACTGAACTGAATACCGATTGTGGATACACTCCGATTATCGCTCGTCGCTGTCGCCATCCTCGCAACCGTCGTCGCAACAGCGGCGCTCAGCGTCTCTGCATCGCCTTCGAACGCTCTCGTCGTTACGGACGCCGACAGCGGGGAAGAGATCCTCGAGGTACCCGTTGAGGACGGTACGGAAGTGACGCTCTCGTACACGCACAGCGTCGAGAAGACGCCGGTAAGAGACGTTTACGTCGTCGATGATCCGGTGCTCCGTGCGGATCGAATGGTGTTTCACTCCCACGGGGCCGGGTTGCCGTCGAGTTCGGATATCGAACGGACCGGCGAGGGATTCGTCGTCCGGTCGAACGAGTCGTACGAGGCGCTTTCGGTCGTTCCGGGTTCGATCGCGGGACACGAACTCGTGATCGACGGCGAGCGGCACGATCTGGTCGAGAAATCCGACGGACCCGTCTCGATCACGCTCAGCGATCGCTCCCTTGGCGACCGAATCGTCGGTGACACGCTCGGTTCGTCCAGCGGTCCGTGCGAATCAAACTCGCTCGGACCGAACGCGCTCGGACCGAACACGGAACTGGCCGTCGAAACTCACGGGAGAGAGATACGGGATTCGATCGGGGCCGTGGTAATCGAGCCGTCCACCACATAGACAGCTACTATGAGCATAGATTCCGACGAGACGGAGACGCTTTCGGACGAAGAACAGGAGGAAATCCTTCAGGAGGTCGAACGGCGTCGTACCCTTCAGGGTGTCGCGGTCGTCGTCGTCGCCCTGATCGGCATCACGTTCTCGGCGTTTCAACTGTGGCTCGCGGCTCGGAGCTACCAGTTCGGCGTCACGCTCCCGTTGCTCGGCGAGTATCGCTTTTTTTCACTCCAGCAACTGCAAGTCAACGCGATCCACGTCACCTTCGCGTTGATCCTCGCGTTCCTGTTGTTTCCGACGACTCAGGGCGACGGATTCGTCGCGAGGCGCGTCGCACGCCTCGAGCCAGCCACGCGAAACCGGTTCGGTACGGATTCGCTCCCGACGCGGGTCGTCGAACGACTGGGTGACGGCGTTCGATGGGCGGCCGTCGACCCCGGACTGAATCGGATCACGCCGGTCGATATCTGCCTGGCCGGGCTCTCGGTGTTGCCGACTTACTACATCGTCACGGAATTTGACGAGATCCGGACGATCGCGTTTCAACGCTTCTCGGCGACACGTCCGATTCACGACGTGTATCCGATACTCGAGCCGGTCGTTACCGCCGTTGTGACGTTAGGGATCCCGATAGACGAGGTATCGTACGCCTTCGTTCTCGGTGTCCTCGGCCTCCTGTTGGTTCTGGAAGCGACTCGTCGAACGCTCGGATTCCTGCTGATGTCGCTGGTCGGGCTCTTCATCGTCTACGCCAGGTGGGGACACTTCGTCCCTCGAGATTCGGCGATCGGAGCGCTCTCGATTCAGCCCGAATCGTGGAGCGAAATCGTATACAACCTGTGGTACACCGTCGAAGCGGGCGTTTTCTCGACGCCGGTTACCGTTAGCGTTCGGTTCATCTACATCTTCATCCTGTTCGGAGCCTTCCTCGAGATGAGCGGCGCTGGCAAGTGGTTCATCGATCTGGCGTACTCGCTGACGGGAACCAGAAAGGGTGGTCCCGCAAAGGCGAGCACCGTCTCGAGTGGCTTCATGGGAATGCTTTCGGGGTCCTCGATCGCGAACACGGTGACGACGGGCGCGTTTACCATCCCGCTGATGAAACGGTCGGGGTACACGCCGGAGTTCTCCGGTGCGGTGGAGTCGTCCGCTTCCTCAGGCGGACAGATGCTTCCACCGGTGATGGGTGCGGCCGCCTTCCTCATCGTCGAGTTTACGGGAACGCCGTACCCCGACGTGATCGTCGCCGCCACCCTACCCGCGATCGCCTTCTTCTTTGGAATGTGGGTGATGGTCCACTTCGAGGCGATGCGGGCCGGGATCGGCGGCCTCTCTCGGGATCAGCTTCCCGATCCGCGATCGCATATCAGAACGGGCTGGTTTTACCTCCTCCCGCTCGTGGCCCTGTTGTACTTCCTGGTTATCGCGCGGTTTTCGATCAACCGCGCCGGGTGGTTCACGATCGTGACCGTCGTAGCGCTCATCGCGGTCGTCGCCGCGTACAACGACCGGACGCGGATTCCGCTATTCGGAACGATCGCGTTTCTCTTCGTCGGCCAGTTCGGTGCACACGCGATATATGGCGGCGGAATCGCCGATATAGTACTGGCGATTACCGGCATGGAACCTGCCGGCGAGCCCTACTCGCTGACCGCTGCGGCGTTCGCTGCGGCCGCAGATCTCGGCACGATTGCGATTATCGTCAGCGTTGTCGTCTTGTTGTTCCAGCCCCGGATGGACGCCCCGCTCCTCGAACTCGACGACGCGGTCGAGACGACGATCCAGCGCAGTACCCAGACGCTCGGGCGTTCGTCGCTCGCGAACAATTCGTTCTATCGGTTCGGCGCGTTCGTGTTGAAATCGATGGAATCGGGGGCTCGAACGGCGACGACGGTCGTCATCGCCGTCGCCGCGGCCGGCGTTATTCCGGGCGTTATCAGCGTCTCCGGACTCGGGCCGAACCTCGCCGCGCTCATCAGTTCGGTGAGCGGTGACTCAATGCTCGTGTTGCTCTTGCTCACCGGCTTCGCGGCGATCCTCTTTGGCATGGGGATGCCGACGACGGTCATGTACATCATCCTCATCGCGATGCTCGAGACGCCGATCGAGCAGGGGACCGGAATTGCGATTCTCGCCGCGCACCTCTACATCCTCTATTTCGGACTGATGGCCGACGTGACACCGCCGGTCGCCGTCGCCGCCTTTGCGGGTGCGGGTGTCGCCAAGGCCGACGAGTTCAAGACTGCGACGACCGCGTTCTTGCTCTCGCTGAACAAAATACTCGTCCCGTTCGCGTTCGTCTTCTCGCCGGGGATTCTCCTGTTGCGAGACGGGAGCGAGGGATGGGGCGTCATCGGCTGGTCCGACGTTTTTGATGTCGGCTATTTCGTTCCAGAGGTCGTGATTCCCGTGCTCGGTATGTTCCTCGGCGTGTACGCACTCGGCGTGACGATCATCGGGTACCAGTACTCCTCGGTCGGCGTGATGGCTCGTGCTCTCTACTCGATCGCGTCGATTCTGCTGATGGTCCCGGAACTGCTCTTGCTGCTCGTCGAGGCTCTGTTGGGACTGGCGGGTATCCCGTCGATGCTGACGATCTTCGCGATTACCTTCCCGCTTCGGCTTGTCGGGTTGGGACTACTCGTTGGACTCTCCGTTCGCAATCGTTCGGGAACGACCGGTGAAATCGACTCGAGCGTCTCCGGACCAGCAACCGGTGAAGCCGACGACTGATACGGTCTACTGTAACGATTTACCGGTGGTGAGTCGAACCGTGTGAGACGAGCCTCGGTGGAGGAGCGAAGCGAGTCAACCGTTGCAACCACAGGGCGGTCGCGGTTGTACCGGCAATGACTGACAGCAGTCCGTATGAGTGCCAGCTACTGTCAGTTACCCGTAGGGCGGCTTAGTTCGCCGTTATCCCAATTCTTCGTCGAGAATCAGCCGTGTCTTCGTACTCACGACCTCGTCCTGCTCGCGCGCGTTCGTGATGAGTTCGTTGACGCCTCGAGTGTCCGCCGCGTCGACGACGAGAACGATGTCCTGCTCGCCCGAGACTTGCCAGACGAAGTCGACTTCCTCCCACTCAGCCATTCGGTCGGAGACGTTCGCCGTGTCGACGTCGACCGCGACGCTGACCTCGATCATCGCCTTGACGTTCCCGGTTCGCGTCGAAATGGTAAACCGCTCGATGATCTCCTCGTCCATCATACGCTCGACGCGATTGCGCACCGTTCCCTCGCTGGTCCCCACCTCGTCCGCGATTTCGGTGTACGGCGTCCGGGCGTCCCACCGGAGGACGTTCAGGATCTGCCGGTCCAACTCGTCCATGGAGTCTCCCTTCGACCGTCGAGCACTTACCGATTACGAATTTCGTAACTCAGCTTCGAAGACAACACTTATGATGGTCGCACAAATACGTAGTTCGTAATGACAGCTGCCTACGTAGCACTGGAGGGTGGCCACGTTCTCGAGGGGCGTGGTCGCGCCCCGGGAACAGCTCGTGGGGAATTGGTTTTCACGACAGCCTATACAGGATACGAAGAGAGTCTCACCGACCCCTCTTACGAGGAGCAGGTCCTGGCCTTTTCGTACCCGCTGATCGGCAACTACGGCGTCCGAGAGGAACGCTTCGAGTCCGATCGCGTCCACCCGCGAGCGGTTATCGCCCGAGAACTCACTGAGGACGTTTCGGAGTGGCTCGCAGACGAAAGTGTCCCGGCGGTCGACCATCTCGACACCCGAGAGGTCGTCACCGACATCCGCGACGGCGGCGCGATGAAGTGCGGAATCGCCGTCGGCGAGGACGTGACCCCCGAAGACGCACTCGAGGAACTCGAGGCCTGCAAGGGCATGAGCGATCACACCGAAATCGGCGAGCAGGTCAGCGTCGACGAACCCGTCGTCCACGGCGAAGACAACGACGGAGAAACGGTCGCGCTGGTCGACTGCGGCGCGAAGGGCTCGATCGTTTCCTCGCTGGTCGAACGCAACGCGACGGTTCACGTCCTGCCCCACGACTCGTCAGTCGAGACAGTCGCCGAAATCGACCCGGACGTCCTGTTCATCTCGAACGGCCCCGGCGATCCGGCAAACTACGAACAGGCGGTCGGACTCGTCGAAGAGTTCGTCGAAGACACGCCCGTCGCGGGTATCTGTCTCGGCCAGCAGGTCGTCGCCCGCGCGCTCGGGGGCTCGACCGAAAAGATGGCTTTCGGCCACCGCGGCGTCAACCAGCCCGTGCTCGACCTTGAGTCCGGACAGGTCGTCATGACGACCCAGAACCACGGCTACACCGTCGCCGAACCCGGCGAACACCTCGAGGTCTCCCAGATCAACGTCAACGACGACACGCCGGAGGGACTCGACGGAACCGAGTACGACGTGCTCACCCGACAGTACCACCCCGAAGCCAACCCCGGCCCGCAGGATACGTTCGACTTCTTCGACGACGTGCTGGCGATGGGCGAGACATCCCCCCGAGCAGTTCCCGCTGACGACTGAGCGGTTCTGTTCGTTCCTTCGTTCGACCACTGGGGTTTATCCGCCGTTTTCCACCGATCTCGAGAGCGTCGAACTCGCAACCTTCAACAGTCGCTCGTCCCTCTCCCCGAGTAATGAACCGGCCGCTCGGACTCGAGAGCTTTACCACCCAGAGCCGTCTCCAGCACGCGCTCACCGTGGCGGGAGCGGTCGTCGTTTTCTGGATCGGCTACTTCGGCGGCGTGTGGGCCGTCTACGGCGACCCGTCGGTGGTCGCACTCGAGACGAACATTACGGAACAGCGCGTCGGCGGCGTTGCGGGCTCGATCGCCGTCTGGACGTATCTCTCGCTCGCGTTCGTCCGCGGCTACGGCGGTCCGGTCCTGAACACGCTCGCCTACCCGCTCGTGATCGTCACCGTCGCCCCGTTTCCGGCTCGATGGGTGCTGTTCGGCCCGGATATCGGCGGGCTCGTCGATCGATTCGTCGGGCTATTCGTCTTCGAACCGCTGGTGACGACGGTGGTCGTCGCCGTTCCAGGACTCGGTGCGTGTCTGATCGTGCTCACCGTCTGGGCGTCGGTACTCGAGGACGAGCACAGACACCAGTGGCAGCGCGAACACCTCTCGGAGGCGTTTTACGACGAATTCGTCGATCAGCCGGACGACTGAGTTTTTGATTAGGGTTGCGGTTACGTTGCCCGTCACTCGAACGAGTAGACGACCGTCGCACTCGCGCTCACGCTAACCGGTCCGGAATCGATATCCGTACTCGGGGCCGCCGCGTCGTCCGCTTCGGCGACGTCCGCGCCGGCGTCGTATCGCACCGGCACGACATCGGCGTTGCTCGTCGAGACCGATTTCGTCCCGGTAATCTCGACGCCCCGATTGTCGGCGATGTGGTCGGCTTCGTCGTCCGCGTTCTCGAGGGCGTGATCGAGCGCGTCGTCGCGCATTGTCGTGCGCAACTCGTCGCTCAGGCCGAAGCTCACCCGTCCGATATCGTCGGCTCCGGCGTCGACCGAGGCGTCGATGATTTCGCCGACGCGGTCCACATCGTTGATCTCGAGTTGGAACGTGTGGCTCCCTTCGTAGCCAGTTCCGTTGCGTTCCTCCCGAATGTTGTACCGACCCGACTCGATGTTCTCATCTGGAATCTCGAGGTCCTCGAACGCCTCCCGGAGCGTTTCGGATCGCTCCGCGAGTTCGCCGTTGACTTCGTCAGCGCTGTCGCCGGTCGCTTCGATCCCGACGCTTGCGACGGCCTCGTCCGGCTCGGTTTCGACTTCGCCGCTCGCTTGTACTTCGATCTCGTTGTCGCTCGAGTCGGCCGCACCGGTCAATTGGCCGTTATCGCCGCCGCCACCGCTGACGATGTCGCCGAGACATCCCGCTGTCGTTACGGCCACGCCGGCGGCCGTCGCCGCGAGGAGTTGTCGTCTGTCCATGGTGTTCGCTCGAGGGACTGACAAAAAGCACCTTCCCAAGCTGAAACGGGCGTTTGACCGTTATTTGAGAATGGACTGTCGCTTCTGGTCCTCGGAAGTCTGCCAACACGGCGGTGTAGGCTCTTGCCCCTTCACTCCGCCAGGGGTTACAGCACCGCAGTCCACAACGCAGGCCTGCTCTTTCTCGTTGAGCGAACGCGACGCGTTCGCGAGGTCGTCGGCGCGAAGTCGTTCGAAACGGCTTTGTCGTTTCGTGATGCCACAAACCTTCGATTTGTGAGCACGCCGACTGCTCGAGGGACCACCGATCCCTCGCTGCTCGGAAGAGCGTACTCTTCCGTAGGGTCGTACGGCTCCACGTGAGTTTCGCAGAGTCGCACTCCCGGCCCCGTCTCTCTCATCTTCGAGTGGACACTGCTTTCGTCAGGTCGTTCGACGGGAGACTTAAGCCCGCAGGCGTGTCACCCTTACGGAGAGTCGAGTATGCCGACTAATCGCCTTCTCGTGCCCGTTGCCAATCCGGAGACCGCGGATCGATTGCTCACGACCGCTGTCGATATCGCTCGAGACCGCGACCTCGAGATCCTCGTCCTCAACGTGGTCGACGTACCGATGCAGCTCACGCTCGAGCAAGCACAGGACGAACTCGACGTCGAATCGCACGAGGAGATCGTCCAGTACGCGGTCGACATCGTTCGAGAGGCGGACGTTCCGGTGATGGGCCGGGTCCGATTCGGCCGCGACGTCGCAGGCGGCGTCATCGACGTCGCTGAATCACAGGGCGTCGACGCGGTCTTGCTCGGCTGGCGCGGTCGCCCTCGCCGCCGCGACGTCGTTCTGGGGAGTTACATCGACGAGGTCCTCGCGAACGCGCCGTGTGACGTGTACGTCAAACGAATCGATCGAGATCAAGCGTCGGTCGACTCGATTCTGGTTCCCGTCGCCGGCGGACCGAACACGACCGACGCGGCGACCGTCGCCGGGACCCTCGCTCGAGCGAACGACGCGAGCGTCGAACTGGTTCACGTCGTCGCCGACCGAACCGAGGAAACCGTCGAAGCCGGCCGCGAGTTGCTGACCCGAACCTCGAGCGAGCTCGGCGCGGTCGAGTCCGTCTCCGAGACGGTCCTCGAGGGGCCGGTGGTCGAGACGATCACGGAGCGGGCGGACGATCACGACCTTATCGTCATCGGGGCGGCCGAAAGCGGCGTCCTTCGGCGGGTGCTCGTCGGCAACGTTCCGGAAGAAATCGGACGAGAAGCCGATAGCGCGGTTATTATGGTAAAGCGTCGACAGGGCGTCCCGGAAACGCTCTGGAGGCGGATTCGAGACCGGTTGGTCTGACGATAGTATAAAATGTACCGTCCGGGAGCAACCACTGTGAGTGCAGTTGCGGGCGCTATTGGTTTCCGATCTGCTTTATGTACGGTTACCTTCCGGGCTCGTACTACCAGCTGTCTATCCGATTCTGCAACACTGGATTAGTGGTTCTCGAGGATCTCGAGGGCTTTGTCCGGGTAGTTGGTCACGACGATATCTGCGCCCGCTTCGATCGCGTCGCGAATCGTCTGTTCCGTATCGATGAGCTTCCAGACGCCCGCGGTGAGTCCTTCTTCCTGAGTGTCCCTGACGAACCTCGGGAGGGCGTGTGGCGCGTAGTGTGCGAAGGCGATATCGGCTCCGGCCGCGGCCGCATCGTCGGTTAGCCACGGTGTCGGAGCCGATCCGACCAGCCCGGTCGGGATCCCGGCTTCCTGTGCAGGCTTGATCGCCTCAGCGGAAAACGAAATGACCGTCAGCCGATCGAGGAGGCCGTAGTCGGCGACCGTTTCGAGCACCTGATCAGTGTATCCACCTTCCTTGAGTTCCGCGTACAGTGACAGTTCTCGGTCGGCGTCTGCGATCAACTCGAGCGCCTCTGACAGCCTGATGAGCGGTTCGCCATCGATCTCGGAACCGCGGATATCGTCCCAGTCGGTGTTTTGAACCCATCCCGTTCCCGAGGAGTCCCAGTCGAGGACGGGGTCGTGAAACAAGAGCAATTCGCCGTCGGCGGTCTCTCGGATATCGAGTTCGACTCCGTCGACGCCGACTTCGAGGGCCCGTCGAACGCCTGCTCGCGTATTCGGCGGCGCGAGTCCCTCCGCACCCCGGTGACCGACGATCCGTGGTCGATCCCGCGGCACCTCGCCCGACGTGATGAGCGGCGACAATCCCCACGCCGAGACTGCCGTGACACCTGCTCCGAGGCCGGCGAGAAACCGCCGTCGAGAGCGCAGTCGCGAAAAGCGGGGAGTCATACTCGAACGTACGGACCGTCCCTATTTGAATACTCGAGACCGTTCTCAAACCCAGTAAGTATGGCTCGTTCGTAACAAATGGAGTTTCTGTAGGGTGTTGTATGGGCGTCTATCCGATCAGCAGCGGTCTCTCTCGTCACACCACCGGTTGGTCACGAATTCCCGGAACGGAATCGATTTGGTGTCAGCGATCCAATCAGCCGGCATGAGCCGACTCGAGCGTCTCTCGGATCGGATACGCGACCGCCCCGTCATCTCCGTGTTCGTCCTGTTCGTTTCCGTTCCGACCGTTCTCGCCGTCCTCTCCTTTCGACAGCCCTTCGGCCTCCCGACTACGGTTCTCGACGAACTCGAGTTCCTGTTCCGACTGTTCGTCTACGTCCCGGTGACGGCGATCAGGGCGATCGTTTTCGAACCGTTGCGACTCAGCGTTCTGTTTTCGATTCCGATCCTCGAACAGGTTGCCGTCTTCGCCGCGTTGCTCGGATTTTATTACCTTCTCAGTCTCGTTCTGGTTCGCGGGTTCCGGATCCTCTTGGAGGGTTTCAAAACGGCGTCTCGGTAACTAACGAGGGGTCGATTATCGGCGCTGACTTACAACTCGTTCGACGCGACAGAAGTCGTCTGAGACGCCGAAGCGTCCAAACCCGCGTTTGTAGCTCTTCGCTTCGCTCAATCGTGTCTAAACGACCGCTGGCCCGTAAACGCCATCGCGATGTCGTGTTCGTCCGCGGCTTCGATCACGTCCTCGTCGTTGACCGAGCCGCCGGGCTGAACGACGGCTTCGATGCCTGACTCCGCGGCTTCTTCGATCCCATCAGGGAACGGGAAGAAGGCGTCCGAGGCCATCACGGCTCCCTCGGCGTCCTTGCCCTCGGCGTGCTCGTCGGCCTTCATTGCCGCCAGTCGAACGGCGTCGACTCGAGAGACCTGTCCCATCCCGACGCCGACGGTTTCGGTCCCTTTCGTGAACAAGATACCGTTGGATTTGACGTGTTTTAGGGTTTGCCAGCCGAACACCATCGACTCGAGTTCGTCCTCGGTCGGCTCGCGCTCGGTGACGACCTCGAGGTCGTCGACGGAGACCGACTGCAAATCTCGTTCTTGCACGAGTCGACCGCCGACGAGGGGTTTTTCGGTGAACCGGTCGGACCGCGCACCCAGTTCGCCCACGTCGAGGATCCGCAGATTTTCTTTTTCGCGGAGAATCTCGAGCGCGTCCTCGCTGTAGCCGGGTGCGACGACTACTTCCTTGAACGAGTCGATCACCTGTTCGGCGGTCTCGGCGTCGCACTCGCGATTGAGCGCGACGATACCGCCGAAGGCGCTCATCGGATCCGTCGAGAGGGCCTTTTCGTAGGCCTCGGCGAGCGAATCGGCGGTCGCACAGCCCGCCGGGTTCGTGTGCTTGATGACCGCCGCGGCGGGCTCGTCGAACTCTTTGATCAGGTTGAGCGCGCCGTCTGCGTCGTTGTAGTTGTTGTACGACAGCGCCTTCGCGCCCTCGTTCAACTGCTCGGCGTGGACCACCGAGGCTTCGTCGCAGGTGGAGTCGGTGTACACCGCCGCGTCCTGATGCGGGTTCTCGCCGTAGCGAAGCGTCGCGAGTCGATCGTTCGAGACGAGTCGACGTTCCGGAAGCCCGTCGTGGTCCTCGGCATCGGTACTTGCGACGTCGGCCTCGACGGAGACCGTCTCGGCGTCCTCGTCGACCGTGACCGCGCCGTCTGCAAACCACTTCACTGCACGTGGGTACGCTCGGAACTCGCCCTCGTTGAGGATTCGATCCGCGAGCGAGTCCTCGTCGTCGCCCTCGTAGACTGGGATCGGTTCCTGGGTCACGATTGGGCCACCGTCGACCTCGCTCTCGAGAACGTTCCCGTCGTTGTCGGTCGCGTCGGTGACCACGTGGACCGTACAGCCGGTCGTCGAGACGCCAGCCTCGAGGGCGTCGCCCCAGGCGTCCATTCCGGGGAACGACGGGAGCAAGGAGGGGTGAACGTTCAACGTCGTGGGGGACGCGTCGACGAACGTATCCGTCAAAATCCGCATGTAGCCGTCCAGACAAACGAGGTCGAACTCGTAGTCGGCGAGCGCCTCGAGGACGGCTTCTTCGTGTTCAGTTCGGCCCATTTCCTCCTCGAGCGGGACGACCTCGGTGGGGATTCCGCGGTCGGCCGCCGACTCGAGGATCGGCGCGTCCTCGTTGTTGGTGAGGATAACGGCCAGTTCCGCGCCGCCCGGCGCGAGTTCGGCGATATTCAGCAGGTTCCGTCCACGGTTGCCGGCCATCCCGGCGATTCGGGTCATACTCGGACCCGCGCTCGCAAACGGGAAAGTGGTTGCGGTCTCGAGCGGGGATATATACACGAATGTGGGTACCTATGTGAGATAGTTGCCGATCAAGCCCGGTCGATATGCACACTCGTGGCCCCTCGTTTCGATACGCTTTTGGACCGCGCTGGAGGATGCTCGAGTATGACCGATACCCACGCGCTGTACGCCGTCTCTCCGCTCGACGGCCGGTACGGCGGTCGCACCGCACCGCTATCGCCGTACGCGAGCGAAGCCGCACTTATGCGCGCTCGCGTCCGAGTCGAAGTGGAGTACCTGATCGCGCTCGCCGACTGCGAGGCGACGCCGCTCGAGATAGACACCGACGAACGGACTCAGCTTGGCGGCCTCTACAACCACTTCGCCGAGGAGGACGCGAGGCTGATCAAGACCATAGAGACCGAGGGCTACGAGGAGTTCGAGGCGACGAACCACGACGTCAAAGCCGTGGAGTACTTCATTCGGCACAAGCTCCCCGAGGACAGCGATGCCTCGGCCTGGATTCACTTCGGACTCACGAGCGAGGACGTGAACAACCTCGCCCATCGCCTGCTCGTCCGAGACGCCGTCGAGGACGTGTTGTTGGGCGAGTTGTACGATCTGCAGGATACGCTGGCGGAGATGGCTCGAGGGCACCGGGATCTTCCGATGCTTGCCCGAACCCACGGCCAGCCCGCGACGCCGACGACGTTCGGCAAGGAACTGGCCGTCTACGCGGCTCGTCTCGGCAAAGCGACCGCCCGCGTCCGCAAAGCGAGCGGCGACCTCCGGGGCAAACTCGGCGGTGCGAGTGGCACCTACGCCGCACACGTCGCGGCGTACCCGGAGGTCGACTGGCAGGCCTTCGCAGAGGACTTCGTCACCGACCTCGGCCTCGAGTTCGAACCGCTCACGACGCAGGTCAACCCCTGTGACGACCTCGCGGCGCTGTTCGACGCCTTCCGCGGCGTCAACGATGTGCTCCTCGACCTCGACCTGGATATGTGGCTCTACGTCTCCGATCGCTATCTCGGACAGAAGACCGTCGAAGGCGAGACGGGGTCCTCGACGATGCCCCACAAGGTCAACCCGATCGACTTCGAGAACAGCGAGGGCAACCTCTCGAAGGCGAACTCGGATCTGACCTTCCTCGCGGACTACATCACGACCTCGAGGCTCCAGCGGGATCTTTCGGATTCGACCGTCAAGCGGAACATCGGCGCGGCGTTCGGACACTGTCTCATCGGCTACAAGAAGACCGCCGCCGGCCTCGGGAAGGTCGTCCCGAACGAGACGGTTATGCGCGAAGAACTCGAGTCGACGCCGGAGATCATCGGCGAGGCGGTCCAGACGATCCTGCGACGAGAAGGACAAGAAGACGCCTACGAGCGTGTTAAGGCAGTTACCCGCGGTAAAGACGTCTCGCTCGAGGACTTTCGTGCGATGTTCGACGAACTCGAGGTCGACGAGGACGTGAGGGAAGAACTACACGCGCTAACGCCGGCGGGGTACACCGGCGTTGCTGGCGATCTGGTCGACGATCTCGAGTAGTCGAGCTCGACGTGTCGGCTGTCCTCTTTATCAGATAATCGGCGTACTCCCGTTTGACGTGGAGCACTCAGAATACGATCGAGGGTCGATTTCCTGGGATCAGCACACCAATCGTCTCGAGAAATCCGATCGACGACGCGCCGAAGTCGGACGGATTTCCTGACGCACTGAATTCCGTACCGACTCCTCCGTTTTCACTCGAGACGAGTTTACTCGAGTTGTACGTACGTTTATTAACAATTGTGTGGAATTATCTCACAAGCCATGATGTACCATCACGGGGAGCGGGTCGAGCACATGGGAACGCTCCCGACGATGTCGGCGGACCGGTACGGTGACAAGACGGCGTTCTCGTTCATGGGGACGGAGCAGTCCTACAATGAACTCGAGGCCGAGTCGAACACGGTCGCGAACGTGCTGGTCGACCACGGCGTCGAACCCGGCGACAGAGTCGGACTGTTCATCCCGAACACGAACCAGTTTCCGGCAGCGTACTTCGGAGCGATCAAAGCCGGTGCCGTCGCGACACCGCTCAACCTCCGGATGGATCCCGAGACGCTAGCCTACGTTATCAACGACGCGGGTGCCAACGTGGTGATCGCCTCGGCGTTCCTTGCGGACGAGGCCCAGGGGCTGGCGGACGCGGCGGGTATCGAGACGCTGTTTCTCCCCGGCGTCGAAGACGTCGAACGGGGAATCATCAACTACTCGCACGCGCTGATGGAGGCCGACGACGAGTTCGAACAGGTCGAGCGCGAGTACGGCGACATCGCCGCCCAGCCCTACACCAGCGGGACGACGGGCCAGCCCAAGGGCGTGATGCTCTCCCATCGAAACCTGCTGTCGACGATCGGCAGCTACAGCAAGGGTGGGCTCGCCGTCGGTCCCGAGGACTCGCTGTTGCTCGTCCTCCCGCTCTTTCACATCTACGCGCTCAACGCCTTGCTGGGCTCGTTCGTCTACTCGGGGTCGAAGATGATCCTCCAGCCGAAGCCGGAACCCGAGAACATGCTGACCGCTATCGACGAGCATCAGATCACCAAATTTGCCGGCGTTCCGGCGATGTACACCATGATGTTCCGCGAGTACCGAGAGAACCCCGACGCGTACGACCTCTCCTCGCTCGAGGACGTCACCTGCGCGGCGGCACCGCTCGCGGAGGACGTTCGCCGGACGATTGAAGAGGCCTGGGAGACGCCCGTCCTCGAAGGGTGGGGAATGACCGAGACCTCCCCTGCGGGAACGCTCGAGCCCTCCATCGGAGTCCACAAGGAAGCCGGCTGTATCGGTCCGCCGTTGCCGGGAATCGACCTGAAGATCGTCGATCCGGACACCAGGGAGACGATGGTCGGACACGACGATCTCCACCCGACGCCCAGCGAGGAGATCGACTTCGAGGACGAGGAGGCGGTCACCGGCGAACTCGCGATTCGGGGCGACAACGTCTTCGAGGGCTACTACAACCAGCCCGAGAAGACCGCCGAAGTGCTCGACGACGAGGGCTGGTTCTACACCGAGGACATCGCTCGAGTCGACGCCGACGGCTACTTCTGGATGGTTGACCGCGCCGATGACATGATCATCGCCGGCGGCGAGAACATCTATCCCGCGGAGGTCGAATCCGCGCTCTACGAGCACCCCGATGTCGCCGAAGCTGCCGTCGTCGCCGCGCCACACGAGGTCAAAGGCGAAGCGCCGGTCGGCTACGTCGTTTTAGAGGAGGGGGCGGACATCACGGAACGCGAACTGCGGGAGTTCTCCCTGGATTACGTCGCGACCTACGCCCACCCGCGGCGGATCTTCACTGTCGACGAACTGCCTCGCAGCGCCACGCAGAAGGTACAGCGTTACAAGCTCGAGGAGGATCTCGAGGAGCGGCTGGACGAACCGCTCGAGTCAGGAACGGACGACCTCTAGACGGCTCGGGAGCTCTCGAATTCGAGAGTTTGCGTTCGGTTCGCCGGCAGTGCCACGCCGGGAGGATGTCATAACTCGTCCGTTCGAGAGCGTGTTCTCCAGTTGATTTCCGTGAGGCGATCGGGAAGGACTCGATCGATGCGAGTCAGTGTTAGTATGGAAGCACCGAACAGCAGACTCACGATCGTGACGACGGCGGCGTCCGAAATCTCGAAGAGTTCAGCCGCCGAGACGAGAACTAAACTGACGGCTAACGCCGCTCCCGTCGCGTACTGTGCCTTATCGCTCGTGTTGAACATCCGGTTTTGGTCCCCGGAGTCGGCTTCCGACTGAGTGTCTTCACCCGCTAAGACCTCGATGTACGGACGAAACAGTTCGAGTTGGTCCCCCGAACGGATGATTCCTCGAGACTGGTCGTACTCGATAACCCCCTTCTTATCGAGCTTTGGCAGGTGTGATTGATAGAGTGGAATGTAGACGCGCTGACGTTGTTTCGAACTCAACTGCTGGACGGTGGTCTCGTGCTCTCGAGCGGAGACGTGTTCTGCGACGTCGCGCATCTTGACGGGGCCGTTTTTCTCGAGGAGATACCGAATCGTCTCCCGTCGCCGGCTTGTCTGGAGGAGGTGGAAGATATCATCGCGTGAAAGCGCGATCGACGTATCGGTCTGTGAGGCGCTGGAGGGCGAATCGACAGGGTTCGTCGGACGGTCTAACTGGAGGGACATACTCGCCAGTGAAACTTGCTGGGTCCCAAGTAAATCTTCTCATGTCATTCGTATTATTTCTCGCGAACGAACAAGTAGAGAGGAAAATATATTCGAGGAACGTCATATAGTTTTCGTGTAATTTTGCCACTTCTCGCGTTTATACTGCTTATTCCATTGTCTTGCTACTATCTCTTAAGTATCTTTCAGGAATCATTTCCGCAGATCAATACGATCGCGGCAATCCGAGCGTGTGCTCGCCCAGGAAGTTCTTAACCATCTCGTTGGTCACTGGCACCGTCTGGAGCAACCTCGAGTTCTGCCAGATGTCGAAGACTTCGTACTCCGTCGAAAAGCCGTTCCCCCCGTGGGTCTGGATCGCCCGGTCGGCGGCGTAGGTCGCGGCCTCGCTCGCGCGCAGTTTCGCCATGTTGGCTTCGGCACCCGCATCTTCGTCTTGATCCCACTTCGAAGCGGCCTTGTAGGTCATCTCGCGGGCGCACATCAACTGGGAGTAGGCGTCGGCTATCGGGTGCTGGATAGCCTGGTGGCCGCCGATCTTCTGTCCGAATACCGAGCGCTCGTTCGCGTAGTCGACAGCCAGATCGATGGCTCGGAGTCCGCCGCCGATGGCGCTGGCCGCGCCCGCGATCCGTTCGGTGTTCAAGGTGTCCCAGAGCAGGTAGAGACCGCCGTCTTCAGTCCCGAGAATTCGGTCCTCGTGGACGCGGAGGCCGTCGATATCGACCTGGTACTGGGTTTCGAACCACGGCACTTCGACATCGAGTGGAGTGAGCGAGATGCCCTCCTGTTCGGCGGGTTCGGGGATGAGAAACAGCGAGACGCCGTGGGTCGGATCGCTCGAGTCGAACTCGGAGGTTCTTGCGACCAGGAGCATCTCGTCGGCGTTCTTGACGCCGCTAATCCACATCTTCTGGCCTGAGAGAACGAACTCGTCGCCACCGTCTCCGGTATCGTCGGTACTTCCGTCGGTAGCACCGTCGCCGACTCGCTCGGCTCGAGTGTCGATGTTTAGTGTGTTCGTCCCCGCGCCGGCTTCGGTGAGACCCATGCAAAAGCGCATCTCGCCCTCGGCGATCGCTGGCAGGTACGCTTCCTTCTGGGCCTCCGTGCCGTGGCGCTGGATGCTTATTCCGCCGAAGACGGGCGTGAGGACGAAGATGATGCCGCCCTGTCCGCCGCCCCGAGAGAGTTCCTCAATGACCATCGCCATCTCGAGCATACCCAGCCCGGCCCCGCCGTACTCCTCGGGGATGGTGACGCCGAGCCAGCCGTCTCGAGCGAGGTCGCTCCAGTACTCCTCGGGAAACCGTTTTTCGTCGATGCACTCTTTCCAGTACGACCGATCGTAGTCCTCGGCGATCGATCCCACGCTGTCCCTGATGAGTTCGTGCTCGTCGGTCTCGGTGTAGTCCATACGTCGTCATCCAGACACAGCTCCTATATCGTTATGGTTACACATACCATGAAACGCGAACAGAGTTGAACGACGTTCGGTGGCCGAACGATTTTGATAATTGGTCACAATGAACAGAATATGATTCAGTCGATTCAGCGGACTCGCAAGCGCGCGGAGAGGTCACCTTACGTGGAGAGGGGTCGATGAAGCTCACCCTCGAGGAGCCGCCGGACGAGGAGTCCGCTCGAGCGATCGCCAGCGCGATGGCGACCCATCTCGGCCGGTCGGTCGAACTCGTCGTCGACGGCGAGGCGCTCGTGACGGCCGGAAACGGCGACGACGAGTTCGACGATCCGGTAATCACGGACCGAGAGCGGCGATTGCGCAAGGATATCGAAGAAATCCTCTCGGGCGGGCCCGAACGCGGCCACGAGAAGATCGAGGAACTCGGGAAGCTTTTCGTCCGGGATCGACTCGAGCTGATCTTCGACGAGATCGAGTACGAGGACGGCACCTTCGCCCGTCACGACGCCGACGGGGAGTTACCCGCCGACGGGTTGCTAACCGGCGTCGGAACGATTCGCGGTCGGACGGTCTTTTTCGCAGCTCACGACTACACGGTCAAAGCCGGATCGCTCGGCCAGATGGGCGTCGAGAAGGAGATCCGGCTCGCCGAACGCGCCGTCGAGGTCGGCGCTCCGATCCTCCGTCTGATTGACTCAACAGGCGCACGACTGAACCTCGACGATCGGGAGCCCGGCGACACGCACATGGACCGCTATCGCGGCGGGCGGATGTTCTACAACCAGTGTATCCACTCGGGCCAGGTTCCACAGATCGGCGTGCTCTACGGCCCGAACATCGCCGGCTCCGCGTACACACCGGTCTTCTGTGATTACCTCCTTATGGTCGAAGAGATCAGCGGGATGGCGATCGCCAGCCCTCGAGTCGTCGAGGCCGTTACGGGTGAGGAGACGACCATGCAGGAACTCGGGGGTCCCCGCGTCCACGCCACGGAGTCGGGAAGTGCCGATCTCGTGGTCGAGGACGAGCGAGCGGCGGCCGACGCCGTTCGCGACCTCCTGGGCTACTTGCCACAGCGTCACGACGCCGACTTGCCGACCAGAGAGCCGGCGTCCCCGGCGGCGAATCCGAAGGGCCTCGATACGGAGATTCCCGAGGAGCCAAACGAGGCCTACGACGTTCACGACGCCCTCGAGCGGCTGGTCGACGAAGACTCGTGGTTCGAACTCAAACCCGAGTTCGCGCCGGAGCTCGTGACCGGCTTCGGGCGGATCGAGGGCCGACCGGTCGGCTTCGTCGCTAACCAGCCCGCCGTCAAGAGCGGCGCGATCTTTCCCGATTCCGCGGAGAAGGGAGCGGGGTTCGTCTGGACCTGCGACGCCTTCGGGATTCCGCTGGTGTACCTCTGTGACACGCCGGGCTTTATGGTCGGTTCGGCAGTTGAACGACAGGGTGTCCTCCAGAAGGGACGAAAGTTCATCTACGCGACCTCGAACGCGCAGGTGCCGAAAATCTGCATAATCACCCGCAAAGCCTACGGTGCGGGAATTTACGGTATGGCCGGGCCCTCCTTCGATCCCGACGCGACCCTCGCCCTTCCGAGCGCCGAAATCGCCGTGATGGGGCCCGACGCCGCGGTAAACGCGCTCTTCGCGGAGCAACTCGAGGAGATGGACGACGAGAGCCGCGAAGCGTTCCTCGAGAGCATGCGCGAGGAGTACGACCGACACATCGATATCCGCGCGCAGGCCTCGTCGATGCAGGTCGACGAGTTACTGCCGGCGGGTGAGCTCCGCAATCAGTTGGCGGCGCGGCTTCGAACGCTTCGGTCCAAGCGTCGAACGGAACGGGATCGATATCACGGAACCGTGTTGTTTTGAAAAATCAGTGTCCCGGATCGGTATCCCGAGGGGGCGGCCGACTCGAGTCGGGAACACGCCCCCGCTCGAGGCACGGGCCAGTTCCCGTCGAGTGCCCCCTTAGTCCGCGGGCGCCGACGGCGGCTGTTCGACAACGCCGTCCGTCCAGGTCCCCCGGAGGAACCAGACGCCGGCGATGAGGACGCTGACCACGTTCGAGACGGCCATCGCGATCCAGACGCCGGTTTCGCCCATTCCGGCCCACTGGATCAGTCCGTACGCGATGGGGATCTGGATGATCCACAGCGAGAGGATCGAAAAGCCCATCGCGATTCTCGTGCTCCCACTGCCGCGGAACGCGCCCATCAGGATCTGGAACACACCGAGGAAGGCAAAGGTCGGCCCGACGATCATGAGGAACTCCGCACCCATCTGGATGACTTCGGCCGACTCCTCCTCGCCCGTCAGGAAGACATCGATTATCTCCGGGGCGAACGCGTATACGACGACGCTCATCGCCGCGAACGCACCCCCGATGATCCCCGCGTTCAATAGAACTCCGCGACGAGCGCGCTCGCTCTGTTCCGCGCCGAGGTTCTGGCCGACGACGACCTCGGTCGCCTGTGCGATCCCCAGCGAGAGAAGCGTGAACACCGCGTAGACTCTGCTTCCGACGCCGAAGGCCGCGACGGCGTCCGAGCCGGCGATGGCGACCAGCGCTGTCAACACGGAGAGGCCGAGCGCTCGAGTGCTCTGTTCGATTCCGGCGGGAATCCCCAGCCGGACGATCGTTCGGACCGTCTCGAGTTTCAGGCGGAACTGCTTGAGCGTCGGGCGGATGCCGAGCTGACCGGAGAACAGCAGCCAGATGCCGATGACGGCACCGACCGCGCGGCTGAACACCGTCGCGATCGCAGCGCCCTGGATCTCGAGGCCGGCAAAGCCGGTCATCGAGTACAGCGACGACTCGAGTGCTGACAGTCCGAGCACGCTGAAGACGGGATTGTTTTCGAATCCGAGAATGAGGAACGGATCGAGCACGACGTTGAGGACGACGCTGACGGTCATCAGATACATCGGCGTGCGCGTATCGCCCCAGCCGCGCAACAGCGCCTGGAACATGAAAAAGGCGAAGACCGTCACCGTCCCGATGAACCACGTTCGCGTGTAGCTCACGGCCATCTCGTGGACCGCGCTTCCGGCCTCCGCGCCCACCAGCGTGAGCAGTTGCGGCGCGAAGACGTAGCCGATGATCGAGGCGATGATCGAGACGAGCAACACGAACGACATCGTCTGGCCGACGACATGGTCGACCTCGTCGTGATTTTCAGCCCCCTTGTGCTGAGCGATCAGGATCGTGCCGGCGACCGTAAAGCCGCCACCGACGCTGATCACCAGGAAGATAATCGGAAACGCAAAGGAAATCGCTGCGACGGCGTCCGTGCCGACGCGCCCGACCCAGAACGTATCGGCGACGTTGTAGGCCACCTGAAGCAGCTGCGTGAGGACGAGCGGAATTGCGAGGAAGACGATCGGCTTCAACAGCTCACCGTCGGTGACGTCGACGGACCGATCCTCGCCCGGCGCGCTCATTTTCCACCTGTAACTTGAGTTCCGAAACCGACGACTCGTCGTCGGGATGAGGGTTCGCTACTGCCAAAAAGAGAACTGGGAGGGATATTCGATCGCTCGAGAGACCGACTCGAGCCGATCGGCCCGAACCAGTTCGTCAGTTGCCACATAGTAACTGACTAGTCAGTCAGTCGTAAATGCGTTTCGTGAGACGCAGTTCACATGCGATAAATACTACCAACTCCTCGCGGTTTCTGTTGAAGCCGTTTCGGGCCTCCGTTTTGGGCCTCCATTTCGAGCCTCCGTTTCAGGACGGTACTCTCAGAATGCCAATCTCATCGAAGTCACATTGGCGTCGGTGCGAGTAACTGCCCGCCGTCGACTGCGAAATACGACCCCGTCACGTAGGCCGCCGCGGGACTCGAGAGAAAGAGTGTGATCGGGACGCAATCGGCGGGCGTCCCGAGTCGGTCAGCCGCGAGGTCGTCCTCTATCACCTGTTCGGCGACAGCCTCGCCCATGACCTCCATCACGCCCTCGGTTTCGATCACGCCCGGCGCGACGGTGTTCGCTCGGATACCGTATCGGGCCCACTCCGCCGCGACGGTCTGCATCAGGTTGTGGACGCCCGCCTTGCCCGCGCCCGAGTGAGCGTGGTAGGGAGCCCCTCGAACGGAGTTCGTCGCTCCCATCGAGACGATCGACCCGCCGCCGCGTTCGATCATGTGCTCGCCGACGACGAAGGTACAGTTGGCCGTCCCGTCGAGGATCGTCCCGACGACGGACCGCCAGCCGTTGGCCGACAACTCCTCAGCCGGCGAGAGGAAGTTCGCGCCCGCGTTGTTGACCAGAATCGAACAGTCGCCCAACTCCTCGAGTACCGTCTCGAGCATCGCCTCAACGTCTTCGGCGTCCCGGACATCCACCGTTGTCGCGCACGCGTTTGCGCCCCGATCCTCGAGGTCGTCGACGACCGGCTCGAGGTGCTCCATCGAGCGGCTCGCGATCGCTACGTCCGCGCCGTGGTCGGCGTAGGCGAGCGCGACCGTCCGCCCGATTCCCGTCCCGCCGCCCGTGATCAGGGCCGTCTCGCCCTCGAGCAACTCGTCGCTGAAAATCTCCGTACTCGGCGGCGTCTCCTCGAAGCTCATCTAGTTCCCTCCGTAGTATTCGACTCGGGTAGTGCTAGGTGCAGCTCTCGAATCGAACTCGCGTTCACGCTCGAGACCACGTCGAATAGGTCGAAAGCCCCTTTCGCTGTCGGCTCCCGGGCCTCGCTTCGCCCTTCGGTCGCTCGCCGCACTCGCTCCCTGCAGTGCTTGCTCAGCGAGACGCGACGCGTCTCGCCGATCCCTCGCTCGCTGCGCTCGCGAGGGCGTCGTCCGGGTTTGCCCACAGCACAAGCCCCTTTCAGTCCCACCCCGTTCCGGGTGGTCGGGCTTGCTGTGGGACGGTAAGTGTTTGGTCCTGCTGTGGAGTAGTGGGTGGTCAGACCTACTGTGGAGCGGTGAGTGGGAGGCCGTGATGTGTGGCTATGGCTGACGACCCGTGTTGGCGCTCGTCTCATCCGTCCACCCCCAGAATCTCGCGGGCTTGTTCGGGTGTCGCCGGCTCCCGACCGACCTGTCGAACCATCTCCACGGCGTCTTCGACCAGTTCGGCGTTACTCTCTGCCATCCCCCCGCTCGGGCGGTAGAAGTTGTCCTCTAGGCCGACGCGGACATTGCCGCCCATCGCGAGCGCCGCGGAGACGAGCGGCCACTGGTCCTCGCCGATACCAATCACCTGCCAGGTGGACTCGTCGGGAAGCTGGCGCACTTGGTGGGCGAGGTTCTCGACCGTCGCCGGAATCCCGCCGAGGACACCCATCACAAAGCTGACGTGGAACGGGCGCTCGAGGACGCCTTCCGCCAGTAGCGGCCGAGTGTTTCCGACGTGGCCGGTGTCGAAACACTCGAGTTCCGGCGTCACGCCCGAGTCGTTCATCCCCGAGAGGAGCTCTCTAATCTCCGAAAACGGGTTTTTGAAGACCATATCGAAGACGTACTCCTCGCGGCGGTCGGAGTACTTCGCGTAGTTCATCGAGCCCATATTCAGCGCGGCGATTTCGGGCTCGACCTCCCGAACGTACGCCAGTCGATCTTCGAGGGGCGTTTCGATCGCGCCCGTCGAGAAGTTGAGCACGATATCCGTCCGCTCGCGAACTTCGTCGTGGATATCCTGGTAGGTCTCGCTCGAGAACGTCGGCGTGCCCTCGTCCGTTCGGGCGTGGATGTGTGCAACTGCCGCGCCGGCGTCTCTGGCCGCCGCGGCTTCTTCGGCGATCTCTTCGGGCGTGTAGGGGATCGCCTCGCACTGGTCTCGAGTCGTCAACGCGCCGGTGAGCGCGGCCGAAACGACGACCCGTTCGGGGTCGTTGCCCTTCGTCGATTCCTGCCGTTCGAAGATGTTCGTTTCCGACACGGTCACCGCCCCCGCCATTCGGGCTCACGGTCGGCCAGAAACGCGTCGATCCCCTCCTTGGTGTCTTCGCTCATCGCGATTATGGCGATCATCTCTTTGAGGTACGAAAGCGCCGCGCCGAAGGGCATCTCCCGCTGTTCGTAGTAAGCTTCCTTCCCCATAGAGATTAGGACCGGACTGTTGCTCGCCAGAGTGTCGACGAGGTCCTCGAGCGCCTCGTCGAACGTCTCGATATCGTCGTCCCCGGAATCACCCGAATTGCCGACGACATCCGTCACGAGCCCCATCTCGAGGGCCTCTTCGGCCCCAACCCACTCACCGGTAAAGAGCAGCTTCAGCGCGGCCTTCTCCGACGCCGCGCGGGTGATGGGTGCCATCGCTTGGGCGGGAAAGAGCCCGACGTCGACCTCCGGCGTGCCGAACTCCGCACCGGCGCTCGCCAGGACGAACTCGCAGGCGGTCGCCAGACCGAGTCCGCCGGCTAGGCAGTGGCCCTCGACGGCGGCGACGGTGAGCGCATCGGTTTCGTGCATCCGCTCGATCAGGCCCGACAGTCCGCCGAAGCTCTCTCGGTAGGCCTGTGTCCCCTGTCCGATCGGGAACTCCCGAAGATCGCCGCCGGAGCAGAACGTGCCGCCGCTGCCCCGAATCACGACGACTCGAGTCGGTCCCGAATCCGCCGCCGAGAGCGCGTCCTCGAGCCCCCGTATCACCTCGGCGTTGAGCGCGTTCCGCCGCTCCGGCCGGTCGATGGTCGCCCACAGAACGAGGTCGTCCGTGCTCGTCTCGACCGCGAGTCCGTCACTCGAGAGCGAGTCGGCGTCGACCATCTCAGCTCACCCTCGAGCGAGCGGATAGCCGCCGCGTTCGAGCGCTGGCTGACCGGCGAGCGCGTTCGGTTCGATCCCGAGGAGCACAACTGAATCGCATATGCCTGTGGTTAACACACGTAACCGTAAAGATGGGTCAAAAGAACGGCTTTCCCGTGGATAGCCGTTTAGAGCCGTAACAAGCTACTTCGAGAAGGCAGTCGGGGAGAAGACTACGCGAGCAATCGTTCGAGGGTCTTCTCGAGCGCCCGCGCGGCCCGTCGAACCTGCTCGATTCGGACGTACTCCTGGGGCGAGTGAGCGACAGCCCCCTCGTCGTCGGCGAGGACGCCCGGCCCGAAGACCACCGTCGGCGCGTTCTGTGCGAAGTACGAAGCTTCCGTCGCCGCGGTGAACGGTCGGATCTCGCCGCCGGACGCGCTCGCAAGGGCTTCGACGACCGGCGCGTCGGGGTCGGTGTCCCAGGCCTCGAGGAACGGCGTCGGGCGATCGGTAAACCGGAACTCGACGCCCACGTCGACCGGGACGGCGTCCCGAAGGTGGCTCATTAGCGCGTCACGGAACTGATCGGTCGTCTCCGGGGGCACGCTCCGTCGGTCCACCGTCAGCACGCACTCCGCGGGGACCTGATTGGTCGACTCACCGCCGTCGACGACGGTCGGCGTGAGCGTCGCGGAACCGAGTTGGTCGTGCGCGGGCGGCGAATCCGTCCGCTCGTCGAACGTCGACAGCGCGGAGAGGACCGACTCGAGGGCCGCGATCGCGTTCGTCCCGCTCTCGGGCTGGGCGGCGTGAGCGCTTGCGCCCGAAAGTCGGACCGTTCCCTGAAACCGGCCCTTCGCGGCGGTGCAAACGTCGAGGTTCGTCGGTTCGCCAACGATCACCCCGTCGGCGGTGTCGACCGGCGAGTCCTCTCGAGCAACGAGATCGTAAGCCCCGGTCGAAAGCACCTCCTCGTCGGGCGTGATCGCGAGGGTCACGCGCTGGTTCGACCTCGGATCAGCCGCGAAAAAAGCGGATAACAACGCAGCAAGCGGACCCTTTGCGTCGCACGAGCCGCGTCCGTGTATCAGCCCCGCCTCGTCGTCCCGCTCGTAGGGAACGTGCGGGGAGACCGTGTCGATGTGAGTGTTCAGGAGGATGTGTGCCCCTTCGCCTCCCCCGAATTCGTCGCTCGCGGCGTCGCCGCCTCGAGTCGCCAGCACGTTCCCGGCATCGTCGACGCGAGCCGAAACTCCCTGCGCTTCGATCGTCTCGCAGAGGTACTCTCGCATCGGTTCGACGTCTTCGTTCGAGGCGTGTTGGACCGCCGTCTCGAGAAAATCGATCGGATCGAACTGCTCGGTGGTGATCTCGGTCACGGGTATACTACAGCAACGGAGTCGCCCCGTTATCAGTTGTTGGGAGACGCTTTCGTTATTCCGCCGCGGACGTCTCGAGGGAGACTTCGCCGTCGAACTCCCGTTCGACGGGCCCGACGAGCATCGTTGTTCCGTCCGCAAACCGTATCTCGAGGTCGCCGCCGGGCGGCTGGACGTCGATCTCGTCGTCCTCGGTCAGGCCGAGGCGACGGGCGGCGGCGGCGATGGCCACCGCGCCGGTTCCGCAGGCGTCGGTCTCGCCTTCGACGCCGCGCTCGTAGCTTCGCTGGCGGTATCCATCCCCGTCGGGTTTCGGGCTGGCGATCGTCACGTTCGTTCCCCGCGGAAAGCTATCCGCGTTCCTGACTGCCGGAGCGATTTCCTCGAGAGCAACGTCGTCGACATCGTCGACGAACGCCACCGCGTGTGGCACGCCGGTGTTGACGACCGTCACCTCGAGGCCCTCGATTTCCTCCTCGATGACCGGTTCGTCGGCCTCGACGGGGATGCGTTCGGGGTCGAACGTCGGCGTCGTCATCTCGATAGCGACATTCGATTCGTCGACCGACGAATCGTCAGACTCACCTGAACTATCGAACTCGGCGGTATCGGTGTACTTGCCGCGAAGCGTTCCCGCCGGCGTCTCGATTAGTACGCGCTCGGTGTCAGCCTGGTCCATCCCCCACTCCGCCGCACAGCGCGCGCCGTTTCCGCACATCGGGGCGGTCGAGCCGTCTGGCTGGAACAGTGTCATGTCGACCCGCGGCGGTTGCGCTCGCTCCTCGAGGCCGAGAAACAATATGCCGTCAGCACCGACACCGCTTTCTCGGTCGCACTCGCGGATCGCGAGTTCGGCCCTATCCGAAACGGGCTCGTCCGCGGAGATGATCAGAAAGTCGTTGCCGGTGCCGTGGTACTTGCGAAAGGGTGCGTTCATCGGTCGAGTTCCTCCGGTCGAACGACGTCTTCCATGGACTCTCGTCGTCTCGAGAGTCGGGCGTCGGCCGCCCAACCTGGTGACCCGCACCCGATCGCGTCGGAAGCAGCCGTCTCACCGGTCCCGGTCCCGGTTTCGACGACGACCGACGCCGGTCGCGGTCTCGAGTTGTACTGACTGGCCATCTCGTAGCCGTAGGCACCGGCGTTGCCGATCGCCAGCACGTCCCCGCGCTCGCTCGAAGCGAACGGTCGATCCGTACAAAACACATCTGAACTCTCGCAGATCGGCCCCGCGACGGTCTGTTCATCGACGGCCCGGTCCTCGTCGACCAGTTCGGCCGTCACGTTCCGAATCGGGTGGTACGAGTCGTACATCGCTGGACGAAGCAGGGTCGTCATCCCGGCGTCGGTCCCGACGACCGTCGTTTCGCGGGCTTCCTTGACGGTGTTCACGTGAGTCAGCAAAACGCCTGCGTCGGCGACGAAGTATCGTCCCGGTTCGATCGTCAGCGTCGCGTCGATCTTTTCGAGTGCGGATCGAGTCGCTTCGGCGACCGCCTCGAGATTCAGGGGCGCTTCCTCCTCGCGATACGGCACGCCGAAGCCGCCGCCGACGTCGACGAACTCGAGCCCGCCGACGGCGTCGGAAACCGACCGAGCGATCTCGCCCATTCGCGAGACGAACTCGCGGTGGGACTCGAGTGCGTCGCCGGAGACGCCCGAGCCGACGTGGGCGTGGACGCCGACGACGTCGAAGCCGCGATCCGCGGCGTCCGAAAGCACGTCGACGGCTCGCTCGGCCGGAACGCCGAACTTGGCGTTCGCACCGGTTCTGACCTTCTCGTGGTGGCCCGCACCGATTCCGGGGTTAACTCGAAGACAGAGTCGACCGTCGTAGCCCCGTTCTGCAAGCCGGTCTATCGTATCGACCGAACCCGCGGTTACCGTGAGTTCCGGTTCCGCTCGCCACTGTTCGACGACGTAATCGAGATCGGTTGCGGGCGGGTTGACGGCGGTGTAGTGAACTTCCTCGCCGGACGCCCCGGCCTCGAGCGCCCGGTGGAGTTCGCCGGCCGAGGCGCATTCGAGGCCAACACCTTCGTTGACGACGGTCTCGAGGACGTCCCCGAGCGCGTTGGCTTTCAACGCGTAGAGCACGTCGGCGTCCGGAAACGCGTCGGCGAGCCGTCGGGCGTTCTCGCGGACGCGCTCTACGTCGAGGACGTAAAGCGGCGAGCCGTAGGACTCGAGGAGCGCGTCGAGTTCGCTCGCGTTCCAGTCCTCGAGACGGCGGATCTGTGCTCCGCTCGAGGGACTCGCGTTGCTCGAGCCCTCCGCGGCCGCCGATCCGATACCGCCCGCCCCGTCGTTCACTCCCGAAGCACCTCCTCACGTTCTGCGTTCTCGAGTGTGCGGTCCTCGAGATCGGTCGCGACGACGGCTGGCTTGTACGCGCCACCCTCGAAGAGGTCGTGGTCGCTGACCGACGATTCGACGAATCGGGTGAACGCGCGGCGTTCGGCCGGCAGTTCGCCGAAGATGACCTCCTCTTCGACGAGGTCGTAGACGGGAATTCGGGGCGTGAGCAGCGTGTTCTCGCCGACGACGCTGTTCTCGCCGACGACGAACCCACTGGTGACGCGACTGCCCGCGCCGAGCGAGACGCCGTCTTCGACGATAACCGGCGCGTCCTCGACGGGCTCTAAGACGCCGCCGATGAGGGTGTTCGCGCCGAGCTTGACGTTTTCGCCGATCTGGGCGCAGGAGCCGACGGTGTCACAGGAGTCGACGAGCGTGCCGTCGCCGACGTGGGCGCCGATGTTGACGAACGCGGGGCTCATCATGATGCAGTCCGAGCCGATGTGTGCGCCGCGGCGGACGGCGGTTCCGTCCGGCGTGTTGCGGCTTCCGCGGTCGCCGTAGTCGCTCGAGTCCGCGAGCGGAAGGACGTCGTTGTACGTGACGCCACCGTATTCGCGGGGTTCGGTCGATCGAAGGCCGAAGTTGAGCAGGATGCCCTGTTTGACCCACGCGTTGGCTTCCCAGGTGTCGCCGTGCTTTTCGGCCGCGCGAACGTCGCCGGCCTCGAGCGCGTCGAGGAAGTCCTCGAGGGTTGCGAGGGCGTCCTCGTCGGCCGTGTCGGCGCTGATTTCGTCGTTTTCGTACCGTTCCCACAGGGTCAAAACGTCGGATTCGAGTGCGCTCATTCTGCGATCACATCGGAAAAGTCGTAGTAGCCCGCCTTGCGTCCTGCGATCCAGACCGCCGCGTCGACGGCCCCCGCGGCGAACACGCCACGATCCTCCGCGCGATGGGTGAGCCGGACTTCCTCGTGGTTTCCGGCCAGCAGTATTTCGTGCTCGCCCGTGATGTCGCCGGCCCGAAGCGCGTGGACGCCGATCTCGGCTTCCTCGCGTGGCTGGTCACCCTCTCGCCCGTGCGTGCGCTCGTTGAACTCGCCGTTCGCTTCGATCTCCTCGAGCAGTCGATTCGCCGTTCCACTCGGGGCGTCTCGCTTGCCGTTGTGGTGGGTTTCGACCAGTTCGACGTCGTAGCCAGGCAAGTTACTGACCGCCTCGCCGACGACGTTGACCAGCGCTTGCACGCCGCGGGCGAAGTTCGGCGCGTGCAAAAGTGGGATCGACTCGCTGGCGTCCTCGAGCGTCTCGAGTCCGTCGTCGTCGAAGCCCGTCGTCCCGGTGACGAACGCGACGCCTTCCTCCGTGCAGGTTTCTGCGTACTCGAGTGCGGATTCGGGGCCGGTGAAATCGATCACTGCCGCCGGTTCGCGTTCGACGACGAGATCGTCGAAAGCATCGGCTGACTCGAGTTCGACGCCGTGGACGTCCTCGGCGTTCGTACTACGGTTAACCGCGAAGACTACTTCGATGTCCTCGCGCTCGGCGACCGCGGCGATGACTTCCTCGCCCATCCGGCCCGTGGCTCCGGTGACGCCGACCTGAACCGTCATCGATCACCCTCCGGTTCCGCGTCCGCGACCGCCGCGGAGCTCTCTTCTAAGTCCGACAGCACCGTCTCGAGTCCCTCGCGGTACTCCTCGGAGAGTCGCGTGAGCGGCGGGCGCATCCGCGCCGAGCAGTTGCCGCGGATCTCCATGGCTTCCTTGACCGGGATCGGGTTCGTCTCGACGAACAGTTCCCGAAAGAGCGGGCCCAGTTCGTGATGAAGGTTCCGAGCGCGCTGGTAGTCGCCGTCGAGTGCGGCTCCGACCATCGCGCAGGTTCGTTCGGGTTCGATGTTCGCGGCGACGCTGATCGTCCCGGTTCCGCCCACGGAGATGACCGGAAGCGTGAACGCGTCGTCGCCCGAAAGCACCGCGAAGTCCTCGTCCATCGTTCGCTCGACGATCTCGCCGATTGCGCCGAGGTCGCCCTCTGCGGCCTTGTAGCCCGCGATGTTTCGGTGCTCAGCGAGTTCGACGACCGTGTCGGGCTCGAGCGTCTGGCCGGTTCGTGAGGGGACGTTGTAGACGATCTGTGGCACGTCGACGGCGTCAGCGATCGTCCGGTAGTGTTCGAGGAAGCCGCGCTGTTCGGGCTTGTTGTAGTACGGCGAAATGAGAAGCAGGCCGTCAGCGCCAGCGTCGGCGGCGCGTTCGGAGAGCTCGAGGGCCTCTCGAGTGTTGTTCGAACCGGTGCCGGCGATCACGGGCACGTCGCCGACGGCGTCGATGACCGCCTCGACGACCTGGACGTGTTCCTCGTGGGTCAGCGTCGCGGATTCACCGGTCGAGCCGACGGGAACGAGGCCGTCGACGCCCGCGCGCTCGAGTCGCTGTGCGTCGGTCCGCAGTGTTTCGAAGTCGATGCGTTCGTCTTCGTCGAAGGGCGTACACATTGCCGGGAAGACGCCCGTAAAGTCGATTTCGTCCGTCATAGGTGGTCTATTGGTATGTTGGTGGGTCGTTGGCTACTTGGATGTGATGATTCTTCGTGCAAGTCCAGACAGGTAGTGACAACGTGGTGGTACATGCCCGGAGTTTCGGTCTGAAACGCACCCGAGACGGATCGCCACTCCGCCTCGAGTACTCTCAGGCACGTTTTTTCAGAAAACGAGGTTTCGCGCCGCTCACGGTCGGGCTGGCCGAACGGTGAGCGAAGCGACGCATACGGGGAAGAACAGAGCGGACGAACTTATCCGTTATGGATTCGGCGCCTACTCACATTCAGCCTATCGCTTTTCGCACGATCGTGTTGGCGTCTGTTCTCGCCGTCTGATCTCCGTTCGTTCCGGTCCTTGAAAACGACAGCGTCGGTTAGACTAATCATGGATGCGTCCAAAATCGATTGATTTCGTGTGGTAGCATATGTCATCACGTTTCGCGTAACTTATGGCATCGGCTTACCAATACCACTCTATGACAGATTTCGGACTGAAACTTCGGATGGTCGTCGTTGGTACCATCCTGTTCGCACTGTATATCGGTGCAGCAACGGTGCTGTCGGTGATGCTGGGTCTTCCACTGATCCCCGTGTTACTCGTCGGGATCATCGTCCTCCCAGCGATCCAGTACAAAATCGGGAAGTGGATGGCCCTTCGTGGCGCTGAAGAGATGCCCGAGGACAGACAGTATCAAGAAGTCCATCAGATGACCGAGTCGCTTTCGCGCGACATGGGCGTCAAAAAGCCCAAACTGATGGTCATGGATATGGGCGTTCCGAACGCGTTCGCCGTCGGCCGAAAAGGCGCAGGAGTGGTCTGCATCTCGAACGAACTGATGCACCTGCTCGAGCGCGACGAACTCGAGGGCGTCATTGCTCACGAGATCGCTCACATCAAAAACCGGGACGTGATCACGATGGTCGTCGGCCAGTCCATCGGGATGATCGTCGGCTACGTTGCCTACTTCGCGGTGTTGATGGGTGGCGAACGAAACATTGGAACGTTCATCATTGCAATGGTCGCGTCGACGATCGCAAACATGCTCGTGATGATCTTCGTGCTGGCCATCTCGCGCTACCGAGAGTACGTCGCCGACGAAGACGCGCGGCAGGCGATCGGTAGCGGCGACCCGCTCGCGCGAGCGCTCGAGAAGATCTCTCAGGGCGCACAGGGTAAGGAGTCGAAGATGGACGACAGCATGAGCGCGCTCTGTATCCTCAACTCGGACCGGAGCATCATGGAAAAGATCTTCGCGACCCACCCGCCGACCGAGAAGCGGATCGAGAAACTCCGATACTAACCACCGGAACGGGTGTCGCGAACCGGAACGCATTACGACCGCTACGACGCGATTTTTTTACGTGCGCCCGTCACATACGCGAGTGTGACAGATATTCACCCGAGTCAGCGCGTCGCGGTCCTCGTCGACGCTCAGAACCTCTACCACACGGCCCAGAGTATGCACAGCCGCAATATCGATTACTCAGCCCTGCTCGAGAAAGCCGTCCAGGACAGACAGCTCGTTCGCGCCATCTCGTACGTGATCCGTGCGGATTCACCCGAAGAGGAGACGTTCTTCGAGGCGCTGGTGGACATCGGTTTCGAGACGAAGATCAAAGACATCAAGCGATTCTCCGACGGGACCAAGAAGGCCGACTGGGACGTTGGGATGAGCCTCGACGCGATCACGCTGGCGAATCACATCGACACGCTCGTTCTCTGTACCGGCGACGGGGACTTCTCCCGGCTCTGTTCGCACCTCCGCCACGAAGGCGTCCGCGTCGAGGTGATGGCGTTCGAATCGTCGACCGCCGAGGAGCTCATCGACGCCGCGGATACGTTCCTCGACCTCGGCGAACGCCACGAGACGTTTCTCCTCTAACTTTCTCTCGAGTATCGAGCCCAAACACGGACGAAGAGAACGCGAACGGAAACCTGAGGAACTTCCAAGATAACCCGTGCCGTTCAGTGATGACCGCGGGCGTCGACATCGTTTCGAACGACGCCGATCATGAGTGCACCGGCGGCGACGAGCGCTGCGGCGAGCGGGACCACGTATCCGAACGCGCTCGAGTCGAGGAGAGCCGGTCCGGTAAGCGTAAGACTGCTTACGCCCAGGAGGGCGAGACCGAGGCCGATCTGTGTGACGTCCATGCGATAGTCGTCCCTTGCGAACGATGTTTTATAACCTTCACTATCTCGTTCGGTCTCTCCGGTCGAAGAGTCTCGACCGTGGGCGTCGCGAGCCGATCGGACAGATCGCCTTCGACACCCTTTCGAGCGCCGAGTCCCGACGGGGAGTAATGAGCGAACGAGCCGACGGACGAACCGGCATTTCGAACCTCCGGACGATCGCCGACTACCAGTTCGGGTCCGATGCTGGCGAGACGCTGTTTCCGGAGGACGGGTCACTAACGATCAAGCGGACCTCTTCGGGGCGTCCACAACAAGTTCTCGCCGAGACGGGTCGAATCGTCTCGTTTGGAACCGACGGTCGCTTTACGCTGGGTATCGAAGGCGGCCGACGCCTCGTTTCGGCGCTCGAGTCGCCGGCCTACCGCGTCGTCGTCGACGACGAAAGCGAGCCGTTCGTGCGCGACGGCAAGAACGTCTTCGCGAAGTTCGTCCTCGAGGCGGGCGAGGAGATCAGGCCGGGAGACGAGGTCGTGGTGGTCCACGAACGCGGCGAGGTGATCGCGGTCGGCCGTGCAGAGCTCGATGCCGGCGGAATCGCGGACTTCGAGACGGGAATGGCGGTAACAGTCCGTAATGGCGTTCCGCGAGCGGAGTAGTTCTCGTTCGTCGTGCGTTTCTCTCGTATCGTCGGTTTCTCTCGTTGCAGTGAACGTTTCGAATCGAGCGTTCCAGACCGCAGGGTAAAAGGTCGCGGGTGTCGAGAGTCCGAGTATGTTTGGAGGAGGCGGCGGCGGACTGAACCCGCGCAAGATGGAACAGATGATGGAACAGATGGGGATCGACGTCGACGATATCGACGCCGAAGAAGTCATCATTCGCACCGCAGAGCACGACCTCGTCTTTACCGACGCGGAAGTGACGAAAATGGACGCACGCGGACAGGAGACCTATCAGGTCATCGGAACGCCCGAAGAGCGCGAGACGGGCTCAGCGACCGCACTCGACAGCGCCGACGCCGATAGCGGTAGCGACTCGAGCGGCGTCGACGAAGACGACGTCGATCTCGTCGTCACGCGAACTGGCGCGAGCGAGGACGAGGCCCGCAAAGCGCTCGAGGAAAACGACGGCGATCTCGCGGCGACGGTCGCGGAACTCGAGTGACGGTCCCCGTCTTGCTGGTTCGCGACGATCGGGAGTACCTCGTCGCACCAGGCGAAGAGTTCGGAACCGACCTCGGTGTCCTCGATGTTCCCGAAGACGTTGAACCCGGAACGACTCTCGAGACGCATCTGGGAACCGAGTTCCGAGTCAGACGGCTCCGCGGCCCTGACCTGTTTCACCACTTCGAACGAACCGGTGCGCCGATGGTCCCTCGCGATATCGGACTGGTGATCGGCGAAACGGGTATCTCGACCGGCGATCGGGTACTCGATGCCGGAACCGGAACGGGCGTCCTCGCGGCGCTTATGGCTCGCGCCGGCGCGGACGTCGTGACCTACGAGCGCGATTCCGAATTCGCCGAGGTCGCACGCGAGAACATGGTCCTCGGCGGCGTTGAGGATCGTGTCGATGTCCGTGCGGGCGACGTGACCGACGACCTCGGTTCGCTGACCGAAGAGTCGTTCGACGTCCTCACGCTTGACACCGGCGACGCCCCGTCGATAGTCGCGTCGGCGGCCGACCTGCTCATCGAAGGGGGCTTCCTCGGGGTGTACAGCCCCTTCGTCGAATCGACTCGAGACGTCGTGACGGCCGCTCGAGAAGCCGGCCTTTCGAACGTGCGGACTCGGGAGACGATCCAGCGAGAGATGGATTTCGACGAGCGCGGCTCGCGACCGTCGACGGCACCCGTCGGTCACACGGGGTATTTGACGATCGCTCGAAACGAGTGACGGCTTTCCAGTAGGTAGCGGACCGTCCTTTACAGTTCAGGCATCATCCTATTTTACGGGCCGAACCACGTTTCGTTGCCCGCTAGAAACGGGCTATAGCGTGGGAAATCGTGAACCGTCGTGAGCATTGTCAGAGGCATGAGGACGGTTCGGGCACTGTCGATGTCGTGACCAGAGGTCCCCCCTCTCGATCGACATTATTTTTGAGGCGGGAGCGCCAGTACCGATCGAAACGAACGTGTAGCGTCGAGGAACAATTTCGAACGAATCGCTCGATTCGAGCGGCCGGTCGCTCGTACTCGAGGCCTAGTTGTCGTCTTCGCGCCACTTGTACTCGCACTCAGAACAGATGAAAAACCGCGTTTCGGATTCGTCGGCGGCACGGATCTGTTTCATGTACCAGTACGCTCTATCGTGGCCACACTCCGGGCAGAGGGCGTCGGTTTCGGGAAGCGATGTCTCGCCGGAGGATTCGATAACCTCACTGGCTTCCTGACCTTCAGTTACGGTGTACTCTGCCGCGTCACCTTTCGGCTTCGTGAAGTCACAGCTACCGCAGACCCACGTGCCGTCCTCGGCTTTCATCATCGAACCGCATTCGTCGCAAAACTCCATCAGTGTACGGGCTACGAAGTCCAAGTAACTTAAGCCACCCGTTTACCGGCTCGACTCGATCTGGAACGGATCGATCCGGCGCTGGGGCCGGAGAGTCGTGTGGAAGGCATTTCGATTCGAAACCATCATTGGGATGGCTTTCTGACCCTTTGAAAGATGACGACATTCTTTCGACAGATCTATTCCGCATTTGTAGTCGATCGTCAGGTTCTCGCGCTCGCATTCGCACGGATGGCGGACGGGGTTGGGAACTCGTTTTTGATCGTCGTTATTCCTCTCTACGTCGGCAGTGATATCATAACGGGCGTGACCTTCGGGCTCGCGGAGTCGGTGATAATCGGCGGCATTCTCTCCCTGTTTGGGTTCGTCAATAGCAGCTTCCAGCCGTTTACGGGGCGGCTCTCCGATCGGACGGGGAAGCGAAAAGCGTTCATCCTGGTCGGACTCTCTGGACTGGCGGTAACGAACCTCGCCTATGTCTTCGCCGAAAGCTATCTTTCGCTGGTTGCAATTCGTGGATTACAGGGACTCAGCGTCGCTTTTATCGTTCCGACATCGATCGCGCTGGTAAACGAGATTGCGACCACGGAAGACCGCGGCGGGAATATGGGCGTCTACAACACCTTTCGGCTGATCGGCTTCGGTGCCGGTCCGGTCGCGGCGGGTGCGGTCGTCAACGCCGGTCCGTATTCGATCCCCCTCCTCGGTAGCTTCTCCATCACCGGATTCGACGCCGCCTTTTACGTCGCGGCGATCACCGCAACGATTAGCTACGTGATGGTCACGATCCTCATCGCAGACCCCGAATCGACCAGGGAAAACGCGGGTGCCGACATGTCGATCGCCGTTCGGGATCCGTCTGGATCGAACTTCTTCGATCCGATCTTCACGTTAGGCGTGGCGACGCTCTTTCTGGCGACCACGATCGGACTTTTCGCGACGATCCAACCGCAGATCAACGAGCATCTCGAGCAAGGCGCGACGTGGTTCGGCCTCCAGTTTGCGGCCTTTGTCATCGCACAGGTTCTGCTCCAGACGCCGATCGGTCGGGCCTGTGATCGGTACGGTCGGCGGCCGTTCATCGTGCTTGGGATGGCTTTTCTCGTCCCGACGACGTTCGTTCAGGGGTTCATCGATACCTCCGAAATGATGCTGCTCGCCCGACTTCTGCAGGGAGTCGCGGGTGCGATGGTGTTCGCGCCGTCGCTCGCACTCGCCGGCGACCTCGCCGGAAAGGGAGAGTCCGGAACCAAACTGTCGGTTCTCACGATGGCGTTCGGCTTCGGAATCGCGATCGGGCCCCTCGCATCCGGTCTCCTGATCGGATACGGGTTCGCGGTGCCGTTCGTCTTCGGTGCAGTGATCGCGGCTGTCGGCGCGGCGCTGGTCTTCACTCAGGTCGAGGAAACGCTCGAGACGGCGACGACGCTCCCCGGTATCGGAAGCTGAGTGGGGGTCCACTGACAGGACGGCTCTTCTCCGCGATCTCCGTCGGAACCGAAATTCGGATCGACAGGGCGCAACGCAAAAGTACCGGATCCACATACGATTCGACGATGACGCTCTCGGAGGAGGCTCGAGAACGGTTGGCCGACGTGGTGGAACTACAGCCGACGAAAAACTCGGAACTACAGGACCGATGGGGGGTCGAAAGCGGCAGCGAGGTCCATCAGATCCTCGAGAACGATCTGGGCGACTACTACTTTCGCGACGACAACAGTTTGATCCGCGCGACCGCGGAAGCCGCGGAGTTGGTCGATGTCGAACCCGGCGTCGTCAGCGATCCCGACAGCGACGGCGCTCCGTCGGCGATTCGCGTTCCGGAGTTACACGCACAGATAGTCGAGGTACTCGCCGGACCTGACGAGGAATCCGAAAGCGTGGTTTCGGTCCTCCACAAGCTTCGAGACGCCTACGACGCGGATCCGGAGAGCGAGGACGTTCGATCCGGCCTCCAGAGTCTCCGTCGGAAAGACGTCGTCGAGGTCGAGTATCGAACGGTTCCGACGTTTCGTCTCTCCGTCGACCGCGACGACCTCGAGGTTTCTGTCTCGGATTGAACTGAACGAACGATGCGATCGGGGAGGAAAGAACGGGTGATTGCAACGGCGAATCCGACCGATTGCTACAGCCCAGGTCGGTATCGTCGCCGTCGTTTTTCCAGCAGTTTCTGCAGTCGCTTGCCGGGTCCCCCTTCGATTGGCCACCCGCGGGTTCGCCAGGTGGGCGGCTCGGGCTCGTAAGACGGACACGATCCGGAACATTCAGCCGCAGTCGGAAGGCGATCCTTCGCCCGACAGTACGGGAGGAACTGGTCGTGTGAGCGCAGTTCGTACGCCTTGCAATCGGGCCGCATCGTCTCGGCGAACGAGCGCCAACCGCGCTCGTAAGCTCGTTCGGCGATCTCGAGCCGTCTGTCGGCTTTCTCCTGTGAATCGACGTACTCGAATCGAGCGGCTGAAGCGTCCCGGGCGCTCCCGCTCGGCCGCTCGACGATTCGCGTTCCGGGAGCCGCCACCGGGAGGGTTCGGGGATGCCACGCCACGTCCGCATCGAGTCCCTCGAGTTCGAGCGAGAGGATACCGGCTTCGACCGGGAGCCTCTCGAAGAGTGCGGGTTCGACGCGGTCGCCCGTGGCCTCGGTTGCCACCCAGACTTCGTCCGCCAGCGCCATCGCAACGTCGTACTCGAGTTGCGGCCCCAGCGTTCGGGCGGCGCTGGCGTCGAGGTCGGGTTTGTTCTCGATGGCGACGATTCGTTCGAGCCAGTCCGGGTAGGGCCACTTCCGGCGGATTTCGATTCGGTTTCCGTTCCGACGAGTCTCGATTACGCTCCGATCGTCGGCTTCGTGAATCGATTCGCGAACGTACCGCCAGGGGTAGCCGGGATGGGGGAGCGCGTCACGGTAGTAGGTCCACTCCTCGGGTGCGTTTCGAATGATGTGTAGCAGGTCGCCGTCGAGGCGTTCCGGACCGAAGCGGGCTCGCTGTCTGAGTCCTTCGGGGTCGCACTCGAGCACGATCGTATCCCACCGTCGGCGCTTCGTGCCGAGCTGACGGGCGACGACGACTGAGCAGTCCGCCTCCTCGAGTGGCCACTCTCGCTCGACCCACCGACAGCAGGCGAGTTCGAACCCGAATTCGGAGTTGCCGTGGAGACTCACTGGCCGGCAGTAGGGGTGGGGTATCGAAATGTGCTGTGGTCTCGACGAGCGTAGTTACTAGCTTTCGAACGCCCAGGAACTCACCAGTCGCTATGGCTCCTCTCGAGTACCTCACACGAAAGCGAGTATCGCTCAGATCTCGTCTTCTGTCTCGAGTACGTCGAGGTAGTCGTGGGCCTGTTCGAAGATTTCTCGAGGGCCGTCCTGCGTGACGGTGTTGACCGCTTGCTCGTAATCGCGCCACTGAAGGTCGCGATGCTCGCTCGAGAGTTCGGCACTCGCTTCGAAGGATTTCGCGATAAAGAGGTGGACGGTCTTGTGAATCGTCGTCCCGTTCGCCTCGAAGACGTAGCTGTAGTCCTCACGAAAGCCATCAAGTAATCTAAACTGCTCTATACCTGCCTCTTCCTTTACCTCGCGGATAGCCGTCTGCTGAAGTTCTTCGCCTCCTTCGACACCGCCCTTGGGAAACTCCCAATCGCCTGGGCGGCTCTTGAGTAGAAGATACTCGCGCCGGCCCCGCGTATCGCGGAAGAGGATCGCGCCTGCGCTCGTAGCTTCGACTGCCATTACAGAGAATAATGGATGCGGCGTTAAGTGAATATCGGACTGTCTCCTGACGCTAGATCATGACACGGCTCCGTCTGACACGGCTCCGTCTGACACGGCTCCGTCTACCGACCGCCAGCGAATCTCAGCAACCTTTTACGCCATCGCCGAAGACGTGTCTACAACACCAGCTATGACCTTCGTAACACGCCTCATCCTCCAGAGTGGCGATCGAGCCGCCCTCGACGGTCTCGTCGAGGATATCAAAGAAACCGCCGAACGAAAGGGAGCGGCGCTGAAAGGGCCACACTCCCATCCGCCGGAACGGCTCTCGGTCCCGCAGCACTGTCGGCTCCACAACGACGACGAACGGCGATTTTCCTCGTGGGAGTACACCGTATTCACGCGCGAACTCGAGATTCACGGACACGATAACCTCGCCCGGAATATCGCGTCCCAGAACTTTCCGGAGTCGATACACATCGAAGCCGAAGTCGAACAGATTCACGACATGGGTAAGTGAGACGATCACCACTTGCAACGTAGGTCATACTTGAGAAGCCGCTGTTTGGCACTGTGATTCGTCAGTTTGGCACCCCCCTTGGTGAATCGGCCCCGAGAAACACGATTCGTTCTCCTGCTGTCGTTTCGCCAGTCGTAGACGAACCGAGTCCTCAAAGCGGCCCAGCGGTCAGCTATACGTCGGTGATGCGGTGCTCGAAGAGCCGCTCCCCGGTGTCCTCGCAGGTAACGGCGAACACTTTGTGTGAACTACAGCAGGACTCGACGACCTCTTCGCCCATCTGAATGTCGCCGTTGGTCGTCGGACAGGTCTCGAGAAACATTCGAAGACTGTTCAGAACCTGTCCCTTCTGGGCGGGGTCGAACGTCTCCCAATCGCCGATCCAGGATTCGAACACGCGACTCGCGGCGATGTCTGCGACGAGTGCCGGACGCGAGGGCCACTGGCCGGTTCGACTCGAGTTCGCTCGGAGGGTATGGACGTCGTCACGTGTAACGAGTTCAAACTCCTCGGGATCTTCGTCGAATCCGAACGCCTTGACGGCCGCCGGTGCGGCGATATCCGAGGAATTGATCGGTTCGATCGCTTCGAACCACGCGGTTTCGAACGCTTCGGTCAGACAGAGGTCCTCCGAGTCCTCGCACGGCTCGAGAATATTCTGCTCCAAAAAGTACGTCTCGAGATCCATCCCTGCTTCGGGCCCCTCGTCACTGTTGTCCGCTTGAGCCGATTCCGAGCCGGGAGCGGATTCGGACTGGTCCCCGTCTGCGTCTTCAGTCGAGTCGGCTGGGGACTCCCCCTCCGTCGCGTTCGAGGTCGATGACGCTTTGGGACTGGTAGCTCCGTCATCGTCCGCCCGCACGGGTACCGTCCGCTCGCTATCGCTCTCCGCCTCGAGCGATCCGAGTCCGGATGCGACCACCGGCTCCGGATCTTTTCCAAACCAACGGAGAATCTCTGGAGGGAGATATCGCTTCGTTAGCGTCGGAGTTCCCGGAATGAGATACCCTCGCAGATATATTACTCCGATCGAACAGCCGATAGCGATCAGGCCGCCGAGTTTCGATTTGCGTGCGATGAGAGAACTCAGTATAGCGGCAATAATCAGGTTCAGAATCGTGCACGGCTCGCATCGATTTTCGCCGGTGTGTTCCGGCTGATGGAGCGCTTCAACGACATCAATCTTCATTTCATCCGTATCATCGAACTCATATATTGTTTAATTTTGGGGTCCGGACTCGACGCTTCAATTCGCCCGATTGCCGATTCGAATGGTGGATATAACGTACGTCAAGCCGTTTTCGCTGGCGTGATTTCGTCCGAGCGGTTTCTTCGCTGGCTCCCGTTTTTCGTTCTGTCTTTTCGCCGCTTGCTGGCACTCTGTCCGGCACAGTTTTGGGGACTCCTGAGAAGGTATAGCTATGACCAGCGGATCTCACGTTTCGCTTCGTCGCGATCTCCATCGAAAACCCGAACCGGCGTGGCGCGAGTTCTACACCACCGCACGGATCGTCGAGGAACTCGAGGAACTCGACCTCGACGAACTCCACGTCGGTCCCGACGCCCTCGCCAACGACCACCGGATGGGACTTCCGGACGACGACGAACTGTCGGCGTGGTACGAGCAAGCATCGGCGTACGACATCGACGAATCCGTTCTCGAGTCCCTCGAGGGCGGTTTCACGGGTGCAGTTGCCGTCCTCGAGCAGGGTGCAGGACCAACCGTCGGGCTCCGCGTGGATATCGACGGCTTGCCCCGAAAGGAATCCGAGGACGCGGACCACGTCCCCGTCACGGAGGGCTTTCGTTCCGAACACGAGAGCGCAATGCACGCCTGCGGCCACGACGCCCACGCGACTATCGGAATCGGCGTCCTCGAGGCGATTCAAGACAGCGACTTTTCGGGGACACTCAAGGTCTTTTTCCAGCCCGCAGAGGAGGTCGTCGGCGGCGGCAAGTCGATGGCGAAAAGCGAACACATCGCGGATGTCGACCACCTGCTCGCGGTTCACATCGGTCTCGATCACCCAACCGGCGAGGTCGTCGCGGGCGTCGAGGGATTCCTCGCGGTCGTCCACCTCGAGGCGACCTTCACCGGCGAGTCAGCACACGCTGGCGGCCATCCCGAACAGGGTCGAAACGCCAACCAGGCGCTCGCGACGGCGGTCCAGAACTTATACGGAATTCCGCGCCACGCCGAGGGTGCGACGCGGATCAACGCGGGCGTCATCGAGGGCGGCTCCGCGGCGAACGTCATCCCGGAGGAAGCGAGACTCGTCGCGGAAGTTCGGGGCGAAACGACCGAACTAATGCGGTACATGGATGAGAAGGCTCGGAACGTCCTCAGGTCCGCAGCGGAGATGCACGACTGCGAATTCGAGGTCGAAACCGGTGCCGAGGCACCGAGCGCACACAGCGACGACGAACTCGTCTCCATCGTCGCAGAGGCCGCAGGAAGCGTCGATGGCGTCGACTCGGTCCTCGAGCGCGACGAACTCGGCGGGAGCGAAGACGCGACCTTCTTGATGCGCGAGGTCCAGCAAAACGGCGGACTGGCCTGCTACGTCGGCGTCGGCACCGACCATCCGGGCGGCCATCACACGGCCACCTTCGACGTTGACGAGGAGAGCATCGGCCACGGAATCGACGTGCTGTCGGGAGCGATTGAACGGATCGCTCGAGACCGTCCCTAATGAGGGCCAGGCGAGACAACCGTTAGGAGATCGTTATTAACCCGTGTCTCTTCTTCGAGAATTCCATCGAACCGAGCAAAAGAGCGTATCGAGAGCGAGTCGACGATCGGGCTAGTCGCGGCGTCAGTACTTCGGATCCGCACCCGTCGTCTCGTAGACCTGTTCCATCAACTCGTCGCGTTCGGCCTGCCAAGCGTCGAAATCGGCCGGACTCGAGGGATAGTCTTCGTAATGGGCCAGCAACTCGTCGGCTCGCTGTTTGGTCTGGTAGAGGTTCCAAATGGTTCCCCAGTGGCCGCGGCTCTTGATCAGCGACTCGAGTTTGAGCTTGAGTCCGATATCCGCGCTTCCCGAGTAGAGCGCTTCGGCGAGCTTGTCGCCGGGCATCGCGGCGAGCAGTCCCATCAGATCGTCGATGTCGACCGCCGTCGAGAGGATGTTATAAACGTCGAGGGCCGCGTATCGTGCGCCGAAGTGGTCCATAACGCGCTCGTTGTATCGCCAGAAGGTTTCCTCGCTGTAGTCGCCAGTCTCGAGGGCCTCGATGGCCTGGTCGGCGGCGTAGCTTCCGGCGTAAGCTGCGCCGGCGATTCCGCCGCCGGTGGTCGGGTTGACGTGGCCCGCGGCGTCGCCAACGGACATGAATCCGGGGTGGACGGCCGAATCGTAGGGTCGGCGCGTCGGGAGCGCGGCACCGAGTTTGTCCTCGACTTCGGCACCCTCGAACTCCTCGCGGTTCTCGAGGTCGTGTTTGAGGTCGTCGACGAGTTCCATCGGTTCCTCGGTCATCTGAAAGCCCAGTCCGGCGTTGATCTCGGTGTCGGTTCGCGGGAAGTACCAGAGATAGCCCGCCGCGCGTTCGGTCGGTTTGAAGACCAGCGCGTCGTCCCATTCGACCGGTTCTTCGACGTGGACGATCTCCCGGTAGGCCGAACAGAACTGCGAGTAGTTGACGTTGGTATCGAACGTGGATCCCGAGAAGTCGACGTGATCCTGCAGCACGGAAAGCGAACCTGCGCCGTCGATAACGATGTCAGCCTCGTAGGTCCGGGGCTGGCCCTTGCACATCGCCTTTACGCCGGTCACTCGCCCGTCGTCGCCGTTCTGTAAAACGTCCTGAACGACGGTGTCGTAGTGGAAATCCGCGCCCGCGTCTTCGGCTCCTTCGATGAGTCGTCGTCCGTACTCCCAGCGGTCGATGACGGCCAGTTCGCCCGGAACCGGGATCTCGAGGACGGTGTCTTCCTGTGGAATCTCGAAGCGGCCATGGTCGACGCCGGTGTTGGTAAACGCCGGCTCGAGTTGGGACTTGGGGATGGCGTCGGGGAACGCGTCGGCTCCCTTCAACGCGTCGCCACACGCAATGTGGCCCGCCTCTTCTTCGGTTTTCCGCTCGAGGACGACAACTTCGTAGCCCTCCTGTGCGACCGTCGCGGCCGCGTAGCAACCTGCGGTTCCCGCACCGACGACGACCACGTCGGGGGAGCGCGTCTCGGGCGTCGTAGTGGCAGCCGACTGTTCCTGCGTACTCATACCTATGAGTGGTCACCCGGGTAAGAAAACGTTTTTCGTGTTATTCGTTGATTCGAGAGGGTCAGAACGCGAATCGAGAAGCGGCGATGGGACCGCCGATGGTTTCGAGGGATAGAACGACATATCCGAAACTAGATACAAGAAGTTAGGTTGTTGTGTCCGAATTGTTATAATAATGTCTGGATCACTGTGTCGCCGGTTCGGTCCCGGGCGACTTCCCTACGCTGACCGGCACGATATCGGCGGCGGCATCGCGATGGCCGCGACCGGATTGCTCGCCGTCGTGCTCTGGTTTGGTGCGTCGATAGTTCTCTTACACACCGGGGCGCTCGCGGCCGTCTCCGGCCAGGACCTCGTCAGCTTCGGCGTCCTCGCGGGGGCGTTCTTCGTCCCGCTCGCGATTCCGGCTTCGCTCGTCGTCGGGACTATCCTCTGGCGACAGATCGATCCCGAAACCTCCGACCCGTTGCTCGGCGCGGTACTCGGCACGTGCACGTCGATGGTGAGCATGGTTGCCGGCGGGTTGAGCGTCGGGCTGGTAATCGCGCTTTACAACCTTCTCGGCGGGGCGATAACGGCCGTCGAGTCGATCGTCCTCGCGTTCGCGTTCGCGCTTCCGGCGTTCCAGTTCGCGCTCGTGTTCGCCGGCTGGTTGATCGTCCCCCTCGGCGCGTTCGGCGGCTGGTACCACGAGCGTTCGAAGGGCTCCACCGAGTAGCCCTTGAAAACACTCATCGCTGTCACGGTGCTCGAGACTCCTGTCTCGGGTAGAATCAGTACTCGAGAACGAGTTTTGTCGGTACCGACACGACAGATCCGTAATAAAGAGTTTTAATGTGGTCTTTCGTATCGAGCGATATGACAGAGTACACCGTCGAGTTCGTCGGCACTGACGAGACGATCACCTGCTCGGACAAGGAGACGATTCTCAGCCGCTGTCTCGAGGAGGGTATCGCCCAGGAGTACTCCTGCCGCGTCGGCATGTGTCTGGCCTGTTCTGCGGAAATCATCGAAGGGGAGGTTACCCAGCCCGCGGCCCGTGGACTCACGGAGACCGAGGCCGAGGCCTACGCACTCACCTGCATGGCGCGTCCGGAATCCGACCTCAAACTCGAGCGCGGGAAGTACCCGCCGAGCATCGAAGCCGAAATCGATTCGGAGGGGGGAAACGAGACGGCGACCGCTGACGACTAACCGTTCGGCTCCCCGCCCGATTTTCGTCTCCGCTGCGGTACTGCCGTCACGTCGCTTTTCTCCGTCGCCCCGTCTTTGGTACAGAGAGTCCTGTTTCGCCGCGCTCGCGATCTATAGCTGAAAACAGCGCGAGTATCCCGCCCCACCGCGGGCGGGGGTAAAGCGCGTACGATCTCCCACATTAACGGCGTTCGGACACGTTTAACACCAATTATACCGTACCTCGAAGTGATGGCAAAACTGGTCGAGACACTCCGCTTCCGCCTCCACATCGAGAGTGGAAACTCGTCCGCGGTCCTCTTGGACCGGACCCAAACTCCCCTCCCAACTCGGGAGCGCTCCGAAAGGCGTTACCCCTTTGCCCGCTAACGACGGCCAATGACCATCGTCGGGCTCGACGATACGGACTCTCGAGAGCGGGGGATGTGTACTACGTACGTCGCTTCCGAGATCGCGGAGCAACTCCGCGACGAGGGCGACATCGCTCGACTCCTGTTGGTTCGGCTCAATCCCGCCGTCGAGCACAAAACCCGCGGAAACGCCGCGCTCGCGATTCACGCCGACTGCGCTTTTGATCGCGCGTTCGAGATCGCGCACAACTCACTCGAGTCGCTGGCGGAAACGGCCGACGAGCGCACGAATCCGGGGCTCGTCGTCGCCGACCACGGACCGGAGTCGATCCCCGAATCGGTCGGCGCGTTCGCGGTCGATGCGATTCGCGATCACCTCGAGATTTCCGAGGCCGCGAATCTAATCGACGAGCGCGGGTATCGATCCTGGGGCGCGGGTAACGGCCGCGGACGCATCGGCGCGCTGGCGGCGATCGGAAGCTGGCGATCGCTCAGTGAGTGGACGGCGGAGTACATCAGCTATCGCGAGCCCGAGCGGTGGGGAACGACGCGTGAAGTCGATCACGAGAGCGTCTTCGCCGCCGCCGAGTGGGGGTATCCGGACGTCTGGGACACCGTCGACTGCGGCGAAGACGAGACGGTCTGTGTCCCCCACACGCCCGGTCCGATTCTCCACGGAATCCGGGGCGACGATTCCGAAACGGTCCGGCGGGTCGCAGATCGGATCGACGCCGAGCCCATCGACTCGAGCCGGCTATTCCTCACGAACCAAGGAACCGACGCACACCTTCGCGATGGAACGATCGCGACAGCCCGCGACGGCTGGGCCTATCGACTCGACGGCCGGGTCGCAACTGCCCCCGAAACGAGACGCGGCGGGCACGTCTTCGTCACGCTCGAGGATGCAGCGGAGAACAGTCTCGAGTGCGCCGCGTTCGAGCCGACTAAGCGGTTCCGCGACCGGGTGCGCTCGCTTCGGGTCGGCGATCGGATCACCGTCTGCGGCGAGGTCTCGCGTGGGACCCTCAAACTCGAGAAGCTCGGGGTTCGGGAACTCGTCGAAACCGAACGCGTGACGCCGACGTGTCCCGACTGCGGCCGGACGATGAAAAGCGCCGGGCGCGATCAGGGCTATCGCTGTCGGGATTGTGGGACCGACACGGACGAAAAACCGCTCATCCCGCTCGAGCGCGATCTCGAGGATGGCTGGTACGAAGTGCCGCCGTGTGCGCGTCGACACATCGCGAAACCCCTGATTCGGGGCGGGTTCGACGCACCGACACATCCGGAACGGTAGCACGACGGTTCGTCTCGCGAGAGGGTGGGTTCCTGTTGGCTCTACGAGACCGTCTCGAGGTCGTCCCATCCCCGTTCGTCTACCCCCCGGAGGAGTCTCGAGACGACGGCCAAAAGCGGCAACTCGAGTAAGGGACCGATCACCAGCGCCAGCGCGATGAGCGGTTCGTTTGGAAAGGCAACGACCGCGATCGCGAGCGCGGTCGGGGAGTTCCGAGAGAGGATCGTACAGTTGAAACAGGCGAGTTCGCCGTAGGAAAAGTCGAGGACCCGACCGATCGCGAGACCGAGAAGGAAGTTGATACCATAAAAGGCGAGGACGGGAACGGCAAGCACCGCCAGGACGTCGGGTCGCTCGAGGAGCACGTCGCCCTGGGAGGCGAACATCGCCGCGATCGCGAGCGAAAGAAAGACGACCTGCGTCGGGCCGAGGATCGGAGTGAATCGGTTCTCGAGCCAGGTTTCGCCCTTTTGCGTAACGACGATTCGGCGAACGACCACCGCGAGGACCAGTGGGACGAACAATACGAGAAGGACACTCTCGAGAAGAAATCCAAGCTGGAGGTCGACGAGCGTGCCGGCGAAGACAGACAGATAGACCGGAAGCAAGACGAGCTGGAGAACGAGGTTGTAGGGAAGCAACGAAGTCGCGAGGGGAACGTTGCCGTTCGCGAGATCGGTGAAGATCAGGTACCAGTCGGTACAGGGGGTCACGAGCAACATGAGTAAACCGACCCAGAGCGCGGGGTGATCGACCAGGAAGGCCGCTCCGAGCGCGACCGCGAGCAGTGGATTCCACAGAAAGTTCACACCGAGACTCGCACCGAGCACGCGACGATTCCCGAAGGCTCGTCGGAGCTTCGAAAGAGGAATCCCGGCGAACGCGGCAAAGAGCATGACGATGAGAAAGGGAAGGAGAAGCGACTCCGCTATCGTCGGAACGCCGGCTATCTGGCCGGCGCCGAGCCCGACTACGATTCCGCCCAGCACCAACCCGGTCTGGAACCGCTCGACGACGTTCACGGGAACTGCTAATGGATTCAGTTCGTGAAGGTGCTTCGATCGTGCTCCCTCGAGAGGCCGATTTCTGTCGACGATGGCGGCCGGCTCGGCGACCGCTCTCGCAGGGTGTGACGAGCTACTCGGGAGCACGGACCAGTTGCGTGTCAGCACCTGGAGCGATCTCTCCGCCGATCAGTTCGAGGCAGCCCGGAACATCGTACTCCCCCCACTGGGAGTCCCCCGCCGAGCACGACGGGCACTCTCTCTCTCCGACGAACTCTCGAGCATTCAACAGGGTTTGTCGCCACTCGAGGGCGAATCACAATCAGGCGATGTTCACACCGCGTCGCACCAGGAACTCGCTCGCTTCTTTGATCTCTACCGGACTGCCGATGATCCGACAGTACTCGTCGTTCTCGTCGAAGACGGTGACGGTAAACTCGTCGGCTAACTGCGTCTCGTACTCTCGGAGCACCTCACGATGAACGACGATTTGGGTGCTATCACGCAGTTGCGACGGGTTTGACATTATCGTAGCTTGACAGTGCTTACGACCCATTTTATGTGTGTCGGAATTCGGCTAGTATTGGTAATGAAATAAGCACTTTCACTGACGATAAAACAAATCCACACAATGTTGGTAGTTTCTAGTCGCTAGCCTATTGTGAGGTGTGAGCTACTGGTGGGATATCTCACTGGAATTGAACGCTGTGGGAGCAACTGGATCTCGTTCGCCGCGTCGCATGGAAAGGGTTTTTCGGGACGAACGGTTGCGTTTAGGCAAATGGGGCTCGAGGAGGAGATCGACAAAATCGAAGAAGAGATCGCCAGCACGCCCTACAACAAGTCGACGGAGGCGCACATCGGCCGGTTGAAGTCGAAGCTCGCGGAGAAAAAAGAGAAGCTTCAAAATCAGTCCTCGGCGGGTGGGGGTACCGGCTACGATGTCGAAAAGACGGGCGATGCGACCGTCGCGCTGGTCGGCTTTCCGAGCGTCGGCAAGTCGTCGCTGTTGAATTCGCTGACCAACGCCGAAAGCGAGACCGGCTCCTACGAGTTCACGACGCTGGATGTCAACCCCGGAATGTGCAAACACCGCGGGGCGAACATGCAACTGCTCGATGTCCCGGGACTGATCAAGGGCGCGGCGACGGGCAAGGGCGACGGCAAACAGGTCCTCTCGGTCGTGCGGAACGCGGACCTCATCCTCTTTGTCCTCTCGGTGTTCGAGATTGAGCAGTACGATCGACTACAAGAAGAACTCTACGACATCAACATCCGCGTCGATAAGAAACCGCCGCGGGTGACCGTTCGCCCCAAGATCAAAGACGGTATCAAGATCACCTCGAGCGCCGATCAGGATCTGGACGAGGAAACGATTTCGGACGTGTTGCGCGAACACGGCTACGTCAACGCCGACGTGAACCTCGGCGAGAAGGTCGATATCGATCGACTGATCGACGGCCTGATGGAAAATCGCGAGTACATTCCCTCGATCACCTGCGTGAACAAGGTCGACCTGATCGAACCCGACTACAAGGAGACCGTCGACGAGCAACTTCGCGAACGCGGGCTCGATCCCGAGGAAGTCACGTTCATCAGCGCCGACGAGGAGAGAGGTCTCGAGGCGCTCAAGGATCGCCTCTGGAAGAACTTAGATCTCATTCGGGTCTACATGGACAAGCCAGGCCGAGGCGTCGACTACGAGGAACCGCTCATGCTCGAGCGCGGCTCGACGATCGAGGATGCAGTCGACAAACTCGGCGGCGAGATGAAAGAGCGATTCCGGTTCGCTCGCGTTTCGGGCCCGAGCGCGACCCACGATAAACAGCAGGTCGGCGATCAGCACGTGCTCGAGGACGAGGACGTGCTCAAGTTGATTCTCCGGCGGTGAGGACTGGTTCCGACGGATAATCCGCTCCGAAATTTTCCATCGCACCGACGTTCTCAGTACTCGTATCGATCCGGGAATTATTTCCGCCGATAGTCCGTTCTCCGAGCATGTCTGAGTTCGGAGCCCTTTCGCTGTTGCCACCGCTCCTGGCAATCCTGTTAGCAATAGTAACCCGTAGACCGATGCTCTCGCTGTTCGTCGGCATCTGGTCTGGTGCAATTATCTACACCGAGAGTCTCGGTATCGGCCAAACGTTCGATTGGATCGTCGGCGCGATTATCGCCGACGACGGCTTTCACGTCCAGATATTGCTCTTTACGCTCTTGCTCGGTTCGGGGGTCGCGCTCATCTGGCGTCTCGGCGGCGCGACAGCCGTCCGGCAATGGGCGACGGCCCGCCTCGAGACCCAACGAAACGTCGGCCTGACGACGTGGGGATTGGGAATGCTCATGTTCTTCGATGACTACGCGAACACGGCGATCGTCGGAAGCACGATGCGCGAGATTTCGGATCAGCTCCGAATTTCCCGCGAAAAGCTCTCATATATCGTCGACTCGACGGCCGCGCCCGTGGCGACGATTGGCCTCTCGAGTTGGGTCGCTTTTCAGCTCTCGCTCATCGCGGACGCCTATGACGGACTCGATACCGCGGGCGAAACGCCCTCGGCGTTCGAGACGTTCGTCGGATCCATCCCGTATAACACCTACGCGCTGCTCGCGATCGTGATGGTCGGAATCATCGTTTATACGGGTCGAGACTACGGAGAGATGCTCACCGCCGAACGCCGTTCGCGGTCGACCGGAAAGGTCAGCCGCGAGGACGCCCAACCGTTACAGGAGGTCGAGAAGGATCTCGGCGAACCGATCGACGAGAAACCGATGCTTCGGACGTTCTTCGCGCCTGTCGTCGTCCTCATCGCCGTCACGTTAGCCGGTGCGTTCCAGACTGGTCACGAGGAATGGGTCGCCGAGCAGGCAGAAGAAGGCGCTCCGACGACACTTTCGGAGGCTGCGAACGAAACGGGTCTGGTGCAGGTGCTCGTCGACATCGTCGGTCTTGGCGATTTCGCTGGCGCGCTGGTCTGGGGTTCGTTCGCCATGGTTGCGACGGCGATCGCGATCGGCATCGGATACGGTCTCTTCGACCTCGGAGACAGCGTTGAGACGGTGCTTGACGGATTCAGTCTAATGCTCACGGCGGTGACGATTCTCGTCCTCGCGTGGGGGATCAGCGACGTCGCCGAGGCCCTGGGAACCGGGGAATTCGTCGCTCTCGCCGTCGGAGACTTCCTCCCGATCGAGATCCTACCGCTCGTCATCTTATTCGTCGCCGCCTTCGTGGCGTTCACGATGGGGTCGTCGTGGGCGACAATGGGGATCATCACTCCAATAGCCATCTCCGTCGCCTACGAGCTCACCGGTTCGTTCGAACTGATGCCCGTCGTCGTCGGTGCCGTCTTCTCGGGGGCTATCTTCGGCGATCACACCTCCCCGATCTCCGATACGTCGGTGCTCTCCTCGACGTTTACCGGCGCTGACCTGATCGACCACGTTCGGACGCAGTTCTATTATGCGGGAACCGTGATGGCCGTCGTAGTCTTCTGTTATCTCTTGTACGGGTTCGGAAACGTCCCGCCGATCGTCTTTCTCCCGCTCGGCGTTCTCCTGCTCGTCGGACTCGTCTACGGACTCTCGGAACTCGACGCGCGCCGGCGGGGCGTCGATCCTGTCGCCTCGAGTGCACCGGCGGCCGACGACGAATCCGAGTGATCGTTCGACGATTAGATCGGTCAACTCCTCCCAGACAAGCTGCTCATCGAATAGCCCGCCGCCTTCGCCACGCTTTTAGATTTATCTAACGTACTCTTGGACATGGACGGAACGCTCGATCACGTTATGCTCCGTGTTGCTGATCTGGACGACTCCCTCGAGTGGTACCAGACCCACCTGAACTACGAGGAGAAAGACCGCCACGAGGGCGACGGCTTCACCATCGTCTACCTCGGCCCCGAAGAGATGCACGAGGAGGGCGCGATGCTCGAGTTGACCCACAACGAGGGCGAGGACGCCCTCGAGGTCGGCGACGCGTGGGGTCACATTGCAGTTCGCGTTCCCGAGGACGAACTCGAGTCCTCCTACCAGCAGCTGATGGACGAGGGCGTCGAGGACTACCGCGATCCAGAATCTTGCGACGGGAATTACGCGTTCGTCAAGGATCCCGACGGCCACGAGATCGAGATCGTCAAGCGCGACCACGGCGCGAAGTGGTCGCTCGATCATACCATGATCCGCGTCGAGGACGCCGACGAGGCCATCGGCTTCTGGACCCGGAAGTTCGAGTACGAACACGTGGGCCGCTGGGAGTCCGACACCTTCGCGAACTACTTCATGAAACCCGAAGGGGCCGCAGAGGAGGCGATGACCGTCGAGCTCACCTACAACTACGACGGGCGGAGCTACGAGATGGGCGACGCCTGGGGCCACCTCTGCGTCGAAGTCGACGACCTCGAAGAGGACTGGGAGCAGTTACAGACTCGAGAAGCGGCCGATTACCGAGATCCTGAGAGCAACGACAACATGTACGCGTTCACGAAGGACCAGGACGGCCACGAGATCGAACTGTTAACTCGCGATCCAAACGCCGACTCGCTGTTCCCGTTCTAGAATTACTGGTTCGGTTTCGAAATCTCGGAACGGAGCCGGATCATCTGCCGACTTCTCACCGATCCCGTTCGACGACTTCGCCCGGCCTGGTCGTCGTCTCGGGTGACAGTTTGATACCCGGATACAGACTGGTGTTGATCCCGGTCTTGACGCCGTCGGCCAGGACAACGCCGAACTTTCGCCGGTCCGTCGAGACGCGCTTTCCTTTGACGGTAAACTCGACCGGTTCGTCGTCGTGGCGGAGGTTCGCGACGGTCGTTCCGGCCCCGAAGTTGACGTCTCGACCGAGGATGCTGTCGCCGACGTAGGAAAGATGTCCGACCGTCGCGTCGGCCATGAGGACGCTGTTTTTCACTTCAACGGCGTGGCCGACGGACGCGCCTTCGTCGATCAGCGTCGCGCCGCGAACGTAGGCGTTGGGCCCGACAGACGCGCCGGATCGGATCATCGCCGGGCCCTCGATGACGACCCCCGATTCGACCGTCGCGCCCTCCTCGACGACGACGTTGCCGGTGAGCTTCGCGTCGTCGCTCACTTCGCCCTCGAGTCGTCGGTCCTGCTCGCCGAGTTTCCACTCGTTTGCCTCGAGCAGTTCCCACGGGCGTCCGACGTCCATCCAGTGGTCCATGACGACCGGCGTCACGTCGTGTTCGTCGATCGTCTTCGCGAGCACGTCCGTAATCTCGTGTTCGCCGCGTTCGCTTTCGGGAACTTCGAGCCAGCCAGCCGCCGCCTCGGGGAAGACGTACGCGCCGGCATTGGCGAGGTTCGTCGGCGGCTTCGCGGGTTTTTCGACGATGCTCTCGACGGACCCACCTGCGGTCTCGAGAACGCCGTAGTTCGACGGGTTATCGACTTCGATCGCGCCGATCGACGGCTCCGACTCGAGTAGGTGATCGATCGCATCGGGATCGTACAGATTGTCCCCGTTGAGGACGGCGAAGGGACCGTCGAGGTGTTCTCGAGCGGTCGAAACGGCATGCGCCGTCCCGGCGCGCTCCCTTTGAACCGCGTAGTTGATCGGGACGCCCCGTCGGCTGTCGCCGAAGTAGTCGACGACCGCGTCGGACTCGTAGCCGACGACGAGCACGAATTCGTCGACGCCGGCGTCGATTGCCGCGTCGACGGTATGTGCAACCAGCGGGCGGTCGGCGACCGGGAGCATCGGTTTCGGGGCGGTCGCGGTGAGCGGACGCATTCGCGTTCCCTCTCCGGCGGCGAGAACCACAGCTTTCATCGAACGATGTTACTATGGGCCGCGAGTTAATGGTGTGGTTCGATCCTCACTGACTGGGCCGGGGCAACGCCGTCGGAAAAGAAACGACGCCGGACGTTTCGGGTGGCCGGTAAACGGTTCCCTCAAGCGTCGTCCGACTCCTCGAGCGACTGAGTCACTTGGTCGGAAGGCGATGACTGCAGTGGCTCGTCGGAAGGCGACGATCGGGACCGTTCTGTTTCGCTCGCACGAGAGGGCGGTTCGGGCGGTTCGAACGCGGAAACGAGCACCTTTGCGGTTCGCGTTTCGAGCACCTGCTCGAGCGAACGCGTCGATCGGAGCGCGAGAAGTGATACGCCGAGGAGGACGAATTGTCCCGCGATCGACCCCGTCGAGAGCGCGCCTGTCAGGCCTGCGGCGAGTAGCCAGACGGTCACGAAGGCGATTCCGACAATCCCCAGCATCCGAATCGGGCGCGCCCGACCTGCTTCGGATGTGTTCACAACGAGCGATTCCGTTCTCGAGCCCCCGTAGCTTGCCACGAGGCCTTCCAGAACGCGATCGAACCCGCGGATGAACGGCCCGACGGTATAGGTCTCGCGGAGGTCGATCACGATGACCTCCGGTTCGGGTTCGGTTGTGAGCCACCGGTAGATGTACGACCCTCTCACGTATCTGGCGAGTCGACTGCCCGCACGTTTGGGCGGCTCGAGAAGTGCCCGGAGAACGGATCGACACCGTCGGACGAACCCGACGACGCGCGATTTCTCGAGTGCGTTGTTAGTCATGGGTAGGCCAACGGATCGGAACGGCTTCGAGAGCGGGCGCGTCGATGGCGACGGGGGCCGCCAAACTCGAAATCCGGACTGTGTTGGGACTATCGGACAGCCCGTTGTCGATTATCGACATTGCTCACCCGCGACGATCATACGTGATTAAACCGGATACGTTCACAAAGAGCTTCCCCTCTGTGGGTTCGATCGGACGCTCAAGCGCGAACACGGCGGCGACCAGCGACGGATCGCTCGAGAGGGCCCGATTGTGTATCGACGTTCGATGAGTCCGGTTGGTATCGGTGTCCAGGCGAACCCGAGTCGTTCAGGGGGACTGCTTGGTCGTGTCGACCCGATATCGGTCGATCAGCCAAACACTCAGTGCGAGAACCCCGGCGACCGCGAGCACACCGGAATCCGACGATACGTACAGGTTCGGCGACGGGTGTCGATACCACGTCACTGGATACAACCAGGCGGCGGCGCTCCCGTCGGCGTACAGCTTGAGGGCATCGACCAGAAGGTGTGAAAGCGCGCCAGCCACGAGGATGCCGTACGCCAGCAGCCGTCGTCTGTCGAAGGCGATCGCACCGATTCCAGAGAGAACAAGGACGCCCCCGAACGTGTGAATCGCATCGAAAGAAAACGGAACGCCGAGGGCCGCCTCGATGGTGGGTTCCCCGAGGAGAAGCCCGATACGATTCAGGTCCGGCAGGATGGCACCTACCACCGCGACTGGGACCCATCGCTTCGAGAGCCACTCCAGTCGCCAGCTCGCGACAGTGAACAGCGCGTAGGCAAAGAGAACGTGCGACAGGAGTTCAGCCACGCGTGTTCACCCCTTCTCGCTCGTTTGTCGCGCCTGAGTTCGAGTCGCCGTTATCGCCCGATCCGCTCGAGCGGGACGGCGTTTCGTCTCTGGGCTCGAATCGAAGTTGGCGGTAATCGATCCGCCAGTGTCGAAGGAAGAATCCAGCGGCGAGCAGTCCGCCGATAGCCGAGACGACGTGCTTGTACAGGGTTGCGTCGGGGCTCTGGTTGACGACGACCAGCTCTTCGGCGTCCATATATCCGTCCAGCGACGTCGTCGACTCCGTTTCGAGGACCCCGTAGACTTGTACGAAACCGCCCGGATCGAGGTCATTGTCGGGCTCGACGTTTCGAACCTCGAGTTCGGCGGCGACGTCACCGTCGTCGTCGGTGACGTGGATGGTGATCGTCCCGTCGCCGATCGTTTGTACGTCGCCGAATAGCAACACGCGCTCGCCGACGTACTCGTCTTGATTCTCGGCGAGCTGATCGCCGGTTGGGTGGGGCCACGATTCGTCGGAGGTCGCCCCGTAGTGGACACAGAGCCCAAGGAGTGCGAGCGAGAGGATGAAGCCGACTGCGAGTCTTCGTCGCCGATCCATTCGTTCGGTGGGTCACAGGGTCGGTACTTGGTGGTGTCGGTCGGGTGCCCGTGGCGCGCTCACTCTGAACGCGTTTCTCCGTGTTTTCGCCGGTGGAGTGTGCGGTAACCGCGTCGAATTACTTGATCAACTCGAGTGGTTGCGACCCTCGGTTCGACGCGGTCCTCCCGGATCGCCTCGACGACCGATTCGGGAGTGAGTCGGTCCGCGTCGATCATCGTGTACGCCCGACCAGCCTCGAACGGGAGGTGCGCATCGCTTCCCGCTACCAACGGGACGCCGTGAGCCGTCGCCAGCTCCGCCGCGACCGGACGCGTCCGCGGATGCTTCCCGTTGATCTCGACGGCATCGAACGGGACTCCCTCGAGGTCCGCGACCGTGCTGTTTCGGCAGGGATGGCAGACGATGGCCACGCAGTCGCGATCGTGGGCCATCTCGGCGACCTCCCACGGCGTGTACTCGAGCGGGACCGTCTCGATCGGCGGATTTGGGCCGATTATCAATACATGGCCGTGTGTCGTCGAAACTTCGATCCCCGGAATCGCCGTGATCGTCGAATCCGAAAACGCCCTCGAGTAATCGTGATTCGTCGTCGCGACCCCGTCGAGACCACGGCGGTCGACAGCTCGAGCGAGGAGTGCGAATCCGTACGGATCGAACCGATCGCCGAGGCGTCGGTGGCCGTGGAAGAACCGAGTGTGTGCGTGGAGATCGACGGCGAACATGGCAGCGTCTTGGTTCGCCAGTGACATTGACCTTGACATTTCGCTACGCTTCGGACGTTCTAAACGGGACTCGACCCTGCCTCGATGCCGATCTCTCGTTCGCCGACCGGATTTCGTTCCGGAGTCGGTACTGGTTTTACGAGCCGGTTTGATTGTGCTGGTATGAACGCGGCCGACGATCTACACGAAAATGCCGGACAGGACGTAATCGCCGTCGATTCAGACGACACGGAACAGGGTCTGGTCAACCGCCTCGAGGCGCACACAGGCGAGGGAATCCGCCACCGAGCGTTCACTTCGCTCGTCTTCGACCGGGACGATAACGTTCTGCTCGCCCAACGTGCACCCGAGAAACGGCTGTGGGGGACCCACTGGGACGGAACCGTCGCTTCCCACCCCGTCGAGGGCCAGAGCCAGGAAGAGGCGACGAGAGAACGACTCGAGGAGGAACTCGGTATCAGCCCCGAACAGTACGACGATCTCCGGATTACCGACCGATTCGAGTACAAACGATACTTCGAGAATCAGGGCGTCGAACACGAGGTCTGTGCGGTCCTGAAACTGACGCTAGCGGATAAGACGCTCGAGCCGGATGTCGACGAAGTTGCGGGCCTGATGTGGGTCCCGTACGAACGGCTTCACTCCAACCCGGAGTGGTATCGACAACTTCGTCTCTGCCCGTGGTTCGAAATCGCCATGCGTCGAGACACCAATTAGTCGACGATCAACGTCGAAGCGGTTTTCCGCAGAATAAGATCACTGCGCTGAAAGCGCTGTTTCTTCGGTTGCGAGTGCTTGGTAAGGGTATTTGCCAGTCCCCTATATACACCGACCGCGAAGTCGTTCACTCGAAAACGTTCACCTGAAGTCTGCCGGGAAATAACGAATTTCTGTCGTATGTCATACGCTAACAAAGTTTATAACACCCCCGTCCGTATCGTCGTCTGTGGGCCGACGAAATCGGTCCCTGTACCGAAATGAGTTCCTCGCCACCGACAACCGAGACGTACGAAGTCGATCTCTCTCGAGACGAACAGTGGGTCGTTCACGACGTGGTGGCACGACGTGTCGACGACGCCATCGACGACGACGCGATTCCGCCGACTTGGGCGCTCGAGGTCGTCGAAACGATCGAGTCCGACGGGAGAACGTTTACTCGCGAGCAAGCGAACCGCGTTCACGAAATCCTTACAGACTATATCGATGCGCCGGAGACGCCCCCGTCGGACGTCGATCACGGCAGAATCGTCCTCGGGCGTCTCGAGGCCACTCTCCCCGAACTCGGCGGTCAATAAAAGCGGTACCGCTCGGTCGCTTTTTTGCACCTGTTCGAAGAGACGAACCGGTCTATGCCCGCGTCGTCGCCCAGACGGCAGTCACCGCGAGGAGGACGGCCGGTACCAGCGGTAAAATTAACAGTGCGAACCGGTAGGAGACATCCATTGGCCAGAACATGATCGCGAGCGGCGAGATAATAAACGCGTAGACGATCACGCCCACGAGTACCCAGCCTCGTTTTCCGAACTCCCGGTCGGCCGTTTCGGGGTGTGCGGGGTTCTCGAGCCACTCTTCGTTCGCCGATTCATCCCCCGGCCCAGCCGGTTCGTCGTCGAAATCGGCCGGGTCGTGAACGTATCCGCTGTCGTCGCTCGAGGTCACACCTGTCCGTTTGGAGCGTGCCATCAAAGGGGTCACGGTTCCGGGTTCCCCGATTCCGTTCGATCACCACCAAACACGGTCGGAAATTCGGTTGTATTCAGTCAATCCCCTTCTTCGTCCGTACTCCCCTTTCTCCCGGCCCCGTTCCGTGAACCTAGCTACTTTGTGCTACAAAGTGACTTTGCAGTAGAAAGTATTTTGTGTGGTAAGGGTGTCGAGTACTGACGAAAGAGAATGGCAACACAGACGACAGCCGACGAACATGAACCTGGATTCGCGGATGGATCGCGCTCGAGGCGATGGCTCTCGCAAGCGAGAGCGTTCTCCGAGCGAAGCCTTCGAGAAGTCTTGAACAGCTGGATACTGCTCGGAACGGTCGTGGCACTCGCTCCCGGAATGCAGTTGCTCTTTAGCATGCAGGGCGGTGACGTTCCGGAAACGATGCTGGCGAGTTGGGCGGTCGGCACGGGCGTCTTCGGCGCGGTATACATCTGTCTGTACGTGTTCGGCTATCAACTGGCGACGGACCTCGAGGACCGTCGGTACGAGGCCTATCGATCCATGCCGATCTCCCCGTCCGCGGATCTCGGCGGGCGAATGTTCGCCGGCTTCTGTCTCGCCGCAGTCGCGTTCGGACTGACGCTCGCCGCGGGAGTCCTCACGGGTGCCTCGTTCGGACTCCGCGGGCCCGAATCGATACCGATCGTTCTCGGCGCGTTCGCGCTCACCTGCGTGTTCTGGATGATCGTGGCCCTTCCGTTTATCGCCGCCGCGAAGAACGAACGCGTCGCCGAGTACGCAGTTCCCATGATCGCCGTCGCCGGGTACGTTCTGACCGGACTCAACGGTGTCAACGCGGAGATGTCCCCGATCGACGGCGAACTGATGAACTACCTCCCGAACACGCTTCCGACGCGGCTCATGGTCTACCATCTCGTCCCCGGAGAGGAGTGGGTTGAGATCGGCGTGGCTCCGCCGGCACTGCCCGCGGGACCCGAATATCTGCTCGCACTTTTCGCGTACGCCGCGGTTGCGCTCGTCGTCGGGACGGTTCTCCTCAATAAGGTCCTCTACAAACGAGGGTGGTGGCCGTGAGCCAGCCGTCCGTTCTCGCGGAGGGTGTCGAGAAATCCTTCGGTGACGAGCGCGTTCTCGAGGGCGTCGATCTCGCCGTCGAATCGGGCGAACTGCTCGCGGTACTGGGGCCCAACGGCGTCGGCAAGTCCGTGCTGTTTTCCTGTCTCGCGGGAAGCCAGCACCCGTCCGCAGGGAGTATCGAGGTACTCGGCGAGGATCCGACCGCGCGATCCGACACGACGAGTTTCCTGTTGCAGGATGCCCTCTGCGTCGATCGACTCACCGGACGGGAGAACCTGCGGTTCTACGAGCAACTCCACCCGAACTTCACCGACGATTGGCGCGAGTACGTCGAACTGCTCGAGATCGACGCCGATCTCGAGAAGCCGGTCGAAGACTATTCTGGCGGCATGGTCCGGAAACTCGAGTTGGCAATCGCCTTGAGCATCGACGTGCCGATCTACCTCCTCGACGAGCCGACGGCCGCGCTCGACCTCTCGATGATCCAGGTCGTTCACGGCCTGATTCGAGAGAAACAGGCCGACGGAAAGACGATCATCGTCTCGAGTCACCGACCAATGGACGCCGATATCGCGGACCGAATCGCGTTCGTTGCGGACGGGCGAGTGGTGACGACGGGAACGCCCGATACGCTGTTCGATTCCGTTCCGCAGGTCGTCGAAACGACGCTCTCGAACTCGGAACAACTCGCTTCCGTCGTTGTCGGCGGCGAGGTGTTCCAGGGGAACGGGACGATTCGCGGTTTTCTCCCAGCCGACGACCAGCAACCGGAGTCCGAGACGAACGCCGCTCTCGAGTCGAACCAGGCACTCGAGGTCGTCGATCCGACGTACACCGACCTCTTTAACTATTACACGAACAGTGCCTCGAATAACGACGACTTCGAATAAGTGACCACGGAATATGAGTGACCAGAACGTTGATCCAGAAACGCTACAGGACGAAATCGGCCAGATCAAGGAGGCCATGGGCCTCCAGTCTGCGTACCCCTACTGGTGGCGCTTCTGGATCGTCGAGGGAATCGGGGTCGGGCTGCTCTTTCCGCTCATGCAACTCGGGCTCAACGATGGCTTCTCGTGGTGGCTCACTGCGACGGCCGTCGGCGTTTTTCTCGGTCACCAGTTCGTCCTTTGGCGGATCCAGAAAGCCTACGACCGGCCCACGAGCGGCATTCCGAGTTGGGATTTCTGGCACTACATCATCTTCGCCAGCTTGATTGCGGCGATCATCGGCATAAGACCGTTGTTGGGTGGATTCGAGGGCGACGTTCTCACACTCTGGTTGGTCATCGTCGGCTCGCTGATGGGGATGGCGTATCTCTACATGGGGCAGTTACTCGAGGCGTACAACATTAGACGGGTCGATCGGTACGCCTTCTACGTCGGCGGCGGGTGGATTCTCACGCTAGTTGCGGCCATCCCTCACATCTCGGCACTCGAGAACGCGGAGTTTGCGGTCTTCGGTGTCGGCTACGCGCTGTACTGTCTCGTTGCGTACGTCACCCTCTCACGACGCTACTAACCAATGGAATTCGACAAACTCGTCCACCAGCCGACGCGACTCCAGATATTCGCATCTCTCTACGCGAACGGAGAGACGAGTTTCACCGACCTGAAAGACGACCTCGAGATAACGGAGGGAAACCTCGCGAGTCACATCGAACGAATGGAAGACGAGGACTGCGTCGCAGTCGAAAAACAGTTCGTCGATCGGAAACCGCAGACGACCTACCGGCTTACCGATCGCGGAACCGAACTGTTCGAAGCACACGTCGAAACTCTCGAGAGCTTAATCGACGGCCTCGATACGTGAGGAGTGGTAGTACTGCAACTCGCCGGAGAAGCGATATTCACACGTTCATCTGGGACTCTCCACGATGGGACAGCGTTTTACCCCTTCGAGGCCGAACACGCGTCCATGACTGCAGAAAGCGACGAGCGGACACCGAGTGACAAGGATTCCTCGCTCGAGGAATCCGACACGAGCGCCAAACTCTGTATCGCCGTCGTGACGATCACCTCCAACGGGTCGATCGAAGAAGACGAGGCCGGCGGTGCGATCGTTGACGCTTTCGAGGCCGCCGGTCACGAAATCGCTACGCGGGAACTCATTGCGAACGACCACGACAATGTCCAGTCGAAGATCTCCCGACTCCTCGACCGTGACGACGTTGACATCATCGTCACCACCGGCGGGACCGGCATCGAACCAGACGACGTGACCGTCGAGGCCGTCGACCCGTTGCTCGAGAAGGAGTTACCTGCGTTCGTCGATCTATTCCACCTCGTCTCCTACGACGAGATCGGAACGAGCGTCGTCGCTAGTCGAACGCTCGCCGGTGTCAGCGAGCGTATCCCCGTGTTTTGTTTGCCGAACAACCCTGTCGCCACACGGATCGCGAGCGAATCAATTATCATCCCCGAGGCGGACCGACTCACCGCGCTGGCGAACGGAAACGGGCGGAAAAACGACTGAGGAGCCGACGATCGACGCGTCCTTTTCGAGAAGCGAAGCGCACTCCGTCGACGGAGAGGTTCTTGGTTGTTGGCGTCGAGACGGACGAACGATGTCCAACTCACCCGACCGCAATATGGATCTGCCGAAAAGCACCGAACCCGATCCGGAGCGACGTGTCTCGAGGCCCGAAACCGAAGCGAGTTACGGAATCCCGGACGACGAAACCGGTCTCCTCCCGTGGTCGTTCGTCACCGAACGACTGTCCAAAGACGAGTTCTTCTGGGTTGGGACGACCCGTCCCGACGGCCGACCGCACGCGCGTCCGATCTGGGGGATCTGGCTCGAGGAAACGTTTCACTGCGGCGGCGGCGAAGGCGCTCGCTGGGTTCGTAACCTCGAGTCTGCGCCCGTAATCACAGTCCACACGGAGGACGCGGAATCGGTCGTCATTCTCGAGGGACGGGCTGAGAAATGCACCGCCACGGAGGCGGACGAAAGACTTCTCGAGCGAATTGACGAGGCCTACGAGGACAAGTACGGTGTCCCCCACGGCACACCCGTTTTCGCCGTTCGGCCGACGACCGTGCTCGCGTGGAGCGACTATCCGGAAGATGCCACGAAATGGAGCTTCGTCGATACTTCGGGCGACCGTTCGTCCTGATCCCCTCGCTAACAGGTCGACATAGTGTGGCCGATACACTTCGACGTGGCGCGACCGGTGCACATATTCGATCAGCGACCAACCGCAAAACGACTCATGAGCGACGCTACCAAACAGGAGATTCGCGAGCGCGTCTGGAACGACCTCGAGGAGAGTGGCGAAGCCAGGTTTCCGTTTCCGCCCCACGGGCGCATCCCGAACTTCGCCGACGCGAAGGTGGCGGCCGAACGGTTGGCCGACCAACCGGAGTGGCAACGAGCCGAGACGATCAAGGCTAACCCCGACGCGCCACAGCTTCCGGTGCGACGACGTGCCCTGTGCGAGGGAAAAACCGTCTACATGGCCGTTCCTCGCCTCCGCGACGAGAAGTGTTTCCTCCGACTCGACCCCGACGAGCTTGAGGATTACGACGACGCGACGACGGTCTCGGGGTCGTCCAAACACGGCGTGCAGGTCGGTCCCGAAGCTGTCGAGGATATCGATCTGATCGTTTCTGGGAGCGTCGCGGTCGGGACGGGGGAGCAACACTCGAGCGCCGGGGCGCGGATCGGGAAAGGCGAGGGATACAGCGATCTCGAATACGCGATACTCCACGAATTGGCTCTCGTCGACGACGACACGCCGGTCGCAACGACGGTCCACGAACGCCAATGTATTGACGACGAAATTCCCACTGACGATCACGACGTTTCGATGGACGTGATCGTTACTCCGGACCATGTCTACAGGCCGTCCGGGTCCGTCGACAATCGAAACCCGACCGGTATCGACTGGGGGCTCCTTTCGGACGATCGACTCGAGGAGATTCCCGTCCTGAATCGAATCCGAGACTGAACCGCGATATCCGCGGATACCGGAGCCTATTCGGGTACTCGAGAAGAACGCCCGGCAACGTATGTCTGCAGTTCATCGCGGTCCGATAACTGCGGTCGGCCGGGACGCTCGCAAACACAGACAACTCGTTGGATCCAATGGGTGATCGGTTTGAGGATCCACGTCGGGACATAGTGTCCCGACAGCCATCCGAAGAGCGACGCGGGTCGGTGCAGTGAGCCCGCGTCGGCAAAACGGTGTGGCAATGGTGGGGGGAAGGGTGCTGTGGTGGGGTTGCTGGAAGTCACGGGTTCAAGGCGGTGGGTGCCTTTGTGTGGGTGTGCCCGTCGACCTCCATTTCTTGGTATCGCCGTATCCTACTTGAACGATGGCGATGGTATTCCCCTCTTATGCCGAATTACCACGCAATTAACCACAGTTCAAAGTGCCCATTTCTGGCAATAGATAGTTTATACCGCAGTTATACGCCTTATACGATCGATAGACTCAGTCGACAAGCTCCTCTGCGACCATCGCCGGCTCCATCAGCTCGGGATCGAGTGCGAGGTCGAGCTGTCCGCGAACGAATTCCGGAATCGTATCCCGTGCGTAGACGACCGTCCGGAGGCCGTCGTTCAGATCGACCGCGATCGGAACCGTCGTCGACTGGCCGACGTCGGTCAGCACGTACAGGTCCGTCTCGACGATACCTGCCTCCTCGAGCTGCGGGCGAGTGAGGGTACCCTCGAGGCGGGTCACGGAAACACCTTCTTCTTCGAGCGCCTCGCCGATTCCGTCCTCGTCCGGCCCGGAAACGATTGCATCCATCTTACTCGTACTCGATGGTTGCGGGCGGTTTGTGTGTGACGTCGTAAACGACCCGCGAGACGTTTTCGTTCTCGCCGGTAATTCGGGATTGAATTCGCTGGAGGGTCTCCCAGTCGATCTCCTGGGCGCGAGCGGTCATCCCGTCCCGTGACTCGACCGAGCGAACGGAGACGACCCAGCCGTGAACTCGGTTGTCGCCTTTGACGCCGGTCGCTTTCCCGATTACAGCCGCCAGGGCCTGCCACGGCTCGTACTCCTCGAGTTCCTCTTCGACGACGTGGCAGGATTCGCGAGCGACCTCGAGCTTTTCGTCGGTGACCTCGCCGATGACTCGAACGGCGAGTCCTGGGCCAGGAAACGGCATCCGTTCGGCGACGAGTTCGTCGAGGTCGAGTGCGCGTGCGACCTCGCGAACCTCGTCCTTGTAGAGGTCTCGGACCGGTTCGACGATGCCATCGAAATCGACGATATCCGGCAGTCCGCCGACGTTGTGATGGGACTTGATGCCGCCTTCGGATTCGATCCGATCGGGGTAGATCGTCCCCTGAACGAGGTAATCCGCATCGGCGTCTTTGGCCTCGCGTTCGAACTCTCGGATGAACTGCTCGCCGATCACCGACCGCTTCTCCTCGGGGTCGGTGACGCCAGAAAGCGCCTCGAGGAACCGGTCTTTGGCGTCGACGATGCGGAGACTGTCCATGTAGGAGAACGTCTCGCGGATCTGGTCCGTCTCGCCTTTGCGCATAAGCCCAGTGTCGACGTACACTGGCGTGAGCTGGTCGCCAATCGACTCGTAAGCAAGCGCGGCCGCGACCGACGAGTCGACACCGCCCGAGAGGGCGATAACCGCGTTCGCGTCGCCGATCTCGTTTTCGATCTCTTCGACTGCCTCGGGGACGAACGTATCCGTATCTACCATTAGTAAGTTACCTCTTGTCCGTTCTGCGTGTCCGCATCCGCTTTTGTGTCTGTCTCTCCGTCCACGTTTCCGTCCGCCGTTTCCTCGAGAATCGATTCGACGAGACCGAGGAACGGCGGGCTCGTATCGCCGGGACGGGAGCTGTATTCGGGGTGGAACTGGGTTCCGAAGAAGTACGGGTGATCCTCGAGTTCGAGAATTTCCATTCGGTTGCCCGCCGTTCCCGAGAACGACAGCGGTTCGTCGACGAAGTTCTCGAAGTACTCGGGGTTGACCTCATAGCGGTGGCGGTGTCGCTCCGTACAGGACGTGCCGCCGTAGATATCCGCGGCGAGCGTTCCCGGCTCGATCTGGGTTTCGTGCGAACCGAGCCGCATCGTGCCGCCCATATCTTCGACCTCGTACTGTTCGGGGAGGATGTCGATGACCGGATGCGGCGTCTCCTCGTCCATCTCCGCCGAATGCGCGCCCTCGAAGCCGAGCACATTACGGGCGTACTCGACGACCGCCATCTGGAAGCCCAGACAGAGGCCGAGAAACGGCACGTCGTTCTCTCGAGCGTACCGAACCGCGTTGATCTTGCCCTCGGTGCCGCGCATCCCGAAGCCACCGGGAACGATGATCCCGTCGACGTCCGCGAGCTGTCCGTCGTGGCCCTCGGCCATCTCGTCGGCCGCGACCCAGTGGACGTTCACGTCGATGCCGACCTCGAAGCCGGCGTGTTTGAGCGACTCGTGGATCGACATGTAGGCGTCCTCAAGGTCGTACTTTCCGACGAGTGCGATATCAACTTCGCCCGATTTCTCCGTCGTGACGACCTCCCGCCACTCCTTCGTTCGTTCGCCGGAGGGAAGCGCCTCGTCCTCGAGATCGAACTTCTCGAGGACGAAGTCGTCGAGCCCCTCCTCTTCGACGACGAGCGGGACGTGATAGACATCCTCGACGTCGGGGTTGGAGAACACCGCATCGGTCGGAATGTCACAGAACAGCGCGATCTTCTCCTTGGTTTCGGGGTCGAGTTTGTCGTCGCAGCGGCCGACGATAACGTCGGGCTGGAGCCCGATCGAACGGACCTCCTTGACGCTGTGTTGGGTCGGTTTGGTCTTCTGTTCGCCGTTTTTCGAGTAGGGGACGAGCGTGACGTGTGCAAAGAGGATGTCTTCTTCGTCTTCCTCGTGGGAGAACTGGCGCAGGGCCTCGAGGTAAGGCATCCCCTCGATGTCCCCGACGGTTCCCCCGACTTCGACGAGGCAGACGTCGCTTCCCTCCGCGGCCTCGCGGATACGACGCTTGATATCGTTGGTGATGTGGGGGATGATCTGGACCGTCTTGCCCAGATAGTCGCCCGCGCGCTCTTTCTCGATGACGTGCTGGTAGGTCTTCCCCGTCGTGACGTTGTGATCGAACGTCATGTCGATGTCGAGGAACCGTTCGTAGTTCCCCAGGTCGAGGTCGACTTCCCCGCCGTCTTTGAGCACGTACACCTCCCCGTGCTGGTAGGGATTCATCGTCCCAGCGTCGACGTTCAGGTACGGATCGATCTTCACCGCGGTGACGTCGAAGCCGGCATTCTTCAGGAGACGGCCGGTGCTGGCGGCCGTGATCCCTTTGCCGAGTCCCGACATCACCCCGCCGGTGACGAAGATGAACTTGTTCCCCAGTGTGGGGTCATAATTAGTGTCCGAGTCCGTCGGCATACCGAGTGTGCGCGCGAGCGGTTGAAAACCATTTCGGGATGGCACCCGCTCCGCGAATCAGTGTCACTCTCCGACGGCGAACTCGAGTGCCACGTCGATGCCACGTCCCCGCCAACCGTTTGTCCACTGACGACCGTGGCGTTCATCGACTAACCATGAAGAACTACGTACCCGCCGTTCGACCGTGACGCTATGACCGATCTTCGAATCAGTGTTGGCGACCGCGAACTCGAGGCCACGTGGAACGAAGCCGCTCCCACAACGCGGGACGCACTCGAGCAAGCGCTCCCGCTCGAGGGCGAGGCCACCCGCTGGGGCGACGAACTATACTTCGACGTTCCGATCGACGTTCCGTCCGAAAACCAGGCTGAAGCGGTCCCGATCGGCGCGATCGCCTACTGGCCGACGGGCAACAAGCTCTGTCTGTTCTGGGGGCCGACGCCCGCGAGCACCGACGGCGAACCGCGAGCGGCCGCGCCCGTGAACGTAATCGCGACGCTCGAAGACGTGTCACCACTTTCCGATCTCGAGGGTGGTACGCGGATCCGTTTCGAACGACACGACGCTGAAAACTGAGCCGTTCTGCTCCAATAGCGACTACTTGCCCCAAAACGGGTCCCGTTTCCGGTGGTTCTCGAGGTACATGTTCAGCGCCTCGAGCTCGTCGCCCGGAATCTCGTCTTTTAACTCCTGTTCTAAGATCTTCGCGTGCTTTTCGGGGACCTCCATCCAGAGTTCGTCGTCCTCTTTGATTTGGCGACCGACCGTCGGCCCGTCGATGGCGACGGAGACGCGGTTGCCCGCGCGGGCCTCGTCGACGTCTTCGCCCTGCTCCTGGATCCCTTTTACCTGCCCGACGCGTTCGGTCTCGTTGCCGTCCCACTTGACGACGAAGCTGTTGTTCTGGATCGTACCGGCGTTGACTTCGACGCCGACGACCGCCGGATCGTTCTGTCTAAACGTGTGATCCGGAAGAATCCGGAATCGTGCGGGTCGGGAGATGTTCTCGAGGATCGTGTCCTGCTGGGCTCGCTCCAGTTCCTCGATGTGTTCGTCGTACTCGTCGACCAGCTGGTAGATGACCTCGTCCGTGAACAGTTCGACGTCGTCCTGTTCGGCCCGCGTTTCGGCGTCCGCGAGCACGTCGACGTTGAATCCAAGGATCGCCCGCTGTTTCGGATCCTCCGCCGTCGACGCGACGGAAATGTCTCGCGGCGCAACGTCGCCGACCTCCGCGCGAACGATCGGTATTTCGGCGTCGCCGAGCGCGTCCGCCATCGCCTCGAGACTCCCGAGGGTGTCGGCTTTGACGACGACGCCCTGCTCTTCGGTGTCGACGGCGATGTCCGCGAGTTCGGCCCGCACCTCGTGGACAACATTGTCGAGTTCGCGATCTCGAACGACGCGAACCGGTGCGCCGGCCATCGCGTTCTCGAGTTCCGGGGCGGCGATCTTGATCCCCGAGGCGGCCTTGACTTCGTCGACCTTTTCGAACCGGCTCTCGGTACGGATCTCCGCGAGCGGCCTCGGTTGAAGCAACGCGCGGACTTCCGTGACGATCGGCTCGTTCTTTCCGCCGACGACAATGATGTCGTCGGCTCGAATCGTGCCGTCGTACAGCACCATGTCGATGGTCGTCCCGAACCCTTTCTCCTCTTTGACCTCGAGGACGGTCCCGACGCCGGGGCCGGCCACGTCGATCTCCATCTCCTCTTTCATGTACCGCTGGGAGAGCCCCATCATCACGGCCAACAGGTCGGGGACGCCCTCGCCGGTCATCGCGGAGACGGGAACGACGCCGACGTTGCGCTGGAAGTTTTGCACTCGCCAGTAGAGGTCTGCCGAGAACCCCTCGTCGCTCAACTCGCCGATGATCTCGTAGAGGCTTTCGTCGAGTCTCGAGGCCGCGCGATCCGATTGGGCGTCGTAGGTGTCGTTGATCGGCGTGTCTTCGTTCGGATTCCAGCCCGGAACGGTGTCTATCTTGTTCGCGGCGACGATAAAAGGCGTCTCCGAGCGCTTGAGGATGTCGAGCGCCTCGATCGTCTGTGGCTGGAAGCCGTCGTTGACGTCGACGACCAGGATCGCGATATCGGCGAGCGCACCGCCTCGAGACCGAAGCGTGGTAAAGGAGTGGTGGCCCGGCGTATCGATAAAGAGCAATCCGGGCAGATCGAAGTCGTCCGGGTCGACGAGTTCGCCCGCGATCGTCGAGATGATATCGAGGGGCACGGCAGTGGCACCGATGTGCTGTGTAATCGCGCCTGCTTCACCCTCGATAACGGCCGAGCCGCGGATCTTATCGAGGAGGCTTGTCTTTCCGTGATCGACGTGTCCGAGAACGGCGACGATCGGCGTTCTGAGAGATGTGGGGTCGTGTGTGTCCGTGTCCGACATGGTGAACCACCAGAGAAGGTCTTGGGTAAACGGTCCGTAGGACGGTAGTTAAACCCATCGTCACAACTCCGATAGTGTGGTGAAAACGTACCGAACGAAACGGAATCGGTAAGACGAGACGGAAAGTCGTGTATCAAACAATTTCGACCCTCTCCCGGACGGTTGGAGCGATCGATTCACACCGAGAATGCGGATTAGTCTCTCCCCACAATCGTTGCTTTGAGAACAAGCGTTACCAGGAACTGATACAGCGCCTCCATGGTATTTATTATCGACTAGTCTGAACGGTAGGGTATGAGCGACATACTCGCCGAAAACCTCTCGGGCAAGTCCGTCATGGGTTCCGACGGAGTTGAACTGGGAATGCTCTACAACGTCACGATGGATATTAAATCAGGCAAACTTCACGACCTCGTTATCGACCCTGACGAGGAGTTACCGAGCCACGCGGTCGATTTTGACCGCGATGACACCGGCCGGTTTCGCGTGCCAGTCAGCCGCGTTCAGGCTGTGAAAGACTACATCGTCGTCAAGCGCTAACGGTATGTATATTCTCGACTCCTCGGCTTTCATCCACGACTTTCACACAACAGAACAGTCTGCAACTATCCCGCTCGTCCGCGAAGAACTCGAGGACGAGAGCGCCTATCGCTACGACGCGATGGAAGGCTCCGGAATGCACATTCACATTCCGAACGAGGACACCACCGAAAAGGTCGAACGCGCCGCTCGAGAGTCCGGCGACTTCGAGACGCTCTCGAAGACTGACATTCGGCTCGTTGCGGCGAGTTTCGAACTCGACGGCGTGCTCGTCACCGACGACTACGCGATGCAAAACGTCGCGGAGAAGTTACACGTCGACGTCGAAGTCATCGCTCGAGAAGGGATCGAAGAACAGCGCGATTGGCGCTTCCAGTGTCAGGGCTGCGGTCGGGAGTTCGACGACGAAAAAGACCGCTGTCCGATCTGTGGCTCCGGGCTCGCGCGGAAAAACCCGAATTAAGCGACGAAAATCGACCTAGTAACTCCTACTTGTTCTACAACCGGATCAGGAACAAACGTTCAACGCAGTGGATTGTTCGCGAGTCCGAGGACGTGACCTCGAGGAGCCGACGGACTGACTGTTGAGCGAAACCACGGACAGCACACTCGGGACAGTCGACGGCGGAACGAACGGTTCCAACTGCGCAAAACGGTGTGAAGTACAAGAGCGGAGAACGGCGATTTGTCACAGCAAGAACGGGACGAACAGCAACGCGTTGTAACTGCCGTGGACGAGCGCAGGGACGACCAGGTTATCCGTGCGCTCGTAGATCGTCCCGAGGACCAACGAGAGCGCGAACACGCCGGCCAGACTCGCGAGGACTTCTCCCGCGCCTGCGGTCGCGTACGCGCCGACGTGCACGGCGGTAAAGACGACGCTCGCGACGATGACGGCACCGTACCGGGAGAACGTGTCGTACAACCGTTTCTGGATGACGTTCCGGTACAGCAGTTCCTCGAGCGGGCCGACGATCAACACCATCGCCGGGATGATGACCAGCACGAGTTCGACGTTTTGCTCGACGGCCGCCGACGTGCTGTGCTCGGCGGAGTCGACGCCAGCGCCGGTCATGAGAACGGAGACCGCGATGTTCGCGCCGAAGATGAGTATCAATCCGAGGATCGTCCACCCGACGGTTCGGAGCGTCGGTACCTCGATATCGATGTATGACAGGTCGTAGCCTCGGAGCGCGAGGTAGCCGACGGCGACCGTTCCGAGCCCGAGGCCGAACGAGACGTAGCTGATCGCCTGCGCCTGGAGTTCGGTCAGTTCGCCGACCACTGCGAGCACTGGCAGTGCGACGAAGAGCAACACGATTTCGATCGCGAGGAGGCCGACGAACCCGAGGGCCCCCATCTCGAGAAAGCGCGCGGTTCGTCGGCTCAGCCCCGATCCGGAGATGCCGGCGTAGTCCGCAACTGCGACGGCGAGTGCGGTAGCTCCAGTAAGGAACGAGCCGAAGACGAGCGAGATCGACCAGCCCAGTTCCGGCAGGATAACCGACCCCGATGTCCCGAGCATGATCGCACCCGCCGAGCAAACGAGGACGAGAGCGCTGGAACCGATCGTGATGGGGCCGCCGACACGCCGCTCGAGAATATCGTGGCGTCGTGCGAGAAATCCACCGACGGAAAGGACGGCGAAGACAGCACCCGCCCAGACCGCCGGCTCATCGACGCCCTGACGGATCGGGACCAGCAGACACACCATCGCGAGGGTGGCGACGATCGTTCCGACGGCGGGGACGCCGTCGGCACCGGCGTTGCTCCCGCCGTCATCAGCCTGCGCTGTCCGGCTCATACCCGGATTATTTGGCGAGTATACATAGGAACACCGCATCCGGTCGTCGGCTCCGCATTCCGGCTGGGGAATCGACCGTCGAACGTTTCGAGGAGGGCACTCGAGCGGAGAAAACCACTCGGTCAGCGAACGGGAGTCGGGCTACCGTTCGACGCGGAGCGTCGTCTTTTCGGCGACGGCGTCGGCTTCCTCGAACTCGCCGCCCCCGAGGAGGCCGCGAGTCGCGTTTTTCGCCCATTCGACGGCCGGCTGATTGAAGGCATTTATGTTGTACAGCTCGCCGGCGAGCACGCAGGAGGCTTCCATCCCGTACAGCAGTCCGCCGAGTTCGCGCTCGTCGACCGACTCGAGTTCGATTCGGACGTTCGGCCGACCGGCCGCGGCGAGGCTCGCCTCAGTCGCCTCGAACTCCGCCTCGAGCAGTTCGCCGAGCGTGGAATCGCCGAGATAGGCGAGTTCGTCGACCGCTGTCGAGGGGATCTGTCGATCGGCGCGCGCTTGAGGCGTGACGAACGTGACGAGCTTATCTCGCGGCCCGGCTCGATACAACTGAAGCTGGGAGTGCTGGTCAGTGACGCCGAGCGCTCGAACGGGCGTCTGGCCGAGGTCGTCCTTGCCCAGACTCTCGGCCCACAACTGGGCGAACCACTCGGCGTAGGTCTCGAGCGATTCCGCGTAGGGGACCATCGCGTTGATTCCGGCGCCGCGAACGTCGAGCGCGTACGATGTCGCCCCGTAGGCGTAGGCGGGACACTCGAATAGCGATCCCGAGAGCGTCTCGGATTCGGCTCGAGCGCCCTCGAGAAGCGCCTCGAGGTCGTGACCACAGACCGCGGCGGCGACCATGCCGACGGGTGAGAGCGCGGAGAACCGACCGGGGACGCCGTCGGGAACCTTCAGCTTCGGGAGATCGTGGCGCTCGGCGAGATCGGAGAGGGGGCCGGAATCGCCGGTCGTCACGATCGTGCGCTCGGTCCAGTCGACGCCCGCGTCTTCGAAAGCCTCCCGAACGACGAGGAAGTTCGCTAACGTCTCCGCCGTCGTTCCGGACTTCGAGACGACGTTGATCGCGGTCTCGGAGAGCGAGAGCGCCTCGAGTCGGTTTGTCACCCACGCCGGGTCGACGTTGTCAAGAAAGACCGTCTCCGTGTCAGACTCGAGCGCGTTGGCGAGCGTCGCTGCACCCAGCGCGCTTCCCCCGATGCCGATCGTGATCAGCGCCTCGGCGTCGGCGACGGGTTCGACCGCGCGCCGAATCTCGGCAGGGTCAGTTCGCTCCGGCAGATTCAACGCCGCGTATCCGTGTTCGTGGTTCTCCCGTCCGGTTTCGATGCGTTCATGGGCCTGCCCGACGCGATCGTCGAGGCGCTCGAGCGCGTCTCGAGAGATTCCCGGCGAGGCGACCGATGCGAGCGCGTTCCCGATGTCGACGTCCATGCGCGAGAGCGCGAGGGCCGCGCGTAAAGGCGTTCCGTCATTCGATCATCCGTGATCCGTTAGCCGGTCAGTCGCAAGCAGATAACCTCGAGGTTGCCTCCCGAACTGTCCACGCGAATCAGCACACCCCACCAACCACCGCCGGGTGGGACTGAAAGGGGCTTTCACCTTCTTGCTGGCTGGACCGCATTCGTCTCCGAACACGTCGACTAACGGGGAACGAAACCGGGAAACCCTTCGACCGTGATCTCTGCGTATGAGCGAAAAGACGGCGACGTTCGTCGTCACCCACGCGGAGGCAGAGTCGGCGGTCGTCAGAGATATCGAGACGGCCCAGGTCCACACCCTGGCGTCGAACCCCGGCCTCGAGGTCGACGACGTGCTCGAGGCGACGGTCGCACCCGAACCGCCCCTCGAGGTGGCCTGGGAGGTCGTCGACGTCGAACAGCGGCGCACGATCGACCTCGTCGACAGCGATCTCAGTCCGACGACCCACGAGCGAGAGCTGGCGGCCGACGCCCAACCGGGCGAGGTCGTCCGCGAGGAACGAGCGGGAACCGGCGAGATTCACGTGCTCTCACTTCCCGAGGAAGACCTCGAGGAGGCGGCCGAGGACGTACTCGAGGACGCAGAGACGGTGGCTCGGGCGGCCCGACTCGAGGCCGTTCGTGTCGAAGTCCGGCGCGACGAGGACGAAGGCGTCCTCAGCGTTCGATACTTGCCGGATTGAGCGACTTGCGCCAGAGGAAATTGTTCTCGGGGTGACTTACGCTCGAGAAGGCCCTTCCTTGCTCTGGACGCGCCAACTCCCCTCGATTCCGCACGCTTCGCGCACCTCGTACTCGAATTCGGTGTCCTCGCCAATTCTGTCGCCGCCGTCAGTTCGTTCGACGCGGAGGGGGACGTCAAGCGTGCTTCCACAGCAGCCGACGCCGACGAACTCCTCCCAGGTGTCGCCCGCTCGAGCCGTGTCGCGAGTTTTACGGAGAAACGCTCGGAACGAGGGCTTTTCGACCTGGAATCGGCCCCACTTCGAGAGATCCTCGGGGTAGGAAACGATGACGCGCGTCGCTTCTTCCCGCGGTTCCGACCGTGATTCGTTTGCCATGTGTTCGCGTAGGTCGTCCAGTTGCAAAACGTTGCTGTCGAGGTCAACGTGTGTGCTCAGCGCATTCGCCGCTGGTCGGTTGGCCGGCTATGGTTGTCTTAATGGAGACGAGCAGTCTCTCGAGAATCGGCTTCGGTTGCGTTTGTACCGGGCGATCTCGCTCACTTTCATCACGAGAAACTGGACTTCAGGAATTGCGAAGGCTTACTTTCGGTGACGCCCACGTGGCTGGTATATGGGGTATTTCGACGTACCGGAGATTGAGTATACCCGGTACAGTAACCGCCAACTCGCGGCGGTTCCGCTCGCCCTTCTGGCGGTCGCATTGTTGATTCTGAGTGGCGGATACGTGGTGTATGGAACACCCGTCGAACTCGGAATGGACTTCGCCGGAGGGACGGAACTGACCGTCGAGACGAGTGATTCAGAATCGGCGGTCGAGGCGGCGTTCGAGGAGGAACCGGAATCGATCCAGACGACGGGGGCGACGGACCAGTATATCGTCCAGTTTACGTCCGAAGATCAGCAAGCGCTCACCGATCAGGCCGAGCGGAACCTGGCACCCGCAGATGGAAACGACGAAGTCGTTCAGGAGGTCTCTTCGACGTCGGCGAGCTTCGGTGAAGAGGCCCAGCAAACCGCGTTACTCGGCGTCGTAGCGGCGTTTGTCGGCATGAGCGTGATCGCGTTCTTGCTCTTTCGGACGTTCGTTCCCTCGATCGCGATCGTCCTCTCTGCGTTCTCGGATCTTGTGATCCCACTCGCGTTCATGAATCTGGCCAACATTCCGCTCACGCTCGGGACCGTCGCCGGACTGTTGATGTTGATCGGGTATTCGGTCGACTCGGACATCCTGTTGAACAATCACGTCCTTCGCCGCGGCGGTGACTTTTATGAAAGCACTCACCGGGCGATCAGGACCGGTGTGACGATGACGGTAACCTCGATGATGGCCATGCTCGTGATGGCCATCGCGGCGACGATCATGGGGGTCGACCTCCTCGCATCGATCGGAACCATCCTGTTCATCGGCCTCGCGGCCGACCTGATGAACACGTACATGTTGAATCTCAGCCTGCTTCGCTGGTACAAGTTCGAGGGGGTGAACCGATGAAGCCGGTCAGCTTCTTCAAAGAAAACTGGCGAGTCATCATGCTCGTCGTCTTCGTCCTCGGCGCGCTGATCGCACTGTTCGTCCCCGGCGGCGTCATGGACGACGACGGCTACGGCGGCGGAGCTGAGGACGAGCAATCTTGGACCGACGATCCGCTGAACATCGAGTACGGACTCGGTCTCGAGGGCGGGACTCGGATTAGCGCCCCCGTCATCGGAATGACTGCCGAGAACATCGACGCTGGGGTCGTCGACGACGAGACCGGCGAGGTCGATGACGAGCGGATCGGCGAAATAGAAGAGGTACTTTACGACGACGAGGATCTGGACATCGAGATCGGCGACGCGAACATCGAAGTCCACGACGACGGCACCGTCAGCGCCGAACTGTTCGTCGAGGACGTGACCGAAGAAGCGTTCATCAGCGCGCTTCAGGACGCCGGCATCGAGGTAGACGAGGACGACGTCCGCGAGGGCGTCACACAGGAGACCCGCGACGACGTGATTACGACGATCGATCTGCGGATCAACGAGGCGGGACTCTCCGGCGGTCAGGTCTCCGAGGCGGCGATGGGTGATCAACACTACGTCGTCACCGAAGTCCCCGAGATGGGCGAAGACGAACTTCGGGAGATCCTTGACGACCGAGGTATTATCGAAGTCGTCGCCTATCACCCAGGTGACGACGGCACGCAAACTAACGAGACGGTGCTCACTGGCGACGATATCGCGGATGTCGACCCACCAACGCAGGACGAGGGAACGGGATACGAAGTTCCGGTCCAGGTCGAGAGCAACAGCGCTCCGGGGTTCCAGGAGGACATGAACGACATGGGCTACGGTGAACCGAACGGATGGGGTAACTGTCAGGTTTCCGACCCACAAACCGGCCAGATGCACTTCGACGACGACGTCGAACAACACTGTCTGCTCACGGTCGTCGACGGTGAACCGGTCGCCGCCCACTCGATGAGCAATACGTTGGGCTCCCAGATGGGAAGCGGCGACTGGGAGACCAGCCCGTCGTTCTACATGGGCGCACAGGAGTACTCGGAGGCACAGGCGCTCTCGGTTAACCTGCAGGCCGGTGAACTCCGTGCCCCACTCGACCTAAACGAGGGCGACGTCTACTCGCTCCAGCCGGCGCTGGCCGACCAGTTCAAGACCTACTCGCTACTGATCGGACTGCTCTCGGTGGTCACCGTCAGCGGCATGGTCTACGTCAGGTACCGCGACCCTCGAGTCGCGGCACCCATGATCCTCACGGCGCTCGCGGAGGTCTTCATCCTGCTCGGCTTCGCGGCGCTGATACGAATGCCCCTCGACCTCTCCCACGTCGCCGGCTTCATCGCGGTCGTCGGAACGGGGGTGGACGATCTGATCATCATCGCCGACGAGGTGATGTCCGAAGGCGACGTCAACTCCCAGCGCGTCTTCGAGTCGCGGTTCCGCAAGGCGTTCTGGATCATCGGGGCCGCGGCGGCGACGACGATCGTCGCGATGTCGCCGCTGGCAGTGCTCAGCTTGGGCGATCTGCGCGGATTCGCGATCATCACCATCCTCGGCGTGCTGATCGGCGTGTTGATCACCCGACCCGCCTACGGCGACATCCTGCGGCGGCTCCTCACCGACAAGTAACGGCGGAAAACCGATTTCTTTGGATTCTCGACACTCGCGTTTTCGGCAGTCGAGCCCGCTCAGAACCCGTCGAGACTCGTCTGACTCGCCTCAGCGAGAACGTCCGTACACGTCGACCACGACTTGCGGGCAAACGGTGGCAATTCGCCGGTCTCTTCGACGTAGGACTCGAGGAAGGCTCGAGTCGTGGAGTCGCCCGGATAGCCGCTACCGATCTCGCCGAACTCCGCGGCGAGGTCGGCGACGTGGGCGTCGCGTTCGACCTTCGCGATGATGCTCGCCGCACCGACGAGGTCGGAGTCGTCGTCTGCGCCGTGTCTGGCGTCGATGGTCGCCTCGAGACTGCAGGCCTCCCCGACCCGTCGAGCGAAGCGATCCGCGTCGGTGTCGCAGGCGTCACAGAGCCCGGAGACGGTCGCGTCTCCAGAGTTATCTCGGTCCGTGTCCTTGAGTTCGTCACTGCCGAGTTCCCCGAATGCGTCTTCGATCGCGTTCGCGTGTGCGGCGACGGCGAGGCCGTTCATGTTCGTGTCGGGGTCGTCGATCCGCGCCGTCGAAATTTCCGCGACGCCGACGTGGATTCCGTCCGTCTCGCGGAGGGTCGCGGCGAGTTCCTCGCGTCGCCGGACGGAGAGCCGTTTGGAGTCGGCAATTCCGTCGGGTAACCGCCCGGTATTCTCGACACAGACGGTGGCGGCGAACATCGAACCAAACACCGGCCCCTTGCCGGCTTCGTCGACGCCGAACTGGTACATGCAGGCCAGTGGACTCGCGACGATCAAAGTCGTTGCTTTCCACGGCTCCGCTGGCTACGTGGTCGGTCGAACCGGGCTGGCACCTCGAACCGATCTGCGGGGGAGACGAGTGCAGTCGTCGATGCTCGAGACGCTCTCAAGGCGTTTGCGGACCTCGAATGTCGATCAACGGCGTGATCGAGGAAATCGGCGGCAAAAAAGACTAGGAGAGGTGTGACAACCTATTCGGAGCGGTCGTCGCGGAAGAACTCCTCGAGTTCGAACGGCTCGTTTTCGCCTTCGACGCCCGTGACGTCGAGCGCGGTGACTTCGGCGTCGACGCCGAGCAGTCCTGCAAGACTCGGCTCCGTTCGCCCGTCGTCGCTGCTGATGAGTTCCTTGACGTAGAGTCCTCCTTCGCCGTGGAGTCGAATCTCCGCCTGCGTCGGCTCTACCAGGTCGCCGTCGATCTCATAGACGGTCCGCGTTCGGGTGATGTTCGCTCGTCGGTGGTCGACCCGCTGGGGCGTGTACTGCTCGAGGGTCGCCCCGTCGAGTTCGGAGAGTGCGGCCTCGAAGGCCGCCTTCTCGACGGGTTCGTCGAACTCGACATCGGCTCGGTAGTGCTTGCTGGCATCGTGTTCTTTGACCCGTTCGACCATGTCGTAGCTCGCGAGACGGAGCCCGTCGACCTCGACGGAACCCTCGGCCGCCTCGTTGATCTCGCGCTCGAGCGCTTCGGGGTCCGGATCGCGGATACGGGGTTCTTTCACCTCGAGGACGAACGGACGGCCGCCCTCGAGCATGCGGGCGTCGACGTCCTCGCGACCCGCGCCGTGGAAGGTTCCTTCGTCGCCGTCCATCGCTTCGACAACGTGGGGGCGGACGACCTGCTCGACGCTCGTGTCGTACAGGTAGCCGGAGCCGCCACAATAGTCGCAGGGCTCCTCGCCGTCGTCGCCAAGCTGAATTCCACTCCCGCCACACTCTCGGCAGGGCCACTCGGTCTGTGGAATATCTCGTTCGAGCTTTCGATAGCGACCGTAGACGAACGCGGGGTTGACCTGCAGGTCGACGGCGTGGCTCGTCACCGATTGGGTTCGTGCCGCCGCGTCCACCGCATCGTCGACCGCATCTCCATCGTCCTCGACCTCGAGCAACTCGAACGGATCGAAGCCGCTAAGATCGACGATGGCGAGGATATCGGGCCGCTCGAAGCCGACTTCCGCGCCGGTTTCGGCACCGACGCGCCGACCCGCTTCGCGGTTGATCTCCCGCTTGAGCGACTCGCCCACGTCCGGCTCGAGGCCGGCGTCTTCGCGGAAGAGTTCCTCGTTCTCTTCGATCAGCGGCGGGACTCGGCTCCCGACCTGATAGGTGGCGAAGTCGATTCCCTCAAGGGCGTCGACGATCGTTTCGGCGATCGCATCGAAGCTTCCGCAGTAGCCTTCACAGACCCAGCAGTCGGTCGGTTCGACGGTCTCGTAGTCGGCGTCATCCTCGAGCGCGATCGTCGTTCGGAGCGCCCGTCCTCGCTCGGCGTTGGTCAGGCCGAAACTGCGTTCGGCGAACGGACGCCCGAGACAGGAGTCACAGACCGGCCCCGTTGCCAGCAACCTGCGGGCGTCTTCCGTGGGTGTCATGTCTGTGGGTCGGGTCGCCGGCGATAACACGCTTTCCCTTCCGTTCGGACGAGTTTCTCCCGTTGTGCTCGCCGATTCGGGTGACAGCGATGCTTCCTCCGCCGTTCGCGTTCAGCGGCGGATACGTACCCTCATTGAATCGATCGTGTTACACATCTGGTATTTTAAAGAACCGATGTATTTTTATTTACTTATGTGTAGTTGTATTTTTGCATGTTCTTCCTGAGCCACCTGGAGACGGAACGGCTTCATTTCGAGCGCCTTTGTCACGATACTGTCGACGCGTTTGACTACTATGACTACTGTTCACACCGCGAACAGTCCATCGACGAGGTGACCCGGCACCTCCCGTGGGATCCACACGAGACGGTCAAAGAGACGGTCGAGCACATCGACGAACTCGAGACGAAGTGGGAGGCTGGAACGCGAGCCGAGTACCTCATCCGTCCGAAAGCTGGCGAGAAAGGGGCTGGAGAAATCGCCGGCGCTGGCGGGATGAGGATCGACTGGGAAACGAAAACGGCCCGTCCGTTCATCTGGCTTCGAAAACCGTTTTGGGGTCGAGAGTACTCCGGCGAGCGGGCGGGGGCGATCATCGAACTCGCGTTCGATCGCCTCGATCTGGATCTCGTCGCCGTTTCGATCAAAGACGGTAACGAAAAATCCAGGCAGGCGGTGGAGAAGTATATCGACTCCTACGGAGGACAGTACGATGGAATCATTCGAAACGCGACGGTCAGACCGGACGGAACCGTCGTCGACCACCACCGCTATACGATTACGCAGGACCAGTACGACCAAATTTCGGGCGGAGGAAAGGCATCTTCCGTAGCGAGTTGGTCGTCCTAATCGACGGGGTCGCCGACCGTTGGACGCGAAACGTGTTTCGGCGCCTCAATTCAGCGGAATCATCCCCGCCCTGAAGGGCGAGGTTTTCTCCTTTCACTTCCTAACAGTCGATTCAGCTTGTCGTCCCCGCCAACGTTCGCCTTTGTGATCGACTCGGCCTTCCTTCTCCGCCTTGAGGCCGTTTTGCCTGGATTCATATGTACCCATTCCCATTCCGACGCATGGACGACACTCGAGTCGGGCGGAGGAAGTTTCTCGCCGTCGCGGGTAGCGGCCTCGCCGGAGTGGTCGCGGGGTGTGCCGCGCCTCGGGCGGAGCGGACGATGGAGGGGAGTTCCTCTAGCGAGTTCGAATTCGATGGCGATCCGGCGGACGAGTCGATCTACACGCAGGTGTACGACGCGATTATCGACTCTGTGGCACAGATTCGCGCCTTCGGCGTCGAGAGCCCGATCGACGGCAGCGAAGGGCAAGGGCAGGGATCAGGTTTTCTCGTCGATCTCGAGGGTGAGAGCGCATACATCGTCACCAACGAGCACGTCGTCGCCGGCGCGGACGCTATCGAGGTCCAATACATCAACGGCGACTGGACGGGTGCAAGAGTCGTCGGCACCGACTATTACAGCGATCTGGCCGCCCTCGAGGTGTCCCATGTTCCCGAGGGAGCGGTCCCGCTCTCCCTGAGCGAGCAACCCCCCGTGGTCGGACAGGAGGTGCTCGCAGTGGGGTCGCCGTTCGGACTCGAAGGGTCACTTTCCCAGGGGATCGTCAGCGGCGTCAATCGATCGGTGGACGCACCCGGTCGCGAGTTCTCGTTCTCGAACGTCGTCCAGACCGATGCGGCCGTCAATCCAGGTAACAGCGGCGGGCCGCTCGCCGATCTCGACGGCGAGATCCTCGGCGTCATCAACGCCGGTGGCGGGGAGAATATCGGCTATGCGATTTCTGCAGCGCTGAGTCGTCGCGTCGTTCCGGCGCTGATTGAAGACGGCGCGTACGACCACTCGTTTCTCGGTATCGGACACGCGCCAGTGACCAGAACGTTCGCCGAAGAAAACGGCCTCGACGAGGTGGCAGGCGTCATCGTTACGGGCGTTTCGCCCGGTAGCCCGTCCAGCGGCGTTCTCGAGAGCGGTGATGTCATCTCTCGGATCGACGGTGAACCGATCCCCGACCGCCACGCATTAGGGACCCACCTCGCGCTCGAGACGAGTCCCGGTGACGAGATCGCGATCAGTCTCTGGCGGAACGGCCGAGAGACGACATTCAGCGTGACACTCGGCTCACGGTAGCCGTTTTGGGGCAGATTCTACGGACTAGACTCGAGGAGCTGACCGAGACACCTTCTTACTCCGGAGTAGTCGAACGAAATACTTCTTTACTCCGGGGGAGCCGACCGAAATACCTTCTTACTTCGAACGAACGGAAGCGAGGCATCTCGAGAATCGAGTACGTATACCGTACACGTTAGGAGTCATTGCAGTGGTTTTCGGCGGCTAAACGGACCGAATTCGAGCGCTGTTGGGGCCTACTGTTCGAGCGGCACCCAGTAGCATACAGATAACAATAGCCGAATCGCACGCGTGTTCGAGCGAGGCGCGTTCCCTGCCGCCCGCCATCTATGACCAACGATATCGATACCCGCCCGCCGCAGGTGACCGACGAGTCGACCAGGAAATTCGAACATATCACCATCGAGAACGACGGCGCTCCGGACGAATGTGCGATCGTTCCGACCAATGCGACCGACGTCGAACTGCTAACTAACTGGATTGCCGCTTACGACGACGGATTCGTCGCCCTCGAGACGATGCGCTAAGGCCATGAGCCTCGGAAGTTCCATTACGGCTATCGGGTTCTGGGTCGGTGCACTGCTTCCGCTCTTTTACATCCCCGTCTTTATCGCCGGTGTGGATTCGGTGGGACGACTGCTCCTGCTCGTGGCGTTCATCGCCGTCAACGTTCTGGCGCTCTGGATCGGACACGATTACGCGGGTTCTCGGGACGACTGATACTGTCGGCTGTACGTCGTTAACATTCTCGTCGCCCCGGGGGTGCGAGAATCTTTGCACAGCCATATCGGGCAGTATAAACGTCCATCCGACACTTTCTTGCTCGCAGTTTCTGTCAATCTCGGCCCGACTCGAGCACACTCACTGGCCGGCTGGCTTCTTGTTCTGTTGGGGAAACCCAATTTGGTTATATGGAGTCAAAGTATAACCAAATCCGATTATTTATGAGGGGTACCGACGATGACATAGAGCATACGATGCTTTCGAATATCGTCTCCCGATCCGCTCTTCAGGCCCAAAAGCGGGCTATCGCGAAGACGCTCTGCTATCGACTGTTCATGATCCTCATTACGATTACCGTGGCCTGGCTGATCGTCGGTGATGTCGGTGATGCGGTGAACATCGGGCTCGCGACGAACATCCTCAAGACGGGGACCTACTACCTTTACGAACGGCTGTGGGATCATATTACATGGGGCGTCTCAGCTCCGGCGTGACCGTTAGTTGGGGGTCTCAATCTCGATTTGACTAGTTCCTTCGGCATCCAAATGCGACCCCGTTCGGCGACTTTGTGGCCTCGCTTCGCGAACGAGTGAACTCACGAGGGACGGCTGGATGCCGCTGGAAGCGTAAACGAAAACGTTGAACCGCCGGCCGAGTTGGGCTCGACCCATATTTCACCGCCGTGGCGCTCGACGATTCGTTTACACAGCGCGAGCCCGATGCCGGTTCCGTCGTGCTCCTCGTAGGTGTGAAGTCGGTTGAACACCTCGAAAATCCGTTCGTGATCAGCTGGGTCGATACCGATCCCCTCGTCCCGAACCGAAACCGTCCAGTTTGATCCGTTCCGGTCCGCGCTCACGTGGACACGAGGTGGTCCCTCACCGGAGTATTCGATCGTGTTCTCGAGTAAGTTCTGGAAAACCTGACGCAACTGGCTGGTATCTCCCTCGACACGCGGAAGCGGTTCGACCGTGATTTCGGCGTCGGTTTCCTCGACTTTCATCTGTATATCCGCCATCGTCTCCGCGAAGACCTCGGCGAGGTCGACCGGCTCGAGTGGACCCCCAGCGGTTTCGACGCGGGAGTACTCGAGGAGCCCGTTGATCATCTCTTTCATGCGTTCGGCACCGTCGACCGCGAATTCGAGGAACTCCTCGCCGTCCTCGTCGAGGTCGTCCTCGTACCGACGTTCGATCAGTTGGAGGTACTTCGTGACCATCCGCAACGGCTCCTGAAGATCGTGTGAGGCCGCGTAGGCGAACTGCTCGAGTCGTTCGTTCGACGCCTCGAGTTTGCGCTCGTACTCCTTGCGCTCGGTGATATCCTGCACGACGACCATTCCCTCGACGACTTCGTCATCGGCGTCGCGAATCGGAAGCGTTCGGGCGTACAGGCACCGATCGCGCGACGAGTGTTCGAACGAACGAGACTCGTTTTCGAGGGTAGCTCGGAACTGTGGTTCGATCTCTCGCTCCAGATCGTTCGGGTAGATTCGACGGACGCTTGCGCCGACACAGTCCTCGGGAGAGACACCGAGTTCGTCGAGTAGTTGCCCGCCGATTGCGGTGTAATTCAGGTCGTCGTCGAAGAGTCCGACGGCTCCTTGCGGGAAGTTCTTGACCAGCGTTCTGTATCGACGCTCTGACTCCTCGAGTTCGTTCTCGAGGCGTTTTCGGTCCGTGACGTCGGAGATGATTCCCTCGATTTTGATTTCCTCGTCGTTCTCGTCGAAGACGGCGCGCCCGTAATCGCGGACCCAGCGTCGCTCACCGTCGGCGGTCTCGATACGATACGTTTCAGAGAACGTTCCGTGCTCCTTCGTGGCGGTCTGGACGCCGTTCCAGAGCTTCTCGCGGTCCGCCTCGACCATCACGTCTTCACCCCAACGGACCCTGTCGTCCTCGAGTGCGCTTGGATCGTATCCCGAGAGGTCGTGGCAGGCGTCGCTGACGAATGTCATCGGCCAGCCTCGTTCGTTTCGACAGCGATACACCATTCCGGGGACGTTATCCATCAACGTTGAGAACTGGCGCTCGCGCTCGCGGAGCTTCTGTTGTGTTTCTTTTCTCTCCGTGATATCCTGAAAGTACACCGACAACCCCGTTTCGGAGGGGTGAACGTGTTCCTCGTACCACGAATCGTGCGGAGGATAGTACGCCTCGAACGAAACTGGTTCCTGTGTCGACAACGCCTCCCGGTAGCGTTCCTCGAACGTGGTTCCCTCCTTTTCCGGAAAGGTTTCCCAGACCTCGGTCCCGATCAATCGGTCTTCGTCGAGTCCGAGGATTTCTTCGGCGCGCTCGTTGACGTACGTGAACTTCCACTCCCGATCGACCGCAAGAACGCCGTCGGTGATCCGCCCGTAAATTTCCGCTAATTCCGTGGTGAGTTCGTCAGTGCGCTGCTCGAGTCGGCGCTCGCGTTCTTTGAGATTGGTGACGTCTTCGCCCGTCGTCACGACGCGATCGACACCCCCCTCGTCGTTCAGCAGTGGCGATGTACTGACGGATAACCACCGACTTCCCTCGTCTTTCCGTTCGACGCGCAGTAGTCGATCTGAAACGGCCTCACCGGATCTAATCGTTTCTATCGGGGGCTGTTCGCCGTCGGCGAGACGCCTGCCATCTTCCGTGTACGTCGCTCGATCCGACGGTGAAAATTCGTCTACGTCTTCGACCCCCAGCAGTTCTCGTCCCATGTCGTTCATCCTCGTGACCTCCGCGTTTTCGTCGAGGACCATGATGCCGACAGGGCTGGTCTCGAGGATTCGGTCGGTGAGATCGCGTTCGCGCTCGAGTTGCTGTTCGCGTTTTCGAAGTCGCCGTTCGGTCCGCTTTCTCTCGGTGATGTCGCGAACGACCCCGACGGTCCCAGCAAACGATTCGTCTTCGAAAAGGAGACTCAGTTGGACTTCGCAGACGAACGTCTCACCGGTCGCAGTCCGGGCCGTACACTCGAACATTTCGCTTCGTTGCTCGCCGGCCGCGAGCCGTTCTCGAATCTCGCTCTCGATACGTTCGATATCGTCGGCTTCGAGAAGGAGTGACGCGGACGAATCGAGGAGTTCCGTGCGTTCGTAGCCGGTCATCTCGCAAATGACGTCGTTGGCGGCAACGAAGCGACCCTCGGGGTCGACTTGATAAATCCCGTCTTCGACCGTGTTCACGAGCGTCCGATAGCGCTCGAGAGCGTCGGATTCGGAGGCCTCGGCCCAGAACCTCGTCCCTCTCGCTCTATCCTGTCGACTCATAGAGCCAAACAAGCCAGCGAGTTGTATAAGTCGTGCCCCGACTGTCAGTTTTGAGGACAGTTTCCTGTCGGTAAACAATCACTGCTCGGCTGACCCGCGGAACTCGCGTGAAATCCGTTAGAAAACTCGAGTTGAACGCCCCGAGGTACGGTGGTGGCGGGCTACGAGTCGAGAATTTGATCCCCGATCGTGTTCCGGAGCACTTCGCTCGTCCCCTCGTAGATTTCGTTGAGTTTCGCGTCCCGGTAGAACCGCTCTGCGGGGAAATCCTTGGTATACCCGTACCCGCCGTGGATCTGGATGCCTTCGTTTGCGACCTCGCGAGAGACTTCCGACGCGTAGAGTTTCGCCTGCGCCGAGTGCTTGATGAAGTCCTCGCCGCGGATCTTTCGGTCGGCGGCGCGGTGCATGAGCATCTTTGCAGCCTGAATCTTGGTATCCATGTCGGCCAGCTTGTGCTTGATCGACTGGAATTCGCCGATGGGCTGTCCGAACTGTTCGCGCTCGCCCGCGTAGTCGGCGGCTTCCTCGAGGGCCGCTCGAGCGATGCCGACGCCTCGGGCCGCGATCGTGATCCGACCCCCGTTGAGCGTTTTTAAGGCCTGGACGAACCCGTCACCCTCCTCGCCGAGGAGGCGTCCTTCCGGGATTCGAAGCTCGTCGAATCGAAGCTCCGCGGTCGGACAGCCCTTGTCGCCGAGTTTTTCCTCGGTGCCCTCGACGATGAACCCCTCGTCGCTCTCCGGTCGAACGATGAACGATGAGATGCCCTTGTTCCCCGCTTCAGGGTCCGTCTTTGCGAAGAGCGTTACCGTATCCGCGACCGAACCGTTCGAAATCCAGAGCTTTCCGCCGTCGATGACGTACTCGTCGCCCTCCTTTCGCGCGGTCGTCTCCATCGACGGAACGTCGCTTCCCGCACCGGCTTCCGACAGGGCGAACGCGCCGATATCGCGTCCCTCGGCCAGCGGCGTGAGATACGCTTCTTTCTGGCGGTCCGAGCCGAACTCGTAGATCATGTTGCCCGCGAGCGAGATGTGTGCGGCGACGATCGTTCCCAGCCCACCGGAGCCGCGAGCGATCTCCTCGAGACCGATCGCGTAGGAGTGATAATCGAGTCCGGCACCGCCGTACTCTTCGGGGAAGGGCATTCCCATCAGCCCGAGATCGGCCATTTCTCCGATCAGTTCGCGCGGGAATTCGTCGTCGTGGTCGATATCGCTCGCGACGGGGACGACCTCCTCGTCAACGAACTCCGAGACCATGTCACGGATCTGTTGTTGTTCAGCCGAGAGCGCAAAGTCCATACGCGAGATATCGACCGGTCGGTCCTTTACAGTTGTTGTAACTGGACTTGCGTTTACTCGAGTGGCTTATCGACGACCGAACGCTGGCCCAAGAGCAGTCGGAACATCGACATTAGTCGCGGCAGTCGCGTCTACGTAGAACATCGCAGTCGACGGCCGATTCGGATCCGACCCGCTCGGACCGCTCGAATCAATATTGACCTTCTGGAGGGGACACATCCGGGACCGCGGTGTTTTTCCGGAAAGCGCTCGAATAGGGTGATAAGTAGATGACCACGGGCCAGCACGAACTTACTACTGACGCCGACCTCGAGTGGTGCTTTGAGGCCGTTCATGGGGTCTCACGGACGTTTTCGATCACTATTGATCGGCTCGAGGAACCCATGGCAGGACACATCTGTGTCGGCTATCTTCTGTGTCGGATTGCCGACACGATAGAGGATGCAGGGCACATTCCTGCCGAGACGCAGACCGACCTGCTTGACGCCTACGATAGATTGCTTGATCCGGACGACGACCTCACGGTCGACCGTTTCATGGTCGATGTCGAGCCGTGGATTCCTGCAGAGACCGACGACGACTGGGAGGTCGTCGCCGAAACGCCGCGAGTGCTTCGAACGTTCGAATCGCTCGAGGACGAACCGCGCGAGATCATGCGCGAACCTGTCCGCGAACTCGTCGGCGGGATGGCGATGTTTACGAGCCGGTACGCCGACGAAGGCGGTCTCCGTCTGCAGACCGTCGAAGAACTCGAGGAGTACTGCTGGTACGCCGCCGGAACCGTCGGTACCCTAATTACCGGCCTCGTCGCCCGCGGTGCCTCCAAGGATCGCGCCGAGGAGATGCGGTCGAACGCCCGGTCGTTCGCGTTGCTCTTGCAACTCGTCAACATCGCGAAAGACGTCGAGACCGACTACCGCGAGGAGAACAACGTCTACCTCCCCGCCGAGTGGCTCGAGGAGGAGAACGTTTCCGTCGAGGACGTGACCGCCAAGGGTAATCACAACGGCGTGACCAACGTCATCCGACGCGTCACCGGACGCGCGGAAACGTACCTCGACGACGCCCAACGCTATCTCGAGGTCGTCCCCGAACACCACGGGAACAAGCTCTCGGCGTGGGCGATACCGTACCTGCTCGCGGTCGGAACCATGCGCGAACTTCGCGAGCGACCCGAGGATGTCGTCCGCGAGGGCGACGTCAAGGTTTCTCGAGCTGAAGTGTACGAAATATTACAGAGCTTCGAAGACGATGTGTCGCGGACGGGCGTCGACGCCCTCCGGAGCGAGATCGCGGAGAAACCGCTACACAAGTAAGCACACGTCGCCCCGACTGTGCTGGCTGACCGCTGCGGTGTGACGACCCGTCCGGTCGCGTTCATCCACCTAACCGTGTTTTCATTTCGAGAGGGCGGCCTCTGCAAATCGACTACTCGTACTCGTAAAATCCGACGCCCGTTTTTTTGCCCAGATCGCCCGCTTTGACCTTTCGCTTGAGAAGATACGCCGGTTTGTACCGGTCGCCGAGCTCCTCGTGGAGCGTTTCGGTTGCGTGCAGGCAGACGTCGAGCCCGATATGGTCGGCGAGCGTCAGCGGCCCCATCGGGACGTTCGTGCCGAGTTCCATCCCCGCGTCGATGTCCTCCTTCGAGGCGACGCCCTCGTCGAACGCGCGGATCCCCTCGTTGATCCAGGGCATCAGGATTCGATTCGTGACGAACCCCGGTTTGTCGTCGGACTGCCAGGTCGTCTTTCCCAGATCGGCGGCGATTTCGTGCGCTAGTTCGGTCACCGACTCGTCGGTCTTCTCGCCGACGACGACCTCGACGCCCTCCATGATCGGGACCGGGTTCATGAAGTGCAGGCCGATCACTCGCTCTGGATACTCAAGCTCCGAGGCGATGGACGTAATCGAGAGCGTGCTCGTGTTCGTCGCGAGAACGACAGCCGCGTCACAGGCATCCTCGAGATCAGCGAAGATGTCCTGCTTGACGGCGAGTTCTTCGAGTGCGGCTTCGACGACGAGATCGCAATCGGCCAGTTCCGCGAGCGCCGTCGTCCCCTCGATTCGTTCGCGAATCGTCTTCGGGCGCTCCTCGAGATCATCTTTCGCGTCGAGGCGCTCGAGGCTGTCGTCGATCGACTCGAACCCGTTTTCGACAAATTCGGACTCGATATCGCGCATAACGACGTCGTAGCCGTTGGTTGCGGCGACCTGTGCGATACCGCTTCCCATGGTTCCCGCGCCGACGACACCGATTCGGTCGATTGTCTCACGGACCATACTCGAACGTCACGAGAAATCGGGGTAAGCCTACCGGTGGTCGCGATGGCCGTTCGCTGGCCGAATCGGGAACGACGGGGACAACTTTCAAGATGGAACGCTGAGAGATACGGATAGACCCTGGTGTCCCGCGTGAGCAACGACTCCGTCGTCGAGAAAACGGACGATTCGCGGATCGAGGAGCGAATGCGTGAGTCGCTCGAGGCCGTCGGCATCGATCCCGGTCGCGTCTCCAACAAGGAGTACTCGTATCGGATGTTGCTCGATACCGGACTCGAGGAGTCGGTCGCGGAGGAGCTCCGACGCCGGTTTTCGTTGCCGTGGTCGTTCGAAACCGACGGCGATCTCGATAAACGGTCGACGGAGGTCCGCGGCCTCGGCGAGGCCGAACGCGAGTGGGTCGTCGCGAGCGCCGACGAAGACTGGCAGACGTTCGAAAACGTCTCCCCGCCGTCCGAGTCCGAGGCGCAAATCGACGAAGCCGAACGACCCTGGCCGCGGCCGACCGCCGTGGATCGCGTCACTGGGGTCGGTCCCGAGGATGCACAACTGTTGGCCTGTGCCGGCATCACCTCCGCGGAGTGTCTGGCGACGATCAACGCCACCACCGTCGCGAACGCACTCGAGGTAAACGTCCTCCACGTCAGGATGTGGCGACACAACGCTCGAGAGTTACTCGAGTGACTGATTACGAGTCCGTCGACCGCCTGTTCGCGGCGACGGACAATACCGTTCGCTTCGGTGCGATTCCCGTTGTTTGGCCGAATACCGCTTTATTTGACGCTACTGATACGACTGACTCCCGCCGCTCGAGTTTCGACCGACGAGCGTCGCGACGGCCAACCGATCGCCATCGTCGATGCGAATCTCCTCCTCGTAGAACAGTATCGTCAGATCGAGACACGCCCGAAGAAGGTCGTTCGACCGGTATCGGTACCGATCGCTCGAGGGACCGATATCGATCGGGTCCGTACTCCGGAGATGGTGCTCGTAGATCAACACGCCGCCGGGAGCGAGCGCGTCTTTCAGGGCCGGTAATACCTCCAGCGCGGCGAAGAAACTCACCGTGATAACGTCGTAGCGCTCGGGTTCGAAGTCGAACTCGGAGATATCCGCCCTGATCCAGTTGACGTCGATGCCGCGAGCGTCGGCACGTTCCTCGGCGATCTCGAGCGCCCTGTCGGAGACGTCGATCGCGTCGACGTCGTAGCCGTTTGCCGCGAGGAAGCAGGCGTTTCGTCCCGTCCCGGTGGCGACGTCGAGTGCGCGTCCCGATGGAAGTTCATCGAGACGCGCGGCGAGTTGGGGAATCGGCTCATCGGGGAGTTCGAAACCGTCGTCATCGTACTTCTCGTTCCATCGAGTGCGATCGTCCGTCACGATCGATTGTTCGAGGTCGTTTCCCTTTGTTCTCCCGGAATCGGGCGTTTCCGGTATCCGATCTTGCCGGTCACCTCGAGGCGTCCGTGTCAGCCCACCCTGTTCGAAAAGTGAACCACTAAATCCTTTTGTACACGGTCCGTACACCCATGTATGAACTGGCGAATGTGCTGTACGCCGCTCGAGCGAAAGGCGGTCGCTGGGGTGGGGCCGTGAAACGCCGCGATGCGATCGCCGGGATCGCCAGCGTCGGAACGCTGGTCGGAAGCGTCGGGCTGTTGCGAAATGGGCCGCCGACGTTCGGAGACGAGAGCGAGCCACAATCGGACACCGGCGACGATGCGAACGACGGACCGACCGAAGTCCAGACGATCGATGCCGGGCCGAGCGAGGCCGGTACGCAGGAACTTCCCGTCGAGGGCCAAGTCTCGGTACTCAATTTCTTCGTCACCTACTGTGGCTACTGCAAGCGCCAGATGTCCCCGCTCGCCGAAGCCAGAGAGCAGATCGACGACGACGTTCGGTTTCTCTCGATTACGACCCAGTCGCTGGACAATGCACTCGATGAGGACGAACTCCGAGAGTGGTGGGACGAACACGACGGAACCTGGGACGTCGGCTACGGCTCGACCAGAGATCTCCGTCGGGAACACAACGTTCTGGGGTTTCCAGTAACGCTCGTCCTCGACGAAGACGGCGAGGCAGTATTGAACGAAGGGGCGTCGGTTATCGGAGCGAGCACGATCGTCGATGCCGTCGAATCGGTTGCGGGAAGCGACGTTGTGTGAAGTAGCCACCGTTCGGTCCCGAACTGTCGTCGCCCGCCCGTCTTCGGTTCTCGCGTTCTGGAGGCTCCGTTACGTTTCAAAAGGTGGTTGTGCTCGAGCGACGCTTCGATCCGGCCGCCCCACCGATCGTCCAAGGGGGCTGATACGGTCTGCTGTAACGATTTACCGGAGCAACCGCAGGTCGACTCGCGGTTGCTCCGGAAATGACTTACAACCGATCCTATCAGACGACGGTCGATATCATGTAGAGATTGCTGGCGACCGCGACGAGCCAGGGCAGTGCGAGTCCCGCCGGAACGATCGGTCGATACTCGGCCGTCAGCAACGGTCGACAGATCACGCCGATTCCGATTGCGAACGCCTTCAACGCGATCATGCCAGCCAGACCGTATCCCTCTATCGCGCCGCGAGCGATCGGATTCGACTCGGCGAGTCCGAGGTGTAATCCGACGAACGTCGTCACGATATCTCCCACGAGCGAAATACCGACGATGATCCACAACAGTCGCTCGAGGTCCGCCGGCGGCATGTTCAGGTGAGGTACTCGAGGATACCCGGCGTCGGAGCTCATAGACTCCCGACCGGAGTCGAACCGGTTCGCGTCGACGTGTGACGACCACGAGGAGCGTGCGGATGCCCGCACGCGTCGGTTTCACCGAACGGGGTATTGTTATGTGAACCGTAGGAGGACGCCGCGTTCGGAGGGGGAGGTCTTACTCACACTCCCCCAACCGGAAACCAGGGCTTACCATCGAACACAAGCGGTTACTGAGGAAAGTAAGACGTTTCCTGAACGGGCTCCGATGCGCACGCTTTCGGTCAGACTGTTCGGGCACGCATTGCTACCGAGCGCCCAACGTCTCGAGAACGACCCCGTCCAGAGGCACATCACTTTCGGAGACGCTCCACCAATTGGCGTGTGGCATGATACTGTGTAACCAGACCACAGAGGCCATCACTCGCCGGAATTGTAAGGATAATTTATCGCGGACAGCGTTTTCACCGTGGGGGTCTCAGTTCACTCACTATGAGTCATCGCTCTCCACAGCCGACCGAGGATCCGCCGAAGAAAGGGATCCTGTTCTGTCCCGAGTGCGGCCACGAAAGCGCCATAACGGGAGATTGGATCGTTCACGAAAAGCCCGCTCGAGACGTCTATGAATGTCCGGTCTGTTCGATGACCATCCTGAACCGCCGCCGGTTCGTTCCGGTTCACTGCTGATCGCTCGCAGTCGATCCCCGCTTAGAGAATCGTACCGTGTTTCTTGCTCGGAAGGGATTTTTCGATGTCGGCGTAGAACTCGAACCTGTTCTCGAGTTCCTCGCGGAGCGTACTCGGCGGAACGATTTCGTCGATGACGACCTCGCTCGCCATCCGATGGATGTCGATATCCTCCCGGTACGCTTCCCGAAGCTCCCGTTCGAGTTCCTCTCGCTCGTCGGGGTCGTCAACTTCCGAGAGCTTCCGGGCGTAAACCGCGTTGATCGCCGCTTCGGGGCCCATGATCGCGATTTCGCCGGAAGGGAGCCCGATGACACTCTCGGGATCGTAGGCTGGTCCGCCCATCGCGTAGATCCCTGCGCCGTAGGCTTTCCGGACGACGACCGTCTGTTGTGGAACCGTCGCCGAGGAGGTCGCGTAGATCATCTTCTTGCCCTTCTCGAGGATCGCGTCCTTCTCGACTTGCGAACCGGCCATGAATCCCGGCGTGTCACAGAGATAGAGGAGAGGGACGTTGAACGCGTCCGCCTTCCAGATGAACTCCGCCGCCTTCTCCGCGGCGTCCGGGAAGATCGCCCCCGCCCGGTGGGCCGGTTGGTTGGCGACGATACCGATCGGCCGGCCGTCGATTCGGGCGAACGCCGTGACGATCTCCTCGCCGTAATCGGGGCGCAGTTCGAAGAGCGAGCTCGCGTCGACGAGGCGCTCGATGAGATCGGTCATGTCGTAGCCCTTGTTCGGATGCTGGGGAACGACCGCGTCGATTCCCTTCGGCGAGGAGACCGGTTCCGTTCCCTCCACTTGCGGCGGCGACTCATCAGCGTTGTCCGGCAGGTACGTGATCAACTGGGCAACGAGCTCTCGAGCGTGTTCCTCGTCTCGAGCGACGAGGTCGGCAGAGCCCGATTCCCTCGCGTGAACGGCGGGGCCGCCCAGCTCCTGCATGTCGATCTCCTCGCCGGTGACCATCTGGACCATCCGCGGCGAGGCGATGGCCATCGCGGACATTCCCTCGACCATGACGGTGAAGTCGGCGAAGACGGGCGTGTAGGCCGCGCCGGCGATACACGGGCCGTAGAGGACGCATATTTGGGGAACTCGACCCGATAGCATCGAATGATTGTAGTAGTACTTTCCGATCCCCTCGCGGTTCGCGAAGAACCCGGTCTGCTGGTCAATCCGCCCGCCCGAGGAATCCATCAGGTACAACACCGGTTGGCCGGTTTTCAGCGCCCGCTGTTGCATTCGGAGGAACTTCTCGACGCCCTTTCCGGCCATACTCCCCCGTTTGACGGTGTAGTCGTTGGCCATGACGTGGACGTCCCGATTTTCGAACGTTGCCGCGCCCGTAATGAGCCCGTCCGCCGGTAACCGGTCGCCCGCTTCCGCCGAACCGTCGGTGTCCGTCTCGTCGGCCGCCGCTCCGTCGGGGTGCCAGTCGTCGAAGGCCGCGAACTTGCCGTCTTCGAACAGGAACTCGTTCCCGTCTCCAGAAAACCAGAGCTCGAGTCGATCTCGAACGAACAGCTTCCCCGCTTCGGATAGCTGATCTCTGTACTTCGTTGGCCCTCCCTCGAGGATATCCTCGATTTCGGCCCAGAGCTTTCGTTCGCGTTCGGTCGGCTCGAGTTGCGCTGTCCGTCCGCGCCGATTCGACTCCGATTTAGGGGCCGAATCGACCTCCTGAACTGCGGTCGGTTCCGTTTCATCGCCGACGTACACTTCGATATCGGCACCGATGTGTTCGGCCAGTGCCGTGGCGATAGCCGACGCTTCTTCGCTACTTGCCCCGTCGGCGATACGAACGTCCATGGCAAATTCTGCGAGAGATGACTAAAAACCGTTTTCCCTTTTCACGACACGAATCTGTGGGAAATATAGTGACATCCTCGAATTAGCAGAGAAGTAGGTCGATATCGTCGCTCGAGTTGAGGTCCGGAAGGGGGTCGTTTCGAAGACCGGTGAACGCGGCGGGCACACCTCGATTGGGAACGATCCGTCGCGGGCGCGACTCGAGCAAGCGAGGTCGTTCGGTGAACGTGAGTCCCGAAGTGGGGGGAAGACGGCATTTCGGGAGCGCTGGAGGGACTTGTCCCCATGGTCACCAACATGGAGACATGTATCATGAACCGTGAGTCGACAGTACTCTTCGCGTTAAACTACCCAGGGTTTATATTGAAGAGTGCTAGTGACAGTTTCTCGAGTGTCATCGTTCGGCACAACGCCTTTTGAAACGGACGGCATGTGCAGGCAGAAGGTGTATTGATATTTTCGTGGTTAGTACGGACACGCATCGTCGCCGTAGCTATCCGTATTCGCCGGAAGACCGCAATCCGTTAGGTTACATGTCGGAGAAAGATACCGAGAACGTCGTCCACCGTCTTTCGACGCTTCGAGAGCGCTTGCACGCCGGAATGGACCGCCGAGAATTCATTCGCACGCTCGTGAGCGCCGGCTACGCAGTTGGAATGGCACACCTCCTCGGCGTCGAAGACTTCCTCGCGACCGACGACGGCGACGTGCCAATCGTTACTGCGCTGGTCAGAGAGGATATCGACGACCCCTATTCGCTCGAGGAACGCACGAGGACGGTTCCGGCGGAGTGGTACGCCGCCGTGGAAAAAGCGTTCGAGGTGAACGACGTTCTCGCCGAATCGAGATTGATGGGGTACCTCGGCAGTGCGGTTGTTCCCGGTGACTATCGAAGCGGGACAGCGTCGGTTTCGATCGGTGTAACGGGCGATTCCAGTCTGGTTCGAGACGTACTCGGAACGGTTGCGGACGGTATCGGTCTCGATATCGAGCGATTCGACGACGATGAAGGGATCGATAGCATCGGAGATATCGAGAGCGGACCTGATACCGGAGAACGCCAACCTCGACTCGCCAGTGACGTGACCGGCGGAACCGTCCCCGGCGGCGTCGCCTGCGAAACCTCCTCGAGCATGGCGACGCTCGGGCCTGCGCTATACGATCCGAACTCGGAAACGGAGTTCTTCGTCACGGCAGAGCATGCGTTCGAAGTCAACGGAGACATCACCGGAGAGGGACTCAGGCTTCCGACAGAAACCGAGGAGTCGTTCGACCTGGGGACGGTGCGCTACGATCACCCAGTCGAAGACCTCGTCGCAGTCGAACCAGCCGGTCAACTCGATCCGATCAATCAAATCGACACGTCGTCGCCGTTCTCCGTCCGCGGCCAGTACACTCGCTGGGGCCTGGCCGACTTACTCGCTCGAGGGGAACCTCTCGAGAAAGTCGGAGCCATGACGGGCCACACGACCGGAAAAATTCAGGGGATCGATGCGGTAACGTGTTTTACTGACGATTTCTGCCGACATGGGCAGATTCGATGGGGCGGTGAAATGGACCTGATTGACGGCGATAGCGGCTCGGTCAGCTACCATCCAGATCCGCAGGATCCGGACGAAAGCGTGCTCATTGCTGGGTTCAACAACGCCCGAACCTGGTGGCCCGGACAGAGCTACGTCTGGGGTGTCTCGGCGTACCAGATGACGAACACCCTCGGCTATCACTTCTGAGATGAATACACTTCCTTCCAACACTCGAAACAGATGACTGAAACCCAATCCGACTCACGATCCGAGGACCGGTCCGACTCACGACCGGAAAAACGAGCCGATTCTCGAGAGGGACTTCGCGGGTTCCTGACCGCAGGAGCGCGTTTTCTCGGCGATATCGTTATTATCACACTCTGGGTTCTCTTTCTCACCCTCCTCTTTCTCTCGACCGGGTGGCCGAACTGGGCGTTCTACGTCCTCCTGTTGCTCGGCGTCGCCGTCTACGTGTCCGTGACTGCTGCGTGGCTCGGCTCGGACGGGTCGTAACCGATCCCCGTCGTCGAATCGACCGACTGAACGGAAAACAGAAACGAAAACGAATCGCAACCCCCTCGAGACCGTTCTTAAACCACTTTTCGGTTGACTCCCGGTACTTCGTTCGAGTCTGGCTCGGTTTACTCGAGGGCGGATTCGAGTCGGTCGATCAGTTCATCGTTGCCGACGTGGACCGGCGTCCGCTCATGGAGCGAACCCGGTTCGATCTCGAGGATGGATCGGTTGCCGTTCGAGGAGCGTCCACCCGCCCGTTCGACGATGTACCCGATGGGGTTCCCCTCGAACTGAAGCCTGAGTTTCCCCCCCGAACGGGACTCGAGACCGGGGTAGGCGAAGACGCCGCCGTAGGTGAGCACCTGATTGACGTCGGCGATCATCGCACCGCCGTAGCGGAGCTTGAGTTCGGTTTCGATCGCGTTGGCGTACTCGCGAAAGTCCGCCGGCCAGTCGGGGACGCGGCCGCCGAACCCGTAGACGACCGGTTCGTCCGGAAGCGTCACGTCTTCGCGAACGATTGTGCGTTCTCCGCCCGTCAGTTCGTACTCCGTGACGCCGGTCTCGTCGGCGACGATCATCGTCGTGATGGGGCCATAGAGCACGTAGCCCGCGGCGATGAGATCCCGTCCGGCGGCCGGAAGCGGGGCTTCGTAGACGCCGAAAACGGTCCCCATGGCATTGTTCGACGAGAGGTTCGACGAGCCGTCGAGAGGATCGACGGCGACCGCGACCGTCGGACTCGATCGGTCTCCACCCTCCGAGCCGCTCGCGCCAGGCGTTGGACCGCAGTCGAGACACGCCTCGCGTTCTTCGCTCGCGTACTCGCCGACAGCCTCGATCGATGCGAGTCGATCAGCGAGCAATTCGTCGGCGTAGACGTCGGCTTCGGCCTGACTCTCGCCGCTGGGGTTTTCTCCCGCCGCTTTGTCGCGGCGACCGACGAGGCCCTGTCGTATTTCGGCTGCCGTTCGAGCGACCGTCGCGGTGATGTCGTCGACGACGGGTTCGAGCTTGACGCCGGAGGGATCGGTTTCGGAGTTCATGCCGGGATCGAAGTTCTGGTCGGTCATTCCTCGAGTGCGGCGTCTGCGGTCTCTTCTTCGTAGATGACTTTCTCGAGTGCGTCGAGCAGCTTCGTCGGGTCCTCGCGTTGCCAGACGTTTCGGCCGACCGCCAGGCCGGTACAGCCGGCGTTGACGGCGGCTTCGACCGTCGAGAGGAACTCGTAATCCGAGGTCTTCGAGCCGCCGCTCATGACGACGTTCATGTCGCCAGCGGCTTTGCAGGCGTGGGCCATGGCTTCGGGACTGCCGGGATACTTGACCTTCGCGATGTCCGCGCCGACCTCAAGGGCGATACGGGTCGCATAAGAGATCGTACTCGGCTTGGTGTCGTTTTTGAGCCCCTGGCCGCGGGGGTACGACCACATGACGACGGGGAGATCGTGTTCGCGGGCGCTTTCTTGTGCGTCTCGGAACTCTTCGAACATCTCTACTTCGTGGTTCGAGCCGCTGTAGACGGTGAATCCGACCGCGTCGGCACCGAGTTCGGCCGCGTAGTCGACCGAGCAGTTGACCGGTGAGTCGGGTTCGCCCATCCAGAGGTTCGAGGTGCCATTTAGCTTCAACAGGAGATTAACGTCGTCCTCGTAGCTCGGGTAGTACCCCTCCGCGATACCCTTTTGGACCGCCATCGCGGTGACGGCGTCGTGTGTTGCGGTCTCGAAAACGGTCGCTGGGTCGAGTTTCTCCGGAACATCCTCGAAGTCGACCGGACCGTGTTCGAGCCCGTGGTCCATCGCGAGAATCAGTGACTTGCCATCGCGGACGATCGGGGAATCGTCGATCGGTATCATCTAACTGGTGGTCCAACAGGCCGCTATAAATCTCTGATGGTCCTCCCGTTCGAAATTATTCTATTTTGTAGTAAATATACACTCAAGAGGTCGATTTCCCCGTTTGAGTGTGACACACGACCCGCCCGTTGAACGCTACTTTGAACCCCGTATAGACGGTTTTATTATCTATAAATGATATATTTATATCAGTGACTATCATGGTAGCGAGACAATAACAAACCCTTTCATATCGGTGTATCCGCGTATGCACAAACCAGTTGTGCGGGGGGAGGCGACATGAAAAGCGTGATCAAAACGGTCCTCTTTCAGCGGTCGGGGACCACAGTCATCGACGAGTGTCGACGATGCGGAACAACGGTGAGTTCGAGCGCTTCGGACTGTCCGGAGTGCGATTGCGGCGAAATCGTGAGCTACAAAATTCAGTGATCATCACGAACCGCACAGGATGAACGCGTCGGAGATTCACCTCAAGACGGGACGTGTTTGCCCCTGAGACGCGCAGTCGATCACTCGAGGCAGGTCCGAACCCACTGATCGTGGTCCTCGAGTCGCTTCGCTCCGGCATCAGTCAACGAATACACGTCATAGAGGCCATCTGTTCGCGTTTCGAGCAGACCTGCGTCGACCAGGGCCGACAGCGTTCCGTAGAACGATTTCGGCTCGATCCGGTCGTCGTAGTGTGACTCGAGTTCGGATTTGAGCTTCTGGCTGCGAAGCTCTCCGTTGGCCGCGAGCAGGTAACAAATGTCTCGACGCCGCCCGCTTTGAAGCCACTTCGTCATGGGTTCAGTCGTCGACGAGGGTGCTCGAACGTTACGGTCTCGAGATCTCGAACGAAGATGATCGACAGCAGTAACGTTCGTCGGTCGCCAGCGGAGTGCATTGTCCGTCACCGGGGCTTGTCCAGCCGTCGAAGCCCGGTTCCTCGGATCATACTGCCGGTTGTAACTATGGAAAGATTCTCACACCCCCGGAGCGACGAGAATTGTGAACGACGTACAGCCGGCAGTATCAGTCGCTTAGTAACCGTCGGGCACCGACGACAATCGACCAGCAGAGTCCGCCAAGAAGCGAAACCGAGACCAGCAGCCGACCGCCGACCTCGAGAATCACAATCTCGCTCGCGGAAACGACATCGTGCCTGAAGAGGAACCAGCGACCGGCGGAGTCGCCGATGAGGACGGTTCCGGTGCCGACCGCCAACGAGAAGAGAACCGCTCCGACGATTCCGGCGGCGACTGCGACGAACGTGGCAACCGCCCCGGCGAAGAAAGCCGACAGAAACTTCGAACCGGGCGTTCGGCGGCTTACGGTTTCGCTCGAGCCGTAAATCCCCATTCCCTGTCCGTCAGGGGACCGATCCGGCATCGGACCGACCCACACGGCCGGCGGAAACTGAACGAGGACGGCGGCCATCCAGAGGTCCCCGATCGAGCCCGCGGCGTTGGCTGCCAGGACGACGACGAGTATCGGCGACGGATAGACGGCCATCGTCAGGACGCCGAGAACGGAGATAACGACGAACGGCGCGAGCAAGATCGCGAGCATCTGGTTTCGAGTGTAGCCGCCGCTCGAGTTCGTGTAGGCGTACGGGACGATGAAGTACGAGACGCCGACGCCGTAGGTGGGCTCCCCGCCGCAGTGGGCCATCAACAGTCCGTGAATCGTCTCGTGGAGTGCGATGACGAGCGCGACCAACACCACGAAGACGACGAGCCAGCCGAGCGTCGCGGGCTGGGACGAAATCGGGAGAACGATCGGCTCGAGTGACTCCCCACGGATCCGCGCGAGAACGTCGGCAAAGAGGTACGCGAACGCAAAAAAGCCGACGCTCGAGACGGCGACCCACTGCAGGGCCACGGCTCTTGTGACCCGGAATGTCTCAAGCGGGCGCACGTGCTCCGTTGAATTCTCGGCTCCCTGCGAAGTCACGACGGGCACTCCCGGGTGAACTGACAAAGTGATGTCGATCCCTCGGAGTGAATCCGACTCGTTCGGCCCGTCCCGGCGACTCGCACTACTCCGATCGTTCGGCGAAACCGATAGCCTTCCGTTCGTCGACGTTCGAGACAGCGTATGACCGACGCCGAACGGACGGAAACGAACGACTCGATCACGGCTACCTACCGCGAAACCGAGACGGAGCGCCTCCTCGAGTTCGTCACTGAACACCCTTCAGCCGGCGGAGGAACGGCGGCGATCGCCCAGAACCGCGAAGGGTACGCCATGTTGAAAGTTCGGCCGACCGCCGACGGCGACGAACTCGAGCGTTACTACGGCTTTGATATGGCCCTGGATCACGTCGGAGAACTGCTCGAGGTTTCGCCCACCGAGCTACCGGTTCCGGATGCGGCGGCCGATATGGGGATGTGACTGGTCGACGGTATCGAATCGGTGGGGAGACTACTCCCTCGACAGAACATGTTCGCCCGAAAGCGCGGTTCGTCGCCCCCGAATGCCCGAAAGCGGGACGCATAAATACACAGAGTCGAATTTCGAGGTAACGATACCGTGGCATCCGACTCCTATCCCTGGCCGATCGGCACGCAGCGACGATTCTCGGCACTGTTAGCGGGGACTGCACTCGGTGTCTACTTACTCCTGATTATCGGAGCCACGACCTCGATTACGAACGCGACGACGGCGTGTTCGACCTGGCCGCTGTGTAGCGCCCCCGTCGATCCGGTGAGCCAGACCGAACTCGCGATCGTGTGGGGCCACCGTCTCACAGCCGTGGTCGTCGGCGCGCTGGCCGCACTGACCGTCTTCGTTGCACTGTTTGGAGCGGCTTCGAGTCGAGTCACGGCTGCTCTGGTCGTCTCGCTGGTGCTGTATACGATCCAGGTCGGCGTAGGTGCCGTTACGGCGACTGTCGGCCCGGCAGCCCTCGCTCCGGGGCTCCACCTCGGACTCGGAATCGCCATCTTCTCGATCATCGTCCTCGCACTCGCGTGGGATCTCGAGTTCGCGACGGGAAGTGAGAACGACGAGATCGAATCGCCGCCGGAACCGGACCCGATCGAGACCGAGCCGGCTCCACAACGACCGCTTCCGACCGGCAGACTCGCACGGGCCCGTCTCACCGCCTTCGCGTACTTCAAAATGATGAAGCCGCGCCTGATGTGGCTGCTCTGTCTCGTCGCCGCGGCGGGGATGGCACTCGCGGCCGGTCCGAACCTCGAGATTTCGACGATCGTCGCGACCCTCGGCGGCGGCGTACTCGCAATCGGCGCGTCTGGCACGTTCAACCACGTTCTAGAGCGCGACATCGATCAGAAGATGTCCCGAACGGCGGATCGCCCCCTTGCTACCGACCTGATTCCGGTCCGGAGAGCCCTGCTCTTCGGCGCGTTCCTGACAGCGGCGTCACTCGGTGTCTTCCTCACGATCAACGCCCTCGCGGCGGCGCTCGGACTCGCGGCGATCCTCTTTTACAGCGTCGTCTACACCCTCCTCTTGAAACCGAACACGGTCCAAAACACCGTTTGGGGAGGCTTGGCCGGCGCGCTCCCGGCGCTCATCGGGTGGGCCGCCGTCACGAACGAAATCGGGATGCCGGCACTCGCACTGGCCGGCGTTATCTTCCTCTGGACGCCCGCCCACTTCTACAACCTCGCGCTCGCCTATCGCGACGACTACGCTCGAGGCGGCTTTCCCATGATGCCCGTCGTCCGCGGCGAGACGGTGACGCGGAAACACATCCTCTACTACATCGCCGCGACGCTCGTCGGAACCGTCGGCCTCGCCTGGATCACCGATCTCGGCGCGTTGTACGCGGCGACCGTCGCGGTCTTCGGCGGGATCTTCCTCTGGGCCGCAGTTAGGCTTCACTTCGAGCAAACCGAAGCCGCGGCGTTTCGTTCGTTCCACGCGTCGAACGCTTTCCTCGGTGCCGTTCTCGTCGCCGTGCTCGTCGACGCGCTCGCGCTGTGAGGTGCGGTTCAGTTCCGTTTGTCCGGCATCCCTGATACCTGATGACTCACTGAGGAGGAAACAGTTGCGCCTGAGTTACGACTCGGCTCCATCTCGAGCGCCGTCGATCCGATCGAACTGTTCATCGGTGAGTTCGACCTCGACCGCACCGACGTTTTCCTCGAGCTGGTCGGGCGTCCGCGCGCCGACGATCGGGACACAGTCGAACTTGGACTGATCCATGAGCCATCGCAGGGAGACCTGTGCCGGGGTGGCATCGACTTCGTCCGACACGTCCTCGACGGCCTCCAAGACGTCCCATGCCTGCTCGGTGGCGTAGTAGTCGTCGAACATGTCATCGAGGCTACCCCGCGAGCCGTCGGGGGCGATGACTGACCCGTCGTCCGCTCGGTCGTACTTGCCGGTGAGGAAGCCGCCGCCGAGTGGTGAGTACGGACAGACAGCGAGGTCCTGATCGGCACAGACCTCGAGGTAGTCCGAGACGGTGTCGTACTGGGCTGCGTTGACCATCGGCTGGGTGACGTCGAAGCGCTCGAGTCCCTCGACGTCGCTGGTCCACAGCGCCTTCGTGAGTTGCCAGGCGGCCATGCTCGAGGCCCCGAGATAGTTGACCTTCCCTTCGCGGACGAGATCAGTCAGCGTCTCGAGGGTCTCTCGGATCGGCGTGTCCTCGTCCCAGCGGTGGATGTAGTAGAGGTCGAGATAGTCGGTCCCCAGGCGGTCGAGAGTTCCCTCGATCTGGGCGCGAATGTGTTTACGTCCGAGCCCCGAGTCGTTCGGACCGGGTTCGCCCCAGCCGTCGAACGGGAAGTAGACCTTCGAGGCGATGACGTAGTCCTCGCGGGAGTGGTTCTCGAGCCACTCGCCGATCCACTCCTCGCTCGTGCCGTCGGGATCGCCGTAGACGTTCGCGGTGTCGATGAAGTTGATCCCGTTGTCCCTGCAGGCGTCGAGCATATCGTGGGCTTCCGAGCGTTCGGTTTCGACCACGCCGCCAGTCTCCCGTCCGAATCGCCAGGTTCCGTAACAGAGCTTTGAGACCGTCGTTCCCGTGTTCCCGAGCGTTGTGTACTCCATATCACCCGGTATGGCGGCGAGCGCTAAAACGGATGGGGGAGCGGAAATGTGCGGGGGCGACCGGTGGTCATCCCGGCTAGCTGGGTCGCCGCCAGTAGCTCGCGCTACGGAAACGAGTTCGCGCTACCGAAACGAGTTCGCACTACTGAAACGACGGCAACACTTCCTCCTCGTAGAACTCGAGAGCCTTCCCCTGTTCCGGGCCGATCTGGTGGACGTAGACGTGGTCGTAGCCGGCGTCGATCGCCTGCTCGATGCTGTCGATGTGGGTTTGGGGATCCGGGTCGGTTACGGTCGATCCTTCGGCGACGTCTTCGCGGTCGACCATCGTCGCCGCCTGCTGGAAGTGCGCTGGCGACGGCAGTTCTTGCCCGAGTTCACCGGGGATGAACCCGTTCGGCCAGAGTTCGTGGACGGTGTCGATCGCCTCGTCTTCGCTGTCGGCGTAACAGCAGTGAAGTTGCGTGTACTTCGGCCCCTCGCCGCCGGCGTCCTCGTAGGCCTCGACGACCTCCCCTTTCGGACCCGAACACCAGAGGCCGTCGCCCTCCTCGCCGGCCATCTTCGCCGTCTGCGGGCCGAACGCGGAGACGACGATCTCCGGAATTTCCTCGGGTATCGTGTAGAGGCGAGCGTTCTCTGCCGTATAGTACTCGCCGTGATGGCTCGTGTTCTCCCCGTCCCAGAGGTCGCGCATCAGGTCCATCGACTCGGAGAGCATCTCGAGGCGAACGTCGTGTTCGGGCCACTTCTCGCCCGTCACGTGCTCGTTTAAGTTTTCTCCCGTTCCGACGCCGAAGGTGAACCGGCCGTCGGCCATGACGTCCGTCGTCGCGACCGCGTGAGCGACGTTGACCGGATGGATTCGGATCGTCGGGCAGGTGACGCCGACACCAATCTCGATCTCGTCGGTCTGGCTCGCGAGTCCCGCAAGAACCGACCAGACGAACGGCGACTCGCCCTGTGCGGAGACCCACGGATGGAAGTGATCGGAGACGGACAGAAAGTCGAAGCCGACCTCCTCCGCGCGGACGCCGTACTCGACGAGTTCGTTCGGGCCGTATTCCTCGCTCGAGAGCGTGAATCCGAGTTCGACCATGACGAGGTGCTATCACGAACGCGCTTCTGATGGTTGGCCCTGCGACGGAAAGGTCGTGCCGCGGAAACCGTTGTTCCCTCGTTCATCTGGTTGATCTCGGGCAGTACTTATAAATGAGTTCTAATCTGTGTACGAATCGTCAAGAAGAATGTCTCATGCATACCCATCTCCCGACGCGGCTCGTTTCGATCTCTACGAGGTCATGAAAACGGATCTCTCGTTCGAAGAGAAAGCCCGACGAGCCCTCGATATCGGTGAAGAGTACCTGAACGTCGATAACGGTCACCTGACGAAAATCGACCCGCAGAGCGACTACTGGAAGGCCATTGTGAGTACGGACCCTCCGGATGGGAGCTTTCCCCCAGGACTCGTTGTCGACCTTCAGACGACGTATTGCCGTCGTACCATCACGCAGAACGACCCAATTGCATTGCATGACGCCCCAAATCAGGGGTGGGACGATGACCCGGCTTTCGAAACCCACGGGTTGAACTGCTACCACGGTACCACGATCAGCATCGACGACGAAGCCTACGGGACGGTCTGTTTCGTTTCGGAGACTTCTCGAGAGGAGCCGTTTACGGCCGAAGAAACCTCGTTCGCCGAACTCATTTCACGAATGATCGAGTACGAACTGAAACACCAGCGCACGGTCGACAAACTCGAGCACGTCGAACAGTTCGCGAGCGTCCTCTCACACGACCTCCGCAATCCTCTCAACGTCGCACAGGGACGAATCGAGCTCGCACGCGAGATTCGCGATAGCGAACACCTGGCAATCGCCTCCGACGGGCTTGACCGAATGGATGACCTTATTTCGGACGTACTCACGATGGCACGTCAGGGAAGGGAGATCGACGAAACGGCGGAGCTGACGCTCCAGCAGTTAGTACAAACCTGTTGGCAGTCGGTCGAAACGCAGAATGCGAACCTTGTCGTTGAGGACGATCTCACTTTCCGTGGGGCTTCCGCCCGCGTTAAACGGCTATTCGAGAATCTCTTTCGTAACGCGGTCGAACACGGGAGCAACGATGTCACCGTCCGTGTCGGTTCCCTCGAGAACGGGACAGGATTCTACGTAGAGGACGATGGACCGGGAATACCACGAGACGTGCGAGACTCGGTGTTCGAAACCGGCTATTCGACGGGAGATGATGGTATCGGAATCGGACTGTCGATCGTCTCTGGGGTTGTGATGGCTCACGAATGGAGCATTAGGCTATTGGAGAGACCTGACGGCGGTGCCCGATTCGAAATCGGTGACGTGATCGTAGCTGGTCAATCACTCGACTGATTCGACCGGTTTTGGTCGAGTGTCGCCATCAAAGGACATCGAGCACCAGCGGAACAAGCAATCGAATCGAATCGAACACCTTACCCGGAACGGGTTGGTATCGCCTCGTATGAACGCCGTAGTCGAGGCGACGGATCTCCACAAGACCTACGGCGAGACCGTCGCCCTCGAGTCGGTTTCGCTGGCGGTCGATGACGGCGAGGTCTTCGCCCTCATCGGACCGAACGGGGCCGGAAAGACGACGCTCGTTCGGGCGCTGACCGGAACAACGGTTCCGAACTCGGGAACCGCACACCTGTTGGACGAGTCGCCGACGGCCGTCGACCGGAGCCGCCTCGGCGTCCTCCCGCAAGAATTCTCTCCGCCCGCTCGACTCACCGCTCAAGAACTGCTCGAGTACTACGCCGGACTCTACGACGAGTCGCGCGATCCGGAGACCGTCCTCGCCGACGTGGGGCTGGTCGAGGCCGGCGACACATGGTACGAAAACCTCTCGGGCGGACAGAAGCGCCGGGTCTGCGTCGGCAGCGCGTTAGTCAACGACCCCGACGTGCTCTTTCTGGACGAACCGACGACAGGGATCGACCCGGCCGGGCGACGGACCGTCTGGCGGCTGATCGAGGATCTCGCGGCGGGTGGAACGACGGTTGTGCTGACCACGCACGACATGGCCGAAGCCGAACGCCTCGCCGACAGAGTCGGCCTGCTCGCCGACGGATCGCTCGTCGCGTCCGGAACGCCGGCCGCGCTCGTGGCAGAACACGGCGGCTCGAGTCGCCTCACCGTCGAACCGACCGCCGAAACTACTCTCGACGAAGTCGCCAGCAGTGGTACCCTCTCCGCCCTCGAGTACGCAGTCGAGTCTCGAGACGGCACCCTCGTTTTCGAGGACGTCTCGCCGGCGGATATCGGCCCTATCGTCGACGTTCTCGAGGACGAAGGGCTCGAGTACACGAGTATCTCGTGGGCCGAACCCGATCTGGAGACGGTATATCTCGAGCTCGCCGACGGTGAGGAACGCGCGCAAACGGATCGGCGGTCGATCGGGGTGGAGCCGGCTCGAGCCGAGGCGTCGACCACGGCCGATTCGACGGGAACGCAGGAAGCGAACCCGGAGGGAAGCCAATGAGCCGACTCGGGCGCGTTCGCGCGCAAACGAGCGCTGGCTGGCGGTCGTTCGTCAGGCGACGAACCGCGGTTTTCTTCACGTTTTTCTTCCCGGTGATCCTGATCGCGATCTTCGGCGCGCTCATCCAGACCGATCCTACCGGTGGCGGGCTGTTCGCCGAACCCGCAGCGTACTACGTTCCCGGTTATCTGGCCGTCGTTGTCCTGTTCACGCCGTTCTCGAGGCTCGGAAGCGAAGTTGCTCGACACCGCGAGGGCAACCGCTTCGAAAAGCTCGCGACGACGCCGGTGACTCGAGGGGAGTGGCTACTTGGACAAACGGTCGTCAACGCCGCTATCATCGCGCTTGCCAGCCTATTGATCCTCGTGCTCGTCGTCGCCCTGACGGGTGCGGAGATCGTGTTCTCTCCGCTGGTCGTGGCCTACATCCTCGTCGGGGTCGTCTGTTTCTGCGGAATCGGGGCTATGCTCGGCAGTTACACCGATTCGCAGGACGGCGCGGTCGCCGCGAGCAACGCGATCGGACTGCCGTTGCTCTTTCTTTCGGAGACGTTCATCGCGCTCGAGCAACTTCCCGGCTGGTTCGAGCCGTTCGTGAACCTCTCGCCGTTGACGTACTTCTCCCGCGGGATTCGTGCGGCGACCTACCCCGACGCCGGGACGCCGGCGGTGTTCGGCGTGGATCCGGCTCTTGCAAACCTCGGAATTCTTGCGGTGCTCGCCGTCGTTACCTTCGTGCTTGGAGCCAGATCGATTCCGCGCACGGATTAAACACGGACGGTTCAGGCGCAAAAAGAGGGGCCCCAACTGTAGCGTGGGAAAGATCTCAACCCCACGTCGTCTCGAGCGCGACGCCGATCGCCACCCCGATTCCTATCCCCAGCGCCAGATCATCCATCACGACGCCGAGTGCGACTCCGAGTGCAACCCCGATGGCGATCCCCGATCCAGTCGTGTTTCGGAGTTCGCTTTCGGTTTTGTCTTCGGCCATATGCGCTTCGTTGACCTTCCCACTGAATAAGCGTATCTTCTGCTGAGGCACATATCTGCCCCCGGCAAGCGATTTTCTCTTTGAGAGGGAAAGGAGAAAGACCGTCCGGGACCGAGTCGCTTCCGAGCGTTAGAAACCGCCCGAGACGAGCATTGACGGGAACTGGTAGTCGTAGATGTGGTTGAGCATGAGGTACGTGACGATCCCGAGTACAAGACTGAGGATCCACGACCCCGCGGCAATGCGCCCGACCCGAGCGTGGGCCGTTTCCCGAAGCTCTGATGGGGTGTGTGTCAGGCCCAGGATCAACGCGTAGAGGACGACCGGAACGGCGACGATCGAGAGGACAATGTGGATCGCGAGCATGAGCAGGTAGGCGTTTCGAACCAGCTCACCGCCGACGAACTCCTTCGTCCCGCCGCCGCCGACACGGATGAGGTAAACGACCAAAAAGAGCAGAATCGTCACGAACGCGCCGACCATTGCGCGGCGGTGTTTCTCGACCTCACCCGCTCGAATCCAGTACCACCCGAGAACGAGAAACACCGTCGTTACCGCATTGATGCCCGCGATAGCGTGTGTGAACGCGTTCACCTGTGCGTTGGTCAGATCGGGATAGATCGGCAACTCGAGGACGAACGTCCCGATAACCAGCGCGTAGCCGATGATCGAGAGGAAGGCCGTCATCCCGAGGGGGCGTTCTCGGAGCCGTTGTTTTGCGTCCGCGGTAGCCATAGCTGAGTCTTGGGATAGGTCGGGTATTTGTCTTGCTTTTTCGGAAGCAACGCTATCTGAACACCGGAAGGCAACTCTCCTAAAATAGAATCAACCGGAAGAATCGAGAACGAGCCACGGCGTTCGCCTCAGCTGAGGTGAACGGTTCTGTCGCTTTCGATCGTGATGTCGTAGCCACAGTAGGTGAACGTAACCGTTCCCTCGGGTCGTGGACAGCCGTTACTTCGCGGAGTGAAAAGCGTGTCGAGCGCCTCGGGATTGATAACGGTGTGTAACGGCTCGTACTCCGGCGGGCATAACTCCGCAGGTGGTACTCCCTCTTCGTTTGCAACCGCTTCGACGACCGCCTGGCTCATTGCTGTTCGAATCGACGTGTCGACCGTGTCTCCGCCGTTCGCCATCCTGTCAGACATTTCCCAATCCGATGAAATAAAACTGTCCTTCTGTCTTATTTGTTCTCTAAAATTGATTTGTTCAATAACCGGAAAACCCTCGAAAACACGAAAATAGCTAGCTAATACGGACATTGACTCACTTCGGACCACAACTATATACTAAGATCGACACGATGAAAAACCGTCCACGAATACAAACATTTGTTAACTGATGTGTATTGCTGGTTTTCCGGGTTTTGCTTTCTCGGCCAGCTTACTCGCTTCCCTCGCCTGCGTTACCGTCACGCCTGCGCCGAACTCGTCCTCGAGCAACCATCTCGAGCGCTCGAGGAGAACGCGTTCCTGTTCGCCGTCGGTGATCGGATCAATCTCTCCGCGCCGTTTTTCGAGGTCGGAGACGAAGGTCGAAACAGCGTCCCGATCGATCTCGGTCGCATCGTCGGCCAGCACGCGCTCGACTACGTCCTCGTCGCTTTCCCCCATCGGCGCCGCGGCGACGATTTCGGCGGCCCGATACTTCCAGGGCTCGGCGACGACTAACTCGATCTGCTCTGGAGCCTCGATCTCCGCGACATCAACGATGTCCCGCACGTCCTCGAGCGTCGTCTCGATGAGACGGCGCTCGCGCTGGGCGTCACTGACGTCGCTCTCGGGTTCGGGCCAGTCGGCTTCGACGACGAGACCGTCGCCGCGGAGTTTGTTCCACAACTCCTCACCGAGGTGAGGGGCCATCGGAGCGATCAGCGCTGCGAGGGTCAACAGTCCCCGGCGATAGACGGCTTCCTGTGGCGTCTTGTACGCTCGATATCGTCGGAGCAATCGAACCAGCCCCTGAATCTCCGTCACCGCCCGGTGGAACCGAAACCGTTCGAACTCGTCGGTTACCGCGGCGATCGTCCGATCGATTTCTCGATCGACGTACTCGTCGTGAGTCGTTCGTTCGATCCGGGTGGTCGTTTCGTCGATGAACGCCGTGGCCATCCCGTACAGCGATTGCTGAAGGTCGTATACCCCCCGAACGTCGTTTGCCGTCCATTCGAAGTCCTGCTCGGGATGGGCCGCCGCGAGCACGAACAGTCTGGTGGTCTCTGCGCCGTATTCCTGGGGAGCGACGACGTTGCCCTTGGAGCTCGACATCTTTTCGCCCTCGTAGAGCACCGTTCCCTGACTGATGAGCCGTTCGACGGGTTCTCGGATCTCGAGCATGTCCATATCGGCGAGCGCCCGCGTGAAAAAGCGGATGTACAGGAGGTGTAAGATCGCGTGTTCATCGCCGCCGACGTAGAAGTCGATCGGCATCCACTGGTTCGCGAGTTCGGCGTCGAACGGCGCGTCGTCGATGTCCGGCGAGAGAAACCGCAGGAAGTACCACGAGGAGTCGACGAACGTATCCATCGTGTCCGTTTCTCGCCGGGCGGGTCCACCGCAGTCCGGGCACGTCGTCTCGAGGAACGACTCCTGTGCCTCAAGTGGATTGCCGGTCGTCCGAACGAACTCCGGCAGTTCGACGGGCAACTCCTCGTCCGGAACGAGCACGTGCCCGCAGTCCTCACAGTGGACAACCGGAATCGGCGTTCCCCAGTAGCGCTGACGGGAAATCAACCAGTCCCGAAGGCGGTAGGTCACGTCTTCGGCGAAGGCGTCGTAATCGTCCGGCAGTCGTTCCCGGACGAGTTCCGTCTCGAGGCCCTCGTACTCGCCGTCGTGGGTGATCGTTCCCTCTCCCGTATAGAGCGACGGTTTGGCGTTCGTGCCGTCCTCGTCGTCCGTCTCCTTACTGTCGGGCACGATCACGCTCTCGATCGTAACGTTGTGTTCCCGTGCGAACTCGTGGTCGCGTTCGTTGTGCGCGGGAACGCCCATGACGGCCCCCGTACCGACGTCTTTCAGGACGTAGCCGGCGACGTAGACCGGCACCTCATCGCCCGTGAGCGGATTGATCGCGGTCAGATCGGTTTCCACGCCGTCGTATCCGACTTCGCCGGGTTCTCGTTCGCGAACGTCATCGACGTACGCCGCGACCGTTTCGTCGGTTTCGGCGATCGCTCGAGCGAACTCGTGACCCGGGGAAAGCGCCAGATATGTCGCCCCGAAAACGGTCTCCGGGCGAGTACTGAAAACATCGACGCTGCCGGACAGACTCTCATCCATGCCGGATTCGTCGCCGTAGTCGCCCTCGCCGCTGGCGCTAGTTCCGCCGTCGACTTCGAACGAAATCCGCTGTCCCTCCTGCCTGCCGATCCAGTTTCGCTGGATCTGTCTGACGCCCTCGGGCCATCCGTCGAGATCCTCGAGGCCGTCGTGAAGTTCCTCGGCATAGTCGGTGATCGTAAAGAACCACTGGTCGAGTTCGCGACGACCGACGGGCGTTTCACACCGCCAGCAGACGCGGGTTCGCTCGTCGTGCGTTTCGTGTTCGTCGTCTGCGTACTCTTCGTCGCCTCGAACCTCGACTTGCGCGTCGGCGAGAACGGTTTCGCAGTCGGGACACCAGTTGACCGACGCGGCTTCGTACTCGACGAGCCCCTCCTCGTAGAGTCGCTTGAACAGCCACTGGTTCCAGCGGTAGTATTCTGGCTCACAGGTCGTAATCTCTCGAGACCAGTCGTAGCCAAAGCCCATCGACCCGAGCTCTTCGCGCATACGGCGAATGCACGCCTGCGTCCAGGATTCCGGATCGCTCGCGCGTTCGTGTGCGGCGTTTTCGGCCGGCAGGCCGAACGCGTCCCACCCCATCGGGTGTAACACGTCGTCGCCGTTCATTCGGCGGTATCTCGCGTACGCGTCCGTAATCGCGTAGTTCCGGACGTGGCCCATATGAAGGGTCCCGGACGTGTACGGAAACATGCCGAGAACGTAGGTCGGATCGGCGGCGTTCTCGGGAAGTTCGTAGACATCGTCGCGCTCCCAAACGTACTGCCAAAACTCCTGTACCTGCGCGTGATCGTAGTGGCTGGTCATTATCGAAGGGTCCGTTGTTTCCACGTGGGCGTGCCGACTATATCATTGTTCGGCACCGGAGCGCTCGGTCGCTATCGTATCGAACTACTCTGTTCTCGAGAAACGCACGCCCGATCAGGAACCAGCGAGAAAAACGCGGTGGCCAGCGTCGACAGCGACGGGCCGACGATCCAGATCGAGACGTACCGAGCGTGTTTACTCGCCGTCTCAGTCGTCGGTATCGCTTTCAGCGCCTGCCGTCTCCGGTTCGGCGTTCGGCCCGTCGACCGAGTCTTTTCCCTCTTTGATCGCCTGTGCTTGCTGTTCCATCGCTTCGACGTCCATCTCGGCTTGCTGGTCGATCTCGCCGAGTATCTCCGAAATATCGTCGAGGCCGATCAGTTCGCGAGTTTCCTCGTCGAACTCGAGACTCTCGAGTTCGGTCCCATCAGCCTCTACATCGCTGCCCGAGAGGTGCTTCCCGTAGCGGCCGACCATCGACGTGAGTTCCTGTGGCAGGACGAACGTCGTCGAATCGTTTTGTCCGATATCAACCAGCGTGTCCATTCCTTTGTCGATGACGGCGCGTTCGCCCATCGACTCGGCCGAGCGGGCACGGAGGACGGTCGAAATCGAGTCACCCTGCGCTTCGAGAATCTGGCTCTGTTTTTCCCCCTGTGCGCGGATGATGTTCGACTGCTTGTCACCCTCCGCCTTCTCGACCTCGCTCCGGCGTTTCCCCTGGGCCTCGAGGATCATGGCGCGGCGCTTTCGTTCCGCGGAGGTCTGTTGTTCCATCGCCCCCTTGACGTCTCGTGACGGCGTCACTTCGCGGACTTCGACGCTCTCGACGCGGATCCCCCACTCGTCGGTGGGCTCGTCGAGTTCGGTTCGGATCCGCTCGTTGATCCGCTCGCGCTTGCTGAGCGTGTCGTCGAGTTCCATATCACCCAGGACGGCACGGAGGGTCGTCTGGGCGAGGTTCGAGACGGCGTGTTTGTAGTTATCAACCTCGAGGAACGCCCGTTTTGCGTCCATCACGCGAATGTAGACCACGGCGTCTGCGGTCACCGGCGAGTTGTCCCGCGTGATCGCTTCCTGCGTTGGCACGTCGAGCGTTTGGGTCCGCATATCGAACGTGTACACTCGAGAGACGAACGGTGGGACGATGTTGAGCCCCGGTTCCAAGAGCTTGCGATACTCGCCGAAGACGGTGAGTGCACCTTTGTTGTAAGCGTCGACAATTTCGACCATCTGCCAGACGGTGATAATCGCGAGCAACAAGACGAGCCCGCCGACGAGGGCAACCCCTGAAACGTCCTCGAGTTGGAGTGGAATAGGCTGGCCGAGTGCGAACTGAATGAGTCCGAATGCGTTCATGGGCTAGCACAGGAGCGGCGAACGAATAACCCTTGGCCTGAAATCACATACCGGGACAGGAGAACGAGCCTGACTCACCACGAAGGGTATACCGATATCCGTGATGATTCGGACCGATCATGCGTTCGAACCCTGAATCACTCACGGTAGCACCGGCTGTCGGCGTTCTTGCTCGCCGCCGGAACGTATCTCCTCGTCACTTTGGTACCGATCCCCCTGATCGCCCGTCGACTGTACCGAAGCCTCGACCTGCTCGCCGAACTCGTGACTCGAGCGCTCCTCAATCCTTTCGGCGATGAGTTGAATTCGAACGAAACGGTGGATAGGCCGTAGGCGGCCGATCGACCGATTTTGGGCCGGATCAACTCCGCGCCCGACCGGTGGGAGTCGACTCGAAGAACGGAGAGCAAATCGAAGCCAGAAAACTATCTTCGATCTCTTCTACTAGCGGGTCGTTATTTATCGGACGACGCCGACGGCGGTTGGTTGTAGCCCGGATCGAGGTCGTCGGGATCGATCCCGAGGAGGTACGTATCAGCTTCGAACACTCCTTCGAGTAGCCAACCGATCGCTTCGTAAAACGGTTCGTCCGCCAGCTGTCGGATATCCGTCGCCAGATCCGGGATCCACCAGCCGTGGACCTTCAGGAACGCTTCCCGGTAGGATTCGGTCTCCTCTCGAGTCAGGATCTCGAGTGCGGCTAACTCGACTGCGGCGTGGTCCGCCTCTTCGCGAAGCTCCGACGACGGATGAATGTCGAGATCGCGATAGGAACGTTTGACCGCCGCGAGCGGCTCGCCGAGATAGTCGTCGGCATACCAGGACTCGTGGGCCTGCATCTTCGGGCGAGGGCCAACGAACATCCTCGTGTGCACTCGCTTGAGTTCGTGTGCGGCTTCGGCTGGATCGTCGACATCCGACAACCACCGTCTGAGCAGGCGAAATCCGTTCTCGAGGGCCTGTGGTCTCGCCTCGGCAGGAAACTCCTCCTCTCGAAGCCGCTCGATGGCAGCTTCGTCGGGCGGATCGGCTATCACGCCGGAGACGAAGGCGTATAGATTTGCAAGCTCGTCGGTCGTATCATCGTTCTGTGTCATGTTGTATACTGTCTGTGACTACGCTCGTTCGAAGTAAATCGGTTCGGTTGGAAACGAAATCGCCGACTAAACGGGAAGTGGCAGTGGTGTGAACTCGGCGGCGAGCAGGTAGCTCATCGATAGCGCGATCTTGCCGACGATCACGAGGAATCCGGCGATGGCGTAGGACGCCGTGGCTGCGTTCGGCGAAAGTGCGTCGCGGCGCTGGCCAAGTACTGCGCCGATCGAAAGCAAGACCGGCACGACGATGCCAGCGACGACGGCGAGACCGATGAACAGCCAGGCATAGGTCCCGAGCATGTTGTCGATCGCCGGCTCCGCTGCCGGAAGCTGTTCGGGCAACAGGAAGATCGTTGCCGCGAGTGCACCGAGCGCTGCGACCAGGAACCCGGAGCCAATCAGCGAGTAGTTCTGGATTGTCTGGTTGGTCGGGTTCTCGGTGATCGCCGCCAGCCCCACCGAGGCGGTGAGGCCCGCGCCGAGGCCGCTAAAGAGCATCACGGGTATGAGGAACGTCTTGTCCCAGAGTGCGACCCGTTCGAACGAACCCGATCCGAACGCCATCGCCGAGTAGAGGAGGACCCCTGCGGCGAAGATGGCGAAGACACCGCCGATTGCGAGCCGAACCGGCTCCGTCGGGCGGGTGTAATCCGCAATTGCATCGAGTTGGCTGAGCACGCCGTTGCGTTCCTCAGCGGTACCGACGCCGTCTGCGGTGTCGCCGCCGGTTGCGGCTTTGGCGGGGCCGCCTTCCGAGGAACCGCCATCAGTGGCAACGTCGCTTCCGCCATCAGCGGCGACGCCCCCCGGGCCGTCCTCGTCGGTGGTGCGCCGATGCGGTCGTGTTCTGCCGAAGGCGGTCCAGGCGAACATCAGGAACGCTCCCAGCCCCATCCCACCGAGCATATACGCGCCGATGGTCATCCACGAGTCGAAGTTCGTCATCGTGAGCGGGATCAACATCGCTCGGAACGGGGTCGCGAGGTGACTCAGCAAGATTGGGCCGCCGAGACCGATTCCGACCAGACCAATGAGGTACCCGAATTTGGCGATTGGGCCGTGCTCGCGGGCGTCTCGTTGCCACGAGATGAGGTCGGCGACGTAGCCAGTGAGGTACGCACCGGCGGCCAGTCCGATCAGGGCCGTGTAGACGGCGACTTGCCAGTTCCATTGGGAGTACGGAACGTCGAATGTGATTTCTAGTACCATCGGTGATCACCCGGACATGATTTCATCGGCGTCGTCGCCGAAGACGACCTGAGCCGCTTCGTCGTTGAACGGCTTCGAGACGCCGTCTTCGCTGAGCTTTTCGGAGAGTTCATCCGGCGTGCCAAACAGCAGTGCGTCGGTCGGACACTCGGAGGAACAGGCCGGTTCCAGTTCTTCTTCCTGGCGCGGTTCGCAGGTCGTACATTTGTCCATCAGACCGTTTCCTCGAGCGCCCAGCGGGCTCGCTTCGTCGGCCTCTGGAACCCCCGCGTCGGGATACTGCGGCGCGCCGAACGGACAGCCGACGCCGCAATAGTGACACCCGATGCACATGTCGCCGCTAACGCGAACGGAGCCGTTGTCCCGGATGCGGAGCGCGTCGGTCGGACAGACTTCGACGCAGGGCGCTTCGGAGCAGTTGTAACACTGCATCGGTTTGTTCGTCTCGTCCTCGGTCCCGTGATCGAGTGCGAGAACCTGAATGCGGTCGGTCTCAGGTGGGAGATCCCACGTTCGCTGACACGCGACTTCGCAGGCTCCACAGTCGATACAGGACTCCCAGTTCGGGATGACTCGTGCCGGTCCGTTGTTGGATTCTTGTGTACTCATTTTCGATCACCTATCGCTTGTGTCGGCTCATCCGCTGTTCTTGCCACTTGATCTGTTGATCGGACAGTTCGGGAACTTCATCGTCGTCTGCGACCCGGACACTGCAAAGCGTCGTTTTCGTCTCTTGCATCTGGGTCTCTCTGTCGTAGGCCGGGGCGGTCCCGGCGTTGATCGATTCGCCGATCACCAGTGGCTCCATCCCGTCTGGGACGCTGTCCATCATGTTCTCGCCCTCGAGGATTCCGCTCCAGTGATATGGCGCGAATGCGTGGTCCTGGGCGACTCGTTCGGTGACTCTCGCCTGCACTACCATCTCGGCGTAGGGCGTCTCGGTGACGATCCATTCGCCGGTTTCGACGCCGAGGTCGTCGGCAACCTCGGGGTGAATCTCGAGGTACATCATCGGCGCACGCGAGGCCGTTCCCTGCGTACTTCGAGTCACTGAACCGGCTCCCTTGTGCTCGACCTGTCGACCCGAGGTGAGTACCAGATCGTAATCGTTGACGGCGTCGATGTTGTCCTGCTGGACTTTCGCGTTATCCAGTTCGACGCGCCAGTGGTCCTCGGTGCGGTCGTTACACGGATAGTCCTCGACGAGGTCCGGTCGCGGGGTGAGCGCCGGCTCTCGGTGGACCGGTATCTCGTCGGTGAGGTTCCAGGCTTTCATCCGAGCACGGCCTCGGCCCCACGGTGCGTCGGGCTGTGGGTTGTCGAACTCCTCGAACGTCTCGAGGTCGACATCGTAGCCGGCTTCGTCCAGTGCGACGGCAGTGTCGTAGACCGACATCTCCTCGTCGAACGCCGCTTCAACCGGGATCGTCGCTTCGCTCGGATTCTCTGAGTCGGGGAGTACCGTGTTGAAAAGCGGATACTGCGGGACGCCTTCGATTTCGTCGTCCCACCAATCGGGTTCGAACGGGTCGCGAAGTTGATCCTCGGGATCGACGTCGGGATCCTCTTCGCCCCACCAGCGGGCGCGAAAGTCCATCCCGCCTTCGGAGGGATGAAGCGAATCATCGTAGAGAATCGGTGTTCCCGGATGGTCATCGTGCCAGCACGGCCATGGGAGGCCGTAGTAATCGCCGTCGAGTTCGTCGTACAGTTCGTGATCTTCGTCCAGATCCGCCTGGAGGTCTTCAGCACTGAAGAGCTCCGAGTTCTCCTGATGGAGCTTCAACCGCTCCGGTGTCTGGCCGACGTATCCGACGGACCGAACGCCCAGGTTGATCTCTCGAGTGACGTCTTCGACTTCGGCGTAGTCGAAGTGCTCGCCGAAGCCGAGATGCTCTGCGAACTCACACAGCAACTTCCAGTCGGCTTTCGAATCGTGACGGGGCTCGATCGCTTTGGATCGCCACTGAAGCTGGCGACCCGTGTTGACGACGCTCCCCGATTCCTCGACGTTGGTCGAGGCCGGAAGCATGTAGACATCGGTGTCATCATCTGCGAGCTCTGCGACCTGATTCGGGAAGACATCGACGTTGACGATGAAGTCGAGTTCGTTGACCGCCTCGCGAACTTTCTTGTACTCGGTGAGCGAGGCGAACCCGTGGCCCCAGAAGACGGCCGCCTGCAGTGGATCGGGTTGGTAAATCTCCCACTCGTCGTCGAGAACTCCTTCGTACCAGCGGGCAACGGTGAACCCTCGCTTTTCCATCAGGTCCGTCGAGTGAAACCGGTCGACCAGTTCGTCATAGGTGATCTCGCCCGGGGTACTGTCGGTTTCGGTCCAGACGTTCGACCAGTGTTCCCAGGCACTCGGACCGAGGCCGTAGTAACCCGGCGTGTTGCCAGCGTCGACGCCGAGGTCGGTCGCGCCCTGGACGTTGTCGTGGCCCCGGAAAATCGGCGTGCCGCCACCGGATTGGGCGGCGTGCCCGAGCGTGAGGTTCAACATCGCGTACGCGCGGACGTTGCCGGTTGCGTTGTTGTGCTGGGTGCCACCCATCGCCCACTCGACGCAGCTTACGTCGGCATCGGCGAGCTCTTCGGCGAGTGCTTCGATCTCGGATTCGTCGATCCCGCAGATGTCCGAGACGGTCTCGAGGTCGTACTCTGGCAGGACATCGTCGCGGAACTCCTCCCAGGTCGGGACCATCACGCGACTCTCGATGAACTCCTCGTCGTGGGCCTCGAGATTGAAGACGATGTGATAGATGAGGCCGTAGATGAACGCCACGTCGGTTCCCGAACGGAACTGATAGAAGTCGTCCGCAGCGGCCGCGGTCTTCGTGTATCGCGGCTCGGCGACGATGTGTTTCCCGCCCCGTTCCTGTGCTTCCTGAAAGTACTGCCAGGCGACGGGGTGGCTCTCGAGCGGATTATGGCCGATAATTAGGTTGACATCGACGTTGGCCATATCGTTCGAATTGTTCGTCATGGCGCCGACACCCCAGGTGTTCGCGATCCCCTCGACGGTCGTCGAGTGGCAAATACGCGCCTGGTGGTCGATGTTGTTCGTACCGTACAGCGCCGAGAGCTTTCGAATGAGGTATGCAGCCTCGTTGCTGTGTTTTGCCGATCCGACCCACATCGTTCCGTGCGGGCCGACATCGTCGCGGATTTCGTTGAGACGCCCGGTTATCTCCTCGAGGATGGCGTCCCATTCCATCTCTATCCATTCGCCATCTTCCTGCTTTAGCGGCTTTTTCAGCCGTTGTTCGGAGTTAACCGACTGCGTAAGTGACGCTCCTTTCGAGCAGAGTCCGCCCTGATTGACCGGATTGTCGTCCCAGGTCTCCTGTCCGACGACTGTATCCTCTTCGACGGACATTTTTAGTCCGCAACCGACCGAACAGTGTGTACAGACGGTTTTTACTTGCTCGTCGCCCGGATTCGGGTCGAGCGCCTCCTCGTCTGCTTCCCCCCGTTGAAGGAGAGTTCTCCCTCCTACTGCTGCCGCGAGTGTTCCCCCTGCCCCTGCTTTGAGGAACCCACGGCGATCTAGGTCGATTATAGACCGTGACATACTGTGACAATTTCGATACAATATAATAAAAGTACTGTCTGGCGTTCGGCTCCGACAGGTATTAGCATTCCATTTGACGACAAATCACAAATTTACTGCTCCCCTGGGAGATATTTAAAGTGATATCGTATGTGTGGGACCGTGGCATTTAATTCGACTACACACCCAACTATCAGCTAATGAAAACTCGGGACGGGATGCTCCACGTCGATCTTTCTGCGGGGACCGTACGGGGTAGAGACATCCCCGACCGATGGCTCGAGGACTACATCGGCGGAAAGGGGATCGGAGCCCGATATCTCTACGAAGAACTCGATGCTGGAACGGATCCACATTCCGCAGAGAACGTCCTGTTGTTCATGCTCGGTCCGTTAACCGGCTATACTCCCGGCGAGCAGCGATACGCGGCGATCACGAAATCGCCGCTTACAGGTGCCTTTCTCGACTCCTACAGCGGCGGTTCGTTCCCGGGACGCTTGGCCAACTCCCTCGAGAAATACCTCGGGATTCTCGTCACCGGCGAAGCGGACGAGCCGGTCGTTCTCTCGGTTGCCGACGGCGAGGCGACACTCGAGGCGCGAGCGGATCTGTGGGGACTGGACGCTGAATCGACCTGCGGGGAGTTCCCCGATTCGGCGGTCGCCTGTATCGGCCCTGCTGGAGAGAATGGGATTCGATACGCGACCATCGCGTCTGACAGTGGCGAACACCACGCCGGCCGCGGCGGAGCGGGAACCGTCATGGGCTCGAAGAACCTGAAAGCGATCGTCGCACGGGGATCGGAGCCCGAAGGGTTAGACGACCTTCGAGCAGAGTACAGCGAAGCCTTCGCCGAGACTGATACCGGCCGGTGGCTCGCAGCCAGCGACACGCTAGAGACGCTCGACTTCGCCAACGAGGTCGGCGTCCTCCCGACGCGCGGCTGGCAGGAGGGGCAGTTCGAGGGTGCCGAGGATATCGGTATCGAGCGCGCTCGAAAGCAGTCGCAGTCCCGAGAGCGACCCGACGATCCGGTTCCGGGCGGATTCCGCGTCGACAGCGACGAGGGCGAAACCGTTCCGCGCGGAGCAACGCCGATCGTTCTCGGCGCGGGACTCGGCATCGACGACTTCGACGCGATCGCAACCCTGGGTGCGATCTGCGATCGATTCGCGATGGACGTCATAACGGCCGGGAACGCGGTCGCGTGGGCGGTTCGGGCGAGCCAGGAGGGGCTGATCGAGCGAGACCTCTCGTTCGGCGACGAGGAAACGGCTCGAACGCTTATCGAAGAGATCGCCCACCGATCGACGCCACTCGGCGACGCGCTCGCAGACGGCGTCGACGGCGCGGTGGATCGGTTCGGCGGCGAGGAGCTGATTCCAACCGTCAAAGGAATGGAGCTCTCTTCCTACGATCCTCGGAACGCGGAGACGATGGCCCTGGCCTACGCCACGAGCGACAGGGGCGGTTGTCACCGCCGAGCCCGTCCGGTCGAACTCGAGTCTGTCACGAGCGAACGCTGGAGCGTCGAGCAACAAGCGGCCGCCGTCGTCAACGAACAGAATCGTCGGGCAGTCCTCTGGTGTCTGATCGCGGACGATTTCTTAGAGGAGGTGTTTCAGACGGATCTCGGAACCGAGTGGCTGTCGGCGGTCGGCTACGACCACGATACCGAGGACCTCGAACGGGTCGGTGAACGCGTCTGGACGCTCGTTCGACTGTTCAACGTCCGAGAGGGATTCACGCGGGAAGACGACGAGTTACCGACGCCGTTGACCCAACCGCTCGAGAACGCCTCGAAAGAGGGAACCGCCCTCGAGCGGGACTCGTTCGAGACGTTACTCGACGAATACTATGCGTTGCGCGACTGGGATCGGCTCGGGCGACCGACCAGTGAACTGCTCCATCGAGTAGATCTGGAAGCAATCGCATCCGAAGACGGACCGGCTCCACAGACGGACGGCTACGATCCGACGACAGAGGTAATCGAAGATGACTGATAGCATCGATCTTGACGACATCGACGTCGACGACCCCGAGGCGGACAGCGAGAATGACAGCAATTACGGCGACTGGCTCTGGCGCGGCGAGGGCGACCCGGATGACGAACCGGAACCATCCTGGGTTGGTTCGCCGGACCCCTCCTCGAGCGAGATAACCGAGAGCGAAGAAACAGCCGGAGGCGAAACTACTCTTGATAACGGGGCGGACGTCCCAGCAGCCACGGTCGACGACGATCCGGCGGACGCTGTCTCAGGGGAGGGGGGCGAATCCGGTTCCGGCGACGGATCATTGAACACGGGAGACGGTACGGAGACGGTCAGCGATATCCTCACTCATACGGCTCCCGACGACCAATCCGATGAAGACGACAAATCGGGAGATGGCGACGATTCGACGGGCGAGACGGAGCCGGCGGACCGACAACCGATACCGGGTGTCCCGCGGACGACGGAGGGACCGGTTGGCGTCCCCGAATCCCAGGGCGGAGCGGGCGGCGGTTCTTCGAACCAGGCCAATGCGGAGCGGGAACAATCGGCCGGTTCCCAGCGGACAACCAACCACGGCGAGGCGACCGACCCGGACGACATGACGTTGGCCTTGACCTACGAGGCGATCAATCGACTCGAGGATCCGCAGTTCGTCGTCGCGAGCGCCCGTAGCTGGAGCGACTGGCTCGGTATCGTCGGGAAAGTTTCCACGCCAGCCATTCGAAAGTTCCAGCGCGACGAAGGGATCGATCTCGACTTCTTCGGCGGCTCGGAGACCGGTCCAGGCGAGCGACTCGCCGATATCACGCCGGATTCGATGTTCTACGCGGAGCGGATGGTTCTCGTCGGCGCACCGGGTGACGAACGGATCGCGGAAGCCGCAGACTGGGAGTTCATTCCACTCGAGACTGCCGCGGAGAAGGCCGACTGGGAGATCGAACACGAAAACTGAGGGTCGCTGGCGTTTCTGCGTTGTGCGAACCGGTCGTTTATCGCCGGTGAAAACCGCCCTTCACCCGCCGTGGAGCATTCTCGCCCGACAATCCGAACAGTAGTCGAAGATGCTCTCCTCTGCGTTCGGTGCCATCCCCGAAACGACGTCTCCGATTCGGTCTTCGATCGCGTCGGCGGTCGCCTCGCTCGTGAACTCCTTTCCACAGCCTGCACACGCGAGCATCGAACCCTCGTATAGCTCGGTCCACGACGGCTCCTCGTCTGTCCTGTTCTCGGGAAGCAGTGAGAGATCGAGCCCGTCGGAGACGGTCATGACGTCCTCGACGCAGACGTCCTCGCAGAGCCCGCAGTTGACACACCGTTCGTGATTGAACTCGAGCCCCATATCCGTGCGACGCAACGCGTCCGTCGGGCAGTAACTCGAGCACGTCGGCGTCAGCGTACAGCCGTCTTCGACCTCGACGATACCGAAGTCCTTCAGCCCCCGAATCACGTCTCGCTCGGGATCGGTGTGCTCGAGGATGGCTCGGACGCTCTCGAGGGTCCATCCGTGGCTATCGAACGGTGGGTTCTCTCGCTCGGGATCGTCGATCTCGCCGGTCGCCTCGTGCTCGCCCTCGGGGATTGGTGACTCCTCGAGCGTGTTCGCGGCGAACTCGGAGAGGTCCTCGACGAACGCGGCTGGCTGTCCCGGTTCGGGTGCGAAGAAGCCGACGCGCTCGCCGAGCCCGAGATCGGTCGTCGCCCGGTTGAGGCGTTCGACGAGTTCCGCTTTCGGATCGGGTCCGGAGTGCAGACAGCTTCCGCCGCAACCGACGACAGCGACGCCGTCCGCACCGGCCGCCAGCGCGTGGAGAACGTGCGCTTCGCCGACGGTATCCGCGCAGTTGACTTCGACGGGAAGGATTGGCGGATAGTCGACGGCCGCTCGTCCCGAGGCCGCGAGGCGGCCGTACTCTCGAAGGGCTTCCTGGGCCTGCTCCGAGCAGACGTAGGCGACGATCGGGGTATCAATCCCCGGATCCGAGCCGCCGAGCAAGCTACTGACGAAGCCGCCGTCGTCCGAGGAGTAAAGCAGCGCCTCGACCTCCCGGGCGATCCGCTCGTTGCTCGGTTCGTCCAGTTTCGTCGCACCGGTCGGACAGGCGCTGGTACAGGCCCCGCAGTTCTGGCAGCTCCCGAGGTCGAACGAGACTTCGTCAACGGCCGGTCGATCGACCGCACCGTGCGGGCAAGCGTCGACGCACTCGTTACAGCCTTGTTCGCCCGCGTGACCCGAGGCGCAGACGTCCATATCCAGATCGAGAAAGTCGAGTCCTTCGAAGCCGCCGAGCAGTCGCTCAATGGCGTTGACCGTCGCCGCGTCGACTTCTCCGGTGTGAAAGCCCCGCTGACCGCCGACGGTACCGTCGTCTCCCGCGGGGTAGACGATCTGGTCGAACTCGAGGGTTCGCTCGACGCCTTCCATCTCGATCGCGTCGGTTGGACAGACGGTGATCCACTCGCCGATCGGCGCCTCGGGATCGATGTCGACGGGGTTGCTAGTCACCATCCCGTCGGGACCCTCGTGGACGCACTTCATACAGGAGATACAGTCGTCCGTCACCCGCGCCTCGAGAGTCACCTCGAACTCGCCGTAGGAGCCGTCGACGTTCGTGACGAGCCCGCGTTCGACGGCGACGTTCTCAAGGTCCCCCTCCGTGGCCTCGAGTTCGTTCCCGTTCGCGATCAGGGTCACGTCCGCGGAATCGGCTAGGGTCACCGCAGCGTCTGTGTCGCCGACGACGGCGACGTCGTGGCCGGCCCGATGGATGCTTGTTTCGGGCAGCTTGTCTCGCTCCCGGCGGGCGTTGGCAGCGTTGACGAGGCGGGCGGTTTTATCGGTCGCGGCCTCGCGGTCGTGGACCCACCCCGCGCTCTCTCGTTGATCTACGAATTCGATATCGGCGGGATGTAATCCCTGTTCTTCGGCGACCTGAGTGAGCTTTTCCTGCGCCTTCGCTTCCGGACACGTCACGGTCATTTCGTCGAGTTCGTACTCCTCGATCACCTGTTCGAACGCGTCGATTTTCTCCCCACAGAGCAGGCTCGAGCTCGCCGAGACGTCGACATCGTCGATGTTCTCTCGAGCCTCCTCGAGGTCGATGTCGCACGTCCCCGCGCACGAACAAACGAACGCTCCCGTGTTCATTGATTCGACGTTACGAAAGCGGGGACGTAAACTTGTCGTGATCTATAGTCGCAGAATGTAATTCTTTCTTGCATGCACCCTACTACCATTGCGCCTTCGTACCACTCGAGCGTGATGTGTCATCTAATGGAATCGCGATACCAGTAGAAAGATCGCTAGTCGCAAAGACGCCGAACTGGACTGGACTACAGGTCGCGCTGTTTGTCTCTTTTCCTCTCGTCAGGTAATCATCTCCGCCCCGTCGGCGGAGAGTTCGACGCTGACGTCCTGGCGCGTCTGTTCGCTGATCTGATCGAGATTCCGGGTGAGCACCTCGAGGATATCCGTCGGTTCGGGATACACGAGTGTCGTCCCATCGTTGTCCTCGATCACGAGTTGCGTGTCTCGAAGCGTCACGGTGTCGTTTTCGATACCCGCGACGATCACCGACAGCGCCTCCGCACCGCCGGGATCGCCTTCGTCGACCTTCGTGATGTACACCGAATCGAGCGAAATAATGTCTTTGAACTCCCGGATTTGCTCGGCGCAGTTGACCATATCTTTCGTAATCGCCGTCTTCTGGTCGTTCCCGTGGGCCCCCGTGTGACACTGCTTGCACACCCGTAGTTCCATCTGCATACGGACTCGTTGTGGACCGACCGCCATGACAATTACGAACTCCATGAACGGATACGTCGGTTGCACAGAGCCGTCCCCGCACGTTCTCGTTTCGGCGAGACGATCACCCCTCGAGTCTCACCCTCACCGGTAGTGGTTGTGTGCGTATCGAAGTGGGTGTCTGATTGTCTGGGTGGTACTGACTCGAGTTGAAGTACTTAGAAAATTACCGTGGGTAATTATAGTCCCGGGCAGATTCGAACTGCCGTCATAGGCTCTCTTCCGTGACGGAACGAACCGAACACGACCAAAGGCCCATATGATTGGCCACTACACCACGGGACTTCATCAGACGGTAGGAAACCCTCGCACAATAGTGTTACTTTTTCCCTCCGTCTGTAACCGGGATTTCGCCTTCCTCTGCCAAGCGATGGCAACTCCGACATAAACAGTCAGAACACATTGCCAATAGCCGCTCGCACAAAGGCTCGTTAGTTGTAGTCCACTACGCTACTTCGCCCAGAGAGTATCGATACCGGGAAGTTATAGGTAGCCTTCCTCAACGAGCCGACCGATTCCCTCGCGAAGGCGCTCTTCGCTCGCGGCGTAGGAGATTCGAGCGTAGCCGGGCGTGCCGAACGCACTGCCGGGCACCGTCGCGACGTGGGCGTCTTCGATCGCACCCTCACACCACGCCTGATCATCGTCGTCGACGGGGAGCATCATGTAGAACGCGCCCTCGGGAACCGCCACGTCGACGCCCTCGTCCTCGAGCAGTTCCACGACGAGGTCCCGTCGTTGCTCGAACGCCTCGGTCATTTCGACGACCGCATCGTCGGTGTTCTCGAGCGCCTCGATACCGGCGTGCTGGACGAAGTTTACGGCCGAGGAGACCGAATGGCTGTGGAGCTTCCCGGCCTGATCGATCAGTTCTTCGGGACCGGCGAAGTAGCCGAGCCGCCAGCCGGTCATCGAGTAGGCTTTCGAGAAGCCGTTGACGGTGACCGTGCGATCGGCCATTCCCTCGAGTGTACCCAGGCTCGTCGGTTCGACGCCGTAGGTGATCTCTTTGTAGATTTCGTCGGAGATCACGGTGATGTCGTGTTCGACGGCGAGGTCACGAACGCCCTCAAGCGCGGTGTCGGAGTAGACCACGCCGGTGGGGTTCGACGGCGAGTTGACGATCAGCAGTTCGGTATCGTCCGAGACGGCTTCACCCAGATCGTCGAGCGCGGGCTCGAGTTCGAAGTCGTGTTCGGAGAGATCGACGCGGGCGAGGTCGCCGCCAGCCATCTTGACCATCGCCTCGTAGGAGACCCAGGCGGGATCGAGGAGTGCGACCTCGTCACCGTCTTGGATCAGGGAGTGAACGATCTCGTAGAGCGCCTGTTTCGCGCCTGGCGTGACGATGATGTTTTCCGGCCCGTGATCGAGGCCGTCATCAGCCAACTTGTTGGCGATCGATTTTCGGAGCTCGAGGATCCCCGCGGAGGTCGTGTAGCCGGTGTGTCCGGCGTCCATCGCATCTTGGCCTGCCTGAATGATGTTCTCGGGCGTCGGGAAGTCCGGTTCGCCGACGGAGAGGTCGACGACGTCTGCGCCGTCGGCCTCGAGTTCGGTTGCGAGTGCGGAAATCGCGAACGTTGCGGACGGTTCGACTCGGCTTACGCGGTCGGTAAATTCCATGGTCATTGTTACTCTGAATTGGTATCTAACTGCGAATCGGTATCCGAATGCGGATCGGCGTCGGGAAGTTCCGCGACGAGGTCGAGCGCCCCGTCAACGGCTTTCGCGGCGTTTTCGACCCGTTCTCGCGCTTCGGCGGCGGACATACCGGGGCCCGTTACGCCGAGTGTAACGGGTGTATCACGCTCGAGGCCGACGTCCGAGAGTCGCTGGGCGGTCGCGTCGGTGATCACCTGATCGTGGTCGGTGTCGCCGGTGATGACGGCTCCGATGACGACGACGGCGTCGACCGCTTCACGGCGTGCGAGCCGATCGGCCGCCAACGGCGCGTCGTACACTCCCGGAACCTGCACCGTCCGGGCGACCTCCGCGCCCGCGGCGCGTGCGGTCTCCAGCGCCTCTCGTTCCATCTGCTCGGTGATCGGGCGGTTGAACTCCGCGACCACCACTCCGAGCGTGGTCATACGCAGGCGGTGGTGAGGGCGGGTAAAAGAGGTACCGTTCTTCGCGAACGACCGCACGGAACGAAGTCGGCCGAAACCGTCGCGTCGGCTTCCGTCGCCGACGGGTATCGGACCGCCGTCTCGCGAACTCACTCGAAGAGGAGAACACACGGGAGCGTCTCCGGTTCTACGATCCGCAACATCGTGTAGGAGACTCCCGCCAACCCACCCAGAAACGACGGGTCGTCGATCTGTGTCCGCTCGTCGGACGTCCGATAGGAGCCGATCGCGGCTTTTCGGGCAAGACACTCATCCAGTGTCGTCGTCGGCGACGGTACGCTTCGCTCGGTGCGTCTCGTGGTTGCGTTGAGGAACTCGGTTCGACCGCAGTTCCCATCGCTGAGGTCGTCTACCGGTAACAGTTCGTCGACGGTCAGCCCGTCGAGAGCCCGCGAAAGGTCGCGTTCGAAGAGATCGTGATCGACCGACGATTGCATCCCGAGTCGCGAGAGACCGATTCCGGCCCGTCCGTAACTCCACCGATCGGAGAACTCGTCGTCGGCCCAGGGTCTGCGATCCTTCCAACCCGAGGCGGTTTCGGAGTAGTGCTGTGTCTCGAACTCGACGGCCTCTATCGCTGCGGACAGATAGGCGTCGTCGCCGGTCACCTCGTATAACCGGACGAGCGAGTACGCGATTCCGCTCGCTCCGTGTAGAAATCCGATCAGCGGCGGACAGTCGTCGATGGTGTTCCACACGCGGAACCCGCCTGTCGATTCGGTCCGACTGTCGAGCAGATGATCGCCACACTCCGTCGCGATCGAAACGAGTTCGTCAGATTCGTACCGTTCGTCGAGTGCGAGGAGTCCGAGGATGGTCCCCGCCGCTCCCCCGGAGACATCGTACTGATGATCGGGGCCGAAGGTGTCCGTTCGTATCGATTCGGCGGCCCGAATGCCCGTCCGAAGTATAGCTTCGTCCTCGAGCAACGCACCGACGGTCGCGAGTCCGTAGATCACGGATCCGATCCCGGTCACTCCACCGTGTTTCGACATCGACGGGGTGACCCGCGCGGACTGGACTGATCGAAGGGTTGGTTCGATTACGTCGCGTGCGACGGTTGCGTACCGATTCTCACCGGAGAGTCGGTACAGACTCGCAGCCAGAAGTGCGACCCCGCCGTCCCCAACGTGTAGCGTCTCGTCGAACGGGTGAATCGTCAGCCGGTCGGTCGTGTCGATCGACTCTACCCATGTCCAATTCAGTTCCTCGCTTCCCCGCGTCGACCCGAGTCGGTGAATCCGGTCGAATATCGCCGCCGCTTCGGAGCGGAACGAGGCTTTGTCGGTCGACGGATCGCCGGAGCGAACCGTTCCTTCGAAAGAAGTCGACGGATCCGGTTTCTCCCCGAGTGAGCCCCGTATCAACTCGAGTTGCGTGTTCATATCCGTAATCGAAGCCGAATCGATCCGGTCTCGGCTTCGGCTGATTCCGGAGACTCCGGTGTCGACGCCCGTCGCGTCACCGCTGAATTCGATCTCCGTTCGGTCGGTTTCGGACGTGAATCGGGGCGGATCCAGCCGCCGCAGCTCCACGCGCTCGGAATCGTAGAGTTGCCACGGAACGTCGCCCGAAACGGTCCCATCGCAAAACGGGACCGCCAACTCCTCCATCGCCACACCGAACCGGAACCCATCACTGAGCGAAGCCCGCGAACACATTTTTCGCAAAAGAGTCGCGTACACCTGTGTCGGTCGGTACACTAGTCTGTTTTCGATCGCCGAGAATCGATCGAATAGTTCAATCTCGTCGAACAACGCCCCGGAATCTCGCAATTCGAGTACCGATCTGTACGTCTCTTCGAATCCGGTGGCGACCGCTGTCGCGTGCTCGTCCGGCGGCCGTGCGTGACCGTCTACCCTCGGTACGTTGTCGCTACGGTCGACGGCCGGGTGCTCGCGTTCGACCGTCATCACGTCAGTGTTGACGGCCTCGAGCCGGGGCGAACTGACGTGAGTTAGCGTCGCGTCGTCGTCGGAGACACCGATTCCGGCCATCAGTTCCGACATATCCCCACCACCGAGTTCCGCCGCCGAACCGCCGATTTTGTACGGCAACAATAGACTCAACAGAACGTTGTTCTGCACGAACTGTTGAACGCCGGTCGGCATCGGGGAGCGATCGGGGCCGATGTACGGATGGAAGATCGTTTCGGCGTCGACGAGCACGGGGGTCGAGCCCGCGCTGATCAAATTCTCGAGGTGACAGTCGGTAAACTCGAGAAAGTACGCGAGGCAACTGAGAGCACCGGCACGGCGGTAGTATCGTTCGACATCGCGTTCAGTTCGACAGTCCCGCCGTTCGACCCACCCCATCCATCCGTAGTCGTCGCGACACACGTACGTCGGTTCGACGCCCATCGTGACCGGCAAATACTCCTCGAGGTCGGCGAGGACGTCGTAGAACGTCGCACCGGCCTCGACGCTTCGAGGTTTGTACGCGACGGTTACGCCCGACTCGAACTCGACGCGCATTATCGCACGCCCGTCGCCGTGCGTGTCGTCCGCGAGCGAATAAATTTCGACGACATCGCCGAGATCGCCGTCCTCGGTAAAGCGCTCTGCGAGTAGTTCGCGGTCGGACCGCAGGCGACGACTGAACTCCTCGAGGTGTTCGTGCCACTGTCTTATCTGGGTCGTGAGCAGTCGAGCGAAGACTGGATACTCCAGACACAGAGACGGGAACGCACCAGAAAAGAGCGCCTCGATAAACTGATCGTAGTACGCTGTCGGTCGCTCCGTGAACGCGGAGGGATCCGCGTGAGCCAACTCTCGATCGTGTGCGGCGATGTACGTTTTGAATTCGACGTACAGAATCCGTGAAAAACGAGTCTCGAACCGAACCCGGAACCACTCCTGCATGATCCCGATCGTTTCACCGGACAGGACCTCGAGAGCGATGTCATCGAGTTGCTCTCGAGCGTGCTCCGCGATGGCTGCTGAAAGTGCACCGAACGGTTTCTCCCGCTCCTTGCGGACCCATTTTTCCGGATTTGGGATCAAATTTTCCGGGAACTCGTCCGGAGACCGTGACTCGAGCGTCGCTGCGAGTGCGTCTAACCGATCCACCCAGGTCGGTACCTCCTCGCCTTCGGCCAGCGTATCGACGCAGGCCGCCCGCCGTAGATCGTCTCGTGAACAATTGACGCGTTCGATTCGGCGACGAAACGATTCCTCGTCGGGATACTGCTCGCGCCACGCTTCGACGCGTTTGGTAGCCACAGCGTCGTCGACCGCGTACTCGAACGCGTCTGGATTCGAGAGTCGTTCGAGAAGCGTTTGAGACTGCGCGGCGATTCGTCGTTGTTCTGTTTCACTGAATATTTGGCTCATAGTGTTTCGGTGGCCACTGAACGATTGTTATGTTACTTTTCTAATTACTGTTTTGATTATATATTGGCGTGTGGGATAGAAATACCGATCGTCGTTGAGATTTTAAGTGCGCTGGCAACGGATCTGGTTTCTCCTCTCTCCGTGTTCGTCGGTGCTCTCTCGTGTATTTTCATCATACTGTACCGAGTTTGATTCGAGTCGCAAAATGAGGGATCGAACGCCACATTTTTCACTGTCAGCTACGTACTGTAATCTAATGGATTGGGGAGCCAAAACTGGACTTTTCGCTGCTGCCCTTGGCGTTCCGATCGTCCTCTTGTTCGCGCTTTTGGGTTCGACGTTCGCCGCGGTGTTCGCACTCGCACTCGTCGTGAGTCTCACCGTTTCGTTCGCGGTCGCGGGGCGGCTCGCGGACACGTCTCACGTAGAATCCGAATCGGCCGACTCCGGCGCGCCCGCCGAGAGGAACGCGACCGATCCACTCGAGGCGCTCCAAAACAAGTACGCACGCGGTGAACTCACTGAGGCGGAGTTCGAGCAACGGCTCGAAACTGTCCTCGAAACCGAACCGTCGGGCCCGAACGATACTGCTGCGATTCGGTCCGACAAGGACACCAGCCGAGAGCCTGAATTCGAACGCCCCTGATACTCCCGTCCTGACCGTTTCGGAGCGGGTAGTGTCGCGGACGCCAGCTCCAGTCGTTGTGCTAGATCGAGAGCACGCCGGGGCCTCAGTAGTGGCCCATGATGCCGCGCTCGCGGGTTTTCCCGACGAACCAACCGAAGATGACGTATCCGACGGCAAGATACGCGAGACTACTCGCCACGAGAGCTGTCAATTCGACCGGCGAAAACTCCCAGAGTCTGGTCCCGTCTATCATCGCTCGCGTCAAGAGGTCGCTGCCGTAACTCAACGGCAGGAGGGCCAAAATCGGCCCCTGAACCACTCCTGGAGCCGCGATCAGCCCCACGAAACCGAACTGAAGCAACTGCTGTACGTTCTCGATTCGCTTGTAGAGCAAGGAGAGCCCGGCGACGAAGTAGCCGATCCCGACCGCCGGAAGGATCGTTATGACGAGTAGCGGAACGATCGTGACGACGTCGATCGCAAGCGATCGACCGGTGGTCACGAGCATCAATCCCAGCAACCCGATCGCCAGCCCGGTGCTGACGACGACGTTGAAGATCGTCTTGACTCCCAGCACGCGGCCGATGCCGAACGGAGACATGTACAACTGCTCGAGCGTTCCCCACTGGGCTTCCTGCATGATGCTTCGGGCGACATCGAAGTATGCAGCACTCGCGGCCAGAAACAGGAAGAATCCGATGACGACGGTATCAAGAGCGCTATCGATGTTGTCACCGCCGACCGTTTGTCCGCCGAAAAAGGCCATCGCAAACATGATATAGACGCCGAGAAGCATCAGGACCGTGTTGAGCCAGTAGCGCTTGAGCAGGATGAACTGCTTTTCGAACACCGCGATCAGGAGTCTCTGGTGGCTAGTCATTCAACTACACCTCACCGTCGTCGATGATGTGCAAGAAGACCTCTTCGAGGTCCGGTTCGACGGTGTCAACGGACACGAACGTCGTCGATGACTCTCGAAGAACGTCCATCATCGCGTAGAACTCGTTTCCCCGCACGGCGGTCGTCTCGAAGCGGTGACGATCACCGCGATCGGTCCACCGAGTGGCGCCGAATCGTTCGGTCAGTTCGGTCTGGACGTCAGTCGATAGTTGGCCCCGAACAGTGATGCGAAAGGTTTGGGTGTGAAAGACGTCCAGGAGATTTTCGACAGTGTCGTTGGCGAGTATTTCACCCTCGTTCAGGATGATAACGCGATCACAGACCGCCTCTATTACTTGCATGTCGTGACTCGAGAGGAGCACTGTCCGGCTGTCTCGAGTGACCAGTTGCCGAAGTTCCTGGCGCAGCTCCAACGAACTCTCGACGTCGAGCCCGAGCGTTGGTTCGTCGAGAAACACGATCGGAGTCTCCCGAACGAGCGTACACGCCAGCGACGCCTTTTGTTTCATTCCTCGCGAGAGTTCGTTGACGGTGGTGTCGGCTTTCGATTCGAGACCGACCTGCGAAATGACCCGATCGACTCGATCCGGGTCAGCCGGTTCGTCCCCGAGGCGGGCGAAAAATCGGACGTTCTCACGAACTGTTAGTCGCCAATAAATATTTCGTGCCCCCTCGAGCATCGCCGCCACCGACCGGTACACCGTTTCGGGCGACCCCTCGACGTCGGTTCCACAGAGTCGGGCGACGCCGTCACTGGGTCGAACGAGACCCAGAAGCATTTTGATGGTCGTCGTTTTTCCGGCGCCGTTCGGGCCGAGCAGGCCGACGACAGTTCCTTCCTCGACTTCGAACGAGACCCCGTCTACCGCGGTGACGGTATCCGAACCGGTGCCGTACGATTTCGTTATCCCGTCAACGGATACGACCGTCTCGGACCGGCTGCGGGAACGGGATTCGTCTGCCGGATATTGATTCGAAACTTCTGCCTCGCCGTTCATATATTAAATCGTATATTACCCATGCATTTAACACTTATTAGTAGTGTTAAATACATCTGCTTATGAGATAGTGGTAAACATAGTGCGGTGTATTCGATGCGATTGACGGAACATTTGCCAAATCTTGTTATTTCTGAGATTGATAGAATGATTTAAGTTTCCCTTCCTATATTTTCCATCTGGTTATGGCAGTTGTAAACCAAGATGTAGATGCGATCGGTGGATCAGTCACCCTGAAGAGTCAGTTTGATTCGACGTTCGAACCGGATACCGCGTCGAATCCGACCGTCCAACTCACGACGTGGACGACTGTTACCACGACGACTACCACCGGAACGGTCGACTAACGCAATCCCCCATTTTCTGACGACGATCGCAACAGCACCCCAAATACTTTCGGCCCACACACACGAAAGTTTTAATTATTAGTGGTATGAATTGTAGGGTGGGTATGTCCACAGTCCAGAATACGATTGGCGGTTTCGAAGCAATGAAAGCCGACTTCGATTCGGAGTTCGACATTCGCGAACTCGCTCCGATCCGAGCCAACGATACGATTACGACCACGACGACGGTCACCGTTACAACTACGACGAGCGCGCCGTTTTCCTGTAGCTGCTGAACCGAATCGACCGGTCGAGCGGCTATTTTGTTTTGTTGATCCGCCCTCGAGGACTGACTGCGAGAGCAACGGTCACCGACTCGGTCGAAACGACCAACGACGTGCATGATTTGACTCCGGGAGCAAAGCGGAACGCGAATCACTAATTCTTAAACGCAGTCGGCGTTAATGACTGCTCGATGACGACGTTACAGTCGCCCGGACCGACGCTCGGGGTCGTCGGCGGCGGCCAACTCGGACGGATGCTCGCCGAAGCGGCAGGCCCGATCGGCGTGGAGGTTATCGTTCTGGATCCGACGCCAGACTGTCCCGCAGCGCCGCTCGCTCGAGACCAGATCGTCGCCGAGTTCGACGACGAGGAGGGGATTCGCCAACTCGCGCAACGAGCCGATGTCCTCACGTTCGAGATCGAACTCGCCGATCAGAAAGTACTCGAGCGAGTGAGCGAGGAGACGGACACGGCGGTCCACCCGCGTCCGGGAACGCTCGAGACGATCCACGACAAGCTCGTCCAGAAACGCGAACTCGAGGATGCCGGCATCTCGGTTCCGCCGTTCCGGGCCGTCGAGGACGCGGCCGACATCCGCGAAGCGATCGACGACTACGGCACGCCGGTGATGCTCAAGGCGCGAACCGGCGGGTACGACGGCCGCGGAAACGTCCCCGTCGAGTCGAAAGCCGACGCGGATGCGGCCCTCGAATCGGTCGCCGGCCCTGCGATGGTCGAATCGTTCGTGGACTTTGCGCGGGAGATTTCGGTCATCGCCGTCAAGGGGTACGGCGAGACTGCGTCGTTCCCCGTCGGCGAAAACGTCCACGAAGACGAGATTTTGCGGGAGACGCTCGTTCCCGCCCGTTCGGATCCCGACACTCGAGAGCGGGCCAAAGCCCTCGCGACGGACGTTCTCGAGGTGATGGACGGACGGGGCGTTTACGGGATCGAGCTGTTCGAAACGCCCGACGGCAAACTGCTCCTGAACGAAATCGCTCCGCGACCGCACAACTCCGGTCACTGGTCGATCGAGGGCGCACACAGCTCGCAGTTCGAACAGCACGTTCGAGCCGTGTTGGGCTGGCCGCTCGGATCGACCGGCCTTCGCGCGCCGACCGTTTCGACGAATTTGCTGGGTGACGTCGACGAGGAACGGGAAGCGACCCTGCAAAACGTCGAACGGATTCTCGAGACCCCGGCGGCTCACCTTCACTGGTACGGTAAGCGAGAGGTTCGGCCGCTACGGAAGATGGGACATATTACAGTGAGTGCGCGTGGGCGGGTCGACGACGATGACGAATTCGCGTCCGAAGATGGGGAGCCAACTGACGAAGCTCTCCTCGAGTCCCACCTCGAGACGGCTCGGAGCCTGCGGAACGCAGTGACGTTTCGGATCGACTAACTACCTCGAACGCGGTACCTGACCCAATGGCAGACTCTGTGGAAACCCTCATCGAACGGCTGCACGACGAAGCGGCGCAGGATAGACCAACGGAAAAGACCCCGGACATCGGTATCGTCATGGGAAGCGATTCGGACCTCGAGGTGATGATGACCGGCGGTCGTCGTCCCGGCGCCTACGACGTGCTGGTCGACGAACTCGGGTTCAGCGAGCAGACTGATTACGAGAGTGCGCCAGACGAACGCTTTTCCTTCGAGACGTACGTGACTTCTGCACACCGAACGCCCGATCTCATGACCGCGTACGCCGAAACTGCAGAAGACCGCGGCCTCGAGGTGATCATCGCGGGCGCGGGTGGTAAATCCGCAGACCTGCCGAATATGACGGCCTCGATCGCGTATCCGCTCCCCGTTATTGGCGTCCCGGTACAGGAGAAATCCGTCGACAGCGTCATCGGCATGCCCACGGGGGCACCGCTGGTCGCGGTCGACGCGGGGAAGTCCTTCAACGCCGCGCTGTCTGCCGCCCAGATTCTCGCACGGCAGTACGACGATGTCCGCGACCGACTCGTCTCCTACCACGAGTCGCTCCAATCCGAGGTTGGAACGGTTTCTCGAGAGATTCACGACGGTGGCGTCTCAGAATATCAGTCCGAGAGCCAGTAGTCCATCAATCTGTGAATCTGTAACGCATCAACGGCTGAACCAGTAATAAGATATTACCACCGAAAATAACGACGTTGGCGTTTTTGGATGATTGTTCATCTTTAAAACCCGTACAGGGGCCCGTTTGCCGCTAAATCTACCGGAAACCCAAAGAATCAACCCTTATATGCATGCGGTTTGAACCTCCGAACGTTACGGAGATGAATGAATGGATCGCTGTGGGGATGCTGGCGTTCGTGGGATTACTGATTCCGCTCGGCATGATGGCGGTTTCGTATCTCATCAGACCCAGCGTACCCGAAACGAGCAAACGCGCCACCTACGAGAGTGGCGAGGTCCCGACCGGCGGGACACGCATCCGCTTTAACATCCAGTACTACATGGTCGCCCTTCTCTTTCTCATCTTTGACATCGAAACCGTCCTCCTGTTCCCGTGGGCGGTCGTCTACCTGGATGCCGTCGAATCGGATGCTGTCTCTCTCGCCGAGATACTCGGTCCGATGCTAATATTCGTCGCAATACTCCTCGTCGGACTCGCCTGGGCGTGGCGCAGCGGTGCAGTACAGTGGGCACGAAGTCCGTTCCAGGTCGAAGCGGAGGCTGATCGACCATGAGCAACGAACCACGTCAACAGATCTACGACAGTACAGCCCCCTCGACCGACACTCGAGAAGCGCGGATGGGAGAGGGACTCGACAATCGATTCAACTCGAAGCTTCGGGAGGCATTCGGCGCGTCGCCGTTTATCCTCACGAAGTTCGACCAGTTCATGAACTGGGTTCGGGGGAACTCGATGTTCATGCTACAGTTCGGGATCGCCTGCTGTAGCATCGAGATGATTCACACGTACGCGATCAAACACGATCTCGACCGGTTCGGTGCAGGTGTCCCGCGTGCGTCACCGCGACAGGCCGACGTGATGATTGTCCCCGGGACGATCGTCTCGAAGTTCGGTCCGCGGATGAAACGCGTCTACGATCAGATGCCCGAACCGAAGTTCGTCGTCGGGATGGGTTCGTGTACGATCTCCGGTGGCCCCTTCCAGGAAGGGTATAATGTCGTCAAGGGTGCCGAGGAGATCATCCCGGTCGACATCCACGTTCCCGGCTGTCCGCCCCGACCCGAGGCGCTCGTCTATGGCGTTGCGAAGCTACAAGAGCGGATCAAAAACGGCGAATCGTCACCCGTCGTCGTCAAGCCGTACGAACTCGAGCAGTTCGGCGATCTACCGAAGGACGAACTCGTGCAGAAACTGGCCGACGACATCGACGAGGAGGATCTCGTCATGCGTTATAATTGGGCTGATTCACCATGAGTACCGAAATCGAACCACGACCGCAGGACGTCGACGTCACCGAAGACGAACTCGAGGCGCTGATCGGCGACCGGGCGATCGGTCGCGACGATCACCTGAACGCGCCGGGGTTCGTCATCAACCCGGACGACGTCCAAGACGTGCTCTTCGATCTGCGCGATGAGGCAGGGTTCGATCACCTCTCCTGTCTCACCGCACAGCAGTACCAGGACCGATACGAGTCGATCTACCACCTAAAAAAGTACGTCGATCCGACACAGGAGGTCAGCATCGTCGTGCCAACGACCCTCGACCAGCCCGTCAGCCAGTCCGCAGAGCCGGTCTTTCGGACCGCTGACTGGCACGAACGCGAGGCGTTCGACCTCGTTGGCATCGACTATGAGGGTCACCCTGACCCGCGACGAATACTCCTTCCGGAGACGTGGCAGGGACACCCGCTCTCGAACGATTACGACCAGACGAAACCACAGCTCGTGACGCTCTCGGAGCACGAAAACCCGATTCAGCCGGATCACGTCGATTCGGAGTCGGACACGATGTTCCTGAACGTCGGTCCGCACCACCCGGCGACACACGGTGTGCTCCACATCAAGGCAGTGCTAGACGGCGAAACCGTCCTCGACGTCGATCCCGACGTTGGTTATCTACACCGCTGTGAAGAGCAGATGTGCCAGCAGGGAACCTACCGTCACCAGATCATGCCGTATCCCGACCGCTGGGACTACGTTTCGTCCGGCCTGCTCAACGAGTGGGCCTACGCTCGAACGGCCGAGGATCTGGCAGACATCGAGGTGCCCGAGTACGCGCAGGTCATCCGGACAATGGGTGCCGAACTCTGTCGGATCGCCTCGCACATGCTGGCACTCGGCACGTTCGCACTGGACGTCTACGGGGACTTTACGGCCGTTTTCCAGTACGCGTTCCGTGATCGAGAAGTCGTTCAGGACATCCTCGAAGACCTCACCGGTCAGCGGCTGATGTTCAACTACTTCCGGCTCGGCGGCGTCGCCTGGGATCTGCCGGAACCACGGGAGGAGTTCATCGCACAGACGCGCGATTTCCTCGACGAGCTCCCGGCGAAAGTCGACGAGTACAACGATCTCATCACTTCGAACGAGATCTTCCAGATTCGCTGTGTCGACACGGGAATCCTCGAGCCCGAGGTCGCCAAGGAGTACGGCTGTACCGGACCCGTCGCTCGAGGTTCCGGCGTCGATATCGACCTTCGTCGAGACGACCCCTACGGCTACTACGAGAACTTGGAGTGGGATGTCGTCACCGAAGACGGCTGTGACAACTACTCCCGCGTGCTCGTCCGCATGCAGGAAGTCGAGGAATCCGCGAAGATCATCGAGCAGTGTCTCGACTTGCTCGAGGAGTGGCCTGAAGACGAACGAGAGGTCCAGGCGAACGTCCCACGGACCCTCAAACCGGATGCGGACACGGAAGTCTACCGCGCCGTCGAAGGCGCGAAGGGTGAACTCGGCATCTACATCCGATCGGACGGGACGGACAAACCCGGTCGGTTCAAGATCCGCAGTCCGTGTTTCCACAACCTCTCGGCACTCGAGCAGATGGTCCAGGGCGAGTACATCCCTGATCTGATCGCGTCGCTTGGCAGCCTCGACATCGTCCTCGGCGAGGTGGATCGATGAGCCGGGGAGAGACTGCGGAGTCGTTGCAGATCGCCGGTCCGCTGCAAGTCGGCGAGCCACTCCTTCCCGAACGGATCAGCGACATCACCGGACTCGGCGAGTTCGGGGTGGCAGGCGAACTGACCGCGGCGTTTCTCGCCGCGTTTCTCGTCGGCAACCTGATGCTCGCGATGACCGGCGTCGCCGGTCCGTGGGCGAAACGAAAAATTACCGCCGCGTTCACGGATCGAATTGCGGTCAACCGAGCCGGTCCTGCCGGTTTGTTCATCATTGTCGCCGACGCCGTTCGGCTCCTCTCGAAGGAGAACATTATTCCGGAAGACGCCGATCGGCCGGCCTACGACCTCGCGCCGATCGTCGTCGCGTCCTCGGCGATGCTCGGATTCGCGGTGATTCCGATGGGCAGCGGCGTTCAACTCGCGGATCCCGAAGTCGGACTGGTGTTCGTCTTCGCCGTCGCTGGAATCGCCAGCCTCGGATTGGTGATGGCCGGCTACGCATCGGCGAACAAGTACTCGATGCTCGGCGGCCTGCGCGCTGTTGCACAGAACGTCGCCTACGAGATTCCGCTCGTCGTCACGGGGATGTCGGTCGTCATTTTCGCCGGCTCCCTGCAGATGAGTACGATCGTCGACGCCCAGACGCAGACGTTACTCGATCTCGGAATCGTCTCGATTCCGGCCTGGTACGCGCTCGTCAACCCGTTCGCGTTCGTCCTCTTCCTGGTGGCGAACTTCGCGGAGGTCGGGCGGAATCCGTTCGACACGCCGGAGGCACCGACCGAGATCGTCGCCGGTTACCAGACCGAGTACTCCTCGGTCTACTTCGTCCTGATCTACCTCGGGGAGTTCTTACACATTTTCCTCGGCGGAGCGATTATCGCGACGATCTTCCTCGGCGGACCGGCCGGGCCCGGACCTGAGCAGTTAGGGATCGTCTGGTTCCTGATAAAGATCTGGGGCGTGTTCATGCTGACCCAGTGGCTCCGTTCGGCAGTGCCGCGGGTCAGGATCGACCAGTTGATCGAAATCGGTTGGAAGGGCCTGTTGGTCCTTTCGTTTGCAAATCTTGTGCTCACCGCGGTAATCGTGGGGCTGATAGCATGATTGGGATACTCAAATCGATGGCAACGACGATGAAACACGCACTGGATGGCTCTACGTTCACCGTGGAGTACCCCGAGACTGCGCCGGACGTTTCGCCGCGATTCCGCGGCGTCCACAAGTTTAGCCAGGAGCGCTGTATCTGGTGTCGCCAGTGTGAGAATGTCTGTCCGAACGACACGATTCAAATCGTGATGGACGACAAACGAAACGGCGAACAGTACAACCTCCACATTGGACAGTGTATCTACTGTCGCCTCTGCGAGGAGGTCTGTCCCGTTGACGCGATCTTGCTCACCCAGAACTTCGAGTTTACGGGCGACACGAAAAACGATCTCGTCTATAACAAAGAACAACTCAAAGCAGTGCCGTGGTACAAGGACATCGATCCGCTCGAGTCCCGTGAACCCGATCGGGGCGCCTGGATCGGCGACGGTGAAGGGGAGGTCGATTACCAATGATGGAGGCGATCGCGTTCTCCCTGTTCGCGATCATCACCCTCTCGAGTGCGCTCGGCGTCGTTCTCTTCAAAGATCCGTGGCACTCAGCGCTCATGCTTGGCATCTCCCTGCTGAGTATCGCGGTGTACTACGTCATGCTCGCCGCGGAATTCATGGCGATGATGCAGATCCTCGTCTACGTCGGCGGCGTACTCATCCTCATCACGTTCGCGGTCATGTTGACCCAACGTGACACGGACGAGATCGACGAGCAGGAGGTGACACAGTCATGACGACACGACCCGAACTCAGAGTGGGTTCGTTCCTCCTGCCGGGCGTTCTCGCAATCGCCCTGTTCGGCATGATGACGGCGATCGTGTTGAACACCACCTTTACCGGAACGATGCAGGGATTCCCGGACGGGATCTCGGTCACCTCCGAGATCGGTTACGCGCTGTTCGATCTCGAGCCGCTACAGTCGACCGAGGGATCGATGGGGAACACCGAACCGTTCCTCGTTTCGTTCTTCCTGGTCGCCATCGTCTTGGACGCCGCACTGGACGCCGCGCTCGTCCTCGCGAAACGCGAAGACGAGGGCGAGCCGGTCGCGGCGCTCTCGAGTCAATCGACTGGTGTAAACGCGGGTCGGCGCGGCAACATCGCCTCGGTTACCGATGATGATGCCGAGTTCCGATCCGGATCGGGACCGATGGACGATGGGTCCGTCCAGACCGACGGAGGTGAGGACGCGTGATCGGTATCGAACACTACATCGTGCTGTCGATGGCCCTGTTCTGTATCGGGCTCTTCGGCGTGCTCACCCGACGAAACGCGTTGATGTTCCTGATGTCCGTCGAGTTGATGCTCAACGCGGCGAATATTAACCTGGTTGCGTTCGCGTTCTATCACGGCAACATCACGGGACAGATCTTCGCATTGTTTACGATAGCGTTGGCCGCCGCGGAGGTGGCCATCGGCCTTGGTATTATCTTGGTACTGTATCGCAACTTCCGTGACGTCGACGTCACGGTCCCGTCGCAGATGAGGTGGTAAGACGATGGAAGAGTTCTTTACATACGCACCGGCGATAGCACTGCTCCCGCTTGCGGCGTTCGTCGTCGCACTCGTCTTCGGCGATGCGATGCCGAAGAAGGGTGCCATCGCGGGTATCTTCGCGACGGCCGGCTCGCTCGGTCTCTCGCTGTTGATGCTCGCGGCCGTCGCGAGCGGCGAGGTACACCACGAAACGTACTACGAATGGGCGGTCGGCGACACGGCAGGGCACACGGCCGCGGAGGGGATCGCGTTCACGTTCGGAATCCTGATCGATCCGCTCTCGGCGCTGATGCTCGTTATCGTCTCGCTGATCGCGCTGCTCGTCCACGTCTTCAGCCTCGGTTACATGAATGCCGAGGGTGAGAAAGGACTGCCGCGATACTACGCCGAACTCGGGCTCTTTACGTTCAGCATGCTCGCGTTCGTCTTCGCGGACAACCTGCTGATGGCGTTCATGTTCTTCGAGCTGGTCGGGCTCTGTTCGTACCTCCTGATCGGCTTCTGGTTCCGAACGAAGTCCGCGCCCTCGGCCGCGAAGAAGGCGTTTTTGGTCACCCGCTTCGGTGACTACTTCTTCCTGGTCGGCGTCGTCGCCATCGGCGCGACGTTCGGGACGCTCGCGTTCGCGGGTGACGGCTCGTTCGTCGCCGAAGCCGAAGCCGCCCTCGACGGCGGCGAGACGCTGTTCGGATTCGACGCCGAAACGTGGATTACGATTACCGGACTGCTCGTGTTAGGCGGCGTGATCGGGAAATCCGCACAGTTCCCGCTCCACACCTGGCTTCCCGACGCGATGGAAGGTCCGACGACCGTTTCAGCGCTCATCCACGCGGCGACGATGGTCGCGGCTGGCGTCTACCTCGTCGCACGGATGTTCGGCTACTACGCGCTCTCGCCGAGCGCACTCGCGATTATCGCCTTCGTCGGCGGCTTTACGGCGCTGTTCGCGGCGACGATGGCGGTCGTCAAAGACGACATCAAACAGGTGCTGGCGTACTCGACGATCAGCCAGTACGGCTACATGATGCTCGGTCTCGGCGTCGGCGGCTACGTCGCCGGCGTGTTCCACCTGATGAACCACGCCTTCTTCAAGGCGCTCCTGTTCCTCGGGGCCGGTGCCGTCATCATCCTCATGCACCACGAGCAGGACATGTGGAAGATGGGCGGCCTCAAGAACAAGGCACCCGTCACCTACTACACGTTCCTCGCGGGCGCACTCGCACTCGCGGGGATCATCCCGTTCTCGGGCTTCTGGTCCAAGGACGAAATCCTCTACGACGCGATAATTCTCGGACTCGAGAGCAACGTCTTCCTCGCGGCCTACGCGATGGGCCTGCTTGCCGTCTTCTTCACCGGATTCTACACCTTCCGCATGGTGTTTCTTACCTTCCACGGCGAGCCGCGATCGGACGCCGCGGAAGATCCGCACGGAATCGGGTGGAGCGTCAAGGCACCGCTGGTCGTCCTCGGTGTTCTCTCGCTGGTGGCTGGCGTCGCGAACCTCGCACCCGTCGGCAAGCTCCTCGATTTGGACATCATGTTCCTCGAGGGCTGGCTCGACGGTGAGTACGGCGGACTCGAGGAGCTGACCTACGGCTTCTACGGGGACATGCTGCCCTACGAAACGGCGCTGATCGGCGGCTCGGAGGAGACGACCCTGCTCGTGGCCGCCGCGCTCTCGCTCGGATTGGCCTTCAGCGGGGCGGGACTGGCGTGGAAGCTGTACAACGTTCCGGAACCGACCGAGCACACCCAGCGACTGGGTGGTGCTCGCGACGTGCTCCGGAGCAACTACTATCAGGACGAGGTACAGGTTTGGCTTGCAGAAGGCGTGACGCTTCCCGTCGCTCGAGCGGCCGACCGGTTCGATCAGACGGTGATCGACGGGGTCGTCAACGGCGTCTCGAGCGTGAGCCTCTTTGGCAGTAGCTGGCTCAAACGCATTCAGACGGGTCTCGTGACGAACTATGCGGCGCTGTTGGTTGCCGGGTTCATCGGGCTACTGCTTGTACTCGGCGTCTACGGAGGGTGGTTCCTATGATGCTCGAGTTACTAATCGGAGTCGCACTGGTCGGTGCACTGGTCACGTTCGTCGCGCCGAATCGAATCGCGGGCAAACTCGCGTTCGCGATCAGCCTCGTTCCGGCGGCGCTGAGTATCTATCTGCTGACCGCGTTCGACGGGAGCGGGAACGCCTTGCTTGCAGACGGCGGCACGATCGCATTCGAATCCAGCGTGGAGTGGATCCAGTTCGGCGAGTATACGATTTCGTGGTTTGTCGGCCTCGACGGGATTAGCCTCCCGTTGGTCGTTCTGACGACGATACTGACCACGCTCGCCATCGTGAGTTCGTGGACCCCGATCGACGATCGGGAGTCGCAGTTCTACGGGCTCGTCCTCTTTATCGAGGCGAACCTGATCGGCGTCTTCGCGGCGCTGGATTTCTTCCTCTGGTTCATCTTCTGGGAGGCGGTTCTCATCCCGATGTATCTGCTGATCGGGATCTGGGGCGGCCCGCGCCGGAAGTACGCCGCGATCAAGTTCTTCGTCTATACGAACGTGGCGTCGCTGGTGATGTTCGGTGCGTTCATCGCGCTCGTCTTCAGCCTTGACGTAACGACGTTCGCCCTGCCCGAGGTTACCGCGGCGATGCTCAACGGCGGTCCGCAGACCGAAATCTTCGGTCTCGGCGGCACGTCGCTCGCATCGGCGGTCTTCCTCGCGATGTTCCTCGGATTCGCGGTGAAGGTCCCAATTGTGCCGTTCCACACGTGGCTACCGGACGCTCACGTCGAAGCGCCAACCCCCGCGTCGGTGCTGCTGGCCGGCGTTCTGCTGAAGATGGGGACCTACGCACTGTTGCGATTCAATTTCACGATGTTCCCCGACGAGGTCATCAGCACGTTCGCGATTCCGATCGCCGTTATCGCCGTCATCAGCGTGATATACGGTGCGCTGCTGGCGCTCGCACAGACCGATCTCAAACGCGTCGTCGCGTACTCCTCGGTTTCCTCGATGGGCTACGTGATCCTCGGATTGATCGCGTTCACCCAGTTCGGCGTCGGCGGTGCGACCTTCCAGATGGTCTCGCACGGACTCATCTCGGGACTGATGTTCATGGCGGTCGGTGTGATCTACAACGCGACCCACACCCGGATGCTCACGGATATGTCCGGGATGGCAGACAAGATGCCGATCGCGGTCGGCGTGCTCATCGCGGGTTCGTTCGCCTACATGGGCCTCCCGCTGATGAGCGGCTTCGCCGCCGAGTACTTCATCTTCTTCGGGGCCTTTGGCTCCGAGTTCCTCGAGTACGCGCCGATCTTCACCGCGCTGGCGATGTTCGGCATCGTCATCGTGGCCGGCTACTTGCTGTTTGCGCTCCAGCGAGCCGTCTTTGGACCCTACGAGCTAGAAACCGACTACGACGTCGGTCGCGCTCCGCTACACGACATCGCGCCGATGTTCGTGTTGCTCGCGATTATCATCGCGCTCGGCGTCGCACCGGAGTTGATCTTCGACATGATAACAGACGCAGTTGATCCGATCTTAGAGCACGGAGGTGAGAGCTAATGTTCCCGATCGAACTGTCCGAGTGGGCCGCGTTGGCACCGGTATACATCCTGGTGCTTTCGGCCATGGTGCTTTTCGTCTTCGATAGCATCAATCCGCGAACGACGAACCGCGCGTTCCTCGCCGGAACGACGACCGCGGGCTCGCTCGCCGCACTCGCCGTCGCCGTCTGGTTCTTGCTCGCGGGCGTCGGAACGCCCCAGGCCGACGGCGGCTTCGGAGCGATTTCGCTCTTCGATGGCCAACTCGTGGTCGATCAGCTCGCGCTGTTTTTCATCGTCGTCGTCACGGTCGTCACCTCGCTGGTGTCGATCGCGAGCTACGACTACATGAAGGGCCACACCTACCAGGCCGAGTACTACACGCTCACGTTGCTCGCCGCGACGGGGATGGCGACGATGGCCGCCTCGAACAGCCTCGTCACGATCTTCATCGCCCTCGAGCTGGCGAGTCTCCCCTCCTACGCCCTGGTTTCGATCCTCAAGGACAACCGCGGGAGCATCGAGGGCGGGCTCAAGTACTTCCTGATCGGCGCGCTGTCCTCTGCAATCTTTGTCTACGGGATCAGCCTCGTCTACGGCGCAACCGGCTTCATGCAACTCGACGCGATTGCGGAGAACCTCGACGCCGACTACGGGCCGCTTCTGGGGCTTGGCATCCTGATGTTGATCGGCGGCTTCGCGTTCAAGACCGCGAGCGTCCCGTTCCACTTCTGGGCACCTGAAGCCTACGAGGGAGCACCAGCACCGATCGCGGCGTTTCTCTCCTCGGCCTCCAAGGCCGCCGGCTTCGTGATCGCCTTCCGCGTGTTTACGACCGCGTTCCCGCTTGAGCCGACGGCGTCGGTCATCGGCGTCGACTGGACTGTCGCCTTTATTATCCTCGCGATCGTGACGATGACGATCGGGAACTTCGCCGCGGCGACCCAGACCAACGTCAAGCGGATGCTCGCGTACTCCTCGGTCGGTCACGCCGGCTACGCACTGATCGGATTAGCCGGACTCGGAGCCGGCGCGAACGACGTCGTCATGGGTGCGGCCTTGATGCACCTGTTCGTCTACGGCTTCATGAACACGGGCGCGTTCCTGTTCGTCGGCCTGGCCGAACACTGGGGCGTCGGACGGACCTTCGAGGACTACAACGGACTCTCGGCGAAAGCGCCGATCGCCTGCGTCGCGATGACGGTGTTCATGTTCAGTCTCGCCGGAATCCCGCCCTTTGGCGGGTTCTTCAGCAAGTACTTCCTGTTCACCGCTTCGATCGATGCGGGACTGCTGTTCGTCGCCGCGGCGCTCGTGATCAACAGCGCGCTCTCGCTGTATTACTACTCGCGACTCGTCAAGGCGCTCTGGATCGAAGAACCGGTCCTCGAGCGAGAATCGCTCTCGCAGCCGGTTGGGCTCTACGCCGCGATCGTTTTCGCGGCCGTGATGACGGTCGTCGTTCTACCCGGCTTCGGTCCGGTCGCCGACGCCGCCGTTGACGCGGCGGCCGCGGTCGTAGCCTGATACGGACCGCCGTGAGTCAATTCTGGCGCAATCGCGGGACGATTCGCGGCTGCGCCGGTAAATAGTTATAGCAGGCCGTATGAAACCCGGTAGCTTTTACCTTCCGGAGTGGCAAGCCGCGGTATGGTTTTTCGGCTCGTGCTCGGCTGTGGGACCGTCGGCCAGCCTATCGTTGAGCGACTCGCAGAGCACGACGACCGATTGCTTGTCATCGCAGACGCCCCAAACCTCGTCGAAACGCTCCGAGACGAGAGTATACCCGCGCGTCACGAGGATCCGACCGACCGTTCCGTCCTGTCTGCACTCGAGATGCCGGACGAAATTTTCATCGCGAGCGACCGCACCGACGTCAACCGAGCCGCACTCGAGACAGCCCGCGACCAGTTTCCGGAGTCGTTAATCGTCGCCTATCTCGGCGGAAACGCGAGCCCAACCGATCGAAATGCCTTCGAGTCCCGCGCGGACAGAGTCATCGACCCGGCGGCGGCGCTGGCCGACGACATCATCGACAAGTCGGCGAGTTCGTCCGCCAAGAACGCGATCGATCTTCGATCGCAGCTGTCGAAGATCGACGGGCGCCTCGGCGTCTTCATGCACGACAACCCGGACCCCGACGCAATTGCGAGCGCGGTTGCACTCGTGAACATTGCAGAGTTAGTCGGACTCGAGGCTGACGCCTGTTACTTCGGAGAGATTTCCCACCAGGAAAACCGCGCGATGGTGAACCTGCTCGACTTGGATCTGACGAACTTCGAACGGGACGACCCGCTCGGGGATTACTCCGCGTTCGCACTCGTCGATCACGCCCGCCCCGGCGTGAACGACCAGCTCCCGGAGGAACTTCACGTCGATATCGTTATTGACCATCACCCGCCCCGCGGCCCGGTCGCAGGCGAGTTCGTCGACCTCCGCGAAAGCGCCGGTGCGACGAGTACGATTCTCACCGAATACCTCGACCGATTCGGGCTGGACATCGACCCGCGAATCGCGACGGCGTTGCTATACGGCATTCGCATCGATACGAACGATTTCACACGCGAAGTATCGGCGATGGACTTTCAGGCGGCATCGACGCTGTTGCCGGTCGTGGATACGACCAAAATTTCCCAGATCGAACAGCCGACGATCGGCGGCGATACGCTCGAGGTGATCGCCAAGGCGATCAAGAACCGGGAACAACGCGAGTCGGTGGCCGTCGCGGGCGTCGGCCGAATCGGCGACCGCGATGCGTTACCGCAGGCGGCGGATCAACTCCTCGCGATGGAGGGCGTAAGCACGACACTCGTCTTCGGCTTTCGCGACGAGATGGTGTTCCTGTCTGCCCGCTCTCGAGCGAGTAACGTCGATCTCGGTGAGACGCTTCGGGACGCGTTCGACCCGATCGGAAGCGCCGGCGGCCACGCCGATATGGCGGGCGCGCAACTCGAGATAGGGATTCTCGGTGGAGCGGACGACGAGGCCGAACTGAACTCGATTTTCAGCGTCATCGAGGAGGTAATCACGGATCGGTTCTTCGAGGCGATCCGGACGCGGCCGGGGACGCCCGTCGGGGCCTACGACCGGACGAGCGAATGGTTGTTCCAGCCGGGCGAGAGCGGACCAAACGACGGCGAATCGGCGTAGGTTCCTTGTCGACTGTGAGTGTCCGCAGTAACGAGAACGCTGAGAAGTGTCCGCGGTAACGAGAACGCCGAGAAGACAGTACTTTTGCGCCCCGACGCCGAACGGATCGGTATGGACGTTGTCTCGGAGGGGAAACCGCCGGTCAAAGAGTATATGACACGGGAAGTGGAAACAGTTTCGCCCGATTCAACCGTGTTGGACGTTGCATCTCGAATCGCCGAGAGCGACGAACACAGCGGATTTCCCGTCTGTGAACGTCGGCGCGTCGAAGGGTTCGTCAGTGCGCGCGATCTTCTCCTGGCCGACAACGACGAGCCGATCTTCAAGGTGATGACGACCGACCTCCTTGTCGCACACCCCGAGATGAAAGTAACCGACGCCGCTCGGGTCATCCTCCGGTCGGGCATTCAGAAGCTCCCGGTCGTCGACGACGCCGGCAATCTCGTCGGCATCATTTCGAACGCCGACGTGATTCGCAGTCAGATCGAACGAGCGACCCCCGAAAAGGTCGGGAAGCTGATGAGAACCTTAGAACAGATTCACGAGATAGAGCTCTCCCAGGAGCGGCGAACGGTCCCGCTGTACGATCTGATCCCGACGCAGGGACGGGTTTACGCCGACGAACTTGAGGGGAGGCGATATGAACTTGAGCACGGGCTGGCCGAACCGCTCGTCGTCATCGACAACAACGGGACGTTGCTGTTGGCGGACGGCCACCACCGCGTTCTTGCAGCGGATCGCCTGGCGATCGACGAGATGGACGCGTACGTCATCGTCGTCGACCAGAACATCGACCTCGGAATGGCGAAGACGGCGGCCAAAGAAGAGCTCGAAGGGATCGAGGATATCGACGTGGTCGACTACGCACGTCATCCGCTCGTCGAGACGACGGAACGGCTTCAACCCGACGAGGGGTAACAGGTCATTGTTCCCGACGGTCCGTATCTCGAACTGCTGCGCAGGATTATGCTCGTCGAGCGGGTACGGAGCGTATGTCATCAACCGGCGACCGTGTACTCATCGCAGGTGCGAGCGGAGAGACTGGCCGGGAACTCCTCTCGGTGTTCCGTCCGACCGACCTCCAGATCAGAGCGACCACGCGCTCATACGCGAACGTCGACGAACTTGAGCGACTCGGTGCCGATGAAGTCGTCGTCGCGGATCTCTTCGAACCGGCGGACGCGGTACGGGCTGTCCAGGACTGTGACATCGTTTGCTGTGCGGTCGGAACGCCGCCGAGTATTCGTCACGTTATCGGCGGTAAACTCGTCGATCGAACGGGCGTTATCAATCTCGTTACGGCGTCAATCGGTGCGGATGTTACCCACTTCGTCTTCCAGAGTGCGATCGGCGTCGGAAGTTCTCGGAAACGAATGCCTCGCCTCGGGCGACTGGCGATCCGGGCAACGCTGGCCGCAAAACAGGATGCGGAGTCGGCTATTCGCCAGTCGGGGCTCGGATACACGATCGTTCGGCCCGGAAAGTTGACGAACGAGCCGCCGCGAAACGACGTCCTCGTCGGGGAGGGCGGGGATACGCTCTACGGAACGATTCCGCGAGGAGATGTCGCCCAGATCATGGCTTCGTCGGCTTTTACGCCGGAGGCTCGAAATAGAACGCTCGAGGTCGTCACTCGGGACGGATTGGCCGGAACCCCGAAAAACCTCGTCGAAATCCCGTGGCAGTTCGACCGGCTCGATACCGAACAGGACGTTCGCTTCTGACCGAAGGGAACGTTCGCCTCCGATCGATCAGGTGTCGCGTTCGACGACGAACTCGGTGAATTCGAGGAGCTTTCGCTTTGGCTCCGGATCGAGCTCAAGTTCCTCGATACTGCCTCGTGCGGTCTCGGCGAGCGCCAGTGCACGGTTGCGGGCGAAGTCGACACTTCCAGCTTCCTCGAGGATCGAAAGCGCCTCGAGAATGTCGTCTTCGGTGTTCGCATCGGCAACGAGTATCTCCTCGAGTCGCTGGGCGGTCGCCGTGTCGCTTTCCTCGATCGCGTGGAGGACGAGCAGCGTCTTTTTCCCTTCGCGAATGTCGTTTCCGAACTCCTTACCGAAGTCACCCGCGCGTCCCAGCGAGTTCTCCACGTCGAGGATGTCGTCGCCGATCTGGAAGGCGACGGCGGTGAGTTCGGCGTACTCGGCGACCGCCTCTTCGATGTCAGCCGGTTGGTCCGTACAGATTGCGGCCAATCGGGCGACGATTCGACCGAGACAGCCGGTTTTGCAGGCGCACATCTCGAGGTACTGCTCTCGCGTGATGTTGACCTCACGTTCGTTATGCCAACAGATGTCCATTCCCTGGCCGAGGTGAGTCCGGTTGAGTTCGGCGGTGAGCATCTCGTAGGCGGCGAGTTGTTGGTCCGCCGGAAGGTTAGCCGGATTGTTCTGCAGGATTTTTAGCGGCAGAAAGTACATCGCGTTGCCCGCGTTGAGCGCGACGTCCTGGCCGTATATGTGGTGTAAGGCGGGATCACCGCGGCGAACCGATGCCTCGTCCTCGACGTCGTCGACGATGATCGTTCCGTTGTGGAGGATTTCCGGAATGCAGGCGTAGGGCAGGTAGTCCTTCGGATCCTTCATGAACGCATCGATGAAGACCAAAAAGAGGACGGCGCGCCAACGTTTTCCACCTCTATCGAGTAGTTCCCAGAGCGGGTCCGAAAGTGCACACTGGATTGCCTCCGGGTCATACTCGAAGCTTGGCTCGCCGAAATACGACTCGAGATACGCCTCGTCGATCTCTCGTGGTAACACCTCGGCGATTGCTTCGTCGATCGCGGGCCGCCATTCGGCGAGCGTCTTCCGCATATGTTCAACCCAGACGGACAGCCCTCAAAAAGATTCAGTTCCGCCCTCGGACGTTACGTATTGCTAACACTGGTTCGTGATCGTTACGCTATCGGTGGCTTCGCCTTCCCGAAGGATTACGCCCTCGAGTGCGTACGTAGCCCCATGAGTACGTGGATCGGAGAGACGTTCACGAGCGACATCGGCTGGGACCATCTCGAGGACCTGGTCGATATCGGGAACCGAATGGCAGGAAGCGACGGGGAGCGCGAGAGCGCGGAGTTGACTCGCGATGCGCTCTCGGCGGCTGGAGCACGAAACGCGCGTCTCGAGGAGTTTGACATTCAGGGGTGGACTCGAGACGAGAGTTCGATCACTGCAGACGGTCTCGAGCAGTCGTCGATTGCGCTGCCACGAAGTCCGTCCGAGACCGTCTCCGCCGAACTGGTCGACCTCGAGTACGGGCTGCCAGAATCGTTCTCGGACGCGGATCTCGAGGGGACGGTCGTCATGGTCAGGAGCGACATCCCGGACCACTACGAACGGTACGTCCATCGGCGAGAGAAATACTATCATGCGGTCGACAACGGGGCCGTCGGATTCGTCTACCGTAACCACGTTGAGGGCTGTCTGCCGCCGACCGGAAGCGTCGGGACGCCGGAGGATCCGATCGGTGAGATCCCTGCTGTCGGCGTCTCGAGCGAAGTCGGCGCGCGTCTCGCTCGCCGATTCGACGGCGACGAAATCGAGGTCAGCGTCGAAGCCGAAATCGACGAGGCGACGAGCCAGAACGTCCACGCCGAGTTGGGTCCAGAAACCGACGACCGCGTGCTCGTGACGAGCCACGTCGACGCCCACGATATCGCCGAGGGCGCGCTGGACAACGGCGCTGGCACCGCGATGGTAGTCGAACTCGCGGCCGCCCTCGCCAAACGCGAAGCCGACCTCGAGACGCGCGTCGAGTTCGTCGCCTACGGCGCGGAGGAGGTTGGGCTGGTCGGTTCGGAATATCACGCCGAGCAGGCGGATCACGACGATATCGTCGCGATCGTCAACAACGACGGCGTCGTCGGGGATCGGACCCTCTCGCTGACGACCCACGGCTTTTCGGGCCTCGAGTCAGCGGTGGAGGCGATTTCGAGTCGGTATGATCATCCCATCGAGACGAATCCAGACCTCGGCCCGCACAGCGATCACTGGCCGTTTGTCCAGTGGGGCGTTCCCGGGTATCACGTCAAGAGCACGTCCGACGATGTCGGCCGGGGATGGGGCCACACCTTCGCCGACACGCTCGAGAAACTCGAGAAACGCAATCTTCGCGAGCAGGCCGTGTTGTTGACCGATCTCGTCGTTCACCTCGCGAGCGACGACGTGACGGTCGATCACAGAACCCCCGAAGCGATGGCCGACGACCTCGAGGAACAGAACCTGGCCAAGGGGATGCAGATCACGGGCGACTGGCCCTACAACACGTAAGGAATCGGATCCACATCCGCACGTTTTTGGTCGGGCCCCCGGAATTGGATCGCATGGACTCCGTCGCATGGACTGCGGGCAGCGAGCCGGTTGTCGGCGTCGTCGACACCGACGCGGATTCGTCGGGCGGGCAACGAGAAACTCGAGTCCCGGACGACCTCGGGGATCTCCTCACCGAATACGACGGATCGGTCGTTACTGGCTCGGTCGAAACGGTCCGTGCGGCGACCCCGTCGTTCGTCGTCACGCTGGGAGACGATTCGCTGTTCGAACTGATACAGGCGACCGATTTTTCCGAGGGGCCAATTCTTCCGGTCGACTGTGACCCGGGAATAGCCAGTGTCTCTCGAACGGCCCTTCCGGACGCGATCAGAGCCGTTCTCGATGGGGACGCACTCGTGCACGAGCGTCCGGTTCTCGATGTCAATATCGGGAACGGAAGCCCCCAGCGGGCGCTGTACGATGTCACGTTAGCGACCGACGAACCGGCCCGTATCTCGGAGTACGGCGTCGAGAGCCGTTCTAAATCGATTGCCCAGTTCCGCGCCGATGGCGTCGTCGTCGCAACAGCCGCTGGCAGTCACGGCTATGCGAACGCCGTCGACGGACCAATACTCTCCTCGGCGGTCGACGCGATAGTGGCGGCACCGATCGCCCCCTTCGACACCCACACTGATCGGTGGGTTCTTCCGGACGAGCGTCTGTCGCTCTCGATCGAACGAAACGAGGACGCTGTTGCTGTGTCGGTCGACGGCCGAACGCTCGAGACGATTTCCGCGGACAGACGCGTCGAAATTACTTCCAACGGATCGTTCTCAATGCTCGTACTGTCGGGTGAGAACGCTTTCGAGAACTAAGATGCCTTCATCGTCGAGACGTAAAAATCCGCAAAAACGGGAGATGAACGACATCAACTGCGGAGATTCAGGGATTCTTCGTTAGCTGTTGAACGGTTCCTCGTCCCGATGGTTGTCCGGGTTTTCGTGCTCTCGAGCGTCGTTTTCGCGTTCGACGGATTTGTGTTCGATATCCTGTCGACGCTGCTCTTCGTCCTGACGTTCGCGGGCCTCCTTTTCTTCCTCGGTGAGTTCGTCGTCGTCGTCCTCGGCCTCGGGATCCTCTTTTGCCAGTTCCACATCTCGGCCGTGCTCGTCTTTTTCGGACATAGCTGTCACCTCGTACCATGAGTGTACCCTACTCCGCAGAAAAGGGCTTGGGCCTGAATCTGCAACCCCGCGATTGATACTACCGCTCAGTCGACCCCAGTTTCATACCCGTATGGCACCAATACCGTACTCTCACGACACCGATACCGATGGGTTTCTCGAGTCAGGTTCGCTTTTGGTATCGAGTACCGATCCAACTACCAGGGCTCGCCGGAGGCCAGATCGACCTCGCTGTCGCCTTTCTCCGACGGACAGATATCCGCGAGCACGCAGTCTCCACAATCCGGGTTCTGCGCGGAACAGGTCGCTCGCCCGTGATCGATGCAAAGGTGTGTAAACTGTTGCCAGTCGTCCTCGGGAATGATTTCGATCAGGTCCTCCTCGATTCGTTCGGGATAGGTTTCTTCCGTGATTCCCAGCCGCCTCGAGAGGCGCTGGACGTGGGTATCGACGACGATCCCTTCGACGATATCGTGGCCGTGCTGAAGGACGACGTTCGCCGTTTTTCGGCCCACGCCGGGCAGGTCCGTCAGATCGCTCATCGTATCCGGAACCTCGCCGCCGTGTTCCTCGACGATCTTCTCACAGGCGTTGCGAATGTACTCCGCCTTGTTGTTGTAGTAGGTGATGGAGTTCAGCGCCTCGGCGAGTTCCTCCTGTGGCGCGTTCGCGTACGCTTCGGGGCCGTCGTAGGTCTCGAACAGCGGCTTGGTCTCCTTGTTGACCCGCTCGTCGGTACATTGGGCCGAGAGGATGACCGCGATCAGCAACTCGAGGCGGTTCGAGTACCGAAGCGAAATCGTCGAATCGGGGTAGGTCTCTTCTAACCGGTCGACGATCTCCTCGGCCTGCTCGGTCCGCGTCTCGCGTGACGTTCCCATAGCGACCGCTTGGACTCTCGGGCTTTCAGCGTTCGGATTTCGGGTCAGCTCGAGTCGGTTCGGCCGTCGAATAGTGGTTTTGGCTGGTCTGAACGTGTGGCAACGCGCCAATTTAGAATTAGGAGAAAATCACCAGTCATAATCTGTGACCTCCTGTAGTAGTCAGTGACTTGTTCGCTGCCCCCCACTCATTGGACGGTTGACATTCTTGTCATGTGCAAGGTTGTAAACTCTATTAAGATGTCCAAGGCAGACAAACGGCTTCCGGTCCGTGAAGACACGTTCGAACAACTCGGGCAGTTCAAAGGATCAGGTGAAACGTGGGATGACGTGATTCAAGACCTTATCGAAGCGCGACAGAAACAGAACCTACAGGAAATGCTCGAACGGACTGACGACGACGAGTATGTTCCTCCCGACGAGGTTTGAGTAATGTCGTATGCTGTTCTATTAGGTGATCAGCCACGTGAGTTTCTCACTACGGCCGACGAGAAAAGCAATAGAATCGTTCGCAACAATCTCGGAAAACATTTTGACGAACCGGATGCTCAACCGGGCGCAGGTCGCGGTGATCGTGAGAAGCTCACAATCGATGGACAAGAAATGTATCGGATGCATATCGGACGTACGTACACAGCATTTTGCACGGTTCACGAGGACGACAGTAAAGTCCGTGTTCGCGAGATTTTGCCGATTGACGAAGCTCATGACCGATACGGCCACTGAGCGCTTAAAGAGAGGTGGGAGGTAGTGGTTCTCGGGTCTGAAACCGGCTCACACTAGCCCATCTCAGTGGACGTGGACATTCCTGTTACCAGCACGAGTCGCGTACCTGAGTTTGTTACTATTCACAACCCACAGATCAGTCGTCGATACTGATACCCGGAACTCCGAGCGTTCCCTCGTCCAGTTCGGCCTCGATCTCTCGAGCCGCCTGCACCATGTTTTCCATCTTGCCGTAGGCGACGTCGCGTGGGAGGAGTTTCAGACCGCAATCCGGACTGATCGTCAGCCGCTCCGGCGGGACGACCTCGAGGCCCCGTTCGATGTTGGCTTTGATCTCCTCGACGGTTTCGATTTCGGCGGTGTGCACGTCGACGACGCCGAAGCCGAGATTCTTGGTGAACGTCGGCTCTTTGAACACCTCAAGTTGCCCGTAGTCGTCGTTGTTGAGCTCGAGGTCGAACTCGTCGACGGGAAACTCGAGGATCTCGGGATAGATTCGGGAGTAGTCGCCGTAGCAGACGTGCAGTCCGATGTAGACATCCTCGGGGAGATCTTCGACGACCGTCTCGAGACACTCGCCGACGATTGCGTAGTCTTCGGGCGTCGTCGCGAGGGCGGCTTCGTCGATCTGAATGTACCGTGCGCCGGCGTCAACGAGCGTTCGAATTTCGGCGTTGACCAGTTCCGCGAGATCGGCGGCGAGTGCGGCGTCGTCCTCGTAGACTTCGTTGAAGCACCAGGTGGCGAGGGTGTAAGGGCCCGTGATCGGAACTTTGACCGGTCCGGAGGCGACCTCGCTGGTGAACTCGTATTCGTCGACGAGCCAGCTGTCGCCGTATTCGACCTCGCGACGCACGCTCGGCTTGTCGAAGTAATTGTGCCCCCAGACTTTCACGAGGCCGTTGAACTCGTAGCCCTCGATTCGCTCTGCGAAGTATTCGACCATCTCGTTGCGCCGCATCTCGCCGTCGGTGACGACATCGATCCCTGCGCGTTCGTGTTCCGCCGTGACGAGTCGAGCGGCGTCGTCTTTGGCTTGCTTCCACTCCGACCGGCCGAAATCGTTAGTGGAGTCCTCGAACAGTTCTCGAGCGCGGTTGTGCCACGTCGGCTTCGGATAGGCACCGACGATGGTCGTTAGCAGGAAGTGGTCGTTCGGATGATCCGCCGGTCTGAATTGGTCGCGAGGAGCGGGGGCTGTCACGGTTGTTCCTCCGGTAGTCTGGTCTCTGTTGGTTCGATTTCCGTCGGTTCGATCTCCGGTAGTCCGGTTTCTGTCGATTCGCTCCCCGGTAGTTCGGTTTCCGCCGGATTGATCTCCGTTGGTCTCCCCTTCGTTCGTTTGGATTTGTCCCGTTCGATCGCCGTACGGTTCGAATAGCGATTCGACTGGCCGATCCCGTCAGTTATCGGGTGTGAGAACGCCCGACTCTTGGGAGCTTCCGATTTTGTTTGCTTCATACGTGTCTACCGTAGCACATAACTAATTGTAATACTAGGGGTTAAGGATATTACTAGTGTGTATTTACTCAATGGCTCCGGATGGTTCGCTGGCTCCCGATACTAGTCGAGACGACTACAGACTGATCAGTAAGCCGCCTTCGGCCACTATCTACAGGCCAGATACACGACAGGAACTGCTCTCCACACCATCCCGTGACCTTTAAGCGGCCGTCACTCGCCAGTCAGGATATGAAAGCCACGGCCTTGGCCCACCCGATTCAGGGGCTGGTGAAGTATCACGGGATGCGCGACGATATCGAGCGCCTTCCGTATCATGACAGTATCAGCGTCTGTACCGCACCGAGCCACACCAAAACCACAGCCGAGTTCTCGGCCGACTACGACGAGGACACGTACGTCGTCGACGGCGAGGAACTCGAGGGACGCGCCGCCGAACGCGTCGACGCGGTCCTCGAAAAGGTCCGCTCGAAGGCCGAAGCCGCTCACGCCGAGGAGCCAGTTCGACTGGTGAGCGAGAACGATTTCCAGACGAACGTCGGGCTCGGGTCGTCTTCCTCCGGGTTCGCCGCGGCCGCGATGGCGCTTTCGGCCGCCGCTGGCATCGAGGCCGATCGCGAGGAGATCTCGACAATCGCTCGAGTCGGCTCGGCATCGGCCGCTCGAGCAGTCACGGGCGCGTTTTCACAGCTCTACACTGGGCTAAACGACGAGGATTGTCGCTCCCGCCGCATCGAGACGGATCTTGAAGACGACCTCAAGACGATCGTTGGGCTCGTTCCGTACCACAAGGAGACCGAAGACGCACACAACGAGGCCGCAGACAGCCACATGTTCCAGGCCCGGAACGCCCACATTCACGGCCAGATCGCGGAGATGCGTGACGCGCTTCGAAATGCGGACTTCGACGCCGCGTTCTCCCTCGCTGAGCACGACTCGCTGTCGCTGGCTGCGACGACGATGACCGGGCCCTCGGGCTGGGTGTACTGGCAACCGGCGACGCTCGAGATCTTCAACCGAGTCCGGAAGCTCCGCGAGGAAGAGGATATTCCGGTCTACTTCTCGACCGATACCGGCGCGAGCGTGTACGTCAACACGACCGAGGAGCACGCCGATCGCGTCGAGGAAGAAGTCGCAGACTGTGGCGTCGAGACGATGGTCTGGGGTGTCGGCGGTCCCGCACAGTTGCTCGAGGCCGAGGACGAGCAGTTGTTCTGAGGGGGCCTCGAGAGCGATACTGCCGATGGCAGTTTTCGGTGCGTTCGCTCCGTTGTTGAGTGCTCAACTCGGAACGGCTCTCGAGTGTTCACTGCTGATGCCAACCGTTTGCTCTGCGTGCGGTTGCGGGAGTAGTCGGCCTAACTTTTGAATTGATGATTGGCTGTAGTCGACGTTTCTCGTCGGTTGTATACTCCACCAAATGGTGAGGTTTCAAACGTTGCGCTGACCACTCTCGCTCCCGCTTAGCTTCGATGAAAAGCATAACGTCACTCCCTCATCGGTGCCGTTGGCCGGCTTCGAGGTTTTTCGGCCGCTCGCTCACTTCGTTCGCGATTCGATCTCGATATCCGTCTCGGATACCGCTGTCACGTTACCGGCGATGGACGCGTGCTGAGGATTACTGATTCCGTCAGAACTCGGACTTGCGATCCGATCGCCGACACCAACACGATCGCCGATCTCGACGATCGGGACGGCAGGCTCCACGATATCGGGCTCCGGATTAGTCGCGAGCGGAATCCGAACCCGGGACGGGTCGACCGTTGTGGTAGGTTCGGTTTCTATCGTCCAGGCGTTCCAGTCGTACTCCTCGAGCACGTCGATCCGACCGCCACCGAGTTCGTTTTCCTCGGCGGTTCGCTCGCCGAGGACGAGCAGACCGTTCGTGCTTTTTCTGACGCCGTAGGCCTCCGGCGGCGTGTCGATAGGGAAACACCAGCCCGGACCCCCGTCGGCGATCACAGCGTCCGACGGCCGCTCCGCTGGCGGGAGACCGGCCGCATTCAAGAGGTCGCTCACGGGCGTGCCGATAGGTACCTCGAGAAAGCGATCCCGAAGACTCTCACCGCTGACGTGAACGTACTTCCGCGTCGTGGGCGTTTCGTCGGACAGCGCTCGAGCGATGTTGATCAGCGTCTCGGTATTCTGAACGAGCCAGCCGTGGTCCATCGGGAGATCGCCGCGCAACACCGTGCCATCGACCACCGTAAGGAGCACGCTCTCCATGCCGTACTGGTACTGATTGTCCGTGTACGCGAACACGACGCCCTTGTGTTCCTCGCGGTCGAGTGGCAACTCGTCCGGCGGAACGATGGTCCCGTCGGTCTCGGCCTCGAGTGCGTGCATATACTTCTCGCGGTCTTTCCACTTCGCGCTGATGACGATGCGATCGAATACCGCCTGCTCGAGCAGGACATCGAACAGTGCGGCGAGCGTTTGTGCCTTCGTCTTCCCGAGCCACTTGTCGATGAAGTAGTTTGGCTCGCTCTCCTGGTGGTTCACCAGCAAGGAATCGACCCGCCCGAGATCGTCCCACTTCGCGTAGGACGGAAAGCCCGCACCGCCCGCACCCGCGACCCCCGCTACGCGAATGCGCTCACACGCCTGCGCTCGAACGTCCGGCCAGGTCGCCTGCGCCCCGTGCATATTCGGCGTTGTCATGACGGTTAAACGGTGGGTCGGTGAAACGGTCAGACTTTGGCCGCAGACGTGAGGGATGTTTATAAGTGTAGTATGCCCGTATCTTGGGTTACCCGAATGCGTTACCTCGAAGTGAGTTTGCAGCGACCGCCGAACGAGCGCCATCCGATGCACCAGTTGATCGTCGAGCACGAGGACTACGACGCTTCGAGACTGCTCTATCAACACCAGTACGCCGCTGACGAAAATGCAGTCCTGTTTCACGTCGACGGACCGCGCTCGCCCTACGAGGAGGCACTCGAGGACGTGCCGTCGACCCTCGAGTTCGAGATCGCCCCTTGTCAGGAAGATACGTTTTATCTGTATGCCCGGGGAGCGGTTACAAAATCCGGGCGGATCTTCATCGACGCGGTATCTCAGCCGGGGTTGATCGCCGTGCCGCCGGTTGAGTATCAATCCGATGGGACGATTCGGCTGACGACGATCGGCCCCTCCGATGCGATCCAGGCGGCAGTCGAGAATATCTCCGATCTCATGACCGTCGATGTCGTGTCGATCGGCGAGTTTCGCGCCGGCCGGATCGACTCGCGGGCGGCCCTGACCCAGCGCCAGTTCGAAGCCGTCTCCGCCGCCGTCGATTGCGGCTACTACCGCATGCCTCGCGAAGGATCACTCGAGGAGATCGCCGCTCGCCTCGAGTGCTCGAGCGGGACGGCAGGTGAGTTGCTTCGTCGCGCCGAACGGACCGTGATGACGCGACTCGTCGAATAAAACCCGTTCTGAAAGGGTGTCAGCGTAACGCGGGCGTTGTTGGCTTCTTTCGGCGGATCAATCCGCTGGGCACCTGTGTTGAGAGCGTGACTGTCGACAGTTCTGGTCAACGTCCGGCCGCCGACCCGGTCTCGAGCCTCGAGGAGGCGAACGTCCCGGTTAGTCTCGCGTAGTCGATGCACGGCAGTCAGACCGGCGAATCCCGTGCCGACAACGGTCTGCGGCTTGAGTTCTCCTCGAGCAAGCGCTACTCGAGCAGGTCCGCTTCGACCCGACAGCCGCAGGGATACGCGTTGTGATGAGTCGGAACGAGCTGGACGACTGCGGTGACCGGGAGTCCACATTGAGGGCACTCGGGTGTGTCGATGGCTCCTCGTCGGTCACCCGAGCGCCCAGATTCGTCACGAGGAGCGACACGCCCTGAACTTCGAGATGGACTTCAACCGTACTTCCGCCAGAATCGACCAACCGCGCGAGCGCCTCCGGGTCGAACTCGCTGGCGAGCTGGTAGGCGTCTCGAGGAACGCCCTGTTTCTCGAGCGTTCGAACGATATCCACGACCAGATCGGTCGTCGACGAGGTCATCGCTTGCACTCACCTCCGAGCGCGTGACCAACAGCTGAGAGTTCGTAAGCGGCGGGTAGCTGTCTTCGACTTCGATTCGTCTGTCGGACGGGATGTTTAAGCCCGCGGAGAAGTAATCCAATCATGGCAACTGACCCTTGACGGGTTTGGAAGCCACGTCTCGGGTGCTCTTACCACCCGGGGCATTTCAATACGAACGCCCCCTTCCGTGGAGTTTTGGCTTCCATTTGCCGTTACGTCCTGTATTGTCATATAACTACTGTTTTCGGCGAGGAATAATGTCGTCTCGAGAAGGGAGTACCCGTGTGAAGTGAACAGCTACTACCACCGGAAAAGTCACTATGTCCGATATCTAATGTTTAACCATGACCGGCGACAGGAAGAGCACAAAGCCCCCCGACGAAGATGAGGAGAAAGAAGGAAAGTACGACAAATACATCGACCGGATATTGGATGTTTTCAGCATATTTTAATTGGAACAGTCGTTGGTACTTCACCTGTACTTGCCGATAACATCCTGTGAATTCAATAGGCTAATACGTTCAAGAATCCGAATCCGTGTCTCCGTCGTCGCTATCTGAGTCCGTATCACCGTCGTCACTGTCGGAGTCGGTGTCTCCGTCGTCACTATCTGAGTCCGTATCCCCATCATCGCTGTCGGAATCGGTGTCTCCATCGTCGCTATCCGAATCCGTATCACCGTCGTCGCTATCCGAATCCGTATCCCCATCGTCACTATCCGAGTCCGTGTCTCCATTCCCGTCTCTGAGAGTGCTCGAGGCCTCTCCGACTCGCCCCTCTCGAGTACCCCGTTCGTTCTCCTCGAGTGTTGCTTCTCCGCTCGGGGGGACGGTCATGTGTTCTCCCGGTCGTTCCCCTCCTTGTACGGACCGGTCTTGACCGGGTTGCTCCTGCGCTCGCTTCTCTCTGCGCGCCCGCTCTCGAGGTTTTTGTCGATCGCGACTGCGCGGCGGTTCGTCCTCGAGTACGTACAGAACCAGTGGTGGAACGACGTAGGACCCAATCGCGAGGAGGGCAAAGAGCGGATCAACGAATACTAACAGGCCGAAAATAGCGAACGCCGCGGCCGTCGCTGCGTGGGTGGCGGTCTGAGTGTACGCGAGGTAGAACCGCCAGAGGTCATGAACCCATTCGAGTGTTCCAGAGAGCACACCTCCTACTACGACGACCACCGGGAACCCTTTTTCCCGTCGGCCCCTACGAGTGGGTATGCGAGAATTTGTCTTCGCCCTCGAGTACGAACCGGACACGAATCCGGTTGCGGACGTGCTCGCGGCCAATCCTGACACGTCGATCCGTTCGCTTTCGTGTCACGTCACCCCAGATAGCCTCTGGCGAGTTGATCACGCGACGGGATCGCCGGAGGCCCTCGAGGAACTCGAGGAAGCCTACCGCGACGCGACCTACTTCGCGGACTGTCTGGTCAAAGACGACTGCGGTGCGGAGTGTGAGACGCAGGTCCTCGATCGCTCGAACGAGACGCTCGTCGTCTACACCTACTGGGATCGAACGCCGGTCTGTACGTCGATCCCGCATTTGGCGCTCGAGTATCTCGGAGAGGGGCTCCTCTTCGAGACCTACCGCGAGGGGCGACGCTACCGGTGGCGCATCGTTCTCTCGAGCGACGCGTCGGTTCACGCCTTTTTCGACGCGCTCGGCGAGGAAGTCGGCGAGTGTACGGGCATGGAGATGATTCGGTTGACGGAGGTCGATCCCGAACGTGCCAAAGCCGACCCCGAAACCTCGTTGCCCGACGCACAGCAGTCTGCGCTTCGGGCGGCCGTCGAGTACGGCTACTACGAGACGCCTCGACAGATCGAACTCTCGGAACTCGCGACGAAATTGGATATCCCGCGGTCGACGCTGTCCTACCGCCTTCGACGAGCCGAAGCCGCACTTGCGACGACGTTCGTCGACGCCGACGCCTCGATCGAGGCGCTCACACCCGAAATTTGAACTGTCGGCCGCCCTCTCAGGATCGACTTCGAAATTCACTTTTCCACCTTGGCCGGAACCAACTCCCGAGTTGGCGCACGCCAAATAACTGCTATCCACTACCGTCACTTAGGATGACGTGATGAGTGACCCTTCCACGTCGCCGACCTCGAGGATGACCCTCGAATGTCGGGTTCCCGAGATGGACTGTCCGTCCTGTGCCGGGAAGGTAACGAACAGTATCGAACGCCTCGAGGGAATCGAGGCGATCGAACCGCAGGTAACGAGCGGCCGACTCGTCGTCGAGTACGATCCGGAACTCGCGAGCGAGGACGATATTCGGGCCCGCGTGCGGGCCGCCGGCTACGCTATTGCCGACGACGAGACCGAGTTCACCGTCTCGGTTCCGGACATGGACTGTGCCTCCTGTGCGAACAAAGTCGAAAACGCGCTCGAGCGCGTCGACTCCATCGAAGAAATCGAAACGCGGCCAGCCTCCGGGCGCGTGACGGTGTCCGGTGTATCCGACCTCGAGATGCCAGTCGTTATCGACGCCATCGACGACGCTGGGTACGAGGGAAAACCGATCGAGGACGGAGACGATGGGGTCGTCGAGTCTCGAGCGGTGTGGCGAAGTCGGCGGGCGCTCGGAACCGCCGTCGGTGCCGTCTTCGTCGCGGTCGGGATGGTACTGGAGTTCCTTCTTCCCGCGCTTGATCCGGCCCTTATCACCGCGTTCGGCCGGACCTACGGACTCTCTGAAGCGCTGTTCATCGGCGCGGTCGCCGTCGCTGGCGTTCCGATCTTGCGAAACGGCTACTACTCCGCGCGCAATCGGAGCCTCGATATCGACTTCCTGATGAGCGTCGGTATCGTCGCCAGCGTCGCGGCCCACCATCCCTTTGAGGGCGCGATGCTCGCCGTGTTGTTCTCCGTTGCAGAGCTCCTCGAGCGGTTCTCGATGGACCGGGCACGAGACTCCCTTCGGGAGTTGATGAACCTCTCGCCGGAGACGGCGACCGTTCGTCGGGAGGACGGCACGGAGGAAGTCGTCGCGGTGGATTCGCTCGAAATCGGCGACACCGTCGTCGTCAAGCCGGGAGAGAAGATCCCGGCCGACGGCGCGGTTACCGACGGCCAGAGCGCGGTCGACCAGTCGCCGATTACCGGCGAGAGCGTCCCCGTCGATAAGACCGCGGGCGAGGAGGTCTACGCCGGAACTATCGCCGAATCGGGTTACCTCGAGGTAGCGGTCGAGAGCGAGGCCGACGATTCGACCATCGCCCGAATCGTTCGGATGGTCGAGGACGCCGAACGCGAGTCGACCAAACGCGAGCAGTTCGTCGATCGCTTCGCCAGCGTCTACACGCCCATCGTGGTCGTGCTCGCGGTCGCCGTCGCCGCGCTCCCGCCGCTGCTGGTCGGGGCGTCCTGGAACACCTGGTTCCTGCGCGGACTCACCCTGCTGGTCATCGCCTGTCCCTGTGCGTTCGTCATCAGCACGCCCGTCAGCGTCGTCTCGGGGATCACGAGCGCCGCCAGAAACGGCGTGCTAATCAAGGGCGGGCGTCACCTCGAGGCGGTCGGCGAAAGCGAGATCCTCGCGGTGGACAAGACGGGAACGCTCACGACCGGCGAACTGAACGTCACCGACGTGATCCCGCTCGAGGGGGCGGACGAAGACGACGTCCTCGCCCGCGCTGGCGCTATCGAACGGCGGAGCGAGCACCCCGTCGGTGAAGCGATCGTCGGGGCTGCGGAAGAACGCGGGCTGGCGTCCGACGCTATCGGCGACGAACCCGATAGCTCCGACGAGTTCGCGGTCTCGAACTTCGAGGCCCTTACCGGACGAGGAGTTCGCGCAGATCTCGAGGGCGTCACGCACTACGTCGGAAAACCGGATCTCTTCGACGGACTGGCTGATCTCGAGCACGTCCACGCGACGGATGGCGGAACCGTCCTCGAGTCGGAACCGGAACGAGCCGAGTGGGACCACGAATCGATCCCTAGCTGCGATCGAGAGGATTGCCTCGATGTCCTCTCCGAGGTCGTCCCGAAACTCGAGGCGGACGGAAAGACCGTCGTCGTCGTGGGGACGGAAGACGGACCGCTCGGAGTAGTCGCCGTCGCGGATCAGGTCCGGCCGGAGGCGTCGTGGGCCGTTTCGCAGTTACAAGAGCAGGGAATTAGGGTAGTGATGCTCACCGGAGATAACGAGGGAACCGCGCGGGCGATCGCCGGCGAGGTCGGAATCGACGAGTACCACGCCGAACTCATGCCCGAGGAGAAACTCGAGTGGATCCGACGCCTCAAAGGGGACGGTGACGCGGAGCCGGACGAACGCCTCGAGGCGAACGCTGTCGCTGGAGACGCTGGTGAGGTTTCGGCCTCATCGTTCTCGAGGAGCGTCGCGATGGTCGGGGACGGCATCAACGACGGGCCGGCGCTCGCGACGGCGACGACCGGCATCGCCATGGGTGCGGCGGGAACGGATACAGCGCTCGAGACCGCCGATATCGCGCTGATGAGCGACGATCTGACGCGGCTTCCGTACCTCTACAGACTGTCGGGGAAGGCAAACGACGTCATCCGACAGAACATCTGGGCGAGCCTCGGCGTGAAAGCGGTGCTCGCGGCCGGTGCGCCGTTCGGCATCGTCACCGTCATCCACGCCGTCGTCATCGGCGACATGGGGATGAGCCTCGGCGTAACCGGCAACGCGATGCGGCTCGCACGCGAGGAACCCGCGGCGGCCGAAGCCGAATTCGGGAGCACTCACGCGGATGCCGAGTTCGGGCCGGAAGGCGAGGCCGAAACACGAGGAGACGAATAACATCGTCTTCGACGAGAGTGACGAATTAACTCGAGATCGCTCGTTCACGCGGTGAATACGGGTATCTCGAGCGAGCCGACGACCCGATTGGTGGTCGAGCCGACGAGCGGCTTATCGGGGTCCGATCGCCCGCGTTTTCCCATCACGACGAGATCGATATCGTGTTCGTCCACGTACTCGAGGATGGCCTCGAGCGGCGTGTTCGCCGTGACGGTCGTAACGCAGGGTACTTCAGCTTCCGCGGCGAGATTTTCGATTTCCGTGACGAACGTTTGTCCCTTCTTCTCGAGGCGCTTTCGCGTTTGCTCGATATCGCTCGGCACCGCAACGTAACTCACGTCGCCCATGTTCATCGCGTACAGCACGTGCAGGGTTGCGCCGTTCCGTTTTGCGAACCTAATGGCCTGCTCTGCGCCTCTCCGTGCGGATTTACTGCCGTCGGTCGGAACGAGGATGTCGTCGAAATCGCCTTCGTTCTCCATAGGTGTTATCGCACGTCAGACTAGGTAATATTTGCCTAGTATTCCTGTTAGAAAGATTATCACGACTTACGTTTCGTCACCGCGGGGTTGCTCGTGGATACTGTCCGATACGTAGTGGCTTCCCCGGAACGATTGGAGAAGTCGGCGTGACTCCTCACCCGAAGAACCGTCGCCGAATCGCTTCGACACCCGGCCGGCCGTCGTACCACCAGAGCCCGATACCGAAGACGAAGATGACCGCCTCAAGCCAGAGCGTCGTTACGTCGACTCCGACGACCGTTCCCAGCGGCTTCGTGCCGGTATAGGGCGGCATGTCGGTAATCGGCCAGAGGAGAAAACCCAGTTCGTGGTAGTCGCCCGAAACGAGGTGCCAGGGAATGTCAGTTGCGATGTGTGAGAGGTACCCGATCGCGAAAGCCACGCCGAGTACGTTCCTGTTGGATCGTCTGGCCAACGCCCAAACGACGATGATGAGCGGAACGGCAAAGAGGAGCGAGTGCCCGATCGTTCGCCCGACCGCCACCATGTCGGCTGCGACGAGGGGTTTGTCGATCAAATCGGCGAGCGCCGCACCGGCGACGGCCGCGAGTGCGCCAGCTTCCGACGGCGCTCGATCGTCTCGCCACCTGGTGAACGCGGCGTAACAGATGTAGCCGACGACGAGGTGAACGACTGGCTGCATTCGTCTTCGAGAACCACGTTCTCACTGAAAAATTCGAGGCCGGACGGGTGGTTCGGATCCGCTATTATCCCGTCGCCTTCGCTTTCAGCCGGTCTCACCGACGGAAGGGACCGAGAACGAAATCGGACCGAGACATACTTGCCTTCCCGAGCCCTCCCACCGTTTCACCAGAGATGATGGAGGAAGCAAAACAGGTACTGCGTCAGGACCCCGTTATGGCGGAGATCGTCGACAGACATGATCCGTATATCGAACCGAACTGGACGGCCTACGAACGCCTCTGCATCTCTATTATCAACCAGCAACTCTCGACGGCGAGTGCGGCCGCCGTTCGAGAACGCGTGTTCGACCTCCTCGAGGACGAGGTGACGCCCGCTCGAGTACTCGCCGCGGACGAAGCGGCGCTTCGGGATGCGGGACTGTCCGGAATGAAAGTCGAGTACATCCGAAACGCCGCTCGAGCGTTTCAGGAAAACGATTATACGAGGGCTGGCTTTGCGGATCACTCCGCCGACGAAGTCGTCGACCGGCTTACCGAGATCAAGGGGATCGGCAACTGGACGGCGCGGATGTTCCTGCTGTTCGTACTGGAACGGCCGGATATCCTGCCGCTTGGCGATCTCGCCGTCCGCCGAGGGATCGAACAGCTCTACGGCGACGGTGCGGAGATGACTCGAGCAGAGATGCGCGATATTGCCGAGCAGTGGCGGCCGTACCGGTCGGTTGCGACGCGGTATATCTGGGCCGAGTACGAGTCCGCAAAATAGCCGGGAGAGGACGAGCCCGCAAAATAACCGGGTCAGGTTCGATCCGAAGACTAGCCGTTCTACTCGTCGATAAGGGGACGCGACGAGTTCGCAACGATGAGGAGACTGCTCGTAGCCACGGCAACAGTCGCGAACAGCGGGTTCAGCACTCCCATTACCGCCAGAGGGATCACAAGCGCGTTGTAGACCAGCGCCAGCCCGAGGTTCTGCGTGACGCGCCGGCGTGCGGCGGTCGACAGGGCGAACGCCCGCTCGACAGCGGTGAGATCGTCGTCGACGATCGCCAAATCCGCCGCGTCGGAGGCCAGCGCGGTACCGCTCCCCAGCGCGATGCCGAGGTCGGCCTCGGCGAGCGCCGGGGCGTCGTTCGTTCCGTCTCCGACCATGGCCACGCGGTTCTCGCCGTTCAGACACCGGATCGTCGCCGTCTTTCCGGCCGGCGGAACGCCCGTGAACACCCGATCGACACCCGGATGACGATCGAAGAAGTCGGTCGCCGTTTCGTCGTCCCCGGTGAGGACCACGACCTCAACGCCATTATCGTTCAGTTCGGTGACCGTTTCGTCCCACTCGTTCCTCGGTTCGTCGCCGACGATCACGACGCCGTCTGCACGCCCGTCGGTCCCGACGACGACCGGGAGTCGCCCGAATTCTCGGGCGCTCGAGACTCGGGCGCAGAGTCGATCGTCGAGGTCCCATCCCCGTTCCCGAAAGAGTGCAGGATGGCCGACGAGTACCGCGCGTCCGTCGACAGTTCCCTCGACGCCGGTATCGTGGCTTCGAAAGTCGCGAACTCGGCGTTCGTTTTCGTTCGATCGCTCGTCCGTAAAGCCGCCGTCGGGCCGTTTCGAGGCGTCTTCTCGAGGTATCGGCCTCACCGCGAACTCGGCCTCGATAGCCGCCGCTGCCGGGTGCGATGCCCGCCGTTCTACCAGCCCGGCAGCTTCCAGTACGTCTTCGGGAGCGTCTGCCTCGAGAACGGTCATCTTGCCCGTCGTGAGCGTTCCCGTTTTGTCGAAGACGACGATGTCGACGGCCCGAAGCCGTTCGAAGACGGTCTCGTCGAAGACGACGATCCCTCGGTCCATCGCGTCTCGGATGCTCGAGGCGACCGAAACCGGCGTCGCGAACCCGATCGCCCACGGACTCGAGACGATAACTGTCAGGAGAACGCTCATCGCGATCGTCACCGGACTCGCTTCGAGAACGAACAGCGTCGCACCCACGACGGCCGCAGCGCCACAGACGACCGGAACGAAGAGTCCGGCAAGGTGGTCACCGCGTCGCTGGACGCCGTGATCCGCGCTTTGGACGTTCCAGACGACTCGGGTTAGTCGATCGATGCTACTCGTCGTCTGCTCTCCCACCCGAACAACCGCGGCGTCGTTCGTGACGACCGAGCCGCCGATGACGCGTTCTCCGGGCGCTTTCGAAACCGGGACCGATTCGCCGGTGACGATCGCTTCATCAACCGTACACGCGCTCTCGAGCAGTACGCCGTCGACCGGGATCCGTTCTCCTCGTCGAACGAGCACTCGATCACTGGACTCGAGTTCCTCGACGGGGACCTTGCTCGTTCCGCTCGATTCGAGCAAACGGGCCTCCTCAACCTGTGAAATCGTGAGATCGGTGAGGCGATCGATCGCTCGCCGCTTGACCGTCGCCTCGTAGAAAACCGCGGCCATTATCACGGCTGCGACGATGATCGTCAGATCGTAGTAGACGTCGTTCCCGCCGAGCAAAAAGGAGAGTGTGCCATAGATGTACGCACAGGTTATCGTGAGTGCCGCGAGCAGGTGCGTATTCGGTCGTCTCAGTCTTAGACTGATGTACGAACCGCGCAGAAGGGGCATTCCGGTCAAGTAGAGGACGGCAGCCGTCAACACGAAAAACAGGGGGAGAAACAACAACCCCTCGAGGTTCTCAAAGGCGCCTTCGTACAGGGACAGCATCCCCCAATCGGTGATAGACGCGAGATACACCGGGTACAAGATCGCGACGTAGGGAACCAACAGGAACGTTCCGAACACGACGCCCACGATGTAGCGTATCTCGAGCATGTCATCGGTCCGGCGTTTCCGGAGGCCGGTCATTTCCCTCGAGCGCTGAGTTGTACCTGTCGCGGTCTCTCCCTCCTCGCTCGAACGCTGTCTTTTGTCTCCTTTGCCCGTTATGTCCGATCGAAGGTATGCGGTATAGCCGACCCTACTCAGCGCGTTCTGCAGTTCGGTTTCCGAGATGCGCTCGGGATCGTGATCGACCCGTACCGTTTCCGTAACGTAACTCGCGGCGACGCGCTCGACGCCGTCGCGTGCCCCGGCGGTTGATTCTAAGAACGCTTCACAGGTCACAGAGTGCATGCCGTCGACACGGAAGAACGTTCGAACGATTTCGGTCGCTTGTCGATCGTTCGATGCTCCTGAATCCTCGCCCTGAGAGTCCGGCTGATCGTCGTCGCCCTGAGAAGCTGTCTCACCGTCGTTCCGGGAGGCTGCCGAATCCTCGCCGACGGCGAGATTGCGGTTAGCGGAGGCGTTGTGAGGAGTACCAGTGGGCGCACCGAGTACGTCGTAGACGTCGCTACAGCCGGACGAACAGAACGCGTCGTCCGAACCCGCTTCGGTTGAAGGGGTGCCGAGGGAATCGGTGGATAGGTCGTCCGACGGATCTGTGGATAGCTCGTCCGGCGGATCGGTGGATGGACTCTCCAGTGCAGTTCCACACAGGAGACAGCGGTTACACTCCATTCGTCGATCACTCACGCATTCGTACTCTGTGCTTTCGAACGCAATAACAGTGCTTGGTGATCAATCAGTGAGGGGAGTGGAGGTGGCGTGAATCGAAACGAGCGGGAGTCAGAAAGCGATGAACGATTGGGGGAGCGCTCTCTCGAGCTTTCGCTTTTGAGGGCGAAGTCTCGCAGTCGATGTCCCCAATCGATCTCGCACAATCGACGTGGTTACGCGTTATTCTTCCTCTTCGGGCGTATCGGCCACGTCGCGATCGACGCGTTTGCTCACGTCGACGCGGTAGTTCTCGAGAATGTCGCGCCCGAGCAAAACGGGGTAGTCCATGTGGCTCCGGTCTTCGACGCTCGCGGTGACGGTGTGGCGGTTACCGCCGACGCCGACCACGATATCGACGACGGGTCGGCTCTTCGACGTTTTCGAACTTCCCGATTTGATTCGCGTGACCGACTTGATCGGTCCTGCGCCGATGTCGGCGGCGAGACTCGTATCGATGCTGGTTCTGGTCGCGCCCGTGTCTGACTTGGCGAGGACCGATTCCGAGCCGCTGGTTCCCGAGAGGACGATTTCCTCCGTGTAGCCGATGGTGGCCGGTTTGTCGTTGACCATCGCCTGCTCGGGGGGACGCGCCAGCGGCTGGGAGTCATCGAGCGTTCCGGCGAGCTCCGCGACTCGATCATCGTCGACGGAACCACCCGCGTGTTCGATGGCGAGTTTCGCGATGTAGGGTGCCGGGCTGACGTGTGTCGCTTCGTACAGCCCCTTGAAACCGGCCGTCGGGTTGACCTCGAGGACGAACCAGCCGTTCTCGCCTTCGACGAGGTCGACGCCGGCGTAATCGAGACCGATCGCGGCCGCGGACTGTCTGGCTATCTCGCGGGCGCTCTCGGGGAGTTCTTCCGTGGCGTCCTCGACTGCACCGCCCAGTGCGACGTTGGTCCGCCAGTCGTTATCGGGCGCATACCGATACATCGCCCCGATGATTTCGCCACCGACGACGTAGATTCGGACGTCGCGGTGGCGTTGGTCGTCCCGGTCGATGAGTTCCTGCAAGAACGCGTATCGGTTGCCAACTTTGGCGTTGATGACGTCGTTGGGTCCGACTTTCCAGGTACCGCCGCCGTGGGTTCCGATCGCCGTCTTGTAGACTGCTTCGTCGCCGTACTGCTGTCTCGAGTCGTTGAGTTGATCGCTGTTGAGTGCGAGCAACACGTCGGGAACGCGAATGCCGTTCGTCGCGAGCGCGCCAGCAGTTGAGAGTTTGTGGACCGCCGTGAGTACTGGCCCTGGCTCGTTGAGCATCGGAACCAGTTGCGAGAACGTATTGACGAGTCCGAGCTCTTCGCAGGGCTGTTCGGTATTCGAAAGTAACATCCGATTTGCAATAACGTCGACATCGGGCTCGAGAAAGATGGTGCCGTCCTCGACGCGAACGCTCGTATTTTCTTCGCGAAGCCACTCCGTGTCGTGACCGAGCGCTTCGACGGCGTTGAGTATCGCTTTCGTCTCCTTGCTCGTGTGAAGGCTGAGCACCCCAACCGTAACGGGATCGCTTTTAGGCATACCACATGAACACCGAGAATCCGGAAAAGCGTTGGTAGTGGTTTCAGCGTGCCGGAACGTCAGCAGGTGAATACGCTTTCGAACGCGCTGTCAGCGTCACAGGGTCGATTGTACCTATTCACCGGTTTGTCGCCAGAGCTGGGTGGCGAATGGCCGGAAGTGACGTACGACCGACATATTAGGTGACGATGGATCGAACCTCTCTAAGATCGAGTAGTCCACTCGCGATAGCCAGCACGCCCCAGGTGACGACGCCGAGCGCGATCGCACCGAACAGCATGAAGAGGTTCGATATCAGCGGCGTGACCAACAGGACGGTCACGGCCATCCCACCGGTTATGGCACAGATACTCCCGAACGAACGGGCCAACGAACCGATCCGGAGCGATAGTTCGGTGTGGACGATGTAGAGGTTGACCAGCACGTACACGGTGTGCGTGATAATCGTCGCAATTGCGGCTCCGACGACGCCGATCGTCGGAATGAGGACGATGTTGAGTCCCAGATTCGCGATCGATGTCCCGCCTTTCGCAATCGCACGGGCTCGAGCGCGCCCAAGATAATCGAGACTATCGCTCGTGAGGTTCGTAACCGCCTGCAGGACGATGAACAAACAGAGGATCTGCATGACCGGCACGGCACCTGCGTACTCGTTTCCGAACACCATCGTCATGAACGGTTCCGCGACCAGCGCGAGCCCGACGGCCGCGGGCACGTATAGCAACATCGCGTTCGTCAGCGCCATCTCGTAGATTCGGCGCGCATCCTCGAGTTGCCCGGCGGCTTTCTGCTCGCCGAAATTCGGCGATATCGTAAAGCCCAGCGACTCGGCCGGGGCGAGGACGAAGTCCGTGATTTGCTTTGCGAGCGTGTAGAAGGCGACCGCAACCGGGTTGAGAAAGACACCGACGAGGACGATGTCGATCTGTTTGTCGATAACGTTCGCGCTCCGAGTCGCCGTTAACGGAACGCTGTACTCGAGCAATCGACGCGAGAGGCCATCTTCGTACACCTCTGCGGCTTCGGTCGGTTGATAAAATTTGTAGTAGAGAATCGCGAGACCAATTACCGCCGCAATCGCGTAACCGACGATGTATCCGAAGAACGCCCCGAGGGCACCAAGCCCGGCGAGGACGAATCCTACGGCGAAAACCAACCGAGCCGCTCCGCTGATCGCCTGAATCGCGGCGCTGTAGACGAGCTGGTTGTACCCCTGAAAAACGATCTGTGCGAACACGTTGAAGGAGTTAACCGTAATGTAGATCACGCCCGCCGCGAGAAACGGCGCGACTCCCGGATCGCCGAGCGCGACTGCGATCTGGTCGTGAAAGAGCAATAGCGTGTACGCGACGATGGCAATCACGACGAGCTTGGCCGCGACGGTCGTCTGCAAGAGATGCGGTATCTGTCCTGGATCGTCTTCTCGGTACTCTGAAACGTATCTCGCCGCTGATTTGCCCAGACCGACGTCGGCGAACAACTGCACGACCGCCAGAATGCCGATCGCCCAGTAGAGTTCGCCGTACCCTTCCGGGTCGAGTAGATAACTGGCGAGAAGGAACATCAACAGTGCGCTCGAGATCATGTAGACAGCTCGAGCGACGAGCGTCGCTTTGAATCCTCGGACGATGTGCTCCTGTCTATCCATTTATCAGATGTGCTCCCGTTCGTTCGCAGAGTTCGGTACGATGCAGTCGTGAATTAGCCGTCCGATGCACTCGTGAACCAGCCGGTGGATGATCGATACAGTGAACCACAGTCCGAATTGGGCAATTGTAATGGACTCACAACAGTCAGAAATATCGTACTACATTGAACTCCCACGATAGCTGATGGACCGGCCTTCGATCGGCTCGGTGCTCTCGAGTGGAGCGCACAGACAAGCACCGTCTACTGGAGGAAATGCGGAGAAACCGGTCCGTAATCTACAGATACGAGGCGTCCCAGCGCGTCGCTTTCCGACGGTTTCCACAATTGTTACACTCGATACGCCCCATTGTGTCCATCGCGTTGTCGATCGAGTCGCAGTTGCCACAGAGCCAGCCGTATCGCTCTTCGAACTCGTCGGTCCCGTAGGCGGAGTAAAACGGTGATTTCGACCCGCGGGCCGCTTCGCCGTAGCTCACGTAGACGTTCTCGCCGTCGATCTCGAGTTGATCGACGGCATCCCACCCCTCGTCGCTCTCGATATCGGCTTCCGCGTAGACGTTCTCAGTGAACGTTTCGTCGCCGATTTCAACCTCCCGCTGGCCCGCTTGCTCGAAGCCGTGGTCCTCGTAGAACTGGTTTCCACCCTCGTTGTCCGTGAGGACGAAACAGCGGACCTGATCTGCGCCCTCCTCGAGGAGGAGTTCGCGCGTTCGGACGAGCAATCGGACGCCCACGCCGCTCCCGCGGTAGTCCGGGTGGACGTGCAACCAGAGCAGTTGTCCGGTACCGTAGCGCTGGCCGACCAGCACGCTCTGAGAGAACGCCATGAGTTCGCCGTCGCGTTCGACGACGATGAACAGGGTGTGGTTATCGTTGACGTCCTCGACGAACGACTCTCCGTACCATTGCTCGAGCGCATCGTCAATCGTTTCTTCCGATAGAAAGTCAGTATACAGCGAATTGAGCGAGGCTCGAGCAATCTCCCGAATCTCATCGACATCGTCTTCAGTCGCCTCACGAAGATCCATGCTCACTACTAACATGCCCTCGTACAAAACATATGCCCTCGGGGGGAAATTTCGCGAACGGTTTCGAACAGCGGTACACGTTTCATACCGGACGACGACAGGGAGACCATGACGGATGAACGGACGGCCGACCCAGCCGACACTGATGCGTCCGGCGAGGCCGACGACGTCTTTACTTACAATGGTGGTCGAGTCGATCCCGGCGAGTCGGTAAATATCAGGTATGGAATCAGCGAAACGTATCTCGGCGATCCTGTTCGGATTCCGGTAACAGTCGTCAACGGACAGCATCCGGGGCCGACAGTGTTTCTTTCGGCGGCGGCCCACGGCGACGAACTCAACGGCATCGAAGTCGTCCGAGAAGTCGCCCATGACTGGGATCACACGAAACTCCACGGAACGCTCATTTGCCTCCCCGTAATGAACGTCCCCGGCTTTCTGGCCCAGGAACGATATCTGCCGATCTACGACAGGGACCTCAATCGGTCGTTTCCGGGACGTGAGGGGTCGACCAGCGCTCGACGGATGGCCCACCGAATTTTCACGAACTTCATCGAGCCCTGCGACCTCGGGCTGGACTTTCACACCTCGACTCGAGGACGGACGAACATGCTCCACGTCCGCGCGGATATGGAGTACGGCGACATCGTCCGGCTCGCCAACGCGTTCAGTTCGAACGTCATCATCGACGGACAGGGGCCGTCGGGAACGTTGCGACGGGAGGCGACGGACGCCGGCGTTCCGACGATCACCATCGAAATGGGCGAAGCCCACCGGTTTCAGCGCTCGCTCATCGATCGCGCGTTGACGGGTGTTGCGAGCGTGCTCGCCGAGTTCGGACTCCACCGAGAGTCGTCCGTTCACTGGCCCGGGTGGCGCATCCTCATCGACGATACTGACGAAAAGACGTGGTTGCGCGCCGACGCGGGAGGGATGGTCGATATGAAACACGGCCGCGGCGAACTCGTCCGGGAGGGCGACGTGATCTGTACGATCACGGATCCGTTCAAAGAAGAGGAAGACATCGTCTCCGTCGAAGCGCCGTTTACCGGGTTGATCGTCGGCGTCCTCGAGAACCCCGTGGTCTATCCCGGCAACCCACTCTGTCATCTCGTCGGTCTCAAACCGGAGACGCGCACCGCCTTAGAGCGCGAGCGAAACAACGCCGATCCGCTGTTGAGTTATCTCGAATGACTCAGGGCCGTTTCGTTGACCACGGATTCGATCTTCTATCCGAGTTGTTTCAGACTCACTCCCGCCCGAGTTGTGTTTTGTCCGTTTCTGTACCCGCTTCGGAATCAAAGAAGTAACTTCTATACCCCCGCAGGCTAACCCACCACATGAGTGTATGAGTCAGTCTTACAATCGCGGTCTCATCGAGGACTTCGGTCGGTGGAAGGAGTTCTCGGCCGGGATGTGGGCGTGGATTTTTCACAAGTTCACCGGGTGGATGCTTATCGGCTACCTGTTTACCCACATTGCCGTATTGAGCACAGCAATCGGTGCAGCGGATGGACAGATGATGATGCTTGCCGGAGAGGAGGTAAACGTCTACACGGGGACGATCCAGGGACTCGAGAGCCTCTTTATTATTCGTGTACTGGAAGTCGGACTGCTCGCGGTCGCAGTCTTCCACATCTTGAACGGGGTGCGACTCCTGATGGTTGATCTGGGAATCGGTCTCGATTCGCAGGACAAGAGCTTCTACGCCTCCCTTATCCTCACGGGCGTCATTACCGTCGCGAGCGTACCGACGTTCCTTCAGGGGGTGGGCTTCTAATGGCAGAACGGTACTCCTCGTTTACGCCCGGCGGAACCGGCTGGTTACTCCAGCGGATCACCGCGGCGTTCTTGATAATCGTTCTGGCGTTTCACTTCTTCCAACTTCACTTCGTCAATCACGCCGCAGAAGTTACCTTCGCCGGGACCCAAGCGCGGATGGAAAACGTCGGGTACTTCCTAGCGATGGTGTTGTTCCTGATCACGGCCGCGTTCCACGGCATCAACGGTATCTACAACGCGCTGGTCAATCAGGGACTCTCGGGCACCCCGAAAAAGGTCGTCTTCGCCGTCTTGGCGCTCTCGGGTGTCGCACTCGTCGCACAGGGTATCTACGTTGCAATCGTCATGGCAGGGGTGAGCGTCTAATGAGTACACAACAGCAAGAACAACCGGAAACCCAAGAGGCACCGAAAGATCCCGAAATGAAGGGACAGCAGTCGCCACAACAAGAGCGACTCGACAAGAAAGAACAGGGACTGGCCGAAGCGGAGTCCGTCGACGAATCCGACGTCGAGGGAGAGTCGGTTCACCTGAAGGTCTTTCGCTACGACCCGGAAGTGAGCGGAAAGCAGGAACCCCGTTTCGACGAGTTTCACGTCCCCTTCGAGAAGGGGATGACCGTCCTCGACGCGCTGATCTTCGCGCGCGACGAGTTCGATTCGTCGCTAACCTTCCGCCACTCCTGTCGGCAAGCGATCTGCGGGTCGGACGCCTTCTTCATCAACGGCTCGCAGCAACTCGGCTGCAAGACCCAGATTTCGGACCTCCAACAGCCGGTTCGCGTCGAACCGCTTCCACATCAGGAGGTCGTCAAGGATCTCGTCGTCGACATGGATCACTTCTACGACCAGATGCACGCCGTCGAGCCCTACTTCCAGCAGGAGGACCTTCCCGAGGGCGACCTCGAGGAACAACGACAGCCTCGCGAAAACCGCGAGAAGGTCAAGATGTCTACGCGCTGTATCTGGTGTGGCGCGTGTATGTCCTCGTGTAACATCGCCGCCGGCGACAACCAGTACCTCGGTCCGGCCGCGATCAACAAGGCCTACAAGTTCGCGATGGACGAGCGCGAAGACGAAGAGATCAAGGAGCACCGACTTCGGATCTTAGAGCAGGAACACGGTGTCTGGCGCTGTCAGACCCAGTTCTCCTGTACCGAAGTGTGCCCGAAAGACATCCCACTCACGGAGCACATTCAGGAGCTCAAACGTGAGGCAGTCAAGAAAAACCTGAAATTCTGGTAATAACTATGTACGAACACGACGTTATCGTGGTCGGTGCGGGCGGTGCCGGCCTCCGGGCTGCGGTCGCGGCGAACGAAGCGGGAGCGGACGTGGCGATGGTCACGAAGCTCCACCCAGTTCGGAGCCACACCGGCGCGGCAGAGGGCGGTATCAACGCAGCGCTTCGCGAGGGCGACGACTGGGAACTCCACGCCTACGACACGATGAAGGGGTCGGACTACCTGGGCGACGCTCCCGCAGTCGAGACGCTGGCCCAAGATGCACCCGAGGAGACCATCACCCTCGAGCACTGGGGTCTGCCCTTCTCTCGAGAGGACGACGGCCGCGTTTCACAGCGACCGTTCGGCGGCCTCTCGTTCCCGCGAACCACCTACGCCGGTGCGGAGACGGGACACCACCTGCTCCATACGATGTACGAGCAGGTCGTCAAACGGGGCATTCAGGTGTACGACGAGTGGTACGTGATGAACCTCGCGACCTCCGACGAGCCGGATCCCAACGATCGGACCTGTCACGGCGTCGTCGGCTACGACGTCCAATCGGGCCAGATCGAGGGCTTCAAAGCGAACGACGGCGTGATCCTCGCGACTGGGGGTCCCGGTCAGGCCTTTGATCACACGACCAACGCGGTCTCGTGTACCGGCGACGGTCACGCGATGGCCTACCGAGCGGGCGTTCCGGTCGAGGACATGGAGTTCATCCAGTTCCACCCGACCACGCTTCCCTCGACGGGCGTGCTCCTCTCGGAGGGTGTCCGCGGCGAAGGTGGCATCCTCTACAACAACGAGGGCGAGCGGTTCATGTTCGAACACGGCTACGCGAACAACGACGGCGAGCTCGCCTCCCGCGACGTCGTCGCGCGTGCGGAACTGACGGAGGTCAGCGAGGGCCGCGGCGTCGAGGACGAGTACGTTCACCTCGACATGCGCCACCTCGGCGAGGAGCGGATTATCGATCGTCTGGAGAACATTCTCCACCTCGCGGAGGACTTCGAAGGTGCCGACGGGCTGGTCGAACCGATGCCCGTCAAACCCGGTCAGCACTACGCGATGGGAGGGATCGAGACCGACGAAAACGGAGAGACCTGCGTCAGCGGGCTCTACGCGGCAGGCGAGTGTGCCTGCGTCTCAGTTCACGGCGCGAACCGCCTGGGCGGAAACGCGCTACCCGAACTCATCGTCTTCGGCAAGCGAGCCGGCTACCACGCGGCGGGTGGCGACCTCGGCGACGCCGAAATCGAGACCGGATACACCGATGCGGTCGAAGAGGAAGACGACACCGAGTTCCCGGTACAGCCGGGTTCAGCCGGCCTCGAGCCGATCGGTGACGACGTCGCGGCCGACGGCTCCGGACAGGTTGCCGATGCCGAGGGCGTTCTCGAGCGCGCCGTCGAAACGGAATCCGAGCGCGTCGATCGGCTCATGAACAAAGACGACGGCGTTCAGCACGCGGAAATCCGATCCAAACTTCAGAAGGCGATGACGGACTACGTCAACGTCTTCCGAACCGAAGAGGGGATCAAACAGGCCCTCGAGATCATCCGCGAGTGCCGCGAGGAGTACCGCGACGTCTACGTCGCGGATCCCTCGAAAACGTTCAACACCGACCTGCAGATGACCTACGAGACCCGGAACCTGATCGACGTTGCCGAGACCATCGCGCTCGGCGCGCTCGTCCGAAACGAGTTCCGCGGCGCTCACTGGCGACAGGAAAACCAGACGCGAGACGACGAAAACTGGCTCAAACACACGCTGGTTTCCTGGAACGCCGGCAAGCCGTCGATCTGGTACCGACCGGTTATCCTCGAGGGCGAAAGCAAAGAGTACGAACCGAAGGTTCGAAGTTACTGACGCTACACGTTTTCCGCTTTTTATCGCGAACGGGGTCGGATCGATTCGTTGCTGTTCCCAAATTATCACTATCCATCATTGAGAACGACAATTGCCCCACGGCTCTTGAGGCAGTTTTCGAGGAAGAGTGTCTCACTAACCCGATTTCAATTTTCACCTCGTTCGGGGGGGCCAAGACTTCGACAATTGTCGTGGCATAGTTTGATAATCGTCGATTGCATGAGTGTCGTGTATGAACAGTCAATCGCAACTCCAGGACGATTCGACTGCGGTCCGGATTCCGACCGATATCGACTCCGGCCAATCCAAACTCGTCTATCTGTCCGTCGCGACGTGGGAACGTGCAACTGCCGATGAGCTGTGCGATCGGCTTCGACTCGATAAGGGGACCGTCCTTTCGATCACGAAGACGCTTCGAAAGCGCGGCCACCTCGAGAAGTCCGACGGCGTTTATCGCCTCGTCTGAGGGGTGACTCTCTCAGCGGGCCAGCGATTCTTTCTGTATTGGGGTGAGAAACCCTATAGTTCGATCCGTTCGACGAGCTGTTCGTGGTTCTCGTTCGTGTTGACCGCGACGATACGAATCTCGTCCTCGAGTCCCGATCCGCGGAGCTTGGCTTTCAGCAGGTTATCCACCTGATAGACGCCGGCGGCGTTCGTCATCGCGATTTCGACCATGACCGGCCGGCTATCGCCCTCGTGTAACGAGACGCGTTTGATCGCCTGACTCGAGAGCGTGTTGATCCCGCGTCCTCCTTGTTCGTACGGAATCCTCGAGCGCCCGCGCTCCATGTCGAGGGCGTCCGCGACGCGGATGATTCCGCCCTCGGTGGTCAGCGGCGTTTCGGCGGTGTGGTGACAGATGATCGCATGAAGGACCTCTCCTTTCATGCGAACGCTGTCTGGCACGTCGTAGAACTCGGGCAAGACTCGATCGAGAATATCGGCCGCCAGCGGGATCGAATAGTAGGCGTGTTGGTCGCGGTGAACGACGTGACCGACGTCGTGTAGCGTTGCGGCGAGGGTGATGATTACCGACTCGTCTGCCTCATCGAGTCCCTGTTGGCGCGCGCCGTTGAAATCGACGTTACCGGCTTTGAGCAGATCGTACAGACAGAGCGCGCGGTTGCGAACGATCTCGATGTGTTTCGCGCCGTGGTCGTTGTACCGCTTCCTGTCGACCGCGTTGACGTTCTGGGCCTCGAGGTAAGTCTGAATTTCCTCGTCCGATTCGACGAACGCCAGAACTTCGTTGCACTTCTCGTCAGGAAAATTGTGCTCCTTGTCAGGGGTGTAGACGCGGCGAGGGTCCTCAACAGGTGACGATTCGCTCATATACTGTGGTCGGGTGCGGAGTAAAAAAGCCCTCCGCCAGTTCGAACGGCACTGAAAGCCGGGAACGGCAAGTCTCGGCAGTTGACCGCGTCGATCAGGAGGCGTCAGCGACCGCGTCTTCGACTTCGGCGTACTCCGGCTCGACGCCCGGGTCGTCGGTGACCCACGAGTAGGTGATTTCGCCGTTGCTGTCGACTACGAAGACGGAGCGTTTGGCGACGCCGTAGACGCCGAGGTCCTCGAAGTCCATGCGGATGTCGTAGTTATCGATGATCTCCTTTTCGAAGTCGCTGATCAGGCCAAAGGAGAGGTCGTTCTGATCGCGGAACTCGTTGAGCGAGAACGGGGAGTCGACGCTGACCCCGTACACCGTCGCGTCGACGTCCTCGAACGCCGAAAGACGGTCCTGGAACGTACACATTTCGGCCGTACAGACGCCTGTGAACGCGCCGGGGAAGAACGCGAGGACGACCGGCGCGTCGTTCTCGAGAGCGTCCGAGAGCGTAATGGAGTCTACGTCGCCGTTTGCGAGCGGTGCTGTGAAGTCTGGTGCAGTATCACCGGTTTCTGGCATCACTGGAGTTTGTACGTTGGGAGGAAAGACAGTTTCGTTCGTGAGATAGTCTCGAGTTCGAGTGTGAACCCGAGTTCGAACGTGTTCACGAGAACACGGTGGTCTTCTGACAGTGCACTCCGTAGAGTTACGCGAAGGTCCTCCAAATTGCACAATCGTACCTCTCCGCTCGGCACTACCTTGAAGTAGAGTGATGGCCTAGTACCTCGATACAGTCTTTTAAGCCACTAATTCAGTCGATTTTGCCTAGCCGCGTCGTCCAAAAAGGTTATAATTGCCAGCGGATAAGCCACGCATAGAGATGGCAATCGAAATTGCACCGCTGTTTGCTCCCATTCCAGGGGGGACGGAACTATTAGTCATCCTTTTCATCGCGATTTTGCTCTTCGGAGCAAACAAGATTCCAAAGCTGGCTCGATCGACGGGAGAGGCGATGGGTGAATTCCAGAAAGGGCGTGAAAAGGTCGAAACTGAACTCGAGGAAATGCGTGAAACGGGCACGTACGACGATATCGAAGACGAGGACGAGGAGTCCGAATTCGTCGACACCGAACCCGTGACGTCTGAAGACGAGACGGACGCCGAGGTCGAAACCGACACGGAAACCGAGGCGAACTGAAACTTTTTCTCGAGTAGGGCGTGTGGCCTAGCGGAGAGGGCAGGAGGTTCCTAACCTTCTGATCGTGGGTTCGAATCCCGCCACGCCCGTTATCGTACCGAACGATAGTGAGGTCGATAACGGACCGTGCGGGATTCGAATCAGGAAGTGGAGCGAAGCGAAACGACCGTGGTTCGAATCCCGCCATGCCGGTTCGCTCGCCACTGTGTGGCTCGCTGCACGGGCGTGGCGGGATTCCTGAACTACGGAACGAGCGAGCAATAGCGAGCGAAGTTCAGGTGGTTCGAATCCCGGCGTCTTCATTCGCGTTGCTCGCGAAGGCTCGAGAGACTCCGTCTCTCGTTGAGTCCATTTCCTTCACGTCGCTTTCGCTCGTTCAGTCAATAGACTCGCCGAACATCGCAACCCCTTCGGGTTTGGTCAATCCCGCCACGCCCTCACTTCACCCGTGCCGTTCATCAGCCGTGGACGCTCCGTAGCCACAATCGTTTCGCTCGAGTAACTCCACGACGCCGCCTGCTTCACTTTCTCTGCGACGCCGCCTCCTTTACCCTCTCTGCCGTCTGTTCCGAGTGATCGCTCCCGGATGCGCTCGAGCGGTGGGACTCCCGGCGAGCGCGCAGCCGCCAATCGGCTCGAGACGAGTGCGAAACGATTCTCGAAACTAGTGAGTTCTGCCGATACGAGAAACCGATTTGCGAGCGCGCCTCAATAACCGAGCCACGATCGTCGCACAAGTTCGAAATCGGGTTATTGGCCGTCTTCGAGCACTGCGAGGAGGGCGTCCGAGTCATTTGTTTCGTCCTCGAGTTCGGCCGAGTCGCCCAGAACGTGTGCGGTATATGCCCGTCGAGCCGCCGGGTCGCGAGCGATCTCGGCCTGTAGGGATTCGACGGTCTCGACGTCCGTTTTCGCCTTCCGTTTGAGCCACATCGTCAGGTAATCGAAGAAGACGTCTTCGTCGTTTCTGGTTGCAGGGGCGTCCTGAATCGCTCGCTTCGACCACTCTTCGACCTCCATGACGACAGCTTTTCGGTGGGCCCAGGGAAGTTCGACGAGCCGATCGGTATCGACGCCGACGAACGATTCCGCCGCCCCGGTCGCGCGAACGGTCGATGAGGAACGGTCGGCGGCTTCCGCTCCGGCCTCGGCACTCGCCGACTCGATGACGAGGACGTCGATTGCTTCCCACCGACGTAACGGAATTTCGCCTTCGCTTTCCGATCGATACAGGTAGTACCCAAAGAGTGAGAGAAGCAGCGATATGAAAATTGTCGGCAATGCGACAATCAACCCGACAATGATCGCTATCGCCCCGTGGGGTCCGCGCGGTTTGAACCGGAACGAACGGGAGTCGTACGCGGCGCAATCGACGATTGCAGAGAGTCGCCCTTCTGTCGTCCCACCGCGACCGTCACCCGTCTCGGAACCAGTGAGTTCGGACCGGACGCCAATTGGTGGAGCCCGTTCGCTCACCTCGTCGGTCTCGCATTTGCCCGCCTCGGCACGGTTTTCGAGGCGATCCTCGAGCGCCCGATGAACGGCCTCCAGATCGGCGTTCTCGTACTCGCTCGTTCTGGTCGTCGGTGCGTCCTCGAGCACCGTCCGTGTGTACTCGAGACGCCCCGTTCGATCGTCCATAGCTGTATCGAGAGAACTCTGCTGTATAAGCGTGTTCAGTTAACTCGTTCGTGCAACCGAAGACTTCGGTGAGCGTTCGATCACTCCTCGAGGAGACGAAACTCCGTCTCGCTACAGTGACACCCCTGCGGTGATCCGATCGCATAAACGGATCTGTCCGGGCGTTTGCACACGGCGTGGAACGCGCCACAGTGGGTACAGACGCCGACGGTCTTCGTGGACGCTGATTGTTCGGACATGTTCGAGCACTCGAAGCGAGAGTCAATGTAATTGAACTACCGTTCAACGCTCCAGATTGTCTCGTTCGAGTGAAGTTCGTTTGAATCGATACTCGCGGCGATTGTATCTCTTGCAATTGTCGTCGTTCTGGGAACGCAGAATTCCCGCTGTTAGGCCCAAATCGGAAATTCGTCACGACTTCCGGTAAAACATCCTACAAAACGTCCGGTCAAACGAGCAGGCGGCGATTCGAGATCTCGAGTCTTTCGTCCCGTACGTGTCGGAGGATGCAACCCCATTCGTCGACAGTTATTCGTTTAGATGAGAGCGATATCCTTTCGGCTCGAACCCGCGACGGCAGATGACGCGTTTGCGTCCGACGCTCAGTGCGCTGACCTCGTCTTCGTTTTCCATGCCGTCGATGACTTCCATCAGGTGTTCTTGTGTCCATCCAGTTTCCTCGAGAACAGTGTTTTCGTCGACGCGTCCACCGCGTTTGACGAGCATTCTGAGAACCTTATCTTCGTCGGGAAGCTCCTTTTCATCGACTCCGTACTCGACCTGTTCGGCGTAACTCAGCGTCTCGTCGGCGTTCTCGGACGTCGTCTGATCCCCCGACGAATCCTCTGTCACCCGCGTTTCGGATTCGGTCCAGAGAGACGATAGTCGAGTCCAGAGTGTGTTAAATACCATGCGTATTACCCTCCACAGAGATAATCGTCTATTGAACGTACTTCTACCTTGGTTTTGCGTTTTTCGAATATCATATGTGTGTTCTTTTACCGATGAATGGTCTCACCTACGGTGACGTTCACGATGGCGAAAGCCGCCGCCCTTGCGACGTGCAAGGTGACTACGTGGTCGTCGTTACCGACAGGTCAGCCATCACAACTGTGTGCGAACGTATCGCACGATTTCGTCCACATCGAAGCCGTCTGCCGATTTGTCGTAGACAACTTCGCCGTCGAAGCGAACGACGAAAATCCCGTCGGCGCCCGTTTTCAACGTGACCGCCTCGAGTTGTTCGCCGAACGTCGTCAAGAGCGTCCGCTGGATATCCATCGCGCGAGAGAGGAACCCACACGGGACGCAGTATTCGATTTCGACCGTTGCCATGGGTGGTCGTTTGCGGCCCTGCTACAAATCTTGCTGGGTCTTGCTCCACTCTCAGCGATTCGTGAAATATCAGAACGTTATTGAATATGGTCGCGGTAGCCGTCGACGAGTCCTTCGAGCGTTTCGTGGTGGTTCGTCGTGTGTGGTGCCGTCAACGGAGAGATGCTAATACGCCCGTTGACGACGGCATTTCGATCGGTTCCGTCCGGATCGGAAATGGCGTCGGGATTCATCTCCTCCCAGACGCGATCGTGGAGACGGATCGAGTCGCCGTTGAAGGAAGCGTCCATTTCGTACCGCTTCGACGGGCGGGTGATCTCGATGTCCGCGGGCCGCCCGTCCGGAAGCGGGACGTTTACGTTGAGATAGGCGGCGTGTTCGAAGATTCCGGCCTCGAGGGCGTGTGCGGCGAGGTATGTCGTGATTCGCGTGGCCTCGCCGAACGAGCTGGATTCGAGTTCGATTTCGTCGAATGGACGATCCGGGGTGGCCGGGACGTACAACGAGGTCGCGATTGCGGGGACGTCAAAGAACGCCGCTTCGACGGCGGCGCTGATTGTTCCCGACCGTCCGAGGACGTATTCGCCGAGATTCGCCCCTTGATTACAGCCCGAAACGACGAGATCCGGTTTCGGACCGAGTTCCGCGAGTCCGGCGACCACGCAATCGGAGGGCGTTCCCTCGACCGCGTAGCCGAGTTCGTGTTCGGTCACCGCAACTTCGTGGGAGATCGACCGACCAACCGCGCTCTGGTCGGACGCGGGCGCGACGACGGTGACGTTGGCTATCTCCGACAGCGCGCTGTACAGCGCCCGAATGCCGGGACTATCGATCCCGTCGTCGTTCGTCAACAGGATCTCGAGAGAGTCGCTCATATCGATTCGCTCGAAGGGGATACCGAAAAGCCCACCGTTTGGACCCCCCGAGATGCGTCTAGGAGTTCGTAAAACAGCGCGGTCGGAATCGGCGGTCGAGAGGCTCAGACAAGCCGATCGACGATGGTCTCTTCGTCCACGACGAGGTTGTACGCGCCTTCGTCGTCGTTCCAGAGCGCGAGCGCGCCGTCGAACGAACAGACCTCGCCGTACTCGGCTTCGACCAACGCGCGATTCATCGCGGTCTCTCTGGTCAGAACGGCGTAGTGGTCGACGTGCTCGCTCCCGTCGCTGATCTTGAACAGTGGGTTGTTCGACCTCGGGGCGTCGTCGTCACCCAGCGAGTGGCTCATCTTCGCCGCGACGAGGTCGATTCGGTTCGGAACGTGTCGATCCATTTTGGCCATCTTCGCCCACGAACCCGAGTCGAGCGTGAGATCGATTCGCCGTTTCCCGTCACGTCGGAAGATCGAGTGCGAAAACTGCACGTCGACGTTGACGAACTCACCCGGTGCGTACGCGTCATCGGTTTCGTCCGCGGCGTCCTCGAGGCGTCGCTGGAACGACGGCACCTCGAGATCGGGGCGGACGTCGAACGACCACCCGCGATCGGTCGGCCGCTCGCCGTCCCAGAGTCGGACGCTCGGACTGTAGACGGTGATGGTGTCCGAATCACCACCCGAATCGCGGTCCGGCTCAGCGTCGGGGGTTGACTCCGCTTCGGCGGCCGATTCTGCGTCGGCGGCCGAATTTCCGTTTGGAGCCGACCCCGTGTCCGAAGACCACTCGAGCGTGTTCCCGGTAGCGATCGAGTCGTCCTCGACCGTCCGCTCGAGGTCGCGAAGCTGGATGCTGGTCTGTTTGTCCGCCGGTGCGATCGCCGCTACTGCACCGTCCGGTGCGGTCAATTCCAGGGCGGACCGGAGGACCGTCTCCGGATCCTCGAGTTCGCTCAGGACGTTCGCCACGAGGACGAGGTCGAAGCCGTCGTCCGGTCGAGTCGGATCGAAGGTGTCGCTACTCGCGGCCGCCGGGTCGAACGTTTCGATCGTCGTTCGGTGAACCGTCGGGTGAACGTTTCGACCGGTCTCTTCGAGGAGTTCCTCGAGAACGTCGGCCGCGTCGCTGGGTTCGACGGCGTGGTACTCGAGCAACGCGTCCTCGGGAAGGTAGTCCGCGAGTCCGAGCGCCGGACCGCCGACTCCGGCACCGATGTCGAGCACGCGGAGATTTCGGCCGAGCAACCCGCGGTCAGCCAGCTCCTCTATGGTATACTGGGTCGCAGCGTAGTAACCGGGGAGGTGGTAGATCGCGTATCCGGCCGCGACATCTTCGTCGTATTCGACGGGAGCACCCTCGAGGTACTGGGCTTTGAACCGGCGGATCGTCGACCGGAGCAGGTCGCCGGCCGCACCGTCGGCCCAGTTCGGCCCGTAGCGATCCGCGAGGAAGCTCTCTATCCGTTGTTCGTACGCTTCAGGGAATCGAGTAACCGGTTCGCGACGGGGCGGGACCGGCTCGTCTTCGACCGGGACGAAGGTACCGTCGTCTCGCTCGAGCAACTCGAGGTCGGCAGCCTGCTCGCGGAGGTCCTGTCGGACGACGGCGGGGTGTGGTGCGCCGTCGATATACTCGCAGATTTCCTCCGGATCGATCGGCCTGACGTTTCGGAGGTACTGGGCGTTCGATCGGACGGCCTCGACCCGTTCGTTTACGTTCACCTGAGATCACCTCGTTCGTTGTCGTCGAGGGCTGAACCCGTCGACCCGTTGCCGGCCGAGTTCGCTCGCTCGTCCTCGTGCCACCGCTCGGCCGCGTGCTCGTACAACTGCTCGAACTCCTCGCCTTCCGCTTCGGCGATGGTCGCCGCGGCGTCGGCCACGGCCTCGGCGCCGTCGAAGGTTCGTTGAATCTCTCCGTAGACGTGCGGTGTTCCGTTTGTCACCGTTCTGGTGAGGTCCCGAAGTCCGTCGTAGACCGGCGTTTCGAACCCCTCCGGGACCGACTTCGCGGCGAGAGCGAACGAGAGGATCGCCGCGTGGGTCGAGGCCTGAATCGTCTCCATCGCCTCGTCGTGTTCGTCCACCGTCGTCTCGAGGAGGTCGTTTCCGGCGACGACCAGATCCTCGATCAGAGCGGCCGTGACCGGGCCGCGTTCTTCTCGAACGACCGCGACCGTCCCCGGTGCCCGCTCGGGCGCGAACAGCGGGTGGAGACTGACGCGTTCGCGGTCGCTCGCGTGGGCGTCCATCGCCTCGAGAGGGTCTTCCATTACGCCCGAGACATCGAGTATCGCCCGCTCCGCTCGGGGGGCGTGTTCCGCGATCGCGTCGGCGACGTGATCCATCGGCACGGCGAGGCAGACGGCGTCGTAGCCGCTCTCTTCTTCGAGGTCCGCGACGCGCCCGTCCGTCGCTTCGGCGGCCTTCGCCGCGGCGTCCGGGTCTACGTCGGTGTACGCGACCGCGGTGTCGACGGCACTGCCGAACCAGGTCCCCATCGATCCCGCGCCGACGATCAGTACGTCCATCGGACACTGCTACCCGCCGGCGTTGCAAAAGCGGTTCGATCGACGCCCTCGAAACGTGTCATCGTTCGCGCGGTCCGACCACGTCACCGGCCGGTTCCGGTCCTCCCCGACGACAGTTCGTTCGGGCCGTCTCCATGCACGGTTCGTCCGAAAGTACCCTATCAACGGACTCTGAGTGGTCCATTGCACGTCGAATCCCGCCGAACCCACGCGCGCTGAAAGGGCGGACCGACACGTGGTTCTTTCAGCACACGGGCCGTCTCTTCGCGCATGTACGAATCGATCCTCGTTGCGACCGACGGAAGCGACGACGCGTCGGCCGCCGTGACGGACGCGGTTTCACTCGCTCGAGCGCTCGAGGTCCCGCTCCACGGCGTCGCCGTCGTCGAAACGCGGACGGCCTACGACAGCGGCCTCGTCGATCCCGACGAGGTCGAACAGCGGCTTCGAGCGCACGCCCACGATTCGCTCGAGGCCCTTGAGCAGGCGGCCGCCGATTCGGGGGTCTCGGTTGCCACGTCGATGCGAACCGGCCCGCCTCACGAGGAGATCCTCGCGTACGCCGACGAACACGAGATCGGTCTGCTCGTCGTCGGGTCTCACGGACGCTCGTCGTTCAGACGGGCGTTGCTCGGGAGCACGGTGGACGCGATCGTTCGACTCTCGGATCGTCCCGTCCTCGTGGTCGACGATGCCGGAGGAACTCGAGGCCAGGAGAAGTAACCGACAACGACGAGAGTCGGAGCGAGCGAGACCACCGCTACGGCGGTCCAGCCGTCGAAGCTGGTGAGTTCTAGGGCGAAGGTTTACTGTCACCGTCGTGAGTTACTGCTGTATGTCACTACTCGTTCCGTACGACGGGTCGGAACTGGCGACCAGTGCGCTCGAGAAGGCGACGGAGTTCAGCGAACTGTTGGACGAGGAACTCGTCGTCCTGACGGTGATTCCGGACGACGAGGACTACGCTCGAGAACGAGGCTGGATAACCGAAGGGGAGCCGTTCGACCAGGCGGCTATCGCGGACGGGATTGCCAAACGGTCGAACGCGGTCGCACCCGAGGCGACGTTCCGAACCGAACGAGTCGACTCGGACGAGCCGACCGCCACGGCGACGACGGACGTCGTCCGCGAGATCCGCCTCGTCGCCGGGGAGATCGAGGCGTCGGTCGTCTTCATCGGTTCGGAGAACGCCGGGTCGGTTATCGCACCGCTCTCGAGCGTCGGTAGTCCCGTCGCGAACGACCAGCGCTACGACGTGTACGTCGTTCGTCACACGGGTTGAGGAGATCGATTTTCCCGGCTGCCGTTGCGGGGGCGGCTGATTCAGCTGACGATCGGCACAGGAGCGGTTGGTTTACCTGACGATCGTCACCGGAACGGGGGCTCGACGTACGATCCGTTCTGCGACGCTCCCGAGCAGGATTCGAGTCACCCCTTCGCGGCCGTGGCTACCGACGACGATGAGGTCGAAATTCCCCTCCTCCGCGACGGTCGCAACCGTCTTTGCGGGGTCTCCCGTCCTCATTTCGGTCGAGAGGACGACCCCGTATTCGTCGGCGATATGCTGGGCGTCGTCGAACAGCGACTCGACGCGCTCTTCTTGCCGTCGTTTCGTGGCCTGCGTTTCGACCGTCGGTGCGCCCGTCATCGACGTGTAACTGCTCTGGTCCGCGGGATCGACGACGTGTAAGGCGGTTATCGTCGCATCCGGGTGATTCCGACAGGCGTGTTCGAGCGCTGCCCGAGCGGGATCGGAGCTGTCCAGCGCGACGAGAACGGCGTTTGCCATGGTAGTACGTCACGGTGGGGTCTACTAAACAGTATCTCCTGTCGTGATCACAAATACCATCTTCTGGCCGTGAGTCGGCTCGAGGATGCTCGCGGCCGAGGCCGGATTGCCGTCTTCCTCTTTTCCTCGTTCGACGACACTTCCATTCAGTTGACGTTCGATTCGAACACCCGAAACCGGCAAGACAGGGAGAGATCGACAGAACGTTTATTCGTCTCACTTCCGTCGATTGAGACAAGATATGGCCGATCCGAACGGGTGGGACCGGAACGTCGCTGCACCCACCGGAACACCACACAGTCCGCCAACGTCTTTCGTTTCACAGGCAAACGTCTCGGATTCGGACGTTTACGCGGAGTTCGAAGCGAACTGGCCGGCGTGCTGGGAACGAGCCACGAAGTTGCTCGAGTGGGACGAGACGTACGATACAGTCCTCGAGGAGGAGGACGCGCCGTTTTACCGGTGGTTCGACGGTGGTCGCCTCAACGCGTCGTACAACTGTCTCGATCGACACGTCGAGTCGGGGCGCAAGAACCACGCCGCGATCCGCTGGGAGGGAAAACACGGCGAGACGCGAACCTACACCTATCGCGATCTCTACGTCGAGGTCAACGAGTGTGCCGCCGCGTTACGGTCGCTCGGCGTCCAAGAGGACGACGTCGTTACGATCTACTTGCCGATGATCCCGGAGTTGCCGATCGCGATGCTCGCGTGTGCCCGAATCGGCGCGCCACACTCGGTCGTCTTCGCCGGGCTGTCGGCCGACGCGCTATCGACGCGGATGGACGCCGCGAGCTCGGATTTTTTGATCACCTGTGACGGATATTATCGGCGCGGCGACGCGTTCAATCAGAAGAGCAAGGCCGATAATGCGATCATCGGCCTCGAGCAGGACGTCGAGACGGTCGTCGTCGATCGTCTCGGTGACGACCTCCCGCACGTGCTTGGCGAAAACGAACGCGACTATCACGACCTGCTCGAGGAATTTTACGGCGAAACGGTAGAGCCCGTTTCCCGCGATGCCGAAGACATGCTGTTCGTGATGTACACCTCGGGAACGACGGGCGAGCCGAAAGGAGTCGTCCACAGCACGGGCGGCTATCTCACGAACGTCGCCTGGACGAGCCACGCGGTACTCGACATCAAACCCGAGGACACCTACTGGTGTGCGGCCGACATCGGCTGGATCACGGGACACTCCTACATCGTTTACGGCCCGCTCTCGCTCGGCACGACGACGGTGATTTACGAGGGCTCTCCGGACTATCCCGATCGCGATCGGCTCTGGGAGATCGTCGACAGGAACGCGGTCGACGTCTTCTATACGGCACCGACGGCGATCCGTGCGTTCATGAAGTGGGGAGAGGAGTACCCGAACCGTCACGATCTCTCCTCGTTGCGCCTGCTCGGGAGCGTCGGCGAGCCGATCAGCCCCCGACCCTGGGAGTGGTATCACGAGCACGTCGGGAACGGCGAGTGTCCGATCGTCGATACCTGGTGGCAGACCGAAACGGGCGGGATCGCCATCTCGACGCTACCGGGAATCTCCGAGATGAAGCCCGGAGCGGCGGGTCCCGCACTGCCGGGAATCGATGCGCGCGTCGTCGACGCGACCGGCGACCCCGTCGACCCGGGCGAGGCGGGCTACCTGACGCTCGCCCAACCGTGGCCGGGAATGGTTAGGACGCTGTACGACGGGCGAGAGCAGTTCGTCGACGAGTACTGGCGGCGGTTCTCCGAACCCGAGGACGACGAGTGGGTGTACTTCAGCGGGGACGCCGCTCGAGTGGACGAGGACGGGTATATCACCGTCCTCGGTCGCGTCGACGACGTCATCAATCTCTCGGGCCACCGGCTGAGTACGATGGAAATCGAGGGAGCGATCGCGGATACGGAAGGCGTCGCCGAAGCGGCCGTCGTCGGTCGCACGGCGGATTCGAACGACACGGAGATCTACGCGTACGTGAGTACGGAGCGACGCGTCGAAGACGAAGCAGACATCCGAACTCGGATCCGCTCTAGCATCGAGGACGCGATCGGTCCGCTCGCGCTTCCCGAAGAAATCGTCTTCACGCCGGAATTACCGAAAACGCGCTCCGGTAAAATCCTCCGTCGACTGCTCGAGGACGTTGCGAACGGCGAGGAACTGGGCGATACGAGCGCGCTCCGAAACCCCGAAATCGTCGGCGAAATTCAGTCTGCCTCCCAGGAATAAGGATACGAAAGCGGGACGCAACGGATTTCGCCTTGCTAAATTTCGCGAAATCGGCACCTCGGTACTAATTGCATTATATTTCTAATCACCGTTCTAATCCGCCAGGTACCAGTAGAACTATGTTCGGTCTCGTAGAAAACACGAAATATGACTTTCGGGGAGGCGGCGGCGACCACGCTCACGCGAAGTGAGTACGAGACCCTTCTTGAGGCCGCCGAAACGTATCGAGAAGCACTCGTCGTCAGGCTCTGTGGTGAGGTCGGCCTTCGGCCTGTGGAACTCGCGCGACTCTCGAACGACGACGTCGATCAGGTCAGTGCCGATCCGTCGCGATATCTGCTTCGGATTCCGGGGGAGGCGGTCGACGAAGAGACAGGGAGCGATGAGGCCGGCCCCGACAGTAGGCGGACCGCATACCTTCCGACAGCCGTCCAACGCGACCTCGAGCGGTACGTCCGGAGCAACGACCTCGACGAATCCGAACGGATCTTTCCGGTCACGCCGAGACGGCTCCAGATGCTCGTCTCCGACGTTGCAGACCGCGCGAGCGAACGCACGAACGATTCGTCTCTCTCGTCAGTTTCCTCGAGCGATCTGCGTCACTATTTTGCCCGGTCGGCGCTGGTTAGCGACGAGATCAACCCGCGCGTAGTCAAATCGGCCGGCGGCTGGCAGAGCTTCGAAGCCCTCGAAGCGTACCTCTCCGAGCCGACCGACGAAGAACTCGTGGCTGCGTTCGAGCCGACTGAAAACGAGGGACGATCCGATCGGAACTCGCCAGCCACCGGCGACGACGGCATTGTCAGATCCCTGCTCGCCGCAACCGATCGGTGCGCTCTGGTACGACTGGACGCCGACGGCTACGTCGAGCGCTGGAATCGGAGCGCCGTCTCGACGTTTGGCTACCACGCCACCGAAATCGTCGGTACGCACGTCTCCACCTTTTATGCAGACGACGACCGCGACGCCGACGCGCTCGATCACAAACTGGCCGAAGCGACGACGGATTCCCCTCACGAGGACGACAGTTGGTTCGTCAACCGAGACGGGAGCCGGTTCCGTGCGACCGAACTTATCGTTCCCCTGCGTGACGAAACGGGCACCAGAAGCGGGTTCGCCCTCTTCGTCCACGACGTTTCGAGCTACCGCGATCGACTCGAGAACGAACGCTCGAGGAACGACCGGATCGAGCGGGCAAACGAGGTCACGAACCGATTTCGGGCCGTCACGAACCAGCTTCTCGAGGCGTCCGCACACGACGAGGTCGAATTCGTTTGCTGTCAGACGCTCGTTGACGGGCCGGCGTACGAATTCGCCTGGATCGATCGAACCACGCGAACGACCGGGCAACGAGAGTGGCGGACCTCGAGCGGTATCGACCGCGAAGCCGCCGAACGGTTGGTTCCGGACGACTGGTACGCCGAGACCGAGAGCGGGCGATCCCACCGCCATCAAAGCGGCGCTGAGTTGGCCGCCGACGGAACCGCACGCACCGGTGAAATCGGTGCAGATCCACCCGCCGGAAGCGAGGTGTCCGGGACCGATGAATCGCCCGACGGTACCGATGCGTCCGCGGGTCGTGATGCGATCGACGGTACCGATACGCTCGGGGGGAGCGATACGTCTGAAGCCGGACGTCCGCACTCGGCCGCCTCCGCGGTCAGCGGAAGTGAAATGAGCGAAACTGTGGTAACGGACATTTCTGGAACGCTCGAGGAGGAGTACGTCGAAGGAAAACTCGCGCGCGTCTGCCTGTCCTACGGCGATACCGTCTACGGAACGCTTTCGGTCGTGACCGAACGCGAGGGGGGGTTCGGAGCGGACGAACTCGCCTGGCTCGAGACGATCGGTCGGCAGGTCGGATACGCGATCGCCGCGGTCCGCCGTCGCAATCTCTTGCTGTCGGATACGGTCGTCGAACTCGAGTTTGCCTGTCGCGACGAGCAGTCCTTTTTCGTCGATACGTCGGCCCAGCTCGGCTGTCGGTTCGAGATCGATTCGTTCGTCCCGGTCTCGGAATCGACGCAACTGTACTACGTGACGCTTCAGGACGGACCGCCGAAGACGGTTTTCGAACTCGCCGAAGCCGATCCGGGTATCGACGATTGTCGGCTGATCGAGACCTACGAGGACGGCTGGCGCGTCGAATTCATCGTCGAGGGATCCTCGCCGACGCTGACGCTTACGGAGTACGGCGTGACCGTTCTCGAGACCGTCGTCGAAAACGGAACGGCAACCATTGCCGCCGAATGCGCGGGAGCGGCCGATGTACGGACGATCGTCGACGGGTTACGATCCGCGTTTCCGGACTCGGAGCTCATCGGAAAACGTGAAGCCGAACGAACCGTCCAGACCGCCTACGAGTTTCGCGAGGGTCTCGAGGACCGACTCACGGACCGACAGGAATCGGCACTTAGAGCCGCGTACTTCGGCGGCTACTACGACTGGCCGCGGGAAAGCACCGCCGAAGAGGTCGCCGACGCGATGGGTGTCTCCTCGCCGACCTTACACAATCACTTGCGAAAGGGACAGCACGAACTACTCAGAACGTTCTTCGACGCGCCACGAGACTAGCGTGCGCAAGGGCATTCATCTCTTACGAATATAATTTGGATGAGCGCCGACGACTGTCGTGTTAAGTATCTAGACCCGAGACCTACTCCGCCGGAAGAACTGCAGAAACCCGAGGCCGCCAGTCGATTTTTCGCTATCGCTTCGGACAGCTGTCGAACGAGATCCCTAATCGCGACATTATTGTCTTGGAACTCGTAAAAAATTAATAAACTATGATGATATTCCTGCGGGGCAAGTTTACACAGCTAGATACTCCGTTTAGTACCCTGGTACATCATTGATTGGGTGTACCATGACAGACGAGAACGCCGATCTCGAGGTGCGACTCGAAGAACAGGAATCCTTCGAGCCACCGGAATCGTTCGTCGAACAGGCGAACGTGGCAGACGAGGGGATCTACGAGGAATTCGAGGAGAACTGGCCGGAGTGTTGGGAACGAGCCGCCGACCTTCTGGACTGGAACGAGGAGTACGACACGGTTCTCGAGGACGACGACGCCCCCTTCTACGAGTGGTTCACGAACGGCGAACTGAACGCCTCCGAAAACTGTCTGGACCGACACGTCGAGGACGGACGCGCAGAGAGCGTCGCCATCGAGTGGGAGGGCGAACTCGGCGAAACGCGCACGTACACGTACGAAGAACTACTCGAGGAAGTAGACGAGTTCGCTTCGACGCTCCGCGATCTCGGCGTCGAGGAGGACGACGTCGTGACGCTTTACTTGCCGATGATTCCGGAGCTTCCGATCGCGATGTTGGCCTGTGCCCGACTGGGTGCGCCACACTCGGTCGTCTTCGCCGGGTTCTCGGCCGACGCGCTGGCGACGCGGATGAACTCCGCGAACAGCGAATATCTCGTCACCTGCGACGGCTACTACCGCCGCGGCGACGCGCTCGATCACATCGAGAAAGCCAACGAGGGACTCGAAGGCGTCGATCACGACGTTTCCGACGTCGTGGTCGTCGATCGGCTCGGCGACGACCTCGAGCACGAACTGGACGACAACCAGCACGATTACGACGAACTGGTCGCAGACCACGCCGGAGAGTCGGTCGAGCCGGTTTCTCGAGATGCGGAGGACATGCTGTTCCTGATGTACACCTCGGGAACGACGGGCCAGCCGAAAGGCGTCAAACACACGACGGGTGGCTACCTCTCCTACGCCGCCTGGACGAGTCACGCGGTACTGGACATCGAACCCGAGGACACCTACTGGTGTGCGGCGGACATCGGCTGGATTACTGGCCACTCCTACATCGTCTACGGGCCGCTCGCGCTCGGAACGACGACGGTGATGTACGAAGGAACCCCCGACTACCCGGAGAAAGACCGGATGTGGGAACTCGTCGAGAAGAACGACGTCGACATCTTCTACACGGCTCCGACGGCGATTCGGGCGTTCATGAAGTGGGGTACCGACTACCCCGAGAAACACGACCTCTCCTCGCTCCGATTGCTCGGAACGGTTGGCGAACCGATCAATCCGCGCGCGTGGAAGTGGTATTACAAACACATCGGCGGCGAGGAGTGCCCGATCGTCGACACCTGGTGGCAGACCGAGACGGGTGGCATGATGATCACGACGCTGCCGGGAATCGGGACGATGAAGCCCGGTTCTGCCGGCCCACCGCTTCCGGGAATCGACGGTCGAATCGTCGACGCCGAAGGGAGCGAAGTCGAGGCGGGTAACGCGGGCTATCTCACCGTCAATCAGCCGTGGCCGGGGATGCTTCGAACCCTCTATCAGAACGACGAGCGGTTCATCGAGGAGTACTGGGAGGAGTACTCCGACCCCGATGCAGACGAGTGGGTCTACTTCCCCGAAGACGGCGCAAAAATCGACGACGACGGCTACATCACCGTGCTCGGGCGGGTCGACGACGTGATCAACGTCTCGGGACACCGGCTGGGAACGATGGAAATCGAGAGCGCGATTGTCGGCGTCGAAGGGATCGCCGAAGCGGCCGTCGTCGGCGGCGACCACGAGGTTAAAGGCGAAGCTGTCTACGTCTACGCAATTACGGAGGACGGCTACGAAGAAGGCGACGAACTCCAGCAGCGCGTCGTCGAAGGGGTACTCGAGTCGATCGGTCCGATCGCGAAACCGGAGGAGGTCGTCTTCACGCCGGAACTACCGAAAACGCGCTCGGGCAAAATCATGCGACGACTGTTAGAAGACATTGCGAGCGGAAACGAACTGGGGAACACGTCGACGCTCCGTAATCCGGAGATCGTCGACGAAATCGCAACGGGCGGACAAGACGACTGAACTCGTCTTCGATTCTTTGGAGATAACGTACCAAAGAGAACACAACACGAAACCAAAATATGACAGATAATAGCTCACAGGGGAACGAAGAGACGAATTTCGAAACTGATGGCGGCGTTCAGACTGCAAACTACCTCGATAAGGAGATAAACATATTTAAACCGGCAACTCCGTTCATGCGCGATCACATGAAGGTGATCATCGGTTCGTTTATTGCCTGGATTCTGTTCGTCTTCGGGCCGGTAACTGCAACGGCGATCGCACCGGAGATAATGACCGAGACGATGGTGATGGGCTTCCAGCTTCATTACTTCTTGACCGCGGTGATGGCTCCGCTCGGTGCGTTGTTGCTGTCGGCGGCGTACGCCTGGCAGCGGGATCGTCTCGACGATCAGTACGGCATCGAACACGGGGACGAAGCCGATGCCGGCGCGGCAGTAGCCGCCGACGGAGGTGAAGAATGATAGAGCCGATCTTCCTCGAGACGGCACTCGACGTCGGTGAATTCAAACTCGTTCCGGCGTTGACGGTCATTACGATGTTGATCCTATTCCTCGCGGTCGGCTGGCTATTCCGGGTTGCCGCGGTCGACGAACTGTGGGTTGCCGGTCGCTCTATCGGGAGCATCGAGAACGGAATGGCGATCGGCGCGAACTGGATGAGCGCGGCATCCTACCTCGGCGTGGCGTCGACGATCGCATTAGCGGGATACTTCGGATTGGCGTACCTCGTCGGCTGGACGACGGGCTACTTCATCCTGCTCATCTTCATGGCGGCACAGTTCCGCCGATTCGGAAAGTACACCGCGCCGGACTTCATCGGCGATCGGTTTTACTCGGAGACCGGCCGTGCAATCGCGGCGTTTACCACGCTGTTGATCGCGTTCGTCTACGCCATCGGCCAGGGTAGCGGAATGGGACTGATGGCCCAGTACATCTTCGGCGTCGACTATCAGGTTGGCGTAATCCTCCTGATGGGCGTGACCATCGTCTACGTCGCGCTTTCGGGGATGCTCGGAACGACCAAGAACATGGCCATTCAGTACGTCATCCTCATCTTGGCGTTCCTGATCGGCCTCTACGCAACCGGCTACACGGAGGGCTGGTCGACGGTGCTTCCGTACATCGAGTTCGGCGCGCAGACGACCGAGATGGCCGACATCGACGCGCAGTTCACCGAGCCGTTCGCGGAAGCGACCTACTACCACTGGGTGGCACTCGCGTTCACCCTCATCGTGGGCACCTGCGGGCTCCCACACGTTCTCGTTCGGTTCTACACCGTCGATAACGAGCGGACCGCCCGCTGGTCAACGGTCTGGGGCCTGTTCTTCATCTGCCTGTTGTACTGGGGAACGGCCGCATACGGCGCGTTCGGATCGTTGTTGTACGAAGAAGGTGTCGGCGATTACACTCAAATGACCGGTGAAGAAGCCGACGCACTCGTCGTCCTGACGACCCAACTCGCTGGATTACCGGAATGGTTGGTCGGTCTCGTCGCCGCCGGTGCGGTTGCCGCGGCGCTTGCGACGACCGCCGGGCTGTTCATCTCCGGCTCCTCGGCGGCAGCACACGACATCTACACGAATCTCTACAAAGAGGACGCGAGTCAGCGCGAACAGTTGATCGTCGGTCGAGCAACGATCGTCGCACTCGGCGTGCTCGTCACGCTCGTCGCGCTCAACCCGCCTGCACTGATTGCAGAACTCGTCGCGATGGCCTTCGCCATCGCCGGCTGTGTCTTCTTCCCCGTGTTCTTCCTTGGTCTCTGGTGGGAAAACACCACGCGAGAAGGCGCGATCGCCGGGATGCTCGTCGGTCTGGCGATCTCGTTCGGCGCGATCCTGAACGACGTCGTTCCACAGTACGTCGACGCTATCGGCGCTGAGGAGGCGATCGTTCCGGAAGTCGCGGCCGTGATACCCGCCGAATCGTCCGCGCTCGTCGGCGTTCCGGTAGCTTTCCTGACGATCATCGCCGTGTCGCTGGTGACCGAAAACCCGCCACAGCACGTCAAACGACTCGTTCGTCAGTGCCACAGTCCGGAGCCGATGCAAAACGTTGAATCAGCCGAAGACGCCGTCGCAGACGGCGGCACTCCAGCAGACGATTAATCAGGATTAGACCAATGTACGATACGATACTCATCCCAACGGACGGAAGCACGGTCGCAGAGAACGCCGTTTCCCACGCAGTCGATCTCGCGGCGAAGTACGACGCCGACGTACACGCGCTGTACGTCGTCGATACCAGCGCGATGGATATCGGGCTCGGCGCCGAACAGGTCGATCGGATTCGACAGGGGAAGTTCGGCGAAATGCCCGAACTCGAGGAGCGCGCCCGGAACGCGACCGGCTTGGTCACGGATCAGGCGGCCGATAACGGCGTCGACGTCACCGAGTCGATCGTCGCCGGTCAACCACATCGACAGATCGCCGACTACGGCGAGGAAAACGACATCGATCTGATCGTGATGGGATCGGCCGGCCGCGGCGGCGTCCGACGCGCGCTCCTCGGAAGCGTTGCGGAGCGAACCCTCCGAACGACGACGATTCCGACGATGGTCGTCGACATTCGCGACGAAGACGCGTAAGCGTATGACTACCGATTCCCGTGTGCCGGCGGGTCAACTCGCCGGTCGCTGGGATCGGACCGGTCGAAGGGCGATCGACGAAGATACTGAAAGCAAGCTTTTCCACAGCACAACGGGTTCACCGCGTATGAAACGAACTTTCAAATCCGACATCAGAGTCAGGGTGAGAGATCCGTGACTGGCGTTCGAGAGCGACTCGAGACGGCTCGAGACGAGCGATGGGGGATCCTGACGGATCTCGCGTTCGCGATCGTCTGGGTGACCATGGTCGAAGTGCTCTTCCAACTCGTCGACGGCCCGACGTGGGCGTACTACCTGTGTATGATTTCAGGCATCGTCGCCTACTTCGCACTCGTGACGAGTTCAGCGCTCGCGACCGCCGACGGAGAGGGTTCCGGCGATCGGGACCACTAACCGAACGGCGTTGTCTCGAGCCAGCGCTTTCTAATCCGAATCCACATATATTCGACGCCACAAGTGCCGTCCATGGATGGCTCGCCCGAAGTCGCCGTTCTCCGTCTCGGTCACCGACCCGGGCGCGACGAACGGATGACGACACACGTCGGATTGACAGCGCGCGCACTGGGTGCCGACCGCGTGATTTTTCCCGATAACGCCGGACAGTCACTCGAGACCGTCGCGGATATCACGGACCGATTTGGCGGCCCCTTCGACGTCGAACTGACCGATTCGCCGAATGCGATCATCCGGAACTGGGACGGCTCGGTTGTCCACCTGACGATGTACGGCGAGCGGGTCGAATCCGTCGAGGACGAGATTCGAACCTCACACGACGAACACGAAACGCCGCTATTGATCGTCGTCGGCTCCGAGAAAGTCTCCTTCGACGTCTACGAAGCCGCCGACTGGAACGTCGGCGTCACTAATCAGCCCCACTCGGAGGTCGCCGGGCTGGCGGTCTTTCTCGACAGGCTTTTCGAGGGACGCGAGTTCGATCGGGAATGGAAAGGGGCCGATCGTCGGGTCATTCCGAAGGAAACCGGAAAGCGGGTCGAACCAGTCGACGACGAGTGATTCTCGAGAACGATCAGGTACCGGATCGAACCACGACGACCGTTCGACCGAGGACTGCGCCGTCGCTCAAAAGACTTAATGGTCGCATACTATTAGGGGTAGCTAATGGCTTTTGAGGAGCTGCTCGAGGATCCAGTCATCCAGAAGTACTTACACGAGCTGGTCGGCCCAACGGGGATGCCCGTCGCGGCGGCACCGCCGGACGGGGAAGTGACCGACGAGGAGCTCGCAGAAGATTTAGATCTCGAGCTCAACGACGTCCGTCGGGCGCTGTTTATCCTGTACGAGAACGATCTGGCGACCTACCGTCGTCTTCGAGACGAGGATTCGGGCTGGCTGACCTACCTCTGGACGTTCCAGTACGACAACATCCCGGAGAACTTAGAAGAAGAGATGCATCGTCTCCACGACGCCCTCGATGGCCGTCAGGAGTACGAACGAAACCACGAATTCTATCTCTGCGAGATCTGTTCGATCCGCTTCGAGTTCGGCGAAGCGATGGACTTCGGCTTCGAATGTCCCGAATGTGGCTCGCCAGTCGAATCGATGGACAACGACCGACTCGTAAACGCAATGGACGATCGTCTCGCCGCCCTCGAAGACGAACTTAATATCGACGCCTGATGGTTGTACTTGCAACGAAACTCTACGTCAGCGGTGATGCACGCGAGCGAGCGACGGATTCGCTCCGATCCCTAGTGAACAACGAAATCGGCGACCTCGAGGTCGAGTTCGAGGTCGGCGTGCGCCACGACGATTTCCCCTCGGTAACGATCGAGGGCGAAGACGCCGTCGTCGCGCGAAACGTCCTCCGCGAGGAGTTCGGCGAAATCGTCCCCGATCTCGAGGCCGGTGAAACGTACGTCGGAACGCTAGATTCGTGGGACGAAGACGGCTTCATCCTCGACGCCGGCCAAGCGGTTCGGATCCCGGCCGAGGAGTTCGATCTCGGTCCCGGTTCACCGACGCAGATCCGCGAACGCTACGGACTCGTCCAGCACATGCCGCTGCGGTTCGTCTACGGCGGCGAGTTCGGCGACGAAGATGCAGAGCCCTCTCGTCTGGCCGAGGCAGAACGCGATCGGCTCTACGAGTGGAGCCGCGGCGACGGTCGGCTGAACGTCAACAGCGCAACCCGCGCCGAAGTTCGGGCGACGCTCAATCGCGCCGGCCACGCCCAGGATTACATTACCGTCGAACGACTCGGCCTGCTCGAGCAGAGCGTGGTCTGCCCGGAGGATACCGACCCGCCGGGACTCCTCTCGAGCATCGGTGAGTATCTGCCAGCAGAGCTCCGTTGTGTCGTTCCCTAACCTGCCATGAATCGACGTCTCGTTCTCGGCATCGTCGTCGTCGGTCTGCTCGTGACGTTTGCGGGCTGTTCGATGTTCTTCGGCGGCATCTCCGACGAGGAACTCGACCGCGAACAGGACTACGAGGACTTGCGAGAGAGTGACGCCGACGTCGCGATCGATGTCGAAGGTGCGAGCCTGATCGGTGGCGGCGAATATCGCGCCGTCTACGATCTGAACGGAACCGAGGAGATTTCGATGTCCGAATCAACCCTCTACAGCGACCAGGCCGTGGACGTCCACGCCGTTCGATACTGGCATGAGAACGGAACCGAGCTAACGGGCTCGGAACTCGATATCGAACAGGAGAGTGCGAGTACCGATATTCGGGTGCCGGACGGAAACGGAACGCTCGCGTTTTCGGGCGATTCGACCTCCAAATCGTTCCAGATTGGGATGTACATGCAGGGAAGCTACGAAGTGACAATTCCCGAGGGACACAGCACGTCGAATTTCCTGCTAGGCGGCGTTAGTCCGGGCGGATACGATCGGGAAGAAGTCGACGGCCAGGAGCAACTGACGTGGGACAACGCCGATAGTTCGATCTCGTTGCGATACTACAATACGCGAGACGTGCCGCTGTTTCTCGGATTGATCGGCGTCGTCGTGGTCGTCGGCGGCGCTGGTGTCGCCTACTACTACCGTCAGGTCAAGGAATTAGAGGAACGTCGAAAGCGGATGGGCCTCGACGTCGAAGGCGGGGACGAATCGGACGACGATTCGCCGCCAGGGCCCCGGTAGTTATCGTCCGACCCGATCGCCAGCTTCCGTTTCGTTTTCGAGGGAAGAGTACTTGAACAGGTACGCACAAGTGACTATATCGCAGAGGAGAACGTCACAAGCGGTTTCAACCGATCGGAGGACACAGATGAACCAGCCCAATTCTGAGCCGAACGCACCCGCTCCACGACAGGTGCGCATTTCCGATGCTCTCGTCGGTACCGGAAACGATATCTTCAAATCCTACGGGTTGGGGTCCTGTCTTGCGATCGCACTCTACGATCCCAAACGAGCGGTTGGTGGGTTAGCACACGCGATGTTACCCGACAGTACGGAGACGACGACGACCAGTGACAAACCGGGGAAGTACGCCGACACGGCGGTACGAGCGCTGCGCCGACGAACGATCGAGGCCGGCGGTTCCCGGTCGTCCCTCGAGGCCAAAATAGCCGGCGGCAGCGATATGTTCGAGTTCAAGCGTCTCGGAGACAGCGTTGGCCAACGGAACATCGCCACGGCGAAGGCGGAACTCGAGACGCTCGACGTCTCGCTCGTCGCCGAAGATGTCGGCGGAAATCACGGACGAACCGTCGAGTTCTCCCTCGAGACGGGCGAACTCGTCGTTGAGACTGCGGACGACGAACACGGAGACCAAACGCTATGACGACGGATACGTTCGAAACACTACTCGAGTACGTCGAAACCGAACTCGCCTTCGCGACGAGTCACTACAACGATAGTTATCTGGATCGACGAATCACGTCTCGAATGCGACGGACCGATTCAGAGACGTACGAGGAGTATCTGGCCCACCTCCGAGCGACGCCCGACGAACAGGTCGCCCTGCTCGAGTCGATGAGCATCAACGTTACCGGCTTCTTTCGAAATCCCGACGTCTGGGAGGGGATCCGTGCCGTCCTTCGAGAGCTATCGGAGACTCGAGGAACCGTACGCGTTTGGAGTGCGGCCTGTGCGGACGGACGCGAACCGTATTCGCTAGCGATGCTCGCACACGACGATCCCGGGATCGACGAGTCTGCGGTGGAAATCCTCGCGACCGATATCAGCGAACCCGCACTCGAGACCGCTCGAGAGGGAGCCTACGAGGAACTCCGAACGGTCGATTTGGCCGAGCAACTCGAGTTTCTGGAGGACTATTCGAACTACGTCGAGCGAGACGGGCGAACCTACGAAGTAACCGATTCGATCAAACGGACCGTTACCTTCGAACGCCACGACCTCATAAACGACGAACCCAAATCCGACTTCGACCTCGCGACCTGCCGGAACCTGTTCATCTACATCGACAGCGAGTACAAAACGCCGATGCTCGAGACCATCGAACGGTCGCTCCGACCGGAGGGATACCTCGTTATCGGTAAATCGGAGACGATTTCCTCGAGAGTACAGTCCGCGTTCTCGGTTCACGATTCCCGTCTCCGAGTGTATCAGAATCAACCGAACTCCTCGTGAAGGGCATTATACGTCGTTTTTGAGACCGGACTGTGGAAACGTCCCCATTCGCCAACCTCGAGAGCGCGGCGCTTTCACTGACCACGCGGCCTGGCAACGGATTCAGACCGACGTAGCGTAGTCGATGTCGATCGTCACAACGTGAACGGAGAGGCTGTCGACAACCGCACCCTCCGATCCGGTACACGTCCAGCTATCGCCGGTTTCGGTCCATCCGTCAAAGGCGCGTTCCCAGCCGCGGTCGGACGAGCGTGCAGTTTCGACATCTATCTCGAGCGCATTGACGTTGAAAAACGTCTCTCGATACGACTCCGTTTCCGTCGCAGTAACTGAAACGACCCCGTTCGACTGGACGGCACGGTTGTCTTCCTTGATCTTTACGACCGAAACGATTGCAGTCTCATCCTCACACTGTATCCGTGGCTCCACGAGACTCGTCCGTTTGCCGGTTTCGCTCGTTCGAAACACGCCCCCACCCTCGTATGCGACCGCGTGGGAATCGTCCCCGTAGACGAACGAGCCGAGACGCCACGACTCAGTGTCAGTCCCACCCGCGTGGTCGATAGCGACCTCCAGCCGCGGTCCCGGTTCGCCCGGAGCGATGGTCTGACCACTAACTGCCAACTCGTTGTCTCGCTGGCTCACACCGTCGATTCGAAGGATATCGTTGAAATCGTTCGAAAGATCGTCCACTGCCCGTTCGGCGAGGTGGAACTGTTCGTGTTCTTGCTCGATCTGTATCGCCTGAAAGCCGACGATGGACACCACGGCAACGCTGAGAACGATCGTTCCGAAGACGAGGACAAAACTAACAAGTTCGGTGACCGCGCGTTCGTCCCGTCGCCCGCTCCGCTCGTTTCGGGTCCGTTTCATGGGTTTTCGAACCCAAGTTGATCACCATCGTGAACGACCGAGATCGCCCCGCCTCGAACCGAGCCTTTCGCATCGATGTCTGCATCCAACTCTCCGAGTGGGACGTACACCGACTCGTCGATGCGGGTCGCGGTGAGTTCGAGGCAGTGTTCGCTCGCCGACAGCGCGACATCGATTTTGTGACAGTCGTCGACGAGTCCGACTCTGTACCGCGAGTTGGCGACGGTATCCGGATACTCCACGGAGAGTGTGACCTCCTCGGTCGCTCCGTCGGTAGATCCCAGCCCGTCAGCGCGAGTGACTTCGGTTGCGAGGCGCTCGCCCGTCGTCTCGAGCGAGTCGGCTACGGTTCGGTCGGTCTCGGCCTCGAGGGACGTTCCACCACCGAGTAGCAGAGCACCGACGAGTATCGTCGTTATTCCGAGTGTCAGGGCGTGCGTTAGTGCGATCGAAACCGCACGGCTGTCGCGATGGAACGCGATCACGGCCCCTCACCGAACCCGTAAATCGCGTGGGTGCGTTCGGTCGTGACGTCCCTCGAGTCGTACTGAAGCGTGAGCTCGGCGAACTCGACGCCGGTTGACTCGGCGTTCTGGACTCGCGTATCCGAACCGCTCGTAACGACATCGTACGATTCGAGCACCGCGTCGTTCGTCGGATCGACGGTGACGGACTCGTAGCCTCTCTCGCTCTCGAGAACGTCGTACTCACAGTCGCTCGAGTTCTCTTCGTCGACACCGTCGTCGCCGGTTACGAGATCGAGTTCGGCGTTGCTTGTCTCGACCGTACAGGCGTTTCCATCGGCCGCTCCGACCGATATCGCTCCGTCACCGGTCGGAGCGAGCGAGAGCTCCACTGGATTTCCCTCGAGCGGAACGGCCATAATCGCGATTTCCTGAGTTACGGTATCCGTTGCCGTCTCGATGTCGAATTTCGAAAACTCTCCCTCGAACAGAAGCTCTCCGTCGGATCCGATCCGTTCGCCACTGAACCGCCGAATTTCGGCCTCGTCTTCGACGATAGCTAGTTCCGCACTGACGACTGCCGTTCCACCGGCGGCGTTCATCCGTCGATACTGTTCGACGTACTCGGCTACCGCTCGCTCTATGCCCGCTTCAAATTCGAACTCGTCTTCGTTCCACGCGGCTTCTACGATGTGTTGAACACCGTCGACGACCCCGTGTTCCGTCGCCTGCATCGCGCCGCGGTCCCGACTTTCTGCGCTCGAGGAAGCGGTCTCCGTGTACACCATCCCGTTGAAGGTGAGGACCAGCCCGAGGAGGACGAACGCGATTGCGATGGAACCGACGAGGAGTAACTGCCCGCGGTCTCGAGAGTGAGTCACCAGACGGTCACCTCCACGCCAATCACGGTGCCGGCCGATTCACCTGGAGGACTGATCGAAGAACGGAGACCGAAGTCGTCGGCCTCCTCCTGGTCCCCAAAGACAGTTACCACGTAATTCGCGGCGACTGCGTTTGTGTCCGGCTCTTCGTCGGAGGTCGCATACACCGTCTCCTGGCTGACCGAGCCGTTTTCGTTCTCGAAATTGAACGAGATCAGATACTCCAGATCCCTCGGAGATTCTCCGAACTGTTCGGCCAGTACCTCTCCAAGAACGTAGCTTTCGACCTCATCACTCGAGAACTGGGTGCCGTTCCATGCACGAACGAACGCCGAAAGGGTTCCCACTTCTTCGTCGCCCGGTCCCCCGTCCGCAGCGGCTGCGACGACGAGCGCATCCTGCGTTTCCTGTTGGAGCTGGTTTTGACGATCACGTTCGCCTGACTCCTCCATAACCGCCGCGAGCGGTCCCGAGTGAAGGGCCATAAGGACCACACCGAGAACGATTGCGGCTCCGACGAATCCCTCAAGCGTGTACGCCTGAGCGCGATCTCCGCCAGAGCGGTCGGGTGTTCGAGGCTCGTTCATACGGCTGATCGAGGTGATCGCCCGCCACGGGAGGGAAAGCAAACGGGGACTCATCGGTTCCCAACCCTCACGGTGAGCCGGCAAGCGGACTGACACTCGTTGATACCGGCTACGGAAACGAGGCGCTCGACCGTGACTGCGGAGTGATCATCCACATCGGCGTCTCCCCGCGTCAGGAGGCTGGTTTCTCGGTCGAGCGTCTCAAGAGAAATCGTCACCGACTCGAGCGACGCTCCGTCGACCGTTCGAAGCCCGAACCGCTCCGGAAACCCTTCGGTATCGTACTCGTTCTCGAGTCGGTCTCCGTCTAGTTCGTTCGGGTTCTCGCCGGTCTCGAGGTCGTCGACGATTGCCGTTGCGACGCGGTCGGCCTGAGCGTATGCGGCGCCGTCGCTCTCTACGGCATCCGGTCCGACGAGCGAGGGGACCGTCGCGAACGCGAACGCAACCGCCAGCAGGAATATCCCGATCCCGATGGCGAAATCCTGTGCGGTCTGGCCCCGATCCACCTCACCGATTGAAACCCAGTGTGATCGTGTTTTTACCATCTCAAATCACCACCGCCCAGCCGACGAGCGCGATAGTCGAAAGCGCGATCACGTACTTCGCTCCGCTCAACAGGTCCGCGTTCCGAAGGTATCCACAGATGAATCCCGAGAGAATCGCCTGGAGGGTTACCGCATGAAAGAACACCGCCGAAAGCGTGCCGGCATCGATACGAGAACTGGAATCGACGTTCGTCAGTTGGCCGGAAGCGCCGCCGCTACCGGTGGCAGTTTCGGTCCCGAGCCCCGACATCGTCTCGACGAACTGCGTTTGCAAGACCGCGATAACGGCGAGTACCGTCAGAAACGTCATGACGATGATGGCGACCTGCATTCGGGTTCGTGACCGTCGCTCTCGCTCGAGTTCGTCGTGGTTCTCACTCGCCGTTGCGGCCGTCCGTAACACGGGCGTGATGTGATTCGTCGCTTTTTGCGCTTCGGTGATGAGCCGCGTCGTCCTGGCCAGCCTCGGGAGCTGATAGCTGTTTGCGAACTCGACGAGCGCCTGGTCCAGACGCCTCCCGTAGGCGACCTTGGTATGCATCGCTTCGAACTCGGTAGCCAGTCTTCCGTCGGCCGTCTGGGAAACCGATCGGAGCGACGCGAGGAGCGGTTGCCCCGTATCGTTTGCACTCGAGAGCTTTCGGAGGTCTTCCGAAAACGTGTCGACGACCGCGGTACGCCGTGAGACGTTCCACTCGTAGAACGCCGCGAGTGGAGTCAAAACGAGATACAGCGGAACATACAGGGAAACGACCGTCGCCCGTATCGGATCAGCGGCACTACCGCCCCAGGGAAGCCCACTGATGCCGATTACCGTCGCCCCTCCGACAACGAGAAGCGATGCCGGAATGGTCACCGCGAGCGTAGCGAGTGGGCGCTCGCGAAAGAACGCGTGTGGCTCCGCGAGAAGGGTCCATCTCTTGTACGCGCGCTCTCGGTGCCTTATCCGAGTGAAAATCCGGTAACGGCCGACGAATCGCTCGGCGGGGTCCGAATCCGAAAGCCCCTCTTTGGGCGTCGTCTCGCTTTGCCGATAGGAACGTGCGAACTCGAGGACTCCGTCACCGCACTCGTCCCGTTTGATCGTCGAGATGAGCACGAGGAACGCGATTCCAATCGCCGGAAGTAGTCCGTACACGGTCAGATAGAGCAGTTGGCCCGTCACAGCCGCGTTCGGAAGCAGTTGCATCACGACGACGACGATCACCAGCAAGAGCGGGAACAGTGAGAGCGTCATATACAGTTCGCCGACCAGTTCCAGCGTGTCGAGCGTTCGTTCCTGTTGTTGTTTGGCGGTCTGGGCGTGGCGTTCCGATTTCTCCTCGAGGAACCGCTCCATGTCACCGCCGCTGTTGATAGTCGAGAGCAGATCCAGCAAGAACTGGGACAGTCCGTCGCTCGGTGTTTCGTGTGCCTGCGTTCGGATCGCACTTCGATAATCGGACCCAACGTACTCCACGTCCCGCAGAACGCGTTGGAACTCCACTGCGACTTCGCCGTAGGCGTCCTCCGCGTCGGCGACCGCCTCGAGGAGCTCGAGGTGATCGAGGCCGCCGACCGACAGCGCGTACATAAACGAAACGGCGTCGGGAAGGAGCATGTTGATCTCGCGCTTTTTGGCGGTCGCTCGTGCGTACGGGCGGACGATAATCGAACCAAAGCCGAGTATTGCGCCGGCCGTTCCGAACAGGAGCCCCGTTCCGGCAACTGCGACGGAGGCTTCCAGAGCAGTGCTCGTCTCGCCCAGCGTGGAGCCGAGCCCCACTCCGAGCAACAGGCTGATGAGGCCGACGACGAATCCAACGACGCCAGCACGAGCGAGATAGCCCTCTGCGGCCTCAGTTATTCCGGCCCGCTCGAGTTTCGTCTCGAGCGTCGTGAGACTCACCGCCCGTTTCCCGACAGCCGAGGCTCCCTCGAATCTCATGGATCGTCCCCATCCGCTTGAAGTGACAGTTCGGGGCGAGAATCAGCTTCGAGACTGGAGAGGGACTCAGCATCGGAGGGGGCCGGACCGTCGGGTTTGGACGGGTGTCTCGCCGTCGCTCGCGCGTTTTCGGTGCGATGGTCCTCGAATATCGTGTCATCAGCGCGAGCAAGAACGCTCTTCGAGCGCCTTTCCGTCGCTGCGGACGGCTCTGGACGAGAAACGAGGTCATCCGCCAACGAATTCCCGTCGATCAGCACGCTCTCCATTTCGCGAAGCTCTTCAAGTCCCTCCTCGAGGCGATCGTTCGCCAGCAGAGCGAGGACGCGGTCCGAATCGGTCGTATACGCCTGTACAGTCGCGGCGACTTCCGCGTAGGCGTTTAATCCGTTCTCGATCAGGTACGCGAGTACGACCCGTCGCTCGAACAGCTCGTTCTCGAGTCGTTCTCGGCTCCAGCCGCGATCGAAGCGAATCTCCTCGAGGGTGTTCGAGTCGCCGATCTTTCGATGATCGTCGGTCGCCGCCCGCCACTGATAGACGTCTCGAACGTTGATTTCGTCGTTCTCTGCGTCGTAGTGGTTGATCTCGGTGATTCCCCTGTTCCGTCGGACAGTCCGTCCCTGCACTCGAGTCTGGGTCTGGACCGATACCAGATCCAGCGCGGTAACCATCGTTTTCGAGACATCGATCGGCGTCGTCGTAAACCGCTTGAGGACCTCGTCGACGGAGTCGGCGTGGAAGGTCGTACAGGTAGTGTGGCCCGTCGACATGACCTGAAACAGCGTTCGTCCTTCCTCGCCGCGAACTTCGCCCATCAAAATGTAGTCCGGGCGTTGACGGAGCGTCGCCTCGAGCAGGTCGAATTCGTCGATCGCGCCCGCAGAATCGGTCGCGATCGAGGGCCGCGTCGTACTCGCGATCCAGTTTCGTTGCGGGAGCGTAATCTCCCGCGTGTCCTCGATCGAGACGATTTTCGAACTCGAGGGGATAAACAGGGAGACGGCGTTCAGGCTCGTCGTCTTCCCGGATGCCGTTCCGCCGGCCAGGAGCAGGCTCTTTCCGTTCTCGACGGCCAGCCAAAGGAACGCCATCTCCTCGAGGCTGAACGTGTTCCAGTTGACGAGATCGATCGGAGTAAACGGAACGTCGGTGAACTGCCGGATCGTGTAGTTCGTTCCGTGATCCGAAACCTCCGAGCCGAGCGTCAGTTGCGCCCGCGAGCCGTCGGGGAGCGTGGCGTCGACTTGCGGTCGTCGCCTGCTGATCCCGCTTCCGGACCGTTGGGCGAGTTTGACGACGAAGTCGTCGAGTTCCGATTCGCCGTGGCGGACGTTCGAAATGAGCTGTTCGTGTTCTGCGTGGTAGACGAACACCGGAGCGTTGTAGCCGTCGACGGAGATGTCCTCGACGTTGGGATCGCGTTTGATCCCGTCGATGCGCTCGTAGCCGACGAAGTCCCGATTCAGCCGGTAGCGGAGCTTCTCGATCTGGTACTCGCTGAGCGTTTCTCGATCGGCCGCGAGAACTGCTGGCTCCGGACGCGCTTCGATTCCTCGAAGTTCGCGTGCGCCATCCGGTTGGTCCGTCTCTCGCTCGTCTCGGCGGCCTCGATCGGCTCGCTCACCCCGAAACAGCGCCCGGATCGTCTCGAGGAGGCCGCCTCCGTTACGGCCGTTCGTCTTCTCGAGCAGATCGTATCGCTCAAGCAGTCGTCTGGTTTTCCGCTCGATGACGTCCCGCCTTTCCGCCCGTTGTTTGCCCTCCTCGTCAGCGTACTTGATCGTCGTCCGGAGCTTTTCGGCGAGGAACTCCCGAACGTCTGCCTCGAGGTCGTTCAGGTGCGGTTCGATCAGGAAGTATTTCGGCTCGTTTTCGGTCGTCGAGTGGAAGATGCTGACGAACGCGTAGGGTTCGTTCACCCAGTATCGATCGACTTCCCGGAACTGTGTCTTTCGCTCGATCGGGACGGCCTTCTCGAGGTCGTATCGGTTCGTGACCGTCGTCACTCCATCGTCCGTCGAAAAGAACGTCTCCTCGTCGATGTCGTCTTGGACGGTTACCGTCCGGGTCTCGACGACGGCAGAGAGCGTCGTAGCGATCGTACCGGCGGTGGAAAGCGTCTCCTGCATGCGTTTCGGCTCTTCTGAATCGAGGGACGAACCCGACCAGTCGTCGCCGTCGATAGTCATGAACGGGGTTCGCCTCCCTATCACTCAAAAACCCATTCGTCAGCGTCCCGCCGACCCGGTAGTTCTGTGCCCATGTCATAGGGTCGGTTGTCAGTCATTTCCGGTCAGTCGCCAGAGCGGAGTGGCGACTGACCGGTAAACAGTTCCAACCGACCCTATCAGTCACCCGACCCGATTGAGAACGCGCTCGCGGACGACAAGCAGGCACGGAAGCACCGTGAGACACGCGAGGAACGCGAAGACGATACTCAGGCCGGTGACCAGCCCGAATCGCTGGAGTGGCGGCGCGAGCGCGAGCGCGAGGACGCCGAATCCGGCGGCCGTCGTCGCCGCGCTCCCGAGGAGGGCCCCGCCGGTTCCGGTGATCGTCGCGACGAGCGCGTCGTCGAGGGAGTCTCGTGCGTCGCGTTCGGCGACGAACCGTTCGCCGACGTGAATGCTGTAGTCGACGCCGAGGCCGATCGCGAGACTCGTGATTACCGCCGTTTCGCTGTTGAACGGCACCTCGAGTACCGCCATCGTTCCGAGCAACCAGGCCAGCGCGGCGACGACCGGCGCGAGCGTGACGGCCCCTAATGTGAGCGAGCGGTGTCGAATCCAGTAGAGCCCCGTCAGGAACGTAAGAATCACGACGAGCGTGACCGCGAACGCCTGGACGAGCGTCTCGAGCAACGCGTCCTGGACGACCGCCGTCGTTACGGGACCGCCGGCCGCCGTCGCAGTCACCGGCCCGCCGGTCTCGATCAGTGTCGCGACGTCGTTCGTGTCGTCCGCAACATCCTGTGCGGCCGCGTCACCGCGCACGTCGATGATCAACCGGCTCGTTTCGTACTCGCCGTCGTCCGTCCGGTAGAGTACCTCGCTCGCTCGATCCTCGTCGGCATCGAAGAGGAGGTCGTAGAACTCGTCTACGTCCTCGTTGGGAAGGTCGTTTCCGGACGTATCGCGTTCCTCGAGCGCCGCCGCGACGGTTTCGTTTTCTGCCGCGATCTCGCGGATGGCTGTCTGGGGCCCGTCGATCGCGGCGTCCCCGTCCGGATTCTCGAGAACGGTCCCGCTCGTGTTCGCCTCAGCGGATGCGTCGTCGATGGACGGAAGCGTCGCCGGATCGGTCACATCGCCGCGTATCAGTATCTGGGTCTGTGTATCCTCGCCGCGCTCTCGGAAGTTGTCACTGAGGTATTCGACGTCGTCGGCAATCGTGTACGTGTCCGGTTCAAACGGCCCCGGTAAGGAGTCGGTCCACTCCGGCGCGTCCTGGGGCAGGAAATCCGCCTCGTTGAACTCCGTGTCGATGCCGGTCGCGCCGTAGGCACCGCCGACCGCGAGCAAGAACGCGACGGCGATGACGGCCAACGGCGCTCGACGGGCGACCGCGACGGCACCGCCGAGCCCGCGGGTAACGAGCCCGCCGCCCATCCCGAACGGCTCCCTGGCGCGGTCGCGATCGAATCGGTTCTCGAGGATGCCGTCGACTTCGACTTTCAACGCCGGAACGAACATCGCGAACACAACGAAGGTCGCGAAGATTCCGCCGGCGCTCAGGATCGCGAAGTCCCGAATCGCCGGAAGCGGGCTGACGACGTTCGAGAGAAAGCCGACGCCCGTCGAAAACGTCGCGGCCGCGAGCGCGAGCGAGACGCCCGCGAGTCCGATTCCCATCCCGACTTTCGGGCCGATCCGGTCACCGTCTCCTTTCGGGTTCGGTTCCGGTTCCGGTTTCGATTTCGGTTCCAACAACCCAGCGCGGGCCTCCCGGTATCGCATCACGACGTGGAGCGAGTAGTCGATCGCCAGGCCGATCAACAGAAACGGCACCGCGATCAACAGCTGGCTCATCGGGATCTCGAGCCAGCCCATGATCCCCGCGAGCCAGGCGAGCACCATGGCAATCCCCACGAGGCCGATGCCAACGTCGACGACGTCGCGGTAGGTGACCCCCAGCACGAACAGGACGAGGACGAGCGCGAAGGGGGTAATGATCGCGAAGCTATCGCCGACGGCGCTCGAGGACGCTTCGTCGGTAACGCCCTGCCCGAAGACGAACGCGTCGTCGAACCGGTCGTCGACCAGCGAGTCGATCGTCACCTGCGCGTCGTAGGTGGCCTGGGGTTCCTCGTCAGGACCAGTTTCGTCGATCTGGAAGGCGAACACGATTCGAGACTCCGCCTCGGTCTCGCCCGGTTCGTACGCCGTCGGCAGGAACTCGTAGGCGTCCTCGCCGCCCTGTTCCGCATCGGGATCGAGCACGTCCGCGAGCAGTTCTTCGACCTCCTCGTCCGATCGCGACTCGAGTGCCTCGATCTGCTCCTTGAGCGTGGGTTCGGACGTGTCGGGCTGGCCGTTCGCCTCAGCGGCGCGGTCTTCGAACACGGCACCCGTGGCCACGAGATTCTCGAGCGCGAGGAACGGGTCGTCCTCGAGCGTGGCGTCGATGTCAGGGTCGTTTCGGATCTCCTGTTGTAACTCGAGGCCATCGAGCAACGAGTCTCGAGTGAGCACGTCGCCGTCACCCTCGCGTATCACGATTTGGGTGACCACGCCGTCGTCAGTGCCGTAGGTTGCTTCGATCTCCTCGAGTGCTTCGATTTCTTCGGAATCGGTCTCGAACTCGCCGATTCCCGCATCCTCCGTTTCGCCAACGGCCGCTCCGGCCGCGACGAGGGTGGTTGCGATTAACAGGAGGGCGACGACCAAGCGGCTGTGCTCGGTGATGACTCGAGCGTATCGCTGTGCCACGGTTCCCGTCATTTCTTAGCGTTCCCCTGCGTCGGCGTGGGCGGCCAACATTCGCATTGAGAGCCAGTTAGTCTCGAACGGAGATATAGATTGGTCGGGTCAGGGATTCGTTCGCGGGGTAGACGTGCTCGAGAGACAGTCGTGAGATAGCCTTTGCTGGCTTTGGTGAATCGCCATACGGCGTTAGATTAGGAGATATCGGCGACTGTGACGGAGCCGACTCGCTCTCCGATCGTGGTGTTTTCTGAGGGCGTGGCTGAAACTGTCCAGCGTATCGCCTCTCGGACCTGGCCTTCGCCCAGAGAAGTCGATTGACCCATTTAGGTATCGAAATCAAACTCAACGCAGAAAACTAAGCGCATTGTCTTTGTCTCCATCTCGCTTGTACTTTCACCAACAACCTCTCCCTATGTGACCGTATGACAACCCGGCGTTCGTCGGTCGATTACCGGCCGGAGAACAGTCCGACCAGCAGAGCGAGGACGTATGCCAGCAGAAGGAAGCCGCCGAAATACTGTGCTGATTCGACAACCATATTCGGGAAGACGGTTCCGAAGAAGGGTAATACGATCGCATCAAGAACCATTCCCGGTGTTACCAGCAGTATTGCGGCCAGTGGACGGTGAGTTGAATCGACGGCTCTCCAGCGGAAGGCCCCGATGGTCAATAGAACCATCGCAGGAATAGTAACCACGAACAGACCTGCAATTATGTAGGGCGTATCTGGACTGATGAGAACCTGTCCAACGAGTCGAAACGCCACGGTTGCAATCAGCCAGATAGCGAATCCAAATCCGAGTAGGAACCACACATCCTTCGATGATACGTTTCCATTCATAATCAGATAGTAGACAAGAGGGGGTATATCTTCTCCGATGAAGTGTCTCGAATTGCAGAAGACTGGACGCATATCGAGGATATTCGTCAACTCACGAGCGAGCAGAACGGGCGGGGGATACTCAGCATAGCCAACTGGCTACTGTTGAATGGGTGAGTACAGCGTCAAAATCGGCCTAGGGTCGTGATCTCGCTTCTGGCTCCCTGGGTAGGCAGGTGCCAGATCTATTGTCTCTGGGATCCTAATTATAGGTGGTGTAGAACAGTGGCAGTAATCACGCAGAGTAACACCGAGATAGTCCGGGGGATGTACGACGATTTTAACGAGGGTGACATCGACGCCGTCTTGGCTAACATGGCCGAGGACATCGAGTGGACCGAACCGGAGGGGTCCACGTACGGCGGGACCCACGAGAGCCCCGAGGCAGTGCTCGAGAACGTCTTCGAGCCAGTTATGGACGACTACGAGGAGTTTCGCGTCGAATGCGAGCGGGTCATCGACGGCGATGAGATGGTCGTTGCGCTCGGGACGTTCTACGCGACACCGGAGATGGGCGAGCGGATCGAGAGCCCGTTCGCACACGTCTGCGAACTCGAGGACGGTCGAATCACACGGTTTGTGAACTACACGGACACCGCGCTGTGGCAGTAGCCGCTCCGGGCCCCCTTCTTTTGGTGACCGTGACTGTCTGTCTTTCGCTGACTGTGACAGTCTGTCGGATGAATGCGACAATAAAGACGAGAACACATTATTCCTCTCCGAAAACAGTAGTTATATGACAATACAGGACGTGTTGTCAAATGGAAGCCGAAACTCCACGGAAGGGGGCGTTCGTATTGAAATGCCCCGGGTGGTGATGACACCCGAGACGTGGCTTCCGAACCCGTCAAGGGTCAGTTGCCATGATACGATTGCTTCTCCGCGGGCTTAAACATCCCGTCCGACAGACGAATCGAAGTCAATTACCGCCAGCCGCCGCTCACGCGCCTGGAGGTGGGTCTAAGCGATGACCCCGCCGACGACCGACCTGGTCGTAGACATTGTTCGGACTCTCGAGAAACAGGGCGTCCCTCGAGACGCCTACCAGCTCGCCAGCGAGTTCGACCCGGAGGCGCTCGCGCGGTTGGTCGATTCCGGTGGCGAGAAGGTTGAGGTCCATCTCGAGGTTCACGGGGTTTCGCTCGTCGTAACGAATCTCGGCGTTCGGGTGACCGACGAGAAACTGTCGTCTCACCCCGAATGCCCCGAGTGTGGACTTCCGGTTACTGCGGTCGTCCAACTCATTCCAGATTTCCACAATGCGTATCCCTGCGGGTGTCGGGTTCGAGGAGATTTGCTCGAGTAGTTGGGGTCCTCAAGGATGTTTTTTGGTTGGGTAGACTGTGGCTCGAGGTCTGTTCAGTCGGCGTTTGGATCCAGATGACCGGGTAGTTGTTTACCGGTCATTCGCCAGATCGGGGTGACGACTGACTGGAAATGACTTACAACCGACCTTATGAAGCATGAGACGGGCACAGCCCGATGCAGACAAGTACAGCATCACTAAGTGCTGAAGAGGACGAATCGAAGATTTTAACGACAGAAGGGTATTCTCAATGGTGCCTTTGTACAAATTTTGTCTGAAAATTGGCTCACTCAGAGAATAGTATTTATTTCATCTATTGTAAAAAACCTCACGCATCGTCAGAATCGCTAGAAAGTAAGCGACTGGCGGCAAGCGCTCCTCCAACCGTGGCTGTAGTGCCTGCGATGACGCCCAAACCGGGTGTTGCGTCGGCAGAACTTTCGTTATCTCTCTTAGTAGCATCGCCACCATCTGATTCGCCTTCTGTTGAACTCTCGTTTTTGGTATCCGTTCCATTATTATCTGGAGAGTCTGGAGCATGCTCGTTTGGGGATTCGCTACCATCGGATTCCTCACCATTCACTGGTAGATCCGGCTTTTCAACGATCCCCAGCGTGTCAAGTGCCTCCTGTACCGTGACGATTTCAAGATTGTGATCCAGTGCGCTTTGAATGGCGAACTCGACTCGGTCAGCGGGAAGCGTGTCATACTGGCTGTGCCCGCCAGTGATTCCGAGAACGTCCCGACTGGCGACTGTCTCCATGAATTCGTGGATTTCTTCATCAGTTGCCATGTCGGTCTCGATGTACTGCCGAATCATTTCCGTCGGCACTAGTTCATTGATCGGATTGTGTCCACCTCGCCCAGTTCGGTGGTTTGGGACCGACTCGTAATATTCGGGAACGATTCGCTCGACAAGCCCATCGTACCGCCCGTAGGGATAGACGAATCCAGTCGCTGGTATCCCCCATTCGTTAATTCGAGATTTACTTTTCGAGAGTATTTTGCGGGTAAACTCCTCGGTGTAACGGACGTATGAATCGTCTGATTCGATTATTTTGCCTACTTTCGACTTGAGATCGATGTAGTCGCCTTTTTCGTTTGTCCCGCTGTCGCTGACTACCCCAGTAACCAACTCCTCGCCGTCGGTGACAAGGGCGATAGGGTCATCCACATATCGTCCGTGCCGGTTGGTGTCAACATAAATTCGGTTATTGGCCGGATCGCAGTCCTTTGTGAGCGGGATATGTCCGAGTGCTCTGTGTTTCAGTGTGTGCGACATAACCTCCCAGCCAGCATTGTTCATTTTCACAACATGGTCCGAGTCCATATACGCAGTCGACGAGTCCATCAATCCAGGGCAGACGGCTATGCAGCCCGGAACATCGTATTCCTGATGAACCGGAAACGTTTCTGTATAGTCTTCGAGAGGGCTATCATCGTACGTGAATACGACCATCCCCTCTGTTTTGCTCGCAGATGCCGTAAATGGTAGCGAGACTCCCCCTACTGTAGATACCCCCGTTGCAAGCATCCCCCTTCGTGTCACCATATATTGGAAGTACAATAATCCAATATTATAAACCCTTTATCATTATCTCTGGAAACACCATTGGTTATAGCCTCAGAAATCTAAACCAACATAAAATCATTTGTGGATTTAGAGATCACAGTTAAATTCTCACCTTGTGATTCGGAGCATCAAGGAATACCAATTTTCAACTGAACCGAACGACTCCGAGTAACTGTACCAGGCTGGTGTCGTTGAACTCGAGGGTGAACGTCACCGGCTCTTGAGTTGAGGGGCACCGGTCGGAAGTTGTGACTATCAAATACGAGAGTCTAGGAAAGAGTAGCTCCCCAATCAAAGGGGAGATGACGCGATGTCGCCCAGGAATCTTCCGCAAGGTGTTCTGAGATGCGCTCATCGACCGTACACATTCAGCGAGCTGATTTTCGGAAATTCATCGACATAGATGTTTCGCCGTCAGAGCTAGTCAAAAGCGCTCGAGTAGTGAGGGGTAGTTTACCTCCGCCAAAATGAGGACTACGGTCGGGGACCCCTGTTGACGACCGAGCATGGGCGACCTCACAAAATCTTCAGCGGGATTTCCTCGACGGGAAGTAACTGCCCTCAGTTCTGCTCTTGGTGTTCCATTTCGAACACCAAAATCTGTCGACCATCTTGCTCCTCGAACCGATAGTCGAGGACATCAACTAATCCCTGATACTCCCACTCACCATTACCGGAATCCTGATAGAAGAAATGGACCGGGGCTCCTGAAGACACAGCATCAATTAAAACTGAGTTCCCCGGGGAGGATTCACTTTGGTCTCCCGAGAGACCTTCTCCAATGTACTCGAATTTACTCTGCGTTACCGAGTCATCATACGGGCCATCCTCGTTGGCGAACACTAGCACATAGCGTCTGTCTTGACTGTCTCGCCGAGGATTAATGCCAGAAATCTGGTACCCAAAGCCAGTATCGAAGGCTTCCTCGATTTCGTCTTTTTCGTAATGACCACCGACTGTAATTTCCTCGGGAGATGTGCGCATACTCCTACCACTACATCCCAGTGGTATCAATTTGCTTGTCTATCCGATGAGGCCGGGAGAGGATAGAATTGATAATATCATCCAGCGCAACTCTCTGCGTGAAACCGGCGTATGGCTCAAGGGGTACAGCGAAGACGGGTTCAAATTACTCAGACGCGACTGCCGGTTTTGCGATGAAAGTCACCCAAAATCCGGCTCGGTGACTCATGAAGACACGCCGCTGTCTGGCCAATTGGGTGATAACGCAGAAAGTAGTGAACTCAACAGGAGACTTCGTCTCCCGAGCCTTCGCTTGCGTTGCTCGCGAAGACGCCGGGATTTGAACCCGAAGGAAGACGGTCGCTCACTTCGTTCGCGCTGCGACTTCCAGGGCTTCAAATCCCGCCTTCGCCGACGATTTGCGCCGCTCGAGAGTTTGTTCGCGGCGAAAAGGAGTGGACTCGCGGGGATTTGAACCCCGGGCCTTCCCCGTGCCAGGGGGATGATCTACCACTGATCTACGAGCCCTCGTTCGTACTTACGGGTTTTTTGTGGGCATAAATAAACCCCTCGAATTGGAGGGAACCGCGGTACTGTCCCACACTCGATCAGACAACAACCCCCTAATACAGCACTCGCGGTCGGAGGTAGAAACCCTTTAGTCCCTAACCGAGTAGATACCAGTGGGAACCGCACGGCCGCAAATCTGACCCTGTCACCCCGTCTCTTTGGGTGACTCGAGATTGCGGAAGTGCAACCCGGCGAGAGCCGGACATATGCGGCGGTCAGTGCGTTTCCTATCCTCAATCAATGGCACGAATGCATACACGCCGTCGAGGCTCGTCCGGATCGGACAAGCCGGCGGCAGACGAACCACCGGAGTGGAGCGACGTCGACCCAGACCAGATCGAAGAGCGGGTCGTCGAACTATCAGAGCAGGGCTACGATCCGAGCCAGATCGGCATCAAGCTACGTGACGAGGGTGTCACGGGCACGCCGATTCCGGACGTCAAACTGGCGACCGGCAAGAAGCTCACCGAGATTCTCGAGGAGAACGACGCGCGGTCGGAGCTTCCCGAGGACCTCCGAAGCCTGATGACACGTGCGATCCGACTCCGCGAGCACGTCCAGCAGAACCCACAGGACTACCAGAACAAGCGCGCACTGCAAAACACCGAATCGAAAGTGCGCCGACTCGTCGATTACTACCGCGGGAAGGAAGTCGAACCCGACTTCACCTACTCCTACGACGTCGCGAAGTCGCTTCTCGAGGAGTAATTCCAGATGTCTACAGAGGGTCGTTCGACCGAAGCCACACTCGCCACCGCCGACCTCGAGAGCGCGAGCTTCGTCCGTCTGGTCACGCGACCAGACGGCGACGCGCTCGCCGCTTGCGGGGTCATCGCGGACGCGCTCGCCGAACGGGAGATCCCGTTTCAGGTGAGTGCCGTCAGGACGGTCGGCGAACGGACGACCCTCACCGAGGATAGTCAGGACCGACCCCAGACCGATCAGACGCTCGTCGTCGGCACGGTCGACGGCGACGTGTCCCGGATCGACCCCTCGGATCGACCGGCCACCCTCGAGGCCTGCGAACTCGCACGCGAACTGGGTTCGACGCCGGATCCAGTACTCGCGCTTGCGGGCGTCGTCGCGGCCGGCGTCGATCCCGGCGCTGGCGAGACCGAGTGGCTCCTCGAGGCGGCACTCGAGCGGAATCTACTCGAAGAACGACCCGGCGTTGCGGTACCGACGGCGGACCCGATCGACGGGCTCGCCCACTCGACGCGAGTGCGGGCTCCGTGGTCCGGCGATCCCGAGGCGACTCGAGAGGCGTTTTCGGCTCTCGTCCCCGCGGAGGGGATCGACTCCGAAACGAGCGCGTCTCGAGAGATTCACCGGAAGATCGGCTCGCTCGTCGCGATCGACGCTGTTGGGATGCCGGAAGCTACCGACGGCGCTTCGAACGCGATCGCTCGAGCTCTGAGTCCGTACGCGGCGACGAACGCGTCGCCAGACGTACCGGAGTCGACTCGACACACTGTACCCGTCTTCGAGACGATTGGCGGCTACGCCGACGTGCTCGAGGCGACGGCGCGCGTTGAGCCGGGAACCGGAATCGCGCTGGCGCTCGGTCACGACGCACGCGATCCGGCACTCGACGCGTGGCGCGACCACGGTCGTGTCGCACACGCGGCGCTTGGGGCCGGCTCGACCGAACGCTACAACGGTATCGTCGTCGTCAACATCGACGACGGCCCGGTCGAAACCGTCGCCCGACTCACAGCGGCCTACAGATCACCGGAACCGCTCGTTCTGGCGGTCGGTGACGGTGAAACCGGTGTCGCGACCACCGACGCACGTCCCCTCGGGTCGACGCTCGAGGCGATCACCCGCGAACTCGACGGCGAGGGGATCGGGTGTGGCTACGACGTGGGCCGACGGCGCGGCTACCTGACCTACGACTCGGACGCGGACGAATCGACGATCATCGCGGCAGTACGAGGGCAGATATGACGAGGAAAGCGACGATTCGGACGACACACGACGATGCGGAACGCCTCGCTCGGGCGCTCGCGCCCGACAACACCGATGAGATGGAGACGAGTGTCGAACGCCGAGAGGACGGCACCCGAGCCGTCGTCACGCGGATCGAACGCGAGACGACCGGCAGTTTGCACTCGACGGTCGACGATTACGTCGTCAACCTCGACGTCGCTCGCAGTATTGCCGAGCGCACATCTGGCAGCATCGACTCGCAGAAAACCAACCGTCGGAGGGACTCGAGTGCGGATGCGGACGGCGCGTCCCCGCCCGCGACGAACTCCGACACCGACACGAAACACGAACCTAACACACAATGAGCGAACGATCAGTTTCACGCGCAAAGCAGGAAAAACGGTGGTACACCGTACACGCCCCGGAGCAGTTCGACCGCGAAGTGCTCGGCGAAACACCTGCAGATGAACCGGACAAGGTCTACGGACGGACCATCGAAACAACGCTTGGCGATCTGACCAACACCGCCAGCGAAAACAACACGAAGCTCACCTTCAAGATTACCGACGTCGGGAGCGACAGTGCGTACACGGACTTCGTGGAGCACTCCCTGACGCGGGATTACCTGCGCTCGCTGGTCCGACGCGGGGCCTCCAAGATCGAGGCCTATGTCACCGTCCTCACGACGGACGACTACCGCGTCCAGATCCAGCCGGTCGCGTTCACGACCAAGAAGGCCGACGCGAGCCAGGAGAAGGCCATCCGCGAAAAGATGGTCGAGATGGTCGAGGAAGCCGCCGAAGAGCGAACGTTCGACGACCTGATCGACGGCGTCGTCGAAGGTCGACTCTCCTCGGCGATTTACGGCGAAGCGAAGCCAATCTATCCGCTTCGCCGCGTCGAGATTCAGAAGACGACTCTTGAAGCGCATCCGGAAGAAGTCGCAGAGGAACAGGCGACGGCAGTCGACGTCGACGAAGAAGACGTCGCGGCGGACGACTAACAGTTCGAACCACGCCGTTCGACGCCACCGTTCGATCGATCGAATCGTTTTTTCGCGACGGGATGTCTCGAAACCGCAACTACACTGTCACTCGGTGACTTCGATGAACCCGATCATTCCGCCGTCTTCGTGCGGCAAGCAGACGTAGCTGTACGTTCCCGGGACCTCGAAGGTGTGTTCGAACGTCTCTCGAGTGCTGATGGTTCCGTTCGCTTCGTTCCAGAACTCCTCGTCTGCCGTCTCGAAATCGTCGTAGTCGCCGGTGGCGAAGTACTCTGCGTCCCCCTCTTCGAACTTCCCCGACCAGTACGCCGTAACCGTGTGGTCGGCTTCGCTCGTATTCTTCCAGACGACGGTTTCCCCGGCAGATATTTCGTACGTTTCGGGGACGAATTCGGTCCGGGTCATGCCGACATCACAGTTGTCGCCACTGCAGGGCTCTCCGAACATTCCAGAGACCGTTGAACAACCCGCTATCCCCACTGTGGTTACCGTTCCCAGGGAAGCGAGATAGGCACGGCGGTTCATAACCGTGCTTAGCAGAGACTGAATATAAGCCCCCGGTTCGATTCCCAGTTGGAAGGTGTGGTTCGGTCGGTCTCACCGGGACCTCCCAGGGTCGGCCAAACGGAACTGCGAGCCGTCGACCAAACGAAAACACGTAAGGTAACTCCCCGTCGAATTCGCGAGTATGCTCCCCCGGTTCGTCGGTCGACTCGGCGTTGCCGACGCAGTGACGATCGCAAACGCTGCACTCGGCTTTATCGCCGTCGTCGTCGCCTTCGTCGACATCGATGTCGCCGCCAGGCTCATTTTGTTCGCTGCGATCGCGGACGGACTCGACGGCATTCTCGCCCGCCGATACGGCGGAACCGAGGCGGGACCGTATCTCGACTCGCTGGCCGACGTCGCCTCCTTCGGGGTCGCTCCCGCTGTCCTCGCGTTCGTCGTCGTCACCGACGGACTCGGTATCGGGTTCGATGCGATCACGTCCGAGTTGCTCCTCGTGATCGGTATCTGTGCGCTGTTCGTCGCGATGGCCGTTGCAAGACTCGGCATGTACACCGCCTACGATACGACGGCGAGTCACACGGAAGGGATCCAGACGACGCTGGCGGCGACGATTATCGGTGCCGCGATTCTCGCCCGCGGGCCCGCCACCGAACCGTGGCTCATTCTCGGTGTTACGGGGGCGTTCTGTTATCTCATGGTGTCCCGGATCCGGTATCCGGATCTGCTCGTTCGAGACACGCTGATCATGGGCATCGTTCACGTCCTGGCGATTCTCGTTCCGAGCTTCGCCGGACGGACCTTTCCGTACGCCTTGCTCACGCTCGGGATCGCATACATGACGCTCAGTCCGTGGTTCTACTGGCGCGAAGACACGCAGTCGGACGCTTCCGAGCCCGGCGACGCCGAAAACACGGAGATACACGGGAACGTGTAGTCGAGGACCGTATTCTCTCACCGCTCGAGCGAGGGCGTTCGTAGACTCTGCATGGAAACGCTTAGGAGCGTCCTGACACGATGATATCGTATGCACAGAGTCAGGACGAAGACGGCCCGCCGGGTGGTGGGATGAGCGACGAGGACGCTCCCGACTCCGAGCCGACGCAGGCGGACCTCGAGACGAGGATCGATTCGGTCCGCGAACGGTTCGAGTCGATTGAGGGCGATCTCGAGCCCGTCCGCGACGATCTGGAGCCGATCAGCAAGGAGATCGACCCCGTTCGCGAGACGTTCGAAGCCGCCGAGACCGAGGACGACCTCGACGATGTCGAAGCGGAACTCGAGCCCGTCCGTGAGGAGATCGACCCCGTTCGCGAGGCGTTCGACTCCCTGCGCGAGGAGTTCGACGACATCGAGCTTCCCGAACCCGAAACGGACGAGGACGAAGAGTCCGATGAGGGAGACGAGGAGGCCGACGACGAACCCACCGGACCGATCGCGGCACTCGAAACCGAACACGAGGCGCTTGAGGAGGAACTCGACGAGGTCGAAGACGAGATCGACGCGCTCGAGGACGATGTCGACGACGTCCAGTCCGACGTCGACGACCAGCGGGGACCCTACGCCGAAGACATCGTCAGCGAGGTCGATGATGCCAAAGGCGATATCGAAGGAACTCGTTGGACCGAAGAAGGCGAAGTGGAACTCCGCGAGGCGGTCGAGGCCGCTCTCGAGAATAGCAACGCCGTTCTCGGGACCTCTATTTCTCCCGCAGACGACGAACCCCTTCTCGAGGCGCTTATCACCGCCCTTGAGACCGTCGAGGCCGAAATCGAATCCGCCGAACTCGATCCAGACGAAGACGACGAGGAGATCGCATCACTCCTCGAGACGACCGACGACCTCCAGTCGGACGTCGACGACGCGACGGCGTGGGACGACCTACAGGTTCGCGAACAGCTCCGCCGAGAAGGGTACTACGACGTGCTCGATCACGTCAAAGACTTCCCGCCGGAGTGGCACGCGCTGAAAGTTCACGAGAAACGCGGCAACGTCGACATGGTGTTGCTCGCCCTCGAGTCGCTGGGGTCGGACTTCATGGAGGAACACTGTCTCGAGTCCCTCGAGCGGATGGGCCCCGAGGAAGCGATCGAACCCATGCTCCAACGGGCGAACCGACGGGACACCACCGCGATGTCGATCCTCGGAAAGATCGGCAAAGCCGACGAGGACGTCGTCGAGGCCTTGCTCGACTACGTCGATTCGAACCCCCAATTACAGCGCCCCGCGATGCGTGCACTGGGTGAAGTCGGCAGCGAGGAGGCCGTTCAACCGATCGCGAACCAACTAGCCGAGGAGGAGGCCGTCGTTCGAAGCTCCGCCGCTCGCGCGCTCGGTCTCATCGGCGACACTCGAGCGATCGACCCGCTCGCAGAACGGCTCGAGGAGGACGAGGAAGATACCGTTCGCGCGAGCGCCGCCTGGGCGCTCAACCAGATCGGCACCGAACGTGCTCTCGAGGCCGTTGCCGGTGCATCCGACGATCGGGCATACCTCGTGCAGGCCGAAGCCGAGAAGGTCGACCTCGAGCCGGCGGCTTGACGCCCTTCACACGACTGAAGTCGAAGACTTTCTCCTGAACTTCGTGTAACCGTCTCGCCCCTCATTTCGTCGCCCTCGATCGCTTTACTCGCTGTCCGTTCCGACGACGCCCTACCGGCTGTCGACAACCGTTCACGTTCCGTCTGAGGGTTTAAATATCGATACGCGGCCAGAACGAGTGATGCGTATCCGGGCGCTACTCGTCGCCGTCCTCGTTTGCTGTCTCTTCGCGAGCGTAATAGCTACCGCTCTCATTGATATTCCCTCGATGATCGGTGATCGACAGCCCGGAGTCGACGCCGACAGCAAGTCCCTCGAGGATGGCTCAGAGCGGATGCAGACAGCAACGCCGACCGACACAAGCGTACAGACAGCAACGCCGTCAGACGGGATACCAGGGTTCGAAAACACCACGTCCGCGCTCGCGTGTCCGAAACACGCTCGAGCCGACGGCGAACCCCGCATCCTTGATAAACCACGAATCGTCGAACTGTACCCCAACCCCACGACGTACGAAAACGTGGGTGAGTTTTTCGTCCTCGAGACGCCGCCGGAGACGTCGCTCGAGAACTGGACCGTCACGGACGGACACACGACTGCAACGTTCCCGAACGAAACGGTCTCCGACCGTGTCGCGGTTACGACCGACGCGAACGAAACGGCGACACTCACCGACGACAGCCCGCTCGAGCTCGACGGACACCTCCGCCTCGCGACCGACGGGGATAGCCTCGAGCTTCGGAACGGGTCGGAACGAATCGATACGGTCTCATACGACGATGCACCCCTCGCCGAGCGCTGGTATCGAAGCGATCTCGAGGAGGGAAACACGGACAACCCAACGGCGGGAGAGAGCCAGGGAAAATGGTGGCCGCGAGACGCGACCTGTCTCGAGCGGACAACCACCGACGCCGACGAAGCGACGGCGTTCGTCCTTCCCGATAGCCCCGATATCCCGCTTGAAACGATTCGCGACGCCGAGAATCGACTCGTGGTCGCGGGCTATACCTTCACGTCCGAGACCATCGCAGCGGAACTGGTAAAGGCCAGCGAACGCGGTGTCGACGTCGACGTCCTCCTCGAGTCGGGTCCAGTCGGCGGAACGCCAGAACCGACCGAATCGATCCTCGAGTCGCTCGAAGACGGTGACGTCAACGTTCGCGCGACCGGTGGCGAGGGAGCGCGGTATCAGTTCCACCACCCGAAATACGCTATCGCCGACGACACGGTGCTGGTCACGAGCGAGAACTGGAAACCCTCGGGTCTGGGCGGCGACTCGAGCCGAGGGTGGGGGATCACCGTCGAGGATCGGGAACTCGCAACGGCCCTCGAGACGGTTTTCATCGCCGACTTCGAGGGATGGGACACGAAATCGGGCGCGAGCCATCGAGAAAACACGACCTTCGTCGACGACGAAACTGACGAACGGGGCCAGACCGAATTCACGTCGGAACATCGAGCAGAAGCGGTCGACGTCGACGGCGTCGAACTCCTCCTCGCTCCCGACAACGCACAAGAGCGCGTCCGGGAACTTCTCGCCGAAGCCGAAGACGAAATACTCGTCAAGCAGGCCAGTATCGGCGGCTCTGGCGTTTCTCTCGTCGAGGAAACCGTCGATGCCGCCCGCCGCGGCGTCGAGGTCCGGATCCTGCTCGATTCGTCCTGGTACGTCGAAGACGACAATGCCGAATTGAAAGCCTCGCTCGAGCGAACGGCTGCGGACGAGGAGCTTCCGCTCGAGGTGTCACTCGTCGAGCCCGGAGACCGATTCGAGAAGATTCACGCCAAGGGGGTGATTATCGACGACGAGACGACTCTCGTCGGGAGTCTCAACTGGAACGATAATTCGCTCGAGAACAATCGTGAAGTCGTTCTCGCGGTTCACGGAGAAGAACCAGCGGCCTACTATCGGGCGGTCTTCGACGACGACTGGCAGGGCGAGTCGTGGTCGCTTCCGGTCGGACTCAGCCTCGGTGTCATCGTGGCGCTGATCGTCGCCGCACTCGTCGGACACCGTTACATCACGTTCGGCGATCGCGAGGTTTCGGCCGTCGGGAAATCCGACAACTCCAGTCGGCGTTCGGGTACGGAACAGCCGAGTGAGGATATTGCCCAACGGAACGACAGTGGCGAATCCGACTCGGTTTCCCCAGCTGATCGAGACGACACAGCAAAGCGGTCGGGTGATCGTCCCGAATGAACCCTCGAAGCTGGGTCGGCGCTCTCCGAAGGTATCTCACCGACATCGGGAGTCAAGAGGCGAGCGATCGTGCGTATCAATGTGGAAACTGCCATCGACAGTTCGAATTGAACAGACAGTACTGCCCAGGGTGCGGGTCGTATCGTATTGAACGGGCCCGTTACGAGGACTTGCTCGAGAAGGATTGATACCCCCGTAAAAACAAATCTAACAGCCGTCAGTTCGCCGGCCCGCCGACCTCGAGCAGGCGACAGCAGTCGGCTTCCGGGTCGAAACAGTCGGGGCACTGTTCCGGGCGGTCGATGATCGTATCGAGTCTGTCGGCGACCGTATCGTCGATAACGCTTTCGAGCGCTCGCGCTTCGTCGCGAAACTCGTCGACCTCGAGGACGTTTGCGAGGAAGCGTTCGATGATACAGTACGTCTGGAGCGCCTCGTGGGCCCGATCGAGCCCCTCGTCCGTGAGACTCGCTCCTTTGTACTTTTCGTGGTCGACGAGTTCTTTCTCCTCGAGTTTGCCGATCATCTCGTTGACGCTCGCCGGGCTCACGCCGAGGAGATCCGCGAGCGTCCCGGTCGATGCCGGACCGTCTTCCATTCGCTGGGCGAGATAGATCGCCTTGAGGTATTGATCTGCTGTATTCATCGCCAACCCTTGTTACACTGCGTTGGTCGTCGATCGGTCCGACTCGTCGGTCGTCTGTAACAACTACGTGTCCCGATCATGCTCGTCGCTCCATAATATCTGTGACCTCCTCGACGCCCTCTTTTTCCTCCTCGCGGATCTCTCGCAACGTCTCGAGGACTCGATCTCGGTCGACGGCGAACGCTGCGTCGGAAGCTTCGATCGCTTCGATGAGATCGTCGTAGAATTTGTAGGCGGTCTCCTCGTTACAGAGCTGGTCGTACAGGACGCCATCGGTATCCTCCGGCGGTCCGTACTGGGCATCGACCAGCTGATTTATCTCCTCGTAGCCGACCGTTTCCGCCTCGAGATCCTCGATCAGTGTCTCGAGCCGATCGCGGTGGTCGGCCGATTCCTCCGCGGCCTCCATAAGTAGCTCCCTGACCTCTTTGTCGACCTCCGCGCGTTCATCGGCGGGGAGCGATTCGAGGTGATGGGCGGCGCGCGACTCGACGACTTCCTCGAGGACCACGCCAATCTGGAGGAGGCGGGTCAGCTGGTGGTCGGTCGAGACACGCTGTCCCAGACTCATACACCTGTCTGGGTGGGCGTGTTACTTAACTTCCCGCTTCTTCGATGACGCTTGTCGGTGTCCCTGATCGGTCAACGTTCCGGTCCAAAACCGGGCGACACTTTCGGACCCGCGCCGAAACGACGTGTCAACGCGACTCTCTACACGACGAAAACGAACCAAAAGTGATCGGACCACAACTGACCGAAAACGAACCGCTTAGTTGCGAAGCCGGGTTCGAACCAGCGTCTCGAAGTCCTCGCGGAGTTCGTCGACGGCGACTTCCTCGAGGACGGGAACAAAGAAGCCTTCGACGAGCATGTTTCGAGCCGCTTCGGGCGTGATACCGCGGGAGGTCATATACAGGAGGTCCTCCTGGTCGACCTGTCCGACGGTTGCGCTGTGTGAGGCTTCCGTATCGTGGTTGTTGATGATGAGCTTCGGAGAGGCGTCTGCCTCGCTCTCATCGGAGAGCATCAGCGTGTTTTCGCGCTGGTAGGAACTCGTGTCCCAGGCGTCTTGCCCGACGTCCTGGACACCCTCGTAGACCGATCGAGCGACGTTGTCGGTGACGCCGCGGGTAACGAGGTCCGCCGTCGTGTGTTCGGCGCGGTGCCAGACTTTAACGTCGAGATCGAAGTGCTGGTCGTTGTGACCGTAGAACGCACCGACGATCTGGCTCTCGGAGCTGTCTCCGTTGAGCTCTGTCGAAGTTTCGGTCTTGGTGAGCTTCGAGCCGACGTTGCCTTCGATCCAGTTGACCGTGGAGTAGGTGTCGGCGTCCGCTCGCTTGACGGTGAAGTTGTACGTCTCCTCGGAGAGATCCTGTAGCGAGCCGTACTGGACGTAGCTGTTCTCGCCGGCGGCGACTTCGACGATGCCGCTGTAATACTGCTCATCTTCCAACTCAGTGCCAGTCGACTGGCGTTCCTGAATCGTCACGGACGACGACTCCTCGGTAACGACGAGCGTGTAGTTAAATAGCGACCGGGAGTTCATCTCGGTCCGGATCGTCACGTCCTCGGCGTCGACCCCTTCGGGGACGTAGATGACCGTTCCCGTGGAGAAAAGCGCCGTTGAAAGCGCCGTGAGGTAGTTCTCCTGTGGGTCGACGATGGAACCGAAGTGATCCTCGATGAGGGCTTCGTGTTCGTCGAGAGCCTCGGCCCACGAAAGGACCTCAGCGTTGTCCGGTCCGACTTGCTCTTTCTCTTCGGCGGCGTTCAGCGGATCAACGAGCGACTCGAAGTCGAGCTCGTAGAGGTTGGTCCAGTTCTGTCCCGGCGTTCGGATGACGTCGGGCATGTCCAGCTCCTCGAGTGCCTCGAGGGCCTCGAGACGCGTCTCGAGAAGCCAGTCGGGCTCGTCTAAGTTCCCGCTGATTTCGCGTACCTGTGCATCCGTTAGATTGGCGTGTACCTGCGTACTCATTGTGATCTCGGAGTTATCCGAGGCTTCCCTCCATCTCGAGTTCGATCAGACGGTTCAGTTCGACTGCGTATTCGATCGGGAGCTCTTCCGTGATCGGTTCGATGAAGCCGGCGACGATCATCTTCTTTGCGTCGTCGTCGTCCAGTCCGCGGGACTGGAGGTAGAAGATGTCCTCGTCGCCGATCTTGCCGACGGTCGCCTCGTGGGCAACGTCGACTTTCGCCTCCTCGATCTCCATGTACGGCATGGTGTCTGAGGTGGACTCGTTGTCGAACATCAAGGCGTCACACTCGACTGCCGTACTCGAGTTCTCGGCACCGTCGGCGATGTGGACGAGGCCGCGGTAGTTGGTTCGACCGCCGTCCTTCGAGACGGACTTGGACTCGATGGTCGAGCTGGTGTCGGGTGCGTTGTGGTAGACCTTCGCACCGGTGTCGATGTTCTGGCCTTCACCTGCGAATGCGATCGTGATGTGGGTGTCCGTCGCGCCGCGACCCTTGAGGATCGTACACGGATAGAGCATGGTCGCTTTCGATCCCATGCTGCCCGAGACCCACTCCATCGTGCCGTTCTCTTCGACGATGGCGCGTTTGGTGTTGAGGTTGAACGTGTTCTTCGACCAGTTCTGCACCGTCGAGTACTGAACGTGAGCGTCGTCTTCGACGAAGACCTCGACACAGCCCGAGTGAAGGTTGTGCGAGCCGTACTTCGGCGCGGAACAGCCCTCGATATAGTGGACTTCGGAGCCTTCCTCGGCGACGATAAGCGTGTGCTCGAACTGGCCCATCCCTTCCGAATTCATCCGGAAGTACGCCTGAACGGGCATCTCGACGGTAACGTCTTCGGGAATGTAGACGAAGGAGCCGCCGGACCAGACCGCGCCGTGGAGCGCGGCGAACTTGTTGTCGCTTGGGGGCACGCAGGTCGTCATGAAGTACTCTTTGACGAGCTCCGGGTGTTCTTCGACGGCGCGATCCATGTTCATGAAGATCACGCCTTTCTCCTCCCACTGGTCCTGCATGTTCTGGTAGACGACCTCGGACTCGTACTGCGCGCCGACACCCGAGAGTGCGTTCTTCTCGGCTTCCGGAATGCCGAGTTTGTCGAACGTGTCTTTGATCTCGTCCGGAAGCTCCGTCCAGTCGTCGACGCCTTCGCGCTTGTCAACGTCCGGGCGGATGTACGGAACGATCTCTTCGATGTCGAGCTCGGTCAGGTCGGGCTGGCCGGGCCAGTCCGTCGGCATCGGCATCGCGTGGTACTGCTGTAGCGCACGCAGACGCCGCTCGAGCATCCAATCCGGTTCGTCTTTGTCCTCACTGATCAGTCGAACGACTTCTTCGGTGAGGCCTTTGTCAGATCTGACGGCCGAGCGCTCTTCTTTTTTAAACTCGAAGCGCGCTTCAGTGTCAGTGTCTTTGAGGTGATCTTGTTCGGAACTCATGATTTGTATGTATTCGTGTTTACGGCTGTAGCGTTATTACCGTTGTTCTAGCTGCATTCGGTTACGCCGTCTCGTAGACCTCTTCTCGGACCCAGTCGTACCCCTTGTCCTCAAGCTCTGCGGCCAGCGAGGCGTCGCCGCTCTTGACGACTTCCCCGTCGAGCATGATGTGGACGGTGTCGGGTTCGACGTAGTCGAGAATTCGCTGGTAGTGGGTGATCTGGAGGATCCCAGTTCCCTGCTCGTCGCGAAGGGCGTTGATGCCGTTCGAGACGTCCTGGAGTCGATCGATGTCCAGTCCGGAGTCGATCTCGTCGAGCACTGCAACTGCCGGCTCAAGGATCGCGGCCTGCAGGACCTCGTTTTGTTTCTTCTCGCCGCCGGAGAACCCGGCGTTGAGGTAGCGCTGGGCGAACTGCTCGTCCATGTCGAGTTCCTCCATCTTCTCGGCGAGGATTTCCTGGAACTCGGCGACGCCGATTTCGCCGTCGTCGGCGGGACCTTCCATCGGCGAGGTCTCGAAGCCTTCGTCTTCGTCCTCGGCGTCGTCTTCGCCTTCGCCTTCCTCGAAGAGCTCTTCGCGCTCTTCGATCTTTGCGTTAAGCGCGGTTCGGAGGAAGTTCGTCATCGTGACGCCTTCGATCTCGGCCGGGTACTGGAACGCGAGGAAGATACCCAGTGCCGCGCGCTCGTTTGGCTCAAGGTCGAGGATGTTCCACGTCCGCTTGTCTTCGGGAATCTCGAAGTCGTCGCCGAACTCGTCCTCGTCGAGGTGGACGAGCACTTCGCCCTCCGTGACCTCGTAGGCCGGGTGACCGGCGATGACCTTGGCGGTCGTCGACTTCCCGGAGCCGTTCGGCCCCATCAGTGCGTGGATCTCGCCCGACTCGACCTCGAGGTCGACGCCGTGCAGGATCTGTTCGTCGCCCTCTGCCACTTCTGCATGCAGATTTCGGAGCTCTAAGCGTGCCATAGTACGAATACCTCTGTCGTCCAAAAGGTGGGTCGTGTGAGTGATAAGGGTTTGGTATCTAATTGGTTACGGTTCCGATTTCGGAAGATAATTTTTGGAAAGTGAAAGTGTTCCGGCGACAGCGCGCGTTTCGGCCCAAACGTTCGGCGGTCGCACAGTCACACCGCGACTCGATCACATGAAGTTGTCGAGACCTGTCTGCTCCTGTCCGGATTTGACCTCCTCCCACGAGACGTCGAGCGCCTCGAGAATGCGCTCGATCGGTCCCTTTAACGTCTTCTCGAGCATCGTATCGTAATCGATCTCGAACTCGGGGGGAATCTGGTCGTCGTACTCGAAGCAGATGACGTCCGGATCGCGCTTGAACGCGCCGTAAAGGGGATCGCGTCGGGCGTCGAACTCGTTGTTCTCCTCGAGTTTGCGGAAGAAGGATGGATCAACGCGATCGAGATACAGCCGTTTGGGCTTGCTCCCGCGGTCGAAGTTGGTTCCAAGCAGAAGATTCGCGTACTTCGCGCCGCGAACCTGTGCGGTGTCGGTGTCGTAGTTGTCGAGCCGTTTCCCGATGCCGCCCGGAATGGCGATCTCTTCGGGGTTTGCGTTGCCCGACTCGAACTCTTCGATGATTCCGTTGACGTACTCTTTGACGCCCTCGATATCGCCCTGGCGGACGATCATCTCGATGACCTGGTGCTGGACCTCTTTGGTGATCGGGGCGATGTCCGAGCGCTTGTACTCGAACCCGGTGATGTCGATGTCGTCGACGTCTTTGCCCTCCTTCCAGATGATGTGTCCCGCGTAGCGTTTCTTCGTCCCGGCCTGGAAGAACCGACGATACAGCTTCTCGAATTCGATCTGGAAGCGGTGTTCCTCCGCGTTCAGTTCCTCGCGTGCGAAGTCGTCGTACCGGTCGTTAACGTAGTCCTCGATGTCGAACGATTGCTCGAGCGCTTGTTCTCTCGAGACATCCGGTCCGAGTTCCAACATGACAGAATCCGTATCTCCGTAAGCGACGGTATGGTCGAGTTCCTTCGACGCGGTTTCGGTAAACTCGATAACTTCGCGCCCCGTTGCGGTAATTGCGGACGCGGCGTCCTTATCGTAGAGCCGGAAGCGTTCCCATCCCGATACGCCGTAGAGCGAATTCATAATAACCTTGACGGCACCCTGCTGGCGGTCGTACTGCTCGTACTCCCGGCTTCCGGGTTCGTACTCGTTTCGAAGCGACTTCTTTTCCTCTCGTTCGGCGAGCAGTTGGTTGATCATCTCCCGCATGACCCCGTCGGGCTTTTTCTGGAAGTGGGTTCCCGACGGTGCGATATGCGTCTCGCCGTCGTACTCGTCGGGATCGACTTTCGTCTCCGGCGAGGCGTTGATCGTCACCATGCACATCGGGTACAGACTCTTCAGGTCGAGCACGGTCACGTTCTCTCGAACGCCCGTAATCGGCTCGAAGACGGCCCCGCCCTCGTATTCCTCGTCGGCTTCCTGTTGGCCTTTCGAGGGAAGGGAGAACTGGCCGTGAGCCTGATGGAGGACGTACATGTCGACCGTATCGCCGGGCGTCGGCGCGTCCTCGAGCTTGCAACCGACGAACGAGCGCACCTCGTCCCAGAAGGGCACGATCGACTGCTGGCGGTCGAGTTCGACGCAGAGTTCGACGTCCCGGAGGTTGTACTCGAGCAACCGCGTCGGATCGTCCTCCCAGAGGTCGCCGATCGAGCCGGCGTACCGTTCTTTCCCAACGCCGAGTTCGGCCTCGCCGACGGCGTCGAGCCTGTACGAATCGAGCTCCGAGAAGACCATCCGCTGGTAGGCATAGAGCAGATCAAAGACGACGCGACCTTTCACGTCGGGGCCGCCCCAGTTGCTTCGCCAGACCTCGTTGACCCGCGAGAGTCGGTCCGAATTCAGATCGTAGTCGTGGTGGGGCCCTTCGAGTTCCTCGAGTCGATCCAGAAAGTACGGACAGTCGAAGTCCTCGAAGTTCCAGCCGGTGAGGATGTCCGGGTCGGTGTCGTCGATGTAGTCGACGAACGCCTCGAGCATCGCTTCTTCCTCCGAAAACGCGCGAACTTCGTGTTCGATCTCACCTTCGATCGGCTCGTACTCGTCGATTTCGCCGGGAATCTGTCCCTCGCCGTCCGGCGCTTCGAAGAGCCACATGATGTACTCGTCGCGATAGGAGTCGTGGCTCGTAAGACAGACGATGGGCTCTTCGCCGTCTTCGGGGAATCCGGCCCGGTCGTTGACTTCGATGTCGAACGTATTGACCCGCGGGTCGGCGTCGACATCTGTGGCGACCACTTCGTCGTGGGGGACGACGAGCGTCCCGTCGTCGTTTCGGCGCTCGGTCACCGTGATACCGCTTCGAATATCCTTGTCGATGAGAAAACGGTTCGGGAACAACACGTCGGCCTCAAAGTGGTCGAACTCGTCTCTGACTTTCCCGACGTCTCGAGGCGTCTGTCCGAATATTTTCGTCAACCGCTCGCCGCGAATGCTCTCGTAGGGCTCTCCGTTTTTGCCGGTTTCCTCGCTCCCAGTCAGGCGGTCGTACTCCTCTTCGGGCGGCCGGTCGAGCGAATCCGTGGGTGCGTAGAAATACGGCTTGAAGCCCAGAACGCGAATGTGCTCTAAGTCCCCTGCCGGCGTGCGCCCGAAGACGTTCATGATAACCCGCTCGTCGTCGCCGTAGCCGTCGATCGTGTAATCGACCTGCATCACGGCGAGCTCGAGTTCGCCCGTCGCGTCCGGCAGGGTCTCCTCGACGACGTCGACCACTTCCGGGCGCTCCGTCCCGCCGTTGCCCGCGACGGCCATCGCCTCCTCGTCCGGTCGCTCCCCGGACTCGGCAGAAAACGAGTCGAGTCCGGTCTGTCCCGCGTCAGTCATGGTTGCTGATTTTGGAGCCGTCGGATAAAAACCCCCGCATACGGTTCTTCGGGCGGTTCGAACCGGCGAGCGACGGCCGTGTACTCCGGTCGCGTCGCCGAACGTGATATTGCAGAGGCAATAAGACCTATAAATTGGTAACACATAGCATGGTCCAAGGTGATCGAAGTGTCCACTCGAGTTACCGACGAGACGACGGCCGACGCACCGAGTAGTGAACCCACGGGCACCGAAACGATCGAATCGTACGAAACGGACGACGGCGTCGTTTTTTATGACGCCGAAAACCCCCTCGCGTGGGTCGAGACGACGCAGACGCTCCCGCTCAAAGAGATCGTTTGACCGGGCGTACCGACGACAGGAGAACGAATGTCGACAAGCTAACCTGAAGGTGGATGGAGACGAACGCGAATGCTTTTGCCATTCGTGGCCGTTCTCACTTCTGTGGTGTTCGAGCGATCCGAAAACGAACCGGATGAATACGATCCGGAGGCGGAGTTCGAAGACCCGGAGAGCGATTCGATTACGATTCCCGACGTAACGCCCGAAGAGCCCGAGCATCCGACGGTTTCGCCGCCGGAAGTTTCGATTCCGGAAGTCTCGACCGACGAGACGGACGTTCCGAAAGCAGTGTTTCAACACTTCTGGGCGATCGTTGTCGCGGTCAACGCCGCGTTGCTCGCGTTCTCACTCGGCGTGATGTTGTTTTTCATCCAGGGAATGACGACCATCGGTGGCGTCCTTGCTGTCGGCGGCCTCGTCCTGTTCGGGCTCGCGTACCGCCGATACAGGGCTTTTCGATCCCAGGACTCCCTTGACTCAGACCCCTCCTCAGAGCGGTAACACACTACCTACACCATGAAAACCGTACGTGACGACGACGGAACCGACTACGTTCTCTTGAAAAGATCGGACGATGCGAGTCTCGTCCGGGATCCGGCAACCGGTAACGAATGTTACGTCCGCAACGACCGACTTGAGGCTACCGACCAGTCGCCGCTCGAGACGGCCGCGAGCGGCGTCGCCGATCCGGTTCGAACGCTCGTCACGAACGTCCACGACGAGAAGACGCTCGGACTGCTGTTCGAACTCGCCGACCGGGGTCCGACCCGCGTTCGGACGATCCTGGGCGATACCGCCTTCTGTGAAAGCGACCTTCACGGAACGCTCGCCGTACTCACGGCCGCCGATCTGCTCGCAGAGACGGAGGTCTCGGGCGAACGCGGGTATCGCGTCACCGAAACCGGGACGGATGCGCTCGAGGGGATTCGAACGGAGTGAAGTCGGTCGATACGTTCTCGAGAAGGACAGACTGAACGACAAACTCGAACCAGCCGACCTGTAAAGATCAGTCGGAGCCGAGCAACGCGATCTCGGGCGGCTCGCCGCGCTCGAGTTCCGACCGGTTTGACGTCGCATCTTTTTCGACGCGGACGAGTTCGTCCGCGGCACCGACGAGTTCCTCGTCGTGGCTCACGACGACGATCTGTTCGACGCCGAGGTCGCGCATCGACTCGACCAGCGAAACGAGTTGCGTGACGTGGCCCGAATCAAGAAACACCGTCGGCTCGTCGAGGATCAGCGGCGGCATCGGCGCGGTTCCCTCGACGCCTTCGGCCAAGAGTCGGTAGATCGCACACCGCAGACTGAGGTTGAACAGGGCCCGTTCGCCGCCCGAGAGCTGTTCGGGCTCGAGCGGTTCGCCGTCTTTCTGATACACCGTCAATCGGTACTGTCCGTCGAGATCGATCGAGGCGTACGAATCGTTCTGATAGACCAGCTCGAACGTCTCGTTCAAGAGCCGCTCGAGCGTTTCGACGTTGCGCTGGCGAAGCTCCGCCCGCAGCTCGCCGTAGGTCGCCTGAAGGGTTTCGGCTTCCTCGTACAGCGACTCGAGGTCGTCACAACGCGATTCGATCGACTCGAGTCGCTCGCGCAGGCGTTCGAGCTCCTCGAGTTCGTTCTCGACGCCGCCGATCGCGTTCTGTACCTCGTTTCGCTTCTCGCGAAGCGTCGAGAGCTTCTCGTCGACTTTCTCGAGGTAGTCTTCGGCGCTTCGTTTCCGTTCGCGAGCCTGCTCGACCCGTTGCTCGTCGAACTCGTCCTCGAGCGCTCGTTTCCGATCCCGCTTGTTCGAGAGCTGTTCGCGCCGCTCGTCGTTCATCGTCTGCCAGTCCTCGCGGCGCTCGCGGGCGTTTTCGATCTCGCGTTCGATCTCCTCGCGCTCGTCGTCGATCTCGACGAGTCGGTGTAGATCCTCCAGTTCGGCCCTGATATCGCCGCGCGTTCCGTTAATCTCGCCGAGTTCGCTCCGGGAGTCACCGATGGCCGCTTCGATGTCGTCCGTGGCTTCTCGCTTCTCTTCGGCTTCCGACTCGAGCTCGTCCGCCGTTTCGCGCAGTTCCTCGCATCGATCGCGACGGTCCGAGAGCGTCTCGCGCTTTTCCTCGAGCAGTTGCGCGACGTTCTGGCGGTTGTCCGAGAGCCGCTCGACATCGCGTTCGGCCTCGCGGAGCGTCTCCGCGCGGTCGATTCGCTCGTCCAATTCCTCGCGCTCCTCCTCGAGTGCCTCGCGCTTTTCCTCGAGTTCGGAGAGCGTCTCGCGCTTTTCCTCGAGTACGTTGACATGTGGGGAGTCCTCGACCGGCTGGCCGCACTCGGGACACTTTCCTTCCGCGAGCAACGTTTCACCCTCCTCGATCGAGCTTTCGACGGCTTTGATCTCCGCAGCGACGTCGCCGAGCTCCGAGACGACCGCTTTGCGCTCCTCGGCGACCGTCTCGCGGCGGTCAGCCGCGTCGCCGAAGTCGATCGAGCTCCCTTCGAACCGCTCGCGGGCCGTTTCGATCCGTTCGTCGAGCGTCGAGAGCTTCTCCTCGCGCTCGTCGATCGCGTTTTCGTCGTCGGCTATCTTCGACTCGAGCTCGGTTGCTTTCTCGCGTTTTTGTGTCGCCTCGGACTCGAACTCGTCCGCTTCGGTTTCCAGTCGCTCTTTCTCGTTCGACCGCTCGTTGATTTCGACCCGGAGCGTTTCGAGGTCGTCGCGTAGCTGTTCGTCTCGGCCCTCGAGCGCGTCGATCCGCTCTTCGACATCGGCGGTCGACTCGAGCGCTTGGGGGAGCTCGATCGATTCAGGGGTGTCGTCGTCACCGATAGCATCGCCGTCGCCATCGGATTCGTTCGCGTGGTCGATCTCCGCCGTGATCGTCTCGCGTTCGTCCGCGAGCTCGTCTCGGCGCGACTTTCGCTCGTCGATCGTTTCGCTCGCGTTCTCGCGTTTGCGCTCGGTTTCGTTGATTTTCGATCGGAGCGTCTCGATCTCCTCCTCGAGGGTCTCGATCTCCTCGCGCGTCTCCTCGTGGCGCTCGAGAACTTCCGTCGACGCCTCGAGCGTCTCGCTCGCGTTCTCCCGCTGGGATTCGAAGTTCTCGATCTCGTTCGCGATATCGGCCCGTCTGGACTCGAGTTCGTTCAGCCGTTCATGGAGTTCCTTGTCCTCCTTCTGATCGACCTGGTTTCGAAGGTCCTCCAGTACGTCCCGTTGGCCGTCAAGTACCGTCTTCACGCCCAGTCGCGCGTCGCTTGCGCGTTCGCGGTACTCCTCGAGTGCGCCCAGTTGCAGGAGGTCGTCTATCATGTCCTGACGATCGCTCGGCGAGGCGTGAATAAGCTTGTTCACCTCCCCCTGCCTGACGTACGCGCAGTTGACGAACGCCTCGGCGTCCATCCGCAACAGATTCGTCACCTTCCGGCGAACATCGGTCGCGCCCTCGATCGTCGAGTTCGGAGTCTCGAGTACGCACTTGGTCGTCGTCGCCCGATCGCCGCGAAGCTTCAGGTGACGCTCGATCCGGTAGTCGACATCGTCGTGGCGAAACGCCAGCTCGACTTCGGCTTCCTCCTCGCCCGTCGTAATCACGTCGTCGAGCGTGCGATTGTCCAGCGCTTTCGAGCCGTAGAGCGCGAAAAAGACGCCCTCGAGGAGCGTCGACTTGCCGCTCCCGTTGACGCCGTGGACGATGGTGACCCCTCGCTCGAGGCCGAGGTCGGCGTCGCCGTAGCACTTGAAGTTCCGAAGCCGTATTCGTTCGACTTTCATGCGAAATCACCGAGCGACGTGGTTTCTGCCCCTTCCGAACGGTCCGTCGCAGGCTCGCTCTCTCGGTCGTGATCGACTGATTCGTCCTCGGCTCCGACGTCGTCCGATTCGTGCTCGTCCTCGGCGCTGTCCAGCCTTCCGTCCTCCTCGGAACTCTCCGGCCTTTTGCCGTCCTCGGCGCTGTCCGGTGCTTCGTCGCTATCCAGGCTGTCCGGTTCGGCTGCTTCGGTCGATTCCACAGAAGAACTCACGTCCGCGTCGATCGGAGCCGTCTCCGGTTCGTCGTCATCCCCCACCGGTGTCACTTTTTCCGCATCGGAATCGGGCTCGTCGGTCGCTTCCCCGTCTGGGTCATCGGCCCCCTTACCGTCTCCAAGCGCGTCGGCGACCGTTGTCACCTCCGCGGGATCGCGATCCGGAGCGGGTTCGAACGCCGACTCGTCCTCCTCGAGGAGGTCCCGAACCAACCGTTCTGCGGTCTCGCGGACGTTCGAATCCGCGAGGTCGGTCTTTCGCACCGTTCGATCGAGGTTCAACGCCGCGTCGCTGAGACCCAACTCGCGGACCCGTTCGCGGACGGCTTCGTCGGGATCCGCGAAGCTGACCGAAACCTCATCGTCCTGGTCGGGAAGCTCTCGCCGATCGTTGACTCGGGAGACTAACGCGCCCCGGTCGGTCGCGAGCTCCTCGACGGTCGCGGGGGTGATCGGCCGCCCCTCGCCTTCGACGGTGACGATCACGACCGCGTCCTCGAGATCGTACTCCCGGACGCGATCCTGTACCCGGTCGATTCCCTCCTCCTCATTGAGTTCGACATCGACGAAGACGAACGCTCGAGTGTCGGCGAGACCGCGTCTGCGGATCGTCACGTCGTCTGTTCCACCGTCTTCCGATTGGGTCCCGGTCCCGGCGTCGAACGTGACGATGTTGTATCCTCGCTCCTCGCGCTCGCTCGCGCTCGCTCGCTCCGTGGATCCACAATACGTGACCCACGTCTCGAGCACCTCTGCGGTGTCGGGTTTGTGATTATCGCCGAGCAAAACGGCGTCGAAATCGACGGTCGACTCCTTGAGGAGCCGTTCCGTATCCCAGTCGGCGTGGGCGAACGGCTCGAACAGACCGTGGGTCACCAGCGCCGCGTGCTCGGCGGCGTCGGGGAGCGGTTCGAACTCGTACTCGAGGCCGTCCCGTCGCGACCGGGGGACGAAATCGAGTCCGTAGAGTGCAACCTCCTCGAGGACGTACGGGTCGGCGTCGAGTCGAGTCGCGAGGCCGAGGTCGGCGAACAGGTCGAGCCACTGGCCGTCGCGTTTCGATTCGTGGTTGCCGACGACCGCCAGAAACGGAATGTCGGCATCGTCAAGTCGCCGCAAGACCTCGACCGTTCCTTGCAGATCCGCCAGTCCCGGCCGTCGGTCGTGAAAGAGGTCACCCGCGTGGATCACCGCGTCGACGTCGTCTTCGACCGCATCGTCGACGACCTCGCGAAATGCCTCGAGAAAGTCCCGCCGTCGCTCGGGTGCGTTGTACTGCTGGTACCCGATGTGGGTATCACCCGTGTGTATCACCCGCGTCATCTACAGTGACGTTACTGTGGCTAGCCTAAATGGCTTCCGTGACCGCGGTGAAAGTGACTTCCTCTGTCGAGTTCGAGCGAAGAGAGAAAGAAAGCCGTAGGGAACTACGAGACCGTCAGGATTCGATGTCGAGCGTGTAGAGTCGCTTTCGTGCGTCGGAAAACGAGAACCGGGAGTCGATGACGTTTTCCTCGTCGAGTCGGTTCAGCGCGTATCGAACTGTCCGCGCCGGAAGCAGGGTCTCGTCTGCGATCTGCTGTTGGGTCATCGTGTCGTTGTACTCGAGTACCTTCGCGACGAGTTTCGCACTCGGCGGGAGATCTCGAACGTCCTCCCAGCTTCCGCGGGGGTCGGCTTCCTGTCGAAACGGCTCTGAAGCACTCATCGTAGTACCCGTTTCGGATACAAGGTAATAATATTTTCTGTTTCAATAAATGCCCCAGAGTAATACAGTCACCGGCAGTGTATCGACCCGAAGTCTCTTATGAACCAACACCCAAGAGTGGGTTGATGAGCGACACTGTGGACGACGTCGACCTCCCATACGATGAGGACGAGGCGTCCCAACAGGAGAAAATGCAGTCGCTCGAGGACCGTCTGGAGATCCTCGAGTCGCAAAACGAGGAGATGCGTGACAAACTCCTCGATGCGAACGCCGAGAACAACAAATACCAGCAGAAACTCGAGCGACTCACCCACGAAAACAAGAAGCTAAAGCAGTCACCGCTGTTCGTCGCGACGGTGCAGGAACTGACCGACGAAGGCGTTATTATCAAACAACACGGCAACAACCAGGAAGCCCTCACCGAAGTCACCGAAGAGATGCGTGAGGACCTCGAACCGGACTCTCGAGTTGCTGTCAACAACTCCCTCTCGGTCGTCAAGACGCTCTCAGGAGAAACCGACGTCCGGGCTCGCGTAATGGAAGTCACCCAGAGCCCCGAGGTCGATTACGAGGATATCGGCGGGCTCGAGGACCAGCTACAGGAGGTCCGCGAGACCGTTGAGATGCCGATGAAGAAACCCGGCATGTTCGACGACGTCGGGATCGACCCGCCGAGCGGCGTCCTCCTCCACGGCCCGCCAGGGACGGGAAAAACGATGCTCGCCAAAGCAGTCGCCAACCAGACCGACGCCACCTTCATCAAGATGGCCGGCTCGGAACTGGTCCACAAATTCATCGGCGAGGGTGCCAAGCTGGTTCGTGACCTCTTCGAGGTCGCCCGCGAACACGAACCCGCGGTCATCTTCATCGACGAGATCGACGCGATCGCCGCGAAACGAACGGAGTCCAAGACCTCCGGCGACGCCGAGGTCCAACGGACGATGATGCAACTGCTCTCGGAGATGGACGGCTTCGAAGAGCGCGGCGAGATCCGTATCATCGCGGCCACGAACCGCTTCGATATGCTCGACCGCGCCATCCTTCGTCCCGGCCGCTTCGACCGCCTTATCGAGGTTCCGAAACCTGACGAGGAGGGTCGGGAACTCATCTTCCAGATCCACACTCGAGGCATGAACGTCGCCGACGACGTCGAGTTCGACACGCTCGCCGCCGAAGCCGAGGAGGCCTCCGGCGCGGACGTCAAGGCGATCTGTACCGAAGCCGGGATGTTCGCGATTCGCGACGACCGAACCGAAATCGCGATGGAAGACTTCCAGAACGCCTGGGAGAAGGTACAGGCCAGCTCCGATGAGACCGAAGACGTCTCGAAGACGTTCGCCTGAAATCTCCAGACCGGTCGTTAGACCGATTCGATTGCGTGACGTTTTGCCTACCGTGTTTTCGACAGTTGGTAGTCTCTCGACCCTCGTTTGAACCACTGCTCTCGACTCCCGTCCGGTAGCACCACTCTCCTCAAGACCGCTGCAGATTCTTCCTACCGGTGGTGAGAAGCGCGCTGGCCAAATCGAGGACTTACGGAAGTGCGAGGAGAACCCCTCGCCCTTCAGAGCGGGGAGGATCTCAAGGAGAGAAGACGTCCGATCTAACGGACGATCCGTCCGAACGGATCATGGCGAGTAATCGGCGGCTTCGATCAAAGCATCGCGAAGATCTGCCATGGAATAAGAAACAGCAGGACTGTCAAGAGAACGAGAATCAACAGATACCCCACGCCGGTTCCTACCGCGGTCAGCCACGCCGGATGGTCGAACTCACTGAGATCAACGGCCATACACGAATCCTCTTGGGAGGCGTCCATAAACGTACCGAATGTCCATGATCGTTGCGGACGGCTGGCTGGGAAGCGTTCGAAACGCCCGTTTCGGGGAGGACGACCCAAAACGCTACACGGTCACCGCTCGAGCGAGTGAGGATCGACTCTCAGGCTCGGTTCCGGACCGTTTTTACCGTCTGATCCGCTACGTTCCGCCAATGACGAAGATCGTTGTGGTGGATAACCACGGCCAATTTACGCATCTCGAGGATCGAGCGCTTCGCGACCTCGGCGTTGACTCGGAACTGATCGACAACGACACGCCGCCCGAAGACGTCGACGCCGACGGCGTCGTCCTCTCCGGCGGTCCGGACATGGATCGGACGGGTCGCTCCGCAGAGTATCTCGAGTCGGAGATGCCGGTTCTGGGAATCTGTCTGGGCATGCAGTTGATCGCCGAGGAGTTCGGTGGTCGCGTCGGGAGCGGTGAGTACGGCGGGTACGCGGACGTCACCGTCGACCTCCTCTCACCCGAGGACCCGCTTACGGGTTCGCTCCACCCCGAAACCCGCGTCTGGGCGAGTCACGCCGACGAGGTCAAAGAAGTTCCGGACGGGTTCGAACGCACCGCCTCGAGCGACGTCTGTGGGATCGAGGCGATGAGTGACACCGATCGGGACCTCTACGGCGTCCAGTGGCACCCGGAGGTCGCCCATACCGAAGAGGGAGACGAAGTCTTCGAGAATTTCCTCGAGATCTGTACGGAAGCGTAACGTTCGCCTAGTTCCGCAATTTCGGTCTTCATCGACTGCTCGTTCTGGCGGTTACGCTGTCGGCTTCCTGCCTTGGATCTTAGTCACTGGGCTCGAGGCGAACCTCGTACTCGTTGAAATTCCTGTGGCCGTCTTCGGTAACGACGACCAGATCCTCGATACGGACGCCGCCGACGGCGGGATCGTAGATGCCGGGCTCGATACTGATGACGTGGCCGGGCTCGAGTTCGCCGCCGGACGGCGAAACCGTCGGCTGTTCGTGGATGTCGAGGCCGACCCCGTGACCCGTGTTGTGGATGAACCCCGTTTTCGTCGTCGGATCGCTTCGAAGGCTTTCGTAGCCGGCATTTTCGATGACGTCGCAGGCGACATCGTGAACGGCCGATCCCGTTACGCCCGCCTCGACGGCCTCGAGTGCCGCTTCGTACGCTTTCTCAGTCACGTCGTAGCGCCGTCGCTGTTCCTCGCTCGGCTCCCCGCGCAGGAACGTACGCGTCATATCGCCGAAGTAGCCCGTCTCCTTGTCCCGCGGGAAAATATCGATCACGATCAGTTCGCCGGCCTCGAGCGGCCCGCTACCGCGGTTATGAGGGTCGGCTCCGTCGGCTCCGGCGGCCACGATCGTCTCGTCGAGACCGCACCCGTGTCGAAGGAGCGTGATTTCGATCTCCTCGGTGACGCGTTCGCTCGTCAACGGGTCGCCCTCGTGGACGAGGATCCCGTCTTCGACGTCGGCGGACGCGATCATCCCTTCGGCGACGGCCATCGCCTGCTCGTTGGCTCGCTGGGTCGCCTGAATCTGTTCGATCTCCCACTCGGTCTTGCTCGCGCGAATCTCCGTTTCGACGATTCCGTCGGGTTCGACCGTCACGGAGAGTCCCTGCTCTCGGAGGCCGTCTGCGGTCCCCGTCGGAAAGCCCGCGGGAACGGCGACAGATTCGACGTCGTGGGACTCGAGAAACGCTGCGATAGCGCGAATCTTTCCTTCGTACGGGCCGTACTCCGCGACGAGTTCCCGGTAGTCGAAATCGGCGCGGCGGGCGATCGAGTCGACCTCGGCTTCGTTTCGGGCCCGACCGTACTCGAGTCCGGAGACCAGCAGGTTGACCCCCTCTCGTCCCCCGGTATCGCTCGAGTCGACGGCTCCGCCGTTTGTCGTGACCAGCGTCTGGTACGGATCCGGCGCGGTAAAATCGGAGACGTACCGCTGATCGGAGTCCGACCCATCCGCGTCGATGAGGTAGCCGTCGATACCCTCGGCCTCGAGGGCCGACCGGAGCGGCGAGAGATCGATATCCATAGCCAGAACTGTGGCGGGCGAGTACATAATTTCGAGGGTCTCGGAATTGGGCGAGTAGCCGACGAGTTCGGAAATCTGTGCGCAGACGCTGGGGGAGTCAGTCGCGCTCGACTCGAATCCTCACTCTTATCAATATACCATACAATCAGGATATATGCACCGTCGACGTCTCATCACAGCGGGAGCGACAGTCGCGCTCGCCGGTTGTTTCGAGACCGCCAGCTCGGAGGGGGATCCGGCAAGTGACGAACTCGTTCAGGAGGCGATCGACGCACGTGCGGAGATCGACGACCTCGCCGCCGTTCGGACGATGACCGCCGAAACGCCCGAAGAGTCTGTCGAACGGACGGAACGGCTCTACCAGCGTCCGCCGGATGCTCAGCGAAAGGAGGTCCTCAAGTCGACCGATTCGCGAGCACCGACGGGGACGGTTTCGGTACGAAACCAGGCAGTTACCTGGGGCTACGATCCGACGATGGACCGGGTTCTGGAACGACACCACCCCAATCGCATCGTCGCCGATCGGACGCGTCTCGTTCTGGAAACCTTGCTCGAGGACTACGAGCTCGCATACGACGGAACCGACACGGTCGGCGACAGGGAGACTCACGTCGTCGACGCCACGCCGAAATCGGATGACGAACTCGAGCGATCCATCGAACTCTTGGTCGGCGAAACGGTCTACGTCATTCCGCTCGGGATGGCAGATGATGGGGAGATCGACGAGGCGGAAGTCGTCCGAACGATCTGGATCGACGACGAACACCGATACCCGATCAAAGAACGAACGCGCGTCGAAACGGACGAAACGACCCTGCACAGCCTGACGGTAACGTACGACGAACTCGAGATCAACGAGGGTCTCGAGGATGGAACGTTCACGTACGACCCGCCGGAAGATGCCGATGTCGAGTCAGTCGGGATGGAACCCGTCGGAGTATACGAATCCCCAGCCGCTGCGGAGGCGGTGGTTCCCTACGAGCTACCTGAACCGGACGTTCCCGAGGCGTTCGATCTGGATCGGATTACCGTCCTCGACAAATCCTTCAGCACGACGGCGACGAGCTGGTACGTCGATACGAGCACGGCCGAGCGCGAACTGTTCGTCGCCGTCCGCGAATCGTCACGACACAACGAGGATGTACTCGAGCCAATCGAAATCGATGGCCACGAAGCGTATCTCCGCGACGGCAACATCGAGAGCATCTTCTGGGAATGCGAGGAGCTGAGTTTCGAGGTATCGAGCCCGCACATTGGTGAACCGCTCGAAGATATCGCGTCGTCGATCGGCTGCCCGTAGCCGTTCGTGGAGACGGCGTATCGGTATCGGTATAGGGTATCCACCCCACAGATCGAGCATGAACGTCACGCTCGCTCCCTCGAGTCTTCGGGGAACGGCGACGGCACCGCCATCTAAGAGCTACACCCATCGGGCGATTCTCGCGTCGGGCTACGCCGAGCAGGCGACAGTCCGGGACGCCCTCTGGAGCGCGGACACGCGAGCGACTGCGCGCGCGGTGGAACTGTTCGGTGGGACCGTAAATCGACGCGAGGACGGCACGCTCGAGATCGAGGGCTTCGACGGCGACCCCGAGGTCCCGGCGGACGTGATCGACTGCGATAACAGCGGCACGACGATGCGGCTCGTAACCGCGGCGGCCGCCCTCGTCGACGGCACCAGCGTGCTTACCGGAGACGAGTCGCTCCGTTCACGCCCGCAAGGGCCGCTTCTCGATGCGCTCACGGATCTCGGAGCCGAGGCCGAAAGCACGCGAAAGAACGGGCAGGCACCGCTGGTCGTCTCCGGTCCGTTTTCCGGTGACAGCGTCTCGATCCCTGGCGACGTCTCCTCCCAGTACATCACCGCCCTGTTACTGGCGGGAGCAGTGACCGCAGACGGTCTCGAGATCGACCTCGAGACGGAGCTCAAGTCTGCGCCGTACGTCGACATCACGATCGAGGTGTTAGCCGACTTCGGCGTCGACGCCGAAGCGACCGCGGACGGGTTCGCGGTTCCCGGCGGACAGTCCTACGCGCCCGAGGGCGGTGAGTACGCCGTTCCCGGCGACTTCTCGTCGATCTCGTATCCGCTCGCAGCGGGAGCCATCGCGAGTCAGGACGGCCTCCGCATCGAGGGTGCCAACCCGAGCGCGCAGGGGGACACCGCAATCGTCGACATTGTCGATCGGATGGGTGCAGTTGTCGAGTGGAATCGCGAGGACGGTACGATCGACGTCTCGAAAGCGCCGCTCGAGGGAATCGAAGTGTCCGTCGAAGATACACCCGACCTGCTGCCGACGGTCGCGACTCTCGGCGCAGTCGCGGACGGGGACACCCGAATTACGAACGCCGAACACGTCCGCTTCAAGGAAACCGATCGCGTGAGCGCGATGGCCGAGGAACTCGGAAAGATGGGGGTTGAAACGACCGAGACGCGGGACTCGCTGACGGTTCACGGCGACGAGTCGACCATCCGAGGCGCGACGGTCGACGGCCGTGCGGACCACCGGATCGTCATGTCGCTGGCGCTCGCCGGACTCGTCGCCGACGGCGAGACGACGATCCAGGGGGCCGAACACGTCGACGTCTCGTTCCCCGGGTTCTTCGACACGCTGTCGGAACTGGGTGCATCCGTCGATCGATCGGAGTGACGCCTCGAGGGAAGCCCTCACCCTGATGTGAAATTCGACCGGGAGTGAGTTCGCGCGACTGCTATCCACGGAGTACGACCGGGTTTTCTGAATCAGAAAACGGTAGACTGAGTTATATGGGTAGTACAGAAAGGAAGGGATGCCCATGAATTGGCTGCTGACGCGACTTCGGCCCTGGGGGTGCGAATGGATCGCAACTCATCTTCTCGCGTGATACTCGAAACCACTTTCGCGAACGTTCCGAAACGAATGACAGGTTATTTTTGTACCCGAGCCCTGATTGAGACTAATCACCATCCAGCTTTCAACATATGAACGCAATCACAGCAACTGACCTCACGAAGCAATTCGACGGCACCACCGTCGTCGACCGACTCGACCTCGTCGTCCCGCAAGGGACGGTGTACGGCTTCCTCGGACCGAACGGAGCCGGAAAGACCACCACAATGCGAATGCTGACAACGCTAACTCGCCCAACCTCCGGTAACGCGACGATTATGGGTGAACCGATTACCGACCGCGACGCCGTCCGATCATCGCTGGGGTATCTTCCCGAAGATCCGCCGGTGTTCGACGAGCTTACGGGTCGAGAGCAACTCAAGTACTTCGCGCGCCTCCGCGATATCCCCGCGGAGACCGCTACCGAACGAATCAACTTCTGGCTAGACCGATTCGACCTCGCCGGGGACGCCGGCAAACGGATCGAGGCCTACTCGAAAGGGATGCGCCAGAAGATCGGCCTCATTCAGGCGCTGCTCCACGAACCCGAAGTCGTCTTTCTCGACGAGCCGACCTCCGGGCTTGACCCTCGAGCCGCTCGGACTGTCCTCGACGTTATTTCCGAAGTCACCGACGAGGGTCACACTGTCTTTCTCTCGACGCACATTCTCCCAGTCGTCGAGGAACTCGCTGATCTCGTCGGCGTCCTCTATCAGGGACGGATCGTCGAGGAAGGAGACCCCCAGAAGCTGACCGGAACGCTCGAGGCCGCCGAAGGCACGACGCTCGAGGACGTGTTCCTTTCGGTGACGACCGACCACGGCGCACCGGTGATGGGTGAATAGACGGTGGTGAAATTCCTATGAATCTGGGGACACGTTCCGCGGCGACCGCTCACGTCTGGACCATCGGTAAAACAGAACTTCGCCGACGGTGGCGTAAACTGCGGGATAACGGGTGGCAGTTACTCGCTATCGTCATTGCAGTCGGTTTCGGGAGTCTGTTCGCGTTGATGGGGATTGCGGCAATGTTTTTCTTCGGACACAACGTGCAGGCTGGCAACGTTGACGACCCGCTCGCGATAAGTCACATCGGTATCGTCTACGGCTGGTTGTTCGTCACGGGATTGAGCGGCTATCGAATATACGCGACCGGATTAGATCCCGATCATTCCGATGGACTGCTGACGACGATTTCGCATCGCGAACTCATCGGCGGACTCGTCGTCGCGGAGCTGTTACTCTGGGGAATACCAGCCGTCGCACTCGGCGGCATCGGTTCACTCGCGTTTGCCGTTGGTGCACAGTCAGCGCTCATTGCACTTCTGCTGTTCGTGACGATCTGTGCGATCGTCACACTCGGGATCCTCTCCGGATTCGCACTCGCACTCGCAGTGAAAAACTCCGGCGTCCGTTCCCGGCTACTCACCCGCCTTCGAACGGTGTTTCTCGGCCTTCTCGGCCTCGTTTATTTCGGTGTTATCTTTACCCAGTCGGTCGGCTCGGTGCTCGATCCGCTCATCACAGTGTTCGCCCAGACGCCGCTGGTCTGGTTCGGCGATCTCGCACTCCTGACGCTCAGTTCCGAGGCGTCGGTATTCCGAGCCGCCGGCGCAGTCGGAATTAGCGTCCTCGGTGTGGCAATCGCCCCGACGGCACTCGGCCACCTCGCGAGATGGCTCTGGTATACCGACCCTGTCCGCGTCGATCATACAGAGACGAAAACACCGGCGGCGGAGACGGAAGAATCCAGATTGGCATCGCTCGTTCCCCGACCGATATACGGGGTGGCTCGAGTCGACTGGGCTCGAGCCCGACGTGCGCCGATCACGCTGTCGTTCGTGCTCTATCCGCTGATCTTTCTCGCGATGCCGATTACGACGACGGTACAGACCGGCAGTATCGGCGGTTCCTTACCGATTCTCGTCGGCCTGTGCGGTGCCTGGATCACTGGAACCCTGTTCACCCTGAACGTGCTCGGAAACGAGGGGGCCACGCTTCCCGTAACGGTGCTCGGACTCGAATCCGGTAAGACCCTGGTCGCCGGGCACGTCTTCGCCGGCGCGCTTATTGGCGTTCCGCTGACTGCCGTCTCGACCGCTTCCCTGGGTATCGCGAGTCCGATGTCGTTGACGCTCGTCTCCACGTTTACCCTTTCGTGTATCGTTCTCGCACTCTGTGCGGGCCCGCTCGCTTCGGGAATCGGGACGATCTTCCCGCGCTACGAGGAAGTGAGCGTCTCTCGAAGTCAAGAGGCGATCATCCCGAGTACGATCGCCTTTACCGCGTTCTCGATCGTCCTCTTTATCGCCGCGATGCCAACCCTGATCGCACATACCGGAATAATCAACGAATTCGTCGCCGACTGGCTCGGCCTGCAACCGCTCGTGCTCGGACTGATTGGTGCTATTACCAGTGCCCTGATGGCGATCGTTCTCGGTGCGCTTTCGGTCTACCGCTCGTCTCGAGCGATCGACCAGTTCCACTTCGATTGAGCGGATCGTTAATTTCCTCAACCGCGTACGACTGTAGTTCTATGCATCCGTCACGGTCTCCGCCAGTTTATCCCGAGCAGTGATCGGCTTCGGCGTCTTCGCTGATCACGAGATCCGTTTCCGCGCCGACGAAGACGTCGGTTCGCGGGCAAGCGTCGTCGAACCGCGCTTCCTCGAGTTCGATTGGTTCGTCGCCGTCAATACCGAGGGAGGTGCCGTCCGCCGAAATCTCGAGTTCGTACGACTCCCGATCAAAGAGTTCCACGAGGACGTGCTGTTCCGGGGCAAGTCCGTAGCTCCCGACGACCGACGTCTGTCCGCCAGTGTCGTCGGCGTTCCCGAGGTCGTACGCTACGGTTCGATAGTCATCCGCGAGATTCCAGATTCGAATCTGGTGGCTCCGCCCCTCACCGAGTAGACTGCCGGTTCGCGACGTTGCGACGGGGTCGGCGGGATCAGCCGGTGGTTCGGGCGTCGCGTCGGTGTTCTCGAATTCGGATTCGTCGGTCGGTTCGCCCTCGAGTCCGCCATCGGATCCGTCCGATTCGGAGCCGTTGACCGTTTCGAATCCGTCGCTCGAGTCGCTCTTCGGATCTGACTCGCTCTCTCCCGAGAGACAGCCGCTGACCGCGATTACTGTGCCACTGACTCCGGCGAGAAGCACGCGGCGTCGATACATAACACCAGGCTACAACGATGGGACGGTTATGTGTTGTGCGAATCACACAATCCCATGATTTTCAGGGAAGCGAATAGGTTCTCCGCGCGGACCGTTTCGTCGAACCCCCCGAAAATTCAGGCCAATCCTGTACCGCTAAGTGTCCGCGTCTCTGAGGTGACGGTAATGAACGGCAACGAGTTCGGTCGCCTCTTCCAGGTGACCACGTTCGGCGAGAGTCACGGCGAGGCGATGGGTTGTACGGTTTCGGGCTGTCCCGCCGGCCTCGAGCTATCCGAATCGGACATTCAGGGGGACCTCGACCGGCGGAAGCCGGGCCAGTCGATGATCACGACGAGTCGGGGCGAAGCCGACGACGTCTCGATCAAGTCGGGTGTTCAGGACGGCTATACGACGGGGACGCCGATCGGGATGATCATCCAGAACAAGGATGCGCGATCCGGCAAGTACGAGCCATTCATCACCGCGCCGCGGCCGTCACACGGGGACTTTACCTACTCAGCGAAGTTCGGAACGCGAAACTGGGGCGGCGGCGGCCGATCGTCCGCACGCGAAACCGTCAACTGGGTCGCGGCGGGAGCCATCGCGAAGAAGCTCCTCTCCGCACAGGGAATCGAACTCAAGGCTCACGTCAACCAGATCGGCGATGTGCAAGCGCCGGAAGTCAGCTTCGAGGAAATGCTCGAGCACAGCGAGGAAAACGACGTTCGCTGTGCACATCCCGAGACGGCGACTGAGATGCAGGATCTCATCGAGGACTACCAAGAGGAAGGCGACTCGATCGGCGGTTCGATCTACTTCGAAGCCCAGGGCGTGCCGACCGGACTGGGGGCGCCGCGATTCGATTCGCTCTCGGCACGGCTCGGTCAGGCCATGATGGCCGTTCCAGCGACGACGGCGTTCGAGTTCGGCCTCGGCCGCCAAGCGCGCGAATATACGGGGAAAGACCGCAACGACGACTGGGAGTTCGACTCGGAGGGGAACCCGACGCCGGTCGAAAACGACCACGGCGGCATCCAGGGCGGGATCAGTTCGGGCGAACCGATCTACGGCGAAGTCACCCTGCACGCGCCGACCTCGATTCCGAAGAGCCAACAGACGGCCGACTGGGAGACGGGGGAACTCAAAGAGGAGAAAGTCATCGGCCGTCACGACCCGGTACTGCCGCCTCGAGGCGTCCCGGTCGTCGAAGCGATGCTCGCGTTGACGCTGGTCGACTTCATGTTGCTGTCGGGCCGAATCAATCCCGATCGGGTCGACGATCAGCCTGGAACGTACGACACCGAGTATCACCCGAGTAACCCACAGAACGAGTAGCCCCGAGCCGTCTCGTCTTTTTAGCGTCGAGAGCCACTCGATGACTCGGTAACGTGTTGTCGGATTTACCTGCTATCCCGGCTCCCTCTTGCTCTTCTCAAAACCAATCGATCAGTTATCTGCAAGACTATTGTACGAGTGTCCAATACACTTACGTATTCCCTGAAATTGGTTTTCGAACGGCAGGAATCTTCTACTTTTGGTGAATCTTCCTAACGAATATGAGGGATTCTGGCACCTAAAGTGGATGGTTGTTCATTCTTCACGATAGATGCATGGCAATCTATAGCAAAGTCTTTAGGGACGGTAGACCGAAGATTGTGATACTGCTGGCCCACCGGCCATGACATTACTATGAGCGATGACGAACTCATCTGGCGAATCGCAGGGGGTTCCGGGGATGGAATCGACTCGACGAGCCAGAACTTTGCGAAGGCGCTGATGCGCGCAGGCTTGCACGTATTCACCCACCGACACTATCCGTCACGGATTCGCGGTGGTCACACGTACGTCGAAATTCGCGCATCGGCCGACGAGGTACAGTCACGAGGAGACGGCTACAACTTCCTGCTCGCGCTGGGTGACTCGTTCGCGCGGAACCCTCAGGAAGAGGCCTACTACGGAAACGAAGAGATCAAGCCGCTCTCGGAGAACTTAGACGAACTCCGCGAGGGCGGGATCATCGTCTACGACGAAGGCCTCGTCAGCGAGGAGGACGTCGCCGATCTCAATCTCGAGGAACGTGCCGAGGAGAACGACTGGCACGTCTTCCCGATGGACCTTCGCGGCCTCGCGAAAGAACACGGCCGCGAAGTCATGCGTAACACCGCCGGTGTCGGTGTCACCGCGGCTCTGCTCGACATGGATCTCGAGCACATTGAGGACCTGATGAGCGACGCGATGGGCGGGGACGTCCTCGAGTCGAATCTCGAGATCCTCCACGAGGCCTATGAGATCGTCAACGAGGAGTACGAGTTCGAACACGATCTTCGTGCCCCAACTGGCGAACACGAGACCGAGCAGGCGTTGCTCTCGGGTTCGAACGCGATCGCCTACGGCTCGATCGACGAGGGCTGTCGGTTCATCGCGGGCTACCCGATGACGCCGTGGACGGACGTCTTTACGATCCTCAGCCAGAACTTCCCCGATATGGGAGGGATCGCTGAGCAGGTCGAAGACGAAATCGCCGCCGCGGCCCTCGCCGTCGGTGCGAGCCACGCTGGCGCGAAAGCGATGTCCGGATCGTCGGGCGGCGGCTTCGCACTGATGAGCGAACCGCTCGGCCTCGCCGAGATGACCGAGACGCCGATCGTTCTGCTTGAGTCGATGCGCGCCGGTCCCTCGACCGGGATGCCGACCAAACCCGAACAGGGCGACCTCGAGTTCGTCCTCTATACGAGCCAGGGCGACTCCTCTCGAGTCGTCTTCGCACCGGCGACTATCGAGGAGTGTTACGAGCAGACGCGACTCGCGTTCCACATCGCCTACGAGTACCAGATTCCGGCGATCATCATCTACGATCAGAAGCTTTCGGGCGAGAACACGAACGTTCCCGTCGAGTTCTTCGACCGCGAGCCGAACCCAGACCTCGGCTCGACGCTAACCGAAGAGGAACTCAAGGAGGCCGCACACGACGCCTCAGGGAAGTTCCACCGGTTCGCGTACGAACACGAATCGGGCGCGGAAAACGGCGTCAGCCCGCGGTCGCTTCCCGGCCAGAAGGGTGGACGCTACCTCGCGACGGGTAACGAGCACTCGCCGGTCGGCCACATCAGCGAAGACCCCGACAATCGGGTCTATCAGATGAGCCGCCGCATCCAGAAGCTCGACCACATCCGCGAGGAACTCGACGAAGAACACGACTCGAATCAGACCTACTTCGGCGACGAGTCGGCCGACTTCGGCATCATCACCTGGGGCTCCTCCCAGGGGGCCGTCGCGGAAGCGGTCGACCGACTCAACGAGAACGGTCACTCGGTCAAAGCGGTCGGCGTCTCCGATATGATGCCGTTCCCAGAGACTGAGATGGTCGAATTCTTAGAGAGCGTCGACGAAGCGATGGTCGTCGAGATGAACGCCACCGCCCAGTTCCGCGGCCTGATCCAGAAGGAACTCGGCCGGTACGGCGAGAAGATGACGAGCCTGCTGAAGTACAACGGGAACCCGTTCGAACCGGCAGAGGTCGTCGAATCCGCCGAGATCAACCTCAACGGTGGCGAGGAAGAACCGTCCGCACAGGTACACATCGAACCCGCAGCAGGTGACTAACCATGAGTGCTTTCAACGCAATTGGCGACGAACGAGAGATCGACCGCGAGGAGTACACCCCAGGGGTCGAGCCACAGCCGACGTGGTGTCCGGGCTGTGGTGACTTCGGTGTACTCAAATCGCTGAAACAGGCGCTTCCGGAAGTCGGGCGAACCCCCGAAGAAACGCTCGTCTGTACCGGAATCGGCTGCTCGGGGAAGCTCAACAGCTATCTCGACACGTACGGCTTTCACACCATCCACGGCCGTTCGCTTCCAGTCGCCCGCGCGGCGAAACTGGCAAACGACGGCCTCGAAGTGATCGCCGCAGGCGGCGACGGTGACGGCTACGGGATCGGTGGGAACCACTTCATCCACACGGCTCGAGAGAACCACGATATGACCTACATCGTGTTCAACAACGAGATTTTCGGCCTGACGAAGGGCCAGACCTCGCCAACGAGCCCGAAGGGTCACAAGTCAAAGACCCAGCCCGGTGGAACGGCGAAGACGCCGATCCGCCCGCTCTCGATGTCGCTGACCTCGGGCGCGACCTACATCGCCCGAACGGCCGCCGTCAACCCGAACCAGGCCAAGGAAATCATCGCCGAAGCCATCGAACACGACGGCTTTGCACACGTCGATTTCCTCACCCAGTGTCCGACCTGGAACAAGGACGCGCGCCAGTACGTCCCCTATATCGACGTCCAGGAGTCCGATGACTACGACTTCGACGTCACCGACCGCGGCGAAGCCGCCCAGATGATGCACGAGACCGAAGACGTTCTCAACGAGGGAACCGTCCTCACCGGTCGATACTACGTCGACGACGAGAGTCCATCCTACCAGCAGGAGAAGAAAGATCTCGGCCGCGTCCCGCAGGAACCGCTCGCCGAGCGCTACTTCGACGACGACGCCGAGTGGGAGCGGAGCTACGACCTGCTCGAGCGCCACACGTAGGGACCGAGCGAAAGTCTTCGATTTTCTCTTTCGAACGTCGATCCGTGAGTCGCGACTTCGTCCTCGAGTTGCAGGTTTGCAGTCCAAATGTCCAACAATGAACGGCAGTTGAACAACAATCGGAACTAATTGGGAGTCCACCAGACTCAACGGAGTAGTGACTCGGCTATCTCGAGAAGCGTCTGCTCTTCGAGTTCCGCGTCACCGAAGAGGTGGTAGTAGTTGCCCTCGTGTTTCCACTCGAGTTCCGTTCCGTGATCGGTCTCGCCGATCGTTGCGTTGACATCGCTGATAGTTATTGATGAGCCGTCGACGGGTATCTCTCGTGGGCCGTCGCCGACGGCAACCAATAGACTCCGTTCGCTACCGACTCGGTAGGTCTGGGTAACCTGTGTTCGGTCCTCATCAGGGTAGGTAACCCCCTGAACGGAATCGAGTTCGAAATCAGTTGGTATCGTTTCCGGACCGGGCTCCCGCACGTCGAAGTCGACCGCCGAGTCAGCGTCTTCGACGACGTCGTATTCGTTGAATTCTGGGAAGGTAATTCCCTCAGGTTCCGAATCGGCTGGCGGCTCGAATTCGAATAGCTCGTCCTCGAAGGACTCGTCGAACGAAACGTCTTCGTAGCTCACGGCGAACTCGGTGGACTCGGAGTTCATCTCATACTGGAGCGGAAAGAGCGTCTCCTCGTCGAACCAAATCTCTATTTCCTCCGCGTGCTCGTCGCCGGCGTCTTCGAGGCTCGTCTCGAGTGGAATCCGGTAGGTCGTCTCCTCGACCATGATGTCGATCGACCGCTCGAGCGTTTCGTTTTGTGGTGGCTCGAAGACGACGCGGTGGGCGTCACGGTCGTCGATGGTCGTCTCGTCGACGGATTGGACATCGAAGCGCTCGAAGTACCGCTCCTGTTCCTCGTAGATGCGCTCGAGGCGGCTCTGGTTGCTCGTTTGGGTTTCGTAACTCGTTACCGAACCCGTCTCGTTGTCCTGGTGCCAGACTTCGTCGCCGTCGTTGACGACGACGTAACCGCCGTCGGATCCGTCCGTTTCACCGCTCACAGCTTCGGTTCGGCTCGTTCCATCGTTTCGGAGCCAAACGGATTCCGTCGTCGATTGGGTCTCGGAGCCGTTTGCAGTTTCGATCGTCGTCGACGTTTCGACCGTCGCCGAGAGCGCTTCCGGCGGCTCCGTTTCGGCCAGTTCCTGCTGGACGCGTTCACCCGGGTCGTCACCGTCATCGGTCAAGCCGATACAGCCGGCTGTTAGAACGAGGAGCGCGATCGCGGTAAAAAGGATGATGAAACGGGACCGGGTCATGCCAGATTCATCTCTTGGCGGGGGTTATTATTTCACCGGATTCGATTTCGTATATCGCGGTGGAATAATGGTTTTGCTCTCGGCTTGAATCTCTCCACGGAACCGGTATACTACGCCTCGCTGCTGATCGACTCCGCCACCGAAACTACCATCTCCTCGCCGAGGTCCTACGATCCACCGACTTGACATCCTCCCCGCGCTGAAGCTCGAGGACTCCCGACCGCGGGTGGGATATTGTGGTTTACGACGTCACGTGGCCACGTGACACTCGCCACCACTGGCGACCGCGTGACAGCCGAATACGTCCTCCCACACGACGACGAGGATACGCCATTCGAGGAGTACTGGAACGAGGATGAGTGGGAAAAGAAAGAAGCCACGCTCCACAAGCGCGACGGTGAGTACTACCTCCACGTTGCCGTTGAGGAAAAAGTCGAACCTGTTTCTAGCGACGATTCGACCGAGAACGGAGTGGTTCTCGGCGTTGACCTCAACGTGGATGGCTACCTCGCTGTCACCAGCACTGGAGCGTTCCTTGGAAACGCGGACGAGTTGAATCATAAGCGCGACGAGTACGAGCGTCGGCGTGGAAACCTGCAACAGACGGGGACGCGCTCGGCGCACCTCACCATCCAGTCAATCGGTGACTGGTTTGCTGAGTGGAGTCGCCAGCGTTTGCACGACGTGTCGAACGGTATCATTCGAGAGGGCGTTGACAACGACTGTACGCACATCGCGTTCGAGCGATTGACGTATATCTGGACGCGCATCTCGAACGCTTTCAAGTTTCCAGCAGTGGGCGTTCAGAGAAATCCAGCGACAGGTCGAGTACAAGGCTGAAGAATACGGCATCGAAGTCGAAACCGTCGCTCCTCAGTACACGTCGCAGCGGTGCAATCACGGTGAGTGTGGGTTCACACACGAGGATAACCGCGATGGTGACGAGTTCGAGTGCCTAAACTGTGGGAAGGAACTCCACGCAGATTACAACGCTGCACGGAATGTGGCGTGGCGTCTTGTCCAGAACTGGCTCAAGTCTGGTTCTGGACGGGCTACCAGTCAACTGGCCCTGAAGTCAGGAACGGTGAGCGCGAATGGCGATTTCAACGCCTCTGCCTAAGTGCGCCAAAGCGGGGGTTCACTGACAAGCCCCGACCCTTGTGGTCGGGGTTGTTGACACAGCCGAATGTGTCGTAGAATTATATCAATCGTTCGACTCGTGGTCCGAGCCGTCTCGAGAACCGTAGCCGCGGGCGAACAGCTTCGAGACGTAACTCAGCACCAACAATACGACGACCAGTCCGCCGAGGGCATACGGTTGGAAGCCGTAGACCATCTCTCGAACCGCGTAGGTCACGACGAGGACGCCCATGAGAAGTGCCGTTCCACCCGCCCACCGAGACGCGTAGGCGGGGTCGACTGACTCCTCGTACGCCGAGTGCAGGTCCGCACGCCCCTGAATGGCGATCAGATAGCCGAGATACAGGATAACCACACCGCAGACGAGCCAGACGAGACCGCTCACCAGATTGTAGTCGACCATTGGTTGTGCTTGTGCCCACCAAAAGAATAAGGGCGACGATAGATGCTTCGGATCCGCAAACTCGCCGGGCGATTGCACTCAGCTCGCCTGATTACAGTATTACCATGATTTCGATCGTCAGCAATCCGTCGTTTCCAGATACAAAAGATATTTTTCTTCGCCAGCAAAACATACTGGTATGAGCACTCAGGGAACGCAAGATCGCATCCTCGAAGTTCTCGAGGAGGATGCGCAGGCGTCCTACGCCGATATCGCCGATCGGGCGGACGTCTCGAAACCAACCGTTCGAAAATATATCAAGCAACTCGAGGAGGAGGGTGTCATTATCGGATATTCTGCGGACATCGATCCAAAGAAACTCTCGAGCCAGACGATCGCCCTCGTCGGGATCGACGTCGCGAGCGAACGGTACGTCGAAGCGACCAACGATCTCAAGGCCCTTTCCGAGATCGAGGCGCTGTACAGTTCGAGTGGCGATCACATGTTGATGGCCGAAGTTCGAGCCGAAGATGGCGACTCACTGGGCGAGATCATCTCGAACGAGATTCTCGAGATCGAGGGCGTTACCGCGGCTCACCCGTCTTTCCTTCAGGAACGTCTCAAGTAGCTCGCTCGTCTCCCGGCAACCACGTCAACGAATAGAGGCTCCGCCCTTTTGCCGGTTGACCACGTGTTCTCACTATGGCGACCTACCAGCGTGAAACGCGAATCCGAGCACCCATAGAGAAGGTCTGGCAGTTTCACTCGACAGTTTCAGGGCTCGAAGCGCTCACGCCAGAATGGATGGAATTGCGCGTCGAATCGGTGCTCGGGCCGGATGGGGAACTCGACCCGGGCGTGCTCGAGGCCGGGTCCGAGGTTTCGCTCTCCATCCGACCGTTCGGCGTCGGACCGAGACAACGGTGGACATCGGTGATCACTGCGCGAGAACGGTCAGACGGCAACGCTTTCTTTCGGGACGAGATGGTCGACGGCCCGTTCGACACGTGGATTCACACGCACTCGTTTTTCGCGGACGGCAAGGAAACGATACTCCGCGATCGCGTCGAGTACACGCTCCCGTTCGGTTCCGTCGGCGACCTCGTGACTCCGTTTTCGCGGGTCGGCTTCGAGCCGATGTTTCGGGCCCGTCACAAGCGGACGAAAGAGCGCCTCGAGGCAAAGCGCTAACTTCGACCGCTGGCCGGGCGAGTTCAGCGGCTTCGAGAGACGAACCAAACGGGTTTTGATGCCGTATTGGCTAGATGAACTATGAACCGATCCGATGCCTGTTCGGTCTCGAGACGGGCACTCGTCGCCGTTGTCGCTGGAACCGGATTCCTCGCAGGCTGTCTGGACGATGAGGGCGACGACGGAACGAACGCTGACGACGGATCCGGGAGCGAGAACGGTGGGGAAGCCCTCGAGCTCGTGGACCACCCGAGTGACGAGCCGATCGATCCACCAGAGGGGTACAACTGCCCGGTCTGTAACATGCAACCGAACGACTGGCAGGACTGGGACGCACAACTCGTTCACGGCGAGGACGGTGCCACATTTTTCGATTCGCCCGGTTGTCTCTTCGCCTATTACGCGGACCCGACCGATCCGAACCACGGCGGACCCGATTCCGAAATCACCGGTGCGTGGGTATCGGGGTTCGAAACGGGCGAACTGACCGACGCCGAGGACGCAACGTTCGTCCTCGAACACGACCACGACCGAACCACCGCGCCGATGGACAGCCCCGTTCCGTTCGCGGACCGAGAGGACGCCGTCGCGTACGTCGAGGACTACGATGACTTGTCCGAAGACGATATCGTCGGTCTCGACGCCGCAAGCGGAGAAGCCGAGGGCATGTACCCCTAAGTCTCGCTTCGAAAGCGTATCCTTCCATCGGATCGGCCCACCGATTCCTTGCCAATGACGCAACCGTCGGGAGCAACCTAGTGTGTCGCCTTCGAAACAGGTTAGTTCCGGCAGGAAGATCATCGAGCAGTAACAGTGCGGACGAACGTCCAGACCACGCCGGTCGCCGCGCTCGCGTTCGCGGTCTTTGCCGCCAGTACGAGTGCAATCTTGGTCCGCTGGAGTACTGCTCCGAGTTCCGTCGCCGCCTTCTATCGCGTGCTTTTCACGACTGCCATCGTCGCACCGATCGCGTTCGCGTTCCACCGCGAGGAGTTCGGCCGACTCTCGAGTCGCGACCTCGGATTTGCGAGCCTCGCCGGCGTCGCACTGGCGATCCACTTTGTGTCCTGGTTCGAGAGCTTGAATCACACGAGCGTCGCGGCGAGCGTGACGCTCGTTCAGACCCAGCCCATCTTCGTAGCGATCGGGGCCGCGCTCTTGCTCGGCGAGCGCGTCAACCGGCAAACGGTGATCGGTATCGTCGTCGCACTCGCCGGGGCGACTGCGATGTCGTTCGGGGATGCGGGTCAGGCGCCGCTCTCGGATGCCACCGCCTACGGCAACTCGCTTGCGGTGCTGGGTGCGATCACCGTCGCGGGGTACGTCCTCGCCGGGCGGTCGATCCGCCAGCGCGTTTCGCTCTTCCCGTACGTAACCGTCGTCTACACCACATGTGTGGTGACCTTGTTCGTCCTCGTTGGAACTCAAGGACACGACTACGTCGCCTATCCGGCCCGCGAGTGGCTGCTCTTTCTCGGGATGGCCGTCGGCCCCGGTATCTTCGGCCATACGATCATCAACTGGGTGCTGAAACACCTCGAGTCGGTCGTCGTGAGCGTCGCCTGGCTAGGCGAACCGGTCGGGGCGACCATCCTGGCGCTGGCACTGCTCGCGGAAGTCCCCGACGCGGTGACCGTCGTCGGCGGGGGAATCGTCCTCGCCGGAATCTACGCTACGACCATCGAACGAGGAAAGCGCCAAACCGACTCGAGCGAATAGTCTCCCGGAGCAGTTTTCAGCGACCCCACTCGAGTAAACCGCACCATACAGCGTTTTGCACCCCTTACGCTGTCCGGAATCACGTTCCCCAGCCAGATGAAATTGCACTTCGAGCCTGTGTTCTGTCCTGAAGCGGCGAGCATCGGTAATTTCCGGTGTGTCCGGATACCGAGACGACGTTCGGATCGTTTCGGGATGACAATCGTTTACCGCCACTGAAGCCGTTCGTTGTCTCAGAGAGGCGACGGATACAGCGTAGATACCCGATCAATAACTTACCGGGATTTTCTCGAAGGACTGGACACTCCGATGAACCGACGAACGTATCTCACGACAACCGCGGGAATCAGCGCAGTCGCCTTCGCTGGCTGCGCCGAACTGGATAACCCCGACGAATCGGGCGACGATGACGACGGTGACGAGCCCTCGGACGATGACGCATCCGACAGTGGAGACGAGGGGGACGACGAAACCGGGGGCGTCGAAGAGTTCGACGATTTCGAGGACCTCGACGATTGGGAGACGATCGAAGGATCGCTCTCCGCCGACGAGGACCGATACTACACCGGCTCCCAGTCCGCCCACCTCGAGACCGAGGCCGACGGACGAGTCACGATCGCACGCGAGCTGTCGGACTCCGAAGACTTCTCGGGGATGAGCCCCGGACTCGCCGTCGAGTCGGGCTCCCTGTCGGATCTCTTGATACAGCTGTTCGACGACGACGGCGACCTGCTCGCGTTCCGGAGCGAGATCGGCGAACTTTCGTTCGAGCGAACCAACTTCGGCGTCGCAGAAGCCGATGACGACGCGGACATGGGCGAGGTTTCCGAGATTCAGATTACGATGCTTGGCGGCGAAGACGACGGCCGGGAGATCTGGATCGACGATCTTCACTTCGTCCCCCGTCCCGACGACGGTATGGTAATGATCCAGCTCGACGGCGGCTACGAGAACCACTACACGGAAGCGCTCGGCATTCTCGAGGAGTACGACTATCCGGCGACCGCCTTCGTCCCGCCCGGGCGCATTCGCGAGGACGAGCAAGCAGAAGGCGACCGACTCACCGAGGAGCAACTCGAGGAACTCGCTGATGCGGACTGGACCATCGCGAGCAACACGCACAACGCACAGAACCCGACCGGACTCGACGACGACGAGCAGGAAGATGCGTTCGCGGACGCGGTCGAGTGGCTCGAGGATAACGGCTACGAGGACGGCGCGAAATACGTCTCCTATCCGACCGGCAGGTACAACGAGCGGACGCTCGATCTCTGTGCGGAACACCACGAACTCGGCTTTGCCGGCCGGTATGGAGTCGGCGGCTACGCGACCAATCCGACGCTCTGTCCGCGAGTGTCGGATCCGTCGGCCGGTGAAGTCGAGCAGTTACTCGAGTGGACCGCCGAACTGGGCGGGATCACGTCTCTGGCGTACTTCGAACTCGACGAGTCGCTCGAGGAGTTCGAGGACGCTGTCGAAGCCATATCTGAGTACGAAGAAGGGGGCGAAATAACCGTTATTCAACCGGAAACGGTCGAAAACGAGTACGTGATCAACGACTAACAGCTCATTTGGGTGTGCTTTTGGGCTCTTCTCCACTCGGCGGTTCAACGCCGCGACGCGCGGGCTCACAATCGTCGTGGAGTGGTGAGAGGAGGCGAAGCGTATACACGCTCAGGATCGTCAGTCCCGCGGCGAGGGCGAAAAACATCGCTGGTCGCGCGAGACCGAGCGCCTCGAGCGTCGAGAGGCCGAACCCGCCCCCGAGCATCGTCAGGATCACCCAACTGCCAGTATCTTCGGGGATCGCGTCGATAACGTGACGTCGATAGCGCCGGGTGTAGAGCAGCCCGCTCGCGATTCCGAGTGGGATTACCGGCCAGAGCCAGCCCGGGTGAAGCGCTCCCGGATCCGGCGCGACGAAATAGGCTAAAACCGGAAGGGCGACAGCGAGCGCGACGAACTCACCCTTACGTCCCCTGGGGACCGTCCAGTCGCCATTTTCGTCGCGAAACCACTCGAGGAGAGGGAGGCCCATTATCGGTCGATTCGACGCAGTGACAGATGAGCGTTTCCCCATGCGTGTCGCTCGCACCGATTGGGCGACTTCACAAAAATGTCCGCTGGGTGTGCCTGCGAGTTTCCGGGAGTCGTTCGTCTGTGAGGAAAGCATTCGAGGGAACGGATACGAACCGTCAACTCTGTGGATATGAAGGACGCGTCGCGTACGCAATCGGATCCCGAACGCCGTTGTTTCGAAACGCTTGCAGCCGGAACGCACACGAGTCACAGGTGCCGCAGGCGGGCTCATCCTCACGATAACACGACCACGTGTGTTCGTAGGGTACCTCGAGCTCGAGTCCTCGCTCGGCGATATCGGTCTTCGACCACTCGACGAAGGGGGCTTCGATCGAAATCTCCGTCTCGGGTTTCGTTCCGACCTCGACGACGCGTTCGAAGGCGTCGAAGAACGCGGGCCGACAGTCCGGGTAGCCCGAAAAGTCCTCGCTGTGGGCGCCGATGAAGACCGCTTCGCAGTCGTTGGCCTCCGCGTAGGAGACCGCCATCGAGAGCAGGTTCGCGTTGCGAAACGGGACGTAGGTGTCCGGAATTTCCTCGCTTTCCATATCCGCGTCTTCGACGGCCATCTCCTCGTCCGTCAGACTCGAGGCACCGATTGCCGCGAGGTGTCCCGTTTCGATCCGGAGGAAGTCCTCGACCGCGAGTTCGCTCGCGAGTTGGCGGGCGCACTCGAGTTCGCGGCTCTCGGTTCGCTGGCCGTAGGAGGTGTGCAACGCGTAAATGTCGTAGCCGCGCTCTCGTGCTTCGTAGGCCGCCGTCGCGCTGTCCATGCCGCCCGAGAGGAGGACGACGGCGCGATCACGGGGGCGGTCGCCTTCGGAAGTCAATTCGTCGGTCGCGTCGATGTCTGTTTTTGGAGCCATTTGTGGTACTAATCCGTCGTCTACGTTTCCGGGGCGTCGTTCCACAGGTCGACGTGGAGCCGCGGCGTGTATCGAAAGCCGTGATCCATCGCGAGTTCGGCGACTCGAGTCCGCGTCTCCGCGAGGCGCTCTCGAGTCGCGCCTTCGGGCATTAACAGAACGTCGTTGGCGGTGATCGGAACCGAAGATTCCGACCGAAGGTCCTCGAGGAGCGACAGAATTTCGGGCATATCGTCCTCGCCCGTGACGACGAACTTCAACTGGAAGTCGGAGGTTTCCAGCAGTCGGCTCATCGACTCGAGGTCGATCCGGTCGCGTTCGTGCTTCGATTCGAACTCGCCCTCGTCCCGGTTCAGGGCTCCCGCCGGCCACCGGTCACCGTCCCGAGATTCCTTCGGAACTTCGCCCCTCGGATCGCGTTCGGGCGTCGGCGTGCTGTTCTCGAGTTTCGGGCTGATCGAGGCGAGGTCGATCGGGGCGTCGCGGAAGATCGTCCCGTTAGTTTCGACCGTCGTGTGATAGCCCAGTTCGTCGAGTTGCTCGAGAAGCGTCACTGACTCGTCGTGGAGCATCGGTTCGCCGCCCGTGAGGACGACGTGATTCGCCTCCTCAAAGGACTGGATTTCGGAAACGATATCGTCGAGATTCATCCAGGCGTGGGTGGGTTCCCACGAGGTGTGATAGGAGTCGCAGAACCAACACCGGAGGTTACAGCCGCTCGTTCGGACGAACACGGATGGGACGCCCGCGAGCGTTCCCTCGCCCTGAATCGAGTAGAAGAGTTCGTTGATCGGGAGTGCGTCCCCCTTCGGCTTCTCGACAGCATCCGACTCCTGCCCGGAATCGCTTCCTGTGCTCGAGGCGGAGGCACCCTTCGAACCCGGACCGGAACTCGAGACGGGCATCTCAGCGAGTGCCTCCGCCGCAGAGTTCGCTCGTTTCGCTCACCTGGACGGTAATCTCGTCCACGCTCTCGGGCAGGGAATCCGCGAGGCGGTTCTCCAAGACGACGCTCATCACCTCCGCAGTCGGGGGGTGCTCGAGAACGACGAGCGCGTCGCCGTCGCCGGCCGCTTCGAAAGCGTCGACCAGCGGATCACCGGCCTCGAGCAGGAACATGTGATCCCACTCAGAGATCACCTCGGTAATATCTCCCTTGTCGACGACCCATCCTTCTTCGGTAAGTTCGCCTTCAACAGTGACGGAAACTTCGTAATTGTGTCCGTGTGGTCGAGCGCATTTGCCGTCGTGATGGAGGATTCGATGCCCCGCACTGATCCTGATGGGGCGATCGTGTCCGATCCGGAGCGTTCGGGTTGTGCCGACAATGTCGGTCGTTCGGGAACGGTCCGTTTTCACCGGGGCTCCATCGGACTCGACTCTACTGTTCATACTCGGAGATGATCTCGAGAATACTTAGTTCCTCTCCAAGCGAATTGCCGACGGCGGTCGGGGCGTCGACAGCGTTCGAAGCGTCGACGACGGCACCGGGCGACGAGATACCTATGGTCGCGGAGTTCGAACGAAGTGTTATGAACGTTGCCGTGGTAACGGTCGGGGACGAGTTACTCGCCGGGCGAACAGCCAACACCAACGCGACGTGGCTCGCCGAGCAACTCACCGACCGCGGGGTGGCCGTCGAGCGCGTGACGACGATACCGGATCGCATCGATGATCTCGCCCGAGTAGTAAACGAGTATCGAGCCGAGTACGACGCCGTACTCGTCACGGGCGGACTCGGACCGACCCACGACGACGTAACCATGGAAGGCGTCGCCGCTGCGGTCGGGCGACGACTCGAACCGCACGAGGGAGCGCTCGAGTGGCTCGCCGAGGAAGGCGGCTACTCCCACGAGGATCTAACGGACGGAACGGGGAATCTTCCGGCAGGTGCTCGAGCGCTGCATAATACGAACGGCGTCGCTCCCGGTGTGGTCCTCGAGAATATTTACGTCCTCCCCGGCGTCCCAGAAGAGATGAAATCGATGTTCGACGGGATTGCCGGCGAATTCAACGGCGTTCGGACCCATCGCGAGGTCGTCGTCGCGGACGAACCGGAAAGCGCACTGCTCGATCGACTCGCCGAACTCAGGGACCGATTCGATGTCTCCGTCGGGAGTTATCCCGGCGAATCCGTGCGAGTGGCGATCGAAAGTACCGACCTCCAAACCGTCCAAGCTGCGGCTGAGTGGTTCGAAGATCGGACCGAACAACCGAGTTAACGATACAAAAACGCAAGCCAGACGACGGCTATTAGGAGGCTCACGAGCAGGACGCCCCAGCCGACGATGGTCATCGGAAGTGCCGGTTCCGCCTCGAGGAGCAGGTGTGTCAGTGCAGTCATGGTCGATACTCCCGTCCCATCCCTCTTAACGTTTCAGAAAAACGGTGAGCCGCGGTGGATCGCAGTGGTAGCCGAACGGGAAGCCACACCGTTTTTGGAGCCGTCCCCGCTATCCCACCTATGAACTCAATCGGGTTCGTCGTCAATCCGATCGCAGGTATGGGCGGGCGAGTCGGCCTAAAGGGAACGGACGGCAAACTCGAGGAGGCCCGCCGTCGCGGTGCGAAACCGCGGGCTCCGAGTCGCGCACGCGACGCGCTCGAGACGCTCTTTCGGCTCCGTTCGGAGCTTTCCGTCTACACAGCGGCGGGAAGTTTGGGTGAGGACGCCGTCAGAGCCGCCGGATTCGAGCCGAAAGTCGTCTTCGAGCCCGACGCGTCCGAAGGTTTTTCGCGTTCGGCGTCCGCAGACGGGGAGGAGACGACGGCCGAAGACACGCGGAGAGCGGTTCGCTCGTTTCTCGAGTGCGATGTCGACCTGGTCCTGTTCGTCGGCGGGGACGGGACCGCCGTCGACGTCGCCGAAGTGCTCGAGGAAGCCAGCGTCGATACGCCGATGCTCGGCGTCCCGGCGGGCGTGAAAATCTACTCCTCGGTGTTCGCCGTTACGCCAGCCGACGCCGGTCGAGTCGCTGCCGAGTTCGACCGGGTCGAACCGCGGGAGGTAAACGATATCGACGAAGACGCCTACCGGGATGGGACGGTTCGGTCGGAACTGAAAGCGGTCGTTTCAGTTCCCGTTTCCTCCGAGGTCCAATCGAGCAAACAACTCGCGAGCGGGAACGTCGAATCCCTGGCTGCCGGATATGCCCGAGATATCGACCGGGGGACGACTTACGTGTTCGGCCCCGGAAGCACCGTCGGTCGGATCGAATCGGAACTCGACATCGATCCGTCCCCGCTCGGCGTGGACGTCTGGCGAGGCGGCGAGCTCCTCGAGCGAGACGCGACCGAAGACCAAATACTGGCGGTCCTCGAGGATCCGGTCACGATCGTCGTCTCTCCGATCGGCGGACAGGGATTTCTCTTTGGTCGCGGTAATCACCAGATCTCGCCGGCCGTTATTCGACGATCCGAAGCGCTCGATATCGTCGCGTCAGAGGAGAAACTCGACGGCATCGGGACGTTTCATGTCGACACCGACGACGACGAACTCGACGAAACGCTTCGCGGCTGGATCAAGGTCCAGACGGGGCGGTATACCACCCGCCTCGTGAAGGTTGTTTAAGGATGAGACGCAATATTCTGAACGACGCAAGGATATAACGACGCAGTAGAATGTATTGAGTATATAGTCAGGATTAAGGTCGCGTCCTGCGTAGGGAGCGGTATGGAAACGCGGAAAGTGCAGCGGCTTGGTCCGTCGACGCTCGCAATGACGCTCCCCGCCGAATGGGCATCCGAACACGATGTCGAGAAAGGCGACGAAGTGTCGCTTCGAACCAGCGGCAAAGGAACGCTGACGGTGATGCCCGAGTCTGCGAACTCGGAAGAAACCGAGGCGATCATCCACGCCGACAATCTCGACTCGAAAGCCGTTGAACGAGCGATCGTCGCCCAGTACGTTCTCGGTCGACGCGTCATTCGAATCGAATGCGAAGACGGCGCGCTCGAGTCGGATCACATCAACGCGGTCTACCGCGCGGAAACGCAGTTGATGGGACTCGGCGTCATCGAAGAAACGCCGGAGAACATCTCCATTCGCTGTTCGGTCGACCCGGAGGACTTCACGCTGGATAGCCTGCTCGAGCGACTCGAGCGAACCGGCCGGACGATGCGTGGCGAAGCCATCAAAGCGCTCGCCCACGGAAACCCGGACCTCGCACAGCGGGCTCTAAACCGCGAGCGACAGGCGAACAAGATCTTCGTCTTACTGCTCCGCCTGATCTTTACGGCCTACCAGAATCCGAACCTCGCCCGTGCGGTCGGTCTCAACAGCGGCTTTCCGCTAATCGGCTACCGCTCGATCGCGAAGAACCTCGAGTTGACCGCCGACAACGCCGAAGATATCGCCGATATCGTGATGGAGACGAAGGGTCACACGCTCGACATCGACAGCAGCGTCATGCGCGAAATCCGAGAACTGACCGAACTGGTCGACGAGATCACGTCCCTCGCGGTCGAGTCGGCCGTCGAGCGGGACTACGACAAGACGATCGAAGCTCGCGAACTCTACCAGGACATCGCGGACCGGGAGGAAGAGATCCTCTCGGAACTACCCGAAATGGACAACGACGACCTCCTCAAAGTTCGCGAGGTGCTGGTCAGTGTCCAACAGACCGCGGGATACGCCATGCGAAACGCGGAAATCGCCGCCAATCTCGCGCTCAACGAAGAGTCCGAGCACACGACGATCAGATAAGGTCGTTCCGTCTTTTTCAAGGGAATTCGACCTGCCGGAGTCGTTCACACCGCCTCGACAGCAGCTCTGGCCGGTGGCGAGAATCACCGCGAATGAGTGCAATTAAGAGACTTCACTCGAAACCGGCTTGATATGACTACCCAAACGGAATCTGCGTCGGACAAAGGTGTCGGCCTCACGATGGCACTCAGCGCACTCGTCGTTGTCGGTGCTGTTGCGATGATAGTCGGTGCGCTCGAGCTCGGTGGTGTTCCCGAAATTACGGCGGCCTGGGGCTTTGCTGGAGCTGTCGCGTTCGGGATAATCGCGGTCGCCGGTATTCACATCTGGGAGTAAACGGAAGGCGTCGCTGTCGAATCAATCCGCGACAACCTGCCGATCGTATTTCTCTCGGTCCACTCCTCGAGTATCGCGTTCATAACCCGTCACTGCTGGCGATTTTCACAGTCAGAAGCTGGTCTTAGCCGTTAAGAGTTAAGGCCACAGACACCCTAGACAGAACACGGACGATGAACGACTACTCCGACGAAGAACAGCGCATTCTCTCCTATCTCCGTGAGAGTGCAGCCCGAGGGGAACAGTATTTCCGGGCGAAGAACATTGCCGCAGCTATCGATCTCTCATCGAAACAGGTCGGCGCTCGCCTCCCCCACCTCGCAGAGAAATCGGAAGACGTCGATATCGAGAAGTGGGGTCGGGCGCGTTCGACAACCTGGAAAGTCACGCTCAGTTGAGTCAGTCGCCGATTTCACCGGCTTTTTACCCGTGAACCACGGATACAACTCACATGACAGTACGGGTCGATCGATCGTTCGAAGTCGACGCTTCCCCCGAACGCGTCTGGGAGTTCATTTCCGACCCGGAGAACCGAGCGCGATCTATCAGTGTCGTCTCCGAGTACACGATCGATGACGAAGCCGGCAACAAAGCAACGTGGCACGTCGAGTTACCGATCCCGCTGATTCGACAGACGATTACCGTAAAGACCGAAGACGTCACTCGAGAGCCACCGAACTACGTCAAGTTCGTCGGCCGATCGAAAGTGATGGACGTCACGGGAGATCACGACATCGTCGAGACCGAAAACGGGGCTCGCCTCGAGAACCAGTTCGTCGTCGACGGGAAACTGCCTGGCGTCGAGAAGTTCTTCAAGCGAAACCTCGACGAGGAACTCGAGAACCTTCGTCGCGGACTCGAGAACGACATCCGTTCGGACGACTACTCCCGGTCCGCTGATTGACCCGCATTTCGCTGATCACCCATTATGACGGCCGATCATTCAACGACAGGTTCGATGGAGACAGGTCACTTGACCGACAGCTCGGCGACCGAACTGGCGCTCGCACAGATCGGGATCGAACCGGGCGACGTCGACGGCAACGTCGAACGAGCGACGGCGGCGGTGGCTCGAGCAGCGTCTTCTGGTGCCGACCTCGTTGTGCTCCCGGAACTGTTCAACGTCGGTTACTTCGCGTTCGATCAGTACGAGCACTACGCCGAACCGATCCGCGGGCAAACGTTCGATCGACTCAGGGACGCGGCCGTCGACCACGACGTTGCCGTCCTCGCGGGAACCATCGTCGAGGATCTCGCGGCGACCGAGGCCGTCCCGACGCCCGCCGAGGAGGGCCTCGCGAACACCGCGGCGCTGTTTGGATCGGACGGAACCCTCGAGTTAGTCTATCGAAAACATCACCTCTTTGGCTACGAATCCGCCGAGAGCGAACTTCTCGTGGCGGGCAAGCGGGTCGAAACCGCGGAAATCTGTGGGTTCACCGTCGGCGTGACGACCTGCTACGATCTCCGATTCCCTGAACTGTATCGCGAACTGGTCGATGCGGGTGCCGAACTTCTCCTCATCCCGAGCGCGTGGCCATATCCGCGAGTCGAGCATTGGGAAACGCTCGCGCGCGCTCGAGCGATCGAAAATCAGTGTTACGTCGCGGCGGTCAACGGGTCCGGTTCCTTCGAGGACGCGGAACTAATCGGCAGATCGACCGTGTACGATCCCTGGGGCGTTCGTCTGGCCTCGAGCGGCGACGATCCGGCACTGGTATCCACGACGGTTGATCCTGCCGTCGTCGAAAGCGTCCGATCCGCTTTCCCCGCGCTCGAGGACCGCCGGTCCTAACCGAAGCAGTTCAAAAACGGTTCGAAACGCGACTCCAGACCGAACGGAAGAGCTGTCGAATGCGATTCCAGATCGACCGAAAGAGCGGTCGAACGCGACTCTAGGTAGAATAGGTGAGGTGAACGACAGTCGGTTCCGCAACCGGGATCTTTTAGTTGCTCCCGCCCCGCATACGAGATACCGGTTTACGACGCTTTTCTCGTCTTGACCGGTACTGCTCGTCTCCAACTCCGCCGAACTCCTCGAAGGACGGATCCACCGCTCGCCCACGCCTTTCGCCACCCACTCTTCGTTTCCAGGATTCATCGTTCCTAGCGTGTGCAGTGGCGTCAGAAAAGCGGAATACGATTCGGGAAATCTGGCCTGTCTATACACCAAGCATTCGATCCTTACTTTTGTAAATCGGCTACCTTTTCGACCTCGCTTCGAAGTCGCGTCGAGTCGAACTGATGATCGGGGCGTATTCGAATGAAATCGAGGAATTCTCGAGCCGAAAGCAGGAGTTCTGCGTTGTAGACGGCCGCCGCCTCGTCGACGGCGGCTCGGGATCCGATCCGCGGTTCGAGGACGGCCATTGCGCAGGCGAGGTCGTACGCCGTGCTTTCCGACAGTCGACCGTCGGAAATGCTCGTCGCGTCGATGACGTAGAGTTCGTCGTTACACAGCAGGATGTTTTCTGCGCGGAGGTCGCCGTGTGCGAGTTCGTTGGCGTGCATCGTCGCGAGCATCTCGAACAGTTCTGACGCGTGAGCCCGGACGACCGAATCGGGAACGTCGTCGAGCGACCGGAAGTCGGGGAGGTACTCGAGGACGAGGACGCCGAGGCCGTTAACTTCGAACGACTCGATCGGCTTCGGTGCGTTGAGCCCCAGTTCTCGGATTCGCTTCGTCGCTTCGTACTCGTGTTCGACCATCTGGAGTGGCGTATCGAACCGATCGAAGAATCCCTCGGTTCCCGAGGAAAACGCCCCAACGTTTCTGCCGGCCGTCAACAACCCGTGAACCAGCGCGTTCTGCTTCGAGACGATCTTGACGAACCACTTGTCGTCGATTACACAGGGGGTCGATAGCCAGTTGTCCGCCTCGAGAAACTCGACGCGCACGACTTCTTGGTCGTACCGATCCACCAGCGTGTGGATAACACGCTCGATACGGCTCCACTCGACGGACCCACGCGCGAGCTGGCGGATATCCATGTGGTGGCAGTGAGGGGTTTTGGGCTTATATGAGTCCCGAACTGTTGCCGATAAGAGGTGTTCGATGAACGTCGACGTTGCCCACTCTCGAGAGTGAGGAGAACCGAATCGTCCTGAAAACGGGAGTGACCGTCATAACAATATTATTTTCATGGTGGCGATAGAAACCCTGATCAATCATGTACGCTGTCGATGACCTCAGCGATGCGATCGACGCAACCCGCGAGTTCCTTACGCCGCTCAGAATCGGGTTCGTGCTCAAACTCGCGCTGATCGTTTTCTTCGTGAGTAGCCTCGGGATGACCGGGCCGGGAATTCCGATGGGAGATATCGGAATGTACTCGGAGGATCCGACCCAGACCCAGGAGTGGGCGGAGTTCGAGGAAGAGTTCGAGGCTGAGACCGGCGAGGAGTTTCCCTTGGAGGAACTGATCGCCGGATTGGTCATCATCGGGCTCATCTTCATGGGGATCTGGCTGGTGTACGCCCTCATCAAGGCGATCATGGAGTTCGTCTTCATCGAGTCGTTGCGCTCCGATGAGATACACTTTCGACGGTACTTCAAAGAGAACCTCGGCCGAGGGCTTCGGCTCTTCGTGTTCCGGGTGGGCGTCATACTAGCTTCGATAGCGCTCGTGGGCGGTCCGCTCTATTACGTCGCAACGACCGGCGGCGGACTCGATCAGGCTTCGGGAAGCACCCTCGGCGCGTTCGTGGCCTACGGGTTCGTCGTTACGCTCGTCTATAGTGCCGTTCTTCGCTTTACCTCCGAATTCGTCGCTCCGGTCATGCTCTTCGAGGAGCGGGGCGTGTTGAGCGCCTGGAGTCGCTTCTGGTCGACGTTCAAAGCGAACTGGACGGAGTACGTCGTCTATCTGGTGATCGCGTGGATCCTCCTGCTCGTCATCACGATCACGGCGTGGGCCGTGATCGCTATCACATCGTTCGTGCTTGCGATTCCGTTCATGATTCTGCTTTTCATCTTGGTCGCCGTTCTCGCGGAGTTGGGCGCAATCGGCGGAATTCTTCTGTTCCTCTTCGTTTTCCTCGGATTTCTCCTGTTTCTGCTGGTGCTGTCGTTGGTCTGGGCACCGATTACGGCGTACTTCCAGTACTACGCCCTCTTGTTGCTCGGCGATACCGACGGGGAACTCGATCTGATCCCGGACCAGCGCGCATTGATTCGCGGGGACGTCGCAGGCACGGCCGCTGGCGGCTCGGCAACCGGTCACGCGACGGACTCGCAGTGGGATGAGACGGCCGATATTCCAGACGACGCTGACGAAGACGAATTCGGCGACGACGATGACGACGATCCGTGGTCGGCGTCGGACAGTTCCGGTGGGGCCGACGGCGAAGACGAGTTCGAATGGTACGATTCGGGCGACTCGGACGACGAATCGGGTCTCGATGGTGACGCCGAACGGGACGACGCCGACCCCGGCACCGGCAGTGACGGTGTCGGTGGTGGATTCGACGAGGGTGAGACAGACGCGGAAGACCCTGAAGAGTCGGACGCTGACGACTCGGACAACGCTGCCGACGCGGACAACAACGACGCTGACGACTCGGACGGCGACCTCGACGACCGAGGCTGGTAGGGAGCAAATCGTTCGCCGCTCTCTCGGGTTCGCCGCCGATCGATTTTCCGGTGCCGAGCTGCGAACACTACTCGAGCCGTCGGTGCGTTTATTGCTCGAGGTGGCAAGTATTGCGTATGGAAGCCGATCTATCCGACGAGCATCGGATGATTCGAAAAACCGTCAGGGACGTCTGTACGGACGAAATCAAGCCGATCGCTCAGGAGATCGAGGACGAACACCGGTTCCCCGAGGAGATTTTCGATACGCTCGCAGATCTCGATATCATGGGAATTCCCATCGACGAGGAGTACGGCGGGCTGGGCGGCGATACGTTGATGTACGCGCTGGTCGCCGAAGAGATCGGCAGGGTTTCGGGCTCGGTGGGCCTGTCCTACGTCGCACACACCTCGCTGGCGTCGAAACCGCTCGAGTTGTTCGGCACCGAAGACCAGAAGGAACGATGGCTTCGGCCGCTCGCCGAGGGCGAGTATCTCGGCGGCTGGGCGTTAACCGAACCCGAGAGCGGTTCGGATGCCTCCGATATGAACACGACGGCCCGAAAGGACGGCTCGGAGTGGGTCCTGGACGGGACCAAGCAGTTCATCACCAACGCGTCCGTCGCGGGTTCGATTCTCGTCAAGGCCGTAACTGACCCGGACGCCGGCTACGACGGCATCTCGACGTTCATCGTCGACCCGAACGAAGACGACGGCTTCGAGGTGACGACGACCTGGGAGAAGATGGGGCTCAACGCCTCTCCCACCTGTGAAATCGCGCTTGACGACGTACGACTCCCGGACGATCGTCTTCTGGGCGAGGAGGGCGAGGGCTGGGAGCAAACAAAAAAGACCCTTGACGGGGGTCGCATCTCCATCGCCGCGCTCTCGACAGGGCTGGCCCAGGGAGCCTACGAGCACGCGAAGCGATACAGCACCGAACGCGAACAGTTCGGTCAGCCGATTTCGGAGTTCGACGCCGTCCGCGACAAAGTCGTCGATATGTACCGGAAGACCGAGCGTGCGCGACTGCTGACTCACAAAGCCGCACGGAAGTACGACCGCGGCGAACCCGTTACGAAAGCCTCCGCGCTCGCGAAACTCGACGCGAGCGAAGCCGCTCGAGAGGTCGCCGAAGATTCGGTACAGGTTCTGGGCGGCTACGGCTACACCACGGATTTCGCCCCCCAACGATTCTACCGCGATGCGAAACTCATGGAAATCGGTGAAGGGACCAGCGAAATCCAGCACCTCGTCATCGGCCGAGAACTCGGCCTTTAAATCGCCCCGGTGGAAACCACAGTCCATCGATGGCTTTCATACTCATTGCCGGATTGTGCATGCTTGGACTCGGGATTGGGGGTATCCTGTACGCACCTGCTATTCTCGAGGCCCAACGAAAACGCGGTGCGACGCCGGTTCGTGCCGAGGCAATCGGCCAGAAGGATCGACTGCGAGCCACTCGAGGGGTCGGAGTCGCGTTCGCCGTGTTTGGCGGTTTGCTTATCGCGTACGCAATTTTATGACTTGCGGCGAGACGACAAATTGATGGACGCTTCGGTGGCTATTTTCGCCGGTTGAACAGCGAGAGCGCGACCGAAACCGGCGAAGATCCAACGGACGGATCCTCTCTACGGCGGTAAGATCGGGTAAGGTGTAACACGATCAGGTAGCTGAGCCCGGAAAGCGCCAGTGCGATGAGGAAGTTTCCGACGAGCAAGAACTGGACGAGGGCAAATGCCGTGTCGATTGTCCCGTGACCGACGAAGACGAGCTGTTCGGATCCGAGGAGCATGCTCCCAAGCTGATAACTCGCGACGTACACTGCGGGTTTCACGAGCGGGTTCATGCAGACGACCGCTCCGAACATTGCCGTCTTGCTCGTCCACGACTGCCAATATGCCATCGCAGCCAGTAACCCGAGTCCGAGCCCGCCGGTGGGCATCGATGTGACGAACAATCCGATCGCAAAACTAACTGCAACTTCGTGAGGCGAGTGATCCTCCGCAAATGCGGTAGTCAGCTCGCGGCGGACACGGTCGCGGTACACCGCCAGCCGATCTCGGATCATTCAAGCGTTGGAGGGAGATTCGGAGCAGACGAGAAAAAGCTACCGAGTATCGAACGGACCGGTTGGAAATCGATCACGAGCGTCGAACTCCGCGCGGAGTCAGGAGCGAAGCGCGCGCAGGTAGAAACGAAGCGCCGATCAGGGGAACGTTCCCGCTTCTTCGAACGCGTCGGCGACCCGCTGAACTGCAACGACGTAGGCGGCGGTTCGGAACGACCGAAGATCGTTCGCTTCGTACGTGTCGACGAGATCGGCGAACGCGTCGACGATGATCGCCTCGAGTTCCTCGTTGACCCGTTCTTCCGTCCAGTAGAACCGCTGGCGGTTCTGCACCCATTCGAAGTACGAGACGGTGACGCCGCCCGCGTTCGCGAGGATGTCCGGAATGACCAGCACGTCCTCGTCGGCGAGTATTTCGTCGGCTTCGGGCGTGAGCGGGCCGTTTGCGGCCTCCGAGATTACGTCGGCCTGAACGTCCGGTGCGAGGTCACCGTCGATGGCGTTCTCGAGTGCTGCCGGGATCAGGAGGTCGACATCGAGCGTGAGGACGTCTTCGTTCGTAATCTCCTCGGCCGCGCCGTCGTAGCCGGTGATGCTCCCCGTTTCGTGTTTATGGTCTTTCGCGGCGACCGGATCGATGCCGTCGGCGTTGTAGATGCCACCGCTCGAGTCGCTGGCCGCGACCACGGTTGCACCCATTTCGTGAATCAGTTTCGCGGCAATCCAGCCGGCGTTTCCGTAGCCTTGCACGGCGACCGTCGCTCCCTCGAGGTCTTTATCGAGGTAGTCGAACGCTTCGCGTGCGGCCAGAACGGTCGATCGCCCGGTCGCCTCGACGCGACCCTCGCTACCCCCTGAATCAGGTGCTTTTCCGGTGACGACGCCGGGTTCAGTGGTGTTCTCGAGCGTCTCGTAGGTGTCTTTGATCCAGTTCATCTCCCGCTGGCCCGTGTTCACGTCGGGTGCTGGCACGTCCCGATCGACGCCGATCATCGGCCGGAGTTCCTTCGCGAACGCTCGCGTGAGCCGTTCGATCTCGGTTGCGGAGTACTCGTCGGGGTCGATGATTATCCCGCCTTTCCCGCCGCCGTAGGGAATCCCCACGGTTGCACATTTGTACACCATCCACCCGGAGAGCGCTTTGACTTCGTCGCGAGACACTCCCGGATGGTATCGAATGCCCCCTTTGTAGGGGCCGCGGTCACCGTTAAATTGGGACCGAAACGCTTTGAATCGCTCGAGCGATCCGTCGTCGAGTTCGACGGTGAGGTTCGTCTCGAGAACTCGTTCCGGGTGTTTGAGGCGCTCGAGGACGTCACTATCGACGTCGACGTGAGAACTGGCCTCGTCGATCTGAGATTGCAAACTTTCGAATGGGTTCGTTTGCTCCGACATACGCGCCTATTTTTCTGAACAGGGGATAAGCGTAGCGAATGTCTATCATGGGATGGTGTCGATAGTACATTAATTGATATGGATATCACCATATATTGGATGAACGGTCAGTATTCTCCATCTTCGAGTTCGGCACGCTCGAGGATTCGATTCGCTTGAGCGACCAACGGCGCGTCGATCATCTCACCATCGACTTCGAACGCGCCGCGGTCGATGTCGTCGGCCTCGCGTTTGGCCGCGAGAACGTCGCGCGCCCACTCGAGATCCGCCGGTTCGGGGACGAACGCCTCGTTGATCGGTTCGATCTGCGCGGGATGGATCGCGAGTTTTCCGTCGTAGCCCAATTGGATCGCAAATGACGTTTCCGTTCGCAGGCCAGATTCGTCTTCGAAATCGGTAAAGACGGTGTCGATGGCATCGATATCGGCCGCCGCCGCCGCGAGCACGATGCGCTCTCGAGCGTACAGAACCTCGGTTCCCGCCGATGTTCGCGTTGCGCCGATGTCCGCAGAAAGGTCTTCAGCACCGAAAACGAGCGCCGTGGTTTCCGGAACGCGGGCGATCTTCGGAGCCTCGAGAACGCCGGAAGCGCTCTCGATGAGCGCAAAAATCGGGACTGTTGTCGCGTACTCTTCGAGTCGATCGACGACGGACTGGACGTCCGAAGCCGATGCCGTCTTGGGGAGCATCAGGCCGTCAAGTGTGAGTTGTCCGGAATCGACCAGCGCCTCGAGATCGGCATCCCTCAGTTCCGGTTCGGCGTTGGTCCTGACACAGACCTCGCAGTCGGGATCGAATCGGGGATCGCTGAGAGCGTCTACAACGCCCTCTCGTGCCTGTTGTTTTCGATCCGGGGAAACCCCATCCTCGAGATCGAACACGATCACGTCCGCACCGGACTTCGGTGCCTTTCGGAGCATCTCCGGGCGGTCTCCCGGCGTAAAGAGCACGCTTCGACGAGCCATACAGAGTGTGTGCGCGAGTGGGCGAATTGAAAGTATGGGTTGGGAGCCGACAGTCGACGCGAATCATCCTCGTCGTACTGCCGGCGAATTCCGCCCAGCGAACTTTGGCACTACTCCCCGTGACCTCTTTCATGTCCATCGAAAGCACGAATCCCGCGACCGGCGAGACGCTCGAGACGTACGAAGGAGAGTCGACCGCGGAGCGAGACGAGGCCGTAGAGCGGGCCGAGGAGGCGTTCGCTGAGTGGCGAGACGTTCCGATCGAAGACCGACAGCGGATGCTGGCCAGAGCCGGCGAGCAGTTGCGAGAGAAGGAGACGGAGTACGCAGAGCTGATGACAGCGGAGATGGGAAAACCCATCGCACAGAGCCGAGCGGAGGTCGAAAAGTGTGCCTGGCTCTGTGAGTACTACGCCGAACACGCCGCCGAGCACCTGCAGGACGAGCGGGTCGCGAGCGACGCGGACGCTCGGACGCTGATCAGCTACGAGCCACTCGGCACAGTGCTCGCGATCATGCCCTGGAACTTCCCGTTCTGGCAGGCGTTTCGCTTCGCCGTTCCGAATCTCGCCGCCGGGAACGTGGGCGTTCTCAAACACGCCTCGAACGTCCCCGGCTGCGCTCGAGCCATCGAAGAGGTCTTTCGAGAAGCTGGCTGTCCCGAGGGCGCGTTCAGTTCGCTATTGATCGGCTCCGACGAAATCGACGAGGTCATCGAAGACGACCGAATCGACGCGGTCACGATCACCGGCTCGAGCGGTGCGGGCCGGTCGGTCGCCGAAACTGCGGGGAGTCAACTGAAAAAGACCGTCCTCGAACTCGGCGGGAGCGACCCGTTCGTCGTTCTCGACGATGCGGACCTCGAGTCCGCGGTCGAGAAAGGGACCCAATCTCGGCTCATCAACTCCGGGCAGTCCTGTATCGCGGCGAAACGGTTCATCGTCGTCGATGACGTCTACGACGAGTTTCTCGAGCGATTCGTCGAGCGGATGGACGGGCGGGTCGTCGGCGATCCGATGGACGAAGAAACCGATATTGGCCCGCAGGCGCGCGAGGACCTCATGGAGACGCTCGACGAACAAGTTCAGGAGACTGTCGATCAGGGAGCGGAGTTACATATCGGCGGCGAACCGATGGACCGGGAAGGGGCGTTCTACCCGCCGACGGTGCTTTCGGACGTTCCCGAGGGATCGCCAGCCGATCACGAGGAGTTGTTCGGCCCAGTCGCGACGGTATTTCGGGTTCCCGACGAGGAGGCGGCCATCGAGAAAGCCAACGACACGCGCTTCGGACTCGGTGCGAGCGTCTGGACCGAAGACGAGACTCGAGGTGAACGCGTCGCGAGACAGTTCGAGTCGGGACTGGCGTTCGTGAACGAACTCGTCAAGTCCGATCCCAGATTACCGTTCGGCGGCGTCAAGGAGTCCGGCTACGGCCGCGAACTCGCTCGAGACGGAATTCGGGAGTTCGTCAACACGAAGACGGTCTGGGTCCAGCACGGGAGCGAAGAAGATGGCGGATTAGTCGAATAGCGGTCTTTCGTCGGACAGCGCAACCGACCACCGGCCAAAAAATCAGTCTCGATACGTCTCGTTCGTCACAGACGGTCAGGAAGACCGCGTATACAGTCCGAGACTGGCGACTGCGACCAACAACGCCAGAAGGCCTGCGGAAACACCGAAGCCAGGCATTCCGTCGTCGTCGATTTCACTCTCCGCATACACCGAGTCCTCGTTCGAGTTTACCAGATCCCACGTTGCTGTCGTTCCATCATCGCTTATTTCGTCTGCGTTGTGGTCCTGAATCTCGCCAGGCATGATCAGTTCGTACTCGACGGTAATCTGACTGTCAAACTCGTCCATCTCATCGCCTTCATCTCCGCCGGTATCGTCCATGATGCCGCTATCCTCGAACTCGATCATATCGTCCTCAACTGTGACGTCGATATCGTCCGATCCATCAGGGTCAACATTGTCGGCACTGACAGTCACGAGATAATCTCCATCATCGAGTTCCTTGGTCGATGAACTCACGTCATCGTAGTACTCGTCGTCAGCGTCGTCTAGCATATCGTCTTCCAGCATTGCCTCAACTGAGTCGTACCCTTCCTCCTGAGCTTCAGCCTCGAGTTCGTTGTAGATAATCTCATCCATCTCCATTTCGACTGCCATCGTCTCGAGGTCGCCGTCCGGGGAAACTTCGACTGTCGCAGTCATATGAAGACATCCTGAAAGAAGTATCACCGCAAGAACAGCTAGTGACGCGATTGTTTTTCTATTCATCTTTCGGCCTTCACAATCTTGCTTCGATGAATGTTACTTCGTTCGGATCGGTCAGTGGATACCCCGGCACGCTTCTCATGACAATATCTTCCTACCATTATGCGATTTCCGTCTACGGGAACCGCTCCTGTCTATTTAATAATTATGATCTATTGAAATGTGTTGGGCAATGAAATTTGATGGATCCCATCCGTGGGGACTTTCCATACCCAACGGACTACATCGAAGAGTTCTCCGATCCCCACTGACATTCTTTGGGGCCCCCACCTATGTCTCTGGTATGACCGGACTCTACTACGAGGAACTCGAGGTCGGAGAAACCATCCAGCACGAGCGCCGGCGGACGATATCCGAGAGCGACAACCAGCGCTTTTGTGACATGACGATGAACCAGCAGCCGTTGCACCTCGATTCCGAATTCGCCGAGGACACTCAGTTCGGCGAGCGGGTCGTTAACGGGCTCTACACGATGTCGCTGGCGGTCGGTATTTCGATTCCGGAAACGACCGACGGAACGATCGTCGCGAACCTCTCCTACGACGATGTGGAACATCCCGAACCCGTCTTTCACGGCGATACGATTCGCGCCCAATCGACAATAACCGAGAAGCGAGAAACGTCAGACGGCGACCGCGGCGTCGTCACGATGCGCGTCGAAGCCTTCAATCAGGACGACGACCTGGTCTGTTCGTTCGACCGGACAGTCCTTTCGAAAAAGCGCGAACAGGTTCCCTGAACAATCGGAGCGGTTTGTCCTAGCCGTTCCGAGCTAGCACAATCACGAGACGAAACGTACACGACGACGGGACGAATGGACACGGTAGCAGCAGCCAGATTGAACGCACACGATGACATCTCCCAAATCAGACGAATCCGATGGAATCGTAATCAGCTCAGAGCCCGCTGATTCACCCGGTTCGACGACGGATCTCGAGTGGCTATCGCTCGAGGACGGTGAGTCAGTCCACTGGATCGGCGGACCGGATTGGCGGACGATCACACCGGTTGTGGCACTCCTGTTACTACCGCTGAGCACGCTGGCATTGTTCCCGTTCTCGGTATCTGCCGGGCTCGTCGCGATGGCGGTCCTGTCGATCGTGACGCTTCCCGTCGCTCTCTGGGCAGTCTTGCGCGTCAGTCGAACCGATTACGTCGTTACCTCGAGTGCGCTCTACAAGAAACGCGGCGTCTTCTCGAGGGACGTCAAACGAGTCGATTTCGAAAAGGTGCAAAACAGCTCCTACACCCAGACCGCGGTCGGGAACGTCATGGGGTACGGCCACGTCGGGATCAGCACCGCGGGCGGAGCCGGCGTCGAGATGCGCTTTTCCTCTGTTCGATCCCCAAAACAGGTACAAGCGATGATCAGTCGCTACCGCTCGGACGAGCAGGGAGCGGACGAACGGCCCGACGAGGAGGTTCTCGAGGAGATTCTCGCGGAACTCCGCTCGATTCGATCCGCCGTCGAAGACGCTGATGTGTCCAATAAAAAATCCCCGTCGCGCAACGTCGCCGTCAGTCACGACGAGACGGAATTCGATAAGTGAACGGTAACGCGGAACCAAAACCGGAGTTACAGCTTCAACGGCGACCGCCTGATGGGGTTAGGCCTTCGCCTGCCACGTCCGAACTCGGTCCGCGCTCACGCCGTCGACGCTCTCGGCGACGGCATCCGGATCGGCATCAGAGAGATCCGACACGTCTTCGATTCCCGCGTTCGCCAGCTTTTCGACGGTCTTCGCGCCGATCCCCTCGAGCGCCTCGAGGTCCGAACCGCTGTCGGCTTCTCGAGCCTGAAACTCGCGGTAGTTACAGATCGGACAGCCAAGCTCCCACGGTTCGTCGCCGTTGTGGACGAGCAGTTCCGGCAGGTCGTGTTCCTCACAGCGTTCGTCGGTGACCTCGATTTCGCCGCGGCGGGGAAGCGGTAGCGAGTACTCACAGTCCGGATAGCGAGTACAGCCGACGAGCCTCGAGCCGCTCTGGAGGGTCTTTACCGCAAGCTCCCCATCGTGTTCGTCTCCGCATTCTGGACACGCCCCCAGCGTCGGCCCTTCGCCAGCCTCTTCGGCCTTACAGAGCGCACAGCCGTGAACGAACGTCTGTCGTCCGGCGAGCATCTTGACCTCGTTGAGGCCGTGGTCCTCGCATTCGTCCTCGAGGATCAGCGGCTTGCCCGTCGAGGGGAGCGGGAGCGTGTTCTCACAGTCGGGATAGCCGTCACAGCCGACGAAATAGGAGCCGTGGCGCGAGCGCCGAACGAGCAGGTCCTCGCCGCATTCGGGACACGGTCCGAGGCGCTTGTCGTCCTTGAGCGACTTGCGAAGCTGGTCGCCGATCTCTTCGCGGGAGTCGGCGAGGCTCGCGAAGATGTCCTCGAGCATCTCTCGGGACTCGTCGGTGACGTCTTCGAGCGACGCTTCTCCGTTCGCGATGGCGTCCATGTCCGCCTCGAGCTGGGCGGTCATGTCCTCGCTGACGACGCGGTCGGCGTAGTCCTCCGCGGCACCGACGACGGCCATCGCGAGTCGCGTCGGCCGCGGCGGATCGCTCTCGATGTAGCCACGGTCATAGAGCTTCTCGATCGTCTCGTGGCGGGTCGACTTCGTTCCGATACCCAGATCCTCCATCGTCTCGATGAGCCGAGATTGGCCGTATCGACGCGGCGGCTGGGTTTCCTTGGCCTCGAGTTCGGCATCGGATAGCGAGAGCTCCTCGCCTACGTCGACGGCGGGAACGAAGTTTTCGGAGGTGTTGAAGTACGGGTAGACGGCGTGGTAGCCGGGTTCGACGAGACGCTTGCCGTTTGCCTTGAGTCGCTCTTCGTCGTCGACCTCCGCGACGACCTTGAGGTGTTCCCACTCCGCAGGGTCCGCGACGGTCGCGTAGAAGCGCCGAACGACGAGTTCGAACACTTCCCACTCGTCGTCTGAGACGTCGCCGCCCCGGGACGGAATCTCTCCCGTCGGGTGAATTGGCGGGTGATCGGTCGTCTCTTCATCGCCTTCCGTCGGAACGATTTCCTCGTCGTCCTCGAGGAGCGATTCTGCGCTCTCGCCCAGCGTCGGGTGGCCGACAAACTCGTCCAAGAGCGCGTCGGGCTCGAGGTCGTCCGGGTAGACCGTGTTGTCCGTTCGGGGATAGGTAATGTAACCGGCAGTGTAGAGGTCCTCCGCGATGGACATCGCCCGCTTGGCGGAGTAGCCGATCGCGCTCGCTGCGCGGATGAACTGAGTGGTGTTGAACGGCGCTGGCGGCGAATCCGTCCGGCTGCGACCGTTGACGTCGACGACCGTGGCCGAGTCAGCGCTCGAGAGCGTCTCGTAGACTCCTTCTGCGGTCGACTCGTCCCAGACGCGTTCGGCTTCGTTATCGTCTTCGTCGCGATAGAAGTACTGGGCTTCGAACGGGGCGGTCGGGTCCTCGCCGCTCTCGCCGTCGGCCTCGGCACCGTCATCGCTGTCGGTTTTCGCCAAATCGGCGACCAGTTCCCAGTAGGATTCGGGATCGAAGGCCTCGATTTCGCGCTCGCGGTCGACCATCAGTTTGAGCGTCGGCGACTGGACTCGACCGACCGAGATGAAGTCGTTGCCCAGTTGGCCCGAAGAAAGCGAGAGGAATCGCGTGAGCGACGCTCCCCAGATGAGATCGATGATCTGGCGGGCCTCGCCGGCGGCGGCGAGGTCGAAGTCGAGTTCGTCGGGTTCGTTGAACGCCGACTGGACCTCGTTTTCGGTGATCGAGGAGAACCGCACCCGGCGAATCGGGATCTCGTCGTTGGCTTCCTCGACGATCTCGTAGGCTTCCTTGCCGATGAGTTCGCCCTCGCGGTCGTAGTCGGTCGCGATCGTCGCCCGTTCGGCTTTGCGCGCGAGGATCCGAAGCGTCGCGACGATGTTTTCTTTCGTCGCGGTCTTTTCGACGCTCGCGTCGATCAACTCCTTGGGTTCGACGTCTCGCCAATCAGAGTACTCCGGCGGAAAGTCAACCCCGACGACGTGGCCCGAAAGGCCGACGCAGCGCTTGCCGCCCCACTCATAGACGTTCACTCCGTTCTTTCGACTCGAGTCCATCGAGTCGCCGCTCAGTATTTCGGCGATTCGCCGCGCAGCGTTGTCCTTCTCCGTAATAATCAGCTCCACGGTCGCTCACCCCCCACAAGGAACTTCTCGAGCATGATCGCTCGGTACGACCGAGATTGGGATAACCCTTTCGCCGAAACTCGCCTGAAATCGCAAGACTACGCGGGTGTGCGTGCGATGGGCGCTCGCGTGCGCAAGGTGGCTCGAGATGCGCCGTGTCGACTCGAGATCGAACTTCGTCGAGTTTCGAAATACGACGTGAACGTCCCCGAGTTGAAAAATACTCGAGTCGTGAACACTGCTCGAGTCCGGTTGCGGACAGTTATCCCTCTGGAATTCCTCTCCGCACCTATGACCCGCCGTATGACGGTTTCTCTCGACGACGACGCTGAAACAGCACTCGAGACGCTCATGTCCCAGACGGACAACGGCCAGAGCGAGGTGGTCCGACGGGCGCTCGCGTTCTACGCGGCGAACTTCGAAGCCGCGAGCGGTCGGCCCAGCGACAACCTAGAGCAGTACTACCAGATGCTTTCTTCGGGCGAGCACGTTCTACTCGATGTCGACTTTCTGCACTGTTTTCTCGAACACCTCTACGAGGACGGTGACCCGGATCCAGCGTTCGTCGAGGCCGCCGACCGGGTCTCGGACTACCACGCTCGAGAGTACGCCGAGCGCTTCGACAGCGTGGAAGAGCTCCTCGAGTGGCTGTCCTTTTGTGGGTTTCTTGGCGTTCGAACCCAGGAGGATGGCGTCTACCAGATCGTCTTCGCGTCCGAACCGATCCGCTGGTTCATGACGCGGTTCATCGAACGAAGTACGGTCGATCTTCCGGTCGACATCGAGATCGATCAGGGGCTCTCGAAGGTGTTTATTACCGAGCGGCCGGCAGGCGAGCAGAACGAAGGCGAGTAGCCGAACCCGGCCGAGCCAGTTGACCGGAGTCGACAAGTGGAGTTCTGACCACACATCTTCATACGCAGACGAGATCATACGAACTCATACAATATCATACTTTCTCACACGAAACCATACACTCTCATACAGATTTCGTCCAATCACCGGTACTGTATCGAGCCGTATGACCGCTTCTCAACAACCCTTTTGGTGGTTACGGAGAGGGATGTGAGCGTATATCGAACATGGGTATCGTCAACCGACTCAAGGCAATCGGTCCGGGGGCGCTCGTCGCGGCGGCGTTCGTGGGACCAGGTACTGTAACGACGGCAAGCGTCATCGGCGCGGAGTACGCTTACCTCCTGCTGTGGACGATTGCGTTCTCGATCATCGCAACGATGGTCCTGCAGGAGATGAGCGCGCGGCTCGGACTGGTCTCTCGAGAAGGGCTCGGAGAAGCGCTTCGGAACGAGTCGTCGAACCTACTCGTCAAGGTCGTTACCGTCGCCCTTGTCGTCGGTGCGATCGGTCTCGGGACGGCGGCGTTCCAGACCGGCAACATAGTCGGTGGTGCTGCGGGTTTGAGCACGATCACCGGCGTGAGCGAGAACGTCTGGGGGCCGCTCATCGGAATCGCCGCAGGTTCATTGCTCTGGTCAGGAAACTACAAACTGATCGAGCGGGTGTTCGTCGGCCTCGTCACCGTCATGGGGCTGGCCTTCATCGTCAACGCGATCATGGTTCGACCGGATATCGGCGCGATATCGGGCGGACTCGTGCCGACGGTTCCGGAGGGGTCCGCGTATCTCATCGCGGGGCTCATCGGGACGACCGTCGTCGGATACAATCTATTCCTTCACGCGAGCACCGTCCAAGAGCGCTGGGACGGCCCGAGCGACCTCGCGGAGTGTCGGACGGATACGATCGCGATGGTCGTCCTCGGCGGAATCATCACGACCTCGATCGTCGTGACGGCTGCTGCGGTGTTTCCGGAGGGGTCGGGAATCGAGAATATCGGCGAAATGGCTGACCAGCTCGAGCCCGCCTTCGGCGGTTACGCGCTCACATTCTTCGCGATCGGGCTGTTCGCCGCCGGCTTTACGAGTGCAATGAGCGCGCCGCTTGCTGGTGCGTACGCTACTGCCGGCGCACTGGGATGGGAACGCGACCTCACCTCCACGCGATTCCGTGCGATCTGGGTCACGATACTCGGCGTCGGGACCGTCTTTTCAGCACTCGATTACAGCCCCCTGGAAGTGATCCTTTTCGCGCAGGCGATGAACGGTATTCTCTTGCCCATCCTCGCGATCTTCCTGATCTACGCGATGAACAACGAATCCTTACTCGGAGAGTACACCAACAGCACGCTACAAAACGTGCTGGGCGGACTCGTCACGTTGGTCGTCGTCGTCATCGGTCTGCAAACGCTGTTCGACGCGATCACCGGTCTTCTGGGCATCTAATCACCACGTTTACCGACATTCACATGAACGAATCAGCCATGACGGACGAAGGCGCATCGGATCGAGACCGCGACGGAACGAAATCGAAGGGCGGGAAACGCCGATCCTCGAGCCCGACCGACACTCGAGTCGGCGTCGACGTGGGCGGCACGTTCACGGACGTCGCACTCTCGGTCGAGGATCGACTCGTTACGGCGAAAGTGCCCACCACGGACGACCAGAGCGTCGGCGTCCTCGAGGGAATCGAAAAGGCCTGCGACCGCGCGGGTATCGAGCCGAGCGAGATCGACGAGTTCGCACACGCGATGACCGTCTCGGTTAACGCCCTGCTCGAGCGCGGCGGCGCGGAGACCGCGCTGGTCACGACCGAGGGGTTCCGGGACGTGCTCGAGATCGGCAGACAGGACCGACCCGACCTGTACGATCTCGAGGCCGAAAAGCCTGAGCCGCTCGTTCCGCGCCGTCGACGGTACGAACTCGACGAGCGAACGACTCCCTCGGGCGTCGAACGAGCAGTTGACGAGGAGGACGTTCGGGAACTCGCAGCGACCCTGCGAGAGCGCGACATCGAGAGCGTCGCGATCTGTCTGCTTCACGCCTACGCTGACCCCGAGAACGAGCGGGTCGTCGCCGACGTGCTTCGCGAGGAACTCGAGGTGCCGGTGTCGGCGTCTCACGAAGTTCTCGCCGAGTTCCGCGAGTTCGAGCGAACCTCGACGACGGCCGTCGACGCCTACGTCCGCCCGGCGATCGACAGCTACGTCGGCCGGCTGGTCGAGGAGGCAACCGAAGCGGGCATCCCCGCGCCGCGGATCATGCAGGCCAACGGCGGCATCGCGGACCCCGAAACGGTTCGTGAGCAGGCCGTCACGACGACGCTTTCGGGACCAGCCGCGGGCGTGGTCGGTGCCGCCGCCACGGTGGACGACGACGCCGTTTCGGGGCTCGTCACCTTCGACATGGGCGGCACCTCGAGCGACGTGAGCCTCGTCCGCGACGGCGAAGCGGAACGGACGACCGATTCCGAAATCGACGGGCTCCCGATCCGAACGCCGATGGTCGACGTGAACACCGTCGGCGCGGGCGGCGGGTCGATCGCCTGGGTCGACGCGGGCGGCGCACTCCGGGTCGGCCCTCGATCTTCGGGGGCTCAGCCCGGTCCGGCCTGCTACGGCCGCGGCGGCACCGAACCCACGGTAACGGACGCGAACGTCGTGCTGGGATACATCGGCCCCGAGACCGCCCTGGGCGGGGAGTTCACGCTCGACGTCGAGGCCGCCCACGACGCGCTGGAACGGCTCGCGGATGAAGCCGGGCTCGAGAACGCACTCGAGGCGGCTCGCGGCGTCTACCGCGTCGCCAACGCGACAATGACCCGGACGATCCGCTCGGTCACCGTCGAGCGCGGTCACGACCCGCGGGAGTTCGCGCTCGTCGCCTTCGGCGGTGCGGGGCCGATGCACGCCGCATCGCTCGCGGAGAGTCTCGAGGTCGACCGCGTCGTCGTCCCCCGTCCCGGCGGGGTTCTCTCGGCGTTCGGCCTGCTCGCGGCCGACGAGAGCTACGACGCCGTGAGGACGGTCGGCGTCGATCTCGAGACCGCCGATCCGTCGCGTCTCGAGGACGTCTACGACGGACTCGTTTCGGACGTGCTGGCCGACGCCTCCGATACCGATGCGGCTCGGATCGAACGAACCGCCGACTGCCGGTACGCCGGGCAAAGCTTCGAACTGTCCGTCTCTGCAGGGGAGCAGTTCGACCCGTCCGCGGTCGCCGAGCGGTTCCACGAAGTCCACGAGCAGGCCTACGGCTACGCGATGGACGAGGCTATCGAGGTCGTCAATTTGCGCGCGAGCGCGACCGTCGACGGCCCCGACCCGTTGGTCCGCCACGACGGCGAGGGCGACGCCCGAATCGGCACTCGGGACGCCCACTTTCCCGGCCACGGCACGCACGAAACCGCCGTCTACGAACGGGATCGACTCGAGCCGGGCGCGCCGGTCGAGGGCCCCGCGGTCCTCGAGCAAGCCGAAAGCACGACCGTCGTTCCGCCCGAGTGGACGGGCGAGATCCTCGAGGACGGCACGCTCGTCATGACGCAGGCGAACGCAGACGGTGGGGAATAGTCCGATGAGCGCACATCAGCCAGCGAAACAGATGACCGACTCAGCAATCGATCCGATCACCCTGGAGGTACTGCGAAATCAACTCGAGAGTGCCGCCGAGGAGATGGGCCAGACCCTGATCCGCGGAGCCTACTCGCCGAACATCAAGGAGCGACGCGACTGCTCGACGGCGCTGTTCGACGCCGAGGGTCGCATGGTCGCCCAGGCCGAACACATCCCCGTTCACCTCGGGGCGATGCCCGAAGCCGTCGAGGCGGTTCGCGAGCACGATCCGAAACCAGGCGACGTGTTCGTTCTCAACGACCCGTTCACCGGCGGCACGCACCTGCCCGACGTGACGATGGTCTCGCCGATCGCTCCGGAGGACGAGATCGTCGGCTACGCGGTTTCTCGAGCGCACCACGCCGACGTGGGCGGGATGACCCCCGGAAGCATGCCCGCCGGGGCCCGCGAGATCTATCAGGAGGGGCTTCGACTGCCGCCGATTCGGCTCGTCGAGGACGGCGAGATCCGATCTGACGTCCAGTCGCTCGTCCTCGCGAACGTTCGCAACGCCCGAGAGCGCAGAGCGGACTTTCGCGCACAGCTCGCGGCGAACGAGCGCGCCGAAGCGCGCGTCGCCTCGCTCATCGAGGAGCACGGGCGGGAGACCGTGCTGGCCGGCTTCGACGCCGTCATCGACTACTCTCGAGAACGCATCGTAAGCGAGGTTGAGGAGTTACCCGACGGCGTTTACGAGGCCAGCGACGTGCTCGAGGGCGACGGGATCACCGACGAAGACGTCCGAATCGAGACGACGGTTACGGTCGACGGCGCGTCGATCGACGTCGATTTTTCCGGAACCGCAGAACAGGTCGAAGGGAACCTGAACGCACCGATCGCGGTCGCTAAGAGTGCGGTCTACTTCGTCGTTCGGTGTATCACCGACCCCGAAATTCCGCCGAACGACGGCTGCTATGCACCCGTCTCCGTCGACGCCCCTGAAGGATCATTACTCAACCCAACCGCGCCCGCGGCCGTCGTCGGCGGAAACGTCGAGACCAGCCAGCGGGTCACCGACGTGGTCTTCACCGCGCTCGCGAAGGCCGCCCCCAACCGCGTCCCCGCGCAGGGGCAGGGGACCATGAACAATCTCACCATCGGCGCTCGAGACGGCTCCTTTACCTACTACGAGACGATCGCCGGCGGGTTCGGCGCTCGAGCCGGCGCGGACGGAATGGATGGCGTCCAGGTCGGGATGACCAACACGCTCAACACGCCGATCGAATCGATGGAGACCGAGTACCCGATGCGGGTCGAACGCTACGCCCTCCGGCCCGGAAGCGGCGGGAAGGGGAAATTCCGCGGCGGTCTCGGACTCGAGCGCGCCGTGACGGTCGAAACTGAGTCGACGGTTTCCCTGCTCACCGAGCGCCGTCGACATGCGCCCGCCGGGGTCGCCGGCGGGGAGGATGGTTCGTGCGGGCAAAATCTGCTCGAGTTGCCGGACGATATCGAAAAACCGGACGGCCTCGAGTCAGATAGCGGCGACGACCCGGGCGACGAAAGCGGGACGACAGACGCCGACGGTACGGCGGTCGCCGCGAAGACGACAGTCGACGTTCCCGCCGGAACGACGGTGACAGTTCGAACGCCCGGCGGCGGCGGTCACGGCGATCCAGACGATCGGGAGCAGGCCGCAATCGAGCGCGATCGGGCGGACGAGAAAGCGTATCGCGACGGCGAGAGAGATGCGTGACTCGGACCCTTACTGCAACGGCGGTACCGATGACCGGGACCGCATCGGCCTGATCGTCCCCTCGTCGAACACGACAGTAGAACCCGAGTTCGAGCGGACGACGGCCGAGAGCGTCACGATCCATTCGGCCCGAATGGCCCTCGAGTCGGTCACCGTCGACGAACTCGACACGATGAGCGACGGTGCGGTTCGCGCGGCGGGGCTACTCGAACACGCCGATGTCGACGCGGTCGCCGACGCCTTCACCACCGGTAGTCTGCTTCACGGCCCCGGCTTCGACGTGGAACTCGAGGAGCGCCTCGAGAACGCCGCGGGCGCTCCCGCCGTCGCGACCGCCCGATCCGTCGTGCGGGCGCTCTCCGAACTCGAAATCGAACGCGTCGGGGTCGTCACGCCGTACACCGACGCGCTGGACGAGCGCGAAGTCGAAGTTCTCGAGGAGGGGGTTTCGACGTCGTCGCCATCGACGGTCGCTGGATCGAATCGAACACCGAAATTGGGACGCTCGAGCCCGAAGACGCGTACGAACAGGCGACAACGCTGGCGGACGGCGCGTCGCTTGACGGGCTCTTCATTTCGTGTACGAACTACCGATCGCTCGCCGCGGTCGACCGACTCGAGGGCGATCTGGGTATTCCCGTCGTAACGAGCAACGGGACGACCCTGTGGGATGTCGCCCGCGTCGCGTCGATCGATATCGACGCGCCGGGTGCGCTCTTCGACGGAAACTGAATCTCGGATTCGCTTTTCCAGCCGCTATTCGGTTATGGGGCTGTTCTCACCGGTTCCACGGACCTGCGGGAAGCCACTTTTCGATCGCCGGGCTGAATTCAGCCGCCATCTGGGCGTCGTCATCGGTAAACGCGTCCGTCGTGAGGAGCGTAAAGATGTAGGCCGCCAAGACGACGATCGGGAGCAACGCGACGATGATGGTATCCGAGTCGATGAAATAGACCACCGGGGCCCCGGCGATCGTCGCGGGAATACCGGCGAAAACGATTTTGCCGAAATCCCGCGTGAACGGGTGAACGCGGTCAAGGTAGTAGAGTTCGCCGATGGTCAGCCCGCCGACGAGAAAGAGCGCCGTCGCCGACCCGATTGCCGCCCCCTCCATCCCGAACAGCGGGACGAGCGTCAGCGAGACGAGGAAGTTCGCGCCGAAGAGGACGAGCGTGTTCGCGAAGACGACCCGAGAGTAGCCCATCCCCTGTAGCAACGTGCCGTCAGGGCCACCGAAGGTCACGTTGAACAGGAACGCGAGCGCGAGCAGCGCGACGACGGCGCTCGCCTCGCTGTACTGGGGCGTGTACAACACCGCGAGGTAGGAACTCGCACCGAGCGAGAGCGTGATCGCGATCGGGAGCGTCAGCCCTGCAATCCACCGTGCGGCGACCCGGAACCGTTCGTTGACCAGTTCGGTGTCCTCTCGAGTCTCGGCGATCAGCGGTTTGAACACCGGAGACAGCGAGTTGAAGATGATCATCAGCCCGGAGCCGAGCATGTAGCCGACCCTGTAGATTCCCACGTCGTCCGAGTCAAGGAAGAAGCCGAGGACGAAGTAATCGACGTGACCCATCAGGACGAAGACGACGCTCGTCATCGCCAGCGGAACCGAGTAGGTCAACAACGGCTTCGGCGCGACGAACTCGAGCTTCGTCGAGAGCAGGTCCCAGGCTTTGTAGGTAAAGACCATCGAACCGATCGTGATGGCGATAAACAGGCCGACGATGTATCCGGCAATCAGCCCGAGCAGACCGAACCCCGCCAACAGGAGCGCCGCGGTCACGGTAAACCGGACCAGCGGTCGAACGAGGTCGCGCATTATCACTCGGTACTGGAGCTTCTTGATGCTGTAATAGGAGGTGAGCAAGACGTTGTAGATCGCCAGCATCGGGATCGTCACGCTCAACAGCAAGAGTGCGATCTGCATCGACGGCTCCTGGAAGAACTCGCCGACGTAGCCGGAACTCGCCGCAAGTACGAGCGCAACGATCGAAGAGGTCACGAGCACCGTCGCGGTGACCTGCACGATGACGCCCTTGGCCTTCCCCCGCTCGCCCTCGTCCAAGTACTGGGGGACGAAGTAATCGATCGCCAACGGGAGTCCGAGATTCGCAAACACCTGCATGAACAGGATGACGGACGTGGCGAGCACGAACAGGCCGTACACCGAAGGGCTCACGAACCGCGTCATCAACATGACGATCGCAAACCCCATCGCGCCGTTGACGACGTTCCCAATAAAGGTGATGCTCCCCTGCTTCGCGAGCGTCGACACGCCCGTATCGTGATCGGTCGCCCCATCTACCCCGCCCGGGTCGCCGCTCTCGCCGGCGACTGCGAACGAACTCCTTTCGTCGGTCCGTTCCTCGAGTTCCCGTTCCTGATCGTGGCCCGAGGAGCAACCGCTTTCCGAACCATCATCCTCGAGATCGGTCGCGTCGACCTCGGAACCATCTCCGTTTCCGCTTCCGTCGCCCATCTCAGCACCTCACCTCGAAGAGTGATTCCCGAAACTGCTCCGAGCGGCGGGAGTCGACATAAGAGAGGGCCCAGACGCACAATCCGATCCAGACGGTCGAATAGCCACTCGAGGGCAACGGGCCGCTTGAGGGTGACAGACCGCTCGGTGGAGACAGGCCATTCGAGATGGCTGCTCCACTCGAGACTGTTGTGATGGGGTCTTGCTGTCGGGTTTGGTCCATGTGCTCGATCCGTTGTCTCTCAGACGCCGGTGGCTGGCTCGAGTTCGTACTCCTCGACCTCCGCGGCGCGTTCGCCGAAATCGGGGAATTCGATTTCGAATCCCCACTCCTCGTCGGCGCTGACGTCTTCCTGAACGTTTTCGATGACGCTCTCTAATTCCTCCCCGTCGTTGTCGAAAAACGTCGCCCGAATCTCGACGTAGTTCAGCGTTCGGTCCCCGACGTTTCTGGCGACTCCCCAAACGTAGACGCGTTCCTCCTCAGTTCCGGGATTGTCCCGGATCAGGCTATCCCAGATGATTTCGATGTCCTCGGGTTCCTGTATCTCCTCGCCGTTGCCGACACAGCCAGGGAGACAGACCGCAAGGACGAGAAACGCGCGACGTTTCATCCTGCGGAGTTTCGTTCGGTGGTTCCTTCAGCGTTCTGGATGTGTACTCGATATTTCTTGGGAGGAAAACCGGACTGGTGGGGAGACCGCCTGCATTTGACGACCTCGAGAGCCGGAGCCGTTTCGCTATCCACCGTTCAAAACAGCGGCAATTCGCCCGTTACGCGATCGACGAGATCCGCTTCTGCTGGACCGACGGCTAGTGCGGTCACGGTCCCCGGCTCGAGTTGGGTGTGTCCCGCGTCGCGGACGAGCGCTTCCACGATCCCTTTGTGTTCGGCAATCTCGGAGAGTTCGTGGAGTTCGCGTTCGCTGCTTCCCTTGAGAACGATCTTCTTCTGCCCGCTGTTTTTCCACTCCCGACGGGTTCGTTTGTCGGCTTTCTCGTATGCCGACAGCGAGGCGTGTGCGACCTGCGCGGCGAGTTTTCCCTGTCCCATCCCGATGTCGGTCCGCGCGACGATGGCCTGTTTCATATCGTACGTCTCGAGAGCGAGCGATATAGGAACGGCGGTTAGTCTTGAGTCGTGAACAGAATTCCTGATTAAGATGTGGTGACGAGAAACAGATTCAGAAAGCCGCTGTCACTACATATTTCACGGCGTAGTCGCTAGCAGAGACATGGATATCTCACGCCGTACGTTCACTGCAACGGCGCTTACGAGTACCGCCGTCGCCGTCGCCGGCTGTTTTGGCTCGAGCGCGGACGAAATAGCACTCGAGGGTGACTCGGAGCTCCCGATTGCGGTTGCGGGCGATCCGGACGCGGATGTTACGGTCATGGCGTTCGAGGACTATGGATGCGGAGGGTGTGCGAGTTACAAGACGAACGTCTATCCCGATATCAAAGCGGCGTACATCGATTCCGGACAGATCCGGTACGAACAACGCGACTTTCCGATACCGGCGGACAACGAGTGGTCGTGGGAAATCGCTAGCGCGGCCCGCTCCGTTCAAGAACAGGGGGACGACGACGCGTTCTGGGAGTTTACGGAGAACATTTACACGCACTTTGGCGAGTACTCGCTGGACGACGTCAGAGCGGTTGCAGATGATGTCGGTGTCGACGGGGAACAGGTAGTCGAAGCCGTCGAGGACGGACGTTTCAGAGACGAGTTGGAAGCGGAAAAAGAGCGGGCCGAAGATGCTGGCGTTCAGGCCACTCCAACGGTCGTCGTCGACGGCCAAACGGTCGACGAGCCGTTATCCGACGACGGCGTCGAATCGGATATCGAGGACGCGCTGTAGCCCGATAGTATACTGCCGGCTGTTCGCCACACCCGCGGCGCTCTCGAGGCCGCCTTTCAGTGACTTTTAATCCCCTCCACTCGAGTGCTCGCACATGATCCTTTCCGACGCGGATATTCTCGAGCGCCTCGAGGAGGGCGACCTCGTTATCGACCCGATCGACGACTACGAACTCCAGATCCAGCCGGCGAGCGTCGATATGCGACTCGGACGGGAGTTCCTCGAATTCCAGCGGACGAACATCCCCTGCATCCACCCCACCTCCGAGGGAGAAGTTGACGAGTACGTGACCGAGACGGTCGTTGATGACGACGACGACTTCATCCTCCATCCGGGTGATTTCGTCCTCGGAACGACTCACGAACGCGTCGAAATCCCCGCGGATCTCATCGCCCACGTCGAGGGGCGCTCGTCGCTGGGTCGCCTTGCGGTGGTAGTTCATGCCACAGCAGGCCTCTGCGATCCGGGGTATCGCGGGCAGATCACCCTCGAGTTGTCGAACCTCGGCTCCGCTCCGGTCGCCCTGACGCCGGGAATGCGGATCTCGCAACTGACGTTTACGGAACTCAAAACCCCGGCCGATCGACCGTACGGGAGCGACCGCGGATCGAAGTATCAGGATCAGGACGGTCCGCAGGCCTCGCGGATCCAGAGCGACGACGAGTTCGGCGGCGATCAACTCGGGCGAACGGATTGACGATAGCCATCGCTACCTGAACTCGCTGTGATGGCCGACAGCTATTTTTCCTGACTAGTGTTTCTAGAGAACAAGAGTGAGTCCCGTAGTCGACACCGATCTGCTCCAGGTTAGCTTCAATGCCCTCCCGTTCGAGATTGCGCTGTTGGATGCGACGGGCGAGATCATCTTCGCGAACGACTCGTGGATGGCGTTCGGGGATGCGAACAGTTCGGCCCACGACGTCCACTGGGTCGGCGAAAATTATTTGACGGTTTGTCGGCAGGCCGACCACCCGACCGCGACTGCAGTCGCAAACGGCCTCGAAGAGTTGTTATCTGCCGATCGCGAGCGCTTCCGACTCGAGTATCCGTGCCATCCACCGGACGATCAGCGCTGGTTTCTTCTCGACGCGACCACGGCCACATACGACGACAACCGATACGGCATCGTCACGCATATCGATATCACGACCCGTAAACAAGCCGAACTCCAGCGGGATCGACAGATCGAGCAGCTCGAAACGATCGTGAACGCGCTCTCTCACGACCTTCGTAACCCGCTCAATATCGTCGACGGCTATACCGAACAGTTGCGGACGCCCGGAACGAACCCCAGCGCGATTGAAGCGATTCAAGAAAGTACCGACCGAATGATCGAGATGGTCGATTCGATACTCGAATTCGCGCGGACACAGCGCGTCAGTTCCCTCACGCAGGTCGCGCTAGCGGATGTCGCAACGAACGCGTGGGCGCAGACGCCGACCGCCGACGCTTCGCTCGAGGTCGAATCCTCTCGCTCGTTCGTTGCCGACGAAACCCTCCTTGCACAGGTCTTCGAGAACCTCTTTTGCAACGCCGTCGAGCACGGCGGTTCGTCGGTTACTATCTGGGTCGGAACGACCGAGGACGGGATATACGTCGAAGACGATGGCCCTGGGATCCGACCGGCCAAACGTACCCAATTGCAAAAACGCGACGTCTCGCATGATGCGAAAACCGGGTTCGGGCTCGAAATAATTAGGGCGATCGCCATCGCTCACGGCTGGTCGTTTTCGATCACCGACGGACGAGCAGATGGGACACGCATCGAAATTCACGATATGGATTACACTGAAGGCGTACAAGCGAATTTTCGGAGATAGAAACGCCCGGAATGAATCTTGAGCCGGATGGATTTCCTTTCGATTCGAGGCGTTGTGCCCCCGTCGAGAGTACACGAATCCCACAGCAGTGAGCCACAGTTATCCCACGTCGCTCCCTAGACCGGGTCAACAGATGAAATTCGTCGAAGAGATCGTCGTCGAAGAATTCTTGCCGACAGTTCGATCGATGTTAGCCGGTGAACTACGCGAACGGGGGCTTACGCAGAGTGAAGTTGCAACCGTGCTCGGAATCAGCCAGAGTGCCGTTTCGAAGTACGCTCACGGAGACGTAACCGTAAACCAGTTGGTCGCAACTGACGAGCGAGTCGAGAGCCTCGTCGCCGAACTCGGAGAGGGGCTCGCAACGGGCGATACGACCCCAGTGCAGGCGCTCATCGAACTCGAGGTTCTGGTTCGCGAACTCGAACGTGGCGGGGACGTCCTCGCACGGGTTCACGAAGAGGAGGTTCCGGAACTCGCCGAGTACGAATCCAGTTTCCGCGTCCACGATCCGGAAAGTGATCTTCGGGCGAGCGAACGCGTTCTCTCCTCGCTCCGGCGAGGGCTTCGCATCCTCGAGAACACGAGCGGCTTTTCGGGATTGATTCCCGCGGTCGGTTCGAATCTGGTGGCGTGCACGCCCGACGCCGATGGAGTGGACGATGTCGCGGGCGTTCCCGGTCGCGTGTTCGATGTGAAGGGAAAAGCGACGGTCCCCGGCGGCCCGGAGTTCGGGGTTTCCGAGCACGTCGCAACGGTGTTGCTCGCGGCGCGTCGACACGGAGCCGACGTCTCGGCTGCGGCCAACATCAAGTACGATCGGGACATCGTCGAAACCCTTGCATCGAAAGGGCATGCGATCGCCGAGTTCGACGAATCGGCCGACATCACCTCAAGCATCGGTGGAGCGATCGACGCGAATCCGGATGCGACGGTACTCTACCAGACCGGCGGGATGGGGATCGAACCGATCACGTACGTACTCGGCCCGGACCCAGAATCAGTCGCTGATACGGTTCGCTCGTTAATTTAAGGATGGCGGCTGACGTTGGGGGAGACGAGGATGACCAAAACAGGATCGGGGGACGCCCAAGCATTCTACGGGAGGTGGGCGCAGTTGTACGACCTGCTCGCTCGCAAAACGCCCGGAATCGCGACGCTTCGGCGACGAGCGACCAGCGCCTGTCGACTCGAGCCGGGCGACACGGTCGTCGAGATGGGGTGTGGGACGGGTGCAAACCTTCCCTTTCTTCGGGAAGCGGTCGGTCCGGAGGGGGCTGTGGTCGGCATCGACTTTACCGAGCCAGTGCTCCGACGAGCCCGCGACCTGACCGCACCGTACGAAAACGTACACGTCGTTCGCGGAGATGCGACGATGCCGCCGATTTCCGGCCCCGTTGATGCGGTGATCGCAACGTTCGTCGTCGGCATGCTCTCGGATCCCGACGGCGCGGTCGACGACTGGTGCGAACTCGTCGGAAGCGGCGGCCACCTCGTACTCGTCAATGCCGCCCGAAGCAGACGGTGGTACGGGCCGCCAGTAAACGCCGTTTTTCACGCTATCACGGTTCTTTCGACGCCGCCGACGACGAAGCTTCGCTACGAGAAGCCGCCGACCGAGCGGCTGGACGAACGCATCGGAAAAGCCCACGACGAACTTCGGGAGAACGCCGTTGCAGTCGCCCACGAAACCCACGCCTTCGGCGTCGTGCGCTTGACCGGTGGTCGACTCGAATAGGTTCCGGCTACGACCGTTTTGCTGAGCCGATCAACTCGAGAGCCGGGATATACCAGCGGTCTTGCAATCGTTCACTCCGTCCTGAGATCGCGATCGAGTTGCCCGTACCCGGTGACGAACTGAACCGAAACCGTTTCGGGCTGGTCGAGGAGGACCGCTATGACGTCGCCGACCTGTTCGAATTTCGGGCCTCGTCGGACCAGAAACGGATCCATTTCCCAGCGGACGAATTCGTAGTCCTCTAACACCGGCAAGTGACGGTGAATCAGTCGGGATCGAAGCTCCCGTAACTCACAGTCGAGAGCCGGAGAGGTTGCGGCTCCGGGGAGTTCGACGAACTCCTCCGGACTGGCATTCAGGAGCGAAATCAGGACCTGTCTTCGCGGCTCGGCCGAGAGCGCGGTGAAAACGCGATCCCTGTGCTCGACCCTCTCATTTTCATCCTGACAGATGGATGTGGGCATAATACTCTAATGTAAGAGAATGACACACATAATAGCTGCGTTCAATTGATCGATCACTCACCGTAGCTCGACTGCCGATCGGGACTCAAAACGTCGAAATCGGTGCGCAGTCTCTCACTCGAGCGACTCGTGCTCGAGTATCGGTTCCCGGATCTCGTCGGGAAGGGGTTCGGGTTGCTCGCTTTCCGGATCGAAGTGGACGTTCGTCGTCTTGCCGGTCGCTACGACGTCTCCGTCGACCCGGAACTCGTAGGTCATCGTCCAACTCGTTTCGCCGAGTTCGGTTATCGAAACCGCGACCTCGAGTTCGTCGTCGAGCGAGATTGGGCGTGCAAAGGAGAGTTCGAGGTTGACGATGACGAGTTCGAACTCGGTGATGTCGACGTCGAGTACCGACTCGAGATAGGCGAACCTGGCCTCTTCGAGATACGTCGAATACACCGCGTTATTGACGTGATTCAGTCGGTCGATATCGCGAAACCGAACGGGAATCGACAGCGTAAATTCATCACTCATTTATAGTTGGTAGGTCGGCATCGACGTAAAAATGTGCACCGAATTCGGTGGCGCGTGAGGAAGTAAAGCGGTTCCGGCCGTCCGCGAGAAAGCGAGGAGGAGACCGCCTTCGCGAGTCAAATCGAGTCGGTCCGCAGTTCCAAATCAAACCGAGACGGTTCGCTGGTTGCGAGCGGAATCGGACCGACCGTCGTACTGTCGGCTATACGCCGTTCACGATTCTCATCGCCTCAGGGGATGCGAGAATCTTCACAGAGGTACAGCCGACAGTATCAATCGTAGGTGGATGCGTGGGCTTTACAGAATTCGGGTTCTCGAAGTTGCGCCTCGATCAGGTCCTCGTGGTAGTGGGCGTTGAACAACCGACAGCTCTCCTCCTCACAGAAGGGCTCTCCCGTCAGGAGGTAATGAACCGTCTGGAGCACGTATCCACACAGCGCGTCCGTCGTGCGCGGGTCGTTTTCGATCAAAAAGTCACCCTCGACGCGGTTTTCGAGGACCTCTCGGGGCGGTGTATCTCCCGAGAGCATCGCGTGGCGCTGTTGTTCCTTGTAATAACTCTCGGGCTTTGCTGGGGCCTCGTACAGCCCCGGCACGGAGACGATTCCGGGCTGGCCGGGCACGTTCACTCGCTTGTGCCATCGGCCGTCGTGATCACCCCAGGTTCCGATCGCCCGGTCGAGGATCGCGACGTGAAGCGTCTCAAGACTCCGCTCTTCGGGTGCAAGCGCGTCGTTGAGCGCTCGCTGGACCTGCAGTCCGTCGTATAGTACACCCCCTGCCCGATCAGGTGATTCGAGCGCTCGCTCTTCGTAGCGGATCGTGCCGAGCATCGTGTTCCCCGTTTTGCGATCGTACGGCGAGAGCACTCGAGCTTTCGCGAACCGCTCGGCCAACTCGTCGGTTCGATGAACGTCGAGAAACCGATCCCGCACGACGACATCCGCTCCAACCGAGGATTCGAAGCGCTCCTCGAGCCAGCCTGCGATCTCCTCGACCTGCGCTTCGGTCGTCGGCGCTCGATACAGGACGACTCGATCCATCGCGGGTTCAGTCGTCAGCGGGCGCCGCTCGGGAGCTCAGTTCGACCGGTTCGGCGTCGACCTCGAGCTCATCGAGGGCGACCTGGGCCGCGCGTTTGCCGGAGACGAGCATGGCACCGAACGTCGGGCCCATGCGCGGTAGTCCGAACGTCGTTGCGGTCGCCATTCCGGTCGCGATCAGGCCTTCGTGGACGAGGCCGGTGTGTTCGACGACGGCGTCCTCGCTCTCGCCGACCCACATCGAGTCGTGGCCGGGCGAGTCGTGGCCGGGTGCGCCGTAGGTGTCGCTGTCGGTCTGGTCCATGACCTCGCCGCGGTCGCGGGCATCCTGAATGCCAGGCGCGTCGAGGACGCCGCGCTCGTCGAGTTTGGTGACCGCCATCGCGTCGTGGCCCGTCGCGTCGATGACGAGGTCCGCTTCGACGGCGATCGGGTCGACACACGTGATTTCTCGAGGCAGGGCGTGAACGGGCGTCCAGTTCATGACGATACCGCCGACGCGGTGGTTCTCTCGGATCACGATGTCCGTGAATTCGGTCATGTTCTGCATCTTCGCACCAGCGTCGCAGGCGGCCTTGATCAGACCGGAACACGCCTCCGGACCGTTCGCAACGTAGAGATCCTCGCTGTCCTGGGATTCCTTGTAGGAAACGTCGAGTTCGTCGAGAACCTTCTGGGCCGGGCTCCGAACCGTGACCTTGTTCATCAGGAAGCCGCCGAGCCAGAAGCCGCCGCCGAGGTAGTTGTTCTTCTCGACGACCATGACCTTCACGCCGCGCTCCGAGAGCTCCTTTGCGGCCGTCAGGCCCGATGGGCCGCCACCGACAATGATGACGTCCGAATCCGAGAAGTCCATGAATTCTTCGGTCCATTCCTGTCCGATCGCTCGCGTTACGTCCGCTTCACCGACGTCGCTGAATTTTTCGAACTCGCTCATACAACTAGGTAATAACACCGAGTAGTGAAAAGAGTATCGAGTTTATCGCCTGCCGGTTCGAAACCGGTTCCGCCGCTTGCGTGCATCTACGAACAGAGGCTGAAAGATCGAAAGCAAGCCTCACTACGTAGATTCGTCGAGCTCCTCGAGCGGCGGGACGGCCCCCACTTCCTGAAGGAGGCCCAGCGCGTCGTAGTTCGTCCACATCTCGGCGATCTTTCCATCTTCGACACGGTACATCTCCATCCCCGACACCGAAACCCGTTCGTCGGTCGGTTCGATCCCCATGAACGATCCCTCGTGGGTCCCCTGGGCGGTGTATCGAAGCGCGACCATTTCGCCCTCGCCGATCACGGCTTCGACCTCGTAGGCGACGTCGGGAAATGCTTCTCGATAGGTCTCGACGTACTCTCTGTACTCTTGAGGGCCCTGCTGTCTCTCATCCGTGGACGGATCGTGTAGAACGAACGTTTCCGCGAAGATTTCGTCTATCGCATCCAGATTTCCGTCGGTCCAGATCTCCTCCGGGTCGCGTCGAACGAGCGTTTTCGGTTCTGTTGACATTGGAATCCGCCGTCTCACAGCCGACGCACTCGTCGGATTCGACCGATCAATTCGCGAAGCGCCGAACCGGTATCCTCCGAGCCTGTGGCTCTCAAAACGGCTCGAAGCTCTACCACCGACGACCTTGTAAACCTAGCACGGCTCGAGCACAGCAGACCCGAATCACCGATTCACCAACGTCTTTTGGCGTTCGGACCGTTGGACCGACTATGATCGACGATCCGCACGGAACCCAGCCGATCGAGCGGGCCGGAGCCGACCTCGAGGAAGCCAGCGCAGCGATGATCCTCGTCCACGGCCGCGGGGCTCGCGCACAGGGCATGCTCGAGTTTGCGAACGAATTCGCTCGCGACGATATCGCCTATATCGCGCCCCAGGCCCACCGCGGTACCTGGTATCCGCAGTCGTTTCTCGCGCCGCTCGAGGACAATCAGCCCCATCTCGATTCCGCGCTCACGAAACTAGACGATGTCCTCGAGACGGTCGAATCGGCCGGCGTCCCGCTCGATCGGACGATCCTGCTCGGCTTCTCCCAGGGCGGCTGTCTCTCGACGGAGTACGCGGCTCGAAACGCAGATCGATACGGCGGTGTGGTCGCCCTCTCGGGCGGGTTGATCGGACCCGAGGGAACGCCACGAGACTACGACGGATCGATGGACGGCACGCCGGTCTTCATCGGCTGCGGGGACCAGGATCCGCACATTCCAGTCGAACGGGTCGAGGAGTCCATTCGGGCCTTCGACGACCTCGAGGCCGAGACCGAGAAACGGATCTACCAGGGCGTCGGCCACACGGTGCTGGAGGACGAACTCGAGTACGTGCGCGAACTCGTCGACGACGTCGCGGAGTGAATCTAGTGGTTTACTTCACTATATCGGTCACATGCCAACTACTCTCAGTTAATAACTAACGTTGGTTGCGTACGAAACAGGAAGAGAACGCACGTCTTTGCCTGGCCGGGGTCAATCGCTATCCGTAGGCTGCGGTGTTCCGGAATGCGAGGATGATGCAGTCGAATTACCCGCTACCCGTTCCAACACGGCGAGTGTGCCCGCCGCGTATGCGACGAGTCCAACGCCGGTGACGAGGAACCCGAGACCGAGCCGCAGTTCATTCACGAGCGGGAGCACTGGACTCACCCCGACGAGAGCGGCGAGGGTAACGAGACCAACGCTCAGTCCCGTCCATCGTTTATCGGCCCATGTTTCGCCCGTGGCGTATGCCGGATACAGGTGCCCGACGTAAAAGGTGAGTTTGAGGCCACAGGCCCAACAAAGACCGGTCACAAGTGCAAGGCTCAGATAGCCGCCAAGCCAGTAGAGACCGCCGCTGATTCCTCCTCCGGCGAGGAGGGAGATGAGACTGTTCCGGATTGTTCGGTCCATATCCCCATGCACGTGGAATTACCTGTTAAGTATTGCCAGAGATACGTGATGAATACGCAGTTGTGGTGAAAGACGCCTCGCCACGAACAAAGAACCATCTGCACAACTATCGTTGGGTGCATCAATTGGTCTGGATCGTCACACGTGTAGCCAGAGCGCTGCACTTACGAGGACGACCGTCAACAGGGCTCCGCCGACGATCGCCGTTCGCTCCTCGAGCGGGCCGGGATGATACGCGAGTACCGGGAGGACGAGACAGCCCAGAGCGGTGCCGATCACCGTCCCGATCCGCACGGACTCGCCGGTAGCGAGCGGGACGGCGATGAACGCGGCGAGTACGCCGACCATCACCAGTAGTGCACCCCGGAGCGGGGACTGCTTCATAGAGAGAAACTAAAAGCCCTTCACCAAATGACATTCGATCCAGGCAGACGGCTCGAGCGATCCGCTTGATGTCGAGCCAGGTCTCGGCCTCGAGAACGAACCGATTTAGTCCCGGCGACCAAAGCCGTTCTCAATACGAATGCGTCCTGCCCATCCAACCGAAACCGCCGTCGGAATGGAGTATTACGTCAGCGACGCCGACGGGGTCGGCGGTCGCTTGCGCGAGGCTGATGACCACTTTCGCGTGCGCGAACTCGAGCGGTTCTCGACCGAACCAGTCGACGCCTCGACGGACGCCTATCCGCACCTCGTCTTTCGGGCGACGCTCACGGGCTGGGATACGAACGACTTTGCGTCCCAGCTCTCGGACGCGCTGGGGGTCAGCCGCGAACGGATCAACTGGGCCGGAACCAAGGACAAGTACGCCGTGACGACCCAACTCTTCTCCGTCTACGAGACCGACCGGAACGAACTTCCGGACGTGAACGGTGCCGACATCGAAGTTCTCGGGAGGGCGGGCCGAGCGCTCGAGTTCGGCGACCTCGCGGGGAACGCGTTCGAACTCGTCGTCAGTGACGCCGAACGGCCCGAAAACGCGGCGGCGATCACCGACGAACTCGCCGAGTTTGGTGGAAGAGATAACGGCGGGAAGAACGACAGCGGAAAGGATGCGGACGGAGACGGCCCGGCACAATCCATCGGGGTCCCCAACTTCTTCGGTCAGCAACGCTTCGGAAGCCGGCGGCCCGTCACGCACAAAGTCGGCCTCGCGATTGCTCGAGACGACTGGGAGGGCGCGGTAATGGCGTATCTCGGTAACCCCGCCGAGTCCGAACCGGAGGGAACCCAAGAGGCCCGCCGGTTCGTCGACGAAACCCGCGATTGGCAGGAATCGCTCGAGCGGTTCCCGAACCGCCTTCGGTACGAGCGCTCCATGTTGCACGAACTGGCCGAACACCAGAGTCAGGAATCGGGCGATCCGGGGCCGGAGACGTACCGAGCGGCGCTCGAGCGCGTGCCGTCGAACCTCCAGCGGCTGTTCGTTCACGCGGGTCAGTCTTACGCGTTCAACCTGATGTTGAGCGAGCGCTTAGAGCGCGGCCTTCCCTTCGACCGACCGGTCGAGGGCGACGTCGTCTGTTTCGCCGACCGAGACGCGCCCGACGAACTCGAGTTGCCCGACGTCGATCGAGAACAGCGCGTAGACGAACGACGTGTTCGATCCGTCACCCGCCACTGCGAGCGAGGTCGCGCGTTCGTCACGGCACCCTTAGTTGGCACCGAGACGGAACTCGCCGACGGCGAACAGGGCGAGATCGAACGAGACGTATTGGATGACCTCGGACTCGAGCCCGGCGACTTCGATCTCCCAGGAGAGTTTCACTCTACGGGAACCCGGCGCGCGATCCTCGTCCGAACCGACCTCGCCGTCGAACGGGATCCGCTGGCGCTATCGTTCGCGTTGCCGAAAGGATGCTACGCCACGGTCCTCTGTCGCGAGTATCTGAAGGTCGATCCGATCGAACTCGGGTGAGGGCACGAAGCAGTTCGAGAGACGACCGTCCCGTCGCTTCCGAACGCGTCCTTCTCGAGTGAAAGCGCGGGCGTTTTACACGAACGGCATCAAATGGGCACAGAGCCATGGAGTGTCGCCACTGCGCGTCGCCGCTCGAGAAACCCGGAGACTTCTGTCTGGTCTGTCGGGAGGAGAATACGGAGCGGATCGTTCTCGAGGCAGGTCGCGAGCGGGCGACGATCACGATGCTCGCCGAGGAGACGGTTCTCGGCGAGACGACGATCACGACGGTTCCCGAAACCGGCGAGGAGGAAACCGTCGAGTTTCGAAACTTCGCGGAGCTTATCGGCGATGAAATCCGAAGAAAACGGCCGGAGGAAGTCTATGCGGCGGGCGATCGGCCGGTCATTCGAGCCGTTCGAAACACCCTCCACCACACGTTCTATCGCGTCGACGACGCGAATCCCGTCGAGGCCGTCATCGAGCGCAACGGGGAGCGAGCGCTTGACGTCGTCAATCTCCCGCTTGAGGAGAAGATCGGTGGGAGCCACACGACGCTCATCGGCGGGCGTACGGGGATGCGGGCCATTCAGACCGTCGCGGGTCACCCGCACGTAAAGAAAGTCATCCCCGGACCGATCGACGCGGGCGGCAAGGGGTCGCAGTCGGGGTTGCGCGCAAAAGTCACTCGAGCCGACGACGGCGGAAACATTCGCCTCCTTTTGCGAGACGGCTCGAGCGTGCAGGAAAACCGGATCGTGACGACCGCACGCGACCGAGAGATGGGCGAACGTGTTCGTGATGATCTCAACGATGTGCTCGACGAGGAGGAGTTTCAGTAGCCAAAGCGTACTCCGAACCAGGTTAAGAGCGATCGCAGGAGTGAGAGTCGGGTTCCGGGACGCTCGTCGCCTATCGATCCGTTCGACTCGATGGAAGAGACAGAACCTGCTGGTTGTCAGTCACTTATCCGGCAAGCCGTAATTAGATGTAATTACGATGCTCGAACGCGCCGACATCGTCCTGGCGCTGATTCCAGTGCTTGCGGTGAGCGGCCTTACTGTCCAAACGCTCATCGCAGTCACCGGAATCGGAACGGGATTACTCGCCGCACCGCTCGCACCGGCTGGCTATCTGGCCGCACTGGGTGTCGTCGTTCGAGAACTGCTGTGGGCGCCAGCCACGACCAACGGGACGGCTGGACGAGCGTGACTCAACAGCTTTATGAATCCGCTGGGGATAGCATACGATACTATGAGCAACAACTCCGGAATCGTCGGTAGCGCTGGCCGATTCGGTGCACGCTACGGACGCGTTTCGCGACGACGAGTGAGCGAGATCGAAGCGGACATGGAAAACGCACAGGTCGACGGCGACGACGTCACTCGCGTCGGAACCGGCATCTGGAAGAACGACGAGACCGGTGAAGTGTTCACCGGCGGTGCCTACCGCCCGCAGACCCCGGCCGGCAAAACCGTGACTCGATCGATTCGAGCCGCGCTGTCCGAAGACGAGAGCGACGACTAGCGACCTCACAGAGTCAGTTCACCATGAGCTACAAATGTTCCCGCTGTAAACGCGACGTGCAACTCGACGAATACGGCGGCGTCCGCTGTCCCTACTGTGGACACCGAGTCCTTCTCAAAGAGCGCAGCCGAGACGTCAAAGAAGTCGACGCCCACTGATAGCGTGTCTCTTCACGGCGCGACCCTCGAGTTCGACTACGAGAGCGGAACTCGAGCGCGTATCGTCGCCGAAAGCGTTTCTCGAGAGATCGGCGAAATCGACGACGAACGGTCTCGAACGACTATTTCCCGAAGCGACCAAACCGTTTTCGTCGAGATCGAAGCCGCGGACGTCATCGCCCTTCGAGCGGCACTCAATACCTGGTTCTCGCTGATCGATATCGCAGAGGAGATCGCAACTGCCGGCGAACGGTTCGTCTGACCGACGGTGGGGTCGACGGTCAACAGAGCGTGCAACCGATCTCCGAACGCAAAGCTTGGCTTTATCAGTCCGGAGGGCTACGGTCGAGGTATGCAAGGTAATCTACCGCCGGAAGCACAGGAGAAAATCGAGGAACTGCAGGACCTTCAGGAGACCGCCCAGACGGTCGCCGTCCAGAAGCAGGAAGCCGAATCCTCGCTCACCGACGCCGAGAACGCACTCGAGGAACTCGAGAACATCGAGGGCGACACGACGATGTACCGACAGGTTGGCGAACTCCTCGTCGAGACCGAGTACGACGAAGCCGAAGACGACCTCGACGAGAAGGTCGACAGCCTCGAAATCCGACTCGAAACCCTCGAGAAGCAAGAAGAGCGCGTCCAGGACCAGTTCGAGTCCCTACAGGAAGAACTCGAGCAGATGCTTGGCGGCGGCATGGGCGGCCCGGCAGGCCCAGGCGGCCCAGGCGCAGGTGGCGCATAAAAACGAATCGCGCTGAGACAGGCGGATTCGACTCGAGACGGAATACGACCACGAACCCCCAATTTTTGGGGCTTCATAACCCACAACAACAACTGAACTAGCAATGGACACAGATACGAAAGCGGAGTCAGAACCCGACCCGGAGACGGTCGTCCAGACCGCCTCCGACGCTGCGGAAGGGGTCATTTTTTCGCGGTACAAGCAGTCGGCGGTCCGCGATTGTGATGTCACGGCTGTTTTCGAGGATGGTGTGTTAGAAATCGACGTCTACCTCGACGCACCCGAAGACGCAGACGACCCCGAAGCCGTCGCCGACGAAGCGGCGCTTGCAGGACGATCGGCTGTCGACGAGTTGTTTGAGGAGTAGTTTCGCGACAGAACGTTGCAAACTCGTTGCATCGTTCCTGAAACGGGACCCAACTGACGGCCAACACTTATCCGCCATTCTGTAGTGGATGGGGACGCAATGGCCGACACCCAGCCGAACGTTCTTTTGATTCACTGTCACGATATCGGTCAGCATCTCGGCTGCTATGGGGTAGATATCGAGACGCCGAATCTGGATTCGCTCGCGAAGGAGGGCGCCTTACTCGAGAACCACTACGTCAGCGCACCGCAGTGTTCTCCAAGCCGCGGGAGCCTGATGACCGGCCAGATGCCCCACGTGAACGGGCTGATGGGATTAGCACACGGAGAGTGGGAGATCGAATCCGGTCGACAAGTGATGCCGCAATATTTCAACGAAGAAGGGTACGAAACGCACCTCTTCGGCCTGCAACACATCGCACAGGATACCGACCGGCTCGAGTACGAGTACGTTCACTCGGAGGGGAACCTGTATCCGGGCGTTTCGCCCGAAGTTCATCAGGTGAACCGAGCCCGGACCGTCGCATCGGTCGTGTCGACGTTTCTCGAGAAGGAGTTGTACGAGAAGCCGTTTTTCGCGTCGATCGGATTTTTCGAAGCCCACCGCGCCGAGGAAGAGAACGGACGATTTGGGTTCGAATCCGATTTCTATGGCTGTGATGATCCCGAGGAAGTCCAGCCGCTCCCCTATCTTCCCGATCGACAGGGAATTCGGCGAGACCTCGCTGCGATGCGGCGGATGTTATACGCCATCGACGATGCCGTCGGCACGATCCTCGAGGGACTCGAGGAAAACGGGATAGCCGAAGAGACGGTGGTGATCTTCACGACGGAACATGGTATCGCGTTTCCTCGAGCGAAGGGGTCATGTTACGATCCGGGAATCGAGGCGGCGTTTCTCGTTCGGTACCCCGGCATCGTCGAACCGGACGAGCGCTACGACGAACTCATCAGCAACGTCGACGTTTTACCGACGCTTCTCGAGCTAATTGGGTCCGATATTCCCGATGACCTCGGTGGCCGGAGCTTTCACTCGCTCGTGGCCAGCGGAGAAACGGACGACGAGGACGAGGCCCAAGCGGGGAACAACGACTACGAGGAGCGCGAGCGACTGTTCGCCGAGATCACCTGGCACGACATGTACAACCCTGTCAGAGCGATCCGAACGCAGCGGTACAAGTACATTCGGAACTTCTGGCACCTGCCAAAGGTCTATCTGACTGCCGACATCTTCTCGAGTCTAGCCGGACGGGAAGTGCGCGAGGAGTACGCCACCCCGTTGCGAGCCTACGAGGAACTGTACAACCTCGAGAACGATCCACAGGAGGGCCAAAACCTCATCTACGAGCCGCAGTACGAAGACGTCCGACTCAGACTCGCGTCAAGGCTTCGAGAGTGGATGGAGGAAACCGATGACCCGCTACTCGACGGGCCGGTTGCGCCGGGGGATTACGACGAGATGATCTCGTGGCCGGAGCAGGACGAAAGCGGATAGGTGGCCCAAACTCCCGGGCTACCCGGCTTACGGAAGTGCGATGAGAAAGCCCCGCCCTTCAGGGCGGGGTGGATGTCAATCGGTAGTCGACGTTCCTTCTACAGCCGAACGTACGGCCTCCACCGAGAGCGCTGACAGCGAAACGAGTTCGCCACCCGTTTCGGCGGCGACGAGTTCGGAGAGCCCGGCTCGAGAGTCGTCCCCCGCATCGACGACTACGACCGACGCACCCGTCGACTCGAGCCGTCGGGCCGCTTGCCGCGTCGCATCGGTCGGACTGCCGTTTTCGCCTGCGACGTTCGCGCCGCCGTCGGTGACGAGGACGACGACCGAGGCGTCGGATTCCGTGCGATCGAGTACCGCTCGAGTCGTCTCGAGACCAGCCGGAAGCGGCGTTCGGTCACCGGAGGGGAGGTCTTTCAGGTGCCGGGCAGCGAGCGTGATGCTGTTGGTCGGCGGTAAGAGTACGTCGGCGTTGTCCCCGGCAAACGCCACGAACGCGACTTCGTCGCGATTCTGGTAGCTATCCCGAAGGAGGTCGAGGACGACGCCTTTCGCCGTTCGCATCGCGGGACGCATCGAGGCGCTCGCGTCGACTGCGAAGACGATCGTCACCGCGGCGTCGCCGCTTCGGACGGATTGCCGGAGATCCCGCTTGTCGACGCTTGACTCGCCGCGGTTCGCGGCAGATCGAACGGAGGCAGCGGCGTCGATCGAGCCGCTTTCACCGTTCGTCGAAAGCTGTTCGGTGCGAACGCGGGCTCCGCGGCCGTCGGTGGTCGGAGTCGTTTTCGCTCGAGAACCGCCGGACGCGTTATCGGGCGTCTCGTGGTCGCTGAGATCGACGTCGATACTCGGTGCGGCGGCTTCCCCGATATCGGCTCGTTGACCGGGGAGCAGTGGCGTTGCCGTTTCGTCGTCGGTGCCGTCATCACCGCTTTCGTCAGTTTCGCCGCGGCTATCGTCGCCGCTGCCGTCTTCGCCCGCCTCGGATCCTGCATCCGCTTGCTGTCCGGTCCGGGTGGAAGACCGCTCCTTGCTCTTTTCGCTGTCGGTCGAATCGTCCGCTGCTGTCAGTTCCGGCGTCGATTCGGACGTCCGTTCGTCCTCTCCACTAGAATCGGTATCGCCGGGCGAATCTTGCCCGTCTCGAGCGTCGCCCTCGTCGTGTCCCGACTCGTCATCGCTCGTCGTTTCGTTTCCCTCGGGTCCGCCGTTCGCTTCATCGACGTCGTCCGAATCGTGGTCATCGTCACGCTCTCTGTCTCCCGCGTCGGACGAGTCGTCGAACTCCTCCTCAAGCAAGTCCTCGAGGTCCGGCGTTTCCTCGAACGGCGTACTTCGGAGGCGGTGGGGGAGGGTGTAGGACGCCGCCTCGTGGACATCGGGTTCGATAACCGTCGTGCGGCCCTCGAGTGCGGCCAACGTTCTGGCCGTTCGGGCGGTGGCAACGTCCCCGCGGTGACCGTCGACGCCGGCCTCGAGGCAGAGGCGAGCGATGTCCGCCTTGAAATCGTCGGGGAGATCGACGGACTCGAGGCGTTCTCTGGCGTCCTCGAGGTCGCTCCGGAGCTTCCGAACGTCGTCGGCGTACTCCGTGCCCGGGTCGTCCCGCTCGAGCCCGAGCGATCGATCGATGACTTCGACGCGATCCTCGATTTCCCGACAACCTTCGACGGTGGCCTGCAGTGCGAACCGATCTCGAAGCTGGGGCCGGAGGTCTCCCTCTTCGGGATTCATCGTTCCGACGAGCGTAAACTCGGCGGGATGAGAGACGCTCATCCCGTCCCGTTCGACGGTGTTGACGCCGGAAGCCGCCGCATCGAGGATAACGTCGACCAGGTGATCCCCGAGCAAATTGACCTCGTCGACGTAGAGGATTCCGCGGTGGGATCGAGCGAGCAGGCCGGGGTCAAAGTCGGCTTCGCCGGCGAGCGCGTCTTCGACAGAGAGGGTGCCGACGACGCGGTCGCGAGTGGCTCCAAGGGGAAGCGTCACGAGCGGAACCGGTCGTGTCTCGACCGGGAGCTCCCCATGGTTCCGACTACTGCGCTCTCGACAATCCTCACACTGCTGGGTTGGATCGTCCGGCGAACAGCCGTACGGACAGTCCGCAACGACCCGTTGTTCGGGAAGCAGGTCGATCAGTGCGCGAACGGCCGTCGACTTCGCCGTCCCTTTTTCGCCGGCAACGAGTGCGCCGTCGAGTTCGTCGTTGACTGCGACGGCGAGCAACACTCGCTTGAGTTCCTGTTGTCCGACGATCGCTGGAAAGGGCAGTGACGATACCTTTTTGTCTCCAGCGTTTGCAACCATGCTTGAGCTAATACAACAGAGGTTTAAAAACACGATGACATCTATCGGGATCTACACCGCGACCGAGAACGAGCTCGGCTCGATCGGCGAGGCCGCAGACCGCCTCGAGGGCGTTGACCTTGTCGTCAGGTCCGAGTCGGACCTGGACGACGAGACGTCGATCGAGGCGTTCGTCGACGAACTAACCGAAGCGACGGCTGCGATCTTCTGGCTCCACGGGGCCGAAGACAGCATGCCGGGATACGATTACGCGACGGCCGAACTCGAGGACGCGGGCGTTCCGCTCGTCGTGAAAGCGACCGGCGACGCCTACGCGTTTGAGGATACGACCGTCAGCGATTCACACCGGGACCTCGCCTACGAGTACCTCGAGAAGGGCGGGACGATAAACGTCGAGAACCTGTGTCGATACCTCGTCTCGGAGTACGGAGATGCTGCCGAAAACGACGCCCTCAACGCCGAATACGCCGACCCCACCGCGCTCCCGACCGAGGGCGTCTACCACCCCGACCATCCGGGGATCGAGTACGAGGAACTCCTCGAGACCTTCGACCCGGATCGGCCGACGGTAGCCGTCTGGTTCTACGAATCGCACTGGACCCACGAGAACACCCGGTACGTCGATGCGCAGGTCCGAGCGCTCGAGGAACAGGGTGCGAATGCGCTCCCGATATTCTGTAACCCGGCGACCGATACGGAAGAACAGGAAGACGCGGAGTGGGTAACTGATAGCTGGCTCATCGATAAGCAGGGAGAACCGATCGTCGATGCGGTCCTCTCCTCGTTCATGTTCTCGCTCTCGATGGACGAGCGCGGACGGAGTGCCGACGACGAAGGGAGTTCGGCGGAAGACGTCTTCCTCGATCGCCTCGGCGTACCAGTCCTTCAGACGATCACGACGATGCGCTCGCGCTCGAGGTACGAATCGAACGATACGGGCGTGATGGGCTTCGAACTCGCCCTTTCCGTCGCGCTCCCGGAGTTCGACGGCAACGTCATCACCCACCCGATCTCGGGTAAGGAGCGAACCGACGACGAGGCTGGGATCGGAAGCGCGCCAAAACACCACTACCCGATCGAGGACCGAGTCGACCACGCGACCCGGCTGGCGGTCAACTGGGCCGAGCTCCGACACACGCCGAACGAGGAGAAGAAGGTTGCCGTCGTCCTGCACAACTACCCGCCGAGCGATGACGGGATCGGGACCGCATTCGGTCTGGACTCACCCGAGAGCACGGTTAACCTGCTTGAGGAACTCGATGCCCGGAATTACGATCTCGGTGGCAAGATGCCCGAAGACGGCCAGACGCTCGTCGAGAAGCTGACCGCACAGCTCACACTCGAGGATCGCTGGGTCGCGCCGGAGGATGTCCGAGACCTCTCTGTTGATGTGGTCTCGAGCGACCAGTACGCCGACTGGTTCGCGGACGCGGACGAGCGGTTTCGGGAAAACGTCCTCGGGGAGTGGGGCGAGGCGCCGGATCGACCGTTCGCGATTCCTGGCGTCGAGTTCGGCAACGTGCTCGTCACCGTCCAGCCCCCGCGCGGGTTCGGGATGGATCCCTCGAAGGTGTACCACGATTCGGACCTTCAGCCGCCACACGACTACTACGCGTTCTATAGCTGGATGCGAGACACCTACGACGCCGACGCGGTCGTCCACCTGGGAACCCACGGGAGCCTCGAGTGGCTCCCCGGCAAGACCGTCGGCCTCGACGGCGAGAGCGCGCCCGATCAACTGATCGACGACCTGCCGAACGTCTACCCCTACATCGTGAACAACCCTGGCGAAGGGACCCAGGCCAAGCGCCGGTCCTACGCCGCGATCGTCGACTACCTGACGCCGGTCATGCGGAACGCGGGCACCTACGACGAGTTATCGGAACTCGAGGAACTCGCGAACCAGTACCGCGAAGCGGGGATGGAAGACGCCCGCGCGGACGACGGCGAACACCTCGAGACGCTCATCCGGGAGACAGTCGAGGAGTTAGATCTCGCGGTCGAGCTCGGCATTTCGGGAGAGATAGACGAGAAGGTCGACGTTCGCGGCCCCGAGGAGTCGGGAACGACCCTCGCCGAGGGCGAGGTGTCGGGCGATTCCCTCGAGATCGACGACCTCGTCGAACGGATCCACGAGTACCTCACGGACGTCAAAACGACCCAGATTCGACTGGGGCTGCACACGATGTCCGAACCGCCGGAGGGTGAACGCCTCGTCGAGTACTTGGTCGCGCTCACCCGACTCGAGAACCCGGGCGCGCCGAGCCTTCGCGAGAGCGTCGCCGGCGTGCTGGGAATCGACTACCAGACGATGCTCGACTCGCCGGGAGCCTTCGACGACGACCTCGGCATGACCTACGCGGAGGCGTCCGATCGCGTCTTCGAGACCAGCGTCGAGTTGCTCGAGACGCTCGCCGAATACGAGTTCGACGTGCCCGAATCCGAGGTGGACGGTGGGCCTGACGACGAGGTCAACATGAATCTGCTCGTCGTCGACCTCGAGACGATCGGCGACGCGCGGGCGAAATCCGGCGCACACGACGACCTTCGGAAGGCACTGGCGTACATCTGCGAGGAAGCTCAGCCTCGCGTCCAGGGGGCTGAAGACGAGATCCCGCGGACAGCGGATGCCCTCAACGGAGAGTACGTTCCGCCGGGCGGCTCCGGCGCGCCGACACGCGGCGGCGTCGACCTGCTTCCGACGGCGCGGAACTTCTACACGCTCGATCCACGCAAGGTGCCGGCAAAGGCCGCCTGGCAGGTCGGCAGCGACGTCGCCGAAGGCGTTCTCGAGCGCCATTACAACGAGAACGACGAGTATCCCGAAGAGATCGGCGTGGTCGCCTGGGGGACGCCGACCGTTCGCACCCGTGGCGAGACGATCGCCCAAGTGCTCGCGATGATGGGCGTCGAGCCGCAGTGGACCGACGCGGGTCGGATCGACGACGTGGAGCCGATTCCGCTCGAGGAACTGGATCGGCCCAGAATCGACGTGACGACGCGCGTTTCGGGGCTCTTCCGAGACGCCTTCCCCGCCGCGGCGGGCGTCATCCACGACGCCGTCGACGCGGTCGTCGACCTCGAGGAACCCCACAACATGAACTACGTGAAAAAGCACGTCGAGGAGGAGCAGGCCGAACTCGAGGACGAAGAGGGGCTCGACGCAAAAGACGCACGGAAGGCGGCCAAACACCGCGTCTTCACGACGAAACCCGGCGGTTACGGTGCCGGGACGAACAAGGCCGTCGACGAGGGTAACTGGGACGACCGAAGCGACCTCGCGAGCGTCTACGTCCAATGGGGCGGCTACGCCATGGGCTCGAGAGGGAAGGTAAGCGACGCTCACGATTCCTTCGAACGCCGGCTCTCGAGCGTCGACGCGACGGTCAAACTCGAGGATACGATGGAACAGGACGAGTTCGACTCCTCGGACTGGTACGCCTTCCACGGCGGCTTTATTTCGGCCGTGAGCGAGATTTCGGGCGAGGAGCCCGCCTCGTATGTCGGCGACTCGTCGGACCCGGACAACGTCGACGTGTACACGAACGAGGAGAAGGTCCGCAAGTCGATGCGGGCCCGCGTGTTGAACCCTGACTGGCTCGAGTCGATGGAGGAACACGGCTACAAGGGCGCGGGCGATCTCTCGACGACAGTCGACGTGACCCTCGGCTGGGACGCCACGACGGGCGTCGTCTCGGATACGCTCTGGGAGGAGGTAGCCGAGAAGTTCGCCTTCGACGAGGATCGTCAGGAGTGGATGCGCGACGTGAATCCGTGGGCGCTCGAGTCCATCTCGGACACCCTCCTCGAGGCGATCGAGCGCGACCTGTGGGACGCCGATGAGGAGACCGTCGATCGACTGCGGGACATCAACCTGACCGTCGAGGGCGACCTCGAGGCGCGAACGACCAACGAGGCCGTCGGGGTGACCACCGATGACTGAACGAACTGAGAAAGCGGGAACGGGACCGCAAGAAGAAACCCAGGACTTCGAACGAGAGTACGCCGATTTGGGCGCGACGACCCAGAACGCGATGGATATCGCCGAGACGAGCATGGACATCGTCCGGCAGTTCGTCCCCGACGAGACCCTCGCTGATCGGATCCGCCAGAAGTCGGTTCACTCGATGGGCGACATCGAGTTCCAGCACCTGATCGAATTTACGGGGAGTGACGAACTCGGCGACGACGAGGACGCGCCGATTCGGGCGGGCGCTCGAGCGGTGCTCGCGGAGACGACGATTGTCACCGACATCACGATGTCCAAGGCTGGTATTACGGGCCGGGGCCACAACTGCGAGAAGCGCAAGGCGATCGGTAACGGTGCCGAGTTGGCGAAGGAGACCGGAATGACCCGAACCGCCGCCTCGGTGCTCGAACTCGATAAGGAAGGCGTCTACGACGACGCGATCGCGGTCGTCGGAAACGCGCCGACCGCCGCGTTCGCCCTCGCGGACTGTATCGAGAACGGGACTCGTCCAGCCGCGATCGTTGCGACGCCGGTCGGGTTCGTCAAGGCCGAGGAGAGCCGACAGCGCATCCGCGAGATCAGCGAGGCCTACGACGTTCCGGCGATCACCAACGTCGGTCGCCGCGGCGGAAGCGGACTGGCGGCCGCGCTGACGAACGAGCTGATCCACGTCGCGAAAGACGTGCGGGCTGAGGGACTCGAGTTGGAACTGACGGCCGACGAGCGAACGGCTCAGGACGCTGACGAGGACCGATGAGCGACGAGTACGATCTCGAGGCGGGGCCGGATCCGGCGACGTTCGCTGCGGCGAGTTCGGAACCCGTCATCGACGAAGACGCGGACGAACCCGTCTACGCCGTCGGCGTCGGCCCCGGGAACCCGGAGTACCTCACGCCTCGAGGACGCCGGGCAATTCGGGACGCGGACGTCGTCGTCGGCTTTACGACCGTTGTGGAGTTCGTCGAGGAGTTCACCGACGCCGACCTGCTGACCTGCGGTTACAAGGACGAGGCCGACGCCCTCGAGGAGTTCGGTCGGCGCGTCGCGGCCGGCGAGTCCGGAACTGCCGTCGCGATGGGCGATCCGAACCATTCCGGTTACCAGTTCGTCGGCAAAGTGCAGGACGCCGTCGAGCAAAGCTCGACGAGCCCTGACTCGCACGCTCGTCAGGACGCCGTGGAACGAGTTTCCACGAGCCCTGCTTCGCAGACTCAGCAGGACGCCGTCGAGCAAAGCTCGACGAGCCCTGACTCGCACGCTCGTCAGGACGCGATAGAACGCAACTCCACCGAGATTCCGGTTCGCGTCATCCCCGGCATCTCCTCGCTCCAGATGGCCGCGAGCCGGGCCCGAACGCCGATGGAGGACACCGAGTTCGTCACGTTGCACAAGAGCGGCGACCTCGAGGCCGACATGGCTCGGTTGGCGAGTGCTGTGACGGTTGACGGCCGGCACGCGCTGGTGCTTCCCCGGCCCTACGACCGAATGCCCGGCGACCTCGCGCAGTTCCTGCTCGAGGAGGGAGCCGACCCGGATCTCGAGGCGCTGGTACTCGAGAAGCTAACCCACGACGAGGAGGAGATCCACCGGTTTACGCTCGGCGAGCTATCGGAACACGCCGGCGGGAGCGGCGAGGCGGATACACCGTTTTCGGATCTGGTCGTGTTGGCGGTTAGACAGCCCGTATCGTAGCCTGACTCGAGTCACGTTCGGACGGGCCCGACTCGCCGTTTCGTCTCCGACCGGGCGCTACACACTGATCCAGTGAACGACAATGAGCGGTTCGTACCGCACCGCCTGCGCTATACCATGCTCGTGCGAGGAAAACCCACGACGGCATGGGGCAGAATGAGCTACTCGGACACGTCGCCGACCATGATGTACTTCTCGTAATTTGGCTCCTGTCCCCAGAGCTCAGACTCCTCCAGAGGTTCGTACTCGACGTTTTCGAGACCCTGTTCTCTGAGAAACATCGCCAGCTCTTCGGGTGGCCGACCGTCGTACAGCGGCAGGTCGTCGTGGATTTCTTCGTACCCCTCGAACACCTCGGAAAAGTCCCAGTGGCCCTCGATCAAGACGAGACGACCACCGGGCTGGACAACGCGACGCCATTCGTCGATTGCATTTTCGGGGGTCGGCAGCGTCCAGATGAGGTGTCGCGCCGTTACTAGGTCGTAGGCGTCGTCGCACTGCGCCAAGTTCTCCGCGTCTCCGCGCTGGAACTCGGCGGACAGTTCCGACTGCTCGACCTTCGTTCGCGCCTGCTCGAGCATTTCCGGCGCGAAGTCGACGCCCGTGACATCGTGACCGAGTTCCGCCAGCAGCAGCGAGATCACGCCGGTGCCGCAGCCGACATCGAGGACCTTCTTCGGTGGCTCGCCCGTCCACGGCCGCAGCACCGACAGCCACGCCTCCCGTTGCTCGTCGCTGTGAATGCCGTGTTGGCTGTCGTCGTCGAACGAATCGGCGCGGCCGTCCCAGTACTGTTGGACAGTCGCCTTGATTTCCTCGCCCGTCTGATCGTGTCGCGTCATGATGCCGTCTTCGGACGAAGACGATAAGCAGTTTCGTGAGACGGTAATACTTGAGAGCGTTGATTTATTATATGTAATTAACTTATAGAGAATATTTACTAGATGCGAGACCAACATCCGCCCGGAACCACCGCTTCCCTTCCGGTGACGGTAACTTATTCGCCCTGCACGTGTTCGCGGAGGACCAACGAAACGGTGTTTAATTCTCTCTGACAGGTTAATCCAATAACGGAACGCGTTCGTCAGAAACCGAGGGTCGAAAGTGGCCGAAGATTTCCTGACGTATATTCTCGGAATTGATGACAGGAACCTGCAGCCTATCGACCCTACTCCTGAATCCGCAGCCATGGACCGACCCACAGAAGATTTTCACGTTAGCCGCCGCCTGTGAGTTCGATGTGATGATTATTAGTGGTGACACCTCAGGATCGTCAGCCTGCAAGTTTCCCGTTCGGGCGGACTTCGAGACGCGAACGCGGTGTGAACTATCTCTCTCGCTCTTTCGAAGAGAACGGTGTCGCGGCGCGGGGTTTCCCGCCTTGTGGAGATACCTGTGTCTGCGGAGCGAGTCGTGAATTGAGGACTTCAAAGAGCAAACGAGACTGCATCATACGGATAGGACAATCCGGTAGAAAATTCACCCTCATAGTTGATATTAAGGAACTCGATCCATATCATAGTTTTTATTACTGTAGACCATACTGTTAATAATACATGACTCAATACACTCGACGACGGCTTCTCGCAGCCGGGCTCGGTACAGCTGCGGTTGGATCCATCGCAGGCTGTTCGTCCGACACTGCGCAATCTTCGACCATTCGGATTGGAGGGACATATATTCCGGAATCCATCGATCCGGTCGATCACGGGGGTGGACCGCTAGGGCAAATTGGCGTCTATGAATCACTGTGTCGCGTCTCCCCTGAACTAGAAATCCAGCCACAGCTAGCCACTGACTGGACAGTAACTGACGACAACCGAACCTGGACGTTCGACATTCGAGATGACGTGCAGTTCCATGATGGGACAGATCTAACCGGCAAATCAGTCGAACACTCTCTGTCCAGAGCGTTTGCTGAATCGAGTCTCTTGTCTCCGCTACCCGTTGAAGAAGTCGCCACAACGGATAGGTACGAAGTGCAAATCACGACGACCACCCCATTCTCACCGCTCCCGTCGTATTTATCACATCCATACGCCTCAATAATTAGTTCGGATTCAACGACTGATTCGGGGGAGTTTGAGGAACCGGTCGGAACCGGACCGTACGTCTTCGAGTCCTGGCAGATGAACGAGAGGCTCGTCGCAACGAAGAATTCCGACTACTACGAATCGTTGCCCCAAATCAATCGGGTTGTCTACGAGGGAATCCAAGACAGCCAAACGAGCGTATTCAGTCTTGAAGCGAACGAACTCGATATTTCATACAACCTTTCAGCGTCGGCCCTGGAAGACTTATCGGAAAACGATGACGTGGAACTCAGTATAACGCCGACTACTAATAATCGTTTTTTGGCATATAACGTTCGGAGGCCACCGTTCGACGACGTCCGGGTCAGGAAGGCAGTCAACCACGCGATCGATATGCAAACAATCGTTGAGACAGTTCTTAGCGATCTGGGAAGTGCCGCTGTGGGACCGTTCGATCCATCAGTGAGCGATTGGGCGAATACGTCCCTCGAGCCGTACGAATACGATCCTGAACGAGCGAGAGCCCTGTTGGAAGATGCCGGTTGGGAGGCTACCCCAGAGGAGGGCACCCCCCGTCAACGCGATGGGACTCCCTTCGAGATCGTGCTCCGAACCTACACCCGGCAACCCGAATTGGAACTCATTTCGGAGGTAATTCAGGACCAACTCAGTGAAGTGGGGATCGATATCGAGATACTCGTGACCGAGGTAGCCGCGATCCAAGAAGACATGGAGGCAGGCGAGTTCGATGTAGGTCTGTGGTCGTACAACTTCTTTTGGGTAGCAGACCCGGATCGTGCCATGACGTTTTACCACTCGACAGATTCACAGATACATACGGGTTACGACAACCCGGAGGCCGACGAACTGATTGAACGAGGGCGACGTGTGACAGACGTTGAAGAACGAAAAGAGATATACGACGAACTGCAGACGATCGTACACGATGATACCCCGCTGGGAATGCTAACATACAAAGAAACTGTTTCGGGAACTCGAAACCGAGTGAAGAATTTCGATGTCCATCCGACAATGTATACCCACGGACTTCGGAACCTCCGGCTCCAGTAAACGAGAGTGAGATCACCAAGGGGAGTCTAATACGGTACTCACTCTCTGAGTTCGTCTATCCGGGTCAACAGCCCCCCTCAGCGGTAGATCCACGGATCGACTTGGTATCGGTGCGGAGTTCTCCGCTTTACTTGCATGATCTGATTCGTGTTCCGGCGACGGCGCATCACTCGTCCTGTCTGTGTTCGCGCAACACCGCCGACACCGTCTTCGAGACCTCCTCGAGCGCGACGTCGTTCGTCTTTCTGAGTTCGCCGTCTCGGGCCTCGCTAATGTGCTGGAGCGCTTCTCGAAGGTGATGTTCGGTTTCGTCTTCTGGTTCCTCGGTCATCGTGATTGAAACAGTCGTAACCGATCGGTTCCCTTACGTTCGTCGGTAGTGCGAACCGGTCACACGAGCGCGTCTCGAACCGCCGCCGTCCGTTCGGCGAACGTCGCGTCGTCGAGTACCGGCGTCGCTGTTCGTGGCCGAACGGCGTTCCGGCTCGAGAGCGGCGCTCGACACGATTTATGCCTTGCAACCTCGATGATTGTGCGAGGGGGCACTTCATCGGCTGTCGATTTCAGTTTCCCTGCTTGAATTCCGTTTCGTCAGTCGATGTCCATCCGAATTCGAGCCACGCGACGCCGGTGGCGAACAGAACCATCCCGATCACATCCGCCAACCCACTCCCGTGAGCGACGATGGCGATCGGTGCGCCACCGAGTAAGACGAGGGGGACGAGCGGGGCACCCGAACGGCGCAGTACAACGCCGATAGCGACGACTGCGAGAAGGATTCCGATGGTCCCGAGTAGGGCCAGTACCCCGACCACCCCGTTTATCGGCTCCGTAAAAATCACCTGAAGGACGGCTTCGACGCCCTCCTGCTGTTCGGTGGAGAGGTTCTGTGACTCTCGGAGGAGGATTCCAGTTGCGATGCCAGCGATCGATTCGAACGCGATGTAACAGACGAGGTATCCCGCGATTCCGATCCGTCCGATGGTCGCAGTGGTGCCCCGATAACCGGCCAGAAGTACGTAGAGGACGACTCCGAGCAGGCCAAAGAGAGGCAAGAGGAGGATGTGAATGTAGAACCACGTGTCAGCAACCGGTTCGAGATTGGAGTACACCTCTTCGCCAGCGGCCGGATGAAACCACAACACCGCTGCGAGTGCGATCGGGGTGCCCAGAAGGAGTAGCCACCGACCGACGAGTTTTAGAGAAGCAGTCGGTCCAGCGTCTTTTAGCGAACCCACAGGTTGTTTAATTGTCATGTTTGCGAACATTTACTGCCAAATACTATAAAACGTTTCGGATATTTATCCAAGTCCCTCGTAACCGTCGGATCCACGGTGGAGTCAAGCGAGAGACTCGGTACTGTATCGGGACGATTACTGTAACCAAGTGAACTACCCCACCCTACTCACTCGCCGCTACCGCGGCTCGTTCCTTGAGGGTACCGTGAGATCGACGGTCTCACGGACCATGCGAACGGGCGCTTTGCGCCCGTGAGCAGATGGGGCTTTCTGTGTCAACGACGGTACTTGCAGGAATCACGTCTCTAGACGAGCTAGAGCGCGACCCCGCAGAGGTTCCAGTCTCAGCGGGCGTTGATTCGGCCAGTTCCTGACCTAATCCTAACTCATCTTCAACCACTCCCAGTTCGAGCAACCCAAGACGCTGTACCTCAAGAGCAGCGTTCTGGTCACGGTCCGTCTCAAACCCGCACGATGGGCACGAATGCTCTCGAGCCCACAAGGGTTTTTTCGACTCCACACCACACTGTACGCATCGCTTCGTCGTTCCTTCAGGTGGAACAAGTACGACATAGCAGCCGTTTTTCTCGCCAAAACGTTCGAACGTTTTCAGCGTCTCATACCACGACATCGACGCGATGTTCCGACTGTTCCCGTTCTGCTGCATCATACTGCCGACATTCAGGTCTTCAAGGAACACCGCGTCGTATCGTTGCGTGTATGCGTTGGCAAGGGCTTCGCGATACGCTCGACGCTTGTTCGATAACCGCTCGTATGCTCGTGCTAAGCGTTGGCGGGCCTTGTTCCAGTTGTTCGACTCGTGTTCCTTGCGAGACACGGATTGATGCCGCGTCTCGATGCGTTCTCGGTCTACAGTCTCATCCAACGGAGAAAACGCTCGCCCGTCCGAATCGTGGATGAACTTCGTGATACCGAGGTCTATACCCACGGTATCCTAACGTCAATGTCTTCGACAGCAGGTTTCTCAAGATAGTCAGCCTCGTATTCAACGAGGATGCTAACCGTCCAGTCACCTGTTTTCTGCTTTTTCAGGATGACTTCCTTGATGTTAGCGTCGCTTGGGAGTGGTCGGTGGAAATTCAAGTGGAACGTCCCGATTTTCGAAAGTTCTACGGTCGCGTGACCAGATCAACCCGTGTTACTATCCACGTCAAAGCCAGACTGGTTATAGCAAATGCTACGGTATTCTCGCGGTGCTTTCCACTTGAGTTTACCTACGTCGAAGCCGCGTTCTTCGAGCGAGTCGAGGACAGTTTCACTGTTTTTGATTCGTCGGACTGCCATTTGTAGGCATTTCGAGTACACACTGCTCCACTCTGTCCACTTGCGCTTCCACTCAGGAAGCTTGTTCTGTATCGTGGTGTACGATGGTTTGTTGTAGTCTGGAGCGGGTTTGTACTCTTGTGTGAGCGCGTGGTTGTACACTTCGCGACAGGTTTGAATTGCGCTCTACGCACTCTCGGCAGTCGAAGTGTCCTCGGGCTCTGCTGTGTATTTGAACGCTTCTTCGACCACTGCTTATTGAATAGAATTGTTGTCACTTGAAGATTTTTTATTAGACGGAGGTGACGGCTGTATCCCCGCTTACTCGCTCCCTACGGTCGCTCCTTAAGGACGGGGACTTAGCCTGTAGAAGAGGGTGTCATAGAACTCTTCCCACAGTGTTGATTACATTCACTATTTCAGTGAACTGACCAATAAGTAGGTATGCGAACTTAACGCGCTTACTTCCATCAGCTAATAGAGATGTTGAGCGAGCCCTGCTGAATATACAGCGCGAATGTGGCACGAACTGGGTTCGATCTCCGAAGGGGGTGAGCGGAGGAATGGGCTATCAGCACTCGACCGGCTCGACCCACTCCGTCGCTGGCTCTCCGTCGGGGATCCCGAGGAAGGTGACGTGTGCGAGCGCGCCGCTCTCGCTGTCTGCCTTGTGGACGTGGCCGGGGTCGATCCACGCGTCACCCGCCGAGTACGTCCGCGGGACGCAGTCGTCTTCCATCGTGTGCTCGATTTCGCCCTCGATCATGCGGACGATGGACATCCCGGGGTGGCGGTGCCACCCGGACTCCGCGCCCTCCTCCCACGTCGCCTCGGCGAGGATGACGGTCGAGGCGTCGTCGAGGTCGACGACGATCGGTTCGTCAGCGTCGTCGTAGGTTACTTCGAACGTCGCGGCCACGCCGTCGGTGAAGGATGCATGCTCCTGGAGGACATCGACCTCGAAGCCATGAGGTTCGTCTACCTCAACCTCGTCGTCGTAGTCGTCCTCCTCGTCGTGTTCGTCGGCGGCCGCTGTTCCGCTCAGAGCGAGTGCCCCCGCCGCTGCAGCGCTGGCTTTCAGGACTGTTCTCCGCAGGATACCATCCGCTGGATTGAGTTTTCTGCTCATGATCTCTCGTGCCTCCTGACTGCTCAGAGGTACCCCTATACACGTTCAGATAGCATATATAGATGTCACTCTGAAAAGATTATTGACTGTCAGATAGGGCGGCGCATCGTGGCCGGTCATCGGTCAGTTCGCATATCTATGGATCGGCTGATTCAGCGCAATGCGATTGGAACAAACGAAGCCGGTTTGCTGAACTCATCCTCTATATTCAGCAGGAAATTTTTGGCAGGTTCTGTATGACCCGATGGACGCTCCGGTAACTACTCGTCCTGTACTTACCGTTCGTCGGGTAGTCGAAGATAGGTATGCGAACCGTTCTATGACACCCTCTGTAGAAGTTTAAACGGACAGTCGCCCATTATACCGAACTCGCTGGCGCTATCGGCGGCGTCACCGACGGATTCAAGTTCGGTTGTCCGAACGCAACCACAATGATGAACGGATTCGTCCTCGGCGGCGTCAGTTCCGGCGTCGGGAAAACGGTCGCCACCCTCGCAATCGTTCAGGCCCTCGAGGATGCGGGCCACGAGGTCCAGCCCGCGAAAGCTGGCCCGGACTTCATCGATCCGAGTCACCACGAAGCGATCGCGGATCGGCCCTCGCGAACGCTCGATCTCTGGCTCTGTGGCAAAGACGGGCTTCGTCGGAATTACCACCGCGGCGAGGGAGACATCTGCGTGGTCGAGGGCGTCATGGGCCTCTACGACGGCGACGGCTCGAGCACCGCCATGGTTGCCGAAGCGCTCGACGTGCCGGTCGTGCTCGTCGTCGACGCCAAGGCGGGGATGGAAAGCGTCGCGGCGACGGCGCTCGGCTTTCGCGAGTACGCGGACGCGATCGGTCGAGATATCGAAGTTGCGGGAATCGTCGCCCAGCGCGCCCACGGCGGCCGCCACGAGCAGGGAATTCGGGATGCACTCCCCGACGATCTCGAGTTCTTCGGGCGGATTCCCCCGAAGCCGGACCTCGAGATTCCGGATCGGCATCTCGGTCTCGAGATGGGCGGCGAAGCGGCGCTGCCGAGAGAAGCGCTCCGGGAAGCCGCGGAGACGCTCGAGGCCGAGCGGTTGGCCGATGTTGCGAGCGAACCGCCCGAACCCGAAACTTCCGCCGCCGAGATGGTTGCCGGCACAGGAAGATCCGAACCGTCGGTCGACGCCCGAATCGCCGTTGCCGACGACGCCGCTTTCTGTTTCCGGTATCCTGCGACTCTCGAGCGCTTTCGCGAGCGGGCCGAACTCGTCACGTTTTCGCCGCTTTCGGGCGATTCGGTTCCCGACTGCGACGGCGTCTATCTCCCCGGCGGCTACCCCGAACTCCACGCGTCGGAACTCGAGTCGGCGGGAACGCTCTCCGAACTCGGGGAACTGGCGAGCGACGGACTGCCCGTGCTCGGCGAGTGTGGCGGCCTGATGGCGATGAGCGAGTCGCTGACGACGGCCGAGGGCGAGACGAGCGCGATGGCCGGCATTCTCCCCGCCGAGGTGACGATGCACGACCGCTATCAGGCGTTGGATCACGTCGAACTCGAGGCGATAGACGGGACGCTGACAGCAACCGCCGGCGAGACGATTCGAGGCCACGAGTTTCACTACTCGAGCGCCGACGTGGCGGGCGACGCCCGCTTCGCGTTCGAAACGGTTCGCGGGGACGGCATCGACGGCGACCACGACGGGCTAATCGAGTACGAATCGCTCGGCACGTACGTCCACGTGCATCCAGAAAGCGGGGCGTTCGATCGGTTCCTCGAGTCGGTTGGAAAGAACAGTTAATCGCTACTCCCTACTTGGGCAGATCGACCCAACCACTCTTTATTGACTCTCTGTAAACTGTAAACTGTAAACAGTGGTTGCCCATGTCACGCACTTCAAATCGGACTAATGGCGGCGTCATACGCGACTTCCTCTCGGTCGCGGGCCTCCTCGAGGAGCCCCAGTGAGCGCGATTGTACGCGTATATCGCTCGAGAGGGAGAAACGACCGTCCAGGAACTCATGGACGCCCTCGACCTCGCACAAGGAACGGCCTACACCTACGTGAACCGATTGGTCGACGCCGGCATCATTCAGGCGACGACCGACGAGCAACCGCGAACGTACGTCGCCTGGGAGATCGACCTGACCGTCACGGCAGGTAACGACGCTCACGAGTACACGATTACCCCGGCACTGATCGACGCCGTTGGGCGCCGCACAACCGACGAGGACATTTCGGTTCATTAAAGATCTCCTTGAGCAATCCGCTCCTTGGTGAGGTCTCTTATCGGACCATGAGGATCAAGAGGAGATACTCCTCGCTTACTAGTAAAATTCGGTCCGCGATACAGTCTTCGGAGAGTTACCAACAATACTTTCCCTAACCAAACTCAAACTGAGCAATGCAGATTGTTCTATACCAAACAAAATTGTTTTAGGGATGGCTTCTGTTCCATCCGGTGATGCCACCCATCGCGCTTCCACACGATGCGAAGGCCGGGCCGACGAAGTCGGAGGTCCGCGCCGTCGTCCAATCGAAGCTCGCCTTAGAGCCCGAGGACCACTTCGCGGAGGTCGGCTCCTGTACGGGAGCGATCACTATCGAAGCGGCCCAACAAGCCGGGCAGGTAACTGCCCTCGAGCGGAAAGTAGAACGCCTCGAGACGACGGAGAAGAACCTCGCGGCGAACGAGGAGTCGATCCGAGCTAATGTCGAGCTCCGAAACGAGGAAGCGCCTGCAGGGCTCCCCGACGACGCCGACGCCCTCTTTCTGGGCGGGAGTCGGAACTTCGAAGCTGTCCTCGATCACGCCGTCGAGACCGAAATCGATCGCGTGATCATGAACGTCTCGAGACTCGAGGTCGCCGGTCGCGCAACGGAGGCGTTTCGAGAGCGGGACCTGCTCGAGGAGGTCGTCCAGTTTCAGGTGAGCCACGGTTACGAACTCGCCGGGGCGACGAGTTTCAATTCGGACAATCCAGTTTACATGCTGGTCGGGAGTGCGACATCCGAGGAGGGGACCGACGATGCCGAAAAAGTGGCTGCTGACGGAGGGAGCACTCGCTGATGACGCTCTACGGAATCGGCCTCGGACCCGGCGAAGCCGACCTCGTGACGGTTCGGGGGAAGCGGGTGCTCGAGGAAGCGGACGTGGTCTACTCGCCCGGTCGGCTTTCGCGGTCGGTCGCGCTGAACCACGTCGACGAGTCGAAGATCGGCGATCTGGACTTTCCGATGACCAAAGACGAAGAGAAGCTCCGCTCGGCCTGGAAGGAGGCCGCGGCAGAGGTCGCTCCTCGAGCCAGAGAGGGTGACGTCGCGTTCGTCACGCTCGGCGATCCGAACGTCTACTCGACGTTTGGCCACCTGCGACGGACGATCAACGCCTTCCACGACGACGTGGACCTCGAGATCGTTCCCGGCGTGAGCGCGGTGACGGGCTTTGCGACCGCGATGGGAGTCGAAATCGAGGCCGGAGCCGGCCTCTCATTGCGGGAGGCGGCGGACGGGGCGAGCCCGACCGGGCCGGATCGGATGATCCTGTTCAAGGTCACCGACGCGCCGGCGACCCACGAGGGGCTCGTGGAGGCCGGCTACGACGTGACCTACGGCCGACGGCTGTTCATGGAGCAAGGCGAGACGCTGATCACGGACGATCCCGCGGAAATCGACGAACGGGACTACTACACGCTCGCCTACGCCGTGAAGGACGATCTCGAGATCGAGTCGGCGACGGCGGCATTCGAGACCGACGGTACTGACGAGACGAAGGGCACGGACGAACCGACGGAGGAGGGCGAGGAATCGGCCTCGAGCGGCGAACCCCTCGCCGACGGCGGGACGACGGAGACGATGGAAAGAGAGCGCGCCGAGGGCTGTGCCCAGGGCGATTGTGGAGGTCACTGAATATGACGGATACAACTGAAACTGACGAGACGAACAAGACGGACTCGACGGTCGAGACGGCCGAGACGGGCGGGACAAGCGAAGCTGCCCGGATGGACGCGACCGTGGCGACGGACGGCGGCGACCCCCAGCAGGCGATCGACGCTCAGGGCGAGCGCCGTCGGGAAGAACTGGACGACCGAATTTTCGACCACAGCGCGGGAGACGACCAGGAGGGCGTCCCCTTCGTCGGAGCCGGTCCCGGTAACCCGCGACTCCTGACCGTGGCCGGGAAGGAACTGCTCGAGGAGGCCGACCTCGTCGTCCACGCCGGCTCGCTAGTTAACAGCGAACTGTTGGACGAGTACTGCGCCCACGCGGAGCTGGTGAACTCCGTGGGGAAGGACCTCGAGGAACTCATCCCGTTGATGCGTGACTCCTACGAGGACGGCGAGAACGTGGTGCGGCTCCACAGTGGCGATCCCGCGATCTACGGGGCCGCCTTGGAGCAGATGGACGCGCTGGAACACGAGGGCGTTCCGACGTACTTCGTTCCCGGCGTCACGTCTGCGTTTGCCGCGAGCGCAACGTTGCGGACCCAACTGACGTTAAACGAGGTCTCGAACCACGTCGCGTTCACCCGGCCGCAAGGCAAGACCCTGACCGAGGAGGAAGACCACATTTCGGAGTTCGTCGAGATGGGCGACGTGACGACCTGCATCTATCTGGGGACCCACGCCGTTCGGGACACGATGGATCGCCTGCTCGAGGACGATCACGATCCGGAGACCCCGGTCGCGGTGATCTACCACGCCTCTTGGCCCGACGAGGACGTGATTATCGGCTCGGTTGGAACTATTGCCGATAAAGTCGAGGAAGCCGGCTACCGGGCCTCCGCGCTGGTCGTTATCGGTGATGCGGTGACGGGAGCGGGCTACGAGCGATCCTTCCTCTACGGTGACTGGGCTAATAGGGGGTCATCTGGGAGTTCGTCCGAGAACACGAGCGAACCGGAGGCGAGCGATGACTAAGCGACGGCGGACACGGTACCGCGAACACGGAGAAAGCCCCCAACCCCGTCGACTCGGGGGGCTCGCTGTGCGCCTCGGTCGCTCGCTTCGCTCCCTCCCTGCGGTGCTTGTTCCGCGAGACGCAGGGCGTCTCGCTGATCCCTCGCTCACTTCGTTCACGAGGGCTTCGCCCGCCTTCGCCGACGGGGCTGGCCCCTTTCAGTCCCACCCCCGCGGTGGTCTGGTCGGGTCGATAGCACGTGGACAGGACGATTTCGGTACGAGAGAGGTTTTAATATGAGTTCAGGAACTGAGAACGCGGACGGGACGGACGACTCGAGTTCGAGTACAGATTCCGGCGGTCACTGTTCGACGGCCGATTCGGACGGCGAGGTCGCCGAGGAGATCGCGATTATCTCCTTCGGTCGGAAGATGGAGACCGCAGAGGAAATCGAGGCGGAGATCGGCGACCGCTACGAGAGCATCGACATCATCGAGTACCACGGCGACGTCTTCGAGGAGCAATGGGGCGAGTACGACTGCTTCATCGGCCTGATGGCTTCCGGGATCGCGATGCGAAAGACGGCCCACCTGCTCGACGACAAGTGGGAGGATCCCGCGATCTGCGTCGTCGACGAGGAACTTACCTGGGCCATCCCGATCACGGGCGGTCACCACGGCGCGAATCAGGTCGCACAGGATCTGGCGACGATGGGCGCGGTTCCGGCGATGACCACCGCGAGCGAGGCCGCCGGCAAGCAGGGCGTCGAATCCCGCGCGAAGGCGATGGACGCCCACGTGGTCAACGGCGACTCGACGGTGAAGACCAACCTCGCCGTGCTCGACGACAATCTCGGTCCCGTCGCACGGCTCGAGGGGCCGAAGGCCGTCCTCGTCGGCGACGATGTGACGGTTCTCAAGCGCAACAAGGACGACGGCATCGTGCTGGGCACCGGAAGCGTCTCGGGCGCGAGCAAAGATGCGTTCCTCGCCGCTTGGGAGCAGGCGCTCGAGGAGACCGACTACGACTTTGAGGACGTCGAGTTCGTCGGCACGGCCACTCGAAAGGAAGACGAAGAAGGACTGCTCGAGGCCGCGGACGAACTCGATCTCGGCGTGGTCGTCTTCGACAAGGAGACGCTCCTCGAGCACGAGGGGCCGACGCCTTCGCGCTCGAAGGACCTGATCGGCTGGCCGGGCGTCTCCGAGGCCAGTGCGATCGCCGGCGGAGCCGAGAACGAACTCGTCCTCGAGAAGCTCGGCTACGAGAACGAAGTCACGGTGGCGATCGGCAGATGAGCGGCGCTGAGAGCACTGCGGACGAAGCGGGTTCGGGAACCCCTGACGAGTACGGGACCCTCTACGTGGTCGGTATCGGTCCCGGCCTGCCGGATCACATGACCGCGAAGGCCAAGGCGGTGATCGAGTCCGCCGACTGCGTGATCGCCTCCGATCTCTACCAAGCGTTCCTCCGGGACGACGGAACGCTTCCGCCGGAGGAAGCGGTGGACGACGACGGAATCGCGACTCGTGAAGATGGCACCGCAGCGCGAGCCGAAGACGATCGCGAGGATGGCTTCGAACAGCAGATCGTCCGCTCGACGATGGGCCGCCAGATCGAGCTGGCGAAGGAGGCGTTCGATCGCGTTCGAGACGGCGAGGACGTCGCCCACGTGTCGGGTGGCGACCCGTCGGTCTACGGCAAGTCGGACCTGATCTTCCTGATGGCCGAAGAGGAAGACGCGAACGACATCCCCGTCGAAATCGTCCCGGGGCTGACCGCAGCGCTCGGCGGCGCAGCAAACGTCGGCGCGCCGCTGTGTAACGACTTCTGTACGATTTCGCTTTCGGATAAGTGGCGCGGCTGGGACGAAATCGAGGAGAAGCTCCGGGCCGCGGCGATCAGCGGCTTCGTGATCGTCCTCTACAACTGCTGGCGAAACTACGAGAAGGCGGTCGATATCGTCCGCGAGGAGCGGACCGACGACGCCTACGTGGCCATCGTCAACGACGCCGGCCGCGAAGACGCCGGCCGGAACGGCGAGGACCACTTCATCACCAGCCTCGGCGAGGCGACGGCTCACGACGACAAGGTCTCGGGCATGGGAACCTCGCTAATCATCGGCAATCACGAGACCAAGACCTGGGAGAACGACGACCGAACGTACCTCGTCACCCCCCGCGGCGGGCGTGACGTCGACAACTTCTAACACTAACAGCCAATGAGTACTGACACCAACGCGGACGAAACCGAATCGGCATCCAACTGCGGCGCATCGACAACCGAGACCGAAGAGACGTCCTCGAAGTGCGGCGCGAGTTCCGAATCCTCGAGCGACTCCGAATCCGCCTCAAGCTCGAAATGCGGGGCGTCTTCGTCTTCCTCGAGCGGCTCATCATCCGACTCCTCGTCATCGGGCTCGAGTTCCAAGTGCGGCGCAAGCTCGAACTCTTCGAGCAAGCAGGAGAAAACGGACGAAAAGGTCGGCTCGACGGTCGAGGACTTCGAGGGCGATCCCGGCCAGCTGATCGCGGTCGGGCTCGGCCCTGGCCATCCGGAGGGGATGACCGAACGAGCGAAGACCGCGCTGCTCGAGGCCGAGCACATCGTCGGCTACACGACTTACATCGACCTGATCCCCGACGAGATTACCGAGGAGGCCGACGAGCTGTACGACACGCCGATGTGCGGCGAAGTCTCGCGCACGGAGGAGGCGATCGACCGCACGCTCGCGGGCAACGACGTGGCGATCGTCGGCAGCGGTGACCCCAACGTCTACGCGCTGGCGGGGCTCGCCCTCGAGATCATCGAGTCCAAGGGTGCGACGGCGTCGATGCTTAACTTCGAGGTCGTCCCCGGCGTTCCAGCGGCCCAGTCCTGTGGAGCCCGTCTCGGTGCTCCCCTCGTGAACGACACCGTCTCGGTTTCGCTCTCGGATCATCTGGTTCCGATGCCCGAAATCGAGTCGCGACTGCACTCGGTCGCGAGCGAGAGCTTCACGATCACAATCTACAATCCGTGGAGTCGCAAGCGCCGCGAGAACTTCCAGAAGTGCTGTGAGATCTTGCTCACCCACCGCGACTCCGACACGCCCGTCGGCATCGTCCACGGCGCGGGCCGCGAGGACGAGCAGGTGATGATCACCGAACTGGGCGAACTCGAAGAGCTAGGCGAAAGCGAGATCATCGACATGACGACGACCATCGTCGTCGGCAACGAGGAAACCTACGTCTGGGACGACCGGATGGTCACGCCTCGCGGCTACGAGACGAAATACGACTACTGACCATGCCGGCCTACGAGATCACCATCGAGAAGGACGCCTGCGACGGCATCTTCGCCTGCCTGACCCGCGATCCGCGATTCGTCGAGGGCGAAGACGGGCTGGCGACGATCGATCCCGACGCGGATCCAATCTACGACTGCGAGGGCGAGGTGACCGACACGGACGAGCGCGTCGTCGCGACGTTCGACGACGACCGGATCGACGAGGCCCAGCAGGCCGCCGCGGCCTGCCCAACCGACGCCATCATCGTTCGCGAGGTGGGCGAATGAGCGACGCCGTCTCCGGATCCGACGGCCAATCGCTCGAGATCGAGGTTCCCGCCGACCCCCTCGCGAGCCATCCCGCGTCGGCGTACCTCTGGGGCCATATCGCCGGCAGCGGAGACGTCGGTGACGACACCGTCGAAGTCGTGACCAACGACGAGGCGTCCGCGAACGTTCTCGCAGCCATTGCTGGCGGCGAAATCGATCACGAAACGAACAGCCGCGAGTACGCCCACGACGCGTCGATCACCAGAACCGAAGACGAGTACACGCTCGAGATCGGCTCGAGCGAGACGGCCTCCGGTGACACTGTTAGGGAGACGGACGACGCCCTCTTCGGACGGCGTTCGACGCTCGGCCTTCCCGTCGACGGGCGCGGAAACTACCGCTTCTCGGCGTTCTCGAGTCACGAGCGGGAACTGCTTCGGGGCATTCTCGAGGGTTGTGGAACGATCTGTTTCAAATCGAAGAGCGAGACTGTAGGTATCTCGTTCGTTCACGACGACGAGGCGCTTCTCGAGTTGACTCGAGAGCTGATCGAGGACTGCCCGATTGAGGCACCGATGGGCGAGCTCTCCGAGACTTCTTCGGGCGGCTACTGGTTCGGCGTCGACGACGCCGCCGCTCCCGAGTTCGGCACGTGGCTCTACGAGGACTGCGAGGAGACCGGACTCTACGCGCCGAGTCGCGAGCGAAAGTTACGGAAGAGCCTCGAGCAGGCCGAATCATACGACTGAGGACTGCGATACGCGACAGGGGTTGACCGACGACTCATCCGGAACGCACCACCTATGAGCAAAACCGACGACACCGCGTTCGCCTTCGACGACGAGGCCGTCCTGCTGGTCGGCCACGGCTCGAGGCGCGAGCGCTCGAACGAACAGGTTCGCGAACTGGCGGCCGACCTCGAGTCACGGCTCGGGATCCCCGTCGACGCGGCGTTTCTCGAGTTGGCCGAGCCGGCCATCGACGAGGCGTTCGAGACGTTATCCGCGGTGACGAGTCAGATCACCGTCGTCCACTGCTCGCTGTTCGCCGCGAGTCACGTCAAAAACGACGTACCGCTGGCGATCGATCAGGCTCGAGCCGCCCACGATATCGGGATCAACAACGGCGCGCATCTGGGGATTCACCCGGCGATTCTCGATCTGCTCGAGGACCGCGCTGGGGCCGTCGAACGCGAGCTGGGCGTCGATCGCGCCGCGGACGACGTCGCGGTCGTCCTCTGTGCGCGGGGTTCGAGCGATCCGGACGCCAACGGCGACGTACACAAGCTGGCCCGACTGCTCTACGAAGGTCGGGAGTTCTCGAGAGTCGAAGCGTCGTTCGTCGGCGTGACGGAACCGCGACTCGAGGAATCCCTCCATGGGCTTTCGAAGCACCGACCCGATGCCGTCGTGGTCCTCCCGTACATGCTCGGCGACGGTGTGTTGACCCAGCGCGTACGCGACTGGACCGACGAGTTCGACGCGGACTATCCCTACGTCGAGGCGGCCGCTGGCGACCCGCTCGGCACGGACTCGAGACTGCTGGACGTCTTCGCGGATCGCTGGCAGGAAGCCAGAACGGACAGCGTCGAAATGTCCTGCGATACGTGCAAGTACAAAGTTGATCTCGAGGGCTACGAGGAGGACCGGGGCGGCGCTCGAGCGATGTTGCGGGCGCTGGCCCACCAAGAGAGTCACGCGGACCGCGAGAACGTCGACGACGACCCGCACAGCCACAATGCGCCGGGAAAACACGTCGCCGTCTGCACGAATCGAACCTGCTCGGAGATGGGCTCGCCGGCCGTCCTCGAGCGCCTTCGACAGGAGGCTCGAGACTCCGAGCACTGCGACGCCCGGATAACCAGATCGTCGTGTCTCGGGCGCTGTGGCGACGGGCCGATGGTCGCCGTCTATCCCGACGGAATCTGGTACGGCGATGTCGACGCGAGCGACGCGGATCGAATCGTTTCCGACCACTTAGACAGGGATCGCATCGTGAGCGATCTCGTCGATCAGACGTTGTAATCTATTCATATCATGAGCTGTTACGAAATCGAAGCGCTGAAACTCGGATTGATGAACGTCCTCGGCGTCGGGGACCGACACGCCCGCGAACACGCGGAGAAAGACCTCGAAGGCCACCTCGAGGGACCCATCGAGGCGCTGACCGAAGCCGAAAGCCTCACCGAGATCGAACGCCATCTCGACGCCGCGCTCGTCGATTTGGAGGAGACGGTCGCGACGATGGACGAGGACGATCCCGAATACAACTATACGCGGGGCCGTCTGCTGGCCGTTCGCGACGCCGAGCGCGCCGTTCACCGACTAACTGAGCAGGGCGAGAGCATCTTCGAGGGACTCAAGGACGCCCACGACTTGCTCCACGAAACGTTCCCGGAGGAGTGAGTATGGCGGCAAACAAACAGAAAGGGTCGGGGACCTTCGAAACGCAACCACTGGGAGACATCGAGAGCGCCCGGAGTCGGCATATGTGGACTCGATCGAGCGTTCACGCGACAGGCTCACTCGTCATTGCGGGCGAGTGGGACGGTACCGTCACCGCGTTCGACCGCGACACGCTCGAGGCGCAGTGGTCGGTCGACCACCCCGAACACGCGGTCGGCCTCGAGACGCTCGGCGATTCGCTCGTCGTCGCCGGACGCGGCGAAACGGGAACGATCGCATCCTACGACCTCGAGACGGGCGAGCGGGAGTGGTCCTACGACACGCGCGAAGACGTCGGAGAGGCTTCGAGGGAGAGTATCTTCTACCTTCCCTACGTCGTCGGCCTCGAGTCGGGTTCCGTAGGAAACGACGAAGGCGCAGTCGCCGATCAGACGGAGCCCGCGCTGTACGCGGCCGCGCGGCGCTACGAACGCGACGGAGAGCACCGCGAATGGTACAGCACCGTCTACGCGTTCGACGCCGACGGAACGGTTCGTTGGCGCTACGAAACCGACGCGTCGCCGATTTCGATCGACCTCGACGACGCGGGAGAGCGACTCGCCGTCGGCTACAACCGGTGTATGGGTGTACACGACAACGGACTGGTCGTGCTCGAGACCGATACCGGGTCGCCGAGTTGGACCTGGGATCCCGGGACCGAAGGCGACCGACGCGTCGGAGACGTTTCGTTCGACGGCGACCGGATCGCCGTCTCGAGTCACGGCGACAAACGGGGGTACCTTCTGGGACCCGGCGGTGCCGAACTGTGGCGCGTCGACCTCGCGACCGAGACCGAAATCGACGGCGAGACGCTGTACGCCTATCCGAACCACGCCCACGCGAACGACGGCCGCGTCGCGTTCGTGACGGGGAACACCTACGCGATCGAGAGTCGAGAGACAGAAAATCGCCATCCGAACGAACACCGGATCGCCGCCTTCGACGCCGATGGGAACTCGCTCTGGGATGCGAACGTCGGCGGGTTCATCCACGGCCTCGAGGCGGTCGGCGAGACGATGGTTGCACCCTGTGCCCAGAACTTCCGAGTTCGAGAGCCGGACACACACGGTGTTCGATGCTTTTCGCTCGATGACGGCGAGCAGAGCCTCGAGCAGTTCGAAGGGATCGCGACCGCGGCAACCCTTCAGGAAGGAATTATCGGCGCAATCGAGGAACCTGTCGAATATCACGACGAAGACCGAACGCGAGGGGAGTACGCCCTTCGCGTTGGTTCACTCGAGTAACGACAGTGTGTGGCAGAAATGGGATTCGAGCAGAGTGAAGTTACCTGAAGGGATCCGTCGATCGGAGACAGATTCGTTTCGTCCGCTACGAGTACCCGTTCACGATCTCATTACCTATCGACATCGCTAGATTATGGCGTTCGTCCGAGTGGCCCCAACGGACGCACACGCAAGGGAAACCACCACAACGATCTTTCTCGTGTATGTTCTCGTATAATGACAGACGGGTTAACCGGTGATGGCTTCGAGGATCGTCCGGACTCCGGATGCGTCGGTGCCACCTCGAGCCATCACCACGACGAACGACAACCGGCGAGGAGAGTGATGACCGATGGCGGTCAGGCGGAAATTTCCCAAGAAGGCGACAAAAACGAAGGATCGGAAACCGATGGAGAGACCGCCGAGTCATCGACTGAGTCAGAAGAGACATCCACAACAGCGGACGACGAATCCGAGGACGGCGGCCAAGAGGATACACAAGCAGACGAGTCAGACGGTGCAGACGGAGAGTTGGACGACGAAGCGACGGCGGAGCCGGGAGACGAGAGTGAAGAGAGTGAGACTGACGACGACGAATCTACTGATGCGGACGACTCCGACGAGGATGAGGGTGAAGGCGATTCCGGCGAGGACGCGGGTGGGAACGATTCCGACGAGGATGAGGGTGAAGGCGATTCCGGCGAGGGGGACGAGGAGGACGAATACCACGTCGAGGACGCCGATGACGTGTACGAAGGCGACGACGCCTCCGGCGTTCTCCACCTCGATCTCGACGGCCTGTTTCTCGACCTGCTCGGCCTCGAGGTCAACCTGAATCCGGTCACGCTCGACGTGTCGGCTCGCCCAGGCGAGAACAACCTGTTAGGGAACCTGTTATCCGCCGTAACGGGGCTCCTCGACGGTCCCAAGGCGATGCTGAGTGGGATTCTCGACAAAGCGAAATCGCTACTCGAAAAACCAAAGGCGCTGCTCGGGTCGTTGCTCAAGAAGCCCAAACAGTATCTCGGTAGCCTCTACGGGAAGGTGACGAAACGGCTCAAAAGTCTGCTCGGGAAGCCGAAGGCCTTCTTCAGTAGTCTATTCGGCAGTTTATTCGGTACCGGGGATGACGGCGAGCAGGAGGATGACGGCGAGGAGAGCGACGAAGACGAACCAAGCGAGGACGAAGCGTCCGGCGGTCGGCTCGCGGCCGCTGGCAAGTGGCTGAAGGAGAAACTCGTCGGACTCGTTCCAGGTCTCCCGATCGAGGACCTCGTTGCGACGATCGTCAGCGAAATCATCCGGCAACTGGCCGAACAGATCGAACCCCAGAACAGTCAGGACGACTCGAGTGAACAGTCCCAGTCCGAATCACCAGCGCAAGCAGAATCCCAATCATGAGTGAACAATCAGTAACCGAGCGAATCGACTACGAGAAAATCACGGAAAACATCGATATTCAGGAACTTCTCGAGGGAACCCAGTGGGAAGGCGAAATCGGCGAGGACGAACCGCTCGGCGAGGCGCTGGGAAGACAGATCGGTGCGTTCGTCGGACGAAAAATCGGAGAGTCCGTCGGTCGGACAATCGGTGGACTCGTCGTCGAGCAGTTGGTGAGTTCCGACGAGGCGGAGGAAGAAGACGCCGAGGAGGAAGCGGACGATGGGGAGAGCGATGACGAGGATGAAGCTGAAGACGAGGAAAGCGATGATGAGGAAGCCGCCGAGGATGAGGAGGAATCCGGAGCGGAGAGCGAAGGCAATGGGGAATCTGAAGACGAGGACGCAGAATCCGAAAGCGAGCAATCGGGCGACGAGGATGAGGACGAGCAAGAAGACGAGAACCAGCAAACGGACGAGGAAACCGGTGACGACGAAGAGGAAAGTGAGAATGATCAGGAGTCCGAGGAGGAGTAGCCCGATGGGAGTGGATCACCCAGCCGCGATCGGAAAGTATCGGGGTGGTCCGGATGAGTGACGGGTCGGATCTGAAACAGCTCGTCGCCGACGAAGTCAGCGAACAGATCGATGTTGCCGATCTAATCGGCGGCGGGTCGCTCGAGGACAGTATCAACGGCGACGAGATCGGGGCATCCGTCGGTCGCGAGTTCGGCGACAGAATCGGCCGCGAACTCGGCGGTGCGATTGGCCGCGAGGTTCACGAAACGATCAGCGAGGGACTCGAGGAAGAAAAAGACCGTTCGGAACTCCGCTCCGAGCTCACGTCGGCGATCAAAGACGCCTTCACCGAAGCTCTCGAGGATCTCGAAGCCAGTGATTCTGTGGCCTCACTGGCGAAGGGAATCTCCGAAGGGAGTAGTCTCGAGGATGTCCTCGAGAGCGAGGAGGATGAGGACGGCGGGAATGGTGAGACGGAAGAGATGGATGAGGATGGCGGGAATGGTGAGACGGAAGAGATGGATGAGGACGATGCAGTTGACGAGAGTGAAGAGGACGGTAAAGTAGCGGACGAAGACTCAACGACCGACGATGAACAGGATAGCGACGAGGGTGATGAACCCGATGCTGGCGACCTCGAGGGGCTTCGCAAAGAGACTCTCGAGCAGTTCCTCGAGATCATGTCGTATTCGGATCTCCAGTCGGTTGCCAAAGACGTCGGCGTGAAAGCCAACCTCAGTCGCGAGGAGATGACCGAACGGATCGTCGAGACCGTGTCCGAATCGGACGACGAGTTTGCGACGGTGTCGAACGGGGGCTAAGTACGGACCTCGGCACGAACCCACGACCAACACAAACCATACTGAAACATCGGGTGAAAAGATAATGAGCAACGATATCGGCGATCGCCTCTCGGAACTGCTCTCCTCGTCACGGGACGAACTCGAGGCCGACGACGCTCTCGAGGACGTCCTCAATGTCCCGCTCGAGGAGCTCGGCGAACAGGACGAGCTGATCGAACCGGACGATTCGAGCCCGCTTCTCGAGAACGCCGCGGACGCGCGGGAGATCATCGAGACGAACGATCCGGAAGCGGTTCTCGAGGCGGTCGGGCTCGCCGAACTCCCCGACGGAAGCGAACCAGCATCGATTCCCGAAGCGATCGCGAAGGCTCCCGAAGACGAGCTTCGAAAACTCCACGCGCTGGTCACGCTGGCAACCGTCGCGGATCTCCTCGAGGAGAGTGGTGCCGATAGCGACAGTGATGAGGGCGAAGACGACCGGCGAGCGACACTCGAGGAGAACTTGCACGACCTCCGGCAAACGCTTCAAGTGGGCGGGGACGACAGTCAGCGAGACACTGAATCAGCACCAGATTCTGACGACGAATCAAGTACCGAGGTCGACTCCAAGGACGGGTCGGATGATGAGGTCGACTCCAAGGACGGGTCGAATGATGAGGTCGACTCAAACGGTGAGTCGGATGGGGAGGCCGACTCGAGTGATGAGACCGATTCGGAAGACGAGTCGATGCTCGGATCGACGCTCGAATCCGTCGCCGGAACCGATGTTGAGGGATTTAGCGACGAACTCGAATCGCTTCGGGATCGACTCGAGGGGCTTCGTGGCGGTGAGACAGACAGAAGCACCGACGAAGACGACGGCGACCGGGAAGCTGACGACGAGGAGGCCGAACGCGAGGAATCAGACCAGAAGGAGGACGAAGACGGGTTACTCGGCGGGGGGTTGGTTGGCGGCAGTGATGAGGACTCTTCTCCGGGTCGCTCGACAAGGCATTCGACGATGCCGTCCTCGGATCGGCCGGATATGAACGCCGTCGCTCGGCTGTCGACGATGCCGGATCGGAACTAAGATAAATTCGTCCGATTGGGGTTGGAATTAACTCAACTCGTCTGCTCATCTCCTGCTCGGCTGTCTCTTCGAGAACATATCGATACTGAGAGACGGAAAGTAGCGGTTAATGACAATACTACTCGCCATTTCTGCGAAGTTAGTCCGGAGCCTTACTGGTTTTTGAGCCACGACTCTGCCTCATCTCGATCGCTGAATATCCGCGATTTGTTCTCGTTGGAGCCGAACTCCTGGACGAGGTTTTCAACGGACATGTTTGCGACGACGCTTTCCGGCTGAATCACCGCGATAGTCGAGAGTGAGGTTTCGAACGCTCGAGGATGCCACTCTTCTTGTGTCCACTCCTGGTCCTCCTGGGTCACGGTCCCGAGATCCCGGAGATCGGCGAGCCAGTTCTCGGCTCGTTTTTCTTCGACTAACTCCAGACCCTTCTCGAGTCCCTCCCGGTATTGGTCACCTTTCGCGAAGTTGTGCCAGTCCATCACGACGGCATCGATCGTTGACTCCCATTCGATCGTCAGCGCATCTGATTCGTAATAACTCATACTCAAATAGTTGAGTTGAGTTCTACATAAGCGTTCTTGCCAAGTGTCAGGTATGCCAACCTGAATTTCACAAACGACTCAATGAGGTGTGTTTAGCGCTGACACCCTCACCTCTATTGTCATAGCAAATCACTAACTAAGGAAGAAATATCATCTATATAGATATGTATTATGTGGGTCATTTACATACAACTACGAACGCCAACCAGAATCGCTATCTGTTGTGGGCCGAAGCGATAGTCTATGAAGCTAGTCGAAAACGACGTTGCAGTCATTACGGGTGCAGCATCCGGAATCGGTCGAACGACGGCGAAGGTCTTCGCCAACCACGGGGCGTCGGTCGTGGTCGCGGACGTGGACGAAGAAGGCGGTGCGAAAACAGTGGCCGATATCACAGAGAACGGCGGCGAGGCGACGTTCGTCCGAACGGATATTTCCGATTCCGACGATGCAAAGCGGATGATCGAAACCGCTGTCAGCGAGTACGGGGGATTGGACGTGCTCTTCAACAACGCGGCGATTGAAGGCCCCGTTGCGCGACTCGGAGAGTACGACAACGACGCCTTCGAGCAAGTGATCGACGTCAACCTGAAGGGCGTCTGGTACGGCATGAAATACGGAATCGAAGCAATGCTTGCGGACGACGGCGGCTCGATCATCAGCGCCTCCTCGATCGGCGGCGAAGTCGCCGTTCCCCAGTACAGCGGCTACGGTGCCGCGAAGGCGGCTGTCGGCCAACTGACGAAGTACGCCGCACTCGAGTACGCGGAGGACGGGATCCGCGCGAACGCGGTCGCGCCGGGAATCGTCCGAACTGAGATGATCGAACGGACGGTCGAGGAACACCCAGAAATGGAAGCGCAGTTCCTCGAGACGGAACCGATGCCCGGACTGGCCGACCCCGAGGAGATCGCGAACGCCGTTCTGTTCCTCGGATCGGACATGTCCTCTCGAGTCACGGGAGTTACCCTCCCCGTCGAAGGCGGCTATCTCGCGCAGTAGGCACCCTCGATTCCGCTCGAAGTGGGGCTCCTTTTCTTTCCGAGCGCGCTCGGTGCGGCGGGACTGGATATCGGGCTCGCACTGATCTCGCTCGCGTACTCGGCGGGAACCGCCCCGTCAGTTCTCGGCGGTGACGTCGCGGTTGTCGGCGGCTCATCGGAGTTCTCGGCCTTTTCGGGTGTTGTTTCAGGCGTTCCTCGAGCGCCGCCCCAATCGGGAGACGGCGCTGGGGATCGTCGATCGCCACGGGCGACCGGGACGATCTGTAGCGAGACGGCCTGACTCCCGACTTCGGGGTCGGGCGTCGAAGACGGTCGCGTTCGCGTCGGTTCGGTCGGCTCGATCCCGTATTTCGTCTCGAGGTGACGTTCGAACCACTCCCGTTCGTGCGTGAACTGTTCGGTCCCCGTTAAGTTCCAGACGTCGGCGTCTTCGACCGGCGGTCCGGCCCAGTGCGACCAGATCATGTTGTAGAGCCACAGCAACACGCTGATTCCGACGAGGTACGCGCCGAAGAACATGGGAGAGACGTACTCGATGAGTGACGTGAATAACTCGTCCGATGCGTTCTAAAACGACAGACGAAGTTTGCAGAAGCGATCCGGCTCGCTCACTAGACGATCAGCTAACAGCAAACGGTGTACGATTCCATGGGAAAGACGACCCCATCATCGTCAGTGTACCCTTCGAGTTCGTCAGCGACATCCTGAACGAGAGCATCTCGGATCTCCTGTTCTACGGTTCTGATCGACTCGGCCAACGGCGAACTGGCAACTTCCCGGCGAACGAACTCCTCGATCGAGGGATACCGGACCGAACCGATTTCAATGGTGATCGACACGTCATCGAAACCCGCCTTACGGACGAGCGTTCGAAGGTAGTCCATATCCCACGTCGGAAACGGGGACCGCATCATTACTCCCGCCTCGTCGCCGACATGGCGCTCCAGAGCATCAGCCAACGCGACGTACCCAGGCTGATAGGTCAGCGGTCTCCAGACGCTACTGAGTGCCTGCCCGCCTGGAGCGAGTACACGGCGTATCTCCCCGAGCGCCGTTTCGGGGTCGTCGAAGAACTGGATCGCCTGTTGGCAGACGGCGACGTCGAAGCCTCCGTCGGAAAACGGAAGGTCGGTCACGTCACCCTGGTGCCACTCGATTTCGGAATGAGAATCAGCGGCTGTTTGTTCTGCCACCTCGAGCATCCCCTCGTTGATGTCGATTCCGGTCACGGATCCAGAATCGCCGACGCTGTGGACTGCGTGGCGTGCCACGACCCCGGTCCCGCAGGCGACGTCGAGCACCCGATCGCCCTCCCGTACAGTGGCGCGCTCGAGTAGTCGTTCCGTCCACGGCACGAAAATCGCCGGGACGAGGTACTGTTCGTAGGCTTCGGGGGCACTTCGGTCGAGTTGCCAGCCGGTTGAGTGGTGTGCGTGTTCGTCCATGATTTACCACGAACGCGACTACGCCGCGAGCTAGCGTATAACTCTCGAGTGAAACGATTTCACGCGGTGAACGCCGGACCGTTAGCGCGATTTCGACTCAGAATTCGGCGACGAGGGTGGCAAGTCCACGGAACGAAGGTCCTCCGCGTCGTCGAGCGGCTGAGCCTCCGTGCGGTACCGTTCGATGATCGATTCCCCCCACTCGTACGCTCTCGCCGTGTCCGTATCCACGAGCGACCGTAACGTGCCCGTGTCCGGTTCGTAACAACAGATACTGAGGCGGGTGTCGGAGAGACAGATACCACACCACTCGCTGCTGGGGAGATCGTCGTGCAAGTAGACGGTGTGGGTATCCAGCTCGACTGCCTCGCAAACCACCTCCGAATTCCAGTTCAGAATCGCTTCGAACACGTGGGGCGGATAGATCATCTCGACTTCCAATCCATCGAACACGCGGTCGAAGAAGTCCTCGAGGACGCTCGCTTTTAAAAGCACCATCCCGAAACCCCGAATCGTCTCCGTTTCCTCGAGCAGGTGTTCGTTCCGCTCGAGGGGTTCGTAGGGATACCCCGGTCCCGGATACGAGACCACTGCATCGGTGAGCAAATCTACGCAGAATCCGTCGAGTTCGTAAGGCAACCACGGTGAGATATCCCGGAGCCGACGCTCAAGTGCCATCGCCTCAAGGAACTCCGCCAACCGATCGGCGACGAACTCGCCCGAACCAGTCAGTCGGTACGTGTGCCCCTCTCGTTCGATCCAGCGGCGAGTTTCGAAGTCGGAGAGAATTCGACCCATAGTCGGTGAGGACGCCCCCGTCGTTTCGCGCAGCTCGTTCCGGTCACGAGGGTGCTCCATCAGCGCGTTCAACACCCCGACGCGATGGCTCGAGCTGACGAGGAACTCGACATCCTCGAGTGCTTTAGCCATGTTCATGGTACTTGCTGACACGCAATAATCTTCTCGGCGATTTCGTATCGACGTTCCTCACAGTCACTTGACTTTGGTGCTCAAAAACTATGGCCGCTACAGGCTCCAGTTCAACTGTCGAACGAATCGACCTTTCAAGCGTGAGGCGTCCGAATTCGAGGGGTTGAAAACAGTGGTTCCAACGGGGTCCGCGTGGGAATGACCAATGAGTCTCGAACCCACCGAACCGACCGCGCACTCGAACTGTACATCGCTGACCGCGAAAACAGCGTCACCCAAGCAACCATCTACTCCCATCGCTCACGACTGGGTCATTTCATCAGGTAGTCTAACGACGAAGAGATAACGAACCTGAATGAGCTGTCCGGACGACAGCTGTGGAGCACACTCGACCGTCGGCGACTGATGAGCACGGCCGAGAGCCGCTAATTGCGACATTCCAGGGGCATGCTCATACGACTACGTTGCGCGGTGACTGCTATCGGTACACAAGGCCTTGTGTAGTAACCGGTGAGTGTCCACATGGCCGTGAGATCGAACAATGTGATCAACAGCGTATGACGGAGCTTTTGAATGCCCGTCTGTGGAGAGCCCTCATGCACTTCGTAGAGGAGGAATCACTCACGCACTTCAAGAGGGATGGCCGATGAAGGCAGTTGAGGATCGTGCGAATGTTTCAGAAACGGTACTTTCAATGCACTACGATTCACGTTCAGAGAAAGAGAAAATGGAACAGCGGAGGGACTACTTAGACGATCTCTGAGCATATTGTGGCACGCAGATGGAACTAATAGGGATTAGCAAAAGAACTCCTACACTCGTCCGTATTCTACCTGGAACCTATTAGAATGTCTATTCGAGAGACACGCGCTTATTCATTAACCCAGACTCGAACAGATCAGAATCAACTCGTCCATTGCAGCGTCTCTTACCCGTTTGCGACGGAAATAGCGCTAACCGTCTTCGGAATGAGAACCGTTAACTTTCACCATGGTCTAAGGGCGGTGAGCGTTCTTCGGTTCGGCGGGCAGTCACTGTGTACTGTGCCGACGAGTTCTCACCGAAATAAGGCCCAGTCATGACAAAAGCAACAACACCAGATACCGGTCAGGAAATGGAAACGATCACGTCAGCAGATGGGACTGAGATCGCATTCGAACGGACGGGGAGTGGGCCACCGCTTGTGCTCATCACCGGGGGAGCTACCAATGACCATACACGATGGGAACAGGCTGGCGTCCGCCCTACCTTCGCGGAACACTGTACGGTCTATGCGATGGATGGCCGTGGACGCGGCGAAAGCGGCGACGCCGACGAGTACGCCCTTGAACGCGAGGTCGAGGACGTGACCGCAGTCGTCGATGCGGTTGACGGTCCAGTAACGCTCCTTGGTCACTCCGTCGGCGCTCTCTACCCGCTGGAGGCGGCCCTGCGAACTGACAATCTCGGCAAACTGATTCTATACGAACCCCCCATCGCAGTCGGCGACCATGAACTCGGCGTGGAAGAGGTGGTCACGGAAATCGAGACGCTGCTTAACGATGGCGAGAAGGAGCAGGCGCTCGTTCTGTTCTTGCAAGCAGTCGGCGGACTGTCCCCGGAAGAACTCGACGCGCTCTGCTCGGCCCCAACCTGGCAGGATCGAGTGGACGTCGCCCACATAATACCCCGCGGATTACAAGCGGCCGACGAGTACGAGTTCGATGCCTCTCGGTTCGCCGGCCTAACCACGCCGACCTTGTTATTGTCCGGCAGCGAGAGCCCCCCGCTCTACAAAGACGGGATAGAGGCGCTCAACAAAGCACTCCCGAACAGCCGGATCGTTACCTTCGATGGGCATGCACACGTTGCGATTCTCACCGCGACAGACCGCTTCATCGACGAGGTGCTTGCGTTCACCCGTGAATCGAACTAACGAATCGAGTATTCGTTTCGGCTGCGGTTCGTATACACTCCACCCGAACTGGCAGTTTGACTCAGATTCTATGAACAATCCAACTTGCCGTGATGACTCCAGGGTGCGCATCGCTCACAGCGAGTCTACGAACCGGCCCAGTACTCGATTGAATCGCTCGGGCTCCTCAAACGGCGGGCAGTGGCCACTCGCCTCGAAGGGTTCTACTCTCGCGTTGGGAACGAGTTCCGCGACGTTTCGAACGGCGTCGACTGAGCCTCTCGTTTCGGCGGTGCCGGCACAGACCAGCATCGGGACATCCATCTCAGGGAGGACGGATCGATAGTCTCGGGTGTGCGTGTCGAACAGGATGGCGCTCTGGATTGGGGGTGGTGTCCGGGTGATTTCGTCGTACTGTAACGTTTTCGCTTCAGCCGTTGGTTCGGCGAAGACCTGTTCCGTGAATCGGTCGACGAGACCGAGCTGGTCGGACTGGGCCAGTTCGAGCAGGCTCTGAATGTCCCCTAGCCGAGCGAGCCCGTAGTCGTAGTCGTCCCACTGGAACCGGGTGGCTTCGATGTCGACATTGACCAATCCACGAATCCGGTCAGTACCAAACTGATCCACGTAGTCCCACGAGACGAATGCACCCATTGACCAACCGACGATGGTGACGTCCTTGAGGTCTAGCTGTTTGACGAACGCGTGGAGATCTCGGGCATATTGAGGGACCGTGTGGCCGAGTTCCGTCTTCTCCGACCGGCCGTGCCCCCTGAAATCGAATGCAATCGTCCGATAGTCGTCCGAGAGCCCGGCCAACTGCGGCTCGAAGAACCGGAGACCGTGCAACACACCGTGAAGGAACAGGATCGGCTCGCCCTCGCCGCGGTCTTCGTAGTAGAGGTCAGCCCCCTCACACTGGATGTACGGCATCGTTCATACTTCGGACCGTGTATCGATAACGGTTCGTGATGAATACAAACTATATTTCGGTCACGCCAATTTCAGTCGGTCAAGGATCTTCCACAGTGTTTCTCCGCGCACCTCGAAGGTCCATTACTTGGCAGTCCCGACCGCTGAAAGTAGTACGAGTTCAGGATCAAAGAGGCCACCTAAGACACTGTCAAAGGAAGACACCCACCGGCATCGCATCAAATACTCCGAACGCTCTTCTAAAGCAGATTGTTGGTAGAGAGTCTTCGGGTGGTTTCAGCAGATCGGATAGCGTCTGAAATAGGGATCGATTCGTCGATCAGAGCGGCAATAGAACCGATTTTCTGCCTACTACTGACCAGTCCTTCGGTCACCAACAATCTCCGTAACAAGAGCGTTACACAACGTTGACGGTGCAGGGAATTCGGTGAGGTTGATTGCGTTCCGAATGCGAGACATATCAATAAGTTTGTCGAGGAGTGTTCGATTGGTCGTGTTCTTCCGAACGTTGAGACACAGGAGAACGATGTGCTGATGAAGCGTGTAGCGTTGTTTCGAGAACTTCAAGGAGTATTGAGCCACGGCCCGTTGCGCTAACTGAAATACTTCCTCGACAAATCGGAGCAACCGAGACTTTAGGAGGGTCTGCATCTACTCAAACTACCGACTAAATCTGTAACTCACTACGAATTTCAACAGAGCCGAAAATCTCTAACGATAATCGTACGTCAATCGGCGATCGATTTTCTCGGCTGCAATCAGTTCGGATGTGCGCGGATTTCCGTGACACCGACTTGCTTGTTCGGCCATCGAACGAAAGCAACGAACCGGCACGTTCGACCGACAACCTCCGTGCTGTCCGGCGATTATTCTACCTCAAATGAATGGGCGCTGCAGGCTCTAGTTCGAGTGTCGAACGAATCGACCTTTCAGGTGTGAGGCGGCCGAAATAGGCCGTCTCAAAACGGTGTTTCTGACGGGGGCTCGCGTGGAGACGACCAATGAGTCTCGAACCAATCACCCCCGAAAACGCACTCGAACTGTACTTAGCCGACCGTGAAAACAGTGTAACCCAAGCGACGATCTATTCACACCGTTCACGACTTGGCCACTTCATCCGGTGGTGCAACGAGGAAGAAATCGAGAACCCGAACAAGCTGTCCGGCCGCCAGCTTCACGAGTTCCGCATCTGGCGACGCGTCGAAGGCGACCTTGCACCAGCTACTGAAAAGACACAGATGGACACGAGTCTTCATCAAGTGGCTAGAATCTATCGATAGCGTCGAACAGGATTTGCACACGAAGGTGCTGTCACCGACGCTGACCGGGAACGACAAGATCCGAGACTAATGCTGGACTCCGAACGCGCTGGACAAATCTTGGACTATCTCCAACCCCATGAATACGCATCACGACCGCATGTGGCGCTGAAGTTGATGTGGGACACGATGATACGGGTCGGTGCAGTTCACCCCCTTGATTGTGCGGACTATGATTCTGCGAATTAGTCACTCGAAGGAGTCCACCGATCAGAGACAGGACTCCATTGAAGAACGGTGAAACAGGCCAGCGATTCGTCGCACTCTCGGAAGATGTCTGTGAGGTGCTGGACGACTGGATCGAACATCGACGACTTGCAGTTATCGATGAACACGGCCGAGAACCGCTCGTGACAACGTCGGAAGGGCGCTCTCACACGACGACTCTTCGTGGAGACTGCTATCGGTACACCCGGCCGTATGTCCCGACGAGAGAATTCCCACACGGGCGTGATATCAAGGCGTGTTCAGCGGCGGACTACGACGGCGCTTCGGAGTGTCCGTCCTCTGTGAGTCCTCATGCCCTCCGTCGGGGCGGCATTACACACGCGCTCTCGAAAGACTGGCCAATGAACGCGGTTGGGGATCGGGCGAACGTCTCTGAGACGGTGCTGGAAATGCACTCCGATTCCCGCTCGGAAGAGGAGAAAATGGAACAGCGGGGAGAGTATCTAGACGATCTCTAATTCGATTCAGACGGATCAACCTAGGGAAATCAGAATCCTCTACCAATCGTTCCACGTGTTACTTTTTCGTTTTATTTTGAGTGACAGAATGAATTAGTTAACACAAGGAATTAGAAGAAAAATTCAAACACGTGGTGAATGGAGTTAATTCAACTGTCTGATGCAATCCAACATGTGGTTTGGTTGCCATCAGATTTTGTTTATTTGTTGTTAGTTTCAGATCGAGAAACGCCTAACATATATTATTATGAAAGTACATATAATTCACTATTGGATGACCATAACAAAGCGATAGGTTGCCGAAAGGGCGTGCTCAATCGGCTAATTATCTACTCCCACTTTTCAATACCTATCGTTTCAGACTCAATCTGTTTGATTTCACCACTCACGACCTCCAAGTGGTAGAAACGGAGACAGTCTTCTTCACCATCATCAGTTTCAATGGTTGAGAAAATCGGTAATACGACATCTGCCCACTCAGAATTTGCATTTGATTGCTTTTTGATCTGTTTGTATACTGGATTGGTTAACTCTCCGATTCGGCGTTGAACATAACTATAACTAGGAACAGAGACCCCCGTATCAGCCACGTATTCCTGAACGTCCCTATAGTATATTCCGCTGAGAGGATGTGAAAACGTATCATTCTCTAAGATATCCGAAAGAGAGGTGTCGTTCAACCCGCTCATCGCAAGACGACCGTTCTGTACTTCACGGGCCAACTCCGTCTGTAGCGTAGATGCACCAAGAGCCTCTTCCAAATATTCCTTCACACAGATCTCATACTGTTCTGTACTGAAGTCCACAGGAGAAATTACATTAATTACTTTCCCACTTGGATCGATTTTCCGACTCTGAGGTTTCGTTTCCGGGCAAATAAATGTCATTACATCAATGCCAAGAACAGCTGAGTAACGGTACATCTGCTTCCGGTTTGCTAAATTCCTAGTTGGATCTCGACCGTCGGAATAATATTTTGTATCCAAAATTGCAATATTCTCTCCGTTCTTCTGAAGAATATGATCTGGTTCAATATTAGTCCGTATATTGTTGAACGGTGAATATGATGGCTTATCTAAAATCTCGATATCTAACTCCTCATCTAAAGATTGTTCCGTGATTTTCGCCGCCTGTTCCTCTAATACAAGTTGGGAATAATCCTCAAAGAGCGAGTTCATATTGATCAAATAATCCATCGTGAGCTGTTCATCACCCCCGCTTAATGGGCGACCCATCGCCGAAGAGAGAATCGTCTTCGAGATTTCGATCGCCTCCCCGTAATAGCCGCGCTGTGGCGGCAGCATCCCAACCGTTATTCCTCGATATGTTTCTATTTCTGACTCTTTACTCGAAATGTTTCGCTCTTCCAGTTCCTCAACCTTGTCACGGAGATCGGAGAAAATGCTATAGTATCCTTGGTGAACGTCTGCGGGTGCATTTTGTCGGAATAAGGTGAGAAGATACTTTCCGGCCGCATGGAGTAAACTGTTTACAGGAATATTATAGTCTGTTTCTTTTGTAATAAAATGCTGTTTTGGGGTTCCGGACTTGTAATTCCAGATGCTCCTCTTGATATCGATTCGTCCGTGTGCATCAACAGCATCCACACGGCGGCTTTCAAAACTCCGTATCAATCCCCTTCGAAAAATCGGTTCAAGATTTCGGATATAATTCGCAGCGACAATAAGATAAATATCATTTAAATCTTTGTCCTCAGCGAGGAAGTTCTCGATTGGGACACCATGATAGTCGAATGTACGCTTGTACCGTCTTACTTTGAAGAAGACGTTCGAAACCTGCTCCCAATCAATCTTCGGTTCAATCTCCAGTGATGAAGAAGGAGTGAGTGGTGTAATTCCGACATGGTCACGAGCCTCAATTTCGACTTCGCTTGAACTCTCATCAATCGTGGCAGTAGCAACGACTGGATTATCTTCGTCAAACCTGGATTGTCGGCGTTTCTCGAATGTGTTCGGACCGGTTGACTCGAATGCTGCTTCTTCGAGTTGCTTTGCCACTAAATCAGGGTCTTCAACTTCATGTGTATAGCTTCCGTGCTCGGAGATACTGAGCGTGGACGGAAGATTGGCACTACTCATTGATTCCTAACTGTTGTCGGGTATTCTGCTGTCGGCGTTCAACCAAGTCAATAGCGGGAGAGAGATCAAAGTCAAATCTACTATTCAAATCTGTATAATGGTCGTGAATACGAGCCATTTGGTCGTACGAGGCTGTGTTGAGCAGCCGCGGAATAATATAGGTCCGGTACGCCTGTCCGACAGCCTCGTACGGTCTTTGTTCGTAACGCCCGTCCTCCATACAGGTGGCTTCTAAGAAAGAGAGTACGTCCCTGTAATGCATCGGCCCAAACTGCTGGATGGGTGTTCGTGTGTCGCCATCACGGTTGTTGAGCTGATCATGATCTCGTTCAAATAATTTTCGTAACATTTTACCATTGATCGGCAAATCCATCGACTCAATCCAATCATTGAACAGTTGCTGTCGTCCCTCATCTGTGAAGTGGTCAACGTCTACCATGGCGAAGCGGCGGGTGATCGCATCATCCAGTTCGTTGACTGTCCGGTCAGAGATATTCATTGTACAGATAATATTCACATTATTATCTAATTGAATGCTATTCTGATCATCAACTTCAAAGATTGTCTGCTGTGGATTTTCGATCGCAGAGTATAATGGTCCAAAGATCCGCGAAATATCGGCGCGTGTAATCTCATCCAAGATCACGGTATAGGTGTAGCCCTCATCACAGATTTTTCGCGCTTGGTCAACCGCCTGTGTAACTGCACCCAGCCGCTTGTGATAGCTCAGCCCTTCTTCTTTGTCGGTGAGCTTTGGTTCAATTCGGCCGATGATATCTTCGGCCGTCCAGGATGGTGTTGCAGTGTGTATTTCGTATCCAATATTGTTTTTGTGTTCATTCGCAAGCTGCTTGGCGAACGTCGTTTTCCCGGTTCCTGTAGGTCCATAGAGGACAACCGGTTTGCCTGCTTCGAGCGCGCCAAACGCATTATCTTGTACGTCTTGTGGAACGCGGATGTTCTGCGGCGTATCATCAGCGCGAAAGTGGATTGCCTTCTTGTGTTCTGGGTTACAATCTGAAAACAGGACAGCTTGCCTGATCTCGCCTAACCCATCTTCATGGTGAGTGTCTAAGGGTTGTGTGTATTCATCCTCGTCAAGGAACTTGACGATGCGATCGCTGGTCAAAAAATGGATGACGTCGGCATTTTCTGCGTTTTGGGCCGTACGAACCGCATCATCGTAGTGGCGGTAGAGTGTTGGTGCTTTGTCTTTCGCATCTTTGAGAGAAATAGACTGAGATCCTCGGCCTGAAGACATTGTGTATGAATATTATATTGAGTGACAATAAATCATCTGATCAAATTAGAATTAGTAGATAGGGCACTGTCTAGTTTAGCACCTCGTCAGCTGGTGTTCGTCCATCGAGCGATTGATGGGGTCTTTGATGGTTGTAGTAATGAACGAACTGTTCAATCCATTCGCGTGCGCTCGCCCGACTGCCCACCCACGAGTTATGGAAACGGTCAAGTCTCATTTTGAGCGTGTGAAACCACTTTTCGATGAGGTTTCGATCGGTATAGTCAACCCGACCGTTCAATCCGAGTCGAGCGAGGGTAGTCCGATACCCAAACTGATCGACGAGAAATAACGCCTCGGAGAAATCGTATTTCTCGCGGAGTCCATGCAGGAACACAGCTGCCAGATCGGTGCCGTGGCGTCCGAACAACTGGGCATCAAGAATTAACTTCGTGTCAAGGTCTATTGCAGCGTATAACCGAGATCATTCGCCGTTGATCTTGACAGCAGTCTCATCAACCGCGACCCGCGACGGCAAAGCCGTCGCGGGTCTGGAACGCTGTCAGCCAGCCGATGTATTCAATTCCAAACCACTCCATGAGAGCGTTTAGCGCCTAATTCGGCGAGAACCGTTGTTGTCTCCTGAAGCGAACATCCAGTTGCGTGGAGGCGGACGGCGAACGCCCTAACGGGCGTCGCCGTCCGCTCGTTCTCCCAAGCTTCTTCTAAATCCGCGTCGTAGCTCTCACTGATCAGGTCTGAGAGCATTTGTCCAAATCAACTAACGACCTGCTCACTTCTCAAACTGACTCAATTAGGCAGTGCCCTTTATATTCATTCTCCGAACACAATTTACACATCCATCCTAACGGTCGTGACCTGACTATGAATGTCATAATACCTATATCTAATCATAGGTAGCTGACGCACAGGGTTCTGTGGGTGCGCAAACCATTGGCTCTTGGCTAATCGCACGACCGAATCAATCCCCGTTATGGATAATCACGAACTCTAGCGCGCAGATGGGGTTGAATTTATAAGTAACCCTCCGCTGTCCTGTGATTCTAAGCGTGGTGAATCAGGATAGGCGCTACAGGATTTGAACCACGGTCGCAACGAAGTTGCTCCCTGATTCAAATCCTTCGCGGTCCAGTATCTGTCGCTCACGGATTTGTTCGCGACAGAAATATGGGCGCTGCAGGATTTGAACCCGCGACGGTTTGGTCCGAAGCCAAGCACTCTGTCCAGACTGAGCTAAGCGCCCTCACCTGTTTGTTCCCGACGGCTCCGTATAAGTTACTCGATTTGAACCGGCCTCGAGCACTCCCCGACCACCCCGAAGTATCGGTAGTTCTCAGTCGGTGAAAATTTTCAGACGGGTCATTAGCGAGGCGTTCGAAGACAGGGACGAGTCATGATGACGAACGAACCCTCCATCCCAGATGCGGATGAGCTCGCCAGCGATGTCCTCGAGTTGTTGACCGACGAAGACGAGACCTGGACCGCAGTGCCGGGACGATCCAACGACGACGAGAACGAGGGGCAGTGGATCTCCGTGGCACCCGATTCGCTCTGTGATCTCGAGAATTGGCAGTGAGTGGGAGCCATTCCTCGGCGGGCGACCAGTGAGTGGATAGCGACCGGCGAGGCGGTATCGGATTGTTTATCTCCCGGGCCTGACCATCCCGGGATATGACAGCGGTGGAGACGACACGTGGGTTACTCGAGCTAACGCGTCCCGTGAACGTGATCGCGGCCAGCGTGCTCACGTTTATCGGTGCGTTCGTCGCGGGTGGGATGACCGGAGAGCCGATAGCGGTCGCCGCGGCCGTCGGGGCGACCGCATTGGCCGTCGGTGCCGGCAACGCGATAAACGATTACTTCGACAGGGAAATCGACCGGATCAACCAGCCCGAGCGGGCGATTCCACGAGGCGCGGTGAGTCCACGCGGAGCGTTGATCTTCAGTATCGTGTTGTTCGTGGTTGCGGTCGGGTTAGCGCTGTTGCTCCCGCCGCTCGCGATTGCCATCGCAGGGATAAATCTGCTCGCGTTGGTCGCGTACACGGAAGTGTTCAAGGGGCTGCCGGGTATCGGCAACGCGCTCGTCGCTTACCTCGTCGGAAGCACGTTTTTGTTCGGGAGTGCGGCGGTCGGCGATATCGAGTCGGCGATAGTGCTCTTCGTGCTCGCGGCGATCGCGACCCTGACGAGAGAGATCGTCAAAGACGTCGAGGACATCGAGGGTGATCGAGCCGAAGGGCTGAACACGTTGCCGATCGCGGTCGGCGAACGACGGGCATTGTTGATCTCGCTCGGGTTACTCATAATTGGTATTCTCGCGAGTCCGCTCCCGTATCTGCTGGGATACTTCGGGGTCGCCTACCTCGTCGTCGTAATTCCGGCGGACCTGTTCATGCTTTATGCCGGCGTGAAGAGCTTCGAGGACCCGACGAGCGGCCAATCGTCGCTTAAATACGGAATGTTCCTCGCCGCGTTGGCCTTTATCGTCGGGCGCGCAGACGAGTTGTTGACCGTCTTCTGAAAAAGAGCCGCCCGGACGACAGTCCCACAGACGTTTACTAACGGGGGTTCTACACCGATGTATGCCAGTCGAGACTGACGAAGAACTTCGGACTATTCTCGAGAACGAGTCTATCGCCGTCGTCGGCTGCTCGAGTTCGCCGGGCAAGGCGGCTCACGACGTGCCGGCGTATTTGCTCGAGCACGGCTACGACGTCCACCCGATCAACCCGTTTGCCGAAGAGATATTCGACCGCCCTGTAGCCGATTCGCTGGCCGGCCTCGAGTCGGAAATCGACGTCGTCTGCGTCTTTCGACCGAGCGACGAGGTCGACGGAATCGTCGACGAGGTCCTCGAACGCGATGACGTCGACGCGGTCTGGACGCAGTTAGGAATTAGCGACGACGACGCCGCGGCCCGCGTCGAAGATGCTGGCAGGCAGGTCGTCCAGGACCGGTGTATGAAAGTGGAGCACCGGCGGCTCCTCGAGTAGCTTCGAAATCGATCGTCTCCGCTCAGCGGGAGCAGTGTGATCGACCGCGGTCCTCGGCGCTCGTGCAGGTAGTTTCGGTAGCTGGGTCATTCGCCGCCTTCGTCGTCGCCGTCTGTGCCATCACCGGCTCCACCGTTGTCATCTTCCGCATCATCTCCTGTGCCATCGTCGTCGTTGACCGCGCCGTCGTCGTCTGCTTCGTCCTCCTCGCGCTCTTGGCCGTTTCCAGTCCCTTCTTCGGATTCAGGCTCTTCGTCGCCGCCACAGCCGGCGACGAGCGCTATCGTCGCCGACGCGCCGGTGATTCGGAGGACGGTCCGTCGCGCCCACGTGCGTTCGGTTGCCATACGTCGAGAACATCGCGAGCGCGAATAAGTGACCAGCAGACACTTGCGGGGTGGACCGGCCAGTCGGAGCTGAGCGCCTTCGGATCCGTACGGAGGTTCACTCGCCAAACCTGCATCGAGGACTCCCGTTAGTTCTCCCACTCCTCGAAATCCCGGTAGATTCCCTTCGAGAGGTATCGCTCGCTCGAGTCGGGAAACACCGTGACGACGGAATCGTACGGAACGTCGATTTCGCCAGTGGCGATATCGCGTGCAACGGCTTTCGCGGCGGCGCTCGCCGCACCCGAACTCGAGGCGACGAGATGTCCCTCTTCGCGAGCGAGTCGCCGAAGCTCCTCGTGTGCGTCTCGGTCGGGAACGGCGTGGATGTCGTCGACCAGTTCGGGATCGAAGAGTTCGTTCGTTTCCGTGTTGTGCGTGCCGATCCCTTCAGTTTTGTACTCCCCTTCCTCGCGTTCCTCCTCGATAAATTCGCCGTAGAGGGAGCCTTCGGGTTCGACGGCCGCGACGTAGGTCTCCGGGTTTTGCTCGCGTGCATACGACGCGATTCCCATCAGCGTCCCCGCGGTGCCACAGCCCGCGACGATCGCACCGACTTCGCCTTCGAGCGCGTCGTAAATTTCCGGCCCCGTCGTCGCGTAGTGGGCCTCCGCGTTCAGCGGGTTCGAGAACTGCTGTGGAACGACCGCGTCGTCGAGTTCGTCCGCGAGTTGGTGCGCTCGTTCGATCGCACCGTCCATGCCGTCCTCGGTCGGCGTGTTGATGACCCTCGCGCCGAGCGCGTCCATCAGTTGCTGTTTCTCGAGACTGAACCGTTCGGGGACGACGAAAATAGCGTCTAGCCCGAGTTGCTCGGCCGCGATGGCGAACCCGATTCCCGTATTGCCCGCGGTGGGTTCGATCACGGTGCCGCCCGCTGAAACGTCACCGCGCTCGAGCATCCGTTCGAGCATGTACTGTCCGATGCGGTCTTTGACGCTCGCGCCGGGATTGAACGACTCGAGTTTCGCGTAGATCGGAACGCCGCTGGGGGCGTCGTGAATCCGAACCAGTGGCGTTTCTCCGATCGTCTCGAGCACCGAGTCCAACGGTTTCCCGTGGGTCGTCATCGTCTTGGCAAATGTTGCCCCTGTTGTTAGTGTTGTCGACAAAAGACGCGCCGGACAAGCGGTGGCGAATACCGTCGTTATTGCTCGGTTGGCGTTGCGGTTCCTTCGGCTGATTTGCTTTCGGCCGTTTCGACGCTATTCGCTTCCGATTCGGTTTCTCCGTCCGCAGTCTCCTCTGCCTCGTCGATGGCGGCTTCGGCCAGGATCTCCTCGCCGTCGATCCCCCGTTCGTCGGCGATCGCGAGCAACAGTTCGCGTTGCTCATCCAGTTGGTGGTCGAGGTTTTTGACGGTATCGTGGGTGTCGTCAACCTCTTCCTCGAGGTGAATAATCCGATTCTGGAGCTGCTGTACCTGTTTGTACATCTGTTCGGCCTTGTCCGACATCATCTGGATCTTCTTTGCAGTGCTTCCGAGTCCCATAGTCGCGTATTTGGGCCCTACCTAGTTGTTCTTTTCCTCTCATATCCCCCGATGACGAAAATGCCGGTCAGCTTGCCGAAAACGAACTGCCGATATCGGTTTCTCAAACAGTGCAGAGAAAGTAGCTCGCGCGGCCAAGAACGATTATCGTCGGCGTCGGAGACAGCACTCGAGCCCGATGAATCCGACACAACTTCACGGCGGATGGAACACCAGGCTCGGTGGTCGACCGTGCTCAACTTGAGACGGCGACTCGGCATCTACGTCGGGTCACTTCTCGTGTTTCTGGTGGCGTACACTGCCGCGTATCGGTTCGGGATGGCCTCGATCGAGGGCGAGCCACGGAACTGGGTACAGGCGTTCGAAATCGTTGTTCAGTCGATGACCACCACTGGCTACGGGCAAGACGCGCCCTGGCAGACCCTTGAGATGACGGCGCTGATGATCCTGATTCAAATAACCGGAATCGCGTACATCTTCGTCGCGTTTCCCGTACTCGTCGTTCCGTGGGTCGCGGATCTCATCGAGCCCACACCGCCCCGACAGATCGACGAGGTCGAAGACCACGTCATTATCGTGGGCTACACCGAACTGTATCAGTCCCTGATCGAAGCGCTCGAGTCGGGCGAAACGCCGTACGTAATCGTTGACCCGTCGTCGGACCGAGCCCAGCGACTCCACGAACGCGGCTACACGGTTCTCTATGGCGACCCGTCGTCCGAGGAAACGCTCGACAATGCACGGGTCGACGCCGCAGAGACGGTACTCGTCGATGCGTCGGCGGACGAATACATTCGCGTGGTGCTCGCAGCCAAAGAGCGCGATATCGAAGCGAGCATCCTTGCGCTCGTTACCGACCCCTCTCGCGCTCAGTACCTCCGATACGCCGGTGCAGACGAGGTGTTGTCGCCGAAACATCGTCTCGGAAAGTCACTCGGGGATAAAGTCCGGAACGTAATAGAGCTCCCCGAGGACACCTTCGAGCGCGGCGAGGAACTCGAGATAATCGAACTTCCGGTCGGTCCCGACGGTGACCTCTACGGAGAAACGCTCGACGCTTCCCGCCGTCTCGAACGGATCGGGGTAACGGTGCTCGGCGCATGGGTCCGCGGTGATTTCCTCGCGTCGCTGCCGGCGGATGTACACGCCGACGAGAATACGACTCTACTCGTCGTCGGCAACAGCGATGACCTCGAGACCGCCGAAGAAATCGTCGGTTCAACCAGCTATCGGTACAACACCGTTCGCGGGCCCGTCGTAATCGTCGGTGCCGGTATCGTCGGCAGAACGGCCATGGGGACGTTAGAGCGTGCCGGCGTCGAGACCAGACTCGTTGACCAAGAGGATGGTCCTTTCGTCGATGTCGTCGGTGACGCAACGACCGTGGAGACTCTTACCGAGGCGAATATCGAGGATGCAAAGACCATGCTCGTCGCGCTCGACGATGACGACGATGCGATACTGACGACGCTCGTCGCACGCTCGCTTACCGACCAACTCGAACTCATCGTCGCGAGTGACCGGGAAGAGAGCGTGAGCCGACTCCAAACGGCTGGCGCCGATGACGTCCTTAGCCTCCCGAACGTTGCCGGACGAATGATCACGCTTCGAGTGTTCGATCGGGAAATTATGACGCTCGGTGAGCGAGTAACGCTGACGCGGATCGAGACGTCGACGCTCGAGACCGACGAACTCGAGCAACTCGATCCCGAAGCGTTCCGCGCTCGGACCAACTGTTCGATTGTCGCACTCGAAGACGAGGGAGAGCTCGTCACGCACATCGAAGACCGGTCGCTCGAGCGGATTGACGCCCTCGTTATCGCCGGTACGGAAACTGCCGTCGCCGACCTTCTCGAGTAGGATACCACGACGGAGCCGCCCGATCGAGACAGTGTTCACGTGGGACTCGAGGAGACGGATTCAATCTGGTTGGGTCGCCAACCCTCGCCCGCTGTGGTCTGGTCGCTTCACAGTCCGAAATTCCGACCCATGGAAAGCAATTCGTTCGTAGAACCCGTATTAGTCGGCATGAGCGACGGAACGACTGACTTCGACCCCGAGGACCCATCGGAGAAAGAGATCGGTCGCGAGATGATCGATCAGAGCACCGGTCTCGGTTCCGTCGTGGCGCACCTGTATCGCGGCGAGATGGAGCGAACCGTCGGATGGCGCGATCGGCTGGATACGACCACTAACTGGGCGGTTACGGTAATGAGCGCGATCGTCGCGTACTCGTTCTCCGGCGAGGTATCCCACGCGGTGATTCTCGCGGGGCTCATCATGGGGACTATCTTTCTCTTTATCGAGGCGCGACGATTTTGTGACTACGATATCTGGCGCTCGAGAGTCCGGACGCTTCAGGAAAATCTCTTCGCGAACGCATTGGACCCGTCACAGGGCGTCGAAACCGACGCTTGGCGCGCCGAGTTGAGTCGAGATTACCGGGAGCCGGTAGCGAAGATCAGTTATCGCGGTGCCCTCAGCCATCGCCTGCGCCGAGTCTACCTTCCGCTGATCTCGGCAATGTTGATGGGGTGGGTGTTTCACCTCTGGGCGTTCAACCCGGACGATACGTTCGTCGAGAGCGCCTCGCTCCCCGGTATCGAGGGGACGGTCGTCGTCAGTGCAGTCGGACTCTACTACGCGGCGTTGCTCGTGTTCGCGATCCCGCTGTCGTCGAAAGAACGCGGCGAATCCGGCGAGGCGGATCACGGCGAGCTCGAGTGACCGAAAGCGAAACCGTCTTCGAACGGACGGAGCGAAAGGCCCTTAAGCCAATGGAACCTAGAAAGAAGTGGACTAGGTCGGGCAGTTAGGCCCTGCTCGTTACCCGCACTATGGTCTTTAGCGGGGGCCGATCCCCGTGGGCGTCCGGTCAGACCGACCGGGGCCCCGGGAGCCAACAGAGAAGCCTCGTCCGTCGGGGACAGCGGGCCACGATGGCCGTCCGCAGGGACGTCCCATCGTGGCTAATCGGCGACAGCCCATCAGGCGCGGAAGCGAGCAGTGGACCGCCGGACACCTGTCGCTCGACGGGTCGCGGGGTGGAGGAGGCAACTGGGATTCCCCCGGTCGGAACGCCGGGCAACCACGGGTGTCCACACTCATATCTTCATTCGTCACACTCACAGTTTCGAGCGGTGGCACTGTTTTTCCTTGAATCCGGCCAAACTGCGTTCTCTCCCATCGGGCGGAGTCACAACGAACCATCTCGAGCCTGCCGGGCCTCCTTCGGGGTCGGACTTCACCGGCACCCCCGATTGACATCCTCCCCACGCTGAAGTGCGAGGCTTTCTCCCCGATTTTCGTAAAACCGCCGTACGAGGACGGGAAACACGCAAAATCGGCAGACGGAGCGGCGTAAGACAATTCCGGAAGACGCGATTCACCCAACGGTACCCCCTACCAAATTAATTTCGTCGTACAAAATCCCGTAATTTGTCTGACAGGGATTTATACTATTCCCCGGTATAGACTGTGATCCCTATCAGTGTCCAAGACGGTCAACTGAAGGGGAACGAACGCATGACTGCATCAAGAGAGCACACTCCGATAGACGCATCAACGCCGGGAGCGGGAATGACGTTCTTCCAGTACGACTGGGATGAACACGATTCGCTCGCAGTCGAAATCGTGACGACGGTCGCCGAGATATCCGACAAGTCACCCGAAGCACTCGAGTCGATCCACAACGTGGTGGATTCAGACAGTCTCGAGACGATTTTCGAACCGCGGTCGGCACAATCCCGCCGCGATAACAACCACATCTGGTTCGCCTACGAGGGATTCGGGATCACCATCTACGGAAATGGGTTCGTGATCATCCGGCGGTTGAACTGATGCCCACGAACCGATCAGATCCGACGGCTCATCGCAGGTGATTCCCATAGCCGCTGTTCGTCCTTATTGAGGGTTGCTCCGGTCCAATGCGCTCGCATCGAGTTCGCCCTCGAGATACGCTACTCCCCGCGCAGAAACCGAATATCTGAATCCGTCGTTTTCGAGCAACCCCGCGTCGACGAGTATCCCGAGACGCTTCTGGAGATACGCAGCGCGCAGGTCGAGCGCCGCGCTTCGTTCGGCCAATTCGGAGCGAAGTTGGCGCGGTCGACGAGCGCCGTGTCGAGCGAGATGCTCGAGTATCCGGTCGTCGTTTTTCGACATCCAAGACGCATGCGTTCGCAACGGTACCATCATCGTGTGACGAGTCGTTTGTCGGTCGTCGGTTCGTTCACAACTGGTTGGGCGTGTTCGTCGCATAGTTTCACTGCAGTGTCCGTCTTTTCGAGTGAGACGGACGAGACGGCTTTGTTACCCCTTTTTTCGAGCGACGGCATCCATCGCGGGAGGGAAAAATGTCCGTCACGTTCGCAAAAGGCACATCGACGTAGCTCGTTTCGAGACACGTAGGAGAGACACTCCCCGTAGTGTTCTTTCTCACAGTTCATACACAACCCCCCGATCTCGGCCCCACCGTACAGTTCGGCAACCAGTCGATTGTATCCAGCATCGTTTCCGCAGCGTACACAGTTCATGATTTGATCCATTGAAACGTGGTAGAGATGGACGAGTAAGAACGGATTTCGTATAAATGTCTTCACCATAATGAAACTGGATGTTAGTGATTGATTTTTGACTATGGGGGAATTTGGGCCGAATTGATTCACGTCATCCAGTACCATCCGTCGTTTCAGATGGATCAAGTCCGCTATCCGAGACATTCGCTTTATCACTGTCGCAGACTATTCAGCACACAAGTCCGTATTAACCCGCTTCCCTCGTGCGTTTTCCCGTATCGATTCCACGCGAAATAGATGTTTGACACGGAGCCGGTGGTTCGTTTGAGATAATTCGGCCCCCGTTCAGTTCAACTGTAGTTAATTAATCATATCGGCTATAGCATTTCCCATATCATATGTATCCTGGCATGTTGGTAAAACGCATTTTTCACATACATTTGAACAGTCGGTAGTCGAAGGAACTGTCTCTCAGGGACACCGATCAAAAAGTAGTTCACGCACAACAGGCCGTCGTCGCAGCTCCCCCGATTATCGACTCACCAATTCGGCCAACGGCTGCTATTACGTCCAGCGGCCGCTATCACGTTCCGCAAGCACTCTTATGTCCAGCGGTCGAGCCCCGACTGCACGGCGCTTTCTTCGATTCGTTCGAAACCGCGCTCGACTTCGTCCGCATCCACCCCCCATTCATCGACGACGTACGCTCGAGCGGCCTCGATGTCTGGCTCGAGACTCGTCTCGAACTCGTAGTCGTCGGTGACGTTCGGTTCTCGGAACAGCTGGCGGACCCGGTCGCCGTACTCGACGCTCTCGCCGCGCGCTTCGAGGACGCTCCACATGTCGCCGTGTTCGCCGATCGCTTTGAGCGCCGTCTTCGGACCGATCCCGCGAACCCCTTCGTTGAAGTCCGTCCCGATGAGAATCGCGGCGTCGATGAGTTGCTCGAGGGTCAGGTCGTGATGTGCGAGCGTCGCATCGAGGTCCATCAGTTCGGGGTCGCCCTTGCTCGTCAGTTGACGGAGCGTCAGGGGCGACCCGAACAGCAACGCGTCGTAATCCTCTGAGCCGACGTAGTCGGCGTCGCCGCGACGAACCATGTGTGCCGCCTGTGCTTCCCCTTCTGCAGGCGCTTCGACCACGGGAACGTCCAGACGCTCGAAGAGTTCGCGGCTCGTCTCCTGTATCGTCTCCGTGAGCCGCTGGGTGCGCGACTCGAGTTGTGCGATAGCAACCTGATCGCCTTCTTCGCGCGCGACTTCCAGTTGGTCCTCGTAGGTCTGGCGCTGCTCCCGTCGGGATTCGATCTCGTCCGATTTGAGTTCCGAGGGTCCGCCGTCGAAGACCATCACGGGGACGATATCGTTCTCGAAAAACTTCGGAACGCCCTGAACGATGCCGAGCAAGTTCGCGACCTCCGTCCCGTCTGTCGTCGTGTACTTCCCGCTCGAGGTCCACTTAACCGTCGTCGTCAGGTACCGGTACAACCAGTTGTGCGCGTCGACCGCGACGACTCCCTCGATATCCTCGAAGGGAACGTCGTCGATGACAGCGATATCCCGTAATGCTGCGTTTCCCATTACTCTTGTATTGAGGTCCCGGGGTTTGAATCGTTGTGTTTCCCCATAGCGGAGCACCCTCTGCGTTGGCGCTCACTGGACGGAAACTCTCACTCGAGTCGGTCGTCCAGAAACGACTCCTCCTTTGAGGACAGCTCGCGCTCTCGAAACAGATCGAGTCCGTCATGATAGTCCGCCGTTTCTTGATAGGAATAAGCGGTTGTTTCTGAACTGTCGTCCACTTTGCCCCCGTTGGTCCCCCCTTCAGCGCTGTACTCGAGGACGAGTTCTGCCAACCCCGTTGTCTCGCCGGTAAACCGAAACCCGGTGCGATAGAGCGCTTCATACGCGAAGGGATTGTTGACCGCGATACGCACTCGATCGTATCCGCGTTCAATCGCCCTATCGCGAACGAATCCGAGTAACCTCGGGCCGATCCCTCCTCCCCGTCGCGACTTCGCGACAGTAACGTAACGAATCCAGAGCGTGTCTGCGTCGGTCCTGTCCTCGTTGAACGATGCTGCTGCGAGCACATCGTCGCCCTCGTCGTCGCTCGCTCTGGCAACTGCCTTGCCCGTATTCGTCATAACGAACTTCCCGGCGTAGCTAAACCGCCTGTAATCCAACCGGAGCTTCGGCCCGTCCGGCGGCCAGCCCAGTAACTCGAGTTCCACGGTAGCCCCGACTCGTTTGTGGAGCCACAAAGGTCCTCGTTTCGTCCGACGGATCGGCACCCGGATCGTTCTCGAGTAACTGATGCCGGACGAACGCTTTTGGGGCAGTTCGTGGTAGGGCCCGACAGTATGAGCGCTGAGTCTGAAGAGACGTCCACGTACGGAATCGAGAGTCGCCTCGGCTGGCCAATCGGCGGTGCGATCGCCGGCGCGATCGGCGCGGCCACCCTCGGCCTCGTTATGTGGTTGTTCGACCCGGGTATTCTGCAGGTCGCGATTCCCGCCTTTTACGGTCTCGAGGCGGGCGGCGTCGTCGGCTGGGCGATTCACATCGCTCATGGTGCCGTCCTGGGACTGCTGTTCGGATTTATCGTCACCAGGGAGATGGTCCTCGGTATTATTCGGACGAACCCCGAAACGGAAGTCCTCTCGGAAACCGGCATCATGCTTCGAGTCGTCGGTGCTGGATTCGCGTTCGGGTTGGCGGTCTGGGCAATCCTTCCGTTGATCGTGTTGCCAACCCTGGCCGGTCAAGTCGGTGGTGAGGCCGCTGCCGAGTTCCCGGGAACTGCCGTCGAAAGCCTCGCCGGTCACGCGCTGTTCGGACTCGTCCTCGGTGCCGTCTTCGCCATCATGATCGACGTGTATCAACAACCCGCGGATTCGCCCCTCGATGAATAACGGAGTTGTTTGTGTGTCTGTTAAATCGTGAATGGATTGTTGTTCCAATTGCTCGAAAAGACGTCCCTTCTGCAAGCCAAAGAGTGACTTGAGCGGATATTCTACATTAGATAGTGGCGACCGATGATCAACAACTCACAGCACTCCGACCGAGAAGCTGTTGATCCCGGCGCGATCGATAGCGTTTTCGATATCCTTCAGGAACGTGATCGTCGGTACGTACTCTACTTTCTCCTCGAGCACGACCGTGTTACGGTCCAAGATATTGCAAACGTCGTTACCGGGTGGGTGAACGCGAATTCGTCCGAGATGGCGGACAAAGACGATCGGGACGCCATTGCCACCGACCTTCGGCACCGTCACCTTCCGGTGCTGATCGAATCGAGTCTCGTCGACTACGATCGGTCGACGGAATCGGTCTCGCTCGCGCCGTGTCCAGAGCCGATTCGAGCGATTATCGAACGCGCTTGTAGCGAAGAAACCGGGTCCTGAGGATGGCACAGCCCGAACCAGCACACGTTCCGAAAACCCCAGACCGAACCACTCGAGATCGATGAGACTTGCAGACTTTCTCGAGCGCGTCGAAGAGACCAACCGATCGATCGAAATCTACGCGCCGCAGCCACAAATGGAACTCGTCGACCAGTTCGAACACCGAAACATCACCACCGAGTATCGGTCGCTTCCGGACGCCAGCGACGACGGGTTCCTCATCGTTCACGAAAACGGTACGTTCCACGCATCGATCGGGCTGTCCGCCGTTCGCGAGTTCCTTGAGCCACCGATCCCCGAACCGTGGAACGATCACTTCGTCGGAGCCGAGTACAGTCGCTTGCTCGAAATTCTCGAGAACACGCTCACGCACCCGCTCAGCAGGCGGCAATTGCTCGCGACCGCGCGAGATATCGAACACCGCGCCTGGCATATCGGGACTGGCACCCTTCGGGCTGGCTTCCAGCAGTTCTCCGCGTTCGACCACCAGCTCACAGTCTACGATCGACTCGGACGCGAAACGGACCTCGAGATTCACGTGTACGGACAGTCCGACTGGACCGCTCCGATCGCGTTGGCACCGACGATCCACACCGAGACGGCCGAGGAAATCGGCGAGTTCTGGTTTCTCGTTTACGACGGTGGCGACGACCCCCGCGGCTCGTACGCGTTGCTCGCCAAAGAGGGATCATACGGCGAGTTTACCGGCTTTTGGAGTTCGGACCCAATACTGGTCGCGGATCTCGATGCGTACCTTCTCGAGACCTACGGGTGAGTCCTCCCCACCTGGCCCTCTACACTACGTAGTGAGAAACAGAACTACTCTGGCCATCAGCCACCCGAGTTACCGTTGTTTCGAACAACGGCGAGCCAAAAGTTCTCGACTTCTTGAACGAACTCAATGAACTCTTCGGCTCCGACCGGTTTTCGGATATACTCGTCCGCCTCGAGATCGTGCGACTTTACGATATCCTTCCCGAGTTCTGAACTCGTGAGGACGACGATGGGGATGTCCGTTACTTTTGGTGTGTTATTTAGTTCCGAGAGAACTTCCATGCCGCTTTTTCCGGGTAACTGTGGCTCGAGTAAGATTATGTCCGGCTGTGGCGCCTCTTCGTATTCACCGTGTTGATTGATGAACGCAAGCGCTTCCTCACCATCAGAGACAGCGTGAATGGAGTTGAATATTTTCCCCTCCTTGAAGTTCTCCTCAAAGAGACGAACATCGCCGTGATTGGGTTCGATAAGTAAGAGGTCTATTATTTCACCGCTATCATCACTCGTTTCGTCAGCCGGAGTCATAGCTATACATGCAATCGAAGTGTGAAAACTTCGCCGCTACATGGCAACGAGTAGTCTATTCCCCCGAATGACTACTGTCGTTCGCTACTAGAATTTGTGGACCGGGATTTGAACCCGACTGCGAGACGGTCGTCCTCACTACGTTCGGACGCTGCGACTCGTATGATTCAAATCCCTCGGACGATTCCTTCGGCTCACGGATTTGTTCGCCGAAGGAATGCGCGGACCGGGATTTGAACCCGGGCCATGAGCTTGGAAGGCTCAGGTCCTACCACTAGACCATCCGCGCTCTATCAGGCGATTGGAGATACTTCCTTAAGTGCCTTCCTTTTTCGATTGTTCGCTCGAGTGGGTGCTACGACGGCCCGACGGTCGCATAGCAGTTGCCACTCGAGAGTTCGAACTCGAGTATTTCAAGATCGCTGGCCTTGAGCGTAGCTTCGAACCCAGCCGGCGAGTAAATGTGATAGAATCGATCGACCGTCTCCCCGCCCGGGAGGGTCCATTCGACAGTCGTGTCGAAGGACTCGGTTTCGTCGAACTTGTCGTGGGCGGTCGACCACGTGCTCACCAGCGCTCGAGCGCCGGGTGCAAGCACTCGAGTGAGTTCGTCCAGACTGTTTCGTCGACTCGTTTCAGTGGGTAAGTGCTGGATCGTGGCGACGTAAACCGCGAGATCGATCGCGTCGTCACGGAGGGGGAGCCGAGCGGCATCTCCCTGGAGTAAATCGACGTCAAAACCGCGTTCGGCCGCTCTCGTACGCGCCGTCTCGAGTAACCCGCCACTCGCGTCGAGGCCGATCACGCGATCGGTTCGATCAGCGAGCAGTTCCGCGTGCCGGCAGTTTCCACAGCCGAGATCGAGGCCGACGCTCGAGGATGGTGCATCTTCGACGAAGGCTTCGACCTCGGGCCAGGCGTACTCGCGCGTCGAAGCGAAGTGATCGGCGATTCGATCGTACGTGGCACGAACCTCGGCGCGATCGCTCATTCGATGTCTATCACTCTAACCAGCACGGGCAAAAGATGTTCGAACCGTCGCGGAACGTCGATCTCGAGAGGGTATCACGACGGGCGAATCACTCACGAAAACGTGAATTACCGCGCTCACGTCTGCCGGTTATCGTTCCAGTCCGTTAGACACTGCGTGCGTTACGTTCATACCGTGTGAGGTCCAAGCGATAGACACGGAATGAGGCGCGAGCACTTCACATTAGATGTCAGCAATGTCGACTGGATCGAGACCGATAGCGAGCCGCGGAAGCCGCAGGTATCGATCGAGTTTACCGGCCCGACGACGGATCTTCGCGAGCGCCTGACAGGGCCGACCGGCGATCTTCTCGAGGCGAACGAAACGGATGCGTCGCTTCGGCTCCAGTCGCCGCTCGGGGGGAACGACGAAGCGGCGGCGGTCGTCAGCGTCACGAACAGGGTGACCGGCGAGTTCATCCTCGAACTCAACGAGGATGCGTCCGATGTCCTGAAGTTCATTCAGGCCGCGCGAGGGTACGGCGAACGGACGGCCGACGAGGAGGGTCGCTACGAAGTAGCGATCAGCATCGACGGCGATCCGTTCGTCAGCTACGACAAACGAACGTTCCTCGTCTACGACGACGAGGGGAGTCTCCTACGCCAGCATAGTTTGATCCCGAGCGGCGTCGAGTTGTAACTCGGTTTTCGCACGTTCGACGATTCTGGCCGCCGGTTCCTTCGATCACTCCGGCAAAACGGATGGATCGGTAATTATAAGTGTTTTAGGCACCCCTAAACTAGGTAGATTCCGGTATTTCCGGGGGAGATAATGTCGAACGGACAACTGGTCACAACGACGGGTGAGGAACGTACTCGAGAACCCACGACGACCGAGACGGTCCTCGAACTGGACGGGATCGCAAAGCAATACGCGAGCGAAGAGGTGATAACCGATCTCTCCTTGTCCGTTCGAGACGGGGAAATTTTGACGTTACTCGGCCCCTCTGGCTGCGGAAAAACGACGACGCTCAGGCTTATCGCAGGGCTCGAGAAGCCAAACGACGGAGCGGTTCGATTGAACGGCGAGGCAGTCGCTGGGAACGGACAGTTCGTTCCGCCGGAGCACCGCGGTGTCGGTGTCGTTTTTCAGGAGTTCGCACTCTTTCCGCATATGACGGCCCGCGAAAACATCGCGTTCGGACTACAAGAGTGGGCCGAGGAAGAACGCGACGCTCGAGTGGCTTCGTTGCTCGAACTCGTCGGGCTCGAGTCTCACGGCGACCACCAGCCGGAGGAACTTTCGGGCGGTCAACAACAGCGGATCGCGCTCGCACGCTCGCTCGCACCCGAACCCGAAATGTTGTTGCTGGACGAACCGTTCTCTAACCTCGATGTCGACCTGCGTGTGGAGATGCGTGAGGAGGTACGCCAGATCATCAAGGAAGCTGGCGTCACGGCTGTTTCGGTCACCCACGATCAGGAGGAGGCGCTCTCGATTTCCGATCGGGTGGCAGTGATGAACGACGGCGATATCGAACAGGTCGACACGCCGGAACAGATCTTCCAGCAACCCGAGTCGCGTTTCGTTGCCGGCTTTCTGGGCCACGCGAGCTTTCTCTCCGGAGAAGTCCACGGCGACCACGTCGACACGGCCGTCGGGCGAGTGCTTCGGGACAACGTTCACGGCCTCGCCACCCAGTACGACGGAACGGGGATCGATTTGCTCGTCCGACCCGACGACGTAACCGCTTACCCTGCGACCGAGCAGGAGGCAAATGGAACCGTCGTTTACCGCCGCTATCTCGGTCCGACGGTCCTCTACCGGATCGAACTCGATTCGGGCGAGACCATCGAGTGCATGCACAACCACTCCGATCACATCGACCTCGACGAGCGCGTCGCCGTCCGCGTCACGGCGGAACACGAACTCGCCTGGTTTCCGGCAGGTCAGCGAACGTCGGCCGAAGAACAGACCGGCGAACCTCTCCGCGACACCTGATCGAACGCGTCGAAGGATCCAGACTGGCATATTGTATCGTTACCGCGTATTCCCCCAATCACAGCCGGTCGCGTTCGCTGAACTGCCGTGGCCCGTTTTTCCGTAGAGATCGCCCCAACAGGTTCATTTTAGCGTGAGTGATTTTCTGATGTATCCGCCCCGATACTCCTTTCGTGACGGTTTTGGGAGCGAATTGCACAAAACTCTTAAATCGAAACCGTTCGTACAGTGGCCCATGCACAAAGACGAACTCCTCGACCTCCACGAAGAACTTGTCGTCATCATGGAGTATTTTTCCCAGCGTGAGAACGTCGACGAGGAGCTTTTCGACCCGTACCGACAACTGGATGTCGATCCGTCCCACGTCCACAAATCGAAAAGCGAACACAAACATGCGGTCTTCGTCCTCGGTAACGCCCTGGCGAGTGCGATGAGCGAAGACGAGTTCTCGAGCGCCGGTCGAATCGGAAAGCGAATGGCGGAGCTCGCCGACGACGCGGAATCAAAAATATAGGCGAAACGTATTTGTTCCGGTTACGGCATGTTGGACTATGGACTCGCGCACGCAAGAGCGCGTTGAACGGTGGGATTCTCGTCCCTTCACTGGCGGTTACAACGAACTTTCAACACTCGCTGATAACGGCTTTTCTGGCGTCGTTACCGCGAGCGAGACGTGGCTGTTTATGCTCAACGGTCGAGTCGTTGGCGTCGTCGATGGCGAGATTGAAGCGTTCGAGCAGGCGTCCGGCACGATTTACGCCGCTCCACACGCTTCGCTTCCACTTCTTTGTTCGATGCACGCACAGGGCGGAGAAACACGGGCAAACTACTACACGAACGAGACGCCGCTCTCCGAAGTCGATCAGACGTTACAGGACGGTTCGTTCACCGGCTATATCGAATTGAGCGAACAAGTGCTGAGCGGCGACTACTACGCCGTCTACTACGGCGGTCGACGGATGGCCGCCGCGTACATCGGAAACGCAGAGCGTCTGCTTACGGGAGACGAGGCGTTCGAGCGCGCCGCCGACGAGGTCGGCATATACGAAGTGGTCGACGCCGAAATTAACGTCACAGATGTCCCGGAGGGCAGTAGTACTCGACCCGCATCGACGGCTGACGATCCTCAGGGGAGTTCGGCTCCGCAACCACCGGCCGATTCCGACAGCGCGCCGGTAGCGGAACCGGCGCCGTCTACAACTGACGGTTCAGCGACAACCACCGATGCGGCGGAGACGGGCGCGACGGCGGACGCTTCGAGTTCTGCGAGCACGGAAGCGACTGCCGGCTCGGATCCGGACGAGTGGGCCGACTCGAGCGAAGCAGTCGTTTCGGACGACGCCACTCGGCCGGCGTCCGCATCAGACCTTCGCGAGACGTCCGATCTGACGGATCCCTCCGGGACAGAAGGCACCGATTCCCAGCCCGATCAGGAACCTGCCACAGACGCGACCGATCAACCACCGACTGATCGGCCGCAGGTCGATCCCGAGCCAACCGAAACTGACGCCGGACGAACCGACGAATCGGACGGCACCAACGAACCACCGAACCAGCAGTCGTCGCGGAGTTCCTCGTCCGCCGATCGATCTCCCGAGTCCGATTCTGCTCCGGGCGAAGCGAGACGTTCGTCTGATCCCAGCGCGACGCCGGGCGACTCCTCGCCCGAGAGTGAAGCTGATGTGCAAGCTGAAAGCGAACAAGATCAGTCCGCCCCAGAAACACAACAGACCCAATCAGAATCTGTAACGTACGACGAGGACGAAGAACACGACGAAACGGTATCCGAGTCCGAAGAGGACGGCAAACTCGATGCGCGTCTCAAGCAAGAAGAAAAGTGGCGCGAGACGCGAAGCATTCCATCGATCGATCCCGAGAAGTCTGAGCACGTCGAAGCGATTCGCCGACAATCCGGACAGCGACCGCCCGAGCGCCCACAGGCGGACGGTCCCGCGCATAGTGAATCGAACGCGTCGGAACCACGCGACCAATCGGCGACGGAGCCCTCGACGACATCGGAAGCGGTCCAAGACTCGACCACGACGGTCGAACAGGAAGCACCGAGTCGATCCAGCACGCGCTCGCCTGTTAGCGAACAAGAGGCCTTTGACTCGGAGGCTGACTCGCTCGAGGCGGCCATCGACGAGTACGAACAGCGAATCGAGGCGCTCACCCAGCACGCTCGAAAACTCGAATCTCGGCAGGAGACACTCGAGACGGAGAACGCGAATCTCGAAGCCGAACGCGAACGGCTGCAGGCGGAAAATCAGGAGCTTACTGCGACGGTCCAGCGTCTCCGGTCGAAAGTCGACGACCTCGAAGCCGAATGTGAACAGTTGCGTAACGCGGAACCGGGTGCTGGCGAGACGACTGGGTTTGGCGGGTCGAATTCGGGTCGCCAGCTTTCAGCACACGAGGCGCTTGCAGGGACGAACCTGTTCGTCCGGTACGCGTCGAAAAGCGACTCGACGCTCCAATCGGCTCACGACGGCGACGGTGATCAGGAATCGGTGGCTTCGAACCTCCAACTCGAACAACACACGTCCTTCGACGCGTCCGACGTGACCGTCGCGGGCCAGCCCTACGAGGAGTTTCTCACCGACACGATCGAGTACAAGTTCGTCGACTGGCTCGTCGAGACGTTGCTGTTTGAAATCCGGGAGACGGGCCACGCCAACGGACTCGCCGATCTCTACGATGCTATCCCGTACGTCGACCGAGCCGAACTCCACGCGACGATTTCACTCGATGACGACGAGACCGACGACGTTCCGGACGAGGTGACGTTCGACGTCGTCGCGTTCGACAAAATGGGGAACCCGCTGATCGTCGCGAATCTCAACGACTCGCGCGACCCGGCGACCGAACAGATGCTCGCGGAACTCGAGGAGGCGGCGTCCGCCGTCACCGCGAACTACCAAGATCTCGGCGCTGCGATGGTCGTCACCTCGAGTTACTTCGAACCCGGTGCGCTCGAGGTAACCGAACAGGCGACGAGCAGCGGCTTTCTCAGCCGAGGCTCGAAGCTGAGCTACGTTAACCTCTCGCGAAAACAGGGCTATCATCTCGCGCTCGTCGAGTCACGATCGAGCGGCTTCCATATGAACGTTCCAGAACTCTAAGTACGGAGTAGAATTACGTTATCCTTCGATTTCGGTCGCGTCTTCGATCTTCATTCCGTCGAGCTTTTCGACGATTTCGTCCATTTTGCCGTCGAGTTCGTCGACGAACTCGACCGTGCGCTCGGTCTTGATCGCACCCTGGCTCGAGGGTTCGATGAGGTTTTCTTCTTCAAGCACGCGTAGCGAGTAGCGCACTTTGTGGTGTGGGTAGCCCGTTTCGTTCGACATCTTGACGATCCCGATCGGTTCGTTTTCGATAACCATCTTCAGGACCTGTAGATGTCGTTCCAGCATATCGACTTCCTTCTCAAGTCGGTCTATCATGGCATTTGTTAACTTGTCTTTCCGCCTTTTAAAAGTTACTCTCCGAAACCGGACGGAACACTTTCAATTCGATGATGGTTCTTGCGAGTAGTTAACGGTTCGTATTTCGGAACCTGTCTCTGATACATTCACAGGGACGCAAGCGTATCAATTTGGCTACTGAAAGCGCGTGGCTACCCGAGAGCGCGGGAACCGTGTTCGCGTTCGTCGTCTCGTCGCTGAATGCCTTAAGCTGCTGAACTCACCGTTGAAGCGAGGAGCGTATATCCACGTTCGTGCACAGCTTTTCCGAGATCCCCCGGCAATACCGTAATCTGTTTATCGGCCCGGCAAGAATCCGCCGCTGTTATGACCGTCACAATCGTCGGGTCGCAACTCGGCGACGAAGGCAAGGGCGGAGTCGTCGATATCTACGGCGACGCCGTCGACGTCGTCGCCCGGTATCAGGGTGGCGACAATGCCGGACACACCGTCGTTCACGACGGCACGAAGTACAAACTCTCACTCGTTCCCTCCGGTGCGGTCCGAGGGAAAATCGGCGTTCTCGGGAACGGCTGCGTCGTCAACCCCGAAACGCTATTCGACGAAATCGATACGCTCCGCGAGCGCGGTCTCGACCCGGACGTTCGGGTGGCCGAGCGGGCACACGTGATTCTGCCTTACCACCGCGCACTCGACGGAATCGAGGAGGACGAAAAAGACGACCTCGCGGCCGGGACCACCAAACGCGGAATCGGTCCGACCTACGAGGATAAGGCGGGTCGCCGGGGCGTCCGTATCGGCGACCTCCTCGAACCAGACGTGCTCCGCGAGCGACTCGAGTACGTCGTTCCTCAAAAGAAAGCGCTCGCCGAGGAGGTCTTCGGGAAAGAGACCGGCAAGGCGTTCGACATCGATCAGCTCTTCGAAACCTACCGAGAATACGGCGAGCGACTCGCCAACGAGGGGATGACCGTCGACTGCGGAACCTACCTCCAGAGTCGCATCGACGGCGGAGACAACGTCATGCTCGAGGGAGCACAGGGAACCTCGATCGACATCGACCACGGGATCTATCCATACGTCACCTCCTCGAACCCGACCGCGGGCGGCGCGACGGTCGGCAGCGGTCTCGGCCCGACGGTCGTCGGGCAGGGTGAAGTGATCGGGATCGTCAAAGCGTATCTCTCCCGCGTCGGCACCGGCCCGCTCCCGACGGAGCTGGGCGGCGTCGAGGGACAGACGCCGAACTACGACGGGGCCGCCGGAGCGGATGGAGACGCCGAAGAACTGGCGACATACATCCGCGACGAAGGTGGGGAGTACGGAACCGTCACCGGTCGCCCGCGCCGCGTCGGCTGGCTCGACATGCCGATGTTGCGCCACGCGGCGCGTGCGAACGGCTTCACCGGGCTCGCAATAAACCACATCGACGTGCTTGCCGGCCTCGAGGAAGTCAAGGTGGGCCACAGTTACGTTCTCGACGGCGAGGAAACGCTGACAATGCCTCCGACGACGGAAGCGTGGGGTCGCTGTGAGGCGACGCTCGAGACGTTCGACGGCTGGTCAAACGTCGACTGGGAGGCCGTCGCGGCCGAGGGCTACGACGCGATTCCGGAAAACGCCCGAGCCTATCTGGAGTACATTGCTGACGAACTCGAGACGCCGATTTACGCCGTCGGCGTCGGCCCGGGGCGAGAAGAGACCGTCATCGTCGAAGACCCGTACGAGTAACGCCTCCGTACGAGTAGGAATGACTTCGGCGGAGCTTTTTCGGACGCTTACGTCTCGAGAATCTCGACCAGGTTCCCCTCCGGATCGCGAAGGAACATGATCGTCGTTCCGCTGGCGGTGGTTTTCGGTTCGCTCAAGGTCTCTACATCCGCGGGAATCGTCTCCGCGAACGTCTCGAGGTCGTCCACCGCGAATCCGACGTGAGTCGCCCCCGGCTGGTTGATCGACTCCGCTCGGCTCGCCCGCGCTTCTGGCTCGTACTCGATAAGTTCGATGCGAACGTCGCCGTCGTCGGACTCGAGGTGTGCGAACGAACCGGCTGCGTCCGACACGTCGACAGCGTCTTCGAAAGCCGTCCCGGAAACGTCGAACGTGTCGACAACCGATAGCCCGAGTACGTTGCTGTAGAACGAACGAACCGTCTCGAGATCGCGAACGGTGATTCCGACGTGATGTGTCGTGTTGACTGTCACAGGTAGGGTCAGTAACTCACCCCACAAGAAGGTTCGTCGAACCCGGCGACGATATCCCGCGGATCAAGCGCCGATTCCCGCCTCCGAGGCGATGAGAATCGTGAACGACTTACAGTCGACAGTACGCGGAACTAACGGTGATGGTTGCCGTCTCGAAGGTGTACCGATCGGTTTCCCGAAACCTTTTGCTCTCGGCCGATAGCCTTCAACTATGAAGGAGTCGCTGCTTGAGATCCTCTGCTGTCCGCTCGATAAACACGACCTGGAACTCGAGGACGCCGAATACGACGGAGACGAAATCGTGTCCGGTGAACTCGTCTGTTCAGAATGTGGACAACGCTATCCGATCGAAGATGGGATTCCGAACCTCTTGCCGCCAGATATGCGCGAAGAGACGCCAGCCTAGGTGACCGAAACCGTGTCCGGGTCTGTACTCACCCTCGAGATCAACCGCGAGGCGGGAGAGTCTCTCGAGGCGCCTTCGACGACGATCGATACGGAGGGCTCGTTTGGAATCCTCCTCCGCGGTCACAACGTCCCCGCACACGCTCACTGTCGGCTCGAGGGCGAACTCTCTCGTATCGCTTCCCTCGAACAACCGAACTACTACGTAGAACCGGGCGAGGAGAAAGCGGTCCCAGTTTCGGTTCCAGAGATAGACGACCCGATAGCGGGAACGCTCGAGGTTTCGATCGGCTACGGCGCAGAAACCGTCGCGATCGACGTCGAAGTCGTTCCCAGTCCGCCGGAAGTCGATGTCGACGACTCGCTCGGCGAGCCACGACGACCTGATCCCGAGCCGTCCGCCCTCGAGGAGTTCTCGAGCGTTGGCGGGTTCGAGCCGGCGACACTCGGGGTCGTCGCACTCGCAATCGTCGCGCTCGCCGTCGCGGCCCTCACTGCCGGCTCGATCGGTGGCCCCATCGCACTCGTCGGCGTTCTCACGGTCGCCGTTGGGATCGTGGTCGCCGCAGGGCTCTTACTCTACTGACCGGGTTCGCTCGATTCGACGGCGTCCAACGAGCCGTCCTCGAACCGTTTCGCTCGAAGGTAACGCGCCCGGTAGCGGTTGGCTCCCTCGTTAACGTCCGCTTCGCGAACGTCGTCGACTCGCCCCTCTGCGACCGCGTCGATCAGTTCCTCGAGCTGATTGAGTTCGCTGGTCGTCAGCTCGAGCTCGTAGGTTTTCTCCGATTCCGACTCGAGGATCGCCCACTTGCGAGCGGCGGCGATCACCAGCGAGCACGGCTCGCGACAGGGGAATTTCCCGTCTCCGCCGTCGACGTCGAGCTGGTCGCGCTCCTCGTACTGCCACTCGCGCCGTCGAAGACACTGCGAGTCCACACAGCAGGCTTCGGCCATCCACTCGACGGCCTCGCGCGGGAGTTCGTCGATAACGTCGTAGATACCGGTCTGGCGCTCGGCGGTTTCGGTCCAGTGATCGACGTCGAGTGCACCTTCGCGTTCCCGGTGCCAGTTGGCGACCGTCGCCGGATAGAAGAAGTCGACCGCATCGACGAGTTCCGTCCCCGAGAGACCCGTAAAGGCCCAGCCCGAGCGGAGCGTCGGCGCCGTCTTCAGCGGGCGGTACTGGCCGTCCTCGTCGTAAGTCGAAATGTCTCGAGCCTCGCGGGGTTGGTCGTACACCTCGAGTTCCGACAGCGGCGTGTCGGCGTCGTCGACGTGCCAGAGGTCGTAGACGCGCTCGCCGTCAGGTTCGTCGACGTCGAGGAACCGAGCCGTAACTCGGAGTTGGCCCCACGTTCGATCGATTCCATCTCGAAGCGCCTCGTATCGGCCCGGAACCGGAAGGGACGCGTCACTCCCGTCCGCTTCGGTCGGCGCTCGTTCACACCACCGGAGAAACGCCCGTCCGGCCGTCCCGTCGCCGTCGACGGCTTCCTGCCAGTACCGCCAGTTCGTGACGTACTCGTCGACCGCCTCGAGTGCGGTTCGGAATTCGGTCTCCGTTAGCTCGGTACCCGATTCGACTGGCGTCTCGAGGACGTAGCCGTCGGGCGTTCGCTCGAGTTTGAGTCCGTCGAACTCGAAGCCGTCTTCGCTCGCCGCCCGGAGCCGTTCGAACTCGTGGTCTCGAAGTTCCACGGCTCAGTCACCCGCGACGTCGGCGTTGGTCGGTCCTGTTTCGTTCCGGTCGTGATCGATCGCCTGTTCGATATCGGCTCCGGCGTCTGCCGCTCGCTCGAGGACGACGTCGGCCAGCAGGTCCTCGGTACCGACCGCACCGGTGTACCAGATCCGGTGGCCGTCGACTTCGCCGGGCACGTCCCAGCCGGTTCGATAGTCGTCGGTGAGCCCCATATCCTCGGGAATGTCCTCCTGCGTGTGAAAGCCGTCGGCGATGAACAGCGGAACGACGACAACGTCTTCGCTGTCGAAATAGTCGGTTACGTCGTCGACCTCCGGCTCCTCGTCCATAAACAGCGCCTCGACCTCGTCGAACCGATCCATCTCGCAGATCCGTTCGGTGTGGTACTCGACGGCTTTGGCCGAGTTCTCGTTTCGCTCGGTCCCGTGACCGACCACCGCCAGTCCGAAGCCCTCCCCGACCGATGGATCGCCCGTGACGCGTTCGGCTCGACCGACAATCACGTCCGTCATCGCGTCGTGCGTTCCGACCGGACCGCAGTAGTGGACGGTCGTGTCGACGTCAGTGGCCTCGAGCGTCGCCTGCGAGGCATCGATCCCGTCCGACTCCCACAGGTCGGGGTCCCACCCCTCGAGGCGAAGCTCTCGAGGAATCACCTGCTCCGTAAAATAGCCCTCGCTGATAAAGAGCGGGACGACGAAGATTTCGTCGGCGTCGATCGTCCGAACGACCTCCCGAAAGTGCGGCTCTTCCTTCCAGAACGTTTCGCGAACGACGTCGAACGCGCCCGTCTCGCGGATCGCATCCGCGTGGGCGTACGTCGGATTCGACGCGTTCGGGTTAAGGTGTGACCCGTGTGCCGCGATGACCAGCGCTTGCATAGCCGTCGGTTAGGAGTCGAACGGGTTATTTACTTCGCTGTCGGCGACGGTCGCCGCGGGCCGTGACGAGGCGGCCGACCACGCGCGTTCGACGGCGAGAGCGTGACGCCTATACGAGATCGGTTCGAACGTAAACACGTGCAAGTGGTCGGCTACAAACGGACGGGAAACGGCTCTTCGTTGGTTCTCAGCGACGGCACCGCCGTGAACCACCAGCCGCTCGAGCCCGGCACCACCCTGTCGTACACCCTCGGGGCTCGCCACTGTGCCGGGGTCGTCGACGTCGACGAACACGTTCCGTGCGATCGGCCCAAAGCCCCCCACTGTGAGTTCCACACGAGTACGTGGGTCTGTGCTCGCTGTACCGGTACCTGCCTCAAAGACGAGATGGACTGCTACGAAGAACACGCCGTCTATATCGCCGCATTCGCGCCGGACACGTTCAAGGTCGGCGTCACGAAACGCCGGCGACTCGAGACGCGACTGCGCGAACAAGGTGCCGATCGCGCGGCCCACATCCACACGGTTTCGAACGGTCGCATCGCCCGGGAGATCGAGGCCGAAATAGCCGAGGAGCTGGTCGATCGGGTCCGAACGCCGACGAAAGTCGAGGCGCTCGCCGCGTCGGTCGATTCGGACGCCTGGGACACCCTTCTCGAACGGTTCGACGTCATCGACCGCTACGCGTTCGACCACGGGATCGACCTCGAGAGCCGACCGGTTCGAGAGACGATCGCGACCGGAACCGTCGTCGGCCTGAAGGGGCGACTCCTCGTCCTCGAGCGAGGTGGAACGACCTACGTCGTCGACCTACGAGATCTGGTCGGATACGAACTCGAAACCGGCGACTCCGAACGGAGGCTTCAATCCTCGCTTGGATCGTTCGGCTAGGGGACTCGACTTTCCTTCGGTGACAGGCGATAGGTCACAATACTTTTCCGAGCACGGGCTGAACTCAGACTCATGACAGACGAACCCGAACCCGACGCTGACGACAACGGCCCAGAGGCAGACGACGAATCGAAGTCGTTCCGCGAGCGCGTCGAAGAAATTCGCGAAAAACGAGCCGAGGAGGGCGAGGGCGAAGGAGAGCCGCCGGAGAGTCCCTTCGGTGGCGGCGGTGGCGGCCCGGGCGGCCCCGGCGGGATGGGTGGCGGCGGTAACCCATTCGCACAGATGATGGGCGGTATGATGGGTGGCGGCGGCCCGGGCGGCCCCGGCGGCCCGCCAGGTGCTGGCCCAGGCGGACGCGGCGGCGAAGAAGTCGGTAACGAGGAACTCGTCCAGGAGGTCCGACAGCTCCGCGATGAAATGCGTGATCAGACTCGAGCGCTCAAGCGAATCGCCGACGCGCTCGAAGACGAGTAACGACGCGACTCGTTCGGCTTTCGTTTTTGCAGGTTTACTCTCCACACAGTCACATCCAAGCGCCTCAAAATCCCAATAACACTATCTTATCGCTTCCGTATTCTCGAGAGATGGCCGCCGATCGAATCCGAGAGCGACCACCTGCCGACGAGGTGTTTCGAGAGCACGACGCTGATATACGCAAGGCCGATCCCTGCGATAACGTCGATTACCCAGTGAATTCCCAGGTACATCGTCGAAATCGCCACGCTGATGCCAAGGAAGAGTGCGAGCACGAACCACTTCGGATAGGCGTCGCGCGTTCGATAGGCCATGAACATGACCGTCGCGGCGAGGGACGTGTGGAGCGACGGGAAGACGTTCGTGTTTCGGTTGACCTCTCGAGTGAGGTGTTGGTACCGCGGGTACGTATCGTATAGCAACGCGTCGACGAGTTCCGGCATCACGTTTCGCGGCCCGTACGCGATGATGAAGGTGTAGAGGACGAGTCCGAGCGTGTAGTTCAACGTGTACGCCGAGAGGAGTTCGCGGAGCGATCTGGTATCTGAGAGTGCGAAGTACGCGATAACAGGAAACACCAGCAAAAAGACGTAGCCGTAGATGTAGATGAACGAGAAGTAAGCGGTGATCTCCGGCGTCGCCTGGTCCTGCATCCAGAGGATGAACTGGCCCTCGAGTTCGTAAATCGGCGTTGTTAGATTCCAGTCGATCATCCACGAGAGCTCCGGAACGACCTGTCTGGCAACGCTGTTGAATCCCAAAACGATGGCAAGGACGACCGTAACCGGTGTCATTGCTCGGACTCGAGAGCGCCACTCGACTCGGGTTTCGCCGAGACGATTTCGTCCGACGAAGACCGCAATAGAGAGGAGACTCAGCAGTGTCACGACCACGACCAGTTGCACGAGGACTTGCGTTAACATCAGCGTCTCACCAGCAGTTCTCCGTCTCCGTTGTGACTAAACCCGTTTTCAGCGAACGCCTGCCTAGCCGCACCCACATCGACTTCCCCGTCGGAGCCGAGAAACGGGGTCTCGAGTGCGCTTCCGTCCCACTCGAGACTCTCGGACATCCACTCGTCGGTCACCGGTGCTTCGACCGGCCGCGCGTACCCCTCGAAAATCTCTTCGACGACTCGCTCCCTGTCGATCAGTCGCGCACAGAGCTGGCGAAAGCGGGGGTTGCTAAACGGCGTGGTTCGGGTGTTGAATCCGAGATGGTAGAACGACCACGACCGGTCGGCGCGCAGCTCGACACCATCCCCTTCGGTCACGTCCTCGATTGCGTAGGTCTCGAGCGTCGAGAGCGTCATATCGGCGTCGTTGCTTTCGACGAGCGAAATCGCCGAGGTGCTTCGGGGGTCGATTCCGGCGTACAACTCCTCGACACTCGCTTCGGGAAGATCGACTGAATCGCGTCGGGTGAAATGGTCGTCGAACCGCTCGAGTGTGAGGTGCTCGCGCTCGGCTCGGTCGTCGAACTCGAACGGACCACTCCCGACGGCAGGGATGTTGTCCGTAACGAGCGCATCGGTCGTTCCCTCGGCGACCCGATAGCCCGGAATATCCGCGCTACTCGAGCGCTCTTCCCAGACGTGTTTCGGTAAAATCGGAACGGTTAGCGCCCATTCGGCTACGGCTTCTCCCGTCTCCACCGTAAAGGACAGTTGGTGATCGGACTCCGGTTCGACGTTGATTTCGTCGACAACGGAGACGAGACCGCGATAGATCGGCGCGGGGGATTGTACGTCGCTTTCGCCCATCGACGTGTCCGCGAGGAAGTTATACGTAAACTCGACGTCCTCGGCGGTGAGGGGCTCCCCGTCATGGAAGGTACAGTCCTCGCGGATCGTCACCTCGAGCGTGTCGTCGTTCCACTCCCAGGATTCTGCCAGCCACGGAAGCAGTTCGGTCGTCGTTGTGGCGTCATCGTCGTCTTCGTTCTCGTCGGTGTCATTCTGACCGGTTTCGGTTCCGTTCTGGATCCAGTTTTCGGTCGCCAGAGAATCGTACAACAGATCCACGAACGTATCTCCGCTTCGATACTCCGCGGCGAGCGGATTCAGATTCTGGGACGGTCGCGCGTCGATGACGACCGTCCGTAACTGGTCCGTCTCCGTCGTTGGCTCGAGGCCGAGCGGACCGAGCCGGGTCGCCGGGTGGTACTCGCCCCAGCCGTCGAACCGGTCCGTCCTGACGAGTCGGTACTCTTCGGGGACACAGACCGGGACGAACGGAACCTCGACCGCCAGCGTCTCGAGAACACTGGTTACGGCGTCCTGTCGGCCGTCGTCGTTTGCCCGGCGCTGGGCCTCGAGTAATTCGTCGAACGCGAGATTCGTGAACCCGAACGGGTTCTGCCAGCCGGATTCCTCGGCGTACAACGAGTGGAGGGCTTCGTACAGAAAGTCCGGATCCATCGAGCCGGGATGGCGTCCGACATAACAGTCGAAGTCGTGATTGATCAGAATCGCCCGCAAGAATTCTTCCTGCGAGCGCATCTCGAGGGAGACGTCGACACCGGCCGCTTCCAGGTTTGCACGGAGATGTCGAGCCAGTTGGATCCCTTCTCGGTCACCGTCCGCGGGAAGCGTCGTTATCGTCAACGAGAGTTGCTCTAGCCTGTCCCTATTGACGATACTGCGGAGCTGTCGAACACAGCCAGCTGTCGAGAGAGACGCGCCGGCCGCACCCGTCGCGAGGAGCGAGCGACGACTTACTTGCCCGACCGGAGTGTCGTTCATTAGTTCCTTCAGAAATCTTGGCCGCTCACGGTATAACAGTATTGCGCCACGGACTCGCGAGAAACTGGCGCGACGATCCACTGGTCAGACCGCCCGGCTCACTCGCGAATCGAACGCCAGGCCGAGGCTATCCAGCCCCGGATCTCCGCGAGCGTTGGCAGACGCTCGGAGCTGCGTTTCCACACCCCCCAGCGGTTGACTACGAGAACAGAGATGGCGACTGAAACGACTGCCAGAATCATACCTGCGACGACGTCGATTGCCCAGTGAATTCCCAGGTACATCGTCGAGATGGCGACGCTGATTCCGAGAAAGATACCAACCGGAGTCCACTTCGGATACTCGTCTCTTGTCCGCACTGCGAATATCCCGACGGTCATCGCCAGAGAGGTGTGTAACGACGGAAAGACGTTTCTGAACTCGTTTACCTCTCGAGTCAGGTGTTGGTATCGTGGCTGAAAGTCATAAAGTGTGGTTTCGAACATCTCCGGCATGATGTTTCTCGGACCGAACGCCATCACGAGAACGTATACGATCAGGCCGATCCCGTAATTGAGCGTATAGGCCGTGAGAAGCTGTCGAAACGGGCGAGTATCCGAGAGCGCGAAATACGCGAGGACGGGGAAAATCAGCAAGAAGACGTACGCATAGATGTAAATAAACGAAAAAAATCGAATTAATATCGTGTAATCGTAGGACTGGAACCAGATGATGAGTTCGCCCTCGATCTCGTAGAACGTCCGAGTCATCCACCATCCGTATTCAGTGGACAGATCCCCTATTTCGCGCCGGTACTGTTGGTTTACCAATAGAACAATCAGTAGAATCGCGATAATCGGAACAGAGGTTCGAATCCGTACTCGCCACTCGGACCCTGTCTCACGAATACGATCCCCTCCGATGAACAACGGAATCGAAATCGCGAGCATAACCCCGACGACGATAGCGACCTCAGTCAGAACCTCCTGTAACATCAGTAATCTACGATTTGACCGTCTTCGTTATATTGGAATCCGGCGTTCTCGAACGCCCGCTGTGCCTCTTCGATATCGACCTGGCCGAGGCGATTATCGTCTAATTCACAGAACGGCGCGAACGGCTGATGTTCGTCCCACTCTTTGTCCGTGAGTTCGATGTTACGCTCGTTCATCCACGAAATCGCCTCGTCTCTGAGCTCGTCCTCCTCCGGGAGCCACTCCTCGTTTGCGACCGGCGTCCAGATCGGTTCCGCGTATCCGGAGAAGATTTCTTCTGCAACGTACTGCCTGTCGATCACCCGTCCGACGGCGTTCCGGAAGCTCGGGCTCTGGCAGAGTCCGCTATCGGTGTTGAACCCGACGTGATAGAACGACCACGGATCCGTCTCGACGAGTATCTCTGTTTCATCGCTTTCGCCGTCGTAGACATCTTCGACGACGTGCGGTTCGATCCGCGAGGTCGTGACGTCGGCGACGCCGCCTTCGACCTGCTGGAGCGCTGACGCACTACTCGTATCGTTGAGGAACTCGAGCGCTTCGACGGTTACTTCGGGCAAACCGATGTCGTCAGCTCGAGTGAAGTGGTCGTCGAACCGCGAGAGGGTTAGACTATCCTGTTCGGCCTTTTCCTCGAATTGGAACGGACCACTGCCGACGATGAGATCCTCTTCGTCTGAACCGAGCAGACTCCACCGTCCCTGTTGTACGGGAATCTCATCTTCGTCTAACTCCGCAAGCGCACCTTCTTCGGTTCCCCAAACGTGTTTCGGAAGAATGGGGATGAGAAGTGCCTGCTCCGCTACCGCTCGGTTCGTACTGAACGATAGTGTCACTTCGAGGTTCTCCTCGTCTCCTGATTCGGTCTCATCGTCGATGTCCTCAACGACAGTGACCGATTCGACGGTAGAGGCGTGGCGACGGTAGTTCGTCGCCGGAAGCGGTGAATCGCCTAGTCCTCCCGTGGTGTCTGCGAGAAAGTCGTAGGTGAACGCGACGTCTTCGGCGGTGAGGGGTTCACCGTCGTGGAACGTACAGTCCTCGCGGATTCGGATTGTCAGTTCGGATTCGCCCCATTCTATCGATTCTGCGAGCCACGGAATGAGATCGCTTCCTTCAAAGCTCTCGGTAATGTGTTCGTCGTCGCCGTAGACGAGTGCGTCATCGATCGCCAGTGAATCATACAGGAGATCGATGTAGGTTCCGTGATTTCGATGTTCCGTCGAAAACGGATTGACGTTCCGTGTCGGACGCGAATCCATGATCAGCGATGTCAGTTCCGCCGGTGTTTCATCGTTACCGAAATAGCCTAACCGCGTGTACGGATGGAATCGTTCCCAGAGATCCGCCATCTCGGGTTGTACGGCTCGGTGTCCCTCTGGCAGACAGATCGGAATGAACGGCATCTCCCGTGCGATCTGGATGAGCAGGTCGGTGACTACCTCGTCCCTGCCGTCCTCCGTCTCGCGTTGTTCTCTCAACATTCCGTCGATGGTCGTAATGTCCTCGAATCGGAACGGATTCTGTTTCCCGGTTTCGCTCTTGTACGATGAGTGAAGCAGTTCGTACAGGAAATCGGGATCCGGCTCTGTTGGGAGGGAACCGACGTACATGTCGAAATCGTGTTCGAGCATGACCGATCGCTGAAATTCGGTGTTAGTGCGGAGGTCGAGTGAAACGTTGAAGTCGAGCGCCTCGAGGTTTCCCTCGAGCTCTCGTGCAATCTGGACGGCTTGGCGATCATTATCGGCAGGGACGGTGATGATCCGAAGGGAGGTATCGTCAGTGGTACCGCCGCTACTGCTGACCATGCTCTGGACCTGGTTAACGCAGCCAGCTGTCGCCGCGACGAGTCCGGCAGTTCCTGTGGCTAGTACCGACCGACGACTGATCCGTTCGGGGGGACCATCCGAACTTCCGGTCATTGTGTTCTATTACTCCTGTTCGAGTTCGATATATAACAATATTGCGTACTTTGTTTGGCTATAACTGTATCGTCAATCCGGTTGAACCAGCCTACCCGGTCGGATGCAATTGATGCATCCGACCGCTCGGGCGGTAGGGAGGGGCTACAGGTGTGAGAACGGGAATCGCCGAAGCGCATTGTCGAACGAATCCGCGGAATTCGGCTGGCAGACCGATCCCCGCGGCTAACCGACGCAATCGCACTCGAGAGGATGGAGGGGAGGTTTGCTGTTACGATCGGGTACACGTTTCGGCAGAACGAAGTCACTGGCTTAAAACGCATCGAAGTTACCGATAGTACATGTTCCTGTCGTCTCTCCGCAGTATCGTCTTTGTTCGGACTCTGTCCTGTGAGCGCACCGGTCGAAACAGGACGGGGCGAGAGCGCAACATCAATAGGCCAACCGACGAAAATGACCAGTGATGGATGTCGCCGCCGAGCGCATCGAACGGTTGCACGAACTCGCTCGAGCGGCGGCTTCGGCATCCGACGACGACCGCTCTCGCGAATATGTAAGACTCGCCCGTCGAGTCGCCGAGCGCAATCGATTACAGCTCCCCAGGACGTTTCGCCGGTTCACGTGCGATCGCTGTGATCGGTATCTTCGCCCGGGAACGAACGCACGCGTCCGGCTCCAAGACGGGCATGTCGTGATTACCTGTGATTGTGGGGCTCACGCACGATATCCCTACGAGACCGGTGACAAAGCGAACGAAACCAACGCTGAGGAGTGATTCCGGTCTCGCGAGAGAGAGATCAGATGGTCGGCTCCGTTCACGAAGATTGAAACCGATCGGCCCGCTAGGCGGTGCTATGGATCAACAGGAACGGAAACGCAAAGCGCACGATCTCGACGTCACAGTGTGGGTCGGCAAAAGTGGAATCGACGCCGTCGTCGACGAACTCAACGACCAACTCGCGGATCGGGACCTCGTCAAGGTCAAATTCCTTCGCGCCGCTCGAGCCGGGAGTTCGACCGAACAGAAGGCAGAGGATCTCGCAGACCGTGTGAACGCGACAGTCTTCGACACGCGAGGTCACACGGCAGTGATGTATCGATGACGGCGGGAGGAGTCTCGGCCGTGTTGGCTCCAGCGCTCGGCCCGATCGGAGCGAGACTCGAAAACATCGAAGGCGTATCAACTGAAGTTGCAGAGAGCGCTGCGGGCCTGATCCGATTTGTCGCGGCGTTCCTGGCTATCTACTTCATCGGCCGGTTCGTCGTCTTGCCGCTGGTCACTCGTGCGATGGATCGTCGAAGCCTCGACGCCCACGCACAGAAACCGCTATTGTTGATTACGCAGTTCGGCGTCGTGTTCGTCGCCATCGCAGTCGCGTTCGGCTTCGCGGACTACGGGAACTTCCTCGTCTCCATGGCCGGTATCGCCGCGGCGGGTGCGCTCGCGCTCGGGCTCGCAACGCAGAACGTCATTTCGAACTTCGTTGCCGGCATCTTCATCTACACCGACAAACCGTTCAAGATCGGCGACTGGATCGAGTGGGGCGACCACGCCGGCACCGTCGAGGACATTAGTCTGCGCGTCACCCGCGTTCGGACGTTCGACAACGAACTGCTAACGGTGCCGAACTCCGAACTCACGAACGGCGTTCTCAAAAATCCCGTCGACGGGAACAAACTACGATTAAAATTCGTCTTCGGGATCGGGTACGGCGACGATATCGAACAAGCGACCCAGATCATCGTCGAAGAAGCACAGGACCACCCCGACATTCTGGACGAGCCGGGCCCGTCGGTCCGTCTCACCGAACTTGGCGACTCCGACGTCGGCCTGCAGTCTCGGTTTTGGATCGGGGATCCCGGTCGAGCGGACTTCGTCCGAATTCGTGGCGAGTACGTCACCAGCGTCAAACAACGCTTTGACGCAGAAGGAATCGACATCCCCTACCCCGTCCGAACGCTTGAGGGCGGCCTCGAGTTGGGAAGCGGACAGCGGGTCGCGGAGCCGGCGGAGTAATCGCCTCGCTTTTTTGATGCTGTCCGTGAACTCGACATCCTCCCCGCGCTGAAGCGCGAGGCTTTCTCCTCGATTCTCCGTAAGTGACCGAAACCGGTAGTGGTCCCTCGGGCGCTGTCGACGTCATGATGCCGGCCGGGAGTGTAAAGCAGTGAATAGCGTGGCACTGGTAGATGCGGTGTGCCAGTGGAGACGTGGTGCCGGAAGGGCATCTGAAACGAAAACGAAAGCGACGAAAAAAGCGAAAACGCCCGATTTAGAACCCTTTGCCGAGCAGTTCGCGAGCGATAACGTTCTTCTGGATTTCCGACGTTCCCTCGTAGATCTGGGTGATCTTCGCATCTCGGTAGAACCGCTCGACCGGGAAGTCGTTGACGTAGCCGGCTCCGCCGTGGATCTGGACGGCCTCGTCGGCGACATCGACGGCGACGCGAGAGGCGTACTCCTTGGCCATCGACGCGAGTTTTGTGATGTCCTCGCCCTGATCGACGTTCCAGGCGGACTTGTAGGTCAGGTTCCGAGCCGCTTCGGTGTTCGTCGCCATCTCGGCGAGTTTGTGCTGGATCGCCTGGAACTCCGAAATCGACTGGCCGAACTGCTCGCGGTCCTGTGCGTACTCGAGGGCCGCTCGCGTCGCGCCTTTCGCGATACCGACGCCCTGGGCGGCGACCGCGGTTCGGGTTTCGTCGAAGAACTGCATCTGTTGCATGAACGCGGCGTCTTTGGTCCCGACGAGGTTCTCCTCGGGGACGCGGACGTCGTCGAAGATGAGTTCGGCGGTGTCCGATGCACGGATCCCGAGCTTGCCGGTGATCTTGTCAGCTTCGAACCCGTCGCGGTCGGATTCGACGATGATCTGGCTGAAGCCGTTGTATCGCCCTTCCGCATCGGGGTTCGTCTTACAGAGAACGACGAAGAAGTCGCCGACGGTCCCGTTGGTGATCCACATCTTGTTCCCGTTGATTACCCACTCGTCGCCGTCTTTCTCGGCCTGCGTCGAAACCGAAGAGACGTCGGAGCCGGTATCGGGCTCGGAGATTGCCGCGCCCGAAATCTTGTCACCGTACGCGACGGGCTCGAGGAAGCGTTCTTTCTGATCCTCGGTCCCGAAGTTCATGATCGCCTCACAGCCGAAGGAAGTCGAAACGATCGACAGCGCGATACCGGGATCGTAGGAGAACAGTTCCTCGGTGATGATCGCCGTATCGAGGATCGAGTAGCCCGCTCCGCCGTACTCCATCGGGATGTACGAGCCGGTTAGGCCCATCTCGGCGGCCTTGTCGATGACGTCGTGGGGGTACTTCTCTTCTACGTCGTACTCCTCGGCGACCGGGACGATTTCGTTCTCTGCAAACCGCGTTACCTCTTCGCGGATTTGCTGTTGTTCGTCGGATAATCCAAATTCCATATTGGATCTTTCCTGCCTGAACGATAAAGAACTTTGTAACCGTCTGTAAACTCAAATGTAGTTTCTTTTCTTTGAGAGGGAAACGTTGAAACCGGTACGGATTGCACAATGAACCATGGATCTGGAAGATATCAACACCGTCGCAGTTCTTGGTGCGGGTAACATGGGTCACGGTATCGCGGAGGTCGCCGCGATGGCCGGCTACGACGTGAACATGCGCGACATCAACGAGGAGTTCGTCCAGGACGGCTACGAACAAATCGAGTGGTCGCTGAACAAGCTCGCCGAAAACGACCAGCTCTCGCAGGAGGAAGCCGACGGAGCGCTCGAGCGCGTGACGCCGCTGGTTGACATGAGCGAGGCGGTCGGCGACGCCGATATCGTCATCGAAGCGGTTCCCGAGAAGATGGAGATCAAGAAGGATGTCTACGGCGACGTAGAGGAGGTCGCTCCCGACGATGCCATCTTCGCGACGAACACCTCGAGCCTCTCGATTACCGACCTCTCGGAGGTAACCGAACGACCCGAACGGTTCTGCGGAATGCACTTTTTCAATCCTCCGGTCCGGATGCCCCTCGTGGAGGTTATCTCCGGGGAACACACCGACGACTCCGTCCTCGAGGTCGTCGAAGGACTCGCGGAGGATTTCGGGAAGTCGCCCGTGCGCGTGCACAAAGACGAGCCCGGTTTCATCGTCAACCGCATTCTCGTCCCGCTGATGAACGAAGCGTCGTGGCTCGTCAGCAACGACGAGGCGACCATCGCGGAGGTCGACTCCACCACGAAATTCGACATGGGACTGCCGATGGGAAGCTTCGAACTCGGCGACCAGGTCGGAAACGACGTGAGCTACCACGTCCTCGAGTACATGCACGAGGTGCTCGGCGACGCCTACGAGCCGGCTCCGTTGCTTGAGGAGAAAGTCGAGAACGAAGAGCTCGGCAGGAAGACCGGCAAAGGGTTCTACGACTACGAGGACGGAGACGGCGTCGACATCCCGACCGACCAGCACTCCGAACTGGTCAAGCGACGACTGATCGCCTCGATGGCCAACGAAATCGCGAAACTGATCGGGAACGATGTCGCTCCACCCGAGTCGATCGACGAAGCCGTCATGCTCGGAGCGGGCTTCCCCGACGGCCCCGTCACTGTCGTCGATGAATTCGGCCTCGACGATGCCCTCGAGACGCTCGAGGATGCCGCCGAGATAACGGGTCACGAGCGATACGAGCCCGCGGCCTACCTCAAAGAGCGCGCGGAAGTCGGCACGTTCTACGACCCGGTTGACGAGGACGACGGTGACGCCGCCGACTTCGAAGCGATCCGCGTCGAGTATCCCGGCGAAATGGTCGGCCACATCGTCCTCGATCGACCACACCGGATGAACACTATCAGCGAACAGATCCTCGACGAACTCGTCGAAGCCGTCGACCTGTTCGAGGACGACGACGACGTTCGCGCGATTCTTATCACCGGCGAGGGCGAGAAGGCCTTCTCCGCGGGCGCGGATGTCCAGAGCATGGCCGCGGGCGGTGCGGACCCCCTCCACGGCACCGAACTGTCGAAGAAGGGCCAGTCGACGTTCGGAACGCTCGAGTCGAGTGATCTCCCGGTCGTCGCCGGCATCGACGGCTACTGTCTCGGCGGCGGGATGGAGCTGTCGATGTGTGCGGATTTGCGCGTTGCCAGCGAACGTGCCGAATTTGGCCAACCCGAACTCGACCTCGGTTTGATCCCCGGCTGGGGCGGCACCCAGCGACTGCCGAACATCGTCGGCGAGGGCCGCGCAAAGGAGATCATCCTTACCGCGGACCGATTCGATGCCGAGACGATGGAATCGTACGGTTTCGTCAACGAGGTCCACGAGAACGACGAACTCGAGGATCGCGCGTTCGAACTCGCGGCGAGCCTCGCCGGTGGCCCACCGATCGCGTCGAAGTACACCAAGCGGGCGATGCTCGCCGGTCGAAACGACACGAACGCCGGACTCGAGTACGAAGCGGCCGCGTTCGGTCAGCTCATGGGAACGGACGACCTCATGGAGGGAATCACGGCCTTCATGGGCGATGGCGATCCGGACTTCGAAGGGCAGTAAGACGGGCTTTTCGATAGCGCTGCGGTGATTCCGCCGATCCTATCCCGGTCGAAGGGTGTTCGGTTTCGGGTACTATCAAGACCCACACAGCTGATACTATCGCAGTATCTTTCTTTCGTAGAACAAAACAATCCTGTTGATTGATCTGTGTTGTCCGTCGTCACAGTCCCGTACTTTGGAAGTAAATCTGCCGTTAGTTATTTTTTATAGGACTATAAACCAGTAATCGGTATGACACCTGGTCATGAGCTTTATGACAGGGAAGCACCATTGGTTATCCGTAGGTGTGTTCGATGATGGGACAGGGGGAAACGGAGGAATCGAAGATCAATGTACTCGTCGTAGACGACGAACCACGGCTTGCCGATCTGTTCGCTGCGTGGCTGGAGCCGAACTGGAACGTAACAACAGCCTACAACGGTGAACAGGCGCTCGAGCAGGTAACCGAATCGACGGACGTCGTCCTGCTCGATCGCCGAATGCCTGGTCTCTCCGGTGACGAAGTGCTATCGTTGCTCAGAGCGAGCGGATACGACGGTGCCGTAATTATCGTGTCCGCAATAAACCCGGCTAGTGAGATTTCTAACGCCGATTTCGACGAATATCTCGTCAAACCCATCTCGAAAGTACAACTCGTCGAACAGATCGAATCCGTCTCGAGTCAAATTACTAACGGGGCGTTCGGCGAGTCATCCGAATCGATCGATCCGACAGTTAACTAATCGCTATCGGCAACAGGTAACCCTGCTCGACCAGTGTTCTTCGTTAGACGACCTCCCGGTGGCGGGACGTTTCCGAGCGGATCTCGATTCGACTCAAGTTCAGGGAGCCTGTCCGTAGATCAGATTTCGCTGGACCTCGTTCGCGCCTTCGTAGATGACCGGCACCCGAACGTCACGATAGACGCGCGCGATCCGGCGTTCGTCGAGGATCGATCGACCGCCGTGAAACTGCATTCCCTGTTCTGCAACGTCGACCGCCGTTTCCGTCGCTTTCGTCTTCGATAGTGCGGCCCAGTAACCCGCGTTTTCGTCGCTTTCGACCTTTCGACACGCTCGCCAGACCAGCGCTCGAGCGCTTTCGAACTCGACGAGCATATCCGCCAGTCCGTGCTGGACCGCCTGAAACTCGTTTATCGTCCGTCCAAACTCCTCCCGTTCGTGGGTAAACTCCCACGCCTCTTCGATAGCCGCCGCGGCGAGTCCGAGTCCGTGCCCTGAAACAACGATCCGGCCGTGGTTGAAAAAGTCCGCGAGCATCATGAACCCGGCACCCTCGTGGCCGATCAGGTTCGATTCGGGAATTGTGCAGTCGTCGAACGTGATGTGGGCCTGCTTCGAGGCGGGCATCGCCATCTTTTCGGGAATGTGTTCGGCCTCGTAGCCGTCCGTATCGGTCGGCACGATGAACATCGAGTGATTCCCGTACCGGTTGTTCCCGTCATCACCGGTTCGGGCGTAGACGGTCACCCAATCGGCCTCGACGCCGTTTCCGATCCAGTACTTCTCCCCGTTCAGGACGTACTCGTTCCCGTCTTGTTCCGCGCTGGTTTGCATGCCCGCGAGATCGCTCCCCGTTTCCGGCTCCGAGACGGCAAGCCCGGATAGCTGATCGCCTTCGGCAACGGGTCGGACGTATTCCTCACACTGTTCGTCGCTCCCGTATTCGTACGTGATTTCACAGCCGAAACTCGCCAACTGTATCGTCAACGCGATGCCGGCGTCCGCCCGGTAGAACTCCTCCGTGATCGCGAGGAGCTGTGGAAGGTCGAGCCCTCGCCCGCCCCAGGTTTCCGGGATGTCTTGCCCTGCGAGGCCCGCCTCCTGTGCGGCCTCGAGGATATCCCACGGATAGTCACCCGATTCGTAGTATTCGGCCGCGTTTGGCTCGATGTGTTCTCGAGCGAACTCGCTTGCTTCGGTCTTGACGTCGAGCGCGCGATCCGGAACGATGCTGTCCTCGAGCGGGTTCATACGCCGTTTGTCAGTACCGAGCGGGATATACTCCGGGGCAGAAGCCGCCGGCGTTTGAATTCCGGCCCCGATGGCGACACCGCTTCTCGAGTCATATCAAAAACAGACGCCAGTCTATCCCGCAAAGCCGCTCAGTAGCCACTCGCCGTCGGTATCGTCGTCGTCTGCGATCGAGGGTGCGCTCACGAGAACGAACGCGCTTTCGGTGTCGCCGTTGCGAATCTGGCGCGTCGACTCGGGCGGGATCCACAGCGCATCGCCCGTCGCCATCTCCACCGGTTCGTCGTCGACGATCACTTCCGCCTCGCCTTCGATGAGCACGTACACCTCCTCGTGGTCGTTATCGACGTGGTCGTGGGGCTGGCTCTTCCACTGCGGGTCACACCGTGCAACCGTCACGCCGACCCGCTCGGTTTCGAGCGGGTCGCTCAGAAAGTGCATCGCACTCGAGACCTGGTCGACCTCCTCGTAGTTGACCTTCGTGTAAGACATTTCGAGTAGTCCTACGAGTGGGAAATAGTAAAAGTACGCGCTCCAAGCGAATCTCGCAACTATTGGTTACTTCCAGTGGAGGCAGGCTGATCGGAGAAAACGCGCCTCGTCTCAGTGTTCTTGACTAATCGGATCGAAACTGTCGACCGGAATGACCGAGTAGTCGACGGTGAGCGCGTCCTGCGTTGCACGGATTTTGCCGACGAACGTCGAGATATCCTCGAGGGCTCCCTCGAGAACGAACAGTTCCATACAGTGGTGGTCGCCGACGTGGCTGTGGAAGTTCGACGCGACGAGATCCTCGTGTTCGTGACGCAGGTGCATCATCCGCTCTTCGACGCTGGTCGTTTCGTAGTCGAAGAGAACGGTGACGATCCCCATCAGTTCCCGGCCCTCGAGTCGCGTGTCCTCGAACTCGCCGAGAAGGTTTCGGGAGGCCTCTCTGACGACTTCGCTCCGCCCGGTATAGCCGTGGTCGTCGGCAAACTGATCGAGTCGATCCAGAAGTTCGTCCGGCATGGAGACGCTTACGACTGCCATATAACAACTCATGCCGCCATATTTATTAACCTTTATCATTCCACGGGTCGATGCTCGCCGAACTTTCACAGGAAATGGCAGATGCGGTGCTTTTACTTCCAACTATCGTCGTTCCGGGCTTCGAGATACCGCCGCGTCAGCGCACCGACTTCCGATCTGAACGACTCCATATCCACAGGAGCACTCCCGTGATAGAGCTCTTTGTGGGCTTCGCGGACGATATCCGTCACGACCCGATCGTACAGCGTCTCGAAGTTCACCGGTCGATTCCGGTCCTCGAGTTTGGCCGCGACCTTCTCGAGTCGGCGTTCCGTTACGTACCGTCCCGCCAACGCCTCGACGGGTGCGTCGACCGGAACCGTTTCGTCGACCTCTCGAAACGCAGGATGGAGGAGTTTTGCCCGCCGGCCCCGCTTGTCTCGGACGATCACTCCCTCCGCGGGGCCGTCGTACCACTTCGATTCCGGGATCGCATACGAGTCGGGGTCGAAGTCCCGCGCTCGTCGTTCCCGTTCGAAGACGTTCACCGGTCGAAGGCCGATCCGATCGAAAATCCGTTCGGCGGTATCGAGCGGGTAGAATTTCCCCGCATCGGCCGACCAGACATCGAAGCCGAGAAACGACGGCGTCCGTCCCCAATCGTACTCGATCGCGTGGCGGTGCATCGCCTCGCCGAAGAACACAATATCCTCGACGTCATCGACGGCGTTTCGAAGCGCCTCGCGATCTATGTTCTCCCGGACGTGGTCGACGGCGTGTCGATACGGGACGGGGACCTCGTCCGGGTCGTCGTAGACCCGGCTTCGGTCGCCGAACCGAACGAGCCCCGACTGTCGGAGCTGGAACCGAAAATTCGCTCCGTCGACCTTCTCGAGAAGCCACAGATGGCCCTCCTTGAGGAGGTCATCGGGCGCGTTCGCGACCCGTGGAATCGAAGGGAATTTTTTCATAACGATTGGTCATCACGTCTGGCGGTGGACGGCCCGAAAGCTACGACAATCGTTCAACTCCGTGTCACGTCAATGCTTCGCATTGGGCTGTCTCAGCGTACCGGCCGATTGTCCGTGGCCTATTCCGAGCGCTCGAGTACGCGAGCGGTCGATCCGCTATTTGATATCGCAATATGTGATATATCCCGAGAAGCCTGTGGGATCTCTCCCGTACGTACCGTTTTGCGTGCCGAAGTCGATTACCGTGTATGTACCTTCCACACCGCGCGTGGCCGGAACTCGGTGAGTACGTCGAAACCGAATCGCTAGCCGTCGTTCCGCTCGGATCAACGGAACAACACGGACCACACCTCCCCGAAGGCACTGACTCCATGATCGCGGACGCGCTCGCTCGAGCGGCTACCGACCGGACGGGCCACCTCTGTACGCCGGTGATCCCGATCGGCGTCAGCCCCCACCACCGACAGTTCCACGGAACAATGTGGGTCGACGCACCCGTCTTTCGAGACTACGTCGAGAGCCTCTCGAGAAACCTCACCTATCACGGAATCGATCGCATCGTCTTCGTCAACGCCCACGGGGGAAACGTCGCGCACCTGCGGGAGGTCGGTCGACGATTGCGCGACGACGGAACGGCCTACGCAATCGAATGGATGTGGGACGAGTCGATCCCGGAACTGATCGAGGATGTCTTCGCGACGCCCGGTCCCCATGGCGGTCCGAAAGAGACCGCGATGATCATGCACATCGCGAACGACCTCGTTCGCGAGGACCGTCTCGAGGACGCGCGCGACGGTGGAATGACGGCGTTCGAACCGGCCGCGATGGCCGTCAACGGCGCTCGAGTCACCTACGATTCGAAGGAGATCTCGGAGAATGGCGTCTTCGGGGACCAGACCGATGCGACGCCGGAAATCGGCGGCCACCTCTTCGAGGCGGCGACGGATCAACTGGTCTGTCTCCTCGAGTGGCTCGACGAGCAACCGTTTAGGGACCTCGTTCCGGAACCGCACGTCGCGCCCAAACCGGATCTATCCGGAACCTGAGCGGTTCGACCCGACTTTTCGATATGATTCTTGCTGTCGATTCACAATATCTCGCCCAGCCAATAACTATATATTCGGGCGCATGTAGGTGCCACCAACGCAGTGTCCGACGTGATCCACTCACCACTCCAATCGGATCGGTCGCTTCTGGCAGTATCGTTCGCGCTTTTTGCAGCCGCCGGAGGTATTGGCGCTACCAGCGACGAAATTCTTCCGACGGTCGCTGGCACAGCGCTCGCCGTTGGGGGCGTCTACGCCGTCGCTCGAGTCGCTACCGTCGTCAGCCGGAGACGGCTCGCGACGCTCTCGTTTGGGTTCTGGAGTAGCTTTCTCGGCGTCGCCACGCTCCACATCGTCGGCGTGGGAACGATCTCTACGGTCCTTCCGGGTTCGACGACGCTCGCGGCGATTACGGTCGGAGCGCTAACCTGGGGAACGTTGCTACTGGCCTGTGCGACGAGCGTCTTCCTCGGCTTTCGCGAGTACGGCGCAACGCCGGGGACCGAAGCGGCCGACGACCGTGTCGTCGAAAACGATTCCGATTACTCCGTTCGGTAACGCACCACAATCACTCCGTTCGGTAACTTACCGCGATCCCTTCTCCGAGCGGGAGGATGACCGTCTCGAACGCGGGGTCAGAACGGACGGCCTCGAGATACGTGGCAATTCCTCGCGTGTCTTCGTTCACTCCCGACGGTTCCCGCCCGGTATCGATCACCTCGAGTAACTTTTCGAACTGGATGCTCCCCGCCGTCATCGCGTTGTCCGCGACGAGTATTCCGCCGACTGGAACCTTTGATTTGACCGCCTCGAAGGCCTCGGGATAGCGATGTTTCTGGTGGTCGATCAACACCACGTCGAACGGGCCGTCGTAGCGGTCGACGGTCTCGAGTGCGTCTCCGAGTTCGTATCGCGCGAGGTCGTCGAAGCCGCCGGCTTTCATGTACTCTCTGGCCATCTCGAGTTCGTCCTCGTCGACTTCCGTCAGGACGACGGTGCCGTCGTCGGGGAGTCCCTTCGCGAACCAGTACGCGGAGTAGCCGTACCCCGACCCGAACTCGAAGACGCGGCGAGCACCGATCATCCGCGTAAGGAGTTCCAGAACGCCGCCGACCTCGGGACCGACGTTCGGGAACCCCTCGGCGGCGGCGTACTCGTCCATTTCGCGGAGCGTTTCGTCGGGTTCCGGTCCGGCGGCGCGAACGAAGCGAGCAATGTCGTCCCTCAGTACGTCAACCATGGTGTATAGCTACGCGGCCGATCACATCAAGTTCCGGGAGTTAGCGCGACGTTCCAGTTCGCTCGCCGTTCCCATCATCTCGACTCGTCCGGGCGGCCGTTTTTTTACGATACAGAGCGTTACTCCAACCGATATGTCCGAAGAGCATCCGCTCGCGACTCATGTCGATAACCTCGTCTACGAGCCGACGCAGGTTCATGATCAGGGAATCGATCTGACGGTGAGCGCGATTTACACCGTCGACGCCCCCGGCAAGCTCGATTTCGGCGGCGACGAACTCGAGGACGCCGAATTCGAGGCCGTCCCGACGGCCCAACAGGCCCCGAACGACGACTACGGCTGGTGGGAGCTAGACGGCGGACGGTACGTCCTTCAGCACAACGAATTTCTCACCGACGTCGAAGACCAACTCGTTCTCCAGGCGCGCAACGAACTGCTTGCTCGAGGCTGTTCCCATCCGACGGTTTGGGTCAGCTCACACCTCCCGTTGCTCCCGCTCAGCGTTCCCGAAGGCGGCGTTCAGATCAAGGAAAACGCGCGGGTGTCGACGTTGTTGTCACCGAACGCGTCGGACGCGATGGCGGAACGGACGCTTGATGACCGCTCGCCGGACGGATAGCGCGCGTCGCTCGTTCAAACGACGTCTCGGCTCACCTCGTCGAGTGTCCCCCCATCCGCACGGATCGTTTCGACGTGTGCTTTCGTCTCGTCGATCGTAACGATGTGACAGTTGTACGTTCCGCTGGCCTCGTCGATGTACCAGCGATCGGCATCCGCTTCTCGCGGCGGCCGTCCCATACAGCCGTCACCGACGTAGACGATCCCGTCCTCGTCGCGCTCGCCCTCGAGTAGCGGATGGGTCCGCTTGAACGTGTGGTCGTGACTCTCGAGGGCAAACCGGACGTCGGCGCGCTCAAAGAGCGGACACCAGTGAAACTGGGAGCGCTGATCTAGATCCAGTTCGATCTCCCGATGAGAGGGCCACGCCGGTACGTGATAGGCCGGGATGACGTGAGTCGTCTCCGAACGCTCCTCGAGAACGTCCTCGAGCCATTCGGTCTGGGTTCCGTCGATCGTGTTGGTGTGATTGCTGTCGAGAACCGGCATGCTCAGGTACTCGCCGAAATCCAACACGCCGTAGCCCGGGTGGCCGGGAAACGCAAAGACGTTGTAAAAGTACGGGGCGTACCACTCCCGCCACTCGTCCGTATCCGCTAGCTGTCGAGTTGCCTCGTGATAGTATCCGTTTCTGGTTTCGTGGTTTCCGATAGCCGAGACGATCGGAACCACGCGACCATCCTCGTCGATCAACTCCTGGTTTGCGGTCTCGAGCCACCGGTGCCAGCGCTCGAGGGAATCGTGGCTCGTCCCGCCGTCTGCGTAGGCGAAATCACCGCCGATTACCAGGAACTCGGGATCGTACGCCAGTAACTCGCTCGCGATCCGATCCCAATCCGACGCGTCGGTATCTCCACCGGCCGCGAACGTGAGCGGATCGTCCAACCGTACCGGCATCGTCCGAAACCGATACGCGGACCCAGATTCGACCTGAAACTCGTAGGTGGTTCCGGGCTCGAGACCGGTTAGTTCGACGCGGTGGATTCGTCGATCGTACTGGTCGAAGCTGTGGGAGGAACTCGAAAGCTCCCTCCAGTCGCTTTCGGCGTCGTCTGCCCGATACTCGAGGGTGTCCGGATCGTCTACGAAAGCGCCGCTCGAGTCGACGTGCCAGTCGATAGTCATCGTGGTCGTTGGGTCTCGCTGCCACGTCAGAACCAGCGCTGGCAGGTCGTGGTCGGCGGTATCAGTATCGAGACAGCCGCCGACGGTGAGCCCGACGACCCCCGTGCCGACGGCGGCGATAAACTCCCGGCGTGGGTTAGCCACGGACATACGTCGTGCTATCGGATGCGTCGCCGCTCATTTGGATGCAGGTGACGCCCCGTGGCGCAACTCCCTTGCTTCTGTGTCGGCTCGCCGGATGAACCACGCGCCTCGACCGGTCCGACCCATCATTCCCGTAACACCATTAGTATCACAAACCCCAGCGAGACGAATAAATGGCGTTCCGGGAAAGGATGACAATTTGCCTGCGCGAATATACAGCGACCGAGGGAAGTCCGACCGGCGTCGCTACTCAGCATATTTATACGTGACACCCCAAATTCAATCGAATCGATGTACCAGAACGTGCTGATTCCGACGGACGGGAGCGACGGGACCCGACGAGCGATCGATCACGGACTCACGATCGCGGATCGGTTCGACGGGACGGTTCACGCACTTTCGATCGTTCCCGAAGGGCCGCTCGGCACGACGAGCAGCGGAGCGGCCGCTTCGGAGGCGGAACGTGCCGTCAACCATGTCGAGAGCGAAGCAAGTCGGGACGATATCCCGGTGACGACAACGATCGAACGCGGGGTGCCACACGAGTGCGTTCTTGACTACGCGAGTGAGAACGACATCGACATGATTGTGATGGGAACCCAGGGCCGGACCGGTCTCGACCGCTTCCTCGTCGGGAGCGTCACCGAGCGCATCGTGCGAATGGCGGATGCACCGGTCGTCACGCTTCGAATGACCGACGACATCGAGGTCGACGACCCCGAAGAAGCGACTCGAATCGCCCGTCAATCACTCGAGAGCGCCGGGAGCGAGCAAGCGACGCTGCTCGAGGACCCACATCGAACGAGCGGCCTATGGATCGTCCCACTCGAGACGCCGGACGGTGTCGTCGATGTCCACGTCGATGCGACAACGGGCGACGTTCGTCGCACATCGACTCGGTGAGAGCGCTACCGAGCTATCGAAGCGCGATCGGCCTATCGAGACCAACAGCATCGTTACAGACGACCGCGCCCGCTCGAGCAACAACGGTTTTCACACCGGTCACTAATAGCACGCTATGTCCGTTTCCGGGGGATCGCTTTCCGAACCGGCCGTGCTCGCACACACCAAGCGGCGGCTGTTTCCCGAGGAGGAAGGAACCTACGCCGTCGTCGACACGCAGTTCGCGAGCGAGCGCTGGCTGGCGGACGAGCCTATCGATCGCTCCGTTCGCGAGACGCTCGCCCCGTTCAATCACGTCGAGATCGGCGGCGGCTATCCCGACCTCGTCGGCGTTCGAACGCTCGAGTCGGAACTGCTTGCGGTCGAACGATTCGGCGAAGAGCCGCCGTTGATCGCCGTCGAAGCAAAGGGTTACACGACCGACGGGAGCGTCGACACGCGCCGCGGAATCGTTCAGGCACACGATCGGTTACACGAGGCGAACGCGGCGTACCTCGCCGCGCCGGCAGTCGCGGTGTCCGAGACCGATCGAACGCTCGCTCGAGAGTTAAACGTCGGCGTACTCGGCGTCGATTCGGCGGGAACCGTCGACCCGCTTGAGACCCCTCGAGTCGTCGGGAACCGAACGACGTCGGAAGCGAACGCGATACGGTTTCAGGCGAGCGCGCAGGGCGTCGCCGATCAGTCGTTTTCGCTCAACCATCCGAAGAACTACCTCGGCTATCCCCTCGCACACTACGCCGACGGAGAGACGGAGACGCTCCTCTCGACGCACAGGGTCGTCAGCGCGACCGACGCCGCGCGACAGGGAGCCGAATTTCTCGATCTCGTCAGCGTTCGACCGGATCGCGTAACCCTGACCGCGCTCGGTCGGGAGGTCGTCCGATTTGGGGTTCGCCGTCACGGCTCCGCCGAGGCCGCCCTCGAGGCGTTCGAAGACTGGTACCGCTCGTCCCAGCGATTTATCGACACCGCGCCGGCATGGGGCCAGCTCGCGCGACGAGTCGTCTTCGCGTACCCCGCTACCCAGTTGATAGTGACCGAACTCGAGAATCTCCACGCGGACGGGAACCCGGCGCCGTCGTTGCCGACGCTGGTCGAGTACCTTCACGTGCTCCATCCGACGTTCACGGTCGAACTGTTCGTCCGCGGCGACGAGGCGATCCGACGCCGAGTGCTCACGCAAGACGGGAATTTACGACCCGAAGCGCTCGAGGACGGCTCGATCTATCACTCGCCGACAGTCTTCCAGCTGAAGGCGATGCTGTATCACGCCGGAGTCCTCTCCGAGCGAGGAGCCGAACCGAGTCGCCTCGAGCCGGCCGAAGACGTCTGGGCGTTGCGCGAGCGTCTCTGAATCGTGCGTGCCACCGCGGGTAGCAGCACAAAACAAGTCGAATAGTTGGTTCCGGGTCTCGAGATCGATTTACTCGAGGACGACCAGACTGTCGCCCATGTCGACACTGTCGCCTTCGTCGACCGCGATCTGTGTGACGGTCCCGCCGCGGGAAGCCACGATATCGTTTTCCATCTTCATCGCCTCGAGGACGACCAGCACGTCGCCAGCGGCGACCTCGTCGTCTTCCTCGACTTCGACCGAGAGAATCGTCCCCTGCATCTCGGCGTCGACGAGTTCGCCGTCCTCAAGTTCGATGTCGTCTCCGCCGTCGTCACCGCCTGCGACGTCCGGCGGGCTCGGCGCTGAGCCGCCTGGATTGTCCCCAGTCGGAAGCGGCGGCGCGCCGTGTTCCTCGAGGTTGACCTCGAAGCGTTTGCCGTTGACCTCGACGGTGAACTCGCGTTCGACGACCTCCTCGTCGTCCGCGTCGGTCGTCGACTCGTCGGCTCCCCACTGCTGTTGGGCTTCCTCGATGCGGTCTTCTTCCAGTTCCTCGTCGAGGTACTTCGTCGTGTGGCGACTCTGGACGAACGTTTCGTCGGTCAACATCAGCCGGTGGAAGGGGATGATCGTCGGGATCCCCTCGATATCGTACTCTCTGAGTGCGCGGAGGGATCGCTCGAGACACTCGTCGCGATCCTCGCCCCAGACGATCAGCTTCGCGATCATCGAGTCGTAGTCGGTGACGAGTTCGTCGTCCTGCCGAAGCGCGTCGTCGACGCGAACCCCGACGCCGCCCGGTGGGTCGTAGGTGGTGAGTGAGCCGCCCGAGGCCGGCTGGAAGTCGTTGGCCGCGTTCTCGGCGTTGATTCGGAACTCGATCGCGTGGCCGTCGATATCGACATCTCCCTGGCCGAAGTCGATTTCCTGGCCGGCCGCGATCTTGATCTGGCGCTTGACGATGTCGATCCCGGTGATCTGTTCCGTGACGCAGTGTTCGACCTGGATCCGCGTGTTCACCTCGAGGAAGTAGAAGTTCGTCTCCGGTCCGAGGAGGCCGTCGCGTCCCTCCTTTTCCTCGACGAGGAACTCGACGGTGCCGGCGTTCGTGTACTCGGCGGCCGCGACGCCGCGGCGGGCCGCGTCGCCGATCTGTTCGCGGAGTTCGTCCGAAAGCGCCGCAGACGGCCCCTCCTCGATGACCTTCTGGTGGCGGCGCTGGAGCGAACAGTCGCGCTCGCCCAGATGGCGGACGTTACCGTGCTGGTCGGCGACAATCTGAACTTCGATGTGGCGTGGATTCTCGAGGTAGCGCTCGAGGTAAACCGAATCGTTGTCGAAGTAGGCTTCGCCCTCGCGCTGGGCGCTCTCGAGTTGGTCCTCGACCTCGCTTTCCTCCCAGACGACCTTCATCCCGCGACCGCCGCCGCCGCCCTCGGCCTTGATCGCGATCGGATAGCCGTGCTCCTCGCCGAAGGTTTTGACTTCGTCGGGGTCGGTGACGGGTTCGGTGGTCCCCGGAACGATCGGGACCTCCGCCTCGCTCATGACGGTGCGGGCTTTGGTCTTTTCGCCGAGAGTTTCCATCGAGTCGCTCGAGGGGCCGATCCAGGTGAGCCCGTCTTCGGCTTCGACTTTGCCGGCGAACTCGGCGTTCTCCGCGAGGAAGCCGTAGCCGGGATGAATCGCGTCGGCGTCGGCTTTTCGGGCCGCCTCGATGACGCCCTCGTGGTCGAGGTACGAGTCGGCCGCGCGCGCCGGGCCGATGTTGTAGGCTTCGTCGGCGTACCTGACGTGACCCGAGTCCGTATCGGCCTCGGAGTAAACAGCCACGGTCCCGACGTTTAGCTCCTCACACGCTCGCATGACCCGTACCGCAATTTCGCCGCGGTTCGCCACGAGAACCTTCCTGAACATTCCTACAAGAACCGTCGCAAGCGCCCTACCTTACTTTTTCGCAACCGATCTCTCGGTATCGATTTCTCGTCAGTCCGTCTGGGAACCGGTCACTGTCATCTGCAGTCGGTTCGATAGCGAGATCACTCGAGATCTGGGCAGTTTGCTCGAGAACGGTAACGAAATATCGTCGTTCGTTCGATCGGAAGCGATGTCCGGAGGTGTCTCGAGGACGACCGCTCGTCGACGAGGATCCGTCGGCGGCGACAGTTGGCCATCAACACGAAGCGCCCGTCGGTCAGACGCGATCGTCGACAACACTCGGCCGGCGATCAGAACCGGTCGGTCCGGCCCGCGGCGCTCCAGGGGTTCGTGGGTGCGTCTCGGGGGACTCGAATGGTTCGTTGTTGCTGGGCTCGAACCCGGCCCGCGTAGCTCCACCGTTTTCCGTCCCAGCTATCTTCCTCATCGGCGGCCGCGGCGGCTGCGGCGAGTTCCTGGTCGCGGACGTGCGCACTAACTGCAGCCGCGATGGCCGCTGCCTCGGACTCGTCGGCGTCGTCCGGGATGTCGATTTCGATGTTCGGTGCCTCGACTGATTCTGCTGCGTCTCGCTCGTCGGCGCGGGCTCGTTGCTTGGATGCCATCTCAGAGCGGGATGTTGCCGTGTTTCTTGTCCGGGTTGTCTTCGCGCTTGGTCTCGAGCATCTCGAGGTCGGCGATCAGGCGCGGTCTGGTTTCGGTCGGGAGGATGACGTCGTCGAGGAAGCCCTTGTCCGTCGCCGTGTAGGGATTTGCAAACTCCTCGCGATACTCCTCGATGAGTTCGTCGCGGAGCTCGTCCGGGTTCTCCGCCTCCGCGAGTTCCTCGCGATAAAGGATGTTGACGGCACCTTGGGGCCCCATAACCGCGATTTCTGCTGTCGGCCAGGCGTAGTTGACGTCCGCGCCGAGGTTCTTCGAGGCCATGACGCAGTAGGCTCCGCCGTAGGCTTTGCGCGTGATAACCGTCAGCAGCGGCACGGTCGCTTCGGAGTACGCGTAGAGAAGCTTCGCGCCATGACGGATGATCCCGCGGTGTTCCTGATCGGTCCCGGGCATATAGCCGGGAACGTCGACGAAGGTAACGATCGGGATATTGAACGAATCGCAAAAACGCACGAAACGCGAGCCTTTCATTGACGCGTCGACGGTGAGCGTGCCGGCGTTGACTCGCGGCTGGTTGGCGACGATGCCGACCGAGCGGCCGTCGAGTCGGCCGAATCCGACGACGATATTCTTCGAGAAGTTGTCCGCAACCTCGAAGAACGAACCTTCGTCGACCACCGAATCGATCACGTTGGTCATGTCGTAGGGTTTCTGCGGACTCGAGGGGACGATATCCTCGAGCGCCTCATCTCGTCGATCCGGGTCGTCCCACGGCTCGACGCGCGGCGGGTCCTCGACGTTGTTCTGTGGAAGATACGAGAGCAAGCGCTTGATCTTGTCCAGTGCTTGCTCTTCGCTCTCGCAGGCGAACTCCGCGACGCCGGTCTTGTTCGCGTGGGTGACCGCCCCGCCAAGTTCCTCGTGAGTCACGTCTTCACCGGTGACGGTCTTGGTGACGCCCGGCCCGGTGATGTACATGTGACTCGTGTCCTTGACCATGAAAATGAAGTCAGTGATCGAGGGCGAGTAGACCGCACCGCCCGCACAGGGGCCCATGATCCCCGAAATCTGTGGAACGACGCCGCTTGCTTCCTGATTCCGGCGGAAGATCTCCGTGAAGCCGGCGAGGCTCTTGACGCCCTCCTGAATCCGTGCACCGGCGGAGTCGTTGAGCCCGACGATCGGTGCGCCGACCTCCATGGCCATATCCATGACCTTGCAGATCTTCTCGGCGAACACCTCGCCCAGCGAGCCGCCGAAGACGGTGAAGTCGTGAGCGAAGACGAAGACGGTTCTGCCGTCGACCTCGCCGTACCCGGTAACGACGCCGTCGCCGGGTATCTTCTTTTCCTCCATCCCGAACTCGCTCGTCTGGTGAGTGCGGAGCTGATCGAACTCGGTGAACGTCCCCTCGTCGAGGAAGTAATCGATCCGCTCGCGGGCGGTCATCTTTCCCTTCTCGTGTTGTTTCTCGATCCGGTCCTCACCGCCGCCTTTTAGTGCCTCCGCCCGAAACTCCTCCAGCTCTTCGATGCGATCCTCCATCGTCACGGCGACCACCTGCTCCGAGTCATAGCGAACAGTCGTGTAACCACTGGGAAAAAGATTTCCGTCCATTTTTCAGGCAAAATTTCTCGAGACAATTTTCCATTAATCCGTCATATCTAGTAAGTTATTAGTGGTGGGGGGGAAGATATCCCGGCCATGGCAGAACGTGAAACGTGGGCCACGAGAACAGGGTTCATACTAGCCGCGGTGGGAAGCGCCGTCGGCCTCGGGAATATATGGCGGTTCCCGTTCGTTACCGGTGAAGGGGGTGGTGCGGCCTTCTTACTGGTATACTTACTATTTATTCTGGTCGTCGGATTCCCGGCAATCCTCGTTGAGTTCGTTGTCGGTCGACACACTGAACGCAATCCGGTGGGTGCGCTCATCGAACTTGGCGGGGGAGCCTGGAAGTTCATCGGGGCAATATTCATTATGACCGGGTTTGCTATATTATCGTACTATAGCGTCGTCGCAGGCTGGTTCATCCGGTATTTCGTCGAAGGCTTTCGCGATAGCTACGCAAGCCAACTCGCAGGGTACGAAGATATTGCAGCTGAGGCTGGAGAACCATCAGCGGCCATCATGTTCGGCGAACTGTCGACTGGCCTCGATGCGTTCTTTTTCCACACGCTCTTCATGGCGTTAACGATCGGAATTGTCGCGTTGGGCATCCGTCGCGGGATCGAACTTGCAGTGAAGGTAATGGTTCCTGCGATTATTCTCCTGCTCGTCGGAATGGCCGTCTGGGCATTTACGCTGCCCGAATCCGGTGCAGGATATTCGTATTATCTGTCACCGGACTTCGCTGTAATCGCGGATAACTGGGTGGAATTACTCCCGGCAGCGGCCGGGCAGGCGTTCTTTACGCTGTCACTCGGGATGGGCGTGATGATTACGTATGCATCCTACCTCGGTGAAGACCGAAACCTCTCAAAGGACGGTGCGACAATCATCGGATTCGACACCGGAATCGCGTTCCTGACCGGACTTGTCGTGTTCCCAATCTTCTTCTCGGCCGGTATTCAGGAACCGGGAGACGGTGGCGCTGGCGCAATATTTGTGTCAATGACTGAAGCGTTTGCAACCGTTCCAGGCGGTCACATTCTCGGGGTACTGTTCTTCGGGACAGTTGCTATTGCTGCGCTCTCGAGTGCAATTTCACTGCTCGAGGTCGTGACTGCATACGTCATCGACGAGAAGGGAGTCGAACGATGGAAGGCGGCACTCGGCATGGGCGGCGTCATCTACCTTCTCGGTGTCCCTGTTACCTACGACCTAATCTTCCTCGACATGCTCGATGGACTAGTCGAGGGGATTCTTCTCGTATTCGGTGCGACGATGTTGATGATCCTCGTTGGGTGGATCGCACCGAAGTTCGCCGTCCAAGAACTCGAAAAAGGAATTGGCGACCTCGGCGGGCTGGGGACGGCGTGGATCTGGGCGGTCCGTGTCCCTCTTCTCCTCGTTCTGGTCGTTACTCTCGTGTTGGGCGTCCTCGGGTACTACGAGTTCCTTACAGGAACCGATCCCGATCAGTTGTACGGCTGGTTACAAGATCAGGGGTATCTGTAACGAACAGATCGACTAATTCCGTTCTCTTGTGTCCGTGCCTCCTCGACGGACCAACTAGCCGAGTGGGAAAATCATACTGCGCGTTCTATTGTCAGTGGCCTCAGGCTTCGCCGTAGACTGGAACAGCAGCGCCGCTCGTGACGCTCGTCGCCTCGCTACACAACGTGAGCATCGTCGCCGCGATGTCGACCGGATCGACCCACTTCTCGTGATCCGAATCCGGCATCATCTCCCGATTCATCGGCGTGTCGATCACGCTCGGCATCACGCAGTTTGCCCGCACCGTTCCGAGGTTCTCCTCTGCGAGCGTCTCCGTCAGGATCCGAATTCCGGCTTTGGTGATCCGGTACGGGCCGTCGCCCTCGCCGCCCTCGAGTCCCGAGCGCGCGCTCACGCTCACGATCGAGCCCTCCGCGTCTTGTAAGTGCGGGAGGGCGTGCTTCGAGGTCAAGAAGGCCGTCTTCAGGTTGATGTTCATCAGCGCGTCGAACTCCTCTGTGTCAGTCTCCTCAAGGTGATCCCCACCCATCCAGGTGCCGGCGATATTGAGCAGGTGATCGACCCGGCCGTGGTCCTCGTTGATCTCCTCGAAGAGCCTTGAGACGTCGTCCTCGTCGGTCAGATCCGCCTCGTAGAAGCGGACGCCCTCATCGGGCTCGAGGAGGCTGTCTTCGTCGTCCGGCTCGACGACGTCGACGGCGCAGACGGTTGCACCGGCGTCTCGAAACGCTTCGACGGCCGCACTGCCGAGCGCACCGCTCGAGCCGGTGATCACCGCGACGGTCTCTGAAAAGTCGTGCGTGACAGACATAGACACCCATTCGATGCGAAGGTGCAAAAACGGATACCCTGCGTTCGGGCGTCGAGAACGGAGTGTGACGACCGTCGGTGGCTGTTCGACGGCGCCCGTTCTACGGCGTGACGACCAACTTCCCGAAGAAGCTCTCCGAGAGCACGTCCTCGTGGGCGGAGTCGACGTCCTCGAGGTCGTACGTCCGAGCGATTTCGGCAGACAGCTTCCCGGCCGACAGCAGTTTGGCGACGCGACGAAGCACCGCGGAGATATCCGGGGTGTTGAACATGCTGATCAGGTGAATCCGCAGCTCCTTCGAGCGAGCCGCGGGCACGTTCGAGAAGCCAGCCTCCGGAACCGTGTTGCCGATGCCGACGACTCGAGTCCCCTGCTTCGCCACGTCGGCGTCGAACTGGAGGTAGTCGTCGAGTCGATGATCCAGGATCACGTCCGGCGAGCCGGCCTCGACGACGGCGTCCTCGAGGTCGTCTCGAGCGTAGTCAACTGTCGCGTCCGCGCCCAGTGACTCGAGTCGGTCGTGGTACTCCGGCGAGGCCGTCGTCGTCACGTCGGCACCGGTCGCGGCCGCGATCTGGACCGCGGCGTGGCCGACGCCGCCGCTTCCGCCGTGGACGAGACAGCGTTCGGCCGGTTCGAGGTCGGCGTGGTCGATAAGCGACCGCCAGGCGGTTACTGCGGGAACACCGAGTGCCGCCCCGACTTCGAAGGAGGTCCCCTCCGGAAGGATCGCGATCCTGTCGGTCGGCGACACGGCGTACTCCGCGCACGTGCCGGGAACGTCCTTTCCGAGTCCGGTTCCGAACACGCGGTCGCTCGGTTGAAACTCGGTTACGTCGTCCCCCACCGCCTCGACGGTGCCGGCGAAATCTGATCCCGGAATCCAGGGGAGTGACTCGGGCGCGTACGACCCTTCGCGGAAGTAGGTGTCGACAGGGTTGATTCCCGCAGCGGCGATCTCGACGCGCACCTCGCCCGCGTCGGGCTCGGGTCGGTCGACCTCCTCGAGTTCCAGTACGTCTGTTCCGCCGTGTTCGTGGTATCGAACGGCTTTCATACCAGATACTTGTGGCTCGAATGATATAGGATCACGTGATCGAACTCTGACGAGGGCGGTTAGCGTCTCGAAAGCGATAGCAGAGTGAACCAACCGAGTTGCGTATCGACCCGCTCCGCCACCTTGATAGCAGTTCGTGTGCCAGTTTAGGTACAATACTCTCATGCGGCTCATCGCTCACCGCGGCTTCGCGGCGACGGCACCCGAAAACACGATCGCGGCCGTCCAGTCGGCCGCCGAATACGCCGACGCCGTCGAGTTCGACGTCCGACGGTGTGGCTCCGGCGAACTCGTGGTCATCCACGACGAAACCGTCGACCGCGTCACCGGCGGCGTCGGCGCGGTGGCGGACAGTTCGCTCGAGGAACTCCAGACGCTCTCCGTGCTCCAGTCGGGCGAGCGCGTTCCGACGCTCGAGGAGATGCTCGAGGTCGTTCCGCCGTCGATCGAGATCAACCTCGAGATGAAGGAACTCGACATCGCGGCGGACGTGCTCGAGGCGATCGACGGGGTCGAAAATCGGGTCGTCACGACCTCTTTTCTCGAGCCCGAACTTCGGTCGATTCGAGCGCTCGATCCGAACCAACCCACCGGACTGCTGGCCAGTCGACACCTCGAGACGCCCGTGACGACCGCGGTCGAACTCGATTGTGACGTGATCGGAGCAAACTACTGGCGGTGTCTGAGCACGCTGCTCGTGGACCGAGCGAAGGCGGTCGACCTCGAGGTCCACGCGTGGTCGATCGAACGGCGGTTCACGGCAAAACTGCTCGAGCTGCGCGGCGTCGATTGTGTCTCCTCGGATCGCCCGATGCGTCTGTAGGTCGTCGTGATTAGGCGGTCTGAACACGTGATTAGCGCGATTAGAACGATCGCAGATCCAGCAGAGGGCTTTTAGGACGCAACGGCCACTCCATTATATGTGCGAACGGGGACGGCCCGCTAATGATGTGTTTTCGGACAACGTGGATGGATCCAGAGCGATCCAGCGCTATCAGACGCTCGTGAATGCGGTCAACGACGGAATCTATCAACTCGATACGGAGGGTCAGTTCGTCGCGGTCAACGATAGCATCGTCGAGGAGACGGGGTACGCTCGCGAAGAACTCCTCGGCGAGCACGTTTCTATTCTCCTCGACGAGGAGGACGTCGAGTTTCTCGAACGCGAAATCGACGCCCGGCGGGAGACCGGTGTGGACGAGGAGGACGTCGAGTTCGAAATCGAAACTGCGGATGGCGACCGCGTCCTCTGTGAGTTTCGGTTCAGCCTCCTCGTTAGCAACGGTGAGTTCGAGGGAACTGTCGGGACCGTTCAGATTATCGACGAGCGCGAGCGGGACCACGACGCACTCGCGTCGATCTGGGAGACGCACGAGTCGATCTCCTCGGTCATCGACGAAGCCGACGTCGGTGTGTTCGTCCTCGATGAGAAGTTCGACATCGCCTGGATCAACGAATCCGTCGAAGAGTACTTCGGCGTGAATCGCGCCGATCTCATCGGTAGGGACAAGTCCGCGGTTATCCAGGAGACGATCTCGAATCGTGTCGCGGATCCCGAATCGTTTGTCGAGATCGTCTCGACTACCTATGACGATAACAGCTACGTCGAACAGTTCGAGTGTCGAATTACACCCGGTCCCGGCCGTGAAGGACGTTGGCTCGAACACCGGAGCAAACCGATCGAGTCCGGCCGATACGCCGGCGGTCGCATTGAACTGTACTACGATATAACTGACCGGAAAGAGTCGGAGCAAGCCCACCAGCAAAGCGAGCACCGGTTTCAGTCGTTGGTCGATGCGGTCGAAGAGTACGCGATATTTATGCTCGACACCGAGGGCCGTGTCGTCAGCTGGAACGAAGGAGCCGAACGAATCAAAGGCTACGATGCAGAACACATACTCGGCGAACACTTTTCGGTGTTCTACACCGATACTGATCGCGCGAACGACATCCCGAAACGAAATCTCACACAGGCCAGAGAAGCGGGTACTATCGAGGACGAAGGCTGGCGCGTCCACGCCGACGGATCGACGTTCTGGGCGAACGTGACGATTACGGCAATTCGAGACGAGGGGGAGCTACAGGGGTACGCGAAGATCACCCGTGATATGACCGATCGGCGAGAACGGGAACAGCAACTACAGCGCGAACGCGACCTCACCGAGCAGATTCTGGAGACGAGCCCGGTCGGCATCGCAGTCACGAATCCGGACGGATCGGTCAGTCGGGCCAACGAACGGATGGAAACGCTTCTCGGGGTTCCATCAGGCGGCGCTTCCGAATACGTCGCCGGCCAGCGGGATGTGTTCGATGCGGACGGCGAGCTCCTCCCGGTCACCGAACGGCCTGCAATCCGAGTCTTCGACACGGGTGAGCCACTTTATGACCAGGAAATCCTCCTGAAGCAATCGGATGATCAACGGACGTGGCTGTCCGTCAATGCTACACCGATTACCGACGAACGGGGCGAGCCCAAGCAAGTCGTCACGACCGCGACGGACATCACCGACCTGAAAGAGTTGGTCGAACGGCGAAAGCAAGCACTCGAGGAGCGAGAAAAAGAACTTGCCGCTGTACAACTCGCCACGAACCTGTTCGAAACCGGCGACCAGCCGATCGACGAGTTGCTCGACGAGTTCGCAACGACGCTCCCACAATCGTTCCGATATCCTGAGCACACCGCCGCCCGCATTTCGGTCGGAGATCACGAGACAACAACCGAGGACTACGAATCCCAGATGCCGGAGCTTACTGCCCATACGAGGACGGCCAACGAGACACCGATAACGATCAGTATCGTCTTACTCGAGAACTCGAATATCGAAGCCGAAGAGTTGTTTCTCGACGAAGAACAGGTATTGATCGATACGCTCGCGACACTCGTGAAGTTCTACTTCGAACGCGGAGAGTACATCGACGAATTACAGGCGGAGACCAGACGGCTCGAGCAGTTCGCCTACGCCGCGAGCCACGATCTTCAGGAGCCGTTGCGGATGATATCGAGTTACCTTCAACTCCTCGACCGTCGGTACGGAGAGTCCCTCGACGAGGAGGGGACGGAGTTTCTCGAGTTCGCGGTCAACGGTGCTGAGCGAATGCGCGAGATGATCGACGGATTGCTCGCGTATTCTCGAGTCGAGACGCAGGGGAAGCCGTTCGAACCGATCGATCTCGACGAAGTGCTCAAAGACGCCCTCGCGGATCTCGAAGTGCGGATCGACGAACAAAACGCCAAGATTACTGCAGACTCACTCCCGGAGGTACTCGGCGACACCAGTCAGCTTCGACAGGTGTTCCAGAATCTTCTGGATAACGCGATCGAATACAGTGACGGAACCCCACGGATCCACGTCTCGGCGGAAAAACGGGACGAGGAATGGATTATATCCGTCCGCGATCAGGGGATCGGTATCGACCCCAAAAAAACCGAACACATCTTCGAGGTGTTCCATCGACTCCACAATCAAGACGAACACACGGGGACTGGTATCGGGCTCGCACTCTGTGAGCGCGTTATCGAACGACACGGCGGCGAGATCTGGGTCGAATCCGAACCCGGCGAAGGCTCGACGTTTTCGTTTACCCTGCCGGACGCGTCGGATCGCGACTGAGTGGTAACTAGGCTAGTCTGTTGTCTGTGATGTTCGAAACGAACGCAAAGCCCGTCTGCTCTAAATGACTTCTTCGAAGTCGTTGTGGCCCTGAATGTCGACGCCGTCCTCGGTGATTTCACAGAGGAAGACGCCGTTACCCGAGCCCGTGTCACGCTCGGCCGCGGACTTGATTCCCTGGGCCGCGATGGTCGTCGCCTCGTCGTTCGAGAGACCCTCTTCGTAGGTCTGTTCTAAGTGCCCGTAGGCGAGTTGCATTCCGCTCCCGGTAACGGTGTAGTCGTCTTCCATGACACCGCCGGCCGGATCGATGCTGTAGACGTGACTTCCTTCCTCGTCGACGCCGCCCAGAATCGGGTGGATCGCGAAGAACGGACCGCCTCGAGCGAAGTTTCCGGCGAGCGTCGCGAGCGCGTTCATGCTCATCCCCTCGCCACGGCGGGTCCCGAAGAGGTTGACCTCCGCGCGGAGACTCGAGATGAACGACTGTGCGCCGCCGACGCTGCCGACCATCGTCAGTGCGGCGGTCGGGTGGATCTGCTCGACCTTCTGGACGTTTTTGTTCGAGACGAAGCGGCCGCCGAGGCTGGCGCGCATGTCCGTCGCGATAACCACGCCGTCGGCAGTCGTGATTCCGATCGTCGTCGTCCCCGTCTTGTTGACGTTGTCGAGGTCGGCGCGCGAGAGATCGTTCTGGGGCATCGAACCGAGCTCAGGCCCGTACGGGTCCGTGTCGTCTGCCAACTGGTCGACCGTCCGGGAGAACTCCGAGTCGCGTGTTGGTGTTCGCATTATAGGTGTCTAACGACCGGGGCGATATAAAACATCGGCGGTCACCACTCTCGTTTCCGCTTCCGAGATGATATCGACTGTTCTCGAACGGATAGCAGACGGGAGCGCTGTCGCTTCGCGGGTCGAAGTACTCGGAAAAGACGTAATTGCTCGGAAAAACGTGATATCCGCGGTGGCGGCTTAGTCGTGCCGAGGTCGGTACAGTTGTTCGGTTTCGGTAGTCGATTTGGTGTTTCCGTATCGTCTTCTGCCTATTTCTGGGCCTTCTCGAGGGCCTCTCCGACATTTGCGAGGACCCGGTGGAGGGGGAAGTTGAGACCGATCTGGTTAGCAACGATTGCAAGCGGCATTGCGGCGATACCGACGACAATGCACAGTTGATACATTGCGAACAGCGCGGCGTTGTGTACGCGGGATTTCATCAGCGTTCATCGTCGCCCAGTCCGAGGGAGTATATAAGTCTTTGTGTCTTTCTCCGTAGCGACGATCGTTTCGCTTCGGTTCGGGTCGGCGCTGTCTTGCGATTCAACTGAGGTTGTAGAGAGGACAACCAAATGAGCGTTCGAAACGAACTACGGCTATCCTGACCGGATTCACTCCGGGTGATTCTCATAAGTTATGCTCATCATCTAACTCTCGTCCGCACCCTCAAATTGGGGCGAAATCGGCGAAAAACCGAATCGCAAGAGAGGAAACCCCCCACCACGTTTGGTTCGTATGAGCAATTATCTCGTCGCGATGGAAGCCGCGTGGCTCGTTCGTGATGTCAACGAAGTTGACGACGCAATCGGTGTCGCGGTAAGCGAAGCCGGAAAGCGACTCAATCAGGAGAACATGGAGTACGTCGAAGTCGAAGTCGGCGCGACGGGCTGTCCCGCCTGTGGCGAACCGTTCGACTCCGCGTTTATCGCCGCGGACACCGCACTCGTCGGTCTCGCCCTCGAGATGGACGTGTTTAACGCCGACAGCGAGGAACACGCCTCTCGAATCGCCAAGAGCGAGATCGGCGGCGCACTCCGTGACGTCCCCCTGTCGGTCGTCGAAGTCTTCGAAACCGAAGCCGACGACGACGAATAACTACCGCCCAAAAGTCGACACGACCCAAAGACTTTCTATAACCCGTGGTTATTTAGCCGTATGGAGCTACCGACGCCCGCGGACCTCCGACAGCGCCGTACCGACCTCGGGCTGACCCAAAGTGAACTCGCCGAGAAGGCAAGCGTCTCCCAACCGCTGATCGCCCGGATCGAAGGCGGGGACGTGGACCCGCGGCTCTCGACGCTGCGTCGAATCGTCACCGCCCTCGAGGAGGCCGAAAGCGACGTGATCCGCGCTGAGGACCTCATGAACGAGGCCGTCGTCAGCGTTTCGCCCGACGATTCGATCAGCGAGGCCGCGCGCAAGATGGAGTCCGAAGCGTACTCGCAACTCGCGGTTATCCAGGACGGCATTCCCGTCGGATCGATCAGCCAGAGCGATCTGGTTCACCTCGATTCGGAGTCCCGGGACGAAACCATCGACAACCACATGAGCGAGAGCTTCCCGACGGTCTCGAAGGACGCCACCCTCGACGAAATCAGCAACCTCCTCGAGCATTATAAGGCCGTCATGATCACAGAGGCGGGCGAAACGATCGGAATCATTACCGAGGCGGATCTCACGGCGCGACTTTCCTGAGTCTCTTCCAATTTGTGTCGTCAAAACGGGAAGCCCTCCCCTCGAGGGCGAGCAATTCACCGCCCCAGCGCTGTTTTCGACTGTCCGTTACCGATCGAGGCGTGGTCGATCGACAGCGATATATAATCCAATTATAGTAGCCAATTATATTACGCTGGAGGGGCTTGCTGTCTGCTAATGGCGTTCAGCGATCAGCTACTCGAGACCGGCGACCACATCTGGGAGGCACAGAAAGATCATCCGTTCGTGCGAGAACTCGCGACGGGTGAACTCGACGAGGAAGCGTTTCTTACCTGGGTTCGACAGGACTACCGGTATTTGCTTGACTACGCGCGCGTGTTTGCGATCGCCGGAACGAAGGCCCGCGACGAGGAGACGATGACACACTTGCTCGAGGTCGCACACACCGTTCTCGATTACGAGATGGATCTTCACCGGGAGTTTGCCGCCGACTACGGCATCGATCGGGCGGAACTCGAGTCGGTACAGAAATCGCCGACCTGTATCGCGTACACGAATTACCTCGTCCGGACCGCCCACGAGGGATCGCTGGCGGAAACCGCGGCGGCGATCTACCCCTGCGGACAGGGGTATCTCGATATCGCGGACCACATGGCGGAGATCGCACCGGAAGAACACCGCTACACGCCGTTCATCGAAAAGTACACCAGCGACGACTTTCGCGAGGCCGTCGACTGGATGCGAACGTTCGTCGATCAGTGCGGCGAACGGTACCCCGGCGAGCACGAGGCGATGGAGGAGGCGTTCCTGACCTGCGCGCGACTCGAGCACCAGTTCTGGGAGATGGCCTACACTCGAGAAGAGTGGGATCTGTAGCCCAGAAAACCGGTTTCGGCGGACGAAGTCGATAGTTGTCGGAACGAAGTCGGGAGCGTTCCGGTTCGCTCAGACCGCGAGGTACTTCGTCACAGCATCTCGAGACGCGAGCCGTTCGGGCCCGAGTTCGTCGACGATCGTTCCTTTGTCGATCGCGTAACAGCGTTCGGCGAGGTTCTGGACGACGTGGAGGTTCTGCTCGACGAAGAGGATCGTCGTTCCGAGCTCCTCGTTGACCTGCTCGAGATCCCTCGTGAGATCCTGCACGATCGAGGGCTGGACTCCCTCGGAGGGCTCATCGAGCAACAGGAGATCCGGATTGCCGATCAGCGCGCGCCCGATGGCGAGCATCTGTTGTTGACCGCCGCTCAGGGTCCCCGCATCTTGCGTACGGCGCTCCTCGAGAATCGGGAAGAACTCGTAGACGGCGTCGTACTGGAACTCGCCGGCATCGCCGTTGATCGTCTCGCCCATCTCGAGGTTCTCCTCGACGGTCAGTTCGGGGAAGACATCTCGGCCCTGGGGAATGTAGCCCATTCCCGCACGTGCGCGTTGGTCCGCGGTCGCGTCGGGAGTCAACTCCGCCGCGAGCGGGAAGAACTCGCCGAGTCGTCCGGGTGCGTTGCTGATCGGCGTCCCTGCTAGCGTCGAAGCGACCTCTTGCGGGAATGACTCCGCGCGCCAGAACGATTCCCGATTGGCCGTTGCGTCAGCGACCACTGTGTCGTCGAACGTCACTCGACCTTCGTTAATGTCTAACAGGCCGATCAGGGCCTTGACAAGCGTCGTCTTCCCGACGCCGTTTTTGCCCATGATACCGACGATCTCTCCCTGCTCGATCGAGATGTTCACATCCCTGAGTATCGGCGTTTTCCCGTACGAGACGCCGAGGTGTTCGGTCTCGAGCATCAGTGTTCCTCCCCCAGGTAGATTCGCTTGACGTCGGGATCGGCCCTGACGTCCTCGATCGTTCCCTCGGTGAAGATGCCGCCCTGATGGAGCACCGTCACGCGATCCGCGATGGATTCGACGAAATCGATGTCGTGTTCGATCACGATGAATGCGACGCCGTCGGTCTCGTTGATCGACGTCAGCAACTCGGCGATGTCTGCGGATTCCTCGACCGAGAGACCGGCCACGGGTTCGTCCAGTAGCATGAGGTCCGGCTCGAGAACCATCGCCATCCCGATCTCGAGTCGCTGCTGTTGGCCGTGCGAGAGAGACGACGCGACGGTATCGATCTCGCCTTCGAGGTTGCACCGCTGGAGTATCTCCCTGGTGCGTGATTCGTACTCCGAACTCGAGGCCACCCGCTGGAGCGGGATTCGAACGTTCTGGCGGACCGTAAACTCCTGGTAGAGACTCGGCACCTGGAACTTGATACTGATCCCGCGGTCGACCCGTTTGTGGGATTCTAGGTCGGTGATATCGCTCCCGTTGTAGTATATCGATCCGGCGGTCGGCTCGAGCACTCCGGTAATGAGGTTGAGGAACGTGCTCTTGCCGGCCCCGTTCGGTCCGATGAGACAGCGAAGTTCGCCCGCTTCGACAGCGAAATCCACGTCGTCGGTTGCCGTGAGTCCACCGAACTGTTTTCGAAGGTTTCGCGTCTGCAGTATACGATCGGTTCCGCTTCCCGTTTCATCGACGGCCTGGGTCGTCTTGACAGTTGGATCACTAGTAGCCATTAATCGGATACCTCCTCTGCTGGTGGTGATTGCCCGGATCGGTCGCGGTTCGAACGCCACTCGCCGACGGCGAGGACGAGGTTTCTGACCCGTGGCGCGATTCCGTCGGGCATCGTGAGGATGATGAGCACCAGCAACGAGCCGACGATAACGAACGCCCACTCGCCGGTCAGTTGCAGTTCGAGATACTGAATCGCGACGGCGGCCAGGATCGTCCCCGCGAACGATTTTCGACCGCCGATGCTCGCGTAGATGACGGGCATCGTGGCGGCGACGAGTTCAAACTGGCTCGGATTGATGTAGGCCCCCCAGGTGACGAAGAGAACGCCGCTGATACCGGCGATCGCGCCGCCCACCGTGAACGCGGCGAGTTTGATGAACGTCGTGTTGTAGCCGAACATCTCCGTTCTCGCTTCGTCCTCTCGAGTGGCGACCATCGCGTAGCCAAAGCGGCTGTTGACGACCGCGCGCAATAGGAGGTAGGTGACGACCAACGTGAACAAGACGACGTAGTAGTGCGCCACGCCGTCGAACGCGACCCCGGTCTCACCGAACCCGACGGCGAGGTCCTGGGGAACGTTCATTCCGTTGTATCCGCCGAGGTGTGCCTCGCCGATGGTCCACTGGGAACCGGCCGTCTGCTCCATGAACGTGTGGAGGACGAGCGCGACGACGAGCGTGAGTATCGTCACGTAGACGTCGCGAACACCGCCGTAGAACATGAAGTACCCAATCACCGCGGCGAAGGCCGTAGCGACCGCGACGGCGATGATGATACCCAGGGTCGCGCCAGTGTATGTTGGGATGTTGATCGTCACGATACCGAACGTGTAGCCGGCCACGCCGAAGAACGCGACCTGACCGAAGCTCAGGATGCCACAGAATCCCCAGATGAACGTGAGGCTGACGGCCAGCAGCGCGAAGACCAGAAACTGCGCGGGATTCAACGCGGCGTAGGGCCCGAACAGGATCGGGTAGATGGCAAACAGCAACACGGTGAGCAGAAAGCCGATCCAGAACCCGTTCGTGTTCCCGATGGTATTCGGCCCTTCGAACGGCTCCCGAAGGCGGTTCGCGAGCACTCCGATGGACGATTTGACGCTCATTCGTCTTCCCTCCGTTTCTGTCGCCAGTCCTCGAGGAGCCCGGTAATTCCTTCAGGCATAATTCGAATGGCGATGATCGCGGCGATCAAGATCATAATTTCACCGAGGAACGAGCCGCCGATCCAGGTGAACATCGCATCGATCGTCCCGAGAAGTGCGCCACCGAGTGACGTCCCGATGAGCACCGACGGTCCGCCGACAACCACAGTGACGAACGATTCGACGAGGAACTCACTTCCAATCTCCGGATCGACCGTGAATGCCGGCGTGAAGAGTGCGCCAGTTAAGCCCGCCAACGCCGCACCGAGTCCGAACGTCAGCATGTACATTCGGTCGGTGTTAACACCCATCGCGCGTGCCGTCTCGGCATCTTGCATGGTCGCTCGCGCGCGAAGACCGAACTTCGTCCGGGTGAAAACCCAGTAGAGCACGGCCAGGACGACGAGCGCGATCACCGCGAGGAGAATGCGGTACGTTCCGCTCGAGTACGGACCGTAGCTAATACTCCCCATCGAGAGGCTGACGTTGTTCGTCGTATTTCCGAAGAGGATCCGGGTTAGCTGGATGATCACAAGACTCAATCCGAACGTGGCAACCATCGAGTCGAGCAGTCGGTCGTACAGGTGGCGGATGACCGTCCGCTCGAGAATCAATCCGACGACAGTCGTCACGGCCACTCCGGTAACCATCGCGAGGGGGAGTGGCAATCCGGCGTGAAACGAGAGCGTCGTCCCGTAGGCTCCGATGAGAATAAACTCGCCGTGAGCGAGATTGATGATTCCCATCATTCCGAAGATGACCGCGAGTCCGACGGTCGCGAGGACGAGAAGCCCGAAGCTGTGGGTAAACTCGAAGAAGATTCGTAGGACAACGTACACCGCATCCGGTATGGTATCTGTTGACATGCTATATTCCGTCGTAGAAGTCGGACGGTTCGTACTGGGTCGTTTCCGATTCCTCGGTCAGGTCACAGCCGACCTCGTGAAGGAACGACGGTTCGATGTACTGCTCTTCGTCGAAGGTGATATTGTGGTCCTCGTCGGAGTGGCCGATACGCATGTGATGGGTCATGTGATGCGTTGCGGGATCGAGCTCGATCGTCCCTTCCGGCGCGTCGACTTCCATCCCGCTCTCGAGTTGGGCGATGACCTCGTCCTGGTCGAACGTCCCCGCTTCTTCGACGGCTTCCTTCCAGAGGTAGACCGAGAAGTAGTTGTTCTGGGCCTCCTGATTGACGTACTCCGCGTCCGGGTACTCGTCGTAGAACTTGTCGGTAAACTCTTCGCTCGCCTCGGTCTCGAGTTCCGGCATGTAGTTGACGCCGACGTAAATGTCGGCCAGCCCCGGCGGATCGAGCCGCTCGTGTTCGTACCCCTGGGCCATCGTGGTCGAGGAGCCGATCGGAATATCGAGCTCGTTGTCCGCGCGCTGGTCGTAGAAGTTCTCGTGATCGGAGCCGACTAACATCGACGCGATGAAGTCCGGGTCTTCGGCCTGAATGTCGTTGATGGTCGACGCGAAGTCGGTCTCGCCGAGCGGGATCTCCTCGCTTCCGACGATCTCCGCCCCTTCTTCGTCCGCCAGCAGTCGCACCCAGTCCTGGGAGATGTTCCCGAAGTTGTAATCGGCGTTGATGATGTATATCTCGTCGCCGAACTCCTCGATCATCCACGGAATCACGGCTCCGAGCTGTTGGCGGGCCGTCGCACCGACCGGGAAGACCGTCTCGTCACAAACGCCGCCCTCGTACTGAGTCGTATAGAAGTACAGCTGATCGTGATCGTTGACGATCGGTCGGATCGCCTCGCGGTCGGCGCTCGAGTAGGCCGCCCAGAGCGCATCGACCTGTTCGCTGTTGATCGCCTCTCGAGTGAGTTCCTGATAGCGTTCGTTATCCGACTGCGGATCGGGATCGTACACCTCGACCTCTTCCCCGAGGACGCCCCCGTCCGCGTTGATCTCCTCGATCGCCATCAGCGTTGCTTGCCACTTCGATTCGCCGTTCAACGCGAACTCGCCGGAACGATCCTCGAGTACCCCGATAATCGGTCCATCACTGCCGCCACCGCCGCCGAGAAGTCCGCCTTCTTCGATACAGCCGGCGGCTGCACTGACGAGTCCAACCGAGCTCCCAGCGATCACCGATCTGCGGGAAAGGCGCTGTTCACTCATCGGCCTCACCCGAAGAGTTGTCGACAGACACACAAATACAATTATTGTACACCTTATTCCCTGAATAGGCCCACGTTTGTCCAGTAGTCATCTACACCCTGACGAGTTAGAGGAGGTATAAAAGGATTCCCTCAAGATAATACTATATCCTAAGCCATCAGCAGTAGCCGTAAAGTAACAATAAACAGATTGTCTTCCCTTATAATGTGTGCATATGTTTCGTTTGTACCGCTATATATCGATACTAAAAGAAGACCGGTCTGAAATAACAAAATGTCAAATCCGCTCGATCAGTGCTTTTGGATATTACCATCCTTCCGAGGTTGGTACTCACGGACGTGAACGGCTATTTATCCCCGGTAAGAGGGCAGATAGGGGATAGACCGTGGTGAGACAGTGCGTCTCCATTTTTGGACTTTTAGACTTGCCTGTTCGGTTCCGCATGATTGGCCTCGATGACCTTTCGCAGACCGGCCTCGATTCAATTCCAATAGTTGATTTTGATATATTTGGGGACCAAATCACACGTACAGTCGTATTCTCCCAATATATGGACGAATATCAGCCGTACATCTATTTTTAGTGAGTAGTTACTGTTCTGCCAAGATATGATGGGCAAATATTGTTATTCTAGCGTAGACTTACGGTCTTTGTCTGGTAAGACGGGAGCGTGATGAACGATATCTGGAACGAGCGAACCGAACACTCGAGGAGGCCCCTTCGATGACATCGATGGTTCCCGGAGAGCTCCTCCCGGCGTCGGAACCGGTCCCGATCAACGCCGACAGAGCAACGACGTCGGTGACGGTCGAGAACACGGGCGACAGACCGGTTCAGGTCGGCTCTCACTTTCATTTCTTCGAAGCCAACCCCGGGCTGTTGTTCGACCGAAACGAGGCCTACGGCTATCGGTTGAACATCCCCGCCGGAACCGCCATCAGGTTCGAACCGGGCTGCGAGCGAGCGGTCGACCTCGTGGCTATCGGCGGCGACCGGATCGTCCACGGAATGGGCGGCCTCGTGAACGGACCGCTCGACGATGCGGAGATCCGTAGACGTGCGCTCGAGCGCGCCGAAGCGAACGGGTATCTGGGCGTGGAGCTTCCCGCGGAATCGAACGCAGACGGGTCTGAGACGGAAACGAACGAAACCGAAACTGCCGCGAAGGCGGATGACGACGGCGGAGCGTCGGAGGGATCGCAATGACTCGAGAGATGCCCCGCCGGGAGTACACCGACTTGTTCGGAGCGACGGAAGGCGACCGGGTCAGACTCGGCGATACGAATCTGCTCGCGGAGATCGAGACCGACTACGGCGTTCCCGGCGAGGAGGCGGTCTTCGGCGGCGGAAAGACGATGCGTGACGGCATGGGAATGCAGTCGGGAACGACCCAGGCCGACGGAACGCTCGATTGGGCGTTCACGAACGTCGTCATCATCGACCCGATTTTGGGAATCTGCAAGGGAGACATCGGCGTTCGCGACGGCGAAATCGTCGGCGTCGGGAAGGCAGGCAACCCCGATACGATGGACGGGGTCGACATGGTCATCGGCCCGAGTACCGACACGATTCCGGCCGACGGGCTGATCGCGACTGCCGGTGCGCTCGACATTCACGTTCACTTCAACAGCCCGCAACTCGTCGAACACGGGCTCGGATCGGGCGTCACCACGATGCTCGGGGGCGGTTTCGGCGGCGGAGCGACGACCTGTACGCCCGGACCGCGGAACATCCAGCGGTTCCTGCAGGCCGCGGAGGAGTGGCCGATGAACGTCGGCTTCTACGGCAAGGGCAACAGCAGTCGTCCGGAAGCGCTTTACGAGCAAGTCGAGGCCGGTGCCTGCGGGCTCAAACTCCACGAGGACTGGGGCTCGACGCCCGCCGCGATCGACACCTGCCTCGAGGTTGCCGACGACGAAGACGTCCAGGTCTGTATCCACACGGACACGCTCAACGAATCTGGATTCGTCGAGGAGACGTTCGACGCCATCGACGGGCGCGCGATCCACACGTTCCACATCGAGGGCGCTGGCGGCGGCCACGCCCCCGACGTGCTCGAGTTGGTCGGCCACGAGCACATGCTCCCCTCCTCAACCAACCCGTCGATGCCGTACACGGAGAACACGTTCGACGAGCACCTCGACATGGTGATGGTCTGCCATCATCTCAATCCCGACGTTCCCGAGGACGTCGCCTTCGCCGAGTCGCGGATTCGCGCCGAAACCCTCGGCGCGGAGGACGTCCTCCACGATACGGGTGCGATCAGCATGATGACGACCGACTCCCAGGCGATGGGGCGGATGGCGGAGCTCATCAGCCGAACCTGGCAAACGGCCCACAAGATGAAAAACCAGCGCGGTCCGCTTCCTGCGGACGAGGGAACCGATGCCGATAACGCACGGATCAAACGCTACGTCGCCAAGTACACGATCAATTCAGCGATCACGGCCGGCATCGACGACTACGTCGGCTCGCTCGAGCCCGGAAAGCTGGCCGACATCGCCCTCTGGGACCCCGCGTTCTTCGGGATCAAACCGAAGGCGGTCATCAAGGGCGGGTTCCCCGTCTGGTCGCAAATGGGCGAAGCGAACGGCTCGCTGATGACCTGCGAGCCGATTATCGGCCGCGAACGCGCCGGCGCACAGGGACGAGCGAAGCAGGCGTTGTCGATCTCGTTCGTCAGCGAGGCCGCCGCCGAAAACGGCGTCGGGGAAGCTTACGACCTGAAAACGCCGGTTCGGCCGGTCAGCGGAACGCGCTCGGTTCGCAAAGCCGATATGGTTCGAAACGACCGCTGTCCCGACGATATCGACATCGACGCACAGACGTTCGAAGTGTCTATCGACGGCGAACACGTCACCTGCGAACCCGCAGAAGAAGTCCCGCTCGCACAGCGATACATGCTCTAAGACGATTTATGAACGATACTACAACGACACGGAGGAGCCGACGAACGCGATCTATCAACGCCGTCGGAGAGATCGTCTCACACGGACGAACGGCGACCGCTCTCGAGGTGACCGACAGATGATGCTCTCGCCCAAGGAGATGGAACGACTCACCGTCTTCATGGCCGCAGAACTCGCCCGCCGACGAAAAAATCGGGGCGTGAAGCTAAACCATCCCGAAACGGTCGCGTACGTCTCAGATTGGGTCTGTGAACGCGCTCGAGACGGAAAATCGGTCTCTCAGATCCGCGCCGAAGCGACGCAGTTACTCACCCGCGAGGACGTGATGGACGGCGTTCCGGAGATGGTCGACATGGTCCAGATCGAACCCGTCTTCCCGGACGGGACGAAACTCGTCACGATCCACGACCCGATTCGGGCGGATACGCGCGAGCAGCTCGAAGAGTTGGACGACCTTGAGGACCCGGACGACCTCGAGGCAACCGAACGAACGGAGGTCGAATAATGGGGTACCGAGACGTCGCGAAGATCGGTATCGGCGGGCCCGTCGGCTCCGGAAAGACCGCACTCGTGAGACATCTCGTCCCGGCGCTCGTCGAGCGCGACTACGAGGTCGGCGTCATCGCGAACGACATTATGACCCAGGAGGACGCGGACGTGTTCAGGGAGTCGTTCGCGGACATGATCCCCGAGGACCTCGTTGACGGCGTCGAAACCGGTGCCTGTCCGCACACGGGGATTCGCGAGGATCCGTCGATGAACCTCGCGGCGATCGACGAGTTCACCGAGTCCCATCCGGAACTGGACGTAGTGATCGTCGAGAGCGGCGGCGACAATCTCGCCGCAACGTTTAACCCCGAACTGGCGGATTACTTCGTCTTCGTGATCAGCGTCGCGGAGGGCGAGGACATCCCCCGAAAGCGCGGTCCGGGCGTCACCCAGGCCGACCTGCTAATCGTCAACAAGACGGACCTGGCCCCTCACGTCGACGCAGACCTCGACGTGATCGAACGCGACGCGGGAGCCGTCCGCGGGGACGACCCCTTCGTCTTCACCAACTGCAAAGCCGGAGAGGGGATCGACGACGTGCTCGAGCACGTCGAACGCGAGGTGCTGTTCGCGTGAGTACGGGTGCGAAGGAGTCGCGTCGAGGCCGATTTCCGGCGCTCCCGCCCGCCTTCGAGTCCTACGCCGAAGAGTCGCTCGAGCAAGCCCCTGCTGGCGGACCGGGAAAGAACGGCCTGCTCGAGGCGACCCTCGCACGCGCGGGAACCAATAATCAAACTCGCCTCGTCCGGGATCACGTCATCGTTCCGTACCACCTGACGGGAACGCTAGAAACCGACCCGGTACCGGGGCTCACGACGCTCATCGCACAGGAACCGACGGGCGGCGTCGCGCAGGGAGATCGTCATCGGATGGAGATAGATGCCCGATCGGGTGCGCGGGCGAACGTTACCACCCAGAGCGCGACGAAGGTCCACAGTATGCGAGCGAACTACGCCCACCTGGACGCGACGCTCGAGGCCAAGTCCGGGAGTTACCTCGAGTACGTCCCGGGCCCAACGATCGTCAACGAGGATGCACGATGTCTGCAGACGGTTCGCGTGGATCTCGAGGACGACGCGATCGTGCTCGTCGGCGACGTCCTCGTTCCCGACGGCCTGAGCGAGCACGAGTCGTTCGACTTCGATCACTACCACGCTCGAGTCGAAGCCGAACACGACGGCAAATTAGTCTGTGCCGACACGGTCGACATTCGGCCGGACGAACGCGACCCGCGGGATTCGACTAGCGTCGGCGAGTACGACGTGATCGGCTCCTTGTACGTGTTCGCTCCCGACCGCGATTCGGAGGCGTTGACCGATCGGATTCACGATCGACTCGAGGAAACACCTCGAGGCGAAGCCCAACCGCGCCGCGAAAAATCGATGAGGGCGGACGAGACCGAAGGGCGGGGAGACGCGCTCGATTCCACGCTCGTCGGGGTTTCGACGCTCCCACACGAGGTCGGCGTCGTCGTCCGAGTTCTCGGCTACCGCCAACTCGACGTGACGAACGCAATCCGAGACGCGTGGGACGAGACGAGACTGGCGTTCTTCGAGGTCGGCATTCCAGCCGACCGGAGGTACTAATGAAGCAAATCGACGGCGTCCTCGGAAACGTCCACGCCGACGACGAGCTCGACCGCGAGCGAGAACGCCACGCGAAAAACGGGACGCTCGAGCGAGTCGTGATCGATGCGGACCGGCGACAGCGATCACGGTTCCGAACGACGACCGACGCCGGAACCGACGTGGGCATCGTTCTCGATACGCCGGCGTTGTCGATCGGCGACGTGTTGGTCCTCGAGGACGAGCGAATGATCGTCGTCGCGTTCGAACCGCTCGAGGCGCTCGCGGTCGAACTACCGGAACCGACGGCGGAATCGCTCGAGGCGGCCGTCGAACTCGGCCACCGCGTCGGGAATCAACACTGGGATCTCGCAATCGACGACGGAGCCGTCTACGTCCCGCTCGAGGCCGACCGCCATATCGTCGAACGGGTCGTCGTCGACGTCGTTCCCGGGTCGACCGTTCGGGAGGTAACCGTCGACGCGGAGCTGTTCGTGACCGATCTCGACGCGGAGCCTGCCGGTGGCGGGAGTTTCGACCACGAGCATACTCACGAGGACGATTCGGGTCACACTCATCACCATTCTCACGAGGGCGACGGACACGATCACGGCCACGACCACCATGGCGACTGAGCCAGCCCCCTTCCTGACCGCGCTCCGTCTCTCGGACTCGTTCCTGCCGATCGGGGGCTATACCGCGTCCTACGGTCTCGAACAGTATCTCAACGAAGACCGCATCGAAGACGCCGACGAGCTACAGGCGATCATCAGGGGTTATCTCGAGCGGATCGTCGGTCCCTGTGAAACCGTTGCGGTAGCGAGGGCACACGAAGCGTGCGACGACGAAGATTTCGACGCGCTCGTCTCCGTCGACGAGCGCCTCCACGCCGTGACGATGGCCGAAGAGTTCCGCGAGAGTTCGACCAAAGCGGGCAGACAGCTGTCCGAGCTCGTGCTCGTCGACGGGGATCGAATTCGAACGGATGAGTCGACTGATTCAGGGAGCGGTGAGCGGTCGTTCGAGCGGGTCTACGCCGAGGCGATCGACCTCGGCGAGACGCCCGGTCACTATCCGGTCGTGTTCGGCGTCGTCGCCCAACAAAGCGGATTGTCGAGGCTCGAGGGTTGTCTCGCACAAGCGTACTCGTTCGTCACCGGCGTCCTCGGTGCGACACAGCGTCTGGGCCGGTTCAGTCACACCGATATTCAGGCGATACTGGCCGACCTCCTTCCGATCGTCTCGGAAATCTGCGAGCGACACGTTGACGACGAAATCTCTGCGATGGCTTCGTTCGCGCCGCTCACCGAGATAATGGGGATGCGCCACGAGCGCGCCGGGCGGCGCTTGTTCATGAGCTAGCGGCGAGTATCATCGGCGTCTCGAGACGTCGATCCGCTATCGTCTGGCGTTCCGCGCCAGCTCCAGAGGCCGACGACCACCAGGGCCACCGCGAGCACGGCGATGAGCGTTAGCGTTTCGATATTTCCGGTCGTGAAGCCGGGCGAGGACGCGATCCGTGTCTCCTCGAGCATGAACACCGCTAACAGGAGGAGCCCGAACAGCGATGCGATCGCCACACCGATCCCCTCACGGATCATCCATTGAAACTCCTCGGCGTCGGTCTGGGCCGCCGCAGTGTGATCTTCCGGTGCCTCGCCGGCTTCATCGTATTCCGTGTAGGCGGTGTCGTCCCAGGACGTTCCAAGGAATCCGATCACATACGACAGGGTCGCTCCGCCAATCATGATGACTGCGAAGGTCGCGATCGCCATCACGGCGTTTTCCGGTGCGAGAAACACGGTGAGGACCGCGGCACCGACGACTGAACCGCCGAGCATCACGAGAAATCGTTTTACCGGAGTACTCATAGGACTCCTACGTCGCCCAACGGTATATTGGTATCACCCTGCGAGAGGCGTCGAAGTACCGATTCTGCAGATATCCGGCATTTAGACGGCTCTGGGAACAATTTTAGGAGTGGCCGGAGACGGGCACAGGCTCGTAGGGTTCTTCGAGCCACTCGAGATCGGACGAGGAAAGCGAGATCTCGAGCGCTTCGACGGCTTGCTCCAGGTGTTCGACGCTGGTCGTCCCGATGATCGGCGCGTCGACCCGGTCTTTGTGGAGCAACCAGGCTAACGAGATTTGAGCCATTGTTACGCCCTTTTCGTCGGCGAGTTCCGCGACCCGCTCGTTGATGGTCGGTCCACCGCCGTCGCGGTAGGGGTGATCGTAGAGGTGCTCCTCGGTCTCGCCGCGAGTAGTCGCGTCGACGTCCTCGTGGGGTCGCGTGAGGTACCCGCGTGCGAGCGGGGACCACGGGAGGACGCCGACGTTTTCGTTCTCACAGAGCGGAAGCATCTCCCGCTCTTCCTCGCGGTAGACGAGATTGTAGTGATTCTGCATCGTGACGAACCGATCGAGACCCAGCCGGTCGCTCGCGTGCAACGTTTCGGCGAACTGGTGGGCCCACATCGACGAAGCGCCGAGGTACCGAACCTTCTCGCGCCGAACCGCGTCGTCGAGCGCCCTCATCGTCGTCTCGATCGGCGTCTCGTCGTCCCAGCGATGGATCTGGTAGAGGTCGATCGTCTCCATGCCGAGGCGCTCCCGGCTGGCGTTGAGTTCCTGTTCGATGGCCTTTCGCGAGAGTCCGCCCGAGAACGGGTCGTCCTCGCGCATCTGGAAGTACCCTTTCGTCGCGACAACCGACTCCTCGCGGTGGCCCTCGAGTGCGTCGCCGAGAATTCGTTCGGATTCGCCGTACGAGTACATGTTCGCGGTATCGAAGAAGTTGATACCCAGATCGATCGCACGGTCGATTATCTCGTGGCTCTGTTCCTCCTCGAGGACCCACTCTCGCCAGTCGCTCGAGCCGAAACTCATACAGCCCAGACAGAGCCGGCTGACTTCCATTCCCGTCTCGCCGAGTGTCGTGTACTTCATGAGTCGGGCTACGGCGGGCGAGGGAAAAACAGTACTCCCTCTGACAGAGAATCAGCGTGTTGTTTGATGACACAGCTTTTTGTGAAAAGGGTTCTATGCCGATACATGCCGAAAGAACAAAACGGCCGAAACGCGGACCGTGACGACGACAGTGGAATCGTCTCGCGAATCAAAAGCGTATTCAACCGCGACTAACGCGCGGTATCAGCCGTTTCGTTCAACAGCCCATTTTCCGTCCGAACCGAACAACCGGCTATGCGAGTCCTCTGACGAGCGAACCGAACGCCGGAAGGCCGAATGCGCTTCCGGCCGTAATGTACACGATCGGGGTCATCTCGAGGAGCAACCACGCCGAACTCCCGAGCGTGAGAACGAACGCGATCGAGACGACCGCTCCGAACGCGATCGCGTAGCCGAACGCGCGCGGAAGCGTCGGCGAAACGAACCCGAGGAGTATCCCACCGAGGACGAGTCCGAACCAGTGTACCGAAGCCACGGCGAGCCCGATAATGGCGGCGACACCGAGCGCGAGAACGTGGATTCGGGGTTCGTTTCGAACGCGTTCGAGTCCCTCAAGCGCCCGTCTCGTTCGATTTCGGGCTGGATTCGCTTCGCTCACGTCGATCCCTCCACGAACTCGAGTTCGCGGTCACCTTCGATCGTTCGGTCCATCGGTTTGTACTCGCCGTTCACCCAGGGCTCGAACTGGTCGTCGTAGTGGGGCGAGAAGAAATCGCCGGAGTTGCCGCCGGCGATGATTCCGGTGGCTTCGCCGCCGGGTTCGACGACCATTCGCCACCCGCTTCCGACCGCCGACTCCACGCGATAGTTCTTCACCGTCGCGCTCGAGCCGTCCGCGGCGAGTTCCTCGTAGTTCAGGAAGCCGGCTTCGACGCCGAGGGGATGTTCGATCGCCCTCGTCGTGTTCCAGTCGCCGTAGATCTCCCACCCCGCGTCATCGATCTCCTCGAGAGCCGCCTCGAGTGCATCGACCATCGCCCGTCCCCGACTGGTCTCCGCAAAGAACTCGCTGTCTTCGGGAAGCGTCGCGAGGATCCAGTCGCTCGGGTAGTACGACTCGTCGAGATCGGCGTCGCCGAACTGGGGCTCGAAAACAACGCTCGCGAAGTGATCGAGCCAGCGGGCGAAGACGAGCGCTCCCTCCGATTCTCTGTCCATTCGGTATTCCCAGTTCTCGAGGAGTTCGGCGGCTTCAACGAGTTCATCGGAGAGAGTAGCGTCCGAATCAGCCGAATTGACCGATGCGCTCAATTCGGGAACGAGTTGCGAGGCGCGGCCGTCGACGGTATCCCGCTGTAAATCGCGGTGATCCTCCGGGTCGATCGGCTCTCCGTCGTCGACGCGTTCGTCCAGCACGTCGTAGATGCGACGTCCGCGGTACGGGTCCGCGTACGCGGTACCGACGTAGTGGTCGGGATCGTCGAGGACGCGCTGGTTCGCCGTCGCCAGCACGTCTGGATCGACGACGTGCGGTTTCTCCTCGAACGGGACGAACCCGTCCCAGGAGGACTCCCCGTAGGGCGTGTATCCGTCCCACTCGCCTTCGCCCGCGGAGCCGTCGAAGAGCCGATTGCCGTCCACGACCTCAGCGTCGATTCTGCGGATCGGAAGCCGACCGGTCATCGCGTACAGCGTTCGTCCGTCGGCGTCCGCATAAACCGCGTTCTGAGTCGGCGCGTCGAACAGTTCGAACGCCTCGAGCGCTTGCGCTACGCCGTCGCTTCGCCCGAGGTCGTAGATCGCCTCCGCCGTCCGGGTCGCCGAGAGGCCGGTCCAGGCGACGCCGACCGTCTCGCCCTCGCGCTCGATAACGGGTCCGTGGATCGTCTTCCGAATAGTCCGCGCCCGATCCTCGCCGCCGGCAACCGGAATATTTCGTTGTTGGGTCTCGAACTCGCGCCACTCGCCCTCGTACCTGTATCGGTCGCCGTCCTCGTTTATTTCGTACTCGTAACAGTCGAGGACGTCCGCACCAACGTTGGTGAACCCCCACGCGCCGGTGGCGTTGGCTCCGATAATGACGAACGGAATTCCGGGAAACGTCACCCCGCGGATCGACGCTTCGGGCGTTTCGATGTGTTGTTCGTACCACAGCGCCGGGGTCATCAACGCGAGGTGCGGATCGTTCGCGACGATTGGGGTTCCGCTCGAGGTGTGTTCGCCGGAGACGACCCAGCTGTTCGAGCCGACTCCCGTCGGCGATTCGAAGCGGGAGAGCCACTCCGTGACGGACGCGCCAGCCGAACGCAAGCCGCCGGAGGTGGTGTCGTTCGACGATGCAATCCCGACATCGTCTTCGCCTCGAATAATCGGCGTTTCGTGGTCCATCCGGTCAGGGAACAGCTCCTCGACGACGTCCTCGCCGAGACGGTCCGCGATGATTGCTCGCCGGAGTTCGTCGAAATTGCCCGTCAGATCCCAGGCGATCTGCTTGTCCATCAACAGCGAATCGACGGGCGTCCACTCGCGGGGAGCATAATCCAACAACCGGAACTCGAGTGGAAGGTCCTCGCGCTCCATCGCGGCGTTAACCCCGTCGGCGTACGCCGAGAGCATCGTTCCAGCCGTCGTGTCCTCGAGTTCGTCCCACGTCGCCTCCGCCGCGCCGAGGAAGTCCATGGAGACGTGAAACTCGTCGCCCTCGAGGAGGTCTTCGCCGACGACTTCCGAAAGTCGGCCGCGCATCGACCGCCGCTGCAGGTCGAGTTGAAAGAGACGGTCGAACCCCTGCACGTAGCCGACGGCGAAATAGGCGGCCTCCTCGCCATCCGCCTCGATATGCGGGACGCCGTGGTTGTCGGTGGTCACGTTTGCCTCGCCGTACGGGCTCGTCACCGACTCCGAGAGAGTTCGGTCCGCCGCCTCCCACGCGTCCCCCGACAGCGGCGCGAAGTCCTCCAGAAGGTCGTTCGCGGCCGACAGCGAGAGTCCGCCGACGCCGAGTGCGAGCGCTCCCGCGAGAACGCGTCGTCTCGAAATCGAATCTGTCACGTTCGTCTATTTTGATTGGTGAGTGATAACTTTCCTGTTCCCGGAGCGGTGACCGACGCACACGAGGCGAAAACCGATCATCGATATGAATTATCGGCTCTGTTTGTTTGGTCACAACTCAGACAAGCAGACCTCTCAACTAACAGCTTTGTGAAGTACTGAGAGTGCTACTGATGAAATGTGTTTCGGCACTCCGGCATTCTATCGTCAAGTTGGCCACGTCGGAGAAACTCTATTCGGGCCCTCAACAGCCCACAACACAGGAGTCCCAATCTGTGATATCTTCGAGGTTTTCGATGACTGTGATAGCTATTGGCTCTGCCGTCTCTTCAGCACCAATTGCAATCATGATATGCTCGGCATCAGAATCGTCAATAACAACCTCCGTATCAAGCTCTGGGGTACTTTCAATTTCACTCTCCTCATCCAGTTCGATCGAGATCGTGTACGTTCCGGACGTAGTAAGAACAGCCTCGTATCGGCTGGTTTGATCGTCATCAACGTCACCGTCCGGGGGAAGCACAGCACCACCCTCGGCATCGAATCGCTCGTCAAGGACTTGTTCATCGTTTGGATCTAGCACTTCAATCGATCCAGATCCACGACCGTCTATAGCGTTAACAATTGTAACGTCCTCGAGCGGCAGATCTCCAAAAAGGCTCATGAAATTTGTACACCCAGCAGACCCCACTAGCACAGCACTAGTTCCCAAAAGAAGGGCACGACGTGTCACGAATTCCGCACCAGATGATGCTAAATTTACCATCTTATCCAGCACTTCAACCCACTAACTATTAAAACAGATGGAGTACTGACTTAGTCACATATTGCATTTGCCGTACTAGTCATATAAGGGATGTTGCAACACTATGGGTGGCTGAAGAAACAGAGACTATGCCCTTTGAGGTAAGACGATACATAGAGAGTGCGAACTGATCGCTGGCATTCTGCCAATTTCAGATGATGTTCGTGGTGCCGTGCAAGATACACAGTGCGAATGTGGCACGAACTGAGAGCCGATCTGTGAAGTGTAGTGATCGGTCAGTACAGTACAGAGATCGATTGTAGTTATTTGAAGATGGAGGTAGCACAAGTAATACGCCGATCGCCAATTACCCGTTATTTGTCCATGACCGCGGTCAACACTGTCCGCTCGGCCTTCCGAAGCAGTTCGCCTGCCGTGCTATGTGAGCAATCGATAGCTTCGGCCACGTCGGAAACAGCCCCCTCCCGTGGTATCTCGTAGTATCCGACAGCAACTGCAGCCGCCAGTGCCTCCTCTTGCCGGTTGGTAAGCACTGATGACGATGACCACGGCCGATACTCACGGACTGCCTCAACACACACTAATGTGAGTTCTTGGAGGCGGTCATGGAGATCGTTCAGTGCTGGTGAAGAACCAACTGCGTCGAACCGAACCGTTCCGTCGCCATGGAACACGGTTGGCGGTGGGAACGCAACCACCGTGTCTGAAACAACGTCCAGCACTGCCGGCCGAAGTTTGAGGTGAGGTTGCTCAATGAGCGCGTACGTCCCCGTCGTGTCGTCGTGAAGTGACACGTCAGTAACCGTGTCGACGCTGTCTAGTATCTCCGCGACCGCTGCCGGGTTAGCGTCAAACCATACAAGTGCGGTCCCATCTGCTGTCGGGCTCCAGTACAGTAGGTCCGCCCGGGTGGTCGCAACAGCGTCATTAACGGCTGCCTGTATCGGATGCACCGGTTCAGCGTATTCCGTACGGAACGTGACGCGCTTCACATCCGGTAGTAACGTAATTTCTATATAAATAACCGTATTGATCCGGGAATAGTCTCAATCTGATTGTGGGGAAATTACTACCAATGACAGACGGGTCAACAGGGAAGGTGATGGTACGCGATCAGTCAGTTAGTTTTAACACGTTTGGCGATTCCGAAGGGGAGCCGGTTGTATTTCTTCACGGGACGCCTGGCTCGCGGCTTCTTGGCAGGATATTCGACGGTACCGCGCAACGAGCGGAACTCGAAGTACTGACGCCCGATCGACCAGGATACGGCCAATCGACCTCGTGGCCGGAGCGTACGTTGACCGATGCTGGAACGATCGTCGCTAATCTATTGGATGCCCGTGATATCAAGAACACGCGAATCATCGGCTTCTCTGGTGGAGGCCCACACGCACTTGCAGCTGCGGCGACACATCCAGACCGTATTCGTGAGGTCCATATCATATCCGGCGCAACACCACACAGAATGGGAAAACCGGTCGCAACCCAACGGCGGATCGCCATGTTGGCCCGGCGGACGCCACGACTCCTTGGAGGGTTGTTCCGCATGCAGGCGTGGTTCGCAGAACGATCTCCGTCACTCATCGTCTCGCAGTTCACTGCTAACCCGAATGAGGTGGCTGATGCAGACGCACGGTTGGTAGCGCGCGATTTCGTTGAGGCAGTTGGCAAAGGTGCGAGTGGTGCCGTTGTTGAGTTCCAGCTGTTAGCGGAACCATGGGGATTCGACCTGGGTGAGGTTGAGGTCCCTATTCAATTCTGGCACGGTGAGTACGACGTGAACGTCCCGGTTGATGGTGTCCAAGAACTGTGCGCTGAGATTCCCGACACTGAGCTGACAGTCCGTGATACGGACCACCTAACAACACTGTTAGCATATCGCGACGCGATCACGTGACTGTGGCAACTACGTGATACACATTGACGTGTATCGTGCTCATAGTTTACAAACATCATCATGAAATAAACACAGCTGCAGTGCTGAACTCTTTCTCTGTATCTCGCACGTCAACCGTGGCAAGAAACGGATAGATCGGCTTTGTTGAAACCCTCCTCACGTCTGGCGATTTTGTCTTGAGTCACTTTTCGAACGGATTGGCCAAATACCCATCTGAGGACCGTCCTACTCAATGTCCGCAACAAAGGATTTCAACAGAGCCGAATTATCTACTTCACGAACACCGAAACCCAACTTCCCTCCCGTCGTAGGGGTACCCATGACCCAACTCCGAACCGTCAGCACGTCGCGTGGCCCCCGCCTCGAGGCGTCCCACGTCCTCGAGGCCGACCCCGACGACGCCTGGGATCTGCTGGTCGACACCCGGCGGTGGCTCGAGTGGGCACCGACGGTGACCGATGTCGAAGCGAGCCACCGGCGACTCGAAGAGGGGACGACGGGGCGAGTTCGAGTTCCGCCGGGCGTCTGGATTCCGTTTACCGTCACGTCCTGTGACCCCGTCGAACGGCGGTGGACGTGGAACGTGGCCCGACTCCCCGCGACAGGTCATCGCGTCGACGACCTCGAGTCCGGACGCTGTCGAATCACGTTCGAACTGAATTCTCTCACATCCGTTCAGGCACCGGTATGCCTGCGCGCGCTCGAGCGAATCGACGAGCTACTCTCGAGCGATTCGCCCGACTGACTCGAGGACGATAGCGAGAAGCCGCCGACGGCAACGAAAAGTGAAATTAGGGCGGCCGCTCGAGTCCGAACCGATCCTGCGTCGTCGCGTACATGCTCCCGGCGAGTCGTCCGACCGCGTCGACGTTCGCGACGTCGACTTTCTCGTCGTCGCCCAGCAGGTCCTGATCGAGGTGAACGTACTGGACTTCGCCGAGGACGAGAACCGAACCGCCGACCTCGATCGTTTCGTGGTGGGTACACTCGAAGGCGGCTTTGGCGTCCGCGACCCTCGGCGGCTCGACGGTCGTCGATGCCGCACGCTCGAGGCCGACGTGGTCGAACTCGCTTTCCTCGGCGGGGAGCGTCGCGGCCGTCTCGTTCATCGGTTCGACGACGTCCTCGGTGACGAGGTTGAACACGAACTCGCCCGTTTCTTCCACGTTTTGGGGTGAATCTTTCTGGTCGTCGACCGGCGCGAACAGCAAGATCGGCGGACTGACGGAGGCGACCGTCGAAAAGCTGTATGGCGCGAGATTGTCGACGCCGTCGCTGCCGGTCGTCGACACCCACGCGATGGGACGGGGAATAACGACGCTCGAGAGAACCCGGTAGAGCGATCCCTCGAGCGTGTCCACGTCGATTTCGACGGACTCATTCTCGGCCGTTTCATCGTCTGTGGATCGCGCTCTATTGTCGTCCGTGGATCGCGCTCTATCGTCGCTCATGGAACGTGTTCTGTCGTCGCTCACCGTTAGCTTTCCTGTGGGTCGACGAACTTGTTCCCGGGTTCGTCCTCGTCGACGGTAAAGCCCGGGCCCGCGGTGGCCAGTTCGAACACCAGGCCGTCGGGATCGCTGAAGTAGATACTCTTGAAGTACGTTCGGTCCCGAACCTGCGAGACGCGGACGCCGTGGTCTTTCAGGTGTTCGCGCCACTCCAGAAGCGTCTCCTCGTCTTCGACGCCCATCGCGAAGTGGTGGCTCGCGCCGGGTCCCGGCTGCCCTCGCGAGTTCGGGTACTCGAAGTAGGTCACGTTCGTCCCCGGTTCGCCCTCCGGCGTCGACGAGAAGTAGTAGTGGAGCGTCCCCGGATCGTCGTAGTTCTCGGTCATCTTGACCGTGTGGAAGCCGAGGACCTCCTCGTAGAACTCCCTGGTCTCGTCCATGTCGGTACAGATGTTCGTCACGTGGTGCAAGCCCGTCGTGGGTGGTGTTTCGGTCATTGTGGTGCTCTCGGTACCCTGCCTGTAGTCGGTTCATCCCCGGTTCGCTAGCCGTTGTCCCGATGGCCTGTGCATGCAAAGTCTACAGCCGTCAGAGTACTAACCTCGTGTTAGCTGGTTCGTTCCCGAACCCCTATACGCTTTCGAGGCATACGGGTTACCAGGTAATCACGATGTCACCCGCCCAAAAGCACTCTACGGCCGAGGAAGTGAACGCCGAAGCCTGTCCAGTCATCCAATCGCTCGAGCAGATCGGCTCCCAGTGGCGACTCGCCGTCTTGCACGACCTCCTCGAGGGCGAGCGTCGCTTCAACGAACTCAAGCGCTCGACCGGCGCGAACGCCCGAACCCTCTCTCGAGTTCTCGACGACCTCGGGGAAACGGGCTTCGTCGATCGCCGCATCGAAGAAGACGCGCCGATCGCGACCTACTACAGCCTCACGGAGAAGGGCGAATCGCTCGAGCCGGTCTTCGAAGAGATCGATTGCTGGGCGAGTTCGTGGCTTGATCTCGAGGAAGGCGCGCTCGCGGATTGATATTCTCGGCTGTAAGTCGTTCGAGATTCTCGCCGCCTCCGTGGTGCGAGAATCTTCACAGAGGGACAGCCGAGAGTATGATCCAGGACGGATCCACTGCGACCGGCTCGGGGAACGCTGATATGATCCCGCCCACTACTTTCGGTATGCGATCGCTCGACGATACCGATCTCGAGATTCTCCAGCTCCTTTCGAACGATGCTCGACGACCCTATAGCGACATCGCGGACCACGTCGGATTGACGCCGCCCGCGGTCTCAGATCGAGTCAACCGACTCGAGGAACAGGGCGTGATTCGGGGCTTTACCGTCGACGTCGACCAATCGTTGCTCGAGCGGACGCTTCCCGTCCTGATCGAATTGCAACCGAAACCGGAGGCGGTTACTGACGTGTACGAGTCCGTCGCCGCACTCGAGGAAGCCGAACACGTGTTCGAAGGACTCGACGGATCGCTGATCGTCTACGCGACGCTCCCCGAGACGGACGCGCGGTCCTGGCTCGAGTCCGGACTCGACCTGACGCGACTGCTCGGATACGACGTGACGGTCCTCAATCGCTCGAGTCGGTCCCTCGGCGTTTCCGCGACCGGATTCTCTCTCGAGTGTGTCGTCTGCGGGAAAGCGATTACGGGCAACGGCGTCACTGCGACGGTCGACGGAGAACTCAAACAGTTCTGCTGTTCGTCCTGCGAGTCACGGTACGTCGAGCGGTACGAAACTCACCAGAACGCGCTCGAATAATTTCTTAGCCCGAATAGATATCGAAATAATATACTGAGTAATGTATTTGTGGAATTTGGGGATTAAAAGCGACTGTATGATCAATTTATGTCTTCAGCCACGAGCCTTACTGGTCGAACGGTCACTCGGAATCGCGCGCGAGCGTCGCCCCAGTTCAATTCCCAACATTATTCCCGGAATTATTCGCACGCGGGGCGATAGCTTGCTCGAGTCGGCCCGGCAGTATGGTAGCATATAGGGGAATAGTAAGGTGTATTAGGACGTTGATGTCTTGCGGTTTTGGACGTTCGACTGAGTGACACGCTCACAGCCGACGGAGAAAAAGCACTGACAGCGTTAGCTTTATATATATCGTCGCACCTCGAAACTGATACAATGTCTTCACCAGACAACGGCTCTGATACCAGTCAGGGCGGTCGAGTTCTTCCAGGGCACGTTAGATTCCACTGAAGAAATCGAAACTGCACGAGTCTTTGATACGACGCTCAGGGACGGCGAACAGTCCCCTGGAACGTCGTTTTCTTACGACGACAAGCGCCAGATCGCCTCGATTCTGGACGAGATGGGCACCCATGTGATCGAAGCTGGGTTCCCCGTCAACTCCGACGCCGAATTCGAGGCAGTCCGGGATATTGCTTCGGCCACCAACGCGACGACCTGCGGGTTAGCCCGCGTCGTCGACGGTGATATCGAAGCAGCACTTGATTCCGGCGTTGAAATGGTTCACGTCTTCGTGAGCACGAGCGATGTCCAGATCGAAGATTCGATGCACGCCACACGAGAACAAGTCGTACAGAACGCAGTCGAGTCGGTCGAACGCGTCACGGACGCGGGAGCAACGTGTATGTTCTCCCCGATGGACGCGACGCGAACCGACGAACAGTTCCTGATCGACGTGATCGAAGCGGTCACCGAAGCAGGAACCGACTGGATCAACATTCCCGACACCTGCGGCGTCGCCACGCCCGGCCGATTCCGGGCGATGATCGAGAAGGTGTGCGATCACACCGACGCACGGATCGACGTCCATGCCCACGACGACTTCGGGCTGGCGACCGCGAACGCGATCGCCGGCATCGAAGCCGGAGCCGATCAGGCGCAGGTTTCGGTCAACTCCATCGGTGAGCGAGCGGGTAACGCGGCCTACGAGGAGTTCGTCATGTCCGTCGAATCCCTCTATCAGGTCGATACCGGTATCGACACGACTCGAATCACCGAACTCTCCGACATCGTCGAGGAAAAAAGCGGGATGGAGACCCCGGGCAACAAGCCGGTCGTCGGCGACAACGCCTTCTCCCACGAGAGCGGGATCCACGCCGCAGGCGTCATCGAGAACTCCGATACGTTCGAACCGGGCGTCATGACCCCCGAAATGGTCGGCGCGGAACGCAAACTGGTCATGGGCAAACACACCGGCACTCACTCGGTCCGCGAGCGCCTGCACGAGCGCGGGTTCGATCCCACGGACGAGCAGGTTCGCGCGGTCACTCGACGGGTCAAAGATTACGGCGCCGAAAAGCGCCGCGTCACCGTCAGCGACCTCGAGCGCTTCGCCGAGGAAGCGGACGTCGAGCGCACACCAGACAAAGAGGAGGTGCGCGCCTAGGGATGTTCTCCCTGTTTGCAAGCGTTCCCGAGCATCGGCTACGGGAACCATCACGTCCGAACAAGACACAGAAGAGTTATGACGCTCGAGATGGCTACAGTCGAGGTAATGAGGTCACGCACACAGTTGGTGGTCAGTGCGGTCGACACCGGCGTGTCCGCTCAGTTCGCTATTGTAGGGGCCGTCTAGCCCCTCACACACCTCCTTCTCGTTCCGGCCTCGCATCGATTCCACAGCGACAAGTCACACAGCAGTCGACACACTATATGACAACTAATCGCCGCAAAACGGCGGGAGGACCCACATGAGCGAACGCGCTTCCTCGATCACATCACCAACCGAAACGGACGATCCGCCGACAGGGGAACAGCACGCAGACGAATCCGCGACCACACAGGATTCGAGAGCCGAATCCGACACCGAACAGGAACCCGTCACGACGGGCGCCCAGTCGGTGATTCGGGCGCTCGAGAACGCAGGCGTCGAGTACGCCTTCGGCGTTCAGGGCGGTGCGATCATGCCCGTCTACGACGCGCTCTACGATTCGGACATCTATCACGTGACGATGGCTCACGAACAGGGGGCCGCCCACGCGGCGGACGCCTATGGCATCGTCTCGGGAGAGCCGGGAATCTGCCTGGCGACCTCCGGACCGGGTGCGACGAACCTCGTCACCGGGATCGCTGACGCCGATATGGACTCAGACCCGATGCTCGCACTGACGGGGCAGGTTCCACGAGAGTTCGTCGGTAACGACGCGTTCCAGGAGACCGACACTACCGGCGTCACGACGCCGATCACGAAGGACAACACGTTCTCGGACGACCCCGACACCGTCGGCTCGGACGTGAGCGAAGCGTTCGCACTCGCCCGCGAGGGGCGACCGGGACCGACCCTGGTCGACCTGCCCAAGGACGTGACGAAAGCCGATACGGATCACGAGCCCGACGACCCGAAGGTGCCGGACACCTACGAGGTTCAAGAGCGGGCGGATCCCGAAATCGTCGAGCAAGCGGCTCGACGGATCGAGAACTCGAGCAAGCCCGCCTTGCTCCTGGGCGGCGGCGTCATCAAGGGCGAGGCCAGCGAGGCCTGTCGCGAGTTCGCCATCGAACACGAGATTCCGGTCATCACGACGATGCCCGGCATCGGTTCGTTCCCCGAAGATCACGAGCTGTCGATGGAAATGGCCGGCATGCACGGCACCGGCTACGCCAACATGGCGGTCACCCACTGCGACACGCTGATCGGCATCGGAACGCGCTTCGACGACCGCCTCACCGGCGGTATCGAGACGTTTGCGCCCGACGCCGAACTGATCCACGTCGACATCGACCCCGCGGAGATTTCGAAGAACATCCACGCGGATTATCCGCTGATCGGCGACGCCGAAACGGTCGTCACCCAACTGGCCGAGGAAATGGAAACCTCGCCGCAGGCAACCAAATGGCGAGCTCAGTGTCAGCAGTGGAAATCCGACTACTCGATGGCCTACGCCGCCCCGGAGGACCGACCGGTCCAACCGGAGTTCGTCGTCGAAGCCTTGGACGAAGCGACCAGCGACCGAGCGGTCGTGACGACCGGCGTCGGCCAACACCAGATGTGGGCCTGCCAGTACTGGACCTACACCGAACCGCGGACGTGGGTCTCGAGTCACGGCTTGGGCACGATGGGGTACGGCCTGCCGTCGGCGATCGGCGCGCGGATCGCCGCCGACGACGATCAGGAGGTCGTCTGCATCGACGGCGACGGCTCGTTCCTGATGACGCTTCAGGGCCTCTCCGTCGCAGTTCGCGAAAACCTCGACATCACCGTCGTGGTGCTTAACAACGAGTACATCGGGATGGTCCGACAGTGGCAGGACGCCTTCTTCGAGGGTCGTCACGCCGCCTCGGAGTACAACTGGATGCCCGAATTCGACAAGCTCGCCGAAGCGTTCGGCGCGCAGGGCTTCCGAATCGACGAGTACGACGAGGTCGCAGACACCATCGAGGCGGCGATCGACTACGACGGACCGTCGGTGATCGACGCGCATATCGATCCGCAGGCGAACGTCTACCCGATGGTTCCAAGCGGCGGCGACAACGGCCAGTTCGCACTGGCGGAGGATCAGCTATGAGCGGTGGACTCGACGGACCAGCCCCCGAAGAACGCCCCACGCCAAAGGGACGACGCACCGCACAGGGGATTCGCGTCGATCCCGAGGTCGAGGCTCAGCACGATCCGCGCCGAACCGTCATTTCGGCGCTCGTCGAGCACGAACCGGGCGTCCTCTCGGACGTTTCGGGGCTGTTCTCGAGGCGACAGTTCAACATCGAGAGTCTCACGGTCGGCCCGACTGAAGACGAGGACCGAGCGCGGATCACCCTCGTCGTCGAGGAACCCGACCCCGGTATCGAACAGATCAAAAAGCAACTTCGAAAGCTCGTTCCGGTCGTTTCGGTCCAGGAGCTCGAGCCCGACGCGATGCGTCGCGAACTCGCGCTCGTAAAGGTCAACGCGATGCGTCCCGATCGGGTCGCGGCTGTCGCGGATATGTTCGACGGAAAGACCGTCGACGCCACTCCCGAGACGGCGACCATCGAGATCACGGGAAGCGACCAGAAGATCGATTCGGCGATCGAAGCGTTCGGCCAGTTCGGCATCCGCGAAATCTCCCGAACCGGAACGACGGCGCTGGCGCGCGGAATGACGGACACTGCCCGCGAAGCGCCGCCGGAAGAATCGGCCCAGAACGAGCCAACCCAACCACAACAACCACACGCAGACGATGACTGAAGACTTTACCACCGAAATCTATTACGACGGAGACGTAGACGAATCGCACCTCGCAAACTCGACCGTTGCCGTCCTCGGCTACGGAAGTCAGGGCCACGCCCACGCGTTGAACCTCCACGAAAGCGGCGTCGACGTGATCGTCGGCCTCCGCGAGGATTCGTCCTCGCGCAAACCCGCCCGCGAAGAGGGCCTCGAGGTCGCGACCGCGGCCGAAGCGGCGAAACAGGCGGACGTGGTGTCCATTCTAGTTCCGGATACGGTCCAGCCGGCCGTCTACGAGGAGATCGAACCGCACCTCGAGGAGGGTGACACGCTCCAGTTCGCCCACGGCTTTAACATCCACTACAACCAGATCCAGCCGCCCGAACACGTCGACGTGACCATGATCGCGCCGAAGTCGCCGGGCCACCTGGTTCGGCGAAACTACGAGCGCGACGAGGGAACCCCCGGACTGCTCGCCGTCTACCAGGATACGACCGGAGACGCGAAGGACCGGGCGCTCGCCTACGCGAAGGGAATCGGCTGTACTCGAGCGGGCGTCGTCGAGACGACGTTCAAAGAGGAAACGGAAACGGACCTCTTCGGCGAGCAGGCCGTCCTCTGTGGCGGCATCGCCCAGCTGATCAAGGTCGGCTACGAGACGCTCGTCGACGCCGGCTACAGCGAGGAGATGGCCTACTTCGAGTGCATGAACGAGATGAAGCTCATCGTCGACCTGATGTACGAAGGCGGCCTCGGCGCGATGTGGGATTCGGTTTCCGACACCGCCGAGTACGGCGGCCTCACTCGCGGCGACGAGATCATCGACGACCACGCTCGAGAGAACATGGAAGAAGTCCTCCGACAGGTTCAGGAAGGCGAGTTCGCGACCGAGTGGGTCGCGGAGAACCAGGCCAACCGGCCGGTCTACACCCAGTTGAACCAGGCGGAGAAGAACCACGAAATCGAAGATGTCGGCGAACGACTTCGCGCCCTCTTCGCGTGGGAGGAAGCGAACGAAGAGAGCGAAGACGAGGACGAGAAAACGCGCGTTCAGGCGGACTAATCGAGGCGACCGAACACAGATGACACGAGAGACCGAAACGACGACCACCGATTCCGGGACGACGAGCGGCGCTGCTGGATCGTCGACAAACACGTCCGGAACGACGACGACGGAAACAGCGTCCGGCTCGGGTGACACGATGGGAGAGATCAGTCACACCAATCCCTACACCGACGAATCGACGGGACAGCTGTTCAGTCGCGGCCCGATCGTTGCGGCGGACGGCGGCCGATCGGAAGCCGTCGAACCGGACGACGATCAATCCGAACGAACAGCGCCGGACGAGCAAACGCCGGACGAGCAAACGCCGGACGAGCAAACGACGACGGATGAGCGGACCATGAAAACCGTCAGTCACACGCCGCCGACCGAAGAGGCGGATTCGAATCGTACGAACCGAGTCTTCGAGCGGGGGAAGGTACGAGCTGACAGTGTGGAGGATAACAAATGAGCGAGGGAACACTCTACGATAAGGTGTGGGATCGGCACAAAGTAACGACGCTACCGACCGGACAGGACCAACTGTTCGTCGGACTGCACCTCATTCACGAGGTCACCAGTCCGCAGGCGTTCGGCATGCTCGAGGAGCGAGACCTCGAGGTCGCCTACCCCGAACTGACCCATGCGACGGTCGATCACATCGTCCCGACGTCGGACCAGTCCCGCCCGTACGAGGAGGACTCGGCCGAGGAGATGATGTCCGAACTCGAGCAAAACGTTCGGGACGCGGGCATCGACTTTTCGGATCCGAACTCGGGCGACCAGGGAATCGTCCACGTCATCGGACCGGAGCAGGGACTCACCCAGCCCGGTAAAACGATCGTCTGTGGCGACTCCCACACGAGCACCCACGGCGCGTTCGGCGCGCTGGCGTTCGGTATCGGGACCTCCCAAATCCGGGACGTCCTCGCGACGGGGACGCTCGCGTTCGAGAAACAGAAGGTCCGAAAGATCGAGATCACCGGCGAGCTCAGCGATGGCGTCGAAGCGAAAGACGTCATCCTCGAGATCATCAGCCGCCTGGGAACCGAAGGCGGCGTCGGCTACGTCTACGAGTATGCCGGCGAGGCCATCGAGAGCCTCGGCATGGAAGGCCGGATGTCGATCTGTAACATGTCCATCGAGGGCGGCGCTCGAGCGGGCTACGTCAACCCCGACGAGACCACCTACGAGTGGCTCGAGCAGACTGACCACTTCCAGGAGAACCCCGAGAAGTTCGAGGAGCTCAAACCGTACTGGGAGTCGATCGCGAGCGACGACGACGCCGAGTACGACGACGTCGTCACCATCGACGGCTCGGAGCTCGAGCCCGTCGTCACCTGGGGGACGACCCCAGGCCAGGGAATCGGCATCTCCGAAGAGATTCCGGCACCCGAAGACCTCCCCGCGGACAAGGCGGACACGGCAGAACGCGCCCAGGAACACATGCGCGTCGAGCCAGGCGAGACGATGGAGGGGTACGACATCGACGTCGCCTTCCTCGGCTCGTGTACCAACGCCCGACTGCCCGACCTCCGACGCGGTGCCGAAATCGTCGAGGGTCGTCAGGTCGACGACGACGTTCGAGCGCTGGTCGTCCCCGGTAGTCAGCGCGTTCAGGAGACTGCAGAGGCAGAAGGCCTCAAGGACATATACGAGGAAGCCGGCTTCGAGTGGCGAAACGCCGGCTGTTCGATGTGTCTCGGCATGAACGAAGACCAACTCGAGGGCGACGAGGCGTGTGCCTCCTCCTCGAACCGGAACTTCGTCGGCCGGCAGGGGAGCAAGGACGGCCGTACCGTCCTGATGAATCCGCGGATGGTCGCCGCCGCGGCAATCACCGGAGAGGTTACTGACGTGCGCGAACTCAAGGAGGTGAATCTGGCGTGAGCGACGAAGTCGACATTCCGGAAGTAACCCACGAATCGGGATCCGGCGTTCCGATCGAGGGCAACGATATCGACACCGACCAGATCATCCCGGCTCGGTTCATGAAGGTCGTCACCTTCGACGGGCTCGGCGAGTTCGCTTTCTTCGACCTGCGCTTCGACGACGACGACAACCAGAAGGAACACCCGTTCAACGAGGAGCGCTACCAAGACTCCTCGGTGATGGTCGTTAACAGTAACTTCGGCTGTGGGTCCTCGAGAGAGCACGCGCCCCAGGCCCTGATGCGCTGGGGAATCGACGCGATCATCGGCGAGAGCTTCGCCGAGATTTTCGCGGGCAACTGTCTGGCGCTAGGAATTCCGACCGTCACCGCCGACAGCGAGACGATTCAGGAACTGCAGGCCTGGGTCGACGAGAACCCGAACGAAGAGATCGACGTCGACATCGAAGCGGAGACGGTTACCTACGGCGGAGAGACGATTGACGTGACCGTCGACGACGCCCAGCGAAAGGCGCTGGTTGATGGCATCTGGGACACGACGGCGCTGATGAAGTCCAACGCCGGCGAAGTCCAGAAGAAAGCCGAGGAGTTGCCGTACGTCGACGACTCGACGGCTTCGTCGTAGCCGCCACGCTCGGTTGCTCGACGATGCGTCTTCTTTGAACCGATCAGCCCGAGCGGTTTCACGGTTTTTACGAGCGTACCATCGGGGCGGCGACCAACAGGTTCAGCAACGGTCATGTGTTGCGTGCTCGCCAATCTCGCTATCGACACCCTCATTTCGGTCCCCTCGAGACGTTCAAGCATGACTCACGAAATCGCCGTTATCCCCGGAGACGGAATCGGACAGGAAGTAACGCCGGCCGCGGTCGAAGTCCTCGAATCGCTCGAGATCGGCTTCGAGTTTCGCGAGGCCGACGCGGGCGACCGCGTAAAGGAAGTCACGGGCGAGGCGCTCCCCGAGGAAACGTACGAGCTGGCGGCGTCGGCGGACGCGACGCTGTTCGGTGCGGCGGGCGAGACCGCGGCGGACGTTATTCTGCCGCTCCGAGAGGCGGTCGATTCGTTCGTGAACATTCGTCCGGCGAAAGCCTATCCCGGAATCGACGCCGTGCGCCCGGAGACGGACCTGGTCTTCCTCCGCGAAAACACCGAGGGCGTCTACGCCGGTCACGAGGACCGCCTCTCCGAGGACGTCTCGACGCTGACGCGAGTCGTCACCCAGTCGGCCTCGAGAGATCTCGGCGAGTTCGCCTGCGAGTACGTCGAGGACGGCGATCATGACGGCTTTACGATCGCCCACAAGGCGAACGTCATGCGCGAGACCGACGGCGTCTTTCGCGACACGATCAAGTCAGTCGCCGACGAGCAGGGCGTCGAAACCGACGAGGTGCTGATGGACGCCTTCGCGACGAAGGTTTGTCTCGATCCCGAGCAGTTCGACGTAGTCGTTTGTCCGAACCTGGCTGGCGACGTGCTCTCGGATCTCGCCGCGGGGCTCGTCGGCGGCCTCGGCTTGCTTCCCTCGGCGAACGTCGGCTCCGAGCGAGGTCTGTTCGAGCCCGTCCACGGCACCGCACCCGACATCGCCGGCGAAGGCGTCGCGAACCCGGCCGCGACGATCGTCTCCGCAGCGATGATGCTCGAGTTCCTCGGCCACGACGAGGAGGCCGACGCGGTGCAGGATGCGGTCGAAACGACCCTCGAGAACGGGCCACGGACTGCCGATCTCGGCGGAAGCGCCTCGACCGAGGACGTGACGGCGGCGATCATCGACGAACTGTAAGCGGGGGTTCCGATCGGCGAACAATTATTTGGGGCGGCGTGGTAGCGCCCGGTCGTGACTCGAGCGGATACACTCCCCGGCGTCGATTCGCGACTCGTCGAAACGAAACGCCTCGAGACGCACGTGCTCGAGGCTGGCGACCCCGATGGACATCCAGTCGTGTTTCTTCACGGCAACGTCTCATCGTCTCGGTTTTTCGAAGATCGATTGCGGGAACTCCCGGACGGCTATCGAGCCATCGCACCGGACTTTCGCGGATACGGCGATTCGGAGGTGAAGGCCATCGACGCGACGCGCGGGCTCGGCGATTTCGTTGCGGATCTCCGAGCGCTATGTGTGGATCTCGGCTTCGAAGACAGCGCCACGCTCGTAGGCTGGTCGAACGGCGGCGGCGTCGCCATGCAGTACACGATGGCGTACCCGGACGCCGTGGAAACGCTCGTATTGGTCAACCCGGTCTCGCCGTATGGCTTCGGCGGGACCAAAGACCTCGAGGGGACGCCCTGTTACGACGATCACGCCGGCTCCGGCGGCGGCCTCTCGACGGACGAGTTCGTCGCGGGACTCGAGAACCGAACCCGAGAACCGGCTGGCGACGGCTCTCCGCGGGCGGTGTTGCGCTCGTTCTACGTCGATCCGACGTACGATTTCGATCCGGATCGCGAGGAATCGTACGTGACCAGCATGTTGGATACGGCAACCGGTGCGAAGAACTATCCCGGAGCGGCGGTGGAGTCACCGAACTGGCCGGGCGTCGCACCCGGTGATCTCGGCGTTAACAACGCCGTCTCGCCGAAGTATTGCGACCTCTCGGCGATCGCAGAGATCGATCCGAAACTCCCGATCATGTGGCTTCGTGGCAAAACCGACCAGATCGTCTCGAACGAGTCCGTGTTCGACCTAGGAGCGCTCGGTCGACTCGGACAGGTTCCCGATTGGCCTGGTGAGGACGAGTTCCCACCGCAACCGATGGTCGACCAGACCCGCGCCGTCCTCGAGGACTACGAGGACGCAGGCGGCGAGTTCGAAGAGGTCGTCCTCTCCGGCGTTGGACACACGCCCCACGTCGAAGCGCCGACGGAATTCGGGTCGCACCTCGAGTCGGCCCTCGAGTGGTAACGACGAATCGGAGTTCGAACGGCGACTTATGCGTTGCTAGAGGGAGATGAAGGTGGGGGGCGAGGAACGGAACCATCGACGGGCGATCGCACTCGAGAACGCGAACTGGACGAACGGTAAGACCGCTTTCAGACGATATCCAGTTCCTCGCGATTCGCACCCGCGAGTTCGACCAGTGCATCGGCCTCGAGCAGGTGACAGTCTCCAGGGACCACGAGCAGGTGGAGCGGATCGCCGAACTCCCGCGAGGCGAGGTCAGTCATTGTCCCCGCTTCGACAAGTGGATCCGGACTGCCCGCTCGAGCGACGACAACGCCCACAAGGTCAGGATACTCCTCGGCGAGTAGTTCCGCGCCGACGTCGGCAGTCATGTACTCCTCTACGGCCTCGTCGGTGTCGACACGCTCGATCGCGGCCTCGTTGTCGACTTTGATATCCAGGTAGACGACGGTGTGACTCCCTTCCTCGCGGTTGTCGTCGATCGTGTTCGTCACGCTCGAGGGGAGCCCGTCCGCGCCGTGTGCGTAGGGAAACGGAAGCGTGGTGGCCGTTCCGAAGCGGTAGTTCTGGAGGCCCGTCAGGGCGCTCGTCGCAGTTTGGGCCGTGACGCCGTGGATGACCCGCGTTTCGATCCCTCGCTCGTGAGCGCGAAGTCGGAGATCGACGTGGGTCGTCGAGATCATCGTATCGCCGGCGGTCAGGAAGGCGACGTCCTCGGCCTCGGCGGCCTCGAGAATCTCTTCGGGATGTTGTTCGACGCCTGCGCGGTCGCGAACCTCGATCGAGACGTCGTGGTGTGACTCGAGGCTCTCGATCGTCGTTCCGACGAGTTTGCTGGTATAGAACTCCGCGAACGCGCGATCGGAGGCCCGGAGCGCCTCCTGGCCCTCGACGGTGATCGAGCGCTCGTCGTAGAGACCGAGACCGATGAAGGTGAGCATGGACTACCGTAGTGACGGCGACGGGGAGTAGGTTTCGAGTCGGAATCGTCTCCCGCGAAGGCACCGCCTCTGCCTCTCGAGTGTTTCGAACGCGTTCTTTGGCTACTGAAAGCGAACGTGAAAGACTGATACGTTGGACTACCGGGAAGCGCGGTGGAACAGTTCGTGGTTCGGCGAAAAATACCGTTCAAAACGTTCGAATTCCCTTGCGTACTGTACGGTGTGGCATGAGTACGCTGCCAATCGATTGGGGAAGCGATCGGCAACACAGAAGCTCGAGTCGTCAGAGTAACGACCAAATGGTGACTGATTCAGGTACCGTGACGCCATCTGCAAAGACACGTCACAGTCCATATCGCTTACCGGCCGGGTGTCACCTGGCACGACCGTAGCCGGTCAGCACTTCCGTTTTGATTGGTTCATCTCGAGTCATTGATCACCTCCATGTAATAGTCACGTCTACGCCACCCACCTTAAATTTTACCTAGCTAATCTTATTTTTAGCCTTGTCTAATATCGGCGCGGTCAGAATCGGCGTCGCTACAGTGAAATATGAGATGTCGACGACGGACCGCTGTCATCGTCGTCTTGGGTGTCATCACCATCCTCGAGCCCGCCGATATGGCCAAACGTGTACTGACGGTCGATAAGGGAGACAAATTCGACGCCTGTGGACGTACTCTCGTCGCCCGTTCGTTCGTCAGCCGCACCACCTTGCTCGCGCCCGTCGCCATCGGTCGCCTCCGCATCGTTGACGACGGCAACCTCGATGGAGACGAGCCGCGTTCCGGCGGCCTCTCCGTTGTCGCAGTCGCCCGAACAGGCGTCGAACAGCGAGCCGTGTTTCGGACAGATGAGTTCGCCATCTCGCATGGCCGCACCGAAGCCCCGATCCAGCCGCTGGGCTTCGTGCGTGCATCGGTTCACCCACGCTTCGACGCCGTCGTCGCACGGGACGAGGATGATCTCCTCCGGTTCGCCGTGAAGGTCTCGAGCGGTAAACAACCACGAACCCTCGTCGTGGACGGTTTCGACGGTCGTCAATCGAGTCTCTGTCGCCATACGCTCCGTTCGCCAGTGAGCCAAATATCAGTTGTTCCCGGGTAGCGGTCCGACGAGAATCCGCTCACACGCCCGTTTCGGAAGGACCTGCGAGTTCGGTTCGTGGTCCGGGTCGCTTTCGATGGCGATTTCGACGGACTCGAGCGGCGTTCGCTCGACGATTTCGACGGGGACGCCGGGCGTGATTCCGCAGTCGGCCAGATACCGGAGCCGTTCGCCGTCGGCGCGGACGCGTTCAACCCGATGGGACACGCCCGCCTCGGCCTCGCTCAACCGAATCCACGACCGGGTCGGCGCAGCCAGTGCTTCGTCCGGGATCGGATCTCCGTGCGGATCGCTGGAAGGGTGCTCGAGCATCGCCGTCAGGCGATCGACGAACTGATCGCTGACGTAGTGTTCGAGGCGATCTGCCTCGGCGTGGACTTCGTCCCACTCGTACTCGAGATAGTCGGCGAGAAACGTCTCGAGCAGTCTGTGATTTCTGATAACACCGAGCGCGACGTTCTCGCCCGTTTCGGTGAGCGTCACGGGGCGGTGTTTCTCCCGGTGGATCAACCCGCGGCGCTCGAGTTTCTCGAGCATGCTCGAGACCGTCGGCGGAGTCACCTCGAGACTGTCGGCGATCCTCGAGGTCCAGACCGCTCCGTCACGGTCGTACTGGAGTTCGTAAATCGTTTTCAGGTAATCTTCCATCACCGGCGTGACGGTGTCCGAATCCGGAACGTGCTCCGAACGTGACGACTCCGCAGCGTCGGGCGTGTTTGGTTCAGTCGTCATCGTCGAGCGGTCCCCGGGACATCTGTGGACGGTTCATCCGAGTCATACTATCACCGACCAGAGATAGAGCGCGATCGCGACGAGGATGATCATCGCGCCCGTGGCGACATCCCACTGGTAGGACAGAAAGATCCCGCCGAAGACGGCGACCTGGCCGAAGACGACCGAGAGGACGAGCCCTCGGTTGAAGCTGTTCGTGAACTGCATCGCCGCGGCGACGGGGATTACGAGCATACCGGCGACGAGGATCGCACCGAGTATCTGCATCGCGGCGACGACGACGAGCGCGGTGAGGACGATCAACAGCGTATCGTAGAACCTGACGTTGATCCGGGCCAGCCGCGCCGCCTCCCGGTCGAAAGTGATGAACAGGAGCTGTTTGTGCGTCAGGGCGACCGTCCCGATAACCAGCATCGTGAGCCCGACCATAAGCTGGACGTTCTCGAAGGGGACGAAGAGGATGTCCCCGAACAGGTAGCTCTCGACGGTCGCGTGAAACGTCACGCCGTAGGAGATGACGGCGATCCCGAGGGCGAATCCGCCCGTAAGCATGACCGCGATGGGGATATCCGCATAGCCGTCCGTCCGAATTGCGATGTACTGCATGCAAAGCGCGGCGAGGGTCGCGGCGACGAGCGCGAACAGGAGCGGGTAATCCAGGCTGGGGACGGCAGCGCCGACGAACAGTCCGACCGCCACCCCGCCGAAGGCCATGTGTGCGAGCGCTTCGCCGATCAGCGCCATCTGACGGTTCACGAGATACGCGCCGACAATTGGCGCGGTGATTCCGATAAGAATCCCCGCGGTGAACCCCCGCTGCAGAAAACCGCTGCAAACCAACCACGTGTCGAAGGTGCCACACGTTGCTCCCCAAAACCCGTCGAACAGCGGCGGGAACAGGACGTAGATAAGCACGTAAAACGCGGCCACGACGACCGGCACCGCCGCGAGCAAGCCGATGGGCCGGTTCCACGACTCGAGGCGTTCGATCGACATTTCAATCACCCGTCGCGTACTCGGCGGACGAGTGATCGGCGGATCGTAATACGCGTGCCGAACTGTAGGCTTTCTCGAGGGCACCGCTCTCGAGGAACCGATCCGTTTCACAGTGTTCGTACAGCTCGCAGTCGAGACAGGCCATCGTGTCCGCGTACTCCGCGACGACGCCGATGTCGTGTTCGATCAGAACGATCGTCATTCCACCTTCGTTGAGTTCGGTGAGTAGATCGTAGAACTGATCGACCGAGTCGGCATCGACGCCGACGGTGGGTTCGTCGAGGGCAAGCAAGTCCGCCTCGGACGCGAGCGCTCGAGCGATGTACGCCCGCTGTTTCTGTCCGCCGGAGACCTGATTGATTCGTCTGTCTGCGAGGTCGACGATACCGACCTGCTCGAGTGCGTCGTCGACGACCCGGTGATCGTCGTCGTTCAATCGTCGTAACCCGGCGTGGGGGTATCGACCCATCTCGATGACTTCGCGGACGGTGACCGGCATCATCGAGTCAGCTTCGGAGGATTGCTGTGAAACGTACCCGAGCCGGGTTCCGTCGGTAAACTTCGAGGCGGGAGTGCCAAAGAGTTCGACCGCTCCCGAATCCGGCTGCTCCAACCCGAGCAGTATCTTCAACAGGGTGGTTTTGCCCGATCCGTTCGGGCCAATCAAGCCGAGGAACTCCCCCTTCTCGATGGAGAGCGAGACGTCTTCGACCACGGGTCGGTCGTCGTACGCGAACGTGACGTTTTCGACGGCGGCTACGGAGCTCATATGCGGTAAGTACGATGCCGATGTAATTTATCCTTTGTCATGGCAATCTATTATATTTGATTAGGCTAATTATTTGTAGTTGCCGCCAGTTACTGTACGCCCAGAGCCACCTCGAGCGTTGGAAAATTGATCTCCCGGTAGTGATCGACGTAGCCCCAGTCGTTCTCGTCGTACTCGGGAAGTTGCGTTTCGACGGGCGAGATCGGAAGCACTTCGGCGTCGATTTCGTCGGCGATCGATTCCGCGAGGTCGTCGGGCTCGCCGACGTCGTAGACGACGTGTTCGATCCCGTGTTCGTCCATGATCCCTTCGATCTCCTCGATCTCCTGAGCTGAGGGTTCGGAATCGGGAGACGTTCCGATCGGCGAGTGGATATCGAGGCCGTACTGACGATGCCACCACTGGAAAGAATCGTGCGTTCCGACGATCAACTGATCGATCTCGGCGCCTTCGACGAGGGCTTCGAACTCCTCGTGGAGTTCCTGCAGTTCGTCGTTGAACGCATCCGCGTTCGCTTCGTACTCGTCGGCGTTGTCGGGATCGACTTCCGATAGCTCCGCCGCGATGTGATCGACTGCGGACTGGCACCTGACCGGATCCATCCAAAAGTGTTCGTCGTCGTCCTCGGCCGGGCTATCGAAGAACTCGATGTCGTCGGCCGCTTCGATCACGTACACGTCGTCATCTCCCTCGAGTTCGGCCGCCGCGTCATCCTGCCAACTCGCGAAGTCGCGGAGGTAGATGAATACGTCAGAGTCTTCGATCTCCGAGACGACGCCCGTTCCGGGATCGAATTCGTGTCCGTGCTCTCCGGTCGGAACGAGATCGATCACGTCCATTTGCTCTCCGGCAACGTTCCGCGTGATGTCCCAGAGCGCAAGGAATCCGGTCGAAACGGTGTACTCCGCATCACTGGTATCGTCCTGCGGATCGTCACCGAGACAGCCCGCCATCGCCGCGAAACCGAGACCGGCCGCGCCAGTGATCGTTTGGCGTCGTGTCAACCCGCTCGGTTCGTCGCTTGCGTGTTTCATCATCGTCATCAGAAGGTAGCACCAGCAATAGATATAGTTGTTATGGTCTAAGAAATAGTTTAGGCGGGGCTAATTCCCGATCAGCGTCGTCTCTCGAGAGTCATTGATGTGAAAGCTCCGCTCGTTCGCAGAAAACGAGTTATCGTTCGAGACGGAAACGTCAGCGTTACGGCGGCTCACCGGCGAGTTCGTGCATGAACGTTCCGTGCGTCCGCGTGCCGCCTGCGAACGGAGAAGCGACGCGTCAGGAACTCACTGACGGAGATTTCATCGCCGACGGGTACGAGATCATCGTCGAGGACGGCTGGCTCTACATTCCGGTCACGGACCCGGATGTCGTTTCCGAAGCGTTCGAGGACCTCGAGATCGTCTCCTACGACCTCCCCGAGCGCGAAACGCAAACGACGCCGGCGGATCTTCTGGGGTTTGATCCCTCCTACGAACGAATCGGCGATGTCGCATTGCTCGACGAAGGAGACGACAGTGTGGGGGCCGACGAAGACAACCGCGACGAAGACGAACGGCAACCGGCCGAAATCGCTCGAGCGATCGTCGATTCCGACCTACCGGTCGAGACCGTCCTGAACAAGGCCTCAAAGATCAAAGGCGAAACGCGAACTCGCGACTGGGAGGTAATAGAGGGCGACGGAACCGAGACGGTCCATCGCGAGTACGGCGCCGCGTTCGAACTCGACCTCGCCGAGGTCTACTTCTCTCCGCGGTTGGCGACCGAACGCAATCGGGTCGCCGAACAGGTGGTATCCGGCGAAAACGCGTTCGACATGTTCGCGGGGGTCGGCCCGTTCGTCGTCCCGTTCGCGAAACGCGGCGCGACCTGCGTCGGCGTCGATATCAACGAAACGGCAATCAACTATCTGCGCGAAAACGCCCGTCGAAACGGCGTCGAGGACCGCGTCACGGCGATCTGTGACGACGTTCGGTCGGTAGCACCCGAGTACGAAGGGTGGGCCGACCGGGTCGTAATGAATCTCCCGCACAGCGCCAACGAATTCCTCGGGCCCGCTGTCCAGATTGCGGGCGAGGAATGCGTGCTACACTATTACGATATCCAGCACGAAGACGATCCGTTCGACCCCGGGGAGCGAGCGATTCGCGACGCCGCCGAACCGCAGTACAACGTAACCGTCGAAACTTCTCGAGTGGTCAGATCCTACGCGCCACACGAACTCAACGTCTGTCTGGACGTGCGACTCGAGGGGTAATCGTGTGATAATCCACCTCACGGCGGGGCGGTCGAGATTCGCAACCCTTATGGCCTGTTTCGGACCTACGTAAGAATAGCACACGTCAGTGCCGGTGTAGCTCAGACTGGCAGAGCGAATCCTTCGTAAGGATTAGGTCGAGGGTTCAAATCCCTCCACCGGCTTGGATCCTGAGGTTCAAAGCCTCACTACTTATACCCCGTTTACACCCGTCCAGTACGGATGGGTTTCGTCGGGCACTAAACAACATAAATCTGATACTGCGATAGCTTCGTCTAACGGCGGTGAGAAAGCGTGGTAGCTGGCCGTCGGTCATACTCCGGCACCTCGATCGACGCCACCTACCAGGCGATCACCGAGCGCCCTGAGCTCGACAAACAGGCCGAAAGCGTCGAGTACGCCACCGATCCCGAACCCGTCGGCGAAGAGCGGACCGAGGGCGTCCCAGAGATCGGTGACGACCAGGACATCGACCGGCCGAACGTCGACGGTCAGACCTCGTTCGAGGACTGGGGGTGGTCGGCGTGACGACCGGTTACGTGGTCAACCTCGGAAACGGCCACAACGGGTTCTGCGTCGAGGGCCTCGTTGGCTTCACCTACTGCGGACGCACGTTTGATCCCGAGGCCGTAGATCGCGAACTCTATTCGATCGGTCGCGATGCGGATCACCCACACAACTACCTCTGCTACGACTGCTCGAAAGCCAATTCACGTAGAGTCCGCGGTGCGGTACGAGGTGAGATCGCGTGAGCGACCGACAGTCCCTCGAGGAACAGGTCGAGCGGTACCTCGAGGCCAACCCCGATGCGTCGGTCCCGGAAGTCGCAGGAGCGCTCGGAGAGTCACCCGCTGCGATCGCGGAGGTCGTCACCGACGAGACGCCGGAACCGGCCGAAGACTCAAATAATAGGGCCAGAGACCACCTGAGAAGGTCACGAACGCGGTCACGGACGGACCTTCGCACACGGTTCTCGAAATGGGCCGATGCCGACTTCGCGAACCCCGAGTCGAACAGTTGGCCCGACGAACTGCTCGAACGTGAGCAGTGGATGGGGCACGTCGATAAGAAGCCGTTCGCCCCGTGGGCTGACCGCGATCACCCCGAGGCCGACGTCGACGAAGACGCTCGCTGGAAGTGGGGCCTCGAGGAGAACTACGGCGACGGTGAAACCATCGCGATGGCCGAGATCGATCCCCGACTCGACGGCCGTGCGTTCCTCCAGACCGAGAGCGATCCGTACGTCTACGTCGATGGTGACGACGTCCGCTGTCCCGAGACCGGCGACGTCCACCCGGCGTTCGTTGCT